>CAWBKD010000024.1:0-127828 GCA_963789225.1 uncultured Actinomycetes bacterium
CAGAGACTTAAGCCGTGCCAGTTCGCGTGATGCTGTGACCTTGTATTTTTTGCGCTGGTTTGGAGACGGGGAGGGACTCCTGGTAGGCGTTTGGGTGTCTAATCCACGTCTGTCACAGGAGTCCCTCGTGCGATCCTGCCTGCCTTCCGTCGTTGATGCAATTGGTCCTGAGTGGTCCGCGGTGGCCGGGACGCCTGGCGGGTGGTCGTGGTGCGGGCTGCTGGCCTGCGGGTTCGCGGCGGGACGGTCACGGCGGCGGGGGATGCGGTGCCGCGGGCCGGGGAGCTGGCGGTGTTCTGCCGCCCGGTGGTGACGGTCCCGGTGCTGGCGCGCCGGGACGGCAGGATGCTGGCGGACGCGTGGCTCCCGGACCTGGTGCGGCTGGGTGAGCTGGAGCGCCACCTCGGCGACGGCGTGATCGAGGCCGTCGTGGACGCGGAGCTGGGGAAAGGGCGGCTGCGGCCGCGGGAGCGGCGGCGGATCATGTCGTATCCGCTGGTGGTCCGGCTGATGATCGCGATGACCCTGATGCCGGACGGGTCGTACTGCGAGGCGCTGGCCCGCCTGGCGGGGCTGCTGGCGGACGTCCCGTTCGCCCTGGAATGGCACGTCCCGACGGGGAAAGTGGTCACGGACTGGCGGCTGCTGGTGCCGGCGGACGTGATGGAGTCCGTGTTCTGGGAGGCGGCCGGGCCGCTGATCTGCGATGACGAGCCGTCGGCGGTGCTGCTGGCCGGGATGACGGTGTGCGCGGCCGACGGGATGCTGGTGAACCTGGCGGATACGCCGGCGAACCGGGCGATGTTCGGCTGCACGGGCACTGCGGAGCAGGACGGCGAGGCCGCTGCGCCGTTCCCGCAGCTGCGGATCGTGGCGCTGACCGCCCGCGCCTGCCGCGCCATGCTCGGCGCGATCCTCGGGAGCACGCGGGCCGGGGAGCAGACGCTGCTGAAGCGGCTGGCGCGCCGCCGCCCGGACCTGTTCGCCGGCCGGGTCGTCTGCTTCGACAGGAATTTCCCCGGCCATGAGCTGATCACGGCGATCCTGGACGCGGGCGGGCACGTCGTCGCCCGGGTGAGCGCCACGGTCGCGCTGCCGCTGGAGCCCGGCGGCGGCTGGCTGCCCGACGGATCCCGCCTGACCTGGCTGAACGCCCCGTCCGGGAAGAAAGAAGACCGGCTGCCAGTCCGCGCCGCCGAGCACAACGCGGTCCTGGCCCGCGGCGACGGGACGGAAGAGGTCTCGCAGACCTGCACCGTGATCACCACCCTGCTCGGCCACCAGGCCGCGCCCGCGGACCAGGTCCGGGACACCTACCTGACCAGGTGGAGCGCATCGGAGACCACCTTCGGCGAGGACAAGGCGACCATCGCCGGCGCCGGGGACCGCACCGCCTGCCCGGTGCTGCGGTCGGGGTCCCCGCGGCTGGTCATCCAGGAAGCCTGGGCCTGGCTGACCGCCACCCAGCTGGTCCGCGCCAGCGCCGCCGCCGCGCTGCGCAGCCAGACGGCCGCCGCCCGCGCGCTGCGCCGCCAGAGCCATGCCCTGGCCACCGCGGACGAGGAATCCTTCACCGCCCTCTGGCGCCACGCGGTTCGCTCCATGACATCATCCCAGGTCACCGCCTCATCGTCGCTGGAAGCGCTCGCCGCCGCAGCCGAGGCTGCCGCCCGCGCCGCCCTGCACACCCTGAATGTCCCAGGGCGGCAGCGCCACTCAGAACGCGCTCAGAAAGCCCGCCCGAAATTCCGGCACGCCACCGCGACCAAGCAGACCGTCACCGGGAAACCGCAGGTCACCGTATTCGCGCCCGGCTTCTCATAACCCGCGGCCGCAGCCGGAACCCCGGTCAGGAAGGAGAAACCGCCCCGCCCGCCGGGCCGCGGACCGTGGAACCGCGCGCCATCCCCGCCGCGACACGCGGGCTGAAATCATGCCCGCACTCCCGCGGCGGCCCCACGCAACCAGACTCAAAGACCGAAACGGAGCACAATAACGGCAACAACCCGGAACGCCACAAACACCTAAAGATGAAGGGGGGGGATAATAAAAATAAAGAAAAAAAGAGAGAAAGGATGCGGGGAGCATCCACGTCGTGCCGGGCGCTACCGGCTGCCGGGGCGCCCGCGGAGCTTGAGGAGGTCCCGATGCCCATCGTAGACGGGCTGGATATCCACCGGAGGCAGATCACCTTCGACTATGTTGATACCGAGACCGGGGAGGTGCGGCGCGGGCAGATCTGCCCGGCCGACCGCGAGCACCTGGCGAAGTGGCTGGCCCGGTTCGCCGGGCAGGACGCCCATTTCGCGCTGGAAGGCTGCACGGGATGGCGGTATGTGGCCCAGGAGATCATCGCGGCGGGGCTGACGCCGCACCTGTCCGACCCGGCCGAGGCCGCGCGCCTGCGCGGCCCGAAGCGGCGGGCCAAGACCGACCGGGCCGATGCCCGCCACCAGCGGGTGCTGCTGGAGCAGGGCCGGCTTCCGGAGTGCTGGATCCCGCCGTCGCACATCCTGGAGTGCCGTGCGCTGCTGGAGACCTACCTGGACCTGCGGGAACAGCGGACGGGGTGGGTCCAGCGGATCCACGCGGTGCTGTTCCACCACGGCGCCCCGCATATCGCCGGACAGCGGCTGGGGACCGCCGAGGGTGCCGCGGCGCTGCGGGCCGCGGCCGCGTGGTGCTCGCCAGCCGGGCAGCTGCAGCTGGCCATCGCGGCGCAGATGCTGTCGGTGTATGACGAGCGCCTGCACCAGGTGCGCCGCCAGCTGCTGGACCGGGCACGGCACATCAGGGGCGCGGCCGAGCTGACCGCCCGGCTGTACGGCGTCGGGCCGGTCACCGGGCTCGCCCTGACCTGCTGGCTGGGCGGGGCGGGCCGGTTCTCCTCCTCCCGCAAGGCGGTCCGGTTCGCCGGGCTGGACGTCACCGTGCACTCCTCCGACGGCAAGGGCCCTCCCGGGCGCCTGTCCCGGCAGGGACCAGAGGTGCTGCGCTGGTGCGTCTATGAGGCCGGCAAGGCCCACGCCCGCGCCGGCGCCCCCGGCCACGCCTACTACGCGCAGGTCAAGGAACGCATCGACGGCAAGCGCGCCGCCATCTCCCAGGCCCGCAAGATCATCCGCCAGGCGGTGCACATCCTGGGCGAGCTCGGCGACGACGCCCTCACCGCCTGCTGACCCGCGGCCCGGCATCGCCGTGACCACAGGGCACAGCCGGAAGGGGCGGCGCCGCGCTCATCCGATGGGGAACAACCGCGGCCAGCTCCCGCCAAGGGACTGTCAGGCCGCCGGCCCGCACCGGGCCGCGCGGACGGCCTGTAAAGAATGAGCGGCCGCAACCCCCGCCACGGAGGACACCCGATACATCATCATGTCGCCGGGCACGGCACGCCGCGCCCGCGGGCCTAGGTAAGTCTGGCTGCCCCCCTCCCGCCGTTCCCGGTCACGGCCAGCCCACGGCCATCACCCCCGCCCAAGGAGGTCACGCCGCACAATCCCCCGGGGCACCAGCCCACCCTCAAACGGCTCCCCGTCCCCGGCCGTCCATTATCGGCTCACGTCCGGCCGCGTCAAGGGCGCCTCCGGCGCCGCTGCGCGGGCGCTGCGCGCCCCTTGACCCGGCCCGGCCGCTCACACGGACCGGCAGCGATCGGGAACAGGGAGCAGACTGGATCACGCCCCGGACCAGGCCATCACAACCGCCAGACAAGGAAAACGACCACTTGCGGCAACCGAACGGTGCAGGTAAGTCCCTGGTGTTGAGCCTTCAACCCCGATAAAAGATCAGGGCTAGTGCCGCGGGTCGGTTGACCTGTCATAGGCGAAGGTGACTGACGTGCGCTTAATGATCAGAGGGTCTACGCTTCGTTCATGTCAAACTGGTCGGCTCTCAAGCGAGTCGTCCGCCCGTTTAGTTCCATGCGCGCAGGTCGGGGTTGGACCAATTTCGCCGATGTCGGCTTTGCCGGGATTGTCGTCGCGGCTGGCACAGCGCTCGTCACTGGCGCGGCCGTGGCACACGGCCGATCGCAGGTGGCGCTGCTGACGACAGGTTACATTCTGGTGGGGGTCGCCGTCATTCTAGCGATAGCCGCGCGACTTATCGACAAGTCCAACCGGCCACAGCCACAGCCACAGCCACAGCCACAGCCACAGCCACAGCCTCCTCTGCAGGGTTGGACCGGAAACCGTGAACAATCCAGAAAAACGACCAGCCGCATTGCCCAGCTATTTGGGTCCAAGTCGTCTCGTTAGCCAGGCTCGGGTCAATGATAAAAATCCGACTACGTTTGTGGAGGGCGAGGGATGCTGCCGTGGCTGGAGATCAGGCACAGAAACCCGCTGACGGGGAGCAGTTGCGTTCCAGCGTTGTGCGGGTGGCGGTCGAAGTCAAGGAGGCGGCCGCCGAACTCGCAGAGTTCGGTTACGCGATTAGGAGCCTAGGCCTGGCGTCATGGACCTTCGGCGTCGGATTCGCGGCTACAGCCATAGGCTTGCGCTTCGTGGACAAGTCAGATATGGAAGCTCCGGAGTTCGTCTCCTGCTTCATCTTCGCGTCGCTGCTCGTGATCTTCGGCATTTTGGTCTATATCTTGGAGTCGCGGGGATACGTCAGGCTGGTTTCGGAGATCGCAGAAAAAGAATGGCCAGACCTTAATCTCCAGCTTGGTGACAGCAAAGCAAATGGCCAGGCTAGCCAGATTCCACCTGCGCCTCCGGCAGACGAGCTGACGACCGGCAACAAACCCGTAACCGGCCCAGCCGCCGAGGCGGCAGCTGGGCCGCCCACATCCGAGTGAGCCCAATCTGCTACGGCGCTCGCTTGCTCATGAGCGTGCGGACGCGCGCGGAAGTCAGAGCGTCGGCAGGTAGCGGTCTAGCTCGTACTCGGTGACCTGGCGGCGGTACTCCTGCCATTCCTCGCGCTTGTTGCGCAGGAAGAAGTCGAAGACGTGCTCGCCCAGCGTCTCCGCGACGAGCTCGCTGTCCTGCATGGCCCTGATGGCCTGGTCCAGGTCCTGCGGTAGCGGGCGGATGCCGAGGGCGCGGCGCTCGGCCGAGGTGAGGGCCCACACGTCGTCCTCGGCACCGGGCGGCAGCTCGTAGTCGCTCTCGATGCCCTTCAGGCCGGCCGCCAGGATCACGGCGAACGCCAGGTACGGGTTGCAGGCGGCGTCCAGCGACCGGAACTCCACCCGGGTCGAGTTGCCCTTCTGGGGCTTGTACATCGGCACGCGGACCAGGGCCGAGCGGTTGTTGTGCCCCCAGCACACGTACGCGGGCGCCTCACCGCCCGCGCCCGCCGTGCGTTCGGCCGCGCCCCACAGCCGCTTGTAGGAGTTGACCCACTGGTTGCAGACCGCCGTGATCTCTGCCGCATGCTGCAGCAGGCCCGCGATAAAGGCCCGGGCGGTCTTGGACAGCTGGAACTCGGCGCCCGCCTCGTAGAACGCGTTCTTGTCGCCCTCGAACAGCGACACGTGGGTGTGCATGCCCGAGCCGGGGTGGTCGGTGAACGGCTTGGGCATGAACGTCGCGTACACGCCCTGCTCGATCGCCACCTCCTTCATCGCCAGCCGGAAGGCCATGATGTTGTCCGCGGTGGTCAGCGCGTCGGCGTACCGCAGGTCGATCTCCTGCTGGCCGGGCGCGCCCTCGTGGTGGCTGTACTCCACCGAGATGCCCATCGACTCCAGCATGGTGATCGCGGTGCGGCGGAAATCATGGGCGATGCTGTGCGGGGTGTGGTCGTAGTAGCCGCCGGCGTCGATCGGCCGCCGCTTGCCGCCCGGCTCGGGCCGCTCCCGGAGCAGGAAGAACTCGATCTCCGGGTGCGCGGCAGTTCTCGCCAGTCTCTCGCCCTGGTCAGGGGCATAGCGGTGGTCTATACAGTCCGCGCGAGCCACGAAAACCACCGGGTTTGTGCAATCCGGTGTGCAATGGCCGCAGGCCCCGTCGATCGACGGGGCCTGCGGCTGCCAGTCCTGGGCTCAGGGCTTCGGTAGCGATCGAGGATTGCCTCTGTCGTCGTCATCCTTGGGCCCTATCCTCATGATGGCTCGGACGATCTCCGCGAGGATGCGGATGATCTCCGGTAGATCGTCCCTGTTGGCACGGGCGACGGCCAGGATCACGGCCAAGACGACGGCCGCGCCAACCAGGCATGGCGCAACGAAAACGAGGTTGTAAGACATTGGTGGGGTCTCCGCAGCAAAGCGCGGGCCGCCCTGCGCTTCGGCCACGTTGCGATTTGTTGCGGCACAGCGCCCCGGGTACCTAAGGCGCTACCGTAATGCTCTTATCGGCAGGATTACCCGTTGCGGGTCCATCGGCGCGCAGGGACGCCGACGTGTATCCCCGATCCTTGCCTGGAAGCATCATAGCGTCCGGTCGGCCCTGAGCAATCACAGCAGCGGCTTGCGTGACCGGCCGGGGCGTGGCGACCGGGGTGGCCCCAGATCCCAGCGCGGCGCGTTACTCGCTGACGCCTGCTGCCGTTGACGGGTCCGCCGGCTTAGGTTGCGCTACTGGCGTGGGTGGCGTATCTGGCGGAGTCGTGCCCGTGAATGCGCTCGGCGCGAAGTTCGGCGTGGGCGGAAGATCCGCCGAACCTGCCTTGCCGACTTCGCCGACTTCGATCTGGTTCTCTTGCGGAGGCTGCTCTTGCGGTTTACGTTCGGTCACGCGTCTGAGGCTACCGCTCCGCCTTGCTCCGGGCGCGGGATGAAGACCTGATCCATCCACCAGGCACCCCTGATCCTGGCCAACCGCGTAGGCGCGGCGACCTTGAGGTACACATTCCAGCCGATGACCGATCGCGGAGGATTCATCGGCTGGAACACGACTGTCGTCGGCAGCTCCTCACCCGCGTCAACGTACTGCTGGCCGAACGCGCGATCGGCGGTCCAAGATCGCCCTTCCTTGAGCTCGCCGTCCACGATGTACACCTCAGTCAGCCGGACGGTGACGCCCTCGGTGGCGCGAAACTTGACCCGGAAGAGGCCCACCGCTTTTACGATCGGACGCGCGGCAACGACGATGCCCGATTCGGTCACATGGGGAGAAGCCGTTACGGAGACGCTCGCCTTCCTGCCGTACAGGAGGGCGATGACTGCGCCAGTCACCACCCCGGCCGTCGCGGCGATTGCCCCGACGCCGGTAACGATGGAGAGCCAATCGTGGTGCATGAGTGGTCAGGGTACTGGTATCCGCGGACACGGAACTTCATGTCAGCCGGCTCGGCCGTGATGCGCATTTGCTTCCCCGGCCCCAACTCCGGCGCCCCTAGTCGCCTTCGAGGATCTCCCTGGCCACTCTGCGGGCTTCCCTGGCCTTGTCAGCGTGGTACTCGCGAATGTCCTTGGCCAGGGACCAGTCCAGGGCCTTGGCCTCCGAGGTCTCGGCCTGCTTGATCAGCAGGTCCGCCTTAGCCTGCCGGAAAGCGATCGGGTCGCCCGACTTGGACAGGCAGCTTCACCATGAGGACGCATGTCGATGCCCGGCCGGAAGACCTGGCAGCGGCCAGGGACGCGCTGGCCGCGAGGAACGTGCAATAGCTTTGCAATCCGGCCCTAAGTCTACCGGATTAGGACTCTAGGTTATTCGATCAGAAAACTGAATAAGCTCTCTGACTAGAGTGCCTGAGGAGCGAGTTGCCTGGTACGTACAGGCCTGCGATCACCGGTGAACTCGTCCTCGGAGGACACCGGTGACTGGGCGGGCGGATCGCTGGATCAGGTTGACGACGACCGGGTGCGTCGCGCTGCCGACGTTGATCGCAGGCACGGTGTCCTACCTTCACATGTACGGGGCTCGTGGCGTTGCACGGGCAGCCCGGGTGGGTCGCGTCGCTGACGCTGCTGTCGGTCGATGGGATGATCGTGGCCGCGTCGGCCACGCTGCTGGCCGAGTCGCGGGCTGGCCGTCGCGGCGCGGTGCTGCCCTGGGCGCTACTGGTGGCGGGAGCGTCGCGAGCCTGGCCGCCAACGTCGCGGTGGCCGAGCCAACCCTGATTCGGCGCGTCGTAGCGGCCTGGCCGTCGTTCGCCCTTTGATAGCGATCGTTATCGGCATGCTGTCGCACGATCATGACCGTGTCTCGTCCTCGTGCTGCGCCGCTGTACGGTGTGCCTCGAGCCGCCGCGTCACCTCAGCGCAGACCGTGTTGACCATCTCCGCGCCGTCCTCGCCCGCGCCGGGATCGGTACCCCACGGAACCCCGGCCTGAGCCAGGTAGCCGTTGGCGTCGCAGTAGTCATGCAGTTCGCTGAAGCTTGTGACCTCGGGCGGGACCTGCTTGCCCCACGGCAACGGCTGCTTCATGTCCTCTGCGATCATCGCCATGATCCGGTCCGCGTAGTGCGACACCGTTGCTGAGTCGATCACGATGTCTCCCTCCCGGTTCTCTGCGCTATCGCGTTCGCACTGCACCGCTGCGCGGCGTGCGTCGCCGTCTTCCCAGGCCGGGACATACGGGGCAGTCATCGGGGCGGTCGTGCCCGGTGAGATGAATCGCCGTGGATCTCGCGGGCGCCAGCCGTAGCGCCGACAGCGCGGCCCTGAACTGTCAGCTTCGCACTTGTTACATTCGCCGTCTAAGGATGAAGCTAGCTGGCCCCTTCCCGGAATGGCTCCTATAGTCAAAACGGCCTTGATAAGTGAAGCCGAACCCGGGAAACTCGTCCTTCTTCTTGCGGTAAAAGACGAGTATGTCATTACCTTCCGCCCTGTGATTAATTATGAGCTCATCTGTGCGGCCGAGACTTTGCCCCTGCCAATGCAGCTCTTCACCGACTAGCTCGTCTTTATACTGAACACGGTCTGCCTGCTTCTGCTCGGTGATGAAAAGCCAGATCTCGCGCCTGTTCCTGACCGGGAAAACACCGTTATTGATTGTAGCATCGGTAATTCCAAAGAGGTCTTTCAGCTGGGCCCTGGTGTAGACGGCGCCGACTTCGAGTTGCGGCCCTTCCGAATCTTCGCCAGGCATCATCATGCCGCCCTGGTAGATAATGTCAGATTCATCCTCAGCGGGCTCTATGCTGAAAAGGCCGGGTTTGTCGCTGTCGGCGTCTGGGACATCATCGGCCCGTATGGCACTCTTGCCCATTGCTGTCTCGATCAGTTCTAGGAGTGCCTGAGCGCGGGCAGTGAAGAACGCGTTGAAGTCAGCTGACCGGAGAGGCTCCGGATCGATGGCGTGCCCGCGCAGGACCTTATCCATTTCACGTGGAGTGATCCCTGAGGAAGATTCCAGTGAGACAACATATGCTGCAGGGCTGCGGCCGCCGATCTTGATATTTGTCTCGCGGGATAGGGCCGTCTTGTTGACGATGCTTTCTCGGCGGAGAGGCTCGATCTGGTTCTTCTCGCACCAGGCCTTTGGGAAGACATGATGAATGTCGACCTTGTAGTCGAAGAACGTGGCCATGTCGAGTGCCTGGTTCCTCAGCCAGTCGCGGCAGCCGTCGCGCATCAATAGTGCGTAGACGCCTTTGTAGGCGGCGCTGTTGCGGGTCCGGAGCGTCATCAAGCGGTCTTCGTGGAAGGACGCCTCCCGAACCGTCCCAGGTTCCGGTCCTCCCGCCAGCCACGCCAGGACCTGCTCCAGGTCGCGCGCGAATCTAGTCTCGGTCGTCCCGCTGTACAACTCGCCCAGCACGCCGCACCAGAACCAGTGCCGCAGCTTGGCGTCGTTGCCGTGAAGGGACGCTGGTTCCCCGATGGCGGCGCGAATAGCCGCGAGCGGGACTATCTGGGAGCGGTAGGGCACGTCGCGGGCGTCGAAGATGTGTTCTTCAGCCAGGAAGGCAGCGACCCATTCAAGCGCAGCGGTCAGTTGTGGCGCCCAGGTGAGGAAGTCAGAGAGCGGTAGGGCCAGGATACTCTCACGCTTACAGGACACCCCTCGCGGAGAACCCTGGCCGCCAGACTGTCGGCGGCTGCGGGCGAAAGTGGCGAGCAGCGTCACAGCCTGCAAGAAGTCGGTACTCTCAAGTTCGCGTAGCACCGGATACCGGGCTAGCCGCGCCCGGATCTCGGCCCAGTAGTCCTTAAGACGGAAGTCAGTTCCGTAACCTCGAAAGTATTCCGGGTCACCAGCGTACGTGGCGGTCAGCAGCTCAAAAACGTTCAGTGCAACGCCACCGGTATTGACTTTCTCAAAGACCATGCATACAGCTTCTTTAGGCGTGGCCTTGGTGAGCTTGATTACCGGTATAAGATAGGACGTGATGTTATCTAGGATGCTGCTTTTGAATGCCTTCCACATTGACCGGCGGTCCTCGTCGCCGTCGGTGTAGTCCCAGGCCCAGTCTAGCGTTCCGTCGCTGTCAAACGATAGTCGCATCGGGAAGACGCCCGAATTACATTCGCCCCTCCGAGTCGAATAGTTTGCCACCACAACACGGCCGAAGTCTTCCCGCATGACGCGGTCATCGGGGACGGCCAGGATGGCGTTTTCTCGGTCAGACTCGTCGCCGAGAGATTTCTCGATATCGATGTAGTACCAGCGACGCAGACGCTTGCCGCGGGCGTCCATTGTGTCAACCGCCTGGCCGGACATCAACGCCTGATATAGCGAGGTCAGGCGCTGCTGCCCGTCAAGCAGAAGTTGGTCTGGCGCTTGCAGATCCGGCGAGACCGTGACGCCAGATACCGGCTTAGGCTTGAATCTTGTCCCATCACCGCCAGTCTCCAAGGTCATCACGACACCGATCGGATAACCTCTCGTGATGGTGGCCAGGAGACTCCTGATCCGGTCATCGTCCCACTTCCAGTCACGCTGGAAATCAGGCAGCTGCACTTTGCCGGACCGAATATCTTTCAGCAGGTCTCCCAGAGGCCAATCCGGGCTCTCAAAGGGCATAGCCTACACCTCGTGATCATAGGATTCCGCGCCTATCCGGAAGCTTACTGCGGCGAGGCCAGCGCGGGACCGAACTCCTCAGCGGCAGCAGCCCGTCCTGCTGCGCCCGCAACAGCGGCGCGTCGGGACGACGCCAGATGTCTCCTGCTGCTCAGACCGCTCCCCTACCGGGCCGGAGGCGACCCACCGGGCCGACACGCCGAACACAACCAAAACGTGATGCTGGGCCTTGGTGTCGTAAGCTTAAGATCCCTAACGTGTCTGGGAGACTGTAGCCATGGCTGCAGCAGAGGGGTACACTCCCAAGGCTGGACATGGCTCCCAGCCTCCCGTCCTAGTCGACTTCTTCTCGGGCTGCGGTGGTACCAGCCTTGGCTTTCGCCGCGCCGGGATGCGGGTTCTCGCAGGAGTTGATAACGACTCTTCAAGCGGCACAACCTTTGAGAAGAACTTCCCCGAGGCCAAATTTTTTCATCGCGATATAGAATCAATGCAGCCATCAGAGCTTTCAAGCATAATAGGCTCGGCGGCGGGCGCCCCACTAATTTTTTCTGCTTGCGCCCCCTGCCAGCCTTTTTCAAAGCAGAGACGCCAAACGAAGGTTGGCGATAAGCGGATTTCCCTATTGCTGGAATTCTGTAGATTCGTTGACTATTTTCTGCCGACGTGTATATTCATTGAGAATGTCCCTGGGATGCAGCGCGGAGTGGACGCCGAATCTCCTTTCCAGGAATTCAGAGAGAAAGTAAGGAAACTTGATTATTCTATATATTCGGACGTCATCTCCTCGGCGTCTTACGGTGTTCCCCAAAGGCGTCACCGCTTGGTTGCTCTGCTAAGCCGTCTAGGACCTATTGAGTTCCCAACCCCTACTCACGGGCTAGGAAGAAGAAATCCAGAATTCTCGACGGTTAGAGACTGGATCGCGGACCTTCCTGAGATAAAGGCAGGTGAAGAGCATCCATCGGTTCCTAATCACCGTGCAAGTGGACTATCAGACCTAAATTTGCGTCGTATTGAAGCAACGCCGGAGGGTGGAGGTCGCAAAAGCTGGCCCAAAGAATTGGAGCTGGAATGTCACACTAACGGTTACAATGGTCACTCGGATGTCTATGGCCGTATGTCGTGGGACGCGCCCGCTACAGGGCTGACAACACGTTGTATAAGCTTGTCTAATGGGCGATTCGGTCACCCAACTCAACCCCGTGCCATCAGCGTCCGTGAGGCGGCGTGCCTTCAGACGTTTCCCCGTGACTTCATTTTCACCGGCAACTGGGAGTCTATGGGACGCCAGATCGGCAATGCCGTACCGGTTCTGCTCGCGAGCCAGTTCGGCGAGCAGATTATAAACCACATCGACAAGTACCGGCTTTGATACATGGATTACTACTTCAAGGCACGTGCCCGCACGGTCGAGATGCTAGGGCGCCAACAAATCGCAGGTATTCCGACCGCCATCAGCGAAATCTTCAAAAATGCACATGATGCCTACGCCGACCATGTGGAAGCGGATTACCTCCCATCTCAGCACCTACTAGTCATCCGTGATGATGGCTTCGGAATGACACCCCAGGATTTTGACCAACGATGGCTCACCTTGGGGACCGATAGCAAGGTGCCAGGCGGCATAGGATTTCCAGAACCACCACCAGGCAAGACACCTCGGGTCATGCTGGGTGAGAAAGGAATTGGACGCCTGGCGGTGGCAATCATTGGGCCGCAAGTCCTCATTCTCACTAGAGCGCAACGTGCAGGTGCTCCGCAAGATCTCGTAGTTGCCTTTGTGAACTGGGCCGCCTTTGACCTTCCTGGAATCAACCTAAATGAGGTTAGAGTTCCCGTCGGAATTTTTAAAGGTGCGACGTTCCCATCTACTAACGACGTACGCGACCTGATCCAAGAGTCACTATCCAACTTGGAGTCTTTCGCCGGACGGACTGACCCCGCACGACTGGAAGAAGCGACTACTAACGTAGTTGCCTTCGGCGTAGATATAGCTGATGTAGTGGGAAAGCTCTCGGGCCTGAGCCTGGCTGGCAAGGGACACGGGACGCATTTCTTCATCTCGCCTACGGATAGCGGCCTGCAAACAGATCTCGAACCCCCTGCGCCGCGTGACGAACCATCGCAGCTCTTTCAGAGTCTTATTGGTTTTTCCAATACCATAACGCCAGCTCGTGACTATCCGCAGCTCGAGGTAGCGTTTCGCAACCATAAACGGCCAGGCGATGTAGAAGAGATAATCTCGTCAAGTTCATTTTTTACTCTAGACGAGATCATGAATGCCGATCACAGCTTCATAGGGGAGTTCGATGCACGAGGGCAGTTCACAGGAACGGCTTCGATCTATGGGAACCCTACCGAGTATGTAATACCCTGGACTCAGAATCAAGGACGCCCGCTGGCGTGCGGTCCGTTTAAGCTCACACTTGGCGTTATCCAAGGGAGGCCTTACGAAAGTCGGCTAAGTCGTCAAGCTTATGCCGAGATAAATGCGAAACTGGATGCCATCGGCGGCCTGTATGTCTATAAAGATAATATTAGAGTTCTGCCCTACGGCAAACAAGACTATGACTACCTGGACATCGAGCGCAATCGCACCAAAAGTGCCCGTTATTACTACTACTCATATCGCAATATCTTTGGCGCTGTTGAACTTACTCAGGCCAGTAATCCTCGGCTGAAGGAGAAAGCTGGTCGCGAGGGTTTTCAAGATAATGTGGCATGGCGTGATTTCCGTGGCGTACTGAAGAACTTCTTCCTTCAATCCGCTACCGACTTCTTCAGGCCCGGTGGTCTGAACGTGTCGATCTTTGAAGAGCAACGCCATGAATACCAGCGCCTTGATAAGGCTAAAAAGGAGCGCGACCAGCAAGTTAGAGCTAGGCGGTCAGTGTTTGTCGCTAAGCTGGAAGAGGCTCTTAGTAAGATATCCTCTGGGCGGGTAGAAACCCAAGTACAGAGCATCCTCGAACAGTTTGAACTAAGGCTGCCGACCTTGCCACAGGAGGGCCGAGCTGCGGCTCTGCTGGACGCGGAGCGTACGGCTAGGCGGGCACTCAATGCTGAGAGGTCGTCGGTGACGATATCGGCGCCACGGGGCGTATCGCTGCCATCGAGTATCCGCCGTGAGTGGACAGCGTATCAGAGTGAGATCCGCAGGATTGACGAGACAGTGTTCGCTCCCGCGACGGTTCGGATAGCCCAGTTGCTCAGCCACGCTGTGGCCTCGTCTGATCCTGACGTGGCAGCTACCCGTTGGCTCGATAATGCGATATCGGATGCGGCATCAGATGGCCAGTCAACGGTCCGAGCGGCAGTCAGGGAGCTCAACAATGCCTTTGAGGAGTTTTCAAGTCGCCTATCGGGCGTTCGCGACAAGCTGGTGAATCAGGTCACGCAGGCGATCACAGCAGCAAGAGCCAGGATTGACTCTGCCGACCTCGCTGAGATAGACGAAGGCGAGCTCGTTTCTCTTAATCTTGAACTTGAGGACAGTATTAAGACGAGCACAAATCGGGCACAATCTGCTCTGCAATCCATAGCCGCCCAGATGCAGGATATTGTCTGGTATGAGGATCCGAGCGGAGTAGTCGTCACTGCGGCCGATATGACCGCCTCTTTGGAGGAGGAAGTGATGGCTCTTCGTGAGCAATCGGAACAGGACCTTGAACTGGCGCAACTCGGAATGGCAGTGTCAGTTATTGACCACGAATTTCAATCTACTATTCGAACAATTCGTTCGGGATTGCGCCGACTCAAAGCATGGTCCGATCTCAATCCGAAACTAGCTCCAGTCTATTCAGAGATCAAGACTAGTTTTGATCATCTTGACGGCTATCTAACGCTCTTCACGCCGCTACAGCGGCGACTCAGGCGCACTGAGACTGAGATTCGATGCTCGGAAATCTTTAACTTCTTGCAGAATCTGTTTGGGGATCGGCTATCGAGAGACCAGATAGCCTTGGACGCATCGAACGCGTTCAAGCGATCCACAATTTTCGGCTATCCGTCGACTTTTTATCCAGTTTTTGTAAATCTTGTTGATAATTCAATATTCTGGCTTTCGGATGAGCGGAAGGATCGTAAAATCATGCTAGATGCGGAGGATGGTGATCTGTTGGTATCTGACAACGGTCCAGGCGTCGGGTTGTCAGATCGGGTGGCGATCTTCGAGGCGGGCTTTACTCGAAAGCCAGGTGGGCGAGGGCTGGGCCTTAGCATATCGCAGGATGCCTTGAAGGCGGCATCGTACGACCTTACGATCGATGCGAAGGGAAAGCTGGGAGGAGCGACCTTCCGTCTCAGTAAGCAAAAGGACGATTGAGCATGCCCAGCCCTGGTACCGCTGCGTGCGCTATAGCACGGGACTTTCTGCAGACGGTCGTTATCGTCGATGACCAGGCCGAGTTGGCAGTAAGTGACTCGGACACTCCTGCGCCTCCCGTCACTACTTCGAAAGCCGTACGCGGAGCGACGGGTGAAGGCACAGACGTGATCGATCGAAACCTACAGGAAGGAAGCGAAGCAGCTAAAGATGTTGCCTACATTGATGCTGAGCCAAGCCCCAGCCTTGTCGAACCCAGTGACGACGCGCTGTCCGTGGCAGAGCACGGAGCCTTGGACGCGAAGACCATAATCAACGATTTTGCACGATTGGGGCTTGTATGCGGAGTGATCCGCCCGGAAGAGAACGAAGATATCGGCCCTATCGTTAATGCCGCTGCTACGCGAGCAGATGTATTGGTTCTCGATTGGTGGATGCATGGTGATGCAGGGGCAAGATCAAAAGCGATAATAGGGCAGCTCGCAAAATCGGGCGACCAACAAGATCGTATAAGACTAATCATTATATATACTGCAGCCCAGGACCTTAAAAGCGTTGCCGCAGAGATAGCGAGGAGTCTCGATGGCGCGAAGGTTGTGGATGAGCGTCTTAATCGAGTAGTAGCTGGATCCATCCGTCTGGTCGTTCTGGCAAAACCTAATACGGAGGTCGAGCCAGCTCTTGCAGAGGATGTTGTACCGTTCGAATCGTTTCCGGATCGAGTCGTAAAGGAATTTGCGAGCACGGTCGAGGGCCTTCTTTCTAATGTCGCCTTCGCGGCACTGGCGGCCGTGCGTGGTAATACTCACCGTGTACTTAGTCGGTTTGATCGGGCGCTCGATCCGGCGTTCCTGGGGCACAGGATGCTGCTGCCCGATCCAGAGGATGCTGAACGGCATCTTGTCGAGATGATTTTGCAGGAATTTTCGGCGGTGCTTGATAGTAGTACGGTTGGGAAGAATGCTGATTATGATGCTGTTCGTCAACTCGTATCGGACGCCGTTCTGATTATCGAAGATATCGAGAAGCTCAGCGAATTTGCCTCACGTAACGGCATGTCGATTTCTGACCTAGCCATGTGTTTCGTAAAGGATGGTGTCAGCTATCCTGGCTGCAACTTGAGCAATAAGGACAGGAAGGATATTCGCGGCTGGGCTTCTAAGATATTCGCCTTTGGTCCGGGCGAATTGGAGCCCGCATCTTCGGATGCTGGCAAAGAGTGGTCAATGCTAATGTCCAACAAGCTCCAGTATGGGGACCATTCCCCTATATTGCGGCTCGGGGTTATCGTTCGCGACCTTAATGCAGGTTCATTCATGCTGTGCATGCAGCCAGTGTGTGATAGTGTGCGACTTGCTGGCCGGACATCGTTCCCATTCCTTCCGCTAGAAGAGGCAACCGGAAACTCGGATATCGTCATCAATTATTCTGGCGAATATCATCTCCTCAACGTTAAGGCAAGGCTCCGTGACCTTGTTATGATCTCGTTCGACCCATCAAATGCAACCGGCACGGTCAAAGCTATCCGTTCGGCGGAGACGAATAGCTGGCAGTTCGCAGCCGTGACGGAGGGTGCATCACTTGAATGGGTAGCAGAGCTAAGAGATAATTTTGCCTATAAGTTCGCGAACAGGTTTGCTGAGTCGGCATCCCGAGTCGGTACAGACGACTCAGAGCTGTATCGCAGGACGGTTACGTAGGCGCGGAACCGCGCCTGACGGGAATTGATGACAGTGGAGCGGCTCACGTCGACTGAGGCGTCGTGAGCTTAGCTGCTGTCTTTACTCTTTAAAGTTCTCGGTTTCACGGGCATGCTTCGCATCTCAAGCGGCGAACCTAGCCTTGTCGAGTGTTGAGGATTCGGTGACCAGGTTACCCGGTAGGGCCTGAAATTGCCCGGGAGGCTGACATACCGGTTTGCGGCGAGCATTGCGAGCGCGTGCCACGCGACTCGTACCGACACCCTGTGTTCGTGCGCCAAGTCGGAGGCAGGCAGAGCATCGCCGTGCCTGTGCTCACCGGATTCGATCTCGTCGCGGAGGATTCGGGCGAGCTGGACGTACTGCGGTGTGTAGTCGGCGTCGATGTCGTGGTGCATCGGCAGGTCGGAGATTTCAGCCATGACTGGCTATCCCTCCTTCGCGAGGATCGCGTAGACGGCCTTACCGCCCCGCTCGTGGTTCCAGCCCCAGTGCACCGAGAATGCCTCCACGATCTGGAGTCCGCGGCCGTGCTCGCCTTGGGTCGTCGTCTCACGCTTGACCGGGGGAACGGGTGAGGAGTCGGTCACGACGACGCTGATCGCGTCCCCGGCCCGGACGCGCATCAGGGTCACGCCGATCTTGGCATCGGGGTCCGCGCCGCTGTCGTGCTGGATGGCGTTCGTGACGAGCTCGGAGGCGATGATCTCGGCTTCTGATGCGTAGTATCCGAGCCCGCGGTACTCCAGGGCTGCCCGGACCAGACACCGTGTCATCCCGACCTGCCCAGGGTCGCTGGCCAGCACGAGCGCGATCATGATCTCTGCTTCGATTGCGGTGCCGGGCATGGGCGTGCATCCCTTCCGTGCCTGCGTGGCAGCAGTCTGCACGGGTGAGGCGCACGGTCGGAAGGCGATGAAGGGCAGGTGGCAAACCGTTGAGGGGCTTGGCAAACTAGCCGCGAGAAATGCGAATGGGGCACCCTCGGGCGTGAGGATGCCCCATGATCAGGCGGTTAGCTGTGCCGGGTTACTTGAGCGTAGAGACGAACGCGCGCCAGGCGCTTGCAGACACGCTTAGCACGTTGCCGTTTCGGTCCCTGGTGTCTCGCACCATCACTGTGTCGGCCGTGGTGGCGACTTCTACGCACTCGCCGCCGTTGGCGCCTGAGTAGCTGGACTTGCGCCAGCTGCCTGCTGTCTCCATTCGCTTGCCACCTTTTCGATGAGGTAGAGGCTTTCGGTGCCTCGCAACGCTTCGGTCCTGAGCGCATCGAACCGGGTTGCCAGCTCCCGAACGGCGTCAGTGTCTTCGAATACCTGGCCGGTCAGCGCTGTCTCAATATACGCTGCCGCGCCCTTAGCCGCTTCGGCGATCGCGAACCCCCCGGTGAGCGCGGCGTGCACGACGTTGGGCACCACCTGAATCGTGACGTTCGGCAGGTCGGCGACCGTAATCAGGTGGTCAAGCTGAGTGGCCATGAGTTCGGCCGCGCCCGTGCAGCGCCGCAGCGCGGCCTCATCGACCAGGAACCACGCCATCGGCGCCGCGGGCTCCTCGCGGGTCAGGATGGCCTGGCGTGCCATCCGCGCGGCGAGACGTTCGGCCACCTGCTCGTCGGTTACGCCAGGGAACGTCCTGAGCAGGGCAAGCGCGTACGGTTCGGTTTGCAGCAGTCCCGACAGCGAGGACGGCTGCCATACCCGCAGGGTCAACGCGCGCTGCTCGTGTTCTATCCAGTTCCGGAACCACGGCGGGGTGGCGGCCCATTGCCGGCTTTCCTGATAGAAGCGCTCAAACCACCCATCACGCTCGGGGAAGACCTTGTCGCACATCTTGGCGAACGCCTCGGTGGGCGGGCGCACGCCGCACTCGATACGGGAGATCTGACCGGGATGGTAGCCGATCGCCCGCCCGAACTGGGCAAGCGTCATGTTCGCGGCCTGGCGTGCACGGCGGACCTCTCGGCCGAAGTAACGGGCCGGATTGCTAGTGCCAGCGGTCATCGGTGCACCCTTTGACGCCTGGGCCGCGTCTCGCAACCCGGTCCTCGTGCCACGTATCGCGCGCACGAGGACCGGGCGCCCGGTACGGAACCCTTGGAAGTGGAAGCCCGGAAGGCGTTCCGGGCCCGGGCCGAGCGGAACCCAGCATAGTTGTATTAAAACATCATGCAAAGTTGTATGAGGTAGCTAGGCATCATGGCAGGTCAGGCGGCATCTAAGATCATCTTCATGTCTCTTGATGACCGATCTGGCCGGATTAATCATGATTCGGCGACCACCGTGACCGAGCAGGTCGCGGCGGACATTGAGGCTGACATCGATTCCGGCATGATGGCGCCGGACACTCGGCTGCCGACAGAACTGGAGCTGGCAGAGCAGTACGGCGTGTCGCGCGTGACGGTTCGCCGCGCTATCGCGGTCTTGCGCGACCGGGGCAAGGTCGTCACCGTCCACGGCCGAGGCACGTACACAGCGAAGCACAGCCGCTAGCCCGTTTGAGGGGCAGACACATCCCTCGAAGCGCTGCGCGATAAGCGGATGACCTACTGCGAATCGGCGGGAACCACCCTCACGATACGCGACACGCTAGGTTGGGGCGGAAGGAAGTCGTCCCCGGTGATTCTTGTGACCTCGGACCAGGAAAATGCAGCACCCAGATTATCGAGGTCGGTTGATTCGCCTACAGCCAGGATTGCTATCCGGAACGACAAGCTCGGCATGAGTATGAGCAGAGATTCCGTGACCGCATTGGGGAGGTTTCCGATCAGCACGTCGAAAGAGATGCTGCGGATAATATGCAGAGCGTCGCCTTGCAGCACTTTCGCGTGTGGTACATTCTGGTGGAGAAATTCGATGAGGCGTTTATCAAGCTCGACAACCGTGAGGCTCCTTGATTTGGGAAGTGCTCTCGCGACAGTCCCGATCCCTGCTCCGACTTCCAGAACCTCATCAGTAGGGCGGATGCCTGCTGCTGCGATCAGTTTCGCCAGCTTCTCGCCGGATACCAGGAAGTGCTGCCCAAGTTGCGGGTCTGCGCGGGCAGCGATCTCGCGGTCGCTGGGCATTATACGGGGGCCTGATCCAGTGCCGCATTCAGCATCGTTACTTGCTGCTGAAGGGCCGAAGGAACCTTGGGATGTATTGCTAGCTGGCTAAGTACCTTTCTAAGGAGGACTACCGTACGCGTTGACGCGACTTCCGTAGAGAGCGGTAGCAGCTGCCGGATTGTTTGCTCCGCGTCGTCCCAGATGGCGTTATCGACTTGCGCTTGCAGGAGATAGGCGCGATGGAGGTACTGGCTCCGTATCTCGGTGGCCGGCGTCGCGATCAACGATCGTTCGAACTGAGCTATCGCCCGTCCAGGCATTCCCAGGTCACGCTGGACCATAGCCTCATGCCAGGCTAGCTCACGCTCGTCTATCCACCATGCCCATGCGGGGTCTTGGTCGCTCACCCCCTCATGGTAGAGGGATCGGATCTCGGGAAACAGGCGCAGGGCGCTGTGGTCTGCGCCTTGCGCCAGCGCGCGTGCCTTCCGCGTGAGGAACAGGGCCTTGATCCGCGGGGACAGCCGGTAGTTTCCTTCAAGAACCGAACGGGCAATCTGGAGTGCTTCCCTTGGCCGCCCCTGGGATGCGGCATGCATGCTCGAATTCTGGAGTGTCAGAAGCTCAATGGTTTTATCGCCGGCGAGGCGAGCGAAATACAACGATTCCTGATTCATCCGGCGAGTGAGGTCGTGCGCCTCGGCATCGTATGCCGTAAACATTCAGCCCATTCACGTGTGGTGATGGGTGGCGCGGGTTCTGGTCCGTGGTTATGGGGAGAATGCGCATGTCGGCGGCCGCCAGGGCCTGCCGAGCATGAGGTCGTGCAGGACGTCCATGGCGTTCTTGCCGTGCTTGCGGGCGGTGTCGATGTAGCTGCGGATGTCCAGGCGGTCCTGGGTGACATCGTCGCTGGCCAGCCGGCCTGAGATCTTCTGCTGGGTTTTCAGCGGGCGGACGCCGCGCTCGCTGATGTTATTCGTGGGCCAGATGCTGGTGTCTTTGGTGAAGCGGAGCACGTCATCGCGGCGGTCGCGGCAGAATTCGAGCAGTTCGCGGCCGGGGCGCTGTTTCGTGCTGTTCTTCGGCCCGGGCACGCGCGGGACGCTGGCCAGGCCGGCGAGGACCGCATGGCGGAACTCGTGCTCCAGCGGCGTCAGCGTATCGGCCGGGATGGCGGGAAGTCCCTGCTCGCGGGCGGCGTGCCAGGCGTGGATCATGCCGCGCAGCGTCCGCTGCGCCTGCACCGGCCAGACCGCGCCGGGGTAGCTCTCGGCGCAGTCCTGGTAGTCCCTGAGCAGGTGAGACAGGCACGCCTGGTTCCCGGCGATGTGCTTCCACCGGGGGTGAAAGTAGTTCTGGTAGCGATCGGAGACCACGATCCCGGCGAAATCCGGGAGGATGCCGGCGTCCTGCATGGAGTCCAGGCTGCGGGCGCCCAGCCAGAAGGCGGAGTACTCCTCGGTGAACGCGCCGTGGACGTACTTCTTATCCCCGGCCGGCCCGGAGCGCAGCGTGGTCTCGTCGAACCCGGCGACCGCCGCGGCGGTGATCAGGGTGCGGATCAGCCGCACCACCTCCGCGGCCAGGCCCGCAGCCTGCCGCAGGCAGGAATGGATGAACCCGTCGGATACGACAGCGCCGGCGACGTCGGCGATCAGCTGCCGGCACCGCTCCACCGGGACATGCTGGAAGACGACCAGGTAAACGGCCAGGGCCCGCAGTCTGGGCCCGATGGATAGGGCGGAATCCGGGACGCCCGCCGGCCGGGCCGCGACATGCACCCGGCCGCAGGCGCACCTGGACTCGTGCAGGTCGTGCTGCACCCGCTCCGCCGGCGCCGACGGGATCTCCTCCTGCTGATACGACCGGGCAACCCCCAGGTCAGCGGCATCCGCCAGGTCACGGCCGCAGGAGCAGGCACCCTCGGGATGGTGATCCTCGGTCCGGTCCGGGACCTCCCACGTCATGGATGCCCCCGGGCTGCCCGGCTGCTTCCCGCGCTTCTTCTTCTCCGCCCGCTCAGCAGCGCGCCGCTGCTTCCGCGGCGGCTTCCGGCCCGGCAGGTCATCCGACGACGGCGGCATCGAGGAGTTCGCGCTGTTCCGCGACCCCGCGCGCTCCGCAGCCGCCAGCCGCTCCCGCAGGTCAGCAACCAGCGCCTCCAGCGCCGCGATCCGCTCCGCCTGCTCACGGATCAGCGCATCACGTTGATCCTCCGGCGGCGGCGCATCGGTCACAGCCCGCGATCATCCCGCAAACCACGCACAGCCCTAACGACAACACCGCACCCGACGCTAAAACGTAACCAACGATCACGCATCGCAACACCAGCCCCAAGGGCCTGAATGTTTACCGTATGCCAGCCAGCCGACGACTTCGGCTAGCTCCGCTGCGGCAGATTGGAGGTCCCGCTCGAGCCTCAGATCGTAGGTTCCAGTTCCAAGCTGCTGGTGAAGAGTCCGGAAGAATCTCGCTGAGAGCTTGACGAGATCCGCGCCGCCGAACCTATTATCGAGCGCCACGATCTCCCGGATATGCCGCTGGATTGATTGAAGATACTCAGAATCTCCGAACTCCGGCTTAGCGTCGGGAGATGCTGCGAGCAACGATCCGCCCGGTAGCTCAAAAGCTTCCACGTGATCTGGCTGCTGGCCACGTTCTGCCTGGCCTATCAGTGTTGCGAATTGAGCCTTAGCCCGATCCGGGGCGCGCTCAAGGGCCGCGTCCAGAGTTTCTTGTACCTTCGGCGTCGGAGTGATTGCGGGATTCTTGCGCCACGAGGCCACGGTGCGAGCTGCCACGCTCAGGTGCTCCGCGAATGACTCGTTGGTCATACGCAAAGACTGCCGCAGCGCATCGGCCTGGCCGCCTGTCCATGACGTGATTACCTGCATCCGCACCTGCCGGTGAAGCGGCAGATAAGCGACCTGCATCGTGGCTGCACTGGAACTGCACCGTGCCTGGCTGACCCGGAATCAGTTGCACTGGAACTGCACTGGAACTGCACTATCGCTTCATGGGAAAAGGGCCGGATCCCGGATGTAATGGCAGGCATGGAAAGAAAAATACCCGAGAAAGAAAGGGAAGCCGGCCGGTGGAATACCCGCACGACGGCCACCGGCACAGGCGAGCGCAACGCAAGCTCACGGCCGGGGCCGTCAACGGCCCGAGCGACCGCAGCCCAGTTTCCTGGATCGCCTTCCGACACGCGCGTACCTCCGCGCTCCACTTCCAGCGCCGAGGCTAGCCGGTCGCCGGGCGATCCCGGAGACCGAACGCGACCAGACGAAAGCAAGCCGTAACAAGTGTGGCGCTTGCCCGCCACCGGAGGGAGTGATGCCCAATGCCAGATACCACCAGCATTACCGACCAGGAGGTCCGGGCGGCAGTCACGGCCGGGTTGCGCGCCCTCGCGGCGTTCCTCGACGCGCACCCCACGCTGCCGGTGCCGCGGTTCAGCATCTTCGCGGGTCTTACGGTCTACCCGGCCGGCAGCCAGCAGGAGAAGCACGCCGAGGTCGATCGTATCGCCGATGTCCTCCAGGTCAGTACCGAAGAGTTCGGGGTCTACCGGGCGGAGCGGCGGTTCGGCGGCCCGGTCGCCTACCGCGCCGTCGCGGTCCCCGAACCGGAGGACGCCGCCGACGGACCCGGGACGGCGTGACCATGCCCATCCTGCTTATTACCCTGCTCGCCGCCGTGTTCATCGCCGGGGCCGGAGTGCTCGCGCTGCTGGTCCTCCTGATGGTCGGCATCCGCACTGAGGAACGGCAGATGAGCCTGACCAGCGGGCCCCGCACCTGCGCCGCCTCGCTGGCCCGCCGCCTGACTGGCACCTCCGTGCGCCGACCCCAGCAGACCCCCCACTGCCGCTACGAGGACACCAAGAGGTGACCGTGCAAACCCCACGCAAGATCACTGTGGCCGGGCGGCACTGCCAGTGCGGCGCGCTCCGCGCCGGCAACAGCCACCGGTGCGAGAAGTGCCAGGCCCGCTCCAGCTGGTACCGGCACAACTGCCGCCGCCCCCGCCGCTCCGCGTCCGGCCGGGCCCGCATCACCCGCGACCACGCGGAGACCCGGGGCCGCAAGCCGCGGCCTACTGAGGAGAGCTGACATGGCCGCCGTCTCGATATCGCTAGTTGTCCTGCTCGGTGCTGCGGTCTGGCTCCTGCACCGCTACGGCGGCATGAAGGTCTGGCAGGGCCTGATCTGCGCCCTGTTCGGCTTCTACCTCGCCACCACCAGCCTGGCGCCGCAGATCCGCTCCGCCGTCGCCGCCATCATCCGCGCCCTGACAGGCCAGGGCTGACCCGTGCGCGACCGCGCACACCCGAGGAGGTGATCACCACGACCGAGCACACCCCGCCCCCGATCGCTGATCTTCAGGAGGCCGCCGCCAGAAACCACGCCGCCCGCCGCATCATCGCCGGGTTCACCACAGCCCTTCCCACCCTCGGCGAGATCTGGCAGCAGCTAGAGACCGCGCTCGCCGACACCCCCGCCCTCGCTGCCGAAATCACCCGGCTCCGCGCCGAACTCGCCGACACCCGCCTGGACCAGGCGAACCTACTCGCCGCCGCCCGGGCCGTCATCGCAGCCCACCTCGACGGCGAACCCGACCCCTTGTCCTACCTGCGGGACGAACTCCAGGCCCGCGGCCAGCTCCCGGACCACGGGAGCCGTCCATGACCAGCTCGCGCCGGATGCGCCGCCAGGCCCGGCGGATACGCCGCGGCGGCATGCAGCCCATGATGTTCATCACCGGCAACGACCAGCTCCCCGAGACCGCCATGGTCCTGATCCTCCGGGTGGGTGTGGCGGTACCGCTCCGAACTCGCCCCGCTCTACGCGGTCGGCGCCGTCCTCGGCGTCGCGTACTGGCTGCATGCCGGCCATCGGCACTGGTGGGCGCTCGTTGTGGTCATCGCGGCCATGACGTCAGCAGCGCTGGCCGCGTTCGGCGGCCGGGCCGGGCTTCCCACAATGATCGAGCGGCTGTACGCGGCCGCGACCACGCTCGCCGCCGGCGGATGGATGGCCGCCGCAGCCATCGCCGGCCCGTTCATCACGCCGATGCCGCAGCTCCTGGCGATCGGGGGAGCGGTCTTGGCGGTGCCCTGGTGGGCGCATGCTCGCCGACGCGCCCGGGTCCGCGTGGAGCGCAAGCTCGAAGCCTGGCCGGAGATCGCCCAGGCGGTCGGGCTGGCCGGCTCGCAGGTCATGTCCGCCATGGTGGACGTGTGGGGCTGGCGGGCCCGGTTCCGGCTGGCCCGGGGCCAGACCATCACCGACGTGATCGCCAAGATTCCCGCCCTGGAATCAGGCCTGGGCACCTTCCGCGGAGCCGTCCGCGTCTACCCCACCCCCGACGACCTGGCCAACCGGTGCGAGCTGCGGGTGCTCGACATGGACCCGCACGCCGACGGCGATCCCCTGGCCCGGCCCGTCGGTAACCTCGATCACCGCAGCCCATCGACTTCGGCCCGTTCGAGGACGCGACTCCATGCCGGGTGCTGTTCCTGCGCCGGCACGGCCTGGCGGGCGGAGCCACTGGCAGTGGCAAGAGCGGCTGGCTCAACGTGCTCATGGGCAACCTGGCCGCGTGCCGCGACGTGGTCATCTGGGCCATCGACCTGAAGAAGGGCATGGAACTGGGCCCGTGGGCCCCGTGCATCGACCGGCTCGCCACCACCCCCGAGGAAGCCCGCGCCCTGCTCGCCGACGCGGTCGCCATCCTCGAAGCCCGTGCCGCGCTGCTCGCCGCGCGAGGACAGCGCGTCTGGGAACCGTCACCGGACATGCCCGCGCTGATCATCCTCATCGACGAGTACGCCGAACTGGTCGACGACGCGCCCGGCGCGGTCAATGACGCCGACTCGATCGCCCGCCGCGGGCGCGCCGTCGCGGTCAACCTGATCGCCGCGACCCAGCGGCCGACCCAGAAGGCCATGGGCCAGGGCGCGGTGCGCTCGCAGATGGACGTGCGGATCTGCTTCCGCGTCCGCGAACGCAAGGACGTCGACCTCATCCTCGGCCAGGGCATGCTCGCCGCGGGATGGAACGCCCACGCGCTCAACGCGCCGGGCAAGTTCCTCATCTCCGCTGCCGAGCACGACACGCCGCGCCGGGCCCGCGCCTACCTCGCTCACCGATCAGGCCGTCGCCGACACCGCAAGCCGGTACGCCGACTTCCGGCCCGAGCTTGACGAAGTGTCGCGCCGGGCCCTGACCGAAGGCCATGACGCCACCCCGCAGGAACCGCGCGGCAGATTCGCGGACTCTGGGGCGAGCAGCCGGGACGTCGGCCCGATCCCAGGCGGCAGTCCGGGAGCCGACCCCGAGGCCCTGTTGTGGACGGTCCTATGCCTGGCGCCTGATCCGGGGATCTCTATCCCGGAACTGGTAGCCGAGACGGGCATGAGTCGGCGCTGGATCTACTACCGGCTCGAAGAACTCGCCGCAGTCGGCCGGGCCGTCCAGGTCGCGCGAGGCCTGTGGCGCGCGGTCACCACGGACGGTGATGACAATGAGTAGCTGTCAGGCGTTGTGCATGTGCACGGCCTCGCGCGCGTCTGCACGTACAGGGCGCATGGACTTCGTGCACGTGCACATGCACGAGTCACGCAACGTAGTCACCGTCCCCGACATGGCGCGAGCGGGGCGGCCATGACGCTAGTTCCCTCATGGCGCGACTCCACCAGCGCCCTCTACGTCGGAGACGCCCACGACGTGCTGGCCGACATGCCGGACGGCTCGGCCGACTGCATCGTCACCAGCCCGCCCTACTGGGGCAAGCGCGACTACGGCGTGGCCAGGCAATACGGCCGCGAGCCCGACCCCCAGGCCTACGTCGCCACGCTCCGAGGAGTGTTCGCCGAAGCCCGCCGCGTCCTGGCCGGCGACGGCACCTGCTGGCTGAACCTCGGCGACTCCTACTCGGTCGGCGGGGGAGGCGCGACCGGCTTGCATGCCTACCTCGGCCCGCACCTGAGCGCGCACAAGGTGCCGGGCATGCGGGCCAAGAACCTGCTAGGCATGCCCTGGCGGGTGGCCTTCGCCCTGCAAGACGACGGGTGGATACTCCGCAACGCGATCGTGTGGCACAAGCCCAACGCGATGCCCGAATCGGTCCGCGACCGGCTCAACTGCCGACACGAGCTGATCTTCCTGCTCGTCAAGCAGCCCGCGTACTGGTTCGACCTGGACCCCATCCGCGTACCGCACCGGGCCGCTCCACCGACCCGCCCGCCAGCCAAACCACGGGATGCCTACCGCGGGCCGATCCGGCCGCCGAAGTACGGCCCACACGCCCGCCAGGTCACCGCCGGCAGGCGCTACGGCGGTCTGCGCGGCTCGGGCAGTCACCGACGCGGGCACCCGCTAGGCCGCAACCCCGGGGACGTCTGGGCGATCCCCACGCGCCCGTACAACGGCCCGCACTTCGCCGCATATCCGATCGATCTACCACTGCGCTGCATCGCGGCAGGATGCAAACCAGGCGGCACCGTGCTCGACCCGTTCAGCGGCACCGGCACCACCGGGCTGGCCGCCCTTCAACTCGGCCGCCACTTCACCGGCATCGAGTTGTCCCCGGAGTTCGCCGCACTCGCCGCCGAACGCCTGAGGCAGGCTGGACGCAAGCATCGAGGCTCGGGCGGCCAGCCATGACCGCATCGAAGGACGGGCTGACTCGCGCCGAATTGCTGGCCCTGCCGGTCACTGTCGACGTTCCGACTGCGGCCCAGGCGCTCGGCCTCGGCCGGTCGACGGCCTACGAACTGGCCCGGCGGGATGAGTTCCCCTGCCGTGTGCTGCGTGTCGGCAGTTCGTACCGGGTACCTACGGCGGATCTGATGCGGGTTCTCGGCATTGAGCCGCCCACTCCCGAAGAGGCTCTAGGAGAGGCACGAGGTCGCGCCCGTGCGAGCTGAGCCGGTAGCCGGTTCCCCGCTCGTGCTCGACCAGGGCCGCCGCTCGCAGCTCCCGCAGCCGGTCGGTGAGCACGCTGGTCGACATGCCCGGTATCCGCGCCGCGAGCTCGCGGTAGGTCAGCCCACCGTCACGCAGCTCCCACAACACGCGCAGCGCCCATCGTCGCCCGATCACCTCGAACAGCTCAAGCAGCGGAGCATCGTCATGAGTCCGCCTTGACTTCCGATGCATGCTCACGCAGACTAGTATGCATCGGAATCCGATGCAAGGCTAGACCAGGCAAAGCGTCGGATTCAAGGGAGAGAAAAGGAGATCATCAGTGGCCAGGGAACCGATCAAGAAGATCACCCTGAAATCCGGAGAGGTGCGATACCGGTTCGTCACCGACGCGCCGCGCGGGCCTGACGGCAAGCGCAGGCAAATCACGCACACGTTCGACACGATGCGGGAGGCGCGAGACGCGCTGGCGAAGATCCGGACTGAATCCAGCACCGGCCGGTACGTCCACCCGGACAAGACGACACTCGATGAGTACCTCGGCGAGTGGCTCGCCGCGATCGGGCGCGGCGTGGAGCCGGGCACGCTGCGCGCTTATCAGGACGCCCTACGAGTTCCCCGCGAACAACTCGGCCATCGCAAGCTACAGAGCATCGGCACAGCCGACGTCAACGAGGTGGTCGATTTCATGCTCACCAAGGGCAGGAAGAAGGGCGGCCCCACGGGCACCGGGCTCGGGCCGCGGTCCGTGCAGATGATGCTGACCGTGCTGCGTCGGGCGTTCCAGGAGGCCGTACGGGACCGGAAGATGGCCTGGAATCCCGCCGAGGGCGTGCGCGGTCCTCGGCAGCGGCCCCGCAAGGTCACACCGTGGACCGACGACGAGGTCCGGGCCTTCATGGACACCGCCCGCCGCGATCGTCTCCACGCGATATGGCGGCTGTCCCTGCTGGCCCTGCGCCCCGAGGAGGTGGCCGGCCTTCGCTGGGATTCCGTGGACCTGACCGCCTGCACGCTCACCGTCGTCCGCGTCCAGGTAATCGTGGCCGGTAAGGTGCTCGAACGGGAGACCGCCAAGACGCCCGCCGGCGAGCGGACGCTCCCGCTCGATGAAGGCACGGTCAACGCCCTGCGCGAGCTGCGTAAGCTCCAGCGCAAAGAACGGATGGCAGCGGGAGAGGCGTACCGGCCCGGCAGTCACGGCGGCTACGTCGCCGCCGATGAGATCGGTGCCGGTTACAGCACACAGCGCCTACGCGGCACCTTCTACCGTCTCGTAGAGTGCGCCGGGCTCCGCCGGATCACCTTCTACCACGCCCGCCACTCCGCGCTGTCCTACCTGCTCAACTCAGGTCAGGTACCGATCGCGGTAGTAGCGGCGTGGGCCGGACATGCTGACGGCGGCGCGACCGCGCTCAAGCACTACATCCGGGTCCGGCCGGGAGACCTCGAAGCGGCCAGGGACGCCATCGCCGCGCTTCTCGGCGCGTAAGCACGTCCGGCCAGATGTGAGAAATTGTGATAAATCCGCAGCCAATGGCAGGTCGTGAGAGGCCCAAGCTAGCCGACAAGACGCCGTTGAACTGGCGTTTTACCGTGGAGCGGGTGACGAGAATCGAACTCGCACTATCAGCTTGGGAAGCTGACGTTCTACCATTGAACTACACCCGCGCGCACCTGCAGTTCTCCGTCGTAGCTGCGGCAGAGCCAGCCTGCGCTGTGTTCGCCCAGACATCGTACCGGAACCGGTAGGTTGCCAGCGTGCTCCTCTCCGATCGTGACATCAAGACCGAGATCGAGTCCGGGAGGGTCAAACTCGACCCGTACGAACCCGAACTCATCCAGCCGTCCAGCATCGACGTCCGGCTTGACAGGTATTTCCGCGTCTTCGAAAACCATCGATACCCCCACATCGACCCAGCCATCGAGCAGCCGGATCTGACCAGGCTGGTCGAAACCGAGGGCGACGATCCCTTCGTCCTGCATCCCAACGAGTTCGTCCTAGCGTCGACCTATGAAGTAGTCACCCTGCCGGACGATCTGGCCGGCAGGCTGGAGGGCAAGGCCCTCGCGATCGATACGCCTATTCCGACCCCGGGTGGGTGGCGGATAATGAGCGAACTCCAGGTCGGCCACGAGGTCTTCGACGAACACGGGCGGCCAACTCCCGTTGTCGCCGTAACGGGAATCATGTCCAACCGGCGTTGCGCCGAGGTCGTCTTCTCGGATGGTCAATCGATCGTGACCGATATCAGGCACCAGTGGCTGACGACCACCAAGTCCGAACGCAAGCACGCGCGCCCAGCGGCGGTCCGGACCACGGGCGAGATCGCGGGCTCTCTGCGAGCCGGGACCGAGTGGAACCACCACGTGCAGCTAGCGGAGATCGTGCGCTATCCAGAGCAATCCCTTCCCATCAACCCCTACGTGCTCGGGATCTGGCTCGGAGACGGGACGAGCACGAAGGCAGAGGTTACCGTTGGGACTGGAGACGAACAGATCCTGGACGAGATCTCTCAATCCGGCTACGCGGTGTGGCCCGCCAGCGGCCCAAGGGCGTTCCGTATTGGTGGTCTGTCTCATCGAAGCGTCGGCCGAATACGCGACATAATGACCGGCCAATACGCGCCAGACGGCTCGCTGTCGAGCGAGTTTGAGGCCATGGGCCTGCTCAGAAACAAGCATGTTCCGGAGCTATATTTGCGCGCGTCCGCCGCTCAGCGCCTTTCCCTGCTCCAGGGACTCATGGACTCAGATGGCTACATCGATGTTTACGGGCGATGCGAGTTCAGTAATACCAACGAGAGACTCGCGGATGCGGTGATTGAGCTCACGGCCGGGCTGGGTCTCCGGCCTACGAAGCGGAAGAAGCGCGTGACGTTCAATGGCGTGGAGCAGACTCCCGCGTTTCAGGTGAAGTTCACGCCGCACATCAACGTCTTTCGGTTGCACCGCAAGGCCGCCCGCATCAAGCAAGGTCGTTTCCACACTTTCCGCGCCATCGTAGACGTGCATGAGAGTGAGCCGCGCCCAGTTCGGTGTATCCAGGTTGGTAACCCGACCGGCCTCTTCCTCGCCGGGCCAACCTTCATACCTACGCATAATTCGAGCCTGGGCAGGCTCGGGCTGCTCACGCACTCCACCGCCGGCTGGATCGACCCTGGCTTCACCGGGCATGTGACCTTGGAGCTGTCCAACGTGGCGACATTGCCGATCAAGCTCTGGCCCGGGATGAAGATCGGCCAGTTGTGCTTGTTCCGGACAAGTTCCCCGGCGGAGCACCCGTATGGCTCGCCCGTCTACGGCTCCAGATACCAGGATCAGCGCGGCCCCACCCCGTCCCGGTCGTACCTGAACTTCTACCGTGCCAAGGTCTAACAGCGGATACTTTCCCGCCTGTTCAGACGCATGTCACCACCGCCGGAGCCCGTCGCGTGACACGCCGGTGTAGAGTTGCCGAAACCGCGGGCATCGCTGGTAGTCGAAGGTGTACGTTCTGTTAGCACATGGTCGCACACAAAACTGTGTCGATTCAGCAACTTCGGTTGTGAGCTGACCCAGGAACTGCTAATCATGACAAATCCAGACATCTGTACCATTAGTCACTGGTAGGCATCTTCGGGTGATCAGACAGCCCTGATGGAGCCTGGATGTAAATTGAATACGAGAATAGGACGGTGGGTGGGTGACCCCAGTTCAGCTCGAGCGCGGACAAGTGGGCTGGCGTAAGGCTCGGCGCAGCATAGGCAATGGTGCGTGCGTCGAAATTGCGTCGGTTAAGGGACGTATCCTTGTCCGGGACTCTAAGATTCCCAACAGCCCCGTAATTGGTTTTCCGGTTTCTGCATGGCAGTCTTTCCTGACCTCAACAAAGGATCAGTAACATATGTGAACTTGACGATGAGGCTCCGGAAAGGGCGAGTCGCATCGTTCTGTTTTGTTCGGGACCCGCCTCCTAAAAGGCCTTGCGGGTCCTGAATTTTTTTATAGCTCTTCTTTGTGCGGGCCTATTCAGCCGGAGTTGCTTAGGATCGGTCTTGTGACCTGATGCTCTCTCATTGCTTGTGTAAGGAATTCGGCTGAGTCTTCCGGGCTCAGCGCCATGCCTTGCAACTCTCTGAAGACCGCCTGATACCTTTCGAGATCCTCGGTTCGCTCTAGAAAGAGAAGCCCTATCAGCCCCTCGACGTATACGCTACCCAGCGTAGGGTCGGGAAGTTCGAGGATCGTGAAGTTACTCTCCAGCGCCGGATGTGCCCCGCGTTCATAAGGAAGAATCTGTACGACTACATTCGGCAGAGCTGACATTTCGAGGATCTGGCGGAGTTGCGCCGCCATGACCGCATGCCCTCCGACGACCCGGTGCAGCGTCGCCTCATCTAGAACCACGTTGAATGGCGGCGGATCCGCCTCGGTCAGGATGCGCTGCCGCATGATTTTCGCCTCGATCTGCAGGCCGATCTGCTGGGGATCGAGCTTGGGCATGGCTGCTTCCGCGGCGGCCCGCGCGTAGTCCGGGGTTTGCAGCAGGCCGTTTATCATCGATGACTGGAACGCGGAGATGGCTACGGCTTCCGCCTCAAGGTCTATATAGGTCCTGTACTTGGGATCGTAGGGCTGGAGCCAGCCTTGCTGCTTGCCTTCGCGGGCGAGCTGCGACAGGCGGTCACGCTCAACCGGGTCGGTTACCCCGTACAGGTTGCACAGGTCGCGGATGTCACGAGCGGTGGCGATCCCGTGGCCGGTTTCCATGCGGCTCACCTTGCTCGGTGAGCACAGAAGAAGCTCTGCCACCTCTTCTACCGTTAGGCCTTTTTCGTTGCGCAGTGCACGGAGATGGGCGCCTAGCTCGCGCCGGCGCACCGTTGGGCTGCTGCGTACTTCCGGCACCGAAGGTCGCTTCCTTCCTCAGGAGTAGCCAACTTCGAAGGCAAGTCCCACATCGTAGGACGGTGTCGATACTTGCAGTATGCACTTGAAAATGGCACTTGCCAGGTACCAATGCTAGAGGCACTATGAAATCAGAAGCAGGATGCATCCTCAAGCGACCCGCCGACAATGGGGTCGAGCGGTGACCCAGCAGGTTACCGAGGAAGATCGCGTGCCATCTGAAGGCTCGCGCCGGGCGTGAACGATCCGCCCGCGCCGCGGCCTTGGTTACGCGAAGAGGGGAGGCACTGCCAGGCCACAGAATCTGCGAAGACCGCGATCGCTTCCCGCGTGGAGGAGCGTGCAGGGCGCGGCATCACATCCGTGTCCAACACCACGACGAGCTGGGACCCCGCAGCCACAAGCTTTGCGATACCCCAGACGCGCCGCTAGGCCGGTGCTGCAACACCGACCCAGCGGAACACCACCCAATGCTCTGGACCGAGCTAGAAGGGCTAGTGACGTGATCAACATTAGCAACTACACCAGCAAAGACAACCCCTCGTGGTCGGCCGTTCAGGTGGCGGTCACCACGACCGAGGTCACCGACCGTGCGAGCGGCCGTCCGCTCGGCGTACACATCCGGAACCTGCTCGATCGGCTGGCCGACCTGCCGCGCCGGTGGGGCGACCGGTGGTTTGCGATGAACGACGCCGAGGCGGAGTGGCGGGGCTGGCAGATGACCAGGGTCCACGGCGGCCTGGGCCGGCGCTACCGCGATCCGCGCTTCGCCGCGCTGGCCGAATGCGTGCAGTGCCTGGGAGCCGGCTTGCTCGCGGATGTGCCCTGCGTCCCGTGCCTGGGCACCGGACGGGTCACGATCAGGGGGGTGAGCTAGCCATGGCGTTCGGACGGCCGCGGCGGCGCAACGACCCCAGCGTCATGGCCAGCGTAGAAGCGGCCATCAGCACCGTCGCACGGCCCGGACCGCTCGCCTGGCTGTGGCACTGGCGCTACGAAATCGGCCTGACCGCGGGCCTGGCGCTGGTCGGGTTCGTCAGCGGCGACAAGCTGGGCTTGGCCTGGCTCATCGCCATCGCCGTGACGGGGCTGGCGCTGCTGGTCGCGGCGCTGGCCTGGCCGCCCTCGCGGAAGCGGCTCATCACCAGGGCCTGGTGCGTCATCACGCCGCACCGGGTCAGGACCGGGTGCATGCACGCCTGGATCCAGACCAGGGACGGCAGGCTGCCCACCATCTTGTTCACGACGGCCGCCGACTTCGGCGAGCGGGTCACGCTGTGGTGTCACCCCGGGATCACGGCCGGCGATCTCGAGGCGGCCAGTGACATCCTGTCCACCGCGTGCTGGGCCAGCAACGTACGCGTCGTGGCGAGCATGCGGTACCGGCACATCGTGGTGCTCGAGGTGATCCGCCGCGCGCCACCCGAAGGACCCACCCGGGCCATCATCCCCACCTGGCCCTACCTTGACCGCGGCGAAGCCGAGGGGAGCGATGATGAGGAGCCTGCCTTGTACGGCGGGCCGGGGCACTACCGACCGCTCAGATAGATAAGGGCGGACGGACCTACGGGGGCCTACGGCGGTCAGCCGCCCGCGGCCCCCTGCCCATCCCTGGCGGGCGCAGCACGGCCCACCGACTTAGCCAGCAGCTGAGCCACGTCCACGACCTCGAGTGTTTCCTTGGCCTCCCCCGAGGCCTTCTTCGCGCTGACCGCGTCGCCGAGCATGACCAGGCAGTACGGGCAGGACGTGGAGATCGTGTCTGGGTTCAGGGCGAGGGCTTCCTCGATGCGCTCGATGTTGATCCGCTTGCCGATCCGCTCTTCCATCCACATCCGCGCCCCGCCGGCGCCGCAGCAGAAGCCGCGGTTCTTGCACCGGTGCATCTCGGTGGACTCGATGCCGGGCACCGCGTCGAGGATCTCGCGCGGCGGCGTGAAGACCTTGTTGTGCCGGCCGAGGAAGCAAGGGTCGTGGTAGGTCAGCTTCTCGTTCACTGCATTGACCGGGGTCAGCTTGCCCTCGGCGACCAGCCGGGCCAGCAGCTGGGTGTGGTGTATGACCTCGTAATTTCCGCCGAGCTGCGGGTACTCGTTCGCGAGGGTGTTGAAACAGTGCGGGCAGCTGGCCACGATGGTGCGCGCCCCGGCCTCGTTCAGCGTCTCGATGTTCTGCTGGGCCAGCATCGAGAAGACGAACTCGTTGCCCATCCGCCGCGCCGGATCGCCGGTGCAGGTCTCGGCCGGGCCGAGGACGGCGAAGCTGACGTCGGCCTGATGGAGGAGGGTAGCGATGGCCTTGGTGGTCTTCTTGGCCCGGTCCTCCAGGGCGCCGGCACAGCCGACCCAGAACAGGTACTCCACGTCGGCGGGGATCTTCCCGTCCACCACCGGCACCTCGAAGTCGAGCTCGCCCATCCACTCGGCACGGCGGGACTCGCCCATGCCCCACGGGTCGCCCTTGTTCTCCAGGTTCTTGAGCATGCCGGCGGCCTCGACCGGGAACGCCGACTCGATCAGCACCTGGTAGCGCCGCATCCCGTCGATGTGGTCGATGTGCTCGATGTCCACCGGGCACTCCTCGACGCACGCGCCGCAGTTCGTGCACGACCAGATCACGTCGGGGTCGATCACGCCGCCGTCCTTGCCGACCAGCGGGCGCTCGGCCTCGGCCTTGACCGCGTCGGGGAGCTTGTCCCGCTCGGCATCGGAGGCGGCCAGCAGGTACGGCGCCTTGGCGAACGCGTGGTCGCGCAGGTCGAGGATGACCTGCTTGGGGGATAGCGGCTTGCCTGTGGCCCAGGCCGGGCACTGCGACTGGCATCGCCCGCACTCGGTGCAGGTGGCCATGTCCAGCAGGCCCTTCCAGGTGAAATCCTCGATCTTGCCCAGGCCGAACACGTCGGTGTCCGGGTCGGCATCCTCGAAGTCGAGGACTTTGCCGCCGGACCGCATCGGCTCGAGCGCGCCGAGGGCGTTCGGCCGACGCGAGAACAGGACGTTCACCGGGGCCAACGCGATGTGCAGGTGCTTGGAGTACACCACGATGACCGCGAACGCCATGATGACCCCGAGCTGGGCGAGAATAAACACCGCCTCGAGCGCGCTGTTCACCCCGGTGCCCAGGGGATGCAGCCAGTGCCCGACGATCTGGCTCGCGAACGCGCCGTGCGCGTAGGGAAAGAAGCCGGTGTCGATCTGCGCGCCCCGATACAGCAGCAGGGTGGCGATGACCAGGAAAATCATGCCGAGGACCAGCCACGCGGCGCGGGTGTGCGAGCCGAAGAACCGCGACGCGCGGCCCTCCCGGTGCGGGTTGTTTCGCACCCTGATCACCGTGAACGTGACGATCCCGGCGAGCACCCCGACGCTGAACAGATCCTCAATGAAACCGATGGCGGCCCAGTGCCCGATCCAGATGATCGCGAACTTCCGGCTGAACAGGTCGCCGTACGCCTCGATGATCGTCAGGAACAGGACGATGAAGCCCCAGAAGGTCAGGGCGTGCGCCATGCCCGGCACCGACCACTTGAGCAGCTTGCGCTGCCCGATCACCTCGGTAGCCTGCGTGGACAGGTCACGGCCGAGGTGGGCCCGCGCGGAGGCGATGCGCTCCGGGGCGGGCTGCCCGGTGGCCGCCAGCCGCTTGAGCCACCACAGCCGCCGCCCGGCGACCGCGAGCGCGATCGCGGTCAGGACCAGGCCGACCGTCATCCGCAGGACCACACCAACCTCCCGGGTATCCGAAAGCACCAGCGTAGGGCAAAAATCCCCGGTGGCCGGGAATGGATGGCGGCCGAGCTAAGTTGAGCCTATATGACTCAAGTCATTTGACGGCGGGAGCCCCCGCTGGCAAGCTTGGGCGCGGACTACTCAACTTCAACACACACACACACAAGGACTGCTCATGGCACGTGCGGTAGGGATTGACCTGGGGACGACCAACTCTGTCGTCGCCATCCTTGAGGGCGGCGAGCCTACGGTCATCGCCAACGCCGAGGGCTCACGGACGACTCCCTCAGTCGTGGCCTTCGCCAAGAACTCCGAGGTACTCGTCGGCGAGGTCGCCAAGCGGCAGGCCGTCACCAACGTGGACCGGACCGTCCGTTCGGTCAAGCGGCAGATGGGTACCGACTGGACCATCAACATCGACGGCAAGAAGTTCACCCCCCAGCAGATCAGCGCTTTCATCCTGCAGAAGCTGAAGAGGGACGCGGAGGCCTACCTGGGCGAGAAGATCACCGACGCGGTGATCACCGTCCCGGCGTACTTCAACGACGCTCAGCGCCAGGCCACCAAGGAGGCCGGGCAGATCGCTGGGCTGAACGTGCTCCGGATCATCAACGAGCCGACCGCCGCCGCGCTGGCCTACCACCTGGACAAGGAGGGTGAGGCCACCATTCTGGTCTTCGACCTGGGTGGCGGCACGTTCGACGTGTCCCTGCTCGAGGTGGGCGAGGGCGTCGTGGAGGTCAAGGCGACCAACGGCGACAACCACCTGGGCGGCGACGACTGGGACCAGCGCGTCGTGGACTGGCTGGTCAAGGACTTCAAGAACGGGTACGGGATCGACCTGTCCAAGGACAAGATGGCGCTCCAGCGGCTGCGCGAGGCCGCGGAGAAGGCCAAGATCGAGCTCTCCCAGTCGGCGGAGTCGCAGATCAACCTGCCGTACATCTCCCACTCGGCGGACGGCCCGCTGCACCTGGACGCCAAGCTGACCCGCGCGGAGTTCCAGCGGATGACCTCCGACCTGCTCGACCGCTGCAAGGGCCCGTTCCAGCAGGTCATCAAGGACGGCGGCATCAAGCTCGAGGACATCCACCACGTGGTGCTCGTCGGCGGGTCCACCCGGATGCCCGCTGTGGTCGACCTGGTCAAGTCGCTGACCGGCGGCAAGGAGCCGAACAAGGGCGTTAACCCGGATGAGGTCGTGGCGGTCGGCGCCTGCCTGCAGGCCGGCGTGCTCAAGGGCGAGGTCAAGGACGTCCTGCTGCTCGACGTGACCCCGCTGTCGCTGGGCATCGAGACCAAGGGCGGGATCTTCACCAAGCTGATCGAGCGGAACACCACGATCCCGACCAAGCGGTCGGAGATCTTCACCACGGCCGAGGACAACCAGCCTTCGGTGCAGATCCAGGTGTTCCAGGGCGAGCGTGAGATCGCCGCGTACAACAAGAAGCTCGGCATGTTCGAGCTGGCCGGCATCGCGCCCGCGCCCCGCGGCGTGCCGCAGATCGAGGTCGCGTTCGACATCGACGCCAACGGCATCGTGAACGTGAACGCCAAGGACCTGGGCACCGGCAAGCAGCAGTCCGTCACGATCACCGGCGGTTCGGCGCTGCCCAAGGACGACATCGAGAAGATGGTCAGGGACGCCGAGCAGTACGCCGAGGAGGACCGCCAGCGCCGCGAGGAGGCCGAGATCCGCAACCAGGCCGACACGCTGGTCTACAGCACCGAGAAGTTCCTCGGCGAGAACGAGGACAAGGTGCCCGAGGACATCAAGTCCGAGGTGCGGTCCGCGATCGCGGAGGTCAAGAAGGCGCTGGAGAGCAACGACACCGACGCCATCCGCACGGCCACCGAGAACGCCGCCAAGACCAGCCAGAAGATGGGTACCGCCATCTACCAGCAGGCCCAGGCGGCCCAGGCCAGTGCGCAGTCCGGTTCGGCGGACAGCGGCAACCAGACCCCCGACGACGATGAGGTCGTCGAGGCGGAGATCGTTGACGACGGGAACGCGGGCGAGGGCGGAGCGGCCTGATGCCAGCATCCGAGGAGACGGGCTCCGGGCCGGTCGTCCACGACAACCGGAGGATCGACCCGGTAACGGGTCAGGTCCGGGGAAGGCACGCGGCTTCTCAGCCGGCCGGCACCAGTGGTGCCGGCCTGGCCGCCGCCTCCGAGTCGGCCAGCGCCTCCGGACCGGCCGGGGTCGCCGACGGCGAGCCCGGAACGGGCGAGGACGACCTCAAGGCCGCAGAGGCCGCAGTTGCCTCTGCAGCCGCAGCGGTCGCTGAGGCCGACGAGGCCGTAGAGGCCGTAGAGGCCGTAGATGACGTTGACGAAGTTATTGAGGGGATCGTGGAGGACGTGATCACCGCCGAACGGCAGGATGCCGTCGCGGAGGCGACGGCCCGGCTGGCAGAGCGGACCGCCGACCTGCAGCGCCTGCAGGCCGAGTACGCCAACTACCGCAAGAGGGTCGACCGGGACCGCGCCGCCGTGCGCGAGCAGGCGGTGGCCACCACGCTGGCCGGCCTGCTCCCGGTGCTGGATGCGATCGGGCAGGCCCGGGACCACGGCGAGCTGTCCGGCGGGTTCAAATCGGTCGCCGACTCACTGCAGGCGGCGCTGGGCAGGCTCGGCCTGGTGACCTACGGGGAGAAGGGCGACCCGTTCGATCCCAAGATCCACGAGGCCCTGACCAGTACCTATTCACCCGACGTCGCCGAGGACACGTGCGTCGAGATCCTTCAGCCCGGTTACAAGGTGGGCGAAAGGATCTTGCGGCCGGCCAGGGTCGCGGTCGCGGAGCCAGCGACCGGCCCGGACGGCATCAGCAACGAAGCCGAATGGCCGACAGGCGAGGAAGGTAACTAGACAAGCCAGCGAGGCGGCATGAGCACGAAGGACTTCCTCGAGAAGGATTACTACAAGACCCTGGGGGTCACCAAGACCGCCAAGCCGGCCGAGATCAAGACCGCGTACCGCAAGCTGGCCCGCAAGTACCACCCGGACGCCAACAAGGGCGACTCCTCGGCCGAGGACCGCTTCAAGGAGATATCCGAGGCGTACTCGGTGCTGTCGGACGAGAAGCGGCGCAAGGAGTACGACGAGGCGCGCTCGCTGTTCCCCGGCGGCTTCCGCGTCCCGACCGGGAACCGGACGGGCACCAGCGGCGGCTTCGGCGGCTTCGACCTAGGCGACATCTTCAGCGGCGCCGGGGACGCCGGAGGGCGCCTCGGCGACCTGTTCGGCGGGGTGTTCGGCGGCGGTGGTCGCACCACCGCGCAGAACAGGCCGCGCCGGGGGGCCGACGTCGAGACCGAGACGACGCTGAGCTTCGCTGACGCGATCGACGGGACCACGGTGGCGCTGCGGCTGGTCGGCGAGGGCGCCTGCCCCACCTGCCGCGGCACGGGCGCCAAGGCGGGCACGGTGCCCAAGGTCTGCCCGACCTGCAACGGGACCGGCCAGGAGAGCCGGAACCTCGGCTCGTTCGGGACGATCGAGCCGTGCAAGGAGTGTCACGGCCGCGGCCTGGTCGTGGAGGACCCCTGCCCGGACTGCTCGGGCAGCGGCCGCGCGATGAGCTCGCGCACCATCCAGACGCGGATCCCGGCGGGCGTCGCCGACGGCCAGCGGATCAAGATCCCCGGCAAGGGCGCGCCCGGCGAGCGCGGCGGCCCGGCCGGTGACCTGTACGTCCGCGTGCACGTGAATCCGCACCCGGTGTTCGGCCGGACCGGTGACAACCTCACGGTGACCGTGCCGGTGACGTTCGCCGAGCTGGCCCTCGGCGCGGAGGTCAAGGTGCCCGCGCACCGCGGCGCGCCGGTGACCGTGCGGATCCCGGCCGGCACCCCGAACGGGCGGACCTTCAGGGTCCAGGGCAAGGGGGTGCGCCGAAAGGACGGCACCACCGGCAGCATGCTCGTCACGGTCGAGGTGATGGTGCCGAAGGACCTGAACGGCAAGGCCCGCAGCGCCATCGAGGACCTGCGCGAGGCCACCGCGGGCCAGGACCCGCGCGAGGAACTTCTCGAGCGGGCGAAAGAGGCCTGAGGGGAGGGAACATGAGCAGCCAATACGACATGTCGGATGACCTGCCGGTCTACGTCATCTCGGTGGCCGCCGAGCTTTCCGGCATGCACCCGCAGACGCTGCGCGAGTACGAGCGGCGCGGCCTGGTCTCCCCGGGCCGCAGCGGCGGCGGCGGCCGGCGCTACTCGATGCGAGACATCCTGGCCCTGCGCGAGATCCAGCGGCTATCGCAGGACGAGGGCGTCAACCTCTCCGGGATCAAGCTCATCCTGACCCAGCTCAGGGAGCTGGATCAGGCGCGCAGGCTGATCGCGGAGATGCACGCCGAGATCGCCCAGCTCCGCCTGGAGCTGGAATCCACCCGGGCCGTGGCGGCCCGGCTGGCCGAGCTGCGTCGGACCGGCGCCGACACCAGGTCGGGGCTCGTGCCCGTGCGCGGCGCGCGGGTGGCCGTGTGGGAACCGGCACCGGGCCAGCCCCGACCGGATAAGTGACTGAGGGATTACGTAACTGGGCCGCCCAGGGGAACTGAGCTGCCCGTTGGAGATAGAAATGGCTGATGACAAGCTCACCCACAAGAGCCAGGACGCGCTGTCGGTCGCGATCCGCCGCGCCGCGGCGGACGGGAGCCCGCAGGTCGACCCGGTGCACCTGCTGCTCGCCCTGGTCGAGCAGACGGACGGCCTGGCCGTCCAGTTGCTCCGGCATATCGGCGTAGACCCGGCGCTGGTCGTCAAGCGGGCGGAAGAGCGCCTGGCCCAGCTGCCGCGCGTGCACGGGACCACGGCCAGCGCCCCGGAGATGTCCCGCCCGCTGCTGTCGGCGGTCGCCACGGCGACCCGCCGGGCCAAGGAACTGGGCGATGAGTACATCTCCACCGAGCACCTGCTCGTGGGGCTGGCCGCGGACGGGGGCGACGCCAAGAACATCCTGGTCGCCAACGGCGCCACCGCCGACGCGCTCCTCGAGGCGTTCAGCCAGATCCGCGGAAGCGCGCGGGTGACCACCCAGGACCCGGAAGGCACCTTCAAGGCGCTCGAGAAGTACGGGATCGACCTGACCCAGCAGGCCAGGGACGGCAAGCTGGACCCGGTCGTCGGCCGGGACACCGAGATCAGGCGGGTCATCCAGGTGCTGTCCCGCCGGACGAAGAACAACCCGGTGCTGATCGGGGAGCCCGGGGTGGGCAAGACCGCGGTCGTCGAGGGTCTCGCGCAGCGGATCGTGACGGGTGACGTCCCCGAATCGCTGCGCGGCAAGCGGCTGATCGCGCTCGACCTGGGCGCCATGGTGGCCGGGGCGAAGTACCGCGGGGAGTTCGAGGAGCGCCTCAAGGCCGTGCTGAACGAGATCCGGCAGAGCGAGGGCCGGGTGATCACGTTCATCGACGAGCTGCACACCGTGGTCGGCGCGGGCGCCGCCGAGGGGGCCATGGACGCCGGCAACATGCTCAAGCCGATGCTGGCCCGCGGCGAGCTGCGGATGGTGGGCGCCACCACGCTGGATGAGTACCGGGAGCGGATCGAGAAGGACCCGGCGTTCGAGCGGCGGTTCCAGCAGGTGTTCGTCGGCGAGCCCTCCGTGGAGGAGACGATCGCGATCCTGCGCGGGCTGAAGGGGCGCTACGAGGCGCACCACCAGGTCCAGATCTCCGATGCGGCGCTGGTCGCCGCGGCCGTCCTGTCCGACAGGTACATCACGGCGCGCTTCCTGCCCGACAAGGCGATCGACCTGATCGACGAGTCCGCCTCCCGGCTCCGGATGGAAATCGATTCCCAGCCGGTCGAGATCGACGAACTTCGGCGGGCTGTCGACCGGATGAAGATGGAAGAGGTCTCCCTGGCCAAGGAATCAGACCCGGCGAGCAAGGAGCGGCTCGAGCGGCTGCGCGCCAGCATGGCCGACAGCCAGGAGCAGCTCGACACGCTCGTCGCGCGCTGGGAGCGGGAGAAGGGCGGCCTCAACCGGGTCGGCGAGCTGAAGAAGCGCCTCGACGATCTCTGGGTCCAGGTCGAGCGGGCGAAGCTGGCCAACGACCTGGACGAGTGGGCGCGCCTCGAGAACGGGGAGATCAAGTCCGTGGAGGCCGAGCTTGAGCGGGCGAGTGCGACCGCTCGTTCGGCTAATTCGGAAGACGGGACCGGGGCGGCGGGCGACCCGGCTACGGCGCCCATGGTGAAGGAGGAGGTCGGCCCGGATGACGTCGCGGACGTGGTGTCGTCGTGGACCGGCATCCCCGCCGGGCGGCTGCTCGAGGGGGAAACGGCCAAGCTGCTCCGGATGGAGGCCGAGCTCGGCAAGCGGGTGATCGGCCAGGCGCGGGCCGTCCAGGCCGTCTCCGACGCGGTGCGCCGGGCCCGGGCGGGAGTGTCCGACCCGGACCGGCCGACCGGCTCGTTCCTGTTCCTCGGCCCGACCGGCGTCGGCAAGACGGAGCTGGCCAAGGCGCTCGCCGAGTTCCTGTTCGACGACGAGCGGGCCATGATCCGCATCGACATGAGCGAGTACTCCGAGAAGCACTCGGTCGCGCGGCTGATCGGCGCCCCGCCGGGGTACGTCGGCTACGAGGAGGGCGGCCAGCTCACCGAGCGCGTGCGGCGCAGGCCCTACTGCGTGGTGCTGCTCGATGAGGTGGAGAAGGCGCACTCCGAGATCTTCGACGTGCTGCTCCAGGTGCTCGACGACGGCAGGCTGACCGACGGCCAGGGCCGCACGGTGGACTTCAGGAACACCATCCTGGTCCTCACCTCCAACCTCGGTTCCCAGTTCATCGCCGACCCGGCGTTCGGTGACGAGATGGCCAAGCGGGAGGCGGTGCTCTCCGCGGTCCGGGCCGCGTTCAAGCCCGAGTTCCTGAACCGGCTCGACGACGTGATCGTCTTCGACGCGCTGTCGAACGCGGAGCTCACGCAGATCGTGGACCTGCAGGTCGAGCGGCTGGCCGAGCGGCTCGCCGGACGCCGGCTGACCCTGACCGTGACCCCGGCAGCGCGGGAATGGCTGGCCATGACCGGCTTCGACCCGGTGTACGGGGCCAGGCCGCTGCGCAGGCTCGTCCAGTCGGCCGTGGGTGACCAGCTCGCCCGCGCGCTGCTAGCCGCCGAGATCGTCGACGGCGACGAGGTGCGGGTCGACGTGAACGCAAACCGGGACGCGCTGACGGTGGCCCGGGTCTAGGCCCGGGTCTAGGCCCGGGTCTAGGCCCGGGTCCCGGGCTCAGGTCCCGGGCTCAGGTCCCGGCGGCGGGGCCGTCCCGCAGGCCGCGCTGGGTGCTGTCGAGCATTTTGTCGTACTCGTCCTCGGGCAGGCCGAGGTCGACCCGGACCCGGTACCGCAGGCGCAGCAGCAGCGGGAGCTCATCGGGGTCGTCGCCGCCCAGGCACGCCTGCACGCCCGCGGTCGCCCAGTCGAGCGCGCCGCGCAGGTCGCCCTGCTCGGTGAGCAGCTCGGCCACCAGGTCACACGTGCGCGGCACCGACCGGCCGCCGGAAGTGGTCAGCTCGCTCAGCAGCTCGTCGGCCTCGGCGGGGCGGTCCAGGGCGAACATGGCCCGGGCGAGCGGGACCCTGGGGTCGTCCAGCGTCGGGCCGGCGTCGGCGATCGCCGCGCGGAACTCATCCGCGGCCGTCGCGGGCTCGTCGGCGAGGAGCCACTGCTCGCCCGCCCGCACGTGGGCCTCGGCTCGGGACATGGCACCTGGCGTGGCCTGGACGGCCAGCCTGCTCATCCGCACCGCGGCGCGCTGGTGGTTACCCGTCCGGGCCGCGTTGACCTCGATGGCGTCGAACAGCTCGCCGGACAGCACAACCACGTTCAAGACCCTACCCGCCGAGGTGATAGACATTCCGGGCGTCTGCCGTTTACTACCGACGAGTACGCTCGAGGGCGTCCCAGAAGCCGCGGCGCAGCGCGTGCCGGACCTCGTCGTGGAGCAGGTAGTCGATCGGCAGCGCGGAGCCCTGCAGCAGCCGGGCCTCGAGGTCCGATGGCATGCGCGGCTTCCTGGCCAGCACGGCCTCCAGCCACAGCGCGGGCGCGTCCCTGGCGACCGACCCGCCGAACTCCTGACCTTCCTCGTGCGCGGCCTGCACCGCCTCGGAGAGCGAGATCCCGCCCGTCGTGGCGTAGCCGGGGGGCGGTGACGTCGCGACCGGCTGCGGGCCGCTGTACGGGGAATTGCGGGGCGATCCCTGGCCCGGCGCGGCGTGCTGGCCCGGCTGGGGCATCGTGACGCCGGCGGCACCCATCGGACCCATGGACCCCACGGATCCCTGGCCGCCGGACCTCGTAGGCAGCCGGCGGAGCTGGCCGCCCTGAGCCGGGGCGGGCTCCGGGCCCGGACCTGGTCCCGGCACCCCTGCCAGGCCGGTGACCGTCTCGGGCGCGCCCGGCTGACTCGGGGCATAGGCCGAGGCGTCCTCGGCGGGCCGGGCCCACGCGGCCGGGGACGGCGGCGCGGATTCCTGGCGCTCCGGCCTGGGCCGGGCGGCGGTCGGCGCCGACGCGGGCGCGGCGTAGATGTCCTGTCGCGGCTGCGGCTGCGCGTCGCCGTTGACGGCCGCGGGCGCGGGCGCGCCCCAGTCCCGGTCCTCTCGGGACGGCCGGTCCTCCCGGGACGGGCGGTCTTCGCGGGACGGGCGGTCCTCGCGCGCTGGGCGGTCCTCGCGGGACCGGTCGGGCGCGGCGACCCTGGGGAGCTGGAGCGAGGGCCGCTGGTACTCCGCCACGACCGGTGCGGTGTAGATCGACGGGGGCGCGTGGTTCCCCGACGAGGCCGGCATCGGCTGGTAGGAACCCGTCCCGCTGGCCGCGTGGCCGTTGGCCAGCGGCCGCGCCTGGGCGAGGTCGGCCAGGTCGGGGTCGTCGGACAGGGCGGGCTCGGCGCCGGCGATCAGCTCCACGTAGGGCCGCAGGTGCTCGCCGCCGATCTCGATGATGTCGTCCGATTCCTGGCGGAGGGCCCGGGAGATGGTCCAGTTCCCGTCGACCGCGATGTGCATCAGGCTGACGCGCATGCCCAGGTCCTGCACGTCCGCGATGACCTGCGCCAGGTCCTCTTCCGCGCTGACCACGAGCGCGTCGCTGATCGCGTTGTTGCGCGCCAGCGTGGTCAGGTCGCGGTGGATCTCGGTTTCCACGCCCTCGCGGCGGCCGGGGCGGATCTTCGCCACCCGGAGCTTGATCCCCGGCATGTCGGCGAGCGCATCCTGCTCCGCGGTGCGCCGGCCGTCTACGGTGGCCTCATACCAGTAGCAGCGCAGCAGCGGCAGCCCGGTCCGCTCGGTGACCAGGCCGGCGAAGAAGGAGAGGAGTCCCTCGTAGTCCCACGACACTGACTCGCCACGGCGCGTCCCGTGCACGGCCATGGCGCCGTCGGCGAGCACGTAGCCAGCGTCGACGAACAGCGCACAGCGATCCACGGCCGCACCGTCCTTTCTCCGGGTAGCGGGTCTGTCGGACCTAAGCGTAGGTGACGTACCCGCTGCCGGGCTGGCTTTCTGTGCATTTGCGCTGCCTAGAGGCCGTAGGATCACCTGCCGTGAGCGATCGCGCCGAACTACTCGCGGCGATCAGGGCCAAGGCCGTCGTCCGCGGCGATTTCATCCTCTCGTCCGGCCAGCACGCCGACTGGTACATCGACCTGCGCCGGGTCCTGCTCGACGGGAGCGTGGCGCCGCTGGCCGGGCGGGTCATGCTCGACCTGACCCGCGACCTGGAGTACGAGGCGGCCGGCGGCCTGACGCTGGGCGCCGACCCGGTCGCGGCGGCGATGATGCACGCCGCGGTGGCCGAAGGCGGAACGCCGATCGACGCGTTCGTGGTGCGGAAGGCGGAGAAGCAGCACGGCCTGCAGCGCCGGATCGAGGGCCCCGACGTGGCCGGGCGGCGGGTCCTGGTCGTCGAGGACACGTCGACGACCGGGGCTTCCTCGCTGACCGCGGTCGACGCCCTGCGCGAGGCGGGCGCGGAGGTGGTCGGGGTGGCCGTGGTGGTGGACCGGGGGGCCAGGGAGCGGGTGACCGAGCGCGGCCTGGCGTTCCGCGCCGCGTTTACCCTGTCAGACCTGGGTGTCTGACCGGTTCGCGCGGTGCGCCCCGGGCCGTGACGGCGGCTGGCCGCGGGTACCCGCGGCCTGGGCGCGGCGTTCGGCGTCTTCGCGGCGGAACTGGCGCAGGCGGTACACGACGAACGCGACGATGGCGATGACCACGACGGCGAAGATCGCGTACCCGGCGACGGTCAGGCCGTGGCTGATGTGCTGCCAGGCGCTGCCCAGCCCGTACCCGATCGAGGAGAGCGCCGCCGCGTAGATGACGGTGCCGATCAGGCTGAGCACCCCGAAGCGGCCCGCCGGGACCCGGATCAGGCCGGCCACGATGGAGGTGAAGGCGCGGACGAAGGGGAGCATCCGGCCGACGGGGATGGCCCAGGCACCGCGGCCCGCCAGGAAGCGCTCGGCGCGGTCGACGTCGGACTGGGTGACCAGGACGTAGCGGCCGATCTTATCCACGAGCGGCCTGCCGCCGATCCGGCCGACCCAGTACGAGGCGTAGGACCCGCCGAGTTCGGCCAGCGAGCCGATGATGATAACCAGGGCCAGGTTGAGATGGCCCTGGTAAGCGAGCACCCCGGCGAACCCGAACGTGATCTCCGACGAGATCGGGATGCAGGCCGCCTCGAGGAAGCCGAATATGATAAGCGCGGCGTACCCCGCCGAGGTGAGAAAGCTCTCCATAGGGTTCCTGTTGTACCGCATGCCTGGCCATGCCTGGTGCATCTTAATCCGTGCTTCATGTCTAGAGTTGGGCCCAACGCCCCTCGTCACCAAGCTCAGTCACAAAAGCTCAAGGGAGTCAGCGCCATGCCTATCGCGACCGCCGAGGTCTACGCCCAGATGCTTGATGCGGCCAAGCAGCGGGGCTTCGCCTACCCCTCGATCAACGTCACCTCGAGCCAGACACTGAACGCCGCGCTCAAGGGGTTCGCGGACGCCGGCAGCGACGGGATCGTGCAGGTCTCGACCGGCGGCGCCGAGTACCTGTCGGGCTCGGTCAAGGACATGGTGGTCGGCGCCACCGCGCTGGCCGAGTTCGCGCACGTCGTGGCGGCCAGGTACCCCATCCACATCGCCCTGCACACGGACCACTGCCCGAAGGACAAGCTCGACGGGTACATGCGCCCGCTGGTGGCGATCTCCCGCGGGCGCGTGGAGCGCGGGGAGGAGCCGCTGTTCCAGTCGCACATGTGGGACGGCTCGGCGGTCCCGCTGGCCGAGAACCTCCAGATCGCCGCCGATCTCGGAGGAGGAGTGCTCGGCCGCGCACACCATCATGGAAATGGAGATCGGCGTGGTCGGCGGCGAGGAGGACGGGGTCGTCGGCGAGATCAACGAGAAGCTGTACAGCACGCCGGAAGACGCCCTGGCCACCGCCGAGGCGCTCGGGCTCGGCGAGCGGGGCCGGTACATCCTGGCCGCGACGTTCGGGAACGTGCACGGCGTCTACGCGCCCGGGCACGTGAAGCTGCGCCCGTCCATCCTCAAGGACATCCAGGACGCCGTGGGGCAGAAGTACGGCCAGGACAAGCCGTTCAACCTGGTCTTCCACGGCGGGTCAGGGTCGGCGCTTGAGGAGATCAGGGAGGCCATCTCCTACGGCGTGGTCAAGATGAACATCGACACCGACACCCAGTACGCGTTCACCAGGCCCATCGCGGGCCACATGTTCGCTCACTACGACGGCGTGCTCAAGGTGGACGGCGACGTCGGCAGCAAGAAGGACTACGACCCGCGCAGCTACGGCAAGGCCGGCGAGGCCGGCATGGCGGCCCGGGTGACCCACGCCTGCGAGGACCTCATGTCCGCCGGGCATCACCTGTCGTAGGGACGGCGATGGAACGAGAGAACCTGCTCGGCGGGCCTGCGCCCACGTACCTGCCGGAGGACGAGGAAGCGGCGGCGGCGCTGCGGGAGGCCCACGATACGCCCGCCGGGGTGGCGGCGCGGTTCCCCGGGTACTCGGCGGCCTGGGCCGCCCTGGCGGTCCAGGCGCTCTGGCGCGACGACGCGGTCACCGCCTACGCGTACGCGCGGACGGGCTACCACCGCGGCCTGGACCAGCTGCGCCGGGCCGGGTGGCACGGGCACGGCCCGATCCCGTGGGAGCACGAGCCGAACCGCGGGTTCCTGCGGTCGCTGCACACGCTGGGCGCGGCGGCCGGCGCGATCGGCGAGGACGACGAGGCGCGGCGCTGCCAGGAGTTCCTGCGCGACAGCAGCGCCACCGCGGCCACCGAACTCGACGCCGAGCTCGCGAGCCGCCCGCCGGGCTAGCGGGCGTTGCCGCAGCTGCGCGTGTCGCTGTTCGCGAGCACGCCGGTTTTGCGGGTAATCTCGGATCGCAAGAGCCCCTGCCGCGCTTGCGCCTGAGCAGGGGCTTCATTATGCAGGTGCTTCAACATGCAGGGCCCGCACCGGCAGAAGGGACGCGCCGATGCCCGCGATCGTTCTGGTCGGCGCCCAGTGGGGCGACGAGGGCAAGGGCAAGGCCACCGACCTGCTCGGCGACCGCGTGGACTACGTGGTGCGCTACCAGGGCGGCAACAACGCGGGCCACACGGTCGTCATCGGCGAGGAGAGCTACGCGCTGCACATGCTCCCGTCCGGCGTGCTGTCCCCCGAGGTCGTCCCGGTCATCGGCAACGGCGTGGTGATCGACCCGCAGGTGCTGATCGACGAGATCGACGCGCTGACCGCGCGCGGGGTGGACTGCGGGAAGCTGCTCGTCTCGGCGAACGCGCACCTGATCATGCCGTACCACCGGGCCCTGGACAAGGTGACCGAGCGCTTCCTCGGCAGCTCGCGGATCGGCACCACGGGCCGCGGTATCGGGCCGGCGTACGGCGACAAGATGGCCCGGGTCGGGATCCGCGTCCAGGACCTGTTCGATCCCGGCATCCTGGGCCAGAAGCTCGAGCTCGTGCTGCGGGAGAAGAACCAGATCCTGTCCAAGGTCTACAACCGGCGCGGCATCGACCCGCGGGCGGTCGCCGAGGAGTACCTGCGGTACGCGGACCGGCTCCGGCCCTACGTGACCGATACCACGCTGGTCCTGGGCCGCGCCCTGGACGACGGGCAGGTCGTCCTGCTCGAGGGCGCCCAGGCCACGATGCTCGACGTGGACCACGGCACGTACCCGTTCGTCACCTCGTCTTCCCCGACCGCCGGGGGCGCCTGCGCCGGCTCGGGCATCGGGCCCACCAGGATCGCCAAGGTCATCGGCGTGGTCAAGGCGTACACGACCCGCGTCGGCGAGGGCCCCTTCCCCACCGAACTCCGTGACGCCACCGGCGACTGGCTCCGCCAGACCGGCGCGGAGTACGGCGTGACCACCGGCCGGCCGCGCCGCACCGGCTGGTTCGACGCGGTCATCGCCAGGTACGCCACGCGGGTGAACGGGATCACCGACTTCTTCCTGACCAAGCTCGACGTGCTGTCCGGCCTGGACCAGGTGCCGGTCTGCGTGGCGTACGACGTGGGCGGGACCAGGCACGACGAGCTCCCGATGACCCAGACCGAGTTCCACCACGCCGTGCCCGTCTACGAGTACTTCGACGGGTGGGCGGAGGACGTCTCCAAAGCCAGAACCTTCGCCGAGCTGCCCGCGAACGCGCGGAATTACGTCTCGGCGGTGGAGAAGATGATCGGCGCGCCGGTCAGCGCGGTCGGCGTGGGCCCCCGCCGCGACCAGACGCTACAGCTCCGGCCCCTGCTCCCCGGAGCGTAGGCGTGCGCATTCTCGTCATCGGGTCGGGGGGCCGTGAGCACGCGATCATCCGCGCGCTGAGCGGTGAGACGGAGAGCCTGCACGCCGCCCCGGGCAACCCGGGCATCGCGGCGCTCGCCGAAACCCACCCGGAGGTGGCCCCGGCTCCCGACGCGATCCTGGCGCTGACCCGCAAGCTCAGCCCGGACCTGGTGGTGATCGGCCCGGAGGCGCCGCTGGTCGCGGGGGCGGCCGACGCCCTGCGCGAGGACGGCTTCGCGTGCTTCGGGCCGGACGCGGGCGCCGCGCTGATCGAGGGGTCGAAGTCGTTCGCCAAGCAGGTCATGGCGGACGCGGGCATCCCGACCGCGGCGTCGCGGACGTGCACGACCCGCGCCGAGGCGGACGAGGCGCTCGCGGCGTTCGGCCCGCCGTACGTGGTCAAGGACGACGCCCTGGCGGCCGGCAAGGGCGTGGTCGTCACCACCGACTTGGCCACGGCGCGGGCGCACGCCGGCGCCTGCGGCACGGTGGTGATCGAGGAGTTCCTCGACGGCCCCGAGGTGTCGCTGTTCGCGGTCACCGACGGCACGACGGCGGTCCCGCTGCTCCCGGCGCAGGACTTCAAGCGCGCCCGCGACGGCGACCTCGGCCCGAACACCGGCGGCATGGGCGCGTACGCCCCGCTCCCCTGGGCCCCGGCCGACCTGGCCGAGCGCATGCTGGACACGGTCATCCAGCCCGCCGTGGACGCCCTGCGCCTGCGCGGCCGGCCGTACCGCGGCCTGCTGTACGCGGGCCTGTGCCTGACCGCGGCGGGCCCCCGCGTGGTGGAGTTCAACGCCAGGTTCGGTGACCCGGAGACGCAGGTGATCCTGGACCGGCTCGCCACCCCGCTCGCGCCGCTGCTGCACGCCGCGGCCACCGGGAACCTGGCCGGCACCCCAGCTCCCGCCTGGCGCCCGGGTGCCGCGGTGACCGTGGTGATCGCCGCCGAGGGCTACCCGGAGCGTCCCGTGCGGGGCGAGAAGATCCTTTATCCCGAACGAGCGGTGGTACCCGCCCCGGCCCATGCCTACGTCCTGCACGCAGGGACGTCCCGTGATGCGGACGGCGCCCTGGTGTCGGCCGGGGGCCGGGTGCTCAACGTCGTCGGGTCAGGCGGCGACGTCGCCGCCGCGCGCCGCGCGGCCTACGAGCTGGCTGGCACGATCGAGATGCGCGGCGGCTGGTACCGCCGCGACATCGCTCAGGGGGGTTTGGGGGGGCGGACAGCCCCCCAAGAGCAGGGGGGTCTGGGGGGGGATCGCTCCCCCGGAGAGGATAGAGCGTGATCGAGCGGTACACGCTGCCCGAGATGGGGCGGGTCTGGAGCGAGGCGCACAAGTACGAGCTGTGGTGCCGGGTCGAGGTCCTGGTCCTGGAGGCGCAGGCCAGGGCGGGCACCGTGCCCGTCGACGCCGTCGAGCCGGTGCGCTCGGCCCCGCCGCCGACACCGGAGGCGGTCGCGGCGATCGAGGCCGTGACCGGGCACGACGTCATCGCGTTCCTGACCGCGTGGGCGGACAACACCATCCCCCGTTCGGCCGCCGCGTACGTGCACTACGGCATGACCTCCTCTGACCTGCTCGACACCGCACTGGCGGTCCAGCTCACCGAGGCGACCGACCTGCTGACCGCCAAAGCCGACCGGCTGGTCGCGGTGCTCAGGGACCACGCGCTGGCCCACCGGGACACGCTGCGCGCCGGGCGGACGCACGGCGTCCACGCCGAGCCGGACACCTGGGGGCACCGGGTGGCGGACTTCGCGTTCGGGATGGCGCGCGCCCGGGACCGGATCGTGCGGGCCAGGGCCGCGGTAGCGGTCGGCACGCTGTCCGGTCCGGTCGGCACCTACTCGACCATCGACCCCGCCCTGGAGGCACAGGTCATGCCCGCCCTCGGCCTCCGGCCCGCAGACGTGGCCACCCAGGTCGTCATGCGCGACGGGATCGCCGAGTGGGTCGGCGCGCTGGCCCTGGCCGCGACCGTCTGCGAGGCCATCGCGCTCGAGGTGCGGCACGGCCAGCGGACCGAGGTGCGCGAGCTGGCCGAGCCGTTCAGCGAGGGCCAGAAGGGCTCCTCGTCGATGCCGCACAAGAAGAACCCCATCCGCGCCGAGCGGATCGCCGGCCTCGCCCGGGTGATCCGCGGGTACGTGACGCCGGTGACCGAGGGCATCCCACTGTGGCACGAGCGGGACATCTCGCATTCGAGCGTGGAGCGCATCGCGCTGCCCGACGCCGCCATCGCCACCGACTACGTGCTGCACCTCACGACCGGGCTGGTCGAGGGGCTGACGGTCGACGCCGCCCGGATGCGCGCCAACCTGGACGCCACCGGGGGCCTGATCTACTCTTCGGCGGCGCTGCTCGAGCTGGTCCGCGCCGGGATGAGCCGCGAGGAGGCGTACGCCCTGGTGCAGGCGGCGGCCATGGAAAGCTGGGACAGCGGCACGCCGTTCCGGGAAAACCTGCGCAAGCAAGCGGTTTCGCGCGGGCAGCCGATCACCCAGGAAATACTGGACTTCGTATTCCGCCCAGAGCGGTACACAGCCCGACTTGCCCCGGTATTCGAGCGCCTCGCCACGCTAAGCTGACGCGCATGACTTCCGGACCCGAGACGAGCTACCGCGTGCGGGGCGGCACCCCGCTGCACGGCACGGTCTTCGTACAGGGCGCGAAGAACGCGGCGCTGAAGATGATCGCGGCGTCGCTTCTCACCGCCAACGGCCGTACCGTGCTCCGCAACGTGCCGCCGATCGAGGACGTGCGCCGCGCCGTCGAGCTGGCCCAGGCGGTCGGTGCCCTGGTCGAGTTCCACGAGGCCGAGCGCACGCTGGTCGTCGACGCCTCCCACCTGACCAGCCACGTACTCCCGGCCGAGATCGCCCGCAGGTTCCGGGGCTCGGTGCTGTTCGTGCCCGCGCTGCTGCACAGGTTCGGCGAGGCGGTCATCGAGGGCATCGGCGGGTGCAACCTGGGCAGCAGGAACCTGGACTTCCACTACCGGGGGTTCGCCAGGCTCGGGGCCGTCGTCGACGAGAGCGAGACGGTCATCCACATCAAGGCCAGCAAGCTGCAGGGCGCGCACCTGTACCTCGACACGCCGTCGCACACCGGGACCGAGAACCTGATCATGGCCGCGTCGCTGGCGCCGGGCCGGACCGTCATCGACAACACCGCGCAAGAGCCCGAGGTGCTCGACGTCATCGCGTTCCTGACCAAGATGGGCGCGCGCATCACCGGCGGCGGCACCGGCTTCATCACCGTGCACGGCGTCGACGAGCTCACCGCGGTCGAGCACACCGTGATGGCGGACCGGATCGACGCCGGCGTCTTCGCGATGGCCGCGGCCATCACCGGCGGCGAGCTGAACCTGGTCGGCGCCTCGCTGGATCACTTCGGCGTCGTCCGCTGGAAGCTCGAGCAGATGGGCGTGGAGTTCGCCACCAAGGGCGCGGTGGTCTCGGTGCGCATGGACCGGCCGCCGCGCCCGATCAACGTCATCACCAGCCCGTACCCGGGGTTCGCCACCGACCTGCAGTCGCCGATCATGGCGCTGGCCTGCCTCGCCGAGGGCGCGAGCTACATCCGCGAGACGATCTACGACGGGCGCTACCTGCTGGTCGGCGAGCTCAACAAGATGGGCGCCCGGGTCGAGCTCGACGGCACCCGCGTCATCGTGCACGGCCCCACCGAGTTCCGGGGCGCCCGGGTCGTGGCGCACGACCTGCGCACCGGCATCGCGCTGATCCTGGCCGGCCTGGCCGCCGAGGGCGAGACCGTGGTTACGCCCGGCTACCCGATCGACCGGGGCCACGCCACCATCGCGCAGCGCTTCAGCGCCCTCGGCGCCGACATCGAGCAGTGCTGAGCTATTACCGGGCTAGTTGCGGCCGGGGAAGGCGCCGGCTACGTCGAGGAAGGCGTTGTTGGAGTCGGGGTCGCCGATGCTGACCCGGGCGCCGTCGGCGCCGAAGGCCCGCACCGCGATTCCGGCTGCCTGGCAGGCGGCGGCGAACTCTGGGGTCCGCTCACCGAGCCTGAGCCAGACGAAATTGGCCTCGGTCGGGGGCACGTCCCACCCCTCGGCGATGAGCGCCTCGCGCACCCTGGTCCGCTCCTTGACGATGAGCTCCACCCGCTCGAGCAGCTCCGCCTCCGCCGCCAGGGAGGCGATCGCCGCGGCCTGCGCGATGCTGTTTACGCAGAACGGCAGCATCGTCTTCCTGGCCGCCTGCGTGACGGGCTCGTCCGCGATCATGAACCCGACCCGCAACCCGGCCAGTCCGTAGGCCTTGGAGAAGGTGCGCAGCACCGCGACGTTGGGCCGGTACCGGTACAGGCCCACGCCGTCCGGCACCGCGTCGTCCCTGACGTACTCGCGGTAGGCCTCGTCGATGACCACCAGGCAATCACCGGGCACCCGCTCAAGGAACGCGTCGATCTCGGGCGTGTGGACCACCGTGCCGGTCGGGTTGTTGGGGTTGCAGAGGAAGATCAGCCTGGTGCGCGGGGTGATCGCGTCCGCCATCGCGGCCAGGTCGTGCGTCTCGTCCCGGAGCGGCACGCGGACCGAGGTCACGCCGGCCAGGTCGGCCAGGATCGGGTACGCCTCGAAGGAGCGCCACGCGTAGAGCACCTCGGCTCCGGGCTCCCCCACCGCCTCGAGGAGCTGCTGGGTGACCCCCACCGAGCCGCACCCGACGGCGACGTGCCGCGCGGACACCCCGTACCGTTCCGCGATCGCCTCGGTCAGCGCGTGCGCGGCGTTGTCCGGGTACCTGTTGACCGATAGCGCCTCCTCGGCGATGACCTCGACCACCGAGGGCAGCGGCCCGTACGGGCACTCGTTGGACGACAGCTTGTGCGATCTCCCCGCGGCGCTGACCGGCGTCCGGCCTGGCTGGTAAGCGGGGAAATGCTCAAGGAGCTTACGGAAACGGGGTGACGCGTTGGCCATGCCATCAGTCTGGCACCCGGCAGGCGCGCCGTCAGCCGCGGCCGAGCTGCACCGCCTTGACGATCAGCAGCAGGACGGAGATGACCAGGTAGCCGCGCAGGGTCAGCAGCGCCACCTTCCTTCCCGTTGACCACTCGGCCGGCTTGAGCAGCGCAAGCGGCGGCATGCGCCACTTCAACCGGTCGGCCTCGGACATCGTGGCCCGCGGGTGCGGTCGCGGCGGTGGCCGGCGGTTCCTGGTCAGCCAGAACCATGCCCCGGCCAGGACGGCCAGCGCCACCATCCCAGAAGCGATCCAGATGGCGACCTTCGACGCGTCGAGGTGGCCGAACAGCGTGGTGACGACCAGCGTGCCGGACAGCACGAGCAGCACGCCGATGATGAAGGAGGCCACGACGTTCAGCCAGCGCGGGTTCATCCACGGGCCGAGCACCTCGCGGTCGTTGCACAGCAGCAGCAGGAACGCGGCCGCGCTCGGCAGCAGGATCCCGGCCAGGGCCTGCACCGCCGTGGTGAGCAGCCCCAGCGGGGCGCCGGGGATCAGCACGATCGCCGCCGCCGCCACGATCATCCCGGAGTAGCTGGCGTAGAACGGCTTGGCCTCCCTGAACGTGCGGTGCAGCGAGTGCTTGATGCCGAACACGTCGCCGAACGCGTAGCTGGTGGACAGGGTGACCGCGGACGCCCCGATGATCGACGCGTCGAGCAGCACGATGGCGAACGCCGCGCCGTACCACTGGCCGTGCCTCTCCAGCGCGTGGGCCACCCCGAGCGCGTCGGTGAAGTGCCCGGCCAGGTCGGTGCCCCGCACCGCGAAGACGGCGGCGATGAGGATCGCGGACGCCCCGATCACCACGATGAACGCGCCGAGCGTGGTGTCGGCGCGCTCGTAGCCGATGAACCGCGGCGTGATCCGCTTGTCGATAACGTTGGACTGCTGGAAGAACAGCTGCCACGGCGCGACGGTGGTGCCGACGATCGCGATGATCAGCAGCACCGCGTTGGAGCTGACGCCGCCCTGGACGCCGGGGACGACGAAGTGATAGCCGACCTGCCCCCAGCCGGGGTCGGAAGTGAACGCGAGCGGGAACAGGATCAGGCTGACCGCGATGAACGCGAACAAGGACCGCTCCCACCGGCGGAAGCTGCCGCTCGCGGTGATCGCGATCAGGACGGCCCCGGCGAGCGGTACCGAGATGTCCGGGCTGACGTGGAAATACCGCAGCGCGAGCGAGACGCCGATGAACTCGGTGACGATGGTCAGGAAGTTGAGGATGAACAGGTCGCCCACGCTGAACCAGCCCCAGAACCTGCCGAACCGCTCGTTGATGAGCCGGGCGTGCCCGACGCCGGTGACCGCGCCGAGCCTGACCACCATCTCCTGGTTGACGATCAGCACCGGGATCAGCAGCAGCAGCGTCCACAGCAGGCTGTAGCCGTAGTTCTGCCCGGCCTGCGCGTAGGTGGCTACGCCGCCCGCGTCGTTGTCGCCGACCATCACGATCAGCCCCGGCCCGACGATGGCCAGGAACGTGATCAGCTTGCGCTTGAGCCCGTGGCGGTCCTGGTCCTCGTCGTCGAGCCGGATCCGGCCGAGCGCGCCCTCGATGTCGCCCAGGTGCGCCTCGTCGAGGACCGCGGCAGGACGGCTGAGCTGCGCTGGCCGGGCCGCGGGTGGCCGGGCTGGCGGAACCCGGCGGGCCTCGGCAGGCCCGTGCGAGGTGGGCGGCTCTGGGGTTCCCGGGGATCCTCCCGGTCCGGTGGGCCCGGAGGGTGTCGTCACGGACTCTCACCGTGGTGCGCGTCCGGCGGCTCGGCGGTCTCCCGGCGGCGCCAGTCCTCGGGCAGGGTGAACTCGAGCACGTCGTCGACGGTGATCACGCCCAGCAGGCGCCGCTCATCGTCCACGACGGGGATGGTGATGAGGTTGTAGTCGGTCATCAGCACGGCCACGTCCGTGACGTCGGTATCCGCGCCGACCCGGACCGGGTCGGTATCGGACACCTCGATCACGGTGGCGTCCGGATCGGACTGGACCAGGGTCACCAGCCTGGCCACCCCGCGCAGGCCGCCATCGTCGTCGACGGCGTGCACGCTGGTCAGCGCCTCTGGCTGGAGGAGGCTGGACTCGCGGACCCTGGCCAGCGCGTCGCTCACCGTGGCCATGGTGCGCACGCTGATGAAGTCCACCCCCATCAGGCCGCCCGCGCTCGCGCTGTTAAAGCCCATCAGCGTCAGTACCTTGGTCCGCTCGCCCGCCGGCAGCAGGTCAAGCACCGGCTGCCTGCGCCGCTGCGGTAGCTCGGCGATCGCGTCGGCGGCGTCGTCGGCGCGCATCCGGGAGAGCACGGCGGCGATCTCCTCGTCGGTGCGCGCGCCGAGCAGGCGGGCGGCCAGGTCCTCGTCGAGTTCCTCGAAGACGTCCGCCTCAAGTTCCGGATCGGCGTGCACCCGGCCGAGGATCTCGGTCTCCTCCTCCTTCGAGGCGTTCTCCAGCAGGTCGGCGATCTGCGCGGGCTTGAGCCTGCGGATACGGGCGAACGGGCCGCGGAGCAGCGCGCTGCCCGCGTGGCCGATCAGCCACTCGAAGTCGTGCCAGTCGCGGAAGGCGCGGGCGTCGTCCTCGCTCTCCGGGCCGAGCAACCCGAACAGCCTGCGCGGGCGGCGCCGGGTATCCACTCCCGCCAGGACCCACTCCCCGGCTCCCTTGTTGTCCAGAGACAGCTCCAGGTCGGCCGCGCGGACGAGGCGCGCGTTCGCCACGTCGATCAGCCGGTGACCCAGCACGTCGGCCCGGAGCAGCACCTCACCCTCGCGGCGCTCGAAGTGGCGCAGGTCGAGCTTCGCGCTCGACAGCCTGAGCGGATCGCCGTCGAAGCTGGCCACCTGGTCAATCAGCACGAAGATTTCGCGCCCGCCCACGGTGGCCACCAGCCCGGTGACGAGCGGGTAGTCCGCGCCGCGGAGGCGGACGATGACGTCGGCCAGGCGCCCGATCGATTCGCCGGCGCGGTCCGCTACCGGCCTGTTGAGCAGCCGCGACAGCCGCAGCGTGGCCTTGGTACCCGCCGGGCCGCTGGGCCCGGCGGCGGGTGTGGTCGTCATGGACAGCCTCTTCTTGCTCGGACAGGTAACGCCTTCCCCTGGGGGTATCACCCTGTCACCTGGTGCAACCCTGGCACTGGCGGGTGAACGCGCGGTGTACGGGGTAGTCCTTCCCACGTAGGCCACGACGACTCAGGGCGCCCCGGTTCAACGCCAGTGCCGGGCGTGGGGTATGAAGTCTCTGGCGCCCGCAAGAGCGATGTACCGGATGAAAGGCCCAGATGGTGGCCACGCGCAAGGCGGCAGCCCTGCTCGAGAGGAGCGGGGGCCTGACCGACACGTTCTGGTACTCGACCAAACGCAAGCTGCTCGGACCGCCCCTGGTCAACCAGGATCTCGGGGAGCAGCGGCTGTCCAAGCCGCTCGCGCTCGGCGTGCTGTCGCCGGATGGGATCTCCTCCTCCGCGTACGGCACCGAGGAGATCCTCATCGCGCTGCTGCCGATGGCGGGCCTGGCTGCGTTCACCCTCATCCTGCCGATGACGCTGGTCATCCTCTTCGTCATGGTCCTCGTGGTCCTCTCGTACCGCGAGGTCGTCATGGTCTACATCAGGCCGGGCGGCTCGTACGTGGTGGCACGGGAGAACTTCGGGCCACGGATCGCCCAGGTCGCCGCGGTGGCGCTGCTGATCGACTACGTGGTGACGGTGGCGGTGCAAACCGCCGCGGGCACGGCCGCCGTCGCCTCGGCCTTCCCCTCGCTCGGGCCCTACAAGCTGGAGATCACCGTCGGCGTGGTCCTGCTGATGGCCTTCGGGAACCTGCGGGGCATCAAGGAGGCCGGGCGGGCCTTCGCGATCCCGACCTACCTGTTTGCGGGCTCGGTCATCCTGATGATCGTCGTGGGGCTGATCCGCGCCGCGCTGGGGAACCTCCACGCCGTCAACCCGCACACGCTGCCCGGGACCTACGCCATCGGTTCGGGCACGGCCGGCCTGCTCACCGGCGCCATGATCTTCACCCTGCTGCGCGCGTTCGCTAACGGGGGCGCGTCGCTGACCGGCATCGAGGCGGTCTCGGACGCGGTCGGCGCGTTCCGGCCCCCGGAGGGGATCAACGCCCGCCGGGTGCTCATCGCGGAAGGCATCATCCTCGGCACCCTGGTAGCCGGGATCTCCTGGCTGGCCTACGCCACGCACGCGACGCCGCGTACGGTCGGCTACCCGACCGTGCTGGCGCAGGAAGCGAACCTGGTGTTCGGGCACGCCGGGCACTTCATGTTCTTCGTGGTCCAGGCCGCCACGATGCTGATCCTGTACACCGGCGGCAACACCAGCTTCAACGGGTTCCCGTTCCTGACCAGCTACGTGGCGGGAGACTCGTTCCTGCCGCGGTGGCTGCTCAAGCGCGGGCACCGGCTGGTGTTCTCGAACGCGATCATCCTGCTCACCATCGTGTCCGTCGCCCTGCTGATCATCAAGGACGCGGACGTCAACAGCCTGGTCCCGCTGTACGCCATCGGCGTCTTTACCGCGTTCTCCATGGCAGGCTTCGGCATGGCCAGGTACCACAGCCGACACCGGACGCCGGGCTGGCGGCGCCGGATGGTCATCAACTTCTCGGCGGGCGTGCTCACCGTCATCGTGGTGGCCATCTTCGCGATCGTGAAGTTCACCGAGGGCGCCTGGGTGGTCATCGTCCTGTTCATCATCCTGGTCCCGACGCTCATGAAGCTCAACAGCGAGTACCGGTCGGAGTCCGAGGTCCTCGAGACGCTGAGCGAGAGCCAGCCGCCACCGCCCCCGCACTACGGCCGGCGCACGGTGTTCGTCTTCGTCGACGGGTTCGACCTGGCCACCCTGTCCGCGCTGCGCTACGCGCGCAGCCTGCGGCCGACCACCATCCGGGCGGTGCACTTCGTCATCGACAACGTGCAGGCCGAACGGCTCAGGCAGAAGTGGACCAGGGCCGATCGCGGGGTCCCCCTCGACTTCATCGACGTCCCGGACCGCAGGCTGACCCGGGCCGCCGCCGAACTAGTCGAACACGAGGCCGCCGAGCCCGACACGTTCGTGACGGTGGTCCTGCCCCGGCGCAGCTACTCCGCGTTGCTCGGCCGGCTGCTGCACGACCGGACCGCCGACAAGATCGCCGCGGTGGTAAGCCGGATTCCGCGATCGGCCGCCACCATCGTCCCCTACGACGTGGAGAGCCGGGTCCGGATGCTCCAGGAGCGCCAGGCCGCCAGGATCGCGGCCTCCGGGACGGCCCAAGCTGCGGCGAAGAACGGCCCGGTCGCCGGATCGCAGCCCGCCGGAGCCCAGCCATCAGGCACGAAGGACGGAGGCGGTTCGCCGCAGGCGGCCAAGGACGGGGACGGATCCTCCACGGCGCCCGGCATCACGCCGATCGGCTCACTGGCCACGCCTGGCCGTGCCGTCATCGAGGGCCGCGTCATCGTGGTGGAGATCCGGCCGGTGGAACGGAACTCGGTCCTGGCGTGCGAGGTTTCCGACGGGTCCGGGGTGCTCACCGCGATGTTCTACGGCCGGTCGCACATCCCTGGGATCGTGTGCGGCGCGCGGGTCCGCTTCCGCGGGTCGGTGGGCATCCGGTCCGACGGGCAGCCGGTTATGACCAATCCCGCGTACGAACTGCTCTTCCCGGCCGTCTGACCGGGTGTCCACTCGATCCGGGCCTACTCGTCCTTGGACGGCTTGCCGGTCACCCCGGGAACGACGAGCTCGTAGGCCGGGTTGATCATGAGCGGGGCGCCGTTCTTGATGCCGACGGCGCCGCGGAACCTGATCCGGGCGCCGCACATCAGGCCGGGGATGCGGGAGCGGCCGTAGAACAACGCCGTGAGGTCGCCGGTGGAATCGGAGATCTCGCAGGCGAGCACGGAGTTGTGTTCGACCGGCCGGATCTCCACCACCCTGATGCGGCCCTCCACGGTGGCCCGGCCCGGCTGGTGGATGGAGCCGATGGGGGTGACACCGAGTGGCGGTATGGGCCGGTCGTACCCGCCGGCGCCGGGCAGCGGCTCGGGCGCGGCGTCTTGTGGCGCGGCCGCGACCTCCGAGGGAAAATCCTGCTGCCCGGCGGTCACGCCGTCGACGGGCGGACCGGGCACCGGGGTCAGGGCGGCCGGCGCCTTCATGTCGCGCTCGGCCTGGCGTTCCTGCAGGACCCGAATCCGGTTCTGAACGTCGAACGGGATGACGATGGCGGCGGCGTTGGGCACCCGGCTCACCACCCCGGCGATCTTGTCTGCGGTGCGGTCGTGCAGGAACCTGCCGAGCAGCGGCGAGAAGCTGCGCCGGGGCAGGATCGCGGTCACCTGCGTCCCCGACGCCTCCGCCTCATGGCTGACCAGGTTGGCGGCGCAGCGGGTCAGCCGCCGGTCGGGACAGTCGATGAAGTCCAGCGACACGCTCGGATCGGGCAGCCAGGCGGCGCGCAGCCGCTCCGCCTTCTCGCTGTCGATGACGAAGTGCACCGCGCGCACCGTCGTGGGCCGCAGGCTCTTCGCATAGCGCAGCGCGGCGATCGTGGACAGATCGAAGTCGTCTACGAAGACGATGACCACCCGCCGACTGTAGTTCGGAGGTCGCTGGGGCGCGCCGGAGGCCCGGCGCTCGCCGATAGACTCCAGGACCTGGGCCTCGACGCGGTACTCCCGATTCAGCCGGATCAGGACGAAGACCAGGATCGGTCCCACGATCACCACCAGCCAGGCGCCCTCTTTGAACTTGACCACCGCGAAGATGAGCACGACCAGGACCGTGTACACGCCGCCGATCGTGTTGATCACCAGCCTGCGCCGCCAGCCGGGCTCCCTGGTCCGCAGGTGATACCTGGCCATGCCGAAGCCGGCCATGGAGAACCCGGTGAACACGCCGATCGCGTAGAACGGGACGAGGCCGTCGACGTTGAAGCCGACCACGAGCCCGAGGGTCAGCGAGATCACGGTCAGGATGATGATCCCGTTGGAGAACACCAGCCGGTGCCCGCGCTTGGTCAGCCACCTGGGCAGGAACGAGTCCTCGGCGACGAAGCTGGCCAGGAACGGGAACCCGCTGAAGCTGGTGTTCCCCCCCGTGAACAGGATTGCGGCGGTGCCGAAGATGACCACCCAGTACAAGACGCGCCCGCTGCTGCCGAAGACCAGGGCGGCCTCCTGCGCCAGCACCGTCGGGTAGCCGTTCAGGTAAGGAGTCGCGTGCGTAGCGTGGGACAGCCAGGAGATGCCGCCGATCAGGAAGATCACGATGGATCCCTGCATGACCAGGATCTGGCGGGCGTTGCGCCCCTCGGGCGGGCGCAGCGCGCTGACCGCGTTGGAGACGGCCTCGATGCCGGTGAGCGATGAGCCGCCGTTGGCGTACGCCTTCAGCAGCATGTAAATAATCGCGAAGCTGAGCAGGCCCTGGCTGCTGTGGCCGAGCGCGAAGGTGGCCCCGGCGTAACGCGGCACGTGATGGAGGTTGCCCATGGCCTCCCGGAACAGCCCGATGATGATCATCAGCCCGACCGATACGGAGAACAGGTAGGTGGGCAGGGCGAACGTCTTGCCCGCCTCCCTGATCCCGCGCAGGTTCCCGTAGCACATGACCAGGATCATCAGGACCGCGAGGACATCGAGTATGTTCGGCCCGATCGGTGACGGCAGCCGACTCAGCGAGGGGAACGCGGACACGATCACCGCCGCCGCCGCCGCGGTCTGGACCGCGACCGTGACCACGTAGTCGATGAGCAGCGCCACGGCGGCGATCTGGGCGACCCGCGGCCCGAAGTTCTCCCTGGCCACCACGTAGGAGCCGCCGGCCCGGGTGTAGACCGTCACGACTTCCCGGTAGGAGAGCACGACGATGACGATGCCGAACAGGATGACCAGCGTCATCGGGATGATCAGGTTGAAGGCCTTCAGGCCCACGGCGACCACCATCACGATCAGCATTTCCTCGGTGCCGTATGCGGCGGAGGAGATCCCGTCGCAGGACAGCACGCCAAGGGCGAACGGCTTGGAGAGCCGTTCGGTGCGCAGCTGCTCGTTGACCATCGGCGGACCGAGCAGGCGGCGCTTGGCCGAATACCAGAAGGTCTCCGGGATACCGTTCGCCTGGCCGCCAGAAAGCAGGTCGGCCGCCTTACGCACCGCCACTAGGCTTCCAGCTCCGTCCTGGCCCGTCGGTTGGTGATCATGTGATTCGACGCTATTCCGCGCCCCCGGCGCGCCGCCGTATGCGGACCGTCAATGTTCATCAGCTGGGCGTTAAGGATCCGTCAAGGGCGCTGATATTGCCTGCTCCTGGGGCTGAAATAGCAAGAGATGATGACTCTAGGCTACAAACAGCGCGGCATACCGGCGCCCTTTGCGCTGCCGGTCGGGTTCGCCGCGTTCCTGGCCGTGGGGACGCTGGCCGCCGCGCTGCACGGACGCCTGAACGCGGCCGGGGTGCTGATCGCCGCCGCGGCAGTGGCCGGGGTGATGTCGTTCCTGGCCGAGGCGCTCGCGTCGGTCCTCCTGGCGGGCATCGGCTGGCTCACCGCCGTGGGCTTCTCCCGGCCGCCCTACGGGCAGCTGCGGCCGACGGGAGCGGCCGCCGCGCATGCGGCGATCGTCGTCGGCGCGACCTGTTTGGCCTGCGCAGGTCTGGGCCTGGTGTTCCGCTGGTACGTCCGACGGCTCACACTGGTAAGCATGGGTACCTATACGGGCATGCGCGGTCGGCGCCTGGCCGCCAAGGGTACCCAGCGCGGCCCGGGAGGGCCGGAGCCGGAGCCTGGCGGCGTCACGGCCAACGAGGCCGGTGCCATCGACACAAGGCGGCGCCTGGCCGGCGTGCTGCTGGCCGCCGCCGTGCTCCCGCTGCTCACCTACGTGCTCACGATCTTCCGGCCGCACCTGGACATCGCCGACGACCTGCTCATCTACCTGGTCGTCGTGGTGGCGATCACCGTAGTGGGCGGTTTCTGGCCCGCCGTGCTGGCCGCCGTGGCATCCAGCCTGCTGCTCAACTGGTACTTCACGGTGCCGATCCACACGTTCACCACCCAGGAGCCCAAGGAACTGCTGGCCCTGCTGCTGTTCGTGACGGTCGCGGTCGCGGTCAGCAGCGTGGTCCACCTCGCGGCCCGGCGCGCCGTCCAGGCCGCACGGGCCAGGGACGAGGCCGCCGCGCTGCTCGAGCTGGCGCAGACCGTCCTGGGCGGTGCTGATTCGCCCGCGGCCGTGCTCGATCACCTGACCAGGACGCACGGCGGCCAGGCCGAACTGCAAGAACGGGTCGGCGGCCGGTGGGTCAGGACCGCGTCGAGCGGCGTCGAGGGCAGCCTGCCCGCCGCTTCCCGCCTTGACATCCGCAGCGACCTGATCCTGCTGGTCACCGGACAGACGGACACCGCCACCCCGGCGCTGCTGGCCGGTTACGCCGCCCAGGCGGCCGCGGCGCTGGACCGGGAGCGGCTGCGTACCCAGGCCGCCCAGGCCGAGGCGCTCGCCGAGGGCAACCGGATGCGGACCGCGCTGCTCGCGGCCGTGAGCCACGACCTGCGCACGCCGCTGGCGTCGATCAAGGCCAGCGTCAGCAGCCTGCGGCAGACCGACGTCCAGTGGTCCGAGGCCGATGAGGCCGACCTGCTCGCGACGATCGAGGAGAACGCGGACCGGCTCGACGCCCTGATCGGCAACCTGCTGGACATGAGCCGGCTGCACACGGGGTCGCTGCAGCCCTTCCTGCGCCCCACGGCGATCGACGAGGTGGCGCCGGTCGCGCTGCTCGGGCTCGATGACTCGCTGCGCGTGGAGATCGCCGTGCCGGACGGCTTCCCGCTCGTGCTCGCCGATCCCGGCCTGCTCGAGCGGGTACTGGCCAACCTGTTCTCCAACGCCCTGCGGCACTCCCCGGCGACCGGACGGCCGCCGGAGCTGCACGCGCAACTGGTCGAGGACAAGGTCGTGCTCGAGGTCGTGGACCACGGCCCGGGAGTGCCCGACGAGGCGAAGGAAGCCATCTTCGAGCCCTTCACCCGCGTCGGCGACCGCTACCCGGGCGGCGTCGGCCTCGGCCTCGCGGTCGCGCGGGGGTTCGCCGAGGCCATGGGCGGGCGCATCATGGCCGCGGACACCCCCGGCGGCGGGCTCACGGTCAGCATCACGCTGGCCGCGGCGAGCGCGGACAAGTCCGCGCTGGGCCTGGGGTCATGACCCGCGTGCTCGTCGTCGACGACGAGCCTTCCATCCTGCGTGCCCTGCGGATCAACCTCAGCGCCCGCGAGTACGACGTCAGCACCGCCGTCGACGGCACCACCGGCCTGGCCGCGGTGGCCCGGGACCGGCCCGACGTGATCATCCTGGATCTCGGCCTGCCGGACATGGACGGCACCGACGTGATCCACGGCGTCCGCGGGTGGACGTCGATCCCGATCATCGTCCTGTCCGCCTGGGGGCAGGAGAGCCAGAAGGTGGCCGCGCTCGACGCGGGCGCGGATGACTACGTGACCAAGCCGTTCGGCATGGACGAGCTGCTGGCCCGGCTGCGCGCCGCGGTCCGCCGTGCGTCGCCCGCGCCGGACGAACCCGTGGTCACGACGGCCGACTTCACCGTGGACCTGGCGGCCAAGCAGGTGGTCAGGAGCGACGGCACCGACGTTCGCCTGACGCCCACCGAATGGCAACTGCTGGAGATCCTGGTCCGCAACACCGGGCGCCTGGTGACCCAGCGGCAGCTGCTGCGCGAGGTGTGGGGCCCCGCGTACGAGACCGAGAGCAACTACCTGCGGGTCTACCTGGCCCAGCTGCGCCGCAAGCTCGAACCAGAACCGTCCCAGCCCCGGTACCTGATCACCGAGTCGGGCATGGGCTACCGGTTCAAGCCGTAAGGGCCACTACCAGCGGGACTAGCTGGTCTGTGGCCAGTGGTGGCCAAGGTAGGGGTCGGGGGAGTTCTTTGCCCAGCGGTCTAGGACCCTGGCCAGGGCGGCCGCCTGCCCGCCTCCCGCGGACAGGTTCTTCTTCAGGACGAAGACCAGGACGACGTCGCGCTCGGCGGCAAAATCCGCCACGTTCTCGGTGACTACGGCCCGGCCCTCCGCCCGGGCCACCGCCCGGGCCACCGCCGCTACCTGCACGTCATCGGCCGCGCGGAGGCCCACCTCGGCCACGTGCACGGCGTCATGACCGTACGTAGTGCGCAAGAACTCGGCGGCGGCAATAGGGAACATCTCATCGATCAGGAAGGCGGTCACGCCAGGAGGGCCTCGCGTTGCTGTGCCATCCTCCGGCTCCGCTCGGCCAGGCCCCTGTTGCGGTCGATCCGTTCCCGGATCTCTTCCGCGTGCTCCGCGGCGTAGTCCAGGGCGATACGGATAAGCCGGGGATGCAGATCGGCCTCCTCCGCCAGCAGGCTGATTCGCTGCTCCTCGCGGCCGGGCAGTTCTTGCAGGCGCGCGATGACCTCCCAGACGTCCGGGCCGGCCGCCAGCGCGGCGCGCCGGTCGTGGGCCGGGCCGCGGAACGTGATACCCGGATAGTCCATCTGATCGATGCCCTCAACGATGAGCTGATCGAGCAGCGCCGTGGCCGTGGTGCCCTCTCGGGCCGCGCGCGAGGCCAAGCGCGTCCTCGCCGTATCGCTGATCCGGAACGATGTGCTGGCCGCCATGACCGCCTCCTCTGCGCTCCATCAAATTGTAGCGCACTGTAGCTCTTATGCACTGCATGCAGAATAAGCCTATATGGCGACGCAAGACCCGTTCGATCTCCAGCGGTTCGTGGCGGCCCAGGACGCGGGCGGGACCTACGATCGCGCGACCGCCGAGTTGCGCGGCGGCCGCAAGACCGGTATTTCGGCGGGATCCCGACTCGGCGACCGAGCAGCGCATAGGAGTCGACACGCGTTTCCGTTCCACGCAATTGCGTGGAACGTCTCCGCGGAAACGCGCGGCGGTAATGGACCGTGATACCACCGCTCGTGCGGGCCAAGACGATAGGCGACCCTCGCCGCCGGGTAGGCAGTAAGGGTGCCGCAACCCCTCACCGCGGACCGGCGGCCACGCCGGGCCCGCAAGACCGGCCGGGTCCGCCTGCTCACCCGGCCTTCCGCCCTGGCCGAGCGCATCGAGCGCGCGCACGCCCTGGATCCGGTGGTCCGCGCCCTGTCCGACACCGTGGTGCGCGCGCTGCCCGCGGGCCCGCGCACCGACGCCCTGCACGGCGTGCCGTTCGGTCAGCCCGCCCACCCCGCGCTGGTCCGCCTGCCGCTCGGGTGCTGGACGTCGGCGATCCTGCTCGACCTGTTCGGCGGGACCGACCGGGCGTCCCGGGTGCTCGTCGCGGCCGGTGTCGTGGGTACCGTGCCCGCGGTGGCGACCGGACTGGCCGACTGGTCGGCCTTGCACCGGGACCAGCAGCGGGTCGGCCTGGCGCACGCCGCCTGCCAGGCCAGCGCGGCCACGCTGTTCCTCGGCTCGCTGGCGGCGCGGGCCGGCGGGCTGCGGGGGTACGGCCGGGTGCTATCCGTCTCTGGGCTCGCCGTGGCCACCGCCGGGTCCTACCTGGGCGGGCACCTGGCGCTGCGGCTCGGCGCCGGGGCGAGCCACGCGGAACCGGTCAGCCACCTGTCCGGACTCGGGTGGCATGACCTGTGTCCGCTGGAGAACCTGCCCGACGGGCAGCCGGTCCGCCGCCAGCTCGGCTACCTGTCCCTCCTGGTGTACCGGCGGGGCCGCGACGTGCACGTGCTCTCCGACCGGTGCTCGCATCTCGGCGGGCCGCTACACCAGGGGCGGGTCGTTGTTGAACGGGGCCGCGCCTGCGTCACCTGCCCCTGGCACGGATCCACCTTCGTGATCGCCGACGGCACCGTCGTGCACGGGCCTGCCACCGCCCGTCAGCCATCCTTCGAAGCCCGCGTGACGCCCGGCGGGCGCGTCGAAGTCCGGCCCCGAGCCTGAGTAGCCTGACGGCCCCGACGGCGCAGGTGCCACGGGCTGGTCCGCGAATCTCGCGCTCGCGGCCCCGAAGAACCCGCCGATCCCCTCCAGCGCCCGGGAGATCTCGCTCGGCACGATCCAGACCTTGTTGGCGTCGCCCTGCGCGATCTGCGGGAGCATCTGCAGGTACTGATAGGCCAGCAGGCGCTGATCGGGGTTGCCGTCGTGGATGGCCTTGAACACGGTGCCGATCGCCTCGGCCTGACCGCGAGCCCGCACCGCCTGCGCCCGGGCCTCGGCTTCGGCCCGCAAGATGACCGCGTCGGCTTCGCCGCGGGCCTTGAGGACCTGCGCCTCGCGCTCGCCTTGCGCGGTCAGGATGGCCGACTGCTTGGACCCCTCGGCGGTCAAGATCGCCGCGCGCTTGTCACGCTCGGCGCGCATCTGCTTTTCCATCGAGTCCGTGATGGTCCCGGGCGGCTCGATGGCCTTGAGCTCGACCCGGCCGACCCGCAGCCCCCACTTCCCCGTCGCCTCGTCGAGCTCGCGCCGCAGCTCGTGGTTGATCTGGTCCCGCGACGTGAGCGTCGTCTCCAGGTCCATCCCGCCCACCACGTTCCGCAGCGTGGTCACGGTCAGCTGCTCGACGGCGGTGATGTAGTTGGCCACCTCGAACGTGGCCGCCTTGGGGTTGGTCACCTGGAAGTAGATGACGGTGTCGATGCTGACGACGAGGTTGTCCTTGGTGATGACGGGCTGGGGCGGGAAGCTGACCACCTGCTCGCGCAGGTCGATGAGCGGCAGCAGCCGGTCGCTGAACGGCACCACCATGTTCAGGCCCGCGTTGAGGGTCCGGTGGTACCGGCCGAACCGCTCCACGATGCCCGCCTTGGCCTGGGGCACGATCTGGATCGACCTGCTGATCACCAGGCCGACGAGGACGACGAACACGATGAGCAGGATGATCAAGACCAGAGTGCTCATGACGGCTCCTCTGACGTGTCCGGATTTTCCGGATCTGCTTGCTACGTTACAGACAGCAAGCGACTTCAGCCAGTGCGTGCCGGAACGCTCCCCGTCAGCGGGCGCGGGCGGTCCAGCGTGACTGCCGGTAGTCGATCTCGAGCTGAACGCCGAAGCACCGGGACAGGTTCCGCGCGGTGAAGACGTCGCCGATGGGCCCGGCCGCGAGCACCGAACCCCGGCGCAGCAGCATCGCGTGGGTAAAGCCGTCGGGTACCTCTTCCACGTGGTGGGTGACGAGCACCATCATCGGCGCCTTGGGGTTACGGGCCAGCCCGGTGAGCCGGCGCAGCAGGTCCTCGCGCCCGCCCAGGTCGAGCCCGGCGGCCGGCTCGTCGAGGAGCAGCAGCTCGGGGTCGGGCATCATGGCCCGCGCGATCTGGACCCGCTTGCGCTCGCCCTCCGACAGCGTGGCGAACTTCCGCCTGATCAGGTGCGCGCAGCCGAGCGCGTCGAGCAGTTCGACGGCGCGGGTGACGTCCGCGGAGTCGTAGTCCTCCCGCCACCGGCCGAGCATGCCGTAGGCGGCGGTGAGCACGAGGTCGATGACCTTCTCGGCGGCCGGAACCTGCTCGGCGACCGCGGCGCTGGTCAGCCCGATCCTCGGGCGCAGGTCGAAGACGTCCACTTCGCCGAGGCGCTCGCCGAGCACCTCGACCGTGCCCGAGGTGGGGAACATCGCGGTGGCGGCCACCTGGAGCAGGGTCGTCTTGCCCGCCCCGTTCGGCCCGATCAGGATCCAGCGCTCCTTCTCGTGCGCGGTCCAGTCGACGTTGCGCAACAGGACCGCCGTGTCGCGCCGGACCTCGACGCCGCGCAAGCGCAGTACCTCGTCGGACATGAGACCCCTCTCTGACCGCCGAGACCGAACCTATGCCACCGCGCCCCGGTCAGCCAGCCCGGACGGCCAGATCGCGACCGTTCTCCCGGCTGGCCATTCGGGTCCGGCAGGCCAAACTCTCCAGTTTGGCCGGGCCCGACCCGGCCTGCGCGCGGGTTGGCTCCATGGTAATAACCACGTCACATCTGCGCGGCGGCAGGCGGGCGGCGCGAACGTGACCCCGCCTCCGGCCGGGTTCTGTCGGAGCGTGTCTGAGCGTGCACTCAGCGCAGTGAGCAGCGAGGTTCCGCGGATCGGGGCGCGCAGGTCTCGAATCTCATGGGCGCGGCGTTCGGTAAATAGGGTTTTGGGGGTTTAAGTGGACTTCTTCCGGTTGGTATTACATGGTGCTGACCGCGCCGTTTTGCTGGCAAAATGCACGCTACGCTACCGCTTGCTTACTCAGAATCGCTGACCGCGCAGAAGCGGTCCGGCCGGAAGGAGCGGGATATGGGGTTGCGAATTCGCGTGCTAGCAGGCTGTTTCGCCGTCGGGGCGGCCGCGGTCGTGCTCACGGGGACGGCGGCGCATGCGGCGGTGCTTTCGCCTGACCACGGGCACGGGGGACAGTGCCAGTGCTCCACGCCGCCGCCCACGCCCGCCCCGACGTGTACCCAGCAGCACCCCTCCCCTGGCTGGGTCCCGTCCACGCAGTCCTGGGGCGCACCCGGCCAATCGTGGGGCACGCGGGCCCCGACCTGGGCGACACCCACCCAGACGTGGGTGACCAGCACCCCGGCCGCGGTCACCACGGTCACGGCCCAGGCCGCGGTGGCCGCGTCGCCCAGCCCGTCGCCCGTGACGACCTCGGGGGCCCCGGTGGGCGGCGCGGACACCGGCGGGGGCGGCAGCATCACCGCGGGCGGCAGCAACGGGCCGCTGGTCGCGGGCGGTGCCGCGACGGGGCTGGCGGCCGGGGTCTTCGGGCTTTTCGCCTTCCGCCGGTGGCGGCGGACGCATCTTCCGGTGGTCTGACCAGGATGTACCTGGCCCGCCACCGGCGGAAACGCCCGGGCCGGGGGTCACTCGGGGTGGCCCTGGCCGCCGCCGCGCTCTGCGCGGGCGGGTTCGGGGCGGCCATGTTCGGGCTGGCCGACGTCACCCCGGCCAGCGCCGGGGCCACCCTGACCCCGGCCTCGGTGACGACGGCCGCGCCCGCGCAGCGGCACGACCTGCGCGTCCGCGCCCTGGCCCGCTCGGCACCGGTCCGCATCCGCATCCCGGCCATCGGGGTCAGCGCGCCGGTGACCAGGGTCGGCAAGAACTCGGACGGGACGGTCCAGGTGCCACCGCTCGGCGATCACAACCTGGCCGGCTGGTACTCCTACGGCCCCGCGCCCGGCCAGCGCGGCGCGGCGGTCATCCTCGGCCACGTCGACTCGCTCACCGGGATCTCGGTGTTCTTCTACCTAAAGGACCTCCGCACGGGGGACCGGATCGACGTCACGCTGGCCGACGGGAAGGTCGCGGTCTTCACGGTGGACGGGGTGCAGAAGGTGGCCAAGACCACCTTCCCGACCGCCCTGGTCTACGGGAAGGCCCGCTACCCCGAACTCCGGCTGATCACCTGCGGCGGCCCGTTCGATAAGGCCAGCGGGCACTACCTCGACAACATCATCGTGTACGCGCATTTGGCCTAGGTCCCCTGCTCGCGGCGCACCGCGAGCAGGGCGGCCTGGGTCCGGTCCTGCACCCCGAGCTTGGCCAGCACCGCGCTCACGTGCGCCTTCACCGTCTTCTCCGAGACGTTCAGGGCGCGGGCGATCTCCCGGTTGGACCGGCCCTTGGCCAGCTCGGCCAGCACCTCGCGCTCGCGCCTGGTCAGCGCGTCGATGCCGCCCCAGGGCGGGCCCGCGTTGCGGACCAGGGTCCCCGCCGCCTCCGGGGCGAGCAGCAGGTGGCCGTCGTGCACCGAGCGGATCGCGCGGACGAGCGCGTCCGGGTCGACGTCCTTGTAGAGCACGCCCGCGGCGCCCGAGCGCAGCGCGAGGCTGGCCGACGCGGGTTCGGTGGCACTGGTCAGGACCAGCACGCGGGCGGTGCTGCCGCGGGCCTTGAGCTCGGACAGGACCCCGATGCCGTCCAGGCCGGGCAGCTTCAGGTCGAGGAGGATCACGTCCGGTGCACGCTCGCCGGCCAGGGCGAGGGCGGTGGCGCCGTCGCCGGTCTCCCCCGCCACCTCGATCCCGTCCTGCACCTCGAGCAGGATGCGCAGGCCCTGCCTGACCACCGGGTGGTCATCGACGATCAGGACGGAGATCGGCTGCGCCATCGCTCCCCTCCCGCCGGGACCGTCATCCGCACCACCGTCCCTGACTCCCCGGACCGGATGGTCAGCGCGCCGCCCGCCGCGGACGCGCGCTCGGCCATCGAGGCCAGCCCGACCCCGCTCGACGGCGCCTCCGGCACGAACCCGTGCCCGTCGTCCGATACCTCGAGGACGACCCGGCGCCCGGCCCGGGACAGGCACACGCGGACCTGGCCCGCCCCCGAATGCCGCAGCGCGTTGGTCAGCGCCTCCTGCGCGACCCGGTACAGCGCGGTCTCGACCTGTGGCCCCAGCGTGGGCAGCTGGCCCGCTTTGAACGCGACCGGGATGCCGTACGCGCGGCCGGCCAGGACGGCGTACCGGCGCAGGGATTCGGCCAGCCCGCCGGCCTGCAGGTCGGGCGGGGCCAGCCCGTCGATGATCGCGCGCAGCTCGGCCTGGGCCTCCGCGCTGAGCGCGCTCACCGCCTCGATCTCGGCCCGGACCCGCGCGGGGTCCAGCGGCTCCCGTTCGGCCAGGACCACCGCCGCGCGAGCGTGCGCCCTGATGCCGAACAGCTTCTGCGTGACCGCATCGTGCAGTTCCCTGGCCAGCCGGGACCGCTCCTGGAGGACGGACAGCTCCCGGCTGCGCTCGTACAGCCGGGCGTTGGTCAGCGCGATCGCCGCGTGCGCGGCGAACAGGGAGAGGATCTCCTCGTCGCGTTCGGTGAAACCGCGGCCCGCCGCGGCGGCGGGGACCTTGTTGGCCGCCAGGATGATGCCGAGGACCTGGTCGCCGTCCCTGACCGGCATCCCGATGAAGTGCGACATCTGCGGGTGCGCGGCGGGCCAGCCCTCGAACCTCGGGTCGGCGCGGATGTCCGCGAGCCGTTCCGGCTCGCCCTCGTCGAGCAGCACGCGGAGCATCCCGTGCCGGCGCGGCAGCGGGCCGATGGCCGCCCACTCGGCGTCGCTGATCCCGTCCACCACGAACTCGGCGAACGAGTCGCCCTCGTCGGGCACGCCGAGCGCGGCGTACCGGGCGCCGACCAGGGACCGCGCGGACCGGACGATCACCTGGAGCACGTCGCGGACGGGCATCTGCCTGGTGACGGACAGCACCGCCTGGCTCACCTGGTAGAGCTCGTCCAGCCCATCGCTCACCTGCCCGACGTTAGCCCGGCGGCGCGGCCCGCGCATCCGGCCCAGGTCCTACGACCATCGGCCCAGGACTACCAGGGCGCGCGGCCGATGCGCTTGCTGGCCTCGCCGCCTAGCGTCGATGGCATGGAAACCCAGATAGCTCTGGTCACGGGGGCCTCCCGCGGGCTCGGCCGGGCGCTCGCCGCCGGCCTGGCCCGCGAGGGCTACGACCTCATCATCGACGCCCGGGATGCGGCGGCGCTCGACGCCGCGGCAGCCGAGATCCGCTGGGACGGCGGGACCGTCACGGCCATTCCGGGGGACGTCACCGACCCCGCGCACCGGCTCGCGCTCCAGCGCGCCGCCGAGCGGGCGGGCCGGCTGGACCTCCTGGTGAACAACGCGGGCACGCTCGGCGCCAGCCCGCTGCCCGCGCTAGCCGACTACCCGGCGGACGAACTGCGCACCGCCTTCGAGGTAAACGTCATCGCGCCGATCGCGCTGACCCAGCTGGTCCTGCCCATGCTGCGCGCCGCAGGCGGCGCGGTGCTGAACATCACCTCGGACGCCGCCGTCGAGGCGTACGCCGGCTGGGGTGGCTACGGCGCCGCCAAGGCCGCGCTCGAGCAGGCGTCGAACGTCCTGGCCGCCGAGGAACTCGCCGTCCGCGTCTGGTGGGCCGACCCGGGCGACCTGCGCACCGACATGCACCAGCAGGCCTTCCCCGGGCAGGACATATCCGACCGGCCGCTGCCCGAGACGATCGTCCCGGCGTTCGTCCGGCTCATTACCGGGCGCCTGCCGAGCGGCCGGTACCGTGCTGCGCACCTGCTGCCCGCGGGCCGGTGAGCCGCGCCATGGTCATCGATTTCGTCCTGCCCGCCGAGCGCGAGGCGCACGATCCGCCGGAGGCGCGCGGCCTGCCCCGCGACGGGGTCCGGATGCTGGTCAGCCGGCGCTCCTCGGGAGAGGTCAGCCATCACGCCTTCCGTGACCTGCCGGACCTGCTGCTGCCGGGCGACCTGCTGGTCATCAACAACACCGGCACCCTGCCCGCCGAGGTCCGCGCCGACGGCGACCTCGCCGTGCACTTCTCCACCCCGCGCCCCGACGGTGCGTGGCTCGTGGAACTCAGGCAGATAAAAGACACCACCACTATCCCGAACGGCGATGGGTTCCCCGGCCGGCACATCGATCTCCCTTCCGGTGCGGTCCTCACGTTGGAGGATCGGGTCACCACCAGGCTCTGGGCGGCCAGGCTTTCGGTTGCCGTAGTGCCGTATCTACTGCGACACGGCGTGCCCATCAGGTACTCCTACGTGCCGCGTCAGTGGGAGCTTTCTTCGTACCAGACGGTGTTCGCCTTGGCGCCCGGTAGCGCGGAGATGCCCAGCGCCAGCCGGCCGTTCACGACGTCTGTGGTCACCCAGCTGGTATCCCGCGGAGTGCTGATCGCCCCGGTTACCCTGCACTGCGGAGTGTCCTCGCTGGAGGCGGACGAGGATCCGTACCCGGAGTTGTACGACGTCCCCCCGGCGACCGCCCGGCTGGTCGACCACGTGCGGGCCGACGGCGGCCGGGTCATCGCCGCGGGGACCACGGTGGTCCGCGCCCTGGAAACGGCGGCCCTGCGTTCGGGCGGAGACGGGACCGTTTTCGCGTCCGCAGGGTGGACGTCGCACGTGGTGACGCCGGAGACCGGGGTCACCGTCGTCGACGGCCTGCTCACCGGGCTGCACGAGCCGCGCTCCTCGCACCTGCGGATGCTGGCCGCGTTCGCCGGCCCTGACCTGCTGAGCCGGTGCTACGAGGCCGCGATCACCGGCGGGTACCTGTGGCACGAGTTCGGCGACGTACACCTGATGCTGCCCTAGGCCTTGCGGTAGCCTGGCGCCCGCCATGGCTTTTCCGCAGACCGCCCTGCTCATCACGCTGACCGGCCGCGACCGGCCGGGCGTGACATCCAGGCTGTTCGCCGCTTTGGCCAGGTACCCGCTTACCGTCACGGACATCGAGCAGGTGGTGATCCGGGGCAGGCTGGTGCTTGGCGTGCTGCTCGACTGCGCGGCGCCGCCGGACCTGACCGGCATCCACGCCGCGGTTACGGCGCTGGCCGGCGACCTCGGCCTGGAGGCGGAGATCACTCTTGGGTCGGGCGCCTCCGCGGATGCCCCGGCCCGGGGCGGGCGGCTGCACGTCACGCTGCTCGGCAGCCCGCTGACGCCCGGCGCCATCACCGCCATCGCCGGGCGGATCGCGGCCAGCGGGGCCAACATCGACCGGATCGGCCGGCTGGCCCAGCGCCCCGTGACCTGCATCGAGATGGAAGTCTCCGGCGGGGACCCGGTACTGCTCCGCTCGGATCTCGCCGAGGCGGCGGCCGCTCAGGGGGTCGACGTGGCGGTCCAGCGCGGCGGCCTGCACCGCCGGGCGCTGCGCCTGATCGTGATGGACGTGGACTCCACGCTCATCCGCGACGAGGTGATCGACCTGCTGGCCGACCGGGCCGGATGCGCCGAGGAGGTGGCGAAGGTGACCGCCGCAGCCATGCGCGGCGAACTCGACTTTGCGGCGTCGCTACGCGAGCGCGTGGGGCTGCTCTCGGGCCTTCCGGCGGGGGTGCTGGACGAGGTTCGGGGTGAGCTGCGGCTGACGGCGGGCGCGGAAACGCTGATCAGGACGCTGCGGGGGCTGGGGTATAAGTCCGGGATCGTCAGCGGCGGCTTCGCTCAGGTGATTGACCCGCTGGCCGCCGGGCTCGGCATCGACTACGTGGCGGCCAACTCGCTGGAGATAGCGGCGGGCAAGCTGACCGGGCGCCTGTCCGGCCCGGTCATCGACCGGGCGGGGAAAGCCGACGCGCTGCGGAGGTTCGCTTCTGATGCGGGCATCCCGCTGTCCCAGACCGTGGCCGTCGGGGACGGTGCCAACGACCTGGACATGATCGCCGCCGCCGGCCTGGGCGTCGCGTTCAACGCCAGGCCCGTGGTCCGCGACGCCGCGGACACCTCGCTGAGCGTCCCCTACCTGGACGCGATCCTCTACCTGCTCGGCATCTCCAGCGAGGACGTGGCGGGTTAGGCCAGAGCTTCCGCATCGGCCAGCCGTCCGCCGTCGGGTGGCTCCGGTAGTGGCTCAGGTCCTGGCGGGCCCGGGAAGCCCGGCGGACGGCCACCGTCTAGCAGCGGGCCGATCACCGTGGTAAGACCCGCGCCCAGGAAGCCCATCAGGAACCCGATGATCGGGAAGGCCACGCAGAGGATGACGTAAGCGCCCGCGTTCTGGCTAGCGAACAACTCGCGGCCGTAGACCGCGGAGGCGGTCAGGTGCTGCCCGTGGAATAGCAAGCCCCGTACCCAGGCCGAGTTGACCAGCAGCACGGTCGAGCCCGTGCCGAAAACGGTGACAAACAAGGCGCCGACACCGCCGGACACCACCCCCGCGGCGATACCCTGCTTGGCCCGGTCGTCAGTTAGTTCCCCAGGCGAACCCGGCGTATAACTTCGCCGCACCCCGATCGCACCCGCGACCAGCGGTGCGCCAAAGATCAGGATCCAGGCCAGGGTCCCGAATACCTCGCCGGCGGAGCCGGGAAACCACGGCCGGTACGGGTACGCGACGTTGAGCCCGAGCGGCGCGATTGCGTACATCACCACACCCAGGGCCAGGCCCGTGCTGGCCCCGACGGCCAGCGCTGCAGGCGCCACCCGGGTGCGCCGCGCGGTCAGCGCGAGGACGATGGCCAGGCCGCAGGCCGTCAGGAGCAGGAGCGCCACCTCCGACCCGACGGTGGGACTCAGCCCCGAGGCGCCGGGCACCCAAGGACACCACGGCTCATTTTTGCAGTGGAACCTGTCATAGGTACGCAGGTCGATACCCCCTCGCGGCACCGCGCCCAGGAACAGGTCGGTGGCGGCCTTGGCCGGCATCAGGGCGAGGACCGCTGCGTAACCCGCGGCCCGCAGCCGCCGCGCCGCCTTGTTGTCGGGCGGCCCGAGGTACCAGCGGGTCAGCAGCGGCAGACCGGCCAGCAGCAGCACCGTGACGATGACGTCGGCGCGGACCGTGGCGGCCTGGCCGACCGACCAGGCGCCCCAGGCGGCCGCTCCAATCGCCGCCGCGAACAACAGCCGACTGCCGATCCAGCGCACCATCACGACCTCCCTCGCGATCAGCCATACTCCGCCGACCCGCCAGACCAGCCGCGGCCAGCCCGCCGGCACCTCGTACGCCTCGGCCCAGACCGCCTCGGCCCAGTCCCGCCGCCCGGCCGGCACCAGCCGCGCCCCGGCGCGGCCCAGCCAGCTCACCGCACCGCGGGCGCCGTCGCGCCCCGCCCGATCGGCTGCCCCGCGCCCCGCCCGATCGGCTGCCGCGCGCCCCGCCCGATCGGCTGCCCCGCGCCCCGCCCGGCCGGCTGCCCCGCGCCCCGCCCGGCCGGCTGCCCCGCGCCCCGCCCGGCCGGCTGGCGTGCACCCCGCCCGGCCGGCTGGCGCTTCGGGGCGGCGGCCTGCGCCGCGGCCGCGCTGGCCAGCGCCCCCGCCGCGCTGGCCAGCCCGTCGGCCGTGAGCCGGTACAGGTGCCGACGCGGACGGCCCGGCTGCGGCTCCTCCTGCCAGGACGCCTCGACCAGCCCCCGGTCGGCCAGCCGGATCAGGATCGGGTACAGCGTCCCGGACTTCAGCCCCGTCTGGCTGGCCAGGGCGTACCCGTGCTGCCACCGCGATGGCTGCTCGCAGAGCGCGGCGAGGACCGACAGCGTCTGCGGCGAGAACTCACGACGTGACGTCACGACGGAGACTCTACATAAGTAGATGACAGAATGTCTACATAGGTAGGAAAATAGGCCGACTGATTCCCGGACGGGGCAATCCGCCTGGACGCCGATGAGAACGGCCTGTGGCGTCAGGCCGACCGTGTACAAACGCGTCTTTCAGCCACTCGATCACCTGCTCGCGGTCGGCGTGGCCTGCCCGGAGTAGATCACCGCTCGCCGCTGCTGGGTCCTGAGGTCCTGCCATCACCGGCACCTCCCCCTCGCACGCTGCAGGTAAGCGTAGCGCGGCTGCTCCCCCCGGAGCCATCCTGCAGCCACGCCACGATCGACCGCGCGGCTGTCGCTTAGACCGGGTAGACGGTGGGGGTGGGGGTGTAGGTACGCCCGGCCGGGGTGCCCCAGACCAGCATGCCTGGTTCGGGCTGCTCCAGCCGCCAGCCTTCGGCCTGGAAGTGGTGCGCGAGATCCGCCTAAAGACTGCGAGGCCCCACTGGGCGTATCCCGTCAGCAGCACGCAGAACCGGTCATTCTGGCGGTGCCCGGGCGCCGCCGCGTTCCCGCACGGCTAAATGTGATCGCCTTCCCGATTGCCGACGGGATTCAGCTCTATGGTGAGCATTCCGGCGGACAGTCCGACGACCAGGCGGCCGGCTACCTCCCCGACCACGTAGGGCGCGAGATGCACCGGTATAGCGTGCAGAGTCTGTGCAGTGGCGGGGTCCCACACGCGTACGGTGCCATCCTCCGCGCAGGAGGCGAGCAGCATACGCCCGCCGGCGATGAACGCGCACACCGACCAGACTCCAGCGGCGTGGCCTTCCAGAACATTCAGCAGTTCCCCGGTGGCCGGATCCCATACCCGCACCCTAGCGTCGGCGCCGGCGGAAGCCAGCAGCGTCCGCCCATCATCGGAGGCGAACGCGCACACCCCCCACGCTCCGCCTGTGTGGCCGTGCAGGGCTTGCAGCAGCTCCCCGGTGACCGGATCCCACACCCGGACCGTCTCGTCGTCGCCGGCGGAGGCCAGCAGCGTCGCCCCGTCGCCGGAGGCGAGCGCGCATGTCCGCCAGACTGAGCCCGCGTGGCCTTCCATGGCTCGCTGGAACTCCCCGGTGGCCGGGTCCCATACCCGCACCACGCTGTCGTTGCCCGCGGTGGCCAGCAGTGCGCGCCCACCCGAGGTGAACGCGCACACCGTCCAGACCTCGTCGCTGCCGCACTCGAAGGCTTGCCGCAATTGTCCGGTGGCCGGTTCCCACACTCGCACCATGCCGTCCTGACTTGCGGCGGCGAGCAGCGCGCGCCCACCCGAGGTGAACGCGCACACCGACCATGCCCCGCCAGAGTGGCCTTCCATGGCACGCTGGTGCAGCCCGGTGGCAGGATCCCACACCCAGACCGTCTCGTCGTCCCCGGCCGAGGCCAGCAGCGTCCGCCCGTCACCGGAGGCAAACGCGCACACCCCCCAGACCGCGCTGCTGTGCCCCTCCAGGACCCGCTGCTCCTGTCCGGTGGCCGGATCCCATACCCGCAGCTTAGGGTCGGCGCCGGTGGAGGCCAGCAGGGGCCGCCCATCGTCGGAGGCGAACGCGCATACCGTCGCGCCTCCGCCTGTGTGGCCTTTCATGGCGTGGTGCTGCTGTCCGGTGGCCGGGTCCCACACCCGCACTGTCCCGTCGGTGCCGGTGGAGGCCAGCAGCGTCCGCCCGTCGCCGGAGGCAAACGCGCACACTCCGTAGACCGCGCCGGTGTGGCCTTCCAGGACCCGCTGCCGCTGTCCGGTGGCCGGGTCCCACACCGCCACCGTGCCATCGGCGCCCGCGGAGGCCAGCAGCGTCCGCCCGTCGCCGGAGGCAAACGCGCACACTCCGTAGACCGCGCCGGTGTGCCCCTCCAGGACCCGCTGCCGCTCCCCGGTGGCCGGGTCCCACACCGCCACCGTGCCGTCGGCGCCGTGGGAGGCCAGCAGCGTCCGCCCGTCGCCGGAGGCAAACGCGCACACTCCGTAGACCGCGCCGGTGTGCCCCTCCAGGACCCGCTGCCGCTCCCCGGTGGCCAGGTCCCACACCGCCACCGTGCCGTCGGCGCCGGCGGAGGCCAACAGCGTCCGCCCGTCGCCGGAGGCAAACGCGCACACCCCGTCGACCGCGCCGGTGTCGCCTTCCAGGACCCGCTGCCGCTGTCCGGTGGCCGGGTCCCACACCGCCACCGTGCCGTCGGCGCCAGCGGAGGCTAGCAGCGTCCGCCCGTCGCGGGAGGCGAACGCGCACACCCTGTAAACCGCGCCGCTGTGCCCCTCCAGGACGCGCTGCTGCTCCCCGGTGACCGGGTCCCACACCCGCACCATCTCATCGTCACCGGCAGAGGCCAGGAATGGCCGCCCGCCGGATGTGTACGCGCAGACCTCGCGGACTCCGCCGGTGTGGCCACTCTGGGCGGCTCGTTCCAGGTGGGTGGTGGCGGTGGACCAGCGGGCCCGGTACGGCGCGGGCCCGGGATCGTCGCGGAAGCTGTCGCCGAGTTTCTCCAGTGCCTCGGTCACGCTGAACAGCGCCCGGCGCGACTGCGGACCTGCGGAAACCGCGTACGGGGTCAGCCGCAGCAACCGGGCCCGTTCCTTCCCCGCCTCCGTCCTGGCCTGAGCGGCGAGCGGAGTCAGCCGCTGCAAGTCGGCGTACAGCAGATACTCGTCATCAGCGAGCAGCTCATCGAGCAACCCGGCCAGCTCGGCGTGATGTGCCAGCGAGCGCAGCAGATACGACGGTGCCGACGCCCACCCTGCCTGCCGACCGTAGCGCAGGAGGGCACGAGTCAGTGCCTGCTGATCTTCCCTGATCGGATCCCCCGTAACGGATGTGGTGCGCTGCGCCCGCCTGTACAGCAGAGCATCATTGAGCGCCTGGTGAAACAGACCGAATACCGCCCGGGAATCCTGCCCTCGGGACTCGACCACGAAGCTGCCAGCCGCCGACCGGGCGAATCCGGCCAGCTGCGTGTCCTGGAGCCTGACCGGGAGCCGCTCGCCCGGCAGGCTTTCAACGGCCGCGCTCCACAGCTCGCAGGATAGACCCGGGGCTTCGCAGAAGGCAAGCGCGGTCAGCGCTGTCAGCGCGGTCGTCACCGACATCCCGGCCGCTTCAGGACCCCCCCGCTTGAGGGCCTCCTCAAGGGCCTCGTACAGGGCATCTTCGGCGTCCTCTGAGTAGGCAGCCAGTTCCCCGGGGTCGGCGGGCTCCAGGTCGTAGTCCGCGTGGCTCTGCGCGGTTAGGCCAGCGACCAGGAAGTTCCCGCGCGACAGCTCAGCGATCCGGGCGGCGAGCGGGCGGGCCACGTCCTCGTCGGCGTAGGGGTTGCCGGGGCGCTGCTCCGCGCCCCGCTGCTGCAGCGTCGCCAGCGCGTATGCCTCTATATCCTGCGGCGAGTAGTACTTCGGAGCGTCCAGGTCGATGACGGCGACCGCATTGCGGAACGCGGGCAGGATATCGCCCGCATTGTCCCTGCGGCGGGAGCCGACCACGACCTGGGCGCCCGCCCGGAGCATGGGCCGGACGATCTGGGTGACGATCGACCTGGTGTCGGCGGGTCTCGATGCCTCGTCCAGGGCGTCGATGATGAGATTGAGGCGCCCTCGCCCTTGTTCGCCGGCCGCTTTGCTGACCGCGGGCGCCAGATTGTCGAGCTCGCCGGTCAGCGGAGGCAGCTCGGCCGAGAAGGCCCGGGCGATCTCCTTAGCGACCTCCAGCGCCGTCTTGCCCTTGGCGTGCACCGCGCACGCCACCGACCCCTCCGTGGCCCATACCGCACGATCGTCGGGAGGCAGCCCGGCCCTGATCCCCGGGTCCGCCGTCGTGACGATCCGGCCCAGGACAGCGGACTTCCCCGCCCCGGGTGACCCCGTCACCACCAGCGCCCTGGGGTCGGGCCGGTCCCGGTCCAGCCATCCGGCGATCTCGGCCAGCGCCGCGCCGCGGCCCTGGAACCGGTATCCGCCCCGCTGAGGCGCCCATCCCCAGGCCTTGATCGCGACCTCGCCGGCCTGCCGGGCCGACCACCTCATGAGCGTGCTCAGCCGGTCGCCGCCGAGACACAGGTCAGCCTGGTACAGGGTAACCGCCTGGCCTGTGCCCCTGCTATCGACGTGGCTGATGATTCCCACCACGGCGTCGTATTCTTCTGGCGACCACAGACCGGCACCACTGAAACCAGCCCGCACCGCATCGCGGGAATCAGCAGCCAGCCCCAGGATCCCATTCGCCCGGACGGCATCGACCTCGCCCTCAGCGTGGCCGCCATTCCCTGCAGCATCCTCGGGCGAGCCGGACGCCTCCTGCCCGGGGAAGCCGAACGCCCACCAGCCTCTCCCGGCTAGATATTCCGGCCTGGGCCGACGCAGCGTGGCCGCCTTCACCCCCGCGGGAACGACCTCGCCGAGATCCAGCATGGCCAGCTCAGGCATGTCATCAGACAAGCGGACGCCGACGACTGCGCGCCGCGGCGGGCCGGGGGGGCCAGCCATGGGGAAGGCCACCCACGGCAGCGGATCGATCACCTTCCCGTCCTCGGTCACCACATGGGCGCAGGTGAGCACCCGGCGCTCATCGATCACCACGCCCGTGCCCAGCGGCAGGCGGTCCCGCTCCGAGCGGTGGACCGCGGCGATCCATGTGTTCTCCGCGGGGACTCTCGCGCCGACGGAGGCCGCACGGGTCCAGTCTCTGTTCTGGAGTTCCTCCAGCAGGCGGTCCTCGGCATCCTGCTCATTCATTTGAGTGAGGTTTACATAGTTCAGCGGGCCAAGCAGCGGCGGCAGCTGGCATTGCTCAATGAGAAAGGGAACCAGGAACCCGGGCCGCTGCTTGGCTATCCGCAATGCGGCCTGCCACTCCTCGGTGACCCAGGAGTCCGGATCACAGTAGCCTGGCGAGAAAAGAGCCACCATGCAGTCACAAGAAGCCAGGGCCGAGTTGATCTCCTTGATGAAATTCGTGCCCACAGCGAATGAACGGCGGTAGTACTCCACCTCAAGCCCAGCGGCACGTAGACGCCTATCGATCCGATCTCCCCAGGCAGCATCCGGTCCAGCCACGCTCAAGAAAACTTTCCTGGAACGCTCCGCACCCACCCCCGGCTCCCAAATGCCCATCCGCTAATCGTCCCATAAAGACGCCCAGCCGCCCGAGCCGCGCAGCGCGGCCAGCACGAGCGGATGATCGGTCCGCAGCCCGTAGCCTGCCGCATACACAGTCGGCAGCAGGCCGACGAGTTCAGCTGGGCCGGGACGTTCGGGCCATCGGCTGTCGCCGTCCAGAGCAGCAGCATGGGCTTTCAGGCGGCACCTGAAAACCCGGCTTCGCAGCGGGTAGCCGAACGGGCCGGTTTCACCCGCGAGGGCCTGCTGCGGGCCTGGCTGCCGACGGCCGAAGGCCGCCGCGACAGCGTGTTGTTCTCCCTGCTGCCGCCGCCCTAGCTTTCGGGTGTCTTGGCGGTGGTGGTGTGGTCCGCGACGCCATCCTGGACCGGGGCCCCATCCTGGGACGGCGCGGCCGCGACCTCGGCACCGGGCTCGGCGGCGATACCCTCGACCGCCGGTGAGACGGCCCAGGTTACCTCCGTGCCTGACGGCGCCGGCGGCTCCTCCTGCCAGGACGCCTCGACCAGCCCCCGGTCGGCCAGCCGGATCAGGATCGGGTACAGCGCCTCCCGGCCAGCCACGAAGCCATGATCACCTGGGCCATGATCGCCCTCATGGCATGCCGCCTGGCCCAGCCCGCAGGCGCCAGTGAGCCGGGCACCCGGCCGCCCGGCGAGGGCGGATGATCCCGCTGATCACGAACTCAGGTGCTCGTGCTGCATCTGCCACCCTTAGAATCGGCGGATACTTCCTGCGGGCCGCCGACCCGGCGGCTCTGGGCGCGTGGTATCGCGATTGCCTAGGCCTGGACGCCGATGAGAACGGCCTGTTACACGGCGCCCGGTACCGGCCTTACCCCTCGCGGTGCCCGCGTACCCCGCACGGAAGGACGCGGCCGCCCAGGTCGTGAGCTGTCAGTCCGCAGGTCGGCGTGGGCCTGGTCGGGGCGGTCTCGGGGCAGAGCCGGGTCATGGCCGACCTGGCCGGACCGCTGGACTTCCGGGGCCTGCCCGCACTGTCCCGGCCGGGGCGGCAGCTGCCCGCGGGAGGATCTCTCGTCCCATGCGGTGAACACCGCGTACCCCATGATGCCGAGCGCCGTCCACATGGCGCAGACCGCCAGGGCAAGCATCAGCTGAGCAACGGAATGATCTAGGCCGGAGCCTTCCGGATTGGCGATCAACCAGGCCCCTATGGCGGCGGCCATGATGATCAGGCAGATGCCCGACTTGGCCGCTGCCCTGGCCAGCGGTCTGCGGCGGACCGGGACGGGCGGACCCGCCGGCCGGGCTGCGGCCGGAGCGGGCGGGATATCGGCGGTGAGCGTGGCCAGATCGGCGTAGGTCCGCGCGGCCAGCGCCCGGCCCGTCCGCACGTTGAGTTCGTCTCTGGTCAGCCGACCGTCCACGAACGCGGTCTTCAGCGTGTCGATTACCTGCTCGCGGTCCGCGTACGACGCCCGCATGCGGCTACGACCCGCAGCGTCGGCGGCCATCTCGTCTCTTGGACCTGCCACCATCGGCACCTCCCCACCGGACGCAATCCCCGGCCAAAGCGTAACGCGGCTGCCCTCCGGTGGGCGGCCATCCCCAGCAGGGCAGCTACGCCGGATAGACGGTGGGGGTGCTGGTGTAAGTGCGGCCGACGGGCGTTCGCCAGACCAGGACGCCCGGTTCCGGCTGCTCGAGCCGCCGCCCTTCGGCCTGCTTGGCTCAGTGGTGATGCTGGCATAGCAGCTCTTATGCTTTATAATAACACATATGGCGATAGAAGCAATCATCCGGTGCGTCATCTACGTCCGGATCAGCGCGGACAAGGTGTATGACCAGCACGGCATCGCCAACCAGATGGCCAGGCTGGAAAAAAGCGCGGCGGCGCGCGGCTGGACCGTCGTCTACCGGCTCTCCGACAACGACACCGGGGTCACCCGGAAAGACCCGACCCTGCCCGGCGAGTACCGTCCCGGCTGGGAAGAAGTGCTGCGCCTGGTCGACGCGCGCGAGGTCGACGCGGTGCTGGTCTGGAAATGGGACCGGGCGCTGCGCGAGCCGCTGGACCTGGAATACCTGATCCCCCGGTTCGACAAGGCCGGGGTCCGGTTCGCCGAGGTGGACGGGCACATCGACCTGGGCACCGACTCGGGCCGGTTCGCCGCCCGGATCTTCGTCGCCCAGGCCAAAGCCGAGCAGGAACGCAAGGCCGAGCGGCAGAAGCTGGCCAACGAGCGCGCCGCAAGCAAAGGCGAGCGGTTTACGGGCTGCCCGCGCCCGTTCGGGTACTGCGACGACCACGTAACCCCGCACCCCGTCGAAGGCCCCGCCGTCGCGCAGGCGTGCGCGCTGCTGCTGGGCGGCGGGAGCATCAGCGGCGTGCTCCGGGAATGGGTCAAGGCCGGGCTCACCCCGCCCCAGCCGGCCCGTGCCCCCCGCCGCACACGCAACCCGGACGGTACCCTGCCCGCCCGGACCCGCCATCCGCAGGACGGCCAGCCCGGGCAGTCAGCCCCGCCTGAGTGGAGCCGGTCCAGCATCCGGACGATCCTGCTCAACCCCAGGATCGCCGCACTGTCGGCCTACCACGGCGAGATCGTCGGCCAAGGCCAGTGGGAACCGCTGGTGCCGGAAGAGACATGGCGGGCAGTGCACGCGATCCTCCAGGACCCGGCCCGCAAGCCGCCGCGCGGGGTCCGGACCCTGCTCGGCGGGATCGCGCTGTGCCCGTGCGGGAACGTGGTCACCGCCATGCCCTCGCACACCGGGCACCGCATCTACCGGTGCACCCCCGCCACCCGCAACCGCGCCTACACGGGCGGGCACGTAGCCCGGCAAGCCGAACCGGTCGAGACGTTCATCGAGAAGATCGTGATCGCCCGGATGTCCCGCCAGGACGCCGCCGGCCTGATCGCCGTCCCGGACGCCGGGATCGACGTGGCGGCGCTGCGGGAAGAAGCGGCAGTTATCCGCCGGAACCTGGAGGAGATGGCCGCCGACCGGGCGATGGGCCTGATCAGCCGCGCCCAGATGCTGGCCGCCACCGAACGCGGCATCAGCCGCCAGGACCAGATCGGTGACCTGATCGCCGAAGCCGCGCAGGAGAACGTGCTGGCCTCCCTGGTCGCTGCCAGCGACGTGGCCGCCGAGTGGGCGGAGATGGACCAGAGCCAGCAGCGCGCTGTCATCAAGACCCTGATGACCATCACCCTGCACTCACCCGGCAGGGGCGCCCGCCGCACTTTCGACCCCGACACCGTCGAGATCACCTGGCGGCACGAAGATCAGGCGTCGTAAGGCTGGCTGGTTTCGTTAGGATCCGCTGACAGCCCACGGAGAAGGCTTGCAGCGACTCCGGCCGTGACCTCGCGATCCCGATCACCTGCCCGCACGCGGTCAGGTTGCACCCGATCACTAGCGCCGCGGTTCGCGCACCGGACATGCTGGCACGATGACCACCGCGCCTGTCTCCCGGAACCTGGCTGAGCTGCAGACCCCCGCACCCCTGGTGGACGCCGCCATCTTGGCGGCCAACCTGGCCCGCATGGCGCAAGCCTGGCCCGGCGAGCGGCTGCGACCTCACGTCAAGGCCCACAAGTGCACCGAGCTGGCCCGCCACCAGCGCAGCAGCGGCCACCCCGGGTTCACCTGCGCCACCATCCGGGAGGTGGAGGGGATGGTAGCGGCCGGCCTGGGCCAGGACCTCCTGCTGGCCAACGAGGTGCTCGACGCATCCCGCCTGGGCGCCCTGGTGGCGGCCGGGGCCCGGGTGACGGTGGCGGTGGACTCCCCGGCCACCGTGCACGCCGCCCAGCGCGCCGGGCTGCGCGAGGTGCTAGTCGACGTCAACGTCGGCCTGCCCCGCTGCGGCTGTTCGCCCGGCGACGCCGGCTCCCTGGCCGAGCTGGCCCGCAGCGCCGGCCTGCAGGTGCGGGGGGTGATGGGCTACGAGGGGCACGCCATGCTGGTGGGCGACCGGGCCGACCGGGCCCGCCAGGTCGCGGACAGCATGGCCCTGCTGGAGCGGGCCCACGGCGCGGTGGGAGGCCCGGTCCGCTCGGCCGGCGGGACCGGCAGCTGGGACCTCAACGCCTCGGCCACCGAGCTGCAGGCCGGCTCCTACGCCCTGATGGACACCGCCTACGCCGCCATCGGCCTGCCCTTCGGACCTGCGCTGAGCATCCTGGCCACCGTGATATCGGTCAACCCGGGCGGGTGGGCGGTGGCCGACTGCGGGCTCAAGGCGCTCGGCATGGACCACGGCAACCCGTCGCTGTCCGACGGCTCGGCCGTGTGGTACTGCTCCGACGAGCACATCGTCTTCTCCCCGCCCGAGGGCGGGCCGCTACCCCAGGTCGGCGACCAGGTCCGGGTGCTGCCAGCCCACGTCGACCCCACGGTGGCCTACCACGAGCGGCTGTACCTGGTGGAAGGTGACCGGGTCCTGGAGGCGTGGCCGGTGGACCTGCGGGGCTGGTGAGCAGGCGTGGGTCCGGCTCAGCTGGCCGCCGATCCTGCTGCTTGCGGCCCGGTCACAGGGGTGTCACGCTGGGTGCCATCACACCGAGCCCCTGCTCGTCAGGTACAAGGACGTATGGACGCTGAGCTGGAACGCGGTGTCCGCCGCCAAGCGGAGAACCAGCTACGAGGACCTTCACCGGCGTGGGGTGCTGACATATATGAGGCCCGACATCAACGTGGCGGCGACGATCGCCGCCGACTGGCTGACCGACCACCAGCGCTACACATCCGGTGATCACGTGAACCTCACCGGGCTGACGTACGCAGGTGCCCGCGGTCAGCTGGAGCGACTGGAACAAGCGGGACTCCTGGTCCGCGGCCCGGGAAGCGGGCGCAGCGCCCATTTCATAGCCGGACCCGCACTCGCGTAACTAGTTGCCCCTTGGAGCGGCGCTACGGAGCCGAAAAATGTGTGTTGTTATCGCTTACATATTGGATCGCGATGCCACCATCAGTAACACTCGTTTCCTGTTTTCCTGCGGCAGCTGGATAGGCGGTATCGTCGAGTCATACGATTGTGTTATGACACAACCGTACGGTCCTGAAGCGCTGCCATCGCCATCGTCGGCCCTCCTGCAACTCGCCCGCCTGAAGGCCGGCATGAGCCAGCGGGAACTGGCTGAACGAGCGGGGGTACCGGTCACGATGATCTCAGCCTACGAACGTGACCAGCGGCAGCCGACCCTCAGCACTTTGCTGAGGCTGCTCCGCGCGGCTGGCTTCGACCTACGCCTGCACCTAGCCGCCTACGATCCGCATGACGACATACTCGCCGGGCTGGAAGCCGGCCGCTCCGAATCCGAGCGGCTGCGCCGCGACCGGCAGCTTCAAGCATGGCGGCAGGCAACGCCCGCAGAGGATGTGGCGTGAGCGACCAGGAGGCTGCCGGTGAACCCGAACTCAACGCTGCCGCCATAGCCGCCGCGCTGAACCGGCACCGGGTGCGCTACGTCATCATCGGCGCCTTTGCCGCCATTGCGCAGCAGGCCCCGATACCAGCGACAAGAGACATCGACCTGACGCCGGAGGCAAGCCAGGAAAACCTGGCCCGGCTCTCGTCGGCGCTGACGGAACTCGATGCGCGGATCCGAACCGAGGCTGCACCAGGCGGGCTGCCCTTCAGCCACGATGCCACGTCCCTGGCGGCAGCCGACGTCTGGAATCTGATCTGTCCCGATGGCGAGTTCGACATCTCTTTCCATCCATCAGGCTTTGAAGGAGGCTACGCCCAGCTCGCGGTCAACGCGCACCGCCTCCACGTCGGTGACGTCGAGGTGATCGTCGCAGACCTCGGCGACGTGATCCGGTCCAAAGAATCAGCCGGGCGACCCAAAGACCTGCGCGTCCTGCCGCTGCTCTACCGGCATCAATCCACGCGCCGGGGCGCGAATGGATGACGGACAATGAGGTTTTCTCAGCGAGTGTACGCGCGCATGGTGCACCGTGGCCGTCTCAACGGCGATATGGCACTGCGCGCAGGCCACTTTCTGCCAGGGGTGGTATTACGGCCCTGCTCGGCCTTCACGATCCTGCCGTCACCGCCGCCCTGGCCGGGTTCGAGCCCGGCGAGGATCATCTAAGCGCGCGCGGATGACCGCTTCCGCATCAGCCACCACTTCGAGCCTTCTGAGATGACAGTTCGGCTTCAGCGGCGCCCGGACTGCTAATGACGCCGTGCGGAACTGCTCGCCGAGGCGGAAACAAACTGAGGTCAGCCAGCAGCGCATCCATGGAGTCGTACACCTTTCCGTCTGGCGCATCGTCGCCGGGACGGGATGGGTGCCTGTCATCCGGATCCGCAGTCCGGCCAGGTAGTCCCGCGCCCACGCCCCGGGTGGCGGGTCCGGGCCAGGAGGGCTACCCGTGTTTAGCCGGCCGGGAGTTGCCGGACGGCGGATCCGGGCCAGGAGGGCTACCGCCGGTCGCGGTGCCCGGCGGCGGGTCCGGGTCGGGCGGGTCACCGCTGGTGCCTGCGGGACCGGCGGCGCCTGCGGGACCGGCGGCGCCTGCGGGGCCGGGTACGGGTGGCGGGGGGTGCCGGCCGCGGGCGCACCCGTGGGCGGCCGCGGTGCCGTCGGGGTGCAGGGCGGTCACGCACCACCTCGTGTCGGGGTGCCGGGCCGCGGCGGCCACCAGGTCGCGGGCGTCGGCGGCGTCAAGCAGCCCGAACCCGGCGGCCTCCCCGGGCGTGGCGGACAGGCCGAGCACGGTGTCCAGCGGCACGGTGATGTTGATCAGCGCAGCCACGCTCGGGCCATGGTCCTGCCCGGCCTGACGGGCTTGGCCGGCCGGACCGCCCCGCGGGCCGGTCCCGCGGCCGCCGGACCCGCGGCCGCCGGTCCCGCGGCCGCCGGTCCCGCCGGGGCCACCTTCGGGGCCGGAGCCGCCGGCGCCGCCCGGCTGAGGTCCGGGCCTGCCATTCCCGGCCGGGCCGCTCCCCCGGTCCGGCTGCTCTGTCCCGTAGCCCGCGGGAGCCAGACGGCTGTCCCGTTCTTGGAGCAGGTCCAGGTACGCCTGGATCCGCAGCTCGCGCAGCGAGCCGGGCATCCCGGCCGCGCGCAGGTCATGGGCCCGCTGGTCGAGGTGCTGCCAGGCCGCCAGCACCTCAGCGGGCGGCAGTTCCCGGGCGATCATCCCCGCGTTCCCGGAATCCTCCCGGAACCGGCGCACCTGCGCCTCGCGCGTGGCCGCCGCCTGCTTGCGCTTGCGGGCGGCGTCCGCATCCAGCTTCAGGACCAGCCGGCGCGCCGCGTACCGCAGCTCCCCGAACGTCGTGGACTGAGCCTCCTCGGCCAGGACCTCGTCGGCCGCCGCGGCCAGCTCGCCGCTCAGGATCCGGGTCTCGTCCTCGATGATCCGCAGGTGGACCGGGTGGATCAGCCCGGCGGCCAGCGCGGCGAAGCTGCGCGGCAGCCGGTCCTCGACCGCGACCGCGTACATCATCTGCCCGGCGGCGGACTGGACGCTCAGCCGCAGCTCGGCGGCCACCTCGTCGGGGGCGAAGTCGCTGAACCCGTACTGGCCGCTGTCCCCGGCCCCGGTGGCCGGGCGGCGGCGGGCCAGCTCGGCCAGGGCGGCCATGAGCGTCCAGGCGGTCCGGGATTCCATCCGCCGGGCGGCCGAGATGATCCCGATCAGCTGGTCATCGGCCAGCCCGGCCAGGCCGGAGCCGCCCTCGCCCACGACCGCGTCCAGCACGGTGGCCAGCAGCGCGCCCGGCGCCATCGTGTCGGACCGGCCGTGCTGAGCGAACCCTTCGAGGGTCAGCTCCTCGGCCGGCAGGCACACGAACAGGCCCTGCTCAGAAACTGGTGTCCCCTTATCGTCCGGAGCCCGGCGACCATCCTCGGGAAGCCGACTCGTGTCTTCCGGCTCGTTGCCCTCAGGCTCCTCGCCGTCTTGCCCGCGTCTGGGGAACGATTCCGGGGTCATTCACCACCACCCGTCCGGAAGGAATCCGGGAAAACCCCTCGTACGTACAGTGTAGCAGATAGCTTCACTTCAACAACTAATTAACGAATACTTGTTCAAGATCTCTTATGCGGGTGGGCAGTATCCTGTTCGGTGTGCAGATTGCTTTTCCTGACCCGCCGCTCGCGGAAGGCGGCATCGTCCTGCGGCGCATGGAGGCCGACGATATCGGGTGGATCACCGTCGCTTGCGGTGACCGCGAGCTGAGCCGTTACGTGCCGGGGATTCCGTACCCATACTCGGAGGCGGATGCCCGAGCCTTCGCCGAACATGCGGCCCGTCGCTGGGTGGAGGGCAAGGGAGCGGCGTTCGTCATCGCGCAGGCGCCGGGCGGCAGCGGCCTGGCCCTGGGCCAGGCCCAGGCCCAGGGCCTGGGCCTGATCGAGCTGCACCAGGTGGCGGACGACCCCGGGCTGGCCGAGGTCGGCTACTGGCTACGCCGCGAGGCACGGGGACACGGCGCTGCGACGACGGCGGTCCGGCTCGTGGCGGGCTGGGCCTTCGGTGAGCTGGGCATCGGCCGGCTGAACCTGCAGACGGCACCGGAAAACCTGGCCTCGCAGCGGGTGGCCGAACGGGCCGGTTTCACCCGCGAGGGCCTGCTGCGGGCCTGGCTGCCGACGGCCGAAGGCCGCCGCGACAGCGTGATGTTCTCCCTGCTGCCGCCGCCCTAGCTTTCGGGTGTCTTGGCGGTGGTCGTGTGGTCCGCGACGCCATCCTGGACCGGGGCCCCATCCTGGACCGGGGCCCCATCCTGGACCGGGGCCCCATCCTGGGACGGCGCGGCCGCGACCTCGGCACCGGGCTCGGCGGCGATACCCTCGACCGCCGGTGAGACGGCCCCGGTTACCTCAGCGCCTGACGGCGCCGCCGGCCCGCCCATCCCGGCCGCGCGGCGCTTGGAGAACACGATCGCGGCCACGATGATGAGCACCGCGCCCAGGGCGACCCCCACCCGCAGGCCCGTATTGCTGCTGTACTTCACGATGCTGGTCGCGATCAGCAGCGAGACCAGGTTCATCACCTTGATCAGCGGGTTGATCGCCGGTCCCGCGGTGTCCTTGAACGGGTCGCCAACGGTGTCGCCGATGACGGTGGCGGCGTGCGCCGCGGAGCCCTTGCCGCCGTGTGCCCCGTCCTCGACCACCTTCTTGGCGTTGTCCCAGGCACCGCCGGAGTTGGCCAGGTAGACCGCCATCAGAACGCCGACCGCGATGGCCCCGGCCAGGTAGGCGCCCAGGGTGGAATAACCGAAGGCGAACCCGATGGCGATCGGGGCCAGCACCGCAAGCAGACCCGGGGTGATCAGCTCGCGCAGCGAGTCCCTGGTGACCAGGTCGATCACCCGGCTGTACTCGGGCTTCTCGGTGTAATCCATGATCCCCGGGTGCTGGCGGAACTGGTTGCGCACCTCCACCACCACGCCCTGCGCGGCCCGGCCCACCGCCATGATCAGCAGGCTGGCGAACAGGAACACCACCGCGCCGCCGACGATCACCCCGATCAGGACCCTGGGCCGGTCGACCGACAGGCTGAAGCTGCTGCCCGCACTGCCGAGCGCCTGCGTGACGATGGTGTGGAAGGAGCCGAACAGCGCGGTCGCCGCGAGCACCGCGGTCGCGATCGCGATGCCCTTGGTGATCGCCTTGGTGGTGTTGCCGATCGCGTCCAGGTGGGTGAGCGCCAGGGCGGCGTCGCCTTCGACGTCGCCGGACATCTCCGCGATGCCCTGCGCGTTGTCGGTCACCGGGCCGAACGAGTCCATGGACACGATGACGCCGACGGTGGTCAGCAGGCCGCCGCCGGCCAGCGCCACCGCGAACAGCGCGATGGTGGCGTTCCCGGTGGCGAGCAGGTAAGAGCCGAACACCGCGCCGGCGATCAGCAGCGCGGCATACGCGGCGGACTCCATGCCGCTCGCCGTGCCGGACAGGATGACGGTGGCCGCCCCGGTCTCCGAGGCGTTGGCGATGTCCTGGACCGGCCGCCGGTTCATCTCGGTGAAGTATCCGGTCAGCAACTGAATGGCGCTGGCCAGCACGATGCCGATGATCACCGCGCCGAGCGCGATCCAGCGGGGGTTGCCGCTGTAATGCGCGATGGACGAGTCGGTGATGCCCGCGAAGCCGGTGAACTTGGCCGGCAGGAAGGTAAAGGCCGCGATCGCCACCCCGATGACCGAGATCAGCGCCGAGATGAAAAAGCCCCGGTTGATCGCGGTCATGCCGCTGCGGTCCCCTCTGCGCGGCGAGACCGAGAAGATCCCGATCACCGCGGTGATGACGCCGATCATCGGCACGATCAGCGGGAAGACGAGGCCCTTGTCGCCGAACGCGCTCTTGCCCAGGATCAGCGACGCCACCAGCATGACCGCGTAGGACTCGAACAGGTCCGCCGCCATCCCGGCGCAATCGCCCACGTTGTCGCCAACGTTGTCGGCGATCGTGGCCGCGTTCCTCGGGTCATCCTCGGGGATGCCCTGCTCGACCTTACCGACCAGGTCCGCGCCGACGTCGGCCGCCTTGGTGTAGATGCCGCCGCCGACACGCATGAACAGCGCCAGCAGTGCCGCGCCGAACCCGTAACCCTCCAGCACGGTCGGCGCGTTGGCCCTGTAGCTCAGCACCACGACCGCCGCACCGAGCAGGCCCAGGCCGACGGTGAACATGCCGGCCACGCCGCCGGTCCGGAACGCGATCCGCATCGCGGGCCGCTCCCCGCCCTCGCGCGCCGCAGCCGCGACCCGGACGTTGCCGCGGGTGCACAGCGTCATCCCCACGAACCCGGTCACCGCCGAGAACACCGCGCCGACCAGGAAGAAGATGCTCCGGCCCCAGGCCACCCCGGCGCCGTCGGCCGGCAGCAGGCGCAGGACGAAGAAGATGACGACCACGAATATGCCGAGGGTCTGGAACTGGCGGCGCAGGTACGCGGCCGCGCCCTCCTGCACGGCGCGTGCGATCTCCTGCATCTTCTGGGTCCCCTGGCTGGCCGCGAGCACCTCCCTGACCAGCGCGCCGGCCACGCCGAGCGCGAGCAGGGCCACGACCGCGACGATGACAACCCAGGTCAGGTTGGAGCCGCTCACGCTGACGGGGTCTGCCGCCAGCGCGGGGACGAGCCTGGACATTCGACCTCCTGGAAGCCGGTTCGGAAATAACGCCCTCGGCGCCGATCGGGAAGAAACGAGTGGCGGGAGTCTACGCAGGCGCGGGCGCAACCACGAACACCTGGCAGATCCTAACAGATTTGTTACTTTTCCGTTATCTAGGCGACCTCAGGCCGTGGCCGCAGCCGACGGCCAGCTCATCCGAACGCTCACACCGGAACTCGTCGACGAGACGCGAACGTCATCGGCGAGGCCGGAAATCACGGCCAGACCGAACCCGGAGGGGATCGCCGCGGCGCCATCGTCCCCGTTCGGGGCCGCGGCGGCGGGGGCTCCCGGGGGCGGAATCGTCGGGGCGGAATCCCGCACCACGACCACGAATCGCTCGCCCTGGTTGGTCATCTCGATCCTGACCGGCTCGGCCGGGCAGAGCCTGCGGTGCACCTCGACCGCGCGGGAGCAGGCCTCGCCTACCGCCAGGCGCACCTCATCGAGCAGCGCTTCGTCCACGCCGCTGCGCCTGGCCACCGCGGTGGCAACCAGGCGCGCGGTGCGGACGTGCGCGGGCAGCGGGGTGAACGCGACTTCGACGGTGGCCATCTCCGATGGGCCCGCCGGGCGTTACTTCTCGGATTTCTTGGCCGCGATGGCCAGGTCCACCGTCTCGTGGATGCCGAACACCTTCGTCAGACCGGTGATCCGGAAGATCTTGAGTATCCGCTCCTGCGTGCACACGAGGTCGAGCGAGCCATCGTGAGCCCGCACTCGCTTCAGCCCCCCGACCAGCACCCCGAGTCCCGTTGAGTCCAGGAACTCGACCTTCTCCATGTTGACGACGAGCTGGTAGTTGTTCTTGTTCACCAGATCGATGAGCAGCTCACGGAGCCGCGGCGCCGTGTATACATCGATCTCGCCCTCGACGTCGACGACCTCGATGCCGTCCTTGTTGTAGTGACCGAGCTTCAGATCCACAAATCCTCCAGCGCCATCAAGGCGTCTTCTCAACTCCCGACCCGGGCGCGCGGGCTAACGTTGCCAGCGCCGGCGCGATCCTGTCGGCATTCAACCACGCTCCGGTGTCATGTCTATACGAAATCATGCCTCCGAGCATCCCCCAACCGGTGGGACACTGAAAAGGTTGTGTCGACAATAACGCCCGTTCCCCCGACATTCCCGGCAGAACTGCCCGCCGCGCGGGCTGAGAACCGGGCCCTTGGCATCCTACTGGGTCACACGCACGCCGGCCGACCCGTGCACGTCGAACACATCCCGGCCCGGGAGGCGCGGGAGGTGCCCTGGCCGGAATGGGTTCCGGCCGAGGTCATCGGCGCCCTGGCCGGGCGCGGAATAGGCGCTCCGTGGTCCCATCAGGCCAGCGCCGCGTGTCACGCCCAGGCCGGCCGGAACGTGATCATCTCGACCGGGGCGGCGTCGGGCAAGTCGCTCGGCTACCTGCTGCCCGCCCTGACGTCGGTGCTGGCCGGCGACACCGTGTTGTACGTGACGCCGACCAAGGCGCTCGCGGCCGACCAGCTCGCCTCGATCCGGTCCCTGTCCATCCCGGGAATCGTGGCCGCCACCTTCGACGGCGACTCGAGCACGGCCGAACGCGCCTGGGCTCGCAGCCACGCCAGGTACCTACTGACCACGCCTGACATGCTCCACCGCGCCCTGCTGCCGGGGCACGCGCGATGGTCCGGGTTCTTCAGCAGGCTCCGCTACGTGATCATCGATGAGTGCCACGGGTACCGGGGCGTGTTCGGCTCCCACGTGGGGCACGTGCTGCGACGGCTGCGCCGGGTGGTGGCCCATCACGCCCCGCCGGGCGCGCTGCCGCGCCCGGTGTTCATGTTGGCCTCGGCCACCGTCGGGGCCCCAGGTACCTGCGCGAGCCTGCTGACCGGGCTGGACGCGGAGGTGGTGACCGAGGACGGCTCGCCCAGGGGACCGCTGGCGTTCGCGCTGTGGGAACCGCCGCTGACCGAGGCCCGCGGCGAGGCCGGGGCGAGGCTGCGCCGTACCGCTAACGCCCAGACCGCGGAGCTGCTCGCCCGGCTGTGCCAGGAGGATATCCAGACGCTCGCGTTCGTCAGGTCGCGGCGCGGCGCCGAGACCGTGGCCCTGGCGGCGCGCAGGTCGCTCGGCGGCCGCGAGGCGGCGGGGAACAGGGTGGCCGCGTACCGTTCCGGGTACCTGGCCGAGGACCGGCGCCAGCTCGAGGCCGCCCTGTCGGACGGGCGCCTGACCGGCCTGGCCACCACGACCGCGCTCGAGCTTGGCGTCAACATCACCGGACTGGACGCGGTCCTCATCGCGGGCTGGCCGGGAACCTGGGCGTCGCTGTGGCAGCAGGCGGGCCGGGCGGGGCGCAGCGGAGGGAGCGCGGCCGCGGTCCTCGTCGCGCGCGATGACCCGCTGGACACCTACCTGGTCCGGCACCCGGAGTTGCTGCTCCGCCACCCGGTGGAAGCCACGGTCCTTGATCCCGCCAACCCGTACGTGCTCGCCCCGCACCTGTGCGCGGCCGCGGCGGAGCTGGCCCTGACCGAGGAGGACCTGGAGCTGTTCGGCGGCCCCCCGGCGCGCCAGGTCGTCGACGAGCTCACCAGTTCCGGGCGGCTGCGCAGACGCTCCTCGGGGTGGTACAGCATGCGCCGCGGTGTCGCGGCGTCGGGCCTGCGCGGCGCCGGGCTGGCCCCGGTCCGGGTGGTGGAGGAAACCACCGGTCGGCTGGTCGGGACGGTGGACGAGCCGTCCGCGCACCTTCTGGTCCACGACGGCGCGGTCTACCTGCACCAGGGGGAGAACTACCTGGTCAGCCGCCTGAACCTGGACGAGCAGGTGGCGTTGGTCGAGCAGCGCGACCCCGGCTACACCACAACGGCCAGATCCGTGACCGAGGTCGAGATCCGGGGCGAGTTGCGGTCCATGACCTGGGGGGAGGCCGAGGTCAGCTTCGGTGACGTCCAGGTGACCCGCCAGGTGGTCTGTTTCACCCGGCGCCGGGCCGACACGGGCGCCCCGCTCGGCGATACGCCCCTGGACCTGCCGCCGCGCAGCCTGCAGACCAGGGCGATCTGGTGGACGGTTTCCGACGCCATCCGGGCGGGGCTGGCCGGGGCGGGAGTCGATCTCGGCGGGGCCGCCCACGCCGCCGAGCACGCCTCGATCGGCCTCCTGCCGCTGTTCGCCACCTGCGACCGCTGGGACATCGGCGGCGTGTCAACCGCCCTTCACCCCGCGACCGGACGGCTCACGGTCTTCGTCTACGACGGGTATGACGGTGGCGCCGGATTTGCCGAACGCGGTTTTCAGGCCGCCCGGGACTGGCTCGGAGCCACCAGGCAGGCCGTCTCGGCGTGTGACTGCGAGGCCGGCTGCCCGTCCTGCGTCCAGTCGCCGAAGTGCGGGAACGGTAATCACCCGCTGTCCAAGCAGGGTGCCGTCCTGCTCCTGGACGCGCTCCTGGCGGAGAGCTCCTAGATACTCAGATGGCGCGGATGGCACCGCCCCGGCTGCCGCCGGTCACCAGGTACACCCGGTCCCGCAAGCCAAGATCCATGCCGCCATTCTGCCCCGGTGTCAACGCGGGCCCCAGACAAACCCGGCGGACACAGTTGTCCGCTGCACCCCTGGGAACAAATGGGGCTTAGAAGACAAAAAGGGTAAATGGCTTGAATTTGGCCTGCTGGAGAGGCGGGGTACCCGGGAGCCGAGGGCCGGGCGGCAGAAAGGAGGCGGCCCCCGCCGGGGGGGAGAGCGGGGGCCGCGCGCACGGTCCGGCCCTGGGGGGGAGGCCGGCTCCGTCCTTCTACAAAGCCTACCCGCATTGGGCTCTCGGATCGAGCCTAGATGCCCCAATGCAGCGTCAGCCAATCGAAATACTACATATGTGCCTGGTGGCTGGCCAGTGTCTTACGGCCGTTTAGAGAATTTTCATCCATCGCAGCGGACCCGGGTCGACACGGCAGGTTATACATGCGTCGTTACGGCCTGGGCGTCCCCTCTTCTACACAAGTGTCCACGACTCTCTCGTTGTGAGGAGATCCGGTGAGCCACTGGTTAACGGCATGTGATCGGGAGAACTGATTCAGATCACGAATTGGATACGTCCGGGGTCTTTTCAGCCGAGAGTTTTCGTCGTACAACGGTGGTACGGACGTTGGAACGTCCGGGCACGGCAGCCAGGTACCCACGCGCGACCAGCCGCGGGAGGCGTGTCAGGGCAGGTCAGGCCGACAGGAGCGGCCACGCTGACTGACAGAGAAGGTGCACGCTTGGTAGCCCGGCGTGACGTGCTAGCGCGGCGGCGCCCCTACCAGGGGCGCCGTCTGCTGTTGGGCGCGCTAGGATCTGCCGTTGTGGTCCACGGGATGGGAGAGGGACACAATGGTCCAGAGCGAGGCGCCAGAACCGTCCGGCACTGACCAGTCACTCGGAGATCTGGTGGCCCTGGCGGCCAAAGATGTCTCCCAGCTCCTTCGCTACGAGATCGACCTGGCCAAGGTCGAGCTGCGCGGAGACCTGCGCCGGGTCGGACTGGCCGGGGCGCTGGGCGGGGTGGCCGCCTTCGTCGGCTGCCTGATCCTGGTGCTGCTGTGCATCGCCTTCGCCTACGGCCTGGTTGCCTTGGGCGTGTGGACCTGGGCGGCCTTCCTGATCGTGGCGGGGACGTGCGTGCTGCTGGTCGCGCTGGCGGTGGGGATCGTCTTGCTGAATCTGCGGCACCTGTCGGGCCTGCGCCGGACGAGGAAGTCGGTCACGGAAGGGATCGGGATGCTGCGCCGCGACGGGCAACACCCCGACGGGCAGCACCCCGAGGTCGGGGGCGACAGCGCGCCCAAGATCAGCGCCGACGGTCAGCACCCCGAGATCGCCGCCCGCAAGTCGCGGTGAGGTGAGCGCGGTGGCGACGAGCGCGGATTCGGCGGTGCAGATCCGCGGCCCCTGGACGCACCGGTCGGTAAGCGCCAACGGGACCCGGTTCCACATCGCCGAGGCCGGCGACGGGCCGCTCGTGCTCCTGCTCCACGGCTTCCCCGAATTCTGGTGGACGTGGCGCCATCAGCTGGCCTGGCTGCCGGAGGCGGGCTTCCGGGCCGTGGCCGTGGACCTGCGGGGGTTCGGCGGGAGCGATAAGCCGCCGCGCGGGTACGACCTCATCACGGGCGCCTCCGACGCGGCCGGGCTGATCCGCGCGCTCGGCGAGGCCAACGCGGTGGTCGTCGGTCACGACTGGGGCGGCCTCATCGCCTGGACGCTGGCCGCGTACCACCCGAAGGTCGTCAGCCGCCTGGCGGTCGTATCGATGGCCCACCCGCTGCGGGTGCGTTCGGCGGTGCTGACCGACCCGCTCGGGCAGGGCCGCGGAAGCGGCTACGCGTTCGGGTTCCAGGTCCCCATGCTGCCGGAGCGCCAGCTGACTCGCAACGGGGCGACGCGGGTCCGCCGGCTGCTCGAGCGCTGGTCCGCGCCCGGCTGGCCGGATAGCGGGACGGCTCAGGTGTACGCCCGGGCGATGCAGATACCTTCGGTGGCGCACTCGGCCCTGGAGTACTACCGCTGGCTCGTCCGCAGCAGCGTGCGACCCGACGGGTTCAGGTACGCCCGGCGCATGCGCGCGCCGATCCAGGTGCCGACCCTGCACCTGCACGGCGCCCTGGATACCTGCGTGCTGCCCAAGACCGCCCGGGGAGCCGGGCGGTACATCGAGGGCCCGTACCGATGGAAGTTGATCGAGGGCGCTGGCCACTATCCGCACGAGGAACGCCCGGACGCCTTCGACACCGAGTTGCGCGGGTGGCTGGCCGACCCGGAACCGGAACGGTGACGCGGGACCGCGATCCGGCTGGCAGGCCGCGGAACGCGCGGCGCCGCGATGCGCTCGGGCGTCCGCTCGACCCGGCCGTCGGGGCCGGGGACGCCCAGGAACGGGTGCCCGACGATCTGGCGCTGCCCGGCGCGGAGGCGGCCAGGCTGGCCGACCAGATGCTGCGGGCCGGGCGCCCGTTTCACGCCCACGAGGTCCTCGAGGCGTCGTGGAAGACCGGACCGCCGGCCGAACGTGACCTGTGGCAGGGGCTGGCCCAGGTCGCGGTCGGGTTGACGCACGCGCACCGGGGCAACGCCCGCGGGGCCGCCGCGCTGCTGACGCGGGGTGCCCGGCGGGTCCGTGCCTACCAGGCCCAGGTCCCGCCCGGGCCCGACCGGGATCGCCCGTACGGAATGGACGTCGCGGCGGTGCTCGCAGCGGCGGACGGCCTGGCGGCGCGCATCGAGCGGGACGGGCTCGCGGGCATCCCGCCCGCCGACCTGCTTCCGGGGCTGCTTGGCCCGGACCGCTAGAACCCTAGTCGCAGCCCATGGTCGAGACCGGCGCGGTGTCGCTTCCCCCCGCGTTAGCGTCGGCCGACACCTCGGCCGCCGTCAGCGCGAAACCGGTGTCGGGCACCCCGATCGCCGCGGCGAACACCACCCCGTCCACGGTGCCGGCCGGCGAGAGCAGCGGACCGCCCGAGTTACCCGACTTGACCACGGCCCTGACCTCGTAGATCTGACGGGTCACCGTGCTGTCCTGGTAGATGTTCAGGCCCTGCACGTCCTGGATGCCGCCGATCCTGGCCGGCACCGCCTGGAGGGTCTGCGAATCGAGCGGGTAGCCCGCCACGACCGCGCTGTCGCTGGGGCTGGCCTGCCCGGCGAACCGGAGCACGGGCAGGTTGAGCCCGGGCACGTACAGGACGGCGATGTCCACCTGGGGGTCGTACAGCACCACCATGGCCTGGTAGACCTGGCCCGACTCGGTGGTGACGGTCTGGTGTTCGGTCACCCCGGCCACCACGTGCGCGTTGGTCAGGATGTGATCGGGTGAGATGACGAACCCGGAACCCTCGATGGACAGTGAGCAGGACGGGGCTATTCCCTGCACCCGGACGACGCTGGCGCGCGCGGCCAGGAATCCCCGGGAATCAAGGACGGAGGGGTCGGGGGCCGGGATGTTGAAGATGCGCTCGGCGCCGATCTTGCTGAAGACCTCGGCGTACGTGCTGTTGCTGGCCAGCAGCCTGCGGAAGTCGGAGAACATCGTCCTGGCCGGCGACGGCACGAACCTGTCCACGGTCTGGAGGACCAGCGAGTTGTTGACCTGCCCGTCCACCAGCGGGAACGGGGACCCGTTCAGCACCGATCCGACGACCCAGGCGATCAGCAGGAAGGACACCACGCTGACCAGGGCGCCCCCTACCGAATCGAGCACGGTCGCGGACCGCCAGGTCACGGTCGACCGCATCGCCGCGCCGATGGAGGAGGCCACGAACTGCCCGATCACCGCGAAGGCCACGAGCAGGACCATGGCGATGATGTCCTGCTGCGTCTGACCGCCGACCAGGGCCTTCGAGATGCTGGGGCCGAACTCCGCGCCGAGCAGCGCGCCCCCGACAAACCCGAAGAAACTGAGGACCCCGACGATGAAACCCTGCCGGTAACCGGAGGTGGCGAACGCGGCGACTACCACCAGCAAGATGATGTCGAGCACATCTCCGTGCACGACTTCAAAGGTATAGGGTCCACCGCACTGGACGGGATGGCGCCTAGAGGTCAACGACCTCGGCCGCGTCCCAGGGCTGCTCCCACCCGCCCAGCCGGAGCAGTTGGTCGACGAGCATCGCCGTGAAGCCCCAGATGACCATCCCCCTGACCCGGAACGCGGGGGTGGTGCGCCCGTCGCGCACGCGCACCATCACGCGCACGGCGGGATCGGCCAGCTCGCGGACGCTGACCCGCTCCACGGCGGCCACCTCGCCCGTATCGACGGGCGCGACCGCCACCGGCCGCCGCCACCACGCGAGCACGGGCACGACCCGGAAGCCGGTCGGCGGGATGAACAGTTCCGGGAGGGTGCCGACCACCTCCACGCCGGCCGGGTCGACGCCCACCTCCTCGGCCGCCTCGCGCAACGCCGCCGCGACCGGCCCGGAGTCCGCCGCGTCGATGGACCCGCCTGGGAAGGCGGGCTGGCCCGCGTGCAGCCGCAGCCCGTCGCTGCGCTGGATGAACAGCAGATCGGGGTCGCCGGGTCCGCCTGGGCCCTCGGCGAACAGGACCAGCACCGCGGACGGCCGCCCGGTCCCGGCGGGGGGCACGAGCATCGGGGGCAGTTCCAGCGTGCCCGCGTCGGCGGCCAGCTCGCGCAGCCACGCGGGGACCGGCGGACCCGCCGGGGTCACGAGAACGTCACGAGAACGGGCCGGGCCGGACGAGCTTCGCGGCCACCTTAGGGTCGATGGGACCCTCGCCGTACGACGGGCACAGCCGCGCCAGCCCGCACGCGCCGCACGCGGGCCGCTGGGCGTGGCAGATCCGCCGGCCGTGCCAGATCAGCCGGTGCGAGAGCATCGTCCATTCCTTGCGCGGGAACAGCGCGGCCACGTCCTCCTCGACCTTTTCCGGGTCGGTGTTCGTGGTCCAGCGGAACCGGCGGGCCAGCCGGCCGAAGTGCGTGTCCACGGTGAGCCCGGGGATGCCGAACGCGTTGCCGAGCACCACGTTCGCGGTCTTCCTGCCCACCCCGGGCAGGGTGACCAGATCGCGCATCCGGCGCGGCACCTCGCCGCCGAAACGCTCGCACAGACCCTGCCCGAGCCCGATCAGGCTGGTCGCCTTGTTGTGGTAGAAGCCGGTCGACTGGATGATCTTCTCCAGCTCGTCGCGGTCGGCGGCCGCGTAGTCCGCGGCGGTCGGATACCGGGCGAACAGCGTCGGCGTGACCAGGTTGACGCGCTTGTCGGTGGTCTGCGCGGACAGGATCGTCGCGACGAGGAGCTCGAGCGGCGAGCCGAAATTGAGCTCGGTGTGCACGACCGGGTACAGCAAGGTCAGCTCGCGGTTGATCCGGCGGGCGCGCCGGACCAGGGCGGTGTGCGTCGGGGAATCGGTCACAGACACGGTCACGATCCAAGCTTACGAGTGGACAGCGCATACGGCCGGGTCGTAGGGACCGGGCGCCAGCCCGGCGGCGAACCCGGCCGCGCGGGGATCGGCCGGGTTGACGTGCCGGCCGAGGACGACGACGGCGACGCGGCCCGCGCCAGCCAGTTTCAAGGCCGCACAGGCCGACTGAGCACTGGCGCCCGACACCCAGGTGTCGTCCAGCAGCAGGACGCCGGTGCCACGCCGGCCGGGATCGGCCTGGAAGCGATGGAGATCGAGGTCACGACCCTGGCGTCCCGGGCGGATGGCCAGCGGCCACAGCGGCAGGCGCAGGTACGGCGAGGCCAGCGCCAGCAGCGGGTGGGAGCCAGGCCGCCCGACGCCGCTCGGGACGACGGCCAGGCAGTCGGGCCCGGCCATGGCCGCCCGCTGCCAGACACAGCCGGCGTGGTCGTCGAGGAAGGTGAGCAGCAGGGCGAGCAGCGACCGCGCCGCGGACGCGCCCGCCTCCCGCGGTGACTTGTAGCGCCACAGGTCTTCGGCGAACGGGGTGCCCTTGACCGCGTAGGAGATGGGGACCACCGCGTCGGCCAGCAGACCGTGACCGATCATCTCGTGGGCTTCGCACTGAAAGCAGCGGGCGCAGCCGGATCGCGCGGGGCCGCGGCAGACGATGCAGGCCGCCGCCGGCGGATCGGGCCCGATCGGGTAGAGCGGGGGCACGCGCCGAATGCTACGGAGGCCCACCGACAAAACTCGGAATGTGACGCACGTCACGTACTCCGTGGTCCCCGGGACCGCGTCACCTGAGAAAGGGCGGCACGGGTGAAATCTCGCGCTTATGCACGCCTGTCACTTCCTGATACGGCAGAATGATCCGTGCCAAGAAGGCGGCCGGGCTCCAGCGCGGCATTTTCCCGCTGCCTGATGCGACTCATGCAAGGATTCGTGTGATCGACGGGAGCGTCACCGCAGGGAACGGGTCCCGCCTGGACCGGATCATCTGGCGTGCCCTGGACGTGCTGCGCCGCCACTGGGTGCTGGCCCTGCTCCTGTTCGCCGGGATCGTGCTCCGCGCCCTGGCGCAGATCGGTTACGAGCCGGCGCTGCTATTCATCGACTCGAAGAAATACATCTTCGGTACCACCGCCGATTACAACGCGTGGGGTTCGTACGACCCGATCGGCTACACCCTCATCGTGCTGCGCCCGGTCCTGATGTTCGCCGACCTGGCCTTCGTCGCCCTGCTGCAGCACCTTCTCGGGCTGGCGATGGCGGTCGCCCTGTACGTCCTGATGCTGCGCCGCGGGGTGACCAGGTGGCTCGCCGCCCTGGCGGTGGCCCCGATCCTGCTCGACGCGTACCAGCTGAACGCGGAACAGACGATCATGCCCGACGTCCTGTTCGAGGCGCTGCTGGTGGCCGGGATCGTCCTGCTGCTCTGGCGGCCGCAGGCCGGCCTGGCGCTGCCCTTCGTGATGCTCGCCGGGCTCGCCTTCGGCGCGTCCGCCACCGTCCGCCAGGTGGGCGAGGCGCTGATCGTGCCCGCGCTGGTCTACGTGCTGGCCGCGACCCGGGGCTGGCGGACCAAGCTGCTCCACAGCGCGGCCCTGACCCTCTGCTTCGCGGTGCCGGTCGTGGGGTACATGGGCTACTCCGCCGTCATCTTGAAGTACGGCTTCGAGCTGTCGAACATGGGCGACGCGTACCTGTACGGCCGGGCCGCGCACGCCGCCGACTGCGCCACGCTCAAGCTCCCGGCCGACGAGCGGCCGCTGTGCCCCACCGCGGCGCAAGCGGCCAGTTTCGGCGTCGATGGCCTGGTCAACTCCCCGCACGCGCCGCGCGAAACGTACCTGCCGGTCAACGTCCACCTCGGCATCCTGGTCAACACGATGCCGATGCAGCGCGGGCTCGCGTACGCCGTGATCAAGCAGCAGCCGCTGCGCGTGGTGGGCGACATCGCCAAGGACTCGGTGAAGATCTTCGCGCTGACCAGGAACACCGAGCAGGGCGACACCCCGATCTGGCGGTGGCAGTTCCAGACCAGTTACCCGACCTACCCGCCGGGCATCACCCTTCGCGGCAGCAACAGCGCCACCTCGGTGTTCAAGGCGGCCGGGGGCGGCGGCGAGGCGCGCGTCGCCCGGTCCGCCGCGGTCGTGCTCAGGGATTACCAGCTGCACGGCGGGTACACGCCGGGACCGCTGTTCCTGGTCACGCTGCTGGTCGGGATCGCCGGGATCTTCACCTTCCGCAGGCGCGGTGACCAGACGACTAACGGCCTGGCCATGGCCAGCCTGCTGATCACGATCAGCGGTGTCGCCGTCCTGCTCGGCGCGGACCTGTACGAGTTCTCCTGGCGCTACCAGCTCCCCGCCCTGGTCACGCTGCCCATCGCGGGCGCCCTCGGCGCGACCGCGCTCGTCCGGTACTTCGGTTCGCGCCGGCGGGCCGTGGCGGCCGAGCACATTCCGGCCGAGCAGGTCAGCGAGCTGGCGGTAGCCGGATCCGAGCAGGTGCCCTAACCGATGCCCGCGGCGCCCGACGGGGCGGACGTCCGCACGCTCGCTTCCGGCGTCGTCTACGAAGACCGCTGGATGCGCCTGCGCCGCGACGAGATCGAACGGCGGGACGGTTCGCGCGGCACGTACGCGTTCGTCGAGAAGGCCGACTTCGCACTGGTCATCCCGGCCGAGAACGACGGCTTCCACCTGGTCGAGGAGTACCGGTACCCGATCGGCCGGCGCACCTGGTCCTTCCCGCAGGGCGGGTTCCCGCACGGGCAGTCGGGCAGCCCGGAGGACCTGGCCGCCCTGGAGCTCAGCCAGGAAACCGGGCTCCGGGCCAGCACCCTGACCAGGCTCGGGTACCTGCACGGCGCCCACGGGATCAGCAGCCAGGCCGGGCATCTCTTCCTGGCCACCGGGCTCACCCCCGGGCCGCCTGAGCGCGAGACCGAAGAGCAGGACATGCGCCAGGCCTGGGTGCCACGGTCGAGGTTCGAGGACATGGTGACCGAGGGCGTCATCACCGACGACATGACCCTGGCCGCCTACGCCCTGCTCCTGATCAGCGAAGCAAGGGCGCGAACAGGTCGCCCAGCCGCTCCACCCGGTCCAGGACCGCATCCGCGGTGAAGAACAGGTCGGCGGGCGCACCACAGGCCGCCACCTCGTCCCAGCTGACCGGGGTGGAGACCGTGGGGTTCGCCCTGGCCCGTAGCGAGTAGGGCGCGACCGTGGTCTTGGACCCGTTGTTCTGGCTCCAGTCGATGAGGACCTTGCCCGTGCGCAGGACCTTGGTCATCCGCGACACGGCCAGGCGCGGCTGATCCCGCTCGAGGCGTTCGGCGAAGGACTTGGCCTGCTCGCTGGCCTCCTCGGACGTCACGCCGGAAATCGCGGCGTAGAGCTGAAGGCCCTTGCCGCCGGAGGTCTTGGCCAGCGGCGCCAGGCCCGCCGCCTCCAGCAGGGGGCGCAGGGCCTCGGCCACCCGGCAGCAGTCCACGATGTCGGCGGGCGCGCCGGGGTCGAGGTCGAAGACCAGCAGGTCGGGCTCCCGGACGTGGGGCATCCGCCACATCGGGGTGTGCAGCTCCAGGCCGGCCAGGTTGGCCGCCCAGATGAGCGTGGGCAGGTCGTCAACGACCAGGTACGTCACGCTGGTGCCACGCGCCCGCGAGCTTTCCGAGTCGACCCGGGCGGTGCGGATCCAGTCGGGGCGGTGCGCCGTGACGTGCTTCTGGAAGAAGGCCTCGCCGTCGACGCCCTCGGGGTACCGCTTCAGGGTCACCGGCCGGTCCGCGATGTGCGGCAGCAGCACCGGCGCCACCCGCTGGTAGTAGTCGAGCACCTCGGCCTTGGTGAACCCGGCCTCGGGGTACAGGACCTTGCCCAGGTTGGTCAGGGTCAGCGTCCGCCCGTCCACCTGGACGGCGACCTTCGTTTCAGGGCTCACGGACCACGTCCGCGGGGTCGATGTCGTCGCGCAGGCCCTTGTAGACCGGGGCCCGCATCCGGCCGGCCTTGGTCCACCGGTCGAAGGTGACGTCGATGACCAGCTTGGGCTCCACCCACACGGCGGAACGCGCGTGCTCGGGGGGTACCGGTTCGTCGAACGGCGAGTCGGGCCGGCGCAACGGCTCCAGCTTGCCGCCCAGCATCTGGAGCGTCGAGACGCTGAACCCGGTCCCCACGTGCCCCGCGTAGATCAGCTTGCCCGCATCGTGCACCCCGATGAGCAGGGACCCCACCTGCCCGGTCCGGTTACCCTGGCCGGGCTTGTACCCGGCGACGATGACCTCCTGGCGCAGCACGTTCTTGATCTTGCGCCAGTAGTCCGTCCTGTCGCCAGGCACGTACACCGAATCCAGCCGCTTGGCCAGCACGCCCTCCATGCGCTGGGCCTTCGAGACGCCCTGGACGGCCGGGAAGTCCTCGCCGGGGAACCAGGGCGGGGTCTGCCAGAACGGCCCGGTCAGGCCCAGCCCGTCGAGCAGCGCGCGCCGCTCCCGGTAGCCCAGCTCAAGCAGCGGCCTGCCGTCCAGGTACAACAGGTCAAACACCAGGTACGTCACCGGGGTCTGCCCGGCGAGCTGGGCCGCCTGCGCCGCGGAGGTGACGTGCATGCGCGGCTGGAGCGCCTCGAATTCCGGCCAGCCGTCCGACCCGAACACCACGACCTCCCCGTCGAGCAGGAGCTGCTTGTGGCTGGTGGCGTGGCCCAGGCCGGCCAGCTCGGGGTAGGCGACCGTGATGTCCCGCTCCGTCCGGGACATCAGGCGCACCCGGCCGCTCTCGATGAAGGCCAGCGCCCGGACCCCATCCCACTTCATCTCCAGGGCCCAGTTCTGGCTGTCGCGCGGCATGGCGGACCCGCTGACGGCCAGCATGGGGCGCAGCGTTGCGGGCAGCGGCTGGCGTTCCCGGTGGATCATCCACTGGTTCCCGTGGGTCTGGAACAGCACGTAGCCGCCCTCCACCCGCCGCCCGTGCAGGAGGACCTTGACCTCGCGGGGTGACCACTTCTGGGTCTCGTAGCTGCCGTGATCCCAGATCGTCACCGCGCCGGCACCGTACTCGCCCCGCGGGATCGTGCCCTGGAAGTGGCCGTACTCCAGCGGGTGGTCCTCGGTGTGCACGGCCAGGTGGTTGACGGCCGGGTCGTCCGGCACGCCCTTCGGCAAGGCCCAGGACACCAGCACCCCGTCGCGCTCGAGCCGGAAATCCCAGTGCAGCTGGCGGGCGTGATGCTCCTGGATGACGAACGTCCCGCCCGCCTCGGAGCCCTCAGCCAGCGAGCCCGGAGCGGGGACCGGTTCGGGCGTGCGCGAGGGGTCACGCTTGTCCCGGTACTCCCGCAGCCTGTCCACCTACCCTGTCTACCCCCTCAGCGGGACCGGGAACGGGAACCAACCGCCGTTCGGAGTAATGTCTATAATTTGACTTCGGATACTTAGGAAAAGGGGACGGATGAGTATCGACGTCTACGTCGTCCTCGGCAGCGCGGTGGTCGGGCTCCTGGTCGGGCTGACCGGCGCGGGCGGTGGCGCCCTGATGACCCCGATGCTCATCCTGCTGTTTTCCGTGAAACCAGCCGCCGCGATCTCCAGCGACCTGGTCGCCGCCGTGGTCATGCGGCCGGTCGGCGCCGCGGTGCACCTGCGCAAGGGCACGGTGAACCTGCGCCTGGTCGGCTGGATGACGGCCGGGTCCGTGCCCATGGCGTTCCTCGGCGCGTACCTGCTGCACCTGCTGGGCAACGGCACGTCGGACCAGCTCAACGTCGAGCGGGCCCTCGGGGCCGCGCTGCTCGTCGGGGCGGCCGCCATGGTGTTCCGCTGGTTCCTCGACCGCAGGTCCGCGACGGAGCGCTCGGCGCAGGTCCGGCAGGTCACCGTCCGGCCGGTGCCGACCGTGCTGATCGGGATGGTCGGCGGGCTGATCGTCGGGATGACGTCCGTGGGCGCGGGCTCCCTGATGATCGTCCTGCTCCTGTTCACCTACCCGCTGATCAGCGCGAAGCGGCTGGTGGGGACGGACCTCACGCAGGCGGTTCCGCTGACCGTCGCGGCGGCCCTGGGCGCGCTGGCCTTCGGGCACGTGGAGTTCGGGGTCACGGCCTCCATCGTGATCGGCAGCGTCCCCGCGGTGCTGGTCGGCTCGCTGCTCTCATCGCGGGCCCCGGACCGGTACATCCGGCCGGTCATCACGTTCGTGATCTTCGCGTCGGGGCTGAAGTACGCCGGGGCCGGGACGACCGCGCTCGGCTGGACGCTGGCCGGCGTCCTGCTCGCCGCTGGCGCATACTGGCTGGTCCACACCCGTATTTGGCCGAACGGCGATCCAGTGCCAGCACCCGTCGATCCGGCCCCCGACGATGCCGTCGTGACCTGACCCGGCGGCCCGCGCCCGTACAGTGGTCTGCGTGACCGAAACCTGGGTGGTCGAGCCGTCCGGGCCGCTGCGCGGCGACATCACGGTGCGCGGGTCCAAGAACGCGGTGACCAAGCACATGGTCGCCGCGATGCTGGGCGACGGGCCGAGCACCATCCGCAACGCCCCCGAGGTCGGCGACGTCGACATCACCGCCGCGATGCTGGAGTCCCTGGGGTTCGGGGTGAGCCGGTCCTTCGCCGAGATCACGATCACACCCGCTGCCGTGGTCGAGCCGCGGGTGCCCGAGGCGTTCACCGGGCTGAACCGCATCCCGATCCTGATGCTCGGGCCGCTGCTGCACCGGACCGGCGAGGCGTTCGTCCCGCTGGTCGGCGGCGACCCGATCGGGCGGCGGCCCGTCGATTACCACGTCACGGCGCTGCGCGCGCTGGGGGCCGAGATCGAGGAGGGCCCGGCGGGGATCACGGCCCGGGCCAGCAAGCTCTACGGCGCGCGCATCGACCTGCCGTACCCGAGCGTGGGCGCCACCGAGACGATCCTGCTGTCCGCCGTGCTGGCCGAGGGGAAGACGGTGCTGCGGAACGCCGCCACCGAGCCCGAGGTGGTGGAACTCGCGCTGTTCCTGCAGCGGATGGGCGCGCACATCGAGCTCAGCCCGGACCGGCGGATCGTCATCGAGGGCGTGCCCCGGCTGCGCGGCGCGTCGAGGTGGCTGGCCGGCGACCGGCTCGAGGCGTTCTCCTACCTGGTCGCGGGGCTGATCACGCGCGGCGAGGTCCGCGTGCACGGCTGCCCGCAGGACCGCCTGGTCACGGCCATTACCACGCTGGCCATGATGGGCGCCAGGTTCGAGATCACCGACGACTGGATCACCGCGTCGGCCCCGGAGGGGCTGCGCGCGGCCGCGGTGCACACCGACAGCCACCCCGGGTTCATGACCGACTGGCAGCAGCCCCTGATGGTGCTGTTCACCCAGGCCGAGGGGATGTCGGTGCTGCACGAGACGGTGTTCGAGAACCGGCTGGTGTACGTCCCCGCGCTGCAGAAGATGGGGTGCGAGATCGAGACGTTCGCCGCGTGCCTGGGCGGCCCTGCCTGCCGGTTCCACGACACGAACTCGGTGCATTCCGCGGTGATCAGGGGCGTGTCGAAGCTGCGCGGCGCGGACGTCACGCTGCCCGACGTGCGCGCCGGGTTCTCCGCCGTGCTGGCCGCGGCGGTGGCCGACCAGCCTTCGGCGCTCGGGGGGATCCACCACATCGAGCGCGGGTACCACCGGCCGTTCGAGCAGTTCACCTCGCTGGGCCTGGTCATCAGGCGCAGCTGAGCCATTCGGGCGGGCCCTCAGCCCGCGTACTTCTGCACCAGCGCGCCGAGGTTCGGGAGCGCGGCCGTGATGTGCTTGGCCGCGCTGCCGCGGACGGCCTTGTACGCCCTCACGATCGTCGGCCTGTTGCTCTGCGCCCCGTGCGCGTCGGTCACGGCCAGCAGGGCCTCGGACACCTCGTCGCCGCGCTTGACCAGGTAGTCCCCGAAATCCGAGGAACCGGAGGCGGTGAAGTCCGCCCAGAACGGCTCGAGCTGGATCACCATCTCCGGGACCATCTGCTCCACCTTGGCCCGCAGGTAACCGGGCGCGAAGCTGTGCACCGTCTTGTACGCGACCTTGACCGCGGTGCCGGAGACCCCGGACTTAGTGGAGAGCTCCTGCTCGATCAGCTTCTGGCAGTCGTCGACGACGTGCGGCTGGGTGTCGGGTGCGAGCAGGATTTCCTGAAGCGTAGCGGCCATGGACGTGTTCATCTCCTCGTCGGGGGGGTTCTCGCGTGGCCCGGGGAGCCCCTGGCACAGCCGCGCCGCCCAGCTCCCCTCTGGGCCGGACCACAGTAGCGCGCGCGTGCCCGTCTTGGTTAGGGGAGTTCCGTGAATGTCACCTCGGCGTCGGCTGCCGTCCTGGTTAGGCTGCTCCCATGACGACGGCGTTCGTCCTTGGCGGCGGCGGGCTGCTCGGCGCGCACGAGATCGGCATGCTCCGCGCGCTCGCGGAGGCGGCCATCCGGCCCGACCTGGTCCTGGGCACCTCGGTCGGCGCCATCAACGGCGCGTTCGTGGCCGCCGACCCGCCGGGCGCGGTGGCGCGGCTTGAGCGAATGTGGCAGGGCGACGAGCTGCGGCTAGCGTTCAGCGAGAAGCTGTGGGGCCGGGCCGTCAGGCTCGTCCGCTCGGGCACGCACCTGCACTCGCTCGAGCCGCTGCGCCGCCTGCTGACCGAAACGCTCCCCGGGGAGGACTTCGCCGACCTGAAGCTGCCGTTCCAGTGCGTGGCGGCCAGCATCGAGACCGCCAGCGCGCGCTGGTTCAGCAGCGGCCCGGTGGTCCCCGCGGTCATGGCCTCGTGCGCGGTGCCAGGCCTGCTGCCGCCCGTCGAGGTCGACGGCGTGCACTACTTCGACGGCGGCCTGGTCGACTCGATCCCGGTGGGCCGGGCCGTCGCACTGGGCGCCAACACCGTCTACGTGCTGCAGGTGGGGCGGATCGAGAGCCCGCTGGCGATCCCCACCCGCCCGTGGGAGGTGGGGCTGGTGGCGTTCGAGATCGCCCGGCGGCACAGGTTCCACGAGGAGATGTCCTCGCTGCCCGAGAACGTCCGGGTGCACGTCCTGCCGACCGGCGGGGAGCAGCTGCCGCCCGGATTGGCGCAGTTCCGTTACCGGGACCCAGCTAGGGTAAGGCCAAGTATCGAGCGAGCGTACGCGGCGTCGGCGAGGTATCTCGCCACGCTAACCGGGTAGTTGCCTGTCCTTGGTCATGCGGCCTTTGTCATAGGGCCTTCGTTGGACGGGAGGGGTGCTGGTGCTCCCACCCAGGCTGGTCCGCCGGCTCGTGCTGACCCCGATGGTGATCGCCGTCGCCCTCGGCATCATCGTCCTGTCACCGCTGCTGGCTGTGCTCGCGCTGCTGTTCGGGCTGGCGGGGCTGTCGCGCGCGGGGCGGATGCGGAACCTGCGGCTGCTGTCGTTCGCGGTCACCTGGTTCACCGCGGAGATCGTCACGCTGCTCGTGCTGCTCGGGCTGTGGGTCATCAGCGGGTTCGGCGGGCGGCTGCACACCGAGCCCTACCAGAGCCGGCACTACGCGGTCGTCCGTAAGTTCCTGGACCGGCTGTACCGGGGGGTGGAACGGACGTACGGGCTGCGGGTCGAGGTCGAGGAGCCCGAACTCACCGCCGAGGAGCGGGTCGCGCGGGTGGCCCGCCCGGTGATCGTGCTGTCCAGGCACGCCGGGCCCGGCGACTCGCTCTTGCTGGTCCATCAATTGCTGAGCGTCTACGGGCGGCGGCCGCGGGTGATCATGACGGCCACGCTGCAGTTCGATCCCAGCCTAGACGTGATGGGGAACCGGCTGCCCAACGTGTTCATCCACGGCCGCCAGATGGGCGAACACATCTTCACCGAGCAGATCGAACGCCTGGCCCGCGGGCTCGACCAGAACGGCGCGCTGGTCATCTTCCCGGAGGGCGCCAACTGGACGCCCGGGCGCTGGCGCCGCGGCATCCGCCGGCTGGAGAACGCGGGCCGTCGCGACCTGGCCGCCCGCGCCAGGGACATGCCAAACCTGCTCCCGCCCCGGCCGGGGGGCGCGCTGGCCGCCATCACCGCCCGCCCCGACGCCGACGTGATCTTCGTAGCCCACGCCGGGCTCGACACGATCCAGTCCGTAGCTGACGTGTGGCGGAGGTTCCCGATCAACCAGGTCATCCGCGCGCGTTGGTGGCGCGTGCCGTCCGGCCAGGTGCCGCGGGCCGCCGACCACGAGGCCCAGGTGCAGTGGCTGTACGACTGGTGGGAGCGCATCGACCGGTGGATCACCGAGAACCGCCCGGCCGACGCTACGGCCCGGCTCGCGGAGCCGCAAGCCTGAATGCCGTCATTACGCACAGTCCCGGACATTATCCACTCCGTAGCCGAATCACCTGCACGAACCGGTTCCGGGGTCGTACGCTTCCTGCACATGCCGGACGATCAGCCGCAGCGCGCAGCGGGCCTCGACATAGCCGAGTTCTCCGAGGGCCTCATGGTTCACCAGGCGGAACCATTGCGGGTGCACCAGCTCAACAACACGGCTTCCGCGATCCTCGAGTTGTGCGACGGGCAAACTACGGTGGCCGAAATCGCCGAAGAGATCGCCGGCGCCTTCAGCCTGGACGCTCTTCCGCTGGCCGAGGTAACTGCCTGCGTGGCCGAACTACGGTGTGCCGGAATCCTGGCCGATCGTCGTGTCATCTTGTTCCGTTTCTATAATCAGTTCGATGCATGCCGCGAGCGGCTACGGATTCTCCGGCACTTTAACCCTGGTGTGCCGATCTACGGCTTGTACGGCGGTCCGCCCGAGGACTGGGACGACGCAAGGCAAAGCGTTGAGGACGCTGTGGTCCATCTGCACACGTGGTCTGCGGTCGATCCGTATTGGAAGTGGATACATACTGACCTGTCCGTGAAGGAATGGTTCAGGGCCTACGGCGACGCTGTCCCCTTCGACCTGCTCTACGAGTACGACTACGACATGCTGGTATGTGCCCCACTGCACGAGGTGTACCCGCGGCTGCCTGCCAAAGGCCTCGGCTTTACCGCCGTAAGGCGCACCGAGTCAATGGCTAATCAATGGCAGTGGATCGCCCACCCGGATTTTCGGCCGAGCTACCTGGCGTTCTGCGATCATCTGGCGGAGCGGTACGGCGTCGACTCGATCGAACAGGTAATATGGGGCGCAGGACCCCTGCTGACGCGGCGATTCCTGACCGAATTCTGCCAGCTTGAGGATTGCAACCTTGTCCTCTGTGAGCTTACCTACCCGGCGTTCGCCCAGGTGCTGGGATTCACATTGGTCGATAACGGATTCCGTAGCGAGGAATCTGAGCGATTGTTTCATTGCTACGGCCCGTCGGTTGACTGGGAGGACATTCAATCCGAACTGCGATGCGGCCCACGCCGGGTCTTTCACCCAGTGAAGTACCGGGTCACGCTCGAGCAGGTTATCAGTGCATTGCCCGACGCCAGTTGCGGTCACCCGTGACGGTGGCCGCGCTCTGCACACCGCCGCCCCAGCCCGCGAGGCAAGAACCCGCCGTCGGCCGAGACGCCCGCGCCGCACAGGACAGGCCGGGAGTCGTGGTGCTGGGCATGCACCGCAGCGGCACCTCCGCGGTCACCCGGACGCTCAACCTGCTCGGCCTGCGCACCTGCCCGCCGGCCGACCTGATCGGCGCCGACCCGACCAACCCGGCGGGACACTGGGAGAGCCGCACCCTCGTCGAATGCAACAACGCGGTCCTCAAGGCGGCCGGCGCACATTGCTGGTGCCCGCCACCACCCGGCCCGGCCTGGATCGGCACACCGCAGGTGCAGGACCTCATCCCGTTGTGCGGGGCCGCGTTCCAGGCCGTCCACCCCAGCCCGCCGTGGGTGTGGAAGGACCCGCGGACTTGCCTGACCGCCGACCTGTGGCTGCCCCTGCTGCAGGCCCCGCCCGCGATCGTGCTGGTCGCCCGCGACCCGCTGCAGATCGTCCGCTCGGTCAACGCCCGCGACAACATCGCGCTGCCGCTCGCCCTGGCGCTGTGGGAGCGCTACCTGCGCGAGGCCATCCGCAGCGCCGTCGGCCTGCCCGTCTGGGTGACCTGGTTCGACCAGTTGCTCGACGACGCCCAGGGCTGGATCGCCGCCGCCTCGCGGTTCCTGGGCAACGCCGGAATCTGGCCGGTTGGCGGGGCCGTCGATCCGCTGGCGGCGGCCAGGGACCTCGACCCGCAACTGCGTCACCGCGGTCAGGACGACACCGAGGACCATCTGCTCTCTGCCGAGCAGCACCGCCTGCGCGATCTGCTGCGCGAGCTCACCGGCGTCCATCCCTCGTTTGCGCTGCCGAAGCTGCCCGAGGAGACCGCCAGCAACGAAGCGCACTTCGCTGCGATCCGACCAGCCCAGCCCTGAGAATTCACGCACACGATCCGCTGATAGCAATGTCCGCAAAGGGCAGATATCGGGTTTTGGGCCGCTTGCTCCCCCAGGGCACTATTGTGCCGACGCGTTAGCGGACTCGTTTTAGAGAAGGCTGGACAGATAAATATAGAGACCACTATGCTCCCCGTTTATGGAGGAGGGGTGTGCCCCACCAGATGACCAGGCGGCGGGACCTGATATTCCGCTTTCTGCGTCATTTGGCTCGTCCGGAACCGGTTACCGGCGTTTGTGTGTCGGTATGGCAACATATGACGACTTCGATGGCGTCTGGTTCACCATTCAGGCAATCGGCATGTACCAGCCTGAAGTGCTCGCGGATGTGTCCTTTCTGGTCATCGATAACCACCCGGAAGGTGATGCTGGTCCGCCCTTGAAGGCGCTGGAAGCGTGGCTGCCTAATTATCGTTACGTCCCGTTTGATGGCTACCGGGGAACTGCGGTCAGGGACCTGGTGTTCCGTGAGGCTTGTGCCGATATCGTCTGCTGCGTCGATTCGCACGTCCTGCTGCAGCCGGGGTCACTTGCGCACCTGCTGGAATGGTTCACCGCGCACCCGGGCAGCAACGACCTCCTGCAGGGTCCCCTGCTGTATGACAGCCTCGAGCCGGGCGCGACCCACCTGAAACCCACCTGGGGCGCCGGAATGTTCGGGCAATGGGATCGCGATCCTCGCGTGGACCAGCCAGACGGCGAGCCCTTCGAGATCCAGATGCAGGGCCTGGGCCTGTTCGCCTGCCGACGGGACGCCTGGCCAGGGCTGAACCCCCGCCTGCGCGGCTTCGGCGGCGAGGAAGGGTACCTGCACGAGAAGTTCCGGCAGCGCGGCGGGCGCGTCCTCTGCCATCCCCAGCTGGGCTGGCTGCACCGCTTTCCCCGGCCAGCGGGCGTGTCCTACCCGAACGTCTGGGAAGACCGCATTCGCAACTACTACGTCGCCTGGTCCGAAATAGGCTGGGACCTGACCCCCATCCGGTCGCACTTCCGCGAGCTGCTCGGCCCGGACGTGGACGTGGATGCCGCACTGGAGCGGGCCCGCGAGCAGGCCGAGCATCCCCTGAACGTCTTCGAAGGCGTTTTCCTCCGGGTCGGCGGGGCCGATACCGCTGACCCGGACGCTTATCCGGCCGCAATCTCCTGGCGGCTCGAGCGACTCGTTCCGGACGACAGCCTGGCGCCCGAGCACCGCCGGCTGGCCGGATGGCATGAGGCGGTCAGCAGGGCGGAGCGTCGGCGCTATCAGCACGTGCTGCTCCTCGACGGCTGCGCACCTGCCGACGACGTGAATGTTCCGTCGCTGTCCGAGCGGGAGTGGGACCTGTGCCTGCTGCCGGTCGGCTCCGGGAGCGAAGCGATGCTTGCGCTCGATCCCGCGGGCAGTGGGGTTCTCACCGGCTTGGCGGTGGCCGTGCACGAACGCGCGTACAAGCAGTTGCTCGCGGACCTGCCCGCAGACCAGGCCGGCCGGGCCGAGTTCCTTACTGTCTGGGGAAGCCTGGACCGCTATCTGGTCCACCACATCGTCGGCGGTACCTTCACGGCTATCACGGCCACTCCGGACACGCTCGGCTCCGACCAGCCTGTTCGGGCAGCGGGAATCGAAGTCGTCGAGCTCGCCGGTGGCCTCATGGTGCGCCAGGCGGAACCGCCGCGGGTGCACCAGCTCAACAACACCGCGTCCATGGTCTTGGAGTCGTGCGACGGGCAACGGACGGTCGCCGAGATCGCCGAGGTGCTCGCTGAGGCCTTCGGGCTTGAAACTCCCCCGCTAGCCGAGGCGGCCGCCTGCGTGGAGGAACTCCGGCGGGCCGGAGTGCTTGCTGACCGCACCCACCACCCGACGAGAGCTTGCCTAGTAACCGCTGAGTTCACCCACCAGATAAATGAAAGCAGGAGCTGATGAGAGACAAGCCCGACAACGATCCCGCGGCCACTCAACGGCGTCGGACCTTCCTCAAGCGCATGGCAGCCGCGGGCTTCGCCGTGGGGGCGGTCGTGACCTTCGAGCCTCTGGTCGCCAATGCGGTGACACCGGGTGTACAAAACGACGAGCTCCTGGGCGAGTTCTGGCACCGACACAAGCACCCGACCACCACGACCACGGCGGCTCTGACCACGAGCATGGCTCCCACGACCAGCATGGCTCCGACCACCAGCATGGCTCCGACCACCACCATGGCTCCCACGACCACCATGGCTCCCACGACCACCATGGCTCCGACCACCAGCATGGCTCCCACGACCAGCATGGCTCCGACCACCACCATGGCTCCGACCACCACCATGGCTCCGACCACCACCATGGCTCCGACCACCACGACGCCAGCTCCGCACCATCACCACCACCACTTCTTTTAGGCCTGGCAGTCGGAGCCTTCCCCTCGTCGCCTCCGACTGCCGCCCCCTCGTGCCGCTGGCCCGCTTACCTCGTCGCAGATCAGAGTCATACGGCGGGGTGAGCGGGCCAGCAGCGAGGTGATCTATGGTGAACCGGTGATACGCCTACGGGTCGCGCGAACTGGCGTTACGCGGTTGCCTTCACTTGTTCGGCAAACCGGCGCCACGCCCGTGGGGATGAAAGCCAGCACCGGACCCTGGCGGTCTTTGGTGTCTCTAACCAGGACCCGGTCGACCCCGTCGGGTGCGCCGACCTCTACGCAGTCGCCGCCGTTTCCGCCGCTGTAGCTGGACTTACGCCAGGCGCCCACCTCGACGCAGTTACCGCCGTTCCCAGGTCGGCCAGCGTCATGCCGGCGGCTTCCCGGGCCCGACGGACTTCGGCCCCGAAGAAGTGCGCAGGAGAGCCGCCAGGGTCCAGGTCACGTGCGGCAGGCAACCGTCAGCTCCCTTGCCGTGATTCGCGGATCGGCCCCGCTCAAGGACTTTCCGAGCACGCGCCCGTCCGTCAACTGCTCCAAGGCAAACTCGCCGAGGTCCTCGCCGAGGAGGACAGCCGCGCCAAGATCGCCGACGTGACCCGATGAGCGGCCGCATTCCTCAGATGCGGGGCTGCATCAGGCCTGCGTCAAGGCACGGCCAGCGGCGTCACCGTCGCCGGGAACGCGGTGGCGAACTTCGCGATCGAATTCTTCTTGATCGCCGTCCACAGCTGATCTGCAACGACCGTATTCGGGACAAGTTTACCGTTTACCGTCTTGGTGGGCGTGACCACGAAGGTCGCGGCGCTGACGCCGAGGCCGCTGAGTTTCCTGGCGAGCGACAAGATGTCGGAGTTGGTCATGTTGCTGTCCACGGTCAATGCGCCAGTGATCGCGTTGAGCAGCCTGATCGTGGTCACGGGATTGGTGAGCAGATGATCGCCGGCGATCTTGATCATGACGGCGCGGAGCAGGTTCTCCTGCCGCAGCACCCGGACTTGATCGCTGATCGACGGGTCGAGGTCATAGTAGGTGGCGGTAATGCCAGTGAGGTGGTTGACCCCCGCGGAGAATAGGTGCCCGTAGCTTGAGGTGGCAGCGGGAATCGTGACATTCACCCCGCCGACGGTATCTATAAGCTTCGTCAGGTGGCTGAGGTTGAGCTCCGCGTAGTGGTTGATGGGGATTCCGGTAAGTTGCTTCACGGTCGAGACCAGCAGGCTCGGCCCTCCGGTCTTGAACGCGATCCAGAGTGGTTCGGCGCCGACCCCGGGCACCTGGACCATAGTGTCGCCTGGTATCGACACAACCCCGCCAGCGCGCCCGTCGGGGTTGATATGCAGGAGCATGAAGAGTTTGGTCCACTGTGGCGCGACTCCTTGAACGGGAGTTCCGTTCGGCTCATTTGGGGCGCCCGCGATCAGGAACGTCTCACCGGACCCCGTCCCGACAAGACCTCCTACATGGACGCGTGGGACGCTGCTCACCGCGTGGTTAACGTATGCGTAAATGCCGACCGCGGCCGCGATGGCCACAGCGAGGACCGACCCGAGAGACACTAGGACGACCCGCCGGGCGCGGCGCTTTGGCTTACCCGGCTCTGCCGCTTGATCACTGGCCCGTCTGGCGGAATTCCCCGAGCCGACTCCATCTTCTTTAACAGGCGTATCGGACATTTTAATCCCCTACCTAGTGGCCCTTCACGTCCCCGATTGCCCCGATTTTTCTGGCGTTGTTTCGCCTGTGGCAGCTTTCCGCCAAATGTCGCCTTCTGCCATCTAATCGCCGCATAGGGACGCACAGCGAATGCCTTAGGCCGCTGTCCATGAGATGTCCATGATTAGTTTTTCTGACCGTTTGTTATCGTATGCAGCGCAGTGTAATCTATCCAACGCTGAGGGTAAACGCAAGAGGTAACGGCGTCGACGAGCACTGCTAGGACGGAGGACCGCGTGCGCGCGGAGGCACTGACCGGCAGGGTAAAAGGGCAGCTAGTGCGAAGCCTGAGGAAGCGTCGATCGGTGCGACTGGTCGTAGAGGCCGGATATGACGCCATTGCATGGATTGGCGGCCTGCTTTTGGCGGCGAGGGCCATCGGCAATTTCGCGACGGTCCATATGTCGAAATCTGCCCTTTTGTTCGGCGGAGCAGGAATTGGGCTGATAGTGACCGGATGCGGCCTTGCCGCCGGACTTTATCGGGGGAGGTACCTGCGCGGAAGCCGTGACGAGGTAGCCGCAGTGACTCTGGCGACTGTTCTGACCGCATGTTGCCTGGCGGTTGTCGGCCTGGCCCTGATAACAGGGCGTGCATTGCCGGAGGCCGCTCTGGGCGCATCATTCGCCGTGATAGCAATGCTCGGCGCCCGTTACGTCGCCTTCGCTGCGCGGCAGCGGTCACGAACACCGCCAGCCCCCACTGCCGAGAAAATCATCGTTTTCGGAGCCGGGGACGCGGGCGCGATGCTCATCTACCGGCTGACCACGCAGCCCGACGCGGCATATCAGCCGGTAGCGATCCTGGACGATGACCCTACGAAGAGGCGCCTGCGGATCCATGGCGTTCCAGTGCTTGGTAGCCGCGACCAGATGACGGAAGTCGCCGCCAGCACCGGCGCCAAGATGCTGGTTATCGCGATCGCGGCGGGGAGTAGCACCGTCATCCACGAGCTCACCGAGACGGCCGAGCGTTGCGGGCTAATTCCGAAGGTAATTCCCTCGGTCAGGGAGCTACTCACCGGCGGGGCACAGATCGAGGGTGTACGTGATCCTCGCATCAGCGACCTGCTCGGGCGCCGGGCGGTGACAGCCGACGTGGCCTCGGTCCGCGAACACATCGCGGGCAAGCGTGTCCTGGTGACCGGCGCCGGCGGATCCATCGGTGCCGAGCTCTGCCGCCAGCTGCACCAGCTCAGGCCAGCGGAGCTGATCATGCTGGACCGTGACGAGTCGGCGCTGCACGCGGTCCAGCTCGCGCTGCGCGGGCGCGCGCTACTCGATTCGGAGGAGACGGTACTGGCCGACATCCGCGACGAGCGCCGCGTCAGGGAAGTATTCGAGAGGTTCCGGCCCGACATCGTGTTCCACGCAGCGGCGCTTAAGCACCTGCCGCTGCTGGAAAGCTACCCGGCTGAGGCGCTCAAGAGCAACGTCTGGGGAACGCTCACTGTCCTGAAGGCCGCGGCAGATCACGGCGTCCAGTCGTTCGTCAACATCTCCACGGACAAGGCCGCGGACCCGGTAAGCGTCCTCGGCTACTCCAAGCGGATCACCGAACGCCTCACCGCATACATGTCGGCCCAGACCGGCCGGGCGTATCTCAGCGTGCGCTTCGGCAACGTGCTGGGCAGCCGCGGATCGGTGCTCACCACCCTGTGCGCGCAGGTAGCCGCGGGTGGCCCGGTCACGGTGACCGACCCCGACGTCAGCCGCTACTTCATGCTCGCCGACGAGGCGGTTCATCTCGTGCTGCAGGCGGCCGCGATCGGCCGGGCCGGGGAGGTCCTCGTCCTGGATATGGGCGAACCCGTGCGGATCGCCGACATCGCGCGGAGGCTGACCGCTAACACCGGCCGACAGCTGGACATCGAATTCACCGGGCTGCGTCCCGGCGAGAAGCTGATGGAGGACTGGCTCGGGCCAGGCGAAGCCGATCTGCGGCCATGTCACCCGCTGATCTGCCAGGTCCCGGTGCCGATGCTGCACCCCGACCAGGTCACTCTCCTGGATCCCGAAGCTGACGCCGACTCGCTGCGCCGGACCTTGGCCAGGCTAGCGCAGGGGCCGACCCACGACGGCGCCATGACCATTCCGTCCCAGGCCACTCTCGTCACCCGGGAAACTGACGCCGATGCCACCCGGGACGCTGACGCAGCACTGTACGGCCGGGTCCACCTGCCGCGCGGCCGTTAACGATGCGGCTCAGCCTGCGCCCAGCCGAGCTCGGCCAGCCTCATCACCAATTGGTCCAGCAAACTGGCGGTTGCCGCATAGGCACGTCGCGGTCCGCCAGCCGGGTCCGCCACGTCGTCCTCGGCGGAGTCACCCAGCAGCGACGTACGTTCGCGTCCCGCGTGGGCGCGAGAAAGCCACTCGGCGAACGGCTCCCCTGGCGGCCTGGGCCCGATCTGCTCCCCGCGCCGGATGAGTTCCTTGAGCGTGAACGCACGCGGCCATACCCCGGGTTCGGTGATCACGGCATAGCGGAGATTATCCCGAGCCATCGCCAGCACCAGGCTGGCGCGGGCCAGGTCGGTAGCGCGGGCTACGCGGCTGTCTATGCGAGGAGATCTCGATTCCGTACGAGGCCATGACGGAGATGACTTCCGGATGCGGCGGATCTCCGCAGCGGATCATCCCGGCCGAGCGGACCGGCACCGTCACGCCCAGTACTGCCAGCCGTCGGGCCAGCAGCGCGGCAGCCATCGGGGATCGGCACACGTTCGCCGTGCACAGCACGATAATGCCGGACGAATCAGTATTGTCCCTTTGAGCATGTGTATCCGTATTGCGCGGAATGCTCGTCTTTACCGCTCATCGAGAATCATCCGGGTCGTCGGGACTTTCCGCAGCAAAGTACTCTGCCGGACACGAGCAGAAATTTTACCGCCGGTCGTGCTTGGCATACACTCATTTCGTTCGATGCATACCGGGGAACGACGTCACTCCGGCGGCTTCCGGGTCTCCGGGGTACCGGTTGCGGCTACTTGCAGATCAGAGAGAAAGTCATAATGACCGAATTTGGTACTGAGCCGACGTTTCGCTACATACTTGCAGATTCTGCGTCGCCGGAAATGGTGGGTCGGCTCGATTGCCGTGCTCGGTCTGGCTGCCAGCCTGGCGTTCTCGCTATACCGCGCACAAACAGTACTCGGCCACCGCGCAGCTGCTGGTCCAGCCATCTTTCGACCCGAGCGGCTTGGCGCGCTGCAGGAGCAGCCGGTCACCCAGACGGACGTGGAGACCGAGTTGCAGCTGGTGACGAGCGCTCCGGTGCAGCAGGCCGTCCGCAATCAGCTAGGGAGCACCCCGACGGTGACCGCCTCGGAGGTAGGCCAGACGAACGTGATCGCCATCACGGCCAACAGCCAGGTGCCGTCGCGGGCGTCCCTGATCGCAAACCTCTACGCGAACGCCTTCGTGCAATACCGCCAGGCAGTAGAGGCCCGTAGCCTAACGACCGCCGAGGCGCAGCTGCGCTCACAGATCTCCTCCCTCGGACAGCAGCTCAGCTCCTTCGGGAGCAACACGACCTCACCCGCAGCGTCGGCGCTCCTCAACCAGCAGGCAGTCCTGAAGGAACAGCTCGCCCAGATGCAGGTCAGCGGCGCGGTTGACACCGGCGACGTGGTGCTGGTCACGCCCGCGCAGACCCCGACCGCACCGAGTTCCCCCAAACCGACCGAGGACGCCCTGCTTGGCCTCGTCGCGGGACTCGCACTCGGCCTCGGCGCGGCCTTCCTGCGCGACAGCCTCGATGACAGGCTGACATCCAAGGAAGCGACCGAGCACGCCGGAGGAATTCCGGTACTTGCCATGACCCCAATGGTCACCTCATGGCGGCGACACAAGCCGCTGTTGGTGTCGATCAGCGAACCCACCTCCCCGGCTGCAGAGTCGTACCGGTCACTGCGGACCTCGCTGCAGTTCGCACGACAAGGGCAACAGCTTCGCAGCATGGTGGTGACCAGCCCCGGTGTCAACGAGGGCAAGACCTCCACCTTGGCCAACCTGGGGGTCGTCTTCGCGCAGGCGGGTGAGCGGGTGGTGCTCGTCTCGGGCGACCTGCGTCGACCCCGGATCGGGGAGTTCTTTGGGCTGGACGAGCAGGTGGGCCTGACCAACGTGCTGCTCGGCCAGGTAACTCTCGAGGAGACACTGCTACCCGTTCCGGGCTTCGGCCGGCTCTCCTTGCTCCCGGCCGGACCGGTCCCGCCGAACCCCGCCGAATTGCTCAATAGCGCTCATGAGATCTTCGCGAGGCTGCGGCATCACTTTGATCTCGTGCTCATCGACAGCCCCCCGGTGCTGCCCGTCACCGACCCTGCCATTTTGGCCCGGCACGCTGATGTCACGCTGATGCTCGCGGCGGCGGGGCAGACCCGACGAGCTGACCTCCGCCGCGCCGTAGAGAAGCTGGACCAGGTCAACGCCACGATCCTGGGGATCGTACTGAACAAGGTAACCAGGCAGACCGAACGCAACTACGGATATACATACTCCTACAAGGCATACCGGGCAGAAGCCCCGCCTGTGATCCCGGCCGGGCACCCGAACGGGAACGGGAGCAGCAAGAGACAGCATCGCAGTCCGCGTTAATCATTTATCCAGACAAATTAGTCTTCCACTGGTTTCGACACTTATTTCGCAGGAATTCTTCCGCCAGAGCTGAGGGGACTTACCGCGATAATTGCTAGACTCAGTTGATTACGATGAGTAGCCAGACATTGACAGACTGCCGTTGGGAGGTATCGACGGACTCGTGTCCGGGGAATTTAATAATCTGCTCGCGGTGGCTGCGTGCGGTGCGGTGGTGGCCGCGGCCGAGGCCGTGATGATTCCGCTATTGCGCCGGGCAGCCATTATCGACATCCCCGGTCCCCGGTCTTCGCACACCGTCCCGACGCCCCGTGGAGGCGGAATTCCGATCGCCGCCGGGTTGCTAGTCGCTGCGGGAGTGATCGGGGGCGCGATCGCGGCGCTGTTCGCCTTTGCCGTGGCCGCCTTCGGATTGCTCGGATTCACCGAGGATATGCGCGGGCTGGCGGCGGGCAGGCGGCTGCTCATACAGGCGGTCGGGAGCACCATGGTGGCCGTCGTGCTCGTCAGCGGCCGGGCGGGGCCCGTGGCCGTGCTCGTTTTGCTGGTCGCGGCCTGCGCCGCGTGGATCACCGGGTTCGTGAACGCCTTCAACTTCATGGACGGCGTCAACGGTATTTCCGGCGCGCATGCCCTGATCGCAGGTGTGGTCTACGCATGCCTGGGATGGTGGCAGCACGACGGGTTCCTGGTACCGGTCGGCGCGGCGGTGGCCGCGAGCGCCCTCGCCTTCCTGCCGTGGAATGCTGGCCGCGCTCGGGTGTTCCTGGGCGACGCAGGCAGTTACGCGCTGGGCGCGGCCCTGGCGATGCTGGCCGCCTACGCCGTCCTGCAGGGAATCCCCGTGGAGGCAGCCCTCGGTCCGCTCGTGCTCTATATCGCCGATACCGCCTGGACGCTGCAGCGGCGCATCCGGGCAGGCGAGCGCTGGCTTGAACCGCACCGCACTCACGTCTACCAGCAGTGGTGCGACGTCGGATGGTCACACCAGCGAGTGACGGTGGTGGCCGCCGGGACCACGATCGTGCTCAGCCTGCTCGGGGCGGCCAGCCTGGCAGGTGATCCCGTCCTGCGGGCCGCTGCTGACCTGGCCGGTGCGGCTGTCGTGCTGGCGTACCTGCGGTCACCGGCGTTGCTCGCCCGCCTCGCCGCCCGAACGGAGTCATGGTGACGATGCGGATCATCATCGTGACTCACTACTTCCCGCCGGAGACCGGAGCCCCGCAGGCCCGCCTGTCCGGCCCTGGCGGCGGCGTGGGCCGCGGACGGAGACGACGTCACGGTGCTAACCGGCATGCCCAACCATCCGACCGGGGTGGTGCCGCCCGAATACCGCGGCGCGATCCGGCGCCGGGAGCGTCGCGACGGCTACCGGGTGCTGCGCACCTGGCTGTACGCCACTCCGAACGAGGGAGTGGTCCGCAAGACCGTCTGCCATCTGAGTTTCATGATCACCAGCGTGCTGCTCGGCGGGCGGGCCAGCGGTCCGGCCGACGTGGTGGTCGTCTCCTCGCCCACCTTCTTCGCCATCGGCGCCGGGTGGCTGCTCGCCCGGCTCAAGCGCGCCCGGCTGGTGGTGGAGGTCCGCGATCTGTGGCCGGCGATCTTCACCGAGCTCGGCGTGCTGACCAGCCGCCCGGTGATCCGCGTGCTGGAACGGCTGGAACTGGCCGCCTACGCGGCGGCCGACACGGTGATCGTGGTCAGCGACGGGTTCCGGGCCAACCTGATCGAGCGCGGCGTGCCCGCCAGCAAGGTGCACACCATCCGCAACGGCGTCAGCCTCGGCGAGTTCGATCCCGGCGCTCGGTCAGACGGCGCAGCTCCGCGCCCGCCTCGGCGCCGACCCCGGTGACTGCGTGGTGCTCTACGCCGGCACCCACGGCATCTCGCAGGGGCTCACCTCGGTAGCCGAGGCTGCCGCTCGGCTCACCGGTGAGGCGATCCGGTTCGCATTCGTCGGCGAGGGCGCGGACAAGCAGCGTCTCCAGCACCGGGTCACCGAACTCGGACTGCGCAACGTCACCCTGCTCCCGGGCGTATCGCACGAGGAGATGCCCGCGCTGCTGGCCGCCGCCGACATCTGCCTGGTCCCGCTGCGTGACGTGCCGCTGTTCTCCTCGTTCATCCCGTCGAAGATGTTCGAGTACCTCGCAGCCGGCCGGGCCGTCGTGGGAGCGGTGGCTGGTGAGGCCGCGCAGATCCTGCGTGAGGCAGGCGCCCTGGTCGTGCCGCCGGCGGACAGCGGTGCGCTCGCTGACGCGATCAGGACGCTCGCGGCCGACCCGCAGCGGCGGCAGGCGATGGGATGGCAGGGGCGCTGCTACGTCGAGAAATACTTCGACCGCGAGACGCTAGCCCGGCAGTACCGCAAGCTGCTCGACTCGCCGGGCGGGCAGCGATGAGGCTCCTGGTCGTCGGCGGCAGCGGCTTTCTAGGCGGATATGTGCTCCGTGAGGCGGTTCGCCAGGGGCACCAGGTCCTGGCGCTCGCGCGAAGCCCCGCCTCCGCCGGCTCGGTGGAAGGCAACGGCGCGCACCCTCTCGCCGGTGACCTCGACGACGCCCGACGTCTCGACGAGGCGTTTCTGGGCCGCCCGCTGCGAGGCCCTGGTCTGCCTCGCGTCGCTGGGTCATGGCCACGGCCCGGGCATCGTCGCGGCCGCCGAGGAGGCCGGCATCCCGCGGGCCGTCTTCGTCTCGACCACCGCGGTGACGACCACCCTTCACCCGCCGACCAAGCAGGTTCGGCTGGCCGCGGAGCAGCAGATCCGCGGCTCCGGGCTGGACTGGACGATCCTGCGGCCGACGATGATCTACGGTGCCGCCGGTGACCGCAATCTGTCCCGGCTCCTACGTCTGCTGAGCCGAGCGCCAGTGCTGCCCGTGCCAGGCAACGGGAAATGCCTGCACCAGCCGGTTCACGTGGCCGATGTCGCCGCCGCCGTACTGGCCGCGCTGCAGCGACCCGCGGCGATCGGCTCGCTGTATGACGTGGCCGGGCCCGAGCCGCTTGCGTTCACGGAGCTGCTGAGTACATGCGCCCGCGCGGTCGGGAGCAGGACCCGGCTGGTCCCGGTACCGCTTGCACCGCTGGTGACGCTGGCGCGGGGCTACGAACGGCTGAGCCGTCATCCCCGGATTCGCGCTGAGCAGCTGCTCCGGCTGGCTGAGGACAAGGCGTTCGCGATCGATGACGCGATC
>CAWBKD010000025.1:0-424246 GCA_963789225.1 uncultured Actinomycetes bacterium
CACCCCGCACCCTGGCCACCTACCAGGACCTCCGCGACTACGCCGCCACCGCCGGCATCACCCTCCCCGACCCGGCCCGCACGCCCCCAGCACGCCACGCTAACAACCCCCGGCACACCCCAAACTCACCTTAAAAAAGGACGTGTCCATAGACGGGGCCTGTGGCCCGCAAGCCCCGAAAAATCCGAGCGCACCGGTCAGGTCCCTACCGGGCCCGCCTGGTGACCAGGGGAATCGCGGGCCGGAACCCGCGGCCGAGGGCGATCACGATGGTGAGGCCCGTCCCGGTGAACAGCCAGGGCGCCGACGTGCCCAGCGTGACCAGGATCCCTTCGGCCACGGCGAACTTGCCGGACGAGGTCACCGCCTTGGCGAAGATGCACCCGGCCAGGAAGACCAGGGGAGGGCACACCACGACGGTCCGCAGGCCGGCGAACTTCGTGTAGTACGTGACGACGCAGCAACCGCAGACGAACGCGGCGTCGGCGAGCACGCTCCACCCGGTCAGCAGGCTCAGGAAGCACAGCAGGAACAACGCCACGATCGCGCCCCGGCCGGTGAGCCTGAACACCCCCTTGGGTTCGAGGCGCCGCGACGGCGGGCCGGCGGGGGTTCGCCCTGGTGTCCGCGTTCGCGCGGTGGTGGCCCCGGGCCGGGGTCGCGGCGGGACCGGATTCCTCGCTGGGTACCGGGTCTGAGTCGGGGTCATCGAGCCGCTCGCACCAGGTCGATGTCCGCCGGGTCGAAGCCCGCCTGCCACCCTTCCGCCGACTCGAGTTCCGCCGCCCCGCTGGCCACCAGTTCAGGCGCGGACAGCGCCCGGGCCGTCTCCTCCACGGGCACGAGCGGGGAAATCTCCCCGCCGACGACGCCGAGGTCGTTCAGCCGCCTGGCGCTGACCAGCACGCGGCTCTCCAGGGACCCGACCGTCTGGTTGTAGGCGGACACCGCCTTGGTCAGCGCGTGGCCGAGGCGGTCGACGTGCTTGCCGAGACCGGCGAGGCGGTCGTACAGCTCGCGTCCGAGGTCGAAGACGGCGCGCGCGTTCTCGGACAGCGCCTCCTGCTGCCAGGCGTACTGGGCGGTGCGCAGCATCGTGACCAGCGTGGTGGGAGTGGCGATGTGGACCTTGTGGGCGAGCGCGTGCTCCAGCAGTCCCTGGTCGCGTTCCAGCGCCGGAGCCAGGAACGCCTCACCCGGGATGAACAGGATCACGAACTCGGGCGACGGGCTCAGCGCCGCCCAGTAGGCCTTACCGGCCAGCCGGTCCACGTGCTCCCGCAGGTGCCTGGCGTGCGCCTCCATCCGGGCCGCGCGCACGGCTTCATCGTCGCTCTCCGCCGCCTCCAGGTACGCGGCGAGCGACACCTTGGAGTCCACCACGATGTTCTTGCCCCCGGCCAGTCGCACCACCATATCCGGGCGCTGCGTGCCGTCGGGGGAGGCCACCACGACCTGCTCGTCGAAGTCGCAGCGGGCGCTCATCCCGGCCAGCTCGACCACCCGGCGCAGCTGCAGCTCACCCCAACGGCCCCTGGCCTCAGGCCGGCGCAGCGCGGTGACCAGCGCCTGGGTCTGGACCCGCAGCTGCTCGGAGGTCTGCCGCGCGATGTAGACCTGCTCGGCGAGCGCGGCGTGGGACCGAGTCCTGGCCTCGTCCGACTCCCGGAGCTGCGCCTCCACCCGGGCCAGGGTCTCCTTCAGCGGCCCGACCAGGTGCTCGACCGCCGCGCGGCGGGTCTCGAGCTCGGTGGACGCGTTCGCGTTCGCCGCCTGCAGCCGCCCTTCGGCGACCTGGAGGAACCGCGACGTGCTCGTGTCGAGCGCCGCGGCGGAAAGCGCCTGGAACCGCTCGGCCAGCTGGGTGTCGAGGAGCGCTGCCCTCTGCTCGGCGGCGCGGGCGCGCCCCGTCAGGTCCGCGACCCGCCCACGGGCGAACAGGTATCCGATCACGGCCCCGATGACGATCCCGAGTAGCAGGCCCGCAAGCAATGACATGATCCCAGTATTGGCAGCACGAGGCCCCATTACTGGCCCCGACACGCAGGGGGCGGCGGATTTCAGGGCCCGGGATCGATGCGGAACTGCGGCCGATCAGCAGCGCACCCGCGGCGCCAAGCTTCTAAAAAGAGATCCATTTACGCCGAACGAGCGGTGGTGCCCGCCCCGATTCCTGCGTGGGAAACTGGTGCGATGGCGCCAGGGACCACCGCGGCACTGCTGGCCGGCTACGTTCGCGCGGTTGGCGTGCGGCACATCTTCGGCTATCCGGGCGAGTCCGTCATCGCGTTCATGGAGGCCTCGCGTCAGGAGGGCGTCGAGATGGTGTCGGCGGTCAGGGAAGCGACCGCCGCGTTCATGGCCGAGGGCGCGGCCATGGCGACGGGTCTTCCGGGGGTGTGCCTATCGACCCTCGGCCCCGGCTCGACCGCGGTCCTTAACGGCGTGGCCTCGGCGACCCTGGACCGCGTGCCGGTGCTGGCCGTCTCCGGCCAGATCGAGAGTTCCCGCGAGCAGTTCTTCACCCACCAGGTCGTCGATCACGGCCGGATGTTCGCGCCGGTCACCAAGGCGGTGCTGCGCCTGGATCCGGCCTCGGCGGACACGGTGATCCGCAAGGCGCTGCGCACCGCGACCGCAGAACGCCCTGGTGCCGTCCACGTGACGGTGACCAGCGACGTGTGGGGCGTCCCCGCCGGGAGCGGCGATGTGGTCGTCCCGCCGCTGGCCCCGGCCGGGGGAACGGTCGACGTCTACGGGGCAGGCGATCCGCTACGGGACCTGCGCGCCGCGCGTCATCCGGTCATCCTGGCGGGCATCGCCGCGGTCCGCTGCGCCGCGGGCCCCGAGCTGGTCAGGCTCGCCGAACTAGCCGGGATCCCGGTGGTGGTCTCGCCGATGGCCAAGGGGGTGTTCCCCGAGGATCACCCGTACTTCGCCGGCGTGCTGGACATGGCGGGCTACCGCGTGGTCTGGGATCTGCTGGCCGGCGCCGACCTGATCCTGGCGGCAGGTTTCGACCCGGTGGAGCTGATCAGCCCGTGGTCGGTCACCACCCCGGTGCTGCACCTGGACACGGTGCCGAACACCAACCAGGTCTACGCCAGCGCGCACGAGCTAGTCGGCGACGTCGCGGCCGCCCTCAGCTGGATCACGGGCGGCTGGTCAGGGGAGCCGCGCTGGAGCGCGCACGAGGTGGCCGCGCACCGCGCCCGGCTGCGCGCGGCGTGGCGCGCCGGGCGGGCCGAAGGCAGCCTCAACCCCTCCGACGTGGTGGCGATCGCCCGCGAGGCCGCCCCGCCCGACTCGATCGTGACCACCGACGTCGGCTCGCACAAGCTCATGGCGGGCCAGGTGTGGCAGGCCAGCGCGCCCCGCTCGGTACTGATGACCAACGGGCTGTCGGCGATGGGGTTCGGCGTCCCCGCTGCGATCGCGGCGAAGCTCTCGTGGCCGGACCGTCCGGTGGTCGCCCTGGTCGGCGACGGCGGGTTCGCGATGACCGCGACCGAGATGCGGGTCGCCGCGGCGCTACGCCTGCCCGTGGTCGTCGTGGTCTTCGCCGACGGCAGCCTGAACCGGATCGAGCTGCGCCAGCAGCTGATGGGTTACCCGTCGACCGGGACCCGGATGGGCGGGACCGACCTGCCTGCGCTGGCCGAGGCGATGGGCTGCAACGGGGTCCGGGTCGAGACCCCGGCCGCCCTGGAGAAGGCCCTGGTCGGCCTGGCCGCCCGGTCCGCGGGCTCACGCCCCCTCGTCGTCGAGGCCCGCATAGACCCGTCCCAGTACGAGGCGCAGTTCTAGGGGGCGCGAAACGTAACTGCCGTTGTACGATGAGTAACAATAAGCTCATCTTCGGGGGGGACGATGGCGTGGCGAATGGAGCCGGCGACCGGCGACCCGCAGCGTGAGCTCAAGCTCATCTGCATGAACAACCTGCTGGCCACGAGCGAGGTCCGGCTGTACTTCAAGGACCTGCTCAGCCGGTTCATCCTGCTGTCCTCAGGCTGGATCGCCGCGTACGCTCCCGGCCGGACGGCGGAAGAGCTGATCGGGAAGACGGACTTCGACGTGTTCAGCTACAAATACGCCAATGCGGCGCTCACTGACGAGCAGGAGATCATCCGCACCGGTCGGCCGATGATCGCGAAGCTGGAGCAGGAGACCTACAAGGACCGGCCGAACGCCTGGGTGTCGACCACGAAGCTGCCACTGCGCGACGAGCGCGGCAAGATCATCGGCACCTTCGGGTTCACCCGCGATGTCACGGCCTATGTCGCAAGCGGTCAGCCGGTCGGCAAGCCCTGAGGCCAGGCCCGGGGGGGACCGTCGTCAGCGTCGCCCGAAGGCCGGGATCCGGCTGCGATGGGCGGTCATGGCCTGGCTCGCGAGGATCTCCCGCAGCTCGCGCGTCATGTCGTCGGGGTAGTGGTCAAGCGTGGCTTCGAGGTCGCGCCGGTCGGCCGGGGTCGAGTACGCGGCCAGCTCGCGCTCCAGTTCCGCGCGCGCCTTGGAGCGGCCAGGCAGCAGCGGAGCGGACATCAGCAACATGAGCCCGGGGAGGAGGAAGATGCTGCCGGGGCCGCCGTGCAAGATCCCGCCGAACACGGTGAGCACCACCCCGGCCAGTACGGGCCGCCAGCGAGCCAACGCGCCGCGGCCCAGAGCCATCAGGCCGATCAGGATCAGCAGCGCGCCTCGGCGGATCCACCTGCGGATCCGCCTGCCCCGGGTCACCGGCACGTTACGGTACCGCCCGGGTGAGGCGCCGGTATGGCTCCACAGCACCAGGTTCCGCCGCGGTCGCAACGTCATGGCAGCCTCCTGCGCCAGGCTCGCCCTGCGTGTCCTCCATGTTACGCTTCCGCGCTTCGCAGGAGCCCGGCCGCGCAGCGCTAAACTCACGCGGGTGAGCCTGTCTATCGGCATCGTCGGCCTGCCCAACGTCGGCAAGTCCACCCTGTTCAACGCGCTGACCCGGGCTGGCGCGCTCGCGTCGAGCTACGCGTTCGCCACCATCGCGCCGAACGTCGGCGTGGTCGGCGTGCCCGACCCGCGTCTGGCCGAGCTGGCCAAGCTGTACGACTCCGCGCGGATCATCCCGGCCAGCGTCCGGTTCATCGACATCGCCGGCCTGGTCCGCGGCGCCTCGCAGGGTCAGGGGCTCGGCAACCAGTTCCTCGCCCACATCCGCGAGACCGATGCCATCTGCCAGGTGGTGCGCCTGTTCGCCGACCCCGACGTCAGTCACGTCGACGGTGACGTGTCGCCGGAACGCGACATCGAGACGGTCGTCACCGAGCTGATCCTCGCCGACCTGCAGACGCTGGAGAAGGCCCTGCCCCGGCTGGCCAAGGAGGCGAAGTCCGCCAGGGATGCCGCGCGTGCGCAGGTGGTCGAGGCCGCCACCGCGGCCCAGGAGCTGCTCTTCCAGGAGATCCCGCTCTCTACCGGCGCCGCCTCCCACGGCATTGACCTCGCCGCGCTGCGCGAGCTTCAGCTGCTGACGGCCAAGCCCTTCCTGTACGTGTTCAACTGTGACGTGGGGGAACTCGGCGACGACGAGCTGCGCAAGCGCCTGTCGGCCTACGTCGCCCCGGCCGAGGCCGTCTTCCTGGACGCCAAGACCGAGGCGGACCTGACCGAGCTCCCCGAAGAGGAGGCCGCCGAACTGCTCGCCGAGGCCGGCCTCGGCGAGCCTGGCCTGGCCCAGCTGGCCCAGGCCGGCTTCCGCGCCCTCGGCCTGCAGACCTTCCTCACCGCAGGCCCCAAGGAAACCCGGGCCTGGGAGATCAAGGCCGGAGCGACCGCCCCAGAAGCGGCGGGCGTCATCCACACCGACTTCCAGCGAGGCTTCATCAAGGCCGAAGTAGTCTCCTACGACGACCTGATCGCTGCGGGCTCCCTCGCCGCCGCCCGCGCCGCAGGCAAGGCCCGCATCGAAGGCAAGGACTACATCATGCGCGACGGCGACGTGGTGGAGTTCCGGTTCAACGTGTAGCTGCCCGCTCGCTATCCCTAGCGGGCCTGTCGCTCATCTCAGCTGGCTGGTGATGAACCTTCGATTTCGCCAGCTGACGCTCTACGGCATCCCGGGCCTCGGCGGAGCGCCTGAGGACCGGGCCGAGGCATAGCCCTGCAGCCAGCGAAACCAGGAACCACGCCGCCAAGCCGATCGGCACCCACCACCACGAGTTCACGTTTGCTCCCCCCACCCACGGCACATCTGACTTCAAACAGTAATCTATCCGTACCTCTCCGTGTATGGTTTCGCTTCAACGCGGCCCCGAGCCGGGCGACGCAGCTACGCTGCTATGTTCGAATACTGCTTGCTAATATCGTTCGAGTGTTTGATACTTGTCCTATGTACTCGTCTTACACGCAACATGGATGCGAGGGCCTGGTCGTAGCCGCCTTCGTTCGGCACTTCGGCGGGGAGCGGGCGCGATGAGGGCTGGGGCGGAACCGGAGGCCGATGAGCTGACCGTGGCGCGCCTGGCCGGCGCGGCCAGGCGGCACGCGCCCTTCCGGGAACCCACCGCCGCCGAAACCGCCACCGCGGTCGAGGAACTACGGGAGATAGCGGGTGACCGCGGCGACCTGCTGGCCGAGGTGGCGGGTCTGCTCATCGGTTTCTACCGGGAGACCAATCAGGAACGGAAGGCGCGGGCGGCCGCTCGGTACTGCATCGCGGCGGGCGCCGACCCCGATCTGATCCCTCAGTGGATCGAGAAAGGCCAGAGCCGGGCCGCCGTCGCCCGGCAGCCTGCGCACGCTGGATCGGGCGTACCGGCCGAGTCTGCCTAATGACGATCTGAGGCAATTGAACCCTTTCCGTGTCCGTCGCGTTACAGATGGTGTCGGACATGCCCGCGCATGATCTTCCGGTGGGTGACCGTAAGGGACCCTTCGCCGAGACGTGACGTGCGCAATGGGCGCGACCGGCACGAAGGGACGGGTCGCTCCTTCCCGACAGGACCAGGTAGGCGCGGAGGTGTGATGTTTCGCGGGCCCAATTCCGGTAACGGAACGCATCCGTCTGATTACTTGCCGCCTAAGCTCGCGCTCGCCCCGGTGCCAGCGGGCGCCGGAGCGTTCGGCGGCGAGACCGATCCGTTCGACCTGGACGCACCGCCCGGGCGGGCCTGGACCGGGGGCGGCGGCCGGTGGCGGCTGTGGCCGCTGCGGGCGGCGCTGTGGGCGGCCCTCCTGGTCATCGCCTACCGGGGCGTGACGGCCATCGTCCTCAACCCGACCGGCGCGCTGCATGCCGGGGGCACCTCTTCGGCCGGGGCCACCACGGGGCAGTTCCCTGTCGCCCTCGCGGAGGCGTACGCCAGCGAGTTCGGTCAGGTCTACCTGAACTTCAGCCCGGAGACCCAGGCGCAGCGTGAGCAGGAGCTCGCGGCGTTCGTGCCGGCCAGCGTCGCCGCCGCCAACCCGGACCTCGGCTGGAACGGCGCGGGGCAGATGACCTTGCAGTCCGAGCAGGTCGCCGGCATCGTGGTCCAGGGCCGCCAGCATGCCGTGGTCACCCTGCTGGCCACGGTCAACGGCCAGCTCATGGAGCTCGGCGTCCCGGTCATTGCCGCGGCCGGCGGCGTGGTGGTCGCGGGTGAGCCGGCGTGGCTGCCCGCGCCGCAGCAGGTCTCGCCGCAGCAGGTCTCGCCGCCACCGCAGCCCGTCGGCGGTTCTGACCCGGTCGCGCAAGCCGAGCTGCTCAAAGAGCTGCCAGCTTGGTTCCAGGCCTACGCCAACGGCGATAGCGCCGCGCTGAGCAGGTTCGCGGCCCGCGGCGCGTCGCTGACCGGGCTGGGTGGCGCGGTCGCCTTCGACTCGATAGCCAGCGTGCAGGTGCCGCGCGGCGGTGCAACACGGCAGATAACGGTATCCGTCATTTGGTCCGTGCCGAGCGAGGGTTCACCAGGCATAGCCAAAATCGAGATGACCTACCGCGTGTCGGTTCTCGCACTGCAAAGCGGCAAATGGTACCTAAAAGAAATCAGCGCGTCGACTGAGGCGGTGGGAGCTAAATGAGCTGGACAGTGACGGCTCATGCCGTCATGCCCGCATGCGCCCACACTGCTCACGCCCGGCTCGACGTGGCCGCCGCCAAGACCGCTCCCCACGAGCCCGGGACAGGTCGGCTCGGCCGACCGCTCGCCCGGCTCGCGGTCCCCGTTGAATGGCCCCCTGTTCCCGGAAGGGACGCCTTATGCACACTCACCTCACCGCTGCGCTGGGTCCCGTGGCGCTGAGCACGCAAGGCCTCGTTCACTACCTGCAGGGTTTGTTCGGGCCGCTGTTCCTCGGCGTCGTCGGGATCGTGGCGATCTTCTTCCTGTTCACCCGCGAGATCACCCGGTTCGTGCAGTTCCTCGTGCTTGCCGTGGCCATCGGGGTTGTCTTCTACACGCCCAGCATCGTGCAGGTACTTGCCACCGGCATCGCCAACGCCCTCGGAGTCCACTGACCCCGTCCGGCCTGAAGGAGAGCCCCCGCAGTGGATCTTCCCACCTATACGAATATCTGGCGGATCGAAAAGAGGCTGTACAAGCTCTACGATTTCCGGTTGCCCGCGCCGTTGCCGATCACCTGGATCGCGGTTTTCACCGGGATTACGGTCCCGTATGTGGTTTTCCTGGTTGCGATTGGATTGCCGTTTAACCACGACTTGGTATGGCTATATGTGCTGCCCCCCGGACTGCTCACCTGGCTGACGACCCGGCCCGTCATCGAGAACAAGCGATTGCCGGAGCTGGTCAGCTCGCAACTCCGGTACCTGGCCGAGCCGAAGACCTTCTGTCGGATGGCACCCTTCACGGAGAAGGATCACATCGCCCTGTCGGCCCGGGTGTGGCGCCGGGACCCGGCGCAGGCTCGGGCCAAGAAGGCGGCCAAGTCCCGGGGGCCAGCCAGGCTCCCCGAGACCGCGCGGCCAGCCGCCGGACGGCCAGCCGCCCGAGCCTCGGCCCAGGTGGAGGCCCCGGCCCCGGCGGCAGCCGCCGCTGCGGTCGCCGCGGCGCCGCTGCCCACCAGGCGACCGCTCCGCCAGCCGGTGTCGGCGCAGGCGGCCGCGGAGGCACCTACGACCGCGCCCGTCCCGCCGAAGACGCCCATGACCCCGGTGATGACGCCCGTCTCGTCCCCCGCCCCGTCGGCGCCGGAGCGAACCGCCCCGCTGGTGACGCCCATGACCCCGGTGATGACGCCCGTGTCGTCCCCCGCCCCGTCGGCGCCGGAGCGAACCGCCCCGCTGGTGCCTGAGCGGGTGGCCCAGCAGGTGCAGGTGCCGCAGCGCGCGACGGCTTCGCGGGTGGTCAGGGGAACGCCACCGGGTCGGCCGTGGCCGGGAAGGACGGAGCCGGATACCCCCTCAGGCGATCCCCGCCCGCCCGTGCCCAGGCGGTCCGAGTGGCCGAGTCCCCCGGCCGAGCGAAGGCAGGAATCCAGGGCTCTTGAGGTATCGCACGATCCCGAGCCCGACCTCCGCGACCTCAGCGAGCCTCACCCCGCCTCGCACGCGCCGCCCGCCTGGCCGCCGCCCACCGGGACCTTCCCCATCCCCGGTGTCCTCCCTGAACCCGTCCCCTTCCCAGCGGCAGGGCCGTTCCCCGAGACCGGAGCCTTCCCTGAGGCAGAAGCGAGCCCCCTTCCCGAAGCAGAAGACTCCGCCCACCCTGAAGCCAGCGCCGCCTTCCCCGAACTCGAGCCCGGGCGCGAGGCAGACCCCGCGCCCGAGCCCGAGCCTGCCGTCCAGCCCGAGCCCGCACCCGCTCCGATCGCGGCCGCGTACCCGGCCCCCGCGCACGTGACGCCCACCCCCGTGATACCGGCCCGCGCGGCACCGCCAGCCGAGCGACCGGCCGCCGTGCGACCAGGGCGATCCATGGCGGCCCGGATGGCGGCCCTGTTCGTGGACCTTGAACCAGAACGGCCGCTGCCCTCAGTTGAGCGCGCGCTCAGCGGGCCGGGCAGCAGCACCGACCCCAGCTGGAACCGACGGGTCAAGGTGGTCACCGGCGGTCAGGGGCCAGCCCAGCGGGACCTGCAGACGCTGGATCGCGACCGGGCCAGGCTGCCGCTGGGCGGTCCCCGCCTGATCGCCGTGCTCGGCTGCACCAGCGGTGCCGGGCAGTCCACGATCGCCGCGATGACCGGCCTCATGCTGGCCGCGCTGCGGGATGTTCCCGTGGCGGCCCTCGACCTGAACCCGGGCGGTACCTCGCTCGCCACGCACATCGCGCCCGCCGCCTCGGTGACGGCGCTGCTCGCCGGGGAGATACCGGAACCCCAGGATCACGCCGCCGCAGACGCCCGGCCGCTCCGCGGTGACTGGCGGGTGCGGCCCGCCCGCAGGTCGTCCGCGGCGCGGCTCGACGTGATCGCCGAACCAGGCACCGACGGGCGCGCGCTCGACGCGCTCGACTACCAGCGGCTGGCCAGGGCCCTGGCCGAGCGGTACCCGCTGACCATGATCGACCCATCGCCGTCGCGGCTGACCCGCGCGCTGGCGGTGGCGGACCAGCTCATCCTGGTCGTGCCCACTAGCCCGGAGGCCGCGACCGCGCTGGCCAACACCCAGCAGTGGCTCGGCACGCACGGCTACGCCGAGGTCGCCGCGCGCGCCGTCACGGTGATCAACGGGGTCGGCAGGCGGGCCAGCGAGGACGGACTGCGGGCCGAATCCGTGGCCAGGGGCCGGGGCCGGGCCATCGTCCGGATCCCGTGGGATGACCAGCTGCCCGGGACTCCGGATGCGCTGTCCGCGCTAGACCCGCAGACCAGGCACGCCTATACGGCCCTGGCTGGCGTGCTCGTCGCGGGCATGGACGCGAGGACCGTGAGCCGGGAAGGCTCCCGTCCCGGGAAGGAGGCCCGGTGACCACTCGGACGAGCGGGTCTAGCCCGTCCCGGACCTCAAGGGGCCGGGCCCGGCTGGCCATCAGGTACTTCGACGACCGCATCCTGCTCACCGACACCCACGCCTGGGCGTACTACCGGATCCCCTCGGTCTCCTACGAGTTCACCACGCCGGAGGAGCGGGAGGCGCTGGCGACGAACATCACCGTCGCGCTGGCCGCGATCAGGATGGCCGACGCCGAGGTTCACCTCCGCATCGCGCACCGCTCCTACCCCGCGCACGCGTGGGCCACCGGGCTTGACGCGACCTCCGACGGCGGCCCGGGCTGGCGGGACTACCTGGAGCAGTCCTACCAGCACGTCTGGGCCAAGGACTTCTGGGCCAAGGAGGTCTACCTCGGCGTCCGGCTGGGTCAGCGGGGCATGCGGGCGCAGCTGAGCGGCGGGATGCTGTCCCAGTTCATCGGCGCGTACCAGCACGGCGAGCGGGGGCTGGGGCTCGGGGACGAGGCCGTCGGCTCCGCGGAGGTCGCCAAGTGGACCGATGCGGCGGAGCGGCTGGGCCGGGCGCTGAACGCCAGCGCGCTGGCGGCCCGCCACGCGAGCTCTGGCGAGATCGCCTGGCTGATCAGGCACACGCTGATGGCGACGACGGGCGAGCCCGCGCCGTCCGCGACCAAACGCCGGCGGTGGGGCGCAGGCGAGATCGACGCCCTGTTCGAGGGACAGGTGCACAACGGGCGGACCGTGCTGTGCCTGGAGCAGACGGCAGGGAAGTCCTACGCCGCGTTCTTGTCGTTCGCCAGGTTCCCCGACGTGATGTCGTTCCCCGACGGGGAGCCGTGGCTGCATTACTCCGATGGGCTCCCGTTCCCCGTCGAGATCAGCTCCCGGATGAAGCTCATCCCGCCGGCCAAGGCCAGCAAGGACGTCAGCCGGCGCCTCGCCCACGCCCGCGACATGGATCTGCACATCCGGGAGGCCGGCGCGGAGGCGCCCATCGCCCTGGCCGAGCAGATCGCCGCCGCGCGGATGCTCGAACACGGCATCACCAAGGAGCGCCTGCCATTCGTCTACGGCTGGCACCGCCTGATGGTGACCGCGCCGACCAGGGAGCTGTGCGTCCGCCGGGTGGAGGCGGTCGTCGAGCACTACCGCGACATCGGGATCGACGTGGTCAACTCCACGGGCGACCAGTTCTCGCTGCTGTGCGAGTCGCTGCCCGGCGAGCGGATCCGGCTCAGCTCCTATGTGCAGCGCCAGCCGCTGTACACGATCGCGGGCGGGATGCCGACCGCGACGGTGGAACTGGGCGACCGCATCGACGCGGGCTCGGGCTGGATCGGGCCGTACATCGGCGAGACCCTGGGCCGGGCGCGGTCCATCGTGCACTTCGACCCGCTGCTGGCCGCCGCCCGTAACCGCCCGACCGCCATCGCGATCACCGGCGAGCCCGGCGGCGGCAAGACCACGCTGGCCATGCTGCTCATCTACCAGCTGGCGCTCCGCGGCGCGACCATCGCGGTGATCGATCCCAAGGGCGACGCCGAATCGCTGGTGGAATACCTGAGCCGGAAGGGCAGGAGGGCCCGGGTGCTGCCGCTCGGCGCGGCCGCGCCGGGCCTGCTCGACCCGTTCTCCTTCGGTGTCGACCTGGCCGAGAAGCGGACCATGGCCACCGAGACGCTCCGGCTGCTGCTGCCCAGGATGAGCGAGGAACGCGAGAGCGCCATGATCCAGGCGGTCGGCGCGGTGGCCGGGAGCGAGCGGCCGAGCCTCGGCAAGGTCGTCAGGTTCCTGGAGCAGGCCGAGGATCCGGCCTGGAAGAACACCGGCGCGGTCATGCGGTCGATCTCCGAGATGCGCCTGGCCCGGCTGTGCTTTGCTCCCTCGGTCGGCCAGCAGATCGACGCGGAGGGCTGGACCACGGTCTTCACGCTGGGCGGGCTGACCCTGCCCGACACCACGATCAGCCGTGACGACTACTCCTACGAGCAGCGGCTCTCGGTGGCCCTGCTCTACCTGGTGTCCCAGTTCGCGCGCAAGCTCCTGCTCGGTCTGGACCGGACGGTGCCCAAGGCCATCTTCCTCGACGAGGCCTGGGCGATCACGTCCACGCCCGAGGGCGCCAAGCTGGTGCCCGAGGTGTCCAGGATGGGCCGGTCGCGGAACACCGCGCTCATCCTGGTCTCGCAGAACGCCGGCGACCTGCTGAACGAGCAGGTGACCAACTGCCTGTCCGGGGTCTTCGCGTTCCGGTCCACCGAGCGCGGCGAGGTCGCGAACGTCATGTCGCTGCTCGGAGTCGCGCCCTCCGACGAGCACAAGGCCGCCCTGCGCGCGCTCGGCAACGGCGAGTGCATCTTCAGGGACCTGGACGACCGGGCCGGGCGGATCGGGATCGACCTCGTCTCCGACGAGCTGAGGGACTGGATCGACACCAACCCGACGCGGGCCAAGCGCACCCGGCCGGACCCGAGGACCGCCAGGCTGCCCAGCGGGGACTCCTCGCCCCGCCCGCGCAGCCACCCCGCGGCCAGCGCCCCGGCGGCCGGGGCGTCCTCATAAACAGCAGAACCAGGAGTCCCCCGATGCCTGTCCCGCTCGCCCCGCTCCAGCGCCACGCGCAGGACCGCGCCGGCCCCCGGCCACTCGGCCGCGCCGTGCGCTGGGCGCTGCGGGTACTGGTGATCGCGGCGGCCCTATTCGGCACCGCGAGCCCCGCCCTGGCTGCGGTGCACTCGGTCGGCGGTTCCGCCACCCCGGCCCGGACCGCGCACGCCGCGCACGCCACCTCGGCCACCTCGCCCACCGGGACGGCCGTCCTGACCGCGAACCTCACCCCGGTGCTGCCCAGCGGGATCTGCCAGGTGCCGGGCATCGGCGACATCGGCGGGCTGATCGGGCTCTGCGCGCAGGGCTCGAGCGGGATCGTCGGCGACCTGAACAACATCTGCGAGCCCTCGCTGCCGCAGCCCGAACCGGCGACCGGCGGGATCGACGCGATGATCGAGCCGCCTGCCGCGTCGGCGGGCGGCAAGACGCTGTACGACAACTACGGGATCGCCGGCCAGTTCTGGGCCGCGCACGGCCTGCAGTGCTCCGACATGACCTCGCTGATCGGCAACAACGTCGCCGGGATGGTCTTCGACGCGGCCAAGTCGCTGGACCGGGTGACGATCACCGTCTACCAGTCGGCCGCGGGCAACAGCATCCTGACCTGGCTGCAGAGCACCGTAGACAAGCTCATCAGCGCACTCGGCAAGGCCATCTACTTTCCCTACCTAGCTCCCGTCGTGATCCTCGGCGCCATGTGGCTGGCCTGGCAGGGCCTGATCCGCAAGCGCGCGACCCGGACCATCGAGGGGACGCTGTGGATGGTGATCGCCGCCACCGCCGCCATCGCGCTGATCGGCAAGCCCGCCGACTTCACCGGGGTTGGCACCTCGGTCGCCAACGGCACGACCTCGGTGCTCAACGCGGCCTTCTCCAAGCTGCCCGCTCCGTCCGGCGGCAACTGCCTGCCGGTGCAGGCGGGCGACCCGCAGAGCGTCACGAGCAGCTACGCCTTCACCTCGGGCAACGGCCTGGTCGACCAGAACGCCAACGAGCTGTGGTCGGTCCTGGTGTGCAAGCCGTGGCTGTGGGGGGAACTTGGCACGACCAACTACGCGGCGACAGGCAACGGCACGCAGACCGTGGTCAACACCTACGGCAGGCAGCTGCTGTGGGCCCAGGCGATCGCGGCCAACGAGACCCCGAGCATCGCGCTGATCCAGGCCAAGCAGGCCACCTACACCGGGATCGCGAACTCCATCCAGCAGAACGACCCGGCGATCTACCCGCTGTTCCAGGGCAACCAGTGGACGACAAGGCTGGAGATCGCCTTCGCCGCCATGTTCGCCGCCCTCGTGGCCGGCATGCTCATCCTGCTCATCTCGCTGACGCTGATCGTGCTCAAACTCGGCTTCCTGCTCTTGCTGGTGGTCGGGCCGTTCTTCCTGATCATCGGGACGCATCCGGGATTCGGCCGCATCATCGCGGTCCGCTGGTTCGAGATGCTGGTGGGCGTCCTGATGAAGCAGGTGGCGATCGCGATCGTGCTCAGCGTGCTGCTTTACAGCTACTCACTGATCATGGGCACGTCCGACGCGGCGCTTCCCTGGGCGCTCAAGATCCTGATGATCGCGCTGGTCACCGTGGCCGTGTTCATCTACAGAAAGCCGTTCACCCACCTGTTCTCCGCGGTCGGTTACGGCACGCTCGGCGCGACCGAGCGGGCCGAGTACAGCCTGCGCGATGCGAGCACCACCTTCCGCCGGTCGACGCTCGACGCGGCCACCGTCATCCCCGGGGTAGCGGGCTACCGGGCCGCCCGGTGGGCGCGGCGCAATCCCGGCCAGGCGGCGGCGCTGGCCACGGGCGCGGCTAGTGTCGCCGGAGCCGGTGCCGCCGCCAGTGCCGTCTCGTCGGGTGACATGGCGGGGACCGCCCAGGGAGCGGGCGACGCGTACGCGTCGCGGTTGCGCCAGGACGCCCCGCCCGCGGCCGACGGGGACGGCGGGCCGGGTTCCCGGAGGCTGGCCGCGGCCGCCACGTCAGCCCGGGGCCGGGTCGTGGCCGACGGCGACGGCGGCACCACCCGCACGGCCCCGCCGCTGGACCTGCCGCCCAGGCCGGGTTCAGGCGGCAACGGGTCGTCGAGCGCGGCCTCCGGCTGGTCACGCGGAGCCGGGCGCCCGACGACCGGGCTGGCGGGATCCCCGGGCTCGCGGGCCCGCGCCGCCGCCACCGGTTCACCACGATCCGCCGCCCCCGCCCCGTCCGGCGGCGGGACGGCGGGATCCACCAGGCCTGCCCAGCCCGGCTCGGCCTGGCCGTCGGCCGGCTGGTCCGGGGCCTCAACCCGGCAGCGGGCTCCGGTCCGGGGGACCACCGGGTCCGCCGGATCCAGGCCGAGGCCGTCCGCGCCGCCCGCCGAGCCGTCAGCGTCTGGCCAGGGCGCAGGCGAGCGCACCAAGGAAACCTCACCCATGCCGTTCTGGCTACGTCCGGTACGGCGGGACAAATAGCAGGCGGTCACCATGGATCTCAGCCCCGGGCAGCAGAAGGCGGCGTTCGTCCTGATCGTCGTCGTCCTGGCCGCGCTCGGCTACTACCTCGTCGTCCCGGCCCTGACCCGGTCCCACGACCACAACCACGCCGCGGGCACGTCCACCCCGGGGGCCGGTGCCTCCGCGCCGCCCGCCACCGCGTCCGCCCCGCCGCCGGCGGTGTCGGCCTCACCCGCGGCGGCCGAGGGCGTCGACATCTACGCCTGGCTGCCCTTCACGCAGCAGGACCTGGCCGACGCCGCCTCGGTGGCGACCCAGTTCAGCGTCGACTACGACACGTTCAGCTACACGGAAACCCCGTCGGCGTACGTCGGCACAATGGGCGGCCTGATCACCGGCGAGCTGGCCGCCACCCTTGAGAGCGCCTACGCCACGCCCGGGGTGGCCACCCTCAGGACCAGCCAGAAACAGGTCTCCACCGGGACCGCCATGATCGACTCGCTGCGCGCGTTCGGCCCCTCCAGCATGACGTTCATCATCACGGCGGACCAGCAGCTGGCCAGCGCGAAGGGCACTACCAGCGGCAGCACGCAGTACGCGGTCACCGTCACCGGCTCCGGCACGAGCTGGCAGGTGAATGACATCGAATTGGAGTCAGCGGGCGATTCATGACGACCAGGCTCTTGTTCCAGGAGACCAAGCATCCGAACGCAGGGCAGCGCAGGGATCAGGGATCCCATCGGATCCTCATCATCGTCATCATCGGGGTCGCGGGCGTCCTCCTGCTCGGCCTGCTGGCCGTGCCGGCCCTGATCGGCACCAACATGTTCTTCGCGGCGAGCGCCGGGTGCTCGGGCGAGCAGTCGGGTACGGCCGGGCAGCCGCCCGCCGGCGGGCAGGCCAAGTCGATCCCCGCCAACTACCTCTACTGGTATAAGCACGTCGGGCAGCAGTACGGCGTGCCCTGGACGATCCTGGCCGGGATCGGGACCGTGGAGAGCGACAACGGCCAGACCACCCTGCCCGGGGTGCACAGCGGGTCGAACGCCTTCGGCGCGGCCGGGCCGATGCAGATAGGCATCGGCGGGGCGGCCGGCAACGTCTGGGGCGGACTGCCGGTCCACCCGGCCAGCCAGGTGGTCAACGGCGTGGCCACCGATGAGGACGGCGGCCCCAACGCGAGCGTGTACGATCCCGCCGACGCGATCGCGGGCGCGGCGAAGTACCTGCTCGAGTTCCAGGTCACCACCAACCCGTCGGCGGCCATCTTCGCCTACAACCACCTGCAGTCGTACGTGCAGAGCGTGCTGTACTACGCGGGCTCCTACGCGGGAGGGAAGTACTCCGTGGTGTCGGCGGACATGCCGTCGGGCAGTTCTGCGGCGGGCTGCGCCACGACAGCCGGGGGAGTGCCGCAGGTCATGGCGCCGAACCAGGCCGTGGCGACGGCCATCGCCTACGCCGAGGAGCAGCTCGGCAAGCCGTACCAGTGGGGCGCCACCGGGCCGGACGCCTTCGACTGCTCCGGCCTGGTCATGATGGCCTACCGGGCGGCCGGGATCGATATCGCCCGGACCTCGCAGGTGCAGTGGACGACAGAACAGCGGGTCCCCGCCTCCCAGGTGCAGCCCGGGGACCTGGTGTTCTTCGCCGGCGCGGACGGCACGCCCACCTCGCCGGGCCACGTCGGCCTGGTCATCGGGAACGGCCAGATGATCGAGGCGTACGCGACCGGCTTCCCGATCCGCATCGCCACCTACACCGACCGTGATCCGGTCGGGTTCACCCAGCCGTGGACCCAGCAGACGTGAGGTAAATCTGCGCTCCCGGCATCAATGACATTGCTCAAATGGTCTGGCTGGCCTTCCCCTAGTGCACTGTCCTAGGGCAATGCCAAACTAGACATGAATGGCCAAGCATGGCCAAAGACGGGGAAGACCTCCTCTGTAACTCATGGGAGAGGAGTTAAGGATGGAACAAACGAGCCCGTTCTGGGCGAATGTTAGCGCCGTGGCTGTCTCCCCGGTCGCGATAACCGCCGGAGTCGTCAGGGGTTCCTACGATGCGGCCAGTGGCACCCGGCCCTTCGATGAAGGGTTCTATGCCGCTGCCCGACCGATCATGGCGGCGGGCAAGGACTTCGGGGCGAGGCACGGCGAGGCAATTACGAAGGGGATAGTGGGCGGGGCTGCCACCGCGCTCGGGGCGCGCATCCTCAACGAGGTTCTCAGAGGCCTGAGAAGATAGCCGCTAGGGGGCGTACTGCCCGATGACCAGGGAGGCGGGGCTTTGCTGTGGCCTGAGCAGGGCGATGGCCGGGCAGGCCGGCCCCGGGGCGCCACGATGCCAGCTGCACCTTGGTCGTGAAGCTCAGCTCGGCTACCAGGTAGTCGCTACTGGCGGGCCAGCCGAAGCTGATCAGGGCATCGCTGCTGAGCGAGGTTCCCGGTAGGACCATCAGGCGGCCGCTGGCCGTGGACACGAGCTCCAGTTGCAGCGCCTGTCCGCCGTCGTCGGCCTCGCTGCTGAAGCTCACTTCGACCGCCAGGAAGCTGCCGTCGGGGCTGAAGGCTGCGCTAGCCACCGACCTGCCCACGGGCAGCCCGGCCGATACCTGCCGCCCGGTGGCCAGGTTCAGCACCTGCACGCGGCAGCGTGTAGCACACGGCGGCGCCCAGGCGATCTGGGTGGTGCTCGCCGCGAGCACCGCGGCCAAGGTGCGGCTGGCCTGCGGAGCGGCTGGATTCCACAACTTGTCGGCCACCGTTCCCTGTCGCGGGAGCGCTGGCGCGAGCAGCAGGCCGCGGCCGGTCGCCTGCTCGATCAGGTACCCGGCCGGAAGCCTGAGCGCCGGCCCGAGCGGCACGCCGGCGACGCTCACCTCCCGCGCTGTGCCTGCGGCAGAACCCAGATCAGCGTCCGGGGGATAGCTGGTCAGCCACAGCGCGCCAGCGGCGCCAGGCGCGACCGCGTTCGCCAGCCCAACCCGGATCACCGACTGCGCGCGATCGGCCAGGAAGTAGACAGCCCGCCGCGGTCCTGCACAACTGGCGCAGCCGGCCTGGATACCAGGACTGGCCTGGACCGCCCAGCCGCCCGCGGTACGGGTGAATTGATAGCCAGAGCTTTGGGATGGCAGGCCACCGATCGGCGCCACCTGGCCGGTGCCCGGCCAGAACCACGCCGGCCGCGGCCCGGTAGCTGGCAGCCGAAGACCACCGGGCCAGGACAAGGCAGGCCCCGTGATCCCGTCAGGTACCGCCGCCAGCCCCGCAGGGGGCTCCGCCGCGTCCGAAGCCGTCACCGGCGCAGTCGCCGGCGCAGTCACGGTGGCAGTCGGCCGGTCCGGGCGCGCCGGCGAAGGCCGTGACCGCGGCAGGTGCTGGATAATCACCACAGTCGCCAGCACGAGCACGGCGGCCGCCGCCAGGCGGCGCGGCCATGGGCCGGTCTCACGGCCCCCGCCCTGACTCAGGGTGTCCGGCACCGTCCCTCACCGCCACCAGCGTTCTGATCTGTGTATACGACCATACCCCGGCCGGCTATCACCAAGGTGGCGGCGACTACCCTGGGGCCAGAACCGCTGCGCGACCTGCAGGCCCGCGTGGCAGCGCTCGGCGCGGGCGGACCCGCGCTGAGCTGAGGATCACTTCACCGACAGGTAGATGAGGCTGCCCATGCCCACGATCAGGCAGTAGATCGCGAAGGGCGTCAGCGTCCGGTTGGCGTTGCTCAGCCAGCGGACCAGGAGCCGCAGCGCCAGGTACGCGCCGATGAAGGATAGGGCGCTGGCGAACAGCACCTGCCCCCGGATACCGTCGCCGAGCGGCCCGGTCAGGTCGCTGACCTTCAGCGCGCCCGCCGCGAGGATGACCGGCGCCGACAGCAGGAACGAGAACCGCGCCGCGTCCTGCCGGGACAGGCCGCGGAACATGCCGCCGACCATGACGACGCCGTCCCGGCTGATGCCCGGGAGCAAGGCCAGGATCTGCACCGAGCCGAGCAGGAACGCGTTCATCCACCCCAGCCGGACCAGCCTCTGGTCAGATTCGACCGCGAGCGTGGCCTGCTGCTGCTTCAGCGCCCGCTGACCCGAGGAGTGCCGGCCGCCGCCCACCGCGCCGTGGCTCCCGGCCCCGACCGCCGCCTTCTGCCGCTCCGCGGCCATCTGCTGGTCGGCCGCCTCCTGCTGCGCCGCCTCGTCGGCCCCGCGCCTGCGCAGCCGCTCGCCACCCAGCAGGATCAGCCCGTTCACGAACAGGAACGCCGCGGTGGGGATGGGCTTGCTGAAGGCCACCCGGAACAGGTGCTCAAGCGCGACGCCCGCGATCCCGACCGGGATCGTGGCCAGGACGATCATCCAGGCGAGCATCTGGTCCGTGTTCTGCGGCTCAAGCCGGTTGGTGCCCGGCTCCGGGGACGCGATGTGCTTGAGCGAGGCGAAGAAGGCCACGATGATCCGCACCCAGTCCCGCCAGAAGAAGACGATCATGGCGAGGGCCGTCGCCACGTGCAGCCCGACGATGACGGCCAGGTAGGGCGACTCCGGCGCGGACACGTTCAGGTCCTTGGCCCACGACCCGCCGATCAGCGCGGGGATGAGCACGTTGTGGCCGAGGCTGGACAGCGGGAACAGCTCGGTGATGCCCTGGATCAGCCCGACGACCCCGGCCTCCCCGTACGTCAGATGCGACATGCCCAGTCCCTCGCTCCCCGCCGCACGCGCGTGAGAATCATTTATCCCGAACGAGCGGTGGTATCACAATCGGTCACGAATGAGTCCCGAGCCGGAGCGCTGCAGGCGAAACCCGGCCCAGGCACGAGTCATCGTAGCCGCAGGTTCACCCGCCATCGGCCGGTTTCATCCCACCTTCATGCCTTTCCCGGCACCTTCGCAGTGTCGGCGTGGGTGCGGCGGGTGATCTTGTCGCCGAGCCAGACCAGCGGGTCGTACTTGCGGCCGGCCACGCGTTCCTTCATCGGGATCAGCGCGTTGTCGGTGATCTTGATGTGCTCCGGGCACACCTCGGTGCAGCACTTGGTGATGTTGCAGTACCCGAGGCCGAAGTCGTCCTGGGCGATCTCGCGCCGGTCGGCCGTGTCGGCCGGGTGCATCTCCAGCTCCGCGATCCGCATGAGGAACCTGGGTCCCGCGAACGCATGCTCGTTCTCGGCGTGGTCCCGGATCACGTGGCAGGTGTTCTGGCACAGGAAGCACTCGATGCACTTCCGGAACTCCTGAGACCGGTTCACGTCGACCTGCATCATCCGGAACTCGCCCGGCTTGACCGACGGATCGGGGGTGAACGACGGGATCTCGCGCGCCTTGGCGTAGTTGAACGACACGTCGGTGACCAGGTCCCTGATCACCGGGAAGGTCCGCATCGGGGTGATGGTCAGCGTCTCGTCAGGTGAGAAGATCGACATCCGGGTCATGCAGGCCAGCCGCGGCCGCCCGTTGATCTCCATCGAGCACGACCCGCACTTGCCGGCCTTGCAGTTCCACCGGATGGCCAGGTCGCCGGCCTGGGTCGCCTGCAGCCTGTGCAGGACGTCCAGCACGACCTCGCCCTCGTTGACCTCGACCTGGTAGTCGGCTAGGGCCCCGGCGCCCGCATCCCCGCGCCAGACCCGGAACGCAGCCTTGTACGCCATCAGTGCTTCTCCTCAGCCTCGGCACCGGGCAGGCCCAGCCCTGCCAGCTCCTCGTCGGTCATGTACTTCTTCAGCTCGGACACGTCGAACAGCTCGAGCAGGTCCTGCCGCATCGGCTCCATCGGCTGGCGCTTCAGCATCACGTGGTTGCCGTCGAGCGTGCAGATCAGGTTGACCTTCCGCCATTCCGGCGACATCTCCGGGTAGTCGTCCCGGGTGTGGCCGCCGCGGCTCTCCTGCCGCTCCAGCGCGGCCTGCGCCACGCATTCGGCGATGAGCAGGATGTTCCGCAGGTCGAGCGCCAGGTGCCAGCCCGGGTTGTAGGCCCGGCCGCCGGGCGAGCTGATCTTCTCGGCCCGCTCGCGCAGCTTCTCGAGCTCGGCGAGGGCGGTCTTGATCTCGCTTTCCCTGCGGATGATGCCGACCAGGTCGCTCATGGTCTGCTGGATCTCGTGGTGGACCGTGTACGGGTTCTCGCCCCCCGCGCGCTCGAGCGGGAGGAGCACCTCGCTGCGGGCCGCCTCGAGCTCGGCGGCCGGCGCCGTCGGCCGCGTGGCGATCCCTTCCACGTACTCCGCGGCGCCGAGTCCCGCGCGGCGGCCGAAGACCAGCAGGTCAGACAGCGAGTTGCCGCCGAGTCGGTTCGAGCCGTGCATGCCGCCCGACACCTCCCCGGCCGCGAACAGGCCGGGCACCCCGGGCACCGCCGCGGTGTCCGGGTCCACCTCCACCCCGCCCATCACGTAGTGCTGGGCCGGGCCGACCTCCATCGGCTCCTTGGTGATGTCCACGTCGGCCAGCTCCTTGAACTGGTGGTACATCGACGGCAGCTTGCGCAGGATCTCCTCGGCCGGCCGCCGGGACGCGATGTCGAGGAACACCCCGCCGTGCGGCGACCCGCGGCCCGCCTTGACCTCGGCCCTGATCGACCGGGCCACCTCGTCCCTGGGCAGCAACTCAGGCGGCCGCCGGTTGTTGTCCGGGTCGGTGTACCAGCGGTCCGCCTCCTCCTCGGTCTCCGCGTACTGCGCCCGGAACACGTCCGGCACGTAGTCGAACATGAACCGCTTGCCCTCGGAATTGCGCAGCACCCCGCCGTCACCGCGGACCGACTCGGTGACGAGCAGGCCGGCCACCGACAGCGGCCAGACCATGTGCGTGGGGTGGAACTGCACGAACTCCATATTCAGCAGCGGAGCCCCGGCCAGCAGGGCCAGCGCGTGCCCGTCCCCGGTGTACTCCCAGGAGTTGGAGGAGACCTTGAACGTCTTGCCGATGCCGCCGGTGGCCAGGACCACCGCGGGCGCCTCGAACAGCACGAACCGGCCGGTGTCCCTGAAGTACCCGAACGCGCCGGCGATGCGCTCGCCGTCCTTGACCAGCTCGGTGATCGTGGTCTCGGCGTAGACCCTGATCATCGCCTCCGGGTCGCCGAATTCCACCGCGTCTTCCTGCTGCAGCGCGACGACCCTCTGCTGCAGGGTGCGGATCATCTCCAGGCCGGTCCGGTCGCCGACGTGCGCCAGCCGCGGGTAGGTGTGCCCGCCGAAGTTCCGCTGGCTGATCTTGCCGTCCTTGGTCCGGTCGAACACGGCGCCCCACGCCTCGAGCTCCCAGACCCGATCCGGGGCCTCCTGGGCGTGCAGTTCGGCCATCCGCCAGTTGTTGAGGAACTTGCCGCCGCGCATCGTATCGCGGAAGTGGACCTGCCAGTTGTCATGCGGGTTCACGTTGCCCATGGCGGCGGCGCAGCCGCCCTCGGCCATCACCGTGTGCGCCTTGCCGAACAGGGACTTGGAGATGATCGCGGTCTTCTTCCCGTGCAGCCGGGCCTCGATCGCCGCGCGCAGCCCGGAGCCGCCCGCGCCGACGACCACCACGTCGCAGGAGAAACGATCGATGTCGTCGGCAGATACAGCGTCGCTCATAACCACAGCCCGTTCGGTCAGTTAAAGATTCTCGGATCAGAGAACACGCCCGCGGCCACCAGCCAGATGTACAGGTCGGTCAGCATCAGCGTGCCCAGGGTGATCCAGGCGAACTTCAGGTGCCGGGCGTTCAGCCACGACACGCGCGTCCAGATCCAATAGCGGACCGGGTGCCTGGAGAAATTCTTCAGCCGGCCGCCGGTGATGTGCCGGCAGGAGTGGCAGCCCAGCGCGTAGCACCACAGCAGGATCACGTTGGCCAGCATGATCAGCGAGCCGATGCCGAACCCGAAGTTCCCGTCCGGTCCGCGAAAGGCCTGCGCCACGTCGTAGGTGAGCAGGATACCGACGAGCACGGCCGCGTAGAAAAAGTAGCGGTGCAGGTTCTGCCCGATCAGCGGGAACCTAGTCTCGCCGGTGTCCCTCGCGTGCGGCTCGCGCACCGCGCAGGCGGCCGGCGCCCGCCAGAACGCCCGGTAGTAGGCGCCCCGGTAGTAGTAGCACGTGAACCGGAAGCCGAGCACGAACACCAGCGAGACAAACGCGTAAGGGATGATCGGCGGGACCGCCGGGATCCACTGGCCTAGGGTGCTCGAGCCCGGGACGCACTCGCCACTCACGCACGGCGAGTAGAACGGGGTCAGGTAGTGATCCGCCGGCACGTAGTACCACTTGCCGATGAAAACGTGGACGGTCGCGTAGATCACCCAGATGGAAAGGCCGGCCGCAACGACGCCGGGCTGTTTCCACCACTGGTCAGTGCGGAGCGTACGTGCGGTGATCTGCGCCCGCGTCCTGGCCGGCGCTTCCGGTGCTTGTGTCATGCCTCAGCGTCCTCGCTGCTTTCGAGCGTAAGGGTAACGCCAACGATGCCCACGAACCTATTCCAGTCCGCGGGCTAATGCAGTAACCGAGATCTCATCGTGGCATGTGACCCTGGCTACACTGCCTTGGCTACACTGGCGCGCCGATGCTGCGGCGCAGGAAATCGAGTTGCAGCAGGAGCATGTTCTCCCGGACGGTCTCCTGTGAGGCCATGTGGGTGGCGCCGGTGAGCGGGAGCACCTCGTGCGGGTACCCGGCGGCCAGCAGCGCCCCGGACAGGCGCAGGGTGTGCGCGACGACCACGTTGTCGTCGGCGAGGCCGTGGATCAGCATCAGGGGGCGCCGCACCACCGCTCGTTCGGCCAAAGGGATGAGCGAGGACCGCTCGTAGGCCTCATCGTCGCGGTCCGGGTGCCCTAGGTAGCGCTCGGTGTAGTGGGTGTCGTACAGGTGCCAGTCGGTGACCGGGGCACCCGAGACGGCCGCGTGGAACACGTCGGGCCTGCGCAGCACGGCCAGCGCCGCCAGGTAGCCCCCGAACGACCAGCCGCGGATCGCCACCCGGCCGGGGTCCAGGTCCGGGTGCGCGGCGCAGGCGGCGTTCAGCGCCTCGATCTGGTCCTGCAGGACCGGTCCGGCCAGGTCGCCGGCCACCGCGCGGTCCCAGGCCGGGCCGCGGCCCGGGGTGCCGCGGCCGTCCGCGATAACCACCGCGAAACCCTGCTCGGCGAACCACTGGGCGGTCAGGAACTGGCCGCGGGACCTGAGCACCTGCTGCGCGCCCGGGCCGCCGTAGGGGTCTAGCAGCACGGGGAGCCTGCCCGACCCGGGCCGGTGCCCGGAGGGGAACAGCACGGCGGTCCGGATCTCGGCCGGGCCCGCGTGCAGCATCGCGGGGCGGGGTTCGGGCAGCGCCGGGGTCTCCGCGAGCGAGTCGATGCTCGCCGCCGGCGCGCCGGCGCGGTACACCCGGACGGTCAGGCCGTACTGAGCGAGGGAGCGGCGCCACGCGACGATGGTGCCCCCGGCCATGGTGCCGCCGTCGACGCCGCCGCCCTCGTCGAGGCGGGTCAGCCCGGCTGGCTCGTAGCTCCACAGCCCCACCTCGGTCGGCTCGGCCGAGGCCTGGAACAGGATCGTGTCGCCGTCCGCATCCAGCACGCTCCGCACCTGCAGGCCGGGCGGGGTGACGGGGACGGCCTCCTGGCCGGGCGCGCCGAGCAGCAGGCGGCGGGTGTCCCCGACGTCGCCGGTCCACACGATCCGGCCGTCCTGCGTCCAGGCCGGGACGCCGGGCACGATGTCCAGCCAGTGCGGGTCGGTGTCCTCGCGCAGGACCTGGGTCGTCCCGTACTCGGGGTCGACCAACAAGATCCGCATCCGGCGCTGATCCCGGCTCTGCACCACCACCAGCGGGTCGTGCCCCCGCTGCCAGCAGACCGTCACCAGATACGGGAACTCGGCGCGGTCGGTCTCGACGTGCGTGACGGTGCCGTCCAGCCTGGCCAGCAGGAGGGAGACGTCGGCGTTCGCGGTGCCGGCCGCGGGGTAGGCGACCCGGGCGGGTGCGGATCCCGGGTTGGCGGGGTCGGAGATGTACCACGTGGTCACGGGTGTCTCGTCCACCCGGGCGACGAGCAGCGCAGAGCCGTCCGGGGACCACCAGTACCCGCGACGGCGGTCCATCTCCTCGGCCGCGATGAACTCGGGCAGCCCGAACGACACGCCGGGCGAGCCGTCGGGATCCCCGAGCACGAGGTGTTCGGCGTCGCCGGTCACGCTGGCGACCCGGAGCGCGCCGTCGCAGACGTACGCCACCCGCTGCCCGGACGGGTCGAGGCCGGGGTCGAGGGCCGGCGTACGCGTGGCCACCTCCCGCGGCGCCGCCCCGTCCTCGGCCGCGCCGTCCCCGGTCAGGGCGCCCTCGGTCAGGGCAACCGCGTAGACCCGTCCCGACAGCGCGAACGCGGCCACCGTGACTTCGGTGTCGGTCGAGTAGGCCACGACGCCGCCCGCCACCTCCCTGACCCGTTCCCGGCGGGCCCGTTCGGCCGGCGTCAGGTCCTCGGTGTCGGCGTGCATGGCCCTCGGGTCCGCGACCAGGCGCTCCCGCCCGCTGCCGACGTCCAGGACCCACAGGCACGTCACCGGGTCGGCGCCGCCCGCGCTGCGCAGGAAGGCCACCCGGGAGCCGTCGGGCGAGACGCGGAAGGCCCGCGGCACGCCGAGCGTGAATCGCCTGGTCCTGGCCTCCTGCCGGGGGAAACTCTCGGTCATGCGTGAATTGTGCCAGTCCCGGGCGGCTGGCCGGCCGCCGGTAGGCTCACCGCCATGAGCCCCGCTGCCCCCGACCGGCGCCTGCTGCTCGTGCACGCGCACCCGGACGACGAGTCGATCGGCACCGGGGCGACGATGGCGAAGTACGCGGCGGAGGGCGCACAGGTCACCCTGGTCACCTGCACGCTCGGCGAGGAGGGGGAGATCATCCCGCCGTCGCTGGCGCACCTGGCCGCGGGGCGGGAGGACCGGCTCGGGGAGTACCGGATCGGCGAGCTGGCCGCCGCCTGCGCCGTGCTCGGCGTGACCGATCACCGGTTCCTCGGCGGCCCGGGCCGGTGGCGCGACTCGGGCATGATGGGCACCCCGGCCAACGATGACCCGCGCTGCTTCTGGCGGGCCGACCTGGACGAGGCCGCGCGCGCCCTGCTCGACGTCATCGGCGAGGTGCGGCCGCAGGTCCTGGTCACCTACGACGCCAACGGCTTCTACGGGCACCCGGATCACATCCAGGCGCACCGGGTCACCTGGCGCGCGTTCGAGCTGGCGGGTCCTGACGGTCCGCTGAAGTTCTATGCGACGGCCGCCCCCGACTCCGACCAGGTGACCACCGAGATCGACGGCGAGGCCTACCTCGGCCAGAAGCTGGCCGCGATGCGGGCGCACGCGACGCAGATCACCGTGTCGCCCCCGTACTTCGCCCTCTCCGACGGCGTCCCGCGGCTGGTGCGCGAAGTGGAGTGCTACACCCTGCTGGCCGGGCCGCGCGGGCCGGGGGCCCGCGAAGCAGACTTGTTCGGCCAGTAGCCTGCTGCCATGGGCTCGGCCGACAGGAATCCACGGCGGTGGCTGGCCACCGGCGCCGTCTACGGCGCGCTGGTCGTGCTGGGCGCGGTCGAGGGCCTCATCGGCAGCTTCCAGTACAGCCACGTGGCCGGGCCGGTGCCGCTCGCCGCGCTCGTCTCCTGCCTCGTGATCCTGGTCACCTGCGTGCTGGCCAGCTGGGCGGTCCGCTCGGTGACCGGAGCGCTGATGCCGGCGTTCGGCTGGATCCTCGCCTCCTTCGTCCTGTCCCTGCCGGCCTCGAACGGCAGCGTGATCATCACCAACACGGCGGCCGGGAAGTGGTACCTGTACGGCGGCACGCTGGGCGCCGTGGTCGGGGTGGCCCTGTCGTTCGCCGGCTTCGCCCGGACGCGGCCCCGGTGAGCGGCGTCGACCACGCCTCCTACCGGCGGGCGGCTGGCCAGTTCGCGAGCGGCATCGTCGTGATCACCACCGATTCCGGGCACGCCATGACGGTCAGCGCGTTCGCGTCGGTCTCCCTGGACCCGCCGCTCGTGCTGTTCTGCGCGGAGAAAATCGCCCGCTTCCACGACGCCGTCCTCGCGGCCGGGTCCTGGGCGGTGTCCATCCTGGCCGAAGACGGGGAGAAGACCGCGCGCTGGCTGGCCACCCGGGGGCGTCCCCTGGAGGGCCAGCTGGAGGGCCTGGCCCATCACCCCGGCCAGGTCACCGGAGCCCCGGTCCTCGACGACGCCCTCGCCGTGCTCGAATGCGTCACCACCGCGGTCCACGACGCCGGCGATCACAGCATCGTCGTCGGGCAGGTCACCGCCGTGTCCATCCCCGCCGACGGCGCGTCCGGCGGCCCGCTCGTGCACTACTCGGGCGCCTACCGGCGCCTCGAACCGCCTGCCTAGCGCAGCACGGCTTCGAGCTGGTCCAGGCCCCAGTCGAGGTCGGCCTCGCTGATCACCAGGGGAGGCGCCAGCCTGACGGTGTTCCCATGGGTCTCCTTGGCCAGGACGCCACGGGCGGCCAGCCGCTCGCAGACCTCCCGCCCCGGCAGCGACGCGAACTCCACCCCGGCCCACAGCCCCCGGCCGCGCGTCGCGCGGACCGCGTCGCTCGGCAGCGCGGCCAGCCGCGCGTGCATGTGCTCGCCGAGCACGGCCGCGCGCGCCTGGTACTCACCGGTGCTCAGCATGGCGACGACCTCGCGGCCGACGGCGCAGGCCAGCGGGTTCCCGCCGAACGTCGATCCGTGCTGCCCCGGTTCCAGGACCCCGAGCACCGGCCAGGTGGACACCATCGCGGACAGCGGGACGATGCCGCCGCCGAGCGCCTTGCCCAGCAGGTACGCGTCGGGGACGACGCCCTCGTGCGAGCAGGCGAAGGTGGCGCCGGTGCGGCCGAGCCCGGACTGGATCTCGTCCGCGATCATCAAGATCCCCTGCGCCGTGCACAGCTCCCGCATCCCGGCCAGGAAGCCCGGCGGCGGGACGATCACCCCGGCCTCGCCCTGGATCGGCTCGAACAGCACCGCCACCACGCGGTCACCGAGCTCGGCCACGGCCGCGGTCAGCGCGTCCAGGTCGCCGTACGGCACGACGCGGAAGCCCGGCGTGTACGGCCCGAAGTCGCCCCGCGCGTCAGGGTCGGTGGAGAAGCTGACGATCGTGGTGGTCCGACCGTGGAAGTTCCCGCTGAAGGCGATGATCACAGCCTGGTCCGCGGGCACGCCCTTGACCAGGTAGCCCCACTTGCGCGCGACCTTGATCGCGGTCTCGACGGCCTCGGCGCCGGTGTTCATCGGGAGCACCACGTCCAGGCCGGCGAGTTCGGCCAGCTCGGCGCAGAACGGCCCGAACTGGTCGTGGTCGAACGCCCGGCTCACCAGCGTGAGCCGCTCGAGCTGCGCCAGCGCGGCCGCGAACAGCCGCGGGTGCCGGTGGCCGAAGTTCAGGGCCGAGTACGCGGCGAGCATGTCCAGGTAGCGGCGGCCTTCCACGTCGGTCACCCAGGCGCCCTCGGCCTCCGCGATCACGACCGGCAGCGGATGGTAGTTGTGCGCGGCGTGGTCGCGGCTGAGCCTGATCAGGTCGGTCGTGCCGGTGGTCATCGTCTCGGTCATCGGATGTCCCCCTTCGTGACGGGTGAGAAGGTAAAGGTCAGCCGCGCAGCTCCAGCGTGCAGCACTTGGGGCCGCCGCCGCCCTTGCGTAGCTCGGACAGGTCGACCCCGATCGGTGAAAACCCGCGCTCGCGGAGCTGGGCGGCGAGCTTGCGGGCCTGGACGGGCAGGATGACGTGCCGGCCGTCGCTGACCGCGTTCAGCCCGAGCACCTCGGCGTCCTCGTCCTTCGCCTCGATCAGCTCGGCGAACTGCCCCGCGATCGCGGCCCGCCCGTCGTCGTCGAACGCGGCCGGGTAGTACATGGCGGTGTCGGCGTCGAGCACGCACACCGCCGTGTCCAGATGATAGAAGCGCGGATCGACCAGGCGCAGGCTCACCACCGGCAGGCCGAACGCCTCGGCCAGCTCGCCCGCGGCCGCCCGGTCGCTGCGGAACCCGTACCCGGCCAGCAGGACCTGCCCGGTGAACAGGAAGTCGCCCTCGCCCTCGTTGACCGCCCCGGCCGCGCGCACGTCCGCGTAGCCGTGCGCCCGGAACCAGTCCAGGTACGCGTCGGCTTCCCCGGCGCGCTCGGGGTGCGCGAACCGCACGCCGAGTACCGTCCCGTCGACCACCGTGGCGCCGTTGGCCGCGTACACCATGTCGGGCAGCCCGGCGACCGGCTCGATCGTCCGCACGTCGTGCCCGAGGTCGAGGTAGACCTGCCGCAGCCGCGTCCACTGCCGCATCGCGACGGCCGCGTCGGTCGGTTGGTCCGGCCGCATCCACGGGTTGATCGCGTACGTGACGGCGAAATGCTCCGGGGGGCACATGAGGTAGGTGCGGGCCGCCGCCCGGCGTCGGCGTGGTTCGTCTGCAGCCAGGTTCGTGTCGACCATGAGCTCAGGTTAGGGGTTGGCGGGGAAGGAAAACATGCGCCGACCATGCGTCTCGGCGGAGATTCATTGCGTAATTCCTGATCCGAACGGCGCTTTGTTGCGCGCCCGCTGACCGGGGCGTTAGCGTTTCCTCGCCACGCCGCAGTAGGCGGCCGCCTGGCCTGATGGGGCGGTGTTCGCATCCCGCACGTCGGGCTTCCACAGCGGGCAGGGCACCACGCCCGGCTCGACCAGGTCGAGCCCGTCGAAGAAGCTGGCCAGCTGATCGGGCCTGCGCAGGTGGTAGGCGGTCATGGCGTGCTCGTTGTACCGCTGCTGCACGTTGGAAAGGAACTCGCTGGTAGCCACGCCGTCGGCGATCGCGAGGTAGCTCCCGGGCGGCAGCGCGTCCATCAGCTGGCTCGTGATCGACCGGGCCGCCCCGTGGTCGTCGACGTAGCCGAGGACCCCGAGCAGCATGAGCGCGACCGGCCTGGTGTGGTCCAGGGTGCCCGCGGAGCCGGTCAGGACCGCGGCCACGTCGCGCAGGTCGGCGCCGATGTAGCGGACGACCCCCTCGGGCGAGCTGGCCAGCATCGTGTTAGCCAGCAAGGCTTGGGCGTGCGCGAGGACCACCGGATCGTTGTCCGCGTAGACGATCCCGGTGTCCGGCGCGATGCGTTGCGCAATCTCGTGGGTGTTCCCTCCGGCGGGCAGGCCCGCGCCGATGTCAAGGAACTGCCTGATCCGAGCCGGGCCGGCCAGGAAGCGCACCGCGCGGACGAGGAACGCCCGCTCGGCGCGCGCGATCTCGGCGAGGTGCGGGAAATCCCGGCCCAGCTGGTCCGCGGCGGACCGGTCGGCGGCGAAGTAGTCCCGCCCGCCGAGCCAGTAGTTCCATATCCGGGCTGGATGCGGCGTGCCCGCGTCGACCCCGGGCGGCGGCTCGGCCACCGGAGCCACCGGGTCCCCCGGCGCCCACGCCGGTTCCGCTGACCCCGCTGGCCCGGCCGGCCCCTCGGACGCCGCGGGTTCCCTCGCCGCGGGTACCGCGGCCACCGACTCGGGTCCGCGAGCGCGTCTGCGCAACATTCCTCGTATTGTGCCCGACCGCAACTGCCCGCGTGGCGCCGTTCCGCCACGGCGGACGTCCTGCGCTGTCAATCAGCGCTGATAGCGGAGGCTAGCCGCCCTCAGCCGGATGCGTCCCGGGCTCCGGGCACCAGTCGCCCGTCCGGGTCGTGCAGCACAACCGTGCCGGCGAAGAAGTCGCCGACCGAATTCAGGGTTGGGCTCAGCAGCATGATGAAAACGCCCATCAGCGCCTCGCCGTTGAGGCAGATGCCGGTGACCTGGCGTATCGCCATCTTCCCCCGGCCGGCCACCCGGCCGGCGGACGGCTCCCAGCAGCGCATGCCCAGCAGCCGCTGGGCCGGAGTTTGCCCGTGGCCCCAGGTCACCAGCGCCCAGATCAGGTAGCCGACCCCGAGCGTGCCGATGAAGAGCGCGACGGCGAGGCAGTAGGCGCCGACCACCCGGCCCACGCTGGCCGGCCGCACCCCCTGCGGCAGGACGAGCCCGGTCGGCCGGTCGCAGTACATCCCCGGCGGCACCTGCGGCACCTGCGGCGGCTCGAACTGCTCGTAGCCGCGCCTGATCGCCTCGGCCTCGCTGTCCGGGGCTGGAAACGGCTCCATGGCCTTATCCCTTTGCTGCTGGTACCGGGTTAGCGGATCCGCGGGGTTCTCTGAACTGGTCCGCCGCCTTCGCCGGCCCGGCACAGCCGACGGCGAACCCGCCGCCTCCCCGCCTCAGTACCGTCATCGCTGCCTCCCCGGCCCGGAGCCGTACCTCCATATCTGTGAATATTACCAGTTCCACGAGTAATAAGTTAGGCTTCCCGGCATGGCGAGCGCGGACCTGCTGCTGCACCCGGTGCGGCTGCGCATCGTCAAGGCGTTCCTGGGTGACCGCGCGCTCACCACCGCGCAGCTCGCCGCCGAGCTCGACGACGTGCCCGCCGGGAGCCTGTACCGCCACGTCGCCCTGCTCACCAGGGCCGGGGTCCTCCAGGTGGTCGCCGAGCGGCGCGTCCGCGGCACCATCGAGCGCACTTACACCCTCCGGCTCTTCGCCGCGCAGATCCAGCCGGGCGAGGCCGCAGCCATGACCCTCGAGGAGCACGCCCAGGCCTTCATGGCTTATATCGCCGGGCTGCTCGCCGACTTCGACCGCTACCTCGCCGCCGGCCCTTCCCGACCCCGTCCGCGACGGCGCCGACTACCGCGTGGCCGCCATGTGGCTCACCGACGCCGAGCTCGCCGACTTCCTCCATGATCTCCGCACTATCGCTCAGCCCCGGCTCGCCAACGCCCCGGGCCAGGGACGGCGGCGGCGCATGTTGTTCACCGTCCTGCTCCCGGAGCCCGGGAAACCGCCCGGAGACGACGGGCCGGGCAGATGACACCACGCTCGCCAGCCCGAAGCAAACGGGGTTCATGGCGCGGTCGGCGCCGGACGCAGGAACCGCAGGAAGCGCTGTGCGGGACGTCGCCAGGAGCGCTGGAGCCGCCGCCGGAAGATCGCGGAAGCAGCCGCAGGGTCCAGCCTGGCCACAGCGGCCTGCGCCCGCGCGCGCCTAACCTCGCGCGGCTATTGCTCCCGGGTCCAGTGGGCCCGGCGGAACATGGACCCGTACTGGCCGTTCACGTACCCCCTGGTGGGCGGCCCAGCCTGGTCGATCGCGTTGGCGTAGTAGGTGGGCGCGCCCTGGGGCGGCTGCAGCGACCCGACGTCCGTCCTGGACAGGTCGCAGCGGATGTGGTCGGCGGTGATGGCCGTGACCTTGTCGGCGTCGACGAACCGCAGGTCACCGGAGTGCGACAGCTTCTCGAGCAGCCGCGCGGCGGTGCGGTGGCCCGCGCTCAGCTCGCGCTGGATCCGCCATTCCGCCACGCCGCCGTGGCCGATCCAGACCACGATGCCGTCGAACACGTCCAGCTCGGGTACCTCCAGGACGTGCTCCAGGATGCCGAACTGCTCGCCGTCCCTGGTGAGCACGGGAACCCCGGGCGTGACGCCCTCATAAGAAACCGGGTTTTCATCGCCGTCCACGCGACCTCCTCGATAGCCCCCGCTCCACCCACAGGCTAGCGTCGCAAAGAAGACCTCACGGCCGCAGCTCCGCGAGCCGCGAGACCGCGGCGGCGACCCGCTCGTCGGTGGCGGTCAGCGCGACCCGGACGTGCCGCGTCCCGCGGGCCCCGTAGAGCTCGCCGGGGGCGACGAGGATCCCGGCTTGCGCGGCCAAAGCCGAGGCCGCCGACCAGCAGTCGTGCCCGGGATGGGTCACCCACAGGTACAGCCCGGCCTCTGAGTGGTCGACCGTCCAGCCCGCGCCCGCGAACGCCTCGCGCAGCGCCGAACGCCGCGCCGCGTACCGGCCCCGCTGCGCCTCCGCGTGCGCGTCGTCCTCGAGTGCCGCCGTCATCGCGGCCTGGACCGGCCCTGGCACCATCATCCCGGCCTGTTTCCTGACCGCCAGGAGGCCCGCCACCAGACCCGGGTCCCCGCAGACGAACCCGGCCCGGTACCCGGCCAGGTTGGACCGCTTGGACAGCGAGTGCACGGCCAGCACCCCGTCAAACGACCCGCCGCACACGGACGGGTGCAGCACCGAGACCGGCGAGGCCTCCCACCCGAGGGTGAGGTAGCACTCGTCGGAGGCCACCACCGCCCCGCGCTCGCGCGCCCACGACACCACCTTGCGCAGGTGCTCGACGGGCAGCACCCGCCCGGTCGGGTTCGACGGCGAGTTTACCCACACGAGCCGGACCCGCGACGGCCCGACGGACAGCAGGCTGTCGGACGCGACGGGCGTCGCCCCGGCCAGCCGCGCGCCGATGTCGTAGGTGGGGTAGGCCAGTTCCGGGTGCACCATCACGTCGCCGGGCCCGAGGCCGAGCATCACCGGGAGCCAGGCGATGAACTCCTTGGTCCCCATGACCGGGAGTACGTCGTTCGGTGAGATAAAAACGCCCTGCGCGCGCGCCAGCCAGCCCGCCGCCGCCGACCGCAGCCGCTCGGTCCCCCAGGTCGCCGGGTACCCGGGCGCGTTCGAGCCCGCGGCCAACGCGTCACGGATCACGTCGGGCACCGGATCGACGGGCGTGCCGATGGACAGGTCCACCGCACCGTCCGGGTGAGACAAAGCCTTCTCGCGGAGCGGCGCGATCCGGTCCCAGGTGTAGGGGGGAAGCCGGCTAGCGAGCGTCATTCCTCATGGGCCTGCGGGGGCAGCGCCGCGACGACGGGGTGGTCCTTGCCGGTCTTGCCGGTCTTCGAGGCGCCGCCAGGGGACCCGAGGTCAGCGAAGAAGTCCACGTTGACCTTGTAGTATTCCTTCCACTGGTCGGGCACGTCGTCCTCGTAGTAGATCGCCTCGACCGGGCAGACGGGCTCGCACGCGCCGCAGTCCACGCACTCGTCGGGGTGGATGTACAGCATGCGCTCGCCCTCGTATATGCAGTCGACGGGGCATTCCTCGATGCACGCTCTGTCAAGCACATCAACGCAGGGCTGCGCGATGATGTAAGTCACGGGTGAGCTCCTTCGTTCAGGTCCTGCTAACACAGTATGGCCACTGCCCGGCGCTCTGCTCAGCCAGCGACGATACTGGCGCGCGCCGGGCCCTGCGTCCCGCTGGCGCGCTGCCAGCCCATACTGCCATCTGCGGCGGTCCACTCATAACCGGCGTACCGTACTTCGCTGATCCCGTAGTCCTGGGCGTTCGCGACCAGCCAGCCCGCCACGGTCCAGGCCGCGTCCCGCTGTACGCGCACGACCGCGACGCTTCGGTCCCGCCCCTTTTTGCCCGAACGAGCGGTGGTGATCGCCACCATAACCGCGTGCTGGCCCTGGGGTCCGAACGTCTCGGTGAGCTGGCGCTCCGCCGCGGTCAGGTTCGCCCGCCCGGTGGGCGTGAACCAGCAGGACACGCCGTGCGGCTGCGCGCCGGTGAAGTACCCGGCCAGCAGCTCGGCCACCTCGGCCCACTGTTCGTAGGCCGAGCCGTCCGCGCTGTGCTGCACGTCCTGCGCCGCCTGGTCGACCGGCAACTTGGTGTACCGCGGCACGCGGACCAGGGCGGCGAAGAACTTGGTCGTCGCGTACACGGGGTCCTCCAGCTCGGCCGTCGTGCCCCAGCCCTGCGAGGGACGCTGCTGGAAGACCCCGACGGAATCCCGGTCGCCGTAGTCCAGGTTCTGCAGCTGCGATTCCTGCAGGGCCGTGGCGTAGGCGACGATGACCGCTTCCCTGGGGAGCCGGTCCCGGGCCGCCACCCCCGCGATGGTGGCGGCGATGGCCGCCTGGTCCGTGTCCATCGGGATGGCCTGCACCCCGGTGCCCGCCTGGCAGCCGGGCGCGGGCGGGACGTAGGGGGCGGCCGCGGGCCGCGCGCGGCCGAACAGCGCGTAGCCCGCCGCGATCAGCAGCACCAGGGCGGACCCGACCAGGGCCAGGGTCCACAGCCGGTGACGATGGGGCGGCACACCATCAGAAGGTACCGCTAAGCTCGCCCAACATGAGCGGTGCTAGCCCCGGGGGGACGACCCCCCGGGATCCCCCCGATCTTGGGGGGAACCCTTTCCCCCCAAACCCCCTCGGCCCCCCGGAGCCCCCCGTGCAACGTCAGTCTCCGCTGGAAGAGGTGATCGACGAGCTGTGGGAGCGCCGCACCGAGCTGTCCCCCTCGGATGAGCAGGCGCGCGCGGCGGTGATCGGCGCGGTCGACGCGATCAACGCCGGCCAGGCGCGGGTCGCGTTCGTCGACCCGGCCACCAACCAGGTCGTCGTGGACGAGCGGGCCAAGCGGGCCATCCTGCTGGCCTTCCGGCTGATGCCGATGGTCAGGTCCGAGGTCGGCGACTTCCGGTACGACGACCGGGTCCCGCTGACCTCCCGGCTGGACGGCGTGCGCGTGCTGCCGGGGGCGATCGTCCGCTGGGGCGCCTACGTCGCGCCCGGCACGGTGCTGATGCCGTCGTTCGTCAATATCGGCGCCTACGTGGACTCCGGGACGATGGTCGACACCTGGGCCACGGTCGGTTCCGGCGCCCAGATCGGCAAGAACGTGCACCTCTCGGGCGGGGCCGGGATCGGCGGCGTGCTCGAGCCGCCGAGCGCGGTGCCGGTGGTGGTGGAGGACGAGGCGATGATCGGCTCCCGGTGCATGGTGGTCGGCGGGGCCCGGGTGCGCGAGGGCGCCTTCCTCGGGGCGGGGGCCATCCTCACCAAGACCACGCACGTCATCGACGTGGAAACCGGGGACGAGCTGCCGATGGGCGAGGCGCCGCCCTGGTCGGTCTGCGTGGGCGGGACCCGCCCGCGGACCTTCCCCGGCGGTACCTTCGGCATGCCGTGCCTGCTCGTCCTCAAACGGCAGCCCGAGGGCGTCCGGCACGACAAATCGGCCCTGAACCAGATCCTCCGCGACCACGGCGTCGACGCCTGAGCGTGGCTGCGCGGACCAGCCGGCCAGGGCGATTAGCGTGGTAGGTGATGAGCGTTAATTCAGAGCCGCACCGGCGGGTCCGTCGCCAGGGGCCCGTCACGCTGCGTGGCAAGCAGATACCGGCGACCACGACCGATCAGCGGCTCCTTGACCGGCGCGGTGCCGCCGACTGGGTGCACACCGACCCGTGGCGGGTGATGCGGATCCAGGCCGAGTTCGTGGAGGGGTTCGGCCTGCTGGCCGAGCTCGGTCCCGCGGTCGCGGTCTTCGGCTCGGCGCGTACCTCCCGCGGCAGCCTGGAGTACCAGGCCGCCGAGCAGATCGCCTTCGGCCTGGTCAAGGCGGGCTATGCGGTCATCACCGGCGGCGGCCCTGGGATCATGGAGGCGGCCAACAAGGGCGCGGTCGAGGGCGGCGGGGTCTCCGTCGGCCTGGGCATCGAGCTGCCGACCGAGATGGGCCTGAACGAATACGTCGAGGTCGGGCTCGAGTTCCGGTACTTCTTCGTGCGGAAGACCGTCTTCGTCAAGTACTCGCAGGCGTTCGTGGTGCTGCCCGGCGGCTTCGGCACGATGGACGAGCTGTTCGAGGCGCTGACCCTGGTCGCAACCGGCAAGATCACCAAGTTCCCGATCGTCCTGGTCGGCCGGGCCTACTGGTCCGGGCTGCTGGCCTGGCTCCAGGACACGGTACTGGCCAGGGCCAACATCGGGCCTGCCGAGTTCGGCCTGATCAGCCTGGTGGACGAGCCCGGCGAGGTGGTCGAGATCATCCGCCAGGCGCACACCGGCCTGGTTATGGACCGCTAGGCCCCGGTTTCAGGCGCAGCGCCGAGCCGGCGACACCACGCGTCCGGACGTGGCACGATTGCTGTGTGCCCGTCGTCATGCTGCTCGCCGTCGTCGCCGTTCTCGTGGCCGTCTTCTTCGTGGCCACCGGGCGGGGCGGCGAGATGTCCCGCGAGCGCGTCGATTACGCACCGCTCGAACTCGGCTCGGTCTCGGCCGCCGACATCGCGATGGTGCGACCGCCCACCGCCATGTGGGGCTACAACGTGGACGTGACGGACGAGGCCCTGGACCAGATCGCCCGCGCCGTGCGGGATCGCGACCTGACGATCGCGTACCTGCAGGAGCAGCTTGCCGCGCGGGAGGCCCTGGCAGACCCGCCCGCCGTGGGCGGCCCGGCCGGTGAGGGCACCGACTAGTGAGTGACCCGCAGCCGGGGGGAGTGGTCCCCGGCCCGGACGGGAAGCTGCGCTGCCCCTGGGGCGTGAGCGCCCCAGAGTACCTCGCCTACCACGACGAGGAGTGGGGCCGTCCGCTCCGCGGCGATATCCCGATCTTCGAGCGGCTGTGCCTGGAGGGCTTCCAGTCCGGGCTGTCCTGGTTGACGATCCTGCGCAAGCGGGAGAATTTCCGCGCCGCCTTCGCGGGATTCGACCTGGCCGCGGTGGCCGCCTTCGACGACGCAGACGTGGCGCGGCTGCTCGCCGACGCCGGCATCGTGCGGAACCGGGCGAAGATCAACGCCACGATCGGCAACGCGCGGGCCGCGCTCGACCTGCCCGACGGGCTCAGCGCGCTGGTCTGGAAGTACGCGGGCGAGCCGGCCGTGGCGCCGCGGACGCTGGCTGACCTGCCGGCCGCCACCCAAGCCTCCAAGGCGCTCAGCAAGGAGCTTCGGGGGCACCGCTTCACCTTCACCGGGCCGGTGACCGCCTACGCGACCATGCAGGCCTGCGGCATCGTCAACGATCACCTGGCCGACTGCTTCTGCCGGTGAGCTAGCGGCCCGACACGGATGCGCGGAAGTTCGGCTTTACCGTGCCACGCGCCGTCACCTTCCGTAATATCTTTGTTCCGTTGAGTGACGTCCCCGACGGAGGTCTTCTGGAGGGCCAGGCTGACGATGAGAGCGCTGCTGCTGACCGTGGGCTCGCAGGGCGATGTCCAGCCGTTCGCCGCGCTCGCGGCCAGGCTTACCGGCGACGGACACGACGCCGTCCTCGCCGCGCCCGCCCTGTTCGGCGGCCTGGCCGCGGCCCACGGCGTGCCGTTCGTGCCGCTTGACCTCGACGTGGGCCAGGTCGGCGAGGCGCTGGCCGCCCAGCACGGGCTCCGGCACCTGGTGACGTTCTGCCGGGCCATGGGACGCCGGGTGCCGGGCGTGCTGCCCGGGCTGACCCAGGCCGCCCGGCTGGGCGCCGACGTCGTCGTGCACCACCCGGTGCTGCCCCTGGGCCAGCACTGCGCCGAACTGCTCGGCGTGCCCGCGGTGGTCGCCCAGCCGCTGCCCGCGCTGCTGCCGACCAGCCAGTTTGCCTCGGCGGCCTGGCCGGTCCCGGTGCCAGGCCTGCTGAACCGGCCGTCCTATCGCGCGGCCCGGGTGCTGGCGGGCGCGTGGTGCCGGGGGAGCATCGATCGCTGGCGGCGCGATGTGCTGGCGCTGCCCGCCCGCCCCGGTCGGCACGATCCGCTGCGGTCCGGCGGCGGCGGGCCGGTCACCGTGCTGCACGCGTACAGCCCGCACGTCGTCCCGCAACCCGCCGACTGGCCCGCCACTGCTCACGTCACCGGGTACTGGACGCTACCCGCCGCTCCCGACTGGGTGCCCCCGCGCCGGCTGGCCGAGTTCCTCGATGCTACGGAGCCCGTGGTCTACCTCGGGTTCGGCAGCATGCCCGGCCCCGATCCCCGGCGCCTGGCGGAGGCGATCACGGTCGCGGCGCGCCAGGTCGGCGTTCGTGTCGTGGTCACCTCGATCAGCCCGGACCTGCGTCGCCTGCTCCCGGCGGGCCGGTTCCTGGTGATCAGGCACGCGCCGCACGGCTGGCTGTTCCCCCGCGTGCAGGCCGTCGTGCACCATGGCGGCGCGGGCACGACCGGAGCCGTCGTGGCGGCCGGGCGGCCGCAGGTCATCTGGCCGTTCGGCGTCGACCAGCCCTTCTGGTCACGGCGAATGGCCGACCTGGGGGTCGCGCCCCCCGCCCGGCCGGTCCGCGCGCTGACCGGCCGTACGCTCGCGGCGGCGCTCGGCCGGGTCCTCGGCGACGAGCAGATGCGGGCCAGGGCCGCCGATCTCGGGCGCCTCGTCCGCGCGGAGGACGGCTGCGGCCGGGCCGTCGACCTCCTGGCGGATATCACCGCGGGCACCCCGCTGGCGGTACCGGCATGATCGAGCTTCCGCTGCCCGCCCGAGTGGAACGCCGGGTGATCCAGACCGCCCGGCGACCGGTGCCCGTGCTGTGCGGTCGCCCCCGCCCCGACGCCGACACCGGGATCGACGTGGTGATGGTGAGCGGGTTCTTCGGCACTAAGGAGGACTTCCGCGAGCTGATCTCGCTGCTGGCCGAGGCCGGCCTGCGCGGCTGGTCCTATGACTACGCGGGCCAGCTCGACCCGGAGCACGAGGACGACGAGTTCACGATCGCCCGGATGGCCGGCGAGTTGCGGGACGTGATGCAGGCGGCCACCGGCGGTCGGCCGGCGCACGTCATCGGGCACTGCCTCGGCGGGTTCGTGGCCAGGTCGGCCGTCCTGGCCGACCCGGCCCGCGTCCGGAGCCTGACCCTGCTCGGGTGCGGCCCCAGCATGCGCGAGCGCAAGCACCAGGCCATGCTCGACGGGCTGGCCCAGCTCCACGCGAACGGCGGCGCGATCGCGCTCTGGCCGCTGGTGAAGGTGCTGATCGCCGCCGACGACACGATCATGCGCGAGTTCTGGCACGACAAGCTGGCCACGATGAACCCGCGCTGGGTGACCGGCGCCGCCGAGTCGATGGCCGCCGAGCCTGACCGCAGCGCCGAGCTCATCGCGGCCCGTATCCCGTCGCTCGTCGTGCACGGCAAGCGCGACCGCCGCGTCTGGTCGCCCGACGATTACGCCGGAATGGCGTCGCGGCTCGGCGCCGACCGGGTGATCATCGAGCGGGCGTCGCACAGCCCGAACATGGAACAACCTGGGCGCACCGCGGCCGTGCTGCTGGACTTCTGGGGGACGGGCGCGCGCGACGACGGGCCCGTGCGGGTGGCGGGATGAGCCGGCCGGACGCCGAGGCGCTGCGGATCTTCCTCCGGCTGGTCAGGCCGCAGCCGCTGGCCGACCCCTACCCGCTGTACACCAGGCTGCGCGACCTGGCGCCGTTCCTGCCGATCCGCTTGCCCGGGGTACCGGCCGGCTACCTGGTCAGCACCTTCGCGAGCTGCTCCGCCCTGCTGCGCGACCCCGCGTTCGGACCTCCGTCGCAGGCGCAGCTCGACGTCCTGAACCCCGGCTGGCGCGACAACGCGTTTACGCGCTGCCTGTACCGCTCCATGGTGTTCAGGTCCGGATCGAGCCACCGGGAGAGCAGGCAGGTCGCGGCCCGGCACTTCGCCCCCAGGCAGATGGCGGCGTACGCCGATGAGCTCGGCGAGATCGCGGAAACGCTCGTCGACCGGCTGGCCGGGCACGGCACCCAGCCCGTGGACCTGGTGGAGCACCTGGGCCTGCCGTTCGCGGCGCTGTCCCTGGGCCGGCTGCTCGCGATCCCGGACGAGGAGGCGATCAGGCTGGGCCGTCTGGCCCGTCAGGCTGGCGGCGTCTTCGAGCAGTTCCTCACGGTGGAGCAGCACCGGCTGGTCGCCCGCGCCGGGGAAGAACTGGCCAGGCTGGCCGCCCTCGTGGCCGCGGGTTCTGGCCGCCGCGACGGAACCGGAGACCACCTGCTGGGCCGGCTGGCCGCGGGCCAGGGCGCAGGGGACGAGCAGGACCGGCTCGGCACGGCGATCCTGCTGTTCGGCGCCGGGTTCGACTCCCCGGCGAGCATGGTCGGGCTGGGCACCAGGCTGCTGCTTGAGCACCCCGAGCAGGCCGCCCTGGTGGCCGGGCAGGAAGGTGCCGCGCCGCGGGCGGTGGCCGAGATCCTGCGCTACGAGCCGCCGGTGCAACTGGTGGCCAGGACCGCGCTGCGCGCGGCCGAGGTGGGCGGCGCGGAGATCGGCGCGGGCAGCCTGGTCTTCGGCCTGATCGCCGCGGCGAACCGCGACCCGGCTCAGGTCAAGGAGCCCGAGGCGTTCGACGTGACCCGCGATCAGGTCCCCACGCTCAGCTTCGGCGCGGGCCCGCACTACTGCCTGGGCGCCTACCTGGCCGGCCTGCAGGGCGAGGTCCTGTTCCCGCGGTTGCTGCGCCGGTACCCGGGGCTTCGCCTGGCGGGGGAGCCGGTCTACCGCTCACCGGGCTCGACCCTGCGCGGCCTGGAGCAGCTTTTGGTCTACGTGCGCTCTTAGCCAGCGACGGCGATGGCCATCCGGTTCACGATGTCGGCCAGCAGCGCGCTGCTCGTGCCGATCGTCACCCGGACGTGTCCCGCACCCGGCGCTCCGAAGTTAGGCCCGTCGCCGAGGGCCACCCGCCCGCGGTCGAGGAAAACCCGCGCGGGCTCCGGGCCGAGCTCCAGCCGCCCAACGTCCACCCAGGCCAGGTAGCTCGCCTCCGGCGGGCGGTACGCCGCCTCGGGCAGCCGCTGGGCCAGCAGGGCGCCGAACTCCGCACGGGCGTGGTCGAGCTGGGCGATCAGCGCGTCCAGCCACTCATCGCCCGCATCCCAGGCCGCCAGCGACGCGAGCACCCCGAACAGCCCGGCCCCGTACTGGCTGGCCGGGGGCAGCCGGTCGAGCAGGGACTGCATGGCCGGGGAGCCCGCCACCGCGACGGCGGTCTTGAGCCCGGCGACGTTGAACGCCTTGGACGCGGAGGCGAGCGTCACGCCGTGCTCGGCCGCAGGGCCGCCGGCCGCGACGTACGGCGTGTGCCGCGCGCCGGGCAGCGTGAGCGGGGCGTGGATCTCGTCGGCCAGCACGATGACGCCGTACCGGTCGGCCAGCGCCGCGATCCGGCGCAGGTCCGCCGCGCTGAACACCCGCCCGCTTGGGTTGTGCGGGTTGCAGAGCAGGTAGCCGCGCGCGCCCGCGGCGAAGGCCGCCTCCAGCGCGTCGAAGTCAAGGTCCCACCGCCCGTCCTGCCGGGCCAGCGGCACCTCGACGACCCGCCGGCGCGCGTTGGAGATGTGGTCGAAGAACGGCGGGTACACGGGCGTGTTGATGACGATGCCGTCGCCGGGCTCGGTGGCGAGGGCGAGGATGTAATCGACGCCCGCCATGACGTCGGGGACCAGGTGGACCATCCCGGGGTCTACCGTCCAGCCGTGCCTGGCCGCGGCGAACCTGGCGAAGCTCTCGCCGACGCCCGCCGGGTTGGCGTAGCCGCAGTCGTCGAGGTCGAGGGCCGAGCGCAGCGCCGCCTTCACCGGGTCGGCGAGGTCGTAGTCCATCTCGGCCACGAAGGCGGGCAGCACGTCGGGCGGGAAGGCCCGCCACTTCTCGCTGCGCCGGCGCCGAAGCCGCTCCAGGTCCAGGTCCTCGAATCCGTGCCCCATGGGCAAAGCCTAGGGTGTCGCTTATCGTGGGCGGCATGACCGCGGATGAACCCCGCCCCGATCCCGACGTGGCCAGCCTGTTTGCCCCGGTGGCCATCGAGCAGGCCGTGGACGGGGTACTGGCCGAGGCGGCCCACGTCCTGGGCGAGGTGGTTGACCCGGTGGACGCGGAACTGTGGGGCTCGGACCTGATCGGGGCCCTGGCCTCCTCGGCGGCCGGGCCGGCCTCGCTCGCCGATTCACTTACCGGCTCGCTGGTCCCCGCCGCCGAGGCGGCGTCCACCCCCGGATCCCTCGCCCTGCTGCGCGTCTTCGCCGCGGTCGGCCCGCCCGCCGTGCGCGCCGCGGCGGAGCAGGCTGCGGCGCGCCTGTCCGCGCACGGCGTCGAGGACCCGCCGTGGGCGGACACGCTCGGCTCCCCGCGGGTCGGCGACTGCTGGCACTACGCCGACGTCGGCGGCCGCCAGGAGTCGCTGACCATGACCTTCGCCTACGGCCACCGGCAGCACGCCCTGTGCATGCTGATCGACCACGGGCGCGGCGGCAAGATCAGGGACGCCTGGGTGGTGAAGGCGGCGGAGCTGCGCACAGAGACGGCCCGGGCGGCGGGCGGCGACCCGTTCGTGCTGTTCGAGATGATCGACCCCGCCGACGCGTTCGGCCGCCTGCAGCGCGCGGTCAGCGCGGGTGAGTGCCCCGAGCAGCCCGACCAAGTCGACGACGTGGTAGCCCACCGCGCCCTCCTGCGCGCCCGCCTCGAGCTGGCGACCGGGCCCGCGGACCGCTAACGTCAACGGGGCAAACGCTGGGGCCTGCCCGATCGCTGCGACTATCCCGAGGGGCTCACGCCCGGCAGCCCGAGCACGAGCCCGAGTCGCGGCAGCCAGGACTGCGGCACGCCCACTTCAATCATGTTGGCGAGGACGAACTGGGCCGACGTGAGATCAGCGAGCGCGGCCCGGAGGGTCCACCATCGATCCGCACTGCGGCGGCTTCAGCGGGCGGCCGATGGCGTGTAGGCGGCCGATGGCGTGTAGGCGGCCGGCTCTCGGGGCGGGGAGCCGAGGCCGTCATGCACTGTGTGCTCAAGCCTCCTGGTAGCTGAAGGAGCGCGCTGAAGCTGTTCAGCCACGGTACCCAGGCTGATACTGACCACAAAGCCTTCGCACTGCCGGATGATGTTCACCGGGATATCCAGCACCGCGTTGTCGGCTTCATCTGTCGTTCGGTGGAACACGAGGCTTTGAGTGAAATCTTCGGAGCGCGCCACAAGGGCTGTAACACCTGCTGACTTCAGGTAGGACTGCCGCTGTTCGCTATCCATCTCTTTCCAGAGCTGCGCGAAGCTTTTGCCCATGGATACCCTCTGGATCTTAGGCTTCTCCCTGGGCAAATCGGAGATCCGCGCGTACTCGACCTCTAGTGCTGCCATCTTGGCATGAAAGTCAGGTACTCCACCGTGCAGCTTCCTGTAGCTTGAACCAGAGTCCGTCATCTATCAGCGGCTCACGGCGTACGAATTCTCCAGTCTCATCCACGACCCGTACAGGCGGAGGCTTAGGATCACCCTTTTTAGGGGCAGGAGGGTAATGCAGGACATAGCCGCGTGTCGCGTCAGACCGTAGATGCTGCACGACTGCATGCGTGGTCCACTGGTATCCTTTACGCGGCTTTCCTGAGAATATGTTTTGGACATCACGGGCTGTTGGCATGCCTCGCCTATTCAGGTCTACGGCAATCCTGCCTGCCGGCATCCCCGACACAACGGCCTCGGCCATCCTTCGGGTCTCTCCCTTGTAGACTGGATGAGGCTGGAGGTACCAGTAATTACCGTCTTTCTCTGGAATGTACCCGAATGTGAAGGAGCCACCTCCCCATCGCGCCTCGCGCCGGATTACCTTTGCGGCAGCGGAGCGGCGCTGGCTCATGTTTTCGATCTCCCATTCAGCGAACTGGACGAGGATGCCCGCTATAAACCGGCCCATCCGCGTAGACATATCAATTTCTTCGCTGACACTGACTATCTGCTTCCCGTGGAATTCGCAGAACTCATTATAGAAGTTGACGAAATCCAGATGGTTGCGGAATCCGCGATCAAGCTTATATAGGACTAGTAAGGCAGCCGCACTTGGCCCCGTGAGCTGGACGGAGGGGCGCCCTGTGGTGCTCAAGCGCCACGGTGCGGACCTGTCCGTGAGCAGCCGTTCTGGTCTCAAGGTCGCGGGACGCGGCGATGTCGCTCAGGCATACTCGATGAGTGGCTGCTCCGGCGACTGGCGCGTTGATTACCCCGCGACTGCGCTGCGGCGTTGTGCTGCGTGCCGGAGAGGATGCCTGCCAGGTCCTGGCCAGGGGCCAGGTTGTCTCGGTCCGGTACGCATCGCAGTTCCCGGCGCCGCGGCGGGAGCGGGTCTCGCCGGGTCATCTGGTAGCCATCGCTGAGGTACCGGGCAGTGATGCTGTGGTGTGGCGCTGGTATGACGCCGTGGTGCTTGGCAGCGAGGCGGGGTCTGTGCGGCTCTGGGAGCCCGCTCATGGCGAAGTCGTGGCCCAGCGCCGCCGGCCGCAGCAGCGATATGATCCCGGGACCCGCGCATATCTGTCCGCAGGTCTGCCCGGTGCTGAGTGGTGGGTTGCCGGCAAAGCCGTGGACCAGGCCGAGGACGCCGAGGTCGAGCTGAACGAAGTCGAGCGCCTCTACACGGAGCAGAACATGTGGGACTCCGTCTTCGGCCTGTGAGCAGCGGCGTTCTTCGATCTTCGAAGACGGCATGAGCGCCCTCCTCGGCCGCACAGCGCATCCATCGCCTCACCGCAAGACAACGGGTGCGGTCAAGGCCAAGGCGGTCAGTTCTCGCGGGAAAATCAGAGGGGCCTGGTGCGGTTGATGTGTCTTTGTTACCGGATGGTCCGGTGTGAGCGCAGCCGCCTCGTGATTATGCCTGTGTGACGAGTACAAAATCAGAGGCGGCCGCTGCCGTCAGGATAGGCGCCGGGCTGGCGCTGCGGAAACGGAATGAGCTGCTGGGGCTGCTGCGGCCGTGCTTTGCCCGGACGGAGCCGTGGCTGCAGGCAGGCAAGTATGTGTCGGCGCTGGTCAGCGAGTTGCCCCGGGTGAACGGGTGGAGCATCGCCCGGCATGGCCGGGACCGGACGCCGGACCGGACCCAGCGGCTGCTGAACCACGCGAGCTGGGACACCTCCGCCGCGATGAGCGTGGTGCGCCGGTTCGCGGCAGCCGGGCTGGAGGAGGCGGCGCGGCGCGGGCGGCGGGGCGGGATGGTGATCGGCGCGATCGACGGGACGGGACAGGAAAAGGCCGGGGAGGCAACTGCGGGCGTGAAACGCCAGTACCTGGGGTGCGCCGGCCGGGTGGCGAACGGGATCAACACCGTCCACCTGTCCTACGTGCGGGAGGCGGCCGGGCACGCGCTGATCGGCGCCCGGCAGTGGATCCCCCGCGAGCACCTCGCCGACCCGGTGAAGTCCCTGCTCATGGGGCTGCCGCCGGACCTGGCCTTCCGCACCAAGGGACAGCTGGCCATCGACATCTGCGCGGCGGCGTACGCCGACGGCATCCGGTTCGACTTCACCTGCGGGGACGAGGTGTACGGCAGCTGCACCCAGCTGCGCGAGTTCTTCGAGACCCGCGGCCAGGCGTACGTGCTGCGGGTGCCGTCGAACTTCACCCTCACCCTGGCCGCGGGCGCCAGGCTGACCTGCGCGCAGGCTGTCGGGCGGCTGCTGAAGGACAAGCGGCGCTGGGAGGTCCGCTCCGCGGGCAGCGGCTCCAAGGGCGAGCGGTGGTATGCCTGGGCCTGGATCGCCACCGCCAGCCCGCGCCATCATCTGCTGGTCCGCCGTCATCTCAAGACCGGGGACCTGGCCTTTCACTATTGCTGGGTGCCCGGCGGGCAGATCTTGACCAAGGCCCGGCTGATCCGCGCCGCCGGGCTGCGATGGCCGATTGTTATGTGATCTGTCAAGGTGTCCGCGCCGTGGCGTGTGTCATTTTCTGGCGTCGCCGCTCGCGGCTGGTGTCTCACGGTGGTGCGACGGGTTGACGCGTCGCGGGTATGGGCCGGTTCAGCGGGGTGATGTTGTCGCCGGCGTGCTGGAGCCGGGCGGTGAGCTGCTTGTTGTCGTCTTGGAGCTGGCTGATGCGCAGCGTCAGGAGCTGGATCTGGTTGGCGTAGGTGCGCACGGTGGCGCGCAGGTCGCGGATCTCGGCTGCGTGCTTGCTGCGCAGTTCCTTGGCCGCGACGGTCAGCTCGCGGACCTTGACCCGGAGCTGCTCAGCTTCGGGCCGCCGGGTGCTGCCGGGGTCGGCGAGGTCGGCCCGGATCCGGGCGGCGAGCGCGGACCGGTAGAAGCTGGCCCGGGAGATCCCGGCTTCGGTGCAGATACCGGAGACGGTGAGCTGCCCGTCGGTGACGGCTGGGCGTCCGGCGGTCAGCGTGTCGTAGGCGGCCTGGATTTTCTCGTCGATGGTCACGACTGCGTGACCTGCGGGCCGTTGCTGGTGATCTGGCTGATGAGCTGGCCGAGCTGGCCGAGGTGGCTGGTCAGGGCCTCTTGCTGCAGCGGCGCCAGTGTCCCGCGGACATCGGTGATGATCTGCTGTGCCTGGTCGCGGGCTCGTTCCAGCCGTGGCAGGTGAACGCTGGAGCGGCGCGCGTTCGGGCAGGTCAGGCAGGTATTCAGCATCGGGAGGGGTTTCTTGCTGGCGGGCGGGGCGGCGCGTTTGGCGCACAGCGCGGTGTCCGGCTGGTAGAAGCAGTCGCCGAGCACGCCGGGGTGCAAGGTGACGGCGAGGTGGCTGAGCATGGTGCGCAGCCGCCTGGGGTCGGCGATGGTGCCGGGCAGGTCGGCGAGCTCGGCGTGGATCCGGGCGAACTCGCCGGTGATCTTGCGGTCGGCGCCGCCGCCAGAGGGCCCGCCGCCCAGCCAGTCGCGGTAGAGGTGCTCGGCGTAGTCGAGGCGGGCGACGGCTTGCTCGGCTTCGACTTCGGCAGCGAACCCGGAGGCTGAGGTGCCGGCGTAGCCTTCGAAGATGGCGACCTGGGCGTGCTTGTACTGGCGGGCGCCGGCCACGATCCCGAATGGCTGGTGGGCGATGTGCCAGGCCAGGGTGCGGCGGAACTGGACGGTGGTCAGCTCCCAGGGCTCCCGGCTGCCGCCGTGGCCGGGGATGAAGGGCTCGCCGCCGGCCGGGGCGAACAGGTCGCTGACGTGCGCCGCGAAGCGGTTGAGACGGGTCAGCATGTTGGCGTTCATCCCGTCCTTGCGGACGCCGGAGTAGCCGAACAGGTGTGTGGCGTCGTCATTGATCGCGAGCAGCACGTCTACGGCCTGGTGGACGACGCCCAGGACGACCCATTCTTCGCAGTCGCCGGCCAGGGCCCGGTCTTTGAATACCCGGCCGCGGAGCTTATGGCGGGTCCGGCCGTCGGGGCCGGGTTCGGTGAACGCGCAGTCGCGGGTGAGCCCGCGGACCTCGGCGTCGCGCATTCCTGACAGGTAGGCGATCACGATCCAGCACGCGGTCCGCAGGTGGAACAGCTCGGTGCGCAGCGAGGTGATATCGAGCCGGGGCCGCCACGGCTGCCCGGACCCGGGCCATGGTGACATGGCAGTGTCGAGTCCGCCCTGCTCGTAGCCGAGTTCAGCGCCGGCGGCGGCGAGCCGTTCCTGGTGATACCACAGCCCGCCGGGGACGCCGGCCAGCAGGCCGACCAGTGCCCGGTTCGGAGCCTGCACGACGCCGTCCGCGATGACCGCCCTGGGGATCTTCCCGGCGTGCGGGGTGGCGGGGATGCCCCGGCCGGCGCGGGCGCGGCCGGCGATGAACGCTTCCAGCCGTGCGCGTGCTTCGCCGGGCCGCAAAGCGGCCCGGGCGCATGCCTGCTGGAGGCAGCTGATTTCCTGCTGAGCGGCGCGGAGGTCGCCGGCCGCGGTCTGGACGTAGAACAGTGCGGCTTGCAGCAAAGGTGCTGTCACTTCCTGCGGGATGCGGGGCGTGGTGTTCTCCCGGGGGATGCGCCGTCCGGCGACCTGATTAGCCGGACGCCCCGGCCAGGGAGTGAACCCGAGCCGGTCAGTGAGGAACGGCCCGTGCGCGGCGAGGTGCTTGACCGTCCCGACTTTCCCTGCCGCGGTGTCGGGGCGGGGCTTCCACCCGGCGAGGACCTGTTCCAGGTGCCGGGGCGTCACGTCGGCGAGCCGGGCAGCGCCGACGGCGGCAAGTTCCCGCAAGATGAGCCGGGCCTCGGTGAACTCGAAGTACAAGCTGGTGAGCTTCATCGGCCGGGCGGTGCCCGACAGCTGGTTGGCGGCGATGCCGCGGTTGAGCCGTGAGTGCAGGTACTCCCGGATGGTGCGGGCGTGCGCGGGATCGGCGATGGTGGTGAAGTCGATCCTGGTCATCTTCGCGGTGCGGGGCACGAGCCCGGCGACGTCCCACACGTCGTCGCCGTAGCGCGGCCCGTCGAGCTGGTGCCCGGCGCGGATCGCGGCCGGCAGCACGAACGCGTCGGCATCCACGGCGCCTGCCGCCGCAGCTCCCGGTTCGCCGTTGCCGGCCGGGGTTGCGGCGGGCCGGCTGGTGCTGATGGTCATGTCAGGATCTCCAGAAGGCGGGCGGGCAGCGCGACGATGCTGCCGGTGCTGTCGTCACGGGCGGCGGCGTGCTGGGCCGGGGTGAATGCCGGGAAGATCCCGGTGGTCAGGCGGTGGTGGGCTGTCCCGTACCGGGCCTGCCATTGCGCGCTGTCCAGTGCCTCGCGCTGGGCTTCGGTGAACGCCGCGAAGGCGGTCAGGCTAGGCAGGTGCCGTTCGGTGAAGACCGCGTTCGGGCATTCCAGGCAGCCCCACGCCGCGACCGGGCAGCCCTCGCCGGGTGTGCGGGCGAACGGCGAGGCATGGAAGCCGGAGCAGGACGCGAGGAAGACGTCCTGCTCGCCGCTGGCCGCGGCCTGCTGCTGAGCCCGGGTCAGCGGCGGCGCTGTCCCGCTGGGCAGGCCGAGCGGCTCGCCGTCCGGCGTGGCGGTAACCGGATCCGGGAGCGCTGCGTGCAGTGCCTGGCGGAGCCCGTCTTCGACGGCCTGGTCGTGCACCTCATTGTGCGCGTCGATGTTGGCGTAGTGCGCGGCGGCGACGGCCTTGGTATGCCCGGCCGTGAAGTCGTCGAGGATCCCGCCGGTTTGCAGGTAGCGGCGGGACTTCACCGATTTGCGGAGCCGCCGCAGGTCGAGCCGCACTTTGCCGCCGCCGTAGTCGTCGAGCTGATCCAGCCCGTGGCGGCTGGCCCACGCGCGCAGATGAGAGGTGAGCTCATACCCGGTGTCGAACCACGCCCGCAGTCCGTCGTGCCCGGCACCGACCCACAGCGCGTCGCCGCCGGCCGTCTGGCGGGCCGGCTCGGTCAGCCGGATCGCCAGGCTGATCAGTCCGGCCGGGGTGGTGATTCCCCCGGTGCGGACCCGCATCATCTTGCTAGTGCGGGCATGGGCGCGTTTCTTGGCGTAGGCGAGCGTGACGAACCCGCTGGCGGACGGGCTGGACAGGCAGCCGGCCCGCAGTCTCTTGGCGCATTCAGGTTCCAGCCCGGTCAGGCAGATCAGCGCTACCAGCAGCGGAACGGCCTGCGCGGCGGTCAGGTGGACGGGACTGCCGCTGCCGTGCCCGGCACCGGCGTATTCCCGGATCATCCGGGTATCGGCCAGCGCCGCGTGCTGGATGGCTTCCAGTACCGGCACCGGGTAGGCGTTCAGCGGCCTGCCACGCCGGGCAGGCAGCGAGGTGCTGTAGCTCAGGCGTGCCTGCACCGTCGTGGTCAGCGTGCCGGGCGCGGCCTGCTCGGCGAGTTTCAGCAGCCGGATCACGGTGGCCATGAACCCGTGGACCTGGCTGCCGGCCGTGCCGTAACGGCTGATGAGCCCGGCCTCGAAGTCCTCCAGCAGTTCCGCCGTCAGGTCCCCGAGGCCGGCTGCCCCGGCGTGCGCAGCACCGAGGTGGCCGGCCGCGAAACTGGCGAACTCGCGCAGGTGCCGGATCTTCTGCCGGAAATCCGGGCTGAGGGTCCGCACCGCGCCGTGGTCGCCGCTGATCGCGGCCAGTGCCGCGGCCAGCGGCCGCACCAGCCGCGGGCATGGCAGGTCCGACAGGTCCGTCGTCACCGGGGTCCCGTCGAAGGCCACGGTGAACACGACCGGGCCGATCGCGGTCACCGGCCCGGGCGGCTCGGTGCCGTCGGCCACAGCGTCGAAGCGGACCCTGCGCCCGCGCGTCATGACGCCTTCTCCGCAGCGGGACTCTCGTCCCCGGCGAAGACCGCCGCCAGCGCCCCGGCCTGGTCGTCCCAGCGGGCCAGCGCGGAGGCGACGATCTCCTGCGCCTCATCCAGCACGCCAAGGTAGGTATAGACAGTCGACTCCTGGGCGTGCCCGAGCAGCAGCTGCAGCCGGCGCAGCGGGTTACCCACCAGCAGCCTTTTCACCTGCGCGCTCGTGCAGGTCCGTGCCGGGTCCTCGCCGAGCGCGGCGACCGTCTGCCGAAGCAGCAGGCCGAGCATGTGCACCGCGAACGAATGCCGCAGCGTATGCGGGGAAACCGACACGCCGACGCCGAACCGCTCGCAGCGGGCATTCGCCCGCGCGAACACCGACTGCCAGGTCGCCGGGGCCACCGGCTGCCCGCCCGCCGACAGCCACAACGCCAGCGGCCCCGCCACCTCCCCGTCCTCGGTGACCAGCAGCAGCCGGCGGCGCGTCTCCGGGCTGAGCCGGCCGTAGGGCACCGCGCCGCCGCCGGCCAGGCCCACCCCCGTCCGCCCCGCCCGGCGCACCGCCATCGCCTGACCGCTGAGGCCGTAGCCGCCCGCGGCGCTGACCCGGGCGACCAGCTCGCCGCGCTCGATCCGCGCGTACCGGTCCAGCGCCCGGACCAGGCGCGGCGGCGCGAACACCGTCCGGGCCCGCGACCGCTTCGTCACCGCAGCGCCGAGATGAATCGCGCCCAGTGCCGGCACCGCCGCACGCGCGCCCGGAAGCTCCGGAGCCAGCAAGCACGACGCCTCGCCAAGCCGCATCCCGGTGTAAATGAGAAGGTCCGCGAACAGCGCGTTCCGCTCGTCATGCCGTCCCCGCCACGACGGATCCCGGCACCCGTCCGGGAACCGGCCGCGCAGCCCGACATCGCGCCACAGCAGGTAGTCCTCGAACGGCACGAACTTCACCGGCGGCGGACCCGGATGCGGCTCGGACTCGGCGTTGATCCGGACCTGCCGCACCCCCTGCGGCGTGAACACGGTCCGGTCGACATACCGGAACGGCAACTCGCCGATCAGGCCCTCATACACAGACCAGGCAGCCCACTTATCCAGCGCCGCGACCAGCCGCCGCCACGTGGCCACCGACACCTGCGCCGGTCCTGGCGTGTGCAGCCGCGCCCGCTTATAGGCGCGCAGGTCGGCGGTATCGCACTCCCAGATCGCCTTCCCGCCCCGCGACTGCGCCAGGAACCGGCAGAACAGCATGATGTCCCGCGCATACGCAAGGACGCTGTTCGCAGCCCGTACCCCCCACCCGTCGAGCTCCCGGAAGAACCGGTTGAGCTGCAGATCATAAGAACCGTCCGAACCCAGCACGAACGGCAGACCGTCAGCCGCTCCCGCCCGGCTCAGCGCCGCAACGCCGCCAGCCCGAGCCGGCCCGCCCGGCCCGGCCGCACTCGCCGCATCCGTGATATGCAGATCGATGACCGTGCCATCGACCCCGCCGTCCACCGCACCAGCGCGGACGCCGGCACCCTCGTGATCCATCTGTCTTCCCCCCCGAAGAGACAGCATGTGACGCCCAGATAATAGAGCGACTCATGAGACATCAACGAGAGCAAACATAACAGTAGAAGAAGATTTCGAGTTCAGCAAGGACTGCTTCGGGCTCGACCAGTGCCAGGCCCGGCTCTACACCGCGATCGCCCGCCACACCGTGCTGGTGATGGCCGCCCTGGCCATCTGCGCCATCACCGCCGCCCTGGCCAGGGACCGCACCGACACCCAGGCCCCGCCCCCGGTCCGGCCCGATCAGCCGCCGCCCGCCGAGCCCGGCATGATCCCGCTGACCATCCCGGAGCTCAAGCGGCTGCTCGCCGCCCTCACCACCCGGCCCCTGCCCCGGTGGCTTGTCATCCACTGGGACGCATGGACCCGCCGCCACCAGGCCCGCTCACGATGGTTCCACAAACGCGCCAGACTCTCCCGCGACGCCGAGCTTTACCTGGTCAGCTAGCGAAATGCGGCTGCCTTACTAGAACATCCCAGTCATCGAGATGATCGACGGTAAGCCAAGGCCCGACGCCGGGGCGTTCCCTGATCGGCTTACCGCCGGATACGTCCAGGTCTTCAGTCTCGGCGACTATGACATACCTCTTGCGCTTGCAGAATTCCTGAGTTGATTCTGTCTCGGTGACCAGGTGGGTCGTTGCATTGGTCAGATTACTCAGCCGTCGTGCGACGATTGCCCTAAGCGGTCCGATCTCGTTCATGGCGGCATATTGTCATGTTTTGGGATTGATTACATCGGACTATGCCGCTGATTCCAGTGAGATCAGGACGGTTCTATTCCGAGTAACGAGGTGCCGTAGACCGAGCAAGATGCGCATGCCGAACATCACGCGTCACACCTGACGGTTCGCGCTAGCCAGTTAGACCGATGCCAGACCCTGGGACGGTGGGATACCCCGTCCCGTCATGCTTTCGTGTCGGGGAGCAGCGGTGCGTCTTCCGGTGGGTCGGTCGGCAGCGCCGCAACCCAGCGCTCTCCCTCCAGCGAAACGCTCGGGAGTCCCTCGTGGTGCGGTCGTTGGCGGGTGAGGCGGACGCTGACCGACTCACCCGACTCCGGTGTTGGCGCCGCGAGGCCCAGCTGCCGTGCGGCATGCCGGTGGCTCCGGTAGTCGCCGAAGATCACGATCCCCTCGCGGCGTAGGCGGCCGCGCGATCCGCCGTTGCCGCGCACCCGCCGCATGTAGTCGTCCTGCTGCGCCACTGTGGCGACGACCGTCCGGCTGATGACGCGACGCTGAGCTAGTCGGAACAGCATGTCCACCCGCCTGGCCCCGTGTTCGGAGCAGCCGAAGATCTGGTCTGCGTCGCGGGGCGGGATGCGCAGCAGCGCGTTCTGCGGCAGCAGCTTGTTCCGATACAGCCAGGTAATCGCGGCCTTTCCTACTGGGGACAGCCAACGTTTCCGGTCTCGGTTGCCGCTGGCCGTGGTCAGCACTTGGTCGGCAGCGCGGATCAGGCCGAGTGACCACAAACCCTGATCATCGCTCGCCCACAGGCCGAGGATGACATGGTCTACCGCCTCTGGCGGGATCATCCAGTCGCCGGGATCCTGGGAGAACTTGCAGTCCACGTCGACGCCGCGGATCGCGAAGTCCATCTCCTTGCCGTCGGCGAACGCGAAGGCCCGCTGCAGGTTAATCTCGGCGAGCGTACCGAAGTGGGTCTTCTCGGTCTTGCTGAGCTGCTCCCAGCGGTACCGCCCGGTATGCTGCCCGTCGAGCAGCGTGTCGTATGTCCGGCGCAGCACACGCCCGATCTTGCAGCCCTCCGGGTCAGCGGTTAGCAGCTCCTCGGCGACGGCCTCGAGCGGGGCATCGTCGGTTGTGATCTGCGGACCGAACAGACTGAGCTGAACCACCACGAAGGCAAGTTACAGCGGCGCCAGGCACCAGGCCACCTTCAGTATGCTTCTGCTTCCATCTCCCATCAGGAAGAGAACCCGGTCCAAGGGAGAGGAACCTTCCGGGTAGCGTAGGCCTGCGGCGACCCCCAACCCTCAAGCCCTGGTAGCGCAGGCTGCCCGGCCCCGGGTTCCGGGTCGCCGACATGCCGGGCAGCATGAGCTGGTCGGCATGAGTTCAATCGGATGCCCGCCTGACTCGGCGGGCAGCAGCTGGACCTGGTTCAATCGGACGATCCCGACGCCTCAACCACCGTGCGCAGGACGTCGATGAGCGCGGTCACCGCGGGCGGGTCCGGCGGGTCGCCGTACCTGACCGCGAACACGTGCCTGCGGGCGCCCGCCAGCGGCACCGTCGCGACCCCCGGGTGCCGCGCGGCGCGCAGGCACAGGGCGGGCAGGATCGAGACCCCCAGGTCCGCGGCGACCAGCGCCTGGACGGCGACGTAATCGTCGGTGGTGAACGCGATCTTCGGGACGAACCCGGCCGCGGCGCACAGCGTGAGCAGGGCGGCGCGGCAGTGGTCGCACCCCGCGATCCAGCGATGGCGCGCGTACCTGGACAGGTCGGGCGCGGGCGGCTCGGCCGCGTGGGCGGAGACCACCACGTGCACGGGTTCATCGAGCAAAAGCCGCTCGCGCAGGCCCTCGGTGACGTCGATCCCGTCGTCCTCGGCATCGGCGGCCAGCGGGTCGGGGAGGTCCGCGGTGACCTGACCAGGCACGGTGGGACCCGGGCCGTCGGGGAAGTACCGGAAGATCACCGCCACGTCGACGTGACCGGCGCGGAGCATGCGCAGCGCCTCGGGCGGTTCCGCCTCGGCGACCCGTAGGTCGACGCTGGGCCGGTGCCCGCGCAGCATCGCCGCGGCGGCGGGCACGATCGTGCCGAGCGCGGAACCGAACGCCGCGAGCCGCAGCCGGCCGGCCCGCAGCCCGGTGTAGGCGGCCAGCTCGTTTTCCGCGGCATCCAGCCTGCCGATCACCTCGGCGGCGCGTTCGGCCAGGAGCCGGCCGGCGTCGGTGAGCGCGATGCCGCGCCCGGCCCGCTGGATGAGCTTGATCCCGGTCTCCGCCTCCAGCCGGGCCAGGTGATGGCTTACCGACGGCTGGGCGTAATTCAGGGCCCGGGCCGCGGCCGTGACCGAGCCGTAGCGCTCCACCGCCACGAGCACGCGGAGCCTCGTCACGTCCAGCATGGACCGACTATAGATCCTGCCGATCTTTTCGCCCAGAGTGCCAAGCGAGACCTATTCGGGGCCCTTCCGGCCAGGTCAGCCGCGCCGCGGGGTAACGCCCCCACCAGCGGCGCGTCGGGCCGCGGGCTTACCGGCCTTCGAGCAGCGGCGCGTCTGGGCGCCGTGGGTTCTCTCCGGCCAGATGCTTGCGCCGCCACGCGATCCCGGACAGCGCCTCGAGCACCACGCGGTTGGCCAGGAACGCGGTCACCTCGGCGTGGTCGTACGGCGGCGAGACCTCCACCACATCGATCCCGGCCAGCGGGACCGACATGGCGATCCGCCGGACCGCGTCGAGCAGCTGCCTGCCCGTGAGCCCGCCCGGCTCCGGCGTCCCCGTGCCGGGCGCCATGCCGGGGTCGACCACGTCGACGTCGACGGACAAGAACACGCCGTCGCACTCGTCGACGGCGATGGCGAACGCCTCGGTCAGGCAGTCGTCGAGCCCGCGCGAGACGATCTCGCTCATCTCGAACGAGCGCATCCGCTGCTCGGCCATCCAGGCCAGCGTCGGTGGCTCCGGCCAGTAGCCGCGCAGCCCGATCTGCAGGAACCTGTCGCCGCGCACCGCACCGGACTCGATCAGCCTGCGCATGGGCGTGCCGTGCCCGACCAGCGACCCGAACTGGGTGTCCCCGGTGTCGGCGTGCGCGTCGAAGTGGATCAGCGACACCCGCCCCCAGCCCACGTGCCTGGCCACCCCGGTGGCGTCCGGCAGCGTTATCGTGTGGTCGCCGCCCAGGATCACCGGGATGGCGCCGGCCGAGGCCACGGCGAGGACGGCCATCTCCAGCCTGCGCAGCCCCTCGTTCGTGTCGACCGGCGGCATCACCACGTCCCCGGCGTCGGCGCAGCGCAGTTCGGCCAGCGGGTCCACGCCGAGCGCGAGGTGCGGCCTGGACGCGTCGTGCGGCAGGTAGTCGGTCATCCTGATCGCCTGCGGGCCGAACCTGGCCCCCGGCCGGTGCGAGGTGCCGCTGTCGAAGGGTGCGCCGAGGAACACCACGTCGAGCCCGGAAAGCGAGCCGAGGTCGGCCCGCGGCACCCCGAGGAACGTGACGTCAGGCCCGAACATCCCGCGCACCATGTCTTCAGAACCGTCAGGCTCGCCCGCCATGTCGCCCCTCCCGCCTGGAATGACCTGCCCCGCACGATACACGTGCGGGGCAGGTCCGTTCTCTCAGCGGGCCACGGCCGGATCGCCCGCCGGCGTCCCGGCCGGGGGCTCGTCCGAACGCGTGCCCGAGCCAGCCCCACTGCGTCACCGCGGTCAGCACCCCGTAGGCCGCGCAGACCGACAGCAGGTTCATCGGGGCCGCCTTGACCTCGATGATCACCGAGCGGGACACCACCAGGAGCAGCAGCATGGACAGCCCGACGACCACGGCGACCAGCCACGGCAGTCATTCCCGCTCGGAGCGGAATGCCGCCGCCCGGTGCCCGCGGGCGATATCGTCAGCGGGGCTGGCCGGCGAAAAGCCGGCACGAATTACGACGTTTAGCGTGAACGCGTCAACCTAAGCGGCTGCCTTCGCGTCTCACCTATTGAGGCTCGGCGAAAGCGGGACGCCGAGCCTCGTTTTATGCCCGGATCCGGGTAGTGTGCCCGTGTGGTCGGGGACCGTGGATGACATCGACGCGCGCATCATCGCCGCGCTGATCAGGGACGCCAGGGCCAGCTACGCGCTCATCGGTCACGAGGTCGGCCTGTCGGCCCCGGCGGTGAAACGGCGGGTTGACCGGCTCCGCGCCTCGGGCGCCATCACGGGTTTCTCGGCCCGGGTGGATCCGGTGGCCATGGGCTGGACGACCGAGGCTTACGTGGAGTTGTTCTGCGCCGTGCGCACCTTCCCTGAGGAGATCGGGGCCGCGGTGCGGCGCTACCCCGAGGTCGTCGACGCGTGCACGGTGACCGGCGAAGCGGACGCCCTCGTGCACATCAGGGCCGCCGACGTCCGGCACTTCGAGGACGTGATGGAGCGCATCAGGGCCGAGCCGTTCGTGGTCAGGACCAGGAGCGTGATCGTGCTCTCCCGGCTGGTCGACCGGGACCCGGGCACCGGCCGGACGGGTGCCGGCGCGGTAGGCCTGATCATCTCGAATCCGGACATCAGGACGCCCTGAGCAGCTAAAGTCGTGGCCATGTCGGAGTTTGACCATGATCCGAGCGCGAACACCGCGGGCTTCCGGGCCTTCGTCGAACGCGGCGAGGAGGACCCGGGCACGGCGCGGCGCTTCCCGGTGTCTCCCGCCGTGCTCGTCATCGCGGCCGTGGTTATCGTCGCGATCATCCTGATCGTGACCCTGGCCTAGCGGAACATCGCCGGACGGGCGGTCGTTGATCCTGCCATGACCGTCAGCTCCACCTCGCGCGTCGCCACGGACCGCGGCGAGCGCTACCGCAAGCAGCTGGCCGGCCATTTCGGGAACAAGATCGAGGTGGAAGAGGCCCCGGCCGGTACGGTGCTGAAGTGGGGTTTCGGCCGGACGACCACGCTGAGCGTGGAAGACGGCGCCCTGCTCATGCTCGCGGCGGCGGACGACGGCGAGACGCTCGACCGGGTGAAGGACGTGACCGGCCGGCACCTGGAGCGCTTCGGCGAGAAAGACGGCTTGGTCGTCACCTGGCAGTAACCCCTCGTTCGAACGTGCGTCCCACCCCTGGCCTGGTGCGGGTGACATCCTGGGTGAATGACGGATACCGCCGGGGACGAGGAAGAACGGCATAGGCTGACCGCCGTCCAGGGGCTGGCCGCGCTGTCCCTCGACGCGCTGTCTTCTGTCGCGTACGGCCCCGAGGCGATCCTGGTCGTGCTGGTCGCGGCCGGGGCATCCGGGCTGCACTACTCGCTGCCGGTGATCGGCGCGATCATCGTCCTGCTGGCCGCCCTGGTGGTGTCCTACCGTCAGGTCATCGCGGCGTTCCCCACTGGCGGCGGCGCGTACGCGGTGTCCAAGGCGCACCTGGGCACCCAGGCCAGCCTGGTGGCCGCCGCGTCGCTGATCGTCGACTACGTACTCAACGCCGCCGTCGGCGTCTCGGCCGGCATCGCCGCCCTCACGGCCGCATTTCCTTCCTTGTTCGGCGCTACGGTCTGGTTGTGCCTGGGCGCGCTGGCCCTGATCACCGGGCTGAACCTGTGGGGTGTCTCGGAGTCCGCCAAGGTCTTCACCGTCCCGACGCTGGCGTTCATCGTGGCCATAGCCGCGGTGATTGTCGGCGGCCTGCTCCGCGCGCATCCCGCGGTCGTGCTCGACTACCACATCGGCGCGTCGACCGAGGCCGTCGGGATCTTGCTGATCCTGAAGTCGTTCGCGTCCGGCTGCTCGGCGCTGACCGGGGTCGAGGCGATCGCGAACGCCGTGCCGGAGTTCCGGACGCCGCGGGCGCGGCGCGCGCAGCATACCGAGGTCTGGCTCGGCCTCCTGCTCGGCGGGATGCTGATCGGCCTGGGGATCCTGATCCACAAGTTCTCCGTGGTGCCGCACGCCACCACGACCGTGCTGGCGCAGCTCGCCGAGGCTTCGCTCGGGCATAACGTCGCCTTCTACGCGATCCAGCTGATCACCATGGTCCTGCTCGCGCTGGCCGCCAACACCTCGTTCGGCGGGCTGCCGGTCCTGGCTAGCCTGCTCGCCAGGGACAACTTCCTGCCGCACATGTTCGGGCTGCGCGCGGACCGGCAGGTCTACCGCTACGGGATAGTCGTGCTGGCCATCCTGGCCGCCGCCCTGCTGGTCGCGGCCAACGGCAACACCCAGGCGCTGATTCCGCTGTTCGCCGTCGGCGTCTTCATCGGGTTCACGCTGTCCCAGTTCGGCATGGTCAAGCACTGGCGGACCGAACGATCCCGCGGCTGGATGGGCCGGGCCGTCATCAACGGCGTCGGCGCCGTCCTGACCGCGGCGACCACGATCATCGAGCTGATCAGCAAGTTCACCGAGGGCGCGTGGCTGATCGTGCTCGTGATCCCGGGCCTGGTGCTGATGTTCGGCCAGATCCACCGCACCTACGGCCGGATCGGCGCGCTGCTCGAGCTCGGCAAGACCCCGAAGCCGCCGTCGAAGCAGAAGTCGCTGGTCGTAGTGCCGGTCTCCGGGGTGTCACGGCTTACGGCGGCGGGCCTGTCCACCGCGCTCTCGCTCGGCGATGAGGTGGTCGCGGTGACCGTCTGCTTCACCGATCCTGAGGCGGAGGCAGCCGACGTGTCGTTCCGCGACCGCTGGGAGGAATGGCACCCGAACGTCCCGCTGATCACGCTGCGCACCGCGCACCGGTCGATCGCGCCGCCGATCGTCAAGTACCTAAGCCAGATCGAGGCGGAGGATGGCTATCACCGGCTGGTGGTGCTGATCCCCGAGGTGCAGCCCAAGTGGTTCTGGTACGCCCTGCTGTTCAACCAGCGCGGCGTGATCCTGGACCGGGCGATCAGGCGGGGCACCGCCAACGTTTTGCTCTGCCGGCTCCGCTACCGGCTGGAGCAGCTCGCCCCCGGCGGCGCCCCGGCCGCGGCGGCCGCCCCGCCGCCCGCCACCATGCCGTGACCGTTACATGGCGAATTGCGAACCAGGGCCAGGACGGCGTCCGGCTGGTGGCAAGATGACAGCCATGAGAAACGTCGCGGTGGGTCGGCGCCGGTGATGCCCGCCGACCTTCCTGTGGCGGTGGTGACTGGTGGTAACCGTGGGGTAGGCCGCGAGGTGTGCCGCCAGCTGGCCCTGCTCGGGTTCGCCGTCGTGCTCGGCTCCCGCGATCTGCGGAAGGGAGAGCTGGCGGCCAAGGAGCTCGACCCGGAGAGTGCCCGGATCATCGCGTGCCAGCTCGAGGTGGATAACTCGGTCAGCGTGGCCGCGATGGCCGAGTGGGTCAAGGAGCGGTTCGGCCGGACCGACGTCCTGATCAACAACGCTTCGACCATGTACGACCGGTGGGTGACGGCGAGCAACGCTGACCTCGGCACGGTCGCCGAGGCGCTCGACGTCAACCTGTTCGGGCCCTGGCGGGTGATTCACGCGCTGCTGCCGATGCTGCGTTCCAGCTCGCGTCCCAGGATCGTCAACGTGAGCAGCGAGGCAGGCTCGATCGCCGGGATGACCGGCGGGTCGCCCGCCTACTCGGTGTCCAAGGCCAGCCTCAACGCCATGACCCGCCTGCTGGCCGGCGAACTGGCCAGGGACGGCGTCCTGGTCAACGCGGTCTGCCCCGGCTGGCCCTCCAGCGAGGCCCGCCCGGGAGGGCGTTCGATCACCCAGGCCGCGGCCAGCGTGATCTGGGCGGTGACGATCCCCAACGGCGGCCCCACCGGCACCCTCACCCGCGACGGGCTGCCGTTCCCCTGGTAGGCCAGGTCAGCCGGTCGGCAGAGGCCCGTCGGGCGCGGTGGGCAACGATGGTCCGTCCGGATCCTCGTCCGGGCTCGGCTGGTAGCGGTACCCCATCCCCGGCTCGGTGATCAGCCACCGGGGCCGGGCCGGATCGGGTTCCAGCTTGCGGCGCAGCTGGGCCATGTACAGCCGCAGGTTGCCCGTGGCGTCGGCGTACCCGGGTCCCCATACCTCGGTCAGCAGCTGGTTGCGGCTGAGTAGCTTGCCGGGGTTGCGCAGGAGGACCTCCAGCAGGTGCCATTCGGTCGGGGTGAGCCTGATGTCGTCCGGCTGCGCCGCGCCGGGGCTGGCCGGGCCTGCCCCGGTCGGCCCCGCCCCGGTCGGCCCCGCCCCGATCGGCCCCGCCCCGATCGGCCCCGCCCCGATCGGCCCCGCCCCGATCGGCACTGCAGCCTGCCGGGTGACCCGCTTGGCGGCCAGGTCCACGACCAGCTGGCCGAGCCTGATCTTGGGCAGGTCCGCCGCCGCTCCGGTCCGCCTCACGGCGGCGCGCATGCGGGCGAGCAGCTCCTCCACCCCGAACGGCTTGGTGATGTAGTCGTCGGCCCCCGCGTCGAGCGCCTCCACCTTGTCCGTGCTGTCGGCTCGCCCCGACAGCACGATGATCGGCGCCTTGGTCCAGCCGCGCAGTCCCTGGATGACCTCGACGCCGTCCAGGTCCGGCAGGCCGAGGTCGAGGATCACCAGGTCGGGCGGGTACCTGCTGGCCATCTGGAGCGCCTCGGCACCGGTCGCCGCGACGTGCACCTCGTACTCCCGCACACGCAGGTTGATCCGCAGCGCCCGGAGGATCTGCGGCTCGTCGTCGACGACCAGGACCCGCGTCACGACCCGGTCTCCCCCGCCGCCTGGCGCTCCCGGTGCCCGGGCTCGTACCCGTAGTCCTGCTGCGGGACGGCTGGCACCGACACGGTCATGGTCAGCCCGCCGCCGGGGGTTTCCTCGGCAGTGAGCGTCCCGCCCATCGCCTCGGTCAGGCCGCGCGACAGGGCCAGGCCGAGCCCGACGCCGGTCGTGTTGTCCGTGTCGCCCAGCCGCTGGAACGGCACGAACATCCGGTCCCTGTCCTTCTCCGGGATGCCCGGGCCGCGGTCGACCACGCGCAGCTCGACCCGGTCCCCGAGCGCGCTGGCGGTCAGCAGCGGCGGCTGGCCCGGCGGCGAGTACCGCAGCGCGTTCTCGGTCAGGTTCACGATCACGCGCTCGAGTATGGCCGGGTCGACGTTGATCTCGGGCAGGGATTCCGGTATGTCGACCGTGATGCCCCGTGCGGCCGGGTCCAGGTTGTCCAGCGCGCGGGACACGATCTCGTCGAGGCCGGACGGGCGGGGGAACAGCGACAGCGCGCCCGCCTGCAGCCTGCTCATGTCCAGCAGGTTGTCCACCAGGTGGGCGAGCCGGTCCAGCGACTCGTCCGCCGTGGCCAGCAGCTCGTCGTGGTCTTCGGCCGCCCAGTCCACGTCCCTGGACCGCAGGCTGGTCACCGCGGCCTTCGCGGATGCCAGCGGCGTGCGCAGGTCATGGCTGACGGCCGCCAGGAGCGCGGTCCGCATCCGGTCGGCGGCCGCGATCGGCCTGGCCGCCTGGGCCTCGGCGGCCAGCCGCTGCTGCTCGAGGGCCACGGCCGCGTAGGACGCGAACGCGCCGAGCACGCGGCGGTCCGCGGCGGGTAGCGGCCTGCCGCGCAGCGCAAGCGACAGGCGGTCGGTGACCGGCACCTCGACGTCGGCCTCGTCCGGCCGGGTGACGGGGTGCGGGCCGGTGGTGGCGACCACGTGCCAGCTGCCCGGCGTGCCCCGGAGCCGCTCCGCCGAGGCGCCCGCGGGCTGGCTGCCGTCGGGGGTCCCGCACTCAAGCAGCGTCACGGAATCCATGCCGAACGCTTCGCGGATCCGGTCGAGCAGGGCGCTGAGCCCCTGCTGGCCGCGCAGGACGCTGCCCGCCGCGGTGGCCAGTAGCTCCGATTCTGCGTTGGCCCGCGCGGCCTGCGTGGTGCGGCGGGCCGCGATGTCGACCACCCAGGCGACGAGTAGTGCTACGGCGACGAACACGCCGAGCGCGAGGGCATTGTTCGCCTGCGCGATCGTCCATAGGTGGATGGGTGGGGTGAAGTAGTAGTTGAGCAGCAGCGAGCCGACCACGGCGGCCAGCACGCCCGGGATGAACCCTCCGACCAGGGCGACCACGATCACCGTGACCAGGAACATCAGCACGTCGCTGGTCAGGTTGATACTGGTGCGGAAAGGCGCCAGCGCCACGGTCAGCACCGGGGCCAGCGCCGCGGCCATCACGTACCCGGCGATCTGCCGACGCAGCGTGATCGCGCCGTGGGCCCGCGGCAGGCCGCGGCCCCGGCCCATCTCGCCGTGGGTCACGATGTGCACGTCGATGTCCCCGGAACCGCGGATGGTCCTGGACCCGATGCCGGGCCCGGTCAGCATGGCGGTCACCCACGACCGCCGGCTCGCGCCGAGGACGAGCTGGGTCGCGTTCTCCGCGCGGGCGAAGGTGAGCAGGGCCTCGGGGATGTCGTCCCCGACCACCTGGTGGTAGGTGCCGCCCACCGATTCGACGAGCCGCCGCTGGCTGGCCAGCGCGGCCGGATCGGCGCCGGTCAGGCCGTCGGACTTGGTGACGTGCACCGCCAGCAGGTCACCGCCGGCCGAGCGCGCGGCGATCCTCGCCGCCCGCCTGATCAGCGTCCTGCCTTCCGGGCCGCCGGTCAGCGCGACCACGACGCGCTCCCTGGCCTCCCACGCGCCGGTGATCTTGTGCTCGGTCCGGTACCGCTGCAGCCCCTCGTCGACTTTGTCGGCCAGCCAGAGCAGGGCCAGCTCGCGCAGGGCGGAGAGGTTCCCGCTGCGGAAGTAGTTGGTCAGCGCGGCGTCGATCTTCTCCGGCGGGTAGATGTTCCCGTGCGCCATCCGCCGGCGCAGCGCCTCGGGCGTCATGTCGACCATCTCAACCTGGTCGGCGGCCCGCACGATCGCGTCGGGCACGGTTTCCCGCTGCGGAACGCCGGTGATCTTCTCGACCACGTCGTTGAGGGACTCCAGGTGCTGGACGTTGACGGTGGAGATCACGTCTATGCCGGCGTCGAGCAGTTCCTCGACATCCTGCCACCGCTTCTCGTTGCGGGAACCTGGCACGTTGGTGTGCGCGAACTCGTCGACCAGCGCGATCTGCGGGTGGCGGCCGAGCACCGCGTCCAGGTCCATCTCCTCGAAGGTCGCCCCGCGGTACTCCAGCCGGGCGCGGGGGATGATCTCCAGGCCGTCGAGCAGCACCGTGGTGTGGGGGCGCCCGTGCGTCTCGGCGAACGCCACCACCACGTCGGCGCCGCGCTCGGCGCGGCGATGCCCCTCGCTGAGCATGGCGAAGGTCTTGCCGACGCCGGCCGCGGAGCCGAGGTAGATCCGCAGGTGCCCGCGTCCCGGCCGGCCCGGCGAACCTCCCGCCTGATCCGCTCCGGTCTCTAGCCGGTCGCCGCTTTCAGCCATGTCCGGCCCGTTCCTTCTTTCGTATACCTGACGCTATCCACATCTATTGTGAGGCGCGGCGGCGCTAACGGGGGAGTGCGGTGCGCCCGAAGAACGCGCTGGACGGGCGCTGCCAGAGGAATACCACCGCGCCGCAGGCGATCAGCCAGCCGATGGTCGTCAGCAGCTTGGTCAGGCCGAGGCCCGCGTGCGCGCTGGTGATCACGCCAAGGAAGCCTAGGGTGTGCAGGCCGAACAGGACCGTCCCGGTGATCCGGGCCCAGTTCCTGCCGTTGCTGCAGGCCCGCGCGATCCCGAGCCACAGGGCGATCTCGATCAGGGCGAAGAAGATAGTGACCACTACCACGCCCCCGAGCGTGGTCGTATGGCCCGAAGTGGCGACCCTCTCGGAGTGCTTCTTGATTAGTGAGCCGGCGACCACGATCACGCCGAGCGCCTCGAGCGCCGTGAAACCGGCCCCCGCGTACATCAGCCGGATCGCGTTCAGCAAGCTGGGCGGCGGGGGCGGCGGGGGCGGGGTCAACGGCACGGGGGGCGCCGGCCGGTACTGCTGCGGGTAGCCCGATGGCCCGCCGGGGCCGCCGGGGACGTAACCGCGCGGCGGCGGCGCCTGCGGCCCCTGAGCGGCGCCGACGTACCCCTGCGGCGCGGGGTAACCAGGTCCCTGCCCGTACCCCTGCGGCTGCGGGTAGCCCGGGCTGCCCGCGGGGCCGGTGTAACCCGGCGAGCCCGGCGGGTAGGGCTGCGTCCCGGGCGGGTACGCGGGCGATCCCGCCGCGTGCAGCGGCGGCTGTGACGGCCAGCCGGACATCGGACCCGCGGCACCGGCCGGCCCCTGGGCGGCGGCCGGGCCAGGTCCTGAGTTGGAGAGCGTGGTCGGCGGGTGCGCGACCGTCCCCACCGGCAGAGCTTCACCAGGCCGGCCGTCTCCTGTTCGAGCCTGGCCTGGTAGGCGCCGATCAGGCTGCCGACAGACCGGGGCCAGAACGTGACCGCGGACGGCCCCGTTCCCGGATCGCGGCCGGCGATCAGGCCCGATAGCGCGCGCGGCGTCGGCCGGGCCGCCGGGTCCTTGGCCAGGCACCCGGAGACGATCTCGCGCAGCCGCGGCGGCATCCCGTTCAGGGCGGCCTCGGTGTGGACGACGCGGTACAGGACCGCGGCCGCGGTGCCGGTACCGAACGGCCCGGCGCCGCCCGCCGCGTAGGCCATCACGCACCCGAGCGCGAACACGTCGCTCGCCGGCCCGGCCGGCATGCCCTCGGCCTGCTCGGGCGACATGTAACCCGGAGTGCCGAACACCACCCCGGCGGCCGTCAGCGCGGTGCCGTCGGCGGCGCGGGAGATCCCGAAGTCGATCACCCGCGGCCCGTCGGCGGCGAGCAGCACGTTGGCGGGCTTGAGATCGCGGTGTACCACCCCGCAGGCGTGGATCGCCTGGAGCGCCTCGACCAGCCCGGCCAGCAGCGGCCACAGCGCCGGCTCGGGCAGTGGACCGTGCTCGGTGACCACCTGGTCCAGCGCGGGGCCCGGCACGAACGCCGTGGCCAGCCAGGGCGGGATCTCGTCGAGCCCGCTGGCCACGACCGGCGCGGTGTAGATCCCGCTGACCGCCCGGGCCGCGGCGACTTCCTGCCCGAAGCGGCGCAGGAACTCGGCGTCCCGGGCCAGGTCGGGGTGGACGACCTTGATGGCCACCGCCCGGCCCGCAGGGGAGAGCCCGAGGTAGACCCGGCCCATGCCGCCCTGGCCCAGCACTGATTGCAGCCGGTACTCGCCTATCACTCGCGGGTCGTCCGCGGCCAGTGCCTTCATCTCCGCTCCCCGTGGATAGTCCTGCGCTTCACATTTTGCGGCATATCCTGCGGGCCTCGTACCGCCGATGACCCCGAAGGCGGCGAGGGCGCGGCCCAAAGCCCCAGGACCTGGGGTTACGGCTGGTACCTGTACCCCATGCCGGGTTCGGTGAGCAGGTGGCGGGGCCGGGCCGGGTTGTCCTCCAGCTTGCGGCGGAGCCGGGCCATGTGGAAGCGGAGGTAGTTGGTGCGCTGCTGGAACCCCGGGCCCCAGACCCCGGTCAGGAGCTGCGCCGAGCCGACGAGCTGTCCCGGACGGAGCAGCAGGATTTCCAGGATCCGCCACTCGGTGGGCGTCAGCCGGAGCGTCTCGCCCGGGCTGCCCTCACCGCCCCCGCCGGTCACCTGGTGCGCGTCCAGGTCCACCAGCCACCGGCCGATCGTGGCCGCGTGCGGCTGACCATGGCCTAGTTCGCCGTCGTCGCGCCGCAGCGCGGCGCGCAGCCTGGCCAGGAGCTCGGCCATGGCGAACGGCTTGGTCACGTAGTCGTCGGCGCCCACGTCCAGCGCGCCGATCTTGTCGCCGGGACTGGTCCGGCCGGACAACACGATGATCGGGGCCTTGCACCACCGGCGCAGCTCGACGATCACCTCGGTGCCGTCGATGTCGGGCAGCCCCAGGTCGAGGATGATCGCGTCCGGGGGGTGGCTCGCGGCCAGCGCCAGGGCCTCTCGCCCGGTCCGCGCCGAGACGACCTCGTACTGCCTGGCGCGCAGGTTGATGCGCAGCGCCCGGACCAGCTCGGGCTGGTCCTCGACGAGCAGGATCACGGCCGGATGGTCAGGCAGGCTCCGGCCGGAACCCGGGACCGCGGGCGTCCCATCGGGTTCCGGCCGGGAGTCTCCCCGCTCCGCCATGGCCCAGCTCAGCCGGACTTGGCCGAGAGCTCGTCGAGCAGGATGTTCAGGGTGAGCACGTTGACCGTCGGCTCGCCGAGGAAGCCGAGCGTCCGGCCCGTGACGTTCTCGGTGACCAGGTTGCGGACCTCGGCCGCCGGCAGGTGCCGGGCCGCGGCCACCCGGTCGACCTGCATGTACGCGTTCGCGGGCGTGATGTCCGGGTCGAGCCCGGACCCCGATGCGGTCACCGCGTCCGACGGGATCTGCGAGATCGGCACGTGGTCGAACGCGGATATCTGCTTCTCCCGCTGCTCGATCAGCTGGATCTCGACCGGGTTGGTGGGGCCGAGGTTGGATGCTGACGAGTACAGCGGGTCGCAGCCGTAGTCGTTCTTCTCCCCGCTGACCACCGCGTCCGAGGGCCGCGGCTGGAAGTACTGCGGCAGCGGGTTGCCCTTGGCGTCCACGAACTCCTGGCACAGCAGGCCCGACCCGACGACATGGCCGTTGTAGCTCACCAGCGAGCCGTCGGCCTTGTTGTGGAAGACCACCTGGGAGATGCCGGTCATGACCAGCGGGTAGACGAACCCGCAGAGCACGGTGAACACCAGCAGGATGCGGAACCCCGCGATGTGCTGCCTGACAATGACGGGAAGGCGGTTCATGCCGCTCACCTGCCGAATCCGGGGATTAGCTGGACGATCAGGTCGATGGCCCAGATGCCGATGAACGGGATGATCAGCCCGCCGATGCCGTAGATGACCAGGTTCCTGCGCAGCATCGACTGCGCGGAGGCCGGCCGGTAGCGCACGCCGCGCAGCGCCAGCGGGATCAGCGCGACGATGATCAGCGCGTTGAAGATGATCGCCGAGGTGATCGCCGACTTCGGGCTGTACAGGTGCAGGATGTTGAGCTTGCCCAGGTCTGGGATCACGGAGGAGAACATGGCCGGGATGATCGCGAAGTACTTCGCGACGTCGTTGGTGATCGAGAAGGTGGTCAGCGCGCCCCGGGTGATGAGCAGCTGCTTGCCGATCTCCACGATCTCGATGAGCTTGGTCGGGTTGGAGTCCAGGTCCACCATGTTCCCGGCCTCCTTGGCGGCCGAGGTGCCGGTGTTCATGGCCACGCCGACGTCGGCCTGGGCCAGCGCCGGGGCGTCGTTGGTGCCGTCGCCGGTCATCGCGACCAGGTGGCCGCCCTCCTGCTCCTTGCGGATCAGCGCCATCTTGTCTTCCGGCGTCGCCTCGGCCAGGAAGTCGTCCACCCCGGACTCGTCCGCGATGGCCCTGGCGGTCAGCGGGTTGTCGCCGGTGATCATGACGGTGCGGATGCCCATCTTGCGCATCTCGGCGAACCGCTCGGCGATGCCCTCCTTGACGATGTCCTTGAGCTGGATCACGCCCAGCGCCTTGGCGCTGCCGTCGACCCGCTCGGCCACCACCAGCGGGGTACCGCCGGCCGCCGAGATCCCGTCGACCAGCGGCCCGAGGTCATCCGGCGGGGTGCCGCCGTTGTCCCGAACCCACTGGGCGACGGAGGAGGCGGCGCCCTTGCGCACCTGCCTCCCGTCGGCCAGGTCGATGCCGCTCATCCTGGTCTGCGCGGTGAACTCGACGAACTCCGCGCCGGACAGCTCGCCTTCTGGCCGCTCCCGCATCCCGTACTCGTTCTTGGCCAGCACCGCGATCGAGCGGCCCTCCGGCGTGTAGTCGGCCATCGACGACAGCTGCGCCGCGTCGGCCACCTGCTCCCGGGTGGCCCCGCCGACCGGCAGGAACTCGGTGGCCTGCCGGTTCCCGATGGTGATCGTGCCGGTCTTGTCCAGCAGCAGCGTGTTCACGTCCCCGGCCGCCTCAACGGCGCGGCCGGACATGGCCAGCACGTTGCGCTGCACCAGCCGGTCCATGCCCGCGATGCCGATCGCGGACAGCAGCGCGCCGATCGTGGTCGGGATCAGCGCCACCAGCAGGGCGACCAGGATGACCAGGGTCTGCGGCGCCTTGGAGTAGAACGCCATCGGCTGCAGCGAGATCACCGCGAGCATGAAGATGATGGTCAGCGCGGCCAGCAGGATGTTCAGCGCGATCTCGTTCGGCGTCTTCTGCCGCTTGGCCCCCTCGACCAGGGCGATCATCCGGTCGATGAACGTCTCGCCCGGCTTGGAGGTGATCTTGACCACGATCCTGTCCGACAGCACGGTGGTGCCGCCGGTCACCGCGGACCGGTCGCCGCCGGACTCCCGGATGACCGGGGCGGACTCGCCGGTGATGGCCGACTCGTCCACCGACGCGATGCCCTCGACCACGTCCCCGTCACCGGGGATGACCTGCCCGGCCTCGACCACCACGTAGTCGCCGAGGGTCAGGCCCGTGCCCGGCACGGCCTCCTCGCGCAGCGCGGAGGCCTCCATCCCGGGCTGCCAGTTGGTCAGTCGGCGCGCCATCGTCTCGCGCTTGGCCCGGCGCAGCGTGTCGGCCTGCGCCTTGCCGCGGCCCTCGGCCACCGCCTCGGCCAGGTTGGCGAACACCACGGTCAGCCATAGCCAGACCACGATGGTCCAGTTGAATGCCGACGACGAACGGATTGCCGTGTACATGCACAGCAGGGCGCCGACCTCGACCACGAACATGACCGGGTTCTTGATCTGGACCCGGGGGTCCAGCTTCTTGAACGCGTCCGGGGTCGCCTTCCACAGCATCTTCGGGTCGAGCAGGCCGCCGCCGACCCGGTGCTCGACTCGCGCCTGGGTACGGGAGGACGGAGCGGCCGGGGTACCCGGGCTCTCAGTTGTCACAGACATCTCAGTGCAGTCCTTCTGCGAACGGGCCCAGCGCGAGTGCGGGGAAGTAGGTCAGGCCGACCAGGATGAGGATCACGCCGACGAGCATGCCGACGAACAGCGGCGTCCTGGTATCCAGCGTCCCGGCGCTGGCCGGTGTGGGCGCCTGTCTGGCCAGCGACCCGGCCAGGCCCAGGGCGAAGATCTCCGGCGCGAACCGGCCGAGCAGCATGTCGATGCCGCCGGTGATCTGGTAGAAGGTGGCCCCGCTGCCCAGGCCGGCGAAGGCCGACCCGTTGTTGTTGGCCATGGAGGCGTACGCGTACACGACCTCGGTCAGCCCGTGCGGCCCGGGGTTGAAGATCGCGCTCTGGCCCCAGTGCGTGCCGATCGCGATCGCCGAGAAGGTCAGGATGATCACCGGCAAGGTCAGGAAGTACAGCGCCGCGTACTTCATCTCGGTGGGCCGGATCTTCTTGCCGATGTACTCCGGCGTCCGGCCGACCATCAGCCCGGCCACGAACACCGTGACCATGGCCAGGACCAGGATGCCGTACATGCCGGCCCCGGTCCCGCCCGGCGCGATCTCGCCCAGCGCGATATCCATCAGCGCGATGCCGCCGCCGAACGGCGTCAGCGAGTCGTGGAAGCAGTCCACCGATCCGGTCGACGTCACCGTGGTCGACACGGCGAACAGCGAGCAGCCGTGCGGGCCGAACCTGGTCTCCACGCCCTCGTACGTGCCGTGCGCGAGCTGGGGCCCGATTCCGGCGGTGCCCAGGTGGGACTCGAAGAACGTCACCCCGCCTACCGCACACGCCCAGATGATCACCATGGCCGCGACCAGCGCGTACCCCTGCCGGTTGTCGCCGACCATCTTGCCGAACGCGCGCGGCGTGCTGAACGGGATCAGCAGCAGCATGAAGATGATGAAGATGTTCGTGAACGGGTTGGGATTCTCGAACGGGTGGGCCGCGTTGACGTTGAACCAGCCGCCGCCGTTGTTGCCCAGGTCCTTGATGGACTCCTGCGACGCCACCGGACCGCCCACGATCGTCTGGTGGGCGCCGGACAGCGTGGTGATCGCGTGGTAGTTGGCGAAGTTCTCGATCGCCCCGCCCGCCACCAGGACCAGGCAGCCGATGACCGCCAGCGGGATCAGCAACCGGATCACCCCGCGGGTCACGTCGACCCAGAAGTTTCCGAGCCGGTCGGTCCGGGACCTGGTGAACCCCCGGATCATCGCGATCGCGACCGCCAGCCCGACCGCGGCCGACATGAACTGCTGCACCATGAGCCCGGCGATCTGGGTCAGGTAGCTCATGGTGGCTTCGCCGGCGTAGTTCTGCCAGTTGGTGTTCGTGGTGAACGAGACCGCCGTGTTCCACGCGGTGTCCGGCGTGACGTTGGTCATCCCGATCGCCCAGAACAGCCAGTGCTGGGTCCGCTCGATCAGGTACACGAACAGCACGCTGACCAGCGAGAACGCCAGGATGGAGCGCACGTACACGCTCCAGCGCATGTCCGCGTCCGGGTCGATCCCGGTCAGCTTGTAGATGCCGCGCTCGACCCGCCAGTGCTTCTTGTCGGTGAAGATGCGCGCGATCCAGTTGCCCAGCGGCACGTAGCACGCCGCCAGCGCGGCGAAGAGAAAGAGGAACTGCAGCCAGCCCGCGGCCGTGTCATTCATCAGAACCTCTCAGGCAGGACGAGGGCCACGAACAGGTAGATCGTCAGCAGGACGCCACCTATCAGGCCGATCCAGTTCTCAGCGCTCAAAGGTCTCAATCCCCTTCAGGATGAGGAGCAGTACGGCGAAGACGACGATCGTCAGGCCGACGTAGAACAGATCCCACACGGTGACTCCTAGTGACGAGCCGCTGGTCATAGCGATGCCGGACACGCCTGAGCCCGGAAGAACATCCTTAGTTAACGCTCTGGGACCGACCCGTTAGAAGCGCCCTTGCAGGACCCATGCGCCCGCATCCGGGTTCCTAACGGAACCCATGCGGGGCGCTAGATCTGCGGGGTGTCCGGGATGAGCGCGTGCCTGCGGACGTGCCAGGCGTGCAGGCTGCGGCTCATCTCGTCCATCAGCGCCGAGGGCGGGACGGCGAGCACCGGGCACTTCGCGTGCGCCAGGCAGTAACGCGTCACCGAACTGCGGAACAGCCGCCTGAGGAGGCGTCGGCGGCCGGTCCCGATGATGAGCAGGTCTTCTGGGTGGTTCGCCACGTCGACGAGTACCGCGCCGGTCTCGCCGCGTTCCACGTGGGGCTCGACCTGCAGGTCGGCGGGCATCCCGCCCAGGCCGTCGTCGAACGCGGCCGTGAGCCGCTCCCAGGCGGCCTCCCGCCAGAGCTTGCGCAGGTAGGGCGAGGAGTGCCGGCGCTCCGCGAGGTCGCCGCCCGGCGGGACCCAGGCGATGACCGGCAGCAGCGGCACGTCCCGCTGCCTGGCCTCGTCCGCCGCGTAGCGCAGCGCCTGCAGGCTTCCGAGCGACCCATGCACGCCAACGATGATCCGACGCACGGTGGGCACGGCGATTCGCCTCCCCGAATGACACCAAGGCGCCGTCATGTCGCGGCGCCCCGACCGCTTACCCATCCATTTAATCCCCACTCGCGGGCAAAGGAGCCGTTCCTAGCGAGACCCATGCGACCTGCAGGCGAAAACCTTCTGAACACGTCGTGGTGTGATCCCGGTCACCGTGTGTAGGGGGGTTCGTGGGGCCTGCGGGACCCCAGAGACGTACCGCGAACGTCAGCCCCGGCCGGTCCTGACCCCGACCTCGTCGATGCGCGCGAGCATCTCGGCCGGGTCCGCGTAGACCCGGTACGCCCCGGCGCGCTCGAGTTCCTCCCGCCCGTACCCGCCCGACAGCAGCCCCACGCCGAGCGCCCCGGCGCGCCGCGCCGCGAGCAGGTCCCACACGCTGTCGCCGACCACCATCGCGTATCTCGGGTCCACCCCGAGCAGGGCGGCCGCGGCCAGGAACAGGTCCGGGTCGGGCTTGGCGTGCCGCACCATATCGCGCGTCACCATCGGGGTGTCCTCCGGCAGTCCGAGCAGGGCGAGCGCGGGCCGCGCGGTCGCCGCGTACCCGCTGGTCGCGATGGCCCACGGCACGCCCGCCTCGGTAAGCAGGCCGAGCAGGTCACGCGCCCCGGGCAGCGCGGTGACGGAGTCCAGCTGCGCCCGGTACTGCGCCGCGTGCGCCTCCTGGAGCAGGTCGATGTCGGCGTGCGACAGCGACCGCCCCGTCTCCCGCAGCAGAGCGGACACGAACAGCCCGCCGCTCATCCCGATCCGCCGATGGATCCGCCAAACGGACAGGTCGATCCCGATCTCGGACAACGCCGCGCGCCAGGCGATGACGTGCTGGTACACGCTGTCGATGAGCGTTCCGTCCAGATCGAAAAGGAACGAGGGCGGCGGCGGCTCGGCGTAGCTCATGAAAGACCATCAAACCCGTTATCCCGAACGAGCGGTGGTACCACCCCCGCATCCAGTCAGGTCGGCCAGCACCTCGTCCAGCCGGTCAAGCGACGCCGCGATCCAGGGCAGGGAGCAGGGGTCGGCCGCGTCCAGCGCGGAGCTGCGCTGGGCCTCGGTCTCGCCGTAGAGCAGCGAGGTCGCGGCGCGAAGCCGGAGCCGCCAGCCCTCCTCGCCGAACGCGCTCCCAGGCAGCACGCAGACCCCGTACCGCTCCAGGAGCAGCGCGGCCAGGCCATCGTCGGTGGTGACACCGTGCCGCTCGAGCAGGACGCCCGCGAGCGGCGTGAAGTCCGGGTACACGTAGAACGCCGCCTGTGGTGTGGGCACGGACGCGCCGCCCTTGGCGAAACGGAGCGCGACCTCCTGGGCGACGCTGGCGTGCAGTCGGCGGCTGAGCGCGATCCGCTCCGCGAGCGCGGGCGGTTCGCCGAACGCGACCGCGGCCGCCTGCTGGACGGGCCCGGCGGGCGCCGACCAGATCTCGCTGCCCACCCCGGCCAGCCGGCCGGCGAGCTCACGGCCGAGCCAGCCGTCCGGCATCCTGGCCACCCCCAGGCGCCAGCCGCCCAGGGCCAGGTTCTTGCTCAGCCCGGTGGTCACCACGGTCCGCTCGGGGGCCAGCGACGCGGGGCTGGCGAACTCGGCCTTGCCGTCGTGGACGAGGTCCCGGTAGATCTCATCGGAGATGATGATCAGGTCGTGGCGGTCCGCGACCGAGCACAGGTCCCGCACGGCAGCGGGCGGCGCCATCCGCCCGGTGGGGTTGTCGGGCAGCGTGACGATGACCGAGCGGACCCGGCGGCCCGCCGCGCGCGCCGCCGATACGGTGCGCGCCAGTTCGCCGGCGTCGGGCACGCCGCCGTCACCGGGCACGAAGTAAGCCGCGTGCCCGGTCAGGGCCGCCTGCGCGGCGTAGCTGACCCAGCTGGGCCGGGTCACCGCGACGTCGCCGCCGATGGCACTGACCAGCCCGAACAGCAGCGCCTTGCTGCCCGGGCCCGCCACGACGAGGTCCGCGTCGGTGGGCAGCCCGCGCCTGCCCCAGTACGAGGCGGCCGCCTCGCGCAGCCTGGTGTGCCCAACCACCGCGCCGTACGAGTTGTACCCGGCGGCGTCGGCCAGCGCTTCGCGCAGCATCGGGTGGGCCGGGAGGCCTGCCTCGCCGAACCCCATCGGCAGCACCGGTTCGCCGCGACGGCGCCTGGCGTCCATCAACTCGTTGGCGGCGAGGGTCGCGGAGAAGGCCACTCGCGGGGAACCCAGGCAGGAAGGGCCAGGGCGGGTGGTAGCGGACTTGGTAACCGGGGACGGCGCGATCGTGAGAGCCACGGAAGCGGCGCTCCTAGCTGCGGGATAGGCGGACACGTGACGAATAGGGTCATCGACGCAACGAGGAAGCTGCGGAGCTACCTCACGGTCGCCGTAACAACCCTGAATACCTGCTTAAGTTTCACCGGCTACTGACCATAAGCACAAGCGCTGATCTCTTTAGCAGAGACTAAGATTCTCTTATGCTTGACCTGCACAGGCTGCGTCTCCTCAAGGAGTTCGCCGCCCGCGGCACGATCGCCGGGACGGCCGCCGTCCTCGGCTACACGCCCTCCGCCGTGTCGCAACAGCTCGCCGCCCTTGAGCGCGAGGCGGGTACCGCGCTGCTCGACCGGTCCGCCCGCCGGGCCGAGCTCACCGACGCGGGCCGGCGCCTGGCCCAGCACGCCGAGCGGATCCTGGCCATGGTCGAGGAGGCCGAGACCGACTTGTCGGCCCGGGCCGCCGCAGGCCGGCCGGGTGGTCGCGACGGCGTTCCCTTCCGCGGCGGTCGCGTTCGCGCCCGCGCTCGCGCGCAGCCTGCGCGCGCACCCGGGGCTGGCGCTCGTGCTGCGCCAGACCCCGGCCGGTGAGGGCCTGGGCCAGGTCCGGTCCGGTGAGGTGGACGTCGCGATCGTGGACGACTGGACCGGCCGCCTGGCCGACGACATCGAGGCGGGCGGCTCCATCCTGACCTGCTTCCACCTGGTCCGCGACCGGCTGGTCCTCGTCGTACCGCGCGCCCACCGGGCCGCCGATCCCGGCCAGCCCGTCGACCTGCGGGCGTTGCGGCACGAGCCGTGGCTGGCCGCCCCCGCCGGCGAGCCGTCCAGGCAGGCGGTGGACCGGCTGCTCGCCGCCGTGGGGGTGGTGCCCCCGGTGCTCTCGGAGTTCGAGGGCTTGTTCACCATCGTGAGCCTGGTGGCGCGCGGGATCGGCATCGCCATCCTGCCGAGGCTGGTCATCGCGGCGGGGGAGCGCCGGGTGGCGGTCCGTGACCTGCCGCACGGCCTGGACCTGGTCAGGGATATCTACGCCGTGACCCGCACGGCCAGCGTGCGCAGGCCTTCGGTCGCGGTGATCGTGACCGCGCTGCGCGCCGCGGCCCGGGCGCTGCCCACCGGGGCACCCCAGGCCCTGTCCGCGGCGACATCCCTATCCTGACTGGGTGGACCGTGACCTTGAGCTAGACCTGGATCTTGACCTTGACGGGGCGGCCCTGACCGCGCGGCTCGTCGACATCCCCTCGGTCAGCGGCGACGAGGGGCCGCTCGCGGACGCCATCGAGCGCGCGCTGCGCCCGCTGCCGCACCTGGCCGTGTACCGGGACGGCAACGTGATCGTCGCACGGACGACGCTGGGGCGGCCGGAACGGGTGATCCTGGCCGGGCACCTCGATACCGTGCCGATCGCGGGCAACCTTCCCTCGCACGCCGAGGGCTCCCGGCTGTACGGCTGCGGGACGACCGACATGAAATCCGGAGTCGCGGTCCAGCTCAAGCTCGCCGCCTCGCTCACCGCGCCCGGCCGGGACGTCACCTACGTGTTCTACGACTGCGAGGAGGTCGCGGCCGAGCGCAACGGGCTGCTGCGGCTGAGCCGCACACGTCCCGACCTGCTGGCCGGCGACTTCGCCGTCCTGATGGAACCGAGCTCCGGCGAGATCGAGGCGGGGTGCCAGGGTACGCTGCGCGCCGAGATCACGGCCGCGGGCCGGCGGGCGCACACGGCGCGCTCCTGGATGGGGCGTAACGCGATCCACGAGGCGGGCGACATCCTCGCCGTCCTGCGCGGGTACGCCGCCAGGGAGCCCGACGTCGAGGGGCTGCGCTACCACGAGGGCCTGAACGCCGTCGGGATCCGGGGCGGCGTGGCAGGGAACGTGGTCCCCGACGAGTGCGTGGTGACCGTCAACTACCGGTTCGCGCCGGACCGGGACGCCGCGCAGGCGGAGGATTTCGTGCGCTCGCTGTTCCCGGCGTGGCCGGTGACGGTGCTCGACGTCGCCGAGGGCGCGCGGCCGGGCCTGGCCCAGCCCGCCGCGGCGGCCTTCGTGGCGGCGGTCGGCGGCACCCCGCGCGCCAAGCTCGGCTGGACCGACGTGGCCAGGTTCGCCGCGCTCGGCGTCCCGGCCGTGAACTACGGCCCGGGCCTCTCCGAGATCGCGCACACGCCGGATGAGTACGTGGAGATCGGCTCGATCGGCGCCAGCGAGGCGCGGCTGCGGTCCTGGCTCAGCGCCTGACGCCGGGCTCCGGCCGGGCGGGCGCTACCTGGCGGGGCCGGGGCCGAGCTTGACCGACGTCGTGTGCCTGATGCCGTTGACGCCTTCCCAGGTGACCGAGACGACCGTCCCAGGGTGGTACCTGGCCGCGATTTCGGTCAGCGAGCTGGGGGTGGTGACGGCCCGGCCGTCGACCGAGATGATCACGTCGCCCGGCGTCAGGCCGTCGCCGGCCACGGCCGTCCCGCACAGGGTGCCGAGGATGAGCGTGCCGGTACCGACCGGCGCGATGCTGGCCGGGACGCCGAATGGTGGCTGCCCCGGGGCCAGGCAGGCCCCGTTACCGCCGCGGCGGCCGCGGCCGCCGCGATCACCCCGCGCCAGCTGCTGTTCGTCGAAGGCCTGCTGGCGCGGATCGGGGCTGTTGCTCTGCGCGGCCACGACGCCCAGGAAGCCGGGCGTGCCGATGTACACCGTCGCGCTGGCCTGGCCCGCGGCGATCTGCCTGGCGATGGCCAGGGCGCTGTCGATCGGGATGGCGAAGCCGATCGTGCCTGCGATGCGTCCCGAGCCGGTGTTCGCGGCGGTGATCATGCCGATGACCTGGCCCGCGTTATTGACCAGGACGCCGCCAGAATCGCCCTGCTGGATCCCGGCGTTGGTCTGCAGCATGTGGCTCAGGTCCTCGGTGGTGCCCGATCCCTCGTCGCTGGCCTGGATGGAGCGGTTCAGCCCGTCGATGACGCCCCGGGCGGGCGTCACGCCGCCCCGCCCCTCGGCGTTCCCGAGCGCGAGCACCGGGGTGCCCAGGCTGACCTGCGCGGAGTTGCCGATGCTGACCGCGGTTAGCATCGGGGCGCCGCTGAGCTGAAGCAGCGCGACGTCATCGGTGTTGTCGTAGCCGACCACCCGGGCCTGGTACGTCGCGTGCGACCCGGCCAGGGTCACGACCACGGTGGTGGCCCCGTCGATCACGTGATTGTTGGTCAGGACCAGGCCGGTCGGCGACAGGATCATCCCGGTCCCCTCGGCCGATTCATCTTGGTACGTGAGCGTGGCGTCGATGTCGACCAGGCCCGGCTTGACCTTGGCCTCCACCGCCGCCTGGTTCAGCGGCGCGGAGGACGACGCGCTGCCGGCCGCGTTGTCGTGCGGCCCGGGGATGTCACTGGCGGCGATGCCGTTGGAGCGGGGAGAGGAGCCCGCGTTCTGGGTGTCGAAGGTGGCGGTCAGCCCGGCGCCGAGGCCCGCGGCGAGCACGGCGGCGGTGACGTAGCGGAGCGTGTGCCCCTTCCGCCTCGGGGGGACCGGTGGCGGCGGGGGCGCGGGCGCGTACGGCCCCCACCCGGCGGTGCCGGACCCGCCCTGGCCTGCGGTGCCTGACCCGCCGTAGCCGGTGGTGCCGTATCGGCCGTAGCCGGTCGGGCCGTACCCGTCCTCGCCGAAGCTGCCCCGATCCGGGGCAGGCCCGTCCCCAAAGGCGATCGTCTCGTGATCGGGGTGGTCCGGCCGCTCCCAGCCGCCCCCGTCGGCGCTCTCGTTCTCCTGCATCGTCCTCGCCCTCGACCAGACCAGGGTACGTCCAGACCGCTGCTGCCCCCAGGCAAGCACCGTAGTCATACAGAACCCCGGTCGGCCGTTACCTCGGTCCTGTGCGGACGCGAGGAGTCCGCTGAGAACCGCAACCCCCGCGCGCGCCGCGGATGGCGTACGCCCGAACGCGTGGTACGCTGCCTTCAAGACGCGATATGACGTGATTATCGCGCGAGGTGCTCGAAGGGCAGGGATTCAGATGTCCGCGCCGACTCAGAACGACCAGGACCTCTCCCGGCGTGAGGAGATGTCGATTTCCGGCGCGGCCCTGTCCGGCGCGCCGTGGACGGCCGCAGTCCTGACCGGGGGCGTCGTCGCCGCCGGCGACCTGGGCCTGCACGTTATCCGGGGCGGCCTGGGCCTGAGCGCGGTGAGCGGCTCCCTGGCCATAGGCGCGGTGGCGTTTTTCGTGGTGGCCGCGGCCGGTGCGTTGTGGCGGGCCAGGCCTAGCCGGGCCATCCGCTGGGCCAGGAGCAACCCGTGGCGCTTCGCCGCCCTGCCCGCGATCGCGTGCGCCGCGATCGCGCTCGTGCTGACCGTGGTCACCGGCGGCGGCGTCCTGCACGGGGTCGTGAGCGGCCTGTGGCATGGCGGGCTCACCTTCGGCCTGACCGGGGTCGTCGGCATGGCCAGCAAGTCCAGGCAGAAGGACGCCCACTAGGCCCTGCTTGGTAGATCGGGCTAGCCGGGGTCGGGCTAGCCGGGCAGGCTGGGCAGCGCCGCGTGGTCGGAGACCGCGCGCTCGGCGGACCGCAGGATCGAGTAGATCGTCGCGCGCTCGGCGTCGAGCTTGCCCAGTGCCTTCGCCAGGGCGGCATTGGCCGCCGCCTTGGCGGGCGCGCCCTGGGCCGTCAGCACGCTGGCCATGTCCTCTTGCGCCTGCATGGCGTAGGGAAAGGCCCACGTCACGAAGTCGTTGGTGCATTGCGGCAGGTTGAAGCTGGCCAGTGACTCCGTCACCTGGTACTGGGTGAGGTCGTCCAGCGGCTGGCTGTTGGCGGGCGAACAGTTCGCCGCGTCGAAGTTCACCAGGCTGATGGCCGTGTTGAGCTCGCCCGTCGCGCCGGCCTCCACCGCGCTCAGCGCCTGCTGCGATTCTGTGACCCCGCCCGCGCACGACTCGATCCCGGCGTTCATGTCACTCAGGTAGGCGTTCAGGTCGCTGACCTGCTGGGCGTGCGAGGGCTTGTGCGAGAGCGAGGTCAGCCAGATGCCGCCGACCAGCAGGACGAGCGCGGCCACTAGCCAGAGCGGGGTGCGGCGGACCGGCCAGCCGCTGCGCCGGATCGGTACGTACGGGGGGTCCGTGGTGGTCGGGGTGTTCAACTGGTCGCCTCCCCTGTCGCGAGCGCGATGCCCTTGTTCAGCTCGGCGAGCGTAACCGCGCCGAAGACGCGATCGACGATGCGGTGCCTGGCGTTGAGAAAGAAGGTCTGCGGCAGCCCGCTGACCCCGTAGGCGGATGCGGCCGTGAACTCAGGGTCCCAGCCCACCGGGTAGGTGACACCCTTGGCGCGGGTGAACGACAGCGCGTGGCTGAGGATGTCGTTCTCATCCAGGCCGACCAGCGCGACCTTGCCGTGCTCGCCGCGGTAGAACCGGGCCAGCAGCGGGGTTTCCTGCTGGCACGGCTCGCACCAGGACGCGAAGAAGTTCACGATGAGCGGCCGGCCCGCGTAGCCTGCGAGCGAGATCCGCTGCGCGGAATGGCCGAGGACGGGAAAGCTGAACGAGGGCGCGGGCGGATCGGCGACCGGCCCGGCCGGCCTCGCCGGACCCGAGCTGGCCAGGGCGATGCCGATCAGCGAGCCCGCCACGCACAGCGCCGCGAAGGTGGCGGCGAGCTTGTGCCTGACCGCCAACTGCCACACCTCGCGGATCGCGCCCGCCCAGGTCTGCTGCCCCATGCCCGGATTCACCCCGCCCTCACCGCCCTGATGTCATGGCTTGCGTGCCAGTGTGTCACCCGCGGCCGGTTCGCCCGCGGGCGCGGCCGGCGACAACGCGAGCGGCGGGAAGGGCGCGGGCAGCAGCAACTCGAACTCGCTGCCCTGGTTCGGCCGGCTGCGCACCAGGACGTCGCCGCCATGCGCCCGGGCCACGGCGCGGACCAGGGCCAGCCCCAGGCCGGTCCCCCGGGGATGCCCGCTGTCACCGCTGCGGAACCTGTCGAAGATGTGCGAGAGGAGCTCGGCTGGGATGCCCTGCCCGCCGTCCGCGACGATCATCCGCGCGGGCCCGCCGGCCCGCCCGGCCAGGACCGACAGCTTGATCACGTCGCCGCCGGCGGTATGCCGCACCGCGTTCTCCAGCAGCGCGTCGACGGCCAGGCCGAGCCGCTCCCGGTCCGCCTGGACGGTGACCTTGTCCAGCCGGCCGACCTGCCAGCTGCGGTTCGCGGTCGGCCGCCACCGGCGCAGGATCTCCATGGTGAAGCTGTCCAGCGCGACTGGCTCGAGGTGCAGGAACTCCGGGCCCTCGGCGGCGGCGATGACCAGGAGCCGCTCGGCGATCCGCCGCAGCCGGTTCAGCTCGCCGAGCACCACCTGGATGTCGTGCCCCTCCTGACGGCTGGTCAGGCCGCCGGCGAGCAGTTCGGCGTGGCCCAGCGCGATCGTGATCGGCGTGCGCAGCTGGTGCGAGGCGTCCTGGAGGAACCGGCGCTGGGTGGCGAGCAGCCGCGCGTTCTCCTCCCCGATGAGGCGTGACTCCTGCTCGGCGGCCAGCTTGCGCCGCGCGTGCCAGACCATCGCGCCGAACATCGCGGCCATCAGGGGGACCTCGGTCAGCTCGGCGCCGTCGGTGAGCCCGCGCGCCACGTCGAAGCCGATCGCGGCGGCGGTCACCGCCATGACCACGCCGAGCACCCACAACGTGGGCGTGGCCGCCCAGGTGCGGAACCCGTACAGCAGCGTGAAGCTGATCCAGATGACGTGGAACGGGATCGTCTCCCAGCCGGGGAACGCGAGGATGGCCGCCAGGTTGACGGCAGAGAAGACCGCCCACGTAGCGTCGAGCAGCCCGGGCTGGTACGGCCAGCTGAGCCTGAGCGCGAACCTGCCGAACCCGGACCAGGGGCTCACGGGTTCTGAGGCGTCCGCGTCAGTGGCCGACGAGCTGATAGCCCTCACCGCGCACCGTCTTGATCAGGCCGAAGCCGAGCTTGGACCGCAGGCGCCGCACGCACACGTCGACGACGTTCGAGCCGGGGTCGAAGTCGTACCCCCAGACCGTCGCCAGCAACTGCCCCTTCGTGACTGACTGGCCCGGATGCTCCGCCAGCTCGCGCAGCAGCAGGAACTCGAGCCTGGTCAGCGGGACCGGGCCGGTACCGATGTCGGCGACCAGGCGCCCGACGTCCAGGGTGAGATCCCCGGCCCTGATGAACTCCGCGGCCCGGTCGTGGGCCAGCTCCGCGGGCCAGCCGCGCAGCCTGACCCTGACCCGGGCCAGCAGCTCGGCCAGCGAGAACGGCTTGGTCAGGTAGTCCTGGGCCCCGCGCTCCAGGCAGTCCACCTTGGCGGCGACGTCCGCCAGGCAGGACAGCACGAGGACCGCCTGATCCGGCCGCGCGGCCAGCAGCCGTTCGAGGATGACCTGGCCCGCCATGTCCGGCATGACCAGGTCCAGGATGACCAGGTCGTAGTGGCTGGCGCGCGCCCGCGCCAGCGCCTCCGCCCCGGTGGCGGCGAAATCCGTGGCGTAGCCGGCCGCGCCCAGCGCCCGGCCGATGAACGACCGGATTCCCGGCTCGTCGTCAGCGACGAGAATCCGGGCGGCAACCGCATCCGCCGACTGGGTAACTGTGGCCTGAACCGCTTCCTGCGAAGTCATCGCCTCTTCGCCGCTTATGGTCGTCTGCCGCTCCCGCGTGGTGCGGCTCCACGCCCGCTGCCAGCCCAGGCCGTCGTGGAACCGGGTCCCCCCCAGTCCTCACTAACCGTTGGTGCCCTGGTCCCGATGTTTCTACTCCGGTCAGTTGCCGGTCAAGTACCGCTAACGGTCAGGCCTCATCTGTTACTCGTCTGTGTCACAATCGATTGCAAACCATGTCCCAAGGACGCTTAAGAGTGGCTGATGTGGCGGCTGAGGGCCCCGCCGCCGTCCGGCTCGGCCCGCGGCAGGCCGGATCCCGGACGTGGCCGGGCGCAAAAGCGGGCCCGGCAGGGCCGTTCCGCGCCTGCCGACCCGGGGCGCATGACAATTTTGTCATTCACGCGTCGCAATGTTGCGTCCCCTAACCTTCCGCCGTCACGATCAGGTGCGTAAGTCGGCATCGTGCCTGCGGATTTCCGCCTATCGGAAGCTGCCCACCGGTTTCCGGCAGCCTGGTACGGGCGCAAGCGATGGCCGCTGCAACCGTGTGCATCGGATGTCGCACAGAAACGAGGTGGTAGCCGGTGTCACTGGCGGCTCGCGTGACGACCTTGGCCGCGGCGTTCGTGGTGGTGGTCGCGGGCATTGTCTTCGTCGTCATCCACATCATCCTCGCCGCCCCGCCGGTCGAGGACTACACGCCGTACGCCAGCAACGGCCAGGTGAACGTCGTGATGCAGACCGACCCGCAGAACTCGGTGACCAACAAGCCGGACTGGCCCTCGTACTTCATCCAGAATCCGCAGACCAAGCAGTGGGTGCACACCACCTACTTCGCGGTGCCTGCCAACACCAGGGTGAACATGACCATCTATGGTTACGACGGCTGCACCCCGCTGCGCAACCCGATCTGGGGTCGTGTCACCGGCACCATCGGCGGCGTGGAATACGTAAACGGCCAGCCGACGTCGGTGCTGAACTCGTGGTCCGAGTGCACCGTCCAGCACACGTTCACGATGCCGGCCCTGGGCATCGACGTCCCGATCGCCTCGCCGACGACCCTGAACGAGAACAACAACCTGTGTGGCACGTCGCCCTGCACGAGCGGCCCGCACCAGGTGGTCACGTTCAGCTTCATGACCCCGGATGTGGGCGGGACGTTCCGCTGGCAGTGCATCATCCCTTGCGGTCTCGGCTATCTGGACGGAAACGGCGGCCCGATGGGGACGCCGGGTTACATGAGCGGGCAAATGGAGGTGGATGCCTGATGGCCGAGGAATCGGCGAGCCCGTCTGGTCCGCGCGCCGAGCGGAACGACGGCCTGCGGCTGGCGATTCTCTGGTTGGTGGCCAGCGCCATCTGCTGTCCCCTGGTCTACATCGTCTGGGGTCCGCACCTGCCGCCGGGCGCCATGTCGAGCTCGGCCTCCGGCCAGCAGTTCGACCTGACCGTCCTGGCTACGATCGCGACCCCCGTCGTTCTCGGCGTGCTGATCTACTTCGGGTACGCGCTGACGTTCTGGCGGCAGAAGGAAGGCGACGAGACCGACGCCCCCGCGATTCACGGCCACACCCGGATCCAGCTCGTCTGGATCGTCGCGACCAGCACCATCGTCCTGGCGCTCGCGGTGTTCGGCACCTACGAGCTGATCTCGCCGGCCGGGGCGGGCGGCGGCGAGGGCCCGCAGCCGATCTGGAAGCCGGACACCTCGAACATCCTCCAGGTGCAGGTCATCGCGCAGCAGTGGGCCTTCACCTACCGGTACCCGCAGTACGGTGGGTTCGAGACCACCCAGCTCATGCTCCCCGTCGGCCAGGCGGTGGCGTTCAACGTCACCTCGCTCGACGTCATCCACGATTTCTGGGCCTACCAGCTCGGGGTGAAGGCCGACGCGAACCCCGGCGTGAACAACGTCGCCTACACCACGCCCGAACACATGGGCACCTTCGTCGTCCGCTGTGACGAGCTGTGCGGCCTGTGGCACGGCGCCATGTACAACTACGGCCAAGTCCTCTCGGTGTCCGCCTTCCAGACCTGGGCGCAGCAGACCAAGATCAAGCTGGCCTCGCTGACCAAGATACTGCCGCCCTATTCGCTGACCTACGACCCGACGGTAGTTCCCACGCTCGGCAAGGTCCTCGTCCAGCTCGGACTCACCGGCGCGGGCGGCGGCTACTACAACCCGGCCGACCCTGAGCAGCCATGACGCGGCGGAAGGTAGAGAGGTAACGCAGATGGCCATCGAAATCCAGCCGGAAAGCGCTCAGATCCCCGGCGGAGGCGAGCCCGGCGCCCCACGGACGGCGCGGCCCTGGTGGCTCCGCCCGGCGTGGCACACCGCGATCATCGGTGCGGTCATCGGGTACGTGCTCGGGCACCTGCTCGGCAACTTCCTCGGCAGCGGCTACCAGCAGGTCGCTGGCTCTGACGACAACGACATGGCCATCGTGATCGGCTATCTCTTCCTTATCCTCGGCTGGCTGATCGGGCTCGGCGTCTTCAACAACCTGGTCAGGCAGATGCTCGGCCGCCCGATCTCGCACGCCGGCGACGAGGCGGACGACACCGGCCTGGCGAGGTACTTCAGGTACACCCTCGACCACAAGGTGGTCGGCATCCAGTACCTGTTCGGGATGATCACGTACTTCCTGACCGGCGGCCTGTTCGCGATGGCGATCAGGACCGAGCTGCTGTCGCCGTCCTACCACGTGCTCTCGCCCAGCGCCTACCTCATGGTGGTGGGCGAGCACGGCACGATGATGATGATGATGATGACCTCGGTCATCACCGGGCCAATCGGGAACTACTTCGTGCCGCTGATGATCGGCTCGAAACGGACCGCCTTCCCGCGGATCGAAGCGCTGTCCTTCTGGCTGACCCCCTGCGCCTACATCATCCTGCTGTCCAGCACGCTGTTCGGCGGGTTCCCCACCGGATGGACCGGGTACGCTCCGCTGTCGATCCAGGCCGGCGAGGGCATGGACGGCTACGCCGTCGCGTTCGGCCTGATGGGCATCTCGGTCATCCTGGCCGGCTTCAACCTCATCTGCACGATCATCTGCTACCGGGCGCCCGGCATGCGCTGGAGCAGGCTGCCGATGTTCGTCTGGTCGACGCTCACCGTGTCGTTCCTGTTCGTGCTGGCCGCGCCGGTACTCGTCGGCGGGATGTACATGATCGTCACCGACCGGACCGTGCAGACCGCGTTCTTCGTCAATCAACTCGGCGGGAGCAGCTACCTGTACCAGGACCTGTTCTGGTTCTTCGGCCATCCGGAGGTGTACATCCTGGCGCTGCCCGGGTTCGGCATCGTCTCGGAGCTCCTCCCGGTGTTCTGCCGCAAACCGCTGTTCGGGTACAAGGTCGCCGCGGCCGGCATGTTCGGCGTCGCCCTCCTGTCGTTCTTCGTCTGGCAGCATCACCTGTTCGACTCGGGCATTGACCCGGACATGCGGCCCCTATTCATGCTCACGACCGAGATGATCTCGATCCCGACCGGGTTCATCTACCTGGTCGCGATGGGCACGCTCTGGAAGGCGAAGATCCGGCTGACGGTGCCGATGCTGTTCGCCCTCGGCTTCTACATCAACTTCCTATTCGGCGGGATCTCCGGCGTGGTCCTTTCCGACGTGCCGGCCGACGTCACCTCGCACGGGTCGTTCTTCGTGATGGCGCACTTCCACTACACGATCATGGGCGGGCTGATCTTCGCGTTCTTCGGCGGTGTCTACTACTGGCTCCCCAAGATGATGGGGATCAGGCTGAACGAGCGGCTCGGCAAGTGGAACTTCTGGGTCATGTTCATCGCCTTCAACTCGACCTTCATGCCGCTCTTCGCGGTCGGCGAGCTCGGGCAGCCGCGCCGCGTGTTCGAGTACGCCAGCAACCTGCAGACGATCAACGACTGGGTGTCGATCTCCGCGTACGTCCTCGGTTTCGGGGTTCTGCTGTTCCTGATCAACTTCGTGATGTCGACGATGGTCTGGCGGGAGCCCGCGACCGGGAACCCGTGGCGGTCCCGCGGCCTGGAATGGCAGGTCGCCTCGCCGCCGCCGGCGGACAACTTCACGCACATCCCGGTGGTCCTGTCCGGTCCCTACGAGTACGGCGACCCGAACGCCCTGCCCGTGGCCGACCTGAACCCGCCCGCCGGCGTGATCAGCGGCGCCCTGGCCGGCGCGGGATCGGAGGGCTGAGGCATGGCCGAGATGACCACGCCCGGCGGCAACGAGGCCGCGACCCGGGCCATCGAGGAGAACGCGTTCTACCACGAGGCGGCGCTGAACGCGGCGTGGACCGGCTCCCGGCTGGCCATCGCCGGCCTGTCGTTCCTGTTCGGCTGCTTCGCCTTCGCCTACTTCTACCTGCAGTCCGCGAACTCGGACCAGAAATGGCTGCCGAGCTCGACCACGCCACCGAAGGCGTGGTACGGGATTACGATCATGCTGCTCATCGTGGTCAGCGCGCTCGTCCAGACCGCGGGGCTCCAGCAGCTCAAGGCGGGCCGGAAGGGCCCGTGGATGCAGGCGGCCCCGCTGGCGCTGCTGCTCGGCCTGGCGGCGGTCGCGCTGCAGATCACCGAACTGCTCAACCTGCCGTTCCAGCCGGGCGCATCCGGTTACGCCAGCGTGTTTACCGGGTTCTACCCGGTGGCGCTGACCATCTGGCTCTGTGCCATGATCTGGCTGGAGATATTGTTCATGCGGGCCCGCTCGATCCCGGCCATCTTCTTCGTCGAGCAGCCGCCCACCTACAAGGAGGCGTTCGACGTCCAGCGGTTCCAGTCGTCGCTCAGCTCGTTCACCTGGGTCTGGAACTACCTGGCGATTATCACGATCATCTTCTGGTTGTTTTTCTACGTTCGTTAAGAGGGATGTCCTGCGCGGTGTGGAGGTTCCGTGACTGAACTGGTTATCGCCTCCGGTCCCTTGCGGTACCTGGGCGGGTCGATCGAGACGTTCGCGCTGCCCATGGGCGCGTTCATCGTGGCCGCCTGGGTGCTCTTCTACATCTACCGGCGGCCGCACGACGTGCCGCGGCTGAAGTACCTGCGCCCCGCGCACCAGGTCTCGCTCGGGACCAGGGAACCGGGCACGGAAGGCCTGGTCTACCTGGCCTCCGCCACCGCCGCGCCGACTGCGGCCGCGCCAGCCGAAGCCGAGGCCCCCGCCGAAGCCCAGGCCGAGGTCGAGGCCCCCGCCGAGACTGAGGCAGCGGCCGAGACCGAGGCCCCGGCCGAAGCCCAGACCGAGGCGCCGGTTGCGAGCGCCGCGCCGGAAGCCGAGTCAGCAGAAACCGCAGACACCGGGCACGACGGCACTAAAGCCGAGGGCGAGACGTTTTGACACATGTGCCGAACGCCTTTCCCGTCACCGCGACGGCCGCCGCGGGCCCGTCCAGTGGCGCAGCCCCGCGCCGGTCGCCGCGCGTCATCGGCGGCGCGCTCGTCGCGCTGACCAAGCCCCGCATCATTGAACTGCTGCTGGTCACCACGGTCCCGGCCATGCTGCTCGCGCAGCACGGCCTGCCGCCGATCCGGCTGGTCCTGGTCACGCTGGTCGGCGGCACGCTAGCAGCGGGCAGCGCCAACACGATCAACTGCTACCTCGACCGCGACATCGACGCGGTGATGAAGCGGACCTCGCGCCGCCCCCTGGTGGTCAACGGGCACGGCACGATCAAGCCGTGGGAGGCCCTGGCCTGGGGGATCGTCCTGGGCGCCGGGGCTACGCTGCTGCTGGGCCTGATGGCGAACTGGCTGGCGGCGTCGCTGGCCGACGCGGCGATCTTGTTCTACGTCTTCGTGTACACCCTGCTACTCAAGCGGCGCAGCCCGGCCAACATCGTGATCGGCGGCGCGGCGGGCTGCTTCCCCGTGCTCGTCGGCTGGGCCGCGGTGACCGGCACGGTCGCCCTGCCCGCCGTCGTGCTGTTCGCCGTCATCTTCTTGTGGACGCCGCCGCATTTCTGGGCCCTGGCCATGAAGTTCCGCAAGGATTACGCGGCGGCGAACGTGCCCATGCTCCCGGTGGTGGCCACGCCCGCCGTGGTCGTCAGGAAGATCCTGTGGTACTCGTACGCGATGGTCGCGGCCACGCTGGCCCTGGTCCCGTGGGCCGGCTGGATCTACGGCGTCCTGGCCGCGGCCCTGGGCGCCTGGTTCCTGGCCGAGGCGCACCGGCTGGACGCCAGGGTGGCCGCGGACAGCGCCTCACCGGCGCCGATGCGACTGTTCCACCTGTCCATCGCCTACCTGACCCTGCTGTTCGCCGCCGTCGCGGTGACCGCCCTGATCCCCTGGGGCCGCTGGTAATCCGCGGCCCAGATCGCGTCACGATTCCTTCATGCTGACCGGGTAGACCTGGCTCGTCGGGGGCTACGTGGGCGGCATAGGAGGTAGGCGGTGCTTCCACCGGCTTTGCGTCGCACTGGCCAGCACGGTGCGACGCGGCGCGGAACAGGGCGTGATCCCCAGGCGCTGGACGACGACGGCACCTACGTCGGCCCCCAGTCGCCGGACGACGACGTGGCCTACCCCGACCCCGGGCCCCGGCGCCGCCGGAGGTCCCGCGGCCGGGTCCGCAGACTGTTCCGGCGTCCCGTGGCGCGGGTGATCGCGGCGATCATCGCCGTGTTCTTGTGCTGGGTCGCCTTCTCCGTCGGCCAGGCGCTCACCGCCGCGGGCGGCGGATCGGCCTCGTCCAAGCTGGCCGAGTGGGCCAGGGACCACTACCTCGGCCCGGTGGTGACGTTCGCCGAGTGGATGACCTACAACCCGCCCAAGGTGGGCGGCAAGCCGTCGTTCTCGCTGGCCGTGCCGTCAGGCGAGGCGGTCAAGCACAAGTACGCGAAGGCCCACGGGTTCAAGCCGATCATCCCGGCTCGGCTGAGCACGCCGGCCGGCACGCCGCTGCCGGGCGAGGGCGTCTGGCGCGTGCTGGAGACGGTCCACGGCGAGCCGGCCATGTTCGGCACCTACCTGCGGCCGTCCGCTGAATACAGCTCCTACGTGGCCGGCATCGTGTCCATCGACCAGCGGCTGGTTACCTTCCAGCTGCACCCGGGCGCAGAGGACCCGGGCCCGGGTAACTGGGGCTCGCAGCCGTGGATCCCGCCCGGCTCGCGCACCGGCCTGCTCGCCACGTTCAACGGCGGGTTCAAGCTGGACACCGCCGGAGGCGGTTTTTACCTGAACGGCGTCACCCGGGGCACCATGACCAACGGCGCCGCGTCGGTGGTCTACTACCGCAACGGCACCATCGCGATCGGGACCTGGGGTAACGAGGTGACGATGACCCCGAACGTCGTCGGGGTGCGGCAGAACCTCAAGCTCATCGTGGACCACGGGCAGGTGCCGAACTCGGTCAACTACAACGTGATCTCGAGCTGGGGCGCGACCCTCGGCGGCGGGTACTACGTCTGGCGCTCCGGGCTGGGCATCACCAAGGACGGCCGGGTCGTCTACGTGTACGGCCCCGCGCTCAACGTGCGCGAACTCGCGGACCTGCTGCAGCAAGCGGGCGCCGTAGAGGCGCTCCAGCTGGATATCAACCCGTTCTGGATGTCCTTCATGTACTACGAGAAGGACGGTCACCCCACGGATCCGACCCCGGTGAACCTCCTGGCCTCCCAGCAGCAGACCGCTTACCGGTACTACTCGATCTACAGCCGCGACTTCACGTCGGTCTACGCGCGCAAGACGAGCCTGCCATCCGGGTAGATTCTCCAACTGTGAGGGTGCTTGTCGCGGAAGACGACGAGAGCCTGGCCGAGGTGCTGGCCCGCGGGCTCCGGGAGCAGGGCTATGTCGTGGACCTCGTGCCCGACGGTGAGACCGCGGCCGCCTACCTCCGGTTCTACCAGTATGAGGTGGCCGTGCTCGACTGGCGCATGCCCAAGCTGTCCGGCCTGGACCTGGTCCGCAAGCTGCGCCGCGGCGGTTCCCCCACGCCGGTGCTCATGCTGACGGCCAGGGACACCCCCGCGGACCGGATCGCGGGCCTGGACGCGGGGGCCGACGACTACCTGGTCAAGCCGTTCGACTTCGGCGAGTTCCTCGCCCGGCTCCGGGCCCTGCAGCGCAGGCCGCCGGTCAGCCAGCCGCCCCGCATGATGATCGGGGAACTCGAGTTCGACCCGGCGGCGCGGGAGGTGTCCGTCTGCGGGCGGCACCCCGCCCTCACCGGTACCGAGCTCGGCATCCTCGAGATCCTCATGCGCCGCTCCCCCGGCGTCGCGGACCGCCGCTCGATCGCCCAGCACGTCTGGGACAACGAGGCCGACGCCTTCGGGTCGAACACCATCGACGTCCACCTGGCCAGGCTCCGATCCAAGCTGGCCGGCGCCGGAGTGCGGATCGAGACCGTGCGGGGCGTCGGCTACCGGATCACCCCGGCGTGAGGCTTAGTCCCGCGGCCAAGGTCGCGGCCGGCGCGACGGCGGTCATCGCCGTCATCTACATCCTCGGCGTGATCGTGCTCAACGCGGTGGTATCCACCCGCCTGACCGAGCAGAACGACGACCGCCTGACGGGGCACCTCGCCGCGGCCCGCAGTAACCCGGCCGTGGTCAGCCAGCCAGTGACCCACTCCGACGAGCCTTCGCCCGGCGCCGACCTCGACAACGACGACGACGGGTCGCCGGCCTTCCTGTGGGCGCTGAGCGCCGGGGGATCGGTCTACGCTCATAGCCCCGGTGCGCCGGCGCTGCCCGGCTGGCCTGCCCCGGACCTTCGCGTCACCGGGCGGGCTCGCCACCACCGTGACGCTGGGCCCGGCGGGGCGATACCGCCTCGACGCGGCGCGCGACGGCGGCGGCTGGCTGGTCGCGGGGCAGAGCCTGGTGGGCGACGCGCACACCGAGCGCCTGCTCCTGTACGCCGAGGTCGCGGCCGGGCCCTTCCTGCTCCTGGCCATGTTCGGCGGCTCGCTGGTCGTGGGCTTGCGGGCGCTGGCACCGGTCGAGCAGTCGCGGCGCCGCCAGCTCGAGTTCACCGCCGACGCCTCGCACGAGCTGCGCACCCCGCTCAGCGTGATCAGGGCGGAGGCCGACGTGGCCCTATCCAGCCCGCGCGAGGCGGCGGAGTACCGCGACGCGCTGACCCGGATCAAGGGTGAGAGCCAGCGGCTGCGCCAGCTGGTCGACGACATGCTGTGGCTGGCCAGGTTCGACTCCACCCCGCCGCCCCCGGGGGATGAGCCGGTGGACCTGGTGACGCTCGCGCAAGTGTGCGCGGACCGGTTCCGCGCCGTGGGCCCGTCGATCACCACCGACACCGGCGTCGGCTCCGCCCTGATCAGCGCGCCGCCGGAGTGGATCGACCGGCTAGCGGGCGTCCTGGTCGATAACGCCTGCCGCTACGCGGGCGTGGACGGGCAGGTCAGGATCCAGGTCCAGGTCCAGGGCAGCCGGGTGAGCCTGACCGTGGAAGACAGCGGGCCCGGCATCCCCGAGGCGGACCGCGCACGGCTCTTCGACCGGTTCCACCGGGCCAACGAGCGCGGCCCGGGCGCGGGCCTCGGGCTCGCCATCGGCGACTCGATCGTCCGCTCGACCGGCGGGCGCTGGCACATCGCCGACTCACCGCTGGGCGGGGCGCTGATGTCCGTATCCTGGCGGCGCTCCCAGCCGCACCGTCAGGCCACACCGCGCGTCACCGCCGGTAACACCTGACTCTGCAAAGCTCAGGGAGCCACGACGGTGACGAAGTCCCTGGTCCACCCGACCAGGTACTGGTCGGCCGGGCGGTTCTGGCCGGGTACCGCGGCGGTGAGCGGACCGCCCGGCGTGCGGGCCGTATCCAGCTGGACCCATTCGGGGTTGATGTCGAGCTCCATCGCGAACCGCGCCCCGCTGCGGATCAGCGCGTCGGCCAGGTCGGCGGGCGTGGTGGACATGCTCGCGGCGAACATCAGGTCGCCGGAGGAGTCTTCGCCCAGGGAGCTGCGGGCGACGTACTCGCCACCGCCGAGCGTGGGGCCCCACAGCTGCCAGTCGGCTACGGCCGGGACCGGCCGCCCGCGGTAGACCAGCGCCGGCAGGTTCTGCAGGACGCTGTAGACCGCCTCGCCGGGCGCGGGCACGCTGTGGCCCCAGATCCCCAGCCGGGCCCGGCCCGAGCGGTCGATCACCAGGCTGGCCACCCCGCGCTGCAGCGGGCTGATCACGTGGCCTTCCTGCTCATAGCCGCCGACGTGATTGTCCAGCATGAACCCGCCGTTGAAGGCGGCCAGCAGGTGCCTGCGCTCGGTCCCGCCCACGACCGGGCCGGCCCGGACCAGCCCGGCCGCCGCGGACCCTGGGTCCACGCTGCCGTTGTGCAGGACGTACTGCACCGGGCCGCGGAAGATCGCGACGGTCACGACCGACCCATCCGCGGTCCGCACCTCGGTCACGATGACTCGCGCCACGGGCGCTGGCGACGCGCTCGTGCTGGCCGGCGCCGCGGTGGCCGTGCGGGCCGGTGCGGCCGAAGTCGGCCGGGTCGGCGACGGAACCGCAGCGGACGTGCTGGCCGAGGACGCGCTGCAGGCCGTCGCCACGCACAGGCCGGCCAGCACGCACGCCGCCCGCAACCGCCCCTGCCTGCGTCCCAGGTGCATACCGCCATCCTGCACGGCCTGCATGAAGCAAACCTTAAGCGCGGGGCAGGTTCACCAGATGAAGCCCTCTTCCGCAACCGGTGACGCCATGGGCTGGCGCGGCGCCTGCGCGGAACCGGATCCGTCATCCGCACTTCATGTTGGGTGGGTAGGCATGGGCGTATGCAGGTGGTGGTGACAACGCGTAACGCGCCTCCTAGCGGGCGCCGTCAACTGGGCCGCACCCGCCTTCCCGACCAGAGGGACCCGACATTGATGAACGTGCTTCCTGACCATGCGCAGCCGCCGGATCGCAATGACGACCCGTGGGGCCGCGACGTCGCGGTTATTCACTCATGGTGACCGTCAGGGCCCCGGAGCTGGACCCGCCGGGCGCGCGGACCCGGTCCAGCCAGGCCACGAGCTGGCTGAGCGCCCTGGCGGAAAGCGCACGCCCCCGGTCCAGCCAGGCCACGAGCTGGCTGAGCGCCCTGGCGGAAAGCGCACGCCCCCGGCAGTGGCCGAAGAACCTGCTCGTGTTCGCCGCGCCCCTGGCCGGCGCGTCGCTCGGACGTGACGAGGGCTTTAACTACGCCCTGGGCGCCGGGGCGGCCTTTGTCGCGGCCTCGGTGGCCGTATACCTCGTCAACGACGTCATCGACGCGGACCGGGACCGGCGCCACCCGGTGAAGCGGTTTCGCCCCGTGGCCTCCGGCCGGCTGCCCGCCGCGCACGCGCTCTGGCTTGGGTCGGCCATCGGGGCGGTGGCGGTGTCGTTCGGCTTCTGGTTCGGCCAGCCGATGCTGGCCGCGGTGATCGCCGCCTACCTCGCTCTTTCAGCCCTCTACACGCTGGTGCTCAAGCAGGTCGCGGTCGTCGAGCTGGCCTTCGTCGCCTCCGGGTTCCTGCTCCGCGCCCTGGCCGGCGCGGTCGCCACGAACGTCCGGCCATCGGGCTGGTTCCTGTTCGTGTGCAGCCTGGGGGCGTTGATGGTGGTCATCGCCAAGCGCTACGCCGAGCTCTGCGCGCTCCGCGGCGACGCGGCGGCGCACCGCCCGGTGCTGCGGTGGTACACCCCGGGCGCCCTTCGTCTCAGCCAGCGGCTGGCGGCCGTCGCCATGATCGCGGCGTACTTGCTCTGGGCCGCCGGGCAAAGCAGTGCCTGGATGCGTGCCTGGCACGTGGCGAGCGTGATCCCGCTCGCCGCGGCGCTGCTGCGTTTCGACTGGCTCACCGGCCGCGCCGGGAACAGGCCGGTCGAGGACATGATCGCGCGGGACCGCCCGATGGCCTGCTGCGAGGCGAGCTGGCTGCTGCTGTTCGCCGTCGGGTTGTGAGGATGGCTGTCCTGCCCGCGGCAGCGGGCCAGCGGCTGACCGGCTGGGGGCGCGCCACGGCATCCTGGGCCGAGGTGACCGGGCCGATGAAGATCGAGCAGGTGCGGGAACTGGTGCTCCGTCAGCCGCAGGGCGGCGTGCTGGCCAGGGGAGCCGGCCTCAGCTACGGTGACGCGGCCCAGAACGAGGGTGGCTACGTGCTGTCCCCGGTGACCCGTCCGCGCATCGAGCTGTCCCCCGACGGGGTAACGGTCCGCGCGTCGGCCTCGGTCACCTTCGCCGAGGTGCTCGCCCGGATCGTGCCCCACGGGCGGATCCTGCCCGTCCTGCCGGGAACCCGCGCGCTGACCGTAGGCGGGGCGATCGCGGCGGATGTGCACGGGAAGAACCAGCGCGCCGACGGTACCATCGGGAGCTGGGTCGAAGAGGTCGAACTGCTCGACGGCAGTGGGGAGCTGCGCAGCCTGACCCCGGCGGCGGACCCTGAGGGGTTCCGTGCCATCGTCGGGGGGATGGGGCTCACCGGGATCGTCCTGGCCGCCACGATCAGGCTGCTTCCCGTCCGCTCCGCGCTGCTGCGGGTCACGTCGCGGCGCCTGCCGGGCCTGGACGCCCTCCTCGCCGCGCTGGACAGCAGCCGCTCCCGGTATTCGGTCGCCTGGGTCGACACGACGGCTTCCGGAGGGCCGCTAGGTCGCGGCGTCCTCGACGAAGGGGATCACCTGGATGAGCCGGACCCACGCCTCGAGGCTTGCGGCCTGGCCTACCGGCCCGCCCGGGCCCGCCGCGCGCCCGCGTTGCCGTTCTGCCCGGTGACCCCCTGGTCGGCCAGGGGTTTCAACAGCCTGTGGTACCGGAAGGCACCAGCTCACCACACCGGGGTGGCGAGCCTGTCGAGCTATTTTCACCGCCTGGATGCGCTGGCCGGATGGAACCTGGTCCTGGGCCCTCGCGGCTTCGTGCAGTATCAGTTCGTGGTGCCCGACGGAGCGGAGGCCATCCTCGCGGAGGTCCTCGAGGCCGTGCGGCGGGAACGCTGCGCCCCGTTCCTCGGTACGCTCAAGCGGTTCGGGCCGGCCGGCGAGGCCTACCTGTCATTCCCGATGCCTGGCTGGTCACTGGCGGTGGACATACCGGCGGGCCACCCGCGGCTCCCCGCCGTGCTGCACCGGCTGGACGCGCGGGTCGCCGCGGCGGGTGGGCGGGTCTACCTGGCCAAGGACGCCAGCTGCGGCCGCGACGTTTTCGCCGCGATGTACGGGAGGCTGCCAGAATGGCGAGCGGTACGGGAGAAGTTCGACCCGGCCGGAGTGTTCCGGTCCGACCTCGGCCGGCGTCTCGGCCTGTGCTGATCAGGAGGGTCCTGCTGCTCGGCGGCGCCAGCGAGATCGGCCTGGCAATCGTTTCCGCGCTTCGGCTCCCGCCGGATGCTGAGGTGCTCCTCGCCGGGCGAGATGAGCAGCAGCTGGCGGCCGCTGGGAAGAGCCTGGGTGGCAGCGTGCGAACGCTGCGCTACGACGCGACCGAACTCGCCACCCACGACTCGCTCATCGCGGAAGCGTTCTCCGGCGGCGAGGTGGACCTGGTCATCTCGGCGGCAGGCGTCCTCGCCGGCCAGGCGGACCTAGACCGCGATCCGCTCCGGGCGGGCCTGCTGATCGAGACCAATTTCACTGGTCACGTCACCACGCTGCTGGCCGCCACGGCGCGGATGCGGTCACAGGGCAGCGGGGTGATCGTGATCCTCTCCTCGGTCGCGGCGGTCCGGCCCCGGAAGGCCAATCTGGTGTACGGCGCCGCCAAGGCCGGCCTGGACGCCTTCGCCCGCGGCCTGGCCGACTCGCTGCACGGCAGCGGCGTGCGGGTGCTGCTGGTCCGGCCCGGGTTCGTCATCGGGCGGATGACCCAGGGCATGGCGTCGGCCCCACTGGCCACCACGCCGGCCGCGGTGGGACAAGCGGTGGCCAAGGGCCTGGGCGGCCGACGGAACACGGTCTGGGTCCCGTCGGCGCTGGCCGTCGCGGCGGTCGCGCTGCGTGTCGTGCCCCGGCCCCTGTGGCGCCGGATTCGGCGGTAGCGGCATGAGGCATCATGTTCCGGTGGCACCGGCGCAAACCGTCCCTCCATCCCACCGGGCTCGGCGCCGGCCGCCGCCCGTGGCGACGGCCCCGGCGCCGCGCTTCGGGCGCAGGCGGGCTGCCGTGGCCGGGCTGGTGTTGCTGGTCGTGGCGGCCGTGGCCTGGTTCGCCGCTGGTCACGGCGGCCCGGCGGCTGGTGCCGGGAAAGCGCCGGCGGCCGGTGCCGGGAAGGCGCCGGTGCGGGCGGCGGCCGCGCCGGTTAGCCTGGCTGCCGCGGAGTCCGGGTTGCTGCCGTGGCAGTTGCCGGGTCCGCTCAGCCGCGAGGTGGTGGTGGCCGGGTCCTCGGGCCGGCTGATCGTCCTAGGCGGGCTGGTGCCGGGCGGCGCTTCGTCGGAAGCGGTGTATTCGCTGCGTACGGCCACGGGGGCGGCCCGCCGGGTCGGCACGCTCAGTGCGCCGGTGCACGACGGGGCGGCTGTGGTGGCGGGCGGGCGGGCGCTGATCTTCGGGGGAGGGTCCCCGGTCACGGTTCCCGCAGTGCAGGCGTTGGCCCTGCCCGGGCCGGGCAGCGGTGGTCTGGTGACCGGCACGGACGCGGGGTCGTTGCCCGCGCCGCGGTCTGATGACGCGGCAGTGACCATCGGGGGTACCACGTACGTGGTGGGCGGGTACGACGGGACCCGGCCCGACGCGTCGGTGCTAGCCACCCGCACCGGCCGGACGTTCACGGTGGTGGCCGCGCTCCGGGTCCCGGTGCGGTACCCGGCCGTGGCCGCGCTCGATGGGCACATCTTCGTGTTCGGCGGCCAGGCCATCACGGGCCCGCAGGCCGGCGCGCCGGTGAGCGCCATCCAGGAGGTCGACCCGGCCCGGCACTCGGCGGCGGTCATCGGCGAGCTGCCCGAACCGCTGGCCGGAGCCGCCGCGGTCACCGTGGACGGGGAGGTGTTCGTGGCCGGCGGGGAGAGTGCCGCGGCCCAGCATCGGGTCCCCGGCCTGGGCACGACCCAGCTGACGACCGGTGGGGCGGGCGGGGGAGCCGGGACCGGGGCCGCGTCCCCGGCGACCGCCACCGTGTCGACCATCTGGGCCTTCGACCCGGCCACAAGGCGGCTGCTCCCGGCCGGGCGCCTGCAGGTGCCGGTGTCCCACGCCGCGGCGGTGGTGACCGGCTCCACGGCGTGGATCGTCGGCGGGGAGTCGAGCGGGGCGCTGGTCGCCACAGTGCAGATGCTGCGCCCGTCGCGGGCGTTCGGGACCGCCGGGGCGGCCGGGGCGGGCTCGCCGTATTTCGGGGACAAGCTGCTCATCGCCGACCGCGGCAACAACCGGCTGCTGCTCCTGGACGCGCAGATGCACGTGGTGTGGAAATACCCGTCGCCGTCCGCGCCGCGGGACCGGCTGGGGTTCTACTTCCCCGACGACGCGTTCTTCGTCGATCACGGCACCGCCATCATCTCCAACCAGGAGCAGAACGAGACCATCGTCATCATCGCCTACCCGTCGGGGCGGATCATCTGGTCCTACGGCCATCCCGGGCGCACCGGCACGGCCCAGGGCTACCTGTCCGAGCCCGACGACGCGTACCTGCTCAAGAACGGGCAGATCACGGTGGCCGACGCGCAGAACTGCCGGGTCCTGGTGATCAACCACAACCACACCATCGCGCACCAGATCGGTACCGACGGCCAGTGCGTGCACAACCCGCCGGCCTCGATGGGCTCCCCGAATGGGGACACCCCCCTGGCCGACGGAAACCTGCTGGTCTCGGAGATCAACGGGTCCTGGGTCAGCGAGTACACCCCAGCCGGCCAGCTGTCCTGGACGGTTCAGCTGCCGATCAGCTACCCCTCGGACCCCCAGCAACTCGGACCCGACCGGTACCTCATCGCCGACTACGCCTCACCCGGGCAGATCCTGGAATTCAACCGCGCCGGGCGAATCCTCTACCGGTACGACGACCCGTCCGGACCGGGCGAGCTCAATCACCCCTCGCTGGCCGAACTGCTGCCCAGCGGCGTCTTCATGCTCAACGACGACTACAACGACCGCATGGTGGCCATCGACCCGGCCACCGGGGCGCTGGTCTGGCAGTACGGCATCACCGCGACACCAGGCACCGCACGAGGACAACTCAACACCCCCGACGGCTTCGACCTGCTGCTGCCGAACGGATCAACTCCCACACATGCCGTGACCGGATGAAACCATCGGGATAACGGGCTTCACGTTGGCGTCAGGTTCAGCCGGTAGCGTCCGCGGCTCCCGTCCCGGAAAATAGGGGTCTTTCAATAGCCGGACGGGAGCCGCGGGCGGATAGTCAAATCGTCGACCTGACGCCGCGGACGATGCCAGCTTCGGCGACGATCGGCTCGAAGATGACGTCCCTGAATTGCGCGTCACGCAGGGCTTGCTGCCAGAATTCCGGCGGGGCCGGGTGCTCCTGTCCCACGCCCAGGCCAAAGCGGGCCAGGTTCTTCGCGATCCGCCACCAGCCGCCTGGTCCCTTGGCCGCGAGGGCGGTCACCTTCTGGCGCAGGATGTTCAGGTCTCGCTGGCTTGCGCCGCGGCCGAACATCATGTCGGCGATGACGAGCCGGCCGCCCGGGCGAAGCCACCGCGCCGCCCGGGCCACCAGGGCCTGCTTGTCGGGGTCGGCCAGGTGATGCAGCGCGTAGCTGGAGACGACGAGATCAACACTGGCCGACGGCAGTTCGAACTCTCTTAGGTCACTGACCTCGATCGATACATTGCGCAATCCGTCACGTGCGGCCCGCTCGGCCAGCGACGCGGCCATGCCGGCCGATAGGTCGACGGCCAGGACCGATGACACCCGCGGGGCCAGGGCCGTGGTCACGAAGCCGGTTCCCGCGCCCAGGTCTATGCAGGCATCTGTCGGCTCCGGCGACGCAAGGCGCATCACGCGGTCGAGCACCTGTGCAAACGCCTTACCCGAAGTGACATGCGAATGCCATTCTTCGACACGGCGATCCCACGTATGCTCCAGTGTCAGCATCAAATCCTCCGCTGAAAGTAGCTCGCCATATTCATTCACTCAAATAAGACGGTACTGTTTGCTTATGAAGGCAACATGAAATGCTCCATTCATGAAGGAAATATGAAGATTTTCGCCGGGTGGCAGAGCGTGCGCGCGCTGTAGGAAATGGGTAACGAGCATGGATTGGATGCCGCGACTATGTCGCGCATCGGCGTGTCCGGTAGCGGCGGGGCCGTCGGGCGCTTGCGCCGCCTGATCCGTCTCGTCACCGCCACCTGCGCCGCCGTCGGCGCCACGGCGATGGCGACACCAGCCCACGCGGGCGGTACCCCGACCCTCCCGGCAGGGACCGCCGTCACCCAGATGGTGGCCAGCGGTCCCGCGCGCAGCCTGGGTGAGCCTGCCGCGGCACAGGACTCGGCCGTGACGGCGGTCGTGGCGACCGGCTTCGGTTCCGCGGGTGCGGTGGTTCGCGCCTGGACCAGGCCCGCGACCTCGAGGTGGTGGGCTCCGGCCGGCCCGGTGCTGCCGTCCGGATTCGGTTCCAGTTACGACGCCTCCGCGGCAGCTCAGCCGGGTGGTCCGCTCCTGGTCGTGGTGGGCGCCTCACCGGCCGGCCAGCCCTGCATCGCGAACGGGTCGGTGGCCCTGGCGGACGTCTACTCCAGCGGCAGGCTCGGACCTGCCCGGCTGGTCAGCGATCAGCGCGGCACCGGCCGTTTCGACGACCGGCCTGTCGTCGCCGTCGGCGCTCACGGCACGGTGTGGGTGGCCTGGTCTGAAGGTCCCGATTCCGACGCCTGCCAGGACGTCGGTGTCGGCGACCGGGTGGAGGTGGCGGTGTCGCACGACGGCGGCCGCACGTTCGGTGTGCCCGTCGCCATGCCGACGGACGGCGGTAATTCCGCCTTCGGCGCGCGGCTGGCGCCGCTCAGCCCAGGCCGGGTCGCGGTGTCCTGGACCGAATCGACCGGTCTCGGCGATGAGGCGGTTCTGGTGTCGGTCCTCGGGCCCGGCGATCAGGTGACCGCGCCCCAGCAGGTGCTGACCGGTGACGCGCTGCCTCTGGTCCTGCCCGGAGCCAGCTTCTACGACTTCCCGGCCGGCGATATCGCCGCGTTCCCTGGCGGCGTCCTGGTGGTCGCCGCGCCGTTGTGGCGGTCCGGCCGCGGTGTCATCAACCTCGCCGCCGGTGTTCCAGGCGGGTCCTGGCGAGTCTTGACCGTCGACCCGCCCAGCGGGGCAGACCTGCTGCTGCCCGCGCTCGGCACGCAGCCGCCGACCGGCGTGCTCCTGGTGTGCGCCGTTCACATGCGGGCCGGAGACCGCCTTGGCTACGACTCGGCGGATTTTCGCCTCGGCGGCGACGGACTCGCCGTCGCCCGGGCCGGGCTGGCTCCGCTGACCCCGTCGCCGATCGGCCCTGGGTACTTCGAGCTGGGCGAGGAGCTGTCGATCACCGCCTCGCCCGGTGGCCTGCTTTTCGCGGCCGTGGTCGCCGGCCGCGACGGCGCCGTGCTGCAGACGGAGTCCTGGGCGGTTCCTCGTCCGGTCACCCCCGGCTCCCCGTCGGAACGGCCAGCGCCCGAGCGGTCCCGGACCCAGGCCGGGGTCAGGCGCCAGGAGGGTGCGGCGCGTCCGGGCCGGGCCTGGGCCTGGCCGGCTGGGGCGGCAGCCGTGATCCTCGCCTGCGCTGGCTTGCTGGCCGCCGTGCGGGCCACGCGCTGGCGCGGTACCCGCGCCAGCGCCAGGCCGCGGCCACGCCGTCGGGCCGGACCCGGGTAAGCCCCGGCGTCACTTGATGTACAGCTTGTCGAGCGCCGACTGCAGGGACTCGGCGTAGGACGCGCTGGTGTAGGTGGCGCCCGAGACCCCGTCGATGGTGCCGCTCTGCGCCGAGAGCACTTCCGAGCGGAGCATGGGGAAAACCTGGTCGCAGATCTGCTGGGACGTGGGGTCAATGACCTGCAGGGCCGGGACCGAGACGTCGGTGATGCGGGTTCCGCTGACCGTGACCTTCACGTCCAGCACGCCGTAGCCGAACTGCACCGCCGAGCCCACGGCACTGCGGGTGGGACCCACCGCCGAAGGTCCGGCCGACGTGGTCGCCGGGGTACTGCCGGAGTTCGTGGCCGGGGTACTTGCGGAGTTCCCGGCGCCCGCCTGGGTCCCGGAAGTAACCAGGCCTGGCCTGGTGTGGAGGCCGAAGACGCCGGCGAACCCGGCCACGGTCCCGGCGCCGACCAGTAGCAGCGGCACGCGCTTCATGGCCATGCTCCTATCAGGGTCCTATCGGGTCAGAGGGCGTATGCCTCATGGTGGATGGCCTCGTCGGGGACGCCGAGCCACCGCGCGACCCGGACGATCTCGGTCACGAACCCCTCGGGCCCGCACACGTACACGTCGCGTTGCCGGAGGTCAGGGACGGCCCGGCGCAGCCAGTGCGGGTCGATGGAGGCCTGCGCGCGGTCACCGGTCAGTTCGTGCACCTGGCCGCGGTGGCGCCGGACCAGCTCCGCGATCTCCGCGCCGAGCACCAGGTCCTCATGCCGGGTGGCCCGCAGCACGACGACCGGCCGGGCGCCCCGCGGCAGGTCCTCGAGGAGGGCCCGCACCGAGGTGACGCCGATCCCGGCGGCGATCAGCAGGACCCGCGGCCGCCGCTGGGCATGCCGGGTGAACACGCCGTAAGGTCCTTCGATCGCCATCCGCGTGCCCGGTCGCAGCCGGGCGAGCGCCTCGGAGTGGTCACCGACGCCCTTGACGGTCAGCCGCAGATACGGTGGCTCTGGCAGCGCGGACAGTGTATAGGGATGAGCCTGCCACCACAGGCCGCGCGTCAGGAACCGCCAGAACAGGAATTGCCCGCCGGATACCGGCAAGCGGTCGAGGTGCTGGCCCTGGCAGATCACGGACACCACGCCGGGTCCTTCCGGCCGTACCTCCGCCACGCGCAAGCGGTGCCGGAAGCTGCGGAACACGGGCAGGCCGATGCGGTAGGCCAGCACCAGCCCGGCCGTAGCCGCCCACACCGCGGACCACACCACCTGGGTCAGGGGATGGTCGACGAAGGACGGGCCGAGCACGACGACGTGGGCGAAGGAGATCGCCAGGGCCAGGTACATCCACAGGTGGATGGTCCACCAGACCTCCCGGCGCACCCGCCGCCTGATGGCCCGCACCGAGATCACGCCGGCCAGGCACATCAGGGCCAGCCCCACGGTGGCGGTGAGCATATCCGGGTAGGACCTGATGAGCGTGCCCGCCTCGTGCCACGGCCCGGTCCTGGCGGCTTGCGCGTACCCGGCGGTGATCAGCACCGCATGCGCGACCAGCAGGCTGATCGGCCAGGGGGCCAGCCGCCGGTGCCAGCGCAGCAGCCCATCCTGGCCGAGGACCCGCTCGATGGCGGGGATTCGGCTCACCAGCAGCACCATCATCAGGGCCAGGTAGGTCCCGACCATGCCGGTCACGTTGCCGCCGAACGTCGCCAGGCCGCCGGGAGCGGACAGCTGGCTGGCGGTCTCCGCCGTCACGGCCAGTGCGGCCGTCGCCCCCAGCCCCACGCCGGCCGCGAGCAGAGCCGCTCCCGCGACCGCCGGGCGCGGCGGGGGAGAACCGTGGTGCGGCGTCCGGCGCTTCCGGTCGCGCGCGGCGGGCAGGGGCTGGTTGGAGGAGAACGGCAGGGCGCTCACGCCACCAGGATGGGGTACCGACGGTGACGGGATCATGAAGCCGCCGCCGGCCGCAGATGCGGTCACCGGACGGGACGGGCTGACATCGTGATGAAGTCGCGCGCCCACGAGGCTTCGAAGAACGTCGACGGACCCTGCGTGGTCGAGGGGAGCAGCTTGCTGCCGTTGGCGGGCGCGGCCGGGGCGCCCGCCGGGGGGTCGTAGGTCACGAAGACGGGCCAGTAGGGGTTGATGTCGAGTTCCATGCCCCGCACCACCCCGGCCCGGACCAGCAGCTGGGCCAGCTGCAGCGGGTTCAGTGCCGGGCCGGTCACGTAGACCAGGGCCCCGTCGGCCGTGATGCCCAGCCCGGAACGCCACTGGTGCTCGACGCCGGGGATCCCGCCCCCGCAGGCGGTCGCGCCGCAGGTCGAGCCCCACCTCCGCCAGTGCCTCGTCGAGACGGCCGGAGTCGGGCGCCCGCCGGCCACGAGCGGCGTGAGGTTCTGCCGGACGCTCACGACCTGCGGGGTCATCGTCACGTCGCTGCCCCAGGCCCCGATGTCCACGCTGCCGTCCGCGTAGATCACCAGGGACGCCGCCCCGGTCCGCAGCGGGACGATCATCCGGCCCTCGGTGTAGTAGCCGCCGCGCGCGTCGTTCATCTTGAACCCGCCGTTGAACGCGGCCACCAGCGTCCTGGCCTGGGCCGGTGCCACCGGCGCGGTATACCGGTAGGGCCCCCGCCGGGACTTAGCGAGCCGGAATACAGCCGGGCGGACAGCAGGCCCGTGTCCATCCACGCGATCCCCGCCGGCTGCGTGCCGCCCGGCGGGACGAGCGTGGTCTCGTAGACGGCCGGCGCTCCGCCGACCGTCCGCCCGGCCGGGTGCCACGCCCCCGGCCCGGCGGCCGCGGGCCCTCCGAACGGGATCAGCGCGACGGGGCCGGGCAGCGGCACCCCGGGAACCGGGTGGCCGCTGCCCGGCGGCACCGTGCGCTGCGCACCGGCCGTATGCCGTGCCCTCGCTGACGCCGCCGCCGTGGCGGAGCCGGTGGCCTGGGTTGCCACCGGCGCGGTCGGCGGGCCCGCGCTGCACGACGTCAGCGCCAGGCCCACGATGACCGCCGGCGCCAGGCCTGCCAGGCCCATCCTCATCCGCCCAGGATGCTGCGCGACGATGAAAGGATCGTGAACGGCCCGGCGCCGTGGCTTAGCAGACCGGCGGCTCGGTCCGTTCGGCGGTAACTGCGCAGGGGCGGCCGTGACGACCGGAAACCGCGTCGTCCGCCGCCTGCTGCCGTCGGCGTTGATGATGAGCGCGTCGTAGCCGTCGAGCCTCTCGATCAGCGCCAGAGCGGGCTCACCGGCTACCGCCACCGCGGTGGCCAGCGCGTCGGCGAGGCCGAGGTCAGGCCCGGTCACGCTGGCCGAGGCGGCGCGTGCGCCCGGCCGCCCCGAATGAGGATCGATGAGGTGGTCGCCCCGCTCGTAGGTTCCGGAGGTCGCGATGGCCCCGGCCAGCTCCACGATCCCAGCCAGGCGGCGCGGCGAACGGGGGTCGGTGATCCCGATCCGGAAGGGCCTGCCGTCTCCCGGGCCGCCGGTACTGGCGATGTCCCCGGCGGCGTTGACCAGGACGCCGGCGATGCCGTCGCCGCGGAACGCGGCTAGCGCGTTCTGCGCCGCCCAGCCCTTGACGAACCCCGACGGGTCAAACCCGCCGGGCACGGCCCACGGGTCGAACCAGCCCCCGGACAGGTCGCGGGCGGCCGCGCAGCGCTCGAGGACCTCGGCGACCTCGGCGGGGACTTCCGCGCTGGTGATCTCCTCCCGGCGCAGCCGGCTGACCGGGTTGTCGGGCCGCCAGGTGCTGAAGGTCGCATCGGCGCGGTGCAAGATGGCGACCGCTTCGGCCAGCTGCCCCCTGAGCTCCCCGCCCGGCCGTTCCGGCGCACCGTCTGCGCCACCCGGGCGCACGGCATAGACGTCGATGACCACGATCGTCCCCATCACGTTCTCCAGATGGTGGACGACGCAGGCGGCCGGCGCGGCCACGGATCCGGGACGTGGCGTCACCGGAGGCCCAGCTGCTGCAGCGCGGCCTGGAGCGACTGGGTGAACCCGGCGCTGGTGTAGCTCGCCCCGGACACGCCCTGGATGTTCGCGCTTTGCGCCTGGAGGGCCTCCTGTTCCAGGATCGGGATGGACTGCTGGTCGATGAACTGCGAGCGCGGGTTCCCGCCGTCGTCGAGCGTGGCGATCCCGACCTTGGTGATCTTCGTGCCGGAAACCGTGACGGTAACCGACAGCACGCCCCAGTTGTAGTTGACCTGCGGCCCGGTGGCCGTCCGGGTCCCGCCCGGCTGGCTGGGCGCGGCCGACCGGGTGCTGCCCCGGGACGGGGCCGTCGCGCCCGGGCTGGCGGCGGCCGGGCTGGCGGCGGCCGTCGATCCCGCCGCGGGTATCGTCCCGAGGCTGACCGGGGCTGGCCGGGTGTGGAACTCCAGCACTCCGATGAGGCCCGCCGCGGTCGCCGTGATCACGATCGGCGTCCGCCTCATGGCGCCAGGCCTTCGCAGCTGCGCATCTCTCGTCCGTCCCTTCCAGGCCTAGAATCCGAACGTTTCTGTGTGGATCTGCTCCGGCTCGGCCCCGAGCTGCCAGGCGGCGGTGGCGATCTCCGCGCTGAACCCGTCGGGCCCGCAGATGTAGACGTCGCGGTACGCGATGTCGGGCACGACCCGCGCCAGGGTCCGCGCGTTGAGCTTGACCTTGTGCCGCGAGCCGACGATCTCGTGGAGCCGGCCTCCGCGCTGCCGGACCAGCGCGGCCACCTCGTTCCGGTGGACCAGGTCCGCGGCGGCCGACGCCCGGACCACGACCACCACGTCCAGCCCGGCCGGGAGGTCTTCCAGCAGCGCGCGCACCGGGGTGATCCCGACGCCCGCAGCGAACAAGGCGGCCCCGTCGCGGGTGCGGGCGTGGCGGGTGAACGCGCCGTAGGGCCCCTCGATGGCCACCCGGGTGCCCGGCCGCAGGCCGGCGGCCGCGCGGCTCTGGTCGCCGAGATCCTTGATGGTGACGCGGATGTAGGGCGGCCGGGGCAGGGCGGATAGTGAGTACGGGTGCCCCTGCCACCACAGGTCCCTAGTGAGGAAATGCCAGACGAAGAACTGCCCCCCGGATACCGCCAGCCGGTCGAGGTGCCGTCCCCGGCAGACCACCGAGACCACCCCGGGCGCCTCGGGGCGGACCTCGACCACCCGGAGTTGATGCCGCAGGCTCCGCCAGATCGGCTGCGCGATCCTGAACACGATGACCATTCCCGCGGTGGCCGCCCAGACACCGATCCACAGCGCCCTGACCAGCGGGTGGCCGATAAAGGGGACGCCGGTGAAGATCTGGTGGGCGAACGCGAGGGCGAGCCCGAGGTACAGGTACAAGTGGATGACCCACCACGTCTCGTACCTGATCCTGCGCCGGATCCGCCGGTAGGAGCTGACCGCGGCCATGATCAGCAGGCCGAAGCCGACCGCCGCCGCCAGCATGTCCCGGTAGGACGTCAGCAGCACCCACACCTCGTGCCACGCCCCGGTGCTGGCCGCCTGCGCGTAGCCGAGCACGATCAGGACGACATGGGCCGTGATAAGGCCGATCGCCCAGGGGGCAACCTGGCGGTGCCAGCGGACGAGCTGATCCTGACCCGCCGCGCGCTCCAGCCACGGCAGCCGCGCCACGAGCACCACCATGATCAGCAGGAGGTAGGTCCCGGTGAAGCCGGCGAGCCGGCCCGCCGCCGACAACAGCCCGCCGGGCGCGGCGAGCGAGCCGCGGGACTCGCCGAGGATGACCGCGGCGACGACGGCGCCGAAGCCCAGCCCGGCCAGCGCGGCGCACACGTCCACGATCCCGGGACGAGGCGCGGGAGCCGGGCGTCCAGGATACTGCCGTGTCGAGGCTCCCCGCGGGGACTGCAACCGACCAGGCTCGGAGGCTTGCCCACTGCCCGTCATGCCCGGATGGTCACCGGCGAAGCTGAACGCAACCTGGGCGCAACTGGAGCGTCACCTCTCAGCGCTGATCGCACGCACGGCGATGGTCGCCGCGGGAACGGTTTACCAGGTGAAATCTTCTTCCCAGAACTCGGTGACGCCGCGGATGGACTCCCGGCCCGAGGTCTCCAGGCCGCGCAGCTCGACCCGGCGGATCTTGCCCGAGATGGTCTTGGGCAGGTCGGCGAACTCGACCCGGCGGATCCGTTTGTAGGGCGCGACCCGGTCCCGGCAGAACGCCATGATCGACCTGGCCAGCTCGGGCGACGGCTCGCTGACGGCGGTGAGCAGGATGTACGCCTTGGGCACGGCAAGCCGGACGGGGTCGGGCGACGGCACCACGGCGGCCTCGGCGACCGCCTCGTGCTCGATCAGGACGCTCTCGAGCTCGAACGGCGAGATGCGGTAGTCGGACGCCTTGAAGACGTCGTCGGTCCGGCCGACGTAGGTGATGTACCCGTCGTCGTCGCACGTCGCGACGTCGCCGGTGTGGTAGTACCCGCCGCGCATGGCCACCTCGTTCAGCGCCGGGTCGTCCAGGTATCCGGTCATCAGGCCGAGCGGGCGCCGGCTCAGGTCCAGGCAGATCTCGCCGTCCCTGGATGGCTCCCCGCTGACCGGGTCCACCAGCACCACGTGGTAGCCGGGCAGCGGCCTGCCCATCGAACCGGGCCGCACCGGCTGCCCCGGTGTGTTGCCGACCTGCGCGGTGGTCTCGGTCTGCCCGAACCCGTCGCGGATGGTGATCCCCCAGGCCTTGCGGACCTGCTCGATGACCTCCGGATTCAGCGGCTCGCCCGCCGCCACGCACTCGCGCAGCGCGGAGGTGTCCGCCGTGCCCAGGTCGGCCTGGATGAGCATCCGCCACACGGTCGGCGGGGCGCAGAACGTGCTGACCCGGCCGTCCCCGAGCGCGTCGAGCAGCCCGGCGGCCGAGAACCTGGGGTAGTTCAGGACCAGGATCGTCGCCCCCGCGTTCCACGGCGCGTACACGTTGCTCCAGGCGTGCTTGGCCCACCCGGGGGAGGACAGGTTCAGGTGCACGTCGCCCGGCTGGATGCCGATCCAGTACATGGTCGACAGGTGTCCTACGGGGTAGCTGGCTTGGGTGTGCGCGACCAGCTTCGGCTGCGCGGTGGTGCCCGAGGTGAAGTAGAGCAGCAGCGGGTCGCCGGCCAGCGTGACGCCATCGAGGGTGAACGACGCCGGCGCGGAGTACGAGTCCTCATGCGCGTGCCAGCCCGCGCCGGCCGGCTCGCCCGGGCCGACCGCGACCCGCGTCCAGTCCCCGGGCACGTCGGCGAACTTCCCGGTCAGGGCCGCCTCGGTGATCACGTGCCGGACGTTGCCCCGCGGGATCCTGTCGGCCAGATCGGCCGGCTGCAGCAGCGTCGACGAGGGGATCATCACCGCCCCGAGCTTCATGACGGCCAAGATGATCTCCCACAGCGGCGCCACGTTGCCGAGCATCAGCAGCACCCGGTCGCCCCGCCGCACCCCCAGGCCGCGCAGCCAGTTGGCCACCTGCGCCGACCGGGCGGCCAGCTCCGCGTAGGTGAGCGCGGTGTCCTCGTCCTCGGCCACGATTCGCAACCCGATCCGGTCCGGGTGCTCGGCCGCGATCACGTCGAACCAGTCAAGCGCCCAGTTGAACTCGCCCAGCTCGGGCCAGGCGAACTCGCGCCGCGCCCCCGCGTAATCCTCCCGGTACCGCAGGAGCAGGTCGCGCGCGGCCCGGAACGCGGCCGTGGATGAGGCAGATTCGGTCATGCGCCTATGGTGGCAGTTCCGCGCCGTTCACTCCAGATCCGCCCGGGCGGCGAAACTCGGCGCCGGGGCTAGCCGACCGGTCGCCGTTTGCGTAGCCCAAAAGATCATGGAAGATCCGGGTTCAGTGGAAATTCAGGGGGATCATAGGCCCCCGGATCTTCCACCAAGCCCGAATCTTCCAAGAAAACGTGACCCGATAACCTCGTCAATCCTAATTAGTCACAGCGGTATGGTGCGTAGCGGAGGATCAGCCCGGTCTCCGGCCCGCAGAGTAGCCTTCAGCGGCGCGCGGCGCGCGGCGCGCGGCGCGCGGCGCAGCGGATGCAGGTGAGCGCCGCCGGGCGGGCCGCCAGCCGGTCCGCGCCGATCGGCTGCCCGCAGCGCGCGCACACGCCGTACTGCCCGGCGCGCAGCCGGTCCAGCGCCGCATCGATCGCGTCGACCCGCTCCCGCGCCGCCTGGAGCAGCGCGGCCGCGTGCTGCCGCTCGAACGCGAGCGTGGCGCCCTCGGGGTCGTGCTCGTCATCGGTCCCGGCCGAGCCAGCGGCCTCTGCGATCCCCGCGAACTCCCGCTCCAGGGCGGCCACCTGCGCCAACGCCTCGGCCCGCTCGACAATGAGGAGCTCACGGGGGTCCGCCACGCTACCGACCCTAACCTCAACGGGCCCTTCAGCCGTCCTTCATGTTGCGTGCATAGCCTGCGCCAGAGGGCGAGGGAACGGGGCGCTCGCCTCATAGCGAACCCAGAAGCTTCGTCCAGGGAGCGCCAACACCCCGAACGCAGAATGGGACTCATGAGCAGAGCAAACCGAGACGGCATCCGCCGGGCCGTGGCGGCCAGGGAACAGGGCCGGGCCAAGGTCCGCTCGACGACCACCACGGTCACCCTGGCCAGCGTGGCCGTGACCGGCGCCCTGGCCCTGGCCCTGCCGGGGTCCACGCACAAGACGGCCACCTCGTCTTCGGGTACCTCCTCGACCACGTCCGGATCGTCCACCTCCTCGAACTCCTCGAACTCCTCGAACTCCTCGAACTCCTCGAACTCCTCTGGCTCCTCGAGTTCCTCGGGCTCCACTTCCTCGGGTTCCACCTCGTCGGGCTCGTCCTCGTCGAACTCGTCCGGCTCGAGCGGCTTCAGCTCGGGTTCCAGCCCGGTATCGAGCTCCGGCAGCAGCCAGGCCACCTCCGGCGGTTCATGATGCACCCTGCCCAACCCAGCGCGGGCTCACCCCGCGCGGATGACGCCCGCCTGGAGGCGGCCGCCGACTGGCGCGCCCTCGGCACGCGGGTCCGCGTGGTGGTGACCGACAGCAGGTGCCTGGCCGAGGCGAGGAGCATGCTCGAAGCCGACTGCGCCGACGTCGACCTGGCCTGCAGCCGGTTCCGCGCGGACTCGGAGATCTGCGCGCTGCGCGGCGGCCCGGCCCAGCAGGTCAGCCCGCTGCTCGCCGAGGCGATCGCGGTCGCGCTGCGCGCGGCCGACCTGACCGACGGCGACGTGGACCCCACGGTCGGCGCGGCCATGTCCGCGATCGGATACGATCGTGATTTCGACAATATCGAATGTCCTGGCCCGGCCGCTACGGTCACCGTCACCCAGGTGCCCGGCTGGCGCGAGGTCCGCCTGGAGGGCCGCATGCTGACCATGCCCGAGGGCGTGTCCCTCGACCTCGGCGCGACCGCGAAGGCCTGGGCGGCCGACCGGTCCGCGGCGCGGATCGCGGCGCATCTGCGCTGCGGGGTGCTGGTCAGCCTGGGCGGCGACATCGCGGTCGCGGGCCTGCCCCCGGAGGCGGGCTGGCGGATCCGCGTGCAGGACGTGACCGGCTCGCCCGACGACCCGCCGGAGGGCCCTTACGCGCTGATCGCGATCCGTGACGGCGGCCTAGCCACCAGCAGCACCAGCGCGCGGCGGTGGCAGCGGGGCGGCGACGTGCTGCACCACATCCTTGACCCGCGCACCGGCCTGCCCGCCGAACCCGTCTGGCGGACCGTCTCGGTCGCCGCGGGGACCTGCGCGGACGCCAACGCCGCGAGCACGGCCGCCGTCATCCGCGGCCGGCGGGCGCTGGGCTGGCTGGCCGCGCTCGGCCTCCCCGCCCGCCTGGTGGACGCGACCGGCGTGGTCCTCACGGTCGCGGGCTGGCCCGCTGATACCGACGACGAGCACGCACTACCGAACGGGAATGACTGACATGAGCGGGACCACCGCCTTCTGGTACGCCAGCCGCGCCACCGGGATCGTGGCGCTGCTGCTGCTGACCGCCGTCCTCGTCCTCGGCATCCTGGTCAACCGGCAGGGCCGCCTGCCCGGCCTGCCCAGGTTCGCGGTGACGAGCCTGCACAGGAACATCTCGCTGCTGACCGTGGCCTTCGTCGCCGTCCACGTGCTGACCGCGGTGCTCGACACCTACGTCAGCATCCCGGTCAGCGCCGGCGTGATCCCGTTCGCGTCCGGGTACGAGCGGTTCTGGCTCGGGCTCGGCGCCATCTCGTTCGACCTGATGCTCGCGATGATCATCACCAGCCTGCTCCGCGGCCGGCTCAACCGGACGCTCTGGCGCGCCATCCACCTGCTGGCCTACGCGAGCTGGCCGGTCGCGCTCGCGCACAGCATCGGCTCGAGCCGGGACCTGCAGCACGGCTGGATGCTCTACCTCGGGATCGCCTGCGCGCTGATGGTCGCGATCGCGATCATCTGGCGGCTAGCCCACGCGGCGCGGCAGGTTCCGCGGGCCGCGCGGGTCGCCACCGCCATGGCCAGGCACCTGCCCGCTTACGGATCGCACCAGGCACGCGAGAGGATCTCCCGGTGACCGCCGCACTACAGGAGCCGACCGTGCCTGCCGGGATCCCGGGACCCGCCCCGGCCGGGCTGCCCCGCCTGCTGCCGCTGGTCGCGGGGGTACCCGAAGACCTGCGCGCGCACCTGAACCGGCACGGCCGCCCGCCCTACCGCGGCGGCCGGGGCCTGCTGATCGGGAGCGTTGAGGCGGCCGGCCTGACCGGCCGCGGCGGTGCGGCGTTCCCCACGCACCGCAAGCTGGGCATCGTGGCGGCGGCCCGCGGCCGCGCGGTGATCGTGGCCAACGGCGCGGAGAGCGAGCCCGCCAGCCGCAAGGACGCCCTGCTCCTGCGCGTGGCGCCGCACCTGGTGCTGGACGGCATCCAGCTGGCCGCGGAGGCGATCGGCGCCACCGACGCCCACCTGTACCTGCACCCGGGGACCGGCTACGAGATCATGCGAGCCCTGGCCGAGCGCCACGCGGCAGGGATCGACTGGCTCGCCGTCACGGTCACCGAGGCCCCGCCGCGGTTCCTGGCCGGCCAGGAATCCGCGCTGGTCAACCGGCTCGGCGGCGGCCCCGCGCTGCCCACGTTCGTGCCGCCCCGGGTCACCGAGCGCGGCCTGGGCGGCGCGCCCACCCTGGTCCAGAACGTGGAGACCCTGGCCCACCTGGCCCTGATCGCCCGCTACGGCCCGCGCTGGTTCCGCGAGCTCGGCACCGCCAAAGAACCAGGGACCATGCTCACGACGGTCCACCAGCCCGACGGCCAGACCCAGGTCATCGAGGCGGAGATCGGCACGCCGCTGCGCACCCTCGTGACCGGCCACGCCGGGACCGGCGCCCAGGCGGTCCTCCTCGGCGGCTTCCACGGCACCTGGCTGCCCGCGGGCGCCGCGGCCACGCTGACCCTGGACAACGAAGCGCTCAACCGGCACGGCGCCGCCGTCGGCGCCGGGGTCATCGCGGCGCTGCCCGCCGACCGGTGCGGCCTGGCCGAGGCGGCCCGGGTCACCCGCTACCTGGCCGCCGAGTCGGCCGGCCAGTGCGGCCCCTGCCTGAACGGGCTCCCGGCCATCGCCGGGGCGCTCGCCGAGCTGGCGGGCCCCGGCCCGCGCCGGGCCACTCGCCAGAACGCCGAACGCTGGGCCGGCCTGGTCACCGGGCGCGGCGCCTGCGGCCACCCGGACGGGACCGTCCGGTTCGTCCGCAGCGCCCTGACCGTATTCGCCCCGGAGATCAGCCTGCACGAGCGGGGGCAGTGCTCGGCGACCAACCGCCGGCCGTTCCTGCCGCTCCCCGACGGCATGCCGACGACCGAAGACGACTGGACCTGACCATGGCCGAGACCCTGCGGGTGAACCCGATCAACTGCACCGGGCACGGCGTGTGCGCCGAGCTGCTCCCCGAGCTCATCCATCTCGACGAGTGGGGCTACCCGATCATCGACCCCGACCCGGTACCCCCCGCGCTGGGCCTCGAGGCCCGCCGCACGGTGGCGGCCTGCCCGACCCTGGCCCTGAGGCTGATCAGGGCGGGCACCACCGCTCGTTCGGCATGAATTAAAGGACGTCGTGACCGGGGCGCGGTTCGGTCGGTACGGCGGGGATGGTGCCCAGCCGCCCGGCCTGGAAGTCCTCGAACGCCTGGACCAGCTCCTCGCGGGTGTTCATGACGAACGGCCCGTAGGCGGCCACCGGCTCCCCGATCGGCTCCCCGCCGAGCAGCAGGACGTCCATGTCGTGCTTGCGGCCCGCTGCGAACGTGATCGCGTCCCCGTCGCCGAACGCCGCTAGCTGACCCATCCGGATCGGCCGCTTCTGGGCGCCGACGGTGCCGCTCCCGGCCAGCACGTACGCGAGCGCGTTGAAGTCCGCCCGCCACGGCAGCCGCACCTGCGCGCCCGCCGAGACGGTGGCGTGCACCAGGGTGATCGGCGTGTGCGTGATGCCGGGGCCGTCGTGCCCGCCGAACGACCCGGCGATCACCCGCAGCAGCGCCCCGCCGTCCGCGGAGGACAGCAGCGACACCTGGCGCGCCCTGATGTCCTGGTAGCGCGGCGGCGTCATCTTCAGCCGCGACGGCAGGTTGACCCAGAGCTGGATCCCGTGGAACAGGCCGCCGCTCACCACCAGCTCCTCCGGCGGCGCCTCGATGTGCAGGATCCCGCCGCCCGCGGTCATCCACTGCGTGTCGCCGTCGGTGATCAGGCCGCCGCCGCCGTTGGAGTCCTGGTGGCGGAACGTGCCGTCGATGATGTAGGTGACGGTCTCGAACCCGCGGTGCGGGTGCCACGGCGTGCCCTTGGGCTCGCCAGGACCGTAGTCGACCTCGCCCATCTGGTCCATGTGCACGAACGGGTCGAGCCGCGCGAGGTCCACCCCGGCGAACGCGCGCCGGACCGGGAACCCCTCGCCCTCGAAGCCTGACGGGGCGGTGGTGATCGAGGCCACCTTCCGCTCGGTAGTGGTCAGCCCGGGTTCCTCGACCCGCGGCAGGATCAGGATGTCATCGACGGTGACAGCTGGCATGATTCCCTCCTCAGCTTGTGGCCAGTCTAACTATATTTGAAAGATCAATTATTCCGAACGGCGTTTGGTGCCCGCCCCGGTGTGCCTCATCCCCAGCTCGCCAATCCGACGCGTCTGCTGGCTACGATGGGCAATCCGGGAGGAGCAGCATGAATCAGGACCCGACGCCACCCACCTATAGCGCAGCGGGCGTGGACGAGGCGCGCGAGCAGGACGTCTTCGCCCGCGCGATGCGCCCCTGGCTGGCCAGGACCAGGGCCAGGTCCCCGCTGGTGGGCAGCATCTCGGGCCTGGAGAGCGGCTACTTCGCCACGCTGCTGCGCATCCCGCCAGGCCCGCCGCTCGCCATGTCCACCGACGGGGTGGGCACCAAGATCCTGCTGGCCCGGGAGGCGAACCGGTGGGAGCCCATCGGCGTCGACTGCGTGGCCAACAACGTCAACGACCTGATCTGCGTGGGGGCGGTCCCGCTCGCGCTGCTCGACTACGTGGCCACCGACCGGATCGACGAGGGGGTCCTCGAGGAGATCGCCCGCGGCCTCTACCTGGGCGCCGACCTGGCCGGGATCGCCATCCCCGGCGGGGAGATCGCCCAGATCGGCGCCATGCTCGCCGACGCGGCAGGCGGCCGCCCGATGGTGGACCTGGTCGGCACCGCGATCGGCGCGCTGCCGCCGGGCCGCGAGCCCGTGGACGGCTCGCAGGTCCGCCCGGGCGACGTGATCCTCGCCCTGCCGAGCTCGGGCCTGCACAGCAACGGCTACTCGCTGGCCAGGCACGTCCTGTTCGACCTGGCCGGGATGACCCTGGCCGACCGCGTGCCCGGGACGGCCCGCCACCTGGACGACGCGCTGCTGCAGCCGACCCGTGTCTACGTCCGGGCGATCGAGGCGCTGTGGGAGGCGGGCGTGACCCCGCGGGGCCTGGTGCACATCTCCGGCGGCGGGCTGCTCAACCTGGGGCGCCTGGCCGCCGACGTGTCCTACGAGCTCGACGCCCTGCCGCCCCCGCCGCCCATCTTCACGCTCATCGCCGAGGCCGGAAAGGTGCCCGCGGCCACCATGTACGCGACGTTCAACATGGGCACCGGGTTCTGCATCGTCGTGGCGCCGGCCAAGCAGCAGGCGGCCATCGCCGCACTCAAGAGCGCGGGCGAGGAACCGGCCCGGGTGGGCTGGGTCACCGCCCGTTCGGGGCGGACCGTCTCCATCCCGTCCGTCCGCCTGCGCGGCCGAGGGGACAGTTTTTCCCCCCGGGGGGACGACCCCCCCGGTGACCCCCCCGAGCACGGGGGGCCTGCCCGGCCCCCCGTACCCCCCAGGGATACCGTCTAGGCATGGATGTCCGCGAGTACGTCGAGTCCCACGCGCGCGAGTTCCTTGACGACCTGAAGCAGTGGCTGGAGATCCCGTCGATCTCCGCCGATCCCGCCCGGCACGGCGACGTACGGCTGAGCGCCGAATGGCTCACCGTGCACCTGTCGAACATCGGATTCCCGGTCGCGGAGGTCTGGGAGACCGGGGGCCTGCCCGCCGTCTTCGCCGAATGGCCCGCGGCCGACCCGGGCGCCCCGACGGTCCTGGTCTACGGGCACCACGACGTCCAGCCGGTCGAGCCGCTGGAGGAATGGGAGAGCCCGCCGTTCGTGCCCGCCGAGCGCGGCGGCCTGCTCCTGGCCCGGGGCGCCTCCGACGACAAGGGCCAGGTCCTGTTCCATTCGCTCGGCATCCGCGCCTGTCTCGCCGCGTACGGTTCCGGCGCGCCCCCGGTGACGATCAAGCTGATCGTGGAGGGCGAGGAGGAGTCCGGCTCGGAGCACTTCGCTGACCTGCTCGAGCGCAAGCGCGAGCGGCTGGCCTGCGACGTGATCGTGATCAGCGACACCACGATGTGGGCCGCCGATGTGCCGTCCCTGTGCACGGGGATGCGCGGCCTCGCGGAGGCCGAGGTCACGCTGAGCGGGCCGAGCCGGGACCTGCACTCCGGGTCGTTCGGCGGCGGGGTCCCGAACCCGCTGCACGCGATGGTCGGCCTGCTGGCCGGCCTGCACGACGCGTCGGGCCGGGTCACGCTGCCCAGGTTCTACGACCGCGTGCTCCCGCTGTCGCAGGAGGAGCGGGACCTGGTCGCCCGGCTGCCGTTCGACGAGAAGCAGTGGCTGGCCGACGCCGGCGACAGCGGCGCCGCGTCCGGCGAGGCCGGGTTCAGCACGCTGGAGCGCATCTGGGCCCGCCCGACCGCGGAGATCAACGGGATGTGGGGCGGCCATACCGGGGCCGGCTTCAAGACCATCATCCCGAAGGCCGCGCACGCCAAGGTCTCGTTCCGCCTGGTCGCGGACCAGGACCCGGCCGACGTGCTCGCGGCGTTCGGCGAGTACGTGCAGGCCAGCACGCCAGCGGGCCTGCTGGCCACGGTGACGGTGGCCCCCGCGGTCCGCCCGAGCCGCTCGCCGATCACCTCACCCGCCGTGCAGGCCGGGCGGCGGGCCATGGAGCGGGCGTTCGGCCGCGAGGTGCTGTTCACCAAGGAAGGAGGCAGCGGGCCCGAGGCGGACCTGGCGGACATCCTGGGCCGGCCGCTGGTGTTCATCGGCGTAGGGCTGGCCTCCGACCGCATGCACGCCCCGAACGAGCGGGTGGAGGAGTCCCTGCTGCTGCGGGGCGCCGAGGCGTCGGCGTACCTGTGGGAGGAACTGGCCGCCATCGGGCCGGACCTCAGGTGACCGCCGCCGGGCCCCTGGGGGAGCTCGCGCTGGCCCGGGGGACCGTGGATCGGGTGACGACGCGGCGGACGGACAAGGACTGGATCGACGCGGCCTGGAAGGACCCGCGGAGCCGACTGCTGGTGGTCGACGAGGGTCACGCGATCGTGCGCGAGATCGGCAGCGGGGTGGAGCTGATCTTCGTCCCGCCGGAGGAGGCGCCGCCCGGGACCCGGTTCCTGCTCGGGCAGGACACGGACGGGGTGGTCTACTTCGGGGTCAGCGGGCCGCTGCCCGGTGCCCAGGACGACGAGCAGGCGAAGTACGAGCGGCACGCCGGGCAGGGGATCAAGAAGGCCTCGCTGCGCGAGGTGGGGGCGCTGCTGTCCGACCGCGATGCGGGGCTGCTCACCCACGCGGTGGCGCTGGCCAACTGGCACGACCGGCATACGCACTGCCCCCTCTGCGGGTCCGCCACGGTGCCCGATCCCGGCGGGCACTCGACCCTCTGCCCGGTCGACGGCAGCGAGCACTTCCCCCGGACCGATCCCGCGGTAATCATGCTGGTCACCGACCCCGAGGACCGGTGCCTGCTGGCCAGGAACGCGGCCTGGCCCGGCCGGCGCGTCTCGATCCTGGCCGGCTTCGTGGACCCGGGTGAGTCGGCGGAGCAGGCCGTGATCCGCGAGGTCGCCGAGGAGACCGGGATCACGGTCACCGACGTCACGTACCTGGCCAGCCAGCCCTGGCCGATGCCGCAGAGCCTGATGCTCGGGTTCCGGGCGCAGGCCCCGGCGGGTCAGGAGATCTCCGTCGACCAGGAGGAGCTCGCGGAGGCGCACTGGTACAGCCGCGAGGGCCTGCTGGCCAGCGTCCAGGCCGGCGAGATCATCCTCCCGCCGCCGGTGTCGATCGCCCGCCGCATCATCGAGTCCTGGTACGGCGGCCCGCTGGCCCCCCCGGGCCGCTAACCGGCCCGGACATGGCGTTGGCCGCCTGGCCCGGGGTCGACCCAGGCCAGGCGGCCAAGCTTAGGGGCGTAGTCAGCCCTACGGGATGGCGAGGAACCCGTCGGTGTTGCCCTTGCTGTCGACGTAGAAGCCGACCAGCTCACCGCGGTCGTTGACGCCGTTGATGGTGGTGGTGCCGACGCCGTGCGGGTCATCGACGGTGGTGAACCCGCCCTGCGGGGTCCAGGTGAAGCCGTGCATCGTGGCGGAGCTGCCCGAGCCGTCGGTGTAGGTGCCCACAACCTCGTCGCTGCCGTTCACGCCGAGGGCCATGGTGGACGACGCGCCGGGGACGGCGAGCTGGATGAACGGGCAGTGGCGGCCCTTGGCGTAGTGGAGCAGCAGGAACCCGTCGGTCGTGCCGTCGCTGGCGGTGTAGAACCCGGCCACGTCGCCATTGTCGTTGATGGCCGTCGCGGTCAGGCTGGCGCCCGGGTCCTTCGGGTCGATCACGGGGACGTAGCTGTTGGTGTTGATGTTGTACTCGTAGCCGTGGTTGTTGCCCTGGCCGTCGGTGTAGAAGCCGACCGCAACATCGTGGTCGTTGACGCCGAGCAGCTGGTCGACCACCGGGCTGGCCGGGTCGTTGGTCGGGTAGTCCGCCTGACGGAAGTGGCCGTCGACGTCGACCCAGCCGAAGTTGGCGTCACCGCTGCCCATGTTGGTCGGAGCCCAGAACCCAACCGTGACACCCTCGTTGTTCAGGCCGGTGACCTGGGTCTGGACCGAGCCGGGGAAGTTCTCGTTGAGGTAGCTGCCCTGGCCGTAAGGCGGCAGCAGGACGTAGCCCTTGTTCGGGTGCCCAGCCGCGCCGGATCCGAAGTACCCGGCGATCGTGCCCTCGTCGTTAATCCCGAGCAGCTGGTTGAACGTGAGGTCGTGGGCGTTGTCCAGGGTGGTGAAGCTGTACCCGCCGCTGACGGTGCCAGCGCTGGCCGAGGAGGCCAGGGCCAGTGCTCCCGTGGCCAGGATCCCGGACGCAACGGTGGTCGCGGCCACCCGCAGGACGTTCCTCTTGACAGACATGGTGGTCAATCCCTTCCCTAGTAGCCGGGGCAGATCGGCTGTCCCGTTCACCCCTTCAGGAAATGCGCCGATTCGGGGCGAATCTCAGGGGGACTGGGGGAAATGCGGGAACCCCCTGGTGAGCGGGCTCACCAGGGGGTTCGCGGGGTCTCGGAGGGTTCACATGGTGACGGTCACGGCCGCACGGCCCCGGCGAGGTTGATGTTCGTGGCCGTATGACCATGTAAAGAACAGATCGTGCCGTATGGTGCGTTCATTTGCCGCGCCCGGTACTACAGTCCGGGTTTGTGACGTAGGAGTAGGTTGATCCTGTTGTGCCCGGCGTCGATGCATCACATCCCCGGGCTGTCCTCCAGGTATTCAAGGAACACTGCCGGGATGCCTAGGACGAAGGTATGCGCATCGTGAGTCAGGCGGAGACCGCGCGGGTCCCAGCTGAATTCCCAGCCGTGGCAGTCAATCAGGTGCGTGACCGTCCTGACCAGCCCGTCTTCCCTCATGCGGCGGGTGTAGTCCGGTGAGTCGCTGTCGAGCGCGACTTCATAGGCCAGCCCGTCTTTACCCAGCTGGCCGAGCTTGTCGATCCGTGCATCTACCGCCAGCACTACGGGTGCGAGATACAGATCAGTCACGTCATGAGGTCTGGTAGCCATGGGCACCTCCGGGTACGGAAGACAACAAGCCATGTTGCCAAGATGGGCTCTGCCGTCGTAGTGCCAAAGGTCCTGTGGCCGGTGCGGCAGGATACGCCAGACACCAGACACCAGACACAACCGGTCACATAACACCAACGCGCCGGGGCCGTGGTCACGGCCGGATGTGCCATTTGATCCCCTGGCCGCTGCGCACCCGGTGCACCGCCTCGCCGAACTCCTCCAGCGGCAGCGGCTCGCTGAGCAGGAGCCGCGGGTCCACGGCCCCGCTCGCGAGCAGGTCGACGGCCTGACCGAAGCTGCGCAGGATGGCCATCGACCCGGTGATGGTGAGTTCGTCGTTGTAGACCCGGAACGGTGAGACGCGGATCGCGGCCTCGGCCGGTGACACCCCGAAGACGAGCAGCCGCCCGCCCCGGTCGAGGAGCCCGACCGCGCTCTCGATCGCCTCGGGGACCCCGGTCGCATCGACCGCGATCTCGAAGCGCGCTCCATCGAGTGCGTCCGCGCTGGTCACGGCCGCCTCAGCGCCCAGCTTGCGGGCCACCTCCAGCCGCTCGCTCACCCGGTCAACGACGGCCACAGGACCCGCTCCCGCCTCCAGCAGCAGCTGCAGCAGCAGCAGGCCCATCGTGCCGGCCCCGATCACCACGACCGGATCGCCGAACACCGGGCCCAGGCGCCGCATGCCGTGCACCGCGCACGCCAGGGGTTCGGCCATGGCGCCGTACTGGGAGTCCACGTGGTCGGGCAGCCGGTAGGCGTTGACCGCAGGTACCGCGACGAACTCGGCGAACGCGCCGTCCACCGTGTCGCCGATCGCCGCCCAGTTCTCGCACAGGTTGTCCCGGCCGGCCCGGCACCGCCGGCAGTACCCGCAGTACAGCGAGGGGTCCACCGCGACCCGGGCGCCGATCGGCAGGTCGGGCTTGACGTCGGGGCCGCGGGCCACCACGGTGCCCGCGAACTCGTGCCCCGGCGTGATGGGGTAGGGCGTCGGCGGGAATTCACCGGCCAGGATGTGCAGGTCGGTGCCGCAGATCCCGCAGTACTCCACGCGGACGACAACCTGGTCGGCCCGCGGCGCGGGGTCCGGCACCTCTGCCACCCGGAAGCTGCCCGGGCGGTCTATCACAATGGCCCTCATGGGGTCCTCCTGAGCCGAGCATCAGCCCGCGAGGCGGGCGCCCGTCACCGGGTCGAAGGCGAAGATGTCGTCGGGCTGGACGTGGAAGGTGACCCGTTGCCCGGGGCCGGCGGCTTGCGTCCCTCGGCCCTCGCCACCACCGCGTCCCCGCCTGCCGCCAGCCGCACGTGCAGCAGCGCGTCGGCCCCGAGCTCTTCGACCAGCACCACCTCCCCGGCCAGCTCGCCCGCCCCGTTCGCCAGGTGCAGGTGCTCCGGCCGGATGCCGAGGACGAGCTCGCGCAGGCCGCCCCGCTGGACCGCCGCGCGGACCGCGGCCGGGAGCGGGAGGGTGGCCCCGGCCAGCTGCGCGCCGTCGCCGGTGAGCGGGACGGTCTGCAGGTTCATCGCGGGCGAGCCGATGAACCCGGCCACGAACTGGTTCACCGGGTTGTCGTAGAGCTGGCGCGGGGTGTCGCACTGCTGCAGCTTGCCGCCGCTGAGCACGGCCACGCGGTGACCCATGGTCATCGCCTCGACCTGGTCGTGGGTCACGTAGACGGTGGTGATGCCCAGACGCCGCTGCAGCTCGGCGATCTGGCTGCGCGTCTGCACGCGCAGCTTCGCGTCCAGGTTGGACAGCGGCTCGTCCATCAAGAACACCCTGGGCTCGCGGACGATGGCCCGGCCCATGGCCACGCGCTGCCGCTGCCCGCCGGACAGGGCCTTGGGCTTGCGGTCCAGCAGCTTCTCGTCCAGGTCCAGCAGCTTGGCCGCCGCTCGGACCCGGCGGGCCCGCTCGTCCTTCGGGACGTGCTGCATCTTCAGGGCGAAGCCCATGTTCTCCGCGACCGTCTTGCTCGGGTAAAGGGCGTAGTTCTGGAACACCATCGCGATGTCGCGGTCCTTGGGCTGCACCCAGGTAACGTCCTTGTCGCCGATCTCGATTTTCCCGCCGTCCAGCGGCTCCAGCCCGGCCAGCATCCGCAGCGCGGTGGTCTTCCCCGACCCGGACGGGCCGACCAGGACCATGAACTCCCCGTCCTTGATGTCCAAGTCCAGCGCGTCCACGGCGGGTGGCGCGTCCTTGGCGTAGACCCGAGTCGCCTGTACGTACCTCACCTCAGCCATCGGGCACCTCCGCTCGCGAATGACAGGGCCGGTTTCATTGGCTTCACTTGATTGCTCCCATCGCCAGGCCGCGGACCAGGGACCGCTGGGCGATCCAGCCCACGATGATCACTGGCACCGAGGCCACCGTGGCCGCCGCGGACAGGTGAGCGATGTACAGCCCTTCCTGGGGGACAGAGCTGATCAGGTACATCGGCATGGTCGCCGCGTTGGTGATGGTCAGGTTGAGGGCCAGGAACAGTTCGTTCCAGGCGAAGATCACGCAGATCAGCGCGGTTGACACCAGCCCGGGGGAAACGACAGGCATGATCACCTCGGTGATCTCCCTGATCCGCCCGGCGCCGTCCAGCCGGGACGCCTCGAGCATCTCGCCGGGCACCTCGAGCATGAACGAGCGGATCATCCAGATGGCCAGCGGCAGGTTCATCGCGGTGTACAGGATGATCAGCAGCCAGATGCTGTCCAGCAGGTGCGCCTTGAGCGCTATGACGTACAGCGGGCCGATGGCCGCGACGATCGGCAGCATCTTGGTGGAGATGAAAAAGAACAGCCCGTCCCGCCACCGCTTGACGGGGTGTATGGACAGGGCGTAGGCGGCCGGGACGCCCAGGAGCAGCACCAGGATGGTGGAGCCGATCGTGGCGATCGCCGAATGGGTTACGTACGGGCCCCAGCCCGAGAAGACCAGCCGGAATTCGGCCAGCGTGGGGCTGAACGTGAACCGGGGAGGCCAGGTCTCGGCGGCGGACTCCGGCTTGAACGCGGTGATGACCATCCACAGCACCGGCAGGAAGAACGCGATCCCCACCACCCAGGCGACGACGCCCCAGCCCACCGTGCTCGACATCGCGCGGAATCTCTGCGGACCAGGCATGCGGGTCCGCGCCGGCACGGCACTCACGCTCATGACGATCCCCCCTCGAACTGGAAGACCCTGGCGAACATGCGCAGCGCGAAGGTGGCCACGATGATGGTCAGGATGACCGTGACCACGCCGGCCGCAGCTGCCCCGCCGATGTCGAAGGCGTTGTTCACCTGCTCGTAGAGGTAGAACGGCAGGTTGGTGGTGGAGGTCCCCGGGCCGCCGTTGGTCATCAGCCGGACCGCGTCGAACACGTTGACCAGGTAGATCGAGCCGAGCAGGATGCCCAGCTCGATGTACGGCCGCAGGTGTGGCAGCGTCAGTTCGCGGAATGTGGCCATCGCCCCGGCTCCGTCCACCTTGGCCGCCTCCAGCGCGTCGGTTGGCTGGCTCTGCAGGCCAGCCAGCACGATCAAGGTCATGAACGGGGTCCACTGCCAGATCATGACCACGATCACCGAGCCCAGCGCGTGCGTGGACAGCCAGGCCACATGGTGCACGCCGAACGGCTGCAGTAGGTAATTCAGCAGCCCGAAGTTTGGGTCAAGCATCGGGCCCGCCCACACCAGCGCCGCCGCTGCGGGCATGATCAGGAACGGCGTGATGATCAGGGTCCGGACCACGCTGCGCCCGATGAACTTGCGGTCCAGCAGCATCGCGAAGGCCACACCGAGGAGCATGGCCAGGATCACCGCGCTGACCGTCATGAGCACGGAACGCCATAGCGCGCTGCGGAACGCCGCGTTGGTGAAGACCGTCTTGTAATTGCTAAGCCCGGTGAAGCGCGCTGGCGCCGGGATGTCGAAGAAGTAGTTCTGGAAGCTGTACCACAGCGTCACCAGGAACGGGATCTGGGTCACCACGATCGTGTAGATCAGCGCCGGCAACAGCGGCAGCCGCCGCTGCCAGGCGTCCCGGCGGCTGGCCCTGCGCGGCCGGACCCTCGCTTCAGGGACGAGCGCCGTGCTCGTGTCGACGACGGCCACTGGCAAGTTCTCCTAACGACGTGCCGCCACTACCTCCGAACCCGGGTGAGCCGGGCCGCCCCGAGAGGCCCGGCTCACCCGGGAGTGCCTAGCCGGCCGAAAGTTCGGCCGGGGTGTACTGCGAGGCGTCGGACTGCGAGGTCGACAGCGCCTGGCTCACCGACTCTGTGCCCGCGATCGCCCCCGCGATCTGCTGGCCGACCTGGACGCCGAGGCTTTCGAACTGCGGAATGTCGACGTACTGGATGCCCACGTACGGCACCGGGTTCACGGTCGGGTGATCCGGGTCGGTCCCGTCGATGGACTGGATCGTGATCGGGGCGAACGCCTTGGCGGCCGTCAGGTACGAGGCGTTGCTGTACAGCGAGGTCCGGGTACCCGGCGGCACCGCGGCCCAGCCGTACTTCGAGGCGACCAGCGAGTCGTAAGCCTTGGAGGTGGCCCAGGACACGAACTTCCACGCGGCGCCCTGGTTGGGGACTCCCTGCGGGATGCCCAGCGACCAGGTCCACAGCCACCCGGAGGATGCCGTCTTGTCTACCGGCGCGAAGGCGTACCCGGTGTTGGCGGCCATGGACGGGTACGTAGTGGCGATCGAGGTCGCGGCGACCGTCGAGTCGTACCACATCGCGCACTTGCCCTGCCCGTACAGCGTCAGCAACTGGTTGAAGCTGTCCGCCGACGCACCCGGCTCGCCGTCCTTGCGGATCAGGTTGACGTAGAAGTTGGTCGCGGCCTCGAACGCCGGGGAGGTCAGCTGCGGCTGCCAGTTCATGTTGAACCACTCACCGCCGAAGGTGTTGACCACCGTGTCCAGAGAGGCCATGTTGTCGCCCCACCCGGCCAGGCCGCGCAGGCAGACCCCGGCCACCTTGCCCGGCTGGTTCAGCTTGGCCGCGAACGCGGCGATCTGGTCCCAGGTCGGATGCTGCGGCATGGTCAGTCCGGCGGCCTTGAACAGGTCGGTGCGGTAGTACACCATCGAGGACTCGCCGTAGAACGGCACCGCGTACAGGCTGCCCTTGTAGGACAAGGCCGAGGATATGGACGGCAGGATGTCTGACGCGTCATAGCTCGGGTCGGACGCGATGAACTGGCTGGACAGGTTGTCAAGCCAGCCGTCCTTGGCGAACAGCGGCGTCTCGTACGGGCCGATCATGATCACGTTGAACGCGTTGGAATGCGTGGCCACGTCCTTCTGGATCGCCGCCCGCAGGTCACCTTCGGTGTAGGTGGCGAACTTGACCGTGATGCCCGGGTACTCCTTCTCGAACACCAACTGGGTCAGCGGGATCATCTGCCCGGTGATCAGCGGGTTGGAGACTACCGCCACGGTCACCGTGCCTGAATTGCTGTTGGTGCTGGTGCTGCCGCTGCTTGAGGAGCTGCTCGAGCAGGCGGCCAGCGCTACCAGCGCGGCCACGCAGCTCACGGCCCCGAGCGCGCGGAGCTTGAACGGGGAATAGCTCATCAACGAACCTCCGCAGGGTGATGAGGGTGCCTGACTGGGGCGTGAGTCTGATCATGCTCATTTGAGCGAACAACGCTCAAATGAACCTTGACCTCACAGTGAACTCGTTCCTAGGCAAAGTCAAGAAAAGCTGCCAATATGAGATCTGTCCGCTCAAATGAGCAGACAGATCGGGCTGGACTGGAGGGGGTACATGGCCGGCTTGTCGGCAGACCGCCCGTCCGAAGTGGTCCTGGCCGCCCGGGTGGCGCGGCAGTTCTACCTCGAGGGCGTCTCCAAGGTCGACATCGCGGACCGGCTGGGCATCAGCCGGTTCCGGGTGGCCAGGCTGCTCGAGGGCGCCCGCGATTCGGGGATGGTCCGCATCGAGATCGGCCTGCCGGGCGGGAACCTCGATGCGGGCCTGTCGGCGCAGCTGTGCTCCGCCTTCGGGCTCAAGCACGCCTTCGTGTTCAACTTCCCCGACGACGAGCCGGCCCTGCTGCGTCACCGCCTGGGCGAGGCGACGGGGCAGGCGCTGACGGACCTCATCAGGCCCGGTGACGTCCTGGGCATGTCCTGGTCACGCACGCTGAGCGGGCTCGCGGCCGCGCTGACCCAGCTGCCGCCGTGCCCGATCGTCCAGCTCACCGGGGCGGTGCCGCCGGCCGACGGCCGGGACCTGCTCGATCTGGTCCGCAGCGTCGCCCGGGTCGGCGGCGGCCCGGCCCACGTCTTCTACGCGCCGATCATCCTGGACGACCCGCAGACGGCCGCGGCGGTGCGCCGCCAGGGCGACATCGCCGGGGCCTTCGCCCTGCTGCCCTCGGTGACCATCGCCGTCGTCGCCGTCGGCGCCTGGGCACCCGGGCAGTCCACGATCTACGACGCCGTCACGGCGGCCGAGCGCGACACCCTGGCCTCGCTTGGGGTGTGCGCCGAAGTGGCCGGGGTGTTCATCGGGCAGGACGGCAGGCCCGTCGCGACGCCGTTGGACAGCCGCATGATCGTGACGCCCGGTCACGAGTTCGAGCGGATCCCGTTCGTCCTCGCCGTGGCCTGGGGCGTCGCCAAGAGCTCTGCGGTGTGCGCCGCGATCCGAGGAGGGCTGGTCCATGGCCTCGTCACGCACTCAAGTCTCGCCCGGGCCCTGCTCAGTGCCGCTCCCGGGGGACGATTCCCATAGCCCGCACTTCATGCCGGGTGCCACCGCCAACCGCGGGCTGGTCGTCCGGGTCGGCGGCACGGTGCGCAGGCCGACCGCGCCGTGCTGGCGGGCCACCCACGCGCTGCTCGCCCACCTGTCCGCGGTCGGCTTCGACGGCGCCCCGCGCGTCCTGGCCGTTACCCCGCCCACCGAGACGCTGACCTACATCGAGGGCCAGGCCGCGGTCCCGCCCCTGCCCGAGGACACCCTGACCGACGCCGCCCTGGTCAGCGTGGCCGACCTGCTCCGCCGCTACCACCGGGCCGTCGCGTCCTTCGACCCGTCCGGGTACTCCTGGCCCCGCCCGATCCCGGCCCGCTTCCGGACCGGCCTGGTCAGCCACAACGACGTGCACCCGGCCAACCTGGTGTTCCGCGGCGGCCGGGCCGTCGCGCTGATCGACTTCGACTGGGCCGGGCCCGGCAGCGCCGCCTGGGACTTCGCCACGGCCGCGCGCAACTGGGCCCCGCTGGCCGATGACCGGGACATCACCGACAGCCGCCACGGGCGCGCCCTGGAACGATTCCGCATCTTCCTGGACGCCGCCGGCCTGCCCCGCGCCGACCGCCGCCGCGTAGCCGAAGCCCTGCTGGCCAACCACGACTGGACCTACGCCATCGTCACCGAAGCCGTCGCCGCCGGCCACCAAGGCTTCGCCGACCACTGGCACGCCATCGCCGGACCCACCGCCCGCGCCCGCCGCTGGACCGAGCGCCACCACCGCGACCTGCTGGCCGCCGCGCGTTGACGTGCGCGGTCAGCTTCCGTCGCGGAGGTTCTCAGGGGCGCCGGGGCGGAACGCGATCTGGTCGAAGGTGGCGGCGCAACCTTGGCCGGTAGGGGACTGAGCGAGGAAGCCGACTCGGGCCAGGTCGGCCGAGTCGAGCGCGAAATAGCGCAGCAGTCGCCACCAGGCGCCGTCGGCGGAGGCGTGGAAGGCCCACGCCGCCCCGGACCGCGTGATCCGCAGCCACACCGTGTTCCCTTCCACCTCGTAGGAGTTGCAGTCGTCCGAGGTTCCCCTGGTCACGACCGTGACCGTGGTCGGCCGTAGCTGCGGGGAGTACTCGAAGCACAGCTTGGCCCACTGCCGCTCGGCGGCGTGCACCAGCAGGACGCCCGCGTCGTACATGCTGGCGAACTCGACGCTGACCCGCGCCGCGAGCGTGAAGTCGCCCGCGGGAGGCAGGCCGACCAGTCGGCCGGCGTCGGGGAGTGGCCCCGCGTTACCCGGGCCCGCCGGGTCGACGAACAGGTCGGTCCCGGCCGGCGCGGACAGGATCAGCGCACCGTGCAGGATCCGGCACCCGGGGGGCGGGCTGCCCGCGGGTTCCAGCGGGAACGGCAGGCTGGGGAGCTTGAGCGTGGCCACCCGGGTAGTGTGCCACGGCCGCCAGCAATGTCGGACCTGGCTGCTAGTCTCCCCGCATGCTTGATCACATCGGCCTCGGCTAGCCAGGACATGCGCTTCGCCATCGACGTGCCGAACTTCGGCGATTTCGCCGATCCCCGCGTCGTCGCCGACCTGGCCCGGCTCGCCGAGGACGCGGGCTGGGACGGCCTGTTCGTCTGGGATCACGTCACCCACTCCAAATCGCGGCGCAGGCAGATCGCCGATCCGTGGGTGCTGCTGACCGCCGCCGCGCTCGCGACGCGGACGATCCGGCTGGGCACGATGGTCACGCCGGTCGCGCGGCGGCGGGTGTCGAAGCTGGCCAGGGAGGTGACGACCCTGGACAGGCTCACCGGCGGCCGGATGGTCCTGGGGGTGGGCCTGGGCGCTCCGCTGGAGGATGAGTTCGGCACCTTCGGCGAGAACGCCGATCCGAGGGACGTCGCCGCGCGCCTGGACGAGGGCCTGGCGGCCCTCAACCTGCTCTGGTCGGGCGAGCCGGTGACCTTCCACGGCGACCACGTGGTCGTCGACGACGTCGTGTTCCTGCCGACCCCGGTGCAGCGCCCGCGGGTGCCGGTGTGGGTGGGCGGTGAGTGGCCCGCTACCCGGCCGATGCGCCGCGCGGCGCGCTGGGACGGCGCCATCCCGCTGATGCCGCGCGGCGACGACGGGAAGCCGAAGCAGCCGGACGCTACGACCGTCGGTGAGATTCACCGGTTCCTGATGGATGCGCGAGCCGAAGCCGGGCGGGAGACCGAACCGTTTGACCTGGTCGTGTCCGGAGCGAGCCCGGCCGACCCGGCCGCCGCGGCGGACCTGATGGGGCCGCTTGAGCAGGCCGGGGCGACCTGGTGGGCCGAGAGCCTGTGGGACGACCTGGAGAACGCGGCGCCCATGGTGCGCCGGGCCGAGCAGGGACCGCCGCCCCGGCGGGCCTTATGCCCCCCGCCTGGTCCGGACCCGCGAGGCCGGCCGACGGTGCCGGTCCGGGTGCCGGCGCAGCGCCCGCAACGGGGACCTCGCCCGGGTCTGGGCCTGCTCCGGCAGGTGGCTGGGCTCGAGTTCGGCGCGCAACCGGTCGACGTGGGCGAGGATCTCGCCGCGCAGCGGCCAGCCCTCCGGGTGCTCGGCGGGGTCGGTCTGCAGGAGGTCCGCCAGCTTGTCCTGCTGGCGCTGGGCCTCCTCCAGGTGGTCCTCGAGTTCGGCGATCGCGGGCGGCTCGGCGGGCTCGCCCGACGGGCCGTTGGCTCCGGGCAGCTCCGGGCCGATCTCGATGACCTGTCCGTACGCGCGGACCGCGGCGGACAGCTCGGCGATCACGGCGGCGAGCCTGGCCCGGGTCTCGGCCTCCTTGACCGGGCTGTACTCGCTGTCCAGCCAGGTGCTGTCGGATACCGAGCGGGCCAGGACCCGCATATCCGTGGCGGCCCGTTCCAGTGTGTTGAGGCCATCGCGGAGCCCGGCCGCGGGGTTACCGAACCTGAGCCGCTTGGGGTTCAGCCTGACGCTTTCCTCGGCCTGGGCGAGCGCGTCGTCGACGCGCTGGATCTCCAGGCGCAGGTCGCGGGTCTTCTCCAGCCATTCGCCCGCGCGCCGCGGGTCGGGCGGGTCGGGCAGGGCCAGGCCGTCGGCCATCTGGCCGAGGAGGTCGGCCATCTGCCGGGCGAGGTCGCCGACGGCGTTCTTGGCAGGCTGCACCCGCAGCGGTGCGAAGATCAGGCCCGCGGCCAGGCCCGCCGCGGCGCCGACGATCGATTCGGTGATCCGGGTGGTGGCGTACACGTGCGTGTCCACGGAGAAGATCAGCATCGCGCTGATCGGTACCTCCAGGGTGTCCTCGCGCAAGCGGAGGACCAGGCCGAGCGCCAGCGTGCCCGCGATCAGCAGGCCGAGCACCCACCAGGTGAACGGCACGTACGCCGCGACCGCGACGGCGGCGACCACCCCCGCGGTGACCCCCACGACGCGCTGGATGGCGCTGCGGATGGTGTGGTACAGGGTGGCCTGCGCCACGAGCAGGGCGCTGAGCGGAGCGAGCACCGAGCGCGGCGAGCCGCCGGGGAGCTGCTGGGCGACGAGGTACGCGAAAACGGCGGTGAGGGTCAGCCGGGTGATGTACACCGTGGTCGGCTGCGCGTGCCGGCGAACCAGCGTGAGCTGCTCGGCCGGCCACCTGGCGACGGCCGCGGCCGCCTCGTTGACGCTCTCGGCGTTGACCTGACGGACTGGGAAACCTTTCATGACCTGCATACCGGGTTCGTGGCGGGCGGGATACCTGATCTGCTCTCGCCGAGAGCAAATGTCCTCTCACCACAACGCAGGACCGCGCCGCCTATTCCCGTCGGCGGCCCCGCGCCACCAGGGCGCCGGCCAGGATCACGAGGGGGACGACGGTCAGGACCGCCAGCGCCCGGGACAGGCCGAACCGCTCTGCTGCGATCCCCACCGCCAGCGGTCCGAGCCCGCCGGCCATCCCGGCGGCGCTGCTCAGCGTCAGTGCGACCGAACTGCGGCCGGGCAGGCTGCCGTAGAGTCGCGCCTGCAGCAGCGGGTACCACGGGGCCGTGGCCGCGCGGCCAGCCCGGCCAGCGTCAGGTACGCGTCCCGCCACCCGCCCCCGGCGGCCAGGACGGCGGCGAGCAGCAGCGGCCCGGCCACCGCCCCCGTCGACCCGGCCAGGTCCCAGCGGGCCATGACCTGGGCCTGCCGGTCCGGCCAGGCGTCCATCAGCGTGGCCTGGGTCAGCGAGACGAACGCGCCCGAGGCTGGGTAGAAGGCGGTGAAGGCGCACAGCAGCGCGGCGAACGACCGCGCACCGGCCACGGCCGCCAGCGACAGGATGAAGACGAGGCCGCCGCAGAGCACGGCCAGCCGACGGCGCCGGCCCTCACCGGCCACGACGCCGAGCGGCAGCTCAAGCGCGCCGCCGACCAGCAGCGGCACCGAGGCGAGCAGCCCGATCTGCGCGTAGCTCAGCCCGAGGTCATGCCGGATGAGCGGCAGCGCGGCGCCCTTGACACCGTCGACGAGCTCGTCGGCCAGCTCGACCGCGAGCGCGACGGCCAGGGCGGAAACCGCAGGCTTTCAGCGTCAATAAAAACCCATGCCGTCGATCGTAGAGCCAACGCGGGCGCGTGTCGTGGGTGAGGTAGCACCATCGCCGTTCGGGATAAAGAAGACTGTGATTGCCGTCAGGGCCGCGCGGCCGGTCGCGGGCCGCGGTTTTCCGCTCGCCACACCAGGCGCAGGCCGGACCAGTCGTGGTCGATGGCGGCCACCTTGACGTCAACGAGCCCGAGCGGGAGCGCGAGCTCGCGGACAACGTTGTCGGTGATGTCGCTGCGATGCCCGCCGGCGCGGCGCGGCCACGCGACCCACAGCGCCCCCGCCGGGAAGATGCGCCGCGCGAGCCCGTCGAGTTCCGCGGCCAGGTCTCCCGCGGCGGCGAAGAACGCGACGATCAGGTCGGCAGGCCCTTCGGCGCCCGCGTCGGCCAGGCCGGGCGGGGGGTCGGCCAGGGCCCAGCCCGGCGGCGGGTGGTGCAGGTGGACTCGCTGCCCGGGCCTGATCCCGAGCTTGGCGGCCAGTGGAGTTAGGGTCTCGGGTACATCCACCTAAGGAGCATGTCATGTTCGAGGACACCACGGCGTTCAGCGGGTTCGCCGTCGACCACCTGGAGGCGGCCAGGAAGTTCTACGGCGAGACGCTCGGCCTTGCGACCTCGGTCGACCACGGGCTGCTGTGGCTGCACCTGGCCGGCGGGCGTGACACGCTCGTCTACGCCAAGCCCGATCACGTGCCGGCCACCTACACGATCCTCAACTTCCAGGTGGACGACATCGACGCGGCCGTGGACGAGCTGGTCGGGCGGGGCGTGCAGCTGGAGCGGTACGAGGGCCTGGGCCAGGACGAGAAGGGCATCAACCGGGCCGGGGGACCGTTCATCGCCTGGTTTAAGGACCCGGCGGGCAACATCCTGGCGGTTCTCCAGGAGCGTTAGCGGCCGTATACCACGCGGAGGCTCCGCCGCGCAAGGGGGCTGTCTGGCCTCTGCGGGGAGGGCTATCCGGTGGGGCCAAGTCGGGTGCTAACCGGCCTGCGGTAGCCCCGCTGGACCCGGCAGGATACTCAGTATGCTACTGAGTAAGAAGACCCGGTGAGCGTCCGGCACGCCCTGCTCGCGCTGCTCAGCGAGGGCCCGAAGTACGGCCTTCAGCTGCGCGAGGAGTTCGAGGCGAGGACCGGAGAAGTCTGGCCGCTGAACGTCGGCCAGGTCTATACGACGCTGCAGCGCCTGGAGCGGGACGGGCTGGCGGAATCCGACGGGTCGGTGATCCAAGGCCCGCAGCGGCGGTTCCGTATTACCCAGACCGGCCGGGAGGAACTGGCCGGCTGGCTGCGCACGCCCCCGGACATGACCTCACCGCCTCGCGACGAGCTGGTGATGAAGGTCCTGGTGGCGCTGCACCTGCCCGGAACCGACGTGCCCGAGGTGATCCAGGCGCACCGCCGGTACCTGGTCCAGCTCATGCAGCAGTGGACGCGGATCAAGGAAGCAGCCCCGGAGTCCGATATCGCCCTGGCCCTGGCCGTGGACGCGGAGCTGTTCCGGCTCGATTCGGTGATCCGCTGGCTTGACTCCGCGGACGGCCGGATCAAGCGCGCCGCGGCGGACGAGCAGGAAACGGCCGAGCAAGAAACAGGAACAGGGCCCGTTGTCAAACTACGAATCAGGACGGGGGTCACGCGATGAGCGTGCTCGAAATGCGAGATGTGTCGCGGGTTTACGGGCAGGGGCCCAACGAGGTCCATGCGCTGGCCGGCATCAACCTGCGGGTCGACGCCGGCGCGATGGTGGCGGTGATGGGGCCGAGCGGCTCCGGCAAGTCCACCCTGCTGACCATTGCCGGGAGCCTGGAGGAGCCGAGCAGCGGCGAGGTCCGGGTCAGCGGGCAGGAACTGACCAAGATGTCACGCAACGCCAAGGCGAAGCTACGCCGCCGCTCCATCGGCTTCGTGTTCCAGGATTTCAACCTCCTGCCCGGGCTGACGGCGGCGGAGAACGTCGCGCTGCCGCTCGAGCTCGACGGCATGCCCGCGCGCAAGGCGCGCGTGGCGAGCCTGCGGGCGCTGGAAGGCCTGGGCCTGGCCGAACGGGCCGCGAACTTCCCCGACCAGCTCTCCGGCGGCGAGCGGCAGCGCGTCGCCATCGCCCGCGCCGTGGTGGGCGACCACCAGCTGCTGCTGGCCGACGAGCCCTCGGGGGCGCTCGATTCGGCCAACGGCGAGGCGGTCATGCGGCTCATCCACGCCGCGTGCAAGCGGGGCATGGCCGCGGTCGTGGTGACCCACGACGCGCAGCTCGCCTCGTGGGCGGACCGCGTGGTGTTCCTGCGGGACGGGCGGATCACCGACCAGACCGTCCCGCCGGCCGGACCCGAGTCGCTGCTAGGCCAGCTGGGACAGAACCGATGAGCGCGACGATCGTCGAGCGCCCGGTCCAGGCGGGACCCGATAACGGGGGCGTTCCCGCCCGGCGGGCCGTGATGCACTGGGCGTGGCGGCTGTTCCGCCGCGAGTGGCGCCAGCAGCTGCTGGTCCTGGCGCTCATCACCGTCGCCGTCGGCGCCGTCCTGCTCGGGGCGGCGATCGCCACGACCACGCCGCCGCCGGCCAACAGCGGGTTCGGCACCGCGCAGGACCTCGCTACCATCCAGGCCACGGGCCCGCAGCTGGCATCGCAGATCGCCGCGCTGCAGCACCGCTTCGGCCAGGTCGACGTGATCGAGAACGAGGCGTTCGCCATCCCCGGCTCGATCAACAGCTACGACCTGCGCGCCCAGAACCCGGACGGCCCGTTCGGGCGGCCGATGCTCTCCCTGCTCAGCGGGCACTACCCGACCGCACCGGACCAGGTGGCCGTGACCCCCGGGGTGGCCTCCGCGTTTAACCTGCATATCGGGGACGTGTGGCGACAGGGCGGCGTGGCGCGCCAGGTGGTCGGCACCGTCCAGAACCCGGAGAGTCTGCTCGACGAGTTCGCTTTGGTCCCACCGGGACAGGTGACCGCCCCGACGCAGGTGACGGTCCTATTCGACGCGCACGGGGTGGCGCCCTCCCAGATCGGGCCGAACGTCGAGTCCGTGCAGTCCGTGGCGTCAAGTAACCCGATCAACCCCGTGACCATCATGCTCGCGGTGGCCACGGTCGGCATGCTGCTCATCGCCCTGGTCGCTACCGGCGGCTTCATGGTGCTCGCGCAGCGCAGGCTGCGCGCGCTCGGGATGCTCGGCGCCCTAGGCGCCACGGACTCCCGCGTCCGGCTCGTCGTGCGGACGAACGGGGTCGTGGTGGGCGTGGTCGGCGCGGTGGCCGGGTTCGTGGTGGGCCTGGCGGCCTGGCTGGCCATCCGGCCCAGCATCGAGTCCAGCGCGCACCACCTGATCGGCACATTCCAGCTGCCGTGGGTGGTGATCGGCCCGGCGATGGCCCTGGCTGTGGTGGCCACGTACCTCGCCTCCGCGCGCCCGGCTCGCTCCATCACCAGGTTGTCCATCGTGGCAGCCTTGTCCGGGCGGCCTGCCCCGCCGAAGCAGGTCCACCGCTCGGCGATACCCGGCATCTTGCTCCTGGTCATCGGCGGGTTCGCGCTGTCGTACGCCGGAAGCAACAGCAACGGCGGGGGAGCACCGGAGCTCCTGGGGGGCCTGGTGTTCCTGGTCGTAGGCCTGATCCTGCTCGCCCCCATGATCCTGAGCCTGCTGGCCCGGGCCGCCCAGCACACGCCGATCGCGGCGCGCCTGGCCCTGCGCGACCTGGGCCGCTACCGCGCCCGCTCGGGTTCCGCGCTCGCCGCGATCAGCCTGGGTGTGATGATCGCCGCGATGGTCTGCGTCCTGACCGCAGGCCGGTACGGGAACGTGCTGGACTACGCCGGGCCAAACCTGGCGTCGAACCAGATCATCGTCTACACGCCCGCCAACGGGCCAGGCTTCGGTCCCGGCGACCAGCCCGGGCCGGGGGCGGGCAGCCCGCAGTCGTGGTCGGCGACGGCGCACGGCATCGCGTCCGGGCTCGGCTCCAGTGACACCATCGAGCTCGAGTCGACCGGTGCCTCGCTCCAGCACGCCGCGCCCGGCCGGCAATGGTCAGGGCCGGTGTACGTCGCCACCCCGCAATTGCTGGCCGCGTTCGGGATCAAGGCGTCCCAGGTCGACCCCAGCGCCGACATCTTGACCATGCGGCCCGGGCTGTCCGGCATGTCGCTGATGCAGATCGTCTACGGCAACTACTTCGGCCCGAATGGTCCGGGCAACGGGGGCGGTAACCAGCAGAGCTCGTTCCCCTGCCCAACGAACGAATGCCTGGCCAACCCGGTGATCGAGGAGGCCGGCAGCCTCCCGTCGGGCACGTCGGCGCCGAACACGGTGATCACCGAGCACGCCGTCCAGGCCCTCGGCCTGCACACCAGCGTCACCGGATGGCTCATCACTGCACCGCACGGCCTCACCTCCGCGCAGATCACCAGCGCCAGGCTCACCGCGGCCGCGAAGGGCATGCACGTGGAAACCAAGTCGAGCGCCCCGTCGTCCGCGGAGATCCTCAACTACGCCACCGTGTTCGGCATCGCCCTGGCGCTGGGCATCCTGGCCATGTCGATCGGGCTGATCCGCAGCGAGACCGCCGGTGACCTGCGGACCCTGACCGCGACCGGAGCGTCGAGCTCGACTCGGCGCACGATCGCCGCAGTCACCGCCGGGGCTCTGGCCCTGGCCGGCGCGGTGCTCGGCACGGCGGTGGCGTACATCGGCTCCATCGCCTATTCCTGGGACAACAAGCTCGACGGCCTGGGGTCGCTGCGGAACGTGCCGACGACGAACCTGCTCCTGATCCTGGTCGGCATGCCGCTCGTCGCGGCGATCGTGGCGTGGCTGCTGGCCGGGCGCGAGCCGGCCACGATCGCGAGGCAGCCTCTGGAGTAACGAGGGATTACTGGCGCAGGCCAGGCACGGCGAACATGCTCTCGTCCTTGCCCTTGCGCTCCAGGATCTCGGCGGCGCCGCGGACCACGCACCGCAGCGGGTCCTCGACGACGACCGCGCCGATACCGCCGGCGATCTCGATCCGGTTGGCCAGCCCCGGCAGCAACGCGCCGCCGCCGGCCAACCGGATCTTGCCGCGTACGACGTCCTCGGCCAGGCCGGCCGGGATGTCGGAAAGCATCTCGTGCACCGACGCGGCGATCGTGGCCACGATCGGCTCAAGCGCCGCCGCCACCAGGCTGCCCGGGATGTACTCCGTCCGCGGCGACCGGTGCGCCACGTCCAGGCCGACGACTTCCTCCCAGCTCTCCGCCCCGCCGCTGACCCCGAGCGTGGTCTTGAGCTGCCGGGCGGCGCGCTGGCTGATGATCAGGCTCAGCTCGTTCCGCACCGCCTGCGTGACCGCCTCGTCCATGGTGTTGCCCGCCTTGCGCAGCGACTGCGCGCGGACCACCCGCCAGCCGGCCACCGCGGCGATCTCGGTGGTGCCGCCGCCGATGTCGACCACGAAACCCCCGGCCCCGCCGGTCAGGTCGAACCCGGCGCCGGCCGCCGCGGCCACCGGCTCGTCGATGAGCCGCACGTTGTACCGGGGGCGCCGGACGGACAGCGCCGCGACGATCGACCGCCGCTCCACCGGCGTGGCGCCGCTGGGCACGCAGACCAGGGCGTTGCCCCGGAACGGGCCGCTCGCGCGCCGGGCCTTGCGCAGGAACCTGTGCAGCATCTCCGCGGCGGCGTCCAGGTCGGCGATGACGCCGTCGCGCAGGGGGTGGATGACCTCGATGTCCCGCGGTTCCTTGTCCGCGAGCGCGTCAGCGGCGTACCCCACCGCGGCCACCTTGCCGACGGCCGTGTCGATGGCGATGGCGGTGGGCTCCTCGAGCACAATGCCGCGCCCGGCCACCCAGACGAGCGTGTTGACCGTGCCGAGGTCGATCGCCACGCTACCGCGGAGGCGCATGTTGCTCCCCTCTGCCCAACGTGACGCTCGTCAATCCCAGTACCATGCTGGAGGCTCGTCCCGCCACGTGCCGGGGGACAAGCGTACAGCGGGTGTTCAGAACAGGCGAATGGGCAGAACCTGATGATGGAATGAGATCCATGTGTGTCTTTGGTCGTCGGGGCGGGTGGACGGAGGGCTCGATGCGGGCGGCGAGGCTGATGGCTGTAGTGGTCGGCAGTTCCGGGCTGGCCGTGGCGGCCCTGGCCGCCCCAGCGAGTCAGACCGGATCTGTCTCCTCTGCTGCTTCCCCCCTGGCTGGTGTCGTCGTGCGGCCGGGGGTCATTCATATCGGCCGCGCCCGGGCTGTACCGCCGACCACGGCCGACTGCGAGCAATCGTACAAGGTTGCCTGCTACGAACCTGACCAAATCCGGCAGGCGTACGATCTCCCCGCACTCTACGCACAGGGGATCGACGGCAAGGGCACCACGATCGTCATCGTCGACTCGTTCGGCTCCCCGACCATCCAGAACGACCTGAGCGTGTTCGACAAGGCGTTCGGCTTGCCCGCACCACCGTCGTTCAGGATCATCGCGCCCGCGGGGAAGGTGCCCCCGTACGACGCGGGCAATACCGACATGGTCGGCTGGGCGGGCGAGACCACCCTGGACGTGGAATACGCGCACGTGATCGCCCCGGACGCCAAGATCCTGCTGGTCGAGACGCCGGTCTCGGAGACCGAGGGGGTGCACGGCTTCCCGCAGATCGTCTCGGCCGAGCAGTACGTGCTGAAGCACCGCATGGGCGACGTGATCAGCCAGAGCTTCAGCGCCACCGAGGAGACGTTCCCGAGCGCCGCGTCGGTGGATGCGCTCAGGAGCGCCTACATGGCCGCGGCTAAGGACAAGGTCACCGTCCTCGCCGCCTCGGGCGACTCGGGCGCCGCCGACGTCGAGCTGAACCAGACGACCTACTACCTGTCCCGGGTGACCTCCTGGCCGGACAGCGACCCGCTGGTCACCGCGGTCGGCGGGACGCAGCTGCACTTCAGCGCCCTGGGCACCCCCACGGCGCCCACCGTATGGAACGACACGTACAACAAGGCCGCGAACGTGTTCGCCGACGGCAACGCCGGCCCGAACCCGCTGGCCAGCGGCGGCGGCCTGTCGATCTACTTCGGCCGTCCCTCCTTCCAGAACGGCGTGCGGAGCATCGTCGGCAACCATCGCGGGGTGCCCGACATCTCGATGAGCGCCGCCTGCGACGGGTCCGTTGACACCTACGGCACCTTCGGCGGCCAGGCGGCGGGCTGGACCCCGACGTGCGGGACCAGCGAGGCCACCCCGCTGTTCGCGGGGATCGTCGCGCTCGCCGACCAGATGGCCGGGCACTCCCTCGGGCCGATCAACCCGGCGCTGTACACGCTGGCGGCGGAGGGCGCGGCAGGCATCGTCCCGGTGACCTCGGGCAACAACACGGTGTCGTTCACCCAGGGCGGCAGCAAGCACATCGTGCACGGCTTCACCGCGCAGAAGGGCTACAACCTGGCCGCCGGGGTCGGCACCGTGAACGCCGCGTTCTTCGTCCCCGAGCTAGCCGTCCTGGCTGGTCGCTGACACCTAGGTTTTATCCGAACGAGCGGTGGTACCCGTTTCCTGTGGATGCGAGGTATACTTGTGACAGATCGTCACTGGTGTTTCACAGGGAGCAATGCGAGATGTGGGGGAGACGCGGCAAGCGGGGCACGAAGCTGTCCCGTCAGCTCGCGCTCGGGCTGCTCGAGGACGCGATGGGCCGGGTCCAGGACCCGGGGCACGAGCCGGAACAACAGACCCCTGCGGTCCCCGCGCCCCGTCGCGGCGGGCTGATCCCGGCGCGGCTGGCCAGGCTCGGCAGGCGACGGTCCGCCTAGCGGTGCGTACCGTAGCCTTCCCGCAGCGTTGTCCTTTCCCTCTTCCCTCTTCCCTCTTCCCTCTTCCCTCTTCCCCCGTTCCCCGATGAATTCTCGGTGAGGATCGGTAATCTGCAGGCGGCATTCAGCTACTCATCAGGTTCATGGTGCTCACTGGAGGGACAACCGGACGCCCACAGTAAAGAGGCCTGATTCAGATGCAGGATTACAGCGGGTACGGGCAGCCGCCCTACGGCGGCTACGGAGCTACCTCACCACTGCCCCCCATGCCGCCCAGGCCCCCTCGCGGCCGGATCGGCCTGCTCAGCTACGTGGCCGTGGCGCTCGTGGCGGGGGCGCTCGGTGCGGGTTCGGTCGTCGCCCTCTACCACCCGGCCTCCAGCAGCACCGCGACGTCGCAGCCGACCGGCCGCGCGGTAGCCCCCCAGACCCAGCCGACCGGCGCGATACCGCAGCCCAGCAACCTGGCCCCGGGCCCCCCCACCAGCGCGCCCGGAGTCGTCAGCAAGGTCGAGCCCGGCCTGGTGATCATCAACACCGCCCTGCAGTACGACAGCGAGCAGGCCGCGGGCACCGGCATGGTGATCACCTCCGGCGGCCTGGTGCTGACCAATAACCACGTGATCGAGGACTCCACCAGGATCACCGCGACGGTCGTGTCCACCGGCCGGACCTACCAGGCCCAGGTGGTCGGCTACGACGTGACCGGCGACATCGCGCTGATCAAGCTGGAGGGCGCGTCCGGCCTGCACACGATCCCGATCGGCAACTCGAACGGGCTCAAGACGGGTCAGACGGTGGTGGCCATGGGCAACGCCGAAGGCCGGAGCATGATCGTCCCGGCCACCGGGACGATCACCGCGCTGAACCAGACCATCACCGCGAGCAATGAGGGCGGCTCTATTTCCTCCGAGACCCTGCACGGGATGATCGAGACCAACGCGGACATCGTCTCCGGCGACTCCGGCGGTCCGCTCTCGAACACCTCGGGCAAGGTCATCGGGATGGACACCGCGGGCAACAGCGTGAGCTTCCAGTCCCAGTCGGTGTCCGGGTTCGCGATCCCGATCAACACCGCCCTCGCGATCGCGCGGCAGATCGACGCGGGTCAGGCCAGCTCGACCGTCACGATCGGTTACCCGCCGTTCATGGGGATCTACATCGCGAACGGCCAGGGTGGCGCGGACAGCAGCCCGCAGGGTCAGGCCAATGACCAGGAGCAAGCCAACGGCGGGTTCGGCGGCGGCTTCGGCGGCGGCGGCTTCGGCGGCGGCGGCGGCGGGTTCGGCGGCTCAGGCAACAGCAACGGCAGCACGGGCTGCTACACCAGCGACGCCGGCCTCGGCACGCCAACGAGCATTGCCCCGGTCAGCTCGGGCACCCTGATCCTCGGGGTCATCTGCGGCGGCCCGGCCGCTGGCGCGGGCATCAGCGCGGGGTCGGTCATCACCGCGGTCAACGGGCAGGCCATCGGCTCGCCCGACGACCTGACCAGCGTCGTGTCGAAGTACGCCCCCGGGACCACGATCTCGGTCACCTGGGTGAACCCCTCCGGCCAGCGCACCACAAGCAGCATCCACCTCGCCTCTGGTCCGCCTCAGTAAGAGCCCTATTGACCCGCTAGCCCGCCCGGTGGACGGCACCGGGCGGGCTAGCGGGTACGGCCTTCGGGTGGAATACCGAGGCCAGGGCCTCGACGCCGGTGACCAGGCGGGGGCCGGGGCGGACCACGATCCCGTCGGCGTCGATCGCCCACACCGGCACGCCGGGCAGCGCGGCCGTGACCACGCGAGCCTGCTCGATGGCGCCCGGCAGGTGGTATCCGCACGGCGCGACGACAACCAGGTCCGGGTCTTGCTCGCGGATCGCCGCCCAGCTCGTCTGGACCGACGGGGCGCCGGCCGAGGCCGCCACCGCCAGGCCACCCGCCGCGGTGACCAGGTCGGGTACCCAATGGCCCGCGGTGAACGGCGGGTCCACCCACTCGACCACGGCGACCCGCGGCCGGCTCCGCCCGGCCACGCGCACCGCAACCCGGTCCAAGCGGGTCCGCAGCTCCCCGACCAGCGCCGCGGCGCGCCGGGGGACCCCCGCGCGCTGCCCGACGAGCAGGATCGAGTCGAGCACCTCCGCCAAGGAATGCGGATCCAGGGTCAGCACGTCCGCGTGACACCCCAGGTAGTCCAGCGCGTCGCTGACGTGCCCGGACGGCAGCGCGCAGACCCGGCACAGGTCCTGGGTCAGGATCAGGTCGGGGTTCAGCTCGGCCAGCGCCCGCGCGTGCAGGGTGTACAGGTCCCGGCCCGCGGCCAGCTGCGACCGCACGTACCTGTCGATGTCCCCCGGGGTCATCCCGCTGGTGTCCCGGCCGCCGACCACGACCACCTTCTCCGCGCGGGCGGCGGGGGGCTCGTCGCACTCGAAGGTGACCCCGGCCAGGTCACCGCCCAGACCGAGCGCGTAGACGATCTCGGTGGCCGAGGGCAGCAGCGAGACCAGGCGCACCCTTCCAGGATAGGTGCCGGTAGCCAAGGCGCCCGGCAGTCGTCAGACTGGATCACGTGTACGACTACGACGTGCTGGTGATCGGCTCGGGGCCGGGCGGCCAGAAGGCGGCGATCGCCGCGGCCAAGCTCGAGCGCAGGGTGGCGATCATCGAGCGCAAGGACATGATCGGCGGCGTCTGCCTGAACACCGGGACGATCCCGTCCAAGACCCTGCGCGAGGCCATCCTGTATCTGACCGGCCTGGACCAGCGCGAGATGTACGGACAGAGCTACCGGGTCAAGGACGAGATCACCATCGCGGACCTGGCCGCGCGCACGTCCCACGTGGTCGGCCGCGAGATGGAAGTGGTACGCAGCCAGCTATCCCGCAACCGGGTCGCGATCATGACCGGCACCGCCAGCTTCATCGACCCGCACACGGTGGAGGTCGACGACGGCGACGGCCGGACGCGGCGGGCCAGCGCCGACAACATTGTCATCGCCACCGGGACCAAGCCCGCCCGGCCCGCCAGCGTCGAGTTCGACGAGCGCACCGTGATGGATTCGGACGGGATCGTCCACCTGGAGAAGGTCCCGCGCTCAATGGTCGTTGCGGGAGCCGGGGTCATCGGGATCGAGTACGCGTCCATGTTCGCGGCGCTGGGCACCAAGGTCACCGTGGTCGAGCAGCGTGAGCGGATGCTGGAGTTCTGCGACGTCGAGGTGGTCGAGGCGCTCAAGTACCACCTGCGCGACCTCGCGGTGACGTTCAGGTTCGGCGAGACGGTGTCCTCGGTCGAGGCGCGGGAGGACGGTGCGATCGCGACGCTGCTGAGCGGGAAGAAGCTCCCCGCGGACACCGTCATGTACTCGGCCGGCCGTCAGGGACAGACCGAGGAGCTTAACCTCGCCTCCGCTAGCCTCACGGCCGATAAGCGCGGCCGGATCGTGGTCGACGAGTTCTTCCGCACCTCGGTGCCGCACATTTACGCGGTCGGCGACGTGATCGGCTTCCCGGCCCTGGCCGCCACCTCCATGGAGCAGGGCCGGATCGCGGCGCATCACGCCTGTGGTGAGCCGCTGCACGGGCTGGACAAGACCCAGCCGATCGGCATCTACACCATTCCCGAAATCAGCTTCGTAGGCCGGACCGAGGAAGAACTCACCCACGAGAACGTCCCCTTCGAGGCAGGGATCTCCCGCTACCGCGAGCTGGCCCGCGGGCAGATCATCGGCGATTCGTACGGCGTGCTGAAGCTCCTGGTCTGCCTGGAAGATCACCGGCTGCTCGGCGTGCACGTGTTCGGCACCGGCGCCACCGAGCTTGTCCACATCGGCCAGGCGGTCATGGGGTGCGGCGGCACCGTCGACTACCTCGTAGACGCGGTGTTCAACTACCCGACCCTGGCCGAGGCCTACAAGGTCGCCGCCCTAGACGCGATGAACAAGATGCGCGCCATCGCCAGGTTCAGTTAAGACCCGCGAAACAAACGGAAACACCGCCGTGATACGCGGGGAACGTGCCGGAGATAACGTGCCGTTATGGCGGACATTTTCGACGGCTACCGGCTCGCCGGAGCCTGGGACGAGATGTTCGCCGCGCCCGGCAAGCCCCGCCCGCCGTACGACGCCCTGGTCTCCGTCCTGCAGCCGATGGATCCCGCCGAGCTGCGGTTCCGCGCCGACCAGCTCGCGCGGGTGTTCACCGACCGCGGGGTCACCTACGACTTCGCCGGCGAGGAACGGCCCTTCCCGCTGGACCTGATCCCGCGGGTCATTGACGCGGTGGAGTGGGACCACCTGGCCCGCGGCGTCCGGCAGCGGGTCCTTGCCCTGGAGGCCTTCCTGGCCGACGTCTACGGCGCCGGGCGCGCCTTCGACGACGGGGTGGTGCCATGGCGGCTGGTGTTCACCTCGCCGCGCTACCGCCGCGAGGTGGCGGACTTCGCCCCGCCGAACGGCGTCCGGGTGCACGTCGCGGGGATCGACCTCATCCGCGACGAGGCAGGCCGGTTCCGGGTCCTCGAGGACAACGTCCGCGTCCCGTCCGGCGTGAGCTACGTGATCGAGAACCGGCTGGCCATGACCAGGACGTTCCCCGCCCTGTTCGCTGAGCAGAGCGTGCACCAGGTGGAGGAGTACCCGTCCCGCCTGCTGGCCGCGCTCCGCGCCGCCGCTCCGCGCGGGACGGCGGATCCGGTGGTGGTCGTGCTGACGCCGGGCGTGCATAACGCCGCGTACTTCGAGCACACCCTGCTGGCCCGGCTGATGGGGGTCGAGCTGGTCGAGGGGCGCGACCTGTTCTGCTCGCGCAACCGGGTCTACGTGCACACGACCCGGGGTCGGCGCCCGGTCGACGTGATCTACCGCCGGGTCGACGACGAGTTCCTCGACCCGCTGCACTTCCGCCCGGACTCGGTGATCGGCTGCCCGGGCGTCATCAACGCCGCGCGGGCCGGGCACGTCACCATCGCCAACGCGGTCGGCAACGGGGTGGCCGACGACAAGCTCGTCTACACGTACGTGCCCGACCTCATCAGGTATTACCTGAACGAGGAGCCGCTGCTCGACAACGTCGAGTCCTACCGCCTCGACGACCCGGAGGTGCTCGCCTGGGTGCTGGACTCGCTCAGCGAGCTGGTGGTCAAGCCGGTGGACGGGGCCGGCGGCAGCGGCATCGTCATCGGCCCTCGGGCCACGCCGCAGGAGCTGGCGGCGCTGCGCCGGCGGGTGGCGGCCGACCCGCGGGGCTGGGTCGCCCAGCGCCCGGTGGCGCTGTCTACCTCGCCCGTCCTCATCGGCGAGGGCCTCGCGCCACGGCACATCGACTTGCGCCCGTTCGCGGTCAACGACGGGGAGGACGTATGGCTGCTGCCTGGCGGGCTGACCCGGGTCGCGCTCCCGGAAGGCGAGCTCGTGGTCAACTCCAGCCAGGGCGGCGGATCGAAGGACACCTGGGTCCTGGTCGGATCGCGGCCGTCCGCGCTGGGGGCCGTTCGCGCCGTCGGCTTGCCGCTGCTGGCCGGGCCGCTGGGCCGGCCAGCAGCGGCGGTGGGCCGCCAGAGCGGTCCTGACCAGTGAACAAGGAGCTGCTCAGCCGGATGGCCGAGACCCTGTTCTGGACCGGCCGCTACGTGGAGCGGGCCGACGACACCGCGCGGCTGGTCGACGTGTACGTGCACCGGATGCTCAGCCACGCTGGCGGGGGAGCGGGCGCGGATTGCGGACCGCTATTCGGCATCCTGGGCGTTGAGCTCGGACCGGACGCCAAACCCGACGTCGGCGTGGCGCTGTTCCGGCTGGCGTACGACGCCAAGAGTCCGAGCGCGATCGCCGGCTCGGTGCTGGCCGCCCGGGCCGGCGCGCGCGGCATCCGCGAGGTGATCTCCAGCGAGATGTGGGAGTGCCTCAACGTCACCGGGCACGGGCTGTCCTCGCAGCGCCGGGCGGCGGAACGCCTGGGGCCACACGTGTTCCTGCGGTACATCAGGGAGCGCGCGGCGCTGTTCTTCGGCCTGGCCGACTCGACGATGAGCCACGACGACGCCTGGCGGTTCCTGGTCCTCGGGCGGTCCCTGGAACGGGCCGACATGACGGCCAGGCTGCTGCTCGCGCGCGTGCCCGCGCCGCAGGACATGGGCTGGGCGCTGCTGCTGCACGCGTGCGGCGCCTACGAGTCGTTCATCAGGACCCACGGCTGGGCGGCCGAGCCGGCCCGGGTGGCCGAATTCCTGCTGCTCGACCGGCTGTTCCCGCGTTCAGTGCTGCATTCGCTGGTCACCGCGGAGGAATGCCTGGCCGCGCTGAACCCGGGCCCGGTCAGGGTCGGCATGGATGACCCGGCGCGCCGCCCGGTGGGCCGGCTGCGGACCCAGCTGGAGTACGCCGACACCGAACAGCTGCCCGATCAGCTCCCCGTCCTGCTCGGCACCCTGCAGGAGGCCTGCGTCGAGGCGTGCGAGGCGATCGGCAGCCGGTACTTCCAGTACGAGACGCCGGTCGCCTGGGAAAGGGGCGACTGAGCATGGGCTGGCGGCTGCGGGTCGTCCATACCACCACGGTCACCTACACCGAGCCGGTCCGGGCCTCGTTCAACGAGGTGCGGATGACGCCGCTGACCCTCCCGTCCCAGGTGACCCTGGAAAGCCGGGTCTCGGCCGGTTCCGGCGTCCCGGTCTGGACCTACTCCGACTACTGGGGCACGTACGTCAGCGTGTTCGACATCACCGAGCCGCACCGCGACCTGGTCATCCGCGCCCAGTCCACGGTGGAGACCGGTCAGGCGGCCGCCGATGACGGCTGGACCCCGCTGCCCTGGGCGGAGCTCCGGGCTCGCGCGGACGCCGACCGCCTGCTGGAGTTCCTGATGCCGACCCCGCTGACCACCGTGACCGCGGCCGTAGCCGGTTCGGTCGTCGACGAGGTCCGCGGCGCCAACCCGGTCCAGACCGCAGCGGAGATCGCCTCGCGCGTCCGCGCGCGGGTGAACTACATGCCCGGGGCCACCGGCGTGCGGACCAACGCGCAGGAGGCCTGGGTCCAGGGCCAGGGCGTGTGCCAGGACATGGCCCACGTCACCGTCGCGCTGCTGCGGGCCGCCGGACTGCCCGCCAGGTACGTGTCGGGTTACCTCCATCCGGACCCCGCGGCCGCGCCTAGGCAGGCCGCGGTGGGCGAGAGCCACGCCTGGGTGGAGTACTGGGCGGGGGGGTGGCAGGCGTGCGACCCGACCAGCGGCGCCCCGGTGCGGGAACGCCACGTGGTCGTCGCCCGCGGCCGTGACTACGCCGACGTCCCGCCCCTCAAGGGCATCTACCACGGCGCCCCGGCGGGCGCCCAGGCCGTGACCGTCGAAGTCACCCGCCTGGCCTGAGCTACCCGCGACACTGCCAGCTGATTACGCCGCGTCCCGTTGTCACCCGCCCGGCCTGAGCTACCCGCGACACCCCAGCCAGAGTAAAGATCTTGAAAAAACATTCGCAAGATGATGCAATCCGAAATTACGAGATGATATAATGTTCACATCGGCTTTCCCGAACTTCCTCCAAACGAAAGGTTGTTCATGTCCACGGATCCTTTCCCGCATAGCGGGCCAGGCTCCCCCGGGCTCGGCGGCCCGGGGCAGCGGCCTGCCGGAGGGAACGGGCCAGAGGACGACTGGGACGCCGACGCCCACCTCGACGCGGTGATCGCCGCCGCAGACGCGGGCGAATACCCGATCCCGGAATGGTCCGTGGACGACCTGCCGGCCGAGTTCACTCAGGGTGGGACGGCGGACCTGATGGGTCCCGGGCCGGTGCTGGCCGCCTTGGTCCACGCCGCCGTCGGCCGCGACGGTGCCGCGCTGGCCGACCTGCCCGACGACGAACTGCTCCGGGTCATCCGCGCCGCCCGCCGGATGGAATCCCGCGCCGTATGGACGCACCTGGCGGCCGTCCGCGAATTCGCCGCCCGCCGCACGGCGACTCCGGGATCTGCGTCGCGCTGCGGGTTCAGGGAATTCGCGCCCGAGGAGCTGGCCTGGGAACTGAACCTGACCGCGCAGGCCGCGGAGGACCAGATGGCGTACGCCTGCGCCGTGGCCGACCGCCTGCCGCGGACCTTCGCGGCCCTGGCCGCCGGGCAGATCCACCCGGTCCACGTCCTCATCATCGACAACCAGACCGCGCTCCTGTCGCCCGAGGACGCCGCCAGGGCCGATGAGGTGCTCGCCCAGGTCGCGCAGTCCAAGACGTTCGGCCAGCTCAGGCGGACCGCGCACCGGCTGGTGCTCAGGCTCGACCCCGATTCCGCCCGCCGCCACAAGGAAGAAGCCAGGAAGGACGCGCACGTCCGCCGGTTCCGGGAGGACTCGGGAAACGCGGGGATGGTCGCGCGAGAGATGCCGCCCGACGAGATCCTCGCGTCCTGGCAGCACGTCGAGCAGCGTGCCCTGGACCTGCGCGCCGCCGGGGTCCCCGGCACGCTGCAGGAACTCCGGGTCCAGGCCTACCTGGACCTGCTTCAGGAACGAGACAGCCGCCCCACCCAAGCCGACCCGCCCGGCCACCCGGAAGGCGCCGACCCGCCCGGCCACCCGGAAGGCGCCGACCCGCCCGGCCACCCGGAAGGCGGCGACACCCCCGATAACGACAGCCCCGGTGGCAGCGGCAGACCAGGCGGAACCGGCGGAACCGGTGGCTCCGGTCCCGGCCCCCGAGGTCACGGACCGTCCGGGCCTGGCCCGGGCGGCCACGCCCGCCCCGCTCAGGACACCGGCCCGAGCATCGCGGCTCAGGTGACCATCACCGTGCCGCTGGGGACGGCGCTTGGGCGGTCCGAAGTACCGGGAGATGTCGCCGGGTTCGGGCTGGTCGACGCCGAGACGGCCAGGGACCTGCTAGCCGCGGCCGCCCGCCACCCGGACACCCGCTGGTGTCTGACGGCCCTGAACCCCGACGGCACCGCCGCCGCCCACGGCTGCGCCGCCGGCCGCCACTCCTGGCCGCCAGGCTCCGGCCCGCCTCTGAAGGTCACGCTCAACCCGGTCATCCGCGGCCCCTGCGACCACGGCCAGGCCGAGCACGGGTACCGGCCCAGCCGTAAGCTCCAGCACCTGGTCAACGCCCGCAATCCCACCTGCGGCGCCCCCGGCTGCGGCCGTCCCGCCGCCCGCTGCGATCTGGATCACTCGATCGCCTGGGATAAGGGCGGACTGACCTGCTCGTGCAACTTGGCCCCGCCGTGCCAACGATAATGACACACATTGTCCACCCGGCTCCGGAAGTGGAGCCAGGTCATGCACCGCCAGGACAACGACGGCAAGTTCCCTGATGAGAGCCTGGTCGAGGTCCGCTACCCGCGCTCGAAGCAGGAGGAGCGGGGCGACCGCGAGCGGCGGCGATGGCTGCCGGGAACCATCGTAGAACAGTGCGGCCCGGACGAATGGTACGTGTGCATCGAGGTCCGCGAGCTGGCCGTGCTCCGTGACGGCCGGCGCGCGCCGCGCGGGACCGCCAGCCGCAACCTCTACTACCCGTGCTGCTTCCGGGACAGCTCGGAGATACGGCCGCGATCGACATCGAGTGACCCGGCGACAGCGGCGGCACGGCGCGGGGCGAGCCGGTGAGCGGGGACCGGGTGATCCGGTTCGCGACGGCGGCTGTGGTCTGCGCGGTGGCGGCCTTTGCGGCGGTGGTCTCGTACTCGCACATCTACGGGCTGGGCCGGGCGCATGGCCAGGATGGCACGGCGGCCCGGCTGCTGCCGCTGAGCGTGGACGGGCTGATCCTGGCTGCCTCCCTGGTGCTGCTGCACGAGGCTCGTAACGGGCGGGACGCGCCGCGGCTGGCCCGGTTCATGCTGTGGCTCGGCATCGCCGCCACGATCGGCGCGAACATCGCTTACGGCGCGGGATACGGGCTGCTCGGCGCGGTGATCTCGGCGTGGCCGGCGGTGGCGTTCATCGGCTCGGTGGAGATGGCCGTGCAGCAGGTCAGGCGGGCCCGGGTGCCGTGGGCGGCCAGCATCGGCCCGGTCGTGCCAGTGGTGCCGGGGGATGTGGAGCAGGCGGTCCGCGCCGCGTATGCGGCGTCGGTCGCGGCCGGGCAGCCGCTGAGCCAGCGGGCCATGGCCGAGCGGTTCGGCCTGTCCCGCCGCAAGGTGAGCCAGCTCGTCGCCCAGGTCACCGCGTCCGGCAACGGCCACCGGCCCGAAGCGAGGCAACATGAGCACGAAGCCGTATGACAAGCTGCCATGGTGGTGCCAGCTCCTGCGGCCCTGGTTCGGGCCACCATGGTATGAGCAGGTCGAAGACCTGGACGCCTACCTCGCCGCGTACTGGTGCGCCCTGTACCTGTCAGGCGCCGAACTGGCTGAGCTGCTGGCTGGCGATGACCCACCAGGTGAGGGCTACCTAGCAAAGGCAGGACGGCTGACCGTCGCCCGCCTCCAGGCACAGGAGATCATCAGCCGCGAGTACGGCCCGCCCATGCCAGAGGATGAAGACGCAGGTGACGAATGCGACGCGCCCATCCCAGACATGGAACGGCCACTGGTTGTGAGCCGCGACCACCCGTCCTGGCCGGAGGTAGGTGCCGAGCAGCAGGAGCGGATCGGTGATCGACCCGGTGAGGACGGCCCGTCATGACCACGCACGCGAACAGCCCGGTGCTCTGGATCGGGCTGCTGGCCGGTCTCGGGGTCGTGTACGCCCTGCCGACCGTGATCGCCGTGTTCAGGCGAGTCGAGAACATCGCAGCGTTGAACTGTCTCCCGATTGCCTGGCCAGCCGCGCTTGCCGTGGCTTACATGATGCCGGGAGGGATGACCAGTAAGTCGTCTGAGTACTCGGGCCGCAAGCAGATCCCCGTCATCCATCTGCGGTGACGGCGATCACCCCGGCCCGGTCGGCGGCGAATGCGGTGAAGGACTCGGCGACCGGTCGGGGCCCAGGGCCGAAGTAATCGCAGTGGTGGTAGTTCATCACCGGCCCGATGATGCCGATGTGGCGGGGTAAGCCCAGGCCGGTCATAGTGGCGCCCCGGCATCGGGAGGGCTGGTGATGCCGGGGCGCCTTCCCGGCCCGTTGACCCTAGCTTGCCCGAGATCAGGGCAATGGGGAGCCCAGGCGAGACTGCGGCCGTTGCTGGCGGCGCACAGGTGTCAGGGGTTGGCGACGAATTGCTCCAGGAGGCCGCGTTCGGCGGTGCCGGGCTGGTATCCAGCGGCGCAGATGCCTGCGGCGTACCGGAGCACCTCCATGTGGTCGGTCTTCCCGGCGACTCGCCCGTAGGCCGCGCGGTTGTCCCGGCCGTCGTGCAGGTTGTATCGCCAGGTGCCTGGGGCCGGGCCTTCGCTGGCGGACAGGGCCATGTGTATCGGTCCGGCACTGAGCGTGGCGCGGGCGCTGACCAGGACCAGCACAGTGGCGCCGTCCACGCGGGTGCTCATCGGCGGGCCGTCCGGTGACCGGGCCGCGCCGGGCGGGTGCCGGGCCGGGCCCGTATTGTCACCATGACAGCCGTGCCCAGGTCAGGCGGTGCCCGGTGCCGGTGGCCCGGGTTCCCCACCCGCCGTCGCCGGCGAGGGCTTGCACGATGTCCAGCCCGTGCGGCCGGTCATCGCTCTTGCGGGGCCGCCACGGGCCGCCCATGTCCTCGACCTCGACCCGGGCCGTCCCGGGGGACAGTTCGCAGCGGACGGCGAAGGACCCGCCGCGAGACCGGGAGTGCAGGATGGCATTGACGGCCAGTTCGTGGGCGATGAGCACGATGTCCTCGGTGACCGGGCAGTCGCCGAGGTAGCTGGTGATCTCGCGGCGGACCCGAGCGGCTTCCCCAGCCCGGCCGCCGAAGGTGCCCTGATAGGTGGCTGCCGTCGCGGTGCTCACGTGTCCTCCCTCGCTCATCGGGCGAGATGTCCTGACGGACTCCCCCAGTGGCCTTGCCAAGCGTGGCCGGGTGCGGTTTGCGCTCCTAACCGTGGCAGGCCGGGCGTACGGTGGGGAAGTAGGTGAAAGCGCACGGTGAACGGGTGCGTTCGCGGGCCGCGCGGTCAAGAACGGAAGGTTCCGGTGAAGTGCCATGCCCAAGGTGAGGGCCTCAAGATCGGAAGTGAAAACCACGTCACTAGCCGCGTTCGCCTCGCAGCTGCGGGCCTGGCGGCAGCGGTCGGGCTGGACTCAGGTGGAGCTGGGAACCAAGATGGGGTACTCCGCGTCGCTGATCAGCGGGGTGGAGAGCATGGACAAGCCCCCCACGGCGGAGTTCGCTGCGGCCTGCGACGCGGCGTTCGCCACCCCGGGGTTTGATGAGGCCACCGGGGCGTCCGGGACGTTCATGACCTTGTATGAGCTGGTGGCGCGGGAGGCGTATCCGGCGTTCTTCGCCCCGGTGGTCCCGTTCGAGCGGGAGGCGGTCCGCATCCACGGGTGGGAGCTGGGTGCCATCCCAGGGCTCCTGCAGACCGAGGACTACGCGCGGGCGATGATCAGCTCCGGCCGGCCCAATGACACCGCCGAGGCGGTCGAAAAGCTGGTCGCGGCCCGGATGGACCGCCAGGTGATCCTGGGCGGCGAGCATCCCCCGATGTTGTGGTACGTCATCGACGAGGGCGTGCTGCGGCACGTGGTGGGCAGCCGGGCGGTCATGGCGGAGCAGATGGACGGGGTCATCGAGGCGGCCGAGACGCCCGGTACGGTGGTCCAGGTGCTGCCGTTCACCGGAGACAACCACGCGGGATCCGACGGGCCGATCACGATCTTCGAGTTCGCCGCCGCTCCCACGGTCTGCTATACGGAGTGCTACGCCGGCGGGCGGATCGTCGAGGCCCCCGTCGAGGTGGCGCATCTGATGACGGTGCTGAACCTGATCCGGGCTTCGTCGCTTTCCCCCCGCGAATCCTTTGAGCTGACCCGGCAGATACGGAGTGAGATCACATGACGATCAGGATTACGGGCTGGCGGACGTCCAGCTACTCGGGTTCTCAAGGCGGCAACTGCGTGGAGATGGCCGCCCACGGCGGTCGCGTACTGGTCCGTGACACCAGGCAGGCCGGAGCGGGCCCGGTGCTTAGGTTCTCCGCCCATGCGTGGCGCAGATTCGCGGACCAGGTCAAGTGCTCGTGATGGCCTGACCGCGATCGGGCCGAGCCGGCGATCCCTAGCGAGCCAAGGCTGGCCAGCACCACCCGGTCGCTCAATAGGCATTTGACCAGGGTCCAGGATCAGTCAGATTACGTGAGCAGAAGCTTCAGGCGGCCGAGTTTCCGATCGGCTTTCATGGCATGGAATGGGGGTCACCGCTGTAGCGTACAGATGGACCAGTTATGCTTATACAATGCCTTCTATCTGGCATGTGCTGACATCTGAGGGCGATCAGGTCGGCCCAGATCACCAGCTCTGCGCAAGCTTCGGGCAGGTGAGGTATGTGTCGGCTACCGCGCGAGCGGATCTCGCGTTACGGCCGCGGACCGGCTGTAGTCGCTGAGTGTGATCGGAACGCTGGATCGCCAAATTCTTGCCGAATCGGCACAATTCGGAAGTAGCTTTTACGATGCCAGACCACGCGCGGAAGAGTCAATTCTGAACAATAGGAGCGATTAGGTGTCGGTTGATTCCTTCTGCGAGCGCTGCCATTCGTTGAACTTCTGTTTCATGGTGCTTGCATCCCAAGTGGGCAGGCCGCTGCCGAAGGGGATCATGTCCTCGTAGGTCTTACGCAGTCGCCCGGGTGGCAGTAGGCTAAGTTGTAGCGCTGCCATCAGCAGGTCCTCAACGGTGAGTATCGAGAGTCCCTCTATGCTTGCCAGCGTCTGGCCACCTTGGTCGTCGATCACGACATAAACCTCGTGGCCAGCGTTGGCGAGTACCTTGGCATGACCGATGACGACTGCCTCTCCGAGATCACGGCTAACGGAAAGGGCCAATTCCGTTGACGTTCCTCGCAGCCGGACCACGCCGCGACTGGGTCGGAGCGGCTATCAGTGATAGTAAGTTCATCCAGGATCTGAACCTGAGACGACGATCGCAGACGTGGCCATTGAGCTTGGACCTGCCCCATCCGCTTGCGTCGCACTTCCCGTTCCACTTCGGCTGGAATAATGATCTCCATTCCAAGCCCCGCTAGGATGCTGACGAGCAGGGCATACTTGCCCGCCGCGCAGAAGTAAACACAGCAGACCGCATCTACCACGCTAATTCGGCGGGCGGCCTGTGACGCGTTGCCAGCATCTTCGCTGCTGTCCGTCACGGGCTAGACCGATCCTCGACGCTATCCGGTGCAGTGGCGCGCCTTACCAACGCGCTAACGTCAGCGCGCCGAACTGTCGGGGTAACAAAGACGCCCGCCTCAGCAAGCGCCTGTTCAATCTGCGGGACTGGAAGGTCCTGGTCTCGCCAAGAGCCGATCCCCGGATTGCCTTCCCGATAGGCGCCGATGGCGCGATCGAGTATCCGGCGTGGTGCACGTGATTCGCCGGCTGTCCGCTTGATCGCTGTCGAACGAGGCCCCCAGCCATAGCGGTAAGCCCAGCGTCTGCCGCTTGGCAGACCCACGACCTGGAGTTCACTAGGCAAGAGCCCCATACGGTCGAGTTGAATGCGTACCACCTCGGGACTAACACCAAAGTGTCTGGCTAGCAACGCCATAACCCGCTCATCAACGCAGGGCTCACCACCGGTTCCGGCGACCCCTTTAAGCCACGCTCGTACTCCATTCTGAGGAATGAGCAGGTGTCGGGCAAATTCATCACATAGGATTTCCTGTGGTGACCGATCGCCGTCCACTTCATCGACATGAGTACCATCACCGAATACCAGATGCCGAAGTTCATGGGCTAGGGTGAAACGCTGCCGCTCAGCCACATCATTGCTGTTTACCAGGACGACAGAGGTGGCGCGTTCGGGGTCGATCGCGCAAATCCCTGACACTCCTGACGGCAAAGACATCACGCCGACATCAACACCGGTGAGATGCTCTACGGATTCCACGAGATCTGCCATAGGCGCGTTACCGATATTCAGTGCATTTCGCGCTTGCTCGGCGGCAGCCGTGCCACGCTCCTGGGCACTGCCGACAGTAGAGATCTCGGGTTTCCACTGGGTGGCTTGCTGCCGCAAGTACGGCACCACAGTGTCGAGCCGGTCATCAGCTTGAGCAGCTCGATACCCTGCCGGAGAGCAGCTCTCAAAGCATCCTCGGTGCAGCCGCTCGTCCTGGCGGCCGCTAGGACGCGAGCCTCGACGGGAGACCCGTAGAGGAGCTCGTCGAGGCCAATGCTCAATGCCTGCGCCAACTTGTCAAAGTCCGCGAGGGCTACGTTGGTTCGCTTGCCTGTCTCCAACCGGTGCATCGTCGACTGAGACATCAGAGCCCTCGACTGGAGATCACGCTGCGACAGCCCCGCTCGTTCCCGTGCCACCCGGATGCGCTCACCGATGCCCGCCAAGTCCGCGTTCATGAGGCAACCCCCTTCTGAATCAACTATACAACCCTGATTCAGCACGTAGGCAGCCGCCGCCTCAACGCGACCTCATGACCGATGCAGCGACGCGCGCGCCTGACACTGGGCAGTCGCGTGCGCTCAGACCGACCTGATCTGAGCATCTCAAGACGAGCTGCCTCGATGCCCGCCAGCGGCACATATCGGCTCTCTGCGCGGCCGCGCGAGGGCTCAGGTTTGTCCGTGGCCATGAGAAAGTCCCCGCAGGTGGCCAAGTCGAAGTCCTCGCTGGTGGCCAGTTAAAAGTCCCCACTCCTCGTTCGCCGTGTCTGCCGGGGTTTGTGAGGCCTGGGCGGCGACGGTGGCGGTGTCAGCCAGTCACTGTCACCGCCCAGGGAGCTTCTATTGAAGTCTGCGAGGGAACGGATGGACATCATTTCGGCCTACCGCGAGGCGGGCACGTACCGGGGGGCGGCCGCGATCAGCGGCACGACCCCGAAGACCGTCAGGCGGGTGATCGCCCGGCATGAGGCCGGCGGCGGCGCGCCGCCGCGGGTGCCGCGGGAGCATAACTACGACGCGGTGGCCGCGCTGGTCGCGGAGCGGGTGGAGAAGACCTCGGGCCGGATCTCGGCGAAGCGGCTGCTGCCGGCGGCGCGGGCGGCGGGGTATGCGGGGTCGCCGCGGAACTTCCGGCGGCTGGTCGCGGCGGAGAAGCAGGCGTGGCGGCGGGATCATCACCGGGGCCGCCGTCCGGCGGTGTGGTCGCCGGGTGAGCACCTGGTGATCGACTGGGGCAGCGAGGGCGGGCTGCACGTGTTCTGCGCGGTGCTGGCCTGGTGCCGGTTCCGGTTCGTGCGGTTCGCCGCTGATGAGCGGGCGGAGACGACGCTGGCGATGCTGGCGGAGTGCTTCGAGGTGCTGGGCGGGGTGCCGGGCACGGTGCTGGCGGACCGGATGGGCTGCCTGAAGGGCGGCGTGGTCGCCAACGTCGTGGTGCCCGCGCCGGAGTACCTGCGGTTCGCGGCGCATTACGGGTTCCGGCCCGATTTCTGCGAGGCGCACGACCCGGAATCGAAAGGGATCGTGGAGAACCTGGTCGGCTATGCCAAGAGCGACCTGATGGTGCCGCAGGCGCCGTTCGGGGACCTGGCCGCCGCCAACGCCGCGGCTGCGGCGTGGTGCGCCGAGGTCAACGGCGTGATGCACAGCGAGATCTGCGCGGTGCCGGCCGAGCGGCTGGTGATCGAGCGGGAGCTGCTGCGCGCCGCTGCCGTCGCTGCGGGCCAGCATCGGGCGGCAGGTGACCCGCAAGGTGGACCGGCTGTCCTGCGTGCGGTTCGGGTCGGCCCGCTACTCCGTGCCGGTCCGGCTGATCGGCGAGAGGTCAGGCTGCGCACCGATGACGGGCGGCTGCTGGTCATCATGACCGCCGCCGGGCAGGTCGTCGCCGAGCATGTCCTGGTCGCGCCGGGCGAGGCGTCGGTCCGCGATGAGCACTACGGCGGCCCGCGGCCCGCGCCGCGGCGGGCGGTCCGGCCGAAAACCGCCGCGGAGAAGGAGTTCTGCGCGCTCGGGCCGGTCGCGGAGGCGTTCATCACCGGCGCCGCCGCGGCCGGGCACACCCGGCTGGGACCCGAGCTGGCCGAGCTGAACACGCTGCGCGCCGCCCACGGCGAGGAGGCGTTCGGCGCCGCGCTGGACCGGGCGGTCGCGTTCGGCCGGTGGCGCGCCGCCGACGTCCGCTCCATCCTGGCCGCCGGGCCCGGGACAGCCGATCCCCGGCCCGCCGGGGACGCGCTGGTGCTCGAGCTGCCCGTCGTCCCGGTCCGGCCGCTGTCGCGACTACGCCATCGGCGGGCTGTCATGACCGCGGCCGCGCCGCCGCTGGCCCCCGACCTGACCGAGGGCCTGCGGCGGCTGAAACTGGCCGCGATGCGCCGGCTGGCCCCCGAGCTGCTGCTCACCGCGAAGACCCAGCGGTGGGCACCAGAGGAGCTGCTGCGCACCCTGGTCGAGGCCGAGATCAGCGCCCGCGACGCCTCCAACGCCCGGACCCGGCTGAAAGCCGCCGCGTTCCCGGTGACCAAGACCCTGGACGAGTTCGACCTGGGCGCCTCCTCGGTCCCGCCGGCCACCTTCGCCTACCTGGCCTCGCTGGAATGGATCACCGCCCGGGAGAACCTGTGCCTGGTCGGGCCGGCCGGCACGGGCAAAAGCCACCTGCTCGTCGCGCTCGGCGTCGCCGCCGTGCAGGCCGGGCACAAGGTCCGCTACTTCACCGCCGCCGAGCTCGCCGAGACCCTCTACCGCGGCCTGGCCGACAACTCCGTCGGCCGGGTCATCGACACCCTGCTCCGCAACGAGCTGATCCTGATCGATGAAGTCGGGTTCGCGCCGCTGGACGACACCGGCGCGCAGCTGCTGTTCCGCGTCGTCGCGGCCGCCTACGAACGCCGCGCGCTGGGCATCGCCAGCCACTGGCCCTTCGAATCCTGGGGCCGGTTCCTGCCCGAGCACACCACCGCCGTCAGCCTGCTCGACCGGCTGCTCCACCACGCGAATGTCGTGGTCACGGCCGGCGATTCCTACCGCATGCGCGAAGCCAGAGCCAAAGGAGGAACCACCCTGAACAAGACCTGATCAACCCGAGGGGTGGGGACTTTTAACTGGCCACCAGCGGGGACAGAAACTTGGCCGTTGACAAGGTTGCTCTCCGTGATTGGCCGCCCGTCAGCCCACGTCTCCGGCTGCCGGCTAGTCGCATGGCAGGGCCACGATCCTGCGGTGCCGCCGTGCTCAACCCTGTCCGGGGCAGAAGAGCACGTCCGCGCAGGCGGCGACGTTACATTCAGGCGGTTCGATTATCCGCCCGGCCGTAACCAAGAGGCCGGCATGTGGACAACGACGCGAGGAGCCTTCATAACCCGCGCCGCCCCGCTGATCTGCACGGTGGGACGTCCACTACTGAAAGATCATTGTGAAGAATGGATAATCTGAGTACTCTTGCTATCGCCCGAATTGCCACGAGCGGTGACGGCGCGGTTTGGACTGGAAAAGCGAATCGACGGTTGGATAGACCATACCAACTGCAATGTCTATCGCAGGTGGCGAGAATGTTCGTGATGCCGGTGAGAACATAAGTTTTATCGTTTGTATTTAGGGGAATCATAGTGGCTGTCGTCGATACTTTCGAGTTTAAACAGTGGATGGCGAACTTTCCTTCTCAGTACCATCCGACTGTTGAGTTCCTAGTTAGCGAACTGCACTATCTGGATGAGTCGACGTTCAGATCGGATCTGACTGAGCAGATTCTCCATGACTTTGATCGCGGCTTGATCATTCCGCCAGCCCTAGTAATTCCTATCAGAACTGGCCCGGAGATGGGCTTGCCCAGATCCGAACTTGCCGTCATTTTTGAAAATGTCTTTCCTGCCCATAATCTGATGGTCCCGGATACGGGAAGCGAAGCACTCTGCGCGAATATTATCAGGAATCTGGAAAAGGGACACGGGTCGGCATTGGGCACGATTGCCATTCCGCAAACTTTGGACGACCTGAGAAGGCGCAAGATCCGCTCAATAGTTTTGGTGGGAGACTATGCCGGCAGCGGCAGTCAAGCAACCGAAGCGGCGAAAATCTGGACGAGAAATCGCTCTATACGAAGTTGGCGCTCCTACCATCTGGTAACGATTAATGTCGTGCTCCATTCGGCTTCGATTGCCGCGAAGAAGGCGCTTTCCCTGGAGTCAAGCATCGATCGTCTCTCCTTGGTAAGTATTGTCTCTGATTTCGATAATGCCGAATGGACAGCGGAGCAACGGAAAGATGTTGAGGACTTCTGTAAGAGGTTCGCTCGACGCCGTGGCCGCGACAGTCTTGGGTGGAAGGGGTCGGCAGGATTGTTCGTCATGCAACACAGGGCGCCAAATAACCTGCCGGCAGTCCTCGTGCAGACCAAGGGGCCGAGCCTGCGCCGTGACGGTTGGTACCCACTGCTTCCAAATGGGCTCGTTCCGGGAAACATAGCCGACGCACTCAGGGTGCAAGACCAGTGGAAAAGAGAGCCCAGCCTGGACAGAAAACCTAGTCATGATCGGGTTCTCGACCCTCATTTGTCGGCCGTCCTGGATGCCCTTCGGAAAGGCGCACAGACTCCAGAACGAATTTCCGCACTTGCCGATATCTCTCTGGCGAACTCCATACGGGTCCTCGCGGAGCTTACCGCCAGCGGGTACGTCGACGCTCGCGGTTACCTGACAGACGAGGGCAGGAGACTGCTCGCATCCGATGTGCGACCAATCGATCGGTATCGGTTGAGCGGATCGGACGAACCCTACTATCCTCAGGTGCTGAGGGGAGTCGGTGACATCTAGTGCGTCCCATACCTTGCGTATGGACGCGGACGGTAGCCGTTCCGATGGCTACCAGGCATTCGGTGTGACCGGATGCTGCGGACGATCCCACAACCGCCTGGGGGTCCCCTCGCGCTTCCTCCTACGGGGTCTGGCGCGCGAGGGCACCCATGGCTCCAGTCGGAAGGACATCAAAGGTAGATGATCACCGACTCGCCTCACCTTTATCTTCGCAAGGGGTTGGCAGCGGGGCGATCCCCCGAACTGCTCGAGCTGTTCATCAGACGCGCATATGAGACCGAGCAATACGGAATTACCGCAGTTCTCACACTAAAGCATCTTGCACACCAGACTGGAGCTGATCATGGCTATTTGCGGAACATTATCGGAAGGACAATAGACCCGTATACAGAATTTCTGCTACAGGGAAAGCGCAGAATCTCATCACCGAATCCGCCGCTCCTTGCTGTGCAGAAGTGGGTGCTAACGAACATTCTTAGTCGCGTCCCCTGCCATCCGGCAAGCTTCGCCTACGAACGACACAAGTCAATCGTAAAGTGCGCACGACGACATCTCGGGGCGAGTTGGCTGGTGAAGCTGGATGTACATGACTTCTTTGCCAGTATCGACGAACTCCGGATATGCCAGGTATTCACCGAGCTCGGATATATTCCCCTTGTCTCCTTCGAAATGGCCAGGCTCTGCACTCGACAAGGTATCGGTGCCCTACACAGGGCTGCGTGGGCAAAATCGGTTTCTCATGCCCAATACACTGTGATCAAAAAGTATCGAACCTCAGCAGGCCTAGGATTCGTTCCTCAAGGAAGTCCCACCAGCGGAGCGCTGGCTAACCTCGCAATGCGAGACATTGACGTCCGAATTACAGAGGCTGTGGAAAGAACAGGTATCGTTTATACACGATACGCAGACGACATCGTATTCTCCACATCCGGATCGTACTCTCGTAAGGAAGCGTCAGAACTAATACGTATGGTGGATGAGTTGCTAGGGCGCAGCGGCTTCTTGCGTCACGAGAAGAAGACTTGTGTGGTACCACCCGGCGCTCGTAAGATTGTGCTTGGTCTGCTGGTCGACGGTGATCGGGTCAGGATTCCTGTAGATGCCAGGAACCGCATCCTAAACGATATAAGGGGTGCTGAACGATTTGGCCTGCACATGCATGCCCAGCATCGCGGCTTTTCCTCCACGATTGCGTTTGGTGAGCACTTGGCGGGCATGCTGGCTTATTGCCATGACGTCGACCCGGAGTGGACAGCACCTCTATGGCAGAGATGGACGAAGGTCCTTGTGCGCTACAACATCCCTTGAAGTCTGTCCTGAGCGGGAGCTTGCGATCACTGCGGGGAGGTCGACGAGAGCGGTCACCCTGAGTTCTCCTCGAAGACTCTGACGAGAGCCTGGCCGTCCTCGGTGTACGGCCCTTCGATGTTCCTGACGCCGAACCGGGACCTGGCTTCTTCCAGTAGTCGTAGAGCGATCCCGCGGTGGCGCCAGGCCGCCGCCGTCCATATGTGGCTCACAGCCTCGTATTCGCCATCCTTGTCGCGGTCGCACAGGACCGCGAAGCCCGTCAGATGGCCGGCGTAGCTCCACGGCTCGTCAACGCCGCCGCCGATCGCTGTAACCGGAGCGAGCATCAGGAGCCATATCCCAGATTCTCCAGGTGCGAAGTCCCATCCGGCCTCGCGACGGTACGCCCTGGCGGCCCGCTCAAGCGAGCTTCCGCGCCAAGCGCCGCTCGGGCCCTCAAATGCGTAGCGGTCCAGGTCGGCACCGAAGTCGTGTACGCCCGGGTTATCCAGGTCAGTCCCTGCCACGATGAGGTCCAGGCTTCCCTCCTGATGCTTTCTGCTCCATGCGATGCCCGGACCGACCTGTCCGGCGAGGGCCATTTCCGCGTGTTCGACCATGAAGGGGAACTGAGAGATGACCTCTGTGACGCCCAGGTCATTTTCAGGGACGAAGTTTCCGGGGTCGCGGGCGATGATGCCTTCCAGGGCGAGGTGAGCTGCCCGGTAAGCTGCCTCGATTTCCGGTATTTCCGGGAAGCGACTGTCGATCCGCGCAAACTTGGGGTCGGTATTCTCGGTCACGGAGGCCCTCCTTTTAGTGGCCGGTAGCGTGCGCCTGGCATCCACGACCACAGATTCGACCCTTTGGCCTTGCTCGGAACTATATCCTCGCTCGCCACGTTGGCGCCGCTAAAGTAGCCGGAGTTGCCGCATCTCGGTATTTCGGTTCGTCGACCGATCGTTCAGGTTAATTATGTCACCGGTAAGGTTCTGTCTCATGGTGCCGTCTCGCGTATTGCCTGCTCTCTGTTCGTTCAGAATGCTTGCGAGCAGGTCTGGCGGAAATGTCACAGTCGCGATCGCTGCTGCCTCGGGAACAAGGGTGCCAGTTATGTGTTTTAGCCATGCCGAGATGAGCCCAGGGCGTTCCGGATCGCACCTATCCCATCCCGGCTCCGTGGCTCCGTAAGATCGTCCTGTCTCTGGGTTCCTGCGTGTATATAGCTGCTGGTAGAGGGTTTCCTTGCGCTGGTCCGTTATCACGCTGTTGCTGTGCAGATGGCGGATGAGGGCAGCCAAGGATATGCCCCACTTGAACTTAAGGTCTAGCAAGGTAGCAAGGGTTACCACACGGGGCAGACCTTTGGCGACTTCCTGGATAGGCGCCAGCAGTTCGGATGCGAAGCGGCTTGCCTGCTCCTCTGATTCATCCGATACTGGCATGCGGCCGGGATATAGTGATAGGTGCGCTAGCTCGTGGGCCAGGACCCAGCGAGTTTTCTCCCACCCGTCTACCCCGCGCATCAGTACAAGCGGTCGTTCTCGGAATCCTCCCACCCAGGTGGAGCAGCCTTCATGCCGTTCGCTGATCTCCGGGTCTAGATCATCGGCTGACGATGCCCAGGGGCCTCCATCAGCCTGGCTGCGGCGACGGACGGCTATAACGACCCCGGCTCTCTCAGCGGCATGAGTTAGGTACTCGATCGGTGTCGTTGGCTGCAGCCCCAGCGCTGCGCGAAGCTCCTGCGCTGCCGTGGGTAGGTCAACGCAATCCCGGCTGATGAGCCGGATCTTAACGGGAGGAAGGTGGCGCTGTTCGTCCATCCAGTCCAGTAGCTCAGAAAGAAGGCGGACGAACTCCCGAAGCCAGGCGGACTCCCGCTTCCTTATTCCTTTAGGCGCTTTGAACAGGAGGTCGTTTTCTGCCAAGGGGGGCGAAGGAGGAGCTGAGAAGAACGAGGGGCTGAACCTGAGATTCTCCGTGACGAGCGACAGTTGGCGTGAAGTTACCGCAACTGTCGGCGCATGCTCCCACTTCGACAATGTTGGTACTGAGCAATCCAGCAGTTCCGCTAGATCCGCGAGCTTGCGCTGCCTAAGCGTCCGCGCCTGATGCAGACGATCGCCGAGATCGTCCCCGCCATGTCCGTCCACTCCCGTCGGCATACCCAGTACCCGAAGCGTTGCTAGGTTGAGGAACTCAGGCCGGGGCTGATCCAGTGTCCTGCCCTTCGTCGGGCAGAAGGTCCTCGAGCCGCTGCCAGACGTACCCCACGCGCCAGGCGGAGGCGTGTTCCGTTGTCAGGATGGTTAAGCGCCATCGGCACCGCTGGGATCTCTTCCTCGTAGTAGATCACCCGGCCCTTGTCGTCCCTACCCCAGTCGATGGCCGCCAGCGAGGCCGCCAGAAGCGTCTTGGTCCCGAGATCGACGTCCAGCAAGACCGACAACTCATACGGCTGCGCCGAGGGATCGTACCCGAACAGGGGCCCGGAACCCTCTGACGCCCCATTTGTCCGCATGCATGCATCGTACCCGAACAAGGGTTCGGAATCACTGGTTATCGCTCGCATTGGCTTGCGAGTCTTTTTGTTGACTGGCCGGTTGCGGGTCCGGATCCTCTGGCCGTCTGGGGTGTACAGATGGTAAGCGGCGAAGGATTTGATCTTCAACCGGAGGGTTGGCTTCCCCACCTTCTGCCTAGCTGCCAGACCGGCCGCGAACTGCCGGACATGTCCGGCCCGGACACCGGGGTCGATGTTGAGGAAGTCCGGGTTCGGCTCCTCCCAGTAGCCTCCCGTCTCCTGGATCGACTCATCAAGGTAGGCCCGGTGCTGGCCAAGATCCCGACCGTACGCACCCAGGACGCCGCCCACATCCTGCTGGGCCTGCTGGCGTAGATTCATGCTGGAAAGTTTTCCAGTGATTACCTACATCGTCAAACGTGACACGCCGGTAGGTCTAGTGGCGCCTCTCGTTTTCCATGTGGGCGTCCGAGCCGGTCAGACTACGCCCGCTAGGCAGGCTCTGGCGGTCCGTTCAACGGCTTCGTGCTCGGCGACGGCACGAACCGCGACCGCGTCGGTCCACCAGCGGAGCAGATCCGTCGCCGTTCGCATCGTCAGCGGGTAGGGCCGCGTGGCCTGGGTGGTGGTAGCCGTCGAACTGGTGGGGGTCCGCCCGGAGCCGGACCGGACTGTTCTGGTGTAGCTGGCCGGGCTGATTGGGGGAACGACTGGCCGGCGAGCTGCGCGGCTGTGCTAGCACGCTGGGCCGGTCGTGGCTGTGTAGGCGGTGCCGGGTGTGCGGCGGCATGCAACTGTTCGGCGGCGGCGTGGGCTGCGGCGGCCTGGGCGGCACGCTGCTGCGATTCGCGGAGTTCGGCGACGGCTTTGGCGAGCGCTGCCAGCCTGGTGATAAGCACCATCGGGGCCATGGACCGGTCGCCGGTCAGGTAGGTCAACGCCGATAGCAGCCGAGCGGCCTGGCGGAGCTGATTCCCGACCGGGTAGGCGGCGGGATACGGCTATAAGGTGAGCGGGCGGCGCGGTCGTAGGAGTCGGCGGCTTGGCGCAGGATACGGCTGCCGAGTATGGCGGCAGCCACGTGCAGGGTGTCGGAGGTGGCCCAGGCGGCGTCCGCGGCGGCAGCCGGGTCGGTCCAGGCCATGGCCCGGATCTGCGCGGCGGCGTCGGCAGCGGCTCGGGTGGCCTGATCCCAGACCGCGTTCTGTTCCTCGGCGGTCAGCCGGGCAGCGCCGGGCGGACCTGGTGCGGGGTCCACCGCTGCTGCAGCTTGGGCCAGCTCAGGTCCGCTGCGAGTTTCCCGCCGCCGTACCAGACCGGGCCGCCGTCTTTGGTGGTGTCGCCGGGCAGGGCGACCGAGTACCCGGTGACCTGACCGGGGTTCTTGACGCTGAACCGCTTGCGAACCAGCACTCCAGTCTGGTCCAGGCGGGCGAAGAACTCATCCTCGCTGCCCGCTGCCGCCGCAGCGGTGGTGACCTGCCGCCGCAATGTGATCCTCGGGGCCTCCTCCAGGCCTCGGCGAGCGGCCTTCTCGTTCTCCGCACGGCTCGGACAGCGTACCGCGGTATGATCGGCGGGCGCAGTGGAGCGCAGCCCGTACCGCTGCTCGGCAGCCAGGCAGGCGGCGCGGACCTTGTACCGTTCCCACGACAGGGTGGGCTTGCCGCCGTCCTGGCGAGCCAGCATCGCAACGAGATGAATGTGGTCCTCGCCGTGCCGCACGGCGATCCAGCGGACGGCCTCGTCATCCTGGCCGTAGGGAGACAGCCCCGTACGATGCATCACCTCATGCGCGATGGCCGCCCATTCGTCATCGGACAGCATCCGATCGCCGGGAGCGGCGCGCATCGCGCAGTGCCAGACCGGCCGCGGGTAGCCTCGCTCGCCCAGGGCGGCCTGCGGTTGCATCATCAGGCCGGTCAGCCCGGTGAAGTCGCGTTTTCCGTCCGGCCGCAGCGGGGGTTCCAGGCCAGCCGGGTTACGCCAGCCGGCGACGATATGAGGGTCTGTGTGTTCCTCGCGATGGCCAGGACCGAACAGGTAGTACAGCAACGGCTGACATGTTCCCCGCGCGGGGTGCTGATCTTCCCGATCACCCGGTCACCGCCACGTGCCTTACCCCAGGGCTTTGCGTACCGCGTCGGCAACGGCGTCGATGTGGTCGGCGCGCCGCATGGTCTCGGCGGCGTAGCCGGGCAGGTCTCCGGCGGGCTGCCCGGTGGCGGTGAGCTTCGCGATCGCCTGGTTGATGTTGGTGGCGATGCGGCGGACCAGCCCGGCCGCGTGCATCAGCTCGATCAGGATCGCCGAGCGGGTCCCGGCCGCAGGGGTGCCGTTTGCGGCGGCGGCCAGCACCGTCGGCGACGTACGCCCGGCGGGCCATCCCGCTCGCCTGGCTGCTTCTTCCATGAGCGTGTATCCTCGCCGGTCAGCGTGAATTCCACCCCCCGCGTGCGCGGGACCGGCTGCCGTGCCCGCCGCCGACCCTGTCCCCCGGGGCCGACCGGGCTGCCACCGCTGATAGTGCCTGTCATTCTGATGCTCCCCGTCAGCCGCGCCGATTTCCGGACCACCTTCGTTTTTCCTCCCGCCGAATCACGCTGGGAGATTTCCGGTGGCCATGTCCCGCTGCCAGTGTACGTCTGGACCGCGCCCGGTCCAGACGTAAGAGGGGTATTACCACATCTTGCTGCGTGGCCCTTTCGGCCGTCTCTCCGACCCTGGAATAGCACAGGCTGGTGCTGTAGGGAGCGGGAAATCGCAGCGGCTCACCGCCGGGAGCGCCGGGCCATGCCGAGGGTCCCCGGCGGCCCCGTCTCGTCGTGGCCGGGTCGTGCAGCGGCGGAAGGGCGGGCTGTGCTGGGCAGGCCGACTGCCGTGTCCCCGGCATCGGCGCAGCAACGGGAGCCTGCCCTCGGCGTTCCGGTGTTCAAGGGACACTCTGGCACGCGGATATTGCTTAATGGGCCCTTTATCTCAGATAAGCAGCCCATTATCAATGCGCCCTGGTGCGGTCTAATGCTAATGACTGATGCCGGGTGCGGTTCAGTGCTGTCCAGTGATGCCTGCGTTGCATTTTCTTACAGGCAGGAATTCACGGGTAATCTGTGAACCAGCCGGAAAGCGCTACACGTTTAAGAAGTATCCAGCACAGCATGCGGAACGGGGACCGGGATGGGGAAACGGCCGGGCGCCCAAGCTACCCGCCTGGAGCCAGCCGGGTCCTGGACGCCTCCCGCCACGCGCAGCACGGAAGACGAACGCCACGAGCGCGACGGGTACCCCGATGACGACCTCGAGACCGGCCTGGATGCTTACGTCGCCCGGCTGGTTGATGCCGCCCCGCCGCTGACCAGCGACAGCGGGACACGCTCGCGCTCATCCTGCGCTGCCCGCACCGCAGGCGAGCAGCCGGACGGTTAATGTCCGGTCTTCTGGTCGGCATGGCATGCGAGCTGTCAGGAGACCTCGTGCCGTTCCCAGCCGGGTGGCAGCTTGGGCAGGCTGATCAGCACGTCGAGGCCGAGGTGCTCCCGCAGCAGGGATTTGAGGTGGCGGCCTTCGATGATCTCGATGCGGCTGCCGTTGCGGGCGGCGAAGTCGCGGCTGGCCTTGCCGACCCAGGAGGTGGTGACCAGCACGCCCTTGGCGGCGTTCTTGTCCTCCATCACCCCGGCCAGCGCGTGCACGGCCTCCAGGCCGACGATCTTGCTGTACCGCTTGGCCTGGATGATGCACAGGCCGCCCACGATCGGGTCCTCGTTGACCGCAACCCCGTCGACGCCCTCGTCCTTGGACGCCTGGGTGACCCAGGACTTCATGCCCATCGCCTCGAACAGCTCCCGGATCAGGTGCTCGAACTCCACCGGCTTGAGCGCCAGCAGGTCCGGGCGGCTGTCCAGCCCGGCGATGACGTTCATCTCCTCTACGAACTTGAACTTCCGCAAGTCGAACTGCACCACCGGCGCGACGGCTTCCAGGTCGTAAGGATGCGGGGATATCAGGGCGTTGAGGTAGCTGCGCAGGCACGCCTTGGGATCCAGCTCGGGCTCGTCCAGGATGATCTCGGCGAACTCCTCGCGCGGAGCGTGCACGCTCAGCAGCAGCGGCCGGACCGGCTTGCCGGTCGCGCGGTCCTTGGCCGAGACGTAACCGTTGAACACGATCCCGGCGACCAGGGTATGCGGGGCGGCATCAAAGGCCTCGGCCAGCGTGCGCAGCGCCACCCGGGCGATCAGCTTCTCATACAGCTTGTTGATCTCCGGTTCCTTGCGCGGGTCCGGCTGGATGACGTCTTTACTCTTGACGTACCGGTAGCCCGTCACCGCGGGAATGACATCGTGGCGGGGCAGCTCATACTCCACCCACAGCTCACGGGACTCCGGGATGTACTGCGCCGCGCACGAGCCATCCAGGCCCTCCGGGTACACCGAGGCCGCCAGCGCCCGCTGGACCGCCGCCACGAACGCCTCCGGGCCACCGGCGTTGAACGCATCCTCAGCGCGGCAGCTGCGTGCAGCCAGGTGCCGACTGCGGTCGGCCAGCAGCCTCTCGAACGCGGCGACCGTGGCCCGCACCGCCTCGGTCCTGACCTCGGCTTCCGCAATTCGCCGTTCCACCGCCCGACGACGCCGGTCAGCCTCCCCGGCCTGCTGCTCCCGGCGTTCCGCGGCTTCCCGCCGCTGTCGCTCGCGGGCCTCGGCCGCCGCCAGTCGTTCCCGTTCTCGCTGCTGCTGGGCAGCCAGTCGCTCCGCCTTCGCTGCCTCCTGCTGTCGGGCACGTTCGGCCTGCTGCTCCTCCTTGAGCCTGGCCTGGGCCGCGCGGTCGGCTTCCCGCCGTTCCTGCGCGGCCTCCTTCTCCAGCTGCGCCGCGACCCTGCGCTCTTCGGCAGCCCAGGCCCTGGCGGCCTGTTCTTCCAGCTTCTGCTGCTGCAGCTTGGCCTTCTGGCGAGCCTCATACATCTGGGCGAGCAGCGACTTGCGTCTGGGCATCGCGTTCTCCAGGCAGGCAGGAGCACATCACGGGCGCGACAGACCGCGATACGGATCCCACTTAACGTAACCGACAAACCCGCCTCAACCAATAGCCCATACGCTGCCAGAACACGCTGCCCCGCGCCGGCCCGAGAGGAGCCGGGACACCAGTCGTCCGTCCCGGACGCCGCACCGCCAGGAACGGCCTGCTGCTGGCGGCGGCTAGGGCGTCCCGAAGACCTTCGTTCGCGGCTGATCCCGATACAGGGCCCCGGTAATCACTTCGAACGATGCCAGGGTCCGCGCTCTCACGAAGTCGGTCACGCGGCCGACATGGCCTGGGAATGCTGTCGCGGCCGGTCAGGCGGCCCTGCACAATAGGGCCGTGGCTCCACTCACCCGCGACCAGGCCGCGAATGCGATGCGGCTCTTTGAGGCGCAGGACCTCACTTCCCGGAATCTGCTGTCCTCCGGCTTCGGCGGGCCCGGCCCGTCTGCGGCTGAGGACGGGCGCCGCATGTACCTCAGCTGGCACGCAGAGGCCGAGCGGTTCCTGCGCGAGGCAAACGGGGAACCGCCGGAATTCGATGCCCTGGACACGCGGCGCCACCGCGACCTGGTCAACGGCGTTGTCGATCCGCAGCAGATGCACCGGGAAGTGAAGTCAGAGGTCGAGCGCGTCCGGCTCGCGCTAAGGCCCGTGGTGGAGCGGCTTGAACTGCTCATGCGCGAGACCGCTCCAGATTCCTCCGTGCCCGAGTCGGCGATGCGGCGCTTCAGCAGCGATCAGGGTCGCGAGTACCGCTACGACCCTGCGGACAGCCTAGGGCAGGGTGCGCTAACTCAGGTCTTCCGTGGTCAGGACGGCGAAGGTCGCGCGGTCGCGGTCAAACAGGTGCGCATCAGGCTGGATACCAGCCGACGGCGCAGAGCCGAACCCAGGCTGGCCGAGCGCGAGGTCGAGATCGCCCGGCAGCTCCGGGACGCGCAGGGCGCGCACCTGATCCCGGTGCTGGACTACGCTCACCTGGACGGCGAGCTGCTGCTAGTGATGCCGCTGGCGGACTACAGTCTCGCTGACCGGATCTCCGACGTCGGCCAGCTGAACTCCGACGAAGTACGAGCAATGCTCCTAGATGTCGCCCAGGGGATGCAGGAGCTGATGGTCGCCGGGGTGCTGCACCGCGACATCAAGCCGCACAACATCTTGTGGTACCGCGCGCACTGGTGCCTGGCCGACTTCGGCACCTCGCGGATCCTCGACGTGGCGACCGCGTCAGTTAGCTGGGTCGGCAGCGGTACTGCGGAGTACAAGGCGCCGGAACTGCTCGACGGCAAACCCGAGACGCAGTTGTCGGACGCGTACGCTCTTGGGCTGTCAGCCCTGGAAGCGCTTACCGGAAACCGTGTGATCTCCGGCGGCGATCTGCGGCAGGCGCACGCCTCGCTGGTGCCGGCCTTCCCCGAGAAGACTGACCCGCTAGTGCGCCGGGCCATCGCCGAGCTGCTACACAAAGATCCAGGCGGCAGACCGTCGGATGCGCGGCGGATCACCGAGCTGCTCCAGCCGACCGGCACGCTGTCCGATGCGCAGCGGGGACTTCAGTCGCTCAGGGCACGCCAGGCCGAGCGGGACCTCGAACACGGCGCTCTGGTCGCGCAAGCACAGGAGCATTACGGTCTCCAGCGCCAGGCACGGGTCGCGTTCACGGCGTTGTGGCGGCGGATATCCGATTCAGCAACGCAGGCCGTCCTGGATGCCACGTCCACCCAGGACGGCGATGTGTTCGCACTCGCGGTCGGCGACGCCGAGCTGCGCGTACATCTGAGCGGGGCACCAGCACCGGCTGGTTCCTTGCTGATGGTGGCCGAACTCTACATTGACCGAGCCGGCCAGTCGCGCATCGTCGGCAATCTTTACTGTGTCGGCGACAGCGGAGTTCCGCAGTGGCGGCTCATTCAGTCCAAGGACAAGGGCACCGGTAAGTCGACTGGGGACCGAGCCGAGATCTTCCACGCCATTTGGACCTCGGGAGACGACATTCCCCCAAAATATGAGGCCATGTCTAGAGAAGCAGACACCGAGGCCATCTTGAAGCTGTTCGCCAGTGAGGCCGCGGATGACAGCTCGAACCGGCCGAGCGACCATGCAGACGAGCTGGAGACCAAGCTTGATGAGGTCGATGCGGCGGAAGCCAAGGACGAGGACCGCATCATCGCGGCCATGGGTGAGGAAATCTCGTTCATGACGGTTGCCAGCGCGATGACGGTCGCCAACACTCTGCGCGCTCTCGCCGAGGGCGAGATCACGATCCGCGGGAGCCTCGAGCCGAGAATCGACATTGCCTTCAGCTGGCACGACCATGCCGCCGATGGGCGTTTCTCGGAGCCTGGAAGAACGTTGCTGACGGTGAAGGCGCACGTCAACGCCGACCCGGGCGGCGGGACACCGGTTATCCAGGCCACCTGGAACCCGGCCGACACGCCCGAGGCGGTAATCGGCCGGATCAACAGCCAGCTCATCGAACGAGATCGCTGGAACGGCCCCAAGACAATCGACTGGGGCCAGGTGTTCCGCGACCTGCGCACAGCGATCCAGCTCGCTGTCGCATACAAGCGCCGCGACCCGGACGTGCCATGGCGCCTGCACGGCGCCTTGTACGAGATCCACGGCACGGACTGGGCCATCACCGAGGCCGGAGTCGAGTACCGGCCGACAGGCACGGTTGCGCTGGCCGAGCACGAATTCCCGGAGAACCGCGCCCGCATGACGAGCACGGACCTCAACGGCTGGGCGCCGACCCCGCCGGAGGGAGCAGACGCCTCCGAGTGGCAGCACGTGCTGTGGCGCGGGCTGTGGCACCTCCCCATCCAGCACGGTCCGGTGGTCAGCCGGCCCACCTGGTGGCCGAGCAAGACCATGCCTCAGCAGCCGACCTCGATGCCCTAGCCAGGCTGATTCCAGGTGATGGTGACCGTAGCTGGGTCGAACGGACGGCGGGCGCCGCGGCCCGGCGAATGCAGCGTGATGCTCATCAGCGTCTTGATAACCGCCCGCTTGCGGGACAGATCCAGCCCCTCCCACACCTGCGCCGCGTTCTCGGCCGCCACCAGCGGGGCCAGCACGTTCTCCCGCGCCGCATGTTCCAGCTCGGCGCCGATCTCCTCCAGCCGCAGGTTGGCCCGCTCGGTAGCGGCGAGCAGCTGCGGCCGGGTGATCAGGCCCAGCGCCCGGTCCGCGGCCATCTCCTCCAGGTTCCGGCGGATCGCCGCCGCCTCCTCCCGCAGCGCCACCACATCCGGCCCGTTCTCGGGGACCGCGACCAGGTCGGCGGCGTCCGGCCGGGACAGCCGCCCGATCACGAGCTTCTCGATGAACGTCTCCACCGGCTCGGCCTGCCGGGCTACGTGCGCGCCGGGCCAGGACCGGTCCCGGGTCGGCATCGAGCACCGGTAGACCCGGTGCCCGGTATGCGACGGCCCCCCGGCCACCACATTCCCGCACGGGCACAAGGCCAGCCCGCCCAGCAGCGTCCGCACCCCCCGCGGCGGCTTGCGGGCCGGATCCTCCAGGATCCCGTGCACCGCCCGCCACGTCTCCTCCGACACCAGCGGCTCCCACTGACCTTGGCCGACGATCTCGTCATGGTAGACCGACAGGCCCGCGATCCGCGGGTTCAGCAAGATGCTCCGGATGCTGGCCCGGTTCCACCGGGTGGTGCCGCGCCGCTCCCGCTGCGGCGGCGCCAGTTCCAAGCTGGCCCACTCCCGCATGACCCCGCTAACCGTCCCCCCGCCCAGCAGCGCCGCGCACGCCTCGGCGACGGCCGGCCCTTCGACCGGATGGACGGTCACGTGATCTTCCAGGTACCCGAACGGCCGCGGGCCGCCCATGAACCGCTTGCCGTTGATCGCCGCAGCCTCGTTGGCCAGCTTCTGCCGCTCGGCCTTGCGCTCCTGCTCGGCCTTGGCCACCGCGATCAGGATCCGCGCCGCCAGCCGCCCCGAATCGGTACCGAGGTCGATGTTCCCGTCCACCTCAGCGAACCGCACCCCCGCCTTGTCGAACCGCGGGATCAGGTACTCCAGATCCAGCGGCTCGCGGATGAACCGGTCCCACTTAAAGCACAGCACCGCGTCCACCGCCCGCGCATCAACCAGCCGCATCGCCTCTTCGTACCCCGGCCGGTATTTCCCGGGCTTCGTCGGGTCCTTCCGCGTCACCCCGATGTCGTTATCTGACAGCCGGTACACCACCGTCCAGCCCCGCTCACCGGCCTTCTTCTCCAGCTTGGCCATCTGGTTCGCCACGCCGTGCCCGTCATGGGTCTTGTCCATGCTGATCCGCACGTAGATCAGGCAGCGGACGACGCCGTCGGGCGCCCTGCCGGCCTCGGCTAGCTGTATCGCGTCGCGGATCGTCATATGTGTTAATATAACTGACAGGAGCCGCTCTGTCGTCACCACCATCGCCTCAAGCAGGCCGAGGGCTGGTGGCTGGAGCAAGCGGAGCCGGGCGTCCTGCTCTGGCGAACACCCACCGGACTGACCTACGCCACCACCCCTGCCGCCTACCCGATGTGATCGGGGCTCGGCAGCAGGCTCGCCGCCGATGACGATACCGACTCGGGCCGGTCGGGCGGGACGCACACCATTCCCTCGCTGAAGCCCGCCGAGCCGACCCCGAACGCCGCGTTGAAGCGGTCGACGTTCACCAGGGCCAGCAGGGCAGTGATCTCCACCAGCTGGCGCTCGTCGAAGTACGACCGCACCCGTGCGAATAGCTCGTCGGTGACCTCGACCGGTGTGCGCATCACGGCGACCGTATAGTCCAGCGCCGCCTTCTCGCGATCGGTGAACAGGTCGCTGGACTGGTAGCGCGGCAGGGCGAGCAGTACTTCGTCGGAGAAGCCGGAGTTGCGGCAGATCTGCGAGCCGAGGTCGACGCAGAACTCACACCCGATCATCTGCGCGCCCTTCAGCTCGACCAGGTTCTTGATCCGCTCGTCGACAGCCTTGCCCTTGCGGACTGCCTGGTTGAACCGGCCCATGCCCATCATCATCTTCGGCTGGTAGGCCCAGATATAGAACGGCTCGATCCCGGTGCCGGTCTGCGCAGCGCGGCCGGTCAGCTTCGTCACCATCCTGGGTCCGAACCTGTACACGAGCTTGACGACCAGGCCGGCCTGGGACTTTGATACACCCTCAATGCGTGCCATCGGGCACCCTCCTGTCACATCGGCTGAGTAGCGGGCCTCATCCGGCTGACACCGGGCGGTCGGCAAATGTGACAAGGAGCACGTGGGCCATCGTCGGCACCAACTCAGTCCAGTCTAACCTTGGGCGCTGGACTTGCTGACCGCCATCGAGGCGCGCTGCGCGAGCTGGGCGGCGCAGATCAGGTCTCGGACGTGCGCTCCACAGCAGGCGCTCTCCCGGCAGCAGCCGGTCTGGCGGCAGTTCACCTAGGCCGGCGTGCACCGGCCTCTCGAGTGGGTCGCCCATGTCGGCGCGAATGTACCACTACCGCGGTCACAAAAGACGGTCGCATTTGGCAAGTGTCTATCGTCTAGTTACAGTAGACAGATGGATGACAAGCTGTTGGCCGAGGCCAGGCAGGCCAGGGAGCGGCTGATCGACGCCGAGCGCGACCTGGAGGTGGCCCGCGCGGACTTCCACCGGGCGGTGCGTCGGCTGCACCTGAACGGCTCGTCGCTGCGCGAACTCGCCGCCAGCCTCGGGCTCAGCCACCAGCGGGTACACCAGATCGTCGAGGAGGCCGGCGGGTCTCGCCGCTGGATCCGCGCCAAGAACGGCGGCGGGCGCGACGATCTTATGCTCGTGTGCTCGTTCTGCGGGAAATCGCAGCACCAGGTCGCCAAGCTGATCGCCGGTCCCGGCGTGTACATCTGCGATGGATGCGTCACGCTAGCCGAGGGCGTGCTCGTCTCGGGCGAGGCCGCCCGCACCGAGTACGGCCAGGTCACGACCGTCTCCGAGCAGAACCCTCGGATGCTGTGCAGCTTCTGCGGCAAGACCCGCGGTCAGGTGCCCGGCCTGGTCATCGCCCCGCCGGTACCGCACAGGAAGACCCCGGCGACGATCTGCCCCGAGTGCCTGGCCTTGTGCGACGAGATCATCGCCGAGGAATTCGCCATACGCGGCGAGGGCGAGTCCGAGTAGGCCGAACCCGGCCAGGTCAGGTCAGCTCGCCCAGGTACTCCAGGTCAGGTCAGCTCGTCCAGGTACTGCGGCAGCATCTGGCGCCAGGTATGCCACTGGTGCGGCCAGTCGGGACCCCAGTTGTCGACCCGGTTGGGGATCCCCTGGGCGCCGAGGACCTCGGCCATTCGCCACGACTCGCCGACGTTCTCGTAGTCGCCTTCCCCGGACGCCAGGATGACCTGTCGCTGCCGCAGCAGATCCAGAACCTGGCCATCCAGGCCGGGCACGAACTGCAGCGGGGCCGAGAAATACAGGTCCTGGGTCCAGGCGTCGTCGTAGAAGCGCTCGACCCGGTACGTCCCGCTCATGCCGACCGCAGCGCTGAACACGTCGGGGTACCGGCACAGCACGGCCACCGCGTTGAACGCGCCGATCGAGGCGCCGGTGGTGATCACGTCCAGCTCGCGCCCGCCGAGGTCGGCGTGGATCGCCGGCACCACCTCCCAGCGCATGCACTCCTGGAACTGGTTGAGCAGCCACAGGCGGTAGTCCACCGGGCCGGTCTTCGACACCATCGCCCGGCCGGCCACGCTGTCGACCGAGTACAGCTTGACCTTGCCCTCGGCCAGCAGGGGACCGCACGCGTCGACCAGGCCGTGCCGCTCGATCTCACCGGCGTCGCCGCCCGCCGAAGGGAAGGCCAGCACCGGGGTGCCGAACGAACCCCACCGCGTGACGGTGATCTCTTGCTGGATGCGGTCGGAGAACCACCGCTCGGTCACGTCAGCCACGGTCGTCACTCATCGAAGATCGCCCATCGTAGGTCACTGGTCAATGATCATTCATAGATGAACTTCTGCGGACCGGGGAAGAGCCACGACAGGCCATCCCGCAGGCGGTCGCGCCAGTTCTCCCAGCTGTGCCCGTCGCGTGCCTCCACGAAGCGGACCGTCATCCCGGCGGACTCGAAGACCGGGACCATGGACCGGTTCGGGATGATCAGCGGCTCGTAGACCCCGCAGCTGACGAACATCTTGTCGGCGACCCGCCGGGGGGCGGCCCGGTACCGGTTCATGAACCGCACCACCGGCTCGAACGGCGTGCCGCCGCCGTGGTTGGTCCCGATGTCGGTGAAGACGAACGAGCCGGACTGCACCAGCAGGGACCCGTACACGTCCGGGTAGCGGTACGCGGTCGCCAGCGAGGCTACGCCCCCGAAACTGCAGCCCATCAGGCACCGTCCGGACGCCCGGCCGACCAGCGGGAGTTCCGCCTCAAGCCGCGGCACCAACTCGGCGGTCAGGTAGCGGGCGTGCGCCGCCGAGTTCGCGTACTCGGTCAGCCGGTCGCCCGGGTACACGAACGCCGCGACGATCTCGGCCACGTCGAGCCGGTGGATCAGGTTGTCCAGGACCGTCTTGGCCGACGCGTACTGCAGGTAGTCCCCGCCGTCGTGCACGATCAGCAGCGGGTAGCTCGCGCTGCGGCGAAACCGGGCCGGCAGGTAAACCGTGACCGGGCAGTTCCGGCGCAGCGCGCGGCTCGGCACCACCATGTCGACCAGTGATCCGGGCCTGGCCTCCGGGTCGGGCGACGTCCAGTCCGGAACCTCGTAGCCGTACGCGTGGCAGACCGAGGAACTGCCGACCGGGCTATGCGACACGTACGGGTTCAGCGGGTCGTTCATCCGCTCGCGGTTCCCGCCGCGCACCACCTCAAGCTGGTACTCGACCCGCGAGCCCTCGGGCAGCTCCAGCACCATGTACCACAGGTCGGTGCCGTGCAGCCGCCGCAGCGCCATGTGGTCGGGCAGCCCGAAGATCCTGTGCACCAGGAACACCTCGTCGGCCTCGCCCCGGTACAGGAACGTGCAGCGGGTGCCCTCGACGATGGGCACCTGGTTGCGACTGAGGAACCGGTCGACGGCGGCCGCGTCGAGCGGCCGGCGATCACGGAGCCTGTTGATGGCCAGCTTGCCGCCGATCCTCGGCAGCGGGCCGGTGGTGGTCAGGCTGCCTCCAGCGTGGTGACGTGGCCGTCCCCGGCGAGAATCCTGGTGCCTGGCGGCCAGGCACCGTCGCTGCCGACGTCCAGGCGGGCGCCGGTCTCCAGGAGGATACAGCGGGCGGGTGCGAACCTCCGCGCGAAGACGGCCATCCGCTGCGTATCGTCGAGCAGCAGCCTGGCCTTGGCGTGCGGGAGCAGGACGACCTCGCGGAGCAGGCTCAGCCCGGCGCCGTACACCTCCGGGTGCCCGGGCCCTTGGGGCGAGCGGTCGTGGAACAGCACGATCCGGTCGGCCAGCGCCATCGCGCCCGCCGACCAGGCGATCACCTGCGACAGCGGGGCCGCGGCGACGTTGAACAGGTGCAGGACCTCGGCCAGCACCCCCACGTGCCCGCCCGCCATAACCATGGCCGAGGCCGAAGCGAGCACGCCCGCCACGGCCGCGCGGTGCTCGGCGATCACCGGCCGGTCGTGCGGCCTCAGCTCCTCGAAGAACTCCTCGCGCGCGGAGTTGACCTGGTGCAGGTACCCTTCGTCGAGCTCGCGGACCGCGGCGATCGCGTCAGCCACCGCCTCGTCAGAAACCGGGTCCTCCGGTGCGCGATGCTGCAGCGCGTAGACGGCCTGCAGCGCGTAGTCCAGGCGCAGCAGGTAGGTCTCCTCCAGTTCGCCGAGCACGTCGGCGAGCCGGCGCGAGCCCGCGGCGTACTCCGGGTCCCGGTCCAGAACGTCCAGCCACCGCCGGTACAACCCCAGGTTGACGTCGTGCCCCCCGAGCAGCGTGCTGAGCAACTGATCGTCGGGCTCGCGCTCCTGCCACCCGGCGGTGACCGTGGCGATCGGGCCGTCAGCCGCCAGCAGCCTGACCGCCGCGTCCACCGTGGGACGCCGCTGCGGGCCCAGCAGGATAACCCTCACGAGGCGTATACGTGCAGCGTGCGGCCCACCTCGTCGAGCATGCCATGCACCGTGTCGTAGTCGGGGTGGCGCATCCGCACGTACGCGTTGGCGAAGTACCCGGCCTCCACCGCCTGGGTCGGGGTACCAGGGGACGGCAGGTGGGCGTCGATGACCCACTCGCCGAACTTCTGCTGCAGCTCCTCGACGCCGCTGTACCCGCTGACAACGCCGTCGCGGTCGGGGCGCAGCGCCACGATCCCGCTGGCGAACCGCCGCGAGGGCGCCGTGCCGGTCCCGCCGTGCACGATCGCGTCGGCCCAGGCCCGGTAGAGGTCCATGTCGTTGCCGGCCGAGTACAGGTCCCACGCTCCGACGCCCGGGGGCCGGCAGCCGATCTCGGAGAACTTCAGCCCCTTGGGGCCGAAGAACCACTCCATGTGCGTCGCCGACGTCCCGATCCCGAGCGCGGTGATGACCCGCCGGCCCATCTCGCGCAGCTCACCGTATTCCGGCACGGTATCGAGGCGGTTCGTCGAGATGAACTCCGGCGAGATCCACCGGGTCCGCATCGCCTCGAGCACGTTCGGGTAGTAGTGCGAGGCGAAGTCCACCGCCACCTGGCCGTTCACCGTGATCGTGTCGTAGAAGCCCTCGTGCCCCTCGATGAACTCCTCCACGGCGATGGAGTCCACGCCCTGCCCGCCGAAAACCCCCAGGGCCTGCTCGAGCCCAGCCGCGTCGTCGACGCGGACCGTGCCCGACGCGCCCGCGCCGCTGCGCGGCTTGAGGACGAGCGGGAACCCGACCTCCGCGGCGAAGGCGTGCGCCTCGGCCGCGCTACCCACCCCAGCCGACAAAGCGGTCGGCACGCCCGCGGCGCGCAGCGCCTCCTTCATCGACGGCTTGTCCCGGCACAGCCAGGCCGTGTGGACCGAGGTCCCCGGGATCGTGCAGGCCTCGCGGACCTGCGCGGTGGACATGATGTGAGCCTCGATCGTGGCCTCGATCCTGTCCACCCACAGCTTGTCCTGCACCCAGCGGACCGCGCGCATCATGTCCTCGACGTCGGTGACCGACCGGACCTGCTCGTAGTGCGAGAGCCAGCCCTTCAGATCATCGTCGAACCCGTCGGAGGAGTACTCGCCGATCCCGATCACGGTGGCGCCCGCCTGCGCCAGGGCCCGGGCGAACTCGCGCTGGTTCCTGGGGAAAAAGGGCTCGACGAGGATCACGTTCATGCCTGGAATGGTAGACCCGGTCCTACCGGACCCCACGGGGCAACGAGTACGTTCTTAACCATGACCGTCGCCGGGTTCGTCGCGCCCTACCTGCTCGACACGACGACGCGGTTCGTGGAGGCCGCGGCCGGCCTGCCCGGCGTCCAATTGGCCTTGATCACCAGCGAGCCCCAGGACCGCCTCCCGCCCGGGCTCAGGCACCGCCTGGCCGGGCACTGGCGGGTCGACGACCCGCTCGACGCCGGGCAGATCGCGTGGGCGGTCGAGGGACTGCGCGGGCAACTCGGCCACCTGGAGCGGCTGATGGCCGTCCTCGAGCAGCTCCAGGTGCCGGTCGCGCAGGTCCGCGAGCACCTGGGCATCCCCGGCATGGACCCGGTCTCGGCCAGGAACTTCCGCGACAAGGACCAGATGAAGACGGTCCTGCGCGCCGCCGGCGTCCCGTGCGCCCGGCACCGTCTCGCCGAAAACGCCAAAGCGGCCGAAGAGTTCGCGCACGAGGTCGGCTTCCCGCTGGTCGTCAAGCCCCCCGCGGGCGCCGGGGCCAAGAGCACCTTCCGCCTCGACGACGCGAGCGACCTCGAGGCCTGGCTCACTACGATCCCGCCCACCCCGGACCGCCCGGCCATGATCGAGGAGTTCCTGACCGGACAGGAAGGCTCGTACGACAGCGTGATGGTCGACGGCCAGCTGGTCTGGGACTCGATCTCGGCCTACCTGCCCACGCCGCTCGAGGTCCTGCGCAACCCGTGGATGCAGTGGGTCGTCCTGCTGCCAAGGGACATCGACGGCCCCGAGTACGACGAGATCAAAAAAATAGCACCACAAGCTCTCAGGGCCCTCGGCCTGCGCACCGGGCTCACCCACATGGAGTGGTTCCGCCGCCCTGACGGGTGTGTCGCCGTCTCCGAGGTCGGCGCGCGGCCGCCCGGCGCCCAGATCACCTCGATGCTCTGCTACGCGCACGACTTCGACCTGTACACCGCCTGGGCGCGGCTCATGATCGACGGCACCTTCGACCCGCCGGAACGGAAATGGTCCGCCGGCACCGTCTACCTGCGCGGCCAGGGGGCCGGCCAGGTCCGCGCGGTGCACGGCCTGGACCGCCTGACCCCCGAGGTGAGCGCCCTCGTCGTCGACTCAAGGATGCCGCGCCCTGGCCAGCCGTCCTCGGGCAGCTACGAGGGCGACGGCTTCATCACCGTCAGGCACCCCGACACCGCCGTCGTCACCGCCGCGCTCAGGGAGCTGGTCACGACCGTCCGCGTCGAGCTTGGCTGAACGCCGATGACCAGGGTCCTCATGATCTCGCCCGGCTACCCGGCCGAGATGGCGCTGTTCACCCGCGGCCTCGCCCAGGCCGGAGCCGAGGTCATCGGCCTAGGCGACCAGGCGCAGTCCAACCTCCCGGAGATAGCCAAGCCCGCGCTGGCCCACTACGTCCAGGTCGGCTCGCTGGCCGCGGGCGACCAGGTGGCCGCGACGGTCCGAGACCTGGCCCGGCAGGTACGGATCGACCAGGTGGAGTGCCTGTGGGAGCCGTACATGGTCCTGGCCGCGCGCCTGCGCGAGGAGCTCGGGCTGCCCGGCCTGACCGTGGCCCAGACCCTGCCGTTCCGGGACAAGGAGCGGATGAAGCTCCTGGTCGACGCGGCGGGCCTGCGCACGCCGTGGCACGTCGACGCGCAGACCGTCGCCGACGTGTGGGCCGCCGCGGAACGCATCGGCTACCCGCTCATCGTCAAGCCGGTCGACGGGGCAGGCTCGGCCGACACCTACCGCGCGGACTCCGCCGCCGAGCTCGACGCGATCCTGCCCATGATCCGGCACGTGCCCCGGGTCAGCGTCGAGGAGTTCGTCGAGGCCGAGGAGTTCACCTACGACACGATCTGCGCGAACGGGCAGGTCCTGGTCGAGAACATCTGCCAGTACCACCCCCGCCCGCTGGTGACCAAGATCCACGAGTGGGTCAGCCCGATCACGATGGCGCTGCGCGACCTGGACGACCCCGGGCTGAGAAACGGCCGCGAACTCGGCCACGCGGTGCTCAAGGCGCTCGATTTCCGCGACGGCTTCACCCACATGGAGTGGTACCGCAAGACCGACGGCGAAGTGGTGTTCGGCGAGATCGGCGCCCGCCCGCCCGGGGCGCGCACGGTCGACGTGATGAACTACGCCACCGACTCCGACCTGTTCGCCGCCTGGGCCGAGGCCGTCACGCGGGGCCGGATCTCCCAGCCGGTCCAGCGGCGCTACAACGCGGCGAGCATCTTCAAGCGCGCCCGCGGCGCCGGGCGGATCACCCACTACGAGGGCCTGGACCGGCTGCTGGCCGAGTACGGCCCGTACGTGGCCGCGGTCGAACTCCTCCCCGTCGGCGCGCCGCGCCGCGACTGGCGCGCCACCCTGATCGCCGACGGCATGGTCATCGTCCGGCACCCCGACCTGCCGCTGGCCCTGGACATGGCCCGCCATTTCGCCGCCGACCTCCACCTATACGCGAGCTGAGGCCCATGACCGCAGACACGCAAGCGCTGACCGAGGCCGTCGGGCGGGTCCTGCCGTCCGTCCGCGCCGACCTCGAGCGCCTGGTCCGGATCCCGTCCGTGTCGGCGGATCCGGCCCGAGCGGCGCAGGTGCACGAGAGCGCGCTGATCGTCGCCGCCCTGCTCAGCACCGCGGGCCTGACCGACGTCGACGTGCTGACCGTCCCGGGCGGCCAGCCGGCCGTGGTGGCCCACCGCCCGGCCCCGCCCGGCGCGCCCACGGTCCTGCTCTACGCGCACCACGACGTCCAGCCGCCCGGGGACCCCGCGGACTGGGACAGCGACCCGTTCCACCCCGCCGAACGCGAGGGCCGCCTGTTCGGCCGCGGCGCCGCCGACGACAAGGCGGGCATCGCGGTGCACCTGGCCGCGCTGCGCGCCCACGGCGACCGCCTCCCCGTCGGGGTCACCGTGCTCGTCGAGGGCGAGGAGGAGATCGGCTCGCCCACGATGGCCGAGTTCCTCGCCGCCCACGCCGACCGGCTCCGCGCCGACGCGGTGGTCTTTGCCGACGCGACGAACTGGACGACGGAGGTCCCGGCGCTGACGACCACGCTGCGCGGCGGCACCGCCGTGACCGTCGAGGTCAGGACGCTGCACCACGGCGTGCACAGTGGCCTGTACGGGGGCCCGGTCCCTGACGCGCTGACCGCCCTCGCCCGGCTGCTGGCCACGCTGCACGACGAGCGCGGCGACGTGGCCGTCCCCGGCCTGGTCCGCGGGACCGCGGACCCGCTCGACCTGACCGAAGCCCAGCTGCGCGCCGACGCCGGCCTCCTGGACGGCGTGCAGCTCACCGGCACCGGCGGCCTCACCGACCGGCTGTGGGCCGGCCCCGCGATCGCCGTCATCGGCATCGACGCGCCGAGCGTCGCGGCGTCCTCCAACACGCTCGTCCCCGTCGCCCGCGCCAGGATCAGCATGCGGGTCGCCCCCGGCGACGACCCGATCCTGGCGCGCGACGCGCTGGCCGCGTACCTGCGCGCGCACGCGCCCTGGGGCGCGCAGGTGACCGTGGAGCTGGGCATGACGGCCGCCCCGTACGCCGTGCCGACTGGCGGCGCCGCCTACCTGGCCATGCGCGGGGCCCTGGCCCAGGCCTGGGGGACGCCGCCCGTCGATATCGGCGCCGGCGGGTCCATCCCGTTCGTCACCGCCTACGCCGGGCTGTTCCCCGACGCGGAGATCCTGGTCACCGGCGTGGAGGACCCGGACACGCGGGCGCACGGCGCCAACGAGAGCCTGCACCTGGCCACGTTCGCCCGAGCCTGCCTGGCCGAAGCCCTGCTGCTCGACCACCTGGCCCCGCGTCCCGGATTGCGGTAGATTGCGGCCCGTCAGGTCCGTGGGGCGGGCGGCGGTACCCAACCGGGAACGCTGGAGGGACGAGGCATGTCGGTCACGAGCAAGATCTTCGCGGCTGCGGTGGCACTAACCCTGACCGGCGGCGTCAGCGTGGCCGTCGGCACGACGGGAACGCTTCCCGCCAGCGCCGCCACGTCGGCTTGCGGATCGGCGTGCGCTGACTTCTTCAACGTCCCGCACGGGCCCGCGGCCAACCCGGCCCTCCTGCTGAACGTTCAGGGCGCCGGCAGCGGCCGTCTCGGCCAGCCCGTCGACCTGGCCCGCGCCAGCAGCGCCAATCCGGGAGAGGACTTCGTCGTCAATAACGTGGACACGGTCTCGGACTACTACCTGTCCGGCTACGCCGCCGGAGGGCTGGCGCTGCGCTACGGCTGCCTAGCAGGCAGTGCCCCGCAGGACGACTTCAAGACCTGCCCCGCCGGGTCAGTCGACGATTATGCCTTCCAGATCGTGTACGCGCCCGGCGGCGAAATCCCTCCTGCCTACGACTGCGTATCGCCCAGCTTCAGCAGCACCCCATCCGATGGCACGCCGGTCGTCCTCGAACCGTGCGGCGTGAGCAGCCATGACCTCTGGATCTTCAACCCCGTCAGGACGGCGGGCGGCTGCGAGTTCACGCTGATCAGTGCCGCCACCGACAGCAGCTTCTCCGACCCCTACGTGCTGACCAGCGGTTACGCCGGGTTGTTCACCTTCAGCCTGATGAGTTTCGCGAAGACGGTGCTCGGAAACCAATTGTGGGGCGTGGACACCGGCGCGGTGCCGGACCCGACGCAGGTGACGTCCTGCTCCGCGCTGGCCTTCGGATATTAGAGGGTAAAACCACCGCTCGTTCGGTTAAATTAAAAACCATTTTTGCCGAACGAGCGGTGGTGCGGGTCCCGGGGCGTGGCAGCCACAATGAAGGGGTGACCCAACCCGCGCTGCGCCCGCGCCGCTCCTGCCTGGCCGTCCCGGGGAGCAACCCCCGCTTCCTGGAGAAGGCCCAGACCCTGCCCGCCGACCAGGTGTTCCTGGACCTGGAGGACGCGGTCGCGCCGCTGGTCAAGGAGCAGGCCAGGCACGCCGTCGTCGAGGCGCTGATGGGGGGCGACTGGACGGGCAAGACCCGCGCGGTCCGGGTCAACGACTGGACCACGCACTGGACCTACCGGGACGTGATCACGGTGGTCGAGGGCGCGGGCGACCGGCTGGACTGCGTCATGCTGCCCAAGGTGGCCGACGCCGCGCAGGTCAGCGCGCTGGACCTGCTCCTGACCCAGATCGAGAAGGCGGTCGGCCTGCCGGTCGGCCGGATCGGGATCGAGGCCCAGATCGAGAACGCCGCGGGCCTGATGAACGTCGAGGCGATCGCCGCGTCCTCGCCGCGCCTGGAGACGATCATCTTCGGCCCGGCGGACTTCATGGCCTCGATCAACATGAGGTCGCTCGTGGTCGGCGAGCAGCCGCCCGGGTACCCGGCGGACGCCTACCACTACATCCTCATGCGCATCCTGATCGCCGCGCGGGCTCACGGCCTGCAGGCCATCGACGGGCCGTACCTGCAGGTCCGCAACGTCGACGGGTTCCGCGCGGTGGCCAGGCGGGCCGCCGCCCTCGGCTTCGACGGCAAGTGGGTGCTGCACCCGGACCAGATCGCCGCGGCCAACGAGATCTTCTCCCCGGCCCAGGACGACTACGACCACGCGGAGCTGATCCTGGACGCCTACGACTGGTCGGTGTCCGCGGCGGGCGGGGCCAAGGGTTCTGCCATGCTCGGCGACGAGATGATCGACGAGGCCTCCCGCAAGATGGCCCTGGTCATCGCGGCCAAGGGCCGGGCCGCGGGCCTGGCGCGCACGTCCGTCTTCGAGCCCCCGCAGGAGTGAGCGCCATGGGACGCCTGGCCCAGACCGAAGGCCTGACCGAGGCCGAGCGGGACATCCTGGCCACCGTGCGCGAGTTCACGGACCGGGAAATCATCCCGGTCGCGAGCGAACTCGACCACGCCGATGAGTACCCGGCGCAGATCGTGGCCGGGATGAAGCGACTGGGGCTGTTCGGGCTGCGGATTCCCGAGGCCTACGCGGGGCTCGGGGTCTCGCTGCTGCTCTACGCCCTGGTCGCGGAGGAACTCGCCCGCGGCTGGATATCCGTCGCGGGCATCATCAACACCCACTTCATCGTGGCGCACATGATCGCCAGGCACGGCACCGCCGAACAACGCGACTACTTCCTGCCCGCAATGGCGGCCGGCGAGATCCGCGGCGCCTTCTCGATGTCCGAGCCCGACCTGGGTTCGGACGTGGCGGCGATCAAGACCAGGGCCGTGCGGGACGGCGACGACTACCTGCTCAACGGGCAGAAGATGTGGGTGACCAGCGGCGCCACCGCCAACCTGGTCGCGGTGCTGTGCCGGACCGACGACGGCCGCGACCGGCCGCACCAGAACCTGACCACGTTCCTGATCGAGAAGGAGCCGGGGTTCGGGCCTAATCCGGCCGTGCCTGGCCTCGTCGTGCCTGGGAAGATCGCGAAGATGGGGTACAAGGGCGTCGACACCACCGAGATGATCTTCACCGACGTCCGCGTCCCGGCCGGCCGCGTGCTGGGCGGTCAGACCGGCCAGGGCTTCTACCACATGATGGACGGCATCGAGGTCGGCCGGGTCAACACGGCCGCCCGCGGCTGCGGGATGGCCCTGCGCGCCTTCGAGCTGGCCATCGACTACGCGCAGCGCAGGCAGACGTTCGGCCAGCCGATCGCCCAGCACCAGGCGATCATGTTCAAGCTGGCCGAGATGGGCACCAAGGTCGAGGCGGCCCACCAGATGATGGTGATGGCGGCGCGCCGGAAGGACTCCGGCCAGCGCAACGACCTCGAAGCGGGGATGGCCAAGTACCTGGCCGCCGAATACGCCAAGGAGGTCGTGGAAGACTCCCTCCGCATCCACGGCGGCTACGGCTTCACCAGCGAGTACGAGATCGAGCGCCTCTACCGCGACGTACCGCTCCTGCTGATCGGGGAGGGCACCGCGGAGATCCAGAAGATGATCATCGGGCGCCGCCTGCTCGAGGACTACCGGATCCCTTCATAGCCGACGTGTCCGCGGTGCGGTAAGAGGCCGAAGTCCGGGCGAGATGTTCGAATTTGCGGTAAATTGCCGCGCGGGATCGTCCCGCGCCGGTCGGCGTCGGACCAGGGATGGGGAGGGCCGGGTATGTCCGTCAGGCTCAGGGTCAAAGTCCTCGCGGCTGCGGCGGCGCTGTGCGTGGCCGGCGGCGCGAGCGCGATGGTGACGCTCAACGCGGACGCGGCCACGCCGGAATGCGGCTTGAGTTGCACCGACATCTACAGCGCCGCGTACGGCACGTCGGCCAGGCCGGGCTACGTGCTCGAGGCGGAGGGGGGCGGTCCGGGCCGGCTCGGCCAGCCGGTCACCCTCGCCCGCGCCAGCGTCACCAACCCCGCGGAAGACTTCGTGCTGGACAACCTGATACCGGCCTCCGATTACGCCCAGGCTGGCCTGGTCAATGGGTACCTGGCGGAGCAGTACGGATGCGTCTCTTTCGTCACCGTCCCCGGAGCCTGCCCGGCCGGGACGGTGAATGACTATGCGGGCGAGATCCAGTATGAGCCCTATGGCGCCCCCACCGAACTCTGCGTGGGTGTCGGGACTTCCCCCGCCGAGGGGACGCCGATCACCCTGCAAGAGTGCGGCGTCAGCGGCAGTACGCTCTGGCTCATCAACCCGGTCACGCCGCTCCCGAAGCCTACCGGGCAGCCTACCAGGCCGACCTGCGGCCTTGACTACTTCAACGGCCTCGCGTCGCTGATCAGCGCCGTCTCAAGCAGCGTCACCAACCCCTACTCCATGAGCACGTCCTTCTACCCCGGTTCGCCGCTGTTCACCTATCCCCTGATCAAAAACTTCAAGAACCAGCTGTGGGGTGCCAACGTGGGTGACATAGGGGCCATCTGCACCAACACGCCGACGGCACCGCCAACCTGACCGAAGCCGACCCCGGGATGAGCACCCACGGCGAGCTCGTCGAGCGCTTCATCACCAGCCTGGAGGCCAGGGACTGGGACACCTGGGCCGGGCTGCTGGATCCCGCGGTGATCTACGAGATCCCGCAGTCGCGGGAGCGGATCCGGGGGCGCGATCGCTACCTGCGGTTCAACCAGGAGTATCCCGGTGACTGGCACCTGCGGCCGAAGGTCATCATCGCCGACGAGCACCATGGTGTGGTGTGGTTCGAGTGGCGCGTGGACGACCGCCGTGACGACGCGATGGCGTTCTTCGAGTTCGCCGGCGGCCTGATCACCCGCGTCACGGACTTCTGGCCGGAACCCTACGAGCCGCCGCCCGGCCGCGAGCACCTCGTCGAGCGCTTCTAGGGATCGCCCGGTGCCGCTGGCCGGCTCGATAGCTCGGGGCCGGGTAGCCATACCGACACGTGGGCGGGCTGGAACGCCTCCTGGACGACGCCGACCAGATCGCCCCGGATCGCGTCCAGGTCGATGGTCTGGCGCAGCCGCGCGGTGAACGCGACCACGACCGCTTCCGCATCGTAGCGGGACCGGTTGAATCGGCGGTCGACGAGCGTCTGCACCCGCCTGCGCAGCGGGTTGAACAGCGCGGCGATGACCAGCGTGGCCACGGCCACGGCCACCGAGCTCCTGAACGGCAGCACGCGCGTGGCCAGGAGGACCAGGCCGGCGAACACCCCGGCAAGCAGCGCCGTGATCAGCGCGTAGGAGACCACCCGGCTGATGACCCGGTTGAGCTCGTACAGCCGGTATTTCAGCACAGCCACCCCCAGGCAGGCGGGCAGGGCGGCCGTGCCGAGGAAGGCCAGCACGTTCGTCACCGACTGATTACTCAAGCCCGGGATGGTTTTCACGGCGAACGCGACGATGAAGACGCCGAAGTACGCGAACACGAAGATGGCCGCGCCGCTGTAGAGCCACTTGAGCTGCTGGCGGTGCACGCCGCTGGCGTGCCGGTAGGTCGGTACCTGCATGGTCAGCCAGGCCACCCAGCTGAGCAGGGTCCCGGCGATCACCACCACGTCGAGTACGCGGAATGCCCAGGGCGACGGGTTAGCCAGGCTCCCGCTGGCCTGGATGCGGACATCTCCTCCGGCCGCTACCAGCACGCCCCGGCTCGAGGTGACCAGGCCAACCAGCAGCCAGCCGATCGCCCCGGCCGTGGCGGCCCGGTGCCACCGGCCCGCAGGCAGCGTGCCGTCCGGGAACAGCCACAGTAGCAGCGTGACGGAGACCAGGAACATCGGCCAGCATTCCTCGAGCACCACCGCCACCCAGCCCAGGGGCAGCGACCCGTGGTGCATCCGGTAGTCCAGGATGAGGTACTGGCTGGCGGGGGCCCCCTCCACGATGATGATCGCCAGCAGGAGCCATCCGATCGGGTTGCGTGGCCGGCGAACGGCGAGCAGCGCTCCCACCGCGGTCGCGGGCACCACGCCGGCTGCCGTGATGAATGCGTCGGCCACCGGTCCGCCGGTCCCGGGCTGGCGGGTGAGGTGGTCCAGCACGACGGAGCCCGCGGCGAGCCCGAGCACGGCCACGCCGAGCACGGCGGCCGCCACGGGTGCCATCCGTGCTCGCCAGCTCGTGCCCACCGAGATGCCCGTGCCCTTCCGTCGATCGCCCGCGATGAGCCAACCTTAGGCACGTGGCGTCCCGAGATCGTTACGGGCCATAAAAGCGGGGGGCGCAGGCTTAGCGCCTGCGCCCCCCGTTCGTGCTACCGGGCTACGGCTTTACCACCAGAAGCCGTATGGCCTGATCTGGACGTAGGTCGTGGCGTAGCTCTGCCCTTGTCCGAAGAACATGAAGTTGTTGTGGTTCGAAGAAGCAGAACCGGTGACCTTGACATAGAACGAGTTCCCGGAGTGGTTACCCCAGATGTTGAACCCTGACCGGACAGTGAAGTGGACGGTCAGGCTCGCGCTGTGACCGGGATACAGGTTGCCGAGGTTCTCGTACGCGGTGTTGCCGTAGATGTGGCAGCCGTTGTAGTAGTTGTAGTACGAGTAACCGCAGTAATCCGCCTTCAGCTGCCATGGCAGCGAGATCTGCGCGGTCACGTCCGCAGCGTAGTCCTGGCCGAAGTTCGGGCCGAAGTTCTGGTTGTACTGGCCCGGGCCCCAGAAGAAGTTCTGGTTCGAGTTGCTGACTCGCAGCGTGCAGCTGCCGCCCCCGCCGTTGTACACCGGCGACGTGCAGTACAGGGACGTGTGGATGTTGGTCTCAGAGTAGTTGTTGTAGTTGTGGTGGTTGTAGTAGTTCTGGTGCGGGTGGAAGTACACCCAGAACGGGCCGACCTGGACGTGCCCCCACTGGTTCCACGCATACACCGAGAAGCTGAACGAGGTGATCCCGTTCGGGATGTTTCCCGACACCATCCCGTTGTTGATGCCCAGCCAGTTCGGGCCCCCGACCAGCTGGTAGCTGGCGTCGTTATTGGCCTGGAACTGGTAGCTGAAAGACGAGCCGCTCACCGAGCTCGGCGGCGAGTCCTGGGTGAACTGCGGAGCGTTCCCGTTCTGCGGCGGGTTGTTCGGCGGGTTCGAATTGCCCCCGACGGTCACCGAGGTCATGGCGCTGGAGCCCATGTAAGCGGTGTTCGTAGGCGTGTAGGTAGCCGTCAGCGTGTACGATCCGGGCGTCGTCACGCCGGTTATCTGGCAGCCACCGCCGCCGCCACCGAACATCCCGCCGCCGCCCACCTGGATGGAGCAACTGCCGCCCGCGCCGCTGACGCTGATGGACCCGCCCCCGCCGGAGGGTGACACCGACGCGCGGACGTTGATCGTCGAGCCCTGTGCTGTGGCGCTCACCAACGTCGTCGTGGTCGTTGCGGCGGCGGCCGGACCGGCTGTCAGCAAGACGCCGCCAGCCATGCCACCTGCCAGTATCAGCCCTGCTGCCACGCTCACCGAACGGCGGCGCGTGGCCTGTATGAGTTTGTGCATGTACAAACCTTTCCACCCGTTTACACGAGTCCCTGCCGTGTACCTGTACAGATCCCTGCGTGTGCCTGTACCGGTCCCTGCCGTGTACCTGTTTACAGCGGTACCTGAGATAGCGCAAACGTCCCCTACAGGTATAAAGCTCGGAGAACGCGATATGTTGCAAGATCCTGGTAACACTTTGGCAAAACTGTTCAAGCAGGTTCGTTCGCGAGAGCTCATGCACCGCGGGGACGAGCCGCTCTGGGGACGTAGGGCGGGACTGCCTCATCGGGTTAGGTGTGGCCAACCAGGTCAAGTTCGAGGGTAACGGGGTAGACCGTGCGGTGTCGCCGTTCGCGCGGCGCCTCAGCAAGTAATGACGAAGTTTCCAGCCAGGCTTCAGGTTAGGCTCCGGGCCGTGACCCTGTTGATCGCCTTGGTCATGCAGTAGCCCACGTGTGCTCCGGAGACCAGGTCCTGGACCTGGGCGCGCACGACCGGGCTCGGCTCGTCGAGCTCCACGAACAACTGGGGCACGCCGCCGAATGATTCACGACGCCAGGTCATCTTCTGCACGGGCCCGGCGATCAGGGCCGCCACCTCGGCGTCACAGCGACTCGGGTCATAGGCCCACTGCAGGAGCAGCATCGTCTGGTAGCCGTGCCGGATATAGAAGCCAGCTTCGGCATCGGCGCCCAGGGAGATGCGCGTTGCGCCCAACCGGATGGCGCCGGCTTCGAAGGCCCGCAGCAGGGCACGTCCGATGCCCCTGTCGAAGCCGAGCGCGAACGCGAGGGCGTCCAGGGCCCGCCGGCGGGCTCCGGTTTCGGCCGCGAGATCGGCTCGCCAGCGCTCGATCACGACGGCGTTCGGCGTATCAAGGAACCGTGCGATGTCGGCTAGGCCGAGGCCGGCCCGGCGCAGCAGCGCGATCCGACCCGCGGCGACGATCTGGTCTTCGGTGTAACGGCGGTACCCGGTCGTCCGGTCGACCCGGGCAGGGACCAGCAGGCCGCGCTCGTCGTACAGGCGGAGGGCCTTGACCGAGAGGCCGGTAACCGCGGCGAACTCGGCGGGTCCCAGTTCCTTCATGACGCGATCATCAAGCGTGCCCCTGGGGCAAGGTCAAGCCACCGGCCCGGGGCCGGGCCGGCTTCAGGGCCGCGGGACCGAGGCTTTCAGGAGCCCTTGGGCGGACTCTGGGCGCGGAGCTGTACTGGCTGATCCCCGCCGCCATGACGAGTCTCGTTGGCGGCGTGATCAACGCGTGGCTGTTCCTAGTCAGGGTGACCAGCTAGGCGGGCTTCTGATCGTTACCTCAAGGCGACCGCGTCTGCTGGGCCATAGGCGGCAGTTCCCCTACCTGTTCCATGGTGAGGTTGACCCGGATTCCCTCGTCCACCCGGATCACGGCGCTGATGGGGATGGCGACTTCCTTCTGGCCCCACAGGTGCCCCTCCTGGAGCAGCACGTGGGTCACCCGATCATCGTCTGGGTTGACGAGGAAGCCCTGCACCCGCCCGATTTCGCCATCGACGGCGAAGACCGGGTCGCCGGGCCCCACCTCGTCCTCACCCCCCGGAATAACGTCTTCGAAGGTCGCCGTCTGCCTCCACGCTGCTGGCCCGCGGTCGGTGATCGTGCCATAGCCTCCGGCTATCGAGGCGGGTCTCGCACCCGTGACCAGGTCGCGCTCCGCGGCGTGGTCGAGCTTGCCGAACTCTGCGAGGGTGCAGCGCAGCCTGATTTCCCCGTCCGTGGTCTCGATCAGGTCGACGGGGACAAGCCGCTCGGCCTCCCGACTGTGCCCCGGCTGGATGACAAGGTGGGTGACCATCTCTGTGGCCGGCTCGATGATCAGACGGCGCACCTCACCGCACTCGCCGTCCGTGCAGCTTGCCCTGGCCCCGATCGTGAACTGCGACTCTCCGGCCATAGCCGCCCCCTTCCGTCTCGTCGGACCGTAGCGGGCACCTGCCCAGCATCAGCGCGATGGGTGCTGTGGATCATCAAGGACCGGCCTCGGCGCCGGTCACGTGACCTGGGCGAGTTTCGCCAACAGTATCGCCAAGATCTCCACCCGAGAAAGACCCGCTAGCGATGGGCGCCCCCAGCAGGATTCGAACCTGCGCACACGGCTCCGGAGGCCGATGCTCTATCCCCTGAGCTATGGGGGCTGCGCGACGTGGGAAAGGCTACCAGCCAGCAACCGTTACCAGGACACGCGGCGGGTACACTGCGCAATTACAAGGCAAGACGCTACCCTCACGCGAGTGGAGCAGGGATTGAGACGGGTGCTCGTCGTTGACGACGACGAGGTGATCAGGCAGCTGATCGCGGTCAACCTCCAGCTCGAGGGGTTCGACGTGTCGATGGCGGTGGACGGGCAGGACTGCCTCGACAAAGTGGGGGACATCGATCCGGACGTCATCACGCTGGACGTGATGATGCCGCGGCTGGACGGCTGGGAGACGGCGGTCCAGCTGCGCAGCTCGCCGGATACCGCGCATATCAAGGTGGTCCTGATCTCGGCGCGCGCCCAGGAGGACGATAAGGCCAGGGGCAGCCGGGTGGGTGCGGACGCCTACCTGACCAAGCCCTTTGACCCGAACGAGATGATCCGCGTCGTCCGCGAGCTCGCCGGCGCCAGCTAGGTGATCACCGCCTGGCTGCGGCGGGCCATCTTGGCCGCAGCCGGTACCGATGAGGAGGATCCGCTGCTCCGCCCGGGCGGGGGACCGGGTAGCTACGCCTCCAGCCTGCCGTTCCGCCTGGCCGGGCCCGGCCGGGACCCGCGCGATATCGCCAAGGCCCTAGCCGCCAGGCTCATAACCGAGCCGGACATCGCGACCGCTGCGGTCACCGGCCCCGGCTACCTCACGGTCACCGTCACCCACGACGCTCTGGCCGGCCTCGCGGTCCGCGTGGCCGAGGCGGGCGAGGCGTGCGCGGCCAGTGACGCGCTGCGCGGCCGCACCGTGCCCGTGCCGCCCGCCGCCGACCTGGCCGCCGCCCCGGACTGGCCGCAGGCGCGGGCCGCCCTCGCCGCTGAACTGACCGCCCGCCTGGCCGTCGCCGCTGGCGCCACACCTATCTATTTTCCCGAACGAGCGTTGGTTCCCCTCCCGGTCCCCCTTCCTCCGTCCGCGTCCGGAGCGGAAAGCGTCGCCGGCGCTATCCAGTACGCGGGCTACGATGCCGTGCGCTTCGCGCTCGCGCGCACGCCCCCCGGCGGGGAGTACCCGGAGGCGGCGGCCCTCGCCCGGCATATGCTGACCAATCCCGCCTATGCTGTTCGGTACGCGCATGCCGCCGCTGCCGCCGTGCTGCGCTGGGCTGCCACGCTGGGCACACGGCCAGCGGAGTTCCAGCCGCGCCTGCTCACCCGACCCGAGGAGCTGGCGCTGCTCGACGCGCTGTCCTGGCTCCCGGAACGGGTGGCCATGGCCGCGCGTCGCGGCCGCCCCGACGAGTTTGCCGGGTACCTGGAGGAACTGGCCGCACGGACGGTTGACACGATGAGTACCTCGGGCTTTACGCATATATCTGCCATCAGCAGCGAAAGGCGGTGGCTGGCCGCCGCGGCGCGGACCGGGCTGGCCGCCAGCCTGGGGCTGCTCGGAATCGGCGCGCCCGGGCGCCTGTAGGGATCGGAGGGGGATCGCATGAGCCGTGTCGCGCACCCGGCCGGGCCACAGCATGGCGACATGCTGCCCGCCGACCACCCACCCGCGGCTCCTGCGGACCTGAACGCGCTGTACCCCAGCATCTGGCCGCGCAGCGCGCGGCGGTCCGGCGGCGTGCTCACCATCGGCGGGAAGGACGTGCGGGACCTGGCGGCCGAATTCGGCACGCCGCTGTACGTGTGCGACGAGGCGGATGTCCGGTCCCGGTGCCGGGACTACCTGGAGGCGTTCGGGCCGCAGGCGCGCGTGTTCTACGCGGCCAAGGCGTTCTGCTCCCGCGCGATGCTGCGCTGGGTGACGTCCGAGGGGCTGGGCATCGACGTCTGCACCGGCGGCGAGCTCGAGATCGCGCTGGCGGCGGGCGTGCCGCCCGAGCAGATCACGCTGCACGGCAACAACAAGACGCTCGGCGAGCTTGAGCGGGCCGTCGCCGTCGGCGTGGGGCACATCGTGACGGACTCGTTCGAGGAGATCGCGCGCCTGGCCTACCTGACCGATCCCGCCATGGGAGGACCGCCCCCCGAGGATCGCCCAAAGGTCCTCGTCCGGGTCACCACGGGGGTCGAGGCGCACACGCACGAGTTCATGGCCACGGCGCACGACGACCAGAAGTTCGGCTTCTCGCTGGCCTCGGGCGCCGCCGACGAGGCGGTGCGGCGGGTGCTGGCCTGCCCGGGCCTGGAGTTCGCCGGGCTGCACTCACACATCGGCTCGCAGATCTTCGACACCGCCGGGTTCGAGGTGGCGGCGCACCGCGTGCTCGACCTGGCGGTCAGGATCCGCGACGAGCACGGCATCGAGATCGCCGAACTCGACCTCGGCGGCGGGTTCGGCATCGCCTATACCGAGGAGGACGACGCGCCGGAGGTCGTGAAGCTGGCCCACAGCCTGCGCCAGATCGTGGACTGGCAGTGCCAGGCCGCCGGGCTGCCCGTACCGCGGCTGACCGTCGAGCCCGGCCGCGGGATCGTGGGGCCCTCGATGGTGACGCTGTACTCGGTGGGCACCATCAAGGACGTCGATGGCCTGCGCACGTACGTCAGCGTGGACGGCGGGATGAGCGACAACATCAGGACCGCGCTGTACGACGCCGAGTACGTGTGCGCGCTGGCCTCGCGCGCGTCGTCGGCCCCACCGATGCTGACCCGGGTGGTGGGCAGGCACTGTGAAAGCGGCGACATCGTGGTGCGGCACGCGTACCTGCCGTCCGACCTCGCCCCGGGCGACCTGCTGGCCGTTCCGGCCACCGGTGCCTACTGCCGGTCCCTGGCCAGCAATTACAATCACGTGCTGCGCCCGGCCGTGGTCGCGGTCGGCGACGGCGAGGCGCGCGTCATCGTGCGCCGCGAGACGATGGACGACCTACTCAGCCTGGACATCGGATGACCGGAACCCGCCCGACCCTGAAGGTGGCCATGCTCGGCTGCGGGATCGTCGGGACGCAGGTGGCCCGGCTGCTGACCGAACAAGCCGATGACCTGGCCCTGCGCGTCGGCGCCCGGCTGGAGCTGGCCGGGATCGCGGTGCGGCGGGTCGGCCACCGCCGGGCCGAGGGGATCGACCGCGCCCTGCTCACCGCGGACGCCCACGCGCTGGTGAGCCGGCCGGACATCGACATCGTGGTCGAGGTGATCGGCGGGATCGAGCCGGCCAGGTCGCTGATGCTGGCCGCGCTCAAGAGCGGGCGGCCGGTGGTCACCGCGAACAAGGCCCTGCTCGCCGAGAATGGCGCGGAGATCTATGGCGCGGCCCGCGAGTACGGCGCCGACCTGTACTACGAGGCCTCCGTGGCGGGCGCCATCCCGCTGCTGCGCCCGCTGCGGGAGTCGCTGGCCGGAGATACCGTCCACCGCGTGCTTGGCATCGTGAACGGCACGACCAACTTCATCCTGGACCGCATGGACTCCTCGGGTGCGGGGTTCACCGAGTCGCTGGAGGAGGCCCAGGCGCTCGGCTACGCCGAGGCCGACCCGACCGCGGACGTGGAGGGGTTTGACGCGGCCGCGAAGGCGGCGATCCTGGCCAGCCTGGCCTTCCATACGCCGGTGACCGCAGCCGACGTGCACCGTGAGGGAATCACGGAAGTCACCGCTGCCGACATCGGCAGCGCCCGGGCGCTCGGCCGGGTCGTCAAGCTGCTGGCCATCTGCGAGCGCTGCAACGGCGGCGTCTCGGTCCGGGTGCACCCCGCGATGATCCCGCGCTCGCATCCGCTCGCCGCCGTCAGCGAGGCGTACAACGCGGTGTTCGTCGAGGCCTCCTCGGCCGGGCGGCTGATGTTCTACGGCGCGGGCGCAGGCGGCGTCCCGACCGCGAGCGCCGTGCTCGGCGACATCGTCGCGGTGGCCAGGAACCGGCTGGCCGGGACCCGCGGCCCCGACGCATCGACCTACGCGGGGCTGCCGGTCATGCCGATGGGGGAGACGCTCACGCGGTACCACGTCGCGCTCGACGTCGACGACCGGCCCGGCGTCCTGGCCCCGGTCGCCGGGGTGTACGCGCACCACGGCGTCTCGATCGAGACGGTGCGCCAGACCAGCAGGGGAGAGGAGGCGCAGCTCGTGATCGTGACCCATACGGCCACGGACGCGGCGCTCGCCGCGACCGTCCGCGACCTGGAGGCCCTCCCCATCGTCCGCGCGGTCGCCAGCGTCATGCGCGTGGAGGGGGAAGAGGAGTGACCATGGCTAGCAAGGCGCGGGGGAGCGGGCAGTCCCCCCCGTCAGGGGGGCCGAGGGGGCCGAGGGGGTCTGGGGGGAAAGGTTTCCCCCCAGGATCGGGGGGTTCCGGGGGGTCGCCCCCCCGGGCTAGCACCATCTGGCACGGCGTGATCGAGGAATACCGGAGCTGGCTGCCGGTGACCGACGCCACGCCGGTGATCAGCCTGCGCGAGGGCGGAACGCCGCTGCTGCCCGCTCCGGTGCTGTCCGCGCGCACCGGGTGCGAGGTGTACCTGAAGGTCGAGGGCGGGAACCCGACCGGGTCGTTCAAGGACCGGGGCATGACGGTGGCGATCAGCCTGGCCGCGGGCGCGGGGGCCAAGGCGGTCATCTGCGCGTCGACCGGCAACACGAGCGCCAGCGCCGCCGCCTACGCCGCGCGGGCCGGGCTTACCTGCGCGGTGCTGGTGCCGCGGGGCAAGATCGCCATCGGCAAGCTCGCTCAGGCGCTGGTGCACGGGGCACGGTTGCTCCAGGTGGACGGCTCGTTCGACGATTGCCTGGAACTGGCCAGGAAGCTGGCCGCCCAGTATCCGGTCGCCCTGGTCAACTCGGTGAACCCGGACCGGCTGCAGGGCCAGAAGAGCGCTGCCTTCGAGATCGTCGACGATCTGGGCGACGCGCCGGACGTGCACTGCCTGCCGGTCGGCAACGCCGGGAACATCGCCGCCTACTGGATGGGGTACATCGAATACCTGCGGGCGGGCCTGGCCACCAAGACGCCCCGGATGTTCGGGTTCCAGGCCAGCGGGGCGGCCCCCATCGTGGCCGGAGAGCCGGTGCTGCACCCGCAGACGATCGCGACCGCCATCAGGATCGGCAATCCCGCGTCCTGGCACCTCGCCGAGGCAGCCAGGGACGAATCGGGCGGGCTGATCGATTCGGTGACCGACCGGGAGATCCTGGTCGCGTACCGGCTGCTGGCGACCAAGGAAGCGGTGTTCGGCGAGCTTGCCTCCGCCGCGAGCGTGGCCGGCCTGCTGCGCGCCAGCGCGAACGGCCAGCTCAACCCGGGCTCGCGGGTGGTCTGCACGATCACGGGAAACGGCCTGAAGGACCCCGACTGGGCGCTGTCCGGCGCCCCGGCCCCGGCCATCATCGCGGCCGACGCAGGCGCCGCCGCGACGGCCCTCGGACTTGCCTAGGGCGGCGGGCGCGGTGCGGGTGCGAGCCCCCGCGACCAGCGCCAACCTCGGCCCGGGTTTTGACGCGCTCGGCCTGGCCCTGACCATGTACGACCAGGTGGAAGCCTGGACCAGCGAGTCCGGGCTCGCCATCGAGATCTCGGGCGAGGGTGCTCACCTGGCGGAGGCCGACGAGGACCACCTGGTCGTCCGCGCCATGCGGGCGGCGTTCGCCGTCACCGGCGGGCAGCCACCCGGGCTCGGGCTTCGCTGCGTGAACTCGATCCCGCACGGCCGGGGCCTTGGTTCCTCGGCGGCCGCGATCGTGACCGGCATCCTCGCCGCCCGCGCCCTGGCCGCCCGCGGGACCTCGCTGCTGCCGGACGAGGCCGTCTTCGAGCTGGCCACGGACCTGGAGGGACATCCGGACAACGTGGCCGCATGCCTGGTCGGCGGGCTGACCATCGCGTGGATGGTGGAGGGCCATCCGCGCGCATCGCGGCTGGAACCGCTCGCGTCGATCACCCCGGTCGTCTGCATCGCGCCAGGCCCGGTGCGCACCGACGTGGCCAGGGGCGTCTTGCCCGACCGAGTGCCGCACCGGGACGCCGCCGCCAACGCCGGGCGAAGTGCCCTGCTCATCGCCGCCCTGACCGGGCAGTCCCGCCCCGCCCTGACCGGGGCCGGCCACGCGGATGGGATCGGCGTGCTGATCGACGCCACGCGGGACCGGCTGCACCAGGACTACCGGGCGGTTGCCATGCCGCACACGCACGTGCTGGTCGAGCGTCTGCGGGCCGCGGGCATTCCCGCCGTCGTGTCCGGGGCGGGTCCCTCGGTGCTCGCGCTGCTGGGCGCCGACGGCGGGGCTGATAATCGTCACCACCTGGACAGCCTGGGTTCAATCGTGAGAGAAACGGGTAATGCATGGCATGTAAGCTCGCTAGACGTCGAGCGGCAAGGTGCGCGTGTCCTGCGCCTTAAGCCCCCTTCAGGGCGCTGACGCGGGAGAGAGCGGCCAATCCCGGATGCACGACCATGCTGGCGAGCCCTGTGGGGACATTGCCTCCTCCCCTCGTGTCACGGACGGCTGCGAAGGAATGCCGTGAGTCCTGATGGTGTTAGGCTTAGTGGCGCACCGGGTGCTCCGCTCCGGGTCGGGTGCTCGTCGGCCAACCGGACGCAAACCGGCAAACTCCCACGGCACGGTATTGTTGCCGTACCCAGGGTCTTTGCCGCCAGACGCTCCGCTTTCTCCCCGCATGAGAAGCAGGGGTGCTCTGGTACCAGGACGCGATCTGGGGACGCGGGCGAGCCACGCAGCCGCCCCGGCGCTTTCCGGCTTATCTCCCTAGCTAGCGGGCACACGGCGACGCACGGAGGAATGCAAGGCGTTGCGGCAATCGCGGACATCTGGCTGACGAGAGCGGCTAACAAGACCAGCGCTGATCAACTCTGGCCCCGAGGGGGGCCGCTTACCGGGTCGACGGGCCGAGCGGGTTCGCCCTAGGCGGCCGAGAATCATGGGAAGGACCATTAGTGAGCGACACAACCGAAATCCTCGGCGGCGCATCCACCGCGCCTGAGGATGCCCCAGCCGGTAGCCCGGCGCACCCCGCGGCCGGCGGATCGCCTGCGGGGAACGTGGCTGACCTGGGGTCACGAGGAGCGACGGCATCGACGTCCAAGTCGCCCAGTCGCGGTGGTACTGGCCTTTCCTCGAAGCTCATGCCCGAGTTGCAGCAGCTTGCGCAAGGCCTGGGCATCCCCGGTGCTGGCCGGATGCGTAAGGGCCAGCTCGTGGAGGCGATCGAAGCCCGGCAGGGCGGCGGTCCCCGGCAGGAAAGCGGGCCCGCCCGCCGAGGTTCGGACCAGCGCGCCGCGTCCGCGGGAGCTGACGCGACTCGCCCGCTGAAGCAGGACGCCATGGAACCAGCAACAAGCCCGCACGCGGGCATCGGAGACAGCGCGGCGCCGGGCCTCGGCGACGGAGCCCGAGGTGGCCTCGGTGCGGACGGGGCCGCCCAGCAGCTCAGCTTCTACGAGGAGACCGAGGCCAGGTCGGCCGAGCGGCCGGCCCGGCGCGACGGCGCGGTCCAGGCCGGGGGACAGCCGGGCGAAGCCACCCAGGGCGACGCGCCGCGCGGAGACCGCCGGCGCCGTAATGGCCAGCGCGCCGACCTGCCGTCCCGTGGCCGCGACCAGGCCCCGCGTGAGCAGTCCGGCCGGGACCAGGGCAGCCGGGACCAGAGCGGGCGCGACAACGGCAGTCGTGACCAGGGCGGGCGTGACCAGGGCGGGCGTGACCAGGGCGGCCGCGACAACGGCGGGCGCGAGCAAGGTGACCGCCGGGAGCCTGCGGCGGCGGGCCGCGGACCTTCGGGGGATGCGTTCCGCGACGACGACGGAGGCCCCCGGAGCCGCAGCCGGGACCGGTTCCGCAACAGGAACCGCCGGCGTGACCGCCAGGCGGACCCCGAGCCCGTGATCGCCGAGGATGACGTGCTCATCCCGATCGCAGGCATCCTCGACGTGCTCGAGGTCCAGGGCTACGCCTTCGTCCGCACCACCGGGTACCTGCCCGGGCCGAACGACGTGTACGTGTCACTGTCCCAGGTGCGCAAGCACGGCCTGCGCAAGGGCGACGTCATCGAGGGCGCGGTCCGCCAGCCGCGTGAGGGCGAACGCCGGGAGAAGTTCAACGCGCTGGTCCGGCTGGACAAGGTCAACGGGCTCGACCCCGAGCGCGCCGTGGGTCGGCCCGAGTTCTCCAAGCTGGTCCCGCTGTACCCGCAGGACAGGCTCCGCCTGGAGACCGATCCCGGCAACATGACCACCCGGATCATCGACCTGATCTGCCCCATCGGCAAGGGCCAGCGCGGCCTGATCGTCTCGCCGCCGAAGGCGGGCAAGACGATGATCCTGCAGGCCATCGCCAACGCGATCACCAAGAACAACCCGGAGTGCCACCTCATGGTCGTCCTCGTGGACGAGCGGCCAGAAGAGGTCACCGACATGCAGCGCACGGTCAAGGGCGAGGTCATCCACTCCACCTTCGACCACCCGGCCGACGACCACACCACCGTGGCCGAGCTCGCCATCGAGCGCGCCAAGCGGCTCGTCGAGATGGGCCACGACGTAGTCATCCTGCTCGACAACATCACCAGGCTCGGGCGCGCCTACAACAACTCGGCGCCGGCCAGCGGCCGCATCCTGTCCGGTGGCGTGGACTCCACCGCCCTGTACCCGCCCAAGCGGTTCTTCGGCGCGGCGCGCAACATCGAGCACGGCGGGTCGCTGACGATCCTCGCCGCGGCGCTGATCGAGACCGGCTCCCGGATGGACGAGGTCATCTTCGAGGAGTTCAAGGGCACCGGCAACATGGAGCTGCGGCTGCGCCGCGAGCTCGCCGAGAAGCGCCTCTTCCCGGCCGTCGACGTGGACTCCTCCAGCACCCGCAAGGAAGAGATCCTGATGTCGCCGGAGGAGCTCAAGATCGTCTGGCAGCTCCGCCGCGTCCTGCACGCCCTGGAGCCCCAGCAGGCCCTGGAGCTGCTCATGGAGCAGTTGCGCAAGACCAAGAGCAACGCCGAGTTCCTCCTCCAGGTCCAGAAGACCACCCTCGGCTCCTGACGCCGAGACAGGGAATGCCAGGCCGGGGAATCTGGTTCTCCGGTCTGGCACACTAGAAAGCCGCACCCATGCGGTACCGGTTCACGCCCCGATGGGCGACCCGGCGACCGCTCAAGGCAGGAGTTCTCATGAAGGCCGATATCCACCCCCAGTACAACGTCACCTCGGTGACCTGCGGCTGCGGGAACACGTTCGTCACCAGGAGCACCGCGCGCGGCGGCTCGATCCACGTCGAGGTCTGCTCCAACTGCCATCCGTTCTACACGGGCAAGCAGAAGATCCTGGACACCGGTGGCCGGGTCGCCCGGTTCGAGAAGCGGTTCGGTAAGACGGCGGCGGGGTCCGGTTCGAAGAAGTAGTTGCCCGGGTCGGCGGTGGAATGATCCGTCCGGGCGAATCGGCCGTCTCAGAGACCGAGACGGCCGAACGCCGTTCGGATCACCCCCGACCCGTGCTACCCCGACGGGGATACGCCGCAGACCGCGGGGCCACTCGGATCGGGCGAGCGGCCCCTCCCGGTGGGAAGGCGCACCCCCAAGGGCCCATCGCTACGGAGCGCACGGCATAGTTCGTTTGGCTAATTAAGGATTTTTAGGTGTTTGAGCGCGTGGAGGATTTGGTTAGTGAGCATGTGGAGTTGGGGCATGCGCTGGCTGACCCGAGCGTGCACTCGGATCCGGAGAAGGCGCGGACGCTCGGGCGGCGGTACGCCGAGCTGACCCCGATTGTGAACGCTTACCAGGAATGGCAGCAGGTCTCGGGCGATGAGCAGGTGGCGCACGAGATGGGCCGGGAGGACTCCTCTATGGCCGCCGAGGCCGAGGAGCTGGGCGCCCGGCGCGAGGAGCTTGAGGAGCGGCTGCAGAAGCTGCTCGTGCCGCGGGATCCGAACGACGACCGCGACATCATCCTGGAGGTCAAGGCGGGGGAGGGCGGTGAGGAGTCCGCGCTGTTCGCCGGGGACCTGCTGCGGATGTACCAGCGCTATGCCGAACGCCGTGGCTGGAAGACCGAGATACTGGATTCCACCGTTACCGGCCTGGGCGGCATCAAGGACGCCACCGTGGCGGTGAAGGGCAAGGGCGCCGACGGCGCGTGGTCCAGGCTGAAGTACGAGGGCGGAGTGCACCGCGTGCAGCGGGTGCCCGTGACCGAATCGCAGGGGCGGATCCACACCTCGGCCGCCGGCGTGCTCGTCGCGCCCGAGGCCGAGCCGGTCGAGGTCCAGATCAACGACAACGACATCAAGGTCGACGTGTTCAGGTCCTCCGGGCCCGGCGGGCAGAGCGTGAACACGACCGACTCGGCGGTGCGCATCACCCACCTGCCGACCGGGATCGTGGTGTCCTGCCAGAACGAGAAGAGCCAGCTGCAGAACAAGGAGCAGGCCCTGCGCGTGCTGCGCGCGCGGCTGCTGGCACAGGCCGAGGCCGACGCCGACGCGAAGGCCAGCGCGGAACGGCGCAGCCAGGTCCGCACGGTGGACCGGTCGGAGCGTGTGCGCACCTACAACTTCCCGGAGAACCGGATCTCCGATCACCGCGTTGGCTACAAGGCCTACAACCTCGACCATGTCATCGACGGTGACCTCGACGCGGTGATCGACGCGCTGGCCGCCGCGGACCTGGCCGCAAAGCTGGCCTCCGGGGGTTCCGGCGACGATGAGCCTGCTACTTGATGAGGTGGCCCTGGCCGCGGCGCGGCTGGCCGACGCCGGGGTGGAGTCGCCGCGGACGGACGCCGAGCTGATCGCCGCGAGCGTGCACCACGTCAGGCGCGGCGAGCTGCACACCGTCCCCGACTCCGACTTCGACGCGCGGTTCTGGTCCGACATCGCGCGCCGCGCCGCGCGCGAGCCGCTGCAGCACATCACCGGGCAGGCGCACTTCCGCTACCTGGAGCTCGACGTCGGGCCCGGGGTGTTCGTCCCGCGGCCCGAGACCGAGGTCATGACCGGCTGGGCGATCGCCAGGCTGCGCGAGATGGACGTGGCGCAACCCGTGGTGGCCGACCTCGGCACTGGGTCGGGCGCGATAGCGCTGGCGATCGGGCAGGAGGTCCCGCGGGCCCGCGTGCACGCGGTGGAAGCCGACCCGCTGGCCCGCGCCTGGGCGGAGCGGAACGTCGCGCGGTATGCCGAGAGCGCTCCGTACACCGCGGGGCGGGTCATGCTCCACGCGGGTGACTTCTGTGACGCGCTCGGCGAACTCGACGGTACGGTTGACCTCGTGATCAGTAACCCGCCGTACATCCCGGTGGGAAGTTGCGTTCCGCCTGAGGTCGGCGAGTACGACCCGCCCGCCGCGCTGTGGGGCGGCGGGGCGGACGGGCTGAACGTCATCCGGGCGGTGGAGCGCACGGCCAGGCGGCTGCTCCGCCCCGGCGGCCTGGTCGCTGTCGAGCACGGCGCGCAGCAGGGCTCGGCGGTTTACTGGGTGTTCCCAGAGGAAGCTGGATGGCGGGACACCCGCAACAACAAGGACCTGGCCGGCCGCGACCGGTTCGTCACCGCGGTCTGGCCGGGTGAGGGTGCCTGAGAGGGCGGCGAGATGAGCACACGGTACGACTGCCGGGATCCGCATGCGCGCGCTGCGGGGATCGAGGCGGCAGTAACCGCCGCGCGCGCCGGCGAGCTGATCGTGCTGCCGACCAACACGGTCTACGGCATCGGCGCGGACGCGTTCATCCCCTCGTCCGTCACCACCATGCTCGCGGCCAAGGGCCGGGGCAGGAGCATGCCGCCGCCCGTGCTGATCGGCACGTCCAGGGCCGCGGCGGCGCTGGTAGATGACCTCGGGGCGTTCGGGCAGGCCCTGATCGACGAGTTCTGGCCGGGCGCGCTCACACTGGTGTTCCGCGCCAGCCCGACGCTGGCCTGGGACCTGGGCGATACCAAGGGCACCGTAGCCCTGCGGATGCCGCTGCACCCGATCGCGCTCGATGTGCTGAGGCAGACCGGGCCGATGGCCGTGTCGAGCGCCAACCGGACCGGCCAGCCCGCGGCCACCACAGCCGACGAGGCGGAGAGCCAGCTGGGCGAGGCGGTGTCGGTGTACCTCGACGGCGGACCGTGCACCGACAACATCCCCTCGACCATCCTCGACCTGACCGGCACCGTCCCGACGCTGCTGCGCACCGGGGCGGTTCCCGTGGAGCGCCTGCGCAGGATCGTGTCGGTCGTGGACGACAACGACTTCTTCACGGTCGGGACCGGCTCCGCCGCGGACTTCAAGCCGGCCGCTCCGCACCCGCTCGAGCGAACGACCGACGCGCCGAGTGAAGAGCGGCCCTCGGCCGACTAGCTGGTGCCTTAAAGTTGGCGGTAATGAATTCCGACCCAACCCGGATCCGCTGAGGGCCCATGCGCGAGTACGCTCTGGTGCTGCTCGTCACGGCGGCGGTGACCTACGTGCTCACCCCGCTGGTACGGCGGGTAGCGGTCGCGACCGGCGCCATGCATCAGCCCCGGGCCAGGGACATGCACAAGCAGCCGACGCCGCTGCTCGGCGGGCTGGCCATGTACGGCGGGCTGGTCGCGGGGTTGATCGTGGCCGGCCGCCTGCCCTCACTTGACGATCCCTTCCAGACCGCCGGGTCGAAGACCGCGGCAGGGCTGCTGCTGGCCGGCGGGCTCGTAGTCGTGGTCGGGTTCATCGACGACCGGTGGGGGCTCAGCGCGATCAGCAAGCTGGCCGGACAGGTGGCGGCGGCCGGCATCCTGGTGTGGAGCGGCCAGGCGCTGCCCTGGCTGCCGATGCCGAGCGGCGGCGAGTTCTCGCTGGAACCGGACCTGAGCGTGACGCTCACCGTCCTGCTCGTCGTGGTGACCATCAACGCGATCAACTTCATCGACGGCCTGGACGGGCTCGCGGCGGGCATCGTGGCGGTCGCCGCGCTGTCGTTCCTTGTCTACTCCTACACGCTGCTCAATACGATCGGCAGCTCGTCGCAGTCGCTGCCCGCGGTGTCGTCGGCGCTGCTGGCCGGGATGTGCCTGGGGTTCTTGCCGCACAACTTCTTCCCGGCCCGGATCTTCATGGGCGATATCGGCGCGATGCTGCTCGGCTTGATGCTCGCCTACGGGCCGATCTCAAGTACCGCTTCGCTTGACCCGGCTCTGTTGACCAACTACGTGGGCAACCACGCGATCAACCGGTTCCCGACGTTCCTCCCGCTGCTGGTGCCGGCCGCGATCTTCATCATTCCCTATACGGACCTGATGTTCGCGATCATCCGGCGGGTCCGGGCCGGTCGGCCGGTGATGGCCCCCGACCGGCAGCACCTGCACCACCGGCTGCTCAGCGTCGGGCACTCCTACCGGCAGAGCGTCCTGATCATGTACCTGTGGGCGGCGCTGTTCTCGGTCACCGTCGTCTCGCTCTCTGTGGTGCGGACCCGCCTGGTCGTTCTCGAGGCCGCGACGATCATCGCGGTGCTCGCCCTGCTGCCGGTGACCATGCCCCGGCTGCGCCCCTGGCACACGGGACCCGCGCGCAGGCCCTTGTCCGCCCCGGCGCACGCGGCCGGCCCGGCGTCGGGCACGCCGGGCGCGCGCCGGCATCGCGCGGACCGGGCGGAGGTCGCCCGCTCCGCGCGGTCCCCCCGCGACGCGCCCCCGCTGTCGCCCAGGGCCCGGACTCAGGGTCCCGCGCTCAACGGTCCGCTCCCGTCCGCGGCGGCCCCGCCGCCAGGCCCGGTCTTCCGCGCGCCGCCACCATCCGCGGCGGTCGCGCCGCCAGGCCCGGTCTTCCGCGCGCCGCCACCGTCCGCGGCGGTCGCGCCGCCAGGCCCGGTGTTCCAGGCGGGGCCGACGGCCGCCGCCCCGACCCCGGCCGCCCCGGCCGCCCCGGGCATCCCAGGCGAGATGCCCTGGTACACCGGCGGCGGCTACCCCGTAGATGCGCCGCGCCTTGCTGATGAGCCGCTGCCGTGGGTCCCCGGCGAGCCATTGCCGCGGGCGGGCCGCCTGCCGGGAACCGATCCGGCCTACCCCGACGATCCGCAGGGTCCCTTCCCGGCTCCCGGCTGGCGCTCGAGCCCTGGCAACCTGCCCGCGGGAGGGTCGTTCTCCGGTCCCGGACCCTTCGCGGACCCGCTGGGCGACGGCGGTGCGCCCGACGTCCTCGAACCGCTCCCGCAGGCTCAGCAGCGGGACCTCCGGCCCTCGTGGGGCCGTGACCTCGACTTCTCGTTACTTCTCTTTACCCTGCCTTTGCCTTCACCGGCCGTTGTCCAGCGACGGCGGGCGCCTGGCCTGCCTCGACGCGATCCCGTCGCGTAATGGTCATAAATTTCTCGCGAAAAGGTAAAGACAAAGCCAAGAACTTTGTGATACCTTTCACAAGCAGGCCCTCTTAAGCTAACGAAGGGCTCGTGATACGTTTCGTACCCAACCGGGTCGCTGCACCGAGCGTTCGGTGCGGTGACCCTCGCGCGGGGCAGGTACCCGCGTCAGCTATTTGCTGTCGGTCCCCAGGAGTCAAGCCCATGCTGGCGAGTTATGCCACCGTAGTCCGGCGCGCGGCTGTACCCACGTTCGCCGTCGCCGTCGCCATGGTTGCTGGATGCGCCGCCCTGATCGGCCTCAAGGGGCTGGTCGGCGCGCTGATCGGGGTGGCCGCAGTCACCGTGTTCTTCGCCATCAGCATCGCGGTCGTCGGCCGCGCCGCGAAGATCAGCCCGGCCGCCATGATGGTGGCCGCGCTCGTCACCTTCCTGGTCAAGATCGTGGCGCTCGCCGTGGTGGTGTCCGTTGTGTACCGGACGACCGCGTTCAGCACGCGGGCGCTCGGCTTCACCGCCATCGCCTGCATCCTCGCCTGGGGCGCCGCCCAGGCCATCGTGGCGATGCGGGTGCGGGTGCTGTACGTCGAGCCCGAAGGGAAAGCGGTGCGGCATGGCGGCTGATGCTGACCGGAGTCGACGCGTGGCCCGGCAGGCCGCGGCTGACGGCTCGGCGGCGCTGGGCCTGGGTACCGGGTGGGCGGTGTTCAGCTACCTGATCTCCGGCATGATCGCCTACGGCGCTATCGGCTGGGGGATCGGCCGGGCCCTGAACGCCGGATGGCTGTTTCCGGTAGGCATGATCGTCGGCATGGCGATCTCTGTCAGCTACGTCATCTACCGCTACGGCAGGCAGGGGTCTGTGGAACAGCACTTCAGCGGGACCAAGGGGACCAGGGCAGGCGGAGGGGAATGACCGATGATCGCTGACGTGCGGGCGGACGCGGCCGGTGGGTGCCACCTCTTCAGCGGCTGCGGGTTCCCCGCGCCCGGCCTGCAGAACTTCTACTTCAAGCCGCTGTTCACCGTGGGTTCCTTTGCCTTCACCAAGCCAATGCTGGTGGCGGTGTTGTCCACGGTGATCGTGATCGCCTTCTTCGGGGCTGCGTTCTGGAAGCCGAAGCTGGTGCCGCGCGGCCTGCAGAATGTGGCGGAGATCGGCATCCTCTTCGTGCGCGACCAGATCCTCCGTCCCGCGCTCGGCCGCAAGGGAGACTCCTACCTCCCGCTCCTGGTGTCGCTGTTCTTCTACATCCTCGTGATGAACCTGATGGAGCTGATCCCGGTCATCCAGTTCCCCGCGATGTCGAAGATCGGCTTCGTGGTCACGCCGGTGGTCATCATCTACGTGCTGTATATCTACCTGGGCTTCAGGCACCAGGGCGCGTGGGGCTACATCAGGAACATGTGGCCGTCCGGCGTGCCGTTCTTCATCCTGCCCATCCTGATCCCGATCGAACTGCTGCGATTCTTCATCATCCAGCCGTTCACCCTCGGCATCCGGCTGTTCGCCAACATGTTCGCTGGCCATCTGCTCCTGGCTATCTTCATGGTCGCCACCTGGTACCTCGCCTCACTCACCATCGGCCTGCTGTTCGCCGCGGGCTCGGCCGTCATGGTGCTCTTCGTCTTCCTGCTCGAGCTGCTGGTTGACTTCCTGCAGGCGTTCATCTTCACTACCTTGACCGCCGTCTACCTCTCCAGCTCGCTGGAGGCGGCGCACTGAGCCGTTGCTATCCGACCCAACCCGGCGGGATGCTCCGCCGGCCTGAACCGTAAAGGACCGCATACATGTCACTCGCCGCTACCTTGGCCACCACAGCCCCTACTGTGTACCAGATCAACTTCGGCGCGGTTGGCTACGGCCTCGCGGCCATCGGCCCGGGCATTGGCATCGGCCTGGTCTTCGGGCACGCGATCGAGGCGATGGCCCGCCAGCCGGAGGCAACCGGCCGCATCACGCTGTACATGTGGATCGGGTTCTCGCTGACCGAGATCCTCGCGCTGCTGGGTCTGGTCGTACCGTTCATCTTCCACGCTTCCTGATCACCGGGCAGGTGGCCGAATCATGCATTTTCTAGCCCAAGGGAACCAGGATCCGCTGCTCCCCTCGACGCCCGAGCTCGTCGTCGGGGCCATCTGCTTCGTCCTGGTGTTCGGCATCATGGGCTACCTCCTGATGCCCAGGATCCAGAAGACGCTCGCTGAGCGCACCGAGCTGATCGAGGGCGGCATGGCCAAGGCGGAAGAGGAGCAGGCCGAGGCCGCGCAGGTTCTCGAGCAGTACAAGCAGCAGCTGGCCGAGGCCAGGCACGAGGCGGCCAGGATGCGCGAGGAGGCCAGGGAGCAGGGCGCGCAGATCATCGCCGAGATGCGCGAGCAGGCCCAAGCCGAGGCCCGCCGGATAACGGAGTCCGCCCAGGCCCAGATCCAGGCCGAACGGCAGCAGGCGCTGACCGCGCTGCGCACCGAGGTCGGGGCGCTGGCCACGGAGCTGGCCAGCCGGATCGTGGGCGAGTCGCTCGAAGAAACCGCCCGGCAGGGCCGGATGGTGGACCGCTTCCTCGACGAACTCGAGCAGGTGTCCAGCCCGTGAGGTATGCCCGGAAGGCGAGTGAGCATGCGCGGTGTGAGTAGAGCCTCGTTCACCGAACTGTCCGAGCGGCTGTCGGCGGAGCACATCGAGAGCGCCACCGTGGCGACCAGGCTGGCTAACGAGCTTTTCGCGGTCGTGGGGCTGCTCGATACCGAGCACGGGCTGCGCCGAGCGCTGTCCGACCCGGGCAAGCCCGCGGCGGAGAAGGGCGCGGTCGTCTCGACCCTGCTGCACGGGAAGATCACCCAGCGTGCCGAGGGGCTGGTCGCGGCGGGCGCTGAGGCGCACTGGGCCAGCAGCGGTGACCTCGCGGACGCGATCGAGCAGCTCGCGGTCGAGGCCACGGTCCTGGCCGCCGAGGCGGACGACGGCCTCGACGACCTGGAGGACGGGCTGTTCCGGTTCAGCCGGGTCGTCGCGGCCAACCCGGACCTGCGGGCCGCGCTAGCCGATCCGGCATTGCCCGAGCAGGGCAAGCGGGAGCTGCTGCAGACCCTGCTGGGTGGCAAGGTGACCCGGGTGACGCTCGGCCTGATCGAGCAGATGGTGGCGCACCCGCGCGGGCGGACGCTCGCCGTCGCCCTGGACCTGTGCGCCGACATCGCGGCGCGCCGACGGCAGCAGCTGATCGCGGTGGTGCGCACGGCGGTCGAGCTGTCCGCGGCCCGGCGCAGGCGCCTCGCTGCGGCCCTGTCGCGGTCCTACGGGCACGACGTTCACCTCGATGTAGTCATCGATCCCTCGGTGGTTGGCGGTATTTCCGTCCAGATCGGGGATGAGCTTATAGACGGGACCGCGGCCAGCCGCCTGGCCGCCGTCCGGCGCAAGCTGGCGGGCTGACGTGCCAGCGCAAGAATCCGAGAAGACAGGCAGGACAATGGCTGAGCTGACGATCCGGCCGGAGGAGATCCGGGACGCGCTGGCGCGATTCGTTCAGGAGTATGAGCCGGAAGGCGCCGCGCGGGAAGAGGTAGGCACCGTCATCGAGAGCGGCGACGGCATCGCGCGGGTCGAGGGCCTGCCATCGGCCATGGCCAGCGAGCTGCTCGTGTTCGAGAACGGCGTCAGGGGCCTGGCGCTCAACCTGGACGTGCGCGAGATCGGCGTCGTCATCCTCGGCGAGTTCAACGAGATCGAGGAGGGCCAGCAGGTAAAGCGGACCGGCGAGATCCTGTCGGTGCCGGTCGGCGACGCCTTCCTCGGCCGCGTGGTAGGGCCGCTGGGCGAGCCGCTGGACGGCAAGGGGCCGGTCGAGAGCATGGAGCTGCGCCTGCTGGAGACGCAGGCGCCCTCGGTGGTCGAGCGCCAGCCGGTGAAGGAGCCGCTGCAGACCGGGATCAAGGCCATCGACGCGATGACCGCCATCGGCCGGGGCCAGCGGCAGCTGATCATCGGCGACCGGCAGACCGGCAAGACCGCGATCGCCATCGACGCGATCATCAACCAGCGCGCGAACTGGGCCTCGGGTGACGAGAAGCAGCAGGTGCGCTGCATCTACGTCGCGGTGGGCCAGAAGGGTTCGACGATCGCCCAGGTGCGCCAGTCGCTAGAAGACGCCGGCGCCATGGAGTACACCACGATCGTCGCCGCGCCGGCCTCCGACCCGGCCGGGTACAAGTACATCGCGCCGTACACCGGCTCGGCCATCGGGCAGCACTGGATGTACCAGGGCAAGCACGCGCTGATCATCTTCGACGACCTGTCCAAGCAGGCGGAGGCGTACCGCGCGGTCTCACTGCTGCTGCGCCGGCCGCCGGGCCGCGAGGCCTACCCGGGGGACGTGTTCTACCTGCACTCCCGGCTACTGGAGCGGTGCGCGAAGCTGTCCGACGATCTGGGCGGTGGCTCGCTGACCGGCCTGCCGATCGTCGAGACCAAGGCGAACGACATCTCCGCCTACATTCCGACGAACGTCATCTCCATCACCGACGGGCAGATCTACCTCGAGGCTGACCTGTTCAACGCCGGCGTCCGGCCCGCCATCAACGTCGGCCGGTCGGTGTCGCGGGTCGGCGGCAACGCGCAGGTCAAGGCGATGAAGAAGGTCGCGGGCAACCTGCGGCTCTCGCTGTCGCAGTACCGCGACCTGGAGGCGTTCGCCGCCTTCGCCTCCGACCTGGACGCGGCCTCCCGGGCTCAGCTCGACCGCGGCGCGCGGCTGGTCGAGCTGCTCAAGCAGCCGCAGTACGACCCGTTCCCTGTCGAGGAGCAGGTGGTCTCGATCTGGGCGGGCAGCAACGGCCATTTGGACGACGTGCCGCTGGAGGACATCGCCCGGTTCGAGCACGACTTCCTGGACTTCCTGCGGCGCTCGCACGAGGGCATCCTGGCCGCGATCCGGGAGTCGAAGGACCTGTCCGAGGACACGGTCACCGCGCTCAAGGACGCGGTCGAGGAATTCCGCAAGTCGTTCGAGACCAGCTCGGGCGAGCTGCTCAGCGGCGAGGACGAGCAGGCCGAGGCGCTCGAGAGCGAGGACCAGGAGACGATCGCCCGCCGCCGCCAGCCCCAGCCCGCCGAGAAGCAGTAGGCCATGGGAGCACAGCTTCGCCTGGTCAGGCGGCGGATCGGCACCGTCAGGTCCATCGCCAAGATCACCCGCGCCCAGGAGCTGATCGCGTCGTCGCGGGTCGTAAGGGCCCAGCAGCAACAGCGGGCCGCCAGGCCGTACGCGCGGGAGCTGACCCGGGCGGTGGAGGCGGTGATCAGCCGCTCGACCAATATCACGCATCCGTTCACCACCGAACCGGAGCACCCGACCCGGGCCGCGGTACTCATCCTGACCAGCGACCAGGGTTTCGCCGGTGCCTACAACTCCAACGTGCTGCGCGAGGCGTCCCGGCTTCGCCAGCTGCTGCATGAGCGGGGCGTCCAGCCGGTCCTGTACGTGGCCGGCCGCAAGGGCATCGCCTGGCACCGGTTCCGTGAACTCGAGCTTGCCGGGTCCTGGAGCGGCTTTTCCGCCATGCCGAGGTACCGGGACGCGAAGGCGATCACCGACGTCCTGCTCGAGGCGTTCAACGCCGAAGAGGGCGGCATCGACGAGATCCACCTGGTCGGCACCGATTTCGTGTCCATGCTGACCCAGCGGCCCGCGGTGCGCAGGCTCCTGCCGCTGGAGGTCGAGGAGACCGACGAGCCGAGCCCCCACGGCCCGCTGCCGCAGTACGAGTTCGAGCCAGGGCCGGCCGAGGTGCTCGACGCCCTGATGCCGCAGTACGTGGCGAGCCGGATCTACTTTGCGCTGCTGGAGGCGGCGGCGTCCGAGCTGGCCTCCCGGCGCCGGGCGATGAAGGCGGCCACCGACAACGCGAACGATCTGATCGAGACACTGACCCGTGAGGCGAACAACGCACGGCAGGCCGAGATCACCCAGGAAATCAGCGAGATCGTCGGCGGCGCCAACGCGCTGGCCGATGCGAGCGCGACGAGTGAGTGAGGAACACATGACCGCGACCGTTGACAGTACCGACCAGGGGGGGCCAGCCGACAGCGGCGAGGCCGCCGCGGGCACCGGCCGTGTCGCCCGGGTCACCGGCCCCATCGTGGACGTCGAGTTCCCGGCCGAGCACATGCCGGAGATCTACTACGCGCTGCACGTGGACGTCGTGCTGGAGGAGGAGACCCGGACCCTGACGCTGGAGGTCGAGCAGCACATCGGCGACAACATCGTGCGCGCGATCTCGATGCAGCCCACCGATGGCCTGATCCGCGGCGCTCAGGTGATCAACACCGGCGCGCCGATCGAGGTGCCGGTCGGCGACGTCACCAAGGGGCACGTGTTCAACGTCCTCGGCGAGTCGCTCGACGTGCCCACCTCGTCCCTGGAGATCACCGAGCGGTGGCCGATCCACCGCGACCCCCCGCCGCTGGACCAGCTCGAGCCGCGGACCCAGATGTTCACCACCGGCATCAAGGTCATCGACCTGCTGACCCCATACGTGCTGGGCGGGAAGATCGGCCTGTTCGGCGGGGCCGGCGTGGGCAAGACCGTGCTCATCCAGGAGATGATCCGCCGGGTGGCCCAGAACTTCGGCGGCGTCTCGGTCTTCGCCGGGGTGGGCGAGCGCACCCGCGAGGGCAACGACCTGTTCCTTGAGATGACCGAGTCCGGTGTCATCGCGGACACCGCGCTGGTGTTCGGCCAGATGGACGAGCCGCCTGGCGTCCGGCTGCGGGTCGGGCTGTCCGCTCTGACCATGGCGGAGTACTTCCGCGATGTGCAGGGGCAGGACGTGCTGCTGTTCATCGACAACATCTTCCGCTTCACCCAGGCCGGCTCCGAGGTGTCGACCCTGCTGGGCCGGATGCCGTCGGCGGTCGGCTACCAGCCGACGCTGGCCGACGAGATGGGCCAGCTGCAGGAGCGCATCACCTCTACGCGCGGCCACTCGATCACCTCGATGCAGGCGATCTACGTACCGGCCGACGACATCACCGACCCCGCGCCGCACACCGTGTTCGCGCACCTCGACGCGACCACGACGCTATCCAGGACCATTACCGAGAAGGGAATCTATCCCGCGGTGGACCCGCTAGACTCCACGTCGCGGATCCTGGACGCCCGGTACATCGGCCAGGAGCACTACGACGTGGCCCGCGAGGTGCAGCGGATCCTGCAGCGGTACAAGGAGCTCCAGGACATCATCGCCATCCTCGGTGTCGACGAACTCGGCGAGGAGGACAAGATCACCGTCCAGCGCGCGAGGCGGATCGAGCGCTTCCTGTCTCAGCCGATGTTCGTGGCCGAGCAGTTCACCGGCCAGCCGGGCGTGTTCACGCCGCTGGAGGACACGATCTCCTCGTTCAAGGCGATCAGTGAGGGCGAGTACGACAACCTGCCCGAGCAGGCGTTCTATATGGTCGGCGGGATCGAGGACGTGGAGAAGAAGGCCAGGGAGCTGGACCGGTGACCCTGCACGCAGCGCTCGTTGTGCCCGACCGCGAGCTGTGGTCGGGCGAGGCCCGGATCGTGATCGCGAAGACCACCGAGGGTGATATCGGCGTGTTGGCCGGGCACTCGCCGGTGTTCGGCGCCCTGGCCGAGGGCAGCGTGGTCGAGATCCACACCGAGGACGACGCCGAGATCCGTGCCGCCGTCAGCGGCGGATTCTTGTCCGTGGCCGACGACCGGGTGTCCATCCTGGCGGCCCAGGCTCAGCTCGGCGGGGAGGTCGACCTCGAGGAGGCGCGGCGCGAGGTGACGGCCGAGGCCGCCGGCGGCGGCGACGAGACCGCAGAGGCCAAGTACGCGAAGGCGCGGCTGCGCGCCGCGGGCGGCTAGGCCGCAGGAGTGGGCGAAGCGCTGGCGCTCGATGCCGCCTGGCTCTTCGCCGCCTTCCTGATGATCCTGGTCTTGGCCGCGGTCGGTATCGCCGCCCGTAGGTACTTGCTGGAGCGCGGCGGCGGGACGGTCGAGTGCGGCCTGCGCCAGCCGGGCGGTTCCTGGCGTCTCGGCGTCGCGTCCTACCAGCGTGAGGAGCTCTGCTGGTTCGGCGTATTCGGGGTCTCGATGCGCCCCGAAGAGGTCTTCCCCCGCCGCGACCTGACCGTGCTGTCCCGCCGCACGCCCACCGACGCCGAGGTATCCATCCTGGGCCCGGGGATGATCGTGGTGGAGTGCATATTCGGCGAGGGCGGCCCGGTCGAGCTAGCCCTCAGCGAGTCGGCCCTCACCGGCCTCCTGGCCTGGCTCGAGGCCGCGCCCCCCGGCTCCCACCTAGACGTGGCCCTGTAGCGCCGGGTTAGGAACCGCCGGTCCCGCGCCGCCTGATGATCGCCTCGGAGCCGTTCGGCACCTGTTCGGGAACGATGGCCGCGGGGGCCACCGCGGCCACCGCGGCCACCGCGGCCGCGGCGTCCGCGGCCACGGCGTCCGCGGGTGCCGACTCGGCCAACTCGACCCGGTTCCTGCCTAGGACCTAGCCCAGACCTACCCCGAGGCGTTCGCCGAACAGCTGACCCTTTCGCTCGCGAATCAGGCCGCGATCGCTTCAGCGCCACCGCAGCCGTAAGCAGGCCAGCCGCGCTTGGGTCTCACGAGCGGTCGCCGCCGGGCTTCCAGAGCACGTCACCGTGCCCCGCGTTGGCGACCCGCGCCAGGATGAACAGCAGGTCGGAGAGCCGGTTCAGGTAGCGGGCGGGCAGCGGGCTGACCGAGTCGCCGTACTCGCCCGCCGCGGCCCACGCGCTCCGCTCGGCCCGGCGGGCCACCGTCCGCGCCACGTGCAGCAGCGTCGACCCCCTGCTCCCGCCCGGCAGCAGGAAGCTGCGCAGCGTCGGCAGGTCCGCGTTGTACGCGTCGCACTCCTGCTCCAGCCGGGTGATGTAGGCCTCCTCGATCCGCAGCGGCGGGTACGGCGGGTTGTCGGTGACCGGGTTGGCCAGGTCGGCGCCGAGGTCGAACAGCTCGTTCTGTACCCGGGAGAGCAGGCCGGAGATATCCGCGGAGAGCTCGCCGAAGGTGATCGCCATGCCAATCGCGCAGTTGGCCTCGTCCACGTCTGCGTAGGCGGCCAGCCGCGAGTCGGTCTTGGCCGTCCGGCTGCCGTCGGCCAGCGCGGTCGTCCCGTCTTCGCCGGTGCGCGTGTAGATGCGGGACAGCACGACCGGGTTCTCGCTGCGCTCACGGGCCATGAACTCACCCTAGTTGAGCATCCGGTGCCACCGATCGGGGTTGGGTGCCCCTGCCCCCGCCGTTCGAGCCGCCGTTTGGGCCTTGGGTGCCCCAAGCTCCGTCTATCGGGCCTCGGGTGCCCCGACACCCAAACCGGTACCAACTGTCCACGCCACACCAGTCACCCGTGGCCACCTCACACCATGAGCCACAGGCGGGCGACGGATCCCGTCCCCAGGCCCGGTCGCGGCGCGTTATTGTTCCCTTTGTGTCTGAGCCAGACCGCAGCGTGTATGACTACATCATCGTCGGTGCCGGAAGTGCGGGCTGCGTCCTCGCGGCGCGGCTGTCTGCCGATCCCAGCCTTAGCGTCCTGCTCCTGGAGGCAGGCCCGGCCGATGACGCCGACGAGATCCGCGCTCCGGCGGCGGTGAGCAGGCTCTTCCAGAGCGCCTACGACTGGAACTACACGACCGTCCCGCAGCACCGCGCGGGCGGGCGGTCGATCTACTGGCCGCGGGGCAAGGTCCTGGGCGGTTCATCCTCGATGAACGCCATGGTCTACATGCGCGGCAACCGCCACGACTTCCAGACCTGGCGGGACGAGTACGGCTGCACGGGCTGGGGGTACGAGGACCTCCTGCCCTACTTCAGGAGGGCCGAGGACAACTCGCGCGGCGCCTCCGCCTACCACGGCGTCGGCGGCCCGCTCAAGGTCAGCGACCCGCGGTACAAGTCCGCGGCGTGCCAGGCGTTCGTGGCGGCGGCGCAGGAGCAGGGCGCGGTGCCGAACCCCGACTTCAACGGCCCGCGCCAGGACGGCGTCGGCTGGTATCAGGTCACCCAGCGCGACGGGCGCCGCTGTAGCACCGCCGTCGCCTACCTGCACCCGGCCATGTCCAGGCCGAACCTCACCGTCCACACCGAAGCCCTCGTCACCCGGGTCCTCCTGGAGGGCAGCCAGGCCGTCGGCGTGACCTATCTGCGCCGGGGGGAGACCGAGACCGCGCGCGCCAACGCGGAGGTCATCCTGTGCGGCGGCGCGGTCAACAGCCCGCAGTTGCTCATGCTGTCCGGCATCGGCCCTGGTGACCACCTGATCGAATCGGGGATCAGCGTGGAGGTGGATAGCCCGGGCGTCGGCGCGAACCTGTCCGACCATCCGGTGCTGCCGGTCATCTGGTCGACGCCGAGGCTGCGCGGCCTGTGGGAGAAGAGCGGCAACGCGGGCGCGCTGCGCTGGCAGGTGACCCACCGTGGCCCGCTGACCAGCAACGTGGCGGAGGCGGGCGGCTTCGCGCACTCCGAGCCGCGGCTGCCCGCGCCGGACCTGCAGCTCCACGTGCTGCCCGCGCCGTACCGCGACCAGGGTCTGGCCGACCCGGCCCAGCGCGCGATGACCGTGCTGGTCGGCCTGGTGGACGTGCGGAGCCGCGGCCTGATCAGGCTGCGCAGCGCGGACCCCAGGCACCGGCCGTCCATCGACCCCGGCTACCTGTCCGACGGCGGCTCGGACGCCCGGGCGCTTTTGGCGGGCCTGAAGATGGCCAGGGAGTTCGTGACGGCCCGGCCGATGGCGGCCATCTGCAAGAGCGAGCTCGCCCCTGGCGCGCACCTGCGGTCCGACGCGGAGCTCATGGACTACGTGCGGGCCAGCGTGGTGACCCTCTACCACCCGGTCGGCACCTGCGCGATGGGCCGCGAGTCGAAGTGGAGCGTGGTCGACACCGAGTTGCGGGTCCGCGGCGTCACCGGGCTGCGCGTGGTCGACGCGTCGGTGATGCCGGCCGTGCCGCGGGGGAACACCAACGCCCCCACGATCGCGATCGCCGAGCGCGCCGCCGACCTGATCGCCGGGCGCGCCCCGCTGGCTCCGGTCGACCCGGCCGACCCCGTCGACGCCATCGCGATCGCCGCCTCCGAAGCCATCGGCAAGACCCGCCGCCGGGCCAGGGGCGCCTCCGGTGGCGCCGGAGGCGCCGACCACGCCGCCTAGGGCCCGCTTGCCGACCCATGGGTGCAGCGCCCTACGGAATCTTCTCCGTACGGTGCGGCACCCATCGACTGGGCACCGAGGCCCAGGCGGGGTCAATGTGACTGATGAGGCAGGTCACGCTCACTGAGCCAGCCCGTCGCGCTCACTGAGCCCGCCCGTCGAACCCCGAGGCCGCCGAACCCCGAGCCAGCCCGCCGCGCTCACTGAGCCCGCCCGCCGAACCCCGAGGCCGCCGAACCCCGAGGCCGCCGAACCCCGAGCCAGCCCAACCCCGAGCCAGCCCAACCCCGAGCCAGCCCAACCCCGAGCCAGCCCAACCCCGAGCCAGCCCAACCCCGAGCCAGCCCAACCCCGAGCCAGCCCAACCCCGAGCCAGCCCAACCCGCCGCCGGAACCTAGCGAGGCCGACGTGCCCCCCGCGGCCGGTACAGCCGGCCGTGCAGCAGGGTGACCAGCGTGATGATCCGCCGCATGTCCTTGTCGGTCCGCCCGAACGAGGTCAGGTTGATCAGCGGGCGCATCCGCTGTCTGGTGATGGCCTTGGGCCGGGTGAACTCCCGCAGCCCGTCCGCGCCATGGATCCGACCGAACCCCGATTCCCCCACCCCCCCGAACGGCAGCGCAGGCACGATCGCGAACCCGATCACCGAGTTGATGGAGGTCATCCCGCTGCGCAGCGAGCGCGCAGCGCTGAGAGCCGCGGACTTGTCCTTCGCGAAGACCGCCGAGCCGAGCCCGTACTTGCTGGCGTTGGCGTACGAGACCGCCTCGGCCATGTTGACCACCGAGGTGACGGTCACCGTCGGCCCGAACGTCTCCTCCGTCACGGCCTGGCTGTGCTCGGGCACATCCGTCAGGATGACCGGCCGCACAAACGGCGGGGACACCGCGTCCGTGCCCCCCACGACCGCGCGCCCGCCGCGGGCCAGCGCGTCGGTCAGGTGCTTGGCCACGATGTCCGATTGCGCGGGCATGGTCATCGGCCCGTACGACGCCTCGGCGTCGGAGCCCGGCCGCAGCCCAGACACCCGCTGCGTCAGCCGCTCGAGGAACGAGTGGTACACGGCGTCGGCCACGTAGACCCGCTCGATCCCGACGCACGTCTGCCCGGCGTTCGACATCGCGCCCCAGGCGGCCGCGTCGGCGGCCGCGTCGAGATCGGCGTCCGCGCTGACCAGCAGGGCGTCCTTGCCGCCGCACTCGGCCAGGACCGGGGTCAGGGTGTCCGCCGCGGCCGCCATGACCTTGCGCGCGGTGCCCGCGGACCCGGTGAACGCGATCTTGTTGACCCCGCTGCGCGCCAGCGCCTCGCCGGTCGAGCCCGGCCCGGTCACGACCTGCAGCACCGGGACCGGTTCGCCGAACACCGCGAGCGCCTCGGAGAACGACCGGACCAGCCAGCTGCCGGTCGCCGGGGTCAGCTCCGAGGGCTTGAACACCACCGCGTTCCCGGCCGCCAGCGCGTAGGCGATCGAGCCCACCGGCGTGAACACCGGGTAGTTCCACGGCCCGATGACCCCGACCACGCCCAGCGGCGGGTACTCGACCGAACAGGCCTGGTTGATCGCCGCCAGCCCGCTGCGCACCCGGCGCGGGCGGAGCACCCGGCGGGCGTGCCGGGCGGCCCAGTCGATGTGCAGGATGGCCAGGATGATCTCGAGCTTCGCGTCGTCCAGCGGCTTGCCGGTTTCCTCGTGCACCAGCTGGGCGAGCCGTCCCATGTACCGGACGAGGTAGGACTTCCACGCGAGCAGGCGCAGCCGCCGCCCGTTCCAGCCGAGCGCGACCCACCACCCGGCCGCCTCGCGGGCCGCGGCCACCGCCGCGTCGACCTCACGGCGACCATGCTCGGGGAACGTCGCGAGCACTTCCCCGGTCGCCGGGTTGACTGTCTCAAGCACGGTGACAGTAAATCACCGCCCGCCGGGCCGGGGCTACGCTTGGCGCGTGCTGCCACGCCCGTACGTGCTCCTGTCCTGCGCCACCTCGGCGGACGGTTACCTCGACGACGCCAGCCCGCGTCGGCTGATCCTGTCGGGACCCGCCGACCTGGACCGGGTCGACGGGGTGCGGGCGGGCTTCGACGCGATCCTGGTGGGTGCGGGCACCATCCGGGCCGACGACCCGCGGCTGCTGATCCGCGACCCGCGCCGCCGCGCCCGCCGCGCCGCCCGCGGCCTGCCCGAGGACCCCGCGCGGGTGACCCTGACGGCCACCGGCGACCTGGACCCGCGCGCCCGCTTCTTCACCCCCGGCGCGCCCCGCCTGGTCTACTGCGCCACCCCGGCCCTGGAGATCGCGCGGGCGCGCCTGTCGGACGCCGCCGTCCTCATTGACGCCGGTGACCCCCTTTCCCTTGAGTGCCTCCTTTCAGATTTGGCCGAACGGCGTGTGCTCCGCCTCATGGTCGAGGGCGGGGCCCGGGTCCTCGGCGAATTCCTGGCGCGCGACCTGGCCGACGAGCTCCACCTGGCCGTGGCGCCGTTCTTCGTCGCCGACCCGGCCGCTCCCCGGCTCGATATCCCCCCGAACCCCAGCGACCCCGACCATCCCATGACCCTGGCCGAGGTCCGCCGGCTCGACAACATGGTCCTATCCACGTACCTGCTCGGCCCTGGCGGCCCCGATCACCGCTTCTTGCGCTGGGCGGTCGAGCTGTCCCGGCTCTGCCCACCCTCGCCGTCGGCGTTCTCGGTCGGGGCGGTGATCGTGGCCGAGGACGGCCAGGTGCTGGCCACCGGGTTCTCCCGCGAGCAGGAGGAACATGACCACGCCGAGGAGGTGGCCCTGCGCAAGCTCGGCCAGGACTGGCGCCTGAAGCGGGCCACCATGTACAGCTCGCTGGTCCCCTGCGGTGCCCGCAAGTCGCGCCCGGTGACCTGCGTCCAGCACATCGTCGCGGCCGGTATCCCGCGGGTCGTCTACGCCTGGCGGGAACCCGCGCTGTTCACCGGCGGGAAGGGCGCCGAGCAGCTCCAGGCCGCGGGCGTGACCGTCATCGAGGTTCCCGAGCTAGCCGCCCGCGCCCAGGCGGTGAACGCTCACCTGGTGGGGAGCTGACCCGCGCGCAGCCGGCTCCCGGCCGTCCCGCGCGGCGTCCGGACCCCGTGCCCTGGCCAGCGCGGAACCACGGGACCCGGCCCGACGTCTAACCGCCAGCGGATGGCGGGAGGCAGGCCATGCGTGCAGTCGCCCTAGGCGATCATGCAGCGGACGGCGGGAGGCGGGCCATGCGAGCACTTACCGGGGCAACCCTGGTTCTGGCGGTGGCGAGCCTGGCGGCGGCGAGCCTGGCGGGGTGCGGGACCGTCAGGATGCCTCCCGCCGGCGACCCGAGCGCGCGCTCCGGCGCCACCAGGCAGGCGCCGGGGATCCCCGCCCCGCCCGCGGGCAGCCGGGCCGAAGCCAACGCGCTGGCCGAGCACCTGCTTTCCCGGCTGCGCCTCCCGGCGGGGACGCGTCGGCTGCCGTCCAAGCCCGCGCCGCCGTATCTGAGCCAGCCCGCGCCTGAGCCCGTCGACAGCGCCCTGCTCGATGAGCACCGGTTCTTCGCCGTGGCGCGGCCGCCTGCCGCCCTGTCCGACTACCTGGTGGCGCACGTGCCGGACGGCATGACCTCGCTCGGCACGAGCCAGTCATCCGGTCCCGGCCAGCCGACGACGCTGGGCGTCGGGTACTACCTGGCCCGGCCGGTCCCGGCGGGCATCTACTCGGCGCAGGTCGACCTCACCATGGTGCCGGACTCCTCCGGCGGGTCGCTGCTGCGGGCCGACGCGCAGGTCATCTGGTACCCGTCCCGCACCGCCGCCGAGTATGTCGACCCGGCGCGCTATCACGTCCTGACGATGACCGTCACCGTCGACGGCCGGAAGATGCACACGATCCACAGGGTCGTGACCTCGCAGGCGGACATCGCCCGGCTCGCCGAAGCGCTCGACCGGTCCCCGGCCGAGCCGCCCGTGGCCATCAACTGCCCGGCCATCTTCGTGACCTACCAGCTGGCCCTGTCGGTGTCGCGGCATAGCCGTCCCGTCGTCATGATCTGGACGAACTCGATCGGGTGCGGCGGCACGGCGATCACCGTGGACGGGCGGCCGCAGCCGGCCCTGGCGGACGACGGCGCGGTGGCCGCCGCGGCCAACCAGGCGCTCGGCTACACCCCGAAGCCGACCCTCTGATTCTCACACTCACACTGTTCATATAACCGTTTCTTGTGCTAGAAATAACACGTGGAGGTTGCGGACCGCCGGGCTGCGGTGGTCCGCCTGCTCCGCGAACGCGGGCAGGTCTCGGTCGCGGACCTGAGCAGACAGCTGGACGTCTCGGAGATGACCGCGCGTCGCGACCTGGAGTTCCTGGAGCAGGAAGGCCTGGCCCGGCGTTACCACGGCGGCGCGTTCACGACCGTCTCGCGCAGCTTCGAGATCCCGTACGCGGCGCGCGCGTACGACCGCCAGCCGCAAAAGCGAGCGATAGGACTGCGCGCGGCCGAGCTGATCCTGCCCGGCGAGACGGTGATCGTCGACGCGGGCACGACGGCGGTCGAGGTCGCGAGGGCGCTGCGGGACCGGGCGAACCTGCTCGTCTGCCCGCTGGGCCTGCAGGCCGCCGGACTGCTGGCCGACCGGCCTGGCATCCGGCTGCTGCTCCCCGGCGGCGAGGTGCGGCCCGGTGAGCAGATGCTGGTGGGGGAGGTGACCCGCAGCGTCCTCGCCGGGCTGCGGTTCGACACCTACGTGATGGCGGTCGGCGGCGTCTCCCGCGACGACGGCTTCACGGACTTCAGCCTGGACGACGTGGCGGTCAAGCAGGCGGCCCTGCGCAGCGCCCGGCGCTGCGTCGTGGCGTGCGACTCCGCCAAGGTCGGCAAGGTGGGCTTCGCGCGGATCGGCGGCCTGGCCGCCGCGGCGACGCTCGTCACCGACGCGGAACTGGCGGACGCGGACCGGGCCTGGCTCGCCGAGGCGGGCCTGGACGTGGTCCTGGCATGACGGCACGGGACCTGCGGCGCGCCAGGATGGCGCTGTTCGGCCACTTCTTCGTGCTCGGCGCCGCCACGGCGACCTGGAGCGCCAGGCTCCCGGCCATCAAGGAAGCGCTGCACCTGAGCGACGGCGCCCTCGGGCTGGTGTTGTTCGCGGTGCCCGCGGGCAGCGTGCTGACGCTGATGCTGAGCGGGCGCATCGTCGACAGGTTCGGCGCCGCGCGCGTGCTGCGGATCGCGGGCCTGCTCGTGGCCGCGGCGCTCGTCCTGATCGGCCTCGGTCCGCAATTCCGTAGCCTCCCCGTCCTGGTGGTCGCCCTGGCCTGGTTCGGGGCCATGGCCGGGCTGCTCGACGTGTCGATGAACACCTGCGCGGCCCGCCTGGAGGCGGCCTACGGCCGGCCCATCATGTCCTCCCTGCACGCCGGGTACAGCATCGCGGGCCTGGCCGGAGCCGGGATCGGCGGGATCTTCGCCGCGCTGGCGCTGGGGCCGCTGCCGACGTTCGCCGCGGTGGCCCCGCCGCTCGCCGTCTTCGTCCTGCTCGCCGGGCCCTGGGTCGTCCTGCCGCCCGTCCCAGCCGAGGCCGTCAGGCCCGGCGATCAGCCAGAGCGTTCACCCGGCCAGCTGGCCGCGATCATCTGGGTGCTGGGCCTGCTCGCCCTCGCCGGGCAGCTCGGTGAGGGCTCGGCGGGCGACTGGAGCGCTGTCTACCTGCACACCAACCTCGGCACGTCCGCCGGCGTCGCGGCCGTGGGGCTCGCCGCGTTCTCGGTCACGATGGCCGCCGGGCGGCTGGCGGGTGACCGGCTATCGGCCAGGTTCGGCTCGGTGGCGCTGGTCCGCGCCAGCGGCCTCGTAGCCGGGCTCGGCCTGGCCGCCGGCCTGCTCGTCGGCACCCCGGCCGCGGGCATCGCCGGGTTCGCGCTGCTGGGTATCGGCCTGGCGGGGATCTTTCCGCAGATCGTCACCTCGGCGGCCCGGCTGGATCCCGCCCATGCCGGACGGAACATCGGGCGGATCGCCGCGGTGGCGTACACCGGCCTGCTGACCGGCCCGGTCGCCATCGGGGCGGCCGCCTCGGGCGTGGGCCTGCGCGACGCGCTGCTGATCCCGGCCGCCCTCGCGGTCGGAGTCGCCGTGGCCGCGGGCGTGCTGAACCCGCACGGCGTCAGGCGCTGGGCGTGGTCCGGAAGACCGGCCAGCCGACCTCGGTCACGTGCCGAGACTGATCGTCGGTGTCGAATGCCGTGACCAGGTAGTGCTCGCGGATCGGCCCATCCACGCCGATCTCGCGCTCGGCCACGTAGGTACCCAGCGCGCCGCAGGTCTGGTCCAGGTCGGCTAGGGCGCCCCGGTGCTCGGCCACGGCGAGCTCGGTCTGGGGGATCTCCAGCACCGTGACGCGGCCGCCGACGGGTACCTCGCCGGGGTTAGCCGTGCGGGCGCGGCGTCACGCGGCTGGCCACGGGCAGCCTGCGCTCCAGCCGCAGCATCGAGACCGCCGCCGCCAGCGCCATCCCGGCGGCCACGGCGAACGCCGCGGTCGGCGACAGGCTGAGCAGCGCCGTCCCGCCGGTCGGCGCGACGGCCAGTCCGGCCCAGAAGCAGAGCCCGATCACCGCCATATACCGCCCGCGCAGGCTGGCCGGGGCCAGGTCGGCGACCAGCGGGGTCAGCGCGGTCGTATGCAGGCATTCGCCTACGGCGACCACGATCTCCGCCATGACCAGGACCGCGTACGCGACGGCCCGGTCGGCATCCGAGGTCTCGACCAGCAGGCACGCGCCGCAGAACAGCCCGCCGGTGGCATCTGAGCAGCTGCGCGCCGCGCGAGCCGGGTCTGCTGGCCCGGCGCAGGTCAGCGCCTGCTGCGTGCTGTTGCTTTCCTCTACAGTAGCCGCGTGTCCTCAGCTGAACTGCCGCTTGCGGGTCAGCCTGGGCTGACCGCTGATGCGCTGCTGGCTGGTCCCCGCGGCCGGTCCCTGTGCACCAGCCTGCTCGATGACCGGCTGGCCTCGCCTGGCCGGCGAGTCCCGCGGGCCTGGACCGACGCGCTGCACGCCGTACGGATGGGAGATACGGTGCGCAGTGCCAGAAAGCTCAGTGAGTGCACCGCAATCGCCGGCCTGCCCGGTACCCCGCTCGACGGCCCTGCTCTGCTAAAAGGCCTGCAGGCTGCCGTCGGCTTTGCCTCGTACTGGCAGGAGCCGGACGACGAGGACCGAGGATTCGCAAGCCAAGCGGCCCGTGAGGCGCTACGGCCGGTCGCGGAGGCCGTCGTCGCGGCGGCCGGGGCTCCTGACGTGCGGTGGTGGACGGCGCCCGTCGACCGCGGCCGCCAGCGATACGCACAGTTCCTCGGCCAGCATCCGCTGCCCGAACCGGTGCCAACCGGGGCCGTGGAGTCGCTAAGCACCTGGCTGGCGGACACGCTCGAGGATGAGCGGTCCGCGCACGACCGGCCCGAGGATCCAGCCAAGTCATACAGCGGCCGGTGGTGGTCGAGCCCGGCGCACTCCCGGCTGCCCGTCACGACGCGGGCACTTCCCGCGCTGGGCGCCGCCGGGCTGGCCCTGGCCGAGGACGAACTCGGCTGGCCGTCGGCCCGCTGCTGGCCGGCCGACCCGGACGACGGCGCACGCGTCTACGAGATCCGCAGCCCGGACCAGTGGGCTGAACTGGCGGACCGTTACCCGCTCGACGTCAGCACGTCCAGGCGCCATGACTGGTGGCGGGTGACCGGGTGGACTGGCCGCTGGCTCATCCCCGACTACGCCGCCGTGGCCGCTGACTGGGACGCCGTGCACCTCACCGTCGCGGGCTACCTGACGACCGCCGGAATCGCGATCCCGGCCGGCGGCGGCGCACGCACGATGCTGGCCGGCTGGGATCCCGACGCAACCTGGTGGATCACCGACGTCCTCTCCTTCACCAGCCCGCCGGAGGACTGGCGGAAAGACGACCAGGCGCCCTTCGGCTGGACCCAGGCTCAGCAACCCTGAAGGAATGCCACTGACTACCAGGCGCGCGCATACCCCCGGGAACCCGGGCCACCAAGCCATCCCGGCTCTCACATGAGCCATGCTGACTAGGGTGGCCCAAGTCGGCAAACCCTCCGCCTTTCACGGCCTCGATTAAGACAGATGCGGACATTCACGGAACACGCCGGAGCCCTGATGGACAGGTCACGTTTAGATCTCTCGCTCGAGGCGTCCTTGCGAGTGCCTTCATGAAGCGTCGTCACCTTCATGCGAGGTTCCTGGCCAAAGAACGCACGGAACTTCTCATCAGTCCCGATTTCATCGACGATTCGCCGTACCCATGCTTCGGTGTAAACGTATACGCTAACGGCCTCGTCATAGAGGCAATACCGTGGGTCGGTGTCGTGTGGCTTAGCGGCACCAGTCGCGGGTCGAACTCCGAGCCGTTGCCACATCCTTGTGTGGTGTCCGTGCAGCGTAAACTCGAAAGGCAATTGTGCTTGCACGAGCTCGACAACGCGCCTCGGCAGCATCTTGTTCTTACTGACGACATCCACATGGCGATCTCGGATGATGACTGATCCGGTGCGGCCAGCCTCGATCATGACCTTGCGTTCCTCGTCTGTAAGGGCATCAAGGTTAACGAAGCTCAACGCGAGATCTGCGCTTGTCTCCGGACCCACGATAGGTACGAGGCGAATCCTGTAGTCATATCGCAAGTCATCGATCAGGCTCTTTTCCAGCCCGGCCTCGAAGCGTGTCACTAGCTCTCGGGTTCGACGAGGCAGCTTCCCGGTCGCTGCCTCCAACTCAGCCGGACGCACCACCCCGAGTGCGTGCAGAAATAGAGGAAACCGCAGCCTGTCTGCCAAACTGTACTGCGGCCCGAATTCGCAGGTTATCTCGGTCTCGTAGTTGATAACCAAGGCCTGCGCCTTCCCGCCCGTCATAATTTTCAGTCCGTGTTCATACCGGTGCTCAAGCTTGTTCCGAAGCTTGACGAACAGCTCGACGTTGAGGCGAACCGGATTAGAGTCGCTGGGGTAGCGATGTTTCAGACAGTCCTCCAGCGCCCATGCCTTCGCCTCACCATCCACCTTGATCACATGGCCGTATTGATCGAGGTAGTGATACTTGATGCCGGCACGATGAAACTCGGCGTGCAACAGGTAGTGCCATGCCTTATGCATGTGTGTAACGAAGTCGCCGTAGCTCCCGTTGGGAGAATTCCACTCGTCCACTGCCTTAAGAGCATGACGCTGCGACTGTTTGAGCATGTGATGCCAGCGCGGTCGCGGTGCCAAGATCTCTCCTCGAACAAACTTCCAGCATCCCCATCGGGTCAAGCCGGATGATGACCCGCCCGGGCCAGCGCACCGCCATTAACCAGGGCGATACCACCGATCAGGCCACCGCCAGGGGGCTTGGCCTGCTTGCTGGCCGCCACCTTGATGATGTGCCGGCGGCGCAGCAATCGATCTCGTGGCTGCGCCGCCCAGCTCCGCGGTGGTTAGGCCGCCCTCCTGTTCATCTCCGGCTAGCCTGTAAGATCCGGCTCGCTGCGCCGGACTGGCGCGGGAGAACAGCGAGATCTGCTGCGAAATGAGACGGCTCGAATCGCTGGGGTATGGGGAGGCTCCCAGACATGGTGCAGCTTGTATCTGGTGACTATAATTCAGGTCATGACGATCATTTCGTTGGCGGACGCGAAGGCTCGCTTGTCTGCGGTGCTGGATGAGGTGCGGGATACCCATGAGCGGGTAGTGATCACCCGCAATGGCCGCCCCGAGGCGGTGATCATGTCAGTGTCGGATCTGGAGGCGCTGGAGGAGACGCTGGACCTGCTGTCCACGGCGGGTGCGCTGGATGAAATCCGGGTGGCGGAGGCGGAGATCGCCCGCGGCGAAGCCATCGGCGCCGAAGAGCTTCGGCAGTTGATGGAGCAACGCACGCGAGCCGAGCAGGGCGGCGAGTGAGCGACGAGGCGTACACGCTGTCGCTGGCGTCCTCTGCTCGCCGCGTCCTCGTCGAAGGGCCGCCTCATGGCCTGCCGTTGGCGGTCGCGGCCGCAGTTACCGAGTTCCTGACCGGGCCACTGCTGGACAACCCCCATCAGGTCGGTAAGCCCCTGACCCGCGAGTTGCGTGGCTACCATTCGGCGCGCCGTGGCGCTTACCGGGTGATCTACCGCATCGACGAGACCGCCCGGATCGTGCACGTCGTGCGCATTGATCACCGCGCAAACGTCTACCGAACCCGGTAAGTCAGAACAGCGTGTTGTCGGGTTCCACGCCGCGCATCGTGTCGTAGTCCAGGGTCACGCAGCGGATCCCGCGGTCGGTGGCCAGCACGCGGGCCTGCGGCTTGATCTCCTGGGCGGCGAACACGCCGTGCACCGGAGCCAGCAGCGGGTCCCGGTTCAGCAGGTCCAGGTACCTGGTGAGCTGCTCCACGCCGTCGATCTCGCCGCGGCGCTTGATCTCGATGGCCACGCTGTGCCCGGAGGCGTCCCGGCACATCAGGTCGACCGGGCCGATCGGCGTCGGGTACTCGCGGCGGACCAGCCGCCAGCCGTCGCCCAGCAGGCCGAGCTGCGCGGCGAGCAGTTCCTGCAGGTGCGCCTCCACGCCGTCCTTGACCAGGCCGGGTTCGGTACCCAGGTCGGCCGACGTGTCGCTGATCACCTCGCTGATCGTGATCGTCAGCGTCTCGCCGCCCTTGCCGGTGACCGACCACAGGCCCGGTTGCTCGGTCACCTTGCACGGCGGTGACATCCAGTTCAGCGGCTTGTAGGAGCCGCCGTCCGAGTGCACCTGGACGGAACCATCGGCCTTGACGAGGATCAGGCGCAGGGCCTCAGGGAGGTGGGCGGTGAGCCTGCCGACGTAGTCGACGCTGCACCGCGCGATGACGAGCCGCACGTCGGGTAACTCTACTGGGCGGTCGAGCATAAGGTGGTCAGGCGTGAGCCCGCGCCGGATCCGCCGTGAGCGCTCAGGCCCTCCGGCGCCCGTGCCCGGGCCCGAGCGGACGGAAACCTGGCCCGACGGGGACTGGGTGGTCCGGCAGGTACCCGGTGCGGGGACGGCCAAGGCGTACCGGTGCCCGGGGTGCGACCAGGAGATCACGCCGGGCACACCGCACATCGTGGCGTGGCCCGCCGACGGGATCAACGTCGGCCCCGAGGAGCGCAGGCACTGGCACCAGCCGTGCTGGACGAACCGGCTCCGCCGCAGGCCGCGGGCATAGGAGGGCGGCGCGTGAGCGAGATCAGGCCGGCCACGGTGCTCCCGGCGCGGCGTACCCCGGTGACCCTGCACACGCAGGACGAGCTGCGGCTGGTCGGCGAACTGGCGCTGCCCGCCGATGCCGATCCGGTCGCCACGCTGATCGGCCTGCACCCGCTGCCCACGCAGGGCGGCATGATGGACAGCCACCTGCTGAAGAAGGCGGCGTTCCGCCTCCCGGCCCTGGCCGGGCTGGCCGTGCTGCGCTTCAACACCCGCGGCACGTCGTCGGAGCAGGGGACGAGCGAGGGCACGTTCGACGGGGGAGGGGACGAGCGGTACGACGTGGCCGCCGCGATCGGTTACGCGGTCGACGCCGGGCTCCCCGGCCGGTGGCTGCTCGGCTGGTCGTTTGGCACCGAGCTGGCCCTGAGGTGGGGCCTGGACGACCCAGGCACGATCGAGGGCGCCATCTTGCTGTCGCCGCCGCTGCGCCGGGCCGGCGACGCCGACCTGGACCGGTGGGCGGCCTCCGGCCTGCCGCTGACGGTCCTGGTCCCCGGGCTGGACGATTACCTGCGCTCCGACGAGGCGCGCCGGCGGTTCGCACGGGTGCCGCAGGCCGAGGTGATCGCGGTGGACGGCGCGAAACACCTGTGGGTCGGGGAGCCCTACGTGCGCATCGTGATGAACGAGATCGCGAGAAGGGTGAACCCCGCCGCGCTGACCGGCCCCGGGCTGACGCTGCCGACGGACTGGGAACCCGGCGGGCCTACAATGCCTCGTTAGCACCGGCGCCGACGCCAACGGACGGACTGGGAGGGTGCCCGTGGACCTGTTCGATCTCACCGGCAAGGTTGCCGTCGTCTCCGGCGGGACCCGCGGGATCGGCCTGATGATCGCGCGCGGCCTGCTGCAGGCCGGCGCGTCGGTCTACGTCAGCTCGCGCAAGCCCGAATCGGGTCAGGCCGCCGTCGAGGAGCTCTCCAGGTACGGCGTCGTGATTTCGGTGCCCGCCGACGTGGCCAGCGAGGAGGAATGCCAGCGGCTGGCCGCCGAGGTCGCCCGCTCGGAGGAGGGCGTGCACATCCTGGTCAACAACGCGGGGACCAACTGGGCCGCGCCGCTTGCGGAGTTCCCCGCCGTGGGCTGGAACAAGGTCGTGGACCTCAACCTCAAGGCGCCGTTCTACCTCACCCGGGCGTTCCTGCCGCTGCTGGAGGCGGCGGCGAGCGCGGATGACCCAGCCCGGGTGATCAACGTCGGTAGCATCGACGGGCTGCGGGTCCCGGAGTTCCCGACCTACTCCTACGCGGCGAGCAAGGCCGGCCTGCACCAGCTGACCCGGGTGCTGGCCCGCGAGCTCGGCCCGCGTCACATCACCGTCAACGCCGTCGCCCCCGGCCCGTTCGAGTCCAAGATGATGGCGGCGACGCTGGAGGCGTTCCACGACGAGATCGTCGCGTCCTCGCCGCTCGGCCGCATCGGCCGCCCGGACGACATGGCCGGCGTGGCGGTCTTCCTGTCCGGCCGCGGCTCGGCCTACGTCACCGGGGCCATCATCCCGGTCGACGGCGGAATCTGGGCGGCCCGCTGACCCGGACCAGGCGCATGCAATCGAGCGGCGACGGGCATCGGCCCGCGGCGCCCGGATAGGTGAAGGGCCCTGACGAGAGGAGTTGACGGTGCCTGACGAGACCCCCCACGAGTCCGCCGACCTCGAGGACTACGAGGTCGAGGACTCCACGGACACGCTCAGCGGCGCTCCGGGCGACGATCCGCTGGACCGCGGCGTCGTCCCGCCGGAGCGATGGACCGGCGCCATCAGGCGCGGCGATGGGGATGACCGCGAGTCCTTGGACGAACTCCTGGCCGAGGAGGAGCCGGACCTCGCGTTCGACGCCGACGACGAGGACCTGGAGGACATCGAGGGCGACGAGGACGCGGGGGACGAGGACGTCGACGGCCTCCTTCTGGACGACGGCCCCGACCCGCGAGCCGGCCGCCTGGTGGCCCCGGACGAGGGTTCTCACCCAGTCAGCGTGACCGACCTACTCGCTCGGGACGAGGGCATCGACGGCGGCGGGGCCACCGCCGAGGAAGCCGCCATGCACGTCGTCGAGGAAGACGACGACGACATCAGCTCCGACGACGACTGAACCGCCCGGCCGGCGCTAGGGCTTGCGGGCTACGCCGCACAGGAAGGTTGACGTGCGCGGCTTTGTGTCCAGGGCCGGGTCGTCGCCGTACCAGCTCAGCACGGAGACCACGCCAGGCGGCACAAGCTCGAGGTCGCCGAAGAAGCTCAGGACGTCCTCCGGCGGGTGGATGTAGATCCGGGCCGCGGTGTACGCCGAGGTGAAGTTCTCACCCTCGGACGGGCTGCCGGAACCGACGGAGATGATCAGGTAGCTGCCGCGGGCGATCGCCCGGGCGAAGGCGGCGGCCGCGTCGCGGGCGGTCCCGGCGTCGGCGAAGTGCAGGACGCCGGACATGATCACGCAGGCGGGCTCGGCCAGGTCGATCAGTTCCGTCAGCCCGGCGTCGGTCAGGATGGCCCCGGGGTCGCGCATGTCGCCGGGCACCGCGATCACCCCGGTGCTCCTGGCCAGCAGGTTGCGGGCGTGCGAGATCACGATCGGGTCGTTGTCCACGTACGCCACCCGGGCTTGCGGGTCGGCTTGGCGGGCGATGTCGTGCGTGTTCACCGCGGTCGGCAGGCCGGCGCCCACGTCGATGAACTGCCTGATCCCGCGCGCCGCCACGTAGCTGACGGCCCGCCCGAGGAACTGCCGGTTCTCCCTGGCCATCTGCGCCGAGACCGGGTGGACCGCCAGCATCTTCTCCGCGAGCACGCGGTCGGCCGCGAAGTTATCCTTCCCGCCCAGCCAGTAGTCCCAGACCCGGGCGATGTTCGGCTTAGTCGGGTCGAACGGCTCCATCGCTTCCTCCCGCCATGACCCCCGCCCTCCATGGTGCTCCGTGCAGAGTAACGGATTAGCGCAGGGCTCGGTTCGGCGCGCCCATCCTCAGAACTGGTCGGGCGAGCTGATCGCCTCCGCGACGATCATCTCCGGGGGACCCGGGTCCGCGCCGACCGACCCGATGAAGGCCTGCAGGTTCGGGTCGGAGAAGAAATTCATGAAGTGATCCGCGCTCTCCCACTCGTCGACGACCACGATGAAGCCGTCGCCCACGCCGAAGCGGTGATGGATCCCGCCCGCGGACCTGCTCCGGTCGGATATCTCCTTGAATTCGCTGGCCCGGTCGGCCAGCGCCTGCCCGAACTTGGCGGTATCGCCCGTGAATTTCGCGACGACGAGCACGCTCATGTCAAAACCCCTCCCAGAGTCTGGCGCCCGACGCCCGGGCTGCCACGCTCGGACGGTAGCGCCTAACGCGGGGCCCCCCGCAACGCGCATCGTCAATCCGGTGCCGCGCCTGGCTCGGGGGCGAGCGACTCGGGGGTGAGCGACTCGGGGGTGAGCGACTCGGGGGCGAGCGACTCGGGGGCGAGCGACTCGGGGGCGAGCGACTCGGGGGCGAGCGACTCGGGAGTGAGCCACAGGACGCCGAGCGGCGGCAGGGTGACGGTGGCCGAGGCCGGGCGGCCGTGCCAGGGCTCGGCGACGGCCTCGACGGCGCCCAGGTTGCCGGTGCCGGTGCCGCCGTAGTCGGTCGCGTCGGTGTTGAGGACCTCGCGCCAGCGGCCCGCCTGGGGCAGGCCGATGCGGTAACGCTCGTACGGCAGGGCGGAGAAGTTGGCCAGGCAGGCGAGGACGCCTTGCGGCGCGTCGTCCCCCGGGGCGGACCGGGCCGCGTAGCGCAGGAAGGACAGCACGTTGCCCTGGGCGTCGTTGGCGTCGATCCAGCTGAACCCCTCCGGTGCGGTGTCGAGCTCCCAGAGCGCGGGGGTCGAGCGGTAGACCGCGTTCAGGTCGCGGGACAGCCGCTGCACGCCGGCGTGCGGGGCGTACTCGAGGACCCACCAGTCGAGCCCGTTGTCGGCGGACCACTCGCTGACCTGGCCGAACTCCGATCCCATGAACAGCAGCTGCTTGCCAGGGTGGGCCCACATGTAGGCCAGCAGCGCGCGGAGCCCGGCGAACCTGCGCCATTCGTCGCCGGGCATCTTGCCGACCAGTGAGCCCTTCCCGTGCACCACCTCGTCGTGCGACAGCGGCAGGATGAAGTTCTCCGTGTACGCGTAGATCATCGAGAACGTCATCTCGTTGTGGTGGAACTGGCGGTAGATGGGGTCCTGGCTCAGGTAGGACAGCGTGTCGTGCATCCAGCCCATGTTCCACTTGAAGCCGAACCCCAGCCCGCCCAGGTACACCGGCCGGGTGACGCCCGGCCAGGCGGTCGACTCCTCGGCGATCATCGCGATCCCGGGGACGCGCTTGTAGCAGGTGGCGTTGACCTCCTGCAGGAACGAGATCGCCTCGAGGTTCTCCCGGCCGCCGTACCGGTTCGGCGCCCACTCGCCGTCCTTGCGCGAGTAGTCCAGGTACAGCATGGACGCCACCGCGTCCACCCGCAGCCCGTCGATGTGGAACTCCTCCAGCCAGAAGATCGCGTTGGCGACCAGGAAGTTCCGCACCTCGGGGCGCCCGTAGTCGAAGATGAGCGTGCCCCAGTCGGGGTGCGTGCCGCGCCGCGGGTCGGGGTGCTCGTACAGCGCCGTGCCGTCGAACCGGGCGAGCGCCCACGCGTCGCGCGGGAAGTGCGCGGGCACCCAGTCGAGCAGTACGCCGATGCCCGCCTGGTGCAGCGCGTCGACCAGGTAACGGAAGTCGTCCGGGGAGCCGAACCTCGACGTGGGCGCGTAGTAGGAGGTGACCTGGTAGCCCCACGACCCGCCGAACGGGTGCTCGGCCACGGGCAGGAACTCCACGTGCGTGTAGCCGAGGTCGGTGACGTAGGCGACCAGCTCGACGGCGAGCTCCCGGTAGGACAGGCCGGGCCGCCACGAGCCCAGGTGCACCTCGTAGATGCTCATCGCCTCGCGGGCGGGCGCGCGCTTCTCGCGTGCCGCCATCCAGCCGTCGTCGAGCCAGGCGTGCCGTGAGGTGAACACGACCGAAGCGGTGGCGGGCGGGTGCTCGGTGGCGTTCGCCATCGGGTCGGCCTTCTCCCGCCACACCGCGTCCCGCCCGAACACCTCGTACTTGTACCGGGTGCCGTCGGTGACGCCGGGGATGAACAGCTCCCACACCCCGGACCCGCCCAGCGAGCGCATCGGGTGGCCGCGGCTGTCCCAGTAGTTGAAGTCGCCCGCGACGCGGACGCCCCGGGCGTTCGGCGCCCAGACGGCGAAGGACGTGCCGGATGTCTCGCCGATCTCGCGGACGTGCGCCCCGAGCACGCGCCAGAGCTCCTCGTGCCGGCCTTCCGCGATCAGGTGCAGGTCGAACTCGCCGACGGTGGGCAGGAAGCGGTACGGGTCGTCGGACTGGTGCTCGTCCGCGCCGCCCGGGGTGTACGAGGTGGCGATCCGGTACTCCGGGACCTTCTCGTCGCCGATGGTGACGGTGAAGACGCCCTGGTGCAGGTGCGCCATGGGGAACCGGCGCCCGTCGTCGAGCACGAGCGTCACCGAGGCGGCGAGCGGGCGCAGGGCCCGGACGACGACGCCGTCCGGGACGGGATGGGCGCCCAGGACCGAGTGCGGGTCGTGGTGGTGCCCGGCGGCGATCTGGTCGATCTCGTCCAGGCTGATGTCGGGATTTGTCATGTCGGCTGCTCGATCTGTAGTCACTACATCTCGGCCAGTGATTCTAGGGGGATGCTGAGCCAGTGCGGGCGGTTCCGCGCCTCGTAGCGGACTTCGTAGACCGCCTTGTCCACGATCAGCGCGCGGAGCAGCACCTCGTGCGCGGCGGGGTCGGGCCCGTCGCCGGCGGCGTAGCCGGCGCAGAACGCCGCGGAGTTGCGCCGGACCCAGTCGCTGGCCACCGGGGCCAGCCACGCCCGGTCCGGGTGCGTCAGCAGCTGGTGCCTGGCCGCGTAGTCGAACGACCTGAGCATCCCGGCCACGTCCCGGAGCGGTGAGGACCTCGCCCGCCGCTGGGCCAGCGGGCTGGCGGGCTCGCCCTCGAAATCGAGCACCACCCAGCCGGTCTGCGTCCGCATGACCTGGCCCAGGTGGTAGTCGCCGTGCACGCGCTGCGCCTGGACCGGATCGGTCAGCTTGGCCAGCTTGGAGAAGGCCGCGCCGGCCATGTCGGCGTACCGCGCGAGCTCGGGGACCTCCGCGATGGTCAGGTCCAGCCGGCGGAACATCTGCTCGGCCAGGTCGCGGATGGCGTCGGGGTCGAGCTCCGAGGTGCCGAACGCGGCGGCCAGGTCCGCGTGGACCTGCGCGGTCGCGACGCCGAGCCGTTCGGCCTCGCCTGCGAAGTCGCCCCCTGCCTCGGCCGCCTTGCTGCCCGCGGCGGCGTACAGGTCGCGGACGCTGGTCGCGGCCAGCGACCAGCCGTCCGAGGCCGCGCGCAGGTACCGCGACACGATGGCGAGCACGGCCGTGGCGCCCTCCATCTTCGTCTCGATCCACCCGAACGGCTCGGCCACGTGGGTGGAGCCGAGGTCGGCCAGGGCCGCCGCCACCTCCAGGTCGGGGTTGGGCCCGGGGGCGACGCGGCGGAACGCCTTGAAGATGGCCGAATCGCCGAACACCAGGCTCGTGTTGCTCTGCTCCCCGGTCAGCACCAGGCTGTCGAGCCCGGCCCCGCCGGCCCAGGAGAAGTCGGCCCCGGGGATCCGGCAGAACCGCAGCGCGCCGATCACCCGGTCGGCCACGATCGCGTCGAGCAGCGGCCGGGTCAGGTCCGGGTCGTGTAGCGCGTCGTAGACCTGCCAGCCCCCGTCCGACCCGATGCTGGCGTGCCGCAGCCGGGCCGGGAGCCGCGCGCGCTGGCCGATGAAGAGCTGGTAGCAATCGGAGGTTGCGCCGTGCGAGACGGTGACCATCAGGTGCCGCAGGCCGGGGTCGCCGCCGGTGATCTCGGTGTCGGCCACGACCGCCAGGTCGTGGACGGTCCGCCCCTTGCCGGCGAACCAGCGCTGCTTAACGAGCCAGGTGGTCAGCACGTCCTCAAAGGTCATGAAGCTGCCTTACCCCCCGCCCCGTCATTTATTGGCGGATGGGAGCTGAAACCAGTAAAAACCGTGTCCCGGCAGCGTCAGCAGGTAGCTGAGCTCGCCGATCTTGGGGAAGGTCACCCCGCCCATGCACTCCACCGGCGTGACGCCCATGAACCGGCGCAGGTCAAGCTCCACCGGCTGGGGGAACCTGGACAGGTTGTTGACGCACAAGATGCGGTCCGAGCCGTCTTCGCTGGCGTCGGGCGAGGTGGCGGGCAGCCGGACGAAGGCCAGCACGCTGGGGTTGGAGGAGGTGAGCTCCTCGTACGTGCCGAGCCCGAACACCGGGTGCCGCTTGCGGATCTCGATCATCCGCCTGGTCCACTGCAGCAGCGAGGCGGGGTTGCGCTGCTGGGCCTCGACGTTGAGCGCCTGGTAGCCGTAGATCGCGTCCATGACGGGCGGCAGGTACAGCCGCTGCGGGTCGGATTGGGAGAAGCCGGCGTTGCGGTCGGGCGTCCACTGCATCGGGGTCCGGACGCCGTCCCGGTCCCCGAGCCAGATGTTGTCCCCCATGCCGATCTCGTCGCCGTAGTAGAGCACGGGCGAGCCGGGCAGCGACAGCAGCAGGGCGGTGAACAGCTCGAGCTGGTTCCTGTCCCCGTCAAGCAGCGGGGCCAGCCGGCGCCTGATCCCGATGTTCGCCTTCATCCGGGGGTCCTTGGCGTACTCGGCGTACATGTAGTCACGCTCGTCGTCGGTGACCATCTCGAGCGTGAGCTCGTCGTGGTTGCGCAGGAAGATGCCCCACTGGCAGCTGGCCGGGATGGGCGGGGTCTGGGCCAGGATCTCCGAGATCGGGTAGCGCTGCTCCCGGCGCACGGCCATGAAGATGCGCGGCATGAGCGGGAAGTGGAAGGCCATGTGGCACTCGTCGCCGCCAGTCTCCGCGTCCCCGAAGTACTCGATCACGTCGGCGGGCCACTGGTTCGCCTCGGCGAGCAGCACCCGGTCCGGGTAGAGCTTGTCCACCTCGGACCTGACCCGCTTGAGGTACTCGTGCGTCTCCTTCAGGTTCTCGCAGTTGGTGCCCTCCCGCTCGTACAGGTAGGGCACCGCGTCCAGCCGGAAGCCGTCGATCCCGAGGTCCAGCCAGAACCGCAGCACCTCGATCATGGCGTCCTGCACCACGGGGTTCTCGAAGTTGAGGTCGGGCTGGTGCGAGAAGAACCTGTGCCAGTAGTACTGCCCGCGGACCGGGTCGAAGGTCCAGTTGGACTGCTCGGTGTCGACGAAGATGACCCGCGCCCCGGTGTACTTGTCGTCGGTGTCGGACCAGACGTAGAAGTCGCCGTACGGGCCGTCCGGGTCGCTGCGGGACGCCTGGAACCACGGGTGCTGGTCGCTGGTGTGGTTCATGACCAGGTCGGCGATGACCCGGATGCCGCGCTTGTGCGCCTCGTCGACCAGGGCGACGAAGTCGCCGATGTTCCCGTACTCGGGCAGCACGGCCATGAAGTCGGCGATGTCGTACCCGCCGTCGCGCAGCGGCGAGGGGTAGATCGGCAGCAGCCAGATGCAGTCGATGCCGAGCCATTCCAGGTAATCCAGCCGGGAGATCAGCCCGCGCAGGTCGCCGGTGCCGTCCCCGGTGGAGTCCTGGAACCCGCGGACGAGTACTTCGTAGAACACCGCGCGCCGGTACCACTCGGGGTCCCGTGGCTGGTCGAACGAGAACGAGTCAGCTATCGCGTCGTGATGCTCGGACACTGCGAGATCTCCCGGGTCGTTCCTGTCGGGGCGCTGTTACACGCCTTGTGTGACGGTGAAGATGTGAGCGGGCCGGGTCGCCGGGTCCAGGCGCACGTAGTTGGCCCGTCCCCACCAGTACGACTCGCCGGTCAGCTCATCGGTCACGACGAACGGGCCGTCCACCCCGAGCGCGGGCAGATCCAGCCATACCGTCGCCTCCCTGGCCCGGTACGGGTTCAGGTTGACGACCACGATCACGGTGTCGTCCCCCCGGTCCGCGTAGCTGTTGCGGCCTGACTGGATCCTACTGGAGGCTCGCTTCGAATAGCACATAAGTTCTGGCTGGTCAACGGCGTGGAAGCGCAGATTTCGCAGTCTGTGCAGCGCCGGGTGGGATCTCCTGATCCGGTTCAATTCTGTGATGTAGTCCGAGATGCCGATGCCCTCGCGGGCGGCCCGGTCCCAGTCGCGGGGCTTGTACTGGTACTTCTCCGAGTCCATGTACTCCTCGCTGCCTGGGCGCACCGGGACGTTCTCGCACAGCTCGTACCCGGAGTAGATACCCCACGTGGGGGAGAGCGTAGCCGCGAGCACGGCCCGGATCCTGAACGCGGGGACCCCGCCGTGCTGCAGGTACTCGTGCAGGATGTCCGGGGTGTTGGCGAAGAAGTTGGGCCGCATGTAGAGGGCGTCAGGGCCCGCCAGCTCCCGCATGTACGCGGTCAGGTCCTCGACGGTGTTCCGCCAGGTGAAGTACGTGTACGACTGGTGGAACCCGATCTTGGCCAGGGTCCGCATCATGGCCGGACGGGTGAACGCCTCGGCCAGGAACAGCACGTCGGGGTCGCTGACGGCGATCTCGGCGAGCAGCCGCTCCCAGAACCGCAGCGGCTTGGTGTGCGGGTTGTCCACGCGGAAGATCCGGACCCCGTGCTCCATCCACAGCCGGACGATCCGCAGCACCTCGGCGTAGAGGCCCTCCGGGTCGTTGTCGAAGTTCAGCGGGTAGATGTCCTGGTACCTCTTCGGCGGGTTCTCCGCGTACGCGATCGAGCCGTCCGCCCTGGTCGTGAACCACTCCGGGTGCTCCTTCACCCAGGGGTGGTCCGGGGAGGCGTTCAGCGCCAGGTCGAGCGCGACCTCCATGCCAAGCTCGCGGGTGCGCTCGACGAACGCGTCGAAGTCCGCCATCGTGCCCAGGTCCGGGTGGATGGTGTCGTGCCCGCCGTCCGGGGACCCGATCGCCCACGGCGAGCCCGGGTCGCCGGGCTGCGGGGTCATCGTGTTGTTGCGGCCCTTCCGGTGCGTGAAACCGATCGGGTGCACCGGCGGCAGGTACACCACGTCGAAGCCCATCGCCGCGATCGCGTCGAGGCGCTTGGCTGCGGTGCGCAGCGTGCCGGAGATCGGCGGCTTGCGGCCCGCCGGGTCGAACTGAACCCCTTCAGACCTGGGAAAGAACTCGTACCAAGAGCCGTAAAGCGCGCGCTCCCTGTCCACCTGCACGGTCAGCGAGGGCGACCTGGTGAGCAGGTCGCGGAGCGGCCACGCGGCCAGGACGGCGGTAACGGCGGGGTGTTCGGCCGCCGTGAGCCGTTCGGCCGGGCTCAGCCCGGGGTCGCGCATCATCGCGATCAGCGCCCGCAACGCGGCCCTGGCCGCGGCGTTGCGGCTCGCGCCCAGCGGCTGCGGGATCCGCCGCACCGCCCGCTCGTAGAGCAGCGCGCCCTCGGTGAGCATCAACTCGACGTCCTGGCCGGCCGGGATCTTGATCGCCGCGTCGTGGTGCCAGCTCGCGATCGGGTCGGCCCACGCCTCCACGTGGAAGCGCCACAGGCCCTCGCTGGTCACGGTCACGTCCGCGCCGTACCGGTCGGTGCCCGGCGCGAGCTCCCGCATCAGCGTGACCGGGCCCAGGTTGCGCCCGGGGTCGCGCAGTACCACCCCGGTGCCGATGACGCCGTGCCCCTCGCGGAACACGGTGGCGCTGACCTGAAAGGTCTCCCCGGCCACCGCCTTCGCCGGGCGGGCACCCTCCTCGACTACCGGCTCGAGGTCGAGGATCGGGATTCGTCCCATCACGCCAGTTACGCTACCGAGGACGGTGCGGATCATGCCAGCGCGGGGCGGGTAAAGGCGCGGCTGGCCGGCATCGGTCACGGGCCGGTGACGCGGGGGAGTCACCAACGTTCGTTCGGCTAAATTGAATTTCTTTTCTGGTTGAACTGCCCAGATTAGCGGTCCGGTATGCCGGGATGGGTTCGTCCGTGCCGCGCGGACCCATTAGGGTCGGCCCGTGAGAGCGATTCGCCGGTTCACCGTCCGCATTACCCTCCCCGAGCCGCTGGCCCCGCTGCAGGGCCTGATGCTGAACCTCCGCTGGTCCTGGCACGCCCCGACGGCCGACCTGTTCGCGTCGATCGACCCGGCCGCCTGGGCGGCGTCGGGCGGCGACCCGATCGCGATGCTCAGCGCGCTGCCGCCCGCCCGGATCTCCGCCCTCGCGGCCGATACGCGATTCCTCGCCGCGCTGCGGGAGGCGGAGGAGGACCTGAACCGGTACATATCGGATCCGCGCTGGTACACCGGCGCCGGGCTGACCGAGATCGGCCCCGCGTCGGTGGCGTACTTCTCCCCGGAGTACGGGATCACCGCCGCGCTGCCCCAGTACTCCGGCGGCCTGGGCATCCTGGCCGGCGATCACCTGAAGTCGGCCAGCGACCTGGGCGTCCCGCTGATCGGGGTCGGGCTGCTGTACCGGCACGGGTACTTCACCCAGTCGCTGTCCGCCGACGGCTGGCAGGCCGAGCGTTACCCGGGCGACGACCCGAACGGGCTGCCGCTCGAGCTGCTGCGCGACGCCGGCGGGTCCGCGGTGCACGTCGCGGTTGGCTTGCCCGCGGGCCGCCAGCTGAACGCCCAGGTCTGGGTGGCGCAGGTGGGGCGGATCCCGCTGCTGCTACTCGATTCGTACGTGGAGGAGAACGAGCCCGGCCTGCACGAGATCACCGACCGGCTGTACGGCGGCGGCAGCGAGCACCGGCTCCGCCAGGAACTCCTCCTCGGCATCGGCGGGATGCGGGCGGTCCGGGCGTTCTGCGCGCTGCGCGGGCACCCGGCGCCCGAGGTGTTCCACACTAACGAAGGGCACGCCGGGTTCCTCGGCCTGGAGCGGATCCGCGAGTACGGCGGGCAGGGCCTGAGCTTCGCCGAGGCCCTGCAGGTCACCCGGGCCGGCACCGTGTTCACCACGCACACCCCGGTCGCTGCGGGCATCGACAGGTTCGAGCGCGACCTGGTGCGGGCGCACTTCGACGACGACCCGCTGCTGCCGATCGACGACGTGCTCGCGCTCGGCGCGGAAACCTACCCGGGCGGCGACCCCGACATGTTCAACATGGCCGTCATGGGCATGCGCCTGGCCCAGCGCGTCAACGGCGTCTCGATCCTGCACGGCGAGGTCAGCAGGAAGATGTTCGCCGGGCTGTGGCCGGGGTTCGACACCAGCGAGGTGCCGATCGGCTCGGTGACCAACGGCGTGCACACCCCCACCTGGGTGGCACCGGAGGTCTTGTTCCTGACCGGGACCTCGGCGGGCGACGCCACCGACTGGGACTGGGAACGGGCCGCGGCCGCGCCGGCCGCGGAGATCTGGGAGGCCAGGCACGTGCTGCGGGCCAGGCTGGTGGCCGAGACCCGGCGGCGGCTGCTCGCCTCCTGGCGCCAGCGCGGCGCGTCCGGGGCCGAGCTGACCTGGACCGACGAGGTGCTTGACGAGCACGTGCTGACCATCGGGTTCGCCCGCCGGGTGCCGTCGTACAAGCGGCTCACGCTCATGCTGAACAACCCCGCCGAGCTCACGGCGCTGCTGAACGACCCCGCGCAGCCGGTCCAGATCATCGTCGCGGGCAAGGCGCACCCCGCCGACGACGGCGGCAAGGCGCTGATCCAGCAGATGGTCCAGTTCAGTGACACGCCCGACGTCCGGCGCCGGATCGTGTTCCTGCCCGACTACGACATGGCGATGGCGCACACCCTCGTCCAGGGGTGCGACGTCTGGCTGAACAACCCGCTGCGCCCGCTGGAGGCCTGCGGGACGTCGGGCATGAAGGCGGCGCTGAACGGCGCGCTGAACCTGTCCGTACGTGACGGCTGGTGGGACGAGTGGTACGACGGCGGGAACGGGTGGGAGATCCCGTCGGCCGACGGGGTTCACGACGCCGCGCGGCGTGACGAGCTTGAGGCCCAGGCCCTGTACGAACTGCTCGGCAAGTCGGTGGCGCCGCTGTTCTACGACCGGGACGCGGACGGGGTTCCGCTGGGGTGGGTGGAGCGGATCAGGCACACGCTCCGCTCACTCGGGCCGAAGGTACAGGCCGAGCGGATGGTCAGGGAGTACACCACGGAGCTCTACGTGCCCGCCGCGGCCTCGTCGCGGGCGCTGGCCGACGGGTCCGCGTTCGGGCCCGCGCGGGAGCTCGCGGCCTGGAAGCAGCGCGTGCAGGCGGCGTGGCCCCAGGTGCGGATCGAGCACGTGGAGTCCGAGGCCGCGGGGCAGCTCCTCGGCTCGGTCCTGGTGGTGCGGGTGTCGGTGGCGCTGGGCGAGCTCAGCCCGGGCGACGTCGCGGTGGAGGTGGTGTACGGGCGCCCCGACGAGGAGGGCGAGATCGCCGCGCCCGCCTATGCCACGCTGTCGGCCGAGGGCGCCTCCGAGGCCACCGGCCTGGAGCGGTACTGCGGTGAGGTCCCGCTCGACCGGCCTGGGCCGTTCGGCTACACGGTGCGGGTCCTGCCGCGGCATCGGCTGCTCGACAGCCGGGCCGAGATGGGCCTGGTCACCTTCCCGCAGGCGCCGGCCGGGATGGTCAACGGCGACCTGCGCTGAGTCCGTGCGCTTCGTCAGGGAGGGGATGGGCCATGGGTGAATTCGTCCGGCTCGAGGTGGCGGACGGCATCGGCACGGTCCGGCTGGACCGGCCGCCGGTCAACGCGATGAACGACCAGCTGACCGGCGAGCTCGCGGACGCCGCTCGCGCGGCCGCGGACGACGAGCAGGTCCGCGCGGTGATCATCTACGGCGGCGAGAAGGCCTTCGCCGCCGGGGCCGACATCGGGAACATGGCCGAGGCGGGCTACGCCGAGATGGCGCTGCGCTCGGGGCGGCTGCAGGAGGCCATGGGGCTGATCGCCGGCCTGGGCAAGCCGGTGATCGCCGCGATCACGGGGTACGCCCTGGGCGGTGGGCTCGAGCTGGCCCTGGCGGCGGACTTCCGTGTCGCGGGGGAGAACGCCAGACTCGGCCAGCCGGAGATCCTGCTCGGCGTCATCCCCGGGGCGGGCGGCACGCAGCGGCTGCCCCGCCTGGTCGGGCCTTCCCGGGCCAAGGACCTGATTTTCACCGGCCGGATGGTCCGGGCGGCCGAGGCGCACGCCATCGGCCTGGTGGACCTGGTCGCGCCGGACGCCTCGGTCTACGAGGCGGCGGTGGGGATGGCGCAGCGGTATACGGCCGGCCCCGCCCTCGCGCTGCGCGCGGCCAAGCAGGCCATCGACTTCGGCCTGGGGGTTGACCTGGCCACCGGCCTGGAGCTCGAGCGGGTCCAGTTCGCCGCCCTGTTCGGCACGCAGGACCAGCGCGCCGGCATGCGCAGCTTCCTCGAGAACGGCCCGGGAAAGGCCACGTTCACGGGGCGCTGACCCCGGCGCCCTGGTTGTCCCGGGCATCCCGGAGGCCTCTCTAAGCTTCTGTTCGCTCACCCGTGCGAAATAATCCCATATTTCGGTGGAAGATTCGGGCTTGGTGGAAGATCCGGGGGCCTATAGTCCCCCAAATCCTCCACTGAACCCGGATCTTCCATGATCTTTTCCCGGAGTCGGAGCAATTGCGCGAGGCGTTTCCGCGGAGACGCCGCCCGGGCGGCCCGGAATCCCTCGGGCGGCCGGGTGGTTGTGCCAAACATGGCATCAGGGCACACCATCACGATCACCCCGGCCGAGCGGCACATCGAGGTCAGCGTGGGCGGCCAGAAACTGGCCTCCTCGGACCGCGCGCTGCGCCTCGACGAGACCGGCTCCCCGGTCCGCTACTACCTGCCCCGCGAGGACGTGCGCACGGAGCTGCTGCAGCCCACCGCGACGGCGACGACCTGCCCGTTCAAGGGCCAGGCGTCGTACTGGTCAGCTCAGGTCGGCGGCGAGACCTACCAGGACGTCGTGTGGAGTTACGAGACGCCGATCCCCGGAGCCGAGCAGATCGCCGGCCTGATGTGCTTCTACAACGAGCGCGTCGAGCTGACCGTCGGCGAGCAGCACCAGCCGGATCCGAGTGCGGCCTCCCGCTCGTAGCCGTGCGAGTATCGGGGGATGATCGCGAGAATCTGGCGCGGAGCGGTCCGGGCGCAGGACGCTGACGCCTACGCGGCGTACGTCCAGCGGACCGGCATTGAGGGCTATCAGCGCACCCCAGGTAACCGCGGAGCCTGGCTGTTCTGGCGCGTGGAAGGCGAGCGTGCCGAGTTCGTTACCCTGAGCTTCTGGGAGTCCCTGGCCACGATCGAGGGCTTCGCCGGCCTCGACATCGACCGGGCCGTCTTCTACCCGGATGACGATCAGTTCCTGATCGAGCGCGACCTGACCGTCCGCCACTACCAGGTTGCAGACTCGGATCAGGCGGATACGTCCGGTTAAGCGCGGCACCGGGGAGTCCCACGGGCCCCACTGACCCCACTGACCCCAGCAGTGCGATATCCGATCACCAGTGCGGAACCGCGGATAGTTTTCTGGGGAAGATTCGGGCTTGCGGGAGGATCCGGGGGCTTGCGGGAGGATCCGGGGGCCTCGGGAGGATCCGGGGGCCTCGGGAGGATCCGGGGGCCTATAGTGCACAAAATCCTCCCCGGAGCCCGGATCCTCCCCGATCCTTTCCGGAGGTCGGCGTATCACGTCACATCTGCTCGCCGGCCGTGACCGGAGCGCCGATGGTATTCCCGGCCGGGGCCAGCGGGCACTGCCAGGCGTGGTTGTACCGGCAGGACGGGTGGTAGAGGAAGTTCAGGTCGACGACCAGCGTGCCGTCCCCGCCGCCCAGGTCGGCGCCCTTGGCCGTGTCGAGCGCGTACCGGCCGCCGCCGTAGCTGGACGTGCCCGCGGTGCCGTCGCGCAGCGGCAGGAACAGCCCGCCCCCGTACTGGTGCAGCCACCACACGTCGATCACCGCGTCCAGCGGCGCGGGCAGCCGCACGCTGCCCACGAGGACCAGGGGGATGGTGCCGTCGCTGCTCGGGACGGACCGCGACTCCTCCCGCTCTGCGGGAAGCAGCGGTAGCTCCCAGCGCAGCGCGGGGTCGTAGGGCCAGTAGGGCAGCCCGGTGGCGCGCAGTGGGTCTCCGGGCGTTAGCGGGCTCTGCGGGTGGGTCCGGAACAGCTCGTCGCGGCCATGCCGCCACAGCTTGTGCCCGGCCTGCGGATCATCCTCGGCGCGCACCGCAGCGTACAGCTCGCTGACCGAACGCCGCCAGCTGACCAGCTCCAGCTCGGTAGTCATCCCACCCCCGACCCCACACCACAGCTAGCTGCCCGCGACCAGCTTGCGCAGGGCCTGGGCGGCCTGCGCGTTCTGCTCCGCGTAGGTGACCAGCGCGCTGGCCAGCGCGGCGGCCCATTCGTGGACGGGCACCGTCTGCCTGGACAGCACCACGCCGCGCACCGCGCGGCAGATCTCCGCGACCGCCCGGCCGTTCTTGACCGACAGCGTCATCTGCAGGTCGCCGAGCTGGACGGCGATCCTGGAGATCTCGCCCGGACGCCCCTTCATCCGGTCGGACACGGACCGCTCCCTGTCCACGGTGACGAAGTCGCTCGGCAACGCCTCGCCCAGCGATTGGGTCAGGACGCGGGCGTAGATGGCCACGTCCGTGCTGTCCGCGCGCAGCGCGGCGGTGACCATGTCCAGCGAGAGCGCGTCATCATGCTCAGTCATCTGTTAGCCCCACAGGTAGCGATGCCGTGATTCTATTGGCGCCTGGACCGTCTCCCCAAGGTTGCATCGGTTTCGTACCCTGGATTCCGCGATGCCTGCGACGGAACGACTCCCGGCGAGTCTCGGCCCGTATCGCCTTCAGGACCGCCTTGGGGAAGGCGGCATGGGGGTCGTGCACCTTGCCCTGGATCCCGAGGGCCGCGAGGTCGCGATCAAGGTCCTGGCCGCCGACAAGGTGCTGGGCGTCGAGGACACCAACGCCCGCCGCCGCCTGGCCCGCGAGGTCGACACCATGCGCCGGGTCCGCAGCCCGTTCGTCGCCGAGGTGCTCGACGCCGACCTGACCGGGGAGTTCCCCTACATCGTCACGCGGTACGTGCGCGGGCCGACGCTGGACCAGATGGTGCGCGAGCGCGGGCGGCTGTCCAGCCAGGGCCTGCGCAGGCTGGCCTACGGCACGGCGGCGGCGCTGGCGGCGATCCACGCGGCGGGCGTGGTCCACCGCGACCTCAAGCCGGGCAACGTGATGCTCGCCGAGGACCGGCCGGTGGTGATCGACTTCGGCATCGCGCAGGCCGGCGACGCCACCCGGCTGACCCAGACCGGCCTGGTCATGGGCACTCCCGGGTACCTGGCCCCCGAGGTCATCGAGGGTCGGCCGAGCAGCCCCGCCTCGGACGTGCACTCCTGGGGCGCGACGATGGCGTTCGCGGCGACCGGGCGCACGCCGTACCCGGGCGACTCCTACGAACAGATCTTCTTCCGCATCGTCTCCGGGCAGCCGGACCTCGATGGTGTCCCCCCGGCCCTGCTCCCGCTGGTGGCCGCGGCGCTGGCCAGGGACCCGGCCCGCCGGCCCGCGGCCACCTGGCTGAGCGCCCAGGCGAGCGACCTGGACTTCACCAAGGCGCCCGTCGCCGCGTTCCCCCCGACGCATACGATGCTCCCGCCCGGCCCGGTCCCTGGCGCTCCGGCGGCCCTGCCGTCGGCCTTCGCCCCCATCGCCCCCGTCGGGCCCGCTCCCGTGCGGTCGTACCCCGGACCAAAGCAGGCGGCCAGGGACGTCGCTGACCTGCTGCCGCCGGTCGCCTACGCCCCGGCCAGGCCCGGCCCCGGCGCACCGGCCCCGCTCAGCGGCGCGAACGGCTCCGCCCCGCCCGCGTGGGCTCCGTCCGCCCGGAACCCGGTTCCGGGCCCAGGCTCGATCCCCGTCCCGCCGCCCGGTCGCGAGGCCTGGCCCGCAGGCGTACAGTCCGGGGCGCAGTACGGACCGCTGAACCCGGCCGGCCGTGGCAGGCCCATGCTGGCGGGCCTGGCCGTCCTGGTCGCCGCGGTGGCGCTGGCGGTGCTGCTGCCCGTGGCCGGGCTGATCGTCTCGCTGGCCGGGATCACCCTGCTCCGCGCGGCTGACCGGGCCCAGAGCGCGCTGGCCGTGCGCCGGTCGGTGCGCGGTCCCCGGGCCATCGACCCGCTGGTCGTGGTGGTCACCGCCCCGTGGACGGTGGCCCGGGCCCTGCTCACCGAACTGCTGATGGCGCCCCTGGCGTTCGGTGCGGGCGTGGCCGTCTACGCCGCGGCGATCCTCCTCGGGCACCACCACGTGACCATGCCGCGCGCCGGAGCGTACGCGGCCGGGGCGATGGTCGCCTGGTACGCCATCGGCCCCGGCTCCCGCCGGCCGCGCAGGCAACTGAACCGGATGGCGGCCGCCGTGTCGCGCGGCACGCTGTCCTCGGTGGTCATCACGGTGGCGGCGTGGGGCCTGGCCGCCGCGATCGTGCTGCTGGCGGCGTCGCAGGCCCCGGACTACTTCCCGGTCGCCATCCCCCACCTGCCCGCGCTGCACGGGCTGTTCTCGTCAGCGACGAACTGGCTGCTCAGGCACGCTCACCGCTAACGGTTCCCCGAACTCGGCAGAGGCAGAGGCAGGGGGCATCGGGCGGACCAGCCCGAGCGCGACGACCTCGTTGGCCAGCCTGGTCCGCCGGTTGGGGCCCTCGGGAATCCGGAACTTCTGGTAGAGGCGCAGCAGGTGCTGCTTGACCGCTGCTTCGGTCACCACCAGCTCCACGGCGATGTCGTGTGCGGTGGCGGGCAGGGCGAACGCCTCGTCCGACAGCGCGGGCCGGCACAGCGAGGTGAGCACGTCAAGCTCGCGGCGGGTGAGTTCGGGTGCGGCCGGGCGGCGCAGCTCGGAATCGGCGCTGATGACCTCTTGCGCCAGCCCCCCGATCCGGCAGCGGGCGGCGCCGAAGCTCAGCACGTCGCCGTCGTCGAGGACCCGGCGGGCGACGGGCCGCCCGTTCACCCGGGTCCCGTTGCGTGATAAACCCAGGTCGACCACGTACACGTAGGGGCCGCGGCGGACGAGTTCGGCGTGCAGCCGCGAGACGCTCGGATCCTCGAGGCGGACGTCGACGCCCCGGCCGCGGCCGACGGTCGTCACTTCGCCGCGCAGCGAGACCACCTCGCCGCTTTCCTCGATGCGGACGAACGGTGTATCCACAAGGAGCCTCCAGGCTATCGGAACCGATACGGATATCTCACCATCCGGTCACCCCCCGTGTCATCGTTTGTCCACCTTCTGACCCGCAATTGCGTGGGCGCGATCCGGGCCCTCCGTCGCGCCGGGCAGGGACCGGCGCGGGTAAACTTCCGACCGGACAGCCGGGAGGCACGTGGATGGCGAATAGGCCGGCGAATGCTGGCTCTGATAGGGGACTGGCGGGCGCGCCGCCACCCGTCCACCACCAGGGCTCCCCCCGGCGCCCGGGGACGCCTCCCGGCCACCGCGCCCGCGCCCGCGCCAAGGACGCCAAGGACGCCAAGGCCGCCAGAGCCGCCAGAGCCGCCAGAGCCGCCAGGAACGCCGTCGGCGAACACGACGCTCCCGCGAGCCGGCCCGCGAGCTGGCTGCCCTACCTGATCGTGCTCGCGGGGGTCGGCGTCGGGCTGCTCATCACCTGGCAGGGACCGAAGTACGCAGGGCTGGGCACGAGCGTGGTGGGCGGCGCCCTGCTCGCGGCCGCGGCGGCCCGGCTGCTGCTCCCGCCGCGCTACACCGAACTGCTGTCCTCACGGTGGAAGGCCGCCGACGTGGTGGCGTTCACGGCGCTCGGCGCCGGGGTGCTCGCCATCGCGCTGGTCCTGCCGTGAGCGCGCTATACCTCCCGCCCGGAGCGGGTGCCGATGAAGGGAACTAGGAAACCATGCCCAAGATCAAGGTAGCGAACCCCGTCGTGGACCTCGACGGGGACGAGATGACGCGGATCATCTGGCAGGACATCAAGGACCAGCTCATCCTGCCCTACCTGGATATCGAGCTGGACTATTACGACCTGTCCGTCCAGCACCGCGACGCGACCGATGACCAGGTGACGATCGACGCGGCGCACGCCATCCAGCGGCACGGCGTCGGCGTGAAGTGCGCGACGATCACGCCGGACGAGGCCCGGGTCGCCGAGTTCGGCCTCAAGAAGATGTGGCGCTCGCCGAACGGCACGATCCGCAACATCCTGGGCGGGGTCATCTTCCGCGAGCCGATCGTGATCTCGAACATCCCGAGGCTGGTGCCGAGCTGGAAGAAGCCCATCATCATCGGCAGGCACGCGCACGCCGACCAGTACAAGGCCACCGACTTCGTGGTGCCTGGCCCGGGCACGGTGACGATCTCCTACGTGCCTGACCACGAGGGCCACCCCATCGAGCTCGAGGTCGCCCGGTTCACCGGCGGCGGCGTGGCGATGGCCATGTACAACTACGACGACTCGATCCGCGACTTCGCCCGGGCCACGATGCGCTACGCGCTCAGCCGGCGTTACCCGCTCTACCTGTCCACCAAGAACACGATCCTCAAGGCCTACGACGGCCGGTTCAAGGACCTGTTCGCCGAGATCTTCGAGGCGGAGTTCAAGGCCGAGTTCGAGGCGGCCGGGATCACCTACGAGCACCGGCTGATCGACGACATAGTGGCCCAGCTGCTCAAGTGGGAGGGCGGCCTGGTCTGGGCCACCAAGAACTACGACGGCGACGTGGAATCCGACATGGTGGCGCAGGGCTACGGCTCGCTCGGCCTGATGACCAGCGTGCTGATGACGCCGGACGGCCGCACGATCGAGGCCGAGGCCGCGCACGGCACCGTGACCAGGCACTACCGGCAGTACCAGCAGGGCCTGCCGACCTCGACCAACCCGGTCGCGTCCATCTTCGCCTGGACCCGCGGGCTCGAGCACCGCGGCAAGCTGGACGGGACGCCCGGGGTCACCGCGTTCGCCCGCACCCTGGAGGACGTCTGCGTCCGCACGATCGAGGGCGGCGCGATGACCAAGGACCTGGCCCTGCTGGTCGGGCCGGACGCCCCGTTCCTGACGACCGGCGAGTTCCTCGGCGCGCTCGAAGGTAACCTGCGCGAGGCGATGAATTCTTAAAGATCAAAAACCCATTATCCCGAACGGCGTTGGTGTCACCTCCCCGCCGCCTTCGAGGACGAATGGCCAGTGGATTCATGGACAAGGAGTTCCGCAAGATGGCACGTGAGGGCAAGGTAACCGTCGTCGGCGCCGGGTTCTACGGCTCGACCACCGCGCAGCGGCTCGCCGAGTACGACATCTTCGACGAGGTGGTGCTGACCGACATCATCGAGGGCAGGCCCGAGGGGCTGGCCCTGGACCTGAACCAGTCGCGCCCGGTCGAGGGGTTCGAGACCAGGGTGACCGGCCAGAGCACGGGCGCCGACGGCGGGGGCTACGAGGCGATCGCCGGATCTGGCATCGTCATCGTCACCGCGGGGCTGCCGCGCAAGCCCGGCATGAGCCGGATGGACCTGATCGAGGTCAACGCCAAGATCGTCAGGAACGTGGTGGAGAACGTCGCCAAGTACGCGCCCGACGCGGTGCTGATCGTGGTGTCGAACCCGCTGGACGAGATGACCGCCCTGGCGGCCAAGGTGTCCGGGTTCCCGCACCACCGGGTGATGGGTCAGGCCGGGATGCTCGACACGGCCAGGTTCAGCTACTTCGTGGCGGAGAAGCTCGGCGTTCCGGTCGGGTCGGTCCGGACGCTGACGCTCGGCTCGCACGGCGACACCATGGTGCCGGTGCCCTCGGCTTGCACGGTGGACGGCCAGCCGCTGTCCGGGCTGCTGCCCGCCGACGAGATCGAGGCGCTCGTCACCCGGACCAGGAACGGCGGCGGCGAGATCGTCGCGCTGCTGAAGACCGGCTCGGCGTTCTACGCGCCGTCGGCGGCCGCGGCCCGGATGGCGCGCGCGGTCGCGCTGGACACGGGCGAGATCATGCCGGTCTGCGCGTGGGTGGACGGCCAGTACGGCATCAGCGGCGTGTACCTGGGCGTGGAGGCCGAGCTAGGCGCCGTCGGGGTCCGCCGCGTGGTCGAGCGCGACCTGACCGAAGCCGAGCTGGCCGACCTGCGCACCGCCGCCGAGGCCGTCCGCGCCAAGCAAGCCGACGTGGCCAGCCTCTGAGAGGATCCCTCGACCGGCGCGCTACCTCACGGCCAGGCGGTGCAGGGCCAGTTCGGCGTAGAGCGCGGTGCCGTCGGCCAGCGCCGCGTCGTCGAACACCGCGACCGCGGAGTGATTGGTCGGTGCGGTCTCCGGGTCCTGCCCGGGCGGGCAGGCGCCGAGCATGACGAACGCGCCGGGGACCTGATCTAGCACGAAGGAGAAGTCCTCGGCCCCGGTGAGCGGGAACTGGGCCGTCTCGCCGCGCCCGGATCCGAACACGCCGGTGATCACCTGTTCGGCGAACGCCGCCTCGCCCGCGTCGTTGATGGTCACCGGGTACTCGCGGGCGTAGTCGGCCTCGGCGGTCAGGCCGTGCGCGCGGGCGATGTCCCCGATCAGCCGCGGCACCAGTTCGGCCAGCGCGCTCCTGGACTCGCGGCTGAACGACCGCGCGGTGGCCAGGAACGTGGCCTCGTCGGGTATCACGTTGTCGGCGGTGCCAGCGTGGAAGCTGCCGACGGTGATGACGACCGGATCGAACACGTCGAAGTGCCTGGTCACCAGCGTCTGCAGCGCGATCACCATCTCGCAGGCGGCGGGGATCGGGTCCGCGGCCCGGTGCGGGGTCGACGCGTGTCCGCCGCGCCCGCGGACGGTGACCGTGATCTGGTCGGCGGCGGCCAGCATCGGGCCGCCCTTGGTCGAGAACACCCCGCAGGGCAGCCGGTTCGAGCTCACGTGCAGCGCGTAGGCCGCGACCGGGCGCTCGCCCGCGGCGTCGAGCACGCCCTCGTTGATCATGTGCCTGGCCCCGGCGTAGCCCTCCTCGCCCGGCTGGAACATGAAGATCACGGTGCCGGGCAGTTCGGCCTGGCGGGCCGACAGCAGCCGCGCGGCGCCGGCCAGCATGGCGGTGTGCAGGTCATGACCGCAGGCGTGCATCGCGCCCGGGATCACCGACGCGTAGGGCAGACCGGTCTCCTCGGTGACCGGGAGCCCGTCCATGTCGCCGCGCAGCAGGACGACGGGCCCGGGCTGGCCGCCGCGCAGTACTGCCGTCACCGAGCTCAGCCCCTGGCCGGTGCTGATCTCCAGCGGCAGCCCGTCCAGCGCCCCGAGCACCTTGTCCTGCGTCTTCGGCAGGTCCAGGCCGATCTCAGGCTCGCGGTGGATCGAGTGCCGCAGTTCGGCGATCTCGCCCGCGATCCGCGCCGCTTCGTCGCATAGGTTCATGGCCGGCATCGGTTCCTCCCTCATGCCTCGCGCCGTGCCTTGGTGAACGCCCAGGCGTCGGCGGCCATGTCACGCAGGTCCCTGGTGGCCCGCCAGCCGAGCTCGGTCTGGATCCGCTCGGAGGAGGCGACAAGCACGGCCGGGTCGCCGGGGCGGCGCGCGGTCACGTCCGTGCCGATGGCGGCGCCGGTGACGTCGGCGCACGCGTCGATCACCTCGCGGACCGAGAACCCTTCCCCGTTGCCGAGGTTGTAGATGCGGTGCCGCCCCGGCTGGCAGGCCGCCAGCGCCCGCAGGTGCGCGTCCGCCAGGTCCGTGACGTGGATGTAGTCCCGGATGCAGGTCCCGTCCGGGGTGTCGTAGTCGTCGCCGAAGATCTGCACCGCTCTGGAGGCGGCCACGCTGGCCAGCACGGTCGGGATCAGGTGGGTTTCCGGCCGGTGCCGCTCGCCGAGCCAGGTCCCGTCGCTGGCCTGCGCAGCGCCGGCCACGTTGAAGTAGCGCAGGCTGACCGCGCCGAACCCGTAGAGCCTGGCGAACTCGGTCAGCGTGGTGTCCACGGCGAGCTTCGACGCGCCGTACGGGCTGGTCGGGCGGGTGGGGTCGGTCTCGGCCACGGGCGTGTGCTCCGGCTCGCCGTAGACCGCGGCGGTGGAGGAGAACACGATCGTGCGCACCCCGATCTCGCGCATCGCGTCGAGTAGCGCGAGCGTGCCACCCAGGTTGGCCGACCAGTACTTGGCCGGCTCCGCCACCGACTCGCCGACCAGCGACTTCGCGGCGAAGTGCAGCACCGCGTCGGTGCCGTCGGCCAGGACCTCGGCGGCGCAGTTCCGCAGCGTGCCCTTGACGAACCCCGCGCCCGCGGGCACCGCGTCGGCGTACCCGGTGGACAGGTCGTCGAGCACGGTGACCTCGTGCCCGGCCGCGATGAGCTGCGCGGCGACGACGCTGCCGATGTAACCGGCGCCGCCGGTGACCAGCACCCGCATGAAGGCCCTCCTCAGTGTGTGTACACGGGACTCACACGGTATCCGGTCTAGACTGGCCAGACACATCGGCGCTGATCGGAGGAAGCCGGCGATCGCGGCGTGAGCAAGGTCGTCTTGGACGTCATCGTCGTCCTGGTCATCGTGTCCATCGGGGGATTCTTCTCGGCCTCGGAGATGGCGCTCGTCTCGCTGCGCGAGGGCCAGGTCAGGGCGCTGGCCAAACGCGGCAGGCGCGGGCAGCGGGCGGCGCGGCTCGCGCAGGACCCGAACCGGTTTTTCTCCGCCGTGCAGATCGGCGTGACGCTGGCCACCCTGGTCTCCGGCGCCTACGGGGCCGCGACCCTCGCGGGCCTGATGAAGTCGTGGCTGGTCAGGCAGCACTTGTCGGCGGGCTGGGCGGCGACGGTCGCGTTCATCGTGGTGACCGTCTGCATCACCTTCGTGAGCCTGGTCCTCGGCGAGCTCGCGCCCAAGCGGATCGCGCTGCAGCGGGCGCCCAGGCTGGCGCTGGTCGCCGCGCCGCTCCTGGACCGGATCGCGACGCTGGCCCGGCCGGTCGTCTGGCTGCTGACCGCCTCGTCGAACGTCCTGGTCGCCGTCCTCGGCGGCGACCCCCGCGTCGGCCGTCAGGCCATGACCGAGCAGGAACTGCGCGACCTGGTGACCGGCGCGCAGGCGCTGTCCGCGGATGAGCGGCAGATCGCCGGGGAGGTCTTCGACGCGGGCAAGCGCCAGATCCGCGAGGTCCTCGTGCCCCGGACCGAGGTGGTGTTCCTCGACGCGGAGATGCCGGTCGCGCAGGCCGCGGCCACCGCGGCCAGCCTTCCCCATTCCCGGCTGCCCGTGTATCAGGACACCTACGACAACGTGATCGGCTTCGTGCACGTACGGGACCTGCTCGGCCCCGGCGCGGCCAGCCTGTCGGCCCCGGTCGGGCGGATCAGCCGGCCCGTGAAATTCCTCCCGATCAGCAAGACCGTGCTCTCCGCGCTGTCCGAGATGCGGCGCGAGCGGGCGCACCTGGCCATCGTGGTCGACGACTATGGCGGCACGGCCGGCATCGTCACCCTGGAAGACCTGGTGGAGGAGCTGATCGGCGACATCAGGGACGAGTACGACGCCGAACACGACGAGGCGACTAAGCTGCACGGCGGCGAGGTGGAGGTTGACGGGCTGCTCAACCTGGACGAGTTCACCGAGCAGACCGGGATCGAGCTGCCCGAAGGCCCGTACGAGACCGCCGCAGGGTACGTGCTCGCCGCGCTCGGCGACCTGCCGTCCGTCGGCGATAGCGTCCAGGCGGCCGGCCGCACGATCACCGTGACCGAACTCGACGGCCGGCGGATCGCCAGGCTCCGCGTCGCGGCCGCCCCGGTCCGGCCCGCCGGACCGGGCAGCGGGCCGGTGCCCGCGGGCCAGGCCCGGTCCGACGCCAAGACCTCTGAGGAAGGCGGCTAGCGTGCCCGGAGGCTTCGATACCGTCCTCGTGGTCGACTTCGGCGCGCAGTACGCGCAGCTGATCGCCCGGCGGGTGCGGGAGTGCCACGTCTATTCCGAGATCGTCCCGTCTTGGTTGCCGGTCGAGCAGATGCTGGCCAGGCGGCCCAAGGCGGTCATCCTGTCCGGCGGCCCGGCCTCGGTCTACGCCGAGGGAGCCCCGCCCGCCCCGCCCGGCCTGTTCGGCGCGGGTATCCCGGTCCTCGGCATCTGCTACGGCTTCCAGCTGATGGTGGCGGGCCTCGGCGGGACGGTCGAGCGGACCGGCGCGGCTGAGTACGGCGCTACGGTGCTAGTCCGGGGGGGCGACCCCCCGGAACCCCCCGGTCCTGGGGGGAAGCCGTTTCCCCCGGACCCCCTCGGCCCCCGCGGCCCCCGCGACCCCCGCGACCCCTCCGGGGGGGCGCTTCTGGCCGGCACGCCGGCCAGGCAGCAGGTCTGGATGTCGCACGGGGACACCTGCACGGCGGCGCCGCCCGGCTTCGCGGTGACCGCGCGGACGGCTGCGACGCCGGTGGCGGCGATCGAGCACGGCCAGAACCGCCTGTTCGGGGTCCAGTTCCACCCGGAGGTCATGCACACCGAGCACGGCACCGCGATCTTGTCGCGCTTCCTCGAGCTGGCCGGCTGCCGCCCGTCCTGGACGATGCTGAACATCGTCGAGGAACAGGTACAGCTCATCCGCGAGCAGGTCGGCCCCGGCCGCGCGATCTGCGGGCTATCCGGCGGCGTGGACTCCGCGGTCGCCGCCGCGCTCGTCCAGCGCGCCATCGGCGACCGGCTCACCTGCGTGTTCGTCGATCACGGCCTGCTGCGCAAGGGCGAGGCCGAGCAGGTCGAGCAGGACTTCGTGGCCGCCACCGGCGTCCGGCTGACCGTGGCCACCGAGGCGGGGGCGTTCCTTTCCGCGCTGGCCGGGGTGACCGACCCCGAGCAGAAGCGCAAGGTCATCGGCCGGGAGTTCATCCGGGCGTTCGAGCGGGCGGCCAGGCAGATCACCGCCGAGGCGGGCCAGCACGGCGCGGCGTGCGAGTTCCTGGTCCAGGGCACGCTGTACCCGGACGTCGTGGAGTCGGGCGGCGGCACGGGCACCGCGACCATCAAGTCGCACCACAACGTGGGCGGGCTCCCCGATGACCTGAAGTTCCGCCTGGTGGAGCCGCTGCGCTGGCTGTTCAAGGACGAGGTGCGGCAGGTCGGCACCGAGCTCGGGCTGCCGCAGGCGATCGTCCGCCGCCAGCCGTTCCCCGGCCCGGGGCTGGCGATCAGGATCGTCGGCGAGGTGACCGCGGCGCGGCTCGCGGTCCTGCGCGAGGCGGACGCCATCGTGCGCGAGGAGATGTCGGCCGCGGGGCTCGACGCCCTGGTCTGGCAGTGCCCGGTGGTGCTGCTGGCCGACGTGCGCTCGGTCGGCGTGCAGGGGGACGGCCGCAGCTACGGCCACCCGCTGGTCCTCCGCCCGGTGACCAGCGAGGACGCCATGACCGCGGACTGGGCGCGGCTCTCGCCCGAGGTGCTCGCCCGGATCTCCACCCGCGTGACCAACGAGGTCCCCGAGATCAACCGCGTCGTGCTTGACGTGACCAGCAAGCCCCCCGCCACCATCGAGTGGGAGTAAGCCAAGCCCCGCCGGCCTAGCCCAGGCTGCGCATGGCCCACAAATCGGGAAACGTCGGGTTTCCGACCGTCGTCCTGAGGTAGGTGGCGCCGGCCGAGCCGCCGGTGCCCGGCCTGCCCCCGATGGTCCGCTCCACCATCTTGACGTGGTGATAGCGCCATTCCTGCATCCCCTCGTCCAGGTCCACGAGCAGTTCGCACACCGCCGTCGCGTCGGTGTCGTCGTCGTAGACCTGCTTGAGCACCTGCTGCACCGCGGGCGAGCCCGCCGACGGCTGGCTGACGTCGCGGTGCAGCGCCTCGGCCGGGACGTCGTAGCCCTGGCCGGCCAGGTAGCGGAGGAACGAGTCGAACAGCGAGGGCCGGACCATCGCGGCCGCGATCCGCTCCCGCTCCGCGCTGCCCTCCGGGTACTGCGTGACCATCATCGGGTCCCGGCGGCCCAGCACCGCCTCGAGCTGGCGGAACTGCGCGGACTCGAACCCGCTCGACGTGCCGAGCTCGGCGCGGAACCCGGTGAACTGCGTAGGCGTCATGGTCTCGAGCACGTCGAGCTGCCCGACCACGATCTTGAGGATGGCCAGCGTCCGGCGCAGCGTGCGCATGGCGTGCGTCGTGCTGCCCGACTCCAGCTCGGACTGCAGCTTGGCGAGCTCGTGCAGCAGCTGCTTGAACCACAGCTCGTAGATCTGGTGGATGACGATGAACAGCATCTCGTCGTGCTCGCCGGACCTGGGCTGCTGCGCCGAAAGCAGCTGGTCCAGCCGCAGGTACCCGGAGTAGGTGACGGGTTCGGCCATGGCGTGGCTAGCTCTCCTGCTCGATCAGGTCGCGGGCGGCCTCGACAGCGTCCCACGCGTCGGTGAAGCGCGTCGTCAGCGGGGACAGGCCGAACCGGAACCGCTCGGGGGTCCGGTAGTCGGTGATGACCCCGCCGTCCGCCAGCTCCTCAACGATCCGCTCGGCCCGCGGATGCCGGAAGGACACGTGCCCGCCGCGTCGGCTGGCGTCCCGCGGCGTGGCGATCGCGCAGCCGAGCGGGACCAGCCACGCGTCGGCGAGCTCGATGAGGTAGGAGGTGAGCTGCACGCTCTTGGCCCGCAGCGGCCCGAGGCCCGCCTCGAGCAGCAGGCGGACGCCCTCCTCCACCGCGGCCGTGCCGAGGATGGACGGCGTGCCGGTCATGAACTTGGTGATGCCGGCCGCCGGGTCGTACCTGGGCCCCATGGCGAACTGGTCGGCTTGCGAGAACCAGCCCCAGATGGGCTGGCGCAGCACCTCGCGCAGCCGGGCCGCGACGTAGAGGAACGCCGGGGCGCCCGGCCCGGCGTTGACGTACTTGTAGGTGCAGCCGACCGCGAGGTCCACGTCGCAGCCGTCCAGGTCGATCGGCACCACGCCGACGGAGTGGCACAGGTCCCAGAGCATCAGCGCCCCGGCCTGGTGCACGATCGCCGTGATGCCCGCCATGTCGGCCAGGGCGCCGCTGCGGTAGGCCACGTGCGACAGGCTCACCACGGCCGTGTCGTCGTCCACCGCGTCGCGCACCAGCTCAGGATCGACACCCTCGTTGATGTCGGTGGGCAGCATGCGCAGCTCCAGGCCGCGCTGGGCCGCGATGCCCTCGACGACGTACCGGTCGCTGGGGAAGTTGTCGGCGTCGGTCACGATCACGTGCCGACCTGGCCGCGCGTCCAGCGCCGCGCAGACGAGCTTGTACAGGTTCACCGTGGTGTTGTCGGCGACCAGGACCTGCCCGGGGGCGGCGCCTGTGAGCTCGCCGACCAGGTCGCCGGTCCGGGCCGGCAGGTCCACCCAGTGGTCCCAGGACCTGGCCAGGGCCGTGCCCCACTCCTGCTTGAGCATGCGGTCCATCCGCCGCAGGGTCGCCAGGGGCAGCGCGCCGAGCGAGTTGCCGTTCAGGTAGATCAGCCCGGGCTCGCCGGTCAGGAAACGCTCGCGGTACCCGCCGAGCGGGTCCGCCGCGTCAAGCTCCGCAGCCTGCGCCCGGTCCAGCACCACCTGCGACATACGCACACCCTAGCTTCTCGGCCCTGGGCCGCTCGTGTTGACGAGTCGGCCTGGTGCGGCTACTGTTCGGGATTAGCACTCGCTAGTGTAGAGTGCTAATGCGACGAGGCAGTCTGATCCCCGCGACGGCAGGCCGCCGCGCTCGCTCTCCCTAGCAACTCACCATTAGCCTTTCCGGAGGGGGAGGTCAGATCGTGACGACCGCCACCAAGGTAGTAATCAAGCCGCTCGAAGACCGGATCGTGGTCAAGCCGCTCGAAGCCGAGCAGACCACGGCGTCCGGACTGGTGATCCCGGACACCGCGAAGGAGAAGCCCCAGGAGGGCGAAGTCCTCGCGGTGGGCCCGGGCCGTTTTGACGACGCGGGTACCAAGCGCGTGCCGATCGACGTCAAGGTCGGCGACGTGGTGCTGTACAGCAAGTATGGCGGCACCGAGGTGAAGTACTCGGGCGAGGAGTACCTGGTACTCTCCGCCCGCGACGTCCTCGCCGTCATCGAAAAGTAGGAGTCTGCGGTTCGTCGGGGCAGGACAACCGTCCTGCCCCGACGACCGTTGAGAACGCGATCTTCTGAATGAGGAAGAGTCAATGCCCAAAATTCTGGAGTTCGACGAGGACGCCCGCCGCTCGCTTGAGCGCGGCGTCAACAAGCTCGCCGACACCGTCAAGGTGACCCTGGGCCCGCGAGGCCGCAATGTGGTCATCGACAAGAAATGGGGCGCCCCCACCATCACCAACGACGGCGTGACCGTCGCCAAGGAGGTGGAGCTGGAAAACCCGTACGAGAACCTGGGCGCCCAGCTCGCCAAGGAGGTCGCCACCAAGACCAATGACATCGCCGGGGACGGCACCACGACGGCGACCGTCCTGGCTCAGGCGATGGTGCACCACGGGCTGCGTTCGGTCGCGGCCGGCGCGAACCCGATGGACCTCAAGCGCGGGATCGACGCCGCCGCCGCCGAGGTCTCCGAGCGGCTGCTCAAGGCCGCGCGCGACGTGGAGGAGCAGACCGAGATCGCCCACGTCGCCACGATCTCCGCGCAGGACGAGAAGATCGGCGAGCTGATCGCCGAGGCGTTCAGCAAGGTCGGCAAGGACGGGGTCATCACCGTCGAGGAGTCTCCGACGATGGGACTCGAGCTTGAGTTCACCGAGGGCCTCCAGTTCGACAAGGGCTACATCTCGCCGTACTTCATGACCGACCCCGAGCGCCTCGAGGCGGTCCTCGAGGACGCGTACGTCCTGGTCCACCAGGCGAAGATCTCCTCCATGCAGGATTTCCTGCCGCTCCTGGAGAAGATCGTCCAGGTGAAGAAGCCACTGCTGGTGGTGGCCGAGGACGTGGAGGGCGAGGCGCTCGCCACCCTGGTGGTCAACAAGATCCGCGGCCTGCTGAACGTAGCGGCCGTCAAGGCGCCCGGCTTCGGCGACCGCCGCAAGGCCATGCTGGCCGACATGGCGACGCTGACCGGCGGCACCCTGGTCAGCGACGAGCTCGGCATCAAGCTGGAGTCGGTCGGGCTTGAGACGCTCGGCCGCGCCCGCCGGATCGTCGTCACCAAGGACGACACCACGATCATCGACGGCGCAGGCGACAAGAACGAGATCGAGGACCGGATCAAGCAGATCCGCACCGAGATCGAGAACACCGATTCCGACTGGGACCGGGAGAAGCTGCAGGAGCGGCTGGCCAAGCTGTCCGGCGGCGTCTCCGTGCTGAAGGTCGGGGCCGCGACCGAGGTGGAGCTGAAGGAGAAGAAGCACCGCCTGGAGGACGCCATCTCCGCCACCCGCGCCGCCATCGAGGAGGGCATCATCGCCGGCGGCGGCAGCGCCTTGGTGCACGTGGCCGCCGACCTCGGCGATCTCGGGCGCAAGGGCGACGAGGCGACCGGCGTGCGTGTGGTCGAGAGGGCCCTGGTCGAGCCGGCCCGCTGGATCGCGCTGAACGCGGGCGAGGAGGGCTCGGTCGTGGTGGAGAAGATCCGCACCCTGCCTGTCGGGCACGGCTTCAACGCGGCCACCGGCGAATATGGTGACCTGGTAGCCCAGGGCATCATCGACCCGGTCAAGGTGACCAGGTCCGCGGTGCAGAACGCCGCCTCCATCGCCGGCATGCTGCTGACGACGGAGGCCCTGGTGGTCGAGAAGCCCGAGGAGAAGGAGCCCGCGGGCGACGGCCACGGGCACGGGCACAGCCACTCGCACTGAGCGGGGTGAGCTCAGCTGGGACGTGGGGGCCGCGGAAGTGGCCCCCACGTTCGGCGTCTGTTTAGGATGTCCGCATTCCCGCTGCCGCCTGTCCGGAAGGTGCCATGACTGATCACGTAGGGCCGGCCGCCCAGGACAAGTTCGGGCCCGTGGGGCTGACCTTCGATGACGTGCTCCTGCTGCCCGCCCATTCGGCCGTGCTGCCCAGCGAGGCGGACACCACGACCAGGATCACGCGCCGCTACCGCCTGCGGATCCCGCTCGTCTCGGCGTCCATGGACACCGTCACCGAGGCCCGGATGGCGGTCGCGATGGCCCGCCAGGGCGGGGTCGGCGTGCTGCACCGCAACCTGTCGGTGGAGGAGCAGGCGCAGCAGGTGGACGTGGTCAAGCGGTCCGAGGCCGGCATGATCACCGACCCGGTGACCTGCGGGCCGGACGCCACGATCGCGGACGTCGAGGCGCTGTGTGGCCGGTACCGGATCTCGGGCGTCCCGGTGACCAGCCCCGACGGCGTGCTGCTCGGCATCGTCACGAACCGGGACATCAGGTTCGAGACCGACCACGACCGCCGGGTGGCCGAGGTGATGACGTCGATGCCCCTGATCACCGCCCCGGTCGGGGTCGCCCCCGGCGACGCGCTGGCGCTGCTGCGGCAGCACAAGGTGGAGAAGCTGCCGCTGGTCGACGCGGCGGGCCGGCTGCGCGGCCTGATCACCGTGAAGGACTTCACCAAGAGCGAGAAGTTCCCGCACGCCACCAAGGACGCGGCGGGCCGCCTGGTGGTCGGCGCCGCCGTGGGGGTCGGCGAGGACGCCAAGGGGCGCGCGCAGGCGCTGGCCGAGGCCGGCGTCGACTTCCTGGTCATAGACACCGCGCACGGGCACGCGCAGTCCGTGCTGGACATGGTCGCGCAGATCAAGGCCAACGCGGACACCGACGTGATCGGCGGCAACGTCGCCACCAGGGCCGGCGCGCAGGCGCTGGTGGAGGCGGGAGCGGACGGCATCAAGGTCGGCGTGGGGCCCGGGTCGATCTGCACCACCCGGGTGGTGGCCGGGGTGGGCGTCCCCCAGGTGACCGCGATCTACGAGGCGGCCCAGGCGGCACGCCCGGCCGGGGTGCCGGTGATCGGCGACGGCGGGCTGCAGTACTCGGGCGACATCGCCAAGGCCATCGCCGCGGGCGCCGACGCCGTGATGCTCGGCAGCCTCCTGGCCGGATGCGAGGAGAGCCCGGGCGAGGTCGTCTTCATCAACGGCAAGCAGTACAAGCTGTACCGGGGCATGGGCTCGCTGGGCGCCATGCGGAACCGGGAGCGGGGCCGCTCCTACTCCAAGGACCGCTACTTCCAGGACGACGTGCTGCGCGAGGACAAGCTCGTGCCCGAGGGCGTCGAGGGCCAGGTGCCGTACCGCGGCCCGCTGGCCGCGGTGGCCGGCCAACTGGTCGGCGGGCTGCGCGCCGCGATGGGGTACTGCGGCGCCCGCACCATCGCCGAGCTCCAGGAGGCGCGGTTCATCCAGATCACCGCGGCCGGCCTGACCGAGAGCCACCCGCACGACGTCACGATGACGGTCGAGGCCCCGAACTACAGCGCCCGCCAGGGCCGGGCCGGAACGCAGTCGTGACCGACGTGGAGATCGGGCGAGGGAAGTCGGGCCGCCGGGCGTACTCGCTCGGCGAGATCGGCATCGTGCCCGCCCGCCGGACGCGGGACCCGGAGGAGGTGTCCATCACCTGGCAGATCGACGCCTACCGGTTCGGGATGCCGCTGATGGCCTGCCCGATGGACAGCGTGGTGTCGCCGGCCACGGCCGTCGCGATCGGCCGCCTGGGCGGGCTCGCCGTGCTCGACCTCGAGGGGCTGTGGACCAGGTACGAAGACCCCGAGCCGCTGCTGGCCGAGGTGACCGAGCTCGACGAGCAGGCCGCCACCCGCCGGCTGCAGGCCATGTACGCCGAGCCGATCTCCGAGGAGCTCATCGGGCGCCGGATCGCCGAGATCGCCGCCGCCGGGGTCACGACGGCGGCCAGCCTGTCACCGCAGCGCACCGCGCGGTACGCCAAGGCGGTCGTCGATGCGGGCGTGGACATCTTCGTGATCCGCGGCACCACGGTCTCGGCCGAGCACGTCTCGGGGCGCGCCGAGCCACTCAACCTCAAGCAGTTCATCTACGAGCTCGACGTCCCGGTGGTGGTCGGCGGCTGCGCGACCTACACCGCGGCGCTGCACCTGATGCGCACCGGGGCCGCCGGGGTCCTGGTCGGGTTCGGCGGCGGGTCTGGCCACACCACCGTCGCGGTGCTTGGCGTGGCGGTGCCGATGGCCACCGCGATCGCCGACGTGGCCGCGGCCCGGCGCGACTACCTGGACGAGTCCGGCGGCCGCTACGTGCACGTGATCGCCGACGGGTCCATGACCAGCAGCGGTGACATCGCCAAGGCGCTGGCCATCGGCGCCGACGCGGTGATGGTGGGCTCCCCGCTGGCCCGCGCCGCCGAGGCGCCCGGCCGGGGCTACCACTGGGGACACGAGGCCAACCACACCGAGCTGCCCAGGGGCGCCCGGGTCCGCGTCGGCACCATCGGCACGCTGGAGCAGATCCTGCACGGCCCGTCCACCGTCCCGGACGGCTCGATGAACCTGATGGGCGCGCTGCGCCGCACCATGGCCACGGCGGGCTACTCCGACCTGAAGGAGTTCCAGCGGGTCGAGGTCGTGGTCGCCGATTCCGGCCTGCCCCGCGCCCAGCGTTAGACTCTCGCGCATGTCCCGGCTCCGCGTGCTTTCCGGCATCCAGCCCACCGCCGACTCCTTCCACCTGGGCAACTACCTGGGCGCGCTGCGGCAGTGGGTGGCGTTGCAGGACACCTACGACGCCTTCTACTGCGTCGTAGACCTGCACGCGATCACGATCCCGCAGGATCCGGCCCTGCTGACCGGGCGGACCAGGGTGGCCGCGGCCCAGCTGCTCGCCGCTGGGCTCGACCCGGACCGGTGCACGCTGTTCGTGCAGAGCCACGTGGCCGAGCACACCGAGCTGGCCTGGATCCTCGGCTGCCAGACCGGGTTCGGCGAGGCGAGCCGGATGATCCAGTTCAAGGACAAGGCGTCGAGCCAGGGCCAGGAACAGGCCTCCGTCGGCCTGTTCACCTACCCGATCCTGCAGGCCGCGGACATCCTGCTGTACCAGGCCGACCAGGTGCCGGTCGGCGAGGACCAGCGGCAGCACCTGGAGCTGAGCCGGACGCTGGCCCAGCGGTTCAACCACAGGTACGGCCCGACGTTCACCCCGCCGCAGGCCTACATCCTGGCCGACGTGGCCAAGATCTACGACCTGCAGGACCCGACGGCCAAGATGAGCAAATCGTCCTCGTCCCCGCAGGGGATCATCGACGTCCTCGATGACGAGGACGCCATCCGCAAGAAGATCGCCCGCGCGGTCACCGACCCGGGCTCCGAGGTGCGCGCCGACCCCGAGGGCAAGCCGGGCGTGACCAACCTGCTGCGGATCTACTCGGCGCTGTCCGACCAGCCGGTGGCCGCGGTCGAGGCCACCTACGAGGGGGCGGGCTACGGCGCCTTCAAGAAGGACCTGGCCGAGCTGGTCGTGGCCACCTTCGCCCCGATCAGGGAGCAGACCCAGCGGATCCTGGCCGACGAGCCCGGCCTCGACCGCGTGCTCGCGCACGGCGCCGCCCGTGCCCGCCGCGTCGCCGCCCAGACCATGGCCCAGGTCCGCGAGCGCATCGGCCTGCTCCCCCCGGCCACCTAGCGCCGCATGGTCACGGGGTCGCGCCGAACCCGTCGAACTCGCCGAGTCGCGCCCCGCCGAGGAACGCCTGCCACTCTGCCGGTGTGAAGCGGAGCACCGGCCCGTGCGGGTCCCTGCTGTTGCGGACGCCGACGTCGGCGCCAGGTAGCGCCGCCACCTCGACGCAGTTTCCATTACTGAAGCTCAGCGAGCTCTTGACCCACCAGAAACCGAGATCGTCGTCTTTCATCGCTGCCCTCCAGCGCGACCGGGGTTCGGCCACCGGGCGCGGGCGCAGTTGTCCCGGACCTGGTGACCAAAAGTAACCGTATAGCTTCATCCGGTTATGAACGTAACTCTGCTACTAATTGCGGTCAATACGTCACGTAAAGTTTCTTCGCTGCCGGCGGGTGTAGACGAAGCCGAGCATCGCGAGGGTCACGGCGACGCAACTGAAGCCCGTCGCGGCCAGCGCCGAGGGACCGGCCACCGAGTGGCGCACCGCCGCCCGCACGGTCGGCGAGGGCCGCGGGGCGGGGGACGCCGGGGCGGCCGGCCGCAGCGGGCCGACCAGCGTCCCCACCGGGATGACCTTGCCGTCCGCCGCGAAGCCCCAGTTGAGCAGGGTCTCGGCGGAGCTGATCTCGGTCAGTGCCGGGCAGTGCAGCAGGGTCACGATGAGCGTGACGCCGTGCCGCCTGGCCATCCCCACGTACGTGGCACCCGCGGCGCTGGTCCAGCCAATCTTGCCGCCGATGGCCCCCGGATAGTTGGTGAGCAGGGAGTTCTGGTTGTACAGGCCGACCGACCTGTGTCTGGTGAGGCGGAACAGCCCGCCGGTCGTCTCGTCGTACTTCAGGAACGCGGGCATCCCCAGCGCCTGCCGGGCGATCAGCGCCAGGTCGTAGGCGGAGGTGTGCTGGCCGGGCGCATCCAGGCCGTTCGGGTCCACGGCGACGGTGTCGTCGGCCTGCAGGTGCCGTGCCTCGGCGTTGAGCAGCGCCATGCCCTTGCCGAAGGACCCGGACCCGGCCGCCTGGGTCAGCGCGATCGCCGCGTCGTTCGCCGAGATGGTCAGCAGCGCCGTGAACAGCTGCGAGACCTGGTAGGTGTGCCCGGCCTTCAGCCCCACCACGTTCGGCACGGTCGAGGTGGCCAGCTTGCTGGCCACGACCCAGGCGTCCGGGTTGAGCAGCGGGATCAGCGTGACCGCGGTCAGCACCTTGAGCGTGCTGGCCGGCCGGTACCAGCCGTGCGGGTCCTTGGCCGCGAGCACCTGCCCGGTGCCTGCGTCCGCGATGACGAACGCCGAGGCGTGCACGCTGGGCAACCGCGGCGCCCCGGGCGCCGCGTTGACGATCACGCCCCGGCCGGACAACAGCGACCCGCCGATGGCCTGCGGCGCTCTGGCGGTGGCCGGAACCCCGGCGGACGAGGCCGTGGCCGGAGCACCGGAAGGACCGCCGGAGGCGGCGGCCGGAGCCGCGACCGCGGCCAGCGCCAGCAGGGCGCCCGCCGCGGCGAGCGCCGCCCGCCGCGGGACCCGGTCCGGCATCAGAGCGCGAACTCCCATCTGGGTGGAGCACCCTACCTCGAAGTAACCTGGGTTAATGGAACGAACGTCGGAATCCGGGCTCCCCATCGCCGCTGTCTACGACGACAGTCAGCTTACGGACTTCCGGCCTTCGGAGAGGCTTGGTAAGCCGGGAGAGTATCCGTTCACTCGCGGAGTGTATCCGCGGATGTACGTCGACCGGCCCTGGACGATGCGGCAGTACGCGGGGTTCGCCACGGCCAAGGAGTCCAACCGCCGCTACCACGAGCTGATCGAGGCGGGCACCACGGGGCTTTCCGTGGCCTTTGACCTGCCGACCCAGATGGGGTACGACTCCGACGCGCGGGTCGCCCACGGCGAGGTGGGCAAGGTCGGGGTGGCCATCGACAGCACCGATGACATGCGCGCGCTGTTCGACGGGATCCCGCTCGGCGAGGTGTCCACGTCGATGACCATCAACGCGCCCGCCGCGGTCCTGCTGCTGATGTACCAGGCGGTCGGCGAGGGGCAGGGCGTGCCCGCGGCCCAGCTGACCGGGACGATCCAGAACGACGTGCTCAAGGAGTACATCGCGCGAGGCACCTACATCTACCCGCCCCGCCCGTCCCTGCGCCTGGTGGCCGACACGTTCGCCTACTGCAGGAACGTGCTGCCCCGGTGGAACACGATCTCCATCTCCGGTTACCACATGGCCGAGGCCGGCGCCACCCCGGTCCAGGAGATCGCGTTCACGCTGGCCAACGCCAGGGAGTACGTCCGGGCCGCCCTCGCGTCCGGCCTGGGAGTCGACGAGTTCGGGCCCCGGCTGTCCTTCTTCTTCGTCGCGCGGACCACGCTGCTCGAGGAGGTCGCCAAGTTCCGCGCGGCGCGGCGCCTGTGGGCCGGCATCATGAAAGACGAGTTCGGGGCGCAAGACCCCCGGTCGCAGATGCTGCGGCTCCACACCCAGACGGCGGGCGTGCAGCTCACCGCGCAGCAGCCGGAGGTCAACCTGATCCGGGTGAGCCTGCAGGCCCTGGCCGCGGTGCTCGGCGGGACCCAGTCGCTGCACACCAACTCCTACGACGAGGCGCTCGCGCTGCCCAGCGCCAAGGCGGCCAGGCTGGCGCTGCGCACCCAGCAGGTGATCGCCTACGAGTCCGACCTGACCGCGACGGTGGATCCGTTCGCCGGCTCGTACGCCATCGAGTCGATGACCGACGACATCGCCGACGCGGCGCGCGAGCTGATGGACCGAGTCGAGGACATGGGCGGGGCGGTGGCGGCGATCGAGCGCGGCTTCCAGAAGGCCGAGATCGAGGGGGCCGCCTACCGCGTCGCCCGCGAGATCGACGAGGGCGAGCGGGTCGTGGTCGGCGTGAATAGGTTCACCAGCGATGGTGAGGAGCCTTACCAGCCGCTGCGCGTCGACCCCTCGATTGAGGCGGAACAGGCCGACCGGCTGGCCCGGCTACGCGAACGGCGCGACGCGGCCGCATTCACCCGCGCAATTGCGTCGCTCAAATCGGCCGCCGCCGGGACCGATAACGTGCTTTACCCGCTCCGCGACGCGCTCCGCTCCGGCGCCTCACTGGGCGAGGTCTGCGATGCATTGCGGGAAATATGGGGTGAGTACCAGCCCGGAGAAATCTGAACGCCTGACTATTCCGGGACTGGAGGCCGCCATGGCTATCGAGTGGAATCCCTCTCGCGGTGCGACGCTCGGCGTCGAATGGGAGGTGCAGCTGATCGACGCCGAGACCAGGATGCTGCGCCAGGAGGCGGGCAAGCTGCTGGCCGAACTGCCGGTGCCAGGCGACGCGGCGGAGCACCCGCATATCCGCCACGAGCTGATGCAGTCGACCCTGGAGGTGGTCACCGGCATTTGCAGCACCGTGTCGGAAGCCAAAGCCGACCTGGCCAGGACGATCAGCGATCTCCAGCGGATGGCGGCGGAGCACGGTATCCTATTGGCGTGCGCCGGGACCCACCCGGTGAGTGACTGGCGTGACGCGACGATGGCGCCTATCCAGCGCTATGCGGAGCTAGTTGAGCAATTGCAGTGGCTTGCTCGCCGGATTCAGACCTTCGGCGTGCACGTACATGTAGGTATTCGGCACGGGCACAAGGCGATTCCGATCATCAATGCCCTCGCCGCTTACCTGCCGCATTTTCTCGCGATAACCGCGTCGAGCCCGTTCTGGTGCGGGTACGACACGGGGCTCGCCTCCAGCCGGGCGGTGACCTTCGGCTCGCTGCCGACGGCCGGGCCGCCGCACCGGCTGACGGACTGGAGACAGTTCGAGGAATACATGGACACCCTGCTGCGCGCGGGGACGATCCGCAGCATCAAGGAGGTCTGGTGGGACATCCGGCCGCACCCGGACTTCGGCACCGTCGAGATCCGCATGTTCGACGGCACGCCGACGCTCCGCGAGGTCGGCATGGTGGCCGCGCTCTCCCAGTGCCTGGTCCGGCTCTTCGACACCCAGCTGGACCGGGGCTATACGCTGCCGTCCCCATCGTCCTGGATCGTCATGGACAACAAGTGGCGCGCGGCGCGTTACGGGCTGGATGCGATCGTGATCACTGATGAGGCGGGCGCCACGGCGCCGCTGCGCGACGAGCTATACGAGCTCCTGCGGGAACTCGAGCCGGTAGCCTTGAGGCTGGGCTGCCTCGAGGAACTGTCCGTGGCCTTTGAGGTGCTCGAGCACGGCGCTTCTTACGAGCGGCAGCGGGCCGTCTACGCGCGCACAGGGGACCTAGCGAGCGTGGTGGACGCCCTGGTGACCGAGTTCGCGGACGACCGATTCTGTACGTACGGGGATGGTGGGCATGGCCGGTAATGAGCTAGCCGCGGATCTGGAGGAGTTCCTCGCCGAGCACTCGGACGAGCTCATCGAGTTCCGGCGCGACCTGCACATGCACCCCGAGCTCGCCCACGACGAGTACCGGACCACCCGCCGGGTCGCGCTGCGCCTGGCGGCGGCGGGCCTGCGCCCGGTGATCTTCCCCAAGGGCACCGGGCTTTACGTCGACGTCGGCTCGGACCAGAACTCTTATACCGAACGACCGGTGGTGGCTCTGCGCGCCGACCTCGATGCGCTCCCGATGGCCGACGAGAAGGACGTCCCTTACGCCTCGACGGTGCTGAACGCGTGCCACGCATGCGGGCACGACGTGCACGTCACCGTGCTGGTCGGCGCGGGGCTGTTCCTGGCCGCCCAGGCCGCCGAGGGCCAGCTGCCCGGGCGGGTCAGGCTCGTCTTCCAGCCCGCGGAGGAGACCGCGACCGGCGCGCTCGACGTGATCGAGGCCGGCGCCCTCGCCCAGGTCGGCCGGATGTTCGCCCTGCACTGCGACCCCCGGCTGGACGCCGGCCAGCTCGGCGTCCGCTCCGGCGCGATCACGGCCGCCTGCGACAAGGTCGAGGTGCGGGTGTCCGGGCCAGGCGGGCACACCGCGCGGCCGCACCTGACCGCCGACCTGGTGTACGCGCTGGCCAAGATCGTTACCGAGGTCCCCGCGGCGCTGTCGCGGCGGGTCGACCCGCGGTCCAGCCTCAGCCTGGTCTGGGGCCGGATCAGCGCGGGCACCGCACCCAACGCGATCCCCGACAGCGGGGTCGCCGAGGGGACCGTCCGCTGCCTCGACGACGAGGCCTGGCACAGCGCGCCCGACCTGCTCAAGGGGCTTATCGACTCGATCGCCTCCGGATACGGCGTGAACGCGGAGCTCAGCTACCGGCGCTCCGTGCCGCCTACGGTCAACGACCAGGCCAGCGCGGCCATGATCGCCGCCGCGGCGCTGGACGTGCTCGGCGCGGGCTCGGTCGTGCAGAGCCCGCAGAGCCTGGGCGGCGAGGACTTCGCCTGGTACCTGGAAACGGTGCCCGGCGCGCTGGCCCGGCTGGGCACCCGGGTCCCGGGCGCGGCCGTCTCGTACGACCTGCACCAGCCGACCTTCGACGTGGACGAGCGGGCCATCGGCATCGGCGTCCGCGTGCTGGCGGCCACGGCGATCAACGCGCTGTGGGACGACGGCGCGATGGTTGCCCAGCCGCTGCCTGGTGTCACCGGCGCCTGAGGCAGTTAGGCTGGACAGTATGGCAGCTGACTCCAGCAGCCCGCCCCAGGCTCGGCGCGCGAAGAACCAGGCTGGTCAGGTGCAGACCTTCCGCTCGGCGACCGCCGTGGTCGTCTGGGTGGCGTGGCTGCTATTTGCCGTCGGCAACTGGGTCGACCTGGCCGTCCAGGGACGGGATCACGCGTCCGCGATCGCCGCGGCCATCCTGCTGCTGGTCACCGGGATCGCCTACGACACCGCCCAGCGCCCCAGGATCATCGCGGATGAGGCGGTGGTGACGGTCAGGAACCCGCTGCGGGACCACCAGGTCGGCTGGGCGTCCGTGACCAACGTGGACCTGACCGACCTGCTGCGGGTGCACTGCGCCCAGGCGGGAGGAAAGCCCAGGATCATCAACTCGTGGGCCATCCACTACTCGCGCCGGCGCCAGTTCGCCGCCGAGGCCAGGTCCCGCCGGGCCGCCCGAGGCCGCCGGTCGACCTTCGGCCTGCCCTACGGCACCCAGGCCAGTACCGCGGGCGCCTCGTCCGAGGCGGAGGCGGAGAAGGTCGTCCGCACGCTCAGCGAGCGCGCGACCGCCGCCCAGGCCGAGGCGGTCTGGGCGGGCGGCACCGTGCCGATCGCCGGGTCGGGCAAACCTGGCCAGACCGCGGCGGTCGCCGGCCTCGACGCCACGCAGGCGGTCGTCGAAACGATCGGGTCGGGCGGCTGGCTGCAGCCGGTGCGCAGCACCTGGAGCTGGCCGGCCATCGCCGCGCTCGTCATCCCCGCGCTGATCCTGCTGGTGGTGTGGCTCGCCTGAGCCCGCGCCCGTTGGTTACTCGGTGCCGAGGAGGTGCCGGGACACCCGGGCCAGGTGAGTGCGCATCGCCGCCGTGGCCCGGTCGGAGTCACGCGTCTTGAGCGCGGCCACGATCTCCTCGTGGTCCCGCCGGTATTCATCCCGCCGGGCGGCCGATGCGCTGCGCCGCTTGAGGTCGCCCCACATCCGCCCGTGCCGGGCCCGCTCCACCTCGGCGTACAACCGGATGAGCAGCGGGCTGCGCGTGGCCGCGATGATCGACCGGTGCAGCGCGGCATCCCAGACTTCGAACTCGTCATGATCCGCCGCGCGCTCCCCGCCCAGCAGGCAGCGATCCATCTCGGCGAAGTCTCGGGCGGTCGCCCAGGCCACGACCAGGGACATGGCGGTCGGCTCGAACAGGCGCCTGACCATGATCACGTCGGCGGGGGAGTAGTCGTCGGATCCGGACAGGACGTCCGGCCACGGGAACCCGCCCGCCGGCGCGGCCGGCTCATCGCCTGCTGAGGTCGACTCGGTCGCAGGCGAGGTGACGTCCCGGCCCGGTGCCGCCGCGGGGCTGGCGGGAGCGGCTGCCGCCGCGGGGCTGGCGGGAGCGGCTGCCGCCGCGGGGCTGGCGGGAGCGGCTGCCGCCGCGGGGCTGGCGGGAGCGGCTGCCGCCGCGGGGCCGCGCAGGAACGTGCCGCGGCCCACCTCGCGGGACACGTGCCCCTCGGCCTGCAGCATGGCCATGGCGTGCCGGACGGCCGCCCGGGAGACCCCGAGGTCGGTGGCCAGCTGGCGTTCGGTCGGCAGGCGCGTGCCGTGGCCTGCGCCACCGCGCTGCGACTCCGCCAGGATCAACGCCGCGAGGGCCCTGCGCCGCAGCGCCGAGTTGTCGCCGGCCATCTCGTTCAACCAATCCAACCAATCGATCGTGCTAGGAGATTCTCGCACCAATTGCAAGCAATGTCACTTATTGACCTGTCTCGGTCGGCAAGCCTATGATCAGCGGATCAAGTGCTGTGAACCAATCAGCTTGATAAACCAAAATGGTCTAGACCGATGAGCCAGCCGAACCAAAGCGGGCCAAAGGTCCGAGCCGAGCCGAAACGACGCGACTAGGGAGATTTGGCTCGTGAGACTCGCCACTCTTATTACTACCAGCGGGCCGCGCCTGCACGTACGGGCGCATGGCGGCGGATACGTCGACATCGGCCAGGCGGTTGATGACGAGCGGTATGCAATTTTCGGGTCATTCATCGCCGCCGGCCCGCCCGCCCTGGAGGCGGCCCGCGGACTGCAGGACCGCACCGGCCGCGACTACCTCCCCGCGGATTTCGGTCCGGCGGTGCCGGCCCCCGAGCGGATCCTCTGCCTCGGCCTGAACTACGCCGACCACGCCCTGGAGGGCGGCCGCGCGGTGCCGAGCTGGCCGGACACGTTCGTCCGGGGCTACCAGACGCTGCTCGGCCCGTACGCCGATCTCGTCAAGCCGGCCCTGACCTCCTCGTTCGACTACGAGGGCGAACTCGGCATCGTGATCGGGGCGGGCGGGCGGTACATCCCGGCCGGCAAGGCGATCGACGCGATCGCCGGGTTCACCGTGCTGAACGACGCATCGGTGCGGGACTGGCAGCGGGCCGGGAGCCAGTGGACGCCGGGGAAGAACTTCGACGGCACCATGCCCATCGGCCCGGAGATCGTCACGCCCGACGAGGTCGACGTCTCCGACCTGGCGCTCACCACCGTGCTCAACGGCCAGGTCATGCAGTCGGCGCGGACCTCGCAGATGCTCGTCGACGTGCCGAGCAGCGTCGAGTTCTTCTCCTCGTTCACCACCTTGCAGCCGGGCGACGTCATCGCCACCGGGACGCCCGCAGGCGTCGGCTTCGCCCGCAAACCCCCGGTCTGGCTCCAGCCGGGCGACGTTATCGAGATCACCATCGAGGGCATTGGCACCATCCGCAACCGCGTGGTCGCCGAGGAGGGCGATCGCTCGGACTGGCGATGGCGGCCCAACGCCTCTACCGGCGGCCTTTAGCCACGGGTCCAACCGGGCCCGCCGGTCGGCCGCGCGCTGGCAAAACTCTCACCCGCAGAGGGGACGATCATGTTGATCACCCGGAGAACACGCAGATCAGAAAGACCCGGGTTGGGGACGCCCGGCCCGAAGCCAGGCGGCGCGCGGCGCGTCATCGCGCTCGCCGCCGCGGTGCTCGCCGCCGCCGGACTGGCCGCGTGCAGCAGCAGTTCAAGCAGCAGCCCCAGTAGCGGCACGAGCAGCAGCTCGGGGGCGACGCTGGTCGTCGCCGACCTGGCCCCGTTCAGCGGCCCGGACGCCGCACTCGGCCCCACCTACCTCGTCTCCTGCGACGGCGCCACCGCGGCGATCAACAACGCAGGCGGCGTGCTCGGCCACAAGCTGACCTGCAAGGGCGTGGACACCCGCGGCGATCCCGCCGACGCCGTGCCCGCCACCAGGCAGATGTTCGCCACCACGGCCAACCTCGCGCTCGTCATCGGGTGCACCTCCGACGAGGCGGCCAGCGTGGTGCCGATCATGAACGCGCAAAAGATGGTGTCGTTCTGCATGACCGGCCAGTCCGAGTTCGACTCGGTCCACTTCCCGTACTTCTTCCGGCTGGTGCCGCCGGACCTGGAGGAGTCCTACGCGATGGTCGCGATCGCCCAGCAGCTCGGGTACCACAAGATCGCGCTCGCGTTCGGCAACGACATCGGGTCCCAGACGTTCATCCAGCCCGCCATCAGCTCCATCAGCAAGGCCGGGCTGTCGCTGGTGGCGAACGAGACGCTGAACCTGCAGGCGAGCACCTTCCGTACCGAGGCGGACAAGATCGTCTCCGCGCATCCGGACGTGATCTTCACCGAGGCGCTCGGATCGACCGACGCGACGTTCCTTTCCGAGGTCAAGCAGCTCAACGGCGGCAGAATGATCCCGATCATCGGCACGTCGGCGGACATCTCCCCTGACTGGTACAAGTCGGTGGCGGCGGCGATCGGCGCGTCCACGCTGGCGACCAGCTTCCACGCCGACAACCTGGTCACCGAGACCAGCGGACCCGCGTACACCCCGTTCTACAGCGCGATCATGTCCGAGCAGGGCAAGGTGGGCAGCACCGGCGACTTCTCCACCTACCTGACCGCGCCGGGCGCGGTGCACCTGTACGACGGGATCAACCTGGCCGCGCTCGCGATGGTCGAGGCGAAGTCCACGGTGCCGAGCGTGTACGCGCCCTACATCCTCACGATCGGCGACGGCACCCCGGGCGCCGAGGTCGTGTACTCCTTCGCGCAGGGGGTCGCCGCACTCAAGGCGGGCAAGGCCATCCGCTACGAGGGGCCGGGCGGTCCGACCAGCTTCGACTCCTTCCACGATTCCACCGGCATCTTCCAGATCGACGCGTACAGCGCCACCGGTGCCGTCAACGTCACCGGCAACATCAGCCCCGAGCAGCTGCGAGCGGTGTCGTAAGGAAAACCGATGAGCCTATTCCTCGCGTCGTTCGGCTTCGGCCTGGTGACCGCGGCGGTCTTGGCCATCGCGGCCGTCGGGTTCACCATGCAGTTCGCCGTGACCGACGTCCTGAACCTGGCCTATGGCGCGGTGATGATCGGGTCGGCGTTCGTCGCCTACGTGGTCAACCAGGCCGGCGTCAACGTGTGGATAGCGCTGCTGGCCGCTGCCGCGGCCGGGGCGGTCGGGTCGGTCCTGCTCAACAGGTGGATCTACACGCCGTTCCAGCGCCGCGGCAGCGCGCCGATCACGATGGTGATCGTCTCGCTCGGGATGACGCTCATCATCGAATTCGGGCTGCAGGGCATCGTGGGCGGCACCAACGTGTCGTACACGATGGGTCAGGGGCCGACGGTCCAGGCGGGCGGCCTGATCCTCACCGCGGTCCAGTTCGTGATCATCGGGCTGGCCATCGTGGTGATGGCCGGCGTGCACGTCTTGCTCCGCTACACCAAGCTCGGCAAGGCGATGCGCGCGACCTCGGCTAACCGCTCGCTGGCCCGCAACTGCGGGATCAGGACGGACCGGATCGTCACCGTCACCTGGGCGATTACCGGAGGGCTTTGCGGCATCGCCGGCACCGTGTTCGCGATCAACGACGGCAGCTTCGGCGCGACAAGCGCCGATGAGTTCCTGGTCGTGATCCTCGCCGCGGTCTTCCTCGGCGGTCCCGGCCAGGCCTACGGCGCCATGATCGGCGCCGTGGTCATCGGGCTCGCCACGGAGATCAGCGCGGCCTACATCACGCCGTCCTACAAGGACGTGGTCGCCTTCGCCGTGCTGCTGGTGATGATGGCGGTGCGCCCGGGCGGCCTGCTTGGGGTCACGGCGTTATGACCAGCGCGCAACTGTTCTACATGTTCAACCTGCTGATCTACGCGGGCGTCGACATCATCGCGTGCCTCGGCCTGAGCCAGCAGTTCGGCGTGGCCGGGGTCACCAACTTCGGCTACATCATCTTCCAGGCGGCCGGCGCGTACGCGGCGGCGGTCTTGTCGCTGCCCAACCAGTCCGCCAACGGCGCGTTCCAGTCCTATATCGCCGGGTGGAACCTGCCGTTCCCCGTCCCCCTCATCGGGGCCACGATCGTCGGCGGCCTGGTCGCGCTGCCGTTCACGTTCCTGGTCGGCCGTCGGCTGCGCGGCGACTTCGCGGCCGTCGGCCTGCTCGTCACCGCGGTCATGCTGAACCTGCTGGTCACGAACTACCGGCCGGCCCTGAACGGCGCCGCAGGCCTGTCGCTGGTGCCCTCGCCGCTGCAGGGCGAGTACAACCCGCAGTCGACGGGTTACCAGTGGGTCTACTCGGCGGGCGCGCTGCTCCTCGCGGTCGGGGCGTACCTGCTGGTGCGGCGGGTGACCGAGTCGCCTTACGGGCGGTCGCTGCGGGCCATGCGCGACAACGACCTGGTGGCCGACTCGCTGGGCAAGAACCTGCTCGCCCAGCGCACCGCCATGCTGGTCCTGGGCGGTGCGCTGGCCGGCCTGAGCGGCGGGATCCTGGTGGGATACATCAACCTGTGGTCACCGGCCGCCTGGGGCTACGCGGAGACGATCGTGCTGTTCGCGGCCGTGATCATCGGCGGTTCCGGCAGCCATCCCGGCGCCGTGCTCGGCGCCATCCTCGTCCCCGTCGGCTTCGAGGAAGCCACCAGGTACATCCCCCCGTTCGGCCCGCCCGGCCTCGTCGAGGATCTGCAGTGGGTGGCGATCGGCCTGCTGATCCTGGTGTTCCTCTGGTTCCGCCCGCAGGGCGTGCTGCCCGAACGCCGCCGCAAGATCGGTGCGGCGCCGTCTACGGTCACCGCCGTCGATGGACAGAACGACGACGTGGTGACCGTCTCCGCATGGCCGTGGAGTCCCCGCGTAGCGGGGGAGGGCGACGGGTCCGCCGTCGGCACGGGCCCCGCCCGCCTCGCCGCCAGCGCCGCGTCGCCCGCGGTCACCCCACCCGGCAGCGCGGACGGCGCCGTGGTGCTCCGCGCGGTGGACCTGGTCAAGGACTTCGGCGGCGTGCACGCGGTCGCCGGGGTGTCCATGGACGTGCGGCGCGGCACCCTCACCGGCCTGATCGGGCCTAACGGCGCGGGCAAGTCGACGCTGCTCGCCATGCTGGCCGGCACGATCGGGGTCACCTCCGGGCAGGTGATCTACGAGGGGACCGACGTGACCGGCCTGCCGGCCTACCGCCGCGCGCGGCTCGGGCTGGTCCGTACGTTCCAGCTGGCGAGCGAGTTCAAGCGGCTGACGGTGATGGAGAACCTGCTCAGCGCGGCACGCGGCAACCGCGGTGACTCCCTGACCGGCGCGCTGCGCGGCCGACGGTACTGGCGGCAGGACGAGGCGGCCGCGATCGACCGCGCGCGGGCGCTGCTTGCCCGGTTCGGCCTGTCCAGCCACGCGGACACCTACGGCGGCGACCTGAGCGGTGGTCAGCGCAGGCTGACCGAGATCATGCGCGCGCTGATGACCGAGCCGACGATGCTCCTGCTCGACGAGCCGATGGCCGGCGTGCACCCGCGGCTCGCGCGCCAGATCGGCGGGCACTTGCTCGAGCTGTGCGCCGAGGGTATGACCATTCTCATGGTGGAGCACGAACTGGCCATCATGGACGAGTTCTGCGACCCGGTGTTCATGATGGCCGAAGGCGTCGTGCTCGCCTCGGGGACCATGGCCGACCTGCGCGCCCGCCCCGACGTGGTGGAGGCCTATCTTGTCGGCTGACGCGCCAGGGCCAGCGCTGCGCGCCGAGGACATCCGCGCGGGCTACGGCGCCGGCGACATCGTCCACGGCGTGTCGGTCGAGGTGGCCCCCGGAACCGTGGCCTCGGTCGTCGGCCCGAACGGCTCGGGCAAATCCACCCTGCTCAAGGCGCTGTGCGGCGTGATCAAGCCCTCGTCGGGGCGGGTATTTGTCGGCGACCGTGATGTCACCGGCCTGCCGCCGGAGGAGGTCGCGCGGGCCGGGGTGGGGTACGTGCCGCAGGTCGACGACGTCTTCGCGCCGCTCACCGTCAGGGAAAACCTGGAGATGGGCGGCTATCTGCTGCCCGGCAAGCAGGTGAGCCAGCGGGTCGAGCGGGTGATCCGCGTCTTCCCCAGGCTCGGCCAGATGCTGACCCGGCGGGCGGGGCGGCTGAGCGGCGGCGAGCGCAAGATGCTGGCCATGGGGCGCGTGCTCATGCTCGAGCCTGCCGTGTTCCTGCTGGACGAGCCGACGGCGAACCTGGCCCCGAAGATCGCCACCGAACTGCTGACCGGGCACGTGCGCGCGCTGGCCGATTCCGGCGCCGGGGTGCTCATCGTCGAGCAGCGGGCCAGGGCCGTGCTCGCCATCTCCGACCACACGTACGTGCTCGGCGGTGGTCAGGTCCTGATGGCGGGCGCCCCGGCGCGCCTGGCGGAGAGCCCCGAATTCATCGAGTCGTTCCTCGGCGGCGTGCCGCAGGCCCCCCAGAGCCCCTAGGTCCAGGGCGGCTCGAACGCCACGGCGTTCGACTCACCCATCTTGGCGCACGGCAGGTCGCGCAGCGCCGTCACGTAATCGGCCGGCGCCCCCGCCTTCTCCGCGCTGTCGGCCAGGATCCCGACGTTGCGCGCCGACGGCAGCCCGCCCTCGTAGAAGTTGAGCACGTACAGCCAGGCCAGCACGTCCCCGTCGAGGGTCTGCACGCGCACCTTGGCCTTGCGGTAGTACCCGAGCGTGACGCCGTCCCAGTTGTCGAGTTCCTTCTCGTCGGTCTCGAACATGTCGTACAGCACGACGAACACCCGGGTGCCCGGCTCCTCGACGACGGTGGCGAGCGCTCCGTCCCAGCCGATGTCCTCACCGCCGAAGGTCAGCCGCCAGCCCTCGAGCCAGCCGGTTCCGCGCTGCGGTGAATGCGGGCAGCGCACGAGCATCTGCTCGGGGTCCATGTTGCTGCCGTACGCCGCGTACAGTGCCACGGGGGCAAGCGTACGGCGTCCCGGCGCGGAACGCCGTGCCCGATACCCGACCGCGACGTTCCCGGGGGAGAATGGCCAATCGTGACCCTGTCTCGCCAGCGCATCGCGATCATCGGCGGCGGGCCGGGCGGTTACGAGGCCGCCCTCGTCGCGGCCCAGTTCGGCGCCGAGGTGACCGTCGTCGATTCCGACGGCCTCGGCGGAGCCTGCGTGCTCACCGACTGCGTGCCCTCCAAGTCGCTCATCGAGACGTCCAACGCGATGACGCTGCTGAACCGCGCCGGCGGGCTCGGCATGGCCACCGGCGGCCTGGCCACCGTCAACGCCGCCCGCCTGTACGAGCGGATCACCGACCTGGCCCGCGCCCAGTCCCGCGACATCACCGCCCGGGTCGTGGCCGAAGGCGTCACGGTGATCACCGGCCACGGCCGCCTGGCCGGCCCGGGCCTGGTCCGGGCGGGCGAGGCGGAGGTCAAGGCCGATGCGATCCTGATCGCCACCGGCGCGCTGCCCCGGGTGCTGCCCGGGGCCGAGCCCGACGGCGAGCGCATCCTGACCTGGCGCCAGCTGTACGACCTGACCGAGCTGCCGAGGAACCTGATCGTGGTCGGCTCCGGCGTCACCGGGGCCGAGTTCGCCAGCGCCTACCAGGCCCTGGGCTCGCGGGTCACCCTGGTGTCATCCCGGGACCGGGTGCTCCCGCAGGAGGACGAGGACGCGGCCAACCTCATCGAGGAGGTCTTCCGCCGCCGCGGCATGACGGTGCTCGGCCGGTCGCGGGCCGCCTCCGTCCGCCGGGACCACGACGGCGTCGTCGTGACCCTGGACGACGGCCGGACCCTGACCGGGAGCCACTGCCTGCTCACCGTCGGCATGATCCCGAGGACCGAAGGCTGCGGGCTCGACGAGGCGGGGGTCAAGGTGGACGCCCGCGGGTTCATCGAGGTCGACCGCGTGTCGCGGACCTCTGTGCCGGGCGTGTACGCGGCGGGGGACTGCACCGGCGTGCAGATGCTGGCCTCGGTCGCGGCCATGCAGGGCCGGATCGCGATGTGGCACTCGCTCGGCGAGGCGGTCCACCCGATCCGGCTGGACCACGTCGCCGCCACGATCTTCACCGACCCCGAGATCGCCACCGTCGGCGTGACCCAGCGCGCGGTCACCGCGGGCGAGATCTCGGCCCGGGTCCTGAAGCTGCCGCTGGCCACGAACCCGCGAGCCAAGATGGCCGGGGTGACCGACGGCTTCGTGAAGCTGCTGTCCAGCCCCGGCACCGGGGTGATCCTCGGCGGCGTGGTCGTCGCTCCCCGGGCCAGCGAACTGATCCTCGCCGTGTCCATCGCCGTCGAGCAGCGCCTCACCGTCGAGCAGCTCGCCCAGACGTTCGCCGTCTACCCCTCCCTGTCCGGCAGCATCACCGAGGCCGCCAGGAAGCTGATGGAGTTCACCCCGGACGTTCCCTAGGTCCTGGTCCAGGCTCCGCGGGGTCGGGCCCCCTTAGTGGGAGGGCCGGCCTAGGTCGGGGTCATCGGGTGGCGTGAGTCCGTACCTGCGGAGCCTGGACACGCGGATGTCGTCGGCGTACATCGCGACGATGCCGACGCTGCAGATCAGGAACAGTGCGGGCACCATGATGTGGATCCACAGCGCACCGGGGAGCGCGGCGAACGCGGCGGCGAACGGCAGCATGACGAGCATGCGCCGGAAGGTCAGCCGGCCCCGCCACCCGGCGTCGGTCAGCTCGTGGCGCACCCACTCCTTGTTCCGGTCCGGCAGCCGGCAGCCCAGCGCGAACAGGATCTTCGCACCTGCGCTCGGGTCCCCGGGAAGCCTGGTCACCGCGGGTCAGTCCTTGAGCTCGCAGATGGGAGCGCCCGCCGCCACCGTCTGCCCCACGGTCACGGCCAGCCCGGTGACCGTGCCGTCCTTGTGCGCGGTCAGCGGCTGCTCCATTTTCATCGCCTCCAGAACCACGATCACGTCGCCCGCCGACACGCGCTCCCCGTCCGCGACGGCGATCTTGATGATCGTGCCCTGCATGGGGGTGACCACACTGTCGCCGCCTCCGCCCGAGGGCGCCCGATGACCGCGGGAGAGACTGCGGCGTCGTTCGGTAGAAGGCGCGGCGTCAGCGGGGCGGCGCGGCAGGCCGAGTAGGGCGGGAACCACGACCTCCAGCCGCTTGCCGCCCACCTCGACCGTGATCGACTCCCGGTCCGGCGTGACGGCCGTCTCGGCCGGTGCCTGGTCCGGCATCGGGGCGGCGAACTCGGTCTCGATCCAGCGGGTGTGGACGCGCAGCGGCTCGTCGGCGAACGCCGGGTCGGCCACTACGGCCCGGTGGAAGGGCAGCACCGTCGGCATCCCGCCGACCTCGAACTCGGCCAGCGCGCGGGCGGCGCGCTGTAGCGCCTGGGTGCGGCTGGCGCCGGTCACGATCAGCTTGGCGATCAGCGAGTCGAACACCTGCGGGACCGTCTGCCCGCTCGCGTACCCGGAGTCGACCCGGGCGCCGGGCCCGGACGGGGGGTTCCAGGTGGTGATCGTGCCCGGGGCGGGGAGGAAGTTACGGGCCGGGTCCTCGGCGTTGATCCGGAACTCGATCGAGTGCCCGCGGGCCGGCGGGTCGTCGTAGCCGAGCGACTCGCCCTCGGCGATGCGGAACATCTCGCGCACCAGGTCGATGCCCGTGATCTCCTCGCTGACCGGGTGCTCGACCTGCAGCCGGGTGTTGACCTCGAGGAAGCTGATCGTGCCGTCCTGGCCGACGAGGAACTCGCAGGTGCCCGCGCCGACGTACCCCGCCCGCCGCAAGATCGCCTTCGACGCGGCGTACAGCTCCTCGACCTGCCGCGCAGAAAGGAACGGCGCCGGGGCCTCCTCGACCAGCTTCTGGTGCCTGCGCTGCAGCGAGCAGTCCCTGGTCGAGATGACTACGACGTGTCCGTGCGCGTCGGCCAGGCACTGCGTCTCCACGTGCCGCGGCCGGTCCAGGTACCGCTCGGCGAAGCACTCACCCCGGCCGAACGCCGCGGTGGCCTCACGGACCGCCGACTCGTAGAGCTCGGCGACGTCCTCCTCCCGCCAGGCCACCTTGAGGCCGCGGCCGCCGCCGCCGAAGGCGGCCTTGATCGCGACGGGGAACCCGTACTGGCGGCCGAACGCCCCGATCTCGTCGGCGTCCCGCACCGGCTCGGGCGTGCCCGGCGCGAGCGGCGCCCCGACCTCGCGGGCGATGTGCCGCGCCCGCACCTTGTCGCCCAGCGCCTCGATCGCGTCGGGCGGCGGGCCGATCCAGGTCAGGCCCGCCGCGGCGACCGCCCGGGCGAAGCCGGCGTTCTCCGCGAGGAACCCGTAGCCGGGGTGCACCGCGTCCGCGCCGGACTCCAGCCCGACCTTGATGAGCTTGTCGATGTCCAGGTACGTTTCCTGGCCGGTCACCCCGGCCAGCGAGTACGCCTCGTCGGCCATCGTGACGTGCAGCGCGTCCAGGTCCGGCTCGGCGTACACGGCTACGCTGGCCAGGCCGGCGTCGCGGCATGCCCGCACGACACGCACCGCGATCTCGCCGCGGTTCGCGATGAGGACCTTGCGCACGACGGCCTCCCTGGTTTCGGCTGCGCAGACGCCTAGCTGAGGTAGATCATGAGCCACGCGCACCGATATGTCAGCCCCGCGCTGACGTCAATGTCAGCAAGACAGCTCTATCAGTTACTCCCAGAACCTGGAGCTGTTCCGGTGCCTTACCGCGCCCGCCTCTCAACCGAAGTGTGATCTGGTGTACGTAGAGTGAGCGAGATACCGGTGGGGAGGCCGCTGGCCGCGGCTGGGGATCCGGTGGTCGTCGGCGCTGGGTGATCCGCGACGTCGGCGACTGTTCGTTACGACGTAGTAACGAACGCGTGAATCAGCCATCTAACCCGGGCTAGCGCGCGTTGACCAGGAAAGAACCAGCGAGCAGAACGGAAGGAGCCCGGGTGCGCCGGATTAGCTCGGGAGACCAGGTATGAGCGTGCTCGGCATGCTGGCCTGGTTCGCCGCGGCGGCGAGCTGTTGGCTCGGCGCCCGCAGGCACGAGAGCGCCTTCGCGCGGGGCTACCGGTGGCTGGCCGCGGCCGCCCTGCTCTACTGCGCCGGGCTGCTCCTATCGCAGGTCCTCGCGGGCGCGCTGAATCCGACGTCCGGCCTGTCGTTCGCCGACCTGCCGTCGCTGCTCGCGCTGGCCAGCGCCGCCATCGGCATCACGGTGCTCGTCGGCGCCGAGCGGGACGCGGAAACCGGATCGTCGGCGGCGGGCGCGCCCGACTCCGCCGCGGGCCCCGGCTCGGGCCCCTCCGTGCTGCCCGGTCTGGCCGACGGGTACGTCATGGCGGTCGCCCTGCTGGTCATCGGCTGGGTCACCCAGTTCAGCGACGAATTCCACCGCTCCGGTGACCGGCCGGGGCTCTTCCTGATCGCGCTGGTCCACCCGCTGGCGGACCTGGCCGTGCTCGGCGCGCTGCTGCCCATGGTCACCACGGCCTGGCGGCGGACGGTCCTGCCCTACCTGGCCGTGCTGGCCGCCGCGGTCGGCGACGCCCTGTCGGTCGGGCAGCGGGTGGCGGGCGGGCACCTGGGCATCGCGGCGCAGTTGATGCCGGTGATCGCGGCGCTGCTGCTCGCCGGAGCGCCGTGGCGGATGACCGATTCGGGCTGGACGCGCCGGACCGCGAACTCGGCGGTCACCGCCGTCATCGCCGCGACGACCGCCTCGGTCGCCACCGTGGCGGTGATCGCGAGCGGCCTGGCCGGCGGGCCCGCGTCGGGGGTCGCGCTGGTCGTGGCGGGCGGGGCCGGCGTGCTCGTGCTGTCGGCGCGGGTGTTCATGCTGGTCAGGGAAAACGGGATGGTCCTGGGGATATGGCGGGAATCCAGCCGGAACCTGCGTAATCTGGCCAGCCGGACCAGCGACATCGTCCTGGTGTGCGAGCCGGACGGCGCGATCAGGTACGCCAGCCGGGCGGTGGCGGAATACGGGTACGCACCGGGGGCGCTGGTCGGCCGGAGGCTGCTGGACCTGGTCCACCCCGAGGATCAGGCCGCCGCGCTGGCGGCGGTCAGGCACGCCCTGGCCGAGCCGCCCGCCGCGGACCCCGCCGAACCCGGCTCCGACGAGGCCGAGGGCCTAGGTGCCGCGGACGCGGACCGCTTCCCGGCCAGGGTCCGTGCCGCCGACGGGACGTGGCGGCACGTCGAGGCGGCCGTACTCAGGTACCAGGCGCCGGGATCGCCCGGGCAGTTGCTGGTCACCGCCCGCGACGTCAGCGACCAGGTGGCGCTCCGCCAGCAGGTCGCGCACCTGACCTTCCACGACGGGCTGACCGGCCTGCCCAACCGCGCCTACCTGGAGGAGCGGACGCGGGACGTGCTGGCCGACGTCGCCACGGCCAGGCGGACCGGCGTCATCTTCCTCGACCTGGACCGCTTCACCGCCGTCAACGACTCGGTGGGCCACGGGGCAGGCGACCTCGTGCTCGCGCAGGCGGCCAGGCGACTGCGCGCCGTCGTCCCGGTCCACGACACCGTGGCGCGCTGGGGCAGCGACGAGTTCGCCGTCCTGGTCGAGGACGCCGGGAGCGTCCAGGAGGTCGCCGAGATCGCCGAGCGCCTGGCGGGCGCGGTCGCCGCCGAGCCGTTCCAGGCGGGCGGGCAGCAGATCGCGCTCACGGCCAGCGTCGGCGTCGCGCTCGCCGACGCCGGGCCCGACAGCCCGCCCGGGCTGGTGCTGCGCAACGCGGACGTGGCGATGTCTCGGGCGAAGGAGGCCGGCGGCGACCGGGTGGAGATCTACGCCGCCCACATGCACGCGGACGTGGTCCGCAGGCTCGAGATCGTCAGCGACCTGCAGCGGGCCGTCACCAACGGCGAGCTCACCCTGCAGTACCAGCCGGTCATCGAGCTGGCCACGTCGCGGGTCGTCGGGGCCGAGGCGCTGGTCCGCTGGTGGCGCGGGGGCCAGGACGTCGCCCCGCGCGAGTTCCTCGGCGCGGCCGAGGAATCGGGCCTGATCGTACCGATCGGAGAGTGGGTGCTCCGGGAGGCCTGCGTACAGGGCGTCGCCTGGCGGCGGCTCTCCGCTGATTTCGGGGTCTGCGTCAACCTATCGGCCCGGCAGATCACCGCGCCCCTGTTCACGGCGCGGGTGGCCGCGATCCTGGCCGAGACCGGCCTGCCGCCCGGCTCGCTCACCGTCGAGATCAACGAACGGGTCCTGGTCGAGGCGGACGACCTGATCGTCGACCGGCTCGCGGAGCTGAACCGCCTCGGCATCCGGATGGCGATCGACGACTTCGGCACCGGTTACGCATCGCTGGCCAACCTGCGGCAGCTTCCGCTGGACACGATCAAGATCGACCCGTCGTTCGTCGCCGGCCTCGGCCAGGACGAGACGCTCACGCTGCTGACCAGGACCGTGGTCCACGTCGGGCGCGAACTCGGCCTGCGGGTCATCGCCGAGGGCATCGAGCAGCCCCGCCAGCTCGCCGCCCTGCGCGAGATGGGCTGCGGTTACGGCCAGGGCTTCCTGGTGGGCAGGCCGATGGCCGCCGCCGGCGTCGAGGCCCTGATCACCAACGTGGAACCCCTGATCACCAACGCCGAGGGCGGAGAAACGAGCGGAGCGTCTCGGAATCTGAGACAACCTGCGTGATCGGTTGACGTCCGGATTCCCGCCAGTACAGTGGTACGCGTGACTCACCCGAGCATCCTCGTACTTGGCCGGCGCGCAGGCGGCTGACCAAGACAGCCCTTGCGCGCTCCCCTCGACTGCCGCCAGGCACGAGGGGATTTTTTATGCCGCTGACCCCGGAGCCGATGGAGGCTTACCGATGACCGAGCAGATGACCGGCCGCAAGGGACCGGGCGCGGCGCCCAGCCCGCGGGATATGGCCGCCCGCCCGCCGCACCGCGACGGCGGACGCGCCGCCGCCAAGCAGCCGCCCGCCGCGGGCCTCACGGGCCCGCCCCCCGTCGCCACCGTCCCCGTCGCCACCGTCCCCGTCGCCACCGTCCCCGCCGTCACTGTCCCCGCCGTCACTGTCCCGGCCGTCACTGTCCCGGCCGTCACCGCGCCGGCGGAGCCGCCGCGCGTGGCCGCCAGCCCGGCCACGGTCCGGGCGACCGGGGCGCAGGCGCTGGTCTACGCGCTCGAGCGGGTGGGCGCGAACGTGGTGTTCGGTATTCCGGGCGGGGCGATCCTGCCGGCCTACGACCCGCTGCTGGACTCCCAGGCGATCAGGCACATCCTCGTCAGGCACGAGCAGGGCGCGGGCCACGCGGCTGCCGGGTACGCGCAGGCCACCGGGCGCGTGGGCGTGTGCATGGCGACCAGCGGCCCGGGCGCGACCAACCTGGTCACCCCGATCGCCGACGCGTACATGGACTCGGTCCCGATCGTCGCGATCACCGGCCAGATCCCGTCGGGCCTGATCGGCACCGACGGCTTCCAGGAGGCCGACATCTCCGGGATCACGCTCCCGATCACCAAGCACAACTTCCTGGTCACCAAGGCCGGCGACATCGCCCGCACCATCGGCGAGGCGTTCCACGTGGCCTCGACCGGCCGGCCTGGTCCTGTGCTGGTCGACATCTCCAAGGACGCGATGCAGGCGACCACGGAATTCAGCTGGCCCGTCCCCTTCGACCTGCCCGGCTACCACCCGGTGACCAGGCCGCACGCCCGGCAGGTGCGCGAGGCCGCCCGGCTGATCAGCGAGGCCAGGCGGCCCGTGCTGTACGTGGGCGGCGGGGTGATCAAGGCCCGCGCGTCCGCGCAGCTGGCCGAGCTGGCCGAGCTGACCGGCATCCCGGTGGTCACCACGCTGATGGCCCGGGGCGCGTTCCCCGACAAGCACCCGCTGCACCTGGGCATGCCCGGCATGCACGGCACGGTGGCGGCGGTCGGCGCGCTGCAGAAGGCCGACCTCCTCGTCGCGCTCGGCACCAGGTTCGACGACCGGGTGACCGGCAAGCTCGACACGTTCGCCCCCGGCGCGCAGATCGTCCACGCGGACATCGACCCGGCCGAGATCTCCAAGAACCGCCGGGCCGACGTGCCGATCGTGGGCGACTGCCGCGAGGTGATCACCGACCTGATCGCGGTCATCCGCGCCGACCGGGAGCAGGGCCAGCGTCCCGACCTGGAGGCCTGGCACGCCCAGGTTAATTCCTGGCGGACGACCTACCCGCTCGGCTACGACTCACCCGCCGACGGCTCGCTCGCGCCGCAGTACGTGATCGAGCGAATCGGGAAGATCGCAGGCCCGGAGGCGCTGTACGTGGCCGGGGTCGGGCAGCACCAGATGTGGGCGGCCCAGTTCATCGACTATGAGCACCCGGGGACCTGGATCAACTCCGGCGGGCTGGGCACGATGGGGTTCGCCGTGCCGGCCGCGATGGGCGCCAAGGTCGGCCGGCCCGGCGCCACGGTGTGGGCGATCGACGGTGACGGGTGCTTCCAGATGACCAACCAGGAGCTGGCCACCTGCGCGCTGGAGGGAATCGCGATCAAGGTCGCGATCATCAACAACGGCAGCCTCGGCATGGTCAGGCAGTGGCAGACGCTGTTCTACAACGAGCGCTACTCCAATACCGACCTGAACCCCACGGACGAGCCCAAGCGGCCGACCGGCACCCGGGTCCCCGACTTCGTCAAGCTCGCCGAGGCGTACGGCTGCGAGGGCCTGCGCTGCGAGGAGCAGGCCGACGTGGACCGGGTGATCGAGCGGGCCATGAGCATCGACGACCGGCCGGTCGTGCTGGATTTCATCGTGCACAAGGACGCCATGGTCTGGCCCATGGTCGCGGCGGGCACGTCCAACGACGACATCAAGTTCGCGCGCGGCCTGGCGCCCGACTTCGGAGGGCTAGACGAATGACCCACACACTGTCCGTTCTCGTCGAGAACAAGCCGGGCGTCCTGGTGCGGATCGCCGGCCTGTTCTCCCGCCGCGGCTTCAACATCGAGTCGCTGGCGGTCGGGCCGACCGAGCACGAGGAGATCTCCCGCATCACCATCGTGGTGAACTGCGAGGAGCACCCGCTGGAGCAGGTGACCAAGCAGCTGAACAAGCTCATCAACGTGCTCAAGATCGTCGAGCTCGAGCCGGGCGCGACCGTGCAGCGCGAGCTGCTCCTGGTCAAGGTCAGGGCCGACGCCGAGAGCCGGTCCCGGGTGCTCGAGACCGTGAACCTGTTCCGCGCCCGGGTGGTCGACGTCGCGCTCAACGTGGTCACGGTGGAAGCCACCGGCGACAAGGATAAGCTCGACGCGCTGGTCAAGGTACTCGAGCCGTTCGGCATCAAGGAGCTCGTCCAGTCGGGCATGGTCGCCATCGGGCGCGGCACCCGCTCGATAACCGACCGCGCGCTGCGCCCCGTGGAACGCAGCGCATAAATCAGGTCCGCAGAACGCAACCTAGGAACGACAAACAGGAAGGCCATTACGGTGGCAGAGATTTTCTACGACGACAGCGCGGACCTTTCGGTCATCCAGCGCAGGCACGTCGCCGTCCTCGGGTACGGCAGCCAGGGGCACGCGCACGCGCTCTCGCTGCGCGATTCCGGCGTGGACGTCCGGGTCGGGCTGCCCGAGGGCTCGGCGAGCCGGGACAAGGCCGCGAGCGAGGGCCTGCGGGTCACCACCCCCGGGCAGGCGTGCGAGGAATCCGACCTGATCATGGTCCTGGTCCCCGACCACCTGCAGCGGGAGTTGTACGCCCGCGACATCGCGCCGTCGCTGGTGCCCGGGGACGCGCTGTTCTTCGCCCACGGCCTGAACATCCGCTACCACCTCATCACTCCGCCGCCCGGCGTGGACGTGTGCATGGTCGCGCCGAAGGCGCCCGGCCACCTGGTCCGCCGCCAGTTCGCCCAGGGCCGCGGCGTGCCCGTGCTGGTCTGCGTCGAGCGGGACGCGACCGGGCAGGCGTGGCCGCTGACCCTCGCCTACGCCAAGGCCATCGGCGGCACCCGCGCGGGCGCGCTGAAGAGCACGTTCACCGAGGAGACCGAGACCGACCTGTTCGGCGAGCAGACGGTGCTCTGCGGCGGCGTCGCCGAGCTGATCAAGGCCGGGTTCGCGACGCTGGTCGAGGCCGGCTACCAGCCGGAGTCCGCCTACTTCGAGTGCCTGCACGAGATGAAGCTGATCGTGGACCTGATGTACGAGGGCGGCATCTCCAAGATGTACTGGTCGGTGTCCGACACCGCCGAGTACGGCGGCTACACCCGCGGCCCCCGGCTGATCAACGAGCAGACCCGCGAGGAGATGCGCCGCATCCTCGGCGAGATCCAGGACGGGTCGTTCGCGCGCGAACTGGTCGAGGAGTTCGACGCGGGCAAGCCCAACTTCCTCAAGCGCCGCGAGGCCGAGCACGCCGAGCAGATCGAGCAGGTCGGCGCCCGGCTGCGCCCGCTGATGTCCTGGCTCGCCGACGACGAGTAGCACCTCAGCAGGCCGGAAGACCCGGGCGGCGCGGTTAGCCGCCCCGCCCGGGCTACCACCGTCGCCCGATGCACTAGGACGTCAAAATAGTGTCTCGCATGCTGAGACAGACGTCTTAACCGGTGTCCGGGGCCGGCGCGGTTCGGGTAGCGTAGCGGGCACTATGCGGCACTTCGTATTCCTCGCCTGCCGCAGCGGGAACCTGTAGAACCTGATCCCAGGGCAGGCCGGCAACCCGCTGCGGGGGTTCGGCGCTGGCCGTAAGTCCCGTGGTGGTTCCCCCTCAGGAGAGTTCTCGTGTACGACATGTATCCCTGGAACAATGCCCCGGCCTCGCCGGCCCAGGCGCCCGCCCCGGTCACCTCGGTCACCCCGGCCACCACGGCCGTGCAGGTCGCCCTCGACCGGCGGGACAACGGCGGCGACGCGGCGGCGGAGCCGACGGCGGTCCTGGCTCGCCAGTAAGGTTCAGGCATGGGCTCACGAAACATCGCGCTGGCCGTCATCGGCGGGGACGGCATCGGCCCCGAGGTGGTCGCCGAGGCGCTCAAGGTGCTGCGGGCGGCGGCGCCCGAGGTCACGATCAGCGAGACCGACTACGACCTGGGCGCCCGCCGCTGGCACCGGACCGGGGAGACGCTGCCCGACGCCGTGCTCGAGGAGATCAAGGGGCACGACGCGATCATGCTCGGCGCGGTCGGCGACCCGAGCGTGCCGAGCGGGGTACTCGAGCGCGGCCTGCTGCTCCGGCTGCGGTTCGAGCTTGACCACTACGTCAACCTGCGCCCCGTGCGGCTCTACCCGGGGGTCGACTCCCCGCTGGCCAACGTCCGGCCGGAGACGCTCGACATGCTGGTCGTCCGCGAGGGCACCGAGGGCCCGTACGGCGGCGCGGGCGGCGTCCTGCGCAAGGGCACGCGCGCCGAGATCGCCACCCAGGAGAGCGTCAACACGGCCTTCGGGGTGCACCGGGTGGCCAGGTACGCGTTCGGCCTGGCCCTGGCCAGGCCGCGCAGGAAGCTGACGCTGGTGCACAAGACGAACGTGCTGACCTACGCGGGCGACCTGTGGCAGCGGACGGTGGACGCGCTGGCCAAGGAGTTCACCGAGGTCTCCGTGGACTACTGCCACGTGGACGCCGCGTCGATGTTCTTCGTCGCCGCCCCGGAACGATTCGACGTGATCGTCACCGACAACCTGTTCGGCGACATCCTGACCGACCTCGGGGCCGCGGTGGCTGGCGGCATCGGCCTGGCGGCCAGCGGGAACATCAACCCGGAGGGGACCGCGCCCAGCATGTTCGAGCCGGTGCACGGCAGCGCGCCCGACATCGCCGGCCAGCAGAAGGCCGATCCGACGGCGGCCATCTTGTCCGCCGCGATGCTGTGTGCGCACCTGGGCCTGGCCGCCGAGGCGGTCAGGATCGAGCAGGCCGTCGCCGATGACCTGCTGGAGCGGCAGGGCGCCTGGGCGGCCCGCACGACCGTCGAGGTCGGCGACGACATCGCCGAGCGAGTATCCGGCTGACCCTCCGGCATATGCCGGTGACACCCGGTTTCACAAGCTAGCGTTGATGTCCGGCCCCCGAGGCGATGAGGAAGTGCACACGATGATCGAGTTCGATATCCGGCCGTCCGGCCACCCGGTCCCCGCCGCCGAGCGCGAGGCCATGCTGCAGGCACCCGGCTTCGGCCAGATCTTCACCGATCACATGATCACGCTGCGCTGGTCGGCCGAACGCGGCTGGCACGAGGGGCGGCTCGAGCCCTACGGACCGTTCACCCTGGAACCGGCCACCGCCGTGTTCCACTACTCCCAGGAGTTCTTCGAGGGCCTGAAGGCCTACCGCCAGCACACCGGGTCGATCGTCTTGTTCAGGCCGGACGCCAACGCGGCCAGGTTCAACCGGTCGGCGCGCCGGATGGCGATGCCCGAGCTACCAGAAGAGACCTTCATCCGGGCCCTGGAACTGCTGGTGGCCCAGGATCGCGACTGGGTGCCCGCGGGCGAGGGGAACAGCCTGTACCTGCGGCCGTTCATGATCGCGACGCAGCGCACCCTCGGGGTCAACCGCCCGTCGAGTGAGTACCTGTTCTGCGTCATCGCCTCGCCGGCGGCCTCCTACTTCAGCGGCGGGCCGAAGCCGGTCACCGTTTGGCTGTCCGAGGAGTACACCAGGGCGGCGCCGGGCGGCACCGGCGCGGCCAAGACGGGCGGCAACTACGCGGCGGCGTTCGTGGCCCAGCAGCAGGCCGTGGACCAGGGCTGCGATCAGGTGGTCTGGCTCGACGCAGCCGAACACCGCTGGGTCGAGGAAATGGGCGGGATGAACCTGTTCTTCGTCTTCGGCAACGCCACGGACGACGGCCTCCCGCAGATCATGACGCCCGCCCTGACCGGCACGCTCCTGCCCGGGATCACCCGCGACGCACTGCTGCGGCTGGCGCCCGAACTGGGCATCAAGGCCGTCGAGGACCGGATCTCGATCCAGCAGTGGCAGGCCCAGTGCGCCTCGGGCGAGCTGACCGAGGTGTTCGCCTGCGGGACCGCGGCCGTGATCACGCCGGTGGGCCGGGTCAAGGGCCGGTCCACCCAGTGGACGATCGCGGACGGCGAGCCGGGCCCGGTCACGATGCGCCTGCGCGAGGAGCTGGTCGGCATCCAGTACGGCCGCGCCCCCGACCCCTTCGGCTGGGTCCACCAGGTGTGCTAAAAGCGATACCGTCTCGCATGCTGAGATCATCGTGCGCCGCAGGCCGGGCGTGTGGCAGACTGTCGCCCGTGACGTCCGGCCTGATCATTATCGGCAGGCGCGTCGGCACCTAGGGCCCAGGCTCTGGGACTGGGCCAGGAAACGGCCCAGACCGCCGGCGCGCAGACCTCTCGCGTTCTCGCGAGGGGTCTTTTTATTTCCCAAAAGTGAACGACGTTCGGAGAACACGATGCTCGACGACACCTTCCACGTCTACGACACGACGCTGCGGGACGGCGCGCAGCAGGAAGGGCTCAACCTGACGGTGGCCGACAAGCTCGCCATCGCGCGGCAGCTCGACGAGCTGGGCGTCGGGTTCATCGAGGGCGGGTGGCCGGGCGCGATCCCGAAGGACACCGAGTTCTTCCGCCGCGCCGCCACCGAACTGAACCTCAAGCGCGCGCAGCTCGCCGCGTTCGGCGCGACCCGCCGGCCCGGCGTCCAGGCGGCCGACGACCCTCAGGTCGCCGCGCTGCGCGAAAGCGGCGCGCCGGTCGTGACCCTCGTCGCCAAGAGTCACGACCGGCACGTCCGCCTGGCCCTGCGGACCACCCTCGAAGAGAACCTCAGGATGATCGCCGACACGATCACCCACCTCCGCGGCCACGGCCAGCGGGTGTTCCTCGACGCCGAACACTTCTTTGACGGCTACCGGTCCAACCCGGACTACGCGCTCGAGGTGGTCCGCACCGCCATGACCGCCGGCGCGGACGTGGTGGCGCTGTGCGACACCAACGGCGGGATGCTGCCGAGCGAGCTCGCCGACGTGGTGGCCGCCGTGGCCGAGGCGACCAGCGCCCGCCTGGGCATCCACTGTCACGACGACACCGCGTGCGCCGTGGCGAACACCCTGGTCGCGGTGGACGCGGGCGTCACGCACGTCCAGGGCACGGCCAACGGGTACGGGGAGCGGGCGGGCAACGCCAACCTGTTCAGCGTGGTGGCCGGCCTGCAGCTCAAGCGCGGCCGTACGGTCCTGCGCGGCGACGGCATCAGGGAGATGAGCCGGATCGCGCACGCGATCAGCGAGGTGACGAACGTCGCGCCGGACACTCACCAGCCCTACGTGGGCCTGTCCGCCTTCGCGCACAAGGCCGGCCTGCACGCCTCGGCGGTCAAGGTCGACCCGATGCTCTACCAGCACATCGATCCGGCGCTGGTCGGCAACGACATGCGGATGCTCGTCTCGGACATGGCGGGTCGAGCGTCGGTCGAGCTGAAGGGGCGCGAGCTCGGCTACGACTTGTCCGGCGACAAGGAGACCATCGGCCGGGTCACGGACCGGGTCAAGGACCTGGAGGCCCGCGGGTACACCTTCGAGGCCGCCGACGCCAGCTTCGAGCTGCTGCTGCGCGACGAGCTCGGCGGGCGGCCGGCCTACTTCGCCGTCGAGTCGTGGCGGGTCATCGTCGAGCGCCACGCCGACGGAGGGATGACCAGCGAGGCGACCGTCAGGCTGGCCGCCAAGGGCGAGCGGCTCGTGGCGGTCGGCGAGGGCAACGGCCCGGTGAACGCGCTGGACAAGGCGCTGCGCGCGGCGCTCGAGCAGCTCTACCCGGAGCTGGCCACGCTCGAGCTGACCGACTACAAGGTGCGTATCCTGGCCGGCACGCACGGCACCGGCGCGGTCACCCGGGTGCTGATCGAGTCCGACGACGGCACCGGCGACACGTGGAGCACGGTCGGCGTGGACGAGAACATCATCGCCGCCTCCTGGCACGCCCTGGAGGAGGCCGTCACCTACTGCCTGCTCCGCTCGGGGCGTGAGCCCGGCTGACCGTGCCTGACCGCCTGAGCCTGCTGGCCCTGAACCGCGCCACCCTCGACCGCCAGCTTCTGCTGCGCAGGCACGCGATGGCCGGCAGGCAGGCGGTCGGGCACCTGGCGGGCCTGCAGGCCCAGGCCCCCCTCGCGCCCTACGTGGGGCTGTGGACCAGGCTGGCCGGCTTCCGCCACCAAGAACTTCAAGACCTATTGACCGAACGAGCCGTGGTGCGGGCCCACCTGCTCCGCAACACGGTCCATCTGCTGACGGCCGAGGACTTCCTCACCTTCCGCCCGCTGTTCCAGTCGGTGATGGAGCGGGCCCTGGCCGCGCACTTCGGCCGCAACCTGACCGGGCTCGACCCGGCCGAACTCCGTGAGGCCGCGGCCGCCCTGCTCGCGCCGCCGCGGCGCACGACGTGCGGTTTGCCCCACTGCCGTGAATTAACACGACCCCCTACCCGCGCAGGTCGCTGAGCGAATTACGGTAGGGGCATGGACGACAAGCAGATCCTGACGCACATCAACGAGCTGATCGCCACCGAGCACAAGCTCCGCGCGCAGTACGCGGCCGGCGAGCTGACCAGCGCGGAGGAGCACGAGCAGCTGCGTTCGGCCGAGGAGGCGCTCGACCAGGCCTGGGACCTGCTGCGCCAGCGCCGCGCCCGCCGCGAGTTCGGCGAGAACCCGGAGGAGACGGTGCTCCGCCCCGTCACCGAGGTCGAGGGCTACCAGCAGTAGGGGAGTGGCGTGCGCATCGCGAGATTCGCCAAGGGCGACGGAGTCTCGTACGGAGTGGTGGAGGGCGAGCCGGGCGGGCTGACGATCGCGGAACTGCACGGGCACCCGTTCGGGGTGGATCCCGGCGGAGTCCGCCTGACCGGGCACCAGTACCCGCTGGCGGAAGTGAGGCTGCTGGCCCCCGTGCTGCCGAGCAAGGTGGTGGCCGCCGGCCGGAACTACGCCTCGCACGTCAGGGAGATGAACGGCGAGCCCGCGCCCGAGCCTGTGCTGTTCCTCAAGCCGTCCACGTCGGTGACCGGGCCGGGGGAGGCGATCACGTACCCGGTCAAGCTCACCGAGCGGGTCGAGTTCGAGGGCGAACTCGCGATCATCATCGGCAGGCTCTGCCGCGCGGTGCCCAGGGAGCGCGCCGATGAGGTGGTCTTCGGCTACACCTGCGCGAACGACGTCACCGCGCGGGACCTGCAGGCCCGGGACGGCCAGTGGACCAGGGCCAAGGGGTTCGACACGTTCTGCCCGCTCGGACCGTGGATCGAGACCGGGACCAACCCCGCCGACCTGGAGCTGGTCACGACGGTGAACGGGGCGGTCAGGCAGCGCGCGCGCACGTCCGAGCTGCTGTGGGACGTGCCGGCGCTGATCGCCTTCGTCAGCCAGGTCATGACGCTGCTGCCCGGGGACGTCCTGCTCACCGGGACCCCGGCGGGCGTCGGTCCGCTCACCGACGGTGATGAGGTGTCGGTGACGATCGAGAGCATCGGGACGCTGACCAACCGGGTGGTCATCGGCGACTGAGGTTTCCTGCCCAGCCCAAGCGCCCGGAATCAAGCCCTACCATTTCCTTGTGACGGCGGACCTGACGGTGCTCGGCGGCCCACCACGGCGCCCTCGTCGGCGGCGCCGCGCCGCCGCGCTGGTCGCGCTGGCGCTGGGCGTGGCGGGACTGGCCGTCTCCGCGGTCGGGATCTCGGTCCAGGTCCTGCCCAGGCAGTTCACCGCCACCCAGCAGCACCAGATCGAGGCGTGGGAGATCGCCAGCAGGTGGCAGGAGCTGAACGCCGCGCAGATCTTCCCGGCCACCGTCACCTACTCGCTGTCCGCCGCCATGCTCCAGGACACGGTGCCGCTCAGCCTGGACGCGGTCCGGGTCGGGATCGCCCCGCAGTCCACCTGCGCCCGGGGCGTGACCGCCGCCGCCGCGGCGGCCGTGCTGCGACGCAGCGGATGCAAGGCCGTGCTGCGCGCGACCTACGTCGACGCCACCAAGAGCTACATCCTGACCATCGGCGTCGCCGTGCTGCCGACCGCCGCCGCGGCCCTGGACGCCAGCCAGGGGCTGTCCCACACCAGGCTCACGTCGGACGAATCCGGCCACGCGACCAAGTTGTCGCCCGGCGTCCTGGTGGTCAGGTTCCGCGGCGGGACGTCGGCGCTGTACGACTACAGCCGGCAGATCGCCGCGAGCTTCACCGCAGGCCCGTACCTGGTGATGTACGCGGCCGGGTACGCGGACAGCCGGCCGCAGGTCAATGTGTCCGAGGACCCCTACTCCGACGCGGAGATGACCGCCCTGGCCACCGGTGTGGAGCAGACCATCGCGCACCGGCTGGACGCTCCGCCGGCCGTGCCGCACTGCCCGGGAGCCCTGGAATGCTGAGCCGCGGGCGGGTGGCACTGTTGGCCGTGCTCTCCTGCGCGGCCCTGCTCGTCCTGCCGCCTGCCGCCCGGGCCGACTCCATCAGGGACAACCAGCAGTGGGTCCTGTCGATGATGAACGTGCAGGCCGCGTGGCAGGTGACCGAGGGGGCCGGGGTGACCGTCGCGGTCCTCGACAGCGGCGTGGACCCGTACGTCAGCGACCTGACCGGATCGGTTAAGACCGGCCCGGACTACACCGGTGTCGACACCAGCTCCGCCAACCCCAACTGGGGCGTCCACGGGACCTGGATGGCCTCGCTGATCGCCGGGCACGGCCACGACAACGGCGTGGACGGGATCATCGGGATCGCGCCACAGTCGCAGATCCTGTCGATCCGGGTCATCCCCGACCGCGCCGACCCGCACTACGGCGCGTACGAGCGCGAGCCGGAGACCCGCATCCAGCAGTCGCTGGCCGACGGGATCACCTACGCGGTGCGGCACGGCGCCAAGGTGATCAGCATGTCGATTGGCTACGGCGCGCCGAGCGCCGCGGTCAGGAAGGCGCTGCAGTTCGCCTACTCCCACGGCGTGGTGGTGGTCGCCTCGGCGGGGAACTCGGGCGGGTCGGACGATACCGCCGACGCCGGGCAGTCGCCCGAGTCCTTCCCCGCCGACTACCCCGGGGTGATCAGCGTCGGGGCCGTGAATTCCAGCGGCTCGGTGGCCAACTTCTCCAGTGCCAACCTGTCCGTGCAGGTCGCGGCGCCGGGCGTGTCGGTGCCCGCGCAGGGCCGGGACGGGCAGTACTGGTGGGTCAGCGGGACCAGCCCCGCGTGTGCGCTGGTCGCCGGGGTCGCCGCCCTGATCAAGTCGCTGTACCCGAATCTGGCTCCCAACCTGGTGGCCAGCGCGATGACCTCGACCACCACGAACCGGCCGGCCCACGGTTACGACAGCGCGCTCGGCTTCGGGATCGTCGACGCCGCCACCGCGCTGACCAAGGCCGGGCAGCTGGCCCATGAGCACCCAGGCGCCACCGGCGTCGCCGCCCAGACCATCTTCGGCGGCGGCCCGGCCGCGATCGCCCCGGATCCCGTGGGCCCCCGCGGCTCAGGCCCGCTGATCCTGTTCTCCCTCCTGGCGGTGATCTCCCTGGCGATCGGCGGAGCCGCGGGCACCCGCCTGGTGACCACCCGCCGGGCGCGCAGTTGAACACGAGGTCCCCGCGCCCCGCTCCCCACCCGGACCCCGCGCACCGCCCAGGCCCCGCCGACCGCCCAGACCCCGCCGACCGCCCAGGCCCCGCCGACCGCCCAGGCCCCGCCGACCGCCCAGGCCCCGCCGACCGCCCAGGCCCCGCCGACCGCCCAGGCCCCGCCGACCTCCCCGGCCCCGCCGACCGCCCCGGCCCCGCCGACCGCCCAGGCCCCGCCGACCGCCCAGGCCCCGTGGACCACCCGGCCCCCACCGGCCCCCATCACCCCAGGCAGTCGTCGGTGGTCGACGGTTCCCCGGAAGCTCCGCCGCTGGACGACTTCGCCAGCCACGTGCTCGATGTCGTCGATTCGATTCCGGCCGGACGGGTGATGTCGTACGGCGATATCGCGGAATACCTGGCTGCGGGTCCCGGCCCGCGCCAGGTCGGCCGCGTGATGTCCGTCTACGGCGGGGCGGTGGCGTGGTGGCGGGTCATTCACTCGGACGGCACCCCCGCGCCCGGTCATGAGCAGGGGGCACTGGCCCGCTACCTGGCCGAGGGGACCCCGCTCCGCTCGGCCCGCCCGCCCGTCCGGGTGGACATGCGCCGCGCCCGCTGGCCGGGCCGGTAACCTCCGGCTAACCTCCGGCGCGACTTTCTTCGCGTCGTTCGCGAACCTTTCCGCGGCCGGGTGCAATAGAGAGGTAATGGATGACGACGAGCTGATCGCGCGGCTGGCGGGCGGTGACGACGGGGCGCTCCGTGAGCTGTTCGCGCGGCACGCACCGACCCTGGCCGCCCGGCTGCGCGCCGTGCTGCCGCCCTCCGACGTCGAGGACGTCCTGCAGGAGACCTTCCTGGCGGCCTGGCGGGGCGCCGGGCGCTATCAGCCCCAGGACGCGGCCGGCGCCTGGTTGTGGGGAATCGCCCGCCGCCAGGCTCTGCTCCTGCTACGCCGGCGCGGGCCCGCGCACGCGCCGCTGCCCGAGGTGCTCACGTTGGGTACCGCCGGCGTCCTGGGCCACCGCGCGCCTGCCGACCCCGCGGAAACCGTCGCCGCCCAGGCTCGCCTGGCCTCGGCGGTGAGCACGCTCAGCCCGGCTGAGCACGAGGTATGGCGCCTCATGTACGTCGAGGACCGCCCGCTCGCCGAGGTGGCGAAGCTGACCGGTGTCCCTGCGGGCACGGTGAAGAGCCGCGCGCACCGTGCCCGCCGCCTCCTGCGCGCCGCCCTGGGAGGTGGACTCGGATGACCGAGCCGGACCAGACCGCGTACGACGGTGAGCATGACCTCAGCGGCATCGACCTCGGCCGGGTCTGGACCGGCGTGGCCGCCGAAGTCTGGCGGCGTCACCCGGGCCCGGTCGAGCGGATGGCCACGCGGGCGCTGCGCTCGCCCGGCCTGGCCCGCGCCCTGCTGACCACGCCGTCGCTGATGCTCCCGTGGCTAATCTCGACGGTGGTCGTCTTTGCCGTCGGCGGCCTCATCAACTTCACCGGCGGGCAGTCGCTCGTCTGGCTGCTTGGCCCAGGCATCGCCGCGGTCGGCATCGCGTACGCCTACGGCCCCGGCGCCGACCCGGCGTGGGAGCTGTCGTGCAGCATGCCGGTCAGCGAGCGGATGGTCCTGCTCGTCCGAGCGGTCAGTGTGTTCGCCGTCAACGCGCTCCTCGGCCTGGCGGTCAGCGCCATCACGTATGTAGGGACCTCGCCCGGCGCGCGGCCGGTCAACACGATCTCCGTCGCGATCACCGTGGCCTGGCTGCTGCCGATGACCGCGGTCTGCGCCCTCACCCTGGCCGTCGCGGTCGCCGCCAGGTCAGCGGCCGCGGGTGCGTCCGCCGGGGTCCTGGCCTGGATGGCCATGGTGTTCAGCGCCAGCTCGGTGAGCGGCCACTTCACCGCCGCCGTCACCGATAGCTCCACCTACCTGCCGTACCTGGCCGTGGCGGCCTGCGCGACGGCCGCCGTTGGCTACGCCACCCGAACGCAACGAGGGACTTATGAATATTGAGCTGACGAACGTCACCCGGTCGTTCGGGAGGAATACGGCCGTCGACGGCGTGAGCCTGGAAGCCGGCCCCGGCGTCTTTGGCCTGCTGGGGCCGAACGGGGCGGGCAAGACCTCGCTCCTGCGCATGATCGGCACCGTCCTGCCGCCTTCATCCGGCGAGATCCGGCTCCTGGACCGGGACCCGAAGAGCGCCGCGCAGCGGCGTGAGATCCGCCGCCGCCTCGGCTACCTCCCGCAGAACCTGGGCTACTACCCGGCGTTTACCGTCGTGGAGTTCGTCGAGTACTTCGCGCTGCTGAAGGATATGCCGCCGGCGCGCGTGCCCAATGCGGTGGCGACCGCAGTCGAGCGGGTTGACCTCGGCGCCCTGGCCAGGGCGCGGCTGCGCACGCTGTCCGGCGGCATGCTGCGCCGGGTCGGCATCGCGCAGGCGATCGTGAACGACCCGGACCTGCTGCTGCTCGACGAGCCGACCGCTGGGCTCGACCCCGAGCAGCGGGTCGGCTTCCGCGCACTGCTGCGCGACCTTGGCCAGACCGCCACTGTCATGGTGTCCACGCACCTGGTCGAGGACGTGGGCGCGGCCTGCTCGGAGGTGGCGCTGATGGACGCCGGGCGCATCGTCTTCCGCGGCACCCCGGCGGAGCTCGTGGCGCGCGGCGAGGGCCACGCACTGGGCGACGCCCCGATAGAGCGCGGCTACAGCGCCGTCTTGCAGGCCGCTCGCCAGGGCGGGGTGGCCGCGTGACCGCGACGGTCGCCGAAGGGGCACGACCGGGCTGGTGGCGCCCGTCGCCGCTGGTCGCCCGCATCGTCCGCATGGAGCTCAGGCACAGTTCCTTCGTCTGGGGCCTGCCGTTGCTGGCGGTCCTGTTCGTCTTTGACCCGTTCCGTACCGCCTCCGCCTACCCCGATCTGTGGCCCCTGCGCGCGACCGTCGTCCTCAACAAGTTCTGGCCCGACTGCGTGCCCTTCGCCGCCGGCTTCTCCGCGTGGGCCGGGTCGCGAGAGGGCCGTCGGCGCGTCTATGACCTGCTCGGGACCACCGCCAGGCCCGCCTGGACGCGGCAGCTGTGCTCATTCGCGGGCACCCTCGCCTGGGTGCTCGCCGCGTTCTTGGCCGGGGCGGCCGCGGTGTACGTGAAGACGGCGACGCAGGCGACCTGGGGCGGGCCGCCGATCTGGCCGGTGGTGGCAGGCGCCGTGGCGCTGACCGCCGTCTCCGCTCTCGCGTTCACCCTGGGAGCGCTGTTCCCCGGCCGGTTCACCGCCCCGATCGTCGCGGTCGCCATCATGGTGGTCGTACTGGAGGCGTTCCGCGAGGCGGTCAGCATGAGCGGCGGCCCGATCAGCGTCCTGTCACCGGCCGGCGCCGTGCCGCCCAACGACTGGGGCATCTTCTACCCGGTGGCGCCGGACGTGTCGATCGTCCAGGTCATCTTCTTCGGCGGGGCGGCCCTCGGGGCGATCGGCCTGCTCGGGCTATCCCCGCGGACCGGGGGCGTCGGGTGGCGGGGGGCCGTCGCCGCTACGAGCGCCGGCGGGGCGCGGCTGCGCACGGTGGCGACCGCCGTCTTCGCGGCCGGCGCGGCCCTGGCCGTGGTCGGGTTCGGGCTGGCCGGGACCGCACAGGGGCCGGTCCTCGGTGGCACCGAGATCCCCCTCCTGCACGGCTCCGCCCCCGAACGCCCGATCCCGTACACCCCGGTCTGCGGCGGAAGCGCATCGTTCCCTGTCTGCCTGCACCCGGCCTACCGGAGCTACCTGGGCCGGGCCGTGACGTCGTTTGACCTGGTCATGTCCGAGCTCGCCGGGCTCCCTGGCGCGCCGGTCCGGGCCACCGAGGTCGCAGACCGGACGCTGCCCGCGATCGTCTTCGACCAGGGAAGCGACGGCGTCGTGGCTGGCACGCCGCCTGTCTACGAGTTCACCATGGATAACGCCCTCGCCCTGATACCAGACCCGGCCCTCTTCCAGGATGGCTTCGAGCAGGACGTCGCGCACCTGGTCATCGTGGGGGCAGTCGGCCGGATGGTCCCGGTGCCGGGCGGCGGCGATACGTACCAGCCGGACACCGGCGACCCGGCGCAGCAGGCCGTCCTGAACGGACTGCTGAAGGCGATCGGCTCGCAGCCGTACCCGGGCAACCCGTCGGCGCAGATCGCCGCCGCCGCGGCCCGGTTCGCGGCGCTGCCGGCCGGGACGCGGCACGCGTGGCTGGTCGCGAACCTGGCGGCGCTCAGGGCCGGCCACCTCACCCTGTCGCAGGTCCTGTGAGCGCCGCCGACTCCGCGAGCGTCACCCGGGCCCGCCACGTGGCCCCGCCGGCGGCCGGTTCGGCCTGGCTGGCCGCCGCGCACCTGATCTGGCTGCACCTGCGCAGCCGTCAGGTCCCGGCCGCCCTGGTGGCGCTGGCCGGCTGCGCCGTAGTCCTGTGGTCGGCGCTGACGTACCACTGGTGGCACGGGGCCAGCCAGGCTGCGACGGAGGTTCCGATGCTCATCGAGGGCTGCGCGGCCGCCATCATCGCGGTCACCGCGCACAACCCGTTCGGCGAGCCAGAGCGGGCGACCGGCCGCTGGCTGCCGTTTCTGCGGCTCGGGACGGCGCTCGTACTCTGCGGGGCCGCCATCGGGCTGCTGGCCCTCGCCGCGGCGGCCGCGTACCACCTGCCGACCAGCGTCTACCTCGGCACCGGCATTCTCGGAGTCGCGGAGAACGTCATGGGCTTCGCCGGGGTCGGGCTCCTCGTCTCGCTCGGCACCGGCGGGCTGCTGGCGTGGACCGGGCCGCTCGGCTACATGGCCATCTGCCAGTTCGCGCTGGTCGCCAACTATTCCGAGCCGCTGACCTGGGCGGCCCGCCCGGCGACCGACAGGGGCGGCTGGATCACCGCCATGGTCGTCTTCGCGATCGGCCTGGCCGCGTTCGCCATCCGGGGCCCGCGCGTCCGCCCGTCGGGTGAATGACTGGCGCGCGGCGCGCCGGCCTCTCGCAGGCGTCAGGCGCCCGCGGCGATCCTGAATGCGGAGACCACCGGGGAGAGGTAATCGAGCGCTTCCTTGGGGTCCTGCGGTATCGGCAGGAAGGAACCCACGGTGGTAGGCGTCGTAAACGGGCTTAGAGGCGAAGGCGAAAGGTCGGTCACCCCGTCCACCAGGCCCTGGAACCTGCCTACGTGTCGGTGTGGGTCAGCCGGGGCAACTGAACCACGCATCCCCAGCACCGCCGTAGGGGCGCTCCGCGGCCTCGATCCCGGCCTTGAGTGAGCACGGCAGGCACCGATCGGGGCCCTCTGGGGGCGCGCATCGAGGGCGGCGGCAGTGGGTGTGGTGAACGCAGTTGCGGGTGGTGCGGTCCCGCCGCACGACACGCCGGGCATCCGCCGGATGACCGCCGAAATGTCGGTGGCGTCTGCTGGAATCGCTTGTGATGGAGCATTCCCGCGCACCTGCGTACCGCCTCGTCCGCCGGCCGTTGCCGGCGGGTTCGGCGCCGCGCCTGGACGAGGCCCAGCAGCAGGTGGTCGACCACGCCGGCGGTCCCCTGCTGGTGCTGGCGGGCCCCGGCACCGGCAAGACGACCACGATCGTGGCCGCTGTGGCGGACCGGATCGAGCGGCGGGGTATCGACCCTGAGCGTGTGCTGGTCCTGACCTTCAGCCGCAAGGCCGCGGCCGAGCTCCGCGAGCGCATCACCGCGCGGCTGCGCCGCACCACCCGCGAGCCGCTGGCCATGACCTTCCACAGCTACGCCTATGCACTGGCCCGCCGGGAGTTCGTGCTCGCGGGCGACGAGCCGCCGCGGCTGCTTTCCGCGCCCGAGCAGCTGCTCGAGGTGCGCCGGATGCTGCGCGGCGAGGCCCAGGACGGCGGGGTCCGCTGGCCGGTCAGGCTCCGCCCGGCCCTGGCCACCAGGGGCTTCGCCGAGGAGGTGCGCGACCTGTTGCTACGCGCCGCCGAGCGCGGCCTGGACGGCCGGGGGCTGCGCCAGCTTGGCCTGCAGCGCGGCCGCGACGACTGGGTAGCGGCCGGCGCGTTCTTCGACAGGTACGCGGCCCGCTTCGACCTCGCGCCGGTCCCCGCCTACGACTACGCCGAGATCGTCAGGATCGCCGCCGCCCTGCTCAGCCGGGAGGAGACCAGGCAGCGCGAGCGCGGCGCCTACGACGTGGTGTTCGTCGACGAATACCAGGACAGCGACCCGGCGCAGGAGTCGCTGCTGCTCGCGCTGGCCGGCGACGGCCGCGAGCTGATCGCGGTCGGCGACCCTGACCAGTCCATCTACGCGTTCCGCGGCGCCGACGTGCGCGCCCTGACCGAGTTCCCCGAGCGGTTCCGCACCGCGGCCGGGGAGTACGCCCCCGTGGTGGCCCTGCGCACCTGCCGCCGCAGCGGCCCGGTCCTGCTTGCCGCCTCCCGCCGGGTCGCGCGCCGGCTGCCGCGCACGCCCGCCGCGTCGGCCTCGCCGGCCGGCCATCGTGACCTGATCCCCGGACCCGGGGTGCCGGCCGGCGAGGTCCGCATCCTCGTCGCGGACAGCTCGACCCAGGAGGCCGCGCTGGTCGCCGACACGCTGCGGCGGGCCCACCTGGCCGACGGCGTGCCCTGGTCGTCGATGGCGGTCCTGGTCCGCTCCGCGGCCCGGCAGGTGCCGCTGCTGCGGCGGGCGCTGACGGCCGCCGCAGTCCCGGTCACCGTGGCCGGCGACGACCTGCCGCTCGCGGACGAACCCGGCACGCGGCCGCTGCTCATGCTGCTCCGCTGCGCGCTGCGCCCGTCCGTGCTGGACGATCAGATCGCCGCCGAGCTGCTCTGCGGCCCGCTCGGCGCCACCGACGCCCTCGGCCTGCGCCGCCTGCGCCGGGCCCTCGGGCTGCTGGCGGACGCCGCGGGCGACCGGGACCGGACCGGTGACCTGATCGCGGGCGCCCTGCTCGACCCGCGGGACCTGATCGGGGTCCCTGACGGCGTGGCGGGGCCGGCCAGGCGGGTGGCGGGGCTGCTCGCCGTGGCCAGGGACGCCATCACCGACGGCGGCAACGCCGAGGACGTGCTGTGGGCGATCTGGGCGGCCTCGGGGCTCGCCGAGCAGTGGCAGCGGGCGTCGGCGGCGGGCGGCCCCGCTGGCGCGGCCGCGGACCGCGACCTGGACGCCGTGCTCGCGCTGTTCGACAAGGCCGCGCACTTCACCGAGACGATGCCGCCTGGTTCGCCCGGCCTGTTCGCGGACAGCCTGGCCGGGCAGGAGATCGTCGGCGACACCCTGGCCGAGCGCGCGGCCCGCGACGACTGCGTCCGAGTCCTGACCGCCCACCGCTCCAAGGGCCTGGAGTGGGACGTCGTAGTGGTCGCGGGCGTCCAGGAGGAGACCTGGCCCGACCTGCGGCTGCGCGGCTCCCTGCTCGGGGCGGACGAGCTCGCGGAGGCCGCCAGGCCCGGTGAGTGGGGCGACGGCCAGGGCGCGGACGTGGACGCCGCCATGCTGTCGGCGAAGCTGCTCGCGGAGGAACGCCGGCTGTTCTACGTCGCGGCCACCAGGGCGCGCCGACGGCTCGTCGTCACCGCTGCGGGCGGCGAGGACACCGACCAGCGGCCGTCCAGGTTCCTCACCGAGCTGGCGGGCGACGACATACCGATCGAGCGGGTCACCGGCGGCGGGGCGCACCGCTGGCTATCCCTGCCCGCACTGGTCGCCGACCTGCGCCGGGCCGCCGCCGACACCGCCACGCCGCCGGCCGTCCGCCAGGCGGCGGCGGCGCAGCTAGCCAGGCTGGCCGCCGCCGGGGTCCGCGCGGCCCACCCGCGGGAGTGGTACGCGCTGACCGAGCTGTCCGAGGCGGGCCCGATCGTGGCGGGCGGGGAGGCCGTCCGGCTGTCCCCGTCCCAGGTCGAGTCGTTCACCCGGTGCGGCCTGCGCTGGCTACTCGAGGCTGCGGTCGGCGCGGGCCGGTCGGACGTGCTGCGTCACCTGGGCACGGTCATCCACGCCGCCGCCGTGCTGGCCGCGTCCGGCGCCACCGAGCAGGCCGTGGCCGACCGGATCGACGAGATCTGGCACCACCTGGACTTCGGCAGCGCCTGGTACAGCGCCAAGCAGCGGGCGCTGGCCGAGCGGATGGTCCGCAGGTTCCTCGACTGGCACGCCGCCAACCCGCGCGAGCTCGTCGAGGTGGAACAGGGGTTCAAGGTCCGGATCGGCCAGGTGGAGATCACGGGCAAGGTGGACAGGCTGGAGCGCGATCCGGAGGGCCGCGCGGTCGTCGTCGACCTGAAGACCGGCGCCAGCGCACCCCGGGAGGACGAGCTCGCCCGCCATCCGCAGCTGGGCGTGTACCAGCTCGCCGTCCTGCTCGGCGCGTTCGAGCAGCTCGGCCTGGCCGAGCCGGGCGGGGCGGAACTGGTCCAGGTCGGCAAGGCGGCGGGCGTGACGATGCGGGCCAAGGTGCAGCGGCAGGACGCGCTGGCCGACGACGCGGATCCCGCCTGGGCCAAGGACCTGGTGGAGACCGTGGCGGCCGGGATGGCCGGGCCCGTCTTCCGGGCCCGGGTGAATCCCGGCTGCCGCACCTGCCCCGTCGCCTCCTGCTGCCCGGTCCACCCCGACGGCGAGCAGGTAACTAGCTGACCGGCTCCGCCGCGGCGGCCTGCCCCGGGTCAGGCGCCGCGGGCTCGGGCGGTGCCGCCTCGGACCGGGCCGTCTCGGGCAGCGCGGCCAGCGCCTCGCGGGCCTCGTCCGCGACGGGCGGGGGCACGTCGTCCGCGGCCAGCACGTGCCGGAGCGCCCTGGCGTACGCGACGTCGTAGGCCTGGTCTTCTGGCACGGCGACGTCGGGCACCACGCCGGTGCCCTGCCAGTTCGTCCCGGTGACCGGGTTGATCGAGCGCGCGAACGGGATGCCGATGTGCACGGCCGGGCTGATCGGGAACGGGCGGGTCGGGTGGCCGCCGCCGCCCGTGGTCTCGCCGATCACCTCCGCGCGCCCCAGCGCCTGCAGGGTGTAGGCGAAGTCCTCACCGCCGGAGAAGGTGTGGCTGCTGGTCAGCACGAAGACCGGCTTGTCGACGTAGCGGGTGCCCGGCACGTAGGGCAGCGCCCAGAACTGCCTGGTCTCCCCGGTATCGGCGTGGAAGATGTCGTTCAGGTGCGTGGGGTGTTCCTCGAGCAGGTAGCTGCACCAGTAGACGACGCCCTCCGGCGCGCCGCCGCCGTTGTGCCGCAGGTCGATGATGAGCGCGTAGGTCCCCGCGACCAGTTCCATCGCCGCGGTGATGGCCGGTCCGGCGTTGGCCGGGACGGGTACCCGGCGCACGTCCAGGTAGCCGACGTTGCCGTCAAGCCGCTCGACCCGGCGGATGCCGAAGTTGTCCATCCGCCCCATCTTGCGCATCGCGAGCCGTCTGGTCTCGTGATCCCTCGGTTCGTCCCCGTCAGGGCCGTCGTGCCGACGCCTGGGGCCACGACCGCGGGGGCCGGGGCCAGGACCGCCAGGACCAGGACCCGGACCGCCAGGACCAGGACCCGGACCGCCAGGACCAGGACCCGGACCGCCAGGACCGCCGGGGCCAGGACCGCCGGGGCCAGGACCGCCGGGGCCAGGACCGCCGGGGCCAGGACCGCCGGGGCCAGGACCGCCGGGGCCAGGACCGCCGGGGCCAGGACCGCCGGGGCCAGGACCGCCAGGACCAGGACCCGGACCGCCAGGGCCGGGGCCAGGACCGCCCGGGCCGTGGCGCATGGGGCCGCCGCCGAGCCGCACCCGCAGGTGCTTGTCGTCGGTGACTTCCTGCAGGTGGGTGGTGAGTAGCTCGGTGAGGGTGATCTCGTCCAGGTCGTCGTACTCGCCGGCCTCCAGCCGAGCCTCCACCGCGACGGCGGCCTGCTCGGCGAGCTCGGGGAACACGTAGTTGGCCCGGAGCAGCGTGAGGGCGGTGGTGACGATCTCACGCCCCGACATCTGCTCATCCGCCAGCGAACCGTCGTCCGGCATCGAGATCCGCGGCGTATCGGCGTCGGCGCCCTCGAAGGTGAACTCGAGCAGCTTGGCCGAGGGGAGCCGCAGCGATAGCTCGCGCCGCATGTTGTCCATCCCCGACTGGTGGGCCTGTGCCCACTCGGCCAGGGCTTGCTCGTACTCCGCGGGCGACCCAGGAGCCGGGATGAAGACCCGGACCAGGAGCTGTCCCCGCTCGATCGCAGGGTCGTCGCCGTACTGCAGGACCACCGCCCGCTCTACCGTTCCGACCCCGAAGCGATCACTGAGCTCGTGAGTAATGGCCCGTTCGATCCGATCCAAATCCGCCCGTTCCACGGCGCCTCCGTTTCCGTGTCACTGTCTCAACGCCGGCCTTTGCGGGCCAGTTCCCGTCGGCCGTGACGGGCCTGGCGCGCTGATGTGGCCAGGGCGTAAGGTCTGGGGTCGTGGTGGATCCTGACGTGCTCGCCGGGTTCGCAGCCGGGGATCCGGAGGCGGTGCGGGCCGTGTATCGGGCGTACGGCCGGCTGGTCTACGTGGTGGCCTACAAGCTGCTCGGGGATCAGGGCCTAGCCGAGGAAGCCACCCAGCAGGCGTTCGTGCAGGCGTGGCGGGCGGCGGGCAGTTACGACCCAGCCCGTGAGGTCGGACCGTGGCTGGCGACGATCGCCCGGCGGGCCGCCATCGACATTCACCGCCGCGAGGCCCGGGGCCGCCATGGTTCTCTAGACGGAGCCGATCCGGCCGATCCGGCGCTCATCAGTTTGCCGCCCTCGGCAGAGCAGGTCTACGACGTGTGGGAGGTCCGCCGGGCCATCGACGCACTGGACCCAGAGGACGCAGAACTGGTCCGCTTGCAGCATTTCGAGGACCTCACCCACGCCCAGATCGCCGAGCGACTGGGTATCCCGGTCGGCACGGTCAAGTCTCGCTCCTTCCGTGTCCATCGCCGCCTAGCCGGATTGCTCGGCCATCTGCGCGAGACCCCGGCAGAAACATCACCGCCGTCCCGTCGTAATACTGGGTAGAGGAGATCAATCCCGTGAGCGACGACGACCGCATCGACTACCTGGCCGGGGGACCCGCCGGCGCGCTGGACCCTGCCGATCGTGCTGACCTCGATGACCTGCGCGCCCTCCTCGCCGACCCGTCTCTCTGGGCGGAACCCGGCCCCGGCCTCGAGGACAACGTAACCGCGGCCGTGGTCCGCGCCGCGGCCAGCGCCGCCCCCGACAGGTCCGTCCCGGTCGCGGTCACCCAGCCTCGCCAGGGTCGGCGGCCGCGGAGCGCCGCCGCGCTCGGACGCCGGCCGCGGATCGCCTGGCTAGCCGGACTGGCCGCCGCCGCGGCCGCCATCGTGATCGCGGTCGTGGTCACCGTGGGCGGCGGGAGTAGCGCGACGCAGTTCCAGGCCGCGCTGAGCGGCACCGCCCTGGCACCGGGTGCTAGCGCGCAGGTCACGTTGACCCAAACCCAGTCGGGCTGGCGGATCACGTTGCAGGGGCACGGGCTGCCTCGCCTGGACAACGGCTACTACTACGAGGCGTGGCTGAAGAACCCGGCCGGGATCCTGGTCCCCATCGGCACGTTCAACCAGCCCAACAACGTGACGTTGTGGGCCGGGGTGCCGCCTACCCAGTACCCGACCGTCACCATCACCCGCCAGCGGGCCGACGGTAACCCGGCGTCGTCGGGGCAGCGGGTCCTGGTCGGAATCGCCCACCCCGCCCACTGACTAGCCCCAGTACCCCCGCCGCTCGCCCTATCCGTGCCGTGTAGCCACGGCCGCTAACCGGTCGGTGCCGTCGCCCGATGGCGACGACCTGGCGGAAGTGGTCGCCGCCGCGGCGCAGGTACTCGGCTTCCACCAGCTCGGCCAGGGCGTCCTTGCCGTCGAAGGGAGCCCAGCCTGCTCGACGTCGAGGAGTACCCGGCGCTGGACCTGGCCTGCTGCTACCCGCGCCGTTGGGGATGCGAGACCGTCATCGGCCACCACAAGACCGACATGGGAGAAGGCCAGCCCGTCCTGCGCTCCGGCGACCCCGAGGGCGTCATGCAGGAAATGTGGGCGCTGTTCGCCGTCTACCAGGCCATCTGCCAGATCGTCGGCATCGCCGTAGACGCAATGGGCATCCCGCCGGAACGGATCAGCTTCCCGCACGCCCTAGCCGCCGCGGTGGACACCGTCGCGGCTTTCCCTCCCTGACCAGGCCGACCTCGCCCTGGCCACGTTCCTGGCCAAGATCCTCATGCCCGGCTTCTTCACCCGCAACCGCCCGGACCGGGTCGGCCCGCGGGAAAACCAAGAAGGCCGGCGACTTCCCCGCCCGGAAGCTCGGCGAGCCCAGCGCCACCCGCGTAACCCGCAGAATCGAGTTCCACCTGCTCTATCCTTGGCAGGTCACCTAAAAGCAACGCCATCGGGCCAGGAGCCTGCCGCAGAAGTCGAACGGGATATACAGTTCCTACCACTAGAACGCGTCGAGGAAGAGCGCTGCATAGCTGGCGCCGATCTTCTCGGGATTGATGTGGCCGAGATGATAGATCCATTCCTCGACGTCGTCCCACCAGATATCGGCCTCCATCCGGAAATGGGAATCGAACGACCCGCTCACCGCATTCCCGATCCGGTAGGGGTAGAAGGCCTCGGCCCGAGCGTGCCCCTCGGCACTCCGTCTCCAGCCCTGGCTTCCTCGGCGTCTTCGACGTCAGTAGTACCTTCTTCTTCGTCCTCGTCCTCGTCCTCCCTCTTCCTCCTCGTCCTCATCGGCCGTGGCCAGGCGGATGGCGTCGTCCAGCTCCAGAGACAGGTCCAGAGCCAGCGCCATCTCGTCGGGGAACAGCGTCAAGGCCGACGGGGATTCTCCGCGTCGTACGACATTACCGTCGCCGATACCGACGCCAGTACGAGTGGCCCCGGACGGCCGATGACACGCCCGGACAGCAGTCCGGGTAAGAATGCCGCAAGCACGGGCCGCGCGTGTTCACGGTGGTGGGCCACTCCCCGGCGCCGCGCTAGCGGCGCCGACCGCTGGTCGGCTTGCATGCTGGTGATCAGTTCGTGAGATACGCAACCCCGCATCCGGTCCGGTGTAATCCCCGGACTCATTGTCGCGCGTCTCACGGACAGGTATTATGCCGGAAGCTGCGGGTTTCTGACCCGTGCTTGGAGGGGATCATGGCGATGCGGCGTGCAAAAGTTTTTCTCAGTTCGACCACCGTTGGCTTGAAAGAAGTCCGCAACGTCGCCTCAGAGACGATAAAAGCTGCTGGGTGCGATCCCATAGAGATGGAGGAGTTCGGCGCGGTTCCCGATATACCCGACTCCGTCTGCCAGGACAAGATCGAAGAATCCGATTTTTACGTCGGCCTGATCGGCTGGCGCTACGGAACCCGCCCACCCGGCAGTGACCAGTCTTACACGGAGCGCGAGTATTTGTTTGCCCGGCTGAGAGGACTACCCTGTTTAATTTTCCTGCTCGGTGAGGACCTGTGCCGGGCAGAACTGTCTGCCCAGGCCGAAGAGCCAAGGTTCCGTGCCCTGCAGGAGGACTTCCGCAAGACCGTGCAGGAAGTGACCACGGTGAGTGTCTCTGACCTGGAGCAGCTACGGGCGGAGGTGACCCGCAGCCTCAGCAATGCCCTTCGCGACGAGCCATGGGGAGCTAGGGACGTTATCGGCCGCCGGAAATTCCTCCGGAGCATCAAACACGAGATCACCGCGGAGAACCTGAACCTCGCCCTGATCGGCCTGCCCGGCATCGGCAAGAGCGCACTGGCACGCGTGTTCCGGGACGCCCCTCCGGCCGGGTACCGGGTCTGGTACCAGGAACTTCCCGAGATGTCGGCGCCCGACGCCAAGGCGGACATTACCGGGCTCACCACCAACGACCTGGCCGCGCTCGCCCACTCGGCACTGGGCAACGCGGCCAGCGACAAGACCCTGCCGCAGCTCGCCGACCTGCTGCGAGACCAGCTGAGCGACGGCTCCCCGACCATCGTCGTCCTGGACAACGTCTGGCCTGCCCATGTCGGCTCGCTCAGGACCCTCTACCAGCGGCTCGCCTCCTATGATCAGGCCCGCTTCCTGATCACAAGCCGTTTTCACGAGGTCCCCGGCCTGCTCGCCAGCGACGCACCACGGATACTCACCCGGCAGGTTCCCGTACTCGACCTAGACGCGGGCCTCGACCTTCTCGCCTGGACGGTGGCCACGCAGATGGGAGAGGAAAGCAAGGACATACGCCCGGACCTGCGCCTGATGCGCGAGGCGCTGCGACCGCTAGCCCGGCACGCCGACGGATACCCGGCGATGCTGCAGATCCTGGCCGGCCTGCTCGTGAGGCAAGGGCACTCCATCCAGCATCTGCGCCGCAGCGCGGACGACATCGAGCACGAGTTGGCCGAAGTGCGCGAAGGACTCAGGCGCTCGCTGGGCCCAGATGAGGAACTTCACGCCAGCACGGCCTACGATGCCGCACTGGAGCACCTGCTCGGCAACTGGCTCAAAGCAGACGGGCTGCCCGGGTCGGCCAGGGACGTGCTCGGAATCTGCGCGATCCTGCCCCCAAGGCCCGCCAGCTACTCCGGGGACACACTGCAGCTTCACTGGCAGGCCGCCGGTGAAGCATCGATCGGAGGCTGGGCGGCCGACCGAGGACAGGCGCCGGAGCTGTACGACCTGGAGGGGCCGGCAGGCCCCCGGGAGCGGGCGCTCCGGCGCCAGCTTGCCTACCTCCGCAAGGTGCAGTTGCTGCAGGCGGCTAAGAAACCCGCCGGCCGGGAAAGCCGCTGCCAGGACGCCGACGCCACGCTTCCCGAGGAGCACTACACGCTGCACGCGATCGTGGCCGGGTTTTTCCGCGAGCGCCTGCTTGACCCCGATCAGCGCACGGCCCTGCACGAAGCGGCCGAGCAGGCCCTGCGCGGGCAACTGGATGAAGGCCCGCTCTCGAACATGTTCGGCATGTACGCCCTCGAGGGCACCCGGTGGCAGGGGCGAGTGTCGTTGTGGCTGTATCACCTCGCCCATCTGGCGCGCGTGCAGCCGACCGACGCGCGGGCCAGGATGGCCAGCCTGTATCTTGACGCCTTCTGGTGGTGGGGTTATTACGAGCCCTTCGCGTTCTGCGAGCTGCTCGTCAGCAACTGGGAGCGCGTGGTGGTGCCGCCGGAGACGGCCGATGACCACGTCAGCTTCGTGCGCCATCTCCGTGCACTTGAGGAGCATTACCCGAAGGGATGGCAGAAGGCCGGATCGGATATGCGCCCGGTCAGGGCGGCGCTGACCGGCATCGCTGCGCTGATCGGCGTGGACGTCGACGCGCCGCCGGCCATCTACGACGATGACGAGGACCGCCTGCACATGCAGGGCCTGCTGCGCGTATTCCTCGGGGACTGCGCCTTCTTCCGGTCAAGGAACACGCCGATTCCCGAGGCGGACTTCGCCGAGGCGCTGGAGTCCTTCCGTGCCGCCCTAGCCTCCTTTGCCCGTCGGCGCGAGCAGCTGGGATCGTACGCCGACGAGTGGAACGAGGCCTGGACCCTGTACGAGGTGGCTGACCTGCACGCCAGCGCTGGGAAACTCGACGAAGCGGACGAGCTGTGCCGCCAGGCCGAGGCACTGGAGCGAGACAGGATTGAGCGGGCCGGCGAGCGGGACGAAGAAGACTACCTGCTGGAGGAGACGCTTGGCGACATCGCCCGGGTCCGCGCCGACATCGCCGAGAGCCGCGGTGATCTCGCGGAGGAGGCGCGCCAGCGCGCCCGCGCGGTCATCCACGCCTACGCGTTCCAGGTGCGGCCGCCCCAGGCCATACCGTGCGAGAACGATCCGCAGCGGTACGAAGGCGGCCCGGACAAGTACACCGGCTCCTTCTACCGGGAGATGACCGATCGTGCCGTTTTGCGGATACTGGGCCTGATCGCCGATGGCCAGCAGGAGGCTGCCCGGGAAATGGCCCGCCAGCTCGCCTCATGCTGGCAGCGCCAGGACCTGCCTGAGGTGGCCGAGTTCCTCAACCCGGCCACGGCCTCCGCGCAGAGCCCACGACCAGAGGTACTCCGGCACGCGCTATTCCCGCCGCCTTTCAACGAGCAGAGGGACGACCTGGACGGCTACATCCAGCGCGGGCTCCAGCTCGCCGCCGAGGCTGAACAGACCCTGCTGTGAACTGGCGCACGAAACCGCGCGCACAGTCCGATGCCGAGCACCCGGACGAGTCGGCAGGCCGGATAGCGTTCCGGCTTCGCATCGGCGTTACCGGTCACCGGGAGCTGCCTGACGAGGCAAGGCTTACCGGGCTCGTCAGGCAGGAGCTCCGGCGGCTGGTCGGCCAGCTGCATGCCAGCAGCTCGGCAACCGTCGAATTAGTGGTGATCTCCCAGCTGGCCGATGGCGCCGACCGGCTCGTCGTCCGCGAGGTGCTGGACCTCGCGGAAGAACGCGGCCAGCAGGCCGGGCGACAAACCGGAGCCGCTTCGTCTGGTCGGTGCGAGCGATCACGCTGCTTGCCATCATCGCGGCGGCGTCGCTCGGAGTGCACCTCAGCCTGAATTCGAATCCGGCCTGGGACTGGGCCGAGGTGGCGTGCCTGGTCGCGATCACTGTGATCTTCTTCATCTTGCGCCAGCACGAGTTTCACGATCGCTGAATCTTGCTGGTGGCTGCGGTCAGTGGGTCTGAGTTGCCGGGTCTGTCAGATTGCTGCGCGGAGTCGGTCCGGGCGGGCAGCGCGGGCGGTCCGGGGCAGATGTAGCAACGGAACGGCCAGTCCCGCTAAGCAACTGAGGCGATGGCCCCACCAGCTGCTCAGGATGGCTGGCTGCCCGGCTTCTCGCTCCAGTACGAGGCCCTCCGCTCGGGTCCGTGTCACCAGCCGCAAAGTAGCTGACGGGTTCAGGGGAATCGGGACAGCGGTTGGCGCTAGCGGCGAGCGGTGTCCAGCGCTGAGCCTTGCTGAGGGGCCAGGCGCATCGGACACAAGCCACGATCATGCTCAACCTCAACCAGAAGTTCAAACATCCCGCACGGGATGTCGCCGGCTCGGGCGCAGGGTAACCGCAGGACGGCTGGCCGACACTAACAAGTGTGGATATCGGCGACGGCGACCTGGTCCGGCTGGCCCGAACGGGCGACGCTGCCGCGTTCCGGCTGCTCGTCGAGCGGCACGCGGCGATGGTACGGGCCCGCGCGGCGCGGCTGGGCGCGCATCCCGGTGATGTAGACGACCTCGTGCAGGAGGCGTTCCTGCAGGCGTTCGCGGCCCTGGACCGGCTGCGCGACCCGGACCGGTTCGGCGCCTGGCTGGCCGGCATCGTCGTCAACGTGCACCGCGCCGCGGCCCGCCGGGCCCGGGTGGTGCTGCTGGCCGACTGGCCCGAATCACTCCACCCGGCCTCAGCGCAAGGGCTGCCCTCAGCTGAGGACCTGGACCGGGCCGAGGCACTGCGCGCCGCGGTCGCCGGCCTGCCTGCCGGGCAGCGCCAGGCCGTCGAGCTGTACTACTACGCCGACCTGCCCGCCGGCCAGATCGCCGGATCACCCGGCGCGGCCAAGGCCAGCCTGCACAAGGCACGCCGCCGGCTCCGCGCCTACATCACCACGCACCGCCCCGACCTCATCCCCGTCATCTCCCGGAGGACACCTATGACCACCGTCCGCATCGCCTGCGCCCAGCCGGATTTCGGCAGGCAGATGAACCGGGAGGGACCCATCCGCCATATCCTCGTCGTGCTCGCCGATGACGCGGGCCACCGGGCGCTGCCGCTGTGGTTTCCCGCATCGGAGGGCGAGTCACTGTGGCAGCTTCTGGACCGGCCACCCGGTGAGCCAGCTGGCCCGCGTCAGCTGAACCCCGACCCCCGGCCCAGGGACCTGATCCCCGAGAACCTGGCCGGCAGGCTGCTGCGCGCGGCGGGCGCCACCGTTACCGGAGTGGACGTCGAGGAGCTGGGACCGGGGGTAATCGCGGCGCGGATCCAGGTCACCAGCCCTGCCGGAGGCGATCAGGTCACCGCGGGCCTCGGCCGCGCCCTCGCCCTGGCGGCCGCGATGGACGCGCCGGTCCGGGTGGCCGATCCGCTGATGAGCCGGCTGGCCGTCCCGGTATCCGGCTATGACCTGCTCGGGCCGTTCCTGGGCCGCAAGCCCGCCCCGGCCCGCCCGGCCGGGCCGCACTGCGGGCCGCAGAACCTGGACTTCGCCGACGGCCTGCAGGACTGGATGCTCGGCGGCAGCTTCCAGGCAGAGATCACCGGGGCGCACTGGCACGACTACTCCGCTGCCGCGGCCGACGGGGTCGCCACCCTGTCCGCCACGGTCCCGCACCCCTACGGAAACGCCGTCCTCGGCCAGTCCTTCGCCGCCAGCGACTACCGCGGCGCCACGGTGACCCTCCGCGCCGAGGTACAGACCACGGACGTGACCGGCCAGGCCAGGCTGTGGCTGCGCACCGTCACCGAGGGACGCGGCGGCCACGGGCACAACTGCGGCCTCGCCGGCAGCCACGCCTGGACCAGGCACGACGTCACCGCCCAGGTCTCCGGCGACACCGATTTCATCCAGCTGGGCCTCACCCTCACCGGCCCCGGACAAGTCGAGCTGCGCAACGTGGAACTGACCCGCACCAGCTAACCCGGAACGCCAGGCACGCGGTCACTTTGAGCCGCCGGCAGCCGCTGTCGCCGCTAGCGGGTTCCGCACAACGGAGCTGAAGAACTCCGCGCCGGACTCACCGCCACGACATGCGTCCCAATCGGCCGCAGCCGTCACTACGAACATCGCGCGTCACCCTGAACACCCCGAGGAGTTCCGGCTAGGCCTGCCCGATGCGCTGGTCCACCCGGAGTAACGTCCGGTGTTCGTATCAATGAAGGCGCAACAGTCAAAGCCGCCCAGTCCCGTGAATGGACACTAATCCACCTCATCCGGGCGTCAATGAAATACGTTTCCTGGAAAGACCGGAAGAAGGCCGCCGCGGCGATGCGGCCCATTTACACGGCGCTGAACGAGGCCGCTGCGGAAACGGCGCCGGAGAACCTGCGCCGCGACTTCGGGAAGAAAAGCCCGGGTCTGGTCGCCGCCTGGGACCAGTTCATCCCGTTCCTTGAATTCGACTCGGCCATCCGGAAGGTCATTTATACGACTAACGCCATCGAGTCAGTTAACTCCCAGCTGAGGAAGATCGTCAAGAACCGCGGTCATTTCCCCGGCGACGACGCCGCGATCAAGCTGCTTTACCTCGGCATCAGGAATATCACCGGCCGGCATATCGACGGCGACGGCTCGTCCGCGAACGAGGAGAACGCGGAACAGGCACTTACGGCTGGAAAGCGGCCATGAACGCATTCGCCGTCGCATTCGGTGACCGCGTCCCCGTCTGACCCGGCACCGGAAAACTACGCACCTTAAAATAACAAACGGACAACTGCCTCAGCTCACACAAAAAATTTGACAAGCTCCCTTCGACGGCAAGGACGCCCTGGCCGAGCTGGTGGAAGCCGAGTACCTGCGCCGCGGCGGCGACCTCATCCGCCAGGTCGTCGCCATCGGCGACGGTGCCGCCTGGATCTGGGCCATGGCCGGAAAGCTCTACCCGCACGCCACCCACATCACCGACCTCTACCACGCCCGCGAGCACCTGCACGACCTCGCGGACCACCTGGCCTTCATCACCCCCCGATCCCGCCCGATGGCTGGAAGACCGCAGCGCCGAACTCGACGCCGGGAACATCGAGGCGATCATCCAGGCCGCCAGCCAGTACCCGCTCACCGGCAGCAAAGCCGGCGAACTGGCCACCGAACTGGGCTACTTCGAGCACAACGCCCACCGGATGCGCTACCAGCACTTCCGCGAACTCGGCATGTTCATCGGCTCCGGCCACATCGAAGCAGGCTGCAAAGCGATCGTCGTCCAGCGCGCCAAACAGTCAGGCATGCACCGGACCACCGCCGGAGCAGCCGGCATCATCCCCCTGCGCCGCCAGCACGCCAGCGGCCGATGGGACGAGCTCTGGACCGCCCGCGCTGCCCGCCCGGACCGACTCCGCGCAGCAATCTGACAGACCCGGCAACTCAGACCCGCTGACCGCAGCCACCAGCAAGATCATTTCCAACAAAACTGACGTGCACCCAACGCCGGCCGAAGGCGCGCGGAATGTCAGTGGCCTCTGCTGGAATGCTGTCGTGACCACGGTCAGGTACGGCCCGGTGCAGCTGGCCCGGCTGCTGCGGCTGCCCGAGCCGACGGCCGAGCAGGCCGCGGTGATCGAGGCACCGCTCGGGCCCCTGGCCGTCATCGCCGGCGCGGGCTCGGGCAAGAGCGAGACGATGGCGGCGCGGCTGGTGTGGCTGGTCGCCAACGGGATGGTCCGCCCGGACCGGGTGCTCGGGCTCACCTTCACCAGGAAGGCCGCCGCCGAGTTCGCCGACCGGGTGCGCTCCCGGCTGGACCGGCTGCGGCGGGCGGGCCTGGACGGCGTGGCCGAGGAGGGGGACAGCGCAGGCGGCGATCCGGTGATCGGGACCTACCACGCGTACGCCGGTCGGCTGGTCGGCGACAACGCCCTGCGCGAGGGGCTCGAGCCGTCCATGCGGCTGATTACGCCCGCGCTGTCCTGGCAGCTCGGCGCCGGCATCGTCGCGTCCTACGACGGCCCGATGGACGAGATCATCTGGACCCCGCAGACCGTGACGGCGGCCGTGCTCGAGCTGGCCGGGGACCTCGCCGAGCACCTGCGCGACGTCGACGACGTGACCGGCGTGGGCGGATGGCTAAGCACCGAGCTCGGGAAACTTCCGGGGCGGATACCAAACGCCGTTCGGAAAATCATGGAGACGCAAGCCGCCCGAGAGCAGCTGCTCCCGCTCGTGAGCAGGTATGAGGCGGCCAAGGCGGCGCGCGAGGTGCTTGATCACGGCGATCAGGTCGCGCTGGCGGCGCGGATCGCGAGCAGGCACCCCGAGGTGGGCGCGGCCGAGCGGTCCAGGTACCACGTGGTCCTGCTCGATGAGTACCAGGACACCAGCCACGCGCAGCTGGTCCTGCTGCGGGCGCTGTTCGGCGGCGGGCACCCGGTCACTGCGGTCGGTGACCCGTGCCAGTCCATCTACGGCTGGCGCGGCGCGAGCGCGGGGAACCTGCGACGGTTCACCACCGATTTCCCCGTGGCGCCCCGGCGCCGCTCGCGCGCCCCGGTCCCCGCGCCCATCCTGAAACTGTCGACCAGCTTCAGGAACTCGGCCGGGGTACTCGACGCGGCCGCGGTCGTCCAGGAGGACCTCCGGGCGCAGGCGCCCGACGTGCCACGGCTGGTGTCCGCGCCGGACCGGTCGGACCGCGGCGCGGTGGCCTGCGCGCTCCTGGACACCGTCCTGGACGAGGCCGAGTGGGTCGCCGGGCAGGTCGCCGCGCTGCTCGCGCTGGACCCCGGGTCCGCCCCCGACGGGGAACCGTGGCCGGACGGACGCCAGAAAGGGGTCCGCCCCTCCGACGTCGCGGTGCTGTGCCGCAAGCGATCGCAGTTCGTCCCGATCCGGCGGGCCCTCGAGGCGCGCGGGATCCCGGTCGAGGTGGTCGGGCTCGGCGGCTTGCTCGTCGTGCCCGAGGTCCAGGACGTGGTGGCCACGCTGCGGGTCCTGTTCGACGCCGGCGCGTCGGACGCGCTGGCCAGGTTGCTGACCGGGCCGCGCTGGCGGATCGGGCCGCGAGACCTGGTCGCGCTCGGCCGGCGCGCCAGGACGCTGACCCGCGGCAACGCCGACCGCGGCCCTGGCCGCGGCGACACGGAAAGGAACGAGGTCGGCGACGCGCTCGCTGACGCCATCACCGACCTGACCGCGGAGGCCGGGAGCCTGGTCGAGGCGCTCGATGACCTGGGCGATCCCGCGGAGTACTCCCCGGCTGGGTACGGCCGGATGCACGCGCTGGCCGGTGAGCTCCGGCGGCTGCGCGCGCATGTCGGGCGGCCGCTCGCCGACCTGACGGCGGAGGCGGAGCGGGTGCTCGGCCTCGACATCGAGGTGGCCGCCAGGCCCGGCGCCGACCCGGTCGCGGCGCGCGCCGACCTGGACGCCTTCACCGACGTGGCCGCCGCGTTCACCGGCGAGGGTGCCGAGCCCAGCCTCGGCGCGTTCCTCGCTTACCTGACCGCGGCCCAGCAGGAGGAGTTCGGGCTCGAGACCGGCCGGGTGGGGGAGTCGGATTCGGTCAAGTTGCTCACCGTGCACGCGGCCAAGGGCCTGCAGTGGCCGGCCGTCTTCGTGCCCGGCCTGGCGCTCGGGGAGCGGTCCCAGGTGTTTCCGGCCCGGCCCCGGGTGTCCACCAGGTGGACGGACAACGCCCGGCTGATCCCGTTTGGCCTGCGCGGCGACGCCGCCGACCTGCCTGTGCTGCGCGGGCTCGACTCCTCGTCGCTGGCGGCGTTCGGCGATGCGTGCTCGGCTAGGGATCTGGCCGAGGAACGCCGGCTCATGTACGTCGCGGCGACGCGGGCGGCGTTCTGGCTCGGGTGTTCTGGCTACTGGTGGGGGGAGGGCGGCACGTGCCGCCTGGGCCCCTCGCCGTTCCTGGAGGAGGTCCGGTCCTCAGGGGTGGCCCGGGTCAGCGCGTGGGCCGAGGAGCCCGCGCCGGACGTGGAGAACCCCTTGCTCGCCGCCGTAGACGAAGCCGACTGGCCTGCCACCCCGGCCGGGCGTCACTACGAGGCCATCCGCGAGGCGGCGGCCATGGTGACCGAGGCGCTGGATGCACTGGCCCGCGGTGACGATCCCCCCGCGCACGAGGGGGATCCGCGCCAGGCGAGCCAGCAGGAACAGGACCTGCTCGCGGCCTGGGACCGGGACGCGGGACTACTGCTCGCCGAGCGGTCGCAGCGCCGGGGTGACGGCGTCATCCGGGTCCCGCTGCCCGCCCGGCTGTCGGTGTCGTCGCTGGTGTCGCTGGCTCGCGACCCGGCCGAACTGGCGCGGCAGGTGCGCCGCCCGATGCCGCGGCCCCCGGCCCACAAGGCGCGCCAGGGCACGGCCTTCCACCAGTGGCTGGAGCAGCGCTACGGCCAGCAGCGCCTGATCGACGACAGTGACCTGTTCGATCTGGGCGCCGCTGACGACGGAGCGGGCGGCGGCGCCGCGGGCGACGGAGCGGGCGGCAGCGCCGCGGGCGACGGCGACCTGAGCGAGCTCCGCGCGCGGTTCGAGCGCAGCGAGTGGTCGGACCGGTGGCCAGTGGCGGTCGAGGTGCCGTTCGAGACGCTGGTCGGCGACCGGCTGGTCCGCGGCAGGATCGACGCGATCTTCGCCGACGCACCGACGGGCGGCTACAACGTGGTCGACTGGAAGACCGGCCGTCCGCCCGAGTCCGAAGCCGAACGCCGCGCTGTCGCCGTCCAGCTCGCTGCTTACCGCCTCGCGTGGGCGGCGCTCGCTGGTGTTCCCGTCGCGCAGGTGCGGGCGGCCTTTTATTACGTCGCGTACGAGCAGACGGTCCGACCGGCCGACCTGCTCGACGAGGCGGGCCTGGCCGCCCTGATCGAGCAGGTCCCGGCCGAGGACTGAACCCCGCGCGGCGTCAGGTGTGCTCGGACACCAGCACGGCCCGCGTCCGCCCCTCCAGGGCTTCGAAGACGTGCGGGAGATCGCCGGGGTAACTGATGTAGTCCCCTGGACCCAGCTCCACGGGTTCCCCGGCCACGCCGACCAGGGCCCGGCCCGCGCCGAGCACGACGTGCTCCGTCACGCCGGGCATGTGCGGTTCCGACGCGCGGGCGTCACCGGGTTCGGCGTCGATGCGGTACACGTCGCGGCGCGCGCCCGGCGGGGCGGCGGCGAGCAGCGTGGCGCGGTAGTTGGCGTGTTCGGCGGAGATCGTCGGGCCCTCGTCGGCGCGGATCACCTGGATGCGCGGGCGGGGCGGGTCGAGCAGCCGCGAGAACGGCGCGTCCAGGGCCACGCAGATGGCCCACAGCGTCTCCAGGCTGGGATTACCCGTACCGGACTCCAGTTGGGACAACGTGGACTTGGCGATCCCGGCCCTGCGGGCGACCTCGGTCAGCGTCAGCCCGGACCTGCGGCGCTCCCGGCGCAGGGCCGCGGCGATGAGGTCGAGTGGGGCTCCGGAGGAGGGGTCGTTCGGCATATTAGTTGGGTGTTCGCTTTGACGAACGCCGGGTTCGGTGTTCACAATAAACTCCATGAGTTCGATATATAGAACTCTAGACCGCGGCGTCCTCCGCGACATCGCGCTGGCCTGCCTCGCCGTCTGGGTCATCGGCCTGTCGTACGGCGCCATCGCCGTCGCGTCCGGGTTCCCGGTCTGGTTTCCCGCGGCGCAGAGCGCGCTCGTCGTGGCCGGCGCCTCGGAATTCCTGTTCATCGGGATCGTCGCGACCGGCGGCAACCCCCTCGCGGCGGCCCTGGCCGGGCTGCTGGTCAACGCCAGGCACCTGCCCTACGGCCTGGCCCTGCCGGACGTGACCGGCCAGGGCCGGGGGCGCGGCTGGCGGCGGCTGCTGGGCGCGCACGTGATGAACGATGAGAGCGTGGTGTTCGCGCTCGCCCAGGAGGACCTCCCGCGCAAGCGCGCCGCCTACTGGGCCTGCGGCCTCGGCGTCCTGATCTGCTGGCCGGGCGGCGCGGCCCTCGGTGCGCTGGCTGGCTCCTTCCTGCGTGACACCGACGCGTTCGGCCTGGACGCCACGTTCCCCGCGGTGATCCTGGCCCTGATCGTCCCGGCCCTGCGCGACCGGGTGACGGCGGCCGCCGCTGGGCTCGGTGCCGTCATCGCCCTGGTCGCGACGCCGTTCCTGCCCGCCGGGCTGCCGGTGCTGCTGGCCCTGGCGGGGCTGGTCGTCCTGGCCGGCCGGCGCGCCGACCCAGCCCCACGCGAGCGGGCCGCGGGATCGGCAACAGCGAAAGCGCAGGCCGAGGTCCAGGCTCGGTGAAGGACACGACGCTGGTGGTGGCGGGCATGCTCACGCTGTCCGCGGGAACGCTCGCCTTCCGGTTCTCCGGCCCGGTCCTGCGCGAGCGGATCGCCTTCCCGCCCTGGGCGGAGCGCCTGCTCGAGGTTGCCGCCGTGGTCCTGCTGGCCGCGCTGGTGGCCACCACCACGCTGACCAAGGGCCACGGCTTCGCCGGATTCGCCCGCCCCGCCGGCGTCCTGGTCGGGGGCGTCCTGGCCTGGCGCAAGGCTCCGTTCCTCGTCGTCGTCCTGGCCGCCGCGGGCACCGCCGCGATCCTCCGCCTGCTCGGCGTGCCCTAACTCAGGCGCCCCACCGCCTCAGCCCTCCAGGTACCGCTCCACGGCCTCGACCTTGGCCGTCAGCGCGCCGGTCACGCCGGGCCGGATGTCCGCCTTCAGCACGAGGCTGACACGGGGCGCCCTGACCTCGACGGCCTCGACCGCGCGCTTGACCACCGCCATGACCTCGTCCCAGTCGCCCTCGATGGTCGTGAACATGGCGTCGGTCCGGTTCGGCAGCCCGCTGTCTCGCACCACCCGGACCGCCTCGGCCACCACCTCGCCCACTCCTTCCCCGATCCCCAGCGGCGTGACCGAAAACGCGACAAGCACCACCCGCTCCTTTCGTCCGGTTACCGCAATTCTGCCAACCGTCTTCGTCTTCCGACGTCTACAAGCAAAAGGGAGGGAGCGAACAATGATCACCAGGAAGCCCTCAACTTCTCCTGCGAGCGCATCATGAACCGGCTGGCGGCTTGCGCGGCCGCCGGCGTCGGCACGTTGGTCGTCCTCGCCGGGGCCGCCGCGGGCGGGTACGTCCTCGGTCAGCCGGCCACCAAGACCCAGCCGCTCACGGTCACCAGGACCGTGACCAGTTCCGGGATGCGTGTCCCGTGCTCAGAGACCAGCTCCGGCGCCTCCAGCCCCGTGTTTCTCATCGTGGGCAACCTCCACGCCGCCGGGCTCAACGGTCTCTACGAGGGGATGTGCTCGGTCACCATCTCACCGTTCAACCTCGTCGGCAATGGCGTGGTCACCCTGACCGATGCGTCGGGCCTGAGCACGACCTACAACCTAGGGATACCGGCCGGCCGGTAGTCCCCCGCCCCTCGCCCGTACCACCCCTCTCCCAGCGCTGAAGCCAAGGAAATCCTTCTGTGCTTTCGGCGTGTCGGGTTGTGTTCAGGCAATAATTTAGCTACTATGTTCGTATCACGTCAAGACCATTTCCCCGAACGGCGGTAGCGATGACCCCAGGACCGGCCCAGGGCCCCGGACGGGACGAGATCCCCGCCCGGGTCGCCCGCGGGCCGGGCGACCCGCTCGCCGACGCCGCCGCCGGCTGGCGGCGGCTGCCCGCGGGGGCCGACTGGATGGACGAGGCGCAGTGGGCAGCCCGCTCCGTGGGGGAGGAGCCGCCGGACCCGGACCGGTGGCCCGACCCAGAGGACCCGCCGCTACCGGGCGAGGTCGACCTGGACGCGATCACCGCCGAGTGCCGGGAGATCACCGTTCAGGAGGCCCGTGTGGCCGCGATGATGGCGGCGGCGGGCACGACCGGGGCGCTGGCCGCGGCCGCGGGCGGAGCGGCCGGTCGGCGCGGCCCGGGAATGCCCGGATCGGAGTGCTTCCCGGGTGAGTACGCGGGGCCGGCCGGCGGATTCGCCTCCGGGCTGTCCCTGGACACCGCGCCCGGCGGGCTGGTCCTGATGAGCTTCGCCGATGACGCGGCCGGCCCGGATGACACCTACCCCGGCGCCACCGACGATGAGCTGATCGGCGCGATCTGCGCCTGGGACCGGGTGCAGTCCCATGCCGCCGCCCGCAAGCATGCCGCTGTCGCGGAGTTCATCCGCCGCCGCCCGGCCCCGGGCTGCGGGCCGGAGGGGCCGGCGCGGCTGCCGGCCGGGTGGGAGGAATTCACTGCGGACGAGCTGGCCCCGGCGCTGGCCCAGTCCGGCTGGGCGGCGGCCGACCTCCTGGGCCTGTCCTGGGACCTGGCGGTCAAGCTGCCCGGCACCGCCGCGGCGTTCCGGGATGGTGTGCTGCAGGAGAACAAGGCGAGGATCATTGCCGCCGCCACCCAGCTGCTGGACCCCGGCGAGGCCCGGGCGGCTGAGGCCCTGGTCCTGGACCGGGCCGGGACGCTGACCCCGGGCGGGCTGCGGGCCGCGATCGCCCGGGCGGTTATGCAAGTCGCGCCGGACAAGGCCCGCAAGCGCCGCGAGGAAGCGGCCAAGGACGCCCGGGTGGAACGGTGGGCGGAGGATTCGGGGAACGCGGCCCTGGCCGGCCGGGAGCTGCCGCCGGCCGAGGTGCTGGCCGCCGACCAGCGAATCAACTGGTGGGCGAAGCAACTGCGGCAGGCCGGGCTGGCCGGCAGCATGGACGAACTGCGCGCCCGGGCCTACCTAGACCTCTTGCTCGGCATGGACTCCCGCCCCGCCTCCCAGCCCGCCGACTCGGGCCCGGATGACTCGGGCCCGGATGACTCGGGCCCGGATGACTCGGGCCCGGATGACTCGGGCACCGGCGACGGCCCGGATGGGGACGGCTCCGGCGGCGGCGGCCCGGATGGGGACGGCTCCGGCGGCGGCGGCCCGGATGGGGACGGCTCCGGCGGCGGCGGCGGTGGCGGGTCCGGCCCCGGAGAGCCCAGGGGGCCGGCGCCCAGGCCTGCAGCCGGGGTGATCCCGCCGGGGTTCGTGGGCCGGCTGAACCTGACGGTCCCGCTGGTCACCGTGCTCGGCCTGGCCGACCGGCCCGGCGAGGCCGCCGGGATCGGCCCGGTAGACCCGTGGCTGGCCCGCGATCTGGCCGCCGCGGCCGCCCGGAACCCCGCCAGCACCTGGTGCCTGACCGTCACCGACCAGCACGGCCGCCCCATCGGCCACGGCTGCGCCAGGCCCGCACCAGCCACCACCCCAGCCCGACGGGCCAAACCGGGCGACCGCGCGGGGCCCGGTCCGCCGGAACCCGCCGATCCGCAGCCCGGCTTCACCATCGGCCGCGAGCACGGCCCGCCGGGCGGGTACGGGACCTGGCGGCTATCCGCCGGCATCCCCGGGCACCGCGATCTCATCGTGACCGTCGAGCCGATCGGCACCGACCCGTGCGACCACCGCCACCAGGCCCCCGGCCACGACCCCGGGATCATGCTCCGGCACCTGGCCCAGATCCGGTACGCCACCTGCACCGGGCCCGCCTGCCGGCGGCCCGCGGCCCAGGCCGACTTCGAGCACAACACCCCGTACGAGGCAGGCGGCCGGACCTGCCTGTGCAACGGCGACCCGAAGTGCCGCCACGACCACCGGGTCAAGCAGCACCCAAGATGGCACGTCGACCAGCAACCCGACGGGACCATCGGGTGGACCACCCCCGCCGGCCGCCAGTACACCAAAGAACCCACCCGCTACCCCATCTGACCTACCATCCGGGTCGCCTAGCGACCCGGACATGGCTCCTGCGACCGTTTCCGACCCGCCGCCCTACCCGACGCGTAACCCGATCCGGCGCGGCGGGGCCCACGCGGACTGGGCCCGATGGGCGATTGCTGCCAGAATGAGAACTGTGAAAGTACCTGGTCACGTCCACGTTCTGGCCAAACGCGCGATTGTGGCCACACAATGACGGGATGATCGGTTCCGTGGTGCTGGCCAGGGCGGGTTCCCGGGCCGAGCGGAAGCTCCGGCTCGAGGCGCCCCGCGCCGACCCAGGCGCCCCCGCGGCCGACTCCGCGCCGCCGCCGCTGCTGCGGGTGTCTGGGCTGAGCGTCACCTTTGGCCGGGTCCGGGCGCTGAACGGCGTGGACCTGAGCGTCCGCACCGGGGAGATCGTCGCGCTGGCCGGCGAGAACGGCGCGGGCAAGACGACCCTGGTCCGCTGTATCGCCGGCGACATCGTGCCCGACGTCGGGGACGTGTTCCTCGCGGGCAGACGGCTGCCCGCCGACCCGGCCGGGGCCGCCAAGCACGGGATAGCGGTGGTCTGGCAGGACCTGGCGCTGTGCGACAACCTGGATATTGCCGCCAACATCATGCTCGGCCGCGAGTCGCCGCGGCTGATGTGGTCGGAGACCCGCTTTCACACGGCCGCCGCCTCCCTGCTGGCGTCGCTGCGGATCCCGCTCACGGACACCACGCGGGTCGTCTCGTCGCTGTCTGGCGGTCAGCGGCAGCTGGTGGCCGTGGCCCGCGCCATGGGCCGCAAACCACGGCTGCTGGCCCTGGACGAGCCCACCGCCTCACTGGGCGTGATGGAGTCGGGCCAGGTCGAGGAGCTGATCCTGAACCTGCGCGACCAGGGCGCCACGATCTTGCTCGCCTGCCATGACATCGACCAGATGTTCAGGCTCGCCGATCGCATCGTGGTACTGCGGCAGGGCCGGATCGTGGCCGACGTGCGCCCGCCGGACACCTACCCCGACGACGTGGTGGCGCTGCTGTCCGGCCAGCAGGTCGATTCCTCCGCGCGCCGTCAGCTCACCAGGCTGCACGGGCTAACCGACCGCCTGGTGTCCGCCGACCCGTCCTTCAGCCTGTCGCTGATCTTGTCCGCGCTGGGCTCGGCGCTCGGCACCGAACGGCTGTGCATTCACGTGGTCTCGGACAAGACCCTGCACTGCGCCGCGTCGCTCGGGTTCCTGCACGGCCAGCTTGACCCGTGGTCGCGGCTGCCGCTCGGGCCCGCGGGCGGCCCGGTGGGCATGACCGCTACCGACGAGCAGCCCGTCATCGCCGACGACGTCAGGACCGGCGTGGCCTGGCGGAGTTTCCGCGATCTGGCCAATGCGGTGAAGGTGGCCAGCTCGTGGTCGGTCCCCGTGTTCGGGCCGAACGGGCTCAGCGGCGTCATCACGGTGTTCCGCGCGGTGCACGGCGCGCCTATGCGCGAGGAACTCGACCTCGTCACCGTCTACGCCGGCTACGCCGCCAGTGCCATCGAGCGCGACCGGCTGCTCGACCAGGTCACCACCAGGAACCGCGTGCTCGAGACGATCAGGGAGATGCTCGAGACGCTGGCCGGTCCCGTCCAGGTCAGTGAGGGCCTGGCCATCGCGATCCAGTCGCTGCGCCGCGGCCTCCAGGCTGAGGAGGTGGCGCTGATCACCCAGCCGGCCGACCAGCCCCCCCGCTGGCGGGCGTACGCCGGGCCGTCCGGCACGGACGCGTCGGCCGCGATCCCGTCCCTGGGCGACCTGGCGGGCAACGCGCTGGCCAAGGTCGACACGGACGGGGTGGCCAGGGAGCTGCGCAGCAGCCGCGGGCACCGCGCGCGGGCGGTCGCCTTCGTGGCGGCGGGCGGCCCCACCGTGCTGCTGGCCACCTGGCGGCGCGTCCCGCCGACCAAGGAGGAGCCTGCGCTGATGGAGGACGCGGCGAACTCGCTCCGACTCGCGCTGGAACGAGAGGAAGCCGCCAAGGCGCACCAGGAGGCGGCGGCGCTGCGCCGGTCACGTGAGCTTCAGCGCGGTTTCCTCTCCCGGCTGAGCCACGAGCTCCGGACGCCGCTGACGGCCATCCGCGGGTATGCGTCCAGCCTGATGCAGCCCGACGTGACCTGGGACGGCCCTTCGCAACAGCGCTTCCTCGATCGGATCGCGGCGGAGTCGGCCCGACTGGGTCGGCTCGTCGATGACCTGCTCGACTACTCGGCGATCGAATCGGGCATCATGCGCCTGCAGCCGGACTGGTGCGACATCCGGCTGGTGCTCGAGGCGGCGATCGCCTGCCTGCCGCCGGCCGGCGCCGAGTCGGTCTCCCTGACGCCCGACGCCGACCTGCCCGTCGTGTGGGCCGACCACGACCGGATGGAACAGGTCTTCGTGAACCTGCTGAACAACGCGGTCGGTCACAACCCGCCCGGCACCAAGGTCCGCGTGACCGCCACCGCCGACCCGGATACGGGCTCCGACGGGGAGCAGACGGTGCCGCAGGTCGTGATCAGCGTGCTGGACGACGGTACGGGCATGCCGCCGGAGCTGGTTGCCGCGCCGTTCGAGCCCGCCCGCCGCCCGAGCGCGGGTAACGGCAACGGCAACGGTGCAGGGAGCCCGAACGCAGGCCCCGCCGCCAACGGCCGGAGCAGCCGCAAGAGCGCGGGCGCCGGGCTGGGCCTGTCCATCGCGAAGGGCATCGTGCAGGCGCACGGCGGCCGGATCGAGCTGACCGCGCTGCATAAGGGCACCTGCTTCAGCGTCTACCTGCCCGTCGAGGCCGGAAATGCCGGAAACGCCGGGAACGGCGGGCCCGCCGCGGCGCAGCGAGCCATGGAGTTCACGGGGGCGAACGATGACTGAGGACACCCGCAAGACCTGCGCCCTGGTGGTTGAGGACGATCCCAACATCGTCGACCTGATCCGGTCCAACCTCGCCGTGCGCGGCTTCGACACCATCGTGTCGGTCGACGGCATGCGCGCGCTCCAGTTGCTCGAGACGGAGGATCCGGACATCGTGCTCCTCGACCTGATGCTCCCCGAGGCGGACGGGTTCGAACTGTGCAGGCAGATCCGCGAGCGCTCGCCGGTCGCGATCATCGTGGTCTCGGCGCGCGGCGGGGAGCGTGACAAGGTCACGGCCCTGCACATGGGGGCCGATGACTACATGACCAAGCCGTTCAGCATCGAGGAACTGCTGGCGCGGATCACCGCGACGCTGCGCCGGACCAGGCCCGCCGCGCCGACCGAGCAGGCGCCCCAGGTCATCGTGGTCGGCGACATCGTGATCGACCTGGCCCTGCAGCAGGTGCGGCGGGGCGGCCAGCCGGTGCACCTGACGCCGACCGAGTTCGCCCTCCTGCGCGAGCTCGCCGTCAACCGGGGCAAGCTGCTCACCCACGCCCACCTGCTCCGCCGGGTGTGGGGCCACGGCTACGAGACCGAGACCGAGTACCTGCGCGTTTACGTGCGCCGACTGCGCGCCAAGCTCGAGGCGGAGGAGAGCGTGCCCCTGATCCTCACCCAGCCGCGGGCCGGCTACCGGCTGGCCCCGGAGTGAGCCCCGGAATGATCCGCCCCAGCGCATAGATCAGCAAATAATAACGCCCGGATGACAAGTGCGAATCAGATGGAGCACGGAAAGATCGCTGTTCACGCAATCTTCACGACGCGACCCCGATGTTAAGGTCACGTTAATTTCCGACGTTCTATGGTCGTACCAAGACGCTAGTGCCGCGAAAAGATCACCAGGCCAGCGAGCTTACGCATGCCTGGAAGCGGCCGTACCTTTTACGCGAGGTGGTTTAAATGATTCAAGTGGCCAGGAAAGGGGCGGCAGTGCTCACGCTGCTGGCCTTGGGCCTTGCCGCTACGGCCTGCAGCAGTAGTAGCAGCAGTAGCTCATCAAGCACCACGACCAGTTCCAGCGCCCCGGCCACAGCCGTGCCGTCCGTCTCGATAAGCGACCTGAACAACACGTTCTCCGCGATGGCGACCCTCAAGCCGCTGGCCGCTCTCGGCAAGGGGAACGTAGCCGCGATCCTGCCGGACACGGTCAGCTCGGCCCGCTACACCGAATTCGACGCACCCTACCTGTCGGAGGCCCTGGCGGCGGCCGGCCTCTCGCCCTCGCAGTTCTCCGTGGTGAACGCGCAGGGCAGCGACGCCACCGAACTGGCTGACGCTCAGGCGGCCATCACCAAGGGGGCCACCGTCCTCATCATGGACCCGCTGGACTCCGGGGTCGGGACGTCAATCGAGTCCTACGCCAGTTCGCACGGTGTTAAGGTCATCGACTACGACCGGCTGACCCTCGGCGGCAGCCGTGCGTACTACGACAGCTTCAACAACGTCGAGGTCGGCACCCTGATCGGCAATGGCTTCGTGGCCTGCGCCACCGCCTGGCACGTCGCCAAGCCGGACATCATCGTGATGCGCGGCGCCCCGACCGATAACAACGCGACCCTGTTCGCCCAGGGCTACGACGCGGTGCTCCAGCCCCACTTCGCCGACGGTAGCTACGTCGACGCCGCCAACCCCGCCGGGACGTGGGACCCGCCGACCGCCGAGAGTGAGTTCCAGCAGGCGTTCACCGCGCACAAGGGCGTCAACTCGGTCCTCACCCCGAACGACGAGAACGCCGCCCCGATCGTCCACTACCTGCAGACGCAGGGCGTCAAGCCCGACACCTTCCCGGTTACCGGGCAGGACGCCACCCTGGTCGGCCTGCAGAACATCCTGTCCGGCTACCAGTGCGGCACCGTCTACAAGCCGATCTACCTCGAGGCCCAGGCCGCCGTGGCGCTGGCCATGTACCTGCGCGCCGGAGACACCCCGCCGGCCAGCCTGGTGAACGGTCAGACGAAGGACTCGGTCGAGAACAAGGAGGTCCCGTCGGTTCTGCTGACCCCGGAGTGGGTGACCACGGCCAACATGAACTCGACCGTCATCGCCGACCAGTTCGTGCCGGCCCAGCAACTGTGCGTGGGCTCTTTCGTCGCCGCGTGCAAGACGGCAGGGATATCGGTATGAGCACAAGCCAGCTGAGCGCGTTGTGCATGAGCTGGCTGAACGTTAGGAGGCGCGCCCGGTGACCACTCCGAGCGCGGACGACGAGGCCCGGCCCGCGGAAGCGGGCCGGGCACCGGCTCCCGACCAGGCCCCGCACACCGGCGGGGCCCTAGACCCGGACGCCCATGAGGCCAACATGACCACCGACCCAAGCCCCGAAGACCCAAGCCCCGAAGACCCAAGCCCCGAAGAACGCCCGGATACCGCGGAGACCGCCGCGGTCGAAGCCGAGGCAGCCGCGGCCAAGGCCGAGGCCGCCGCCGCGGATGCCGAAATAGCGGCCATCCACGCCGAGGAGGCTTTCGCCATCGCCCCGGCCCCAGGCGCCCCGGCCGCCGCCGCCAGCAACGGCGATCAGCCGCTGCTGCGCCTGGTCGGCATCGGCAAGAACTTCGGCCCGGTCCGCGCCCTCATCGGCATCGACCTGGACGTCCCCGTCGGGCAGGTGACGGCGCTCGTCGGTGACAACGGGGCGGGCAAGAGCACGCTGATCAAGACGATTGCCGGCATCTGGCAGCAGGATCATGGGGAGATCCTCTGGCAGGGCCACCCGGTCCGGATGCACTCCCCGAGGGACGCCACCGAGCTCGGCATCGAGACCGTCTACCAGGACCTCGCGCTGTGCGACAATCTGGACATCGTGCAGAACATGTTCCTCGGCCGCGAGCCGGTCAAGTTTTTCCAGCTGGACGAGACCGCGATGGAGACCGCGGCCAAGCAAACGCTGGCCGACCTGTCCGTGGTGACGATCCGCTCGATCCGCCAGCCGGTCGGGTCGCTGTCCGGCGGCCAGCGCCAGGCCGTCGCCGTGGCCAAGGCCGTGCTGCGCCAGGCCAAGCTGGTGGTCATGGACGAGCCGACCGCGGCCCTCGGCGTCACCCAGACCCGCGTCGTGCTCGAGCTCATCAAGAGGCTGAAGAGCCAGAACATCGCGGTGCTCGTCATCTCGCACAACCTGAACGACGTCCTTGCGGTGGCGGACCGGGTAGCGGTGCTGCGCCTCGGCCGCCTGGCCGCCGTCGGGCCGTTGGCCCAGTTCGACGCGGAATCCATCGTGGACCTGATGACGACGGGTACCTCGAAGCGCCTCGGCGCGGTCCCGGCCGAGCACTCATAAGGGGAGCTCCAGTGAGCACTGAAGTCCAGCCGTCGGCCGAGGCAGCCGAGGACGCCGAGCTCGCGTCGGAAGCCGCCGCGGTCGCCGCCCCCGAGGTCCTCGCGGACACGTTCGGCGAGTACGCCAAGATCTGGTGGATCCGGGCCCGCGGCGGCGAGAGCGGCTTCCTGCCCGTCCTGCTCGGGCTCGCCGCCATCGTCATATATTTCCAGGTCCGCGACTCGGATTTCCTGTCCGCGAGCAACCTGGTCAACCTGATGACGCAGGCGGCGTGGATCGTGATGCTCGGCATGGCCGAGGTCTTCGTGCTGCTGCTCGGCGAGATCGACCTGTCGATCGGGTACTCCTCCGCCATCGGCGCGACGATTACCCTGTGGGCGCTGCTCCCGCCGAATCCCTGGCCCTGGCCGCTCGCCGTGCTCGCAGGCCTGGCCATCCCGGCGGCCTACGGCGCCATCCAGGGCGTGATCATCACCCGGCTGCGGCTGCCGTCCTTCGTGGTCACGCTGGGCGGGCAGCTGGCCGGGCTGGGCCTGCTGCTGTACGTCATGAATGTGGCCTCGCCCAACTCCGGCGGGACCATCCGGCTGTACCCGGGCGTCCTGTACGACATCGACAACAGCGGCATATCCGGCAGCATGAGCCCGGCGTTGGGCTGGATCATCATGGCCGCCGCAGTGGTGGCGGCCGGCGCGCTCTTCATCGTGCGCGACACCCGCAGGCGGGCCAGCAAGCTCGCCGCCCCCCCGGCCAGCGTGACCTGGCTCAAGGTCGCCGCGATGGCCGTCGCCGGCGTGGTCGTCGTGCTCATCGGCAACGCCAACCGCGGCAGTGCCCTGGTCACGCTGCACGGCGTCCCGTGGGTGGTACTGGTGATCCTGGTGGTCGTGGTGGCGTATAGCTTCTTCCTCGGTCGGACCCGGACCGGCCGGTACTTCTACGCCATCGGCGGCAACGCCGAGGCGGCCAGGCGGGCCGGCATCAACCTGAACCGGATCCGGGTCCTCGCGTTCACCCTCGCCGGGCTGACCGCGGGCATCATGGGCATCATCCTGGCCTCCGACCTCGGCTCGATGTCCACCGGCGTCTCGGGCGGCAACAACGTCCTGTATGCGGTCGCCGCCGGGGTCATCGGCGGCACCAGCCTGTTCGGCGGCCGCGGCAAGATGCTGGGCGCGGTCCTGGGCGGGGTCATCGTCGCGGTGATCTACAACGGCCTGGAGCTCCTCGGCCTCGGGGCCTCGTCCCAGAACATCTGGACCGCGGCCGTCCTGATCGCCGCTGTCACCGTCGACACCACGGCCCGCCGCGGCCAGTCCACCAAGTAACACCCCGCTCGTTCGGTCTAAAAGATCATTTAATCCGAACGAGCGGTGGTGCATGATCAGGTGATGTGAGCAGGTTCCCGTGGATGAGCGCCTTCCTGGCTGACGCCCGGGAGACCGTCGCTCCGCCTCGGGGCGCTAAGGACGGGCTGCTGCCGCCGCTGCTGGTCGCGCTGACCGCGGTCACCGGGCTGGTCGACGCGTTCAGCTACCTGGTCCTCGGGCACGTGTTCGTCGCCAACATGACCGGGAACGTGGTGTTCCTCGCCTTCGCGCTGGCCGGCGTCGGCGGGTTCTCCGTGCTCGCCTCGCTGGTCGCGATCGGCTGCTTCGCGCTCGGCGCGATGGTCGCGGGCCGGCTGGGCCGGTCCCTGGCCGGACGCCGCGAGCTGCTCCTCGGCGTCACCGCCGCGATCCAGGCGGTGATCGTGGCCGAGGCGGTGACGATGACGGCGCTGGCCGCTAACCCGATCCAGACCGGCCTGCGGTACGCGCTGATCGTCGCGCTCGCGGCCGCCATGGGCGCGCAGAACGCCACCGCGCGCAAGCTGGCCGTCCCTGACCTGACCACGACCGTGCTGACGCTGACCATCACGGGCATCGCGGCGGACCATGCGTGGGCAGGGGCCACCGGCGCCCGGGTGGCCCGCCGGCTCATCTCCATCGCGGCGATGCTGGCCGGGGCCCTGGTCGGCGCGGTGTTCGTGCTGCACGTCCACATCGTCTATCCCCTGGTGGTCGCGCTGGTCATCCTGGCCGCGGTTGCCCTCACGGGAATGGCGCGGTCCCGGTCCACCGAATCCGCGGCTTAGGAGTGCCATGCGCCTTGCGGTCCTGACGTCCGACGAAATGACGCCCGAGCAGGTGGGCCTGTACCGGGAGATCCTCGGCGGCCCGCGCGGGCAGGGGCCGCGCGCGGTCCTGCTCTCCAGCGGTGCGGGCGGCCTGGCCGGCCCGTTCAACGCGATGCTCTACGCTCCTGAGGTCGGCCGCGCCCTCCAGGAGCTGGGCGCGGCCATCAGGTTCCGGACGCACCTGACGCCCCGGGTCCGCGAGATGGCGATCCTGGTCGTCGCGCAGGCGTGGGACAGCGGGTACGAGCGGTCCTCGCACGAGCCGATCGGCCGCGAGGCGGGCCTGACCGAGCCGGAGATCGAGGCGCTCCGCGCGGGCGCGGACCCCGGGTTCGCCGACGAGCAGGAGCGGATCGCGTACCAGGTGGTCAGGAATCTCACCGGCCCGGCCGACCTGGATGACGAGCAGTACGCCGCCGCGGTCGCCACGCTCGGCGAGCAGGCCCTGGTCGAGCTCTCGGCGCTGGTCGGCTACTACGCCACGCTGGCCCTGCAGCTGCGGATCTTCCGCGTCCCCGGCCGGTAGCGCGCGGCGCGTCAGCCCGCGGACTTGAGCCGGGTGACGAACATGTACTCCCGGCTGTCCTCGGTGAACGGCTCGCGAGCGAACCCCCCGTACAGCGCCTCCACCTCGAGCCCCGCCACGTCGATGAGCCCGAGCCACTCGTTCTTGGTCGCCCACCACAGGCTGCTCGTCCCCGCACCGTCGAGCGTGATGTCGGCGCGGTTGTCGCCCACGGCATAGTGCAGCCGGTGCGGTACGGGCTCGTCCCGGTGCGTTCCGTCGGCCCGGGCCGCGATCATGTGGTCGAAGGCGAACGCGTTCCACGCGAACCGCCCGCCCGGCCGCAGCGAGTCGGCCACCCGCTCGAAGGTCCGGCGCCGGTCGGCCCAGCTCGGCAGGTGCAGCAGCGCGCGGAACGGGCAGTAGATCAGCCCGGCGGGCTCCGCCGCGGTGAAGTCGCGCATGTCCTGGTGGCGCAGGTCAAGGTCCACGCCCGCCGCGGCCGCCCGCTCCCGGGCCTGCGCGATCATCGCCGGCGAGGAATCGATCCCGATCACCGGCCGGCCGGTCGCCCGCGCCACCGGGATCGCGACCCGCCCGTTGCCGACCGCCAGTTCCACCAGCGGCCCGTCGGCTTCCGCCGCGAGCCCGACGTAGAACCCGACGTCGGCGGTCATCGGCGCCGACCATTCGTCGTACCGCTCCGCGAAGCCCTCGTCCCAGCCCACCGTTCCATGGTCGCACCCGGCGGGTGGCACGGCCCGCGAATTATCCCGGGGGCCAACGCGGGGGTGGAGGGGTTTCCCGGACGAACGGCGAGCGCGGGAGCAAGGGGGTCCCCCGGAAAGTCAGACAGTGCCGATACCTGAGCGAGAGGGCTCTCCGGAAAATCAGACAGCGCCGGTACCTGGGAGTGGGAGCGGATACCGGCGCTGTCGTCCCCCCTCTGGGAACTATCACCACACTAACAGATCAGATCAGATCAGTCCAGATGTATGACGTGATCTAGTGAGGTCTGCTACCGTGTTCTCGTGGCCGAGCTTGACATGGTTAAGCATGATTTGCCCGAACCTGCGTATCGGCAGCTAGCGGGCATCCTGAGCCGCCGGATCACCGCCGGGCAATGGCGTTCCGGCCCGCTGCCGTCGGTCAAGGCGCTCCAGGACGAGTACGGGGTCGGCCGTGACACCGTCCTGCACGCGCTGCGCCTGCTCCGTGACGCCGACCTGATCTTCACCGTGCCCAAGCGCGGCAGCTACGTGGGCCAGCACGGCCGCTGATACCCGTAGGATGCCGTGGTGGTCTCGGTTCTGTTTGCGCTGCTGACGGCGTTGTGCAACGGCACGGCGTCCGTCCTGCAGCGGATCGCCGCCTCGACCGCGCCCGCCTCTCGGGCGCTGCACCTGTCCCTGTTCGCCTACCTGATCAGGCGCAAGGTATGGCTGGCCGGGATCGGGCTGGTCACCTGCGCCGCGGTGGCCCAGGCCGCCGCGCTGGCCACGGGCCCGGTGGCGCTGGTGCAGCCCATCTTCATCATCGAGCTGCCGTTCTCCCTGCTGGTGGCCAGCAGGGTGATGCGGCGCAGGCTGCCGCGCCGGACCTGGCTGTCGGTGGGCCTGGTCACGGTCAGCCTCGGCGCCGGGCTGGCCGCCGCTGCGCCGTCCGGCGGGACGTCGCACGCGACCACGCGGGTGTGGATCATCACGCTGATCGTCACCGGGGGCTTCGAGGCGGTCCTGATCACCGCGGGCGTCCGGGCCGGCGGCAACGCCAGGGCGGCGGCGTTCGGGCTGGCGGCGGCCTGCGGTTACGCGCTGACCGCCACGCTGTTGAAGAGCGCGATGGCGGCGCTGTCCCGGGGGGTCGTGCCCTTCTTCAGCTCCTGGGAGCTGTACGCGACCGCCGTCGCCGGGGTCGGCGCCCTGTTCCTGCTGCAGAACGCCCTGCAGGCCGGTTCGCTGGTCGCCGTCCAGCCGCCGCTCACCCTGGGCGACGCGCTGATCAGCGCGTCGTACGGCGTCACGGTCTACGGCGAGAACGTGCAGACCGGCGGCTGGCTGCTCGTCGCCGAGATCGCCGCGGTCCTCGCGGTCGCCGTCGGCTGCTTCGAGCTCTCCCGCTCGCTGGCCGAGATCCAGGGAGCCCAGGGAGCCAAGCCCGCCCCGGAGCCCGCCAAGTAACACGGCGTCGGCCGCTCAGTGCTGGCCGGAGCGCGCGCGTCAGGCAAGCCGCCGCGCGGCCGCTCAGTTGCGGACGATGACCGGTTCGCCGGGGACGGTCACCAGCGTGTGGAAGAACGCCGCGATGTCCATCGGGATCCGGATGCAGCCGTGCGAGACCGGCGCCAGCGGTACGTACGTGTCGCCGTGGATGGCGTAGGCGGTGCCGACGAAGAACACCGGGTTGTACATCTCGCCGAGCGGCACGATGACCCAGCCGGGCATGAAGACGACGGTCCTGAAGTCCCCGGTCGGCGTGATCGCGTAACCGCAGCCGCCGCCTGGCGAGCAGTAGTAGTAGTGGCCGCCGCTCGAGACGTGGCTGATCAGCTCGATCTGGTTGTCGCGGTACAGCACCAGGACCTCGGTCGACAGGTTGACCTCGATCCGGTTGGGCCCCGCGGCGGCGTCGAGCACCGCCGGTGCGCGCGGGTCGTTCAGCGCCTGCTCCATCGCGGAGCTCACGTAGTCCTCGCCCGGCAGCCCCTGCGTCTCCTGGAACGCCCACACCGCCTCTTGGGTGTCGGCGCCGAACTGCCCGTCGATCGGGCCCGGGTAGTAGTGCAGGGCGGCCAGCTTGCGCTGCAGCTCCCTGGTCGACAGCCCGTCCATGCCCTCCCGCAGGACCTGCCCCGTGGCCACGGTCCGCTGGGTCCGCACCGCGTGTCCCGACGACGTGGCGGCCGCCGCCGTCGGCGCCGCCAGCGCCAGTACGGGCACAACCAGGGCAGCCATCCATAGGCGTCGCATCGTCGCCCCTCCCACCGAATCCGAGGGCAACGTCTCGCCCCGCTAGCCGTCAGATACCCAGAACATACCGCCGGGTAGCACGAAGCCCTAGGAAAGGTATATCTCGATCCGGTCGCGACCAGATCTCATGATCGCTCGGGTGGGCCCGCGGTCATCGCGAAGACCGTGACGGCGCAGGCCACGAGAATCAGCACGCCGAGAGCGAGCGCCCAGCCGGGCCGGGCGAAGATCAGCAAGCCCGCCCCGGCCACCAGGGTCGCCGCCGCGAACCCGCCCGCCAGCCCCGCCCGCGGGACTCCTGGGCGCCGCGGGCCCGCCACGAGCGGCGGCTCCCCGGTGGCGCTAAGGCGCCCCCGCCCACCGGCCCCCGATTACGCCCATTCCTCCTACGGTCCGCTTGACATCCCAATCTTTTGCTTGATATAGTTAGCAACGAAGCCAACGAGGAGGCAACAGATCATGGCCAGCAACCCCGCGCAGGACCTCCAGGAGGAGTTCCTGAAGACCATCCGCAAGAGCCAGGAGACCGTCGTCGAGGCGATCAAGACCTGGGTCGAGACCGTCCAGTCCATCACCCCGAAGCTCCCGAGCGTGCACGTGCCGCTCGCCGACAAGCTGCCCAAGCCCGAGGAGGTCGTGGCCAGCGCCTACGACTTCGCGGAGCAGCTGCTCGCCAGCCAGCGGAAGTTCGCCGAGGAAGTCCTGAAGGCCACCGCCGCCCTGCCCGGCGTGAGCAAGGACAAGTCCGAAGAGGGCAAGGCCGAAGACAAGTAAGCCCTTCCCGCCGTACGCGGCAGCACCGTAAGGCCCGGTGCTGCCGCGTCATCGTGTGCGGGTCGCACCGCCTCAGGGTGAGCGCCGCATTTCGAGCACGGCGAGGTCCCGGACCGCGTACCGGTGGTGCTGCCACTCCTCCTTGAGGACCACGTGCAGGCACTGCAGCACGGTGTGATCCTTCCGCGGGTGGCCGGGACTGGCGGGCAAAGACGCCCCGATGTCCCGGCCGATGTCCCTCCCCTGGGACGCCACCCGCCATCGGTCCTCCGCCAGGCTGGCGGTGCCCTGGCGCCCGGCTAGCTCGACGGCGAACAGCAACCGGGAGCCATGACGCTTGGACAGCTGCCTGACGACCCCGGCACGAGGACGCCCGGCGCCCTTGGCCGCGTGATCGGCTGCGGCAGTGCGGGCAGACCAGGACCGGCTGGGTGACCTGGCCGCAGGCGTCAGCGCACCAGGACGACCGGCGGTCTCTCGGGTCCGCCTGCATGCTGCATCAGCCGCCGTTAGCGGCCCAGTCTCGGCACTTCACCGGCGTGGGGGGAATCGGCCTCGTGGACGAACCCCCAGACACCCAAGCTGTTGGCCCGGCGGCTGTAGGTTCGGTCGCCGTATGTGACACGGACGAGTGCGTCGGGGCTGACGCGGCCGACCGCGCACACGAGATCTCCAGTATCCCATGCGTCCACGGTTTCCAGCGTGTCCAGTGGCCCAAATCCAGAGCTCGTCTCGCAATGCCAGCCGTCGCCCGCGCCATGCTGCCAGTATTCGAGCTCAAGCTCGACACCGTCGCCGTTCCCGTCGACCAGGACCAGTGCATGTACGCCGCTTTGCTCGATAAGGACTACGCGAGCGAAACGCGGATCCCATCCGCCGTAGCGAACTATCACATCCTCTGAAAGGGGAAGATCCGTTACCTCACCCATTGTGCTTTGGTCCTCCCCCGGGGAGAGAGGTAAATGACCGACAACCCACGCTGGCGCAAGTCCAGCTACTCAGGTGGCCAGCGCTGCAACTGCGTCGAGGTTGCCGACCACCCTTGGCCCAGTTTCTGGAGTTGGTCCTCCCGCCACGATGACGAAGCGCCGTCCGGAGGAAGGCGCCAGATCTGATACACAGCCTCGATAACCAGGCGGCCCGCTGACCTGGCCTGATGGTTGTGGGATTTATCAAAGACCACTCTTTTCGTCAGGGTGTCACAACTATTGAGTAATTCCATGCGCCGCGGGGCCCGAACCTGCCGATCGAACTCCCCGGGGCCCTCGCCCCGGCCCACTGCTGTGTATGTCAAGCGTCCCGCTTGACATCTCAATCATGCTTGATATAGTTAGCAGCAGAAGCCAACAAGGAGGCACACATCATGGCCAGCGCCAGCACCGTTACGCAGGACCTGCAGGACGCTTTCCTGTCTACCGTCCGCGAGAGCCAGGAGATCGCGCTGGGCGCGATCAAGACCTGGGTGGATACCGTCCAGTCCTACACCCCCGCGATTCCCTCGTTCCCCATGCCGCTGATCGACCGGCTGCCCAAGCCGCACCAGGTCGTGGACGGTGGCTACGAGTTCGTCGAGAAGCTGCTGGCCAGCCAGCGGAAGTTCACCGTCGAGGCCCTGAAGGCCGCGGCCCCGCTGCTCCCCGGCGACTCCGCCGAGTAATCCGCCGCTTCTCCCGCGCAGAATCGGTACGCGGCAGCACCCGGAAGCCCGGTGCTGCCGCGTACCATAGTTTGCGAGCAAGGAGGTGAGCTGTGTCCGACCTGTGGGAAGCCCAGCGGGAAGCGCTCGGGGCCTTCATCCATGACCAGCGCAAGCGGGCCAACCTGTCGCTCCGCCAGCTCGCCGAGATGACCAGCCTGTCCAACCCGTACCTCAGCCAGGTCGAGCGAGGCCTGCACCAGCCCTCGGTGCGCGTGCTCAAGGCCATCTCGGACGCGCTGAACCTGTCTGCCGAGACGCTGCTCGCCCAGGCCGGCCTGATCGACGCGATGACGGCCCGGGCACCGGGCGCCGAGCAGGACCAGTCCAAGGTGCCGCCGACCGAGGACGCGATCCGCGCCGATGAGCGCCTAAGCGACGATCAGAAGGCGGCCCTGATCGCCGTCTACCGCAGCATGTTGGGGGCTAACCCCAGCATGCTGGGGGGTTAGTTACACCGTTGCCGGGCTCATCTGGAGCTACGCTGGCCGGATGAGTGACTCGCCGCTGTCCCCCCAGGAGATCCGCGCCGCCGCCGAGGCGCACCAGGAACTCGGGCCGGAGTACAGCGACGCGGTGGTGGCGTCGTTCCTGGACAAGGTCGACAGGGCAGTCGCCGCCCGCGTGAACGCGCACCTGGCCGAAACGCGCCAGCCCGCCCCGCCCGCGGAGCCTGGAGATCGCCGCACGCTGCTGAAAGGGATCGCGGTCGGCGTCTGCCTGAGCGGCATCGCGCTCGTCCTCGTCGGCGGCAATCCGGACGAACGCGTACACCGTCTCATCTGGGTCCTCATGATCATGGCGGTCGTCTGCGCCCCCGGCGCGACCTGGGTCCGCAGGCCACAAAGGCTCCGCCGACAGCCGGCTCGCGCCGCCACCTTACGCGGCGGCGACCAGCGCCTGTTCTAGCCAAGACCCGCCGCGGCCTCGGCGACGTGCCGGAGCAGCACGGCCGTCGTGACCGGCCCCACGCCACCGGGCACCGGGCTGAGCGCTCCCGCGACTTCGGCGACCTTCGGGTCGACGTCCCCCGCTAGCCCGCCGTCGGCCGTGGCGTTGGTGCCGACGTCGATCACCGTCGCGCCGGCGGCCACGTGCTCGGGGCCGATCAGCCCGGTGCGACCCGCCGCCACCACCAAGACGTCGGCCGTCGTCGTGATGGCGGCCAGATCCCTGGTACGGGAGTGGCAGATGGTGACAGTGGCGTTCCGGTCGAGCAGCAAGTGCGCCACCGGCTTACCGACCACCGGGGAGCGGCCGACCACCACCGCGTGCTTACCGGCCAGCTCGATCCCGTGATGATCGAGCAGCCTGAGGACCGCCTCGGCGGTGGCGGGGGCGAAGGCCGGCAGCCCCGTCATCAGCCGTCCGAGCGAGACGGGGTTGGCGCCGTCCACGTCCTTGGCCGGGTCGATCGCCGCGGCCAGTTCGGCCAGCCGCGCCCCGCCCGGCAGCGGGGTCTGCAGGATGATCCCGTGCACTCCCGGTTCCCCGCTCAGGGCGACGAGCGCTGCCTCGATCCTGGCCGTGGTGGCCTCCGGGCTCTCCGACGCGTCGGGGGTGGAAGGCGTCAGGTCGCTGACGTCGCAGGCGATCCCGGTCTTGCCGGCCGCCGTCGCGATCTGCCTGACGTACCAGGCGGTGGCCTCGTCCGCGGTCGCCAGGACCACGGCCAGTCGCGGCGCGCGCCCCAGCGCGGTGAGTTCCGCCGCCCGCTCCGCGGTCCCGGCGCGGATGTTGGCCGCGAGTTCCCGCCCGGACAGTAGCGTCATCGGGCGATCTCCTCGCGGACCGTGGCGACGACCCGGTCGGCGCGCTCGATGATCTCGTCGGTGACCGCGGCCGTAGCCCTGAACTCGGCGACGAGCGCGGGGTCCTTGATGCCACGCAGGTTGACCTCGACGTTGACCCGCGCGGTGACTGCGGCGGCCCGGGCGGCCTCGGCGGCCGCGGCCACGTCCGTGATCACGTTGCGGTTGCCGGCCGGGAGCAGTTCCTCGGCCATCTCGGTCAGCAGGCGCGCCAGCCGCACCACGTAGGCCGGCGGCCACGCCGCCTCGGCCGTCGCCGCCGCGATGGCAGCCGACCGCGCCTGCTTCTCCTCGCCGGTGTCCTTCGGCAGGCGGTAGGCCTCGGCCACCGCGCCGAACGCCGCTGCGTCGGCCTCGGCGAGCGTCACGGCCTCTTCCCGGAGCTTGTCGGCTCTGGTCGCCAGGCCGTCCATGAGTTCGGCGTCGTAGCGGGGCCCGTCGCTGTACCGGGCCACCATCGCGAGCAGCGCCGCCGCCTGCGCGGCGTGCAGGGCGGCGGTGGCGCCGCCGCCGGGGGCGGGCACCCGGGCGGCAAGCTCGCCGAGGAAGGCCTCGATGGTCTGGTCGCGCATTCCCGTGAGGTTACCTGGAACGGCGGGCAGCCCGTACAGTTGACTCATGCGCGGCTATACGCAGGACAAAGATGCTTACCTCAAGCGGTTGCGCCGGATCGAGGGTCAGGTGCGCGGCCTGCAGCGCATGGTCGAATCCGACACCTACTGCATCGACATCCTCACCCAGGTGTCCGCCGTGACCCGGGCCCTGCAGGCCGTCGCGCTGGGCCTGGTGGAAGACCACCTGGGCCACTGCGTCACCCAGGCCATCGAAGAGGGCGGCCCGGAAGCCACCGAGAAGCTGAAGGAAGCCTCCGAAGCGATCGCCCGGCTCGTTCGGTCCTGAGCGTTTCCCCTCGCCTCTTCTGCGCCGCCGTAGACAGCAGCGGCCGCTACCTCCTCGAGGTAACCCGGCACTACTGGCTGGATTAACCTGCCCGGGCAGGGCCAGCCTCTTCAGCCCGGCCACTATGTCCTCGTGCACGGCGCCCGGCGCCTGCGTCCCGTCCACGGCGAACATCCACTCCCGGTCGGCGTAGTACTCCAGCAGCGGAACCGTCTTGTCCAGGTACACCTGCAGGCGGCGCTCGATGACGGCCTCGGTATCGTCCGAACCCCGGCCCCGCGCCAGCAGCCGGCGCACCAGTTCCTCACGCGGGACGTCGAGGTGGATCGCGGCCTGCACCTCCGCGCCGAGGGAACGCGCCGTCGGGAAGGACGCCTGGGCCTGCTCGACCGTGCGCGGGAACCCGTCGAGGACGTACCCGCCCGCCTCGACCGCCGCGACGACGGGCTTGCGCAACATGTCCATCACGACGCCATCGGGAACCAGGTCGCCGCGGTCGAGGTAGGACTTGATCGTCCGCCCGAGCGCCGTCTGATCCTGGACGTGCTGTCGCAGCAGGTCACCGCTGGAGATGTGGGCGATCCCGAACTGTTCGGCCAGCATCTCGGCCTGTGTTCCCTTGCCGGCGCCGGGCGCGCCGATCAGCAGAAGGCGCATCAGGTCACCTCCGCCGCACGTAACGCCAATGGATGAAACGCCACCTTAACAGTCGCACTCCGTTCGCCTACGCGTCCCCTCACCGTCGGTCATTTCCGCACAGGAGTAAAACCGCGGCGCCGTCGGCGACGAATACCTAGTGAGCAAACCATCGCGGCGGCCGTGCGCCGCCACCAGTCCGGCTTCGCCGGAGGAAGGTCAGCAGATGAAGTTTGTGTCACCCCCAGAAGCAAGGCGCCTCATGACCCGTGGCCGGGCGAGTGCGCTGATCCTCGGCCTGGCGGCGGCCGCCGCCGTGGCCGCGCCCGCCTCCGCCTCGGCCTCGGCCGACGCGTCACCGGTGGTCGGGCACGTCTACGTCAACGACAACACGACGGGAACCAACACGATCGGCGCATTTGACCGGCACGCGGACGGCACGCTGACTCCAGAAGCCGGATCTCCCTTCGCGGCCGGCGGGGCCGGGACCGGCTCCGGGCTGGCCTCGCAGGGTGCGCTGCAGACCTCGGCCGACGGGCAGTTCCTGATCGCCGTCGACGCGGGCAGCAGCCAGGTCTCGGTGCTGCGGATCCGGCCCGACGGTTCCCTCCGCCTGGTGAGCCAGGGCGTCGTCTCCTCCGGGGGCGCCCTGCCCGACAGCGTCGCGGTCTTCGGTGACCTGGTCTACGTGGCCAACTCCGGCGCCGGCGCCAGCAACTACACCGGCTTCAGGCTGCGCCCCGACGGTCGCCTGGACGCGATCCCCGGCTCGACCGTCTCGCTGACCCCCGACGCCGCGCCCGGTGATGTGCTGTTCAACGGCACCGGCACCAAGCTGGTCGGGACGGAGGTGGGGACTTCCGAGATCGACAGCTTCACCGTCGGATTTGACGGGCTCCTGACCGCGGCCCCGGGGTCGCCGTTCCCGGCCCAGGGCGCCGGTCCGTTCGGCAGTGAGTTCAGCCCGACCGACCCGGAGCAGCTGTTCGTGTCCAACGCCCACAACGGCGCCGGCCTCGGCACCGTCTCGGCGTTCGCCGACGCCTCCAACGGGGCGCTGACCTCGATCGGAACGTCGCCGTACGCTAATGACCAGACCGCCCCGTGCTGGGTGGAGATCAGCCACGACGGCCGGTTCCTGTTCGCGGTGAACACCGCAGCCGGCAACATCTCCAGCTACCAGATCGCCCCCGGTGGCGAGCTGACCCTGCTCGGCAGCACCCCGGCGACCGCCAAGGGTGCCGGTGCCGTCGACGCCCGGCTCAGCCCCGATGGCCGGTACCTGTACGTCGATGAGAGCGCGGCCGGCGCCGTCGCCACGTTCGCCGTCGACGGCGGGAGCCTGACCCAGCTGGCCAGCTCCCCGACCTCGCTGCCCGCTGGCGCCGCCCCCGCGGGCCTGGTGGTCACCTGACCATCCTCAACTCGCCGGCCGGAGCCGCGGTCAGCCCCGCGGCTCCGGCCGGCGGTTAGCCCTTCGGTAAAGGACCAGGACCCCGACCAGGGCGGCCAGGATGAGTCCGCCGAGCACCATCAGCGCTATGGCCCATCCGGGAACCGTATTGACGGGCAGCGTCGAGTACGCACCAACGCCCGTGTGAATAGTCACGGCCGGAGTCGGAGCGATGGCACCGACGGTTCCCGACCAGGTCACGGTATGCCCGGCGTCATCGCGCAGGCTGACCATGCAGGCAAACTCCCCGCTGCCAAGCCCGGGCGCGTTGATAGGCAGCACCGCCTGACCGCCGGGCAGCACCGTGTCGATGACGACCCGGAACAGCCGGTCCTGGCCGCCCACGCGGCACGAGACCGTTCCGCTGGCCCGGGCAAAGGTCTGGCCCGTGTTTCGGACGTGGACGTACAGGCGGGGCAGGGACTCGATGGACCCGGCCGTGACGGCCGGAACCACCAGCCTGGTCCGCAGCCGCGCGAGCGGGCCGACGGTGATGGCCACGCCGACGGTGACCTGGTCGACGACGATGACGTTGACCGACACGTGCCCCTGCGACCTGAGCCGGACCGAGCGCGACGGCGCGGCGGCCACCACGGTGATGCCGGCCAGGTACTGCCCCGGCCGCGTCCCGGCGGGAACCGCGACCCGGAACCCGAGGGCCCGGCCGGTGCCCGGAACCAGGGTGACCGTGGCAGGCAGCCCGGTCACCCAGCAGCCGACACCGGCGCACGTCCGCGAGAAGCTGCCGAACGCGCTGCCGGAGTTCGCCGCGGTGATACCGCGCGAGGTGCCGACCCTCAGCCGTTCGGTCCTGGTCCCGTCGTTGCTGACGATCGCGATGTCCGAGGCCGACCCGCCGGGCGCGATCGTCAGGTTGAAGTACGGGCGCGGCTGGCCGGCCGCGGTGGGCACCGGCGTGAGGCCGAACGACACCACGCCGGGCGTGCTGCTGGCGCTGGCGGGCCTCAGCCCGGTCAGCCCGAAGACCACGGCGGTCACCGCGGCGACCGCAAAACACACGCCGTGGCGCCGCCCATGGGTAGTTCCGGCTAGCCGGGACACGACACACCTTCCTTCTTCATGGTCCTGACACGATGGCCACGGTCACCGTCGACGTGTACGCACCCCGCCAGGCGTTGCCCGGAACCTTGACCCACCAGCCGAAGGGATCGGCTGCGCTCGAGCCGCCGAGGAGGATCCCCCCGAGGCCGCTGTCCGCCGAGGCCTCGGAAACGCTGACCGGGGACGGGGAGGACCCGGCGGTCGTCACCGCGACCGGATAGGTCACGGCGTCGTCCGGCGGTATGCAGCTCAACGTGCACGCCAGGCTCGGCGCAACGCTCGCGGTGATCGACGAAGTGCCGCCGGTGAGTACGAAGGTGCCCGTGTCGGGCAAGGTATGCGCGCCGTTGGTGAAGGTCGTGGCGGAGATCGTGACGTCCCAGCCCGCGCCGGTGAGGGTTTCGTCGCTGACCGCTAGCTGCTGGTCCCCGGCGACCGCGTCGGCGACGCTCTGGTTGACCCCGTTCAGGGTGGTAGCCCAGGTCAGTGAGCTGGGCGCGGTCACGCTCAGCGGACCGGTGAAGCTCAGGCCCGCCGTGACCCCCGATTCGGTGGCGGTGCCCGCGGTTTCTGTGACGATCTCTGCGGTGTACTGGCCGGCCGCGGCGGTGTTGGTTAGCCCATTGACCTGGATCGAGACCGCCGAATCGAGCGGGAGCGTCAGGAAGATGCCAGAAAAAGTGAGCGTTGTCCCCGACAGCGCCACCGAGTCGTCGAGCGCCGTAGGGGTGACGGTACCCAGCGCGGCGGTGCCGGCCGTTCCGGGCGGAACGGTCATCGTGATCGACGTGGGAATGTCCACCGACGCCGTGGTGAACGAGTACGTGTAGCTCACGCTCGTCGCGCCGACCGCCGCGGACGATGCGGACCAGCCCGGGGTGGTGAGCGCGGTGGCGGTAAAGGTGACCGAATCTGTGGTGCCGGTGTCGACCGCGCCCGCGCTGCCCTCCGTGGTTATCGTCGAGCTGTCGCTGCCAGCGGTCGTGGTATTGGTGAGCCCGTTGATCCGTACCGAGACCGCCTCATTCGAGATGATCGTGGCCGACGTGAACGAGTAGGTGAGCGTGGTCCCTGAGAGCGTCACGCTGCCGCCCACGATGCTGGGCGGGCTGACCGTGCCCACGGTCGGGGTTCCGGCCGTCCCCGTGGGCACGGTCATGGTGATCGCGTCGAGCGCGGCGGAGGTCGTCGCGGTGAAGGTGTAGGTGTAGCTGGCGCCCGTGGCGCCGTCCGTGGTCGCCGACGCGGACCAGGCTGCGCCGGTCAGGACGGCCGCGCTGGCCCTCGGGCCCGCCACGACGAGGCCAGCGGCGCACACGAGCACCAGCGCGAGCTTCAGGGCGGCAGATCGCAGGCCCGCCGCGCCCGGATCACGGCGCAGAGATGACCTCCAGGGTGACCGTCGAGGTGTACGAACCGGCATAGACGCTGGCCGGGACCTGGAGCCACCATCCGACCGGATCCGTCGCGGTGCTCCCGCCGATGACGACCTGTCCGAGGCCTGTGCTGGCAGAGGTGTCGTAGATGGTGGACGGGGTTGGCGAGCTGGCCGCGGTCGTAATGGCCACCGGGTAGGTCGGTACCGTGTTGGTCGGGGGGGTGCAGGTCGCGGTGCACGTAGCGCTCGGTCCGGTCGTGCCCGTGATCGAGGTGAGGCTGCCATTCGTCGAGAGGGTCCCTGTGTCGTTGAGCGTGTGGCTGCCGTTCGTGAAGGTCGTCGCCGACATCGTGACGTGCCAGCCGGCCCCGGACCCGGTCGCGTCGTCGACCGTGTACTGCTGGTCGCTCGCATTGGCGTCAACGAGGCTCAGGTCGACGCCGGTGAGGGTTGCGACCCAGCTCAGGGAGGCCGGGGACGTCAGGGTCAAGCTGCCGGCCGTCAGGCTGAGCGTGCCGGTGAGGGTGCAACTCGACCCGGCCGTGATCGCCGTACCGCAGGCGGTGGCGCTCGCGGTACCGGGCGTCAGGGCGATGAGGGCAGGGGCCAGGCCCCCGGTGAGAAACGTGAGGGCCGCCAGCATGCGAAGGGAACGTCGCATCGCTATCACCTATCCACCGCCGCTCAGGCGGTAACTGGACCTCCGAATACTTCCGCTCGATGATTCCCTGTCCTGGGATAACTACACATAGCAATATCAACTAACTGAGTGTAACAGTCTTGAGCGCGCCGCTCATTTTCGGCGCGGCGGTTCGTCGAAAATCCGAAGGGACCAAGTCCCACCCGTTCCCAGGAGGTTTCGCGATGGGTCTTCCCGACGTCGTTTCCCGTGAGCAGTGGCTCGAGGCCAGGCTGGCCCTGCTGGCCCGGGAGAAGGAGTTCACCCGCCAGGGCGACGCGCTCAACGCCGACCGGCGCAGGCTGCCGATGGTCAGGATCGACAAGGAGTACGTCTTCGAGGGTCCGGACGGCCCCGTCACCCTGGCCAGCCTGTTCGGCGACCGTCGGCAGCTGATCATCCAGCACGTCATGCTCGGCCCGGACTGGGAGCAGCCCTGCCCCGGCTGTTCGGCGTCCCTCGACGAGCTCGCGCCCGGCGCGCTTGATCACCCACCTACGTCCTGCTCGACCTGACCGCGCTGGGCCGTCAGGAGGACTGGGAGGAGCCCAAGGGAAGGGTCGAGCCCATCCGCGGCGGGGACCCGACCTCCACGAGCTGACCCATTACTCCGCCTGGGTTTATCCAATACCCCGCCGGGGTTTTCTGCGCGGTCAATTGATACTCGTAATCCTGCCACCAACGGCGGCCACATCGTGATGGGTATCGCGATGGCCGGGATGCTCGTCGAGCGCCTGCGCGTGCTGCCAACGGAAGCCTGACCCGCCAGCGCGCGCTCGCTGTCACCGCAGCGACCGGCGCGGCCAGCGGACCGGCCGCGCCGCAACCGACATCCGGCTGCCCCGCCTCTGATGCCCGATCCGTGCGCCCCTTCCTGGCTCCGCGGTGCGCGGCGCTGTGCCAGCTCGCGATGGGCCTGACCATGGGCTACATGCTGATCATGCTGCTGTAGGCGGGCGCGATCCCAGTCCGGCCACCCCAGGAACTTCTTTTAGCCGAACGAGCGGTGGTGCTTCCCCCGGTGACCAAGGCCCACCGCGCCAACCCAGCCGGATCTCATTGGGCATGATGGGCTGATGCCCGAGTCTCGCCGCCCGGCCGTGGCCATGGACGCGCTCGCCGCCTGGTGCACGCGGTGGCTGGGCGCACCGCCGGTGACGGAGCTGTTCGAGGCCGGTTACCTGTCCACGGTGAAGGGGCTGCGTCTGACGGACGACCGAGAGGTGGTCGTCAAGGTGCGGCCCCAGGGATCGCGGCTGGCCGGATGCGCGGTCGTGCACCGGGCCCTGTGGACGGCTGGCTTTCCGTGTCCTGAGCCGCTGGTGGACGTGCAGCCGTTGAACGGCTACGCCGCCTCTGCCGAAGCGCTCGTCCAGGACGTGGACGTGCCGCCGGCGGACAGCGATCTGGCTAGGTTGTCGGCGGCTGCCCTGGCCCGCCTCGTCGAGCTGGCCCCGGACCCCGGGTCGGTGCCGAGCCTGGCTCCGTCCCCGTCCTGGGTTGGGTGGGATCACGCCGGGCCAGGGCTGTGGCCCGCGCTCGAAGACCGCGACGTCGATTTGAACGCCCACACCGAACCGCGGTGGCTGGACCGCGTAGCCGCCGCCGTCCGCGACTGCCTGCTCGGCCACGCCGGTAACCCGGTGATCGGGCACGGCGACTGGTACCCGGAGAACCTGCGCTGGCAGGGCTCGCGCCTGATCGCCGTGCACGACTGGGACAGCGTGATCTGCCAGCCCGAACCGGCGGTCGCCGGACAAGCCTCGGCTAGCTTTCTCGGCATCGACGGCCCGCCCGGGATGGCCAGTGTCGAAGACAGCGCTGCCTTCCTCGACGCTTACCAGCAGCGCCGTGGCTGCCGCTGGACATCCGCTGATTATGCGGCCGCCTGGGCCGCGGGGTTGTGGCAGCGCGCGTCCGACGCCAAGACCCGATCCCTCAATGCCGATCCCGAGCAGCTCCTGAGCCGACACGAAGCCCGAGCCCGCCTGCGTCTGGCCGGAGTAGATCCCGACCTGGCCGCGGACTTACCCGGGCTCACCGCGCCGCGTGTAGCGGACCCCGAAGTCGGGGGAGTGGGTCCGTCGGCGCGACCGGCCTCGCGCACAGGCTGAGGCCCCGGCCGGGCCATGGATGACCGCGACCGGGGCCCTCTTACCTAGTGGTTATGCGGGTTGTACTGCTGCTGGTTCTGGACCGTGAAGGAATGGCTGGTGCAGTCCCTGACGTTGCCGCCCGAGTGGTTGGCGACGCACAGCGTAATCGTGCCGCTGTTCGTGTTGTACAGGGTGCCAGTGAACTGGTCGCTCTGGCCGGGACCGGCCGAGCCGATCAGCTGGCCCCGCCCCCACGAGTTGGAGGACAGGAACACTTCCTCGATGTTCCCTTGGCGGTTGCCGTAGCCGTAGTTGCCGTAGCGGTTGTCCGATACCGTCCCGGAGACGGTGACCGAGCGGCCGTACTGGTTGTACTGGTTGTGCTGGTTGTTCTGCCCGTACTGGTTGCCGCTGACCGTGCCGTGCGCGCTTCCGTAGTTGTTGTACAGGCTGAAGCCCTGCCCCTGGAAGGGGAATTGGGTCGTCGAGGCCATGGCCGGCGAGGCAAGCAGGCCGGCGGTGGCAATAGCAGCCGCTGAGACGGCTGTGTAAATCACGGGGCGCCTGATGCGCATCGTTTCCTCCGTAAGAATGCTGGATATTGCCTGAAAAGCAGTTAAAAGTCTTGTGTGAACTCCCCCTTTTGGCCGCTGACCCTGCATCGTTGCGGCACGCAAGCCCCTTGCTAGACTTGCGTGGTATGGGGATGTGTGTACCCCGTTATCCCTGCGCGCGCTTCATTACACGATTCCTCCCGTACCTGGAGGTTCGCTGCAATAATGACCAGGATTTCCTTGGTAATCAGTTTTCGGCTGCAGTGTCTTTTTCGCAGACCTGCGACGGGATTGCCAAACGAGCCGCGGTGCTTCCCCCGGTAACCTCGGGGCCGCTGCCCACTACCGGGGCACGCCAGGACGGGTGTAGCGGGGCGGAAGGGCGGTAATTCTTACCGAAGGAACGGTGGTGCTTCCACCGGTCAGGTCAGGGCGTGCGCTCGAGGATGGCCTTGAGCTTGTCGAGCTGGGCGACCTCTCGGCGCATCTCCCTGGAGATCATCGGCGTCATGAGCTTCATCGCCCCGGACGGCTCGAGGTCGAGGCTGAACCGGACGCGGGTGGACCCCACCGCGGCCTCGCTCAGCTCGAAGACCCCGGCGGGCCGCGCCGGCCCCGCGGTGACCAGGAATTCCAGCCGCCGGGGCGGGTCGAACACGGTGACCCGGTAGTCGCCGTCGATGCGCCGGCCGCCCGGACCGGCCATGACCTGCCGGTAGGTGGCTCCCTGGCCGTCATCGGCGGACGTCCGCCTGATCTCCAGGACCCCGTTGCGCCACTCGCGATTATGCGTCCCGTCGGCGAGGTAGTCGAAGACGACCTGCGGCGGCCTGCTGATCGTGACGGTGTGCTCGGCATGCGGCATGGTGGTTCAGCCCTTCTTCTGCTCGGCTTGCTTAGCGGCGTGTCCGTCTGCAATAACGAAATTTTGCCGAACGACCCGTGGTGCCTGTCCCGGACCCACACAATGGCCCACGTTTTGGACGGCCACCTGATGGAGATCCTCACCCCCATCCCGGCCCAGCCCGCATAAGCTGTCCTACCATCTGTGCTACCGTTATCTCATGGCTCAGCGTGAGAAGCGTTCGGTATCCCTGCCTCCCGACCTGGCGAGGGCGGTGGAGGAGGCGGCCCGGGCCGAGGGCACGACCTTCAGCGCCTGGCTGGCCCAGACCGCGGCGCACCGGCTCAAGCTGGAGGCAGGGCGGCAGGCCCTAGCGGAGTGGGAGCTTGAGAATGGTCCGCTGACCGAGGCTGAGCTGGCCGAGGGACGGGCGCGAGCTCGCTCCTCGCTTGGCCTGACTCCCGCAGACCCGGCCGAGCGCAAGTCCGCGTAGTCGGCATGGGCGGGGTTACCTATGACGCCGGCGCGCTGGTCGCAGCCGAACGCAATAACCGTCGGATGTGGGCGTTGCACGCGGGCTACCTGGCTGAGGAGGTCATTCCTACGGTGCCCGCTCCGGTGCTGGCGCAGGTGTGGCGGGGAGGTTCCCGGCAGGCCAGCCTGAGCCGCCTGCTCCGGCTGTGTGACACCGAGCCGATGAGCGAGGAACTGGCCAGGAACGTTGGCGTCCTAGCCGGAGGCTCCGATCACGACAACATCGTCGATGTATGCGTGGTGGAAGGGGCCGTCCGCCGCGGCGATGCCGTGGTGACCTCGGACGTGACCCACATCCGGAAGATCGCCGATGCGACCGGAGCCGCGCCGCGCATCGAACCCGTCTAGCCCGGGATCCTCCGCCGCCCCACCCGGTTCCTTCCCTCCGGCCTCATTACCCTCATTAGCCCCACCGGTAACCCGCGCCCAACCGATGGAAGTGGCGCCCTACAGGAAAGAGACGGTACGTTGCCACACCCCATGGGGTTTGAGAACGGGCCCCGGGCCACCGGACCCGAGCCAGCGTTCCCGCGCCGGCTGACGACCACCCCGCCCGGCCATATGGTTGAGGTCTCATGGACCAGCCTGATCTGCGTATCGACCCGTTGACGGGTGCCCACGTGGTGGTCACCCCGTGGAGGCAGCACCGTCCCAATCTTCCGCAGGGGTCGTGCCCGTTTTGCCCGGGCGGGCTCGAGGCGCCCGATCCTTACGACGTCCTGCATTTCAAGAACCGATGGCCGGCCCTCCCCGACGGGCGGCACGAGGTCATCCTGCACACCCCCGACCACGATTCTTCCTTTCCGGCGCTTGGCGCAGACAAGTCGGCTCAGGTCATCGAGCTATGGTCGGCGCGCACGGCAGCGCTCGGGTCACGCGAAGACGTGGCCTACGTGTTCGTCTTCGAGAACCGTGGCCGGATGATCGGTGCCACGATCGACCATCCGCACAGCCAGATCCTGGCCTTCGGCACGATCCCGCCCATCGTGGCTACCGAACTGTCGGCCACCGAGTGCCACCTCTGCCAGGACCCCGGCGACGGCCTGCTGGTCGCCCGCCACGACGGGTGGCAGGCCGCCGTGCCGTGGGCGCCCTCGTGGCCCTACGAGCTGCTGATCTCCCCCCGCGACCACGTGCCCGACCTGCCCGCGGCCGGGCCGCAGCGACGCGCGGGGCTGGCCGCGATGCTCGTCGACGCCCTGACCCGGATGGAGCGCCTCCTCGGCCCCGATACCCCCTACATGCTGTGGGCCCACCAGCGCCCGAACGACGGTGCTGACTGGCCCGCCGCCCACCTCCACCTGCACCTGTCGCCCGCGCGGCGGGCTCACGGCGTGGCCAGGCACCTCGCCTCCGCGGAACTCGGGGCCGGCGTCTGCTTCGATCCTGTCGATCCCCATCAGGCCGCGGCCGACTGGCGAGCCGCGCTCTCGTGACCATGACCGTGACCGTTGACCCGGACGAGACCACGGACGCCGCCGCCTGGTTCGCCAGACAGTACGGCCGCGAGCCGGAAGGAGTCTGGTTCGCGCCCGGCCGGGTCAACCTGATCGGCGGCCCGGACTACACCGAGATGTTCGTGCTGCCCTTCGCCCTCGGGCATGGGGTCTCCGCCGCCGCGGCCCGCAGGCCCGACCGCCGCATCGCGCTGGTGTCCCGGCAGGCCGGCGGCGACCCGGTCCTGCTGGAAATCGACGCGCTCGAACCAGGCTCGGTCAGCCGGCTGGGCGGCGTACCCGGCCGGGGTGGCCTGGGCGCTCCGCCAGGCGGGCCACCTGGCCGGCGGCGCCGACATCGCGATCGACGCCGACCTGCCCGCGGGGGCCGGGCTCTCGTCCTCGGCGGCGCTGGAATGCTCGGTCGCGCTCGCGCTGACCGAACTCTACGGGCTATCCGTCCCGACTCGTGAGCTCGCGGCCCTGACCCGGCGCGCGGAGAACGAGTTTGTCGGAGTGCCCTCGGGGATCATGGACCAGATCGCCGCGCTCAGGGGCCAGGCCGGCCACGCCTTGCTGCTCGATTGCCACACCGGCGCGGTGGCGCCGGTCCCGCTCGAGCCCGCCGCCGCGGGCCTGACCCTCCTGGTCATCGACACCGGGACCCGGCGGGCCAACACCGACGGCCGCTACGCCGAACGCCGCCGCGCCTGCGAGCAGGCCGCGTCCGCGCTGGGCGTCAAGGTCCTGCGCGGCATCAACGGCGACGGGGACCTAGCCAGGCTGACCGAGCCGTCCCTCCAGCGCGTGGCCAGGCACGTCCTGTCCGACATGCAGCGCGCCTTGCAGGTCGTCGACCTGCTGGAAGCCGGCGATCAGGCCGCGATCGGCCCGCTGCTGACCGCCTCGCACCGCTCGCTGCGTGACGACTACCGATTCTCCTGGCCGCAGGCCGACGCGGCCGTCGACGCCGCCGTCGAGGCCGGCGCGGCGGGCGCCCGGATGACCGGCGGCGGCTTCGCCGGCTGCGTGATCGCCCTCGTCCCCGCCGACCGCACTGGGCCCGTCCGCAACGCGGTCACCGAGCGGTTCACCCGGCACCACTGGGCCCCCCCGCGCTACCTGGACGCCGTTCCCTCTGGCGCCGCCCGCCGCCTACGCTAGGACTGAGCGTTTCCGCGGAAACGCCCGCTGCTCCGCCGGAGCAGCACGCCGCCCGGAAGTGACCATGGCGAGACAAACCTCGACCGCGGCCGCGGCACCCGACGGCGGGGTGATCGACCTGGTGGAGGAGATGTTCACGCTCACCACCACGGTCGCCCTGCGCACCCTGTTCTCCTCGCAACTGGACCCCGACCAGGCCGAACGCCTCCGCCGGGCCTTCGACGTCTTCCTGCGCGGCATCTACGCGCGGGCGGCGCTCCGCCTGACAGGCCGGCTCCCCACCCCAGGCAACCGCCGCTACGCCGGGGCCGTGGCCTACTGGCGCCGCCAGGTCGGTGAGCTCATCGACGGCTACCGGGACGCCAAGGCCGGGGAAGAAGACCCCGGCGACCCCGCTGACCTGATGTCCCGGCTGCTCGCGGCCCGCGACGAGCAGGGCCAGGGACTGTCCGCCACCGAACTGGCCAACCAGGTCGCCGTCCTGATGCTCGCCGGCGGCGAGACCACCTCCTCCGCCGTGGCGTGGTCCTGGCACCTGCTCGCGGGCTACCCGGACGTCCTGGCGAACGTGCGCGCCGAGGCCGACGCGATCCTGGGCGGCGACGTCGCGGGCTGGGACCACCTGCCCAAGCTGGACCTGACCGCCCGGGTGGTCCGCGAAGCGCTGCGCCTGTACCCGCCCGGCTGGATCATCCCGCGGGTCGCCACCGCGCCGGTCACCCTGGCGGGCCGGACCCTCCCGGCCGGCAGCATCGTGGTCTTCAGTCCCTTGCATGATCGCGGCCGTTGCCCGGCGGCATGAGGCGACCCTGCTCGCCTGCGACGTCGACCTGGAACGCGTGGCCCGCGTGATCGGCGTCGAGCTAGACCAACCGTGACAGGATGACGTCATGCGCGTTCAGCAGTTCCGCGCCCAGGTCAGCACCGATTCCCGTGGTCACGCCGCGACCGCGAGCGTGAAGATCACCCGCGCTCAGGGGACAGGGCCCGGCGCCCGGGTCGCGCTGGCGAGCACGGCGACGGCCGGCAGGGCCACCTGGCCGTCGCCCACCGCGTACCGCGCGACCAGGCGGTCGTACTCGGCCTTGATGCGCGCGACGGTGGCGGCGTCCTGCCGCCCGATCACGACGCCGTTCGACCCCACGCGCGACAGGTAGACCTCCTCCCACCATTGTTCGGGGTCTACCCGGTGCTCCCAGCTCAGGTCCCGCGCGGTCGCCTGGGTGAAGCCCGTCCCGATGAGCAGGGCCTCGAACGCGCTCGGCGAGCAGTACTCGCGGAACGGCGGGAGCGGGATGTCGTCCGGCCAGGGCACGCCCGCCGCCTCGATGGCTTCGGCGGCGAGGCCGGTCGCCGGGGCCGACGGGTACCGCCAGCAGGTCAGCGCCAGCCGCCCGCCCTCGCCAAGCACCCGGCACAACTCCGCGAGCACGGCCGCCGGGTCGCCCGTGGCGTTGATGACGAAATTGCCGGTCACCGCCTCGAACTCGCCGTCGTTCAGCGGCAGGTCCGGCAGCACCGCGACCCGCACGCCCAGGCCCGGAACGTTGTGCGCGGCCGCCTTCGCCATGCCCGGGTCGGCGTCGACGGCCGTAACCTGGGCGCCGCGCGCGACCGCGGCCCCGGCCACGACGCCCGGGCCGGTACCGACGTCCAGCAGGCGGGTGCCCTGCGCCACCCCGGCCGCATCCAGCAGCGCCCCGACCGTGTGCGCGGTCAGCCGCGCGAATCCGCGCTGGTAGGCGTCTGCCCGCCCGGCCCACAGCTCCCGCTCGTATGCATCGAAGTCCATGTCAGGATCACAGCACATCGCGCCCACCGTGATCCGCCTGACCCGGGAACCCAGGTAATCCGCCAGGCCGTCCGGCAGGTCGCCGACCGTGGTTCGAGTTTTCATGACTCGGTGAGCGCCTCCTCGGACACCGCCGTTCGCGGCAGGAGCATCGACAGGACCGCGCAGAGCGCGAACGCGCCCATCGCGTACGGCGCGGTGTGGACGATCGCGGCCTCGAAGGTGTGGCCGTTCAGGTAACCGAAGAACACCGTGCCGAGCAGCGCCACGCCTACCGCGCCGCCGAGTTGCTGCGCCGTGCCGAACAGCCCCGACGCGCCGCCGGCCGCCTCGACAGGGACCGCCGCGAGCACCACGTTGACCAGGGGGATGACCAGCAGGGCCAGCCCCGCGCCCGCCAGCACCAGGCCTGGCACGACCGGCCACGGGCTGCCGTTCAGGCCCACGTGCGAGGCTGCCAGCGACACGCCCACGATCCCGGCCGTCATCAGCGCCCCGCCGATGGCCAGCACGCGCCGCCCGTGCCGCTGGGCCAGCGGCACCGCGACCGGCGCCCCGATGAAGCTGCCGGCGCTGAACGCGACCGCGGTCAGCCCGGCCTTCAGCGGCGAGAAGTGCTCGCCGGCCTGCAGCCACAGCGCGAAGGCCAGGAAGAAGCCCTGCAGGCCCGCGGAGAAGACCAGCTGGACCCCCAGCCCCGCCGCGAACTGCGGGACCCGGAACAGCCCGGCCTGCACCAGCGGCGCGGTCCTCCGGCGTCCGTCACCCCGCCGGCTGGCGGCCCGCCTGCCTTCGAGCAGGCCGAGCGCCGCGAGCCCGGCCAGCCCGGCCGCCAGCAGCAGCCAGATCCACGCGGGCCAGCCCTCCTGACGCCCCTCGAGCAGCGCGTAGACCACGGCCACCAGCGCCCCGGCCAGCAGCACCGCACCAGGCACGTCCGGCCGCCGCGCGCCCGGGTCCCTGGTCTCGGGGACGAACCGCACCCCGGCGATGAGCGCGCCCACGGCCACCGGCACGTTGACGAAGAACACCGACCGCCAGCCCCACCCGAACAGGTTCGCGTCGGTCAGCACCCCGCCGAGCAGCAGCCCGACCGCCGAGGCGAAGCCCAGCATCGCCCCGTAGATGCCGAACGCCTTGCCCCGCTCGGCCCCCGTAAAGATCACGCGGAACGTGGCCAGCACCTGGGGCGCCATGGCCGCCGCGGCGGTGCCCTGCACGACCCGCGCGGCGATCAGCTCCGCCCCGGTCTGCGACAGCCCAGCCGTGAGGCTAGCCAGCCCGAACACCGCCGCACCGGCCAGGAACACCCGCTTGCGCCCGAACTTATCGCCCAGGTTCCCCGCGACGATGAGCGCCGCCGCGAACGCCAGCATGTACCCGGAGACCACCCATTCGAGCTGGGTGGCGCTCGCGTGCAGGTCACGCCGGATGGTGGGCAGCGCCACGTTCACGATCGTCACGTCGATCATGTCCATGAGCGCGCCGACGATCAAGACCATGGCCGCGAGCCAGCGCCGGGGGTACCCGGCCGACCCGCCCCGGTGGCCGGTCCCGGCCAGTTGACTGGTGATCATTTCCCTGCTCCTCGAACCTCGTTCGTTTAACGAACGCTGTTCTATCATGGATCAGCGGCCCAAGTCAAACGCTGTTCGAGTCTGGTACAGTGTTCCAGCGAACGAACGCGCACCGATATAAGGTGAGACCCTGATGACGAACGACCCGGAGATCCCGCCCCCGCCCTGGCAGCGCGCTCCCGACCGCCCGTCCCGCCGCCGCCGGGACCCGATCAGCCGCGACGCGATCGTGACCGCGGCCATCGGTCTCCTGGACCGCGAGGGCCTGGCCGCCCTGAGCATGCGCAAGCTCGCCGAGGAGCTCGGCACCGGCGCCGCCACCCTCTACTGGCACGTCGGCAGCAAGGACGGCCTGCTCGACCTGGTCATGGACGAGATCATCGGCGAGGGCAAGATCCCCGACCCCGACCCGCCGCGCTGGCAGGAGCAGCTCAAACAGGTCGCTCGCGACCAGCGCGCCGGCATCCTGCGCCACCCGTGGGTGGTCCGGGTCTCGATCGGCCGTATCCCGATGGGCCCCAACGCCCTTCGCTACTCTGAGCGCATCCTGGCCATCCTGCGCGCCGGCGGTCTGCCCCCGCACCTGGCCGTCCAGGGCTACCTGCTCCTGATCGCCACCATCAACGGCTTCACCATCGACGAGACCGGCGTCGACGACAGTCCCGCCGACTCCGACAGCCGCCTGCCCATCGCCCCTGAGGATCTCCAGCAGGTCGCGGACATGGCCCGCGACTACATCGCCGCGCTCCCCGCCGCCCTGTTCCCCAACATGACCGCCCTGGCCGACGAGTTCGCCTTCGCCAACCCCGACGAGCGCTTCGAGCTCCTCCTCGACATCTTCGTCGACGGCCTATCCCGCCGCGCCGCCCAACCCTGACCGCGATCGTAGGCCGGTGGCTGGCGCATTAGGGCTTGCGGGCGACGTCGCATCAGCCGCGACCAGGCGCCATCGCCCATTCCCGCAGCAAGCTCATTCCCTGTCAGCATAGCGATGCGAACTTCGTAACCAACGGCTGGATCAGCCTGTCCGGCAGGCGCTCGGGATGCCCTCCTGGCGGAGATACTGGCCGGCCCCGGGGCCGGGCGCGGCGTAGTAGATCCGGTCCGGCGTGATGGCGACGACCTCGTCTTGGGCTGGCTGGGGGAGTTGAAGGGGCGCGATCTCCCGGCCAGTGGCCGGGTCGGCGCAGTAGTTGCGGGCTGGCCCGCCCGCTATCTGGGTGACCCAGAGCAGTCCGCCGGCGAGGCTGGCCGTGACGTCGTTGGTCCCCTCGACGCAAGTGCTGGTCGTTCCTCCTTCCTGGCACGCGCTTCCCTGAGCAGTCATCGTGGCGGCGTCGAGCCGCTGGACGTAGCCCATCATCCCGCTGGCCTCCGAGACCCACACGGCGGAGCCGACCGGCCCGGCGACCGTGGGGGCGGTCACGCCCATCATCGGGAAGGAGGCTAGCAGCGCGCCCGTCACCGGGTCACGCCGCTGGACGGCGCCGCGGCCGCCGCTGGCCGCCTCCCCAACGACCAGGACGGTCCCGGCGGCATTCGCCGACAGATCCGAGCTGGCCGCCCCGCGCAGGGCGATCGAGGCCGTTATCGTGCCGTCCGGGAGCGACAGGTGCAGCAGGCGGTTCCCGCCAGCCACCCACAGCCCGCCGCCCGCGACCACGAGCAGGTGCGCAACCCCGAGCCGCTCGCCACCCGTCCCGACCCGCCACCGCCCGGTCACTTCGAGGGTGTCCGGATTCAGCCGCAGCAGCGTCTGGGCCGCCGAGAACGAGCCGATCGCGGTCGCCACCCACAGCGCGCCTGCGGCCAAGACGGCCTGCTCGAACGCCGCGCCCAGGTACCGCGCCGCCTCGACCCGGCCGGTCGCCGCATCGACCCGGGCCAGCTCGGATCGCACCACGCTCCCGGGCCGCGACACCTGCCACGCGACGTACAGGCCGGCCGCCGTGGCAGCGACCTGCGGCATCAGCAACGGCTGCCCGAATACTCCGGCCACACCCGGCGGCGAAGACACAGTGGCCGGACGGCTGGCGGACGCGGGCATCACCGGGGCTGACGGTGACGCCGGGATGCTGCCCGGTGAGCTGGTGCACGCCGCGACAAGGACGCCGGTCGCCACCGAGGCGGCCAGCACGCCCATGGATCCAACCGGCTTACCACGCCCAGCCGGAGATCCCCGTACGTCACGGGCGGCCCGGAAACGGCGCATCACGCCCATTAGGACAGCGCACAGGTGCCTCGCGTTGCGATGACATCAGCCCCGGGTCATTCGCATGGCTTGCTCGTGGATGACGGCCAGAACCCGGGCATCCCCTGGTGTCGCCGGGATGGCGGTGAGTACCTGGTCGAGGGTCTCGGTCACGACCGCCGAGGCAGCGCGCTGCCGGATGCCCCACGTGACCGCTTCGTCGATCAGGTTGGCTGCGGTCACCTTGCGGATGTCGACCTGGCCGCCGACTCGCTGGGCCAGGTGCGTATCGGCCTGCATCGGCTGCCCCGCGCTGTCGGTTAGTTCAAGGGCGATAGTCGAGAGCACGTCATAGAGCGGAGCGAGCCTGATGGCCTGGTCGCCGGGCTCGTGCAGCACGGAGAAGTTCTTGGCGTGCGCGTCCGCGTTGCCGACGGCCATGTTGAACGTCGTGCGGCGCAGCAGGCTGGTCACGTCGCCGGGATCGCCGAAGTTCCTGATGACGGTGTCGAAGTCACGCAGCGTCGGTCCGCCCTGTTCCTCGTACTTCAGCCCGGGAGGCGTGGCGGTCGCCTGGCAGCCGTCCTCCTGGTGCACCCGGACCGGAATGTCCCAGGCAGGTGCGTCCTGCCGGTCGTAGCGCTTGACCGCCAGGACGGGGAGACCGGCGACGTCGAGCAACTCTGCCTCGGGCACAGGCAGGCCGCAGGCCGCGGCGAGCCGCAGGCACGTGACCTCGTTGGCGGCCATGGAGTGCGGGCCGTCAGGTTTCAGGATCCAGGTCGAGGGAGCGTCCCCATACGGAAGCTGCCAGGTACCGTCACCGGTCCGGCCCAGCAGCGCCTTGCGCTGAAAGCCGGCCAGCGACGGACGGAAACCGCGCTCCGGCGCGGCGGCCAGGGGCAAGACATCGAGGTTCCCGATCACTCGCAGCAGGTCGCCGGGCGTCATGGGGGAGTATCCGCTATTGCCACTGCTGCCGGGCCGCTCCCCGTCGGGGAGCACCATGATCGCGCCCGCGCAGTCATGGCCAAAGGCCCGGAGGATGCCGTAGGTATCCACCGGGCGGACTCCGGCCAGCGCTGCCATTCGCTGGAGAGCAGGCCCCTCGGGCAGCATGTTCTCGAAGAAGTCCAGGCCGCGCGTGTCCCGCGGGCCGGTCTGGCTGCCGATCGGCAGCCAGACGGACAAAGCGGGGCTGCCGAGGCCCCACCGCTCGATCCCCTCGGGGCGCCACTCCAGCCGGATCCGGTATTCCGGCCCGGCAATCAGTACGGCGACCGGTGTCTCATAGAGCCACGCCACGAGCCGGTCAGCCACGTTGCCCCTTCCGGCGGACGACGACCTCACAGCCGACGAAGCGCAGCAGTCGCAGCGCGTGTGTCAGCGACCTGCCGAACTTGCCTCCCTCCAGCGACGACAGGTACGGCTGCCCGATACCCATGGCCTCGGCCGCAGCTGTCTGCGGCACCCCGGCCACGGTGCGGAAGTGCTTCAGCGCGGCACCCAGATCTCGCGTCGTGTTCACGAGGTACTCGTCGTCCGGTATTGCCATATACCAATAGTATCATGCTATTGGTATATGGCAATATCACTAAACGGTGATGGCCCGTTCCGGTGAGCGGGGCGGCAGCACCGCCATCGTGGCGTTCGCTAGCCCGAGACCCCATCCCCGGCGGACACGCTGTCTGTCAGGGCGGGGCTGGCTGTCGGCTCCATGCTGGCTGTCGGCTCCATGTTCCGTAGCTCCTCCAGCCTGCGCCGGGACGGCACCAGCAGAACCGCCGCCAGCGCGCCGGCGCCGAAAAGCACCGCGGACACCGAGAACGCCACGCCGTAGCCGTGCACCGCGGCGGTGGCCAGGGCCAGCCGTCCGGCGTGGTGCACGGTCAGGTAGGTAGCCGTCGCCGTGAGCGCCACCGTGCTCAGCGCCGCGGTCCCGATCGAACCGCCCACCTGCTGCATGGTGTTGACCAGCGCCGAGGCCACGCCTGAGTCGCGGCGGGCGACTCCGGCGGTGGCGGTGTTGATGGCGGGGGAGAAGATCATGCCGAAGCCCAGGCCCAGGGCCACCAAGGCCGGCACGATGCTGCCCGCGTAGCTGGAGGTCACGGTGAGCTGGGTCAGGTAGGCCATCGCGCCGCCGCCGAGCACCATGCCGGTCACGATCAGGGTCCGCGGCCCGACCCGCGGCAGCAGCACGATGCTGGAGGTGTTCGAGGCCAGGAAGATGCAGCCGATCATCGGCAGGAAGGCCAGCCCGCTGGTCACCGGGCTGTAGTCCTTGACCGTCTGCAGGTAGTACGTGAGGAACAGGAAGACGCCGAACACCGCGATCCCGGTCAGCCCGACCGAGAGGTAGGAGCCGCCCCTGGCCCGGTCCAGGACCACCCGCAGCGGCAGCAGGGGGTGGCTGACCCGGCTCTCGGCGAACGCGAACGCGGCCAGCAGGATCACCCCGCCGGCCAGCGAGCCGATGGTCAGGGCGGCGGTCCAGCCGGCCAGTTCGGCATGCGAGAACCCGAAGACGAGGGCGAACAGCCCGGCCGAGGCGAGCACGGTTCCCGCCCAGTCCATCCGCGGCCGGGTGTCCGGCCGGTTGGTCCGCATGTAAGCCAGGGCGCCGGCGATGGCGATCGCGGCGAAGAACAGGTTGACGTACAGGCACCAGCGCCAGGAGAAGTACTGGGTGAGGACACCGCCGAGGATGAGGCCCACGGCCCCCCCGCCGGCCGCGACGGACCCGAAGACGCCGAACGCCCGGCCGCGCTCGCGCGGGTCGCGGAAGGTGCTGACCAAGGTGCCCAGGGCGGCGGGTGCGAGAATGGCGCCGAATGCGCCCTGCAGGGTCCGGGCCGCCACGAGCATGCCGAACGACGTGGCGGCGCCGCCGAGCGCCGATGACAGCGCGAACCCGGCCAGGCCGGTGATGAAGACCCGCTTGCGGCTGAACATGTCGCCGATCCGGCCGCCGAGCAGCAGCAGGCTGCCGAACGCCAGCGCGTAGGCGGTCACCACCCACTGCCGGTCACTGTTGGGGAAGTCAAGGGCGCGCTGGGCCGACGGGAGGGCGATGTTCACGACGGTCGAGTCCAGCACCACCATGAGCTGGGCGATAGCCACGATGACCAGGACCAGCCACCGATGGTCGCTTTCTGCGGGACGCTGACTGCCGACAGGTGTGACAGATGCCATAACGAGCTGTACCCCCGGTGAGAAATGTGACTGCCGCTGGCTGTAATGGTGGAATGGGATCCGGCGGTCATGCCGAGACCATCGCCGGCACGTGCGGCGTGGCCGATGGCGCGATCAGCCTCCGGGCCGCCTCGTCCAGGCCGTCGAGCAGGCGCAGGAAGGTCGCCCGGTCGGCCTCGCTCAGCGCACCGAAGATCTGCTTGAGCAGCCGCTCCCGCGTAACGTTCGCCACGTCGAGGCCGGCTTCGCCCGTGTCGGTGATCGCGACGAGCTTGGCCCGGCGATCCGTAGGGTCCGGCCGGCGCTCGGCCATGCCCAGGCGCTCCAGCCCGTCGACGATGTCGGTGATGGAGTGCGGAGACAGCCCGAACTCGGCGGCCAGAACGTTCTGCCTGGTCGGGCCCTGCTCGTGGAGCCGCCGGAGCACCTTGGTGCGGGCCATCGACAGGCCGCATCCATTCATCTCATCGTTGGCGGCCCGGAGTATCCGGTGATGAACAGCGAGGTACCGTTCACCAACCTGCTCAGGCGTAATCATCACTGGCCCTTCCTGCCCTGCAACGACGCTGACCGCTTCACACTGACCGGCCTCACGTTGATACCTCTCATAATGAGGATCCTCATGATTTTATTTCCCGGCTAAAGGCGCCATACTGGCCGCATGGTTGACGACGCAGCACGGAACCGGGCCATCTACCAAGCGCTGAAGGCGGCCGACGAAGTCGCCGCCGCCTTGCAGACCCACCTCATCGAGGAACACGGGGCCGACCCTGAGCGCAGCGCGGCACCGAGTACCTCCAGCAATTCCCTCAAGCTGCTGCGCCAGGCCCGCGAGCGCCTGGGCCAGGGGCTGCGAGCCGTCCAAGCCGACCACATCGCCGAGTCCGACGAGATCTCCCTGCGCAACCCCCAACCTCCGCAACGCATCAGCTAACGTCCCGCGCCATGCCGGGTTTGTGGTTCGCGTGGTGCGGTGAATCACCGTGGTTGTGGTTCTCCGCAACGCTCGAAATTCCCTCTTCCGCGGCTGCGCGGCGGCGAGTACGCAGGGAGGTAAGCGCGGTCGGGAGGCGGTGAGCGAGCGGTGGGCAATCCGATGGATCTCTTCCGCCTGGATGGCAAGGTTGCGCTGGTCACCGGGGCCGGCAGCGGCCTGGGCAGGCAGTTCAGCGAGGTGATGGCGGAGGCAGGCGCCGATGTCGCCTGCGCGGACATCGATGCGGACTCGGCCAGGGCGGCGGCGGCCATGGTCAACGACCTGGGCCGCCGCGGTGCGGCCATCGGCTGCGACGTCACCGTCGAGGCCGAGGTTGCGGCGATGGTGACTCGCACCGTAGCGGCGCTGGGTCGGCTGGACATCCTGTTCAACAACGCCGGAATTGCCGACCCGCAGGCTCTGCTGCTGCACGAGTACCCGACCGCTGACTGGCGTGCCGTGCTGAACGTGGACCTGGATGGCGTGTTCTTCTGCGCACGGGAAGCGCTGAAGGTCATGGTCCGGCAGCAGTCCGGCAAGATCATCAATATCGCGTCGATGTGGGGCCTGGCCGGTTCGTCCAGCCTGTTCCCGGCGCTGGCGTATAACGCCGCCAAAGGCGCGGTGGTCAACCTGACCCGCGAGCTCGGGCTCGAGTACGCCAAGCAGGGAATCCAGGTCAACGCGCTGTGCCCCGGCTTCTACCAGAGCAACCTGAGCCGCGGCGCGATTGACGACCCGCAGGTCCGGGCCACGATCACTGCCTTCATCCCCATGGGCCGGATCGCGGCGGCCGCTGAGATCAAAGGGCCCGCGCTCTTCCTCGCCTCAGCCGCGTCCGACTACATGACAGGCCAGACCCTGGTCACCGACGGCGGCTGCCTGGCTAAGTGAGGCTCATGCGGCCAATTCGGCGTAGCGGCCCTGCCCGGCGAGCAGGCTGGCGTGGTCGCCGGTCTCGACGATGCGGCCGTGGTCGAGCACGATGATCTGGTCGGCGTTGCGGACGGTGGACAGCCGGTGGGCGATGGTGATGGTGGTGCGGCCTTCGGCGAGGGTGTCGAAGGCCTGCTGGACGGCCCGTTCGGTCTCGGTGTCCAGGGCGCTGGTGGCCTCGTCGAGCACGAGCACGCGCGGGTCTCGTAGCAGGGTCCGGGCGATGGCGATGCGCTGCTTCTCCCCGCCGGAGAAACGGTGCCCGCGAGAGCCGACCATGGTGTCGTAGCCCTCGGGCAGAGAGGCGATCAGGTCGTGGATCTGCGCCGCGCGGGCGGCGTTCTCGATCTCGGCGTCGGTGGCGTCCGGCTTGGCGTAGCGCAGGTTCTCCCGCACGGTGGTGTGCAGCAGGTAGGTCTCCTGGCTGACCACGCCGACGATGGCGGCCAGGTCAGCCAGCCGCAGGTCGCGGAGGTCGACGCCGTCGATGCGGACGGTGCCGCTGGTCGGGTCGTAGAGCCGGGCGATCAGGGAGCCGAGGGTGGTCTTGCCCGATCCGGTCTCGCCGACCAGGGCGAGCGTGCTGCCGGCCGGGATGTCCAGGTCGATGCCGGCCAGAGCGGGGCGGTCGGCGCCGGGGTAGGTAAAACCGACATTTTCGACCCGGACGTGGCCCTTGACCTGGGCCAGGTCGACGCGGACCGGGCGGGCGGGCTCGTCGATCTCGACCGGCAGGTCCAGGTACTCGAAGATCCGCGCGAACAAGGCCAGCGAGCTGATCACCGAGACACTGGTGGACAGCAGGCCGGTGATCGGCCGGAACAGGTTGTTCTGCAGGGTGGTGAAGGCGATCAGGGTGCCGATGCTGACGGTGCCGGCGGTGACCGGGAGGCCGGCGGCGAGGTAGATGACCGCGGGGATCGCGGCGAAGATGATGCTGAGGGAGGCCATCCGCCAGCGCCCGGCCAGCTGGGAGCGGAGTTCCAGGTCGATCAGGCGGGCCGAGGAGTCGGTGAACCGCCGCACCAGGGCCGGGCCGGTCCCCATGGTCTTGGCCAGCTGGATGCCGTTGATCGACAGGCCTTCCTCGATGGTCACGTTGAGGTCGGCGAGCTCGCGCTGCTGCTGGGCGGTGATGGCCCGGCGCATCCGGGCGACCTTGCGGGTCAGGAAGATGGCCGGCGGCATGACCACGAGCGAGATGAGCGAGAGCCGCCAGGACAGGGCGACCATGGCGACGGCCGTGGCTATCGCGGTGGTGACGTTGGAGGCGATGGAGGTCGCGGTCGAGGTCACGACCGCCTCCATGCCGCCGATGTCGTTCTGGATGCGAGATTGCACCTCGCCGGTGCGGGTGCGGGTGAAGAAGGCAATCGACTGCCGCTGCAGGTGGGTGAAGACGCTGGTGCGCAGCTCGTGCATGACGTGCTGGCCGACCTTGGTACTGATCCAGGTCTGGATAACGCCGAACGCCGATGTGACGGCGGCCACCGCGACCATACCGATGACCAGCCAGGCCAGCAGCCGCACGTTCCGGTCCGGCAGGGCAGTGTCGATCACCGCGCGGAGCAGGAACGGCGAGGCCAGCCCGACCACCGAGGAGGCCGCGATGATGGCCGTGACGATCGCCAGCTGCCACCGGTAGGGGGCGAACAGCCGCCCGATGCGGCGCAGCGATACCTCGTGCGCCTGTGCCTTCTCGGCGGCGGTAACGGTCCTCGGGCCGCGGCCCCGGTCCCTGCCGCCGACGTCTGGATTCGTGTGTGGTGGTGACACCAAGGCGTTCTCGATTCTGTCGGAGGTGGGCCCGCGCTCGGACGCGGACCCGGAAAGTCTATTACTGAGGCTACCTCAATATGAGGCTACAACCAAAAATGCTGGTACCATATTCCGGTGAGTCAGGATCGCGACCTGACGGGCGAGCCCGACCCGGCCGGCGACGAGACGCTCCCGGAAGCCTTCTGGTCGGTCGCGCGCCAGCTCCGGGAGGCCTCCCGGGAGGCCCTGGCCCCCTGGGACATCGCCCCTTCCCACCTGCGGGCCCTGCGCGCGCTCAGGCACGATGGCGTCATGCGCCTGTCGGAACTGTCCGAGCACCTGCGCATCGCGCCGCGCTCGACCACGGAGGTCGTCGACGCCCTCGAATCCCGCGGCCTGGTCGAGCGGCACCCCGATCCCGGCGACCGGCGGGCCACCCTGGTCGAGGTGACCGAGCAAGGCGCCAGTGTCCTCGACGCCATCAGCGCGGCCCGCGGCACCGAGGCCGAACGGGTCTTCGGCCGGCTGAGCCAGACCGACCGCGCCCACCTCGCCCGCATTCTCCGCAAGCTCAGGGACTGATGACAACGGAACGCCCGCCATGACACTCGCGATCGAGGCGGTGGGCCTGGTCAAGAGGTTCTCCAAGACGCTGGCGGTGGACGGCGTCGATCTCGCGGTCCGGCCGGGCATGGTCCTGGGCCTGCTTGGGCCGAACGGCGCGGGGAAGACCACCGTGGTCCGGATGCTGGCCACGCTGCTGCGGCCCGACGCCGGTTACGCCCGGGTCTGCGGCGCGGACATCGTCCAGCAGGCCGACCGGGTCCGTGAGCTGATCGGACTGACCGGCCAGTACGCCGCGGTCGATGAGGATCTGACGGGTTTTGAGAACCTGCTGCTGATCGGGCGGCTGCTGGAGGTGCCCAGGGCGGAGGCGAAGCGGCGGTCGGCCGAGCTGCTGGAGCGGTTCGACCTGGCCGACGCCGCCGGGCGTTCGGTCAAGACCTACTCCGGTGGCATGCGGCGCCGGCTGGACCTGGCCGCGAGCCTGGTCCAGCGGCCCGCGGTGCTGTTCCTCGACGAGCCGACCACCGGCCTGGATCCGCGCAGCCGGGGTGAGGTGTGGGCGATGATCAGGGCGCTGGTCGCCGAGGGTACGACGGTGCTGCTGACCACGCAGTACCTGGACGAGGCCGACCGGCTGGCCAGCCAGATCGCGGTCATCGACCATGGCCGGGTGATCGCGACCGGCACCGCGGCCGAGCTGAAGGCCAAAATCGGCCGGCAGACTCTCGACGTGCGCCCGGCCGATCCGGCGGACCTGACGCGGGTCGCCGGGATCGTCGCCGCCGCCGTGGGCCGCGCTCCGGTCAGCACGCAGGAGGATCCGGGCCTGCTGTCGGTCCCCGTCGACGACGCCGAGGTCCTGCCGGCCGTGATCAGCGGCCTGCAGGCCGAGCGGATCGAGGTCACCGAGCTCGCGCTGCGCCTGGCCAGCCTGGATGAGGTCTTCATGGCGCTGACCGGGCACGCCGCCGAGGAGGGCGACCGATGACGGCCAGCACCGCGACCTGGCCGGGCCGGGCCCGGCGGATGACGCCGGCCCGCGCGCTGCGGCACGCGCTGACGCTGGCGTGGCGGGCTCTGGTGCGGATCAGGCGCAACCCGGAGCAGCTGCTCGACGTCACGCTGCAGCCGATCGTCTTCGTGACGCTGTTCGTGTTCCTGTTCGGCGGCGCGATCAAGGGCGAGGACAGGCACACCTACCTGCAGTACGTGCTGCCCGGCATCATGGTGATGACGGTCCTGTTTGCGAGCATAGGCACCGGCGTCGGCCTGAACACCGACGTCACCAAGGGCATCTTCGACCGGTTCCGGAGCCTGCCCATCTCTCGGTCGGCCCCGCTGACCGGGACGATCATGGGAGATTTCGTCCGCTACGTCGTCTCGATCGCGATGGTCTTCGCATACGGGTCGCTGCTGGGCTTCCGCATCGCCACCAATCCCGTGTCCACGCTCGGCGCGATCGGGCTGATGTTCGTCTTCGGCTTTGCCATCGGCTGGATCTGGGTGCTCCTTGGCCTGTACGTGAAGTCCCCGCAGAGCCTGCAGGGCTTCAGCTTCATCGTCATGTTCCCGCTCGCGTTCGGGAGCAACGTGTTCATTCAGACCAGCACCCTGCCCGGCTGGCTGCAGGCCTGGGTCGGGGTCAACCCGGTGACCGCCCTGGCGGGCGCGAGCCGGGGCCTGATGCTGGGTGGACCGGTCGCGACCCCGGTGTGGCACTCCATCGTCTGGGGCATCGCGATCACTGTCGTCTTCGCGCCGCTGGCCGTACGCCGGTACCGCCGCATCGGCTAGTCCTTGGTGCGGCGGGCCCGGCGGCGCTTCGGGCCGGCGCCGTCGTCCCGGGCCTCCAGCGGAATGGTGACGCGGGTCTGGATGACGTCGGTGCGGGTCCGCAGTGCCCTGGTGAGGATGAGGTCAATCTGGTTGTGCAGGAGGCGATCGCGCAGGTGATCAGGGCGCACGACGGGGATAAGCACGACGATCTGCTGGTCGTGCTGCTGGCGGAGCTTGTCGATGAACGTCACGATAGGCCCGGCCATCGAGGCGTACTGGGTGTGCAGTACCCGCAGGGGGACCCCGGGATTCCAGCGGTCCCACTGCTGGCGCAGGCTCTCGGTGTGCCCGGCGCTCGGGTCAGGATCGGCGGCCACGACGGTCACGGCGATCACGTGCTGGCTGATCGACAGCGCCTCGGAGATCACGTGCTGGGTCAGCCGGGACATCCCGACAACCGGCACCACGACGGTGACGGGCTTGGCCTGCGGCGGACCCGGGATGACGCCGAACTCGAGGAGGCGGTCGACCCGCTGGTAGTAGCGGTGGATCCGGGTGAAAAGGACGATGAGGGCGGGGACGGCCAGCACGACCACCCACGCTCCGTCGGTGAACTTGGTGACCAGGAAGACCACGGTGGCGATGGCGGTGGCGGCGGCGCCGATGCCGTTGATGGCCGCGCGCTGCTGCCAGCCGCGCGGTCGCTTGTGCTGCCAGTGCACCACCATTCCGGCCTGGGCCAGGGTGAAACCGGTAAACACCCCGATGGCGAACAGCGGGATCAGCCGCAGCGTGCTGCCGTCCACGGCGATCAGCAGGACCGCCGACATGATGGCGAGCACCCCGATGCCCCAGCCGAACACCTGCCGGTCGTCGCGCAGTGCGAACCGGCGAGGTAGGTAGTCATCCTTTGCGACCAGGCTGGCCAGCACCGGCAGGCCGCCGAATGAGGTGTTGGCGGCCAGCGCGAGGACCAGCGTGATGGTCAGCGACATCCCGTAGTAGGCCCAGTGCCGCCCGACGGCGGCGCCCATGATCTGGCTCAGCACGGTCTGGCCGGAGCGGGGGCCGATGTGCCAGCGGTCGGCGAGCACCGCCAAGCCCAGCAGCATCGCGCCGAGGATCCCGCCGAGCAAGAGCTCGGTCTGCTTAGCCCGGACCTGACGGGGCTGCTTGAACAGCGGTACCCCGTTGGCGATCGCCTCGACCCCGGTCAGCGCGCTGCACCCGGCCGAGAACGCCTTCAGCAGTAGCAGCATGCTCACCGCCTCCACCGCGTGCGCGGGCAGCAGGGAGCGCCCGGGCTGGGGGGCGTGCAGCGCCAGCGGGTGGATCAGGCCGATGACGATGATGACCAGCAGGCCGACGATGAACAGCATCGTGGGCAGCAAGAACGCGCGCGCGGCAGCGGCCAGGCCGCGCAGGTTGAGCAGCGTGACCACGGCCAGGATGCCCAGGCAGATCGGCACCGTCTCCGCGTTCAGGCCGGGAAAGGCCGAGGTCAGCGAGGCGACCCCGGCGGCGATGGAGACCGCGACGGTCAGCGTGTAATCGACGATCAGCGCGGCGGCGGCCAGCAGGCTGCCTCGCGGCCCGAAATTGGCCCGTGACACCGCATAGGCGCCCCCGCCGCCCGGGTAAGCGTCGATCACCTGGCTGTAGGAGAACACCAAGATGGCCAGCAGCGCCACGATCACGACCGTGACCGGCAGGACCAGGTGCAGCGCCCCCGCCCCGGCCACCGCCAGGACCGCGATGATCGCTTCCGGCCCGTAGGCGACCGACGTCAGGGCATCCAGCGACAGCGCAGGCAGCCCCTCGGCCGGGGTGATCTGCTCCCTGGACACCTCCCGCGCCCGCAGCGGGGATCCGACCAGGAAACGCCACACCACCCGCCCCGCCGACCCCGTGCCCGCCACGCCCGCACTCTACGTCACCGCCGCCTGCCACGGCCGCGGCCGTCGCGCGGGAACCGGAGACCAGCCAGGAGATTTTCGTACGCCTCACCGCGCGGCTGAGCCGGTGCTAGGGCGGCGGCTGTACTTCCTGCCGGTCTTCCGCGCCGTCGTCATGACGGACCAGGGCAGTGACCTCGTGCGCGATACCGATCGACGGCCCGCCGATCAGCTCCCAGGACCGGGTGATCCCGCCCAGGAAGCAGACCACGGCGAGGATCGCGATCGTGTTCACGGCCCCCGAGTCGCCCGGATGAGTGCCCACGTCTACTCCCTCGATCAGCTGGAACACGAACGTGACGGCCAGCCCGATCAGGAACAGCCCATCACGCGCTGTGCTCCACTGCACGTGACGCAGGCGGATCAGCGACAGCAGCGACGCCACGATGAACATGAGTCCGAGGGCCGCCGCGATCACCGCAGCCCACGCGATCTTGTGTCCGGGGATCAGCGCGAACAGCGATACCGACAGCGTGTTGGTGAACGCCGTCAGCGCCGCCACCGCGCGTATGCGGAGCAGCTGCCCCCCCGCCTCGGCGCGTGCCAGCCTCCCGGAGGCAACCGAGATAGCCACGAACAGCAGCCCGATCAGCGCTCCGGCCACGCTTGCGCTGGCCGTGAAGAAGTCACGAATGCTCGATGGAACCACCCGGTGATTCTTGCAGCCACAACCGGCTCGCAACTGCGGGACGTCGGACTGCGTTGCCGTTGTACTTCGATGTACAAGAGCGTACGATTTCTGTCATGACGTCGATCACCGTTTCCGAGGCACGGGCTGGGCTTCCTGAGTTGCTATCTCGCGTCGACGACGGTGAGGAAATCACCATTACCCGGCACGGTCGGCCGGTGGCTGTTCTTGTCCGGCCCGACGTGCTGCGAAGTCGGCGGGCAGGCCCCGCGCTGGACGACGCAGCGCGGATCCATGAGCTACTCACCCAGGCGGCCGGCGCTGACCTTCCCGAAGGCCCCGGACTGACCGCACAGCGCGCCGATGCGCTGATCGCCGAGATCAGGGCGGGCCGGGACGCCCGCTAATGGATGCCTTCGACGCTGACGCGCTAATCTACGCCGCGGTTCCCGGTCACCCGCTCGGCCAGCGGGTCGCCGCCTTGTTCCGGTCTGTCGCTCCCGGCACGACGGCGGGCATCGGCTCGGTCCTGCTGCTGCCTGAGGTACTCAGCAGGCCGCTACGGGACGGCGCTGCCGAGGAGGTCCGCATCCTGGCCGGACTGCTGGCCAGACTGGACCTGCGTCCGGTAGACCGGACTACTGCCGAGCTGGCGACCGCCCTGTCCAGCCATTACCGGCTCAAAGCCGCTGACGCCACCCATCTGGCCACTGCGGTGGGCCTGGGTGCTGACCGATTCATCACCAACAACCAGCGCGACTTCCCGGCCACAATCACCGAGGTACAGGTGACCTACCCAGCCGACCTCCCCAGCACTACCGACACTGATACCAGCACCGTGGAAGGCATGCTGGCCGAACTGATACGCCGAGGTGGTGACCGAGTCCGGGAATTCGCCGCCGCGCTCCGGACGATGGGCTACGTCCCAGCCATACCCGAGCTCGAGTCAGATGGACCCCGCCAGCTCTACCTTGGCTGGTCTGATCCGGCCCGGGTCGACGGCAGGGGAAAATACACCGTGGTCCTGGAACCCGGCACGGTCTCGTTCGCGCGCAAGGCTGATCGGCCGATGCTCAGTGACATGCCCGGAGCGGTCCCTTTGGAGAGGCATATCGCGTTCCGGCTTGCAGCACCAGACGGCGTAGCCCACGCCAAGGCCGCCGCCCGCAAGGTCAAACGCTGACTGCGGGCCTGGTCCTCCCGGTAGGCCTGGCGATCCTGTCCGCGCTCGCCCACGGACAACCGCACCAGACCTGCTGCTGATCGGGCGGCTGCTGGAGGTGCCCAGGGCGGAGGCGAAGCGGGCAAAGGGCGGCAAGGCCTGCCATGCCGGCTTTCTCCAAAGCGTGGCGTACGAGGCATGAGCATCGGCTTAGATTTAGTCCGATGCCTGGAGATGCCGAGCGGGGCGGAGCGGTGAGTTGTACCGGAAGATCCTGATCATGCTCACTGCCGCCGGGCTGGGCGCGGGCGTTGCCGCTTGCGGCAGCGCGGCGCTGCAGGCCACGCCGCCCGCCGCCTCCGGCCTGACACTGACAGCAGCGCACTCCGCCGCGTCGCTGCGGCTGCTGACCGAGCCTGCGGCCGGGATCGGACCGATCTACCAGCTCATCACCGGGGCACGTTCCTCGGTTGACCTGACCATGTACGAGCTGGCCGACCCCACGGCCGAAGCGGACCTGGCCGCGGACGCCGCCCGTGGGGTGAACGTCCGGGTGCTCCTCGACCAGCGCCTGGAGAAGTCCAGGAACACGAGCGCCTACGACTACCTGGCTGCCCACCGCGTCCACGTCCGGTGGGCACCCGCCGACACCACCTACCACCAGAAGACCCTCACCGTCGATAACGCCACCTCGGTCATCATGACGCTGAACCTCGTGACCGAGGACTACCCCGGCACCCGCGACTTCGCCGTGATCGACACCAACCGCGCCGACGTGGCCGCCATCGTCACCACCTTCAACGCCGACTTCGCCGGCCAGGCCATCACCCCGCCAGACGGCGCCGACCTGGTTCTGGTCACCGACCAACGCGCAGGCCTCGGTCCTGTCGGTCATCAACGGGGCGACCCGCACCCTCGCCGTGGAAGACGAGGAGATGGACGACGCGACGGTCACCGCCGCCCTGGCCGCCGCCGCACGGCGGCACGTGGACGTCACCGTCATCATGACCTCCGATCCCGAATGGGACGCCGCGTTCACCGAACTGGCCAAGGCGGGCGTGCACGTCCGGCTCTACGCCGACGACAGCAGCTCCCTGTACATCCACGCTAAGGCGATCGTCGCCGACGCCGGCCGGTCCGGTCAGCGGGTGCTGGTCGGGTCGCAGAACTTCTCCGTCGCCAGCCTCGATTACAACCGGGAACTGGGTATCCTCACCAGCGATCACGCCCTGGTGGCCGCCGTCAGCGCCACCCTGGCCCGCGACTACGCCGGCGCCAAGCCCTACGCCCCGGCCACCGCGTCCACACCAGCCCCGGCGTCGGGCGCCTGGTGCACGGCCACCGCGAGCGTCTACGACGCCGCCTACGACGAGAACAACGTCTACGTGCACTCCAACCAGCCCAACACGGACGCCACGGCGACCGCAGACGGCTACTCGCACAGCTACGAGACCAACGGCTCAGGCTACGCGCTGATCTACCTCAACGGCCCGCCGCCCGGCGCCCGGATCACCGTGAAGGTCGGCGCCGCGACCTGCACCACCAGCGACTGACCAAACCCGCCGCCCGATCACCACCGGCCGACCCGGCCGACCCTCCGCGCTCCGCCTGCCCCATAGGACGCGCCACCCGGGCAGTTGCGCCGTCCACTGCCGGGTCACGATCGGTGCGGAGATATCTCGGGTAGATATCTAAGATGTCTAGATTTCGATCGGAGGTTGTCCGCTGAGCATGGTGAAGACGCCTGTCGAGATTGATGAGGAAGCGCTGGCTACTGCGGCCGAAGTACTTGGCACCAAGACAAAGAAGGACACGGTCAACGCCGCCCTCCGCGAGGTCGGGCAGCGGCTGGTGCGGCTGCGGGCGCTGGCCAGGCTCGGCGAGATGGCCGACAGCGGCGACTTCGACGAGTTCCTCGGAAATAAGACGGCATACCGCTGGTGAGCTCCGCTTTGTGCAGATTTTCACAAGCCGGACTTCGCAGGGCTGGATTGCGGTTGATGCGAACCGCAGCCAGCTGTAGTCCCGCCGGGCGAGCAGCAGCGCGTACTTGCATCTTGTCTCCTAGCGAGCCGGTCTACCCGACCTACGCGGGAATCCCGCAGAATCGGTACCGCCGTCTTGGGGACTAAGCTCTACCGGAGGGCCGAACATACGGGCAGCAAGGGAAACGAGTGACGCAGAGCACGCCGCAGGACCGCGCCGCGGGCGGTGAGACCCGTCTGCCGTCCTTCGACCCAGCCGTGCCGAACCCCGCACGGATGTGGAACTACTGGCTGGGCGGCAAGGACAACTTCGCCGCCGACCGGGAGCTGGCCGAGCGGGTCCTCCAGGCGATGCCGTCCATGCCGCTCATCGCCCGGGCCGTACGCCTGTTCCTGATCGACGCGGTGGACCAGCTGGCGACGGCCCACGGCATCCGCCAGTTCCTCGACATCGGCACCGGCCTGCCCACCGCCGACAACACCCATGACGTCGCCCAGAGCGCCGCCCCCGATTCCCGGATCGTCTACGTCGACCATGACCCGGTGGTCCTCACCCACGCCCAGGCCCTGCTGACCAGTAGCCCTGAAGGCACGACCGACTACCTCCAGGCCGACCTGCGCGCCACCGAAACGATCCGCAAAGGCGCGGCCCGCACCCTCGACCTCAGCCGCCCGGTCGCCGTCCTGCTGATCGCCGTCCTGCACTTCATTCCGGACGCCGATGACCCGTACGCCATCGTGGCGCGCCTGATGGACGCCGTCCCGTCCGGCAGCTACCTGGTCATGGCCCACGCCGCCAGCGACATCGCCCCCCAGGCCGCCGCCGAGATGACCCGCCGCTACAACGCGATGTCCTCGGCGCCGATCACCCTCCGCAACCGTGAGCAGATCGCCGGCTTCTTCGACGGCCTGGACTTGCTCCCTCCAGGCTTGGTCCCGATCAGCCAGTGGGGCCTGGCCGGCCGCATCGATGCCACCGCCGGCGGCCTAGCCGGCTACTGCGGCATCGGCCGAAAGCCGTGAGCCTCCACCTCGCACCGCAGCTTAAACCGCGTCAGGCTCAGACCGTAGAACCACGGCCCGTTCGGGATCATTGAATTGCCGAACGGACGGTGGTTCGTGTCACCGAAGATCAGGATTCGGTCCGCACCTCCTCGGACACCGCCGTGCGTGTCAGCCGCACCGCCCGGGCCCGGGCAGCCGACCCGCCAACCCACGACAGTCGGCCACTCCTGGCGATCATGAGGTGCTATCCCGACTGTGCCGGAGCCCTGAAGCGGTACCTGGTGGAGCGTTCTCCGAGGTGGTTGTCGGTTCCGAAGGCGTAAGCGACGGTCGGAGTGAGCTCATAAACCCGGTACGGGGGATGTCCGGCGGTGGGCGCCCCGTAGGGAGCGTCGAACGCGCCGTCGGCGGTCACGGTGACGGGCCATCCGTACTTGTCCCGGTAGGCGTCGCCCACGCGCTGCAGTCGCTGCCGGTCGTCGATCCAGGTGACTTGTCCCTCGATGACGATATCGATCGCCGGGGTGCGAGCGGATAGCGTCGCCGACGGCCTGCGGGCCAGGTCCCGGCCTTTGCGGGCGGCCGGGCTGGTGGTCGAGTAGATCCGCTCGTCGAGGCACACCGCGAGCACGGGCCGCAGGTGGGGACGGCCCTCATCGCCGGTGGTCGCCACCCAATACCAGCGCTCGGCGGCGAAGAGCCGGACCGCCTCCTCCCAGTCGATCGGGACGACGCCGGCGTCGGCGTCGGCGTCGGTGGCGATCACCTCGGCGACCACGGCAGGGTGCCCGGTCATGACTTGGCTCCCGCGGCCAGGAGACCGGCCTGGCCCGCGCCGGCTCGTGTGCGGGCACTCAGCGCCAGCCGGCGCCGGGCGCGCCCACGCCCCAGCCAGCGCCAGGCAGGGTGCACGGCCCGCCGCTCCGCGTCCCGGACTCGTTCCTCGTGTAGGGCCATCAGCATCACACTCGGGATGTACACGGTTGCTCCTCACGGTGACCCGAGCAGCGGACCATCCGCTGCTGGTCACCCGGTACGACTCGCGAGGAGGGCGCCCGCTAATCGGTCCCGGCCAGGATTTTCACGGCATGGTGGCCGGCAGCCCGAAGCGAGCGAACATCTGGGCGCCGTCGATGGAGGACTCGTCGCCCCAGCGGCCCAGGAGCTCGGCAGTGAGGAAGTAGTCGACCTCGGCGATCCGTTCGCCTTGAAGCGACAGCACGGCCAGCGCCGACGGCACCCAGGACCCGGTGACGGGATCGACGGTGTAGCAGCCGAGGGCCAGCTGTCCGTTGGCCCAGGTCGGCAGATGTCGCCAGCGCTCGTTGAACCCGAAGCCGCTGAGGAACCCGCCGATAGCCGCCGAACCCCGGTACCAGCTGGGCAGCGGGGGCATTGTCCAGGCGGCGTCCTCGGTGAGCAGGCCGACCAGCGAGTCGGGGTCGGCCCGCTCGAGCGCGTCCACGAACGCCTTCACCAGCTGACGGGACCGCTCGTCGCCCAAGACGCGGAGCGTCTGCAGCGCGTCCTCGGCGTCGTGGTAGGACGCCAGCATCCGGTAGCAGTGTGCGTGAAGCTCCGCCCGGTGGGCTTCGACCAGCGCCCGAAAAGCGTCTTGGTCACCCTCACGGGCTGACAGGAGCAGAGCGTCCCCGGCACCGCTCTCCCGAGGCTCGATCTCCACTGGGGCACTATACGTCCTTGGCCGTCGCCGGAATCCTGTCGGTCCGGGATCAGTGAAAGCCAGCTTTCCCGAACGAACTTTGTTTAATCCGCAGTTTGCCCGGGTCAGGACTGGGTCAGGACTCTTCGGGATGGTCGCGCCGGGCAAGTGATTCAGCCATCAGGGCGTCGCCCTCGGCGGGCGAGCGCCTGCTCTTGACGCGTCCCAGGTGACTTTGTTTCGCCCAGGTGGCTCGTGACCCAGGCGGCGGGTCGAGCGGGTCGGTCCCGGCAGGCTGCGAGCAGACCCGGCATCTCCACTGCGGGGGTAGCGTCGCGGTCCAGATGAACGGCACCGTCGTCCTGTGCCCGTTCGCGCAGTGATAAATCACGACGACTTTGGCGACGGCGAGTCCACGGCCGTGAGGATCACTGCCAGGACCGGCTCCTACCCTCGTGCCCTGCACTGCGCCGTGGTTTACAGTCCGCATAATGCCTCCGTCAGTTCTAACTCTACAGGTATGTTCTGGGCGGTTTTACCGTTAACGCCGGGAATAAGCGCCGTCAGCTGCCTAGAATTAAGCTGAATTCGGTCAGCAGGGGCCAGGGGATAAGCACCAGGACGGGCGGGAATAGGGCCCGATAAACTGCTGGAATGGCAGCCAAATGGCGGCGGCGGCACGCCTGAGCTGCAAGAGTGACCACTGCCATTGGTAGGTTGCGTTACGGCCTGCGCCAGCGCCCGGCTGACCCGGACGGCCCGCGGTTGCCGCTGATCCGCTCCAGCGCACGGCTGATGTCGGCCGGCGCCACGATCCCGGACAGCTTCCCGTCGGCGAACACCAGAGCCCGGCCATCCGAACACGCCGTGAGCCGCGGCAGCAGGTCGGCGACCGGCTCATCCGGGGTAGCCCGGGCCACCTCGGCCAGCGGGCAGGCGACCTCCCGCAACGTGGTCTTGGTGCGGTCGTCCGCCGGAACGGCGTTGACCCGGCGCACGGTCACCAGGCCCACCGTCTGCCCGTCGTCGTCCACCACCGGAAACGCCGAGTGCCGCAGCCACGGCAGCAGCTCGTGCAGGAACCGCTCGACCGTCGCCGAGGCCGGCACGGTGACCGGGTCGGCGGTCATGACCTCCCGCACGGCCACCGTCCGCAGCAGAGACTGAACCACCGCCTGCTGGTTCTCCGCGGTGGCCGCGCTGGTCAGGAACCAGCCGAGAATCATGAACCACAGCCAGCTGTAGTCCCGCCGGGCCAGCACCAGATAGGCGCCGACCACCAGCAGCGCCCACCCGAACACCTGCCCCGACCGCGCCGCCCCCATCGCCGCCTTGAGCCGGTCCTTGGTAATGGCCCACAGCACAGCCTGCAGCAGCCGTCCGCCATCCAGCGGGGCGGCCGGGATCACGTTGAACACCGCGAGCAGGACGTTGATGAAGCCGAGCCAGGCCAGCGCCGCCACCACCACACCTCCCACGCCCGAGGTGTGCAGCAGCCAGGCCACCAGCCCGAACACCCCGCCCAGCACCAGGCTCGTCAGCGGCCCGACCCCGGCCAGGCGGATCTCCGCGCCCGGATCCGGAATCTCGCCCTGCAGCCGGGACACCCCGCCCAGCAACCACAGCGTGATGCCCTCGACCGCAACCCCGTTGCGCCGCGCCACCAGCGAATGCGCCAGCTCGTGCGCGAGGAGGGATGCCATATAGGCCACCGCGGTCACGATGGCGGCCACCACGTATTCCGCCTCCGGCTGCCGAGGCGCATCGGCCGGGAACTGCCCCGCCGCCAGCCCGTACGCCAGCAGCGCCACGATGACCAGCACACTCCAGTTCACGCCGATCCGGATCCCGCTGATCCGCCCCAGGCTGAAGCTCTGTCCCATAACGTCTCTCCGCCGCGCGCACGTTGTGTCCGTTTCGGTCCATCCTCCAGCCTGCACGCGGTCAAGCGCACCTGGCGACGAACGCCCCAGCCGCTCAGCTTGCGGCGAGCCTTTCGGCGGCGGTTCGGGCGGCCTCGGCCGTGCGGTGCAGGAAGTCGGCCAGGAGCTGGAGGTCGGTGTCGTCGTACTGTGCGCAGATCTGGTCCAGTGCGGTGTTCATGCCGGAGTCGACGAGGTAGAGGCGGAGGATCTCCGCGCCGCGGCCTCGGGCCGCCTGGACGACGACGCCGCGGCGGTCGGCGGGGTCACGTCCGCGCTCGATCCAGCCGCCGCGTTCGAGCCGGTCCAGGACGCCGGTCATCGTGGCGGGGTGCAGCCCGGCGCGGCGGGCCAGGGCGCTCGGGCTGAGCGGGCCGTACCGGGTGATGAGGTCTAGGCACTCCAGGTCAGCGTCCTTGATATCGAGGCGTGTGCCGACGCTGTGGTTGAGCAGCGACAGCTGGGCGCCGAGGTCCCGCAGCGACTCCTTGACCGCGCGGTTCAGCCGTCCGCGGTGCGGTGCCTCGCCCGGATTCCCCGCTAGTATCGATTCCATATGATATGATCTCCATATAGTATGAGTTGCAGAACAAATGTACCGCAGAACAACCGAACCCGGAAGGCGAACACGATGAAACTCACCATCCTCGGCGCGACAGGCGCCACCGGAACCTGTCTCACCAGCCAGGCGCTCGCAGTCGGCCACGAGGTCACCGCGGTAGTCCGCGATCCCGGCCGCCTGGCCGTGTCGGCTCATCCCCGGCTGCGGACCGTCACCGCCGACGTCATGGACCCCGCATCCATCGCCCCGGCCATCGACGGCGCGGACGCCGTCATCTCCGCGGTGGGCCCGCGCGGCACCGGCCCCACCACCGTCATCCAGGACAGCGTGCACAGCATCATCCAGGCCATGGACAAGACAGGTACCCGACGGTTCCTGCAGGTCAGCGGTTCCATCGTCGCCGACCAAGGCGAAAGCCCCTATATGCGCTACCTGCTCAAGCCCCTGGTGCGGCGCACGTTCCTGCGCCACGTCTGCGCCGACATGCGCCGCGGCGAGGACGAGATCCGGGACAGCGGCCTGGACTGGACGATCTTCCGCCCGCCCTCGCTGACCGGCAAAGCCGCCACCGGCGCCTACCGCACCGCGATCGACCGCAACCTGCCGCACGGATTCACCGTCTCCCGCGCCGACCTGGCCGCCTGCATGCTCGCCACGCTCGCCGACCCGGCCACCGTGCACCGCCACGTAGCCATCGCCAGATGATGCCCGCGGGTGCAACTGTTTGCACCCGTCGGGGGACTCGCGTGATTAGACCGGCAAGGGTTCGGTGATCTTCAACGTGACGGTATCCGGCCCGGTTACCGTCAACCTGCTCAGCGGACCTGAAGACCAGACGCTCACTCAGGCCGCAAGACCACTACCGGTCCGGAATCATTGACATTCAATTTTCCCGAACGACGGTGGTATCTCTCCCGGTGACCCGCCACGGGCCCCGCCACGTCTCCGCGGAAACGCCCACTGCGCTCCCGCCGCGCAACCTGCGCCGGCCTCGTCGACGTGGAGAAGGTCCCCTCCGAGAAGGGGCCACCGCGCAAGGTGTACTCCCTCAACGCTCAGGGACGCGAATATCTCGAAGAGTTCTGGAGGACCTGGAGCTTCCTCGCAGAACGGCTCGAACAGCTCCGCAAAGGAGGCAAATGACCATGTCCGACGCTGAAAAGGGCGGCGGCTTCATCTCGAAGGTGATTGGCGACAAGAAGCGCTGGAGGGTAGCCATCGCCAGCTGATGACGCCGCAGTTCAGCGCGCGACCGGGAGCGGCGTGTCGCCCGCGCGTTCGGCCCGTTCGGCGGCGGCGGTGATGTTCCGGAGCATGCCACCGAACACGATGCCGTGAAACGGCGAAATGGACCGCCAGTAGGCATGGCCTGCGAGCCCGCGCGGCCGGAAGACCGCCCGCTGGCGGTAGGTGGTCAGCCCGTCAGAGTCCTGGCCCACCGACAGCTCCAGCCAGGCCAGGCCCGGCAGCTTCATCTCCGCGCGTAGCCGCAGCAGTGCGCCCGGCTCGATCGTCTCCACCCGCCAGAAATCCAGAGCGTCGCCGACGAGCAGATGCTGGGGGTCGCGGCGGCCGCGGCGCAGTCCGACCCCGCCGGCCAGCCGGTCGAGCAGGCCGCGGACCGCCCAGGCGGCCGGGAAGGAGTACCACCCGGTCTCGCCGCCGATGCCCTCGATCACCCGCCACAGCGCCGCGGGCGAGGCGTGTACGACGCTGTGCCGCTCATCGACGTACAGGGATCCGCCGGCCCACGACGGGTCGGTCGGCAGCGGGTCGCTGGGCGCACCGGGCGTCGCGGCCGACGACCAGCGGGTGCCGACGGCCCCCTCGCGGGTGTACCGCAGGGCCAGGGCGATGGCCTGGTCGAGGGTCAGCAGCCCCCCGGGCGGGTCCGGGATGTACCCGGTGATGTCGTGCTCGGAGCAGACGACCTCGTTCCGCAGGGATTCGACGAGCGGCCTGGCCAGACTGGCGGGCACCGGCGTCACCAGCCCGACCCACAGCGAGGACAGCCGCGGCGTCAGCAGGGGCACCTTCACGATGATCCGCGGCGTGAGCCCGGCCACCTCGGCGTACCGGCGCATCATCTCCGCGTAGGTGAGCACATCGGGGCCGCCGATGTCGAAGCTCCGGCTGACCTCCTCCGGCAGCGTGGCGCTGCCGACCAGGTAGCGCAGAACGTCACGGACGGCGATCGGCTGGATGCGGGTGTCTACCCATTTGGGGGTGACCATGGCTGGCAGGCGCTCCGTGAGGTAGCGGAGCATCTCGAACGACGCCGATCCGCTGCCGATGATCACCGCGGCCTGCAGCGCGGCGGTCGGCACGCCGCTGGCCAGCAGGATGTCGCCGACCTCCGCGCGGGAACGCAGGTGCGGGGACAGTTTCCCGGTCTGCCCGGAGATGATGCCGCCCAGATAGACGACGCGCTGCACTCCCGCGGCTTTCGCGGCCGCGGCGAAGGTCTCCGCCGCGGTACGGTCGCGCCGTTCGAACGACGCGTCCGTGCCGAGGGAGTGGATGAGGTAGTAGGCCACGTCCACGCCCTGCAGGGCGCGCCGCACCGCGCTCTGGTCCGTCGCGTCGGCGACCACGATCTCGACGTCATCCGACCACGGGCGGTCGCTGAGCTTCGCCGGATCGCGCGCCATGCACCGGACCGCGTATCCCGCGCTCAGCAGCTCCGGGACGAGCCGCCCGCCGATATACCCCGAAGCGCCGGTAACCAGACAGTGAAGTGACGATGACATATTGTTAAGTGTTACACGGCCCCGCCGGGGTGATCAGTTGAGTTACGGTCGGCGACGCCTCGGTCCTCAGGGCGCCACACCGCGTGATGTCCATCCCGAATGTCACGATCATCTTTACGATGGGATCTGTGAACTCTGAGCCTGCCCTGGACCACGACCAGCATGACGTCATCCAGCTGGATGATGAGACCGTTGTAGTGCTGCCCGTGTACGAGTACCGGCGGTTGAGGGCCCTCGAGCGCCGTGCGTCGGCGGAGGATCTGGACGCTGCCGAAGCCGATGCCGTGCTAGAGGGACACCGTGAGTGGGTAGCCGCTGGTCGGCCGGGCGCGATGTCACACGAGGAGTTCATGGCCGAAATGCTCAGCAGCCGCCAATGAAGATCGAGTGGTCAGACACGGCCCGGGCTTCGACCCGCAGGTACATAGGCGACCAAGATGGAATGCATGCCATCGCCGCAGCGGTCAGCGCCTTGGCCGTTGACCCGAACCCGCCGGACGCCTTCGTCCGAGGCAGCTACAGGCGGTTAAGGGTCGGCGCCTACCGCGTCATGTACGTGGTAGAAGAGGACATCGTGACGATCGAGCGCGTAGATCGCGTCATCTGACCACTATCGTTCAAGCTCTTCAAGGGCCACAGCTACCGCGTGCTCAACTGCCGGACCCGCGGGTATCTCCGGGTCGTCCCGGGCTCGGGCCGCAAGACCACTACCGGTCCGGAATCATTGACAATAAATTTCCCGAACGACGGTGGTATCTCTCCCGGTGACCCGCCAAGAGCCCCGCCACGAGCCCCGCCACGTTTCCGCGGAAACGCCCACTGCGCTCCGCCGCGCAATCTGCGCCAGCCGGCCTGAATCAGCCGCGTTCCTCCCACGCCCGGCACAGGGCGTTGGCCAGGGTCATCTGGTGCGGCGTCCGGCAGGACACCCGGATGAGATCGGGGCTGGCCACGATGATCGCCATCGCCCGGGCGGTGTTCGCTGTCGTCATACGCGAGCCGGAACGTGCACGACCTTCCGCAGATTACTTCGACACAGCTGAGATCCATGTCCGTCAGCCGGACGTCATCGCGGATCCAGCCAAGATCGCTGCCGATGACCGCGACTGGCGCCGACCGCAGGCCCGCCCGGGTGGCCGCGAGGGCCACATGCAGGGCGGCGCCGCCGAGCAGCTCGACGTGGCGCCGGCCGGGGTAGATGACCCGGTCGCGGGAGATGTTGCCGATAACGCCGAGTGTTTCCACCGCGATCCTGTCTACGAGATCACGCAGCCGCAGTCGAGGAAAGCTGGGCACGCCGGTCGGCGTGGGCACACCCGCGGGCCCGGTCGGTTGAGGTATAGCCGCTTGAAGTAGATCAGGACCAGATGGGTGAACCATGTGGGGTCCGCGTCATCCGGGATGTGCACCCGATAGCGGAGCCCGCCGGCCAGCTCCCGGTAGCGGTCCGCCATGGCTACGGTGCTCTCTTCCAGCAGCCTCCGGAGCTCTTCATGCGCGACCGGACCTGTGCTGAGGCTCACCCCGAGGAACGGAGCGAGCCTGCTAACCATCCCGGAATCCACTGGGATGATTCCGCAGTGATAGCCGCGCGCGTACAGTGCCGCGCACTGGGCGACCTTGTAGCCCGCGCCGTGCACGCCGGCCGCGAAAAGGCTGACGAGATCCCCTACACGCATCCCGGCGAGATCGGTTCCTGCGGCGTCAGCATGGCTGACGAAGGCTGCGAGTGAGCGGAGGTAATTGATGCGGGCGGCGATCAGGCCGAGCGGCCGCACCATCGCGCCAAGGTTCACGTCGTCCAGCCGGGTGAGGCCGCTCCAGCCGAGCGCGTCGGCACGGGCCACCACGTCCGCGTAGGTGCTGATCATCGCGTAGGAGACACGAGTACTCCAGCCGGCGACTGTCATCCGTACTCGCCAGTCTGACACCGACAGGGGCCACCAGCGGTTGTCGTCGTGATTGGCTTCCACGACGGCCCGGACCTCCGGCTGCTGAGCGGCACATGCGACAAGGGAGTACACCCGGCCGGCGAGCCCGGAAGCGGAATATGCGGCCATCAGCTTTCCCGCGTTTCCCGGGCGTGCCACGCCATCGCCAGGTTGGAGGAAATCACCGGCCTCCCCAGGCGGCGTTGCAGAGCCCGGATCGAGCCGAAGGTCGGCCAGCCGGTACAGGACAGCACGATCGCCTCCGCTTTCCCCATCGCCTCGTCGCTGACCTTCCCGGTCAGCTTTCGAATCTGGTCGGGGGTAACGCTCCCGTAACCGTCATAGAAACCTAGACTTGCACAACCGGTAACGGCGATGCCACTTTCGCCGAGCGTTCGGGCTTCTGTCTCGGTCACCTCCTGCGGGTAGGGAGCCAGCAGCACCACCCGGCGGGCACCGCGTTCGCAGAGCAGAGCGGTAATCGCGTCGAACGCGCTCACGACAGTGACCTTGGCTTGCCTTGCTGCTGATCCGGCCAGGTCCGGATACATGAAGGCGGCCGACGTGCATGCCAGGTACACCTGCCGCAGAGGCAGTGCCGACAGTTGCGCAAGTGCTGCGGGGACGGCATGGAGCACGCCCGTCAGGAATCCTGCGTCGAGGGCAGTGACACGGGACGAAGGCACGAGCCGGGCGTAGTGCCAAGACACCGCGCACCCGGTCCACCGATGCAGTTCCGCCTCGACCACGGTATTCGCCCACGGCAGGAGCACTCCGGCGTGGAGCGGCGCACCGTTACCGCCCGGGTCGTTCATGCTGCGGTCGCGGCAGCGTCGTGGCGAGTCCCGTAGATGTAGCGGGGTTCATGCCCGGTGACCATGAGATCCGCGTCCTCGAACAACGGACGGGCGGCACCGGGCTCGACCACCTGGACCGAATACGAGCCCAGCCGCCGGTACCAGGTTCCGCGGGTGGTGACGAAGAACGAGTGCAGGCCGGGGATCATCACCCCGGCCGGGTAGACCCGCTGTTTCATCGGCTGGTCGAAAACGTAGGAGACGTCGGCCTTCCAGGTGCCGAAATGCTCGGCGGACGGCGGCGTTGTCGACTGTTTCCTGGCCGCCAGGGATGTACCGGGATAGGCCCGCGCCTGCCGGACGTTGGTGCGGTGACACTGATAGCACCCGCGTCGAGGATGCGTACCAGCCAGGAAAGATTCTCGTAGTGCGGGCTCGGGTCGGCGCGGGGCTGTCGCAGGTGGAACTGGCCTCCCGGGCGGGTGTCGCGCAGAGCGTGATCAGCGCTTATGAAGCCGGACGGCGTCAGCCGTCGCTTCCGACTCTGGCCAGGCTGATCGATGCGGCCGGATCCGATCTCATGGTGGATATCCAGCGACAGCCTCCGCAGCTGGGCAGGCTGTCCGGTCCGCTGGGGTGGCAGGTCAGGCGACGGCGGCGGGACCTGATCGCGGCGGCCGCGGCCCATGACGTGACCCCACCTGCGGGTTTTCGGCAGCGTGGCTCGCGGCGAGGACCGGCCCGATAGTGACGTGGACCTGCTCGTGGACGTGCCGCCGGACATGGGCCTGCTCGGGCTGGGCTGGGCAGGGTCCAGGCCGAACTAGAGGCTATCCTCGGCGCCAAGGTCGACCTGGTGCCGGCGAGCGGCCTCAAGCCCGCGGTTCGCGCGCGCGCCGAACGTGAACTGGTCGCACTGTGACATACCGGGAAGTACCGGCTGACCGCCTTTCGTCGTGGAGTGAGTACGTCCAGAGCACACAGGAGAGCGCCAGCCACAGCAGCACTGAACCGCTGCCACCCAAGCCCTTTCGATGATCTTCATTGGCCCTCGACGCTTTGCCTAGTTGCGAGCGGCACGGCCCGATTCGTGGTAGATGAAAGAACGTGGACGACGTGCTGCTCGGGATCGTGTTGCGCCGCTTGGAGGCCTTTCCCCTGTCGGAACAGGCGGCTGACCTTCTGCTGGCCGCATTGGAGGGCGATGAAACCCTAGCGGCGCAGTTGGGCGGCCAAGCGCAACCGTATTCCGGCGGTCCGGAAATCACGATTTCAACACGGACAGCCGGTGCCTACCTGCAGTCGCTGACCGTCAGCGGATTCCGCGGGATCGGTTCGCCCGCGACATTAGAGGTAGCGCCACGCCCGGGCCTGACTCTCGTCGTTGGCCGCAATGGCAGCGGGAAGTCAAGCTTTGCCGAAGCGCTCGAGGTGCTTCTCACCGGGAACCTGAGACGTTGGGACAATCTGTCGGCGGTCTGGCGCCAGGGCTGGCGCAGCGCGCATCATCCTGACGCGCGGATCAGGGCGGAGTTCCTAATGGAGGGCGCCGGGCTGGCGGTCGTCCAGAGGACATGGGCGGCAGGCACGGACTTCACCGGCTCTTCGGTCTCGGTGCAGGTTGCGGGCGAGAAACAGGCGGACATCGAGCGCCTGGGATGGACCATGGCGCTCGCCGACTACCATCCCTTCCTGTCGCACAGCGAGCTGGAAGCCTTCTTCGGCAGCCCGTCGGGCCTGTACGAACTGCTCGCTTCGGTCGTCGGCCTCGAAGATCTCTCCCTGGCCGCCGTCAGGCTGGGGCAGGCCCGCAAGGTACGCGAGGCCGCGCTTAGTGAGGTGAGCAAGCGGCTGCCGGGCCTGCTGGCCCGGCTGGAGGCGGCCGATGACGAACGTGCGGCAGCATGTCACCGCGCGCTGGCCGGACGAAGCTGGGATCTGACCACCGCGCGTTCGGCGGCGACCGGTGCGCAAGTGGCAGCTGACGGCGGAGAGCTTGACCGGCTGCGCCGCCTGGTGCTGCTTACGCCTCCGGCAACCGACGATGTCCAGGAAGCCGCAGCCGCGCTCAGGCGCGCCGCTGCCGGTCTAGACGCGACCGCGGGCTCACCTGCGGGTCGGGCGAAGGCACTGGCCGGACTGCTCACCGCCGCACTTCAGCACCATGCCGCGCACGGAGACGGTGACTGCCCGGTGTGCGGGCAGGCCGGTGCGCTGACCGGCCTGTGGCGGCTCGCCACAGAAGAGGAGGTGGCCAGGCTTACCACGGAGGCCCAGGCGGCAGAGGACGCCGAGCGTGCCGCGGATAAGGCCAGGCGGCTGGCAGCAGTCGTGATACAGCCCACACCGCCGCCGTTGCTGGCGGAAGCACCTCTTCCGGGCGTGGATACCACGGCCGCCCGGACGGCCTGGCAGCGATGGGCCAGCCCTCCGGACGCCCTACCAGCGGGTGGCGCGGCCGGGCTGCGTGCCCTGGCCAGTCACCTCGACCAGGCGCTGGAACCCCTCACCCAGCAGATCGGCGAGCTATGCGCTCAGGCATCGGCCGAGGCTGCCCGCCGGGACGACAGCTGGACCCCGCTCGCGGCCGAAGTCTCTTCCTGGTGCGCAGACGCGGCGGCAGCCCAGGAAGGGCTCGCTCCGGTAGCCGCGATCAAGGCCGCCGAAAAATGGCTGAAGGGCGCCACCGATGACATCCGCAATGAGCGTCTCGCCCCGCTCGCCGACCAGGCGCGCGTCATCTGGGGGATGCTGCGCCAGGAGAGCAACGTGGACCTGGGCGCGATCCGCCTGGCAGGGTCGGCCACCCAGCGGCATCTCGAGCTCGATGTGAGCGTGGACGGCGCCCCCGGCTCAGCGCTGGGGGTCATGAGCCAGGGCGAGGTCAATGCCCTGGCCCTGTGCATCTTCCTGCCCCGCGCGACGCTGCCCGCCAGCCCGTTCCGTTTCCTGGTGATCGACGACCCGGTACAGGCGATGGACCCGGCCAAAGTCGACGGTCTCGCCCGCGTGCTGGAGAGAACCGCCGCCGACCGGCAGGTGATCGTGTTCACCCACGACAACCGCCTAGCGCAAGCCGTCCGCCTGCTCAGCATCCCAGCCACCATCCTCGAGGTGACCCGGCGACCTGGCTCCGCCGTGGAGTTGCGGGCCAGCCTGGATCCAGCGGAGCAGGCGCTCCGCGACGCCGGAGCGCTGGCCGCCGACGACTCGGTACCATCCGGAGTTGCCGCGCGTGTCGTACCCGGGCTGTGCCGCACCGCTGTCGAGGCTGCGCTCACGGAGGCAGTCTGGCGCCGTGAGCTGCGCGCCGGCCGAGGACACGCCGACATCGAGAAAGACCTGGAGGCCGCGAGTGTACGCCTCAACCTCCTCGCCGCACTGGCGCTGACCGGCGACGCTTCCAAGGGCGGCGAAGTCCTGCACCGGCTGAACACCTGGGGCCACCGCTTCGGCGACACATACCAGGCGCTCAACAAAGGCGCCCACGCCGCACATGACGGTGACCTCGGCCTGCTGGTCGGCGACGCCAGAAACCTGGTCAGCAAGATCAGGGCCATGCTGCCATGACCCCGGACGAACTGCTCGCCGACGCCATGCGCCTCATCCAGCGGCCCGATGCCGCGACCGCCGGGATCTGGCCGCGGGCGGCCGCACTCCTCGCCCGGCAGGCGCTTGAACTGGCCATGACGGCACTCTGGACGGCCAAGCCTCAGACAGCAGCTCTGTCCAGGTGCACCATACGGTCACAGACCCTGTGCCTGACCGCCTACCTTGACCCCGACACAGCCGCCCGTGCGGCGTACCTCTTGGCCGCACTCAGCCACGCGTGTCACTATCACTCTTACGAGCTGGCCCCCACGGCAGCCGAACTTACCGACTGGCTGGACCAGGCCGCCGAGATCGTGTCCCAGATCCAGGCAGCGACCGCAGCGTCTATCGGCCAGGCAGGTTGAGTTACGGCCTGCATCAGCGCCTGGCCGACCCGGACGGCCCGCGGTTGCCGCTGATCCGTTCCAGCGCGCGGCTGATGTCGGCCGGAGCCACGATCCCGGCCAGCTTCCCGTCGGTGAACACCAGCGCCCGGCCGTCCGAACACGCGGTGAGCCGCGGCAGCAGGTCGGCGACCGGCTCATCCGGGGTGGCCCGGACCACCTCGGCCAGCGGCCAGGAGCTGGAGGTCGCCAGCTGATGCCTGCGGGCCGCAACCGTTTTGCACTTGTCGGGGGACTCGCGTGGCTACCGTGGGTGGCCAGATTGGGGGTAACAACCAACGACCGGGGGCTGGATCATCATGAAGACCACGAGGATCATCACCGCCGCCGCCGGGCTCGCCCTAGCCGGCGGGCTCGTTGCGGGGCTGGCCACGCCCTCGCTCGCCAGCACCCCGGCCGCCGAGCGCCACCTCAAGGCGACGCTGACGATTAGTCCCGGTCCGCTGCGCCTCACCGCTACCGGCAGCCAGCTAGAAGTCATTGACGCGACCGGCTCCGGCCGGGGCTGGCACGTCGTGCTGGGCGGAGACGTGCGAGTCAACAGCTTCCAGTGCGCGCCGCACAGCACGTGCATCCTCCCGGTGCCGGGACTCGTTGGCGATGTCATCACCGCGGACCCCGGGACCGGCATGGGTTCGGTGATCTTCAACGTGACGACATCCGGCCCGGTCACCGCCAACCTGCTCAGCGGCCCCTGAAGATCAGCCGCTCACTCAGGCCGCAAGACCACTACCGGTCCGGAACCATAGACATTCAATTTTCCCGAACGACGGTGGTATCTCTCCCGCTGACCCGCCACGAGCCCCGCCACGTTTCCGCGGAAACGCGCACCATGCTTCCACCGCGCAATCTGCGCCGACCGACCTGAATCAGTCGCGTTCCTCCCACGCCCGGCACAGGGCGTTGGCCAGGGTCATCTGGTGCGGCGTCCGGCAGGACACCCGGATGAGATCGGGGCTGGCCACGATGATCGCCATCGCCCGGGCCCGCGAGGTCGCCACGTTCAGCCGGTGCCGGTCGTAGAGAAACTCCAGGCCCCGCGGCGCCTCGTCAGCCGATGAGGTCGCCATCGAGTAGATCACCACGGGTGCCTCGCGCCCTTGGAACTTGTCGACGGTCCCGACCCTGAACCCGCTCAGGCCGCGATCCGCGAACGCCCCCTGGATGGCCCGGATCTGCGCGTTGTACGGGGTCACGATCAGGATGCCGCCACGGCCAACCGGCTGAACGCCCCCGTCCCGGTTACGCCACGACCAGCCCGCGAGCCTTTCGGCCAGCCGCGCCACCTCGCCGGCCTCTTCCGGCGACGCGTTCGTGTTGCCCTCGTGCGGTACCTCCACGACGCGCAGGCCCGACCCGGAGAACGGCCCCTCGCCCAGGATCTCCTGTAGGCCGAGCCCGTCGGCTCCGTGGAGCTTCCCGTCGTAAAAGACCTCGGAGGTGTACCGGCACAGGTCCGGGTGCATCCGGTAAGTCTGGTCAAGCAGCAGCCCGGCGCCCTCGGGCATCGTCGCCCGTTCGCCCAGGATGTGGCCCAGCGCGGAAGCGCCCGCCCCCGGCGGGTGCGCGGCCTGGCTCGGCTGGGCCAGCTGCTGTGGGTCGCCCAGCAGCACCAGGTTCCGGGCCGAGCCGGCCACCGCTAGGACATTGGCGAGCGACATCTGCCCCGCCTCGTCCACGAACAATGTGTCCACGCTGCCCGCCAGGCCGCCGCGAGACCACAGCCAGACCGTGCCCGCAGCCACGTCAAGCTCGCCGTCGCGCAGCGCGAGCTCCAGCTGCTCGTTCGTCATCTCCGTGACCGCTGCGTGCAGGTACTGGTTCTCTTCATCCGGCTTCTGCCCAATCCGCAGCTTCTGGCCCCCTTCGCCCGCCCGCTGGTAAACCGTGTCGATTAGCTTCTCGATGACCGCGTGCGACGGCCCGGTGATGCCGACCGCGCGGCCCTGTGCGATGAGGGCGAGAATCTGCGCGGCGGCAGTGTAGGTCTTCCCCGTGCCCGGCGGTCCCTGCAGCGGCAGGTACGAACACTGGAGCAAGGAAGCCTGCCGTATCGCAGCCTCGGCTGCCGCTTCGCCCGGGCTGAGCAGCGGAGTCCCTACATTGAGCGGCCGCCTCAACAGCAAGGCGGTGGCCGCATCCTCCCCGTCGGCACCACCCTGCGCTACACGATCGCCGAGCTCCCTGAGGCGTTCGCGTAGCTGCGTCGTCTTGATCGGGCCGTCCTCGATGAGGGCGGCGGGGAGCGGCCCGCCGTAGGCCAGGCCAACCTTCAGCTCGATCGTCCCTGCCGCGTCGTCCATCGACCAGACTGGCCAGCGTCTCCGGCTCTGCGGGTCAACCGCCGTATCTCCAGCCGAGAATTTGTGCTCCTGCGGCGGGAACGAGAAGTGTCGCACTACCGATTTCTTCACCTGATGCACGATCCCGCCGCCGGTGAGTCCGCCCAGCGCGTCCGGCTCGCCGATCAGCTCCGAAGAGCTCAGCCCGCACAGGTAGAAATACCGCCACCAGGCGGGCTTGTCTTCCCGCCGGTGCCAGTCGATCAGGTCGGCCAGCAGCGCCCGCGCCTTCTGCTCCTCGGTGCGCTCGCCGCCCTCGGCCGGGACGCCGTCCAGCAGCGCGCTCCTGATCCGGGTGACCTCGGGATCCTCACGTGCCCGCGGCTCCTCGTCCACGACAACCGGGCGCGGCACCTGCTCCCCGAGCCTTCCGGCCAGATCAAGCCGTCGTTCCTCCAGCCAGTCCCGCAGGGCCAGGGTCGCCCGGCAGTCGTCCTCGTTGTACCCGGCCACCACCTTTTGCCGCCCGGCGTCACCCGCGGCCGTCCCGTCCTCCAGCGCCGCCTCGAACGCGATCAGGTTCTCTGTCGCCTCCCGCAAGTCCACCTGCCGCCGGTACCCGCACAGCGGCTCGAGCCGCTTGATGGAGTAGTTCTCCACCCCCGCCTGCACACCCTGCCGGACCACCCGGTACAGGTCGACGAACACCCCGAGCCGGAACAGGTCGTCCACCTCGTCCTCGCGGGTGGCGAACCGCCCCATCAGCCGGCCCACCGCCTCCTGCCGCGTGCCGTGCAGCTCGGTCAGATGATCGACCGACGTCGGCTCGTAATGGTTGTAGTGGTACACGTGCAACCCGGGACGGCGGGCGCGACGCTCGGTAATGAAGTCGACAAGCTCCTCGAACGCCCGCTTCTCGCCCTGCCGGTCGAACGCCCAGATCGCCGTATACCGCGGACGCCCGGCCTCATCCAGGTCGGCGGTATCCACCACGCCGAACAGGTACTGCAACCCGAACTCCCGGCTGTCCTCGGAGTAGTACCGGGCACCCTCGATGTCGAAGAACAAATCGCCGGTCACCGGTTCGGGCAGCCCGAGCAGCCCGCGGTTCGGGACCAGGGCGCCATCGGCGTCCCGCTCCGGCTCCAGCAACCTGAACCGGATGGTCCCCTCGTCCTCGCTAGCCACCTGCAGCCGAGCCTGGCTTCGGGCGCGATCCAGCGAGTCCCGGCTCACCCGGTCCAGCCGGGGGAGTTCGGCCACGCCCGCGAACCCGCGCCGGGTCGCGATCCCGGCCCCCTTCAGCGCCCGCCGCTGCCCGGTCGTCATCCCGGCGACCAGCGACAGGTCGTCATCGTCCCGACGCCGCTTGGCGCACAGCTCGCTCCACCGGCAGATGGCGCAGTGCTCGACCGGTTCGGGATACAACCCAGGCGGCGGCCCCGCCCCGAGCACCTCGACCAGCCGCCGCCGGGTCTGCCGCTCATACGCCGCGTAGTCTCTGACCTTGAACGGGACGAACTCCCCGTTGCCGAGGGCCAGGTGCATCCAGCGCGGCTCGATCCCCTGCAGCTCAGCCAGCAACCGCGAGTAGAACGCGCTCTGCAAAACGGCCCGGGCCTTCGCCGTCCGCGCCAGCTTGGCGTCCACCACCTCGTAGTGCCGTCCCTCCGGCCGCGGCTCCCCGTCCGGGGCATGCAGCAGGTCCGCCCGCACCAGGAAATCCGGCCGCCCCAACAGCGCCACCCCGCCCCCGGTACCCGTCAGCGTCCCCTGGTAAATGACCCCGACCCCAGCCCGGATCGCCGCCTCAGTCGCCTCCGCCGGGTCCGCCGCCCCTTTGAGGTCGGCCACCTCGTACCCGTCTGCTCGGAACCGCTCGAGCATCGCGGACTCGTGCCCCTCGCCGCGCCGCTCCAATTCATCCAATCCCAGGTCACGTGCATGCGGCCGCCGCAGCTCTCCCCGAGCCCTCTGCAGGTCCAGCTGGGTCAGCTGCTGGCAAGCCAGGAAGTTGGCGACATCGCTAGCCGACACCCGCAGCCGACCCTCAATGAGCTTCATCGCCCCTCCGCGCTACGCGCGCTCCATAGGATGCGCCACTCGCCCTCGCGAGCACACCTGTCACATGCCCTCGCCGATTGAGACCTCGCGAATTACCGAAGCGGCGGCCAGGGTGAAGACAAGGCCTGGCTCGTACCGTAGAGCCGGTCCGTCACGTCCCGTGCGATATCAGCTAACTTGGTCGACGTATTCGAGGAAGATCCGCTGGTCGAAGCCGCCCCGTTCGTCACGCTTTCGGTCCGCTTCCGCCACGACATCCTCCCAGCTCATGCCGTGAGCAGCGGCCAAAGCCTGCAGAACTTCCAGCACGTCCGCCAACTCCGACCGCAACTGCCTGTCGGGCGCCGCCTGCGCTTCCTCGGCCTCCTCTATCAGCTTCGCCCGCAGCGCCGCCAAGTACCCAGCCTGGTCCAGCACGCGGGTAACCGGCTGACCGCCGCCCGCCTCGATGATGCGCGGTATCCCATCGCGGACGAGCTTGTGATAGTCGAGGCGCATGGCCTGAACGCTATCGCCCGGCCGCCCTTGCCAAGATGGCAACATGTTGCCATTTCAGGATGCGCCCCCGACCCCTGCAGGTGACTGGCGGCATATCGTCCGCTTTGGCCGGAACGTGGCCAGCTACAAGTTCGCCCTCGGCCGGGCGCTGCTAAATCTGGCCGCGCAGCAGCAGACGTTCGTCCGGCTGGAAGACCTTTCCGTCCCGTACGTGGCTAGCATCTGCGAGCATCTCCTCGCCGAAGACCGGCAGAGCACATCGGCCCGGAGCCGGTTCCTCGAAGCGTGCCGCTCACGCAACCGCGGTGAGCTGGAAGCCGCGCAGCTGGCCGAAGTCACGGTCCAGCTCGGCTTCAACAACGTCATCGACGCCTTCCACATCAGCCGCGGCGGCGAGCCCACCCAGACCCGCTTTTTCACCGACGAGCGGGCCACCCGGCACGGCATCACGCTGACCGACCACCTCCTTGAGCTGGCCAACGGCCTGCAAGCCCAGGTCCTGCCGCTTGAGGTCGACGCCCGCTGGAACCTCGTTCAGACCTCCTGGGGCCTGGGGTTGGGCACCCGGCTGGTCTCGTTCGAGATCGCTCCGGACGAGGACGCCGTCAATTTGTACGTCCCGTCCCGGCTACGCCGCGCTCCCATCACCGGCGTCCGCGCCGCACTGAGCGGCTACCAGGACGGTCGCTGCGCCTATTGCGACACCCCGTTCACCGACATCGGCACAAGCCGGGTGGCCGTCGATCACGTCCTGCCGTTCGTCCTTATGTCACGTGGCTGGCACGACGGTGACCTTCACCAGGTATGGAACCTCGTCCTGGCCTGCTACGCATGCAACTCCGCCAAACGCGACCTCCCACCCCACAAGGATTGGATGCACTGGCTGGACGAGCGCGGCGAGCACCTGATCGCCTCCCACCACCCGCTGCGCGAGACCATGATCAGCCAGCTCGGCCCGGATCCCGCTCACCGCCACGAGACCCTGCGCCGCCGCCACGCCGCGGCAATTGAGAGGATGCGGTCGTCATGGACGCCGCCCGTCAGGGGAGTCGGCCGTTACTTAGTGCAACGGCTCAGCCTTCACTTCGGCGGCGAACTGGCGCCATGCGTGCTGGCCGAAGACCAGGACCGGTCCCAGCGCGTCCTTCGAGTCACGCACCCCGATCGCCTGCCCGATGTCGGCCACCTCGACGCAGTTGCTGCCCCCGCCGCCGCTGAAGGTGCTCTTCCGCCACTTGGCGCGGGACAGGTCGACGGTGATGCTCATCAGCTTCATGCCGCACCTTCCCGTCAGTTCGGGGATGTCCCCTAAGCGCTCGTGAATCAGGCTAGTTCGTCTCTCGCACGGGCGATAAGGTTCCGTGACTGGCCGACCGGGAGGGCCGCCGCGCGCAAGTGATCGAACATCAGCGTATATCGTGTCAGGTCCTCCGGTTTTTCCAGGTACAGCGTGCCCGTGTAGTAGTGCACGTAGGTCACGTCGGGGTCGGTGGGCGCGGGAAATCCGAGGATCATGAAGGCGCCGTCCATTCCCGCGTGGGCGCCCACGCTAAACGGGAGCACCTGAAGCGTGATGTTCGGCTGCTTGCTCGCCTCGACGAGGCGGCTGAGCTGTGCGCGCATGACTGATTCACCGCTGACGACCCGCCTGATGACTGCCTCGCTGACAACCGCCCAGATTTCAGGCGCACCGGGTCCGGTCAGCCGTTCCTGCCTGACCATCCGCACCGCCACGTGTCTGTCGATCTCCTCGTCGCTGGCCGTGAGCATCGTGGCCCGCATGACGGCGCGGGCATAGTCCTCGGTCTGGAGAAGGCCGGGTATGTACTCCGACTCGTAGGTGCGCAGCGTGGTGGCGTCGGCTTCCAGGCCTACGTAGGTCTCGAATCCCTCGGGGATCGCGTCGCCGTAGGCGTACCACCAGCCCTTCTGCCTGGACTCGCGGGCGAGCGCCAGCAGTGTCTCCCATTCCTCGCCGCTCTCTTCGACCCCGTAGACGCCGAGCAGGAACTTGACGTCCCTCGGCAGCACACTGACCCTCGCATTCTCGATCCGGCTGATCTTGGCGGTAGACCATTCCAGCCCCTGGGCGACCTCCTCGATCGTCAGGCCGGCCCGGTCCCGGTAGCTGCGCAGTTCAGCGGCCAGGCGGCGACGCTTGACGGTCGGGCTGCTATGGGCAGGCATGAATCCTCCAGATGAAAATTACAGATGCAACTTGCACATGCTATGTAGACGAGCAATGATACAGAAGGATGTCACAGGCATCGCGGCGCATTGCCCGACAGGAGGTCACGCGATGATGACAAGCCAGTGCCGATCCGGACCTGGCACCGCCGCATCCGCCTGGCCGGTTCCCACGCTGGAGCGCATCTATCCCGGCCGACTCGACCAGGGTCAGCAAGTCAGGGCCGCGCTCCGATCCTTCTTGGACAACTGCCCGGTAGCCGACGAGGTGATCGCGGGCGTGTGGGAGCTAGCCGCCAACGCCTGCCTGCACAGCAGCAGCAAGCTGCCCGGCGGGCAGTTCGCCATTACGATCCACGACTTCACCGGCGACTACGTGTACGCCGAGATACGGGATCAGGGAAGCACCTGGAACGCGGATCTCGGTAAGGCCGCCGAGTGGCCCCACGGCCTGTACCTCATGCAGCAGATAGCCACCACGTACGGGTCCGCGGGCGGTCGGCGAGGCTGGATCATCTGGTTCACCGTTAACTATCCGGTCGCCGTGCCGGTTTTGGCGCTGAGGAAGGCATCGTGACCGAACCACCCCCCGTACGGCGGCGGCTGGTCGGAGCGGCCCTGCGCCGGTACCGCGAAGGCTTGGGCTACCGACTGGACGACGCCGCCCGCGTCCTGGAATGTGACCGTTCCAAGATCAGCAGGATCGAGTCGGGGCAGCGCGGCATCCGCGCCAGGGATCTGCGAGACCTGCTCACCGAGTACGGAGTCGGTGAGCAGGAGCAGCGGACCCTGGCCGCTATCGCGCAGTCGCCTAGGGCGCCCGGCTGGTGGCAGCCCTACGCCGACGTCCTGCCCGGCGGCTGGCTGGACTACCTCATCGCCGAAACGGCCGCCTCGCAGATCCAGGCCTACCAGCCGCAACTGGTGCCAGACCTGCTGCAGACCCCGGAGTATGCGCGTGCGGTCATCGGCGCTGACCCGGCCGTACCGGCTGGCACGCATGACCTGGTCCTCGAGGCGATGCTCACACGCCAGCAGGTGATCCTGGGGGAGCGGCAGACAGAACTGGCCGTGGTCATCGGGGAAGCGGCGCTGCACCAGGTCGTCGGCGGGACCGGAGTCATGCGCGCCCAGTTGACTCGCCTCGCCGAGATGAGCGGCACCTACTTGAAGATCACGATCCAAGTCCTGCCGTTCGCCGCCGGCGCGCCCCCCGCCGTCGGCAACGGACCGCTATCGATCCTGCGGTTCGCCGACGCGCAAAGCCTGGGCGTGATCCACCTGCCCGGCCCTCGCGGCGGTATCTGTCTGGACAGCCCGCCGGATGTTGCCAGCCACGTCCAAGCCTTCACCCTGCTGAAGGCCTCCGCGCTCACCCCGGCCGCGACCGCGCGATTGCTCCGGGACATGGCCGCACGCTAAAGCAGTACAGCTCAGGACGCCGCCCCTGGTCCAGACGGCTAACATTCTCGTCAATTGAACTGACCAGTCGCCACGCCAACCACGGCGGTCTACATGATCACCCGCTCCGCCGCCACCGGGCACCATCCGCGCTGCGCGGGAACTCAGCGGTCACACCGCATTGGCAGTCCCGGTGCATTCGGGACTGTAATTTCAAAGGTGTAACTCCAGAGACAGAGGAGACACCAGATGACTGATGTGACAGAGGACCGGGGCCAGGCCGAGGCGGAACTGTCGGCGGCCGACGAGCAGGTGCTACGCGAGCTTACCGAGCGGGCCCGGACGGGCGGGCTGCGGCTGACCGGCGAGGGCGGCCTGCTGGGCCGGCTGACCAAGATGGTCATCGAGGGCGCCCTGGAAGGCGAGCTGGATGACCACCTCGGCTACGGCAAGCACGACCCGGCAGGCCGCGACGGCGGCAATTCCCGCAACGGCCACCGCGTCAAGACCGTGATTACCGAGACCGGGCCGGTAGAGCTCTCGGTGCCGCGGGACCGCGATTCCAGCTTCGAGCCGAAAATCGTCGCTAAAAGGCAGCGGCGGCTGTCCGGCGTCGATGAGATGGTGATTTCCCTGTCGGCGAAAGGGCTGACCCACGGGGAGATCGCCGCGCACCTGGCCGAGGTCTACGGCGCCGAGGTGTCCAAGCAGACCATTACCACGATTACCAACCGGGTCATGGAGGGCCTGGCAGAATGGCAGAGCCGGCCATTGGACTCCGTTTACGCGGTGCTCTTCATCGACGCGATCAACGTGAAGATCCGCGAGGGCCAGGTGGCCAACCGGCCCATCTACCTTGCCCTGGGCGTCACCGTGGACGGCGAGCGGGACGTGCTGGGACTGTGGGCCGGGGAGCACGGCGACGGGGAAGGCTGTGGAACTCCCACTTGTTCGTTCCGGCGTATACCTGCTGCTGCCTGAGGAGACACGCCCGCGCGGGTACTCGCTGTTTCCGAGGAGAAACGCTAAGTTGCCAGGTGCTGCCTTGAGAATTCTGGTGCGGGGAAGGTGTGCGCGTGGCGGAGGCCAGGTTTCGTGTCATCACAGGTCAGCTCGTCCCGGCTCAGGTCCCGCCGGATCCGTTAAAGTTCCAGGCCGAGTGCGTGGAGGCGTTCGTCGCGTCGTGGACGGCGCGGGGGTTTGCGGCCACCACGATCGGCAACGACGCCGGGCTGCTGGAGCGGATGCTGGCCGCACTGGGCCGCCCGGCGTGGGAGGTCACCGCCGGGGACGTGGACCGGGTGGTCGGCGGGCTGGCCAGCGCGGGCCGGGCGGTATCCACGCGGCGGAACTACCTGCAGGTGTTCAAGGGGTTCCACCGGTTCCTGGAGGCCCGCAAGGCCGCCGAGATCCAGGCCGCGTTCGGCGTCCGGCTGACCTGCCCGGTCGATGAGTTCAACTCCGCCCGGCACGTCAGCGACGATTCCCCGGCCCAGGACCCGCCGCCGTCCCCGGAGCGGGTGGCGGAGTTCTTCTGTTTCCTGAAGGGCAGGATCGCGACGGCGCGCAAGTACGCGCCCGCGGCCCGGGACTACGCCTTGTTCCGGACCTTGTATCACGCCGGGACCCGCTGTGAGGAAGCGGTCCTGCTCGGCGTCGGCGATGTTCACTTCGGCCGGGGCCCGTTCGGCAAGCTGCACGTCCGGTTCGGCAAGGGCGCGCGGACCTCGGGGCCGCGGCCCCGGTGGGTGCCGATGCTGGATGGCCTGGACGTGCTGCTGCGCTGGTTCCTCGATGACGTGCGCGGCCGGTTCCCCTGCTCGGCGGTGCTGTTCTGCGACGAGTCCGGCGGGCAGCTGTCGCCCGGCACGGTCCGGAACCGGCTGCGGCATCTGATGAGCCTGGAGGGACGTCCGGAGGCGGACTGGTTCACGCCGCATTCGCTGCGCCGGGCGTGCGCCACCCATAACTATGAGCGCGGCATGGACCTGGTCGCGATCCAGCAGATGCTCGGTCACTGGGCAGTGGCGTCCACGATGCGGTATGTCCGCCCGTCGGAGACGTTCATCGAGGACGCCTACCGGCAGGCGGTCTCGGCCGCCCTCGGCGAGCTCACCGGAGGGGATTGAGCATGCGGATCACCTGGAAGCTGCGGATGGCGGCCGCCCAGCGTGAAGTATGGACCGGCGCGCAGCTGCGCCGGCTGCTGGCCGAGCGGGCCGGGCTGGACCTGTCATCAGCCTCGGTATCGGCGCTGTTCACCGGGCAGCCGTCCCAGATCAAGCTCACCACCTTGGCCGCGCTGTGCACCGCGCTGCAGTGCACCCCCGCTGACTTGTTCGACATCGACACCACCCCGGTGGAGCGGCCCGCCGGCCTGGCCCCGGCCAGCCGGCCGGCGGTCGCGGACCAGCCGCGGGCCGGCCGGGGGCGCTCGATGCCGCCGATATGACCGGGGGATACCGGTGAGGCTCGGTGAGTGCGCGCGCTGCGGCAGGCCCGTCGGCATTCAGGGCCGCGAGCACTGTGCCCGCTGCCACTACGTCCTCTCCCACCGCCCGGACAAGCATCAATGCCCGGGCTGCGGCAAGGACAAGACCCTGGACTCTGCCACCGGCCGGTGCGCGCTGTGCTCGCGGACCTGCGCCCGCTGCGGCGCGAAAGTCGGCCGGGCCGGCCGGCGGCTGTGCGGCCAGTGCTCTCGCCGCGAGCGCAGGGCGCAGGCTCAGCAGCCGTGTCCGCGGTGCGGGAAGCCGGGCCGGATCCGCGGCGACACCGGCTGGTGCGGGCACTGCTCCCACCCCGGCCGGCCGCCGGCGCCCGACGCGGCCTGCCGTGACTGCGGCGCCGTCACCCGCCTGGCCGGGGCCGGGCTGTGCCCGCGGTGCTACGACAAATCACCGCACCGGATCACCGTCCGGGCGTGCAACCTCGCGGCCAGCCTTGGTGACCCGCCCGCCTGGCTGCCCGGCTTCGCGGAATACCTGGCTCCCCGCCATCACGCCGCGCGCGCCTGCCAGATGATCGCGCTGCTAGGCAGGCTGCTCACCGACGGCGGCCCCGTCCACCCCCAGGCCCTGCTGGACCGCGCGGCCGCGGTCAGCGTCCCGCTCGCCCGCGCCCTGGAAGACTTTCTCACCCGCCATGGCCTGGCCCTGCCGACCGGACACGAGGAACACGCGGCGGCACGGCGTCGCCGGCGCCGTCTCCGGGCCATCCCCACGCCGCTGCGGGCGGCCGCCGAAGCGTTCGCCGCCCACGAACTGGACGGCCGCGAGCGAGCCCGGCGCGCGGGCACCCGTCCCCGCCAGCACGCGACCATCGAGGCCCACCTCACCGCCGTCCGCGACCTGGCCGCCTTCCTCACCAGCACGACAGCCATCACCGACTGGGCCACCGTGACCGCCGGCGACATCGAGGCATTCCTCGCCACCCGGCCCGCGCGGGCGGCGCACCGGCTGTCCGCGCTCCAGCGGTTCTTCCGTTTCGCTGCCCGCCGTCACCTCATCCTGACGGACCCCGCCGCCGACATCACCATTACCCGGCCCTGGGGCTTCCGCGGCCCGAGCCTCACCGCCGGCCAGCAGCGCGACCTGTTCCGCCGCTGGACCTCCGCCGGCGTTCACCCGCACGAAGCCGCCACCGGGCTGCTCGCCCTGATCCACGGCGCCACCACCCAGGAGATCCGCCTCCTGACCACCGGCGCCATCGACCACACCGCGCAGGCGGTCAAGCTGCCCGGACGGCCGCATGCCACCCCGCTGGACCCGTGGACCTGGGCCGCCATCCAGCGCTGCCTGGATCACCGGCAGGCGCTGGGCGGCGACAACCCCCACCTACTGGTCACCCGCGTCACCAAGGCCACCCGCACGCCCGCCGACAGCGGCTATGTCAAAAACGCCACGGCACCGGCCGGGGTCCGGCCGCGGGTCTTGCGCTCCACCAGACTGCTCGCCATGGTCAACACCGCAGACCCCAAGCTCGTCGCCGAGGCCTTCGGCATGACCCGCAACGCCGTCACCGCCTACCTCGCCGACCGCATCGACCCCACCCGGCTGCCCAACCTGTGAACTGCAGGCAGCACCGTGCACATGATCACGCGAACATGTGCGCTTCCGCCAAGTACTGGCTGCGCGTCTTGTCAGAAATCAAGAACCGCGGTGTCCGGGACGTGTGCATGCTGGTCTGCGACGGGCTCAAGGGCCTGCCTGACGCGGTGGGTGCCGTGTGGGAGAAGACCATCGTGCAAACATGTATTGTCCATCTCCTGCGGAATTCATTCAAGTACGCGTCGAAAAGGGACTGGGCGCAGATCGCGAAAGACCTCAAGCCGGTTTACACCGCTGCGTCGGAGGCCGAGGCGCTCGACCTGTTCGCCGAGTTCTCCGGCAAATGGGAGAAGCGCTATCCCGCTATCATACGGCTCTGGGAGAACGCGTGGGCGGAATTCGTGCCGTTCCTCCGCTTCGACCGAGAAATAAGGACAGTGATCTGCACCACGAATGCGATCGAGTCGATCAATGCCCGGCTGCGGCGGGCGGTGAACGCCCGCGGCCACTTCCCGACCGAGCAGGCCGCCATGAAGTGCCTGTACCTGGCGATCATGAGCCTGGACCCGACCGGCCGCGGCCGCCAGCGCTGGACCAACCGGTGGAAGGCCGCCCTGAACGCCTTCGACATCACCTTCGACGGCCGCCTCAGCGAGGGACGCAAGTAACAACAGAGAAAGAAGTTACACCGTTAACTTGACAGACCCGTGCATTCGGCCCAATCTCGCGAATTTCAGTTGGCGTTCGACCCAGAGGCATGCAGTTCAGTGCCGTGCATCGTCGGGTATCTGTCGGGTGCTATGGCGTACGGCCATCGCTGAGGAGGCCGGATTAAATTGGCCAACGTCCGGTCTTGCTTTGTCGGGCGCTGGAAAACTCTGGTCGAGCCAGGATTTTAGGGTGGCGGCGGTGCCGATGGCGGCCGTCTTAAGGGTTGCCACGAGATCTGCGCCCGCGATGATGATGATGATGTGGTGCCCGTCGTCGCGTACCTCTTTGTATGCCTGTTCGTTGACGTAGGAGGTGGTGATGAGCACCCCGAACTCGCGGTGCTTGATCCGGCTGATCAGGCGCGCAAGCTCTTTGACGCCGACAGCGTTGCCGGGCTTGTAGCACTTGGCTTCGAGGGCGAAGTCGAGGCGGATCGGGTCCGCTGCTGGCCCGATGGCGTACTGCCCGATGGCGTCACGGCCATCGTCGCGGCTTGGGCGGGTCACATCGACGTTCTGAACCCCTGGCGCCGCGAGGCGGAACAGCTCGACGGCGCAGCGCTCGAAATCGATGGGCCGGTCTTTGAAGTGCTCCCAGAGTATCTCAAGCAGGACAATATCCCCGGATACGGCAGGTAGCTGCTGGGCACGGTTGCGGTGCTGTGTGGTCGGCGGCGCTAGCAACGCTTTGAAGGCACCGGCGGAAACCCATGCGGACCAGGCTGCCGGCGCATTAACCAGCGGGGCGCCGAGCAGGACCGAGTCCAGCCAGGTCCGCTTTAGCGGGTTGGCGTCGAGGACCGTAAACGTCGCCCGGTAGTTCTGGAAGCGCTGGCCACCTCGGTTGCGCCAGAGGGCGACGAGTTGCTCGTCCGGCGGTACGAGCGGCGAGCCCGGCGCCATCAGCCCGCGGAACTGAACAGCGCGCCCTTTCGTCGCGGCCCGTTCGAACAGCAGGAATGGCGGACTCTCGCTCTACTAGGGGAACCGCCCGCTGCTGCGGCGAAGACGGAGCGCAGGATCTGGTTGCCACGCCGGGGCGTGTCATGAAGCTCGTGTCCTGGAGCTCGATTGTCCCCGAAGTAAGTAAAGGTCCCGGTCGCTGGATCAAGGACATCTGGCCAGTCCTCATTTATCCCAGAGGTGTAGAGGACCACGAGCCGGACGGTTCCCTGCGAGGGTGAGCCCGCGTACCGGAAGCCTCCCTGATTACCTACCGGAAGGAGGACAGCTAGAGGATCGTCGCCTACGTGCCCAGCGGTATCACCGAGATAGACCTGTTCGATGAGAAGATCGCTTGTGGACAGCTGATCGAACGCTACCGGTGCTGGCACCTAAGCAAGGTAACTCACAAGTCGTTGCGTTTGGCAACGCGTTGCCAAACGCAACCGCTGGCAATTCTTCGCCGACCGATGAGAGATCATTCCCGCAGGCCGTGGCCATGGCGCCCCAGGCTGTGCGCGCCTTGATCATCCCCGCCGGATCTGCGCCGGGACCGGAGCTTGTCGGCCTCCGAAATCTGCGGACGTCGAGAAGTGACAGTCAGCTTGGCGGCCGGGCGGCGTTCACGCAGAGCCCGGGCGGTGAGCTTCACGGCCAGCGTCGGGCCGGGGGAGGGACGAGTCTATGCCAGGAGCTTTACGGCAGACCGTTCTGCCATATCTTGGCGTCACGGCGAATGCGCGTGCGTGGTCCAGGATCGGATGTGTCCGGCCGGTGTCACCAGCCGTCGAGAGGAAAATCGCCGCCCTGCTCCGCAACGCGATCACTGCCGGGAGCAATCCAACGGCCTGGCACCAGTTCGCCGAACGGCTCAAGGCGGCCGAGCGCACCTCCGGATAGAGCATATTCGCCCGACGGGAGGCATGTACCACCACCCGTTCGGCCCAACCGTGAGCTCTTGGCTCGTGTCCTTATTTCCTATCGTGACAGGATCGCCTCGTGCCGCTGCCTGGCTACCATGAACAGTTCATGGCGTAGCCGCTCTCGGGTACGGCCTCGGGTCTTGATCGCATGACAGTTGGGACACAGCGCGATCATCTGCTCGGGGTGGTCCGGGCCGCCTTTCGCGAGATCCTGGATGTGGTCCACTTCCAGGATCGGGTGACCGGCATCGGTGATGTCCTGCGGCTCACCCGTGCAGCGTGGGCTCTCGCAGTGCCCCTCGCTGCGCAGCAGCACGGCACGGCGCGCCGACTCCAGGCGCAGCACGTCAACGCTCACCCGCGGTGGGCCAAGCCTGGTGCCGCGGTCGCTGGCACTGGCCCCGATCCCGCAGAGGCGACGGTACTCCTCCTCCAGCGGGCTCCTGACCACGATCACGCCACCGGCCGGGGCCTCATCGTCGGCGACGTCAGCGTCCGCGAGCCCTGCATCAGCCAGGATCGCGTCATAGTCGGCATCCTCAAGATACTTATCCACTATCGCCGCTGCCGCGGCGACGCGGGCCTCTCCCGAGTACCGGACGAGGTTGTAGACCGGTGCAGGCAGGCCGCTCGCAGGCTGGTTGGTGGCGAACCAGCGCAGCGGCGCGTCGCCGTGCGCGGGTGGCACCGGCCGCGGGCCGCCGAGATCCCATAGGCCAGCGTGGTATAGCGCGGCGACTGGATAGTGTGGCCATGGATGCTCGCCATGACGTTCGAGGAACTCACCGAGAGCGGTTTCCGTCTCGCTCCATTCCGTCATCCGCGCAAGGCCCTGGTGTGCACGGCCGATCGCCCACAGCAGGGCGAGCGGCTGGTAGAGCGCCTGGCGGCCAGTCGGCGACCGGTACGGCCGCAGCGCGGAGAGCAACTCGACCAGCTTCCCGACCGACAGGACAGGCACCGCCTGAGTCACCTGGAAGCCGAGACTGCTCAGCAGGTGCCCGACGGTCGCCGCCCCGCCGCTGAAGTCGGCGGCGGCAAGCGGTTCCCGGCCGGGAAGGAAGCCGTGTGCCGCGCCCACGATTGCCTTCGAATCGTAGGTTTCGTCGTCAACCACCAGCCGATATGAGCGAGCCTTACCGAACCCGTATTTTTCGAGGAATCGGTCCTGGCCGAGCCGGTCATACTCCGCCACGGCCTGAAGAATCTCGCGGCGGGACAGCTCCCGCAGTGCCACACGGCAATGGTAAGCACTCGCGTCTGGCAAAGTTGCCAGACGCAACCGATTGCCGATCATCGGCAAGCCGTCGGCCGCGAGCTCACCATGCTGAGGGCCGTTGGGCCGCAGATGGAGGTACTCACTACGTTCATACGGGAGCACTCACGCGAGCCCTGGAGTTCCGCGGCCAGGCGGCGGCCACGCAGGGTCGGGTTCTGTTCTGGATTGTCGCGTCGGGCCATGCCGCCAAACCTCGCCCGTCCCGGCGTCTTCTACCAGGTCCACCGTCTAAGCGCGGCGCATGGATCGAGTCAGAGGGGGTAGCTCGCGATGACCCATCCCTCGAGCCGCAGGGCCGGCGCCGTCCAAGGATCAGAGCAATCAGCGCATGGTCTCGAGCCCAGCTCCGGCGTCGGCCCTGCTCTCCATCTTGACGAGCCGCTCTTTATCCGCGGCCGCTGCGCAGCTACCTCGAACTCGGGGCTCTGCCCACCGCGGTGCCCTGCGCCCGGCTGCACGCCAGGCACCTGCTGTGGGAGTGGGGATTGAACGGGCTCGCCGCGACCGCCGAACTCCTGGTCTCCGAACTGGTTACCAATGCCGTGAAGGCTACGGCGGGACACGTCGACCAGGCGGCTGTCCGCCTGTGGTTGTCGGGCGACAGCGCCCGCGTCCTCATCGAAGTCTGGGATGCGGACCCGCGGCCCCCAGCACCGAAAGATCTCGGCGAAGACGGCACGCCCGACCCTCAGGAGGAGGGCGGGCGCGGGCTGTTCCTGGTGACGGCGTTGAGCGCGCGCTGGGACTGGTACCTCACCCAGGAGCCTGCGGGCAAGGTCGTCTGGTGCGAGCTGGACGCCGGACCGTCTGCGGCTCGGCGTGGTGTGGTACCGGACGGCCGACGAGACGCACAACGCTGACTGTCGGCTCGCAGACTGGAGTTCTGGGGCTTGCACCACCGGTCGTTCGGCATAAAGCAGCGGAAATGGGCGCGGCCGGACAGCATGGCAGGCGAGTCGGCGGGGCCGTCCCGACCGCGCGCTGAGGCCGACCGAGGACGGCAGCGTCGACCTGGGCTACCGGCTGCGCAAGGCGGCGTGGAACCAGGGCTACGCCACCGAGGGATCGCGCGCCCTCATCCGCAAGTGCTTTTACCGATCTCGGCGTCAATCGCATCGTCGCGCACACGATGGCGGTCAACCAGCCGTCCCGGCGGGTCATGGAGAAATGCGGCCTGGCCTTCGTCCGCGGTTACCGCTCGGATGACGTGCCCGCCATCCCAGGTGCCGAGCAAGGAGAGGTCGAATACGCCCTGACCCGGGAAGAGTGGCAAGCCAGCTCGATGCCGCGGTAACCCAGGCGTGGCGAAGTTCAGCCCGGTCCCAGATCCGCCGACAGCCATCGCTGCGGACGCAGGTAGATCGCGACCTGCTCGCCAAGCTCCGCCGTGACGAACTCGATGTACGCCGGGATTTCCTCCGGCCGCAGATAGCGCTCGCTGATCTCCCGCAGCAGCTCGTCGGTCCCCGGAATCATGCGCGTGACCGGGCCCTCCACCGACACGTACCGGATCGTCGGCGTGACCCGCTCGACCATCAGGGTGAAACACCCGGCCGCCTCGATCAGCCGGGCCTTTCGCGAGTCGGCCGGGGTCAGTATCCACGCCTCCCCGCCGGGTTCGTACTGGTACCAGATCGGCACGCTCAGCGGGCCGCGGTCCGGCCCGGCCGACACCGACAGGGCCGCGATGTGCGGCTCGGCCAGGAACAGCTCACGGTCGCGTACGGACAATCTGCTATCTGCCATGCCCAGAGCCTCGGCACCGCCACCGACAGTCTCGCCCGTTGGTCATGCGGGTCGTTGCCGGTTCGCGGGAGAATAACGCGCATGCCGAGTGCCTTGAAGTCGATGATCGTCGGCCTGGTGTCCGGCATCGAGCCCACGGATGACCTCGGACGGGAGCACAGCCGGACCGCGGTGTCGTGGCTCGCCGGGACCGATGACATCTTCCGGCGGGTGAAGCCGCTCATCCCGTCACCACATCTGGTGTCGTACTTCCTGCTCGTCGACCGGTCGGCCGGCAGCGTGCTGCTCTGCGACCACCGGGCGTCCGGCCTGTGGCTGCCGACCGGAGGGCATGTCGAGCCCGGCGAGCATCCGCTGGACACCGTTCGGCGCGAGGCCGTCGAAGAACTCGGCGTCACCGTCCAACTCGACCCGGCGTTCGGGGACAGGCCGTTCTTCCTGACGATGACCGAGACCGTGGGTCCGCCCGCGGCACGGCACGTGGACGTCAGCCTGTGGTTCGCCCTGGCCGGCCGCGTCGGGCAGCCCCTGCATCCGGACCAGCGCGAATTCGCCCAGGTCCGGTGGTGGACGGCCGCGGAGCTGCGCCACGCAGGCCCCGACCGCTTCGAACCCCACCTCCTGCGCGCCCTGGACGCGCTCGGGCTCGGCCGCCCGGAGTAACTGCCATCGGCGCTACGGTGAGATCCTGTGGATTGTTCAGGAACGGCATCCGGCCCCGGCTGGGACGAGACCCCCGAGCAGAAACTGCAGGCGGTCGTCAGCCATCTGTTGCGGGCAGTCGAGGGCTCAGCCCGAGCCGGGTCGAAGTACGAGCCGCTCGGGGATGCGCTGGTATTCCGGTTGGCCGCGCAGTCCCTGCACGTCGTGGGCGATAGCCTGCTCGCCGCCGAATTCAGGCGGCTTGTCGCGGCCGGGGCGGTTCCCGGCTGGGACCTGCACCCGGTGCCAGCCGGGCGAACCCCGCTGCACGTGCTCACCGGGCCGCTGCACCGCCTGTCGGGCAGCAACCGGTTCTACAACCTGCTCGAACGGGAAGGATTCGCCTACGTCGAGGAGGTCGCCGTCACCCCTGAGGGTTGCCTGCTCGAGTTCCGTAACAGCGGGCCCCGATTCATCACGGCGGTGCGGCAGGCCATCGCCGACCTCGGATTCGGCGGTGCAGAGGCCCGAACGGGCTGCTTGCTAGCTCCTGGCGACGCCGGGCCGCTGCCCGCGGCCGACCCGGTACCGCCTGCGGGCTTGCCCGCGGACGCGGCCAGGGCACTGCAGGTCGCGGCCGCGTGGGCGGTCGCCGAGCGAGGGGCACAGGAGCTTGGGGATCTCCTCACGCTGGCGCCCGGTGTGGGGGACCTGCCGCCTGACGTCGCCCGCAGCTGGGACCGCATCCGCCGGCTGAGCCTCCAGCCGCTGGCCGGGGCGGCACTACCCGACAGCGATCTGCCCAGGCTGGCGGGGGAACTGATGGATGAGCTTGAGGAGCGGCGCAGGCTGATCCTTGCCTCGCGCAGCTTCGCCGAGACCCCGCGCACCTACGGCAGCCTCGCCGCCGAACTTGGCGTCTGCCGCGAGCGTGTCCGCCAGCTTGAGGCCTCGGCGCTACAGCAACTGGCCAGTGCGGCCGCGCACGACCGGTACCGTCCGCTCCGCTGGCGCGCGGTATCGGCAGCACAGCCCGATCGCGAACGCGCCGCCGCGATCCCCGGTGCACCCCAATGGCTGCGCAAGATGCTGTCCTGGCTGTCCGGACAGGCGGCCTGACGACGACGGGACGGCAGAATCGGCCCTTCCGCGTCCGGCGGATCCGGCTGCGACAATGGCGCACAGCCGGACCGCGACCTTGGACCGTTCCTCGGCCAGTTACCGCTCTTCCTGGCTGAGTCGCCACTCGCACCGCCCGCCCGCGGATCACCGTGGCCGCATGGCGTCACATCCAGCGCGCCCCTAGCTGGGCCTGTTCGATAACCCGGTACGCGTCTTCAGCCTGGACGAACTCACCGAGACCGTGCGCAAGCTCGAGCGCAAGCGGCCAGGCCGCACCGTGGAGGAGCTTTCCGGCGCCGTGTTCACCGAACTCGCGGTCAGGCGAACGCGGGGCGCCGCCTACCTTGTCGCCGAGGCCGTCAGGCTGGCCCGGCCACGCCAGCCAGGCACCGAGATCACCGGCTCACAGCGGCAGGCCAGCACATCCGAAGTCAGGAACTGGGCAGTCAGCGCAGGCTTCGAACTCGGCGCCGACGGTACCATCCCCGGCCCGGCCATCACCGCATACAACCAGATACATCCCGACCGTCCCTACTGAACTGACGGTCACGGGGGGCGAACCGGGTCCGGTGGCGGTATGCCGCTATGGGTCGCGCGTCGGGCTCGCGTCTGGAAGGCTCGCCGTGTGCCAGAAGAGCCAGTGACATTGGGCGAACTCGAGCGGCTGCTGCTCCGGCTGACGGGGAACTCGTTCGAGGCGCTGGAGCAGCAGATGCTGAATCGCATCAAGGAGCAGACGCTCGTTGGCGGCAAGCGCGTCACGCGGCAAGAACTGCCCGAACTGCCCGAAGATGCCGCCACCACCGTGCACCGGGTCAAGGTGAGCCTGTACGGCGCGAAGCCGCCGGTCTGGCGGCGGCTCGAGATTCCCAGCGCGATGCCGCTGAACCTCGTGCACGCGGTCCTGCAGATCGCCTTCGACTGGCACGACTATCACCTGCACGCCTTCGAGACGGTGTGCGGTCAGTTCGGCTCGCCGGACCACGATGACGACTGGGCGGAACGGCAGGACGAGGCCACCGCCACGCTCGCCCAAGTCGCCGGGGCCGAGCGGGCGAAGGTGGTGTACAGCTACGACTTCGGCGACGACTGGCGGCACGACATCGTCGTGGAGAAGATCGTCCCGGCCGAGCCGGGAGTGGCCTACCCGCGCTGCACGGGCGGGCGCCGGGATGCGCCGCCGGAGGACTGCGGCGGGATCTGGGTCTTCAATGAGCAGTTTGCCGGCCTGGGCGACTTGTTCAACGTCGGCGACCTGAACGAGCGGCTGGCCGGCCTGGCCACGGGTCTTGATTCCGGCCCGCTGAGCCAGGCCCTGCTGGCCGTCGACCTTCAGGAACCAAACGGCCGGGTGTCCCCGCGGCAAGTCGTTAGTGCCTGACAGGCAATGTCGTTGCCGAATCTGATTATCAGATACCATGGCCGTATGAAGACCATGACTGCGACCGAGGCGTCACGGCACTTCTCTGATCTGCTCGATGCCGTCGAACGCGGCGAGACAATCACCATCGTCCGAGGCAGCCATCCGGTTGCGGAGATCGGGCCAGCCCGGCTCCGTACCGGCGCCGATCTACGCTCAGCACTGGTCGGCGTGCCCCCGCCGGACGACGAGTTCAGCCGGAACATCGCTGAAGCCGTCGCCTTGGTGAACTCGGAGGTTCCGGATCCATGGGCCGGCGCCTGATCCTCGATACCGTCACCTTGATCGCCTACGAGCGCGGGACCATGGATCGATCGTCGCTGGATGACGACGAGTTGGCCATCGCGTCAGTAACGGTCGCCGAGTACCGCGTCGGCATCGAGATGGCGAATACGGCCGACCGGGCAGCCGAACGCGCCCGCGCCCTCGCCGCGATCATGTCCGCGGTCGACGTCCTTGACTACACGCAGGTGACGGCGGCCAACCATGCGCGCCTGCTGGCGCATGTCCGCCGTACCGGTACCCCCCGTGGCGCGCACGACCTGATCATCGCCGCGCATGCGGCCGAGACCGGCCGGATCATCGTGAGCCGCGACGCCAAGGCGCGCTTCGGCGATCTACCGGCGGTGACCGCCATCAACTCTTGACCGCGCCCCGCTACGTCAAGCTGGGGGAGTACGCCACCCCCTTCCCCGGCCAGCTACCGCTTTTGCTGGCTGAGTCGCCACTCGCACCGCCCGCCCGCGGGTTACCTTGGCCGTATGGCGTCACATCCAGCGCGCCCCCAGCTGGGCCTGTTCGATAACCCGGTACGCGTCTTCAGCCTGGACGAACTCGCCGAGACTGTGCGCAAGCTCGAGCGCGAGCGGCCAGGCCGCACCGTGGAGGAGCTTTCCGGCGCTGTGTTCAGCGAACTCGCGATCGAGAAAACGCGACGCGCCGCCGACCTCGTCGCCGAGGCCATCCGGCTGGCCCGGCCACGCCAGCCAGGCACCGAAATCACCGGCTCACGGTGGCAGGCCGGCACATCCGAAGTCAGGAAGTGGGCACTCAGCGCAGGCTTCGAACTCGGCGCCGACGGTAGCATCCCCGGCCCGGCGCCATCACCGCATACAACCAGATACATTCCGATCGTCCCTACTGAACTGACGGTCCCCGGATCATGGTGTTACCGCAGCCGCCTCCGTCACGTCCCGTCAGATGCACGGGGTTCGGCGCGCGCACCTCGAGATTCCCAGTGCCTGAACGAGCGGCTGTCCGGCCTGGCCACGGTCTTGATTCCGGCCCGCTGAGCCAGGCGGTGCCGACCGTCGACCTCCACGAACCAGACGGCCGGGGTGTTCCGGGGCAAGTGCCACGGTTCGTTCGGGATATCAAGACTCTCGGCCCCCGCCGAGCGCGGCCAGCTCGCGGTTTACCTCGGCCAGGCTGAACGGCTCGGATTCTTCAGGGTCGTCCTCGGACCAGTACCCGGCCGGGGAGTCGCCGCGCCACCCCACGCAGACGGGGTAGTCCTGGCCGGGGTCGCGCGGGATCGTCTGCTCCAGCGTGATCTCGTGTTCCCAGTCGGCTCCGAAGTCGTAGGTGTAACCGATCTTCGCGCCTGGTGTCAGGACGTCGCGGATCCGTACTGCCTGTTCGTCCCCGGTCCCCTCCAGGCTCGTGAACTCGTCTGTGTACTGCTTCTTGCCCACCTGGAACAGGTGCAGGTGGTCGCCGTCCCAGCCGAACAACACCTGGATGGCCTGGTGCAGATCAGCCAGGGTGGCGGCGGTCGGCAGCCGGACACGCCGCCAGATCGGGGGTCGGGTACCAGATAGCGGGACCTTCAGCTCGGCCACCTGCTCGATGCTGAGCGAGGCGCCGGAGGCGGCGAACTCTGCAACCGCCCGGGCCAGTGCCGGGACATCCGGGTGGCCGGTACCCTGCACGGCCGTGAGGCAAGCGTCCAGGTCCGTCCGTCCTGGCGGGACCTTACCGCCGCCAGGGTGACCATGGCCGAACACTGCCCAACCGTAGCGTTTGCGGCAGAGCTCGTAACCTACGCCCGCCGGCACGGGACGACCTACCCTGACCTGCCCTGGGAGCCCAAGCAGGCGTTCGGCGCCGTGGCCGGTTGCTGCGCCACCCGCTGAGTCGGCCATGCGCCGCTGTGCGCCGCTTGCGGAACGTCCGCTAGCATCGGCCCGTGCGTGGCCGGGCGAAGGGAATGTGGTGGGGTACCGCCATCGAGGCGCCGGACCCGGCGGCGCTGGCCGCCTTCTACTCGAGGTTGCTCGACTGGCCGGTGGTGCACGAGGAGCCAGGCACGGCCATCATCAAGCCGCCCCAGGACTCCGTCTTCATGGTCTTCCAGCTGGCCGAGGACTACGTGCCCCCGGTATGGCCCCCGGCGCCGGGCGAGCAGCGCACCATGATGCACCTCGACCTCCAGGTGCAGGACCTTGACGCTGCCGTCGCCGACGCCGTGGCCTTGGGCGCGCGGGTCGCCGAGTTCCAGCCGCAGGACAATGTCAGGGTTCTGCTGGATCCGGCCGGGCATCCGGTGTGCCTGTGCCTAGACGAGGAAGGCTGACCTCCGCACCCTTTTGCCTGGCAAAGCAAGCGTTTCCGCGGAGACGGCTTGTGAAAGATTGCACAAGGCGCTTCCGTGGAAACCGTTCGTTCGGGATAGACAAGCGGAACCGGGCGCGGCGGGACAGCGTGGCAGGCGCCCAGCCGGGGCCTGGCTGCGTGATCTGCGTGATCTGCGTGATCGGCGCGGGCTGAGACACGCTGCACCGGGACCGCAAGGCCGAACATCGCGTGCTCGCGGCCTGAGTGCCTCAGGTGCTGGGTAAGGCCGTGCGGGCGGCGAAGATATGGCTTTTGCCTTATGCGGCAGCAGCGGACTTAGGGCGAGTCTGGTAGGTGACGGCGATCGCTGTCCGGCTGGGCCCCGGGGCGTTCGTCGTACAAGCGGGACGGTGCCGGTGAACGGCGGTGACGTCCCGGGGCGATCCGCGTCGGCACGGGGTGAACGGGGCGAAGGCGGACCGCCAGCACTAACCGTCTACGAGGGATCGCCTGGGAGGCGAATGATGGTCAATTCCTACTACGGCATCTACCAGGCCGAACGCGGCAAGACGGCGGCCGAGACCCGGGCGGCCGATGCCGAGGTCGGCGGGTTGGCCGCCGACCTCGGTCGGCTCGGCTCGGCGCTCGCCAGCCCGGTCCGGGCGGTGCGTCGGTCGCTGCGCAGACAGCGGCCGGTCGCGTGCCAGGCCGCAGCGGACGCCGGATGAGGGCCGGCCCGTCACTGTTGGCCGCGGTGCCGCGGCCGTGGGAGAACGGGGAACAAGAGGTGATGGCACCGATGCAGTGGCGCGATGCCACCGTTGGCGGGCAGGACACCACGGGGCTGAGCCTGCGTCTACCGTGCACGGAGGATCCGGAGCTGTTCTTCGCCGAGTCTCCGCAGGACGTGGAGCAAGCGAAGGCGATGTGCTGGGGATGCCGGGCCAGGGTGGCCTGCCTGGCCGGCGCGCTGGAGCGCAGGGAGCCCTGGGGCGTCTGGGGCGGTGAGTTGCTGATGCGCGGCGCGATCGTGCCGGGTAAGCGCCCCCGCGGACGTCCTCGCAAGGACGCCGTCACGATCGGGGCCAACGCCTGGGCTGCTGCCGCCGATCTCGCGCGGCCCGCATAGATCCTCGCCAGCATGGCTGAGGTAGGCGTGGCGCGGTTCTGGCTGCCGCCGTCCGGGGTGCTTAAGGGCACCGGGGCGGCCGGGCTCATAGGCCGAGTTCCTCCGGTGGCGGCCACACGCCCGGCAGTTCGGCCAGCCGCCGCGCGTAGTCCGCATGGTCGAAGGGCCGCTTCTCGGCCAGGGCCTCCCATACAGCCTCGGTGACCGGGCCCATGACCAAGTGCATCACATTGTGCCAGTCGTACCCGAGCCCGGCGAGCCGCTGGACCGTCTGCCACGTCTCGGGCGGGTCGTCGGCCAGCAACTGGTTCGCGACAATCTGGTGGAGCGTGACGTGCAGCGTGGGGTTTATCGGCTCGCCGTCGGGACCCGTCATCTCCTCGTGACGCTGGAGCGCCTCCTCCATATCCAGGTGCTGCGCCTCGAGCAGGAAGGTGCGCTCATCCTCGTCGTCCGGATCCAGCCGTTCCAGGTCGAGGCCCTGATAGGTCCCGTGTCCCGGTGGCACCGCCCAGGACCTCCGGTCGCCGGGGAGCGGATCGTCAAACCAGCAGTCGGTCTCTTCGTCGGGCACCCGCTCGAAGATGCTTCCAGCTGGTCGGCCCCTTCCGCTCGAACGGCCTGATGCCGGACGCCGACTCCGGCCACGGCCGGGCGGACGTCCGCGACTCTTCGGGCTCACCCCGCGATTGTCCCAGATGCCCACGTTGCCGTCATCCGTTCCCGCCGCGCCGCGTGTGGACAAGCGTCCAGGGCCACGGTTTATCGCGGGCTCGCACCATAGTCCGTTCGGGCATAAGTTCGTGGGGCGGACCGGGACCTTGGATATCGCCAATACGCCCCGTCGCCTGACGACGGCGCGCGCTAGCGTGGGTCGGGGCGGTCGACGTTGAAGTGCCTGCCCGTTGTCGTCAGCCACCTGTCGTTCGCGTGCCGCAGCGTGAACAGGCTGATCACTCGCTGGCCGCCTTCCCAGTCGCCGTAAAGGATGCTGAGCATCATCGGGTCGCCAGCCTCGACTGCGGCGGCGACGGCCTTGAACTGGGCTGTGGCCGGATCGCGCAACGCTCCCTGTCAGAATCCGACGTCGCCGGATGCCACGTAAATGTCGCGGGTCTGGGCGGTGAAATCCTCGAGGGGCGGATGGGTCTGCTGTGGCTGCCCGGTCACCTCGACGTGCCAGCCGTGCATGACGGCGAGCCCGGTGCCGACGTTCCGGACCGAGATCACCATATACACCACGCCGTCAGCGACCTCCAGGGTTGCGGTGCCGCCGCCGACCTTCAAGAGCCTGCCTTCCATGAACTGGATCTTCTGCTCCGGGTCCTGGAACCGCGAGCTCATCAGCAGCGGGCGCTCTGCCGCCATCAGTAAACGCTCGGCGATGCGGGCCGACTGTTCGGCGATACGAGCAGCTTGGTCCGCGGCGCGTGCCGAGTAGTTCGCCGAGCGGACGGACGCGAAGGTCGTTACCGCGAGGACCAGGGTGCCCAGGGCGGTCGCCAGCGACGCGACCGTCGCTCACTCCGTCGCGGTCACCGTCGCATTTTAGCGGGCGAGAATGGTAGTAACCGCTCGTTATGACTGGGCTCATGAATGTCGCAGGCCCCTGGCAAAGTGGACGCCATGTACAGAAGGGGGCACCATGAGTGTCGTGACGATCGCCGAGGCCTGGCCTGCCGCCGGCCGCCCATTCACCGTCGCCGAGCTGGACCGGATGCCCGATGACGGCCGCCGGTACGAGCTTCTGGACGGAGTGCTCGTCGTGAGCCCCCGGCCGACGACAGTTCACCAGGTCGTGGCGGGACGGCTATGCGGTGTCCTTAGCGGCGCCTGCCCCGAAGACCTTTGCGTCGTGCCCGAGCCGGCCGTCGAACTCGGACCTCAGACCGAGTTCGATCCCGATCTGGTGGTGGTCCGCTTGGACCAGATCGGCGGTGCGAAGTTCACCGAGCCGCCGCTGCTCGTCGTCGAGATCCGGTCGCCCACTACCGCGCTGGTCGACCTGAACAGGAAGAAAGCCGCATACGAGCGGTTCGGCGTCCCCTCGTACTGGATCGTGAACCCGGACCCGACCCAGCCGGAGCTGACCGTCTTCGAGCTGCACGAAGGCCGTTACGCTCTCGCGGCGAAATCGTCAGGTCCTTTCGCCGCTGACCGTCCCTTCGCCGTGAGCATCGACCCGGCCGACCTGACCCGTGGACTGCGCCGCTGACGTGGAATTATCGCCTGCCCGTGCTGGGACCGGGTCGACCTGGAGCGGGGCTGGCGGCGCTGCACCGTCTCGTCGGCGGCGGGACCCGCTGGCACGCGCTTACTGGCCGATGGCGTCGAACTCGGCGATCGCGTCGGGCGGCAGTGCTGATGTCGGCCCAACCCGAGGTATACGGCCTGGTCGCACTGATGGAGATCCAGGCCTCGCGCATCCCGGCCCGGCTCAGCCCGGACGGCCTGCCGGTGCCTCCACAGCGGCATGCTGTTGATGGGACCATAGCTGACATGCAGGTTGCCGATGTCCGGGAGCTGATGGCCTTGTACGCGCGGGCCTGCCGTTCAGCAGCTCCGTATGCTAGGCGCCTGGCGACGTGGCTGGTGTCCATGCAGCTCGACGGGCCAGGCTGGCCCGCCATCGAGCTTAAAGAGTTCGCCGAACGCCTTGGCCCGCGCGGTCTCGCCGAGGTCGCCCGGCTGACCGAAGAACGCGGCGTTACCGCCGAACCGGACTCCTGGACCGCGCGGGGAATCAAGGATCTCCGGGAGCAGCCGGCCGCAGTGTCCGGCGACATCGATGCCCACGTCGCGGTGCTAGCCGAGGATCTGCGCGGCGCGCACCGGTACGGCGAGATCGTGGAGGTGCTGCGCGCCGCCGGGCGGGACGACGACGCTGAGCAGTGGGCGCGCAAGGGGCTGGCCGAGCCTCCGTCGGGCTTCCAGACCGACCGGCTCCGCGACCAGCTCGTGGACCTGCTGCTCGACGGCGGCAGAGGAGCAGAGGCGGTGGCCGTCCGCCGCGAGATCTACGAACGGCGGGCAATTCATCACGACTACCTCAGGCTCCGCCATGCCGCCCAGCAGGCAGGGCAATGGGCCGATCTCAGCGGCTGGGCACTCAACCTGCTCCGCGACCGGGCACACGCCGAGCAGTGGTACGTCAGGGAGCTGATCAGCGTCCTGGTCAGCGAGAACCTGCTCGATGAGGCGTGGGCGGCCGCGATGGCGAACCCCGGTCAGGTCCCCGAGTCCCAGTGGTTCCAGCTGATCGAGGTGCGGGAGAAAAACCATCCCGCCGACGTGATCCGCCCCTACCAGGACCTGATCGAGATCGGGCTGGAAAGGGCCAGCGACAAGTACCGCTACCCCAAGGCGATCAAGACCATCAGACGCCTGCGGGACTCCTATCAGCGCGCCGGCGACGAGGCCGGTTTCGCCGTCTACCTTGCCGACCTACGGCAACGGCACCCGCCGTAAGACGTCCTTTATCGCCAAGCTCGACAAGGCGCTGGTACGCCGCTAAGACCAGCCAGCTTGGTCTTCCAGCTGGCCGAGGACTACGTGCCTCAAATATGGCCTCCGGCGCCGCAGGATTGACATGCCCCCACGTCCACAGGCGGTATGCCGCTTTTGGTCGCGGGTCGGGCTCGGGTCTGGAAGGCTCGCGGTGTGCCAGAAAAGCCAGTCACGCTCGGCGAACTTGAGCAGCTGGTGCTCCGGCTGATGGGGAACTCGATCGAGGCGCTGGAGCAGCAGATGCTGAGTCGCCTCAAGGAGCAGACGCTCGTTGGCGGCAAGCGCGTCATGCGGCAAGAACTGCCTGAACTGCCGGAGGATGCCGTCCCCACCGTGCACCGGGTCAAGGTGAGCCTGTACGGCGCGAAGCCGCCGGTCTGGCGGCGGCTCGAGATTCCCAGCGCGATGCCGCTGAGCCGCGTGCACGCGGTTCTGCAGATCGCCTTCGACTGGCACGACTATCACCTGCACGGCTTCCAGACGGTGTGCGGTGAGTTCGGCTCGCCGGACCACGATGACGACTGGGCGGAGCGCCAGGACGAGGCCATCGCCACGCTCGCCCAGGTGGCCGGGTCGGAGCGGGCGAAGGTGGTGTACAGCTACGACTTCGGCGATGACTGGCGGCACGACATCGTCGTGGAGAAGATCATCCCGGCCGAGCCGGGAGTTGCCTACCCGCGCGGCACCGGCGGACGCCGGGATGCGCCGCCGGAGGATTGCGGCGGGATCTGGGTCTTCAATGAGCAGTTCGCCGACCTGGGCGACTTGTTCAACGTCTGCGACCTGAACGAGCGGCTGGCCGGCCTGGCCACGGTCTTGATTCCGGCCCGCTGAGCTAGGCGCTGTCGGCCGTCGACCTCCACCAACCAGGCGGCCGGGGTGTTCCGGCGGCAAGTACCACGGTTCGTTCGGGATATAAAGACTCCTTGTCCGAGCATTGCTTACCACGGTGTTTAGGGCTAAACACTTGAACTGGCTAGCCGCTAAACTATACTAATGACGGCCAGGGAGGTTATCAGGCTCATCGAGCGCAACGGAGGCGTCCTGCTGCGCCAGCGCGGCTCCCACCGCCAGTACGAGGCCCGGGCAACTCTGGCTGATGGCACCGAGGTAACTGCCCGTACCACCGTCGCCCTGCACACCGGCGACGTACGGCCCGGCACCCTACATGCGATCGAGCGCGACCTGGAGCCCGTGTTCGGGAAGGGATGGCTGAAAGCGCGATGAAATATCACGTCGTGGTGACCCGAGACGGCGATGGATGGATGGCCGATGTACCCGCGCTGTCCGGCACGCACACCTGGGCCAAGACCCTGCGGGGCCTCGACCGCAACGTCCGCGAGGTCATCGGCATGGTCGAGGATCTTCCTCGCAGCGCGGAAGCGGCCATGGACCTGGACATGGAATACCACACGGGCGACCCGGTGCTTGACGAGCGGGCTGGCAGGCTGCGGGCCCGCCGCCGCGAGCAGGAGCGGGCCGCCGCTGAGATCGCCAGCGACACCTCCGAGCTCCTCCGGCGTTTCGCCGCGCAGCTTTCGGTCGGCGATGCCGCCGTCCTGCTGGGCGTTTCGAAGGGCCGGATCAGCCAGCTGCGAAGCGGCCCGGACCGATCCGCCGCCGCGAGTGGGACCGGCACGGACGGATAGTGGCTGGCCACTTTGCCTTTGTCGACCTCTACGGCAGGCCGCCGAACTCGAACTCGGCCTGGCCGCAGGCGACACGGCGGCGTGAGCGCGCTGATCCTCGACTCCGGAGCTCTGATGGCGGTGGATCGTGACGATCGCGCCATGGTGGCCAGGCTGCGTGCCGCCGAGCAGCACGGACTAGAGCTGCGCAGCAATGCCATGGTCATCGCCCAGGTCTGGCGTGACCGCGACGGGCGGCGGGTAAATCTGGCCCGGCTCCTGCGCGCGGTGGACGTGCGCACAGTTACCCAGCAAGACGGGCGAGATGCCGGCGTCCTGCAAGCTGCCGCGGGCACGGCCGACCCCATCGACGCGACTGTCGTGCTTCTGGCCGCGCCCGGCGACCGCATTCTCACTGGTGACCCCGGCGACCTATCCCGCCTGGCAGAAGCAGCCGGGAACCGGCCCGTCATTGTCGCCTGGTAAGCGCCGCGCACGAACCACTGGCGGCAAGAAAGTGCGTCGCGGACCGGGACCGGGACGTCAGATGGCGCCCGGCCCGGTCCGCTGGCGGTTAGATCGGGCGGACTTCCTCCGCCTGGGGGCCCTTCTGTCCGCGTCCGGCGGTGTAGGTGACCCGCTGGTTCTCCTGCAGGCTACGGAAGCCGTCAGCCTGGATGGCGGAGTGATGGACGAACACGTCGGCGGTTCCGTCGTCGGGGGCGATGAAGCCGTAGCCCTTGGTGTCGTTGAACCACTTGACGGTGCCTTCAGCCATGTACTTCTCCTGTAGAGACGATCGTTCGGGAGGCACATATGTGCCCCCGGGTTTAGCGCGACCGCCAGCCTGCCGGGAAGACCCGGCCGTGTACTCGCGGCGCCACTGTCAGAAGTTCGCAGGCGCAGGTACACGTAACGAATTTCGACTACAACCGCTACCCATTAAACACCATGCCGGACACCCGGGTGACCAGCCGTGCTCGCGCCGCCGCTCGAGGCCGGGTCAGCTCAGCCCTGCGGCGCGCAGAGCATTAGACCATCCGCGTGACGAGGCAGCCACCCGGGCCACCCGCCAGGCGGCTCAGAGCGGGGTCCGGTCCGGGCCACATGAGGATCAGAACTCGCCGGGGAACAGGCCGGGCGGGGCGCCGGTGTCAGTTACCGCTCTTCCTGACTGAGTCGCCACTCGCACCGCCTGCCCGCGGGTTACCGTGGCCGAATGGCGTCACATCCAGCGCAGCATCGAAGCCCGGGCCACCAGGGTCTGACGTGACCTCGCCGGCGGAACGATGAGGCTCGCCATGCTCGCGCCGATCGCCTGGCGCACGCCGCCCAAGCACTACGGGCCGTGGGAGTCGATCGCCAGCCTGCTCACTGAGGGGCTGGTCGCGCGGGGAGTCGACGTCACGCTCTTCGCCACGCTCGACTCGGTGACGGCGGCGGTTCTCGACGGTGTTTGCCCGCACGGCTACGCGGAGGACCCCGGGATGGACGGCCGGGTCTGGGAGGCGCTGCACGTCTCGCACGCACTGGCCCGATCGGGTGAGTTCGAGCTGGTGCACAACCACCTCGACTGGCTGCCGCTCGCATTTGGCGAGCACGCGCGGGCGCCGATGGTGACGACCATCCACGGCTTCTCCGGCGCGGGCATCCTGCCCGCCTACACGCGGTCGCGCTCGGCGTTCGTTGCGATCTCGGATTCCGACCGCTACCCCGGGCTCGACTATGCCGCGACCATCCATCACGGCATCGACCTCACGATGTTCCCGTTCCGCGCCGCTGGCGGGGATTACCTGGTCTCGTTCGGGCGCATCCATCCGGACAAGGGAACGGCTGACGCCATCGAGATCGCCCGCCGCGCGGGACGGCGGCTGGTGATCTGCGGCATCGTGCAGGACGAGCGGTATTTCGCCGAGGCCGTCGAGCCGCATGTCGACGGGGATCAGGTGACCTTCCTCGGCTCAGTCGGCCCGCGGCGCCGCGCGGACGTCCTCGGCGAGGCGGCGGTGCTGCTGCACCCGATCTACTTCGACGAGCCGTTCGGCCTGTCCGTCGTGGAGGCCATGGCGTGCGGTACCCCGGTCGTCGCCTACCGGCGCGGCTCGATGGCCGAGGTGGTGGACGAGGGCGTGACCGGATACCTGGCCCATGACATCGGGTCGTCGGTCAACGCGGTCCGCGCGGCGGTCCGGCTGGACCGCTCGGCCGTCCATGACCGCGCCGTCCTGCGGTTCGGCGCCGACCGCATGGTCGAGGATTACCTGCGCACCTACGAGGCGCTGCTCATGTCGGCCAGTACCTGGCCGAGCGGCGCGTAAGCCACCCCGATCCGGCTGTCATCTATGCCGTAGGGAATAACCCGTGGAAGCGTGACTCGGGAGGCAGCCCCTACACGCTCGTCCTGACCAAGACCGACACGCTGTTCGCCCGCGAGCAGGAGGCGCGGATCAGGGACGAAACGGATCTGAAGTGGCTCGCGGCAAGGTGAATGCATGCATGCCTGCTACCGTAGAGGCATGGAACAGATGACGTGGCGAGCGCCAGCCGACCTCATCGAACGGGTCCGCCGTGCCGCCCGGCGGCAACACCGCAGCATGAATGACTACGTGACCGCCGTACTCGACGCCGCGACCAACCCGCGCCTGGCCGGCAGCGAGGCCGAGCGCCTGCGGGAACGCCTGGACCAGGCCGGCTTGCTGGCCGAGCCCGGTGAACGTCACAGGCGTCCCCCGCGCGAGGAAACCGCTGGCGCCCGTAGCCGCGCCGGCGCGGGGACGGCGCTATCACAGCTGGTCAGCGAAGATCGTTGAGTACGTTCGCCGACTCCTCGGCACTGGTGAAGCTGTATGCGGATGAGGCTGGCCACGAGCAGGTCCGCAGCCTGGTGAGCATCGCTGTCGCGCAGCTGGCCAGGGTGGAGGTTCCGGCGGCACTGTGGCGCAAGCAGCGCATGGGTGAACTGTCCGCCGGCGACGCCAGATTGCTTACCGCCGATTTCGAGGCTGATTACTTCGGGACCGACTCTGAGCCCCCGCGTTTCGCCGCCGTCGCACTCTCGGGGAGCCTCCTGGACGAGGCGGCCAGGCTGTGCGCATCGCATGGCCTTCGGGCTTATGACGCAGTCCAGTTGTCCACCGCGCTGGCTGTGCGCCGCGTCGACGCAAGCTGTACGGTGTTTGCGGCCTTCGACTGCTCTTTGCGCACCGCGGCAGCAACCGAGGGCTTCGAGCTCATGCCATCGGATCTGCCCGACCCCGAGACCGCCTAGGAACGCGTTCCGGTCTGCTGGCGCAGCGAGAAAAAGGCTGACGTCGTGCCGTCCCGGCCCGTCAGTGCTGTGCTGAGCCTTCTTAGACGCGGGCAAGGGCCTCGCGCAACGGGTCAAGACCCATAGCGCCCAGGCTGAGTGCCTTGGCGTGAAAGTCCTTGAGGCTGAAGGCTGCTCCGGCCCGTGCCCTGGCGTCCTCCCGGGCCTGTAGCCAGGTCCGTTCGCCAAGGGTGTAGGAAGGGGCCTGACCCGGCATGCCGAGGCAGCGGCGTAGCTCGGAGCGCAGTTGCCGTTCATCCCAGCTGGAGTGGGCGCGCAGGAACTCCCAGGCGATCTCGGCATTCCAGCGCTCGCCCTCGCGCCAGCCGGTGCCCGCCGGGACAGCCAGTTCCAGGTGCACGCCGATGTCCAGGGGCACCTGGGCGGCGAGCAGTTGCTGACTGTCGAGCATCCCGAGATAGGCCCCCGGGTCGTCCAGGTATCCGAGCTCTGCCATGAGCTGCTCCGCGTAAAGCGCCCAGCCCTCGCCGTGGCCCGATACCCAGGACATGCGCTGCCAGCGGTTCAGGCTCTCCGTCTCCGCCATGGCGTGCGATATCTGCAGGTGATGGCCGGGAACGCCCTCGTGGTAGACGACCGTGACGTCCTTCCAGGTGGCGAACGTCTCAACGCCGTCCGGCACCGACCAGCACATCCGCCCGGGCCGGGACCAGTCATCGGAGGGCTCGGTGTAGTACATCCCGCCGTCGTTGGTGGGTGCGATCACGGCCTCGATCCGGTGCGCGGGCGCCGGGATGTCGAAGTGCACCCCGTCCAGCTCCGCAATGGTGCGCCCGGCCAGTTCCTGCATCCAGGCCCGGAAGTTCTCGCGCCCCTCCACGCGCCGGGCCGGGTCTGCGTCCAGGATCGCCACGGCCTCCGCCACGGTGGCCCCGGGCCGGATCAGGTTACTGACCCGCGCCATCTCGGCCCGCAGCCGGGCGATCTCCGCCCAGCTCCACGCGTAGGCCTCCCGCAGATCCACGGCGGCGCCGAGGAACCACCGCGAGGCCCGGGCGTAGACCTCAGGCCCGCAGGCATCGGTCTCCCTGGCCAGCGGCATCAGCTCGGCCTCGAGGAAGGCGCCAAGCTCGGCCGTCGCGGCCGTAGCCGCGCGCGCGGCCACGCCCAGCTCCTCCCGCAGCGAATCCGGGACCCCGGTCAGCCGCCCGGCCAGCCCTGCATAGAAGGAATCCCCCGGCCTGGCCCAGGCCGCGCACTGCCCGGCGACCTCCTCGACCTGCCGCCTGGCCGCGCAGCGGCCATCCCTGGCCGCGCCGAGCAAGGTCGCGGACAACTGGCGGTACGCCCGCGGCACCGCGGCCATCCGCTTGGCGATGTTGGCCGCGGCCTCCTCGCCTTCCGTGGGCATCAGGTCGAAGACCTCGCGCACCTTCTGCACCCAGCTGTTGATGGTGTTCAGTTCGCTGGTGGTGTCCCCGGCGTCGTAGCACTCCACAGCCAGGGCCAGCCGCTCGGCCATCGCGGCCCGCGCGACCTGCTCGCGCGGGTCCGGGGCGTCGGCCGCGTCAAGGACCGCCAGGGTTGAGCGCGCCAGCCCCGCCCGCCCGGCGAACCCGTCAGCACCCAGGTCCGCCAGCTCATGGTCGTGCCCCGCGATCCCGGCGGAAGTGGCCCAGCACGGGTCCAGGGCGGCCGCCCGCTCCACGTACTCCGCCGCGATGTCGTCGACCGAAGGCATACCAGAAACCTAGCCCCGGGCACCGCGTCGCGCCGAATGGTTATGCCAGCGACCCGGTCGCGGGCCAATGCCACTGTGCATGCCTACCTTGAGCTCGGCGTGCTGCCCACCTCGGTGGCGTCCGCCCGTCGAGGATTACTGCGCACCTACGAGGCGCTGCTCATGTCGGCCAGCACCTCATCGAGCGGCGCGTAAGCTACCCCGATCCGGCTGTCGTCTATGCCGTAGGGAATCCACACCAGGCCGTCGTGCAGGAAGGCTCCGCACGAGTACAGGACGTTGGGGACGTAGCCGTCCTGCTCATCACGGTCGGGGGATAGCAGCGGAGTCTTCGAACAGCCCACGACGCGCGTCGGGTCATCGAGGTCCAGTAGGAGAGCGCCGAGGACGTAGACCCGCATCGGACCAACGCCATGGGTGAGCACCAGCCAGCCCTGGTCGGTCTCGATCGGCGGCCCGCAGTTGCCGACCTGGAGCATCTGCCATGGCGCGGACGGTTCCTGCAAGAGCACTGGCTGGCCCCACACGTAACCGTCCGCCGAGCTGGCCAGGCTAGTACTCTCGCCGTCGGAGCGGCACAGGGCGAGGTGCCGTCCGTGCACCTTCCGGGGGAACAGCGCCATGCCCTTGTTCCGGGCGGCGGGTCCGGCCAGCCGCTGAGCACGGAACACCCGCAGGTCCGGGCTGATGAGCAGGCGCGGGGCGATCCGTCGCCCGTCATAGGCGG
>CAWBKD010000026.1:0-265000 GCA_963789225.1 uncultured Actinomycetes bacterium
GGATGATGTTCAGCCAGGATGCGTGTTTCGGCGTGCATGTGACGGTGAACCGGGGGTGGGCGGCGAGCCATGTCCGCGTGGCGCGGGAGGTATGGCTGGGGAGCCGTTGTCCATGATCAGGCGGATCCGCAGCCACGGGCGGTGGCATCTGGTCCAGCATCGTCAGGAACCGGGTGAAGGTGTCTGAGTCGTTCCGCTCGATCCGCTCGGCGATGACCTGGCCGGTGGTCACGTTCATCGCGGCGATGAGCGGAGATGGTGCCGTGCCGGATGTACTCGAACTCGCGGCCGGCTTCCCGGCCCGGCCGGGCGCCGGTTCTCGGGGCGCCTACGGGACTTTGCCTGGATGCCGGTTTTCTCATCGACGCTGATCAGCACGGTTCCTGGCGGCGGGTTCAGGTACTGGCGGCACACCGCCCCGGCGCGGATCCAGAACGATGGGTCGTCGGTGCGGTTGAGCCAGCCGCGGACCTTGTGCGGGCGCGCCTTCGCCTCGGCCAGCACCCGGCCCACGGTGGCCGCCGAGATCGCCAGTCCCCGGTCCCGCAGGTGGCTCGCGATCATCGCCTGTGACCACTGTGATTCGCCCTCCGGTGGGATGGACGTGGCGACAGCCAGCACCGCCAGCCGCGCGCTCGGGCCGTACACTTCCGGCCGCCCGGTTCGCGGCTTATCGAACAGACCCGGTATCCCGTGCACGGCGAACCGGCGCCGCCAGGTCCGCGCCGCCGCCACGCTGCAGCCCAGCTGCCGGGCGATCTCGGCGTTCGCCATCCCGTCCGCGGCCGCCAGCACGATCCTGGCGCGCAGCGCCAGCCGCTGCGGGCTGGAGCCTGCCCGGACGATCTGCTCCAGCTTGCGGCGCCGTTTCTTCGTCAAGTTGACAGCCACGGCACGGGCATGACCTGCCATCGGGATTCTCCTTCCGCGTCACGATGATCACGGAAGAATGCACCCGTAACGCTGCGGAACGGCGGGGAATTCACCGCGCTGGCGCGTGGATCGCTGATCCACGTATAGCCTGACGCGGCACGAGGGCCGGCGGTGGCGGCTATCGTCAACGGACAACGGGAAGCTGGCGTAACAGGACGGATACCAATGGGGTCAGCTGGCGGCGGAGAACAACGGGCCGGCTCCCCTTGATGAGCAGGTCACCTACTACCGGTCCCTTGCCGGGGACTACCTGAACCAGGCCCTGGATCTCCCGGGCGGCGACGAGCTGGCCGAAGCGCTTGAGGCATTCCAGCCGGCCGGAAGCGTGCTGGAGCTCGCGTGCGGACCCGGAGTGTGGACCAGCCAGCTGCTGCGTCACGCGACGGACGTCACGGCCGTGGACGCATCCCCGGAAATGCTCGCCATCGCGGCAGCCCGGGCGGGCGATGACCGGGTGCGCTTCGTCCAGGCCGATCTGTTCACCTGGGTGCCGGACCGCCGCTATGACGTGGTTTTCTTCGGGTTCTGGCTCTCACACGTGCCACCCGGACGCTTTGAGTCGTTCTGGGCTCTGGTAGCTGACTGCCTGAAGGACGATGGCCGCGTGTTCTTCGCCGACGACGCGTACCGCACTCCCGATGAGCTCATCGAAGGCCCCTCGTCCTCTACGATCCGCCGGCGGCTCGAGGACGGAACCTCCTACCGGATCGTGAAAGTCCCCCACCGGCCGCGGGATCTCGAACAGCGGCTCCGGCGACTGGGCTGGCACATCAAGGTCACCTCCACCTCCGGGCCGTTTTACTGGGGGAGCAGGAGGCAGAAGCTGACCAGGCGGCGCAGCCCGGGCACGTGACAGCGCCGCCCAGCGGCCCCGGCCACGATGCCCTCAGCCGCAACGACTTGCCGTCCGGCCCCGCTGCCGCCCGTGCCATAGCCGCAGGCAGGAGACACTAAAGGGATGCCCGCACCGCCCAAGCGCCTGAAAGACCTGATCGAGGGAACCGTGGACCACCACGCCTCCCAGACCCACCCGGGCCTGCAGGAAGTCACCATCAGATGGCGCGGCTCCTTCGGCTACCTGACGGCCTGGGCCGGCCAGGGCGACGATGACGACGAGCAGATCCCGCTGTGCCGCATCGAATACCTCGGCGACGACCAGGACTGGGGCTTCGCCCTCTACGACCCCGCCACCGAGACCTACACGCCTGCCCTGCTCCGCACCGGGCAGGCCGCCGGCCACCCCAACGACGCCTTCGACACCGCCGCCATCGTCCACCTCGTCGACTACCAGCAGTGAACATCACGCACCCTGCAACCAGTAAGGAACTTACGACGTGCTGCACTAGCGCCTCCTTGAGGAGGTCCATCTCCAGCTCGTCACCGGAACCGGGAAGCCGCAGCACCAAGCGCGCGTACCTGAGGCTGGCCGCTTCGACAAGCCGCACGCTATAACCTGCGCGCTGGAAGGCAAGCTGGACCTGCTTGGCGATCTCCGGCAGCGGGGTGTCGTCCCTGGTGGCAAAGTCCAGGTCCTGAGATGGACGGTGCAGGATCTCATGGGCTCTGAATGCGTACCCTCCGGCCAGCAGCAAGCCGTACCGTTCGAAGACAGGCAAACCATCCAGCAGTACCCGCAAGTGAGCGGCAGGCAGCCCGTCCAGGCTCACCGGGAAGCCGGCGTGATGAGCTGCCGCTCCCACTCCCGGCGGGCATGCGGACCCAGCAGGCGCCGCAACCTGGGCCACATGCTGACCAGTGACTCGCGGTGCACGAACCGCTCAAGATCCTCTCGCTGCGCCTCCGCAAGGAGCAGCGCATACAGGACAAGGCGCTGGTCCTCCTCACCCACGTCATACACGCGTCGTCCTGACCAGGCCACGTGCAGCGGCAACTCAACCTTGCCTGCGGCCGGCCCCTTCAGGTCTTTCAGGGACGATGGCAGGCGACGCGCATACTCATCCCAGCGCGGCGGCAGAGCATCAGCCTTCATGGAGGCAATTATTCCCGTCCGCATGTCACGAGGACCAGGCACGCCGCGCCGTCACTCGCTATACGCCGCGTCGGACGGCACACGACCGCAGTCCAGAAGGATTCTCTGGCCAGCGACGTCATTCGTCTGTGTCTGATCCCAGAGCACCGCCTGCCAGAAGCACTGACGTCGCTTCCCGGGGATCTGCATCGGTACCGAGATCAACGCGAATGGCCGTGATGAGCTCCGCCCGGAAGCGTGCGACGGCCCGCGTCCGCGCGGCCTCAATGAAGAGCCTCGTCCCAGCCTCCCTAACAGATTTGGGAGCAATGAGCTGGATTTCTTGGTTGGCGGCAACGAGTCGCCGGAAGGAAGGCTCTGCATCTGCTCGGGCTGACCTCCACTGCCTCTCGGCAGCCTCCCTATCTTGGCTGTGATCCATCTCTTCCCGGAGCCGCCACGCTTCGGCCCGCAACGGTTCCCACTCTGCGAGCGCGGCCAGATAACGGACATAAGCGACACGTCGCTCCTCTATGAAGCGCGTCTTTCTTCGCTCTTCCGCCTCAGCGGTGTATCGCCGCCGATCATTCACCCCCTGCACCAATGAACCAAATACGGCCCCAGCAACAGCAGCACCAGCCGGGATCACCAGCTCCCACCACTGCGACATAGGGACACCGTATCCAGGTGAGCCCTGTAATTCTGCGGCCTCCGGTGCGTGTCCTTCGCCCAGCGTATCCTTGCTGATTCGAGTGCAAATCACGCAGGTCACCGCATGTGCTACTGCAACTAAAAGCCGCCGTGCAAACGATAATGACACAGATCGCCCCGCCTCTGGCGCTAGGCGCCTGAGCAGTCACGGGCGCGCTGAGCGGCGGCTACCCAGCCGACGATGGCGTGGGCACAAGGTCTCGGTCGCGTTGTGCAGTGAGCCGTATCGGCGTGGCATCGGTCTCATCCGCGTCGGACCATCTGGCGGTAGATGCTCTCATAGTCTGTCACCATCCGGGCGGCGCTGAAGTACCTCTCGACGTGGGCCCGGCACCGGGCTGGGTCGAGCCTGGCCGCTTGCCTGATCGCGGCGCCCAGCTCGGCGGGCGTCTCGCAGAGGATGCCGGTCTCGCCGTTCACGACCAGTTCGGGCACCGCGCCGGCGCTGAGACCAGCCACTGGGCAGCCGCACGCCATCGCCTCGACCAGTACCAGGCCGAATGGCTCGTCCCAGCGGGCAGGGAACAGCAGGCAGGCGGCCCGGCCTAGGAGCTCTACCTTGCGGTCGAACCCCAGCTCGCCAACCCACATGACGCTCCGTCCCAGGCGTGGCCGGATCTCGGTGTCAAAGTAGACGCGCTCCTGCGGAGTTGTCCCGGCGCCGGCGATCACGAGCGGGCGGCCTGCCGCCAGCGCCGCGTCGATCGCGATGTGAGTTCCCTTATACGGACTGATCCGGCCCAGGAACACGACCAGTTTTTCACGCTGGCTCCCGACCGGATAGCGGCTCATGTCGATGCCGTTGGGCACTACGCCGACCCATCCGATGCTGGGGGCGGCAGCGGCCTGAGCGCGCGAGATGGCGACTAGGCGGGCCTGCCGGGCCACAATATCCAGCCTGGCGCTAGTGGCGTCCGGACCGCTGACCGCGCCGTGCACGGTGACGACCATCGGTATCGACGGGGGGATGTCCGGTAGCACGGTGGTGTGTACGTGAACGATGTCGGGGCCGATTTCCCTGATGGCGGTGGCCGCTACCGAGGCATGGCGGCGTTCGATGCTGGCTGCTGGCTCATCTCCCTCCGGCTGGGTCTGCGGAAAGGTCGCGATGAAGCGCGCGCGAGTTCGCCGGGGTCCGGCACCGATGACTGTCACGTCGTGATCGCAGTCCATAAGGCCCTCGGCGAGCAGGTAACAGATCAGCTCGGTGCCGCCGTAGCCCCGAGGGGGGATTTCGTAGTAGGGCGGGGCGACGATCACGACTCGCATGGCCCCAGTTCTATCGTGAGCACATGCCTCTCAGCATCCGGCCGGTGCGCCCCGACGAGCTTGACCAACTCGTGGCTGTCCTGGAGATCGCGGCCGGACGGCATCCGAGCCCCGGCGCCGCCCGTCCGCCTCTGCTGGCGGACCGGACGCTGGCGGTCTTCGACGGCGAGCGCATGGTGGGCGGCACCGCATCGGAGCCACGCGAGCTCACGGTTCCCGGCGGCGCGACCCGGCCGGCTGCCAAGATCACCCTGACCGGGCTGCTACCCGGCTACCGCGGCGCGGGAGCGGCCAGCGAGCTCATGCGACGCCAGCTGCCCGACCTGCGCTCGTGCGGGGAGCCGCTGGCGATCCTGACCACGTCCCAGTCCGGTGTACCGGGGCGGCACGGTTTCGGCACCGCGACTACCGCGATGGCCGCGCAGTTGAGCCCCGGCCATCCGGGTCGGCTGCCGCGCGCGCCGGACCGTCACGTCCGCCTGATCGGCGGGGATGAGGCACGGCCGCTGCTGCCGGACCTGTTCGACGCTCATCGTCGCCTGCAGCCGGGCCAGGTCAGCCAGCCAAGGCATTCTGGGTGTCCTGGTTCCTCGATGAGCCGCTGCTGCGGATAGTCGGCGGCGAGCGCTTCATCGTGGTGTCCGAGCAGGAGGACGGGACGCCGGATGGGTACCTGACCTATCGGCTCACTCCCGGCCCGCTCCGCGAACAGCCGGTGCGCGAGCTCGTCATCGAGGACCTGATCACCACGAGTGACCAGGCCCGGCGCGCGCTGTGGGACTTCTGCTGCGGCTTCAGCCAGGCGGCTCAGATAACCGCGTGGAATCTTCCCGCTGACGAGCCTCTGGCCTGGATGGTCCCCGAGCCGCAGCAACTCGCCATAACCGGCCTGCGCCCGTTCCTTCGGCTGCGGCTGCTTGACGTGGGGGCGGCGCTGGCGGCCCGCTGCTACAGCGTCGCCGGGAAGATCGTCCTGGAAATATCTGATCCTCTCCTCGCCGGAAACGACCGGCGGTTCCTGCTTGAGAGCGGCCCCGACGGCGCGCAGTGCAGCGCCACGACCGGCACCGCCGAGCTGGCCCTGCCCGTGGGCGATCTCGCGGCCGCCTATCTAGGCCAGAGTGCGTTCACCACCCTGGCCAGGGCGGGCCGGGCGGCTGAGCTCGCGGTCGGCGCGCTGGCCCGCGCCGACGCCATGTTCGCCTGGCATCCGGCGCCGTGGACGGTGACGGACTGGTGATTACTTGTTGCGGGGGCCGCCCAGCCAGGCGAGCGGTTTAATCGTGTCCGTGATCCAGTCGAGCATCCGCACCGCTGGGCGGGCCAGCAGGTGCCAGCGGCGCAGCAGCGCGAGCCCGAGCGCGATGACCCCGACGAGCGCGGTCAACAGCACTGTGTTCCCGATAACCTGTCCGGCGGAGGCGAACCCGACCAGGACGAGCGCATACACAAGCGGTGCAGTGATGATCGCCATAACGCCCAGGGTCGCCGTGCCCCGGCCCAGCCGGGCGGCTTGGCGCTCGGCGTTGAATTCCCGCTCCCGGTCGCGCAGGATCTTATTCTCCATGGCCAGGTGCTCCAGTAGCGGAAGTCCGGTGCCGATCGCCCCCTGGTTGTCGTCCGAGCGCTCCGGCCAGTCCAGCGTGGCCAGCCGCTGCAGGCCGATCGGGAACTGCCTCTCGGCCGCGACCACCGCAAGCGTCAGCCCGGCCAGCCAGGCAACGCCCTTGCGGCTGGCCTGGTAGCGTCCGAACGACTGGCGGAGCACGCTCATAGCCGAGCCCAGGGTGCTGGCGAGGCGCGTGGCCAGCGCCGCGTCGTCGTCGAGCCGGTTCAACAGCACGGCTAGGCCGCGGGCGGTGTCTGCGGTCGCCTCGACCGACAGCCAGCCGTCCGCTGACTCGTCGGCCGACACGTCCAGGTACCCGCAGGCCAGCCGGGCCAGCTCGCGGACGGCGGCCACATCGTCGGCGAGCAGCGCGGCCTGATCCAGGACGGCGATCGTGTCCAGGATCCGGATCACCGGCGCGATGGAGCCGAGATCGGCCTGCTTTCCCAGTGCCTCGGCGGCCGCGGCTAGGAACCCGGTGTCCGGCCGTCTTGTCGCTAGCGTGGTCACCGCCCGGATCTGAAGCGCCACGTCGAACCTGCTCTGCCGCGGATCGTCGGACATCCAGGCGTAGAGTTCGTTGGCAAGTGGCCCAGCATCGCATAGGAACGCCATGCTCTGGGCGTGGGCGATGCTGGAGGACAGATCCTCCCGGTCAGTGGGGCTGGTCAGCCCGGCTGCGCAGCATGGCTTTCAGCCTGCTGAGCTCGTCCGGCGCGACCGCGATCTTAGTGTGATTGGCCGGATCGCTCCACAGCAGGCATAGCGCGAGCACGATGTTGCGGAGCTCGAAGGCGTAGTCCGCCGTGTCCCAGCCGCTTACCGCTCGCAGCTCGCCGTAAAGGCGGTTGGCCAGCCGGCGTTCGGTGTACTTGCCGATCAGCGCCACGATCCTGTTCGCGGATGTGCCGGGCATCGGGTCATCGGCCAGCAGCGTGCCGCCCGCTTCCAGGAATCGCTGTACTTCCGGCCGGGCGCAGATCGATTCCAGCTCGCTGCGTGGTGCGAAGGCCAGGTCCACGTTGCTCAGCAGCCACTGCTCCGCGGGTCCGATCCCCGCGCAGTCCGGATCTGGCGGCTGGCGGACTGACGCCCCGCCGTCCATTGATAGCCAGCGCACAAGCAGCGCGCCGCGAGTCTCGGCCTGCTCATGCCAGACCAGGCGCTTAGGCCGACCGAGGCAGGCGAACCTGATGGCGTTGGCCAGGAGCTCGATCTGGCCTTGCCAGTCCAGCGGCATCGTGGCGATGACGACCCGTTCGGGGACGTGATCGTAGGTCCTGGCGAGCAGTATCTCGTCGTTGTAGGCAATGACTGGCAGGAGCTTCTCCGGCATCGAGGCGGCCGAAAGTGCCGTGTAGAAAAGTGACGGCGGTCCTGGCGCGGCAGCATCGTCGCGAAACCGGCCCAGAATGACCTGCGCCGGAAAATTGAGAAGCAGGTCACCAGGATCCTGGGCTTCAGCCTGGCTGGCTCCCCGGGCGGACCGTCGGCCAGCCAGGCCAGGGCACAGGGCGCCGGGCAGCACGGCCTCCAGGGAGTCCACGAGCTGGTGCAGGACGACGATGCCGCCGCCGGCGGCCAGATAAGCACACAGCCGGTCCTTATTCCGGCCCAGCGCGTGCTCGACCCTCTCGGAGAGCAGCGCATTGGAGGCAATAACCAAGCAGTCGTGCTCTTCAGGGTCGACGTGCTCTAGGAGATTCCCGACCGTGTCGTCGGCATAGGATCGCGAAACGAAGACAGAACCGTCGGCGGAAAGCAGCTCACAGCAGCGCTCGTAGAGGCCAGCGACGTCGGCGTCGGTTTGCCGCACCAGTTCGGTGCCGTCTTGGATCACCGCAATCCGCTGCACGTCGTTCCCTTTCGCGCGGCACGGGTAGCCCGCTCCCATTCATTATGGTTGTCTGAGCGTTATGTCGCAGGTCTCGTGCGTGGTGTTGTCGCCGCACCTGGACGACGCCGTTCTGAGTGCGTGGCACGCAGTGTCCGCGCCCTGCGAGGTAACGGTGGTCACGGTGTTCGCCGGAATCCCGGAGCACGGTTTCGTGACTGACCTCGACCGCTCGCACGGGGCCGAGGAGTCCGCCGCCTGGCTGCTGCGGCGCCGCCGCGAGGACAGGGCCGCCCTCGCCCTGGCCGGGCGGACGCCGATGCACCTTGACCTGCCTGAGATTCAGTTTCCCGCGTTCCGGGACCCGGCCATCCGCCAGCTGATCGCGGGGAGCCCAGAGCATTTCGTCGCGTACGTCTCCGGACAGCCGACCCTAGGCACCGATGCCGATGAGCTGGCTGCCCTGGTCGAGGCGCATATCCCGGCGACCCCGGTCGTGTATGGCCCGGCGGGGATTGGCGGTCACCCGGACCACCGCGATCTGGCCCGGGCGACGGTCAGTCTCGCCGTCCCCGGCCGAGAGGTGCGTCTGTATGCGGACAGCCCGTATTACCTGGCGTACGGGTTGCCGAGCTGGCTGACCGGGACGCCGAACCGAGCGGCCGACGCGCTCACCGAGGAGGCGCTAGCCCGGTTGGACCTGGCGGGCCGGTCCGTGACCAGGCAGGTCATAGAACTCGGCCAGGCTGCGTTCCAACAAAAGCTGGCCGCGATGCGGCGCTACCAGACGGAGATCCCGTCCATCTGGGCGGACCTGACCCGGGCGCCGGGCGGCCCGGACGCAATGCGGTACGAGACGTACTGGACGGTCGGCCATGCCCGCCGCTGACCGCCCTGAGATCGTCATGACGCACGACTACCCGCCGCTGACTGGAGGCGGGCTCGCGATCGGCGTCCGGGAGCTGGCCGGAATGCTGTGCGGTACCTGCGACGTGCATGTACTGTCGTCCCGGCTGGCCGATCACGCCGCCGACGACAGGCGCCGGTCGCTGTCCGATGACGCCGGGGTCCGGTACTCCCGTGCGACGGTGCTGCGGTCCGCCCGTGCCTTGCGCCGGGCGGACGTGGTCATCACGCACCTTACGTTCTCCTTCCGGCGCTTGGCCGTCCTGTCGCTCGTTCTTGGCCCACTTTCCGGCACGCCCACGGTCTGCGTCATCCATACTGCCCCCGATCACTGCGACTACAACAGGTTCCGGTTCCTGCCGTCCTGGGCACGCGCAGTCGTCTTCGCGCTGGCCCGGTGGGTGCTGCGGGGCTGCGTGGCCGTGGTGGCCCTCGGACCGGCTCACTCAACGGCGATCAGCGCCGCAGGGCTGCGGGTGACACATGTCGCGCCGCTGCCGGTTGCTCCGGCCGAGCGGTACCGGGACGCATTCCTGCATCACACCGCCACCGCGTGCCCTGTGCGCGTCATCGGGTTCGTCGGCGAGCTGTCGCGGCTGAAGGGCGCTGATGCGCTGCCGGCGCTTGTTCGTGCGCTCACGCCGCAGTACGAGTTCCGGATTGCTGGCATCGGGCCGCTGGCCAGCCAACTCGTCTGCTGCGCGGCGGCATTGCCGTCGGCTCAGCGCAATCGGGTAGTGCTGGTCGGCCCAGTTGCCCCGGTCAGGATGCCGGGGTTCTACCGCGACGTCGACTGCGTTCTCGTCCTGTCCAGGACCGAAGCGCACTGCCGGGTCATCCTCGAGGCGATGCTGGCCGGGGTCATCGTGCTGGCCTCCCCGACCTGCGGCAGCGCCGACCTCATCTCAGACGGCAGGACGGGGCTGCTAATCCGCCCGGATGACCCGGCCGATGTCGGGGCGAGGCTTGCCGCGCTGGCTGCTGATCCGGGCCGCGCCCGGGCCATCAGGGAACGGGCCGCCAGGTTCGCGGCCCGGCTAGCCGCCGGCAGCCGCTCAAGCTGGTGCGAACTGCTGAGCCAGGTACTGCCCGTCTGCGAAGGCCAGTGACGGGCGTCAGCGATCCCGCTGCCATCATCCGGCGTCACGGCCCGGACCACGGGCTGCTGCCGTACTCCCGCCGCCAGAACTCCGGCCGCTACGGCGACTGGCTGCTGGTAGCCCCGCCGCTGGTGATCGACGAGGCAACGTGCGACGAGCTCATCGACCGGCTCGACGCCACGCTCACCGCAGCTACTCCAGACGTCCTTGCCTCCATTGACCGCCGCCCTTCCTCGTAACGGGGTCATGTCACCGGGCGCTGACCCATGGTCACGGGGCGGGCGGCGACCGTCCTGGTGGTGTACGTATCCAGTTTTGCCAGCTCAGCGGCCATATATGCAGGTACAGCCAGACGCCGCTCTGCCGGCACCACCACCGGGCCAAGCAGGCCGAAGGCTGGCGGCTGGCGCAGCCGGAGCCGGGCGTACTGCGCTGGCGCACCCCGGCCGGACGCACCTACACCACCACCCCGACCGCCTACCCGATCTGAGGGGATTTGGGCGCAAAACGCATATGACCTGGTCACACTCCGGCCGGATCCATGCGTACCATTATGTGAGTGAGCGACACCCGGACCTGCGAGCAGTGCGGCGCTGAATTCGCGCCGCGCCGTGAGCATGCCCGGTTCTGCTCTACCTCCTGCCGGGTCGCCTGGAACCGTGAGCGCGCGGGCGGCCTGGGGGTCGAGGTGACCGCGCTCGACTGGACCGCGGCCGCGATGTGCGACGTGCTCGAGTGGCTGGGCGGGGCGGGGGAGAGGGACAGGTCCCAAGCCTTCGCCATGATCAGCGAGGCGGTGTGGTGGGTCACCATCGTGGACGCCACGCTGATCCGCTACCACGTCGAGGCCTACGAGGCGGTCATGGCCACTCGCGCTCCTGCCGAACGCCGGCACACCGAAGGCACCTTCGGCGGCTTGCGCTTCGTCAGGAACCAGATGGGCTACTACGTCGACCAGGCTGACTTCATCAAGCCGGGTGACGGCTGCATTATGGCCTGGTCGTGGCGGTCAATGCCCGAGCCTGCCGTTGCCCTGCTTCCGCCGCGCGGGCAGGCCTGGGAGATGGCGCGTTACCAGGCGTACGAGGATCACCTGGCCGGTCACGCGATGGAAGAGGTGTTCGGTCCGGCCGCCGCGTTCCTCAAGCAGGTGTCCGAGCGGGCCGCGCTCCTCACTGCGGCCACCGAGCCGAACGCGAACATCCGGGCGGTGTGAGGGCCCTGAGCCGGGGCATCGGGCGCGTGCGTCACTTGCACGCGGTGACCCCTCCCACGTTCCACTTTCCGGCCTTGTTCTTCACGACGTCGACGCGGTCGTTACCCGAGACGAACGTGGCGGCCGAGGCGGTGCGCTCGGTCAGCTTCCACCCCGTTTCCGATAGCCATTGCTCATGCCTGGCGAGCACCGACTGCAGCGCCTGCTGCGGCGTCTGGTAGCCGCTCGTGGCTGCGCCGCCGTAGTCCGCGATGACGCAGGTCTGCGTGGGCTGCGTGCACCCGCTCACGTCGGCGATGGCCAGGCAGGCGACAACGGCCGCGGTAATCCACACGCGCATGCATCCATGCTGCAACGGCCCCGGGCTCCGGGGTTACAGGCTCGCGCGGTAGGCCCGACGTGGGCTATCTGGTCATCGATGGGGTCGTGGACCTGGTCACGAAGTGCTGGCCTCCGCCTGGCCCGAGAGAAAACCCTTCGGGGTCTCCCGGAGCGATGTCGAGGATCAGCTGGGCGTCATCCCACGACCGGTAGATCCGCGCGTCGATGTAGAACGGGCAGCCTTCGATCGCTCCGAGCAGGAGGTCCGTGTTCCCCACGATGAACTCCCCGTCCGGGAAGCACATCGGTACGCTCCCGGCGCAGCAGCCGGCGGACTGGACGAACATCAGCGGCTCGCCCCGGGCGGCGCGCAGGCGCCTGATCGCCTCGCGCGCCGCGGGGGTGGCCGAGATCCTGGCGGGCGGCTGCCCGTCAGGACCCCGGGTCGGCGTCTGCGCTGGCGGCCCGGCGGGTGCCGGGCCCGGTGCAGGCACCTGTTCCCGCTCTGGCATCAGAAGAGCCCGAGCGGCTTGGTGCTGTAGCTCACCAGCAGGTTCTTGGTCTGCTGGTAGTGGTCGAGCATCATCTGGTGGGTCTCGCGGCCGATGCCGGAGACCTTGTAGCCGCCGAACGCCGCGCTGCGCCGGGTAGGGGTGGTAGCAGTTCGTCCACACCCGGCCGGCCTGGATGGCGCGGCCCATGCGGTAGGCGCGGCTGCCGTCGCGGGTCCAGACGCCGGCGCCCAGGCCGTAGAGCGTGTCGTTGGCGATCTCGAGCGCCTCGGCCTCGTCCTTGAACGTGGTCACGGCCAGCACCGGGCCGAAGATCTCCTCCTGGAAGACGCGCATCTTGTTGTGGCCCTTGAACACGGTCGGCTGGAAGTAGTAGCCGCCGGCGAGCTCGCCGCCGAGCTCGGCGCGCTCGCCGCCGATCAGCACCTCGGCGCCTTCCTGCTTGCCGATGTCGACGTAGGAGCTGATCTTCTCCAGCTGCTGCGCGGAGGCCTGCGGCGCCGATCATGGTCGTCGGTGTCGAGCGGGTTGCCCTGCTTGATCGCGGCGATCCGCTCCAGGCAGCGCTCCATGAACTTGTCGTAGATCGACTCCTGGATCAGCGCCCGCGACGGGCAGGTGCAGACCTCGCCCTGGTTGAACGCGAACAGCACGAGGCCCTCGACCGCCTTGTCGAGGAACGTCGTCGTCCGCGGCCATCACGTCGTCGAAGAAGATGTTCGGGCGACTTGCCGCCGAGCTCCAGCGTGACCGGGATCAGGTTCTGCGCCGCGTACTGCATGATCAGCCGGCCGGTGTCGGTCTCGCCGGTGAAGGCGATCTTGGCGATGCGCGGGCTGGACGCCAGCGGCTTGCCGGCCTCGCCGCCGGAGCCGTTGACGATGTTGAGCACGCCCGGCGGGCAGCAGGTCGCCGATCAGCTCGGCCAGCATCAGGATCGACCACGGCGTCGGCTGAGCCGGCTTGAGCACCATGCAGTTGCCGGCGGCGAGCGCCGGCGCGAGCTTCCACGCCGCCATCAGGAGCGGGAAGTTCCACGGGATGATCTGGCCGACGACGCCGAGCGGCTCGTGGAAGTGGTAGGCGACGGTGTCGTCGTCGATCTCGGCGATGCGTGCCTTCCTGCGCGCGCATCGCGCCGGCGAAGTAGCGGAAGTGGTCGACCGCCAGCGGGATGTCGGCGGCCAGCGTCTCGCGGACCGGCTTGCCGTTGTCCCAGCTCTCGGCGACGGCGAGCATCTCGAGGTTCGCCTCGATCGCGTCGGCGATCTTGTTCAGGACCGTTGGCGCGCTCGGCCGGCGACGTCTCGCCCCAGGCGTCCTTGGCGGCGTGCGCGGCGTCGAGCGCGAGCTCGATGTCCTCGGCGGTCGAGCGCGCGACCTCGCAGAACGGCTTGGCCGTTGACCGGGCGTGAGGTTCGTCGAAGTACTGGCCCTTGACCGGGGCCACCCACTTGCCGCCGATGAAGTTGTCGTACCGCGGATGTACCGACACGATGCTGTCGAATTGGCCAGGCGGAACGTATTTCATCACATGCTCCCTTCCTATGCCTGTATTAACCAGCCGACGCACGGATTCCCGTCGGGTCTAGGGCCGTATGTATGTTTTCACCAGGCCTTTAGTAACAGATAACCCCAGCTCAGAGATTTGGAGTAAGGGATTCCAGGACTTAAGGACCAGCCGTTAGGCTCCTTTTCCTGGCCGTCACACCATGGCCTTGTGGTAGCTGCGGGTGCCCCACCATAGGGCGAGCGCCGCCGCGGCGCCCGTGACGAGGAACCCGGTGCCGACCGCGGAGGTGGTGATCGTACCGGCGGCCAGGTTGCGTGCGGCCTGCACCGCGTAGTACATGGGGTTGAGGTGGCCGAGAATCCGTAGCCAGCCGGGACCTAGCGACAGCGGGAGCAGGATGCCCGAGAGCAGGGTGAGCGGCAGCTGCAGCCCGGTGACGACCGCGGCGAGGCTGCCGATCTGCTTGAGCCTGATGCCCAGGGCGGACGAGCCCGCCGAGCAGCTGGTGGTGAGGGCGGCCAGCAGGAGGAGCAGGAGGGCCAGCCCGTCCCAGCGGGCATGGAACCCGAACGGGATGGCGACCGCGATCACGACCAGGGCGGGCACGGCGAACATGGCGATGTCTCGCAGGACGGTGCCCAGCAGCAGGGCGAGCCGGCTGGCCGGGGTGACCCGGAGCCGCTCGATCACGCCCGAGTCCAGCTCCCAGATGACGATCCACCCGGCGCCCATGCCCGCGCCGAAGGCCAGCAGCACGAGGATGCCGGGCACGAACACGTCCAGGACGTGGCCCGACGGCAGGCCCGGCGCGGCCCGACAGGGGCTTGAGCAGCGGCTCGAAGAGGGCCAGGTAGAGCAGCGGGGTGCTCAGCCCGGTGATGATCCAGACCGGCTGGCGCAGCGTTTCCAGCAGCTTGCGGCGGAAGAACAGGCCGGTGTGCAGCGCGAACGTCATGCCGGCACCTTCTCTCCCGGCTGTGCTGATTCCGGTGGGGATCCCTCCCCGGTGCTGCCCGGGGGCTCGGGCGAGGCGCCGGTGTCGCGCAGGGAGCGGCCGGTCTGGTGCAGGAACACGTCGTCCAGCGAGGGCTGGGCGAGCGAGGCGGTCCGGGTGCTGATGCCGCGGCCGGCGAGCAGGCTGAAGGCGGCGGCCATAGCCCGGGTGCTGTCGGTGACGGAAAGGCGGATGCTCCCGTCCTCGGACCGCGTGCTGCGGACGAACGGGATGGCGGCCAGGTCGTGTTCCAGCGACGGCAGGCTGGCCGGGCAGGCTGGGGGTGATGACGATGGTGTCGCCCGAGTACCGGTGCTTCAGGTCACCCGGGGTGCCCTCGGCGATGACGCGCCCGTGGTCGATGATCGCCAGCCGGTCGCTCAGCTGGTCGGCCTCATCGAGGTAGTGGGTGGTGAGGAAGACCGTGGTGCCGCCGTCGCGGAGCAGGCGCAGCTGGTCCCACAGGTTCGCGCGGTTTTGCGGGTCCAGCCCGGTGGTCGGCTCGTCGAGGAACAGCACCTGCGGCCGGTGCATGATTCCCAGTGCTACCTCGAGCCGGCGGCGCTGCCCGCCTGAGTAGCTGCGGGCGACCCGGCCGGCGAACGCGCCGAGATCGAACGCCCCGATCAGCTCGTCTGCGCGCCTGGCCGTCTGTCCGGCGCTCATCCCGTACAGCCTGCCCTGGAGCGCCAGGTTCTCCCGCCCGGTCGCGGAGATGTCGGCTCCGCCGAGCTGGCCGACGTAGCCGATCCGGTGCCGCACCTGCTGCGGGCTGCGCCGCACGTCGGCCCCGGCGACGAAGGCCTGGCCGGCGTCGGCGGGCAGCAGCGTGGTCAAGATGCGCAGCGTGGTTGTCTTGCCCGCCCCGTTCGGGCCGAGAAACCCGAAAATCTGCCCGGCCGCGACGGTGAGGTCGATCCCGCAGACCGCCTCCATTTGCTGGCCCTTGACCCGAAAGGCGGCCACGGTCGTCATCGGCCGGAATTCCCGGCGCCCGGAGCACCCGCCGGACCGGCGCTCCCTGCCCGGCCCGCTCCGCTCGGCCGCGCTGCGCGAACTGCTGGTCACTGCCGCGCTCACCAACGCCGCCCTGAGCGCGACCGAGGTGGCGCTGACCGCCTACGTCCGGCATCACCACGCGTTGTGGGCGTCGGGCCCGCTCCTGGCGGAAGTCTCCGTAGGCAGCATCCTCGGGAGCCTCCTGCTCGGCGCCCGCCATTCCGCCGCGAGCCCGAGCCTGCGCGACCGCCGCCTGCCCCGGCTGCTGACTGGCTACACCCTCGGGCTGGCCGCCCTGGCCGCCGCCGGGATCTACGCGCCGTTGCTGGCCGTCGCCGCACCGCTGGCCGGGCTGTGCCTGGGCCCCACCCTCGCCACGCTGTTCGGCGCGGCCACCGCCGCGGCGCCACGCGGCGCCGGTACCGAAACCCAGGCCTGGATTAACTCGATCATGAACGGCGGCGCCGCGACCGGGGCCGCCGTGGCCGGCCTAGCTGCCGATCGGCCCGTGCTAGCCCTGGCCCTGGCGGCCGCCCTGCCCGCCGGAGCGGGAGCCAGCGGGCTCCGTCAGGGTGTCAGGGCGGCGGCGACCTGCGCGGTGTCCTCGGAGCTGCGGACGAAGCACCCCTTGCCGTCGCGAAACCTCCAGTAGTGGTGCATGTTCATCTCGACGTGTTTGCCAGTCACCGCGACCGTGAACGCGTAGCGGATGAACACCATCACGTCCCCCTCATCGTTGGCGGCGTAGGCCAGCGGGGTGAACTCGGTGACCGGCCCGGTCGTGCCGATGGCCTCGAAGAAGCCGACTAGCTCGTCCTTGCCGTGCCTGGGGCCGTACCACGGCGCGGACGGGATCGCCGCGTCGGTGGCTGCAAGGTGGCTGCAAGCCTCTCCGCACACGATGGGTGATGTGCCGGGAAGGCACGTGCGGGAGGCTGATCATGGCTATCGGCAGGGACTGGCGGCAGGCGGCGGGCGACCAAGTGCGGCTGGGGCTGCGGCCGAACTGGCCGCAGTTCGCGCTGCTGGTGGTCGTGAACGTATTCGTGGGCGGCATGGTGGGCCTGGAGCGGGCCACCACCAGCCTGGTTGGCACCCGGGTGTTCCACCTGGCCGGCTACCTGGCGGTATTCAGCTTCATCGTGGCGTTCGGGGTGACCAAGGCGCTGACCAACCTGGCGGCCGGGCCGCTGATCGCCCGGCACACCCGCAAGCGGCTGCTGGTCGCGGGCTGGGCCGCCGGCCTGCCGGTCCCGTTCCTGCTGGCCTGGGCGCCGGCCTGGGGGTGGATCGTGGCGGCGAACCTGTGCCTGGGTGTCAACCAGGGCCTGACGTCCTCGATGGTCGTGAACATGAAGATGGACCTGGTCGGGCCGCGCGGCCGGGGCCTGGCCATGGGCCTGAACGAGGCCGCCGGGTATGTGGCGGTGGGTGCGACCGCGCTGGCGACCGGGTACCTGGCCGCCGCCTACGGACTGCGGCCGGTGCCCGAGCTGATCGGGGTGATCTACGCCGTGGCCGGGCTGGCCCTGTCCGCGGCCGTGGTGCAGGACACCGCCGGTCATGTGGCCGCCGAGACGGCTCTGCACGCCGCCCAGCCCGGCGCGGTGGAGACGTTCTGGGCCGTGTTCAAGGACGCCAGCTGGCGGAGCCGGCCGCTGCGCGGAGCCAGCCAGGCCGGGCTGGCAAACAATCTCAACGATGGCCTGACCTGGGCGGTGTTCCCGCTGCTTTTCGCCTCCCACGGGCTGGGGCTAGCCGCCATCGGCCTGGTCAAGGGGCTGTACCCGATGTTGTGGGGCGGCGGTCAGCTGTTCACCGGGCGGCTGGCCGACACGGTCGGACGCCGGCCGATGATCGTCGCCGGGATGATCGTCCAGGCGGCCGCGTTCCCTGCCGTGCTGGTCCTGCTGCCCCGGCCGCTGGCGGCCGGCCTGGTCAGCGCGATCCTGCTCGGGATCGGCACCGCGATGGCTCAGCCGGCGCTCAGCGCCGCCGTCGCCGATCACACCCACCCCTCATCGCGTGCGCAGAGTCTGGGGGTGTACCGGTTCTGGCGTGACCTGGGCTACGCCATCGGCGCGGTGATCGCCGGATTGCTCGCCCAGGCCCTGGGCCTCACCGCAGCCGTGATCGCTGGCGGCGTCCTCACCCTCGCCTCAGCGCTGCTCGCCGCCCGGTGGATCACCGACCGGGCACCACAGCTACCTGAACCCCGCTGGCCTGCCGGGAGCGTGCGTCACTTGCACGCGGTGACTCCTCCCACGGTCCACAGGCCGGCCTTACGCGCATGCATCCATGCTGCGGTCGCCCAGGCCCGGAAGGCCATAGGCTCGCTGGCTGTGAGCGCCCCCGCACCGGCCTGGGTGGTGGCTGGCCCGCCCGGGGCCGGGAAGAGCACCGTCGCCCGGCTGCTGCTCGCCGGGCTCGTGCCGACCCCGGCGCTGCTCGACAAGGACACGATGTACTCCTCGTTTGTCGCGGCGGTCCTCGCGACTGCCGGCCGCCCCCAGGGCGAGCGGGAAGGGCCCTGGTACGACGAGCACGTCAAGGTCCACGAGTACGCCGGGATGACGGCCACCGCCCGGGAGATCCGCGGGTATGGCTGCCCGGTCCTGCTGTCCGGCCCGTTCACCGGGCAGATCCACGACGCCGAACGCTGGCGGTCCTGGGTCGCCCAACTAGGGGGCGAGCCCGTCCACCTGGTCTGGGTCAGGTCCGATCCGGCTACCGTGCGCAGCCGGCTGGCCGCCCGCGGGCTGGCGCGCGATGCGGTCAAGCTCGCGGAGTTCGGGGATTTCACCGACCGGATCAGGCTCGGCGTCGAGCCGGCCGCCCCGCACGTCACCGTCGACAACCGCCTCACCGCGGCCGTGCGGCTCGAGGATCAGGTCGCCGACCTCGTGACCCGGTGGGCGGGGTAGCGTAAGGCTCACACCTGGCCCAACCCACCGACCGAGGAGTCCCAGACATGCCTCTGAGCGCGCGGAACCAGATTCCGGCCCGTGTCACCAGCATCAACAGCGGAGAGGCCATCGCCAACGTCGAACTGGACGCGAACGGCGTGCGGCTGGTGGCCTCGATCACCGTGGAAGCGGTCAAGCAGCTCGGGCTGAGCGAGGGAAGCCAGGTCACCGCGGTGATCAAGGCCTCCGACGTCATCCTCGCGACCGAAGGCTACTGACAAGTGGGAGAGAGCATCCAGCGGACCGCCCGGACGCCGGACGGCCGGACCCTGGCCATCGAAGAGGCCGGAGACCCGTACGGCCGCCCGGTCCTCGTCCACAACGGCACGCCGAACTCCCGGCACCTCTACCGGCGGAGCACCGCCGACGCCGCCTCCCGTGGCCTGCGCCTGATCGGCTACGACCGCCCGGGTTACGGGGCCTCGACCCCGCACCCCGGTCGCAACGTCGCCGACTGCGCGGAAGACGTGCGCGCCGTCTGCGCGGAACTCGGCATCGACCGGCTGGCCATGTGGGGCATCTCGGGCGGCGGGCCGCACGTCCTGGCCTGCGCGGCCCTGCTGCCCGATCTGGTCGCGGCTGCCGCGTCGCTCGCGTCGCTGGCCCCGGTCGGCGCCGAGGGGCTCGACTGGTTCGCCGGGATGGGCCAGCTCAACGTTGATGACTTCAAGCTGTTCGAGCAGGACAAGGAAGCGGCGCGGGCCAAGCTGGAGGCCGACCGTGAGGAGATGCTCGCCGCGTCCCCGGCCGATGAGGCCAAGATGCTCGAGTCGCTGCTGACGCCGACCGACGCGGCGGCCTTCACGGGCGAGCTCGCGGAATACCTCAGCTACTCCGGGCACGAGGGCCTGGCCCCGGGCGGCGAGGGCTGGTGGGAGGACGCCGTGGCGCACTCGGGCCCGTGGGGGTACGAGCTGTCCGCCATCTCCGTCCCCGTCCTGCTCCTGCACGGCCAACAGGACCAGTTCGTCCCGTTCGGGCACGGAGTGTGGCTCGCCGCGCACATCCCGGGGGTCGAAGCCAGGCTGACCGACAACGACGGTCACCTGACCCTGCTGGAGAACCGCGTCGGCGAGGTGCACGCCTGGCTGGCCGAACGGCTGTAGCGGTTACCTTCCCGAGCCGAAGCGGACGCGGGCCAGGCGCGGCAGAGCAGAGACCCCGGTGATCGGGCGGAACCGGTCCGCTGCCGCGCTCAGCGCCTGGACCTGATCGTCGGTGAGCTCGATGCTCGCCGCGGCGACGTTACTCTCGAGCTGCTCGACGCTCGACGCTCCCGGTATCGCGACCACGGCCGGGCTGCGGATGACCCAGGCCAGGGCGACCTGCGCTGGCGTGGCACCGTGCGCCTCGGCCACCTCGCGCAGCGTGGCGATCAGGTCGGCGGCCCGCTCTAGATTCTCGGGCAGGAACAGCGGGTTGCCGGTCCGCACCCGGTTCACCGGCCGGCTGCCCCGGTGGTACCGGCCAGAGAGCAGCCCTTGTTCCAGCGGGCTGTAGGCGATCACGACCCGGTCCGCCGATTCGGCGATACGGGAACCAGGTCGCGCTCGGGGGCCCGGGTGACCAGGCTGTAGCGGACCTGGTTGCTCAGCACCCGGCTGCCCAACGCCTGTTCGGCAGCGCGCCAGCGGTCCAGCGAGTAGTTGCTCACGCCGACCTCGCCGACCAGCCCCACCTGCTGCAGCGTCCGCATGCCGCGCATGATGGTCCCGTCGCGGACCACCGGATTCGGCTGGTGCACCTGGTACAGGTCGAGTCGGCTCGTCCGGAGGCGGTTAGCGCTGGCCACGGCGCGCTGCTCGACGACCGGCGCGATCGGCAGCACGGGGAGGATCTTCGTCGCGAGGAAGGCGGACTCGCGGTCCTCACCGAGCGCCTCGCCGAGGATCCGCTCGCTGCGCCCGAACCCGTAGATCTCGGCGGTGTCGAAAAGCGTAACGCCCAGCTCCAGCGCCCGGCGCACGATGTCGTGCGCCTGTTGCCCGGCGTACGACTCGCCGTATCCCCACTCGCGCGAGCCGAACTGCCAGGTGCCGAGCCCGATCCTGGAGATCTCCGTCCCGGTGCCGATGCTCAGGTAACGCATGCCTCCATCCTCCGCCGTACTTACGCGTCGCGCAGGGCGGATCGCGCAACGCGGCCTTGAGGATCTTGCCCGAGGGTCCCTTCGGGAGTTCGGCCATGAAGCGGATCTCGCGCGGGTACTTGTACGCCGCTAGCCGCTCGCGGCAGTAGGCGATGATCTCCTCCGCGGTGACCTCGGATCCGGGGCGCCGGACCACCACGGCCACCACCTCTTCCCCGAGCCGTTCGTCGGGTTTGCCGATCACGGCCGCCTCGAGGATGCCCAGGTGGGCGTACAGGACCTCCTCGATCTCCCGCGGGTACACGTTGAACCCGCCGCGGATCACCAGGTCCTTGGCGCGGTCGACGATGAAGTAGAACCCGTCCTCGTCCATGTATCCGAGGTCACCCGAGTGCAGCCACCCGCCGCGCAGCGTCTCCGCGGTGGCCTCGGGGCGCCCGAGGTACCCCTTCATCACGTTGTGCCCGCGGATCAGGATCTCGCCCACGTTCTCGCGGCCTGGCGGCAGCGGCTGATCCGATGAGTCAGCCGCCCGCATCGTGACGCCCCAGACCGGCTTGCCGATGGACAGCACCCGCCGGTCGCCGGGCCGGTTGAACGAGCAGGTACTCGCCGTCTCCGACATGCCGTAGCCCTCGAGCACCTCGATGCCGAACTTGCGCTCGAAGCCGCGCATGATGTCTTCCGGCAGCGACGCGCCGCCGGACACCGCGACGCGCAGCGCCGACAGGTCACGCCCGGTGAGGTCAAGCTGGGCCAGGGCGTGCAGCATCGTAGGCACGCCGGCGATCACGGTGCACCGGTCGGCCTCCAGGACGTCCAGGACGCCGGCGGGGACGAAGCGCGGCACGATCGACAGGCAGCCGCCGTACCGGACGCTCACGTTGATCACCGACGACAGGCCGAACACGTGGAAGAACGGCAGCACGGCCAGCGTGACGTCGTCGGTCCTGGCGCCGAATAGCTGGCCCGCGATCGTGCAGTTCATGTACAGCTGGAAGTGGGTGAGCTCGGCGCCCTTCGGCTTGCCGGTGGTCCCGCTGGTGTAGATGAGGACGGCGGTGTCGTCGGCGGTGCGGGGCAGGACCTCCGCGCCTCCTCCGGCGGGCATGAGCTCGCTGAACGCCCGCACGCCGTCCGGAAGCGGATTCTGGCCGAAGCCGACCAGGTACAGCGGGACGCCGAGCGTCTCGCACGCCTTGCCCGCCTCGGCGTGGAAGCCCTCGAATCCGATCAGGATCGCCGCCGCGGAGTCGCCCAGGTGGTACTCGATCTCGGGCGCCATGAGCAGCGGGTTGAGCGGCAGCACGACCATCCCGGCCTTCAGTGCGCCGAAGTAGGCGACGAGGAACTGCGGGATGTTCGGCAACTTCAGCGCCACCACCTGGCCGGGGACGAGGCCCGCTTCGCGGAGCCCCGCGGCGAAACGAGCTGACTGCACGTCGAGCTCGTGGTACGTGGTCGCGGTGCCGCCCATCAGGTGGACGGGAGCGTCGGGCGAGGCCAGGGCGGTCTCGGTCAGGATGGTCGCCAGGTTGAAGCTCATTCCCACCCCCTCGTGGTGAGACATATATTAAAGGTGTATCACTACCGTGCCTAGGGCGTAGCGACGACGGATGAGGAGCGGGCCGTGGTCTACCTCAACGCAAGGCCGCCCGGCCCGTCGTCCGCGCTGCTGCTGACCGAGCCGATGCGGGGTCTGGTCGACCTGGCCGCCCTTCCGCTCGCCTCGCCGTGGCTGGCGATCGCGCCGCGGGGCGACGGCCACGGCGTGCTGGTGCTGCCTGGCCTGCTGGCCTCCGACACGAGCACGCTGCCGCTGCGGCGGTTCCTGCGCATGCTTGGTTACGACGTGCGCGGGTGGGGCCTCGGGCGCAATCGCGGGCCGACCGAGGAGGTGCTCCAGCAGCTTCCGCTGGCCCTCGCGGGTCACGTCGAGCGGACCGGGGGAGCCGCGTCGCTGGTCGGCTGGAGCCTCGGCGGCATCTTCGCCAGGGAGATCGCGCGCCTGCATCCCGGGCAGGTCCGCCAGGTGATCACCCTCGGCAGCCCGTTCGCGCAGGGGAACCGCTGGGGTAGCCACGCCGAGGGCCCCTACCAGCGGCTCAGCCACCTGCACGCCGGTGCGGGCCGGATACCCTCCCGCCTCCAGGTGGCCAGGCCCATCCGGGTGCCTTCCACGTCGGTGTACTCCCGCCAGGACGGCATCGTGTCCTGGCAGGCCTGCATCGAGCCGGAGACGGCGCTGCACCAGAACGTCGAGGTCCGCTGCAGTCACCTCGGCTTCGGCGTCGACCCGGCCACGCTGTGGCTGATCGCCGACCGGCTGGCGCTGCCGGCCGGCCAGCACCGTCCGTTCCGCCCGCCGCCGCTGATGCGGCCGCTGTACCCGGGCCGCTGATGATCGGCTCGGCACCCGCTGGCACGGTCCCGGCTCCCGATCAGTTCGCGGCGCCGTGGGGGGCGCGCGGATACCTCACCGAGCTGGACGGTCCCGTGCACTGGATCGAGTTCGGCGCCGACCGGGACCCAGGGGCGCCTGGTCCGGGCCCGGACACCGGCCAGGCCCAGGCCGAGGGTCCCGGCTCGCCCGGGTCGCCGGTCGTCTTCGTGCACGGCCTGGGCGGCTCGCACCTGAACTGGTGCCAGGTCGGCCCGCAACTGGCGGCCGGCCGCCGGGCCGTGGCGCTGGACCTGCACGGGTTCGGCCTGACCCCGGGCACGCGCCGCACGTCCACCGTGCGCGCCAACGCGCGCCTGCTTGACCGGTTCGTCAGGCACATCCTGGGGACTCCCGTGATCCTGGTCGGGAACTCCATGGGCGGGATGATCTCGGTGCTGCAGGCGGCCGCGGCCCCGGATACCGTCGCGGGGCTCGTGCTGATCGACCCCGCGCTGCCGGTGCCCCGGCGGGGCCTCGACCCGCTAGTGACGAGCCAGTTCCTGCTGTACGCGCTGCCCGGCGTCGGCGAGCTCGTCGTCAGGACGATGCTGGCGCGGCGGACGCCAGAACTGGCCGTCAGGCAGCTCATCGAGCTGAATTTCGCCGACCCGTCGCGCGCCGACCCCGCGATGGTGGCCGCGTCGGTCGAGTTGGCCCGCCGCCGCATGGGCGACCCCGCCCAGGCCCGGGCCTATGCGCAGTCGCTCCTTGCGGCGTCGCGCTCTCTGCTGAGGGTTAACGGCCGGCCGTGGCGGTACTGGGAGATGATGGCTAGCATCAGGGTCCCCGTCTTGCTCATCGGCGGTGAGTCCGACCGGCTGGTGCCGCTGGCGAGCATGCGAGCGGCCGCGGCCCGCAACCCGAGCTGGGAGGCCGTCTTCCTCCCAGGCGTCGGGCACACGCCGCAGCTGGAGGCCCCCGACGCGGTCATCGGGGCCATCAGCGGCTGGCTGGGCTTAGTTACCTTGGAGGAACGGACATGCAGCAACTGACCGGGCTTGACGCGTCGTTCCTCGCGATGGAAACGACGACCACCACGGGCCACGTCGGGGGGCTGTCCGTGCTTGACCCCACCGGCGCGCCCAAGCCGCTGACCCTGGCCCGGCTCACCGACGTGATCGCCGAGCGGCTCCCGCTCGTGCCCGTGCTCCGGCGCAAGCTGCTGAACGTCCCGCTCGGCCTGGATCAGCCGTACTGGGTCGACGACCCGGACTTCGACATCGAGTACCACGTCCGCGAGATCGCGCTGCCCCGCCCGGGATCCGACGCCCAGCTGACCGAGCAGGTCAGCAGGCTGCACGCCAGGCCGCTGGACCGGAGCAAGCCGCTGTGGGAGATCTACCTGATCACCGGGCTGGCCAAGCGGCGGGCCGCGGTCTACACCAAGATCCACCACGCCGCGATCGACGGGGTATCCGGCACCGAGCTGCTGACCGTCCTGCTTGACCTCAAGGCATCGGGCCGGGAGCTGCCGCCGCCCGTACCGTTCCGGCCCGCCCCGGCGCCGCCGCTGCCGGCCATAGCGGCCAAGGCCCTCGCGCGGCTGGCCTGGCGGCCGGTGCAGACGGTGCAGATGACCAACGAGGTTGTCCGGTGGCTGCCGACCCTGGCGCCGGTGATGAGCACGGTGGTCGGTGGGATGCTCGGGCTGAACCGGGGCGACGGCGAGGTCATCCCCACCACCTCGGGCCGTCCTCCCGCCACGCCGTTCAACAAGGCCATCACGCCGCACCGCAGGTTCGCGTTCCGCAGCGTGGACCTGGCCACCGTCAAGACGGTGAAGAACGCGTTCGGCGTGTCGGTCAACGACGTGGTGATGGCGATGTGCGCGGGCGCCCTGCGGCGCTGGCTGACCGAACACGCCGCGCTGCCCAGCCAGCCGCTCATCGCGATGATCCCGGTGTCGGTCCGCGACCCGGCCAGCAAAGGGGCGCTGGGCAACAAGGTGTCGGCCATGCTGGCCATGCTCCCCACCCACGTCGCCGAGCCCGACCTGCGTCTGGAGCTCGTGCACGCCGCGACCAAGATCGCCAAGGCCCAGCAGGCGGCCATCCCGCAGGGCCTGGTGGATCAGATCAGCGACTTCGCCCCGCCGGCGCTTACCGCGCGGGCGGCCCGGGTGGTGGCCGCGACCGGCCTGCTGCACCGGCTGCCCCCGTTCAACCTCACGATCTCGAACGTCCCCGGCCCGAACACGCCGGTCTACCTGTGCGGGGCCCGGCTGATCGCGCACTACCCGGTCTCGGTGGTCGTAGACGGCCAGGGCCTGAACATCACCCTGGTCGGGTACCTGGGCCAGCTGCACTTCGGCCTGGTGTCCTGCCGTGAGCTGGTGCCCGACCTCGACGTCCTCGCCGGACACCTGACCGACGAGCTGGCGCTCCTGCTCACCGCCGCCGAGAAGCGCGCCGCGGGCTAGCCCCATGGTCGCCGAGGCCGACGTCAGCACCGTCCTGCCCGAGGGGACCGGCGTGCCGGCGCTGGTCCCGCCCGAGATCTTCGCGGCGGCGGTGGCCACGTTCGTCTCTGGGCGCCGGCTGGACATGCGGTCGCTGGCCCGCCGCCTGGGCGTGGCGCGCGCGACGCTGTACCGGCGGGCCGGCAACCGGGAGCAACTGCTCGACGAGCTGCTCTGGTGGCGGGCCCGCCGCCTGATCTGCGATCAGGTCCAGGCCACCGCGGACCTGGCCGGGGCGGCCCGGCTGACCGCGGTGATCGGCGGCGCGATGCGGGTGATCGGGTCGGACCGCCCGCTGCGGGTGTTCCTCGAATCCGACCCGGAGACCGCGCTGCGCATCTTGACCGGGACCCGCAGCACGGTGCACCGCGGCACGGCCCGCGCGCTGGAGAACCTCATCGACCTCGAGCGCGCCCGTGGCGCGTTCGACGCCACCGTGGACACCCCGACCCTGGCCTACGCGATCGTGCGGATCACCGAGGGCTTCCTGTACGCCGACGTGATCGCCGACCGTCCCCCCGATATCGGCCGCGCCGTCACGGTCATCGAGGCCCTGCTCCGCGGCGTAGACCTAGCGCGCCGGTGACGGCCTAGGCGCCGTCGAGAGCCAGGACCAGCTTGCCGGTGTTCGCCCCCTCGAAGAGCATCAGCAGCGCGCGGGGAAAGTCCGCGACGGTGCCGTGCACGACCTGCTCGCGCGAGACGAGCCGCCCTTCGCGGTACCACTCGGCCATCTCGGCCAGCGCCTCGCCGTACCTGTCCGCGTAGTCGAAGATCAGCATCCCGGTCATGGAGGCCCGCGCCACGAGCAGCATCATGTAGTTGGCCGGCCCGCGCACCGCGTCCTCGTTGTACTGGGAGATCGCTCCGCAGATGACCACCCGGGCGCCGCGGGCCAGGCAGGTCAGCACGTCGTCGAGGATCTCGCCGCCCACGTTGTCGAAGTACACGTTCACCCCACGGGGCGCGAGCTCGCGCAGCGCCCGGCGCAGGTTGCCTTCGCGGTAGTCGAGGCAGGCGTCGAAGCCGAACTCCTCCACCACCACGCGGCACTTTTCCAGCCCGCCCGCGATCCCGATGACCCGGCAGCCCTTGATCTTGGCGATCTGGCCGGCCACGCTGCCCACCGCACCCGCGGCGCCGGAGACCACGACCGTGTCCCCGGCCTTGGCCTTCCCGGTGTCCAGCAGGGCGAAGTAGGCGGTGAGCCCCGTCATCCCGAGCGCGCCCAGGTACGTCGGCAGCGGGGCGAGGCTCGTGTCGAGCTTGAGCACACCCTGCCCGTCGGACAGCGCGTGCTCCTGCACGCCGAAGATGCCGTAGACGTGGTCACCGGCGGCGAACCCGGGATGCTCGGAGGCGGTGACCTGGCCGATCCCCCCCGCCCGCATGACGGCGCCGAGCTCGACCGGCGGGATGTACGAGGGCCGGTCGGCCATCCACCCCCGCATGGCCGGGTCAACGGACAGGTGCGAGACGGCTACCGCGAACTGCCCCGGGGCGGGTACCGGCAGCTCTTCGCTGGTGACTTCCCAGTCGGTGGCCCTGGGCAGCCCGGAGGGCCGGGCGGCCAGTCGTACCTGGCGGTTGATCGGTGACACGAGGCGGCTCCCATGGCAGTCGTACGTTGCTGATCGGACCGTAATGCCTCTCGGTCCGCGAGCACAACTTCCCATCACAATGTCCGATTCCCGCCAGCTTGGTCACCGTACGATGCCTAACCTCAAAACATGACCGTATACACCATGACCCACAGTCCGGTTGGCGAGCTGCTCTTGGTCGGCGAGGAAAACCCTGGCGGCGTGAGCCTGACGTGGGTGTCGATGACCGGCCAGAAGAACGCACCGAACCCCCGGGATGACTGGCGCCCGGCCCCGGAGGCGTTCGGCGCGGCGATCGAGCAGCTCGAGGCGTACTTCGCGGGCGAGCTGACCGCGTTCGACCTGGCCATCGACCCCCGCGGCACGGCGTTCCAGCAGCGGGTGTGGCGCGCGCTCGATTCGGTGAGGTACTCCACGACGATCACCTACGGCGCGCTGGCCGCGCAGCTCGGCGTGCCGCCGGAGCGGGTCCCGGCGCTCGGGGCCGCGATCGGCCAGAACCCGCTGCTGATCGTCCGCCCGTGCCACCGCGTCATCGGCGCGGACGGCACGATGCGCGGTTACGCCGGGGGAGTGGAGCGCAAGGTGTGGCTTCTGGGACTTGAGGGCGCGCTCCTACATGTATAGGCCGCCGTTGACGGCCCCGGTTCATCAGCCGCTCGCAGATCGCGATCCCGATGCCGCGGATGCCCCCGGTCACCAGGGCGACCTGCCCGTGCATGTCCGCCATCGGTGATACCTCCTTATCGCAGGAAAATCAGCCGAGCACGTATTCCCCCGGCGCGTCGGCGCGGGCTCGGTGCTTGCGGCTGCCCAGGCCCGGCGGGACTATGCGCTCCCCGGCCCGCGGGTCGGACCACGCGGTCCAGTCTTCCCACCAGGAACCCCGGTGCTTGCTGTTCGCGGAGCGCCAGGCCTCGGCGTCGCCCCCGGCGGACTCGCCCGCCTCGTACCAGGCCTTCGGCCCGGGCGGGTTGACGATGCCGGCGATGTGGCCCCCGCTGGACAGCACGTAGCGGACGGTGCCGCCCATCAGCGCGCCGGTCTTGTACGAGGAGTGCCACGGCACGATGTGATCGTTGATCGCGCCCACCACGTACACGTCGCTCGTGACGTTGCCCAGCGAGAGGCGCTGGCCGGCCAGTTCCAGCTCGCCCCGGGCCAGCTCGTTTTTCATATAGAGGGAGCGCAGGTAGAAGGAGTGCATCGCGCCCGGCATGCGGGTGCTGTCGCCGTTCCAGGCCAGGATGTCGAACGCCGGCGGATCCTGCCCCATCAGCCAGTTCGACACCACGTAGTTGAAGATCAGGTCGTTGGCGCGCAGGATGTCGAAGGTGCCAGCCATCTGGCTGCCCTCCAGGACACCCGTCCGCGCCATCTGCCGTTCCAGCCGCTCCACGGTCTTGGCGTCGGTGAAGGCGCCCAGGATGCCCGGCTCGCTGTAGTCAAGCAGCGTATTGAGCAGCGTGATCGTCCCGATCCTGTCGTCGCCCTTCTCGGCCAGGTACGCGGCCAGCATGGCGGTCAGCGCCCCGCCGAGGCACAGCCCGACGATGTCGACCTTGGGGGCGCCGGTGATCTCCCCGATGACGTCCAGCGCTTCGCGCGGGCCGTGGATCAGGTAGTCGTCCAGGGTGACGCCGCCCATGGCGGCGTCCGGGTTCCGGTAGGAGATGGCGAACACCGTGCGCTCGTGCTGCACGGCCCACTCGATGAAGCTGCGGCCTGGCGCCAGGTCCATGACGTAGTATTTGTTGATCCATGGCGGGCTGGCCAGCAGGGGGACCGCGCGGACTTCGGCCGTCTGCGGGGTGTACTGGATGAGCTCCATCAGGTCGTTCTTGAACACGATCTTGCCGGGGGTGGCGGCGAGGTTCACCCCGACCCGGAACGGCCTGGTGTCGACCTGCCGGGGGCGGCCGCCGTTGTTGAGCACGTCGTCGACGAAGTTGCGCGCGCCAGCGGCCACGCTGGCCCCTCCGGTCTCCATCGCCCGCTTGATCGCGGCGGGATTGGTAAGCAGGAAATTCGTCGGGGCGAGCGCGTCGAGCATGAACCCGGCCGCGAGCCGCGCCTTGGCGTCGTCCACGGCGTCGCCGGATCCGGCCGCGAGCAGGTCAGTGACCAGCTGTGACGTGGCCAGGTACCCCTGCCGGAGGGCGAAGAAGGCCGGGTTGTCACTCCACGTCCTGTCCGCGAACCGCTTGTCGTCCTCGGGCACGGGGACCTGCGGCGGCGCGTCCACGCCCAGCCAGCGCGCCGTGGCCACCGGGCCGGCCATCGCCACGTTGGCCCAGAACCGCAGCACCGCGGACGTCATCGCCCCGGGGTTGCGCGCGGCTCGCCGCAGCACCGCGGCCGTGGACTCGCCCAGGCCCGCCGAGTCGACCGAGGCCAGCACGTCCGCCTCGGGGCCCAGCACCGACGCCGCCGACTCCGCGGCCTGCCACGCCATCTCACGATCGGTCATGTCCGTGCCCACCTTGTCCTTCCGGGGCTTCCGACGCTACTTGGAGTCCTAACCCGCGTAAAGACGGCGTTCGGCTGGGGGATAACCCCCAGCCCAAGATGGGTGGCAGGCTGCTGCCGCCGGCCGCGCCCTGCGGCTCCCATCGGGCACCCGGCGTCGCGCTAGGCGGCGATGGCGGGGGGACGCGGGGCACGGCGCAGCCATTGCCAGAACGTGCGTCGCGGCCGGCGGGGCGGAGGAGGCGGCCCAGCGGTGATGCCTGCGCCGCGAACCGACCCTGCGATCTCGACGCGCAGGTAGACGGGGACGCCAGGGCCAGGCGGCTCGGGCAGCGTGACGCTCCCGCCGTGCACTGACATGTCACCGGCGTCCACCACGATGCCCGGCCTGGTGATCAGCCTGAGCTCCCCGCCTGTCACCTCGGCGGTGATGCGCAGCAGCGGCTGCGTGATCACCGCCTCGGTGAAGTCCAGCGTCACGCCGCCGCCTCTCACCTTGACGTCCAGTTCCTTCGGCACTACCCAGCGGCCATCCCGGCGGACGCTGCTGCCGCGGACGTCGATCCGTACCAGATCCTTCGGCGTGGCGCTCACCGCGCCCGCGCCGGGCGGCACGACAGCGGCACCCGGCGTGGCCGGCAGGTCGGTGGTCAGCGCCGCGAGCTCAGCGTAGGTCCTGGCGGTCAGCGCGCGTTCCAGGCGGTCGTCCAGTTCTTCCGGAGACAGCCGGCCATCCCCGGCGGCTACCCGCAGCAGTTCCACCACCTGATCCCGGTCCGCGTGTGATGCGCGGAGTTCCCCGCCCGCGGCGGCGGCAGGCAGGTCGCTCTGGCCGCCTCTGCCGGATTGCGGGTCCGCCATGTCCAAACCCTAATGCCTTGGTGGGCGGCGGAATCGGCCGGGCCAACGCCAGGGCTAGCCGATGGCGGCGGCGATGATCTGCCTCGCCTGGTCCTGGATCGCGGCCAGGTGCTCCGGGCCGCTGAACGATTCGGCGTAGAGCTTATACACGTCCTCGGTGCCCGAGGGGCGGGCGGCGAACCAGCCGGAGGCGGCGACCACCTTGAGCCCGCCGATCGGGGCGCCGTTGCCGGGGGCGGTGGTCAGCTTCGCGGTGATCTCCTCGCCCGCCAGCTCGGTGGCCGGGACCTGCGAGGGGGACAGCTTGGCCAGCGCCGCCTTCTGCGCCCGGGTGGCCTCGGTGTCGATCCGCGCGTAGACCGGGTCCCCGTAGCGGTCGGTGAGGTCCCGGTAGAGCTGCGACGGCGAGTGGCCGGTCACGGCGGTGATCTCCGAGGCCAACAGGGCCAGGATGATCCCGTCCTTGTCGGTCGTCCAGGCCGACCCGTCGCGCTGCAGGAACGACGCCCCGGCGCTCTCCTCGCCGCCGAACGCCACCGAGCCGTCGAGAAGCCCGGACACGAACCACTTGAACCCGACGGGCACCTCGAACAGCGCCCGGTCCAGGCCGGCGGTCACCCGGTCGATCATCGAGGAGCTCACCAGGGTCTTGCCGACGGCCGCCCCGGCGGGCCAGCCACCGCGGTGCCGGTACAGGTAGTCGATGGCGACCGCGAGGTAGTGGTTGGGGTTGAGCAGGCCCGCGTCGGGCGTGACGATGCCGTGCCGGTCGGCGTCGGTGTCGTTCCCTGTCGCGATCGTGAACTCGTGCTGACGGTGGATCAGGCTAGCCATGGCGTAGGGCGACGAGCAGTCCATCCGGATCTTGCCGTCCCAGTCCAGCGTCATGAACCGGAAGGTCTCGTCGACCTCCCGGTTGACCACGGTCAGGTCCAGGCCGAACCGGTCGCCGATCTCGCCCCAGTACGCCACGCTCGCCCCGCCGAGCGGGTCGGCCCCGATGTGCACCCCGGCCGCCCTGATCGCGTCCAGGTCCACCACCTGCGGCAGGGCCGACACGTAGCGGTCGAGAAAGTCGAACTTCTCGGTGGTATCGGCCGCCACCGCCTGGGCGTACAGGATCCGGCGCACGCCCTTGAGTCCCTCGGCGAGCAGTTCGTTCGCCCGGTCCTGGATCTGCTGGGTGATGTCGGTGCCCGCGGGGCCGCCGTCGGGCGGGTTGTACTTGAACCCGCCGTCCGACGGCGGGTTGTGCGAGGGCGTGACCACGATCCCGTCGGCCCGGGGTCCCGCACCGACGTTGTGCGCCAGGATGGCGCGCGACACCGCCGGCGTGGGCGTGTACCCGCCGCGGGCATCTACCAGCACCCGAACGCCGTTGGCCGCGAGCACCTCCAGCGCGCTGACCTGGGCCGGCTCGGAGAGCGCGTGCGTGTCGGCGCCCAGGTACAGCGGCCCGTCGATCCCGTGGCCTGCGCGGTACTCGCAGATCGCCTGGGTGGTGGCCAGGATGTGATCCTCGTTGAAGGTCGCCGTGAACGCCGATCCGCGGTGCCCTGAGGTGCCGAACGAGACCCGCTGCGCGGCGTCCCCCGGGTCGGGATGGATGGCGTAGTAGGCGGTCACCAGTTTCGCGATGTCCACGAGATCCTGGGCAGCGGCCGGCTGCCCCGCGCGCGGGTCGATCATGGCGTCATCCTGGCATGCCGGGCCGGCGGGCCGATCAAATGGCCTCCACCTTCGGGTAGGCGGGCGCCCACATGGCCTCGCGCACCTGGCGGTCGGGATCGTCGAGCGGCCGGTCGGCCAGGCCCTCGGCCTGCGCCGCCCGGGCGACGGCGGCGCCGATTACGGCGGAGGTCTCGCGCAGGGTCCCGACCGGCGGCAGCAGCGGCGCGCCGGGCGCGTCGGTGTCCGACAGGCCGGCCAGGGCGTGCGCCGCGGCGGCCAGTATCCCGTCGCTGACCCGGCGCGCCCGGCACACCGTGACCCCGAGCCCGAGGCCAGGGAAGATGAGCGCGTTGTTCGCCTGCGCGATCTCGTACTGGCGATTGCGGTAGGTGACCGGCCCGAACGGGCTGCCGGTGGCGATGAGCGCGCGCCCCTCGGTCCAGGTGACCAGATCGGCGGGCCGGGCCTCGGCGTGCGAGGTCGGGTTGGACAGCGGCATGATGATCGGCCGGTCCACGTGGGCGGCCATCTCGGTGACGATCGCCTCGGAGAAGGCCCCCGGCTGGGTGGAGGTCCCGATCAGCATGGTCGGCCGGGTCCTGTTCACCACCTCGGCCAGGCCGATGCCGCCGTCCTGGTCGCGCCGCCAGCCGCGGACCTCGGCGGCCTGGCGCAGGTACGGGGCCTGGAAGTCCCGGACCGGCCCGGCGTAGTCGCTGGTCAGCAGCCCCAGCCGGTCGATCGCGTAGAAGCACCTGCTGGCCTCTTCGGGACTGAGGCCATCGTCGACCATTACCTGCCGCAGCGCGTCCGCGATCCCGATCCCGGCGGTGCCCGCGCCGTGGACCACCACCGTCTGATCGCGCATCCGTGACCCGGCCGCCCGGACCGCGCCCAGCGCGGCGGCGACCACCACGGCGGCCGTACCCTGCATGTCGTCGTTGAAGGTGCAGCAGGAATCGGAGTACTTCAGCAGGATGCGGCGGGCGTTGGCCGCGCCGAAGTCCTCCCAGTGGAGCATCGCCTGCGGGAACAGCCTGGTCGCGGTCTTGACGTAGGCGTCGATCAGCTCGTCGTACCGCTCGCCCCGGACCCGCGGATGCCGGTTGCCCAGGTACACCTCCTCGGCAAGCAGGGCCGGGTTGTCGGTCCCGGTGTCCAGGACGACGGGGATGACCCGCCCGGGGTGCACTCCAGCCGCCGCGGTGTAGAGGGCGAGCTTCCCGATCGCGATGGCGATGCCGCCGACCCCCCAGTCGCCGATGCCCAGGATGCCCTCGGAGTCGGTGGCCACGATCAGGTCGACCTCATCGGAGCCGAGCCCGTAGTTGAGCAGGGCCGTCTCGACCTGGTCGGGGTGGTTCACCGACAGGTACACCCCGCGCGGGCGGCCGAACTCCAGGCTGTACCGCTCGATCGCGGTGCCCACCGTGGGGGTGTAGACGATCGGCAGCATCTCCTCGATGTCTTCGACGAGCAGCCGGTAGAACAGCACCTCGTTGCGGTCGCGCACGCTGCCGAGAAACAGGTTCTTGGCCAGGTCATCGGGCTGGTGCAGGTACTGCGCGTAGACGCGGTGCAGCTGGGTCTCGATCGTCGAGACTCCGTCGGGGAGCAGGCCGGTCAGCCCGAGCGCCTCCCGCTCGTCCAGCGTGAAGGCCGTACCACGGTTCAGCAGCGGGATCGACAGCACCGACCGGCCCCGGAGCCGGATCCGCGCCACCACGCCGTCGGAGATGGAGACGAGCTCATACGGGCGCTTCGACGTCATGGAGCCTATGGTGGCCGCCCGATGGGTGCTAGCGGAAGAGCCCGGCCCGCGACGGCGTCCGGAGAACTAATCGCCAGGCCCGCGGCGTTGTCACGAGCGTGGACATAACTCTGCCGGGGGAGTTCGCGCTGCGCGACGGTACCCCCGCGCTGATCTGGCCGCTGCTGCCGTCCGACGCGAGGACGCTTCGCGAGGGGTTCCGGCGACTGTCGCCCGAGTCACAGCGAAGCCGGTTCCTGTCCCCGCTGAGCGACCTGGACGAGGCGATGCTCCAATTGCTCGTCGACGGCGTCGACGGGGTGCACCACGTCGCCGTGGTGCTCGTCGTGCTGCCACCCGGCGGGCTCGAGCAGCCGGTCGGCGTCGCCCGGCTGATCCAGGACCCGTCCGATCCGGCCACCGCCGACATCGCCGTCACCGTCGCCGACCAGTACCAGGGCCGCGGCGTCGGCGCGGCCCTGGTCCGCGCGCTGATGGAGCGGCGCCCTGCGGGGCTCCGCCAGATCCGCACGGTCGTCGACGCCGACAACCGGGCGTCCCTGGCGTTGCTCGCCGCGGCCGGGCCCGTGTCCTCCAGCATGACCCGGAGAGGCGTGGTCGACGTCACCGTAGAGCTCCCCGCCGCCTGACGAGCGCCCCAGCGATCCGGCATCTTTCGTGTTTACGATGGTGTCGTCGACTTGCCTTCCTGCCCACAGGTAGCCGCCAACATGACCCCTTGGGGGGTGATACCGCGTGCGTGACGGCGAGATCTTGCGCCCTTACGTGGCCGATCTGGTCATCGACTGGCTCAGGGACTTCCCGGACGCGGTATACCGCGAGGTTGACGGCACGCTCGCGTTCGTCGATATCTCCGGATTCACGGCCCTGACCGAAAAGCTGGCGCGCGCGGGGGCGGTCGGCGCGGAGGAAATGAGCGACATCTTGAGCGCGGTCTTCACCGACCTGCTCGCCGTGGCGTTCAGCTACGGCGCGTGGCTGGTGAAGTGGGGCGGCGACGCCGTGCTGCTGCTGTTCGAAGGCGAGGACCACCCGGTCCTGGCGAGCCGGGCAGCGTACGAGATGCGCCGGGTGCTCCGCCGGATCGGCCGGGTCCGGGCCACGGCCGGCTCGGCCAGCCTGCGGCTGGCGGTCGGGGTGCATTCAGGCCCCGTGGCCTTCTTCCTGGTCGGTACCCAGCATCGCGAGCTGGTCATCACCGGGCCGGCCGCGACCGAGGTCGCGCTCATGGAAGACGTCGCGGACGCGGGGGAGATCGTCCTGAGCCCGGCGACCGCGGCGCAGGTCGACCCCCGGGTGCTGGGCGCGGCGAAGGGGCCGGGGCGGCTGCTGCGCGCGGCGCCGACGGTGGCGCAGCGCGACTGGGGGCGCAGCGACGTGACCGGCGTGGACCTGGTCAGCGTGCTGCCCCGCCCGATCGCGGACTACGTGCTCGGCGGCGCCCGCGAGGGCGAGCACCGCCGGGTCGCGGTGGCCTTCGTAGAGTACGCCGGCACGGACAAGCTGCTGGCCGACCGGGGACCGCAGGCGACCGCAGCCGCCCTGCAGGACCTGGTCGGCCTCGCCCAGGAGGCCTGCAACCGGTCCGACGTCACGTTCTTCGAGACCGACATCAGCCAGGACGGCGGAAAGATCATGATGGTCTCCGGCGCCCCGCGCAGCGAGGGTCATAACGAGCAGCGGCTCCTGCGCGCGGCCCGCGCCGTGATCGAGTACAGCGGGCCGCTGTCCGTCCGGGCGGGCGCCAACTCCGGGCGCGTGTTCGCCGGTGACTTCGGACCCCCCTACCGCCGGACGTACTCGGTGAAGGGAGACGCCGTCAACCTGGCCGCGCGCGTCATGGGCCGGGCCCAGCCAGGCCAGTTGCTCGCGACGACGGCGCTGCTTGACGGCCCGGACAGCGGGTTCCACCTGACCCCGGTGCCGGCGTTCTCGGTCAGGGGCAAGTCCAAGCCGGTGAACGCGGTCCTGGTCGGCCCGGCGCAGCGAGCGTCGCGCCGCAGTGACGCGGACGTGCCGCCCCTGGTGGGACGGCAGACGGAGATCGGCAAGCTGCGCGCGGCGCTGGCCACCGCCCGGACCGGCCACGGCCAGATCGCGGAGATCGAGGGACCGCCCGGCATCGGCAAGTCCCGCCTCCTCGACGAATTGCTCGTCAAGGCCGACGAGCTCACGCTGCTGGTTACCTGTGACCGGTACGCCGCGGGCACACCCTACGCGCTGGTCGACGCCATGCTCAGGGAGCTGCTCAGCGTGCCGTCCTCGGCCGGTCCCCAGGCCGCGCTCGCGGCCGTGGCCGAGGCGGTGGACCGGCACGCCGCCGCGCTGCGGCCGTGGCTGCCGTTGCTGGCGGCCGTGGTGGGTGCCGACCTGCCGCCGACCCAAGAGGTGGCCGCGCTCGCCGGCGAATTCCTGCGGCCGCGCCTGGAGCTGACCGTGACCGAGCTGATCGGCGCGCTGCTGCCCGAACCAGCCATCATGGCGATCGAGGACACCCAGTTCATCGACGACGCCTCCGCCAGCCTGCTCGCCAGGCTGCTAGCCGACGTCGCCAGCCAGCCCTGGCTGGTCGTCTTTACCTGCACGGAATCCCGCGAGCCCCAGCTGACCGGCGCCGCAAACCTGCGCCTCCAGCTCGAACCGCTCGGCCAGCGCGACGCGGAGACGCTGCTGAGCTGGGAGACCCGGGCCGCGCCGCTGCTGCCCCACCAGCTGGCCGCCATCGCCGAGCGGTCGACAGGCAATCCGCTGTTCGCGCGGGAACTGGTCCGCGTCGCGGGCCAGGCCGGCGACGCCGCGGTGCTGCCCGGATCCATCGAGGACGTGGTCGGCGCGGAGATCGACCGCCTGGCGCCCCCGGACCGGGACGCGCTGCGGGCCGTGGCCGTGGCCGGGATGCGCATCGACCCTGACCTGCTCGCCGAGGTGCTCGGGCAGCCGCCCTCGGCGGGCCAGTGGGAACGGCTGGGCGCGTTCGTTCAGCCCGATCAGGATGGCAGCCTGCGTTTCCGGCACGCGCTGGTCAGGGACACGGCCTACGAGGGCCTGTCCTTCCGCCGTCGGCGCCAGCTGCACGACGGCCTCGGCCGGGCCCTCGAGCGGCGGGCCGGGCGGACCATGGACGCGGAGGCCGGGCTGCTCTCTGTGCACTTCTACCACGCCCAGAACTTCGCGCCCGCCGCGCATTACGCACGGATCGCCGGCGAGCAGGCCGCCGTGGTCTACGCCAACGCGGAGGCGGCGAGCTTCTTCGCCCGCTCGCTGGACGCGGCCAGGCGCAAGCGCAACCCCGCGCCCGAGGAGATCGCGCGCACGGCCGAGGCCTACGCCGACATCAGGTACCGCTTGGGCGAGTTCGCCGCGGCCGGCCGCCTGTACGCCTCCGCCCGCAAGCTGCTCCGCGACGACCGCGTCGCGCTGGCCAGGCTCCGGCTGAAGACCGCGCTGGTGGTGGTGCGGACCGGCGGGTTCTCCCAGGCACTGCGCTGGATCACCAGCGGCCGGGCGATCCTGGCCGACCTGACCGACCCGCAGGCGCGGCGCCTGGACGCCCGGCTGCTCGTCCACATCGCGCTGATCCGGCAGATGCAGGGCCGCTACGGCGACGCCCAGCACGCCTGCGAGGCGGCGATCGCGTCGGCCGAGAGCTCAGGGGCCCGGGACGTCCTGGCCCAGGCGCTCCAGCTCCTCGACGCCGCGGACGTCGCCCGGGGCCGGTTCGACAGCGAGCCCTGGGCCGAGCAATCGCTGGCCATCTGGGAGGAACTCGGTGAGCTGGGCTGGCAGGCCAAGGCCCTGAACCAGCTCGGCATCAGGGCGTACTTCGAGGGCCGCTGGGTGACCGCGCTCGCGTACTACCGGCGCGCGGCCCAGACCTTCGATCGCGTCGGTGACCAGTGGAACGCGGCCATCTCCGCCTGCAACGTCGGCGAGATCCTCTCCGATCAGGGCCTTTACGCCGAATCCGACGACGTGGCCCGGCCCGCGCTGCGCGTGCTGCAGGCCTCGGGCGCGCTGTCGGAGACGGCGTTCGCGCTGAGCGTGCTCGGCCGGACGGCCGCCCGGGCCGGGCGCCTCGATGAAGCGCACGACCTGCTCGACGCGGCCAAGGCCGGTTACCTGCGGGCCGGCGAGCGCGGCGAGGCGCTGTCGACCGACGTCCGGATCGCCGAGTGCCTGGTGCTGGGCGGGCAGAACGCGGCCGCCGAGACGCTGGCGGCGGACCTGGCGGCCCAGTCCGCCGCGCGGGGGATGGCCGCCGAGGCCGCCGCCCTGGACCGGCTGCACGGCTACCTGCTGGCCCAGCAAGGCCAGCCGGGGCCCGCCGCCGAAGCCTTCGAGGCGAGCCTGGCCTCCGCGCGCGAGCGCAGCGCGCTGTACGACCAGGCGCTCAGCCTGGACGGCCTGATCCGGCTGGCGCACCACACCGGCCAGCCCGCCGATCCCGCCCAGACCGCCGAACGCGCCGCGCTGTTCGGGCGGCTGGGCGTGATCGCTACGGCCGCGTTCCCACTGGAGCCTAGAACGTAATGTGCGGATCCCCGGCCGGCGCCTGGATCGTGACCTTGACGGAACCGTCCCAGGACGACACCGAGGAGATGCACGGCGCGGGCCGGTACGGACGGCAGTACGACAGCAGCCCCTCGTACTCGCCGTTAGCCGAATTGAACTGCGCCGGGACACCGAACTTCGTGGTGAACGGCTCCGTTGACCCGAAGCAGACGGAGACCGACTTCTTGTGCCAGGACCACCACGACCAGGAGTGCCCGCCGAGGGAGCCCGCGAAGGTGACCTTGATGGTCTGCGACAGGTTGGAGTAGAACGACACCACCCCGCCGGCGTGGGTGCACGACAAGGACGGGAAGCCACCGCCGGTCGCGGTGAGCGTCCCGCTTTCCTGGGTATTGGCGGTCGAGAAGCCGGACGTGGGGCCAGAACTCACCGTCTCACTCTGGCAGGTCTCCTCTGCGGAACACTGCTGGAGCTGGCCGACAATGTCGAACGGGGAAGACGGCGCGCTGGTCTCGGGGCCCTGGCTAGGCATCCAGCCCCAGCCCGACCCGCCCGATGGCCAAGACCAGGGCTGCCCCTCAGACTGCTGGCCAGGTATCTCGGCCTCGAGCTCGAAGCCGAAGCCGACCGTGCTGAACGTTAGATCGGGGAAGTTGGCGATGCCGTCGTTGGCGTTCACCTGGTTCCCGCTAGGCAGGGGGGCCCCGAGCCGGTTGACCGCGTACTTCAGGACGACCGGGCCGTCGTAACTCCAGTCTTGCTGACCATTGCTGTATTCGACCTTCACCTCAACCGCGGGCGTAACGGCCGTATTCACCTGCGCAGTCGTGGGCTGGACGACGAAGACAGGGACTAGCTGGCCCTCGTCGCCCCCACCGCCCCCCGCCTGCGCAGGCGCGGCCGCAAAGGCCCCGATGGCGAGCACGACGGCAGCGCCGCTCGCGGCGAGACCCGCCGCCAGCCAGACTCGCCGGGAACCCTCAATCAAACGTGTTCTCATATTCGCCCAGCCTCTCTGCGCGCGGCACGAACCGCCCGCTCCAGTGCTGCCGCCCCACGGCATGGCGCCGTGTACAAATCATGGCGTAACCGCCGCCGCTGGATTCTATCGGGACGTAAGCGTCCGGCGCCGTCACCTTGCGATGTCGGTCGGCTGCCGTGGTGCGGCGAGCGCGGACCAGTCACCGGCCTGCACGGCCGCACCGGCGGCCTCATCCAGGACGCGCTGCTGCTTGACCGCGGACGTGGCCGCCGTGAGGTTCTCCGGGTGGTGACCGAGGATGACCGCGCCCGTCACGCGCCGGTCGGCGAGAACCAGCTTGCGGTACGAACGCCGGCTGGCGTCCTCGACGATGATGACCTCCTCCCCGGGCTCGGGCTCGGGCCGGCCGACGGCCGATAGCTCCAGCCCGACGCCCTTGAGGATGGTCGCGGGAACGTCGGCGATCAGATGCTCGTCGCCGCCCAGCGCGTTGACCGCCGCCACCTCCGCCTGCTTGGCGGCGATCGGCCACAGCCCCAGGACCATGCCGTTGTGCTCGGCGACGTCGCCCGCCGCGAACACCCAGGGGTCGCTGGTCTGCATCCGGTCGTCGACGACGATGCCCCGGTTGACCACCAGGCCGCTGGCCACGGCCAGGTCGACGTTGGGCCGGATGCCGACGGCCGCGAGGAATACGTCGCACGGTAGCGAGGTGCCGTCTTTGAGCTGCAGCGAGCTGACCCGGCCCTCGCCGTCCAGCGAGGCGGCCTCGGCCCGGTAGCGGATCGCGATGCCCAGCTCGTCGAAGTGCGCCTGCACGAGTTCGCTGCACCGCGCGTCGACCTGCTTGGCCAGCAGGCGCCCGCCGCGCTCGAGCACCGTAACGTGCAGGCCGAGCTCGTACAGCGCGTAGGCGGCCTCCAGCCCGAGCAGCCCGGCGCCGGCCACCACCGCGGTCCGGGCGCCGTGCTGCTGCACGTACCCGCGGATGGCCATCGCGTCCGCGGCTTCCCGCATGACGAACGACCCGGGCATGTCGATGCGCTCGATCGCGGGCACGGTACTCGAACTGCCCGTGGCCAGGATGAGCCGGTCGTAGAAAAGCGGGTCGCCGGTCCCCAGCCGGACTCGTCGGCTCGCCAGGTCGATCTCGGTCGCGAACGTATTGAGCCAGGCCGTGATGCCGTGCTCGTCGTACCAGGGTTCGGCCAGCAGGTAGAGCCCCTGCATGGCCGACCGCCCGTAGACCAGACGGGAGATGCCCATCCGGTTGTACAGCACGTGGGTCTCGCGGCCGACTAGGTGGATCTCGCAATCAGGATGGCCGCGCCGCACGAAGTCCGCCGCGGTGACCCCGGCGATTCCGTTGCCGATGACGACGACCGACAGGATCGAGCGGTCGAACGAGGCGGGCCGCTGCCCGGCGGACGGCCCGCCGGGTTCCGGGGTCAGCGCGACCTTCACCGGCCCGGACTTGACCCGCGCGCAACAGGCCATCCGGGTATTGGCGGCGTAGCCGAGTCGGCGCAGTGTGCTCAGCTCCTCCTCGTCCGGCGGCGTCAGGCAGTCCATCCCGTCGATGACCGCCACCGGGTCGGCGCCGCAGACGCCCATCCGGCAGCCCGCCTCGATCTGCCGGTGAGCCTTTTCCGCGACCTCGAGCAGGCTCGCCCCGATCTCCGCGTCGACCGGCGTGTCGTCGGGCGCGAAGCACACCTCGGCCTGGCTCTGCTGCGCCTTGCTGGCCAGCGCCCGGGCCGCCGCGCGGCCCACCCGCACCAGCACGGCAGGCCGGCCCGACGACTCCTCCTCGAACCGGCGTCCCGCGGCGGACGTGCGGGTGATGAAGACGATGGTGAGGGCCAGCACGATGGCCCGGATCGGCCAGCGGACCCACGGGATGGCTACCCCGGTGACCGTATGGAACGAGTCGGCCAGGATCACGCTCGCGTACCAGTAGAAGATATTGATGGCGACCGCGGGGAACAGCGCCGTGAGCATCCCGGACCCAACTGAGAACAGCGCGTCGAGGATGTAGAACGCGGCGACGCTGGCCAGGAAGTACAGCCCAAGCCGCTCGTAGGCCTGCAGAGTCGTCAGATGGGGGTGCGAGACCAGGGTGAAGAAGCCGAGCACGAAGCCCGGCAGCGCCGCCGCGAACAGCTTGCGCGGCGAGACCCAGCCCTTGTCGGCGTCGTGCATGTCGGCCTGGTAGGCGACCTGGGGCTTGAAGTCGTAACAGTTCTTCGTGCAGCCGACGCACGGCTGGCAGTGGCTGTTCGGCACGGTCAGGAAGGGCGTCTGGCCGTAGACTCGCTGCAGCGGCAGCAGCGGGCACATGCTGCTGCACCAGCCGCTCTTGCCCTTGAAGAACAGGCCCGCCACGAAGGCGTTGACGATCGTGACGGCCAGCAGGATCCCCGTCGCCTCCCCGCTGGCGTTGAACAGGGCGATCCTGGCGCTGGTGATCCCGAAGAACAGCACGATCGCGACGAGGAAGCCGTAGCGGCGCAGCCAGGCCGGCGGCGTGTAGGCCCGGGTGAAGCGCAGGACGCGCGGAGCCTGGTTCGCCGCGGCCAGCGGGCACAGGTTGCGCCACAGCCCCGGAGCCACGAAGAACAGGATGGGCAGCAGCGGGACGACGATCTTGAAGAAGGCGAACAGCGCGCCGGCGGGCCGGGTGAACAGGCCGATCACCAGCGCGAGGTAGGCCAGCACGCTGACGACCCTGATGACGTGCCAGGCGGAGATTGGCAGGTGAGCGGGCAACTCGGTGTAGTTAGGGAACACCGGCTGGCCGGGCTTGGGGATCGGGCCGAGGAACACCACTTCGCTCGCCCGCGCGAGCGCACCGGGTCCGCGGGGTTCGGCAGGCTCCTCAGGTTCGGGCTCACGCGGCGAGGGGAGGGCCGCCCTACCCGGCGCGCCGGCCGCCGGCTCCGCGCGCTCGCGGGCCGCGCCTGGGCGGCTGATGACCTCGATCTCGGTGCCGCCCAACCGGACGATATCGCCGACGTCGAGGACGACCCGGCCCTCGATCTGCTGGCCGTTGAGAAACGTGCCGCTGCTGCTGCCCAGGTCGACGAGCGACAGCGCCACCGGGCTCGCCACCAGCTTGAGGTGGCGCGGGGACGCGGCCGGGTCCGCGACGATCTCGCCCTCGCACTCGCGGCCCAGCTCGATCGCCCGGTCCACGACCAGGCGGCGGGCCTGCTGGCCAGGCTCCCTGATCTGGATGACCGCGGGTTCGGCCATCAGATGAGGTCCGGGCTCGAGGCTCTGGCCGCCGCCTCGGCTCTTCGCAACCGGCCCGCGAGGATCCGGCCCAGGTCAAGCAGCAGCCTCCGCGCCAGGTCGGGATGCTCGGCGACCAGGTTCTCGAACCCCTCGGGGGTCAGCTCGGCCAGCACCGCGGGAGTCAGGGCCCGGACGCCCGCCGATCGCGGCGCGCCGTCGAAGAAGGACAGCTCGCCGACCACGCTGCCCGCGTCGAGCCGCACCCCGGGACGCTTGCGGCCGAACCTGGCCTGCGGGCTCACGACCTCGACGGTGCCCTCGAGCAGCAGGTAGAGCGAGCGGCCGCCCCCGCCCGCGCGCAGGACGTCCTGGCCGGCGCCGAACCGCCTGGCCTGCGTGAAATCGAGGAGCGTCGCCCAGTCCGCCTCCGACGCGTCCGCCAGCAGCACCTGGGCCGGCGAGGGGCTTTCCGGCCCGGAAGTCGGGTAGTCGAAAAACGACATCGATTGACCCCCCGTGTCACGATCTGGCTCGATCCGGATCATATGCCGGGCCGTCGACCGTCGATGGTTCCTGCGCGGCCTCAGCCGCTCAGGTCAGCAGTTCGGTCTCCATCTGACGCGGCGGCAGCACCTGGACGAAGTACTCCCGGCCGAAGAGTTCCTTGAGCAGGAAGTCAGGGAACATGCCCGGCTCGAGCGGGAACTGGCTGCGGTAGGCGCACAGCGCGCCGACCTTGGCCTCGATCTGGCCGGTGACGTCCAGCCTGGCCGTCGCCACCTCGGCCCCGCCCGCCAGACCCTCCGGGGCGCCGTGGGCCCGGAGCCGGGCCGGGCAGCCGCGCTCCCTCGCCCCGCCCGGCGAACAGGGTCGGTGCCGCGGGTGCGAACACCAGGCAGGTCAGTCCCTCCGTGGCCACCACGTGCGCGCTGCGCGCCTGCTGGCCGGCCACGCCGAGCTCGCCGAAGAATTCTCCCGGCCCGATCGTGCCGCAGCTTCTCCAGGCTGCCGTCAGCCTGCTCCTGCCAGACGTCGGCGTGCCCGGACAGGATCATGAACAGCTCGGTGGCCGCCTCGCCCTGCTCGACGACGTACAAGCCGGTCGGATACCAGCGCACCTGCGCGTGGTCCTTGATGAAGCCCATCGTCACGGCCTCCTCGGCCATCAGCAGGAGCGCATGGACGAATTCCATGGTCCCGGCAAACCGGTCGGGCCGGGTGATCAGCCAGGCGGCCAGCCGGTCCATCAGCAGCACGTCGCGGGGCGGGAAGTAGGCGTGGTAGAGCTGGCCCGGCTGGTGCGGGGCCAGCCCGCCGGCCAGCTGGCCAGGGTAGCGGGCGGGGTCACCCGCCTGCTGGCAGGCCGCCGTGGTGGCCGCGCTGATCGCGACGTGGTCGGGATGCCCGTACGCGCCGTCCGGCCCGAAGCTCACCACCACCTCGGGCTTGAACCCCCTGATGAGCTGCACCACCTGGCCGACCAGGTCGGTGAAGTCGGCCTCCGCCAGGCAGCCGTCGAGGTAATCCCAGCACCGCGTGTGCGCCACGCCCAGCCGCTCGCACGCCAGGCGCAGCTCAGCCTCGCGGACCGCTCCGATCGTGCGCCTGGTGCCCACCCGGGCGTCCCTGATCTGGCCGGCCTGTCCGCGGGTCGCCGACACCACCATGATCTCGGCGCCGTCCTTGGCGTAGCGGGCGAAGGTCCCGCCTGCGCAGAACGTCTCGTCGTCGGGATGGGCGAACACCCCGAGCAGCCGTGGCCGCCGCGTTCCGCCGCCGGAATCTGGTCCCACGTAAACCCACTCCCGCCGGTATGCGTATACCTACCGTAAACGTTCGGAACGGACGAAAGCAGCAGGGGACGAGGCGGAGTTAAACGGCGCGCGACGCGTGCCGTCGCAGCGAAGCCCGCGGTAGGGCATGCTAGAGGCGATGCGAGTACATTTCTGCGGAACTCGAGGCTCGACGCCCGTCAGCGGCGCCGGGCAAGCCCGCTACGGCGGGAACACCTCGTGCGTCGGGCTGGCCCACGACGGCCAGCCGCCCACGATCGTCCTGGACGCCGGCACGGGGTTGCAGCAGCTGCCGCGCGCGCTGGGCGGCGAGCCGTTCCGCGGCACGATCCTGCTCGGCCACCTGCACTGGGATCACACCCACGGCATGCCCTTCTTCCGTAGTGGCCTGCTGCCCGGCCACCGGGTCAACGTGTACCTGCCCGAGCAGGGGGAAGACGCGGAAGAGCTGCTGGCCCGGGTCATCTCGCCCCCGCACTTCCCGATCCGCCCGCGCCAGCTGGGCGAAGGGTGGACCTTCAATTCCCTGTCCCCTGGGCACTACGAGTTCGAGGGCTTCTCCATCGACGCGCGGGAGATCCCGCACAAGGGCGGCCGCACGTTCGGCTACCGGGTCAGCGACGGGACGGCCACCGTGGCCTACATGTCCGATCACAGCCCGATCTCCCTCGGCCCCGGCCCCGACGGCCTCGGCGAGTACCACGAGGCGGCCGTCGAGCTCGCCCGCGACGCCGACCTGCTCGTGCACGACTCGCAGCACACCGCGGCCGAACTACCGCGGCTGGCCTTCCTCGGTCACTCCGCCATCGAGTACGTCGTGGGGCTCGCGCAGCACGCCCAGGTTAAGGCGGTTGCGCTGTACCACCACGACCCATGGCGCACCGACGACGAGATCGACGAACTCGCGGCGAAGCAAGCGTCGGCGCCCGTGACCGTCTTCGCGGCCTACGACGGCCTGATCGTCGACCTCCCCTAATCCCCGACGAACGACTCCAGCCGCCCAGGCTGCTCGTACGGCCGTTCGGCCTCCTCGCCGATCAGGACGATCGGGTGGTCAAATCCTTCCTGGCGCAGGGTTTCCGCGGCCTTGGCCCCGGCCAGGCTCGCCCCCGCTATCACGTACGCCGGACTCTCGTTCATGCTCAGTTCTCCTGTCCTGCCGGAGGGCGGAGCTGGGCGGCGAGCTGGTCGCCCAGGTCACGCCAGCTGGCGTCGAATATGGCCAGAGCGTTGTCTTCCAGGTGCGCCGTCACGTCGTCGTAGTCGACGCCGACCTCCGGCAGCGCGCTGAGCACCTGCTGCGCGTCGGCATAGTGGCCGCGCACCGAGTCCCCGGGGACGCGGCCGTGGTCGGCGACCGCGCGCAGGGTGGCCTCGGGCATGGTGTTGACCACGCCGGGCGCGACCAGGTCGGTCACGTAGCGGGTGTCGGGATACGCCGGGTCCTTGACCGAGGTCGAGGCCCACAGCGGCCGCTGCGGGCGGGCCCCCGCGGCCGCCAGCGCGGCCCACCGCGGCGAGGCGATCATCGCCTCGTAGCGCTGGTAGGCCAGCCGGGCGTTCGCGATCGCGGCCCGCCCGCGCAGCGCGGCCGCCTCCGGAGTGCCGATCTTGTCCAGCCGCGCGTCGACCTCGGTGTCCACCCGGGACACGAAGAACGAGGCCACCGACGCTAGGGACGACAGGTCATGGCCCGGCCTGCCGGGCGCGCTCCAGGCCGTCGAGGAACGCGTCCATCACCGCGTCGTAGCGGGCCAGGGAGAAGATCAGCGTGACGTTGATGCTGATGCCCTCGGCCAGGCACGCCGCGATGGCCGGCAGCCCCTGCCGCGCGGCCGGGATCTTGATGAACAGGTTGGGCCGGTCGACCAGCCACCACAGCGCACGCGCGCCTCGGCGATGGTCGCCTCGGTGTCGTAGGCGAGCCGCGGGTCGACCTCGATCGACACCCGCCCGTCCACGCCGTCCGTGGCGTCGTAGGCCGGCCGCAGGACATCGCAGGCCCGGCGCACGTCGAAGGTGGTCATCGCCCGCAGCGCCTCCCCGACGGCGATCCCGCGCTCCGCGCAGGTCGCGGACCTGCGTCCGCGTACGCGTCGCTGCCCGTGATCGCCTTGGCGAAGATGGTCGGGATTGGTGGTCACCCCCACCACGTGGTCGTGGGCGACCAGGTCGGCCAGGCTGCCGTTGACCAGTCGCTTCCGGCTCAGGTCGTCCAGCCAGATCGAGACGCCCGCGCGACTCAGGTCAGCTAGCGGATCGGACATGGTTGTGCTCCTTATCTGCTCGTGCTCAGTGCGGCACCCCGGCCAGCGCGAAGAACTCCGCCCGGCTGCGCGGGTCGTCGCGCAGCGTGCCGAGCAGCGCCGAGGTGATGGTCTTGGCGCCGTGGGCCCGCGCGCCGCGCAGCGTCATGCAGGAGTGCTCGGCCTCGAGCACCACCCCGACGCCCTTGGCCTGCAGCCGGGTGGCCAGGCAATCGGCGACCTGCTTGGTCAGCCGCTCCTGGACCTGCGGCCTGGCCGCGAAGTGCTCGACCAGCCGGGCCAGCTTCGACAGCCCGACGATGCGTTCGCCTGGCAGGTAACCGACGTGCGCGACGCCGGAGAACGGCAGCAGGTGATGCTCGCAGACCGTCCGGAACGGGATGTCGCGCGCCACCACGAGCTCGTCGTAACCCTCGTCGTTGGCGAACGTCGTCAGCCGCAGCGGCCGCGCGTCGAACAGCTCGGCGTACGCGCGGGCCATCCGGGCCGGGGTTTCCCGCAGGTCGTCGGAGTCCACGTCGACCCCGAGGGCCTTCAGGAAGTCGCCAGCGGCCTGCTCCGCCGCGTCCAGGTCGACGCCGGGGGCCTCGCGCGCGATGTGCAGCGTCGGGTGTGTGCGCGTCATGGCCGGTCACCCCCGATCGCGACGCAGCAGTGTCCGGGGGAGGGGTCGAGCGCCGGGCGCGCTTCCTGCACCTGGAGCCCCTCGATCAGCCCCTCGATCAGCCCCAGGTTCATCCCGCAGACGATCTGCCTGTGCTGCTCGGCCAGCTGGTGGAACGGGCAGTTCCGCAGCCGGATCGTCCCGGCGTCGTCACGCCGCGGTTCGTACCCGTGCCGCGCGAGCGCGCCCGCCAAGTCATCCGCGCCCGCCGTCCGGAACCGGCTGCCGAGCTCCGCGCCGAGCCGGCGCGCCGCGTCGTGCAGCGCGGCGCTGCTCCTGCCGCTCTCGTCCGACTCGACCACCTGGGCCAGCAGCCGGGCCGCCAGCTCGTACTCGCGCGGCGGTACGGTGACCGCGAACTCGCGGTCCGACCTGGCGTACAGCTTGGCGGGCCGCCCGGCGCCGGGCCCGCTCCGCCCCGCGGGCCGGGCGTAGGACGCGGTGAGCAGCCCGGACTCGACGAGCTTGTCCAGGTGGTAGACGGCCAGCGCGCGCCCGATCCCCGCCGCGGCGGCCGCCTCGTCCCGGCACACCGGCTCGGTCCGTCGCGCCACCATCTCGTACAGGCGCCGGCGCACCGGATCGTCCAGGCTGCTCACCGAGGCCAAGTCCGGGCGGTCATACAGGAACTCTATCACTAAAAAATATTAATTAAAGAGTCATAGCCGAACGAACCGTGGTGCCTCTCCCGGTTACCTTGACGATCACAAGCTGACCATTGTTGACAAGCATCCAATCTGACGATCTGACGAAGAGTGCGGGGAGGGTTGGTTGGCCACGAGCGCTGCGCGAGCACCATGTGGGTCTGAGGGAGAACGCGGTCAGCTTGTGGGGTGACTTCGTCGTCTCGATCGCGAACGTCGCGCCGTCGAGCAGCGTGGCGTACACGCTGGCCATGCTCGTCGCGTTCGCGGGCACATCTCACCGCTCGCCGTGCTCGATCACCGGCGTCGGGATGTTCTTCTGCGCGATGGGCTACGCGAGCCTGAACCGCTGGCGGGCCACGCCGGCGCGCCCTACGTGTGGGTCGAGCGAGGCGGTCTCGCCGACGATCGGCGTCGGGACGGGCTTCCTCAACGTCTGCGGTCTCGACGTTCGCCAACGTCGGCAACATCACACTGGCGGGCGCGTACTTGCTGTTCGTGCTGTTGCGCCGACGGGCGACACGTTCTCCAACCCGGTGACCTGGATGGTGGCGACGGCGCATCATGGGACTCCTGGTCTACCTCGCGATCCGCGGCATCAGGCCGTCGGTATGGCTGCAGATGGGCCTTCATCTTCATCGAGTACAGCGCGATGATCTCGTTCGTCGTGCTGGCCCTGATCCACGAGATCGTCCGAGGCGGGCGGCGCCACGCTCCCGTCGCTGTCGGACTTCGCGTTCTCCGACGCGGTGGACGGGAGTCGGCGGCTTCAAGGGCCTGGCCGAGGCGGCGGTGCCGTGCGGCTTCCTCTACCTCGGCTGGGAGGCGACGGCGGTGCTCGGCGAGGAGTCGACGAACCAGCAACGTCAACCCGGGCCGGGCCATGATGATGGGGACGGGCTTCCTGACCGTCTGGTACACGTTCCTCATCGTGGTCTTCGAGGGCGTGTCCAGCCAGGCCCAGGTGCTGACGCACGGCACCGACGTGCTGGCCTACGCGGGCCAGCTGCTCGTGCCGGGCTTCCTGGGGCGGGCGCTCCGCTCGCCGTGCTCATCGCCGTGATCGGCACCTGCCAGATCCAGATGATCGAGCCGAGCAGGATCCTGTACGCACTGGCCAGGGACAGGCTCATCCCACGCGTGTTCGGCTTCATCAACAAGGCGCACCAGACGCCATGGGCCGGGCTGCTGATCCTCGCCGCGATACCGCCGATCCTGCTCATCCCCTACCTGGCCAGCTCGCTCGGCGAACAAGGCGATCGGCTACATCATCAGCGCCGACGGCATGTTCGGGCTGTTCATGTACTTCGTGATCGCCGTGTCGCAGCGTCTGGTTCTACCGCGCCTACCTGCGCAGGAGCGTCGTCACGTTCCTGGTCGTGGGCGTGCTGCCGCTGCATCGGCGGCCTGTACATGGGCGTGATCTTCTTCTACGGGCTGACGACGCAGACCGCGACCGTGGCCTGGGTAGTCGGTCGCCGGCGTCGCGCTGGCCTTCCTGATCGGCGCGTTCGTCGTATGGCGGGCGGCGCCGGACCTCGCCGTTCTTCACGGAGATCGAGGAGCGGCGGCAGGCCGACCGGATGGCCGGTCAGGACGCCCAGACCGACCTCGCGCAGGAGAAGGCCTAGATCGCGGCGGCTGACGACGGTCCGTTCGCCAGCCGCCGTACCGAGTCCGTCATGTGACGCTGGAGGAGGGCGGCCGCGGCGTCGGCGTCCCGCCGGCGGATCGCCTGCACGATCTCCGCGTGCTCGGTGACCAGGTCGGCCCGCTCGGGGTAGAAGGACTCCAGCGCGACCATGCACAGCCGGGTCTCCGCCGCCAGTGTGCCGAACATCCGCGCCAGCCGCTTGCTGCGCGTACTGCGGACCAGGACCTCGTGCAGGTACAGGTCCAGGCTGACCAGCACGTTCCAGTCGTCCGCCGGCGCGGCCTGCAACGCGGCGAGCGCGGCCTCGAGATCGGCGAGGTCGGATTCCGAGCTGGCCAGCAGCCTCGCCGCCGCCGTATCGACGGCGCCCCGGGCCAGGTAGAGGTCGGCGACGTCCTCCGTGAGCAATTGCGGGACGAAGACGCCGCGGGCCGGGTGGGCCTCGAGCAGCCCTCCAGGATCAGGCGCTGGAAGGCCTCCCGCACCGGGCCCCGGCTGACGCCAAGCTGGCGTGCGATCTCGACCTCGCGCAGCGCCTGGCCCGCTGGCAGCTGGCCGCTGACGATCCCCGAGCGCAGCTGCGCGGCGATCCGCTCCGGCGTCGAATCCCGCTGCAGCGGCTCAAGCACGTCCCCCATGCTCCCTACCACCTTGACACGCTATTCTTCGCGTCGTATGAATGTCAACAGTCGGACAATAGCTGCGGCTGGAGTTAACGGTGCTCATGGTCCCCACAGATCAGCGAGATACGGGCCCGCGAGGTACTCGACTGCCGTGGCCTGCCCACGGTGCAGGTCGACGTCGTGTCGACGGCACGATCCTGGGGCGGGCTGACGTCCCCGCGGGCCGGTCGCGGGGGCGCCACGAGCCGGTGGAGTTGCGCGACGGCGGCCGCCGGTTCGGCGGGTTCGGCGTCCGGCAGGCGGTCAGCCACGTGCGTGACGTGCTGGCCCCGGCTCTGATCGGCTTCCCGGCCGTGCCGCAGCGGCAACTCGACCTCAGGCTCGTGGAACTGGACGGCACCCCGGACCGGAGCCGCCTGGGGGCCAACGCCCTGCTCGGCGTGTCGCTGGCGGCGGCCCGCGCCGCGGCCGCGGCGGCGGGCCAGCCGCTGTACCGGCACCTGAACGCCGACGCGCACGTGCTGCCCGTCCGCAGGTCAACCTCATCAACGGCGGCCGGCACGCGTCCAACGACCTGGACATCCAGGAGATCATGTTCATGCCGGTGGGGGCGGCCACGTTCGCAGACGCCATGGCAATGGCCACCGAGGTCAACCTGGTCCTGGCCGAGATCCTGGCCGGGCGCTACGGCAAGGCCGCGGTCAACGTCGGCGACGAGGGCGGCTTCGCGCCGCCCATCAGCGACCCGGCCGAGGCGCTCGAGCAACTCCACCTCGCCGTCGGCCGGGCGGGGTACTGCCGACTCGGTGGTCTACGGCCTCGACTGCGCCGCGAGCCACTTCTACGACCCGGACCACGATGCGTACGTACTAGCCGGGAAACCGCGGACGCGCGAGGAGATGATGGCGCTGTATGCGGGTTACGCCTCCGACTGGGGTGTCGTCACGTTCGAGGACCCGTTCCACGAGGACGACTTCGCCGGCTTCGCGGAGCTGACCGGCCGGATCGCCGTCCAGGTGGTCGGGGATGACCTGCTGGTGACGAACCGGGAGCGGGTCGAGCGAGCCCAGCGGCTCGGCGCCGCGAACGCCCTGCTCCTCAAGGTCAACCAGGCCGGGACGCTGACCGAGGCGCTGACGGCGGCCCGGCAGGCCGCGGCCGGGGGGTGGGGCATCGTCGTCTCCGAGCGGTCCGGCGAGACGGAAGACCCGTTCATCGCCGACCTCGCCGTCGGGCTGAACGCCGGGCAGATCAAGACCGGGGCCCCGGTCCGCGGCGAGCGCACCGCCAAGTACAACCGGCTCCTCCAGATCGAGGAGGAGCTCGGGCCCGCGGCCAGCTACGCCGGGCGGTCGTACCGGCACCCGAGATGACCGCGGCAAGCGGCTCACCGTGGCTCGCATCGGCAACCGTGCCCGCCTGACCGACCACGGCGAGCGGGAACTGCGCGCCACCGTGCTCGACCTGGCCGAGGTGGCCCTGGCCGCCCTGAGCCCGTCGGCCGGCCTGCGCCGGTCCGTCGCCCGGCACGGGCAGGATCTGGTCGCGGGCGGCCGGAGCTACGACCTGTCGGCCGTCCGCCGGCTGGTCGTGCTGGGCGCGGGCAAGGCCAGCGCGGAGGTAGCCGTGGCCCTGGAGCAGATGCTCGGGCCGCGCCTGGACGGCGGAACCGTCGTGGTCCCGCACTCCCACTCGGCCCGGCGGCCCGCGCGCCAGTTGAGGATGCTGCGGGCCGAGCACCCCGTGCCCGGGCGGCCAGCGTGACCGGCGCGCGGGCGCTGCTCGCGCAGGCGCCGGCCTGGGCGAGCAGGATCTGGCCATCTGCGTGTTCACTGGCGGCAGCTCGGCGCTGGCCAGCCTGCCGCCGCCCGGGATCTCGCCCGCCGACAAGGCCACCCTGCACCGGCTGCTGCTCACCTCGGGCATGTCGGTCGTGGAGATCAACACGGTGCGCAAGCACGTGTCACAGATCAAGGGCGGCCGCCTCGCGCAGGCGATCGCTCCCGCGCGGATCCTCAACCTGACGGTCTCCGAGTGGTCGGACCCGCTCGACTACATCACCGATCCCACCGTCCAGGACACCTCCACCGTGGCCGATGCCCTGTCGGTCCTGGGGGAGTGGGAGCTGCTCGGCCGGGTACCCGGCTCGGTGCGGGAGTACCTGGCCGGCTGTGCCGAGGCGGAGTCGCCGGACCTGTCCGGCCTGGACATCGAAAGCATCCTGCTGGCCCGCGGCGAGGACGGGACTGAGGCGGTCTTGCGGGCCGCGCGCACCAGGGGCTTCGCCGGGGTGCGCCTGGGCGGGTCGCTGGAGGGCGAAGCCGCGACGGTCGGCCGGGCCCTGGCCACGCTCGCGGCCGAGTCCCGGCGCGCCGGCTCCCCGTGGGCCCGCGGTACCGTAATTGTCGCCTGCGGCGGCGAGTACACCGTGAGCCTGGGCCCGGACGCCGGCGGACTGCTCGGTCGGGGCGGCCCGAGCCAGGAGGCGGCGGTCGGGGCGGCCCTCGCCCTCGACGGCATCGAGGGGATCGCGGCCCTGTTCGCCGACACCGACGGCTCCGACGGCGGGACCGCGGTCGCGGGCGGGCTGGTGGACTCCGCCACGGCCGTACAGGCCCGCCGGCAGGGACTGAGCTTGCGGAAGGGACTGGTGGACCATGAGACGACGGCGATCCTTCACGCCTGCGGAGACGCCGTGCTGACCGGCGCCACGCAGACCAACGCCAACGACCTCGTGATCGTCGCCGTCCGGTGAGCGCCGGACCGCTCCGCATCGCCGTGGGCCCCCGGCCCGCCGACTGGGCCGCCGAGGCGATCCGCCGCGGCGGCGGGGAGCCCGTCACCCTGGACCAGGACCCGGTCGGCCTGGTCTGGACGGACGGCGCGGCCATGGACGCTCTGCGCGACGCGCTGGCGCCCGGGATCACCTGGGTCCAGCTTCCGCAGGCGGGTACCGAGCGGGTCTTCGAGGCGGGGGTCATCGACCACGCGCGCCGGTGGACCTCGGCGAAGGGCGCCTACGCCGACCCGGTGGCCGAACACGCCCTCGCGCTCATCCTGGCCGGCCTGCGCCTGCTCAAGATCCGGGCCCGGGCGTCCTCCTGGGGCGAGCAGGGCGGGGTGAGCCTGTTCGGCCAGCCCGTCACCGTCGTGGGCGGGGGAGGCATCGCCACCGTCCTGCTGCGCCTGCTCGAGCCGTTCGGCACCCCGGTGACGGTCGTTCGGAGGCAGGCCGTGCCCATGCCAGGGGCCGCCCGCACGCTCGGCCCCGATCGGCTGGCCGAAGCGCTGGCGGGCGCCCGCGCCGTCGTGCTCGCCCCGGCGCTCACCCCGGCGACGCGGGGCATGATCGGCCCGGCGGAACTGGCCGCGATGGAGCCGTACGGCTGGCTGGTCAACGTGGGCCGCGGCGGCCTGGTCGACACCGGGGCCCTGGTCGACGCCCTGCGCGCCGGCCAGATCGGCGGCGCGGGCCTGGACGTGACAGAACCGGAACCGCTCCCGGCCGGTCATCCCCTCTGGGACCTGCCCAACTGCCTGATCACCCCGCACACCGCGGACACCGAGGAGATGACCCGGCCGCTCCTGGCCGACAGGATCGCCGAGAACGTCCGGCGCCTGACGGCCGGCCAGGAGCTAATCGGCCTCGTTGACCCGGACCTCGGTTACTGAAGGAGTTCCGGCGGGTTACCTAGTAAATGCAGGTTTCGCTGAACGTGTCAGGGCTGGTCGCACTGCCGCCAGGCGTGGTCACCGTGATGCTCACCGTGCCGCAGAACTCCGGGGCGGTCACTTCGATCTCGGTGCTGGAGTCCGAGATGACTGAGCCGTCGCCCTCGCTGCCGAAGCTGACGCTGGTAGCACCCGACAGGTTCGTCCCGTAGATGTAGACCGTGATGGTCTTTGATTCGTTCGCGGTGGTCGGGTCGATGCTGGTCACCGTGGGCGCCGGGACGATGTAGGTGAACTGGCCCGCGGTCACGGTCCCGCCGGGGGTAGTCACCGTGACGTTCACCGTGCCGGAGCCGGCCGGGCTGGTGACGGTGATCACCGTGCTGGAATCGGCCGTGATCGAGCCGGCCGAGCCACCGAAGCTGACGCTGGTGGCGCCGGACAGGTTCGTCCCGGTGATCGTGACCGAGGTGCCGCCGCCCGCCGGCCCGCTCTTCGGGGTGAACAAGGAGACCGTCGGTGCCGGAGTCTTGTAGGTGAACTGGTCGGCGCTGGACGTAGCCGAGGTGCCGCCCTTCGTGGTCACCGTGATGTTCACCGTGCCGGAGCCTGCCGGGCTGGTGGCAGTGATTGAGGTGCTGGAATCGGACTTGATCGAGCCGCCCGCGCCGCCGAAGCTGACCCCGGTGGCGGCCGACAGGTTCTTCCCGGTGATCGTGACCGAGGTGCCGCCGCCCGTCGGTCCGCTGGTCGGGGAGACCCCGGTGACCTCCGGAGCCGCCGGGGGCGGCGGGGTGGCGGCGTTGTAGCTGAACTTGCCCGCGGTCGCGGTCCCGCCGGACGTGGTCACCGTGACCGACACCGTGCCCTTGCCCGCCGGGCTCTTGACCGTGAGCCTGGTGCCGGAGTCAGCGGTGATCGTCCCGGCCACGCCCCCGAAGCTGACCTTGCTGGCGCCCGACAGGTTGCTCCCGGTAATCGTGACCGAGGTGCCGCCGCCTTCCGGCCCGCTGGTGGGGGAGATCCCGGTGACCGACGGGTGCGCCGGGGGCGGCGCGGAGGCGGATTGGTAGGTGAACATGCCCGCGGTCGAGGTGCCGCCCGGGGTGGTCACGGAGACGTCCACCGTGCCGCTGCCCGGCGGGCTCACGACCGTGATCTGCGAGCCGGAGTCCGAGGTGATCATCCCGTCCGACCCGCCGAAGCTGACCACCGTGGCGTCGGACAGCCCGGTCCCGCTGATCGTGACCGGGGTGCCGCCCCCGGCCGGCCCGCTGGCCGGGAAGACCCCGCTGACCGCCGGCGCCGCCATGTGGGCCTTGGGGGAGTGGTAGCTGAACTCGCCTGCCTTACCCGTGCCGCCGGGGGTGATCACGGTGATCTCCACCGTGCCGCTGCCCGGCGGGCTCTTGACCATGATCTTCGCGTTGAGGTCGACGGTGATCGTCCCGTCCTTGGCACCGAACTTGACGAAGACCGGACCGTCCAGGTGGGTCCCGGTGATCGTGACCAGGGTGCCGCCGCCGGTCGACCCGCTGGCCGGGGAGAGCCCGGTGACCGCGGGCGCCGTGCCGGTCGCCGGCGACGAGCCCGGCGGCGCGCTGAGCGGCACCTGGTGGGTGGGCGCGGCGATCGGGTGGGTATTCGCGCTTTGATTGAACGAGACGTTAGAGGCGTACAGCCCCGCGGCCACCGCGAGGGTGGCACCGGCGACGCCCAGCCCGGCGGCCCTGAGCAGTCGGAGGCGTCGCAGGTGAGCCAGATGCCGGAGGTGCTCCAGATGCCGGAGGTGCTCCAGGTGCCGGACGTGCGCGGATTGCTGGGCTCCTTGGTGCAGCTGAAGGTGCTGAGCGGCGAAGCCCTGCGCGCCGGGGGGTGCGCTGAGCGGCCACAGCGCCGCCAGCAGCAGCGCCGCCTCGCCCAGGTTCGACCGGCCGCGCTCCTCCCAGTCCGGGCCGTACGCGCCGACGGCTGCGGCGCGGAGCGCGGCGATGAAGGTCGTTCCGTCGGTGGGCCGGCGCTCGGGCTCCTTGGCCATCCCGGTCTCGACCAGCGGCCGCAGCGGCTCGGGCACCGGCTCCAGGTTGACGGGCTCGAACAGGTGCTGGTACATCACCCGCTCGGCGGTTTCTCCGGTGAACGGGGGTCGGCCGGTCAGGCACTCGTAGAAGGTGGCCGTGGCCGCGTACACGTCCGCGGCCGGGGTAGCCGGCCCGCCGCCCATCTGCTCCGGCGGCGCGTACGCGATGGTGCCCGCCGCGTACGGCCGGTCCCCGGTCCGCACGGCGATCCCGAAGTCGGTCAGCTTGCTTACGCCGTCGCCGTTGACCAGCACGTTCTCCGGCTTATAGTCCCGGTGCACGATGCCGCGCCTGTGCGCGGCGGCCAGGCCGAGCAGCGACCCCTGCAGGACCACGAGCGCGGCCTCCGGCGTGGTCTGACCCTGGTGCGCCAGGATCTCCCGCAGCGAGGCCCCGTCGACCAGTTCCATGACGATGGCGGAACCCGACGGCGCTTCCACGTACTCGAACAGCCGGACCACGTTCGGGTCATCCATCTCGGCCAGGACTTCCGCCTCGCCGCGGAACATCACAGTGAACCCGGGATCATCCAGCAGGTCGGGCTTCAGGTACTTGATCGCGACCAGCGTGCCCGTCGCGTCGTGCCTGGCCAGGACCACCTTCCCAAATCCGCCCGTGCCGAGGTCGCGTAGGGCGGTGTACCCGGGAACAGCCCACTCGGCCGTGTCGATAACGGTCCGCTCGGCCATGTCGATCGGCCTCCTTGCCGGCGTCAGCCCGGCGGAAATATGGTCAGCAGCTGACCTTAACGACGGTCGAAGTGCTCTCTCGGTTGGGGCCGAGAATCTGCAGGGTGACTTGCTCCGAAGCGCTGCCGTGCCCCTGGCCCTGGACGGCCACGGTCACGAAGACGTCGTTCTGCCCGGACGTGACGGACTGGCTGAGCGGCTGCGGCGCCCCCTGCTGCGGGGTGAACACCCACTGGTAGGAGATCGTCCCGGACGAGCCGTTGGTGGGGATCCGCCCGGTCACGTTCACCGTGCACCCGTTCTGGGCCGTCGACAGGACCGGCGCGCCGGTCACGTGGAACGGCGAGTGGTTGAACCGCAGGAACAACAGCACCCCGGCCGCCGCGAGCAGGATGATGGTCAGTGCGAGGCTGGCTATCCTGCGGTACCGGACCGGGCGCCGTGGCGGCGGGTCGGGCATCTGCCCGGTGCGCCACACCTGCTCCGCCGACACCCCCGCCTGGCTGGGCGGGACCCCGGGGCCGTACCTGACGAGGTCCGGGGCCGGCGGAGCCGGAGGACCCTGGTTCGGGGCCAACGGGGAGCGCGGGTCGAGACCGGTCGGCGGCACCGGCGGGGCGAAGGGACCGGGGCGGATGACCGTCGCCTGCTCCCGCGAGTCGACGTTCGGCCGAACCGGCGGCGCCATGACGGTCGGGTTCGAGCGTGCGGGGGGCTCCTGGCGGCGCGGCTCGGCCGTGGCCGGCCCGCGCGGCGGCTCGACCGTCGGCGGCATCGTCGGCTGGTACGACGGGGCTACTTCCGTCGGCTGGTACGACGGGGCTACCTCGGTCGGCTGGTACGACGGGGCTACTTCCGTCGGCTGGTACGACGGCGCTACCTCGGTCGGCTGGTACGACGGGGCTACTTCCGTCGGCTGGTGAGCCGGCAGCACAGGCCTCTCCATCGGCCTGGTGACCTGCTCACGGGCCGGAATATGAGGCCTGTCCTGATCGTCGTCCCCTTGGCCAGCCGACACCGTGGGACCAGGCTCCGATGGCCCTTGCGACATTGGTCCACCTTAGGGCGTAAGTCCCGGACGCGGCGGCCCGCCAGGCCCGGGCGCAACTTAATGCTGAGTGTGGCACCGGGACTATCTCCCGGTCAATGAACCCGGCAGCCAGCTAGATTACGTTTTGCCACGATCAGCCGTTCTGCTCGTAGGCCGCGCTCAGCAGGTACCGGACCTCGTCGTCGACCTCCTGGACGGCGCGCAGCGACACCGTGTGCGTGGCCTGCCCGGGCCCGCCGCCCGGGCGCAGCCGCGCCGAGGCCGGCGGATCGGTGAAGCGCAGGCCCAGGTCGACCCGGTCGCGGGCCGCGGCCGCCACCGCCGCGAACTGCCGCCCCCGGACGAACGGGATATAGGTGCCGCGGCCCTCGACGGTCACGTCGTCGCCGAGCTCGGTGATGGCCGCGGCCAGCGCCTCGTACACCGGCCGCAGCGCGGCCTTGGCCCCCGCGTACTGCCGGTCCACGTATTCCTCGACCGTCGGCGGCACCCATCCGGCGGCCCGGGCCGCGGCGTCGGCGATGGCCCACTGGCTGTTCTGCAGCACGCCGTGCTCGCGCCGCAGCCAGCCCCGCACTGCGGCCTGGTCGAGCGGGTCGAGCCCCGACGACCGGACCAGGTCCACCCACTGATCGAGGGAGCGGCCCGTCCGCGCGGCCAGCGACTGGCTGACGGCGCTGAGCATCTCGTCTGGCGTTTGCGGCATGCCCGTCGGCCTCCTAGAGGGCTTGAGTTAGACGGCGATGACGATCTTCCCCTGGGCGTGTCCCCGTTCGAGGTGGCGCATCGCCTCCGCCGCCTCGGCCAGCGGGTAGGTCCTGTCGATGACCGGGACGACCGTCCCGGCCTCAAGGTAACCGCTCAGCACGGCCAGGTCCTCCGCGTTCTGCATGGCCAGGAAGAAGGTCATGGTCTGGCTCACGAACGGCCCGGCCAGGGCCATCTTCACCGGGCGGACCAGCGGCCCGATCCAACGGCCCTTGCTCGGCACCCCGACCCCCACCAGTATCCCCTTCGGCGCCAGCACCCGCCTGCACTCCGACAGCGCCCGGTTCCCCGCCACGTCGAGCAGGACGTCGTACCGCGGCCCCGGTCTGGTGAAGTCCTGTGTGGTGCGATACCGGATCGCCTTCATGGTCGAACGATAGCGAAGCCGCTCACCTCTGGCCGGACGGCGAGCGCGCCGACTCCTGGCGTAACACGTGGGCCTTGCCGTGGTCCTCTGGGCCGCGAGCGACTGGTCGGCGCGCTCGGCGCCGAGGCAGCAGCCTCTCCCCGAGCCAGGCGAACAGTTCGCCACCGACAGCGCCTCCTGACGCGTCCCGCCACCAAGCCCGACCGCGGCCGTACCAGCCTGACTCCAGTCCCCACCCAGTCACGTACCAGTCCGACTTCAGCTCCGCCCCCAGCCACGTAAAGGATCTTGAAAATAAGTTCGATTTCCTCTTGTAGCACAGATCGAGAAATGATAAACTCTAAGTAGAACAAATTTCAGACCTCTATCCCGAACGGGCGGTGGTTTATGCCCCGGGAACCTTTCCCCGAACGCACGCCAGACGATCCGGATCCTGATAGCCCCGAATGGCGCCGGGTCGACGAGCGCGAACCCGTCAGCGACGGCCAGCCTTCCGAGCAGGGCCTGTTCGTGTCCCTCCCGGCGGAGGAGCTGACCCTGGAAGGGTTCGCTCAGAACGGCCGCTCCGACACCATGGCCCCCGGTCCGCTGCTGGCCACCATCCTGCACGCGATCACGGGGGAGGACGGCGCGGGCCTGGCCGCCCTGGCCGATGACCAGTTGATGGGAGTGCTGTCCGGGATCCGGCGGATAGAAGCCCGGGCCGCATGGGGCCAGCTGGCCGTCCTGGCCGAGCTAGCCCGACGCCGCCCCTCCGCGGGCAGGCCGATGGACACCGGCCAGTACGGGTTCAGCGACTACGCCCCCGACGAAGTAGCCGGCGAGCTGCGGGTGAGCGTCCAGTCCGCCGCCGGGCAGATGATGTACGCGGTCGCCGTCGCCGACCGGCTGCCCCGCAGCTTCGCCGCGCTGGCCGCCGGAAAGATCTACGCCGTCCACCTGCGGATCATCGAGGACGAGACCCGGATCCTGAGCGACGAGCTGGCCGCCGAGGCCGATGAGATCCTGGCCGAGAAGGCCCAGTCGAAGACGTTCGGGGAGCTGCGGTACGCGGCGCGCCGGCTGGTCCTCAAGCTCGACGCGGAAGCAGCCCGCAAGCGCAAGGAAGCCGCGGCCAAGCACGAGGCGGAGGTGCGCCGGTTCCGGGAGTCCTCGGGGAACGCGGGGATGATCGCCCGGGAACTGCCGCCCGCTGAGGTCCTGGCGGCCTGGCAGCATCTCGACCAGCGGGCCCATGACCTGCGGGCGGCGGGGATGCCCGGCTCGCTGCGCGAGTTGCGGATCCGCGCCTACCTTGACCTCCTCCAAGAACGAGACAGCCGCCTGGCTCCCAGTGCCTCCGACGCCGGTCAGGTCGGCCGCCCGCCAGGACCGGGCGGCGACGGTCCGCCCGATGGGAACGGGCAGGGCGGTCCGCACGACGGAGACGGTGGCCCCGGCCCGGGCGGGAACGGCGGCCCCGGCCCCGACGGCGGAACTGGCGGGAGCGGCGGATACGGCCCGCAGGGCGGGCCGACCGGACCCGCCCGCCGGGCCGGACAGGACCGGGGCCCGGCCGTGGCGGCGCTGATCAACATCACCGTGCCCCTGGACACCGTGCTCGGCCAGTCCGCCACGCCGGGGGAAGTCGCCGGGTACGGGCCGCTGGACGCCGACGACGCCCGCGACCTGGTGGCCGCCGCCGCGCGGCACCCGGACACGAGGTGGTGCGTGACCGCCCTGCATCCCGACGGCACCGCGGCCGCGCACGGCTGTGCCCGCGGCCGGCACCCCCCGCCGCCCGCACCCCGCCCCGCCGGCCCGGACCCACCGCCACCCGCTCCCGGTCCCGTCGGCCCGCACCCCCCGCCACCCGCACCCCGCCCGGCCGGCCCGGACCCACCGCCACCCGCTCCCGGTCCCGTCGGCCCGGACCCACCGCCCGGCAACTCCGGTCCCGCCGACACCGGCAGCCCTCCCGGCCCGAACCCGCCACCCGGAACCGCCACCGGCGGCAGCCCTCCCGGTCCGGACCTGCCAACCGGGGCGCGGGACTACCTGGCCAGGCTGCGGATCCAGATGACCCCGGTGGCCCGCGGCCACTGCGACCACACCCGGGCCGAGAGCGGGTACCGGCCCAGCCGGGCCCTGGCCCACCTGATCAAGGTCCGCAACACCCGCTGCACCGCACCCCGCTGCGGGCGGCCCGCCGCCCGCTGCGACCTGGACCACACCCTGGCCTGGGACAACGGCGGCATCACCTGTGAATGCGACCTAGCCCCGCTCTGCAGACACCATCACCGGTGTAAGCAGAGCCAGGGATGGAAACTCGAACAACCGAGCCCCGGCATCCTGACCTGGCGGACCCCAGCCGGGCGCACCTACACCACCACGCCGACCACCTACCCGATCTGAGGCAGGCTCGAGCGCAATACCCCTATCACCTGGTCACACTCCGGCCGGGATCCCGCAGGCGCTGGGCAGCCTGGGGTGGATGCGACGGCGCACGACTGGATCATGACGTCGCCGGTCAGGGGGAGCCGTACAACCCAGGGCCGGTGATACGGATGTCGTCGAGGAAGGACCGGGCGGCCCGGTACGCGGACTCGACGAGGGTCCCGGTGTGGCGGAAATCGAGCGGTGAGATCGGCTGGGGTTCGGGGCCGTGCAGGTAGACGACCGGCACGTCGGCGGCGGCCAGCGGTGCCTCGAAGATGGCCTGGGTGCGCATGGTCACCGTGACCGTGTAGAACAGCACCTCGGCGATCGTGGCGGGGACCTCGGGGATGCGTCCGGGGAAGTTGCAGTCCAGCACGACCAGCGACCGCGCGCCCATGGCCAGCGCCTGCCGCATCGGCACGTTGGCGACCAGGCCGCCGTCGTACAGGAGCAGCGACCCGAGCTGCACGGGCGGGAAGATGCCAGGGATGGCCGTGCTGGCCAGCAGCGCCGGCAGCACGGGCCCGTCGCTCAGGACGTGTGGGCGGGCGGTGGCGATGTCGGTGGCCATCGCCGCGAACGGCAGGGCCAGCTCGGCGAAGGTGGTCTCGGCCCCGATGAAGTCGGCGACGACGGCCGCCAGCCCGGTGGAGGGGAACAGGTGCGTCCTGGTGTGCTGCAGGGTGCGCGCCTGCGCGAGCAGCCCGCCGGGGAACACGCGGTCGCGCGTCATCCGGGCCCAGGTCTCACCCAGGCGGTCCACCGCGCCGCCCGGGTCCAGTGCGATGACCGCGCCGTTGAGCGACCCGACCGAGGTGCCCGTCACGATGTCCGGGGCGATGTGGTGCTCGCCGAGCGCCTGCAGCATCCCGATCTGCACCGCGCCCAGGCTTCCGCCCCCGCCCAGCACGTACCCCACCGGCCGGGGCAGCTCCGCGATGCTCACCGGCCGCCGTCGCCCCAGCCGGGTCCAGTTCTTCACCCGCCTATCATCTTCCGCTCAGGCCGCGGCCGTGGGCTCGGGAGCCTGCTCGAGCGCGGGTCGGCCGCGCCGGCCGGGGATCGTGGCGGCGGCGTCGGCGTCGCGGATGGTCAGCGAGCAGGCCACGGCGGACAGGCAGATGGCGGCGGCGGCCAGGAAGGCCATGTGGTAGGCGGTGAGGTTGGCCACCGAGTGGCCGGCCACCACGTGAACCGGGCCGACGAGCACGATGACGGTGGTCAGCACCGCCACGCCGACCGCGCCGCCGAGCTGCCGCATCGCGTTGAACATCGTGGCGGCCCGGCCGGTCGCCTCCGGCGTGATCGTGGCGAACGACGCCGCCTGGACCGGGACGAACACCTGGGCCATGGACAGCCCCAGGGTGACCATCAGCAGCCGGGCCCACCACAGGCTCGTCTGCTGTCCCATCAGCGCGAGCAGGGCGATGGAGGTGGCGGTGCCGATCAGCCCGATGCTGATGAGGCGGCGGGGACCGAGCCGCGGGTACAGCACCCGGCTGGCCAACTGCGCGCCGCCCATGATGCCGAGCGCTTCGGGGAAGATGCTCAGCCCGGAGACGAGCGCGCTCAGCCCTCGGCCGTCCTGGTAGTACAGCGAGATCGCGTACAGCGTGCCCAGGAAGGCCACCGACGCGAGGACCATGACGCCGTTGCCGGACCGGAACAGGCGGTTCGTCAGCAGCCGCAGGTCCACCATGGGCGCGGACGACCTCAGCTCGACGACCACCATGCCCGCCAGCAGCACGGCTCCGGCCGCTATCGCGGCGAGCACCTGCACCCGGTGCCAGCCCAGGTCTGGCCCCTCCGAGACGCCGTACATGACCAGCCCGAGACCCAGCCCAGACAGCAGGAAGCCGGCCAGGTCGAACCGGCCAGGCCGCGGCTGCGCCGCCTGCTCGAGGAAGATCGCGCCGAAGGCGAACGCCGCCACGCCGATCGGCAGGTTGACGTAGAACACCCACCGCCACGACAGGTCGGTGACCAGCAGCCCGCCCAGGACCGGGCCCAGGGCCGGGGCCAGCGTGGTGGGCACGGTGAGGATCGCGGCCGCCTTGATCCGCTCCGCGGGCGGGAACGCGCGGTACAGCATCGCCATCCCGACCGGAGCGAGCATGCCGCCGCCCGCACCCTGGAGGATCCGGAACGCGACCAGCTCGCCCAGGCTGGAGGCCAGGCCGCACAGTGCCGAGGCGGCGGTGAACACCACGATGGCCGCGAGCAGGACACGCTTGCCGCCCAGCCGGTCGCCGAGCCAGCCCGACGCCGGGATGAACACGGCCAGGCTGACCAGGAACGCGATCGAGATGGTGTCGACCGACGTGACGTTCACCCTGAAGTCACGCCCGATGGTCGGCAGGGCAACGTTCACGATCGTCGCATCCATAATGCTCATGAACATGGCGGCGACGAACACGACCCCGACCGCGACCCTCTGGCTGATGCCGGGGATAAGCTCGGGCCGCCGCCGGAAATTCCGGGCATGTTACCTGGGAGGCCGCCGATGCGCCGCGTCGCCGTGCTGGGGACCGGCACCATGGGTGCGGGCATGGCCCGCAGCATGCTGCGGTCCGGTCTGGACGTCACGGTGTGGAACCGGTCCCGAGGCCGGGCCGAGCCGCTGGCCGCCGACGGCGCGCACGTGGCGGGCACGGCCGCCGAGGCGGTGGCCGGGGTGGATGCGGTGGTCACCATGCTGTGGGACGGCGCTTCGGTGGCCGAGGTGATGGCGGGGGCGCTCCCGGCCGCGCCCGACGGCGTCCTATGGGCCCAGACGAGCACGGTCAGCACGGCGGATGCGGGTGCTCGGCTGCCCGCCCTGGCCGCCGAGCACGGGGCGCGGTACCTCGACGCCCCGGTCCTGGGTACCCGCCAGCCCGCGGAAGAAGGAAAGCTCATCGTCCTGGCCGCCGGCCCCGCGTCGTTCCGCGACGCGATCGCGCCTGTGTTCGGCGCGATCGGCACCCGCACCGTCTGGGTCAGCGAACGCCCGGGCGACGGCACCCGCCTCAAGCTGGTCGCCAACTCCTGGGTCGGCACGATCGTGGCCGCGACCGCCCAGGCGATCGCCCTGGCCCAGGGGTTCGGCGTGGACCCGCAGCTGTTCCTGGACACGGTCAAGGGCAGCGGCGTAGACGCCGCTTACCTCCACGTCAAGGGTCAGGCCATGATCGCCGGGGAGTTCCCGCCCGCGTTCACGGTGCACGGCGCGGTCAAGGACACCGGGCTCATCGCCGCCGCGATGCGGGAGACCGGCACCGACGCCGCGCTGATGGACGCGGTCGCGGGGCAATTCCGCCGGGCGGCCGACTCCGGGCACGGTGACCAGGACATGGCGGCCGTGTTCAGCGCGTTCCGTCCCTGAGCCCAGCCGTGACCGCCGTGCCTGCCCGGAGTGGGGCACGATGGACGTACGCGTGACGGAACAGGAGGAACGGGAGAGGCGGATGGCGGACGGCACTGGTCTTGACGCGCCGATCACGGGCGTGACGGTCTTCAGGGACGGCGCCCGCGTGCAGCGCGCCGGCCCGGTGAGCCTGTCGGCCGGGCCACAGACGGTGGTCATCAGCGACCTGCAGGCCGGCCTGGACCCGGCCTCCGTCCGCGTCGCGGCTCGCGGCCTGGACCTGGCGCTGCTCGACGTCGAGGTCCACCGCCGCTACCGCACCGATCCGCTGCGCGAGGAGACCGCGCGGCTGCGTTCGGAGGTCGACCGGTGGCGCGATGAGGTGCAAGCGCTCGACGACGAGGAAACCTCGGAGCAGGCGCGCCTGGACTTCGTCGGCCACCTGTCCGAGGCGGCCGCCACGGCGCTGGCGCGGGCGGTGAGCTTCGGGCGCGCCGGTCACGACGACCTGTCCCAGATGGCCGGGCACCTGTCCGCCGATACCGCGCAGGCGCTCGGCAGGCGTCGCGAGATCAGCGCGCGCAGGCGCGCCGCCCAGCGGGAACTGGAAGCCGCCGAGGCGCGCCTGGTCACCGCGGAGAAGCGGGCCGGGCACGCTGTCGCCTTCACCGAGGTGTCCGCGACCCTGGAGGCCGGCGCCGCGACCCGCGCCGAGGTCGAGTTCTCCTACCACGTGCCCGGCGCGTCCTGGCGGCCGCTGTACGACCTGGCGCTCGACGGCGGCAGGCTCGCCGTCAGCTACCTGGCCGAGGTCACTCAGCAGACCGGAGAGGACTGGCCCGCCGTCGAACTGGTCTTGTCCACCACGCGGCGCGGGCGGCACCAGACCCTGCCCGAGCTTGATCCGTGGTACATCGGGCGTGCCCGGCCGGTTCCCCCGTCACAACCGGTCAGGATGATGGCCAGGTCCGGGGCTCTCCCGCCGGGCGCGGCCGTTCCGATGGCGGCCGCGGCAGCGTCGGTCCTCCCGCCGGCCCAGGTCCCCGAGGCCGTGCCGGTAGCCGCCGACCCCGGCGAATCAGGCGCAGGCGTGGCGTACCGGGTCCAGCGCCCGCTGGCCGTGCCGGCCGACGGCGGGCCGCACAAGACGATGGTCGCCCGGTTCGCGCTCGACGCCGCCTTGGATCACCTCGCGGTCCCGGCCATGGCGCCCGAGGCGTACCTGCGGGCCACCGTCACCAACACCTCCCCGCTGCTACTGCTCCCCGGCCCGGCGCGGGTCTTCCACGGCACCAGGTTCGTCGGGGAGACCGCCCTGGAGACCGTTGCCGCAGGCGAGGAATTCGAGCTGCAGCTCGGGGTGGACGACCAGATCAGGGTCGAACGCGAGCTGCGCAGGCGCAGCACCAGCAAGGCCGTGATCGGCGGGACGCGCACGATCGACGTCGGCTACGAGATCACGGTGGAGAACCACCGCGCGAGCCAGACCAGGGTCAGCGTTCACGATCACGTCCCGGTGTCCACCGACGGCGATATCAAGGTGCGCCTGCGCGAGACCAGCCCAGACCCGGCCGAACAGAACGACCTCGGTGAACTCACCTGGGCACTGCCGCTCGAAGGCGGACAGGCGGCCACGATCCGCTTCCGGTTCACCGTCGAGCATCCGGCTCAGGTGACCGTGACCGGGCTCTGACCCGGGCGAGCCGGGCGGAGTGGGATAATCGCGGTGACAGCCGACACAGGAGGGCCTTAACTCGTGACACAGGAGCAGCCCGGCCAGGGACCGCGGTTCGACACCAGCGTGGCGTCCATCGCGAGGATCTACGACTACTGGCTGGGCGGCAAGGACAACTTCAAGGTCGACCGCGACGCCGCCGAGGAAATGATCCAGGCCTTCCCTGGCATCGTCGCTGGCGTGCGGATGAACCGCGCCTTCCTCGGCCGGGCGGTCCACTACCTGGCCGCCGAGGCCGGCATCCGCCAGTTCCTTGACATCGGGACCGGTCTGCCCAGCGCGAACAACACCCACGAGGTGGCGCAGCGCGCCGCGCCGGAGTCCCGCATCGTCTATGTCGACAACGACCCCATCGTGCTGTCCCACGCCAAGGCCTTGCTGACCAGCACGCCCGACGGGGCGTGCGCCTACATTGACGCCGACATCCGCAACGCCGGGCAGATCGTGAAGGAGGCGGCGGCCGGCACGCTGGATTTCAGCCGTCCCGTCGCCGTTTGCCTGATCATGATCCTCCAGTTCATCCCCGACGAGGATGACCCCTGGCAGATCACCCGCACGCTGATGGACGCGGTGCCGTCGGGCAGCTACCTGGTGGTCGCACATCCGGCCAACGACGTGGACGTGGTGGTGGCGCCTGCCCTGCGCCAGCTCAGCACGCGCATGGGCGGCACCCGGGCGCTACCGCGCGGCTACCCCGAGGTCATGCGCTTCTTCGAGGGCCTGGAGATGGTCGAGCCGGGGCTCGTGCAACTGCATAGGTGGCGTCCTGGATCCGGGGTGGACACCGGGAAGAACCTGGCTGCCTACGGCGGCGTCGGCCGCAAGCCATAACCGAGCCATAACCGGCCGCCTTCCCGCCCTAGTTCGCGTTTGACGCAAGCCTTAACCGGCCGCCTTCTTCCTGTCGTGAGTTCGCGTTTGACGCGAATGGTTCAAAATCCGTCAGCTGACCGATGTCTCTCACTGCAACTTGCAGCAGCATTTTTCTTGCAACCGGCGATGAGCACCGCTGTAGGGTGCTCGGACCTTCCCGGGAGCAGCCGCGCAGGGTGACCAAACGCCCTGCCGGACCAGCTTGAACCCGGCCCACGAAGGAACCCGATGAACACGATGGCGCCGACCCGTCCTTCCGAGCTGCAGATCTCCCGCGTCCGGCTGGCCGCGGGACCTGCCGCTGCGGCCGAAGCCCGCACCCACGTCCGCGCGGCCATCTTCGCCTGGGATGTCCCCGTCGATGCGAGCGCCGCCGTCCTGCTCACCAGCGAACTGGTGACCAATGCCATCAGGCACGAGACGAACGAGACGATCACGCTGGCCATCACCTGCTCGTGCGGTGAGCTACGCGTCGACGTCCACGACTCGTCGTACGCCCTGCCGGTCGTGCTTGAGGCAGCGGCTGATGCGGAGGCCGGGCGGGGCCTGATGCTGGTCGCCACCCTGTCGGACGAGTGGGGCTTCTACCGCACCCCTGCGGGCAAGGCCGTGTATTTCACGCTCGCGTTCGCACCCGAAGTGGCCGAGGGCGCCGGACGCGGCCCGCAGGGGGTCCACGCGTGGGGACTGTGAACCGAACCGCCCTCCCGGGGTTCACAGTCCCCACCGGCCGAACCCGCGATGGCGCGGGTCCAATCCTGAGCCCCCGATCACCTCGGCGGGATCGTGCGCAGGGCTGCCTCGCGGGCGATATCTATCCGTGAATGGACGTCGAGCTTCTTCAGGATGTGGGAGACGTGCGTCGCGACGGTGCGCCGGGATAGCAGCAGCCGGGCGGCGATCTCCGGGTTCGACAGTCCCTCCTCCACGAAGGCGGCGATCTTGATCTCGGTCGCCGTGAGGCTGTCCCAGCCGGTCTGCGCCCGCCGGTGCTTGGCGTGCGGCCCGCGCCTGATGCCGTGGGCGCGGAACGTGGCCTGCAGCCGGGCGACGTCCGCGGCGGCGCCGAGGGAGGCGTAGACCTCCACGGCGCGGGTAAACGCGGCCCGCGCCTGGTCCCGGTCGTCGGCGTCGACGAAGTACCCGGCGCTCGCCTCCAGCGCCTTCGCCGTCAGCAATGGCCTGGCCTCGTCATAGCGCTCGGCGGCCGCGAGCAGCCGAGGAGCATCCCGGTCCAGCAGGCCGCGGCAATACAGCGCGTTCGCCTGCCGGTGCGGGATGTCCGACTCGGCGGCCAGGCTGTCCGCGCGGCCCGCGAGCACTCGCGCGGTGGCCAGGTCGCCGGCCGCGGCGGCGAGGCGGACGGCATCGGCGAGCAGGTCCGAGATCTCCTCCACTTCTTCGTTGCCGTCGAGCGCATCGGTCAGCGCCGCCAGCGCCTCCCGTAGGGCGCCGTCCTGCTCGCGGTCCAGGCTGCGGGCGAGGGCCAGAGGGGGTACGAGCCGGTGCCCGATCCGCCGGGCGTGCGGGGCGGCCGCGGCCAGGTGGCGCCGCGCCGCGCCGGTCTCGCCGCGATGCAAGCTAATCAAGGCGGCGACGCCGAGATCGCAGCACGCCGCGTCGGGGGCCTTCAGGTCCTCCTGCACGACCTCCACCTCGGCCAGCGCATCGTCCCATCTCCCCGAGTCAAACAGCAGGTTGCCCAGGAGGCAGTGCGCCTGAGCCTGCCGGATCGCCGTGCCGACCTGTTCGGCCAGGTGGCTGGCCTGCCCGGCCAGGGCCAGCGCCTCGTCATACCGGTCGAGATTGCTCAGCGTAACCGCCCTGTTGATCTGCAGGAGCAGCCGCAGATCGGTCAGCGCCGGGTCCGATTGGGTCACGGCCAGTGCCCGGTCCAAGAGCGGCAGCGCGTCGGTCACATGCCCCTGTAGCGCGGTCGCCACCGCCAGCACGTGCAGCGCCCAGCCCATGGCCCAGTTGTCGCCTGCCGCCGAGGCCACCGCGAGGGCGCTGTCGGCGACCGGGCCCGCCTTTTCCACCTCACCGATGTTGAGGTGCGTCCGTGCGGCGAGCGTGAGCAGCCGGGCGCGGTGCCGGTCCGAGATCCCCGGCGAAGCCAGGGCCCGGTCGAGGGTGGCCAGGGACTCCGCGGACTCGCCCGCCCGCAGGCGGCACTGCGCCAGTGTCCAGTGCAGGTCCACCAAGAGATCGGGCTCGGCGGCGTACTCCAGCGCGCGGTTCGCCACCTGCTCGGCCGCGGCGGTGTCGCCGGTCCGGTACAGGGCGTCGGCGAGCCGGCTGGCCAGCCAGCCGTGCCGGGCCGAGGCGGCCGGGGAACTGGCTACCGCCCGGGACAGGAGTTCGGCCGCAACCCCGGGCGCCTGGCTGACCAGCAAGTCTGCGGTGCTGGCCAGCCAGTCCAGCAGCCACTCATCGACCGGCTCGACGGTGCCGCCTTCTCCGCCGACCGCCCGCAACATCTGCCGGGCCACCCGGTCCGCCGGGGCGCCCGCCTCGGCGAGAGCTCGCCCGGCGTCGCGGTGCCAGGCGGAGCGCACGGACGCGGGCATCTCGTCGTACAGTGCCGCACGGATCAGCGGATGCCGGAACCCGAGGTCGGCGCCGGACTCGACCAGCACGCCGGCCGCACGCGCCTCTTCCACCGAGGGGATCAGGTCCGTCGCGCTGCGGCGCAGCACGATCGCGAGGTCATGAACGGCGAAATCCACGCCGAGCAAGGCGGCCGCCCGCAGTACGTCGCGCACCGGGCCGGCGGCGAACCCGAGCCGGTCCGCTATCGCCGCCGACAGGGAGCCCGGTACCGAACCGCCCGCCAGCTCAGCGCCTCCCGCCTCGGTGATGGTCAGGCCGGAACCACGGGCCAGCGCGGCAACCAGCTCGGTGACGTAGAGCGGGTTGCCTGCCGCCCCGTCGGCCAGCCGGAGCAGGTTTCCGCCGGGCCTGCCGCCAGCCAGGGCGGCCACGAGGTCGGCCACGGCGGCCGCGGCGAGCCCGGTGAGCTGGAGCCGGTCGGCGTCGCCTGCTACCCGCCGCAGCGCCAGCACGTCCTCCCGCTGCGGGACGGGCCGCATCATCCCGACCAGCAGCAGCGGCATCCCGCGCGCGGACCTCGCCAGCCGTCCCCACAAGGTGATGCTGGCGGGGTCGGCCCACTGCAGGTCGTCGATGACCAGGACGGTCGGCCGCACCGCGCACTCCTCGGCGACCAGCGCCAGCAGTTGCTCCGCCAGCACCGCAGGCACGTCCGCGCCCCGGTCGGTGCTGACCTCGCCGCGCAGTAGCCGGACGATCGTGTTCCGCCGTGGATTGGTGGCGGGTTCGCGGACCCGCAACGCCTCGAGGAACGGCAGCAGCGGCAGTGCCTGGCCCAGTTCGTCACCGGCCCCCCAGAACACCTGGCAGCCGGCCTCCGGCGCCTCCGCCACCGCCGCGCGCACCAGCGCGGACTTGCCGATGCCCGGTTCGCCCTCGATGAGCACCGAACCGCCGCGCCCCCGGGCTAGCTGTCTTATTAGCCCGTTCAGCAGCGCCATCTCACCATGGCGGCCGACCAGCGCACCGGCCGGGGTCACCGGGTGCATGGAGCAAACCCTACTACCCGAACATTTACGGAACAAGCCGTATATTTTCGGACACTAATTCGGTCTAAGCGTCTTCCCGCAGGCTTGTGCTCACCCTCTTCTCGCGGCCCCCGTGCACATTGCAGGGAACCTTGCACGGCAAAGTCCTGACAATCTTTCTCTACCATTTGAAATGAAATATTTGACTCTTGAAAACCTCGCAAATTGCCTTACCCTGGTACATGAGGGCCAAATACTGACAGTAACTCACTTATAACTCAGAGGCGCCGGTGGGTTTCGTGAGGCATGCAGCAGGCCACTGACCTGTATCGATGCCATGGAGGAAATCATGCGCATTAAGCAAGCCATCATTCCCGCTATCCTAGCACTAAGCGCGGCTGGGTCAATCCTGATTGGCTCGGCGGCACCCGCGGTCGCCGCTCCGGTGCATAGCACCGTCACGGTCGCAGCCTCGAGCCCTTACATTTACTTCCACGACTGAAATAACCTGAAGCGCGGCCAAAGACCTGTTGCTGATTCGGCCGATCCGCGGCGGAGTGATCGTCTGATTACGTCCGCCGCGGCGGTTTTCCGACAGGCCTGACCGGCTGCCCTGGGCCGATCGCTCCGGTAGGGCCAGCAACTCCAGGCGTATTTCCTTACCGCTGTCCCGCTCGCCAAATGGCCACGCAGCAGTCGCACCGTCGAGCCTTCCCGCGGTAGGCCCCGGGCGCGCCGTCGCCCGGTCGCGCATGGCCGAGTGCGGCCCGCGCGACGCTCCCGCCAGCGCACCAGTCGGACGTTCAGCACGCCGTCCGGCCGGGGCCCGGCGCTAGAAGACCTATGGAACCGGCGCCGCCGGCCGTCGCGGCACACCCCGGTCCGGGTGGTCAGCCGGCGTGTCCCCGCCTGGTTGCCCGGGCCCGTACCATCGCTCGTTCGGATTAGTGAAGGGTGAGGTATTGGCCGGGCGAGTGTATTGTGTAGTAGAGGTTTCACAAATTGTTTCCATGAAAGCTGCGTGACCGTCCCTATAGTCCGCCCGCGGTACCGAGGAGGAGGGACGCCAGATGATCGCGGAAGCGAGCCCGACGGTACGGCGGCGCAGGCTCGCCGCTGAACTGCGCGGGATCAGGGAGAGCAAGGGCAAGAGCGGAGACGCGGTCGCCGCGGCGCTGAGGTGGTCGCCCTCCAAGATCAGCCGGTACGAGCGCGCCAGGACCGGCTTGCGGCCTGGCGAGGTCGAGAGACTGCTCGATTACTACGGGATTACCGGGCCCCGCCGCACGCTCTTGCTCGGGCTTGCCGAGGACGCGGTTCAGAAGGGCTGGTGGGAAGAATACTCGGACACCCTTTCCGAGGATTACCAGCAATTCATCGGCCTCGAGCACGAGGCGACCTCCATTGCCATATGGCATGTGGACGTGGTGACCGGCTTGCTGCAGACGGAGGCGTATGCCCGCCATATCATCAGCAGCTATAGCCGGGTCGAGCCGGTCGCGCCCGGCATGATCGGACGACTGGTCCGGGTTCGCATGCAACGCCAGCAGGTGCTGCTCCGCGACGACCTTCGGCTGTCGGTCGTGCTCGACGAATCGATCCTGAAGCGCCGTATCGGCGATGACGTAGTGATGTATGAGCAGCTCCAGCGCCTCGCCCAAGCGGCTGAGCGACCGAACGTGACGCTGCAGGTCCTCCCCCTTGACGCGCAGCACCGGGTCTTCGGGGAATCGTTCGTCATATTCGGCTTCGGGGCCGATAGCGATGCGATGCTTCAGGACGTGGTGAGCACGGAGCACCTGAAGAGCGGCTTCTCCCTGGAAGGGGAGCGGGAGACGTACCTGCACAGGATCGCGTTCGAGATGCTCGGCGAAGCGTCGCTCGACCGGGCGGCGTCCAAGGCGCTGATCCTCGAAACCGCGGAGTCCCACTGGTCAGGCGCCCGGCGGTCCGCCAGCGCATAGTGCGGCGCCCGCCGGACTATGGTTCGTCATAGGGACCCAGCCGGCGGCGGCGCACCCATCGAGAGCTGACGGTGCTTGACACCCGGTCATCCGCATGCGCGCTCCGCCGAGGAGCCGCAAGAACTCCTCGCCAGGCAAGCAGGAGCCCAACCGCAGAAACAAGAGGAGATCAACAAATGTCGGCGACGCTGAAGGTGACGCATAAGGCAATCGGAGCGGAGGTCCGTCGCGGCCCGTACGATGTCGTGGTCGACGGTGAACGGGTTGGGTCGGTCGAAATGAACCACACGATCGAGATACCAGTCGAGCCTGGACGTCACACCGTGCAAGTTCGCAACGGACGAAACTCGAGCGGCACTGAAACCTTCGACGCCGCCGACGAAGAGATCGTCGCCTTCCGATGCACGGGAAAGAGGCTCTTGCCGATCTTTCTCGCGTCCTTTGCCGTGCCCAGGCTGGCGCTGGAACTCGTTCGCGTTTGAGCCGTCGTGGCCCTCACGCGCACGGGCCTGGTCACCGGCTCCGGCTCGACCGCGATGGGCCCGGGGTCGGTAACGGGGCTCGCGACCCACCGGCCCCGATACGCCCGATCCGAATGGGGCTTGCGGCCCACAAGCACCGATAGACGGGCTTGGGGCGCACAAGCCCCAAACGAGGACATTCTGCACAGGGGTTAGTGGTGCCCGCGTGAATATTGAGGTGGTCGCTACGGGATGGCCGGCGTCATCATGCCCGGATTTGTGCCAGAGCCCGAAATTTTGCGGCCGAGCCAGGTCGCGTGGCGCGGTCCCAGGCCGCCTGGTGACCGGAAAGCGAGACTTGTCCGGCCGGAACTTCCCGGCGTTATCGCTACGGCGTGGCGCCGTCATATCCGCGCATGTTGGGGTGTACGTTATGCCATGGGTCCAATAGGCATTCACCGGACCTTAGTGCTACTAGAGGCGAGAAGGACCCTCAGTGCCAGTAGTGCTGCTAATCTCAAAGTTCGGCAACTACGAAAAGTAGGGTCTACGCAACATTTCGTAGTGCACAATTTCGGGGCAATCTCCAACAATCAGTGAGGTAGTGACGTGGGAAGAACTACGCACGGAAGTGCGCCCGAGGGGTCGGGTTCTGACTGGGTTAAGAGCTCTCTGAGTTTCTCCAACGGCAACTGCGTGGAGGTGGCGAGCCTTCCCGGAGGCGGGATCGGCGTTCGCAACAGCAGGGACTCGCAAGGACCGGTCCTGTCGTTTACGCCGGACGAATGGCACGCGTTTCTCGGCGGCGTACGAAACGGAGAATTCGATCGTTTCTGCAGGGACTGACCGCACGAGCCAGGCGCCATAGCATCCCGCTTATGGCACCTGCGGAGCGGAACAGAAGCGGAGGGTCTCCGGAGGGCCCTCCGCTTCTGGTTTCCGCCGTCCGGCAGGCTTCCGGAGCGGGCCCTGACCGCCCGGGCGGCGGGCGGTCGCGACTCGGCCCCGCCGAGCAGGTGCGGGCGCCGGGCAAACTGGGAAATAGTTAGCCATGTCAATCGCCATCTCCGAAGAGCACCGTGCCCTCGCGCAGACCGTCGCGGGCTTCCTGACCGACCATCAGTCGCGCGCGCAGGCCCGCAGCCTGCTCGGGGCGCAGGCGGACGCGCTACCCGCCTTCTGGGCCGACCTGGCCGCCCTCGGCCTGCTCGGGCTGCACATACCGGAAGAACACGGCGGCTCCGGCTTCGGGCTGGCGGAAACGCTGGTCGTAGCCGAGCAGATGGGTCGGCAGCTGGCCCCGGGGCCGTTCTGCCCGACCGTGATCGCCAGCGCGGTACTGGCCGCAGCCGGACCCGATGACCTGCGCAAGCGGCTGCTGCCCGGGCTGGCCGACGGATCAGTCGTCGGCGCGGCCGCCCTGGGTGGCGAGGTGACCTGCGCCGGCGGCGTCGCGACCGGTAAGGCCGGCGTCGTGATCAGCGGCCACCTAGCGGACGTGCTGCTGGTCCCCGCCGGCGACGACGTACTGGTGATCGAGAAGTCGGCCGGCGGCGTCCGCGCCGACGTGCCTGCCAACCTGGACCAGAGCCGGCGCGCGGCCATGGTCAGCCTCGACGCCGCTCCGGCGATCGTCCTGCCGGGCGCGCGCGGGCTGCTGACCGACGTGGCCCGGGCCGTGTTCGCGGCCGAGGCGACCGGCATCGCCGCCGAGACCACCGAGCAGGCGGCCGAGTACGCCAAGGTCCGCCAGCAGTTCGGCCGCCCGATCGCGACCTTCCAGGCGGTCAAGCACCATTGTGCGAACATGCTGGTGGCCGCCGAGCTGGCGACCGCCGCCGCGTGGGACGCCGGCCGGGCCGGGCTCGACGGCGGTGATCAGCTCAGTTTCACCGCGGCCATCGCGGCGACCCTAGCCGTCCCGGCGGCGGTCGGCAACGCCAACCTCAACATCCAGGTGCACGGCGGGATCGGGTTCACCTGGGAGCACGACGCGCACCTGTACCTGCGCCGGGCCGCCGCGGTCGCCGCGGTCGTAGCCGCCGAGCTGGCGTCGATCGAGGTCACCGACCTGGTGCGCCGCGGGGTGCGCCGCGCGGCCGCGATCGACCTGCCCCCCGAGGCGGAGCCGATCCGCGCGGCGATCGGGCCCGACGTGGCCAGGCTGCGCGACCTGACCGGCGACGCCAGGAAGCAGGCGCTGATCGACACCGGCTACGCGATGCCGCACTGGCCCAAGCCGTGGGGCCGGGACTCGGGCGCCATCGAGCAACTGGTGATCGAGCAGGAGTTCGGCTCGGCCGGGGTCAAGCGGCCCAGCCTGGGAATCACCAGCTGGATCATCCTGACCCTGATCCAGCACGCCAGCCCGGAGCAGGTCGCGCGCTGGGTCCGCCCGGCGCTCAGCCAGGACGTGATCTGGTGCCAGCTGTTCAGCGAACCGGGCGCCGGGTCCGATGCGGCCGGCATCAGGACCAAGGCCACCAGAGCGGAGGGGGGCTGGCTGATCAACGGGCAGAAGGTCTGGACCAGCGGCGCGCACGTGTCCGATTTCGGCCTGGCCACAGTGCGGACCAACCCGGACGCGCCCAAGCATCAGGGCATCACGACCATGGTGATCGACATGCATGGGCCCGGCGTCACCGTCCGCCCGCTGAAGATGCCGAATGGAAACTCCGACTTCAACGAGGTCTTCTTCGACGACGTGTTCGTGCCCGACGCCGATGTGGTCGGGCCGGTCGACGCCGGCTGGACCGTGGCGCGCGCCACGCTCGGCAACGAAAGCGTCAGCATCGGCGGCGGCGACGGCGGCCGGACCATGCCGGTCGAGGCGTTCATCGGCCCGCTCGACGCGCACCCGGAACGCCTGTCCGGCGGGGCCGGGCGGGTCGGCAGGCACATCGCCCGCACGCAGGTGATGGGAGTCCTGAACCAGCGCGCCGCGTACCGCGCGGTGGCCGGCGGCGGACCGGGGCCTGAGGGCAACATCACCAAGCTGCTGCTCTCCGAACTCGGCCATGAGACGGCCGCGATCATGGCGGAACTCGCCGGGCCTGATGCGGTGTTCCTGTCCGGCTCCGGCGCGATGGGGGCCGGCCTGATGCTGATGAACCGGGCCCTGTCGATCGCGGGCGGCACGTCGGAGATCAAGCGGAACCAGATCGCCGAACGGATCCTGAGCCTGCCCCGCGACCCGCTCATCACCTGATCACTAACGCCCCAGATACGCGCGTTTCAGGTCCTCGCTGCGCAACAGCTCGGCGGCGGGGCCTTCGAGCACGATCTCCCCGGTCGACAGGACGTAGCCGCGGTCGGCGATCGACAGCGCCATCGTGGCATTCTGCTCGACCACCAGCACCGCGACGCCGGAGGCGTGGATCTCGGAGATGATCTGGAAGTTCTGCTGCACCAGGGCGGGCGACAGGCCCATGGACGGCTCGTCCATCAGCAGCAGCCGCGGGTGCGACATCAGCGCGCGGCCCATGGCGACCATCTGCTGCTCGCCGCCCGACAGCGTGCCCGCGAGCTGGCTGCGCCGCTCGTGCAGGCGGGGGAACAGCTCGTAGACCCGGGCGAAGTCGTCGTCGAGCTTCTCGCCGCGGCGCAGCACCGCGCCGAGCTCCAGATTTTCCAGGACCGTCAGCTGCCCGAACAGCCGGCGGTTCTCCGGGACGATCGCGATCCCGCGGGCGATGCGCTGGGGCACGGGCCAGTTCGTCACGTCCTCGCCGCCCAGCAGTACGTGCCCCGACCGCGGCCGGACGACCCCGAGGATCGTCTTCAGCGTGGTCGACTTGCCCGAGGCGTTGCCGCCGAGCAGGCAAACCAGCTCGCCCTCGTCGACGTGCAGCGAGATTCCCTCCAGGATCCGCATCTGCCCGTAGTACGTGGTGACGTGGTCCAGGCTCAGCAGCGCGGCGCTCATTGCGGCTCCGTCAGCGCCTTGGGGTCGCGGCCCAGGTAGGCTTCGACCACCGCCGGGTGGTTCGCCACCGCGTCGAAGCCGCCCTCGGCGATCTTGACGCCGTGGTCGAGGGCGATCACCCGGTCGGAAACGCCGGCGACCACGTGCATGTCGTGCTCGATCACGAGAATCGAGACGCGGCGCTCGTCGCGCAGCCGCCCGATCAGCTCGGTGATCTCGTGGGTCTCGGTGGGGTTCATCCCCGCGGCGGGCTCGTCGAGCAGCAGCAGCCTGGGCCTGGTCCCGAGCGCGCGGGCGATCTCCAGCCGCCTGCGGTTCGCGTACGACAGCGAGTAGGCGGGCTGATCCCAGCGGTACCCGGCCAGCCGCTGGCCGAAGAACGACAGGACGTCCGCGGCCAGCGCCCGCACCTCGCGCTCCTCGCGCCTGGCCCTGGGCAGGCGGAGGATCGACTCCGCCGGCGACGCCTTGGTGCGGCCGTAGGTCGCGGCCATCACGTTCTCGATCACCGACATGTTCGGGAACAGCCGCAGGCTCTGGAAGGTCCTGGCGATTCCCATCCGGGCGATCCGGTGCGGAGCCTGCCCGGCGATCGACTGCCCCGTGAACCGGACGTCGCCTGAACTCGGCTCGTACACGCCCGTGATCACGTTGAAGACCGTCGTCTTGCCCGCTCCGTTCGGCCCGATGAGGCTGACGATCTCCCTGTCGTCCACCTGCAGGTCCAGCTCGGAAAGCGCCTGAAGTCCGCCGAAGTGTAGCGAGAGACGGTCGAGGTTCAGGATGGGTCCCTGGTAGTCAGGGTCGGGCTGCGCGGCCGGAGGATCTGCGGGCGGGCCCGGCCGCTCAGGCCCGGTCATCTGCGCACCTCCGGACTCCGGGACGACGCTGATCGGCCGGCGCTCACTGGGGGGTCTCCACACGCCGCGTCCCGAGGAGCCCCTGGGGCCTGGCGACCATCGTCACGATCAGGATCGCGCCGAGCATAATCTGCCTGGTGACCGCGGGCTGGGCGGCCAGCGCGGTCTCCCAGACGACCGACGCCAGGTAGAGCGCCGGGACCAGCAGTATCGTCCGCCACGGATTCTTGACGTGTACGAGCGCGATCAGCAGGCACACCAGCACCACGTACCCCCAGTCGCCCAGGGCCTGGGGGTTGGCCGGGACGATCACCCAGTCGCGCAGCGCGTCGCCGAGCCATCCGGTCGACTGCGGCGCGCCCGCTACCACGCTGGCCGAGATGGCCCTGGCTATCGCGTGCGCGGCGAAGCCGAGGGCCGCGGTGGCCGCGAGGACCGCGGCCAGCCGGCGCCAGGGGCGCAGCTTGACCAGGACGGTTACCACGATCAGGCCGTAGAAGATGTACCCGGAGTAGGTGGCGTTGCGCAGCAGCCCGTCGTAGATGATCATCACCACCAGGGCGCCGGTGGCCGCCCCGGCGATGCTGCCGACGCCGCCGAGGACCAGCGCGGCGTAGATGAGGATCAAGATGGGCGTGTCGAAGTCGGTCGGGAACACGCTGATCTGCTGCGCAGCATAGATGGTGCCGACCAGTGCCGCGACGACGGCGCCGAACGCGAACGCCATCAGCTTCATCCGGTTGACCGGGATCGTCATCGACGCGGCCGCCAGCGGGTCCTCGCGTACGGCCCGCCAGGCTCGTCCGGTGCGCGAGGTATCGAGCAGCCGCAGGACCGCTATCACCACCACGGCGACGATCACGAGCAGGTAGTAGTAACCCGAGTTGCTGGTGATCGAGAGTCCGAAGCCGTGGAGCGTGTCGAGCCCGACGATCCCGTTGGCGCCGCCGAAATCGCTAGGCGCCACGTTGTTGGTGAACTCGACGAACGCCTCGCCGAAGAACAGCGTGACGATCGCCAGGTAGTCACCGATCAGCCGGCGGGACGGCAAGCCGACCAGCAGCCCGAGAGCCGCGGCGGCGATCATCACGATCGGCACGGACAACTCGGCCGGCAGGTGGATGCCGTGCGAGCCGATCTGGGCCGAGGACAGCAGCGCGTACCCGTAGGCGCCGAAGCCGAAGAACGCCACGTAGCCGAGGTCGAGCACCCCGGCCCAGCCCACGACGATGTTCAGCCCGAGCGCCAGCAGCATGATGACCAGCGTGTCGATCCCGACCTGCAGCTGGAACCCGCCGAGGCCCAGCGTCGGCAGCACGGCGCCGGCCAGGCCCACGACCGCGAGCTTGGGCCAGAAGCCGATCCCCTCGAACTGGCGCTGCGCGGTACCCAGCCAGCCCGGCAGGTACTCGCGCCGGTGGGCCTGCCTCGCGACCCACTCGTCGGCGCCGACCTGCGGTCCGGCCACTGGAGGCTGTGCCGCTGGAGGCTGTGCCGCTGGAGGCTGGGCCGCTGGAGGCTGGGCATCGAGGCTCACGGCGTCACATCACACCTTCTGCAGCTGGACCTGGCCGAGCAGGCCGCTGGGCCGGACCAGCATCACCGCGATCAGCAGCGCGAACACCAGCAGGTCGCTGTAGAGCGAGGAGATGTAACCGGTGATGAAGGACTCCGCGATGCCGATCAGCAGGCCGCCGAGCATGGCGCCGGGAATGGATCCGATGCCGCCGACCACGGACGCGGTGAACGCCTTGAGGCCGACGAGGAAGCCGATCGTGGAATTCACCTGGTTGAACAGGAGCCCGGCCATCACCCCGGCGATGCCCGCCAGGGCCGAGCCGATGAAGAACGTCGCCGCGATCGTGAAGTTCACGTTGATGCCCAGCATCTCGGCGGCTTCCCGGTCGACGGCCACGGCCCGCATCTGCTTGCCGAGCCTCGTCCGGCTGACCAGCAGGCGCAGGCCGACCATCAGGAGGAGGGCCAGCACCAAGCACGTGATCTGCACGGCGTCGATGCTGACCGACCCGATCCGGATTCCGGTGGAGAACGAGATGAAGTCCGGCGTGTTGTAGATCCGGTACTGCGCGCCGAACAGCAGCAGGGCCGAGTTCTCCAGGAAGAACGAGACACCGATCGCGGTGATCAGCGGCGCGATCCGCGGCGCGTTGCGCAGCGGCCGGTAGGCGAAGCGCTCGATCGCGACGCCCAGGCCTCCGACCAGCAACCCCGCCAGCACGAACATGATCACCAGCAGCAGCGGAACCGGGATGGCCAGCGCGGTCGGCCCGCCGAACCACCTGATCACGAAGAAGCCGATGTACGCGCCGACCATGTACAGGTCGCCGTGCGCGAAGTTGAGCAGCTTCAGGACCCCGTACACCATCGAGAAGCCCAGCGCCACCAGCGCGTAGAGCGCTCCCGTGGTGATGCCGTTTACCAGTTCCTGGAAGAAGAAGGCCAACGTGGGGGTCCTCGGGGTCCTGTCCGCCGTCCACGCTTCCCGGCGGCGCGCCTGCTCATGGCCGACGCGCCGCCGGGCAGCTAACCGGGTGTCAGTCGTTCAGCTGCTCGGGATCAGCTGGTATTTACCCGATGATTGAATCTTGAAGAGGAAGAACTTTCCGTTGATCAGCTCCCCGTGGGGGTTGAACTGGATTGGCTGCCCGAGGATCGTGGTCGGCTCGTTGGTGGCCCTGATCGCCGCCAGGACGTTGGCGCGGGTGGGGGTCTGGCCGGCCTTGCAGACCGAGGCGATCGCCTCGTCGACCACGTGCTGGGCCGCGAACACGGGCGGGCCGAACGTGCCGAACGACCCGTACTTCGCGTGGGCGGCCGCGACGATCGCGGCGTCAGCGGGAATCGCGGTGATGTCCGGGCCGAACGAGGACACGTACGAACCGGTGATCTCGAACGTGCCCGGCGAGAACAGGCCGTCCGTGCCGAAGATCACGGCGGTCTTGTGCTCCTGAGCCAGGTCGCGCCCGAACTGCTGGGCGTTGGCCGCGATCTGCCAGGGCAGGACCACGACCGTCTCGGCGGGCGTGACCTTGGCCACCAGCGAGGAGAAGTCGGTTATCTTCTGCGAGACCGACTCGTGATCCACCTTGATCCCGGCCGCCTGGAAGACCGGTATCATCGCCGAAACCAGGCCGGTGGAGTAGGCCTCCTCGTCATCGACGATCATCAAGGCCTTCGGCTTCAGGACGTCCACGATGTAGTTGGCGTCCTGCGGTCCCTGGACGCTGTCCTCCAACACGGTCCGGAAGAACGTGGGGTAGGTGCCGGCTGTGAGCGCCACCGCCGTGGCCGACCCGGAGATGAAGGCCATGCCCGCCCTGGCCATCAGGGGACCGACGGCCTCGACCTCCTGGCTGCCCGCCGGACCGACCACCGCCACGATCTTCGAGTTCGAGGTGAACTGCTGGGTTACGGTCACGGCGATCGACGGAGTCAGCTGGGTGTCGCCCTGGACGAGCGAGATGTTCGTGTGGTTGGCCGCGTTGTCCATCGACACCGCGAGCTCGGCGAAGTGGAGCTGCTCCTGCCCGAGCGACGCCACCGGGCCGGTGAGCGGCCCTTCCATGCCGGTCGAGGCCACACACGCCGTGGTGGCGGCCGAGGTGCTCGTGCTGCTGCTGGTGCTGCTACTGCTGCTACTACTGCTGGAGCTACTGCAGCCAGCCACGACGAGCGTGCCGACCGCCGCTACGGCGATGATCACGCTTCTTCTCATGGGTATGCCCCTCCAAATATTCGGGATATCTGTTCATTGCCTCGGGGATCCGGTCTCGCCGGGCTGGTCCGCGACCCACCGCGGAGATCAGCTCGCCTGCGAATCATCGCTGTTCGCTAGGCCCAGCGAGCTGACGGCACCGTCCCGCCGGAACCGGCGTCCGGTAAACCAGCGGCAAGACCTGCCTCGAGGGTTATCTCGGTGCCGGTCAAGGCCCGCGCGACCGTGCAGTCTTTAGCGCGTGCAGCCAGATCCTGGAAAAGCGCCTCGTCCACACCGGGAACGTCGCCGACGGTACGCAGCTCGATCCTGGTGATGTTGAAGGCGCTGCCGACCTGAGCGAGCGTCACGCGCGCGGTGGTGCTCAGGTCCCGCGCGGGATGGCCCGCCTCGCCCAGCAGGTTCGCGAGCGACATCGTGTAGCACGCGGCCTCGGCCGCCCCGAGTAGCTCCTCGGGGTTCGTCGCCCGCTCGTTTTCCTCGACGCGGGCCCTTAGTGAATAGGGCCCGGCGAAGGCGCCACTGCCAAGCGCTATCCGGCCAGCGCCTTCCGCCACCGAGCCTTGCCAGCTGGCCTGCGCGCTTCGGGTGACGCGAAAACTCAAGAGGGCTCTCCTGCCGGCCGGGATTTGGGCTGATCAAACGATGCGCCGCTCGCGCTGGCTATGGGAAGCACTTTTGAGGTTTGCCTGGCAGTTGTGATTCGATCGCAATGTGCGGGATCTCCGGTGCCTACGTAAAGGGAGCAGCCGATGACCGAAATAGTCCGTCCTGGCTTCGACATTTCTGCCGTCCGCGATCGCTTTTCGTCCCTGCAAAACTTTGCCTTCCTTGACGCGCCGGGCGGCTCGCAGGTGCCCGACGAGGTCGGCGAGGCGATCGCGCGGGCCTTGCGCGAGGCCAGTGCGAACCTCGGCGCCGGCTACGCCACGAGCCTGCGGGTCAAGGCCATCCTCGAGGAGGCCGAGAGCAAGGCGGCCAGGTTCCTCGGCTGCGAGCCGCACGAGGTGATCTTCGGGCCGAACATGACCTCGCTGAACTTCACCCTGTCCCGGACCGCGGCCCGCGGCTTCAGCCCTGGTGATGAGATCCTCGTCTCCTCGCTGGATCATGACGGCGGGGTCGCGCCCTGGCTGGAGGTCGCGCAGGACACCGGCCTGGTCGTCCGGCACGTGGAGCTGAACGACGACACGACGTACGACTTCGACGACCTGCAGAGCAAGCTCGGGCCGCGGACCAGGGTCGTTGCGTTCGCGTGGGCGTCCAACGCGATCGGCACGGTGACCGATGCCCGGCGGGTATGCAAGCTCGCGCACGACGTCGGCGCGCTCGCGTGGATCGACGCGGTCCACTACGCCGCGCACGAGCCGATCGACGTCCGGGACATCGGCGCCGACCTGCTGCTCTGCTCGTCCTACAAATTCTGCGGACCTCACCTCGGCGTCGCGTACGGGCGGGCCGAGGTCATCGAGCGCTGGCGGCCGTACAAGGCGCGCCCGGCGCCCACGAGCCCGCTGGGTCGGCGTTTCGAGACCGGCACCCAGTCGTATGAGCTCCTCGCGGGGTTCAACGCCGCCATCGACTACCTGACCTCGATCGGGGGCTTCGCGGCGATCGTGCCCTACGAGCGCGCTCTGGGCCAGCGCTTCCTGGACGGGATCTCCGACGCGGTCACCGTCTACGGGCTGCCGGGGATGGAGGGCCGGGTGCCGACCTTCCTGATCAACGTCGACGGCGTGGCGGCCGAGGACGTCGCGGCCAGCCTCTCGGAGAGCGGGATCGGGGTCTGGGCGCACGACTCGTGGTACTCGCTGAACTTGTACAGGCGCCTGGGCTACACCGACAAGTCGGTCCGCATCGGCTTCATCCACTACAACACCCCGGAAGAGGTCGACCGGCTGATCGAGGCCCTCGAGGAGGTGCGCAGAACCTAGCCGTCCGCGCCGTTCAGGATCTCGGCCAGCTTGCTGAAGTTGATGTTGCCGCCGGAGACCACGCACACGATTTTCCCCGGCCCGGCCCGACCGGCCAGCGCGGCAGCCAGGGCGAGCGCGCCCGCGCCCTCGGCGATCACCCGGACGCGCTCGGCCAGCAGGCGGACGGCCGCCGCGACGTCAGCGACCGGGACGGCCACGGCGCCGTCGACGAGCGGCGCGACCAGCGGCCACATCGTGTCGAGCACGCGTCGGCTGCCCGAGCCGTCCACGAACGACGGGTGGTAGTCGACGTCGGTCGGGTGCCCCGCGGCCAGGGCCGCGGCCAGGGCGGCCGCGGTCTCGGGTTCGGCGGTGAAGATCTTCGTGCCGGGCCGCAGCGCCTTGACCGCGCTGGCGATGCCGACGGTCAGGCCGCCCCCGCCGTAGGGGATCACGACCGCGTCCGGGTCGGGGAGGTCCTCGAGGATCTCCAGCCCGATCGTCCCGTTCCCCGCCATCACCCCCGGGTCCTGGACCGGGTGCACGAACAGCCCTTCGATCCCGTCCACGCGGCTGGTGACGATCACGTTCCACCAGTCGTCGTAGGGCAGCTTCACCACCCGGCCGCCCAGGCGCTCGATCGCCGCCAGCTTCGCCTCCGGTGCGTGCTCGGGGACGGCGATGGTCGAGGGAACGCCGAGGGCCCGCGCCGCCCACGCGACACCCTGGGCCATGTTCCCCGCGCTGGCGGTGACCAGGCCCTTGGCCCGCTCGCTCGCCGGCGCGAGCATGACGGCGTTCGTCGCGCCGCGGATCTTGAACGAGTTGACCGGCTGGAGGTTCTCGAGCTTCAGGTAGATCTCGGCCGGAGAACCGTCGACGTACAGGCGCACCAGCGGCGTTCGGATCGCCGTGCCCGCGATCCGGTCCCGCGCCGCCTCAATCTCGGATAGCTCGATCACAGCTCGACCTCCGTGCCCAGCCCGCGTTCCCTCGCCACCCGCACCGCGAGCTCGGCCGCGGCGAGATCCTCAACGGCGAGGCCGAGCGAGCGGAACAGCGTCAGCTCGCCGTCGTCGCGGCGCCCGGGCGCGAGGCCGGCCAGCACCTCACCGAGCTCACCGCGGACGTGCTCGATCCCGGTGATCAGGCCCTCGCTGACCGCGAGTGCGAATTCGCCCGCCTCGTGGCGCAGTGATTGGCGGCTGTCGCAGAACAGCGCGCTGGCGGCGACGGTGGCGGTGTCAATCTCGCGCGCCTGCAGGGTGCTGGCGCCGACGGCGTTGACGTGGGCTCCTGGCTTGAGCCACGCGTGCCGCAGCACCGGCTCCCGCGCACTGGTCGCGGTCACGACCACGTCTGCCTCGCGGACCGCATCCTCGGCGCTTTCTGTCACGCTCACCGACGCCCGCCCGGCGCCGACCTGCTCGACCAGCGCCGTTGCGTGCGCGCTGGTGGGCGCGTAGACGCGCACCTGCTCGAAGCCGCGTACGTGCGCGAGGGCCCGCAGGTGCGCTCGCGCCTGCGTCCCCGCCCCGAGGATCGCGAGCGTCCTGGCGTCCTGGCGCGCCAGCAGGCCGGTCGCGACCGCGGTGACCGCGGCGGTGCGGACCGCGGTGATCGCCGAGGCGTCCAGGATCGCGGTCGGCACGCCGGTCTCCCCGTCGAACAGCGTGACCAGACCCTGGTGCGCGTCGAGGCCGCGGGCGGGATTGCCGGGGATCACGGTGACCGCCTTGAGCGCGAACGTCGCGGCCCGGTCCGGCTGCGGCCCGCGCCAGGCGGGCATCAGCCCGAGGAACCCGGCCGCGCCGGGCGCCATCATCACCGAACGCAGCGGCATGTACGTCCCGCCCCGGGCATGCTCGGTGAGCACTTTGGTCATGGCCTGGGCGCACGCCTCGACCGGGAGCGCGGCCAGCACCTCGCGGTGGCCGAGGATGAGCGCGCGCATCACGCCACCACGCTCTCGACCGCGGCCCGCGCCTCGGGTGACAGTGGATGCATCAGCGCCTCCCTAACCGGCGCCAGGTGCTCCGGGCGGCCGGGACCGGTCACGATCTGGGTCACCCGCTCGTCGGCGAGCAGCCAGGCCAGGGCCAGGCCGGCCAGCGAGATGCCGCGCTCGGCGGCCATCTGCTCCAGCCTGGTGAGCGTGTCGAAGGTCCGGTCGGTGACCAGATCTCGATACGGCTCGGGCCGCTGGCTCATCCGCGAGTCGGCCGGGAATGCCTCCCCGCGGCGGTACTTGCCGGTCAGCCAGCCGCCCGCGAGCGGGCTGAACGCCAGGTACGCTACGCTCCGCTCCGCGCACAGCGCCAGGACTTCCCCCTCATCCTGGCGCGTCAGCAGTGAATAGCTGTTCTGGATGGCCTGCGGCGCGCCGGCTTCCAGGGCGGCGGATAGCTGGGGAGCGCCGAAATTGCTGACCCCGTAGGCTCCGATCAGGCCCTTGGCCTGCGCCTCCGCCATGGCGCCGAACGACTCCTCGAGTGGCACCTCAGGGTCGAACTCGTGGGTCAGGTACAGATCGACCTGATCCACACCCAGCCGGTCCAGGCTCGCGTCGAGCTGACGGGCGATCCGCTCAGGAGCCAGGCCGTGATCAGCCCCGGCCTCCATCGGGTTATACGTCTTGGTCGTCAGCTGGGGCCGCACCCCGCGGGACCGGATCCAGCGGCCCATCCAGCGCTCGCTCCGCCCGCCGCCGTAGGCGTCGGCCGTGTCGAAATGGGTGACGCCGGACGCCCAGGCTGCGTCCATCAGCTCGAACGCCTGGGCCTCGTTCAGCCCGCGGCCGAAGAACGCGGGCGCCGACCCGATCCCGCCGAAGTTCCCGCAGCCCAGCGCGATCCGGGAGATTGTCGGCGCCCTTGACATAGCCGAACAGTTTAGAGCCCGGCGCGACTTTCCCGCCGCACCGGGCTCGTCCTTATTCTGCCGAACGGACTATGCCTCCCGGCCTAATGACCGATGAAGGGCGTGCATAGTGGCCTGCCGAAGCCGTGCCGGGCGGGCAGTTCGATGCACGCCTGCGCCTTGGTCTCCGCCACGCCGACCATCCTGGTCTCCTGCCATTGGGTGGTGAACGTCGCGCGCTCGGTCGAGGAGACCTCGAGCGCGTGGGTGCCCCGGTCGTAAATCCAGAAGACGGCGCCGTCCGGGCGGTTGGTGTCGGTGACCGTGGCCCACTCCGACTGGCAGCCGGAGCTGTACCGCAGCCGCAGCGTGACGCGCGTATGGCGGAGGGCGTCGTAGATGGACACCGCGTAAGCCGTGGTGGCGTCGCTGCTGCAGCCCTGAGGCTGGGCCCACTTGCCGATGCAGCCATACCCGTAGCACCCGTACCCCGTCGAGGCCGAGGCTGGAGTGGCCGTGGCGGCCGTGGCGGCCAGCGCCCCCCCGGTGAGCGCCGCCGCGCTCACGACCCCGATGAGCGCGTTCCGGATCCTCGCTGATGCTCGCATGCAGTGCTCCTTTTCGTTAGGCCAACGCCGCCATGCTCGCGGCTCGTGTCCTTTAATCTGCGCGGAGCTACTGATGGGTTGCTTTGTCCTTCTGCTGAGGGAGCTGCAGGTTTCCTGTGGTTATCCACGCTTCCCTGTGGTTACGCACGCATACCTGTGATGTCGCTGGGCGTACCACCCGAAACTGCTGAGATCAATTGATCTACATTCTTGACGATTTCCTGATAAGCTTCTTCCCTGTAAAGCAGCTGTTCCGATTCGGTCTGGGCGATCCGGCCCGGCTCGCCTATGTCGGCGACTGACCAGATCCGCGGGCTAGCAAAGAAAGTCACGATCTGCAGGCACTCGTCATAAACCCGCTTATTCATGCAGACCGTAATGTCGGCTCCCGCCAGGCGTGCTTGCGTCAGCTGATCCGCGTAGTCGGCCTTGGCGAATTCCCGTATGCCGTGCTGCCGGAGAAGTTCTAGCGTCGTCCCGTGGTAGAACAGGTTCTGCGGTTTATTCAAGGTGCCCGCCGTGCCGCTGGAAAGAACGCTCAAGCCCGCCACCCTGAGCGAGTTCAGGTATGCTTCGGCGATAATGCTCCTGAAGGCGTTGCCGCGGCATATGAAGTGAATAATCATTCCTATTATGCTAGCAATCTCGCCGTCTGGCGTACAACATCGCGACGGTTAACAGATACGGTCTAGCTTCAGAAAACTGCCAAGCGCGGTCCCGCCCGGCCCCCGAGATCGCCCGCGGTCCGTTGGCCTCAGGGATTACCCTGGGATTACCCTCATGCGTCCGGTGCGGATATCGGGGTGCGATCCGGGCTGATCCCGATCGACGGCGGCCACCGTGGGCGGCAGGCTTAAGGCAAGCAAACAGCTTGACTTGAATGGAGACCGATCGCTATGTCCGGGATTATCGCCGTGGCCCTCATCGCCCTTCTGGCCCTGATCGTCCTAGGCTTCGTCGTGCACCTGCTGTTCTCGCCCTGGCTGCTGCTGGTGGCCATCGCGGTCCTGGCCTGGATCAAGTTCGGGCCGCGCCGCCGCAGCCGCTAGCCCAGGCGCGCCGGATCATCCCCCGTCTGGCTGGCGGCCCAGTGCGAGCCAGACGGGGTTCTAGCGTCCCGGGCCGCCGGCGGGCTGCCAGAGGCGGAACGTCGTACCCTGGTCGTCGCGGCAGTCGGCGAGCAGCCCGAACAACCTGCGCGTGGGCTCGTCCGCGTGGCCGCCGGCCGCCCGGACCCGCTCGACCGCGACCGCGATGTCGTCGACGCGGTAGGACAGCTGCACCTCGGGCTCCGCACCCTGCGACGCCAGGATGGTCAGCGGGGGCTTGGTCTCCTCGGTGCGCCACGCGCCCGGGTGACCGGAGGAGAACGGGACCTGCAGCACCGCCTCGTAAAACTCCTTGGCCCGCTGCGGGTCGGGCGCCATCATCGCCACGTTGGCGACGTCGCCCTGGCGCAGCCTCGTACCGTGGGTCGGCCGTCTCAGCAGTATCCAGCGGTGCCCGAACGGGTCGACGATCACCGCGGCGCGGCCGTAGGGCTGGTCGCCCGGCGCCCGTTCCACCGCGGCACCGTGGCGCCGGGCCCGCTCGGTACTCGCGTCGACGTCGTCGACCTCCAGGTGAAGGGAGTGGCTGAACGTGGCGGGGGAGTCGGGCGCGCGCACCGGCACGTCGGGCCAGAGGTCGGAGGCTTCGGCGAACATCAGCACCGCGTCGCCGAGGCCAAGCTCGGCGTGGCCGATCGTGCCGTCCGCGTTGACGATGAGCTCGCCTCGGCGCTGCGCGCCGAACACCTCGACGTACCAGTCCAGGGCGCGCCGGGCGTCGGACACGACGATGTAGGGGGTCAGCGCCGGCGGCCAGGCTGGCTCGCGCGCGACCCGGGTCGAGACGGACTGCTGGGACATGGTTCCTCCTGGGTGTGCGAAGACCTCCCGGGTCAGCCGCAGCCGCAGCCGTCCGGCGAAGCCCGGGTCGGGATCGACCGGCGTCACGGGCTCGCGCAGAGCCTCAAAAAACGGTGCCTCGAACGGATCGGTCATGGCGAGCCCTCCTCTCCCTCATAGATCTGGCGGAACGCGGCGCGCGCCCGCACCAGCAGCGCCTCGGTGGCGTGCAGCGTGCGGTCCAGGTGCCTGGCCACCTCAGGCACCGGCAGCCCGTCGAGATACCGCAGCGTGAGCGCGGCCCGGTGATGCGCGCCGAGCCGGTCGAGCACCTCGCGGGCCCGGATCCGGTCGACGACCGTCTCCCACGGGTCCTCGAAGGACGTCGGCTCGCCGTCCAGCAGGCGCAGCCCGCGCTGCTCTCGCTCGACGCGCCGCCAGTGGTCGGCGAGCTTGTGCCTGGCCACCCCGATCAGCCACGGGATCGACGGATCTGGCGCGTCCGGCTTACGGACCGCGTGCACGGCGGCCAGGAACGACTCGGCCGTGAGGTCCTCGGCCAGGCCGGTATCACCGCACCGGGCCAGCAGGTAGCCGTAGACGTGCGGCAGCGCATCGTCGTAGAGCTCCAGCAGCCCGAACGCCGGGTCGGGCCGCACCTGCGGGTGCGTCACACCCTTATCGTCGTCCGGGCGGCCGGTACTCCGACGGGCAGTCAGCCAGCGAAACCAGGAAGGCGCGCAGCGCGGTCACACCGGTGAACAGGTGGCCGGTGATGCCGAGCGCCTGGGCGCCGCGGACGTTCACCTCGCGATCGTCGATGAACACGGCCTCGGCGGCGCTGACGCCCAGGTCGTCCAGCACACGCTGGTAGATCTCGGGCTGCGGCTTGATCAGGCCGAGTTCGCCGCTGACGTAACACGCGGCAAAGAAGTCCCCGAGCGGGCCGCGCCGCAGATAGCCGCCGTAATCTGGGCCAGCGTTGGACAGCAGGACCAGCCTGGTGTGGCCGGCCTTGAGTTCGGCGAGCACCTCGATGGTGCCCGGATTGATCGGCAGCCAGCTGCGGAAGTCTGCGGCCCACAGCTCGTGCACCCGCGCGTCGTCCCAGCTGGCGCCGACGTCGCCGGCGATCGCCCGCCAGTAGGCGGCGACGCCCCTAGTGCCCCGGTCCAGCTCGGCCCGGTGGGCGTAGTAGGCCCGCCAGAACCGCTCGCCGTCGCGGCCGATCCCGGCCAGTCCGGCGATCACGTCCAGGTCAGCGGCCGATTGCGGCAGCGTGATGACCCCGCCGTAATCGAAGATGACAGTCCGGCCGGGCAGCGAGATGGGGGCACGGGTCACTGTCGAAAACTACCCTCCGCGCGTGCCTGCCTCGTCATCCGCGTTCGGTCACCTTCCACGCTGCCATAGCCGCCAGTATGCAACCGCGAGAGCGCGGCGCCCGTCCAACTGGCATCAAGCTTGGAGGCGTCATGCACGGAATAACAGCCGGCCGCCCGCTGGCCCGTACGGCCGCGGCACTGGCCTGGACCCTGGCCGTGGTGTCCGGGCTAGCGGTCGCAGGCTGTTCGGGATCAACGGTCCCGACTGGATCGCCGGTCTCGACGGCATCTCCGGTCTCGACGGCATCGCCCGTGCCGGCGTCGGCGATCTCCCGGCTGACCGCGATAGCCAGCCGCACCGCGTCAGAAAACGGCGACTCCGCCCCGGCATGGGTGACGGCGGTGCTGACGACACACGCGAAGGCGCTGACCTCGGCCACGCCCGGCGATTTCGAGCCGAGCGGCGGCAATGTCAAGGTATTCCTGGTCACCATGCGGGGGAAGTTCACCGATTATGCCGCCACGGGACCGCCGGGAGCGGCGGCGCCGACCGGCCGGTACCTGTCCATAGTCGTGAACGCCAGGACCTTTCAGGTGACCGACTTCGGCCTCAGTCGCAACCCGCCACCGGTCTCGCCCGCCAGCCTCGGCCCGGTTACCTATCTCCGCGTGTTATCTCGCGGGATCAGACATCCCACTGAGTCGTCATCTCCGGTGCCGAGTGGATGCACACCAGCCGGGCCGGGCCGGGTCCCGCGTTGGTGAACCCGTGCGGCACCCCGGCCGGGCCTACGACGATGTCGCCCGGGCCGCCATCGAGGACCTCATCCCCGACGGTGACGCGGACGCTCCCCTCGAGGATGACGAAGGTCTCGTCGTAGGGATGGTGGTGCAGTCGCGGTCCCTGGCCGGGCTGGTTGTGCACCAGGAAGAACGACACCGAGCAGGGGCCGTGCCTGCCGCCCTCGAACGTGCGGGAAACCTCGTTGCCCGGCAGGTCATCGGCGTTCACGTGGTACATCGGTCACCGCCCTGGTTGGTCAGGCTTCGCGGGGGATGAGGTTGATGGCGTGGACCGCGGCGGCCAGGGCGGCCGCCTCGGCGGCCATCGGGCCGTGGTTGGACAACCAGCCGTCAAACTCCGGCCCGGTCTGGTGCAGCCGGTGGTAGGCCTCGTCCAGCATTCCTGCCGTATCGGCTGTCACCTGAGGTCCTCCCTTCGCGTCAGCCGAGGATCTGCTCTTCTGGTTGTACGCCGTGCTCCCGGCACCAGTTCGGACGTCAGTCACCGGTGGCGCCGTCGATCCGCTCCCTGATGAGGTCGGCGTGGCCGTTGTGGCGGGCGTACTCCTCGATCATGTGCAGGTAGATCCAGCGGATATCGCGGGTGCGCTCCGGGTGGTCGCCGTGGCTGGGCACGACGTCATCAAGCTGCCTGGAGGCCAGGGCAGCGCGCGCGAGCTCTATCTCCTGCTTGAAGGCCTCGATGTTGGCGGTCGCGTCCGCGTCCTCGATCGCCTCGAAGTCCTGGCCGGTCTGGTCCGGGTCGTACGGAAACGCCAGGTCGGTGTTCGCCGCATGGATCCGGAACCACCAGCGCTCCACCTCGGTCATGTGCCGTACCAGGCCCAGCAGGGACAGGCGGGACGGGGGAACCGCCCGCTCCTTGAGCTGGTCGGCGGTCAGGCCGGCGCACTTCTGCAGCAGCGTGTCGCGGTGGAAGTCCAGCCACGCTTCCAGCGCCTCGCGTTCGCCGGAGATGCGCTCCGGCTCGGTGCGCTCCGCCTGCGGAGCCGTCCATGAGTCGGTCATAGCCGCCACGGTACGCCTGCGACGAAGGACGCCCACCCCGACGCGGTACGGTCAGGAGCATGAACCCGGTGCGCGACCTGGCCGACCGCTTCCATCAGCGCTGGCTCGAGGCCAATCCCTTCGTGGCGAGCATGTACGGCCTGCCCGGTTATGACGACCTGGTCCCGGACGACAGCGAGCAGGGCGTGCAGGCTTGGCGGGCCGAGGTCGCGCGGTTCGGGGGCGAGGCCGACGCGACCGCGCCCGGATCGCTTACCCCGGCCGATGTCGTCACGCTGGACTGCACGAGGGAGGCGGCCAAGCAGGAGCTCGCCGTCATCGACATGGCGCGGGCGGAGTACACGGTCACCGCCATGCAGTACTCCGGGCCGCCGTCCCTGCTGGCGGTGGCCGCCCGGACGATCCTGATCGACGAGGCGGCGGCCGAGAACTACCTGGCCCGCCTGCGGCGCAGCGGCGCGTGGCTCGACCAGATCGGCGACCGGCTGAGGGCAGGGGCCGGGAAGGGGCGGCTCCCCGTCGCACCGCTCACCGAGCAGGCCATCACGTGGGCCGAAGGGGTCCTGGCTGCGCCCGTCCCCGGAGCGCTGCTGGCCCCGCGGCCACCGGAGGGGTGGGACCGGGCCGAGGCGTGGGAGTCCGAACGGCGTTCGGTTGCTGCGGAGGTGGTCAAGCCGGCGCTGGAGCGCTGGGTGGCCACCATCCGGGAGCTGCTGCCGCGGGCGCGGCCGTCCGCGCAGGCTGGGCTGGTCTACCTGCCGGGCGGCGCCGAAGACTACGCCCGAGCGGTCCGGAGCTATACGACCCTGCCGCTGCAGCCAGAGGAACTGCACGAGACCGGGCTTGACCACATCGCCGCGCTGGAGGCCCGAGCCGTGAAACTGGGCGCGGGTCTGGGCCTTTCCGGGCTGGACGCGGTGTTCGCCGCCCTGCGGGACTCGGCCGGGAAGCTACCGCCGGCCGAGGCCATCCGCGAGGCAGCGGTGGCGGTCAAACGGGCCGAGGCCCGGGCGCCGGAGTTCTTCCCGCAACCCCTGCCGCCGCCATGCGAGGTGACGCCGATGCCGGAGGTGGTAGCCGTGAGCGGCGCCGCGCCCCACTACACTCCGCCCCGGCTGGACGGCGGACGACCCGGGACGTTCTGGTTCAACACCGAGCGGCCGACCGCGGGTACCGGATGGGACATCGAGGTGGTGGCCTTCCACGAGGCGGTACCCGGGCATCACCTTCAGCTCTCCCGCCTGCAGCTGCTCACGGACCTGCCCGCGCTCCAGCGCCAGCGCAGCCTCCCGGTGTTTTCGGAAGGCTGGGGCCTGTACGCAGAGCAGCTCGCCGAGGAAGCCGGGCTCTACGCCGACGACCGCGGCCTGCTCGGCTCGATCAGCTCGGCGCTGATGCGGGCCGTCCGGCTGGTGGTGGACACCGGCCTGCATTACTACGGCTGGAGCCGGGAGCGCGCGCTGGAGTTCATGGCCGAGCACGTGCCCATGCCACGGGAGTTCCTCGCCGCCGAGATCGACCGGTACGTGGTGATGCCAGGGCAGGCGCTGGCCTACCTGACCGGCAAGCTCGAGATCATCCGGCTGCGGGAGGAGGCCGAGCTGCGCCTGGGCCCGGACTTCTCGCTGCCTGCCTTCCACGCCGCCGTCCTGGACCACGGCTCGCTCCCGATGCCGACCCTGGCGCGCAGCATCGCGGGCTGGCTGGACCGCGGTCCGCAATGAGCGGGTGAGGACCTGTTGCGGCTGATCGTGGTCGGCTCGGGCATTGTCGGGGCCTCGTGCGCGTACGCGGCTAGCCGGCTCGGCGCCGAGGTGGTGCTGGTGGACGCCGGGATGCCGGGCCGGGCTACCGCGGCCGGAGCGGGCATCATCTGCCCGTGGTCCGCGCGCGTGGCGGATCCGGCGTGGCGTGCGCTGGCCTACGCCGCCGCCCGGGAGTACCCGGCGCTGATCGCCCGCCTGGCCGAGCTCGGTGAAACCGACGTCGGCTACCGGCAGGTCGGAGCGCTCGCCCTGGCCGAGGGTGAAGCGGACCGGGAGCAGATCCGTCAGTTGCTGCTGGCGCGCCGGGCCGCCGCACCGGAGATCGGCGACGTGGCCGAGGTGTCCGGTGCCGAGGCGCAGCGGATGTTCCCGCCGCTGCGGGCGGACGCCGTCGCGGTGTACATCGGCGGCGCGGCGCGGGTCGATGGCCGGAAGCTGGCGGCCGCGCTGGCCAGCGCCGCGGTCCGGCAGGGCGTCGTGGTCAGGGACGGCCAAGCGCACCTGGCCCTCGGGTCCGGCCGGGTCGGCGGGGTGCGGCTCGACGGCGAGCTCATCGAGGGCGACGCGGTCGTCGCCGCGACCGGCGCGTGGACCAGATCCTTCCTGCAGCCGGCCGGCCTGGCGGTCCCCGTCGAGGCCCAGCGCGGCCAGATCATGCACATCGGGCTCTCCGGGGTCGACACCAGCCGGTGGCCGGTGGTGCTGCCCGGCGCCAGCGGCCACTACATGGTGGCCTTCGACGACGGCCGGATCGTGGCCGGCGCGACCCGCGAGACCGGCTCCGGCTTCGACTACCGGGTCACCCCGGCCGGCCTGGCCGAGCTCCTTCAGCAGGCCCTGGCCGTCGCCCCCGGCCTGGCCGGCGGCACCTACCTGGAGACCCGGGTCGGCTTCCGCCCGATGGGCCCGGGCATCCGGCCGCTGCTCGGACCGGTGCCCGGCCTGGCCGGCCTGGTCATCGCCACCGGCCTGGGCGCCTCCGGGCTGACCATGGGCCCGCTGGCCGGCTCGCTGGCCGCGCAGGCGGCGCTGGGCCTGCCGCCCGCCCTGGACCTGGAGCCCTTCGCCCCGCTACCGGGCGCTGAGTGATCATCGCCAGGTCATGTCGATCTGGCGCTCGAAGATGACGTAGCCGGCCCGGGCGAAGGCCGCCGCCATCGGAGCGTTACCGACGTCGGTGCTAGCCCGGATGTGAGGTACGTTCTGCGCGGCGAGCAGGCTCGTACCCGCGGCGAGCACCTCGTGAATGTAGCCGTGGCCGCGGTGGGCCGGCACCACTCCGAGGTAGGCGATGATCGGGTTGTAGCCGTTGTGGGCGGGGATCACGAACCCGACCGGTTCTCCGTCCGGCAGCGTCGCGATCCGCCACCATTCGTGCGGGCTCGCGTAGCGCTCGAGTTCGTCGTGGTACTGCTGTTGTGCGGCCTGACCGGGGGTCATGCGGATCAGGTCGTCGCGACTGTGCGCGTCGAGAGTGCCGTCAAGCACGAGCGTCATGAGTTCAATGAGCTCGCCGGGGCTCCGGACCGGCCGGAAGGCAAGTCGCCCGCTGAGCTCGGCCACGGGCGTACCTGGTAGCCATTCCAGGCGAAGCCGTTCGACGAACAGCTTGGCTCCCACCCGTTCGAGTGCCGCCATCCGGCTTTCGACCGCCTGCCGGGTGGGAACGTGGTCGCGCCAGTCGGCGGCCAGGAACCGGCCGTACTCCGGGGGCGTCGCCCCGGCGGGGACCACCGCGGCCAGCGCGGTCCTCAGCAGCAGCACGCCGTCGTCGGGGTCGCCGTCGAAATCGAAGATGTCCATTAGCAGCGGGTGCTGGTCCCCGGGCCAGGACCACCATCCGGCCCGGGCCGCCACGCGGTCACCGCGCAGCGCGAGCCACAGCCATTCCGGTCGGCGGCGGTCGGCCGCCAGGTCGTCACCGACCTCATCGTTGAGGACGTAAGGCAAGCTGTTGAACAGGTCCAGCTCGCCGGGCCCGGTAATCGGGCGCAGAGTCAGGTCATGCTGATTCAGATTCAAGGCATTCTCCGTCTGGAGGCGCCCTGCCCGCTCCGGGGTCAGCTCAGCTGGTTACCCAGGAGGACACGAGCGCAGTATGCATGGCGTACATGGCTCAGCCCTCCTTCCTAGTAGCTCCGGATAGCTCCGGCCACCAGTTCTAACCGGCATGCCCCGTTACCGCAACCGATTAAAACGACCTAGCTGCTCGCCAGGGGGCGACCCAGGCTTCGTCCAGCAGGTCCGGCCGGCGCAGGTAGGAGATCATCAGCTGGACCGACCCGGCCACGTCGCGCGTCAGCCCGAAGCACCCGGCCGCCGAGCCGCAGCGTTCCGGCGCGAACTGCCTGGCCATCGCCACCACCGTGTCCGCCAGGCCGCCTAGTTCGCTGGCGTCTTCCGGGTCCAGCGGCCACGCCCCGTGACCGGATGCAGCGCCCGCGCTGGCCACCTGGTCGTGCAGCCAGTCCCAGGGGCTGGCGGTCAGCACCGCGTCCCAGGCCCTCGGGCACGGCTCATCGCCCGAGAACCGGGGGTGAAAGTGAGCCACGCCGTAGCTGCCGGGCGGGTCGCCGACGCGGTCGAAAAGGTCGGCCCGCCACAGCGGGCGGTCCACGGTGACGATCTGCGCAGCTGACTCGCTGCCGCGGTGCTGCTGCGGTACAAGCTCGCGCAGTTCGACCCGGGCGCCGTGCTCCATGGACGCGTCGTCCAGGTCAATCTCGAACCAATGCCGCGCGATGACGGCGCACCCCGACAGGGCGAGGATCTGCTGCACGCTACCTCCGCAACGTGGCGGTCCGGAGCAGGGACCATATCAGAAGCCAAGCGGCGGCTGGAATCCGCCGCTGAGCGCTGCGATCGCCTCGGCGATGGCCAGGAGCCGCTCGTCGGCCCAGCGCGAGCCCATCACCTGCAGGCGTTGGCGGCGGGGACGTGTTCGGCGAACGGACGGTAGCCGCCGAAGGTCGACCACATCCCCGCCGTGGCGTGCACGTCCTCGACCGTGACCCCGACCCCTTCCGGCAGAAAATGGGTGGCGGCAGCTGCATCATCATGTCTAGGATCCTCCTGCTTGTCGAGCCATGGAGGACGATCATGTACCGCGCTTAGGCGTCCTTTGACCGGACCAGCAAGCGCCGCCGGGGGTACCCTCCAGCGCGTCTTGCGTTAAGCGCGCCATCGTCCGCATCGACGGCATCAACACCGGAGCTGCTTGAGGCCGACCGGTCTGCCATTTGCTGCCGCAATTCGCACGTCAGGTCCGGAGCGGTGTCTCGTCCACGCCCGGCACGTCGGCGCGCAGTCGCCATTTACGGCCCTACGTCGTCCGGCAAGACCGCACTGTCGCTCGACCTCTGCGAGGCCGCGTCCGAGCTTGGCCTGCGCCCGGTCGTGCTGAACGCTGACTCGAGGCAGGTCTACGTCGGCATGGACATCGGCACGAGCAAGATCAAGCCGTCGCAGATGCGAGGGTTCGAGCACCGCTTGCTTGACGTGACCGAGCCGTCGTCGAAGCTGTCGTTGGAGGCGTACGCGCAGATGGCGCGGGACGAGCTCGTGTCACTCGCCGCCGCCGAGGATGCCCTGCCTGTCCTCGTCGGCGGCACCGGCGTGTACGTCCAGTCCGTGGTGGCTGGCTGGGACCTGGCCGGGACGGGAACGCTCCGGCGGTCGCTCGAGCGCGACTTCCCGCCCAGCGACGTGGGGGCTGCCTACCACGTGCTCACGCGGCTCGCGCCCGAGTCGGCCCGGCGCGTGCACCCGAACAATTACGACGCGATCCTCAATGCCTTGGTGCGCCGCATGGTCGGCGGGGCGGGCCACGAGGTGGCCACGCCGTTTGCGTTCGCGGTGTACGGGGTTGACCGCGGAGAAGCGGAGACCAATCGGCGGATCGAGACGACGTTGGACGCCCAGATCCGCGCCGGGCTGCTAGCGGAGATTGCCGAGCTCGACCGCCGGTACCGGCTTGTAGAGCAGGCTCATCGGCCGGAGCGCGGGCGCAACATGGTGTCGCAGACGCACGGGTATCGCGAGTTCGTCGGCGTGGCCGCGTCAACCGGGAAGGCCATCGCAGACCTGGACGGCGTCGGCCTGGCCGCCGCCCGGGCCGAAGCGCTCGGTCACATCCGGGCATACTCAAGACGGCAGCGGTCGTGGTTCCGCAAACTCGGCGCGTCGCGGGTGGACCATCGATCAGCGGTGAGAACTATCGTGTCGCGTCTGCAGTGACCGCCGCGATCCTCGATGACCTGCTGGCCCGGCGGACAACCGGCCGCAGGCCGGCAGAGCTGTCAGGTGACATGGACTGGATCCTGGCGGCGTCGGGTCGGACCGAACCCAGCGACAACAGGCTGCCGCTGATCGGCTGATTCCTGGTCATCTTGCAGTACCAACCGGGGAAACCGCTGGCCTACCGTGGAGGTATGACCGCATGGGGCAACCTGCCGCCCGCGCTGCCGGCGCATGGCACGGTGCTGGCCTGGGCGCGAGGCTGCCGGTGCGACGAGTGCCAACGCGAGCACAAGAGTTACCTGTCCGAACTGGCCCTGCGAGGGCCGATCAGGCTTCCCGCTCAGCCGGAGCCCCGCAAGCTGGACGCGAACACCCGCGCCCGGCTGGAACCGGCGGTGAGCCAGTCTGAGTGCCCCGTGTGCGGGGCGCTGCGCCATCAGCGGTGCCGCAACCTGGCGTTCCCCCAGCATTTCGCGCCGACTCATCCCGAGCGCAGAACCGCCCGGTAACGTTCTCGGGACGATCCGGACCGGGAGGTGATCGGGCGATCATGGTGATCCGCGCGGTGGTATTCGATATCGGCGGCGTGCTGGAGATCACCCCGGATCTGGGCGTGACGCGGCGATGGGAGACCCGGCTCGGGCTTCCTGCCGGGGGCCTCCCCGCCTCCCGGACCACCCGCAGAGATCCCGGAGACTGACCAGTTCCCGGCGGACGACTTGCGCCGCGCCGACGTTGCCCGCCACAAGCCATCGCCGAGCGAAACGTAGAAGCTGTCACCCACGCAACGAAGGTTACTGGCCAGTCACATGACGACACCCGGCGGCCACCTAGCCTTGAGAGCCTAGGATCACCGAATGAGGCCCATGCCGCGACGGCTCAGCGAGATCCAGATCGAGTCATCCCCGGGCCAGCGGCGCTTGTCCGCCAGGCCGGCTGACCTGACCACCAGCGCGGTCGCCGTGGACTTCTCCCACGGGGACGTCGACGCCTTCCCGCCCCATCCGGCGGCCGAAGTGACCTTCACGGCCGCCCTGGGTGAAGGCGGGCAGGCCGCTTACACCCAATACCGGGGCAACGCCGGGGTGCGCCAGCGGCTGGCCGGGCGGCTGGCGGCGCTGACCGGCGCGCCCGTCGATCCGCGGCATGAGCTCATCATCACGCCCGGTACCCAGGGCGCCTTGTTCCTGGCGCTGGCCTCGCTGGTCGAGCAGGGTGACCCGGTCGGCATCATCGAGCCGGACTACTTCGCCAACCGGCGCATCGTCGGCTTTCTAGGCGGGCAACCGGTCCCGGTCCGCCTGGACCTGTTCGGCGGTCGGTCGCAAGCCGTGCTCGACGTCGGGGCGTTGCGGGCCGCGCTGCGGGCCGCGGACGCACACGTGCTGTGCCTGTCCAACCCGAACAACCCCACCGGTGCGGTGCTGCCCGAAACAACGCTGGCCGCGCTGGCCGAGATGTGCGCCGAGGATGACGTGTTCGTGGTCATGGATCAGCTGTATTGCCGCCAGCTCTTCACCAGCGCGGCATTCACGCACGCCAGGGCGCTACCCGGCATGCGCACGCGATGCGTGACGCTGATGGGACCCTCCAAGACCGAGTCCCTGAGCGGGTACCGCATCGGCACCGCAATCGGGCCGGGCTGGCTCATCGACCGGATGGAGGCCGTATTGTCGATCACCAGCCTGCGCGCTCCCGGGTACAGCCAAAGGGTGCTCGACACCTGGCTGGCGGAGGAGCCCGGCTGGCTAGCCGACCGGGTGAACGCGCACCGCGCCATCCGCGACCGGATCGTGGAGATCCTGAGCAAGCTCGACGGCTGTCAGGTCAGGACGCCCGACGCCGGAAGCTACCTGTTCGTCCGGCTGCCCGAGCTCAAGATCGCCGCGGCGGACTTCATCGGGGAACTGGCGGACAGCGAGGCGGTCGTGGTCACCCCGGGAACTGAGTTCGGCCACGGCTTCGACGACTTCTTCCGGATCAACTTCTCCCAGGATGGGGACGCAGCTGTCGCCGCCATCGAGCGCCTCGTCCGGCTGGCCGGCGTGCGGCGCGCTACCCGCGAGTAGGGTTCCGGCATGTCGCCGCGGTCAAGCAGGCGCACCCGACTCACCATTCCCGTGGGCCACCTCGGCCACGTCCGTTTCAGGCCGGTACGGCCGTTATGGCGTAGCGATCGCGGGCCTCGTCATAGTCGGTATCGACTTCCCTCAAGCCCGCCGCCTCGAGCCGTTCGCGCAGTTCGCCGAGCGAGATGGGATAAAAGCCGATCCGGTACTCATGCGGCTCGATCCGGCCGCCGTCCTCGAAGATGAACACGATATGGGCGACGTGCTCTGAGTCCAGGCGGTCCGGTATTTCCCAGGCGTAGAAGACGACACAACGACGGCCGTGCCGGGTCACCGCACTATCGGCGAGCTGGACGATGCGGCGTTCGGCGTGGAGCTTTTCCCAGTTGCGCGAATCGACCACCAGGTGTCCGCCGGGGCGGACCATCTCCCGGAGCCCGGTCAGCGCCTCGAGCATGGCGTCCCGGCCGGCCGCGTGCACGAGCGAGTTCCCGATACAGAGCACGAGGTCGAACCGTTCGCCGATGACGGCGGGAAGATCCGCCCACATGCTGTGCACCAGCGGGATATCTAGCTGCTCGCTTCGGAACCTGGCCGCGGCCACCGCTGCCATCGCGCTGCTCCCGTCGGCGGCCGACACGCGATAGCCGCGGCGGGCGAGCGCCGCCGCGTTGACGCCGGTGCCGCAGGCCGCGTCCAGCACGAGGCTGGTGTGAGGTGTCTGCTCCAGCAGGCGCGCCGCCGCGGGATGGTTGATGGCGACGCCCTGAGCCAGCGCGTCATCGTCGAATAGCCAGTCGTAATCGGCCGCGAGCGCGTCGTAGTAGTCAGCCATGACCGTTGCCGGTCATGGGGTTGGGTACGCGGGCCGCGGCTTGCTGGGGGCGACGGTCCGGGCCAGGATCCCGAGCGTGGCCCGCAGCGCGCCTTCCGGGATCACCGGGAAGATGGCAGCGTCCTTCCAGCTCTGCTCGGTGGCTGACCAGTCGTAGTAGGACGTGACGAGCGTGCCTGCCTCGATGGGCTCCAGCCGGTAGCCGTATACGTGGCCGAGGTTGAAATTGCCGCGGACAGTCCAGGCGATCTCCCGGTCCGGCTCGAACGTGACGATCTCGACGGTGACGTCGTAAAGCCCGAGGGGATAGTCGTTGAGCGCTTCCCGGTCCATGTGCACGACGAAGGTGTCTCCCACCGCGGTGACGACGTCCCCGCTGGCCTCCATCAACATGCCGGAACTGTCGATGGCCACGTGCCCCCGGGGATCGGTGAGTACGCCGAAGATCTCGCCCGCCGACGCCGCCACCGCCCGCTGTACCTCCAGTCGTTCCGGCATCTAAATCACTTCGGAAGAGCTGGGGTAGGCCTCGCCGTAAGCTCGCCCGCGGTGCAGCAGCGCGGCGGCGGGCTGGTCGGCCAGCGGGCCGGTGCGGTCCGGCAGCTGCACGACGATCGAGTCCTGGTGCAGCGCAGCCCAGACCAGCCCGTCATCGAGGGGAACCTCAGTGCCAGGGTCCGACTCGCCGATGAGGAACTCGGTCGGGCGCCGCCCGATCCGGTAGCTCACGCCCTCGCCGTCCCGTGCGATATCGGCCGCCAGGAGCAGCACGGCTACCTGCTCCTCGGCGAGTTGCTGGGCGACGGCATCGATCCCGCGAACCGCGGCGGCGGCTTGATCCTGTGCCGCTGCCACGGACGAGGCCACCAGGCCCCCGACGGCACCGATGGCCTCGGCGGTGATCCCGTCCAGGGCGGCGCCGATCCGGGCGCTGAGCTCATCGTCGCTTTCCGTGGCCACCCGGCCGGAGGCGATCGTGGTAACCGGGCGCAGCGAGGCAGGCAGATGGCCCGCGACGGCCTCGAGAATGTGCTCCTCCCCGGCGTAGAGGACCAGGTGCGCGCCCACACTCGCGGCGGCCTCGGACACGCGTGCGGCGATGGCCTCGGCGTTCCGCTCGCCACCACCTTCCGGCTCCGGGCCGGTCACGTGCCGCTCCCCGTGGTGCTGCGCGGGCGGCCTGCCAGGATGGGGATCGCGCGGCGCGTCGACCTGGAACCGCCGGGCGGGATGCTGATCACCGGCCGCGTGGGCGATGACGGCGGCGCCGTCACGATCGGCCAGGACGACCACGTGGGCCGGGCGCCGCGCCGCGAACGCGGCCAGCTCCCGAAGGTGCGGCAACGGCCCGACCTGGACCGAAGCTGCAGCGGACCCGTGTGGCAGCCACCGCGCGAGCAGCACCTGACCGTGCGCCGCGACCACCACCCAGGTACCGCCCGCGACCGCATTGCCGGCGCCGGCGGCCAGCGCCCAGGCGGTCCGCTCGTCGGCACCGAGCGCGCTAGCCTTCCGCGCGGCATCGGCCCAGGCCACGTCCCAGGCATACGCCGGTTCGGACTCTGATTCAGGTACTTCGACCGTGGCCGTCACCACTAGGTCGGACGCGGCCGAGCCCGGCTGGAAGGCACGCAGGGCGGGACCCAACTCCAGTCGGCCGAGCCTGAGCATCGCAACGTTGTCTGGGGCGTGTGGCATGCCCCCATCTCAGCCGGCGGGCGACCGGAACGGCAACCGCCTCGCCGGTTCACGTGACAACCGGCGCAAGCAACGAAAAACCCGGCGCGTCAGTATCGTTGGAGCGTGAGCCTGGCCGGGTCCTGGGAGCAGCACGCGGCGGAGTGGATTACCTGGGCGCGCAGTTCCCGGCACGACGGATTCTGGGAGGGAACGTGGCCCGCCCTGCGCCAGTTGCTCCCCGCACCGACCACCGGGGCAGTGCTCGATCTGGGCTGCGGGGAAGGCCGGGCGGGCAGGGAATTGCTGAAACTCGGTTACCGGGTGGTCGGTGCCGACCGGTCGCCGACGCTAGTCCGCGCCGCGGCCGCTGCCAGCCGGGCGGTGCCCGTCGTGCTGGCCGACGCGGCCGTGCTCCCGTTCGCTGACCACAGCATCGATCTGGTCGTGGCCTGCATGTCTTTGCTCGACATCGACGACTTCCAGGGCGCGGTCGGGGAGATCGGCCGGGTGCTGCGGCCCGGCGGGCAGTTGTGCATGGCGGTTGTTCACCCGTTCATCTCGGCCCAGGATGAAGAAACGATGCATTCGGACTCGTTCCGCTTTTCCCGCCGGTACCTTCAATCGCGCCGTTACGTCGATCGCATGGAGCGCGACGGCCTTGGCATGACCTTCACGAGCATGCACCGGCCGCTGAGCGAGTACACCTCGGCCCTGTTCGCCAACGGGATGGTCCTCAGCGCCCTGACCGAAGGCGGCGATGGCACGATCCCCTGGCTCCTGGCCGCGCGAGCCGACAAGGTTCGCCCGTTAGGCATCGGCACCAGTACCGGTCTGGTCCTGCTGCCAGCCGGTCCCGAGGTCCACCAGGTTGTCCGTATCATCCGCGCCGAACCGGCGAAGCACCAATCGCTCCGTCTCGAGGAAAACCTGCATCACCCTTCCTCCGTGACACCCCCATAGAGTGGCCGTATGACGCAGCAGGGGGGCCCCGGCATGGCCTTCTCGGTTCCGCGCGGGATGCTGCACCGTCCGGTCGCGCTGGAGCCGACGCAGGTGCTGATGATAGAGAAAGCCGGCGTAGCAGTTACCGGCGACTGACCCGAGGCTACGGCTTGCACGCCCGCGAGGTGGATGTCAGTACACGCAGGGGATGCCGTACTTCGCGTTGGCCGTGACCGTGAGCACGCCGCCGGTCTCACCGTCGTTCCCGGCTGACGTTGCCGTGGGCGAAGGCGTGGCGGCGCCCGAGGTCTGGGAAGTCGTCAGGCTTGAGGGCACCGCGGTCACGGTCGAGCCGAGCAGTACCTCGACCTGGCCAGCGGGCAGCGAGGTCAGCGCGGCTGCCGTCGCTCCGAACTTGGCCGCGATCAGCGCAGCGTTCGCCGACGCTCCAGTGCCGTAGAACACCTGGGTGCCCGACTGCACGATCTGCGACTGCGTGGACGCGTTGGCGACGGTACCGGCCTGGTAGCCCAAAGCGGTGAGCGCCTGCGAGACGTCGCCCGCCAGCCCGTTCACGCCGCTGCCGTTATAGACGTCCACCGTGACCGTCGAAGGCGGCGGGGCCGGGTGGGTCTCCTTTTTCCCTCTGCCCTTCCTGCCCTTCCGGCCCGACGGCGCGCTGAATGCGCTCTTCACGTACTGCTGGATGTAGGGCACGTCGATGAGGTTGACGTCCTGCTTCGAGCCGTTGAGCGGCATCTCGTTCACCTGACCAGAGATCGGCAGGGTCTGGAACGACAGGTGGCTGCCACTGAGCGCGCGCATGCTGGTGGCGAAGTCAAGCAGGTTGAACGTCGAGTCTGTGATGAGGTACTGGCTCGCGCTGTCGAGCAGGCTGTTAAGCACGCCGAAGTCGCTGAACGCGCCTTCGTGCTTGACCTTCCAGATGACGTAGTCGATAACCGCCTGCTGCCGTTTCGTGCGGCCCAGGTCGGTCCCGGGGAGCGTGTCGCGGGCCCGGACGAACGCCAGCGCCTGGGGTGCCGCCAGATGCAGGTACTGCGGACCCCCCTTGTCCAGGTTGTAGCCGTCATTGAGCGCATCCCAGCCGGAGGCCACATCGCGCAGGTTCCCGCCGTTGTTCCCGCTCCATGGCTTCACGCAGACCTCGATTCCGCCGAACGCCTGGGCCAGGTTGTAAAACCCGATCAGGTTCGCCTCGACGAAGTGGTCGATGTGCACCCCCGTGACCGACTCCACCGTCGCGATCTCAAACCTCTGGCCCGCCTGGTTGGCCTCGAGGTAGCGCTGGTTGGAACTCATGGACGACCCGTAGGTCTGGCCCAGGGACTGGTTGTAGGCGAAGTCGTAGGCCTGGTCGATCTTTCCCTCGGTGATCCCGAGGTAGGTCGCAGACGGGTAGGTGACGAGGTCGTCGCGCGGGATCGAGAAGCCGACGGCCTTCTTACCGCCCGCGAAGATGTGGACGAGAATCAGCGTGTCAGTGTCCTGAGCGCCAACCTCCCCGCTCGAGACGGACTGCTCGTTGCCCGAGTGCGTCTCCACGAGCTGCTCGACCGACAGCGGCTGCCCCTCGTAGTTGGTCCGGCTCTCCAGGCCCATGACCAGGATGTTCATCGCGCCCGTAGTCGGCCCGGAATTGCTGCCGATCGCGATGCCCTTCTCGGTCGCAGCCACCAGGCCGGTCACATTATGGAGGTAGCCCGCCGCGAGGAGCGTCACCAGCGCCGCGAGGCTGGCCGCGCCGTACCCCACCTTGCCCACGATCAGGCGCGACGTCGACATTGCCGTCCCTTCCGGTGGTCGTACACCCGCGCCTCAGGCCGCGCCGTTGTTCCTGGCCGAGGTCAACCTGCCGGGCAGGCCGAGCAGTGTTGTTTCTCCGGCTGTTTCTGTCACCGTTGCCGGCAAGGTTACCCAATTGATCGTTTCGGGGCGCGCTACACGCGGCGTTTTCGCCGACGGGCGTGCCGGCCTGCACCTGCCCACCGTGGAAATGGGTAGATCTGCCGATGCTGTGACCAGGGCGTCTCGCGGGAAGTGGCAGTAGGCCGTCCGACCGGGGCGGCGATTACCGAGATCTGCAGCGATCCAAACGTAAGGAGATCATCATGATCCTGGCTACCACGACCGTCGAGGACGTCGACCGATTCCTGAAGGTGTTCAGCACCTCGGGCTCGGACAAGCGCGCTCTGCACGGGTCGAAGGGCTCCACCGTGTTCCACGACCCGGCCGAGGAGAACCGGGTGTGGGTGCTGTTTGAGTGGGACGAACAGGGATGGGCGAACTTCGTGTCCGATCCCGAGGTTCCGCCGATCCCCAAGGAAGCCGGGCACCTCACCAAGCCCCAGGTGGCGTCGCTGCTCGGCCAGTACCGGGCGTAGGCGGGGAATACCACGATGACCAGCCCAACGCACGTTCCCTGCTGAGGGTCCCTGCTGACCTTCACATAAGGTGCTGGTGTGCCTGTCCGTCCACCGTGGGGAACGGTGACGTTCCTGTTCACCAGCATCCAGGATTCCCTGCGCCGGTGGGACGAGGCGTCAGCCGAGATGGCGGTCGGCCAGCAGGTCCACGACGCGATCGTGCAGGACGCGATCGAAGGTCACGGCGGGCATGTGTTCGCTACCGAACCAGACGGCTTCAGCGAGGCGGTGCTCGGCCTGGACGGCGAGGGGCGAGTTGGCTGTGGCCACCGACATCGCCGCGCACGCCGCGCTGGTGGGCTTCTCGGTGCAGCTGTTCGAGACTCTCGCGTGGGCCGAGGAGCTGCTACCGAGCTGTTCATCTCCTCACGGACCGCCGAGCACCACATCCAGAACATCTACACGAAGATCGGCGTATCGAACCGCGCCGCCGCCACGCGCTGGGCCGTGGCGCACCGCGTGGTGGACGGCGTCCTCGACGGCTGACGGCAAGGAGGAGAACGTGGCAGACGACGTGAGCGAGATTGACCTTAGGTCCGACACAGTGACGCTCCCCACGGCCGACATGCTCCGGGCGATGACGAACGCGCCGCTCGGCGACGACGTCTTCGGCGACGACCCCACCGTGAACCGGCTCGAGGAGACGGCCGCCGAGCGGATGGGCAAGGAAGCCGCGCTGTTTGTCGCCAGCGGGACCATGGGCAATCTGCTCGGCCTGCTGGTCAACGCCCGCTCGGGCCAGGAGGTCATCGCAGATGCCCGCTCTCACCTGTTCATGAATGAGGCGGCCGGGGCCGCGGTGGTCGGTGGCATTCAGGTCCGGCAGATAGCGACCGAGCGCGGCGTGCTGAGCCCGGAGCAGGTCCTGGCCGCGCTCCGCCCCGTGGACGATGATCACCAGCCGCTATCCGCGGCCGTCATGATCGAGAACACGCATAACTCGCACGGCGGTGTGGTCTGGTCCCTTCCCGATCTGCAGTGCCTGGCCGAAGCCGCCCGGTCTCACGGCCTGGCCGTGCACCTGGACGGCGCCCGGATCTTTAACGCCGCCGTCGCCACCGGCACGGACGTCCGGACCATTGCCGAGAACGCCGACACCGTCTCGTTCTGTCTATCTAAGGGCTTGTGTTGTCCGGTCGGCAGCGTGCTGTGCGGGCCAGCAGGGAAGATCACACAAGCCAGGCGCTGGCGCAAGATGCTGGGCGGAGGCATGCGCCAGGCCGGGGTGCTAGCCGCGGCAGGCCTCGTGGCCCTGGACACCATGGTGGACCGGCTGGCCGATGATCATGAGAACGCGCGCGCGCTGGCCGAGGGCCTGGCCGGGCTGCCCGGGATCGACTGCGACCTCAGCCGGGTCCAGACGAACATCGTGTACTTCCGGCTGAAGAACATGGACGCGGTCAGCTTCCTGGCCGCGTGCTCAAGCCGGGGACTGCGCGGCGGGGGGCGCGGGGACGTGGTGCGTTTTGTGACCCACCACGGCATCAGCCCGGCGGATGTCCGACGCGCACTGGTGATCTGCCGCGAAGCCCTCCCCGAGGAGAGTCGGCCGCTGGCCCCGGCCTAGATAGGGCGAGCCCGCGCGGTGCCGCTACGCGGCCAGCAGAGCCTGGGCACTGGTGTAGGTGGCCATCACCAGTCCCTCGTGCGCGGGCAGGTGCAGGCCGCCGAACTTTTCTAGCGCCAGCAGGGTGTCCGATACCAGGAACAGCGCACCGCCGGCGGCCGTCTTCGGCGAGCCAGAATCCAGCGCCGCCAGGGACATCGCGAGCAGTGCCGCGCTGTAGACGATGACCGGAATGCGGTCCTGGCCGGTGCGCTTCCACAGGTAGGCGTTCAACGCGCCGAACGCCGCTACAGAGGGCGCTGCCAGCACCGGCCTGCCGCGCAGGAACCCGCCGCCAGGGCGCTGGCGCACGGCGATGATCCAGGCCACGTGACCGGCGAGGAAGCTCACCAGCCCGGCCGTAAAGGCGCCTTCAGTGCTGCTGAGCAGGGCCACATCGCCCGCGCCGCCGAGAGCCAGCGCCCGTTGCACCGGGCGGTTGCGCCCCACCATCAATACCGGCATCAGCAGCGGCTTGGTCAGCCAGCGTTGCCGATCCCGCCCGGTTGCGGCAAGAAGCGTATCGGCGGCCGCCAGAGCCGCGTAGACGACGGTTGCACGACGGGCCATAGGCCACCTCCCTGGCTGCGCCGCAAGCCTACGCGCCAGGGGCAGCGCTGCACCCTAGGATTATGAGCAGTAATCATGGGGACATGCCTGGTGGCAAGCTGGAGGCCTCCATCCCCCGACAAACGGCATTCTCCGCCACTAGATCGGCGCGTCGGCCGCCCAGGAGAAAGTGGCGGGTGATCCTTATCTGCCTTGCGGTTTGCGTCGGCATTACTGCTCTGACGCTGCCGGCCTGGATAGGCTCGGTATTGTCACACGAGCCAACGTTGCGGCCCGGCGCGACCGGCCGCGCGGTCAGGACGCTCCAGTCCCGGCTGAACGCTTGGAACGTCCAGCCCCGCGTTGCCGTTGATGGTCACTTCGGCCTGGCGGTCAAGATCGCGGTCGAGGAGTTCCAGGCGGCCGAAGGCCTGTCCGCTGACGGTATCGTCGGCCCGGCCACCTGGGCGGATCTGCTAAAGACTCCGCCACCGGGGCAGCTGGTCATCACGCCGTCTGGTGTGGTGGATTCCCGACTGGAAGCGCTCTTGACCGATGGTGCGCCAGGTGACACCACGCCCGGTTATTACAAGTCAAGCAGCGCCGCACTGACCGCGGCAGCGGCGGGCACTGATAACCGGCGGTTTTACCAGCTGGGTGAATTGCTGGTCCGGGACGGGTTCGCCGATACCATTATCAATCTCAGTCGTGAGATGAACGGCTCGTGGTATGAGTGGAGCGAGCGGCACGCGCCGCGAACTGAGCCCGATGCCTTTATCCGTGCCTGGCGGCAGGTCGTCACGACTATGCGATCGGTGCCCGGTCAGCATTTCAAGTTTCTGTGGACGATTTATCCCAAGGGAGCTACGGTAGCCGAGAGCTGGCCCGGTAGCGCATACGTCGACTACGTCGGAACCGATATCTTTGACTGGTACGGTGGCCCGCACTACACGTATCCCCATACCGCGTCTGGCGCGCTCGACTGGGCTCTGCATTGGGAGCAAACCGTGACGGCCAGACCAGGTGGATTGGACTGGATGGCCCAATTCTCCAAGCTCACGGGCAAGCCCATCATCATCCCCGAGTGGGGTCTGGACTTCCACACCTTCGGCGGCCAGGACGACACGTACTTCCTCACCCAGATGACGGCGTGGCTGATCGCTCATGACGCTATCGGGCTTTACTGGGTAGGAGGTCACGTTACCCCGTCCGGCTGGCCTGGCGGCCCGCTGATAGCGGGCCAGGGCGCTGCGGCGCAAGACAACACTCCCGGCGAGGTAAACGGCCTGGGGACGCTACTGGGCGGACATTTGCAGTACGCCGGCGTCTATCTGAGTGACCACGAGCCAATATCGGATGCTACGGCCCAGCCTGTTCTTGCTCCGTGGGAAAACGCAGGCTACCAGCTGGTTCTGAGTGTCAATATCATCCCGGACCCGCCGACCATCAAATCCTATTCCGGCCCACCCGAACCCGGAAACAAGCCGTACCAGCTTTCCGACTACCCCGACGCGGTAACCGCGCTCCAACAAGGACTCGGATGATGCCGTTATAGGCATGGCCGTCGGGCACAGGCTGTGAGAAACTCGTGAGACCTCATCAGAGGGCACCCTCCGTGATCGATGGCCAGCGGCCATGAACAACCAGGAGACGACAATGGCCAGCGCAACAACGATGCCCGCCATTACCCATGTCGCCGTGACAGTAACTGACCTTGGTGCCAGCGAGGCGTGGTATACGAAGGTCCTGGGGGTCAAGCCCGTGCTCGACGAGGACACCGGCCCGTTCCGGCACATCGTCTACTTGCTCGGGAACACCTTGCTCGGGAACACCTTGCTCGGGCTGCACGGCTTCCCCGACCTGGCCAGCACAGAACCCTTCAACGAACGCACGCCAGGCCTTGACCACATCGCGTTCGGCGTCGCGAGCCGCGATGATCTCGTCGAGTGGGCGGCCCGGCTTGATGAGCTGGGCGTGGCCCACGGTGACATCGTGGATGCCAGCTACGGCTCCGGCCTGTCGTTCCGCGACCCAGACAACATCGCGCTGGAGTTGTTCGCTCCGCCCGCGTAAATCGAGAACGGCTGGGGCGTGGTCGGGCACTGCGTAGGCTCTGGCTCATGTTGGACTCGCTGACACTACCGCCGCTGCTGACGTTGCACGGCGAACGGGTCATGTTGCGTAGTGCGCGGGACTCCGATGTTGATGACCGGCTGCGCCATCCCATCGACCCCGAGGAAGAAGACAACTACGGCTCGTCGTGGCGGCGGGAGTGGGATGGCCGCCTAAACCACACCCGCGAGTATCTGACCGCCGCCAGCTCCCGGCCAGATCCCCGCAGCTACACCTGGATGGTCGAATACGACGGCCACTGCATCGGCAGCGCCAGTCTTGACGTGAACCGTGAGCAGCACTGCGCGGAATACTCGGTGGGCTTGTTCGTCGCTGCCCTGCGCGGACGGGGACTGGGCCGTGAGGTTACCCGGCTGGTGCTGGCCTGGGCGTTTGATGTGGTGGGTGTGCATCGCGTCGAGTTGCAGGCGCTGGGCAGTAATAGCCGTGCCATCAAGTGCTACCTGGCCTGCGGCTTCCGTCATGAAGGAGTCCGCCGGGAGGCCGAACTCTATCCTGACGGCTGGAAAGACTTCGTCATGATGGGCATCCTGCGCTCCGAGCACGCCGCCCAAGCCTGGATTCCTGCCCGGGTCGGATTACTGCGCTTCGGCCGCCCGTGGCGTGTCTGGAGCGGTCCCTACGCCGTTCCCGGTCATGTCGGCTCCCACGGCCACTGGCTGATAGGCGAGCTCGGAGTGCTCGCTGAGATCAAGGCCAGCTTCTTCATCCTCCGCGCTCACCTGCAGGCCCACCAGGCGATCTGTGACCCAGAGGATGATCCAGGTCATGATGAACGGGTAGACGATTCCCGTGACGGCCAGCACCGCCTGGCGGCCAAGCTGAGTCCAGCCGCCGGCCTCGCCAGAGGCGTTCACCGCGAGGCTGGCGAAGACGCCGGTGAGCAGAACCCCGATCGCACCGCCCACCATGTGTACGCCGACCACATCCAGGGAGTCGTCGTAATGGAAAATGTCCTTCAGGTGAACGGCGCCGTAGCACAACAATCCGGCCGCGGCGCCGATAACGATCGCTGCCCACGGCTGCACGTAACCCGACGCCGGGGTGATCGCGGCCAGCCCGGCCACGGCACCGGCGGCGATGCCCACGCCTGATGGCCTGCGGCGGCGCCACCACTCGATACCCATCCAGGCGAGCATCGCGGTGCACGCCCCCAGTTGCGTGTTCACCAGCGCGTAGCCGGCCACCGACCCCGCGGACACCGCGCTGCCCGCGTTGAAGCCGAACCAGCCGAACCACAATATCCCCGCGCCGAGCAGCACCAACGGCACGTTGTGCGGCCGCTCAAGCTGGTGCCGCCGCTTCAGGTACATCGCGGTGGCCAGCGCCGCGGCGCCGGCCAGCTCGTGGACCACCGAGCCGCCGGCGAAGTCGATTGCGTGCAGTCCGCCTGAGCCGAGAAACCCGCCACCCCACTCCCAGTGTGCGAACGGGCTGTAGACCAGCAGCGACCATAGGCCGATAAAGACCAGGTAGCCGCGGAAGCGCATCCGCTCACTGAACGCCCCCGCGATGAGCGCCGGGGTGATCACGGCGAACTTCATCTGGAAGGCCATGTACACCAGCGAAGGGATCGTGGGGGCATAGCTATTTGGCGTGCCGTTGACGTTACGCAGCATCACCCATTGCAGGCTGCCGATCACCCCGCCCCAGTGATTGCTGCCGAACGCCAGCGAGTACCCCACAATCACCCACAGCAGGCTGATGACGCCGATGGCCACGAAGGACTGGACCATCGTCGCGACCACGTTCTTCGCGCCGACCAGCCCGCCGTAGAACAGCGCGAGTCCCGGCATCATGAAGAACACCAGCGCCGTCGAGGTCAGCATCCAGGCGGTATCACCAGCATTGATGTGCATGCCAACCTCCCATGACCACGGCGCCTTTGCCGGAGCATGCTGTTGATCACGTAACCTATCGCCAACTCGCGTACCTGACACGCGAGGACACGCAAGAGCGCGCCGTTCGGCCGTGGTCTTTACCGCGTGAAGGCTACGTTTCCCGCGATTACGGTCGTGTCGACTACCAGGTCAGCGCGCCGGCGTGGAGGTGTTCCTGTCCCACTACGCGACACGGCCGCGGCCCTGAACCAGGCAGAGTCAGCGCGGCTCATCAAGGAGGACGATGACTGATCATGCGCTCGTCAGCACCACCTTGGGTACCGTCCGCGGATGCATCGAGGACGGCCTGTACGTCTTCCGCGGCGTGCCGTACGCGGCGCCGCCCGTGGGGCCCGCCCGCTGGCAGGCGGCTCAGCCTCACCCGGGCTGGCAGGGAGTGCGCGACGCGACCCGATACGGCCCCTCGGCTCCGCAGCCGTGGCGGCCGGGAGGCATCCCGGCCATCGGCCGTCACGGGGACCCTCGTCCACCCTGGCGGATAGCGACGTCGACCTCATCATCGGCTGGACGAGCGAGGAGGCTGCCTTCGCGTTCGGCTTCGATCCTGCGTACAACACCACGACGCGCGAGCAGGTCATCGACTGGGCGGCCGGCCGCTACGCCGGCGCTGCCGCAGCCCTGTACGACGCCTACGCAGCGGCGTCTCCCGGCGCGAAGCCGCTCGATGTCCTCATCCAGATCTTCACCGACGACTTCTTCCGCCGAACTAACCGCGACGGCCGCTCTTCCGGCTCACCGGGGACCGCGCCCGCGAAATCGGGGGATGAAAAGCTCAGTGCTCGCGGCGGCGTGCGACGACCAGCATGCGCCACCCGGCGAGGCACATGACGATGCCGATAAGGATCAGCGTGTCCATGGGCAGGTCGGCACCGCTCACCAGACTCGCCACGCCAGCCGCGACAAGCGCGAAAGCGCCAAGCGCGATCACGCTGATTGCTTGTCGGCGCAGGCCGCTCGCCCCTGCGCTCTTCCGACGGCCGGTGTTCCATCCTGCGCTGTTCCGCATCGCCACAGGCTGAGGATACTCCCGTAGCCCGCTGGCCCGTCGGGCCTCCGGACGGGGTCCGAGGGAAGGGTAGGGCTGTAGAAGAGCCGGACTCCGTCAGCTGTGCTATGCGTCGATTCCCCGGACAGCGGTGACAGCTTCCGGCCGCCACCCGCCGTCCTCGTGCGGGACGAGCAGCGGGGTGCTCATGGCCGACCGGACCACGGTGGGCCACCGACTATTGATCCGGCCGAGGACCGCCCGCCACGCCTCCGTCTGGGTCATGGCCACGCCGATCGCGGTCGGCGGCCGCCCAGTCTTAACCAGCAGCCGGAGCACGGCCGACAACGACGTTCCCGTGCTCAGCACGTCGTCGACCAGCAGGATGCGGCGATCGGCGAGCAGGGCGAGCGACCTGGGATCGAGGTAAACCCGCTTTCGCTGCTGCGGGCTGGTTATCGAGGACAGCGGCTCGGAAAGGCCCTCGTCGTACCAGAACTTGCGCGACGTGCTGAGCGCGACCATGCGGGGATGCCCCAGTCGGCGCGCCACGCCCTCGGCGAGGGGGAGGCCGAGGGTAGGAACTCCGATCACGACTTCGGCGCCGAACTGCGTCACCTGGGCGGTAAGCACGTCGGCGATCGCGTCCAATACGCGGAAGCTGGCCTGATTGGTGATTAGCGACGCGACCGCCCGCGTGCCGTCTCCCGGCAGCACCCGTATGGGCAGGAGCAGATGGCGGCCGTCGGCCAGCCGCGCCGGGTAGCCGACCTGGTAGCTGGGCGCGGTCAGGACGGGGTCGTCGGTCCGCAGGAAGTCCTGCCAGAAATCATGCGAGGCCGCGGCAGCGGGCATCAGGAACAGGCACCACCATTCGACAGGCATAAGCTGGCGCAACTGGCACCGGGAGCGCCGAGACGTGCCGGGGGACAGGGCGGTCATAACGGCATCCCGGGGGCCAAGCGCCTTGACCGGTGCGCCAGTCCGGCCAGGATAACCTTCGCGTCAGCACGGTACGGCCTGAGGCGGTGTCCTGGGATCAGATAGGCACGGCACTTGGAGTCCATGCTGAGACTTGCGCGCTAATGATGCGTGGCGATGATCAGACAAATGATCAAGATGACCGCAGCGGCAGAAATCATCAGGACTACCGCGAGGACGTGCTCGAGGATCCAGTCCCGGCGTGCAATCCGTTCCCGGTCCTTCAACGTCATCCTGGGCTGGGGTGGATGATAGCCGGGGGGAGGATCATGCAGGTAGAGTCCTCGGCGGCCCCGGCCCAGGCGGTCTTCTGGGTCCCTTCGCGGGCCGCCAATCCAGACCATCTCGCCTCCCTGCCACTCCTCTGCGGGCAGTGTAGCCCCGTCCAGGTTGCTCGAAAAGATCGCTGCAGGCCACACCGGGACAGCCGCAACCGAAAGCGTCTACCGCAAGCAGATGCGTCCCGTGGTCGTGGGACGCGCAGCGGCTGGGCGTTCTCCGTCCGCAGCCGCGCCAGCTCAACCTGAAGCGCAATCGGGATCTCAGCCAAGCCAACAAGCTATCCCTGCGTGATCGCTGCCTGGGCAGCATCGAACCGTACCGGCTGGTAGTAACGTCACGGCCGAGGCCAGGAATGCCGGGTCGACGTGCAACTTGGACAGGCACCACCCGGCCGCGTCCAAGCCGTCTATGGTGGCTGCTTGCTGGCCCGCTGTATGATGGTGCGCATCCGACGCCAGCTCCGGTGAGGCGCCGGGAACGAAAGCGGAGGCCAGATGCGCCAGCTGGCACAGGACCCGCGCAGGTCCATTTCGATCATCCGGCGGCACGGCGCCCTCCTCGGTATTGCGATCGCTGTGGGCTTGCTGGCCGGTGCCGTTTCGGCCGCGTTCAGCCCGGTGATGTTCACCAGCACGGCGTTCGTCATGCTCCCGCAATCGGACATGGCCACCGCCGTCGTGGTTGCGCGTAGTGACCCGGTGCTGGCCGGTGCGTTGCTCAGGGGGAGCCCGGCCGCATCGCTTGAGGCACTGCGTGGCGAGGTTCAGGTGAAAACCCTGACGCGAGATGTCCTGTCGGTGAGCGCCACCGCCAAAACCGCTGCCCAAGCCGAGGTCACCGCCAACGCGGTTGCCGATAGCTACATCGGCTATATCAGGTCTCCGGGCAGCTCGGCCGTGCGCGTACAGGAGCAACTGCTTGAGCCAGCGCTGACAGCGACCGGCCTAGTGCCTCCGGTACAGGTACTCATCGGCGCGGTGCTAGGCCTGGTGTCCGGGGTGCTGACCGGAGTCGTGGCGGCACTTGCGAGCGCGCGACAGCCCTTATGGCGTGGTAGAGGACGTGGAGTGCCCTTCGGACCCTCAATGTCAGCCAGGAAGACCATAGGTCGCGAGCGGACCGCCGAGCGCCCCTCTGCGTCAGGGGTTGAACAGCTTCCAGTGCCCCTCGGAGACGACTTCGACGGTGCCGTCGATGACTTTGACGGCCGTCTCATCGTCTATTGCATACGTCGGCACCGGTAGCCGACCGGCCCATTTTTCTGCGTTCGCCACGTCTTGGTGATCGTCGTATTCCACGTGCGGAATGATCGCAAAATCAACGAGTCCCACCCCCTCGGCCATGACCAAGGTCATGGTGAATTCTCCCTCGGGTCCAGCGAACACGATGTCTTCGGACGACAGCCTTTCCCCGCTGCATCTGGGCGGATCAAAATACGTCTCACCGAACATCGAGGCCATCGCGATGCTCCCGGCGCTCACCCCGACGTACACCGTCTCGGGCCGCAAGGACGGCAAGAGATCTGCGAGTCCCGAATGCTTCATCCAGTAGGACAGGTACACGGGATCGCCGCCCCAGACCAGCAGGGCGTCTGACTCCCGGACCGTCGCGGCCCAGACTTCTTCATCGATACTGGGCAGTGCGGTGAGCTCCAGTACTCCCACCGACTTCCAACCCAGACCGCACAACGGGCTCTTGGCCTTTCCGGAGATCGCCTGGAATGCCTGGCCAGCACCGTCAGGGAAGGGGTAGATCGCGGTGGGAACGAAGAGGGCGCTTGACTCGGCAATCGGCTTGCCTAGCAGGTCGACGAGCACGTCGTAGATGCTCGGGTTACTGATGCCTGAGGAAGTCAGAAGAAGCCTCATGAACGCCTTTCCGTCTAGCAGGCTAACCGACCATCGATGCGACGAGGGCTCCCCGCTCGATTTCGGCAGCGTATCTGCTGCTGAGGATGCCGAACTGGAGCATGGCCTGCGCGACGCGCTGGATCCGCATCTGGTTCACTGGCCCGATCGGATAACCGACCTGGCCCTCGAGCTGGTCTGCGATGATCGCTTCGCTACTGGCTATCTTTCGGATAATCACGTGCAGCCCCTGCCGGGCGAACAGCCCCTGGTCCTGCGCGACGTACAGGCCGGCCAAGTCGACGGCCGGTAGGGCGGCAACCGTAATGTCCGGTTCTTCCGGCGGGGGCGTCGGCGGGGTCAACGCCGCGGTGCCGCATCCGGAGGCCAGGGCCGTGCTCACCGCCGCGATGAGCGGCACCAGACGGACGCTGCGGGTGTTCATCTCGGCCTCCCGTGCGCTACGGCCAGGGTCGTGGGCGTACCTGAACACCTCGTTAGCGGCCCCGCAGATTACCGCCCGGATAGGTGATCAGCCGTCATGGTAACCAGGCGGGCTGACGATAGTCCGTTACCGGCAGGTGCCTTCGTTTGTCCGTAATTTGTTACAAAAGGAATTGATGTGACAATAGGTAGGACTGAACACGGCTGCCCGAACGGATCGGTCCCTTTCCGGTATGGCCGCAAGCCCGGACGGTCTTACCGGCGGTACGGGCATCATGGCGTTCATCGCCGGGTTCGGCACGGCCGGGCAAACGGCCACGGCTGACCAGGGTTGGGCCAGGGTGGTTCATAGGTGCGATCGCACGGCCCCGGGGGCGAGTGTGGATTGCGGCTCGACGTGAGCCCGCGTTCCCGCAGTGCAGGAGGTTCCCCGTGAATGCCACAGACGAGCAAACTAACGTCAAGCCGACAATCGTGCTGGTGCATGGCGCCTTCGCCGATGCGTCCAGCTGGAACGGCGTCATCGAGCGGCTGCAACAGCAGGGCTATACCGTCATCGCCGCGGCCAATCCGCTGCGCGGCCTGGCCGCCGATTCGGCCTACACCGCCAGCCTGCTCAACCAGATCGACGGCCCGGTACTGCTCGTCGGGCATTCCTACGCTGGCGCGGTCATCACCAACGCCGCGACCAGCACCCCGAACGTCGTCGGCCTGGTCTATATCGCCGCCTTCGCCACCGAAGAGGGCGAAAACCTGAACGATGTCGAGAGCGGCTCCAAGGACAGCATCCTGGGCGCGGCCCTGGTGCAGTACAAGTATCCGGCCGGACCGGACGGGGAGACTGCGGTTGAGCTCGCGGTCAACCCCGCGCTGTTCCGCGCGGCCTTCGCAGCCGACCTACCCCCGGAGACCACCGCGCTGATGGCCGCCACCCAGCGCCCCACCGCGGTGACGGCGTTCAGCGAAGCGTCCGGGCCGCCGGCCTGGAAGAAGCTGCCGTGCTGGACGGTAGTCGCCACCGGCGACAAGGCCGCCGGCGCCGACGTCATCCGGTCTGAGGCTCAGCGGGCCGGCGCCACCATCACCGAGGTCGACGGCTCGCACGTGATCATGATCTCCCAGCCGCAGGCGGTCACCGACGTCATCCTGACCGCGGCCCGGGCCGTGGCCGACACACGCCGGTAGATGACGATGAGCACCGCACCGAAGATGAGCGCGGCGGGCAGGTCAACGATGACGCCGGGGACGAGCGGGCCGTTCGGCGCGCTGAAGCAGGTCGACGCGGGCCTGCTGAGCGTCGGATACGCCGAAACCGGTCCTGCTGATGGCCCGGCGGTCATTCTCCTGCACGGCTGGCCCTACGACATTCACAGCTTTGCCGATGTCACACCGCTGCTGGCCTCGGCGGGCTACCGCGTCGTGGTCCCGTTCGTCCGCGGCTACGGGACCACCGGCTTCCTGTCGGGCGACACGCTGCGGAACGGCCAGCAGGCAGCCCTGGCGACCGATGTCATCGCGCTGATGGATGCGCTCGGGATCGACACGGCCATCCTGGCCGGCTTCGACTGGGGGGCCCGGTCGGCCAACATCGTCGCGGCGCTGTGGCCGGACCGCTGCAAGGCGCTGGTCTCGGTGAGCGGGTACCTGATCGGCAGCCAGGCCGCCGGCCAGGCGCCGCTGCCGCCGCAGGCTGAACTCGCCTGGTGGTACCAGTTCTACTTCGCCACCGACCGCGGCCAGGCCGGCTACGAGAGGTACCGGCGCGAGTTCGGCAAGCTCATCTGGCAGCTCGCCTCGCCTAAGTGGGTTTTCGACGACGCTACGTTCGCGCGCAGCGCGGCCGCCTTCGACAACCCGGATCATGTCGCGATCGTGATCCACAATTACCGGTGGCGGCTCGGCCTGGGCGCAGGCGAATCGCGATACGACGACCTGGAGCGGCGGCTCGCCAGCTTTCCGGCCATCACCGTGCCCACCATCACCATGGAGGGAGACGCCAACGGCGCGCCGCACCCAGACGCCAGCGCCTACGCCAGCAAATTCACCGGCAAGTACGAGCACCGGCTCATCGAGGGCGGCATCGGACACAACCTGCCGCAAGAGGCGCCGCAGGCTTTCGCCGAAGCCATCATCGACGCCGACAGCCACTGACCGATGAAGACCCGCCGTCAGCAGCCGAGGACGGGGATGCCGATCAATGGGAGGCGTTCAAGCGCGGAGACATGATCCTCACCCGGGGACGCCGGTCCGCAGCACCGTGGCTGAGCCATGGGCGCCGTGCCTGGTTCGCGCCAGTGCGGCGTCGGCCCGCTCGAGTGGGAACCCTCCGCTGTCTCTCAGAGCCTGTACGGACAGGCGGGTGAACCGCTGTCGCAGGTGATCTGAATTGGGTTGCCGCATCACATGTTCGTGCGATGGCTACAGTGCCGGACCGCCGACGCGGGCCGCGAAGCTGGCGAGTTCCACGCGAGAGTTGAGCTTGAGCATCTCGAAGACGTGGCGGAGATGCGTGCGCACCCGTGTGCGGCGAGACAAGCAGCCGCGCTGCGAGCTCCAGAGCGCCGGTCATCCAGTGATCGCGCCGCCGAACCCGCTGCGCAGCCTCGCGTCCGACGCCGCCGCCCTCGGTGCGGTGGTTAAGGCGATCGATGGCCCGGTGCTGCTGGTGGGGCACTCCTTTGGCGGGGCGGTGATCACGCAGGCGTCGGCCGGGCTGGACAACGTGACGGGGCTTGTCTACCTGGCGGCGTTCGGCATCGATGTGGGGGAGAGCTGCGCCAGCGTGCAGGGTCCGTTCCCGCCGTCGATGCTCGCGTCCACCTCTTACCTGACGCCGTACGACGCGCCGGGCGCGCCGCAGGGCCCGGACCTGTACATCGCGCGGGAGCAGTTCAGGGAGACGTTCTGCGCCGACGTCCCGGTCGACGTCGCCGAGGTCATGTTCGCGACGCAGCGGCCGTTGTCGGTCGCGGCGCTGACGGAGAACGCGACGGCGGCGGGGTGGCGGTCCAAGCCGTCCTGGTTCTTGGTGTCCGAGCACGACAACGCCATCCCGCCGGACGCGGAGCGGTTCATGGCCGGGCGGATGGGCGCCGGCACCGAATCGATCGCCGGATCGCACACGGCGTTCATCGCCAACCCGGTGCGCGCGGCCAGCTTCATCACCAAGGCGCTCGCCGGCTGAGCCCGCGCGCCTATCCGCTGGACACCATCTCCGGCCCGATCATCCTGGTCGGCCACTCCTACGGCGGCGCGGTCATCACCAACGCCGCCACCGGCGACCCGAACGTTGAGGCCTTGGTCTACGACGACGCCTTCATCCCCGCCCAGGGCCAGACCATTGGCCAGTTCGTCAGCGCCGTGCCCGGCTCCTGCGCCGGAGGGCCGAACCTCGTCCTGGTGCCCTACCCCGGCGCCCCGGCCGGTGCCGAAGACGCCTACATCAAGCAGAGCGCCTTCGCCTCGTGCATGGCCAACGGGCTGCCCGCCAGCCAGGCCGCGGACCTGGCGGCCACCCAGCGGCCGCGATCGACAATCGCGCTGACCCAGCCGTCCGGCGTCCCCGCCTGGCAGACCATCCCGTCCTGGGCCATCATCGGCACTGGTGACCATGCCATCCCGCCGGCTGAACTGATGGCCATGGCCCAGCAAGCACAAGCCCGCATCACCATCATCCCCGGCGCCCCGCACCTGTCGATGATCACCAACCCCGGCATCGTCACCCAGGTCATCCTCGACGCCGTTCAAGCCACCACCTGACCAACACGCCCACCACGGCCACATGGAGATCTCGGAGATAAGCTGCGATGACCGAACCGCTGGTCAAGACCACGACTGACGCCGGTGCGCCGGTCGAGAGCGACGAGTATTCGCTGACCGTCGGCCCCGATGGCCCGATCCTGCTGCAGGATCACTACCTGATCGAGCCGGTGGCCAACTTCAACCGCGAGCGGATACCCGAGCGGCAGCCGCACGCCAAGGGCGGCGGCGCCTTCGGCCAGCCCGGCACGATGGTCCGCGAGGTCCTCGACGACGCGGCCCGCGACCGCCTGGTCAGCAACATCGTCGGCCACCTCCTAGACGGCGTGACCGAGCCCGTCCTGCAGCGCGCCTTCGGGTACTGGCGCAACGTCGACAAGGTGCTAGGCAACCGGGTTGAGGTCAGCGTCCGCGCTCGCCAGGAAACAGGAAACGCACCGGCCTGAACGGCCTGGCGTCAGCTAACGAAGGCGGCGATCGGTCCGCGACAAGCCTCGTGAGGTGCACACGGGAATTGACGCCGAGCTTCTCGAAGACGTGGCGAACATGCGTATTGACAGTGTGCGGGGAGATGAAAAGCTTGTCGGCGATCTCTCGGTTGGTGCACCCATGCGCAGCAAGATTTGCGACCACGGACTCGGCTTCGGTCAGTGCCTCCCACCCGGTCTTCGGCGGGTCGATTTTGGGGGGACGCCGTCGCGCGCCGAGACGGCGAAGCCGGGCCCGAAGGCGCGTGACATCCCAGCTCGCCCCGACCCGCGTCGCAATGACCAGCGCCTCATCGAGCGCGGCGATAGCCGATGCGCTGTCGCCGTTGTGCGCGAGCACCCGGCCGAGGTCTTCGAGCGCCGACGCGTAGGCAAGAGGGCGAGGTCCGCCTCGATAAAGCGAAACCGCGCGATCGAGATGCTCCGCGGAGTCGTTCCAGATGCCTCGAGCGTGCGCAGCCGCCGCAGCGCACGAAGGGACCTCGGGATTGAGGCGCGCGCGTCGTTCAGCGAGCGAGATTCCGTGTTCGGCAAGCTCCTCGTCTCCGACCGCCGCAGGTCCTTGCCCCTGGCCGCAGACCGGGCGGCGACCAACCTCCAACAACAGCGCTACCTCAACCAGCAGATCAGCCGCCTGGCGCAACGCCCAGGGATCCAAAGGTGATCAAGGCCAGTTCATTGCCGTAGTCAGGTTCTAGATCTTCGCGGGTCCCAAGTGATGAGCTGGTGGCCGGAGGACAATGGCAGTCTGCAGGCAGATTGCCCGGCCGACAGCGAACCAAGGGGATTGCGATGCCGTGGTTTCCGGACTTCATTAGTGCCGCGGAGCTGGCCCGCAGGCAGACTCGCGCCGCAGGTCAGGCTGATCCGGTCGCGCAGTACATCACCGCACTGAACAAAGGTGACATCCACGCTCTGGAGACTGTGTGGCCGGGCGAGATGGTGGTCTATGATCCCCGCGTCGGCGAGATCCGCGGCCACAAGCAGCTGCGCCGGTTCGTCAGCCAGAATCATTCCTGGCTGGCCGGGCGCCACGCCCGCATCGAGACAGTGGCCTCCACGTGTGCCGGTGCGCGGGCAGTGGTAGAGCTGGTGGGGCACCTGGCAGGCGACGGGCCGGAACTGGCCTGGCCGGTGGCGGTCGTCGCCGAATCCCCTGACGACCGGTCGGTGGTGTTCCGCACCTACTGCAGCCAATGGCCGGTTGACGGACGGCGTCACCTCAGGTCTCCGATACTCGCGCCCGGGGCCGCCCGCCTTGGTGATGTCGTCGGGCACTACCAGGCCGCGCTAAACGCTGGTGACGTCGACGCGATCGTGGACACCTTCGCGCCGGACGGGTACTACCGTGAGCCCATCGGCCCGCACTCCGCCCATCGCGGCACCGCCGAGCTTCGCTCGTTCTTCGCCAGGTGCTTCAGCGCGGGCGGTGGCATCGGCCTGCAGCATTGCGTCGTGACCGATGACGGCGTGCGCTGTGCCGTGGAATTCAACTGTCTTCGCTGGGGCAGCCACGACCTGCCGCCCCAGGCCGGCATCGCGGTGTACGAACGCGGCCAGGACGGGCTGCTGGCCGCGGTCCGCGTCTACGACGACATAGAAGCACCCATACCCGAGTGATTATGGCTACCTTCTGCCCGTTTCGGTCACGGCTTTGTCCGTTCTCAGGTGCTCATGGTCGCGGGATCGCTCGGGTGCGGAGTGAGCGGCGTGAGTTCCGTCGTCATCCACCGGCCGAGCGGGAGCGCTTTCACGATGGCTTCCATCTCCGCGCTGTCCATGGCCCGGTACAAGCCGAGAGCGCGTCCCTGACCCGGAAGTGCCCATAGCCGCTCGAGGTGTCCCTGGTCAGCCAGTTCGCGCGCGCGTGCGGCCTCGCCCGCCTCGGCGTCTTCCACGGCCTGGCGGGGCGTGCCATCCGGAATCGTGACGACGAAGGTGGCCAGGAATTCAGCGCCTGACTGGCCTGGCCGGGTACTCGGGCCCGGGTCGTTGGGGTGCAGCGCGAGCGGCGTCACCTGGTCGGATCGCCAGATCTTCAGCGGCATCGAAGCCAGGGTCTGCTGGAGCTGGCCGACATCGCCGGCGGCAAACAGGCCGAGACTGCGCCATTCGCCCGGCTGCAGCGGCGGGCGCCACAACCGCAGCAGCTGACCCTCCGCGGCCAGATCGCGCGAATGCGCGGCCTCGCGGGCGCGGACGTCGTCGACCTTATATTCGGGCGTTCCGTCCGGAACATGAGTTGTCATCGTGACGAGGTACTCCATGGCGATCCTCCGTCGCCGAGCGGTCTGGCTGGGGCGCGGTACCTGGATTACTCCTGGCCCGTTTCCCCAGGCCGCTCGGCGCCGACATGGCCACCTTGAAGATCGACGGGCGTACTCGATGGCCAGTGAGCGGGCGACCAGTCTCCCTCGGGGTCTGTGGTCTGCCCCACTTCGATCAGATGACCGTCGGGGTCGCGGATGTAGCAGCGCTTCTCATACGCGTGCTGTTTCGGCGGCGTCAGGAATTGAGCACCCCGGGCACTCCATGCGGCGTACACGGCCTCGATGTCTTTGACCCGGATATTGAGGAAGCTGCCGACCCGGTCGGGATCGCGTGGCGTCTCCAGGATGACCGTCGGCTTGTCGTCGGTCGGTCGTCCGCCGGAATTGATGACGATCCAGCTGTTGGCTAGCGCGACATTGACCGGGTCTCCGGGGAAGGCCACCCTGCCGCCGAGTACTTCGGTGTAGAAGCGCCGGGAGCGCTCAACATCGTCCGAAACGATGAAGTGGGTCAGCACAATCCCCTCGGGGGGCGGTGGGAGCTCGGCCATCTGGAACCTCCGCTGGTTGGGTCGCACAGCCCGTTTACGACGGGTCTGCAGCCGGTATTTACCTTCATGCCCGCTTGGCTACTCGGTGCCATGCTCATGACGAATCTCGAGACGGCTGGTGATGCCGGACCGCGGTCGACCAGGTCGGCGAGGGAGATGACCTGGGGCCCGCCTTCGCGCTTGGCATGACATAACCATCGCACCCAGGGCGCACGATCACCCCCGGGTAAACCCCTGGTCTGTTACCTGGCCGCCAGGAGCGATGAGTTTCCGGGATCTGGCCGCGCCACCTGGCGAGATCTCCCTCACCGCGTGCGAACCACTCCTTCATCAGCACCGGCACCTCGCTCACCCACGGCATTACCGGAACTGGCGCTGCGGATCGGCTGACGTGGCTCAGACTCGCGCGGTGTCCTTGCTGAATCGCCAGACCGCGCCCGCGGCGAAGATCGCCAGCCACGCGATGACGTTGACGACCCAGGTCCAGTCCACGCCGCCGCCGAGCAGCGGCGCGTGCACCAGTTGGTTGAGCCCGTACTCAGGAGACCATTTGGCGATGTCCTGTATGGTCTGCGGGAGCAGGCTGATCGGGATGAATAGGCCGCCCACGAACGCGAACAGCGACATGATCAGGCCAAGAAGCTGCGGGACGGCATCGGCGGGCACCAGGAAACCGATGAATAGCCCGAACGCGGCGAAAAGCAGCGAGCCGATCCAGACGCACAGGGCGCTGACGATCCATAGGTAGACGGGCATCGAGGCCTTGTGGGTCAGGATGCCGCCGACCACGTTCACGACCGTAATCGGGACGAGCCCGAGAACCAGCGCGGTCGCCACCTTCATGCCGATGTAGGCGGCAGGCGATAGCGGTGTCAGCCGGAGCTGCCTGCTCCAGCCCTGGGCGCGCTCGATGGACACCCCCGCGCCTGTGTAGGTGGTCGAGAATATGGCGCCATAAAGCGCGAGGCTGACCAGAACCCACGCCGCGTAGTTCCCGTGGCCGTAGTTGCCTGTCGTGTTAACTTGATTCAGCCCGAAGGCGAAGAAGAAGACGACCGGGACGATGACCGTGATGATGACGGCGCGCGGGTTCCGCCGCAGCCGGCGGATCTCCAGATTCAGCGCGGTCAGGTTGAAGCCGCCAAGGACCGGGAGCCGCCGGCCGCTCAGATCTGGCACTGACGTTGTGGTCATCCGATAGCTCCAGTGTTCACGCTGCCTGGCTCGGCGTCGTCGCCGGTCAGTGCGAGGAACGCGTCCTCGATGCCGCGAGCGGTGATTTCAAGGTCCCTGGCTGAGGTGCGCGTCAGCAGGTACCTGGCCACTGCGTCGCTGTCGTTCGCATGGATGAGGACGGTCTCGCCGCGGATCTCCACGCTGTCCGCGCCGGGAATGGCGCGGAGCTCAGCCTCGCTGGCCTCGGCCATGGTGACCCGCACGGTGCGGCCCGCCGACATCGCCTTGATCTCGGACGCGGTGCCGTCGGCGATCTTCTGCCCGTGCCGCAGCAGGATGATCCGGTCGGCATAGGCGTCCGCTTCCTCCAGGTAGTGCGTGGCGAACAGTACCGTCCTGCCCTGCTCGGCGTCCTTGCGGATGGACGCCCAGAAGCTGCGCCGCCCCTCGACGTCCATCCCGGTGGTCGGCTCGTCCAGGACAAGCAGTTCGGGGTCGGAGACCAGTGCCATGGCGAATCTGAGCCGCTGCTGCTCGCCGCCTGAGCACTTTCCCACCCGGCGGTCCGCGATCTGGGTGATTCCCGCCCGGTCCAGCACCTCGTCGGTCGGCTTCCTCTGTACGAACAGGCTGGCGGTGTACTGCACGGTCTCCTTGACGGTCAGGTCCTTCAGCAGCCCGCCCGTCTGCATCACCGCCGAGACCAAGCCGCGGGTGACTGCCTGCCGGGGGTGCATGCCGAAAACGAGCGCCTGCCCGGACGTCTGCCGGGACAAGCCGAGGATGATGTCGATGGTGGACGTCTTGCCCGCGCCGTTGGGCCCGAGCATTGCCACGATTTCTCCCGACGCGATGCTCACGTCGACATCTCTGACCGCCTGCACCTGCCCGAAATGCTTCCTGACGTCCTTCAGCTCAACGGCGAGCGGGACAGCACCTATCACCGCCCAAGTGTGGCATCCCCGGGTTAGATGCCGCGACTCGACAGGATTACGCATCATGACGTGCGTCCGAGACGCCACTGCGGGCGGGCGCGCCGGGGATCGCGGCGGTGTGGCGGGCGGGCTGGTTCGCCGCGTACCCGGGAATCATCCCGGCGCGCATCATTGAGCCGTGTCCTTGCCTGTCGACGCGGATCTGGAGAACGCTGATCACGGCGGTCTCGACGCTAGCGATGCCGGCTGGAAAGCTCACCGGGGACCGCGCCGGGCAGCACGGCATCCGGATTAACCAGCAGTGGCGGATCTGTTTCGTCTGGACGGACGCCGGGGCGCAGGATGTGGAGATCGTTGACTATCACTAGGAGGAGCCAGTGGCGGAGAACACGGTCATGCCGCCGGTGCACCCGGGGGAGATCCTGCTGGAGGAGTTCCTCACCCCGCTGGGCGTGAGCCAGTACCAGCTGGCCAAGGCGGTGGGTGTCCCTGCCCGGCGGATCAATGAGATCATGCATGGCCAGCGCCGCATCACCGCGGACACGGCGCTGCGGCTGTCCCGGTATTTCGGCACCTCCGAGCGGTTCTGGCTGAACCTGCAGTCCCGTTATGACCTGGAGACCGAGAAGGACCGGCTTGGCGCCGGTTGGCTCCCATTTCTGGCTCCCGGCGCCCGGCGGCGACCAGCGACCGCCCTGGTAAAGACGCCGCCCCGAGATGCCAGCTGTTTCACGCGAGGCGAGGTCGCGTGCTTTTACCGCTAGCCGGCCCGGCCGTAAAGTGCTTCGATGTCTGGCGCGAAGTGCTTGGCCAGCACGTCCCTGCGTAGCTTGAGTGTTGGGGTGAGTTCGCCGGAGGCCTCGGTAAAGTCGGTGCCTAGGATCCGGAACCGGCGAATTGACTCAGCGCGGGATACTGCCTTGTTCGCGTCGTCTACGGCGCGCTGGATCTCCGCGATCAGCTCTGGGTCGTCATCTGGACCGCCTGAGCCGGCGCCCGCGGGCCGACCGTGCTGCTTCTTCCAGAACTGCAATCCCTCACGGTCTAGGGTTATGAGAGCGGCGACGTAGGGTCGGCCTTCGCCGACCACCATGGCCTGGCTGACCAGCCGGTTGGCCCGGAGCCGATCCTCCAGAACCTCAGGCGCGACGTTCATGCCGCCGGCGGTGATGATCAGCTCCTTCAACCGGCCGGTCACCTGTACGAAGCCCTCGTCGTCCATGATGCCGGTGTCGCCCGTCAGCAGCCAGCCGTCCTGATCCAGCGCGTCGCGGGTCGCGGCGTCGTTGCGCCAGTAGCTGCGGAAGATGCTCTGCCCCTTCATCTGGATTATTCCGTCGTCTGCTATCCGGATAGTCACGCCGGGCACCGGCTGCCCAACCGTGCCGATCTTGTTGCGACCCGGCCTGTTCATCGTCGCGGCACCGCTGGACTCGGTCATGCCGTAGCCTTCCAGCACCGTGATGCCCGCGCCGCGGAAGAAATGGACAAGCCGCTCGTCGATCGGCGCTCCGCCGGAGAATGCATACCGCATCTTTCCGCCCACCGCGGCCCGCAGTCGGCCGTAAACGAGCCGGTCGAACAGAGCGTGCCGCAGCCGCAGGGCTGGGTCGGCGCCACGGGCCGCCGCCCCGCCGTCATGGGCCTTGCTCCAGGCGATCGCCGTGTCCGCAGCGGTCGCGAAGATCCTACTCTGGGCGGTGCTGGCCGAGGTCTGCTGCCTGGCGCTGTCATAGACCTTCTCGAATACCCGCGGCACCGCGACCACGAACGTGGGGCGGAACTCGCCGAGGCCATCGGCCACCGTGTTCACGTTCGGCCAGTGCCCAAGAACCGCGCCGCTTTCCAGGAAACCCACCTGGATGATGCGCGCGAAAACGTGCGCGAGCGGGAGGAACAGCAGCGTTGAGCAGCCGGGGGTCTTGAAGATCTCTGGCAGCGCACCCACGGCATTGCGTACGACGGCGAGCAGGTTGCCGTGCGTGATCTCGCAGCCCTTCGGTCGGCCGGTCGTGCCCGAGGTGTAAACGATGGTCGCCAGGTCCGCGGCTGTGCTCCCGGTCCGGCGCTGGTCCAGTTGCTCGTCGCTAATCTGCGTGCCGCCGGAGGTCAGCGCGTCCAGCCCGTCGGTCATCCACAGGTGCGCCAGGCCCGGGAGTCGGCTCCGGAGGCCGCCGATGATCTCGTTGTGCGCGCTGGTCTCCGCGAAGACGGCACACGCAGAGGAGTCGCCGAGGATCCACTCCACCTGCTCAGCCGATGAGGTCTCGTACACCGGTACAGTAACGGCACCCGCGGCCCAGCCTGCATAGTCAATCAGCGTCCATTCATAGCTGGTGCGCGACATGACCGCGACCCGGTCACCTGGCCCGATACCTGCCGCCATCAGCCCCTTGGCGAGGGCAGTTACCTCAGCGCAGAACTGGGCAGCCGTCACGTCCTGCCAGTTGCCCGCGCCGGTTCGCCTGCGCAGCACGACCTTCCTCGGCTCGGCCTCGGCCCGTCGGTAAACCACATCCGTGAGGCAGGCCGATGCGGAGACCTCCACAAGCGCTGGGATGCTGTATTCGCGCACGGGACCTCCTTGGCTGGCGGCAATCGGCGGATCTTCGTAGACCGTACAGCGGCCCGCGAGCTGGACCTTAGTCGGCTCGCTGGCCGCCGTTCGTCACGGTCGGCAGACGCGCTGGACGAGGTCCTGCCAGCCCCGGCCGAGGCATTCAGAGACCTGCGGGGGATACCTGGGCGGTTGTCGCACTCGATGGCATCCGCGGCTGTGCGCTTCGAGCTGACCGGGACCGCCGCGATGCCTTATGTAGAGGCCGGAATGCAGTGCCGTGACCAGCGCTTATTGGGCAAAACCGCAGGAGCTTGGCTCCCATCCTAGCTACCAATGATAGACAAGATTTCGAAAATGGCGTGGGCCGTGCTGGATTTGAACCAGTGACCTCTTCCGTGTCAGGGAATTCCGGAGTGTCTGCCACCGTCGGACTGAGTCGAACTGGGAGTCCTTCCCCTGCGAGAACATTCTGAGTGAGTGGGTCGCGCTGAGTCGGGAGGCATCTGAACGCGTTGGCTCCCATTTCTGGCTCCCGGCGTCCGACGCAGAAGACCGGCGACCGCTGCACAGACGCCGCGCGAGGCCGACCGTGCTGCGCTGACGCCCGGTGTCTCTGCGCAGATTTCTGCTGTCAAGCGGCTTCTGTAGTGGTCACCGTGAGGGTGTGGTCGGCGAAGTTGGCGACGAGCTCTAGGTGGCCGCCGAGTGCCTGGACGTAGCGGGCGATGGCCTCGATGGTTGATAGCTCGCCGCGCTCAATCTGGGAGACCCTACCTGGGGTGACGCCCATGGTCTCGGCGAGCTGGGCCTGGGTGAGGCCGCGCTGCTTACGCTCCTCGGCGAGCCGCTGGCCGCTTTGCCGGGCCATCAGTGCCTTGCGGCATCGTTCGGCTTCCTCGGGTCCGCCGACGCGCTCGATGTAGGCGTCGCGGTCCCACTTGCTGTAGCTGGTCACTGGCTGCCTTCCTCCGCTGCCCGTTCCTTCAGATAGATCTCGTAAAGCTGTTCGGCGCGAGGAATCATCCGTGCGTACCATTTGGTCCAGTTCCCCGCCTTGTCTCCAGCGACGAGCAGGATCGCGGAGCGCCATGGGTCAAAGACGAACAGGATGCGGATCTCGCTGCGCCCGCGGGAACCTGGCCGGAGTTCCTTCAGGTTCGCGACCTTCGAGTTGGTGATGGTGTCGACGAGTGGCCGGCCCAGTGCGGGTCCTGAGCGGCTTAGCGTGTAGATGGCGTCATTGACCAGGAGCGGTCTTTGGGTCGCTGTCCTGGAGTTCCCGTAGCCAAGTGGCGACCTCGTCGGTCTGATAGATATCCCACTCGTCCACCCCCATGACTATAGCAAATCCTATAGTCCAGCGTCGGCGTGCGCTGCCAAGGGACTCGACGGTCCAGGTGCAGGTACCGCCCGCAGGCGAGAGCAGCCCATCCGGCCAGGCACCATGACCGCTGTCGGCGGCTCGCCGCTACCGCGCGCCTGCTTCCCCAGGTGTGGCCGGGCGGGCGGTCACCGTGATGTCGGCGCGCCACACCCGACCGTCGTCCAGCCGCCGCAGGTAAACTGGGCCGGCGCCCGGCTCCCAGTCCATCTCGTCGGCCAGCTCCACGTCGCCGAACCCGAGGATGGTGAAGATGCCCTCGCGTTCCAGCCACCGCTCGATCCGTGCGTGCAGAGCGCCGGCGAGCAGTTCCTCGTCACTTACCCTCCTGGCCACGGCGCGGCCTCCTTCATGCTCAACCTGATTAATAAAACGCCCGGCCTACCGCCAAATGGAGATGGTTGAGTCCGGCCGCTCGGCAGGCCCGTTCGGTCAGCTTCAGTGCGCTTACCGTGGCCGTCTCGTTCGGCTGTGGCCGCAATGCTGAGTAGCGCTCGGGCGACGGAACGGGCCTCGGCTGGAGTGAGTTCGGGGCACGCATCGGTGCCCGCTTCGGCGGTTCCCAGGTTGAGCTCGATAAAGGCCGGGCCAGGCCCGGCGTCCAGCGGCTGCGTCCAGGATTTCAGGACTACCCGCACGACCGTCCCGGGCCCGTCCGTCAGACCCCCGAACGGGTACGACGTCGACACCTCCGTCTCAGGCCCGCAGTGGTGGTAGCCGTGGTCGGCGTAGATCACCTCATCGTCGGTGAAATGCCGCTCTTCGGTGCACCACCGCGGACATGAGCGCAGCGTGACAGAGTCTCCGTCGCGCGGGTGGACGACTTCCGGCATCGTCCCCTCCTGCCTGTGGCGCGCGGGCCTGCTCCCGCAGTCGCTTGAACAGTACGCGCCGATCCACGCCCCGTCCGGGCAGCGCGGCGGCCGGAGTGGTCACTCGGTGCCTTCGGCGGGCGGGCTGGCCGGATTGCCCGCCTCATCATGCTGCCCCGTAGCATCAGTGGTTGTCGTTTCCGCTGCGGATCGCCCCGCCGTCGGCCCCGCGGGGGATGGCGCGAGGCTTCTGTGGCCGGGGATCTTGTGCGGTCTGCCGAGCTGCAGGAGCAGGAGCGCGGCGATGATGACGCCAAGCGCGACAGGGAAGTAGAACGTCAGGAGGGACCCGCCTGCATTCCAGTCAGAACCTGTTGCTGAGGCAAGCACTGCAGGCACTCCGGTCTCCTTCAGACGGCGAGGTAGAACAGCACCCAGAACACGACCGCGATGACCGCGAGGTAGTTCCACACGAGGGTGAACGCGCCGAGCGAGGCCTGGAACCGCTGCACGGAGAACGTCTCGGCGTAGGTCGGCGGCTGCTCGACGAAGAAGATCGCCGGGATCCTGCGCGCGCGGGCGATCAGGATCTCCAGCCAGATCATGGCGCCGAACACGAACACGATGAAGACCGGCGTGGCGCCTACGAAGACGCTCGCGAATCCCGCGCTGCCTGGGAAGAAGGGCAGGTTCAGCAGCTGCCAGACCTGCAGCCCGGTCGCGGCCAGGCCCAGTACGAGTGCCACCCCAGCGCCGGCCTGCCAGGTGCCCTTGTGCCCGTCCTTGATCCGCTGCAGCACGAGCGTCTGTACCGCAGCGCTTGCGACGATCAGGGCCATGATGACGGCGCCCGCCCACGGCTGCGGGCCCGTGAAGCCCGCCGGGTGCCACAGCCCGTGCGAGTTGAGCGCGCGCAGGTAGAAGTAGGCGAACACGAAACCGCCGAAGCCGAATGACATGCTGCCCAGGACCAGCCGGGGAACTGCCCAGGCTACGTTCAGCGTGGTCTCGTGGTAGAAGGCGGCCTCTTCTTCCTCCCGGCTCAGGCCGGAAGGCGGCTGCGCAGTGGTCTCGGCCATGCCTACGCCTCCGCTCGGACTCTGGAGGTTTCGCTGATCGCCGCGCTGAGCACTCCGGCAGGCGGGTTCAGGTCAGCGACCGGCGGCGCGTCCTTGTAGCCGTACAGATACGGCCCGGAGAGCACCACCGGGACGTGGGCGAAGTTTTCCGGGGGTGGCGGCGACGGAATCTGCCACTCCAGGCCGCGGGACCGCCACGGGTTGCCTTCCTCGCGCTCGCGCACGAACACCGTCGACCAGACGAAGTTGATGACGAACAGCAGGATGGACCCGCCGAGCAGGAACGCAGAGACCGATACCCAGTCGTTGAGCGTCTGCAGGTTGGCCGCGTACTCAAACACGCGGCGCGGCTGCCCGGCCATGCCGACGGCGAACAGCGGCAGGAAGGTCGAGTTGAAGAAGATGAACATCGTCCAGAACTGCCACTTGCCGAGCGTCTGGTTGAGCTTGATGCCCATCATTTTGGGCAGCCAGTAGTACAGGCCGCCCATGAACGCGAAGATCAGGCCGCCCATGATCGTGTAGTGGAAATGCGCCATCACGAAGAAGCTGCCGTGCAGGGTGGTGTCGGCGGGCACATCGGAGAGGAAGACGCCGGAGATGCCGCCGATCAGGAAGTTGAAGTACATGCCGAGGGCGAACAGCATCGGCACGGTGAACCTGAACTTGGCCTTCCAGAAGGTGCCCAGCGCCACCAGGTAGATGAACCCGGTCGGGATCGAGATGAGCTCGGTGGTGAGCATGAACAGGGGCCGCATGTCCGGGTTGATGCCGCTGTCGAATAGATGATGCTGCCAGACGAAGAAGCTGAGCAGTGTCACGCCGATCATGCCCGCGGCGGCGGTCTTGTAGCCGAACAGAGGTTTTCGGGTGAACACCGGGATGATCTCGGACACGATGCCGAAGCCCGGCAGCGCCAGGATGTACACCTCGGGGTGGCCGAAGAACCAGAACAGGTTCTCGTACAGGTAGCTGCTGCCGCCCAGGTCCGGGACGAAGAACGCGGTCTGCGCCGTGCGGTCGGTGAGCATCATGTACATGCCGGCGACCAGGACCGGCGCGGCGAGCACCATGAGGATGGATGTGGCGATCATCGACCAGACGAACATCGGCAGCCGGCTCCAGCGCATGCCGGGCGCCCGGCAGCAGATGACGGTGGCGATGATGTTGAGCCCGGCCAGGACGATCGAGATGCCCATCAGCCCGAACGCGACCGCATAGGAGTCCGCGCCCTCCGTGGCCTGGATCGACAGCGGCGCGTAACCGGTCCAGCCGAACGGGAATCCGCCCATCAGCAGGCCCGACAGCAGGATCAGGAACGCGCAGGGCGTGAGCCAGAACGACAGCGCCTCGATCCGCGGCAGCGCGACCCGCTTGGAGCCGATCATGATCGGCACCAGGTAGTTGCCGAACGGACCGAGGATGACCGAGGTCATCAGCATCATCATCATCGTGCCGTGCTCGCCGACGATCTCGATGTAGACGCCGGCGTTGAACAGGTGATCGGAGGGCGAGAGCAGCTCGGCCCTGATGGCCATGGCGAACAGCCCGGCCGTGCAGAAGTAGATGATCATGCCGACCAGGTACTGGATGCCGACCACCTTGTGGTCGAGGGTGTACCGGAAGTACCTGGCCAGGCCCGTGGGCGATGCCTCCTCACGCTCACGCTCCACGGGGAGCACTTCGCGCCCGGTCATCTGCACCAGCAGGTCGTTGAACACGCCCAGGCCGGCGAGCCAGCCGACCGTCCCCAGCACGTAGCCCAGGACGATGGCCAGGTCGTTCTGGTCGCCCTCTTTTACCTGCTGATAACCCGACGCGATGAAGTTGCCGAGCCAGTGGCCGAGCAGGTAGCCGATCACGGCGCCGATGAGCGCGGTGTGGATGGCGGGGCGCAGCCACCAAGGCCTGGCCGGCCGCGGGCCGGTCGGCTTCCGTCCGCCCGGCCGCTCGGCTGTCTCCGGCTGTATCTCGGTGGCCATCCGTCACCTCTTCACTAGACGAAGGTACGCACGCCCGAGCCCTGATTGGGCAGGTCAGGGCTCGTTGGGGTAGTACTGGTTGCCGTAGAACCCGCCGCCCGCGCCGGGCAGGCCGGCCTCGTAGTAGAACTTGGCCAGCCCCTTGATCTCGTTCGGGTAGTAGACGAGTGCATAGGCCGGGAGGGTCTTGGTGATCTTCGCCATGGAGGCTTCGGTGGCGTGTGCCCAGGACTGGAAGGCGGCGACGGAGACCACCTGGCCGTAGTCGTACATCGCGCCGTGCCACAGGCCGCACAGCTCCGCGCAGCGCACGGTGACCTGCCCGGTGTGCTCGGGGGTGGTGTAGGCCACGTTGTTGACCTGCGGGTTGGCGTCCGCCTTGACCCCGAGCTGGTAGGCCCAGAAGCTGTGGATCACGTCCAGGGACGTGACATTGAACTGGACGGACTGGCCGACCGGCAGCATCAGCTGGGTCGTCTCGAACCCGCCGTACTGCGGATAGCGGTAGGTGAACAGCCACTGCTGGGCGATCACCTGTACCTGCAGCGGCTTCCCGCCGGGCGCCCAGATCGGGCTCGGGCCCTCGCCGGAGCCCGCGCCGTTGGCGCCGGCCGGCCCGGTCGTGACGAGCTCGACGGTGCCGAAGATGAACAGCGACAGCACTATGGCCGAGCTGATCGCGATCCAGGAGAACTGGGCCCGCGTGTTCCCTTCGATGGGCGGGCCGTCTTCCTCGTCCCCGTCCCGGGCCCGCCAGGTGATCATCGCATAGGCGGCGAAGATCACCACGAACAGGAATACCGGCGCGGCCATGACCGACATCACCCTGATGTCGAACTGCTGGCCTGCCGCCGAGGACGACATCGCGCCTGGCGGCAGGTGCGGCCCAAGCACGAACCAGATGAGCAGGTCAGCGGCCAGGGCCAGCGGCAGCCAGATCAGGAAGATCCGCAGCCCGTGGCTCGGCTCGGCCCGGCCGGGCGCGGGAACGGCGGCCTCCTGCGCGGCGGCCATCAGGCCACCACGTCCAGGTACCCGGTCATGAAGCCGATCGTCGACATGGCGTGCCCGTTCCCGTCTACGGAGGCCAGGCCGCACGGTATGAAGCACTGCCAGCGGTAATCGCCCGGCCCGGGGGTGATGAAGCTGAACGTGGTGGTGGTGTGGGTAAACGACATCGCGCAGGGTCCGAGCGTGCACTGGTTCTTCGCGGCGTACAGGACCCCTTCGAATGGGACGTTGATGCCTAGCGCGGTGACACTGAAGGTGTGGGCGACGCCGCAAGCGGTGTCCGAGTTCACCACCGAGATGCCGGGGCCGTTAGGGCCGTCGGCTTCCCCGCTGACGGTCATGACATTGCCGACCGTGCCGCTGACGCGCCCGTTGAACTGGTTGCGCAGCGGGTCGCATGTGTCGAACTCGTAGTTGGTCACGTTGATCCGTGTGTGCGCGGGCAGCTGCCAGATCGTCGAATGGACCCACTGGCCGGTCTGCGGGCTCCGCACGAAGTAGGACACCCAGTCCGGGTGATCGGACACGTCGTTGACGGGATCGGTCATGATCGTCATGCTCACCGGCTGCCCCGCAGCGTGGTCCGCGGTGAAGCTCACCGTGGGCGGGTTAGCCAGCAGGATATGAACGACGACGAAAACGATGCCGCCGACCACCAAGAGGAACGCCGCCAGCAGGGTCACCGCCCGCGCGGGCACGGACACCAGCTACCACCTCGCTCATGCGCCGCACGCGGCGCTGCTCAACGGTCATCGCCGGAACTGGCGCCCGAGGGGAATCCCTGGTGATTCCAGGCCCCTGCCGGCGCACGCTGAGACGATCCGCTAGCTGAGCCCTGTAAGGCAATTAACCCCTCGCGCCCCAATCCCACATGTCCCAGACGTCACAGCTAATTTCACTATCAGTTAACGCCGGGGCGCGGTAAGAGCGCGCTGATTCTGAAAGGACTGTCATGTAAAGAGTTGGTCACGTCGCTGGGCATAGGGCCGCTCCGGGCGCAAAGTGCAACCATGCAGCGGACCTCATCTCTGCCGGGACTGCGATCTCCGCGCGCGACACACTGTCATGCCTATCTGATTCCTCCGCCATTGCCGCGGCGGAGCCGTCCGTGACCGCTCTCCCTGCCCTGCAGCGGATCACGGCACGCAGTCGTGTGCTGGTGGTTGATGACGAGCAGCGACTCCGGCAGGTCCTGGTCCGCATACTGCGCGCCCGCAACATCGAGGCCGACACCGCTGCCGACGGCGCCGCCGCCGTCAGTATGGCTGCGTCCGGGTGCTATGACCTTGTGATCCTCGACCTGCTGATGCCGGGACAAGATGGCTTCAGCGCTCTGCGAGAGATCATGCGCAGCAGGCCCGAGCAGGCCGTGCTCGTGCTGTCCTGCCTGACAGATCCCGACTCGAAGATGACCAGTCTCGGTCTCGGTGCCGACGACTACGTGCCCAAGCCATTCCACATCGGCGAGCTCGTGGCCAGGGTAGAAGCCCGGCTGCGCGCTGCCGCGCGCCCGGGCGCGCCGGTCCTGTCGTGCGGACGGCTGACACTCGACGTGCTGCGCCAGCAGGCCGACGCAGGGGCGGGACCGGTGGCGCTGACCAGCCGTGAAGTTCAGCTGCTTTGGGAGTTGATGCGCAGGCCCGGCACGGTGGTCTCCAAGGATGAGCTGCTCACCCGGATCTGGGGCAGCGCGCCGGCCTCCGTTTCCAACGTGGTCGACGTGTACGTCCGCAGGCTGCGGTCCCGGCTCGGCCCGGACGCGATCACGACCGTGCGTGGCGAGGGATACTGTGTCGGCCCCGGCTGACAGTCGGCCGCTGGGGGCGCGCCTATGGGAATCGCGCTGGCCCGAGATCGCCTGGGCGCTCTTCGCGGTCGGCAACCTGACGTGGATGGTGTTGGTGCCCTCCTGGTCCATGCTGCCTTACCACTTCACCTGGATCAGCCTGCTACTGCTTTACGGCCTGGGCTACCGGTCCGCTACCCGCGCGCTGACCTGGTGGCTGCTGGTGCCGGTGATGGCCGGGGCCGCGCTGCTCTTCGTGGACGCCCGGATACGCGCGCTGGCGCCCTACGACGAGCTGGTAGAACTGCCAGTGATGGTCGTCCTGCTTTTCGCGATCACGAAGGCCACCAGCCGCCGGAAGGCGGCCATGGCCGCGTTGGATCAGGTGTCACGGCACAACAGTGAGCTCCTCGAGCGGCAGCGCGCATTCGTGCAGAACGCGTCGCACGAGCTGCGCACGCCGATCACGGTGGCACTGGCCCACGCCGAGCTGCTGCCCCAAAAGTACTCGACTGAAGCCGGGGCCTCGGAAGCCGCCTCGGACGCCGGCGTCGTGGTCGACGAGCTGGGACGGCTTCGCAGGCTGGTGGACCGGCTGCTGCTGCTCGCCACGGCCGAGCGGCACGACCTGGCCCGGCCAACGCCGGTCCGGCTGATCCCGCTCGCGGACGACGCGCTGCGGCGGTGGCAGGCAATCCCGCGGCGGTGGCTGCGCGGCCGGTGTGACGACGTGACCGTACTCGCCGACCCCGACCGGCTGGAAGTCGCACTGGACGCCGTGCTGGACAACGCCGTCAGGTTCACTGGCGAGGGCGATTCGATCGAGCTGTCCATTCACAGCGACGGCCGCGAGGCGGCATTCACGGTCGCCGATTCCGGGCCGGGTATCCCCGAAGGGCAGCTTGAGTCGGTGTTTGACCGGTTCGACGGGGCCGGCCCGCTGCGAGACAGCGCGCACAACTTCGGTCTTGGCCTGTCGATAGTCCGCGCGATCGCCGAGGCGCACGGTGGCCGGGTTACCGCCGCCCGGGGACCGGCCGGAGGTGCGACCATCACCATATGGCTTCCGCTGTACCAGCCCGCGGCGGCGCTGCCCGGCAATACCGGCGAACCGGTCCGAAGCGGGAGAGGCCGATGAGCCGACTGGATCCAAGTCCGTCGATGGCCGCACGCACCAGGTCGTCGCGGGCGAGCGGATGGCCGGTGCGCCGAACTCCCCGCTGGATCCTGCTGGTAGGCGTCGTGATAGCGGCGATCGCCGTGACCGTTAACCTCGTGCACCAGCCGTCTCGTGCACAACGTGCCTCTGACCTGCGCGGATTCCTGCAGGAGGTGACCACTGACATTGAGTCATGCGCGGGCGGGGTCGGCGAGTCGCTGACCGCCCTGCGTGACGTCCAGACCGGCGACAGCAGCGCCAGCGACGACAGCGACGCGATCAGCATTGCCAGGCAGGGCGCGGCCAACTGCTCGCCCGCGAACAACGAGCAGATCGATGACCTTGCGAGCTACCAGGTACCGGAGTCACTGGACAGCTTCCATCTGGCTGGCGTGGTTACCGGCCTGGTGACATGGGCTGCTCCCGATGCCGAGCAAGCGCAGACCGACATCGCACAGGTGCTGACCGCAGCGAACCCCGTGGCGAAGAGCCAGGTTGAAGCCGCGCTCAGCCAGGCACTCAGCAAGCTCGACGCCCAGCGATCGGCCGTCGATGCCGTCATGGACGCGGCCATCAAGTCGCTAGCCGCGCATGCTTCGCCGCCCCGGCTGCCGGGGTGACTTGATGGATACCTCTTCCGGCGCTCTCATCAATGACGGTGAGCTCTCCAAGAGCCACCTCCGGGACTACCTTCGTCCAGGTGAGTTGTCGGTTGCCCAGTAGCAAGTACCGAGCTTGCCGGCAGCCTGCCCTGGTCACCCACCACGTCGCCGGCTCCGCGGCGTTCTTGTCCGGCGCATCCCATACCGCGCTGGGCACAGCACCGGCCTCCGCGGCGCTCACCGTCCCGGCGCTGTGGCTGACCGGAGTGGAGCGCTGGCTGCTGCTCGTAGGGCTGTCCATTGCTTTGGGCGGGCTCGCCGGGCGTGGGCTCGCTCGGCAGTACCTTGCCAGGGAAGACACGCCCGGTGCGCCGGTGCCGCTGCCGGCGCCATGGGCGCTGCGCGGCTCGCTCATCGGCGCGGCGGCAAGCGCCGCGCTGCTGGTCACGGCGCTCACGGGTCCGGGCGTGGCGGCGACCCTGGCCCGCCCGCCGACGGCGGGCCTCGGTCCCAGGGCCACCGGCGTGATCGCGGCGGCGGAGCTGGCCTGCTTCGGACTCGCTGCGATCCTGCTCCGGCTCCGCCAGCCCGGCTGGAGCGCGGTGCCGCTGCTCGGAGTCGTGCTGGCCGAAGCCGTGCGCGCCCATCCGGAAGGAGTGCTTCCGGTAGCCGGGGCGCTGCTCACCTGCTGTCACCTGCTGCCCGCCGCGCTGTGGGCCGGCATGCTCGTGTACGCGGCCCGCGCCGCGATCGTGTGGCGAGCGTATCCGCAGTCGGCGCAGGGCCTGTGGCGGATCTATGGTACGGCCGCAGCCTGGCTATTCGCGGTCGTCCTGGTGACCGGCGTGGTCTCGGCCCTGCTGCTCGTGCCGTTGGGATCGCTGCTGACGACCACTTACGGGCGGTTCCTCATCGCCAAGGCGGCGCTCGTCGCGGCCGCGGCCGTGCTGGCCCTGGCCGGCCGGACAAGGCTGCGCCGCGCCGCGAAACCCGGTGCAGGGCTGCCGCTCGCGACCAGGCTGGAGATCGCCGCGCTCGCCGCGGTGCTGGCCGCCACCGGACTGCTGACCGTACTGACGCCGCCGGCAAAACCGGTCTTCCCTGCGGCAGTCCGGCCTATGGCGCAACCAGTCCAGCACCGCAGCCACCGGCAACCAGTGTCACGCGCCTGAGATTCCGTTGCTGAAGATGCAGTCGCCCCGATCAATCAAACCTGGTTGATCGATCAAACTAGCTTCATGTATCGTGGCCGGGTGGGCGTACGACAGGACGCGGCCCCGCCTGAGTTCCTCCGGCTGGCCGGGCACCCGGTGCGCTGGCTGCTGCTCAGCGAGCTGGCTCGCAGCGACCGGCAGGTGCGGGAGCTGAAGACCCTCCTCGGCCAGCCGCAGAGCCTGGTCTCCTATCACCTGAGCCGGCTGCGGGCAGGCGGGCTGGTAGCGGTGCGGCGTAGCTCAGCCGACCGCCGCGACGTGTACTACAGCATCGACCTGTCGCGCTGCGGCGAGCTGCTCACCGCGGCCGGAACGGCGCTGCACCCGGGTCTGCGGCTCATCCCGCCGCCTCCGGCAACGATCCGTGCGCCCGTCCGGGTGCTGTTCTTGTGCACCGGCAACAGCGCTCGCTCGCAGCTGGCCGAGGCGATCGTGGAGCAGCTGGCGGGAAGCGAGGTCACGGCGCTCAGCGCGGGCAGCAACCCGAGGCCGCTGCACGCGAACGCCATCCGGGTGATGCGCGAGGACGGCATCGACATCTCCGGACGGCAGCCGAAGCACCTGGGCGTCTTTGCCGGGCAGCGTTTCGACTACGTGATCAGTCTGTGTGACCGGCTCCGGGAGACCTGCCCGGAGTTTCCCGGCGCCGCGGAGGTGATCCACTGGAGCATCCCTGACCCGGGGGCAGGAGGCGGTAGCGACGCCGATACCTACCCGGCGTTCCGCGCCGTCGCTGCCGAGCTGCGGACCCGGATCGGGTTCCTGCTCGCCCGGGTCGGCGACGAGGCAGAAGCTGTCGAGGAGATGGGGTAACTATGCCAAGCACAGACGACGTCATCAGCAAGCTATTTCAGCCCGCCAGCTGACGGTGTCCGAAGCAACCGGCCAGCCGGGAACCGCAGGGCACCTGCGGGCAGATGTCGCGGGCGGGGAGCTGCTGACGGGCTACCAGGCCAGCCTGGGCACCGTAGTGCGGGAGTGGGGGCGGATCGGCTGCATCGGGTTCGGCGGCCCGCCCGCGCACATCGCTTTGCTGCGCAAGCTGTGCGTGGACCGCCGGGGCTGGCTGGATGCGCAGGAGTTCCAGGACGCGATCGCCGCCTGCAACCTGCTGCCCGGACCCGCCTCCACCCAGCTGGCGATCTTCTGCGCCTGGCGGGTCCGCGGCCGTCTCGGCGCCCTGGTCGGCGGCATCGCGTTCATCGTGCCCGGGCTGATCTTGATCCTGGCCCTGTCCGTGCTGTTCCTGGCCGGGAGCCCGCCGCCGTGGGTACGCGGGGCCGGGGCGGGGGCAGGAGCGGCGGTCGCCGCGGTCGCCGTCCAGGCCGGCTGGTTGCTCATCTCGCCCAGCTGGAATCGGGCGGCCGGGTCGCGGCGGGCGCGCTGGATCGGGTACCTGCTTGCGGGCGGGGCCGCTGCCGCGACCATCGGACCGTGGCTGGTCTTCGTCCTGCTCGGCTGCGGCCTCACCGAGCTGGCCGTCCGCCATCAGCAGGCCTCCGGGCCCCGCGCGGCCGCCGTGCTGCCGCTGCTGGCGGTACGGGCCATCCGGGCCGCAGGCCCGGCCCGCGCGCTGGGCTCAGCGGTCGGTGCCGGGGTGCTCTTGCCGGTCGCCTGGACAGCATTCAAGGTAGGCGCGCTGTCGTTCGGCGGCGGGTTCGTGATCATCCCGCTGATGCAGGCCGATGCGGTCGGCCATCACTGGATGACTAGCGCCCAGTTCCTCAACGGCGTGGCGCTCGGCCAGATCACCCCCGGCCCCGTCGTGCAGACCGTCGCCACCGTCGGCTACGCCGCAGCCGGGATCGGCGGCGGCCTACTGGCCGCCGTGGTCGCGTTCTCCCCGTCCTTCGCCTTCGTCCTGGGCGGCGCCCGCCATTTCAGCGCCCTGCGTGGCAACCAGTACGCCCAGTCATTCCTCGACGGAGCCGGCCCTGCCGCCATGGGCGCGATCCTCGGTTCGGCGGTACTGCTGGCCCGGGCGCTCACCGAGCCCTGGCAATACGTTGTCCTGGGCGGCGCCGCCCTGTGCCTGCTCGGCCTGCGCCGTGGCGTAATCCTCACCCTGCTCACCGCCGGAGCCGCCGGGCTGATCATCGCCCTGGCCGGCGGTCCGCTGCCGCATTAGCCGCGCTTTCCAGACGGCCGCGGCCGGCGCCGGCGTCCTAGCCTGCGGCCTCACGTCCAGTTGACGCGGCACCCATGCCAGACACGAGCAAAGGCGTCCGGCCGGGCCGACCCGGCGGGCCGACAGCAGCACGTCGATGCCGCCACCGCAGCCCAGGTCCAGCACCTTCTCCCCGGGGCGCAGGTCAGCCACCGCGACCGGGTTGCCGCAGCCCAGGCTGACCCTCACGGCGCTGACCATCGCGGCGCAGGACGAGGAGCGGCCACAGCTGCCCCGCGCAGGCGTGGAAGCACGCCCAGGCGTGGCAGCGCCAGGCGTCCGCGAGCCGGTCGGCGGCCCAGTGTGCGTCCGCCGCCACCCGCCAGATCGATGAGACCACCTCATAGTCGATGTCGTCGTCGTCGTCCTCGTCCTCGTCGTCGTCGTCCTCGTCGTCGTCGTAGTTGTCCAGCCTGGGGGCCCTGCCGAGCTGCTCGATGTCCTCGTCGACAGCCTCGTGCATGGCCTGCCCGCAGGTAGCCAGGGCCTCGGCGAACTTACCGTCGGCAATCTGCAGTTCGGCCACCTCATAGCGCACATAGGGGACGGACCACTGGTCGCCCTCGCCGAGCTCATCCAGTGCCGTGAGCGCCTCCTCGTAGTACCGGGCCGCCTGGTCGGCTTGTCCCCGGTAACGACTGGCCTGGGCGAGAAAAATGGCCGTCAGCATCCGCAACTGCCCCCGGTCGGCCTCAGCGGCTCGTGTTTTCGCGGCGGGGCCCTCGAGCACCCGCGTCCGGATGAAGTTGAGCGCTTTCTGTACGGCATCGAGGTCGCCGCGTCCCGTCTTCTCGTAGTCGGCCGGCAGGATCTTGGGCTCGGCGGGTGGGGTGCGGTCGAGGTCGATCACCGGGTATTCTTCCGCGAACCGGCGCAGCCGCTTGAGGGTCGCGTCGCCGTCGTGGCCGAGCGGCGTCAGCCTCCACACCCGCAGCAGCTCTTCGCCGAACGGATAGCGGATGTACCACCCCCACCACCAGAACGCCCCGAGGTACAGCGTCGTGAGCCGGAGCACGGCCTCCGCCTCGTCGCCAGCTTCCCGCAGGTGGTAGCAGAGGTCGGCGGTGGCGCCGAGCCAGCTCTGGTTCTCGAAGCGGAAGGCCATCGTAAAGGGCGAGGAGGCGGCCGGTGCGCTGCCCTGAAATCCCGCCACCCAGCCGCGGAAGTAGCTGGCGGCATAGCGGTGCATCGCGGATCGCCGGTCGGGGTCGGAGCCCATGCTCGCGCTTCTCAGGAACGTCGCTATCCGCAGGTGCAGGGTGAAGTTGGGCTCCCCTGGTACTGGCTGCTCCAGCAGCCCCACTCTCATGAGCTCCGTACGGGCGCGCGGGATCTCCTGGCATGCCTGCGTCGCCTTTGGCTCGCCTGCGAGCTCCAGGCCGACCGCCTCATCGGGGATCCTGGCCTTGTGAAACAGTTCCCCGGCCTTCTTGCCGAGAGCATCCGCGGTAGTGGCCGAGGCCAGACGGTCGGCGGCGAGGACCGCCGCCCACGCCGCTTCCGAGAAGACGTGCGGCTTCTCGCGGAAGACCGCGGCGGCGACAAGGGCTTCCTGGGTCGTACTGGAAAGCGTCTGCCACCGGGTCATAAGAACCGTGTCGACCGCGATCTGGTCCTGGTCGCCGCCGTCCTCGGCGGGCTGCAACATGGCCTCCGGCGTGCCGGAGCCTATCGAGAACGGACTGGAGGGTAGCGCCGTGGCCGATGCTGTCTGCGAGCAGGCGTCCGAGAATCATGAGGGACAGCGGTAGCCCGCCGCCCAGCTGGAGCAGGCGCTCCCACGCATGTTCGCTGGGGTGGACCGCGGAGAGGGTGCCGTCCGCGTAGGCCTCCAGCAGGGCCTTCGAGGCCTGCGGGCCCAGCTGGTCGACGTGCACCGAATGAAGCCTGGTCCCCGCGAAGTGCCGTGCGGCCCACTCGCTGATGGTGGTCACGAGGTAGCGGCATCGTGTCCCGTCGAGGCAGCAGGCCCTGGCCGCGGCCACGTCGGTCTCATTTGGGCCCATGTCGTCGAGCACCAGAAGCAGTGGGCGGTCGGCCAGCGCATCGCGGAGGAGCCCCCGGAGATACTCGTCCTCCAGCGCCGGTTTCCCGGTGTATGGGGGAATGGGCACATGCAGTTCCTGGCACCAGTTCCGCAATACCGAGACCGGGTCAGGCGCCTGGCCGAGATACGCCCACAGCACCGGGCGCTGCATAGGGGGGAGGCTGTCCTGCTCCACCTTGGCGGCGATGCTTGTCACCAGAGCGGTCTTGCCCACTCCGGGAAGACCATAGACCGAGATCTTGTCTACGTCGGCCTGAATTAACTGCTCGACATGAGCTTGCTCCATAGGCTGCCGGTACTGGGTCGGCAGCTTCGGGATATCCGACATAACTCGTCTCCTGGAACAAAAGTTGCTACCGGTCCTCGACCGGGTTGGTGTTGGATGGCCCGGGTGCGGCGTGTCGTTAGTTCACCGCTGCCTGTTCTGGCACCTCAGCACCCTTTTCGGGCCAGCCGTACTGCCGCTCTACCTCGGCTACGGTGATGTCGTAGGCGGAGAAAAATTCCGACCTGGCTCGTTCCTGCGTAGTCACGTGCTCGGGCTGGTGCTTCCATTCCGCCAGCGCTTCGGCGGAGTCAAACCATGCGACCGCAAGCTCGCGCCCGTCCTCTCCAGCGAAACCGTCGATCCCGCGGAACCCCGGGACCGCGGAGACGAGTTCGACCATCCGCTCGAAGGTGCGCTGGTATTCGGCCTGGTCGATGTCTTCGCGCGTCCGGATGTGAAACAGGACAACCTTCATGTCACGCTCCTAGACCACTTAACCCCAAGATCTATATTAGAGAAGCTCAGGTTCCATATTCTGGGTACAGCGAATTGTCGATAGATTCTTCTTCTCGTTCCCGGGCTGACCACCAACACTGCCCGCACCTCCAGGTTCCGCCGCCACGCCCGGTCGGCCCGGCAACCGACTGTGGGTGCTGGGAACTGCGTGATCCGCGTCTGAGCTGGGAATTCCTTCTCCTCGGGACTGGGCATGCGCGACCGTAGCGGGCCGAGTCCCGACTCCGGCACGATCAGCTCTCGTGCCCTTCCGCCTGCTTTACCTGATCTTCGCGCGGCTGTGCTGCTGGCCCTGCTGCTCCGCTCCTATAGTGCCACATCCTGAACGATTTAGACCGTAAAGTGAGGTGCTCTGACCAGCAACGAAGCGGCAAAAACCGCAGGTGGCTGGCTCCCCTTAGAGCTTAAGCACTAGACAGATTTTCGAAAAATGGCGTGGGCCGTACTGGATTTGAACCAGTGACCTCTTCCGCGTCAGGGTGCCGATCTGGCACATCCGGGGCGGTACTCTTGAGCCTGACCTGCTGTCTTGCCCAGCAGGACCCCGGCAGGGCCCTAGCGATTCCCCTATATTTACCCCGCTTATCCTGGCTGCCCTAGGGCTACTGTAGGGCCAGCCCCAGGGCCGCTTCGAACCCGCGTTTGAGCTGATGGGCGACATGCGGCAGCCGAGTACGACCGGTCTGAGCCCGTCGCGACTGGTCGGGGTAAAGAGGAATCCGACTGCGCACATTGCGCGCCAACGGCACCGGCATCCAGAAGGCTAAGGTTCCGCTGCAGAGCGACCACATCGCACCCTCTCAACACGCTCTTCTGGTTGATATGTGTGCGTTCTCAGGCTGTGTCTGGTCGCCGATTCCTAGCAGGCAGAACAGTGAACCTCGGCGGTCAGAGGCGGGGTTTCGCTGGCTGAAAGGCTAGCTGGTTCCTGGTGTTTGCCGCCCGCTTACCGAGGTGGGCCGTATCCGGATCCAGAACGGACGCTCCACGGCGGTGACCCACGGGTGCAGGCCAAGCTGGCTCAGGCGCTGGATCTCGGCCTCTTCGTCGACTGCCTCGGCGCGGCCGTTGACCAGAACGCTCCATCCAGACTGGGTTTGCTCGTCATATTCGTCGGCCTGGAATGCCACCAGATTCTGGCTTTCGGCCGCGGACAGCTTCGACCCGCGGGCTGTGCGGAAGACCGGGTCCTGGCCGTCCACAACATGATTTACCGGCAGGACCACTATCTCGCCGTCGGCGAAAAAGCTGACCCGTCCTACCGGGACCGTGGCCAGCAGCTGCAGGCACAGGTCGAACGGCAATATCTCGAGCCCTGCGTGATCGGTCGGGTATCGTGGCATGTCGCGCTCCGCTGGGGTAGGCCGCAGATAGCCCGGGCTGCCGGGCGGCGCCCTGATGTGATCGGGTGCTGCATCTGACGGTGGGCCGCTGCGGCGGGTATGCGCAATGGGCTGAGGTCCCAGGAATCCAGGTCTTTCGGCTCGGCATTCAATGCCGGGCCGCATCGGATGTTCTGGCCCTGCCGGCCGCCGCCGGCCGCTGACCCTCCACGGCCAGCCGCAGCCGTGGCTGCTGGCCGCCCACGCGGACCTGCATAATCTGCACGCTCGCGCGGGCGTCCTCGCCTGGACGGATCCCGATACGGGACCTACTCAAGGCGGCGACCGCCGACCATCTGCAGGACGTAGTGCGGCCGGCCCAGGCGGCCGGGCCACCGTCGAGCTCGTCCACGACGCGGGACGTACCCAGGTGCCGCCGGGAACATTGACAGGTTGCGCGGTCGGTCCTGCCGGGAGCCGCCGGATAGATGCAGTGACCGCAGGACTTGACGCTGCTCGGAGACTGCCATGGGCAGTCAACCCGGCCACGCACGCCGTGCCGCTGCGGCATCGGGGGACGGCGTTCCTCACTTTGGGGCACGATGGCGCGGCCTGGCTCCCCGGTCCGCTGCCTGGCTCGTCGCCTGGCGTCGCCGAATGCGGGGCAGCGCCCGCTTCGGCTGCTGGAGTGGCTCGGGAACGCGGGTGATGAGCCTGGGCCCGGGATCCGCGGTAACCGCGCGGGCTGGTGCGGCCGTGGCCGTGCGCGGGCCCAAGGTCCCCCTGCGTACCAGCCATTGGGCCCTAGACCGCAACCGCGGCCCGCGCGATGGTGGGCAATGGCGGCGCTGCCGTCACGGTGGCGGCGTGCTGGCTGGCGTGGCGGGAGCAGCAGGTGATCGGCAGGAAGCGGAACCCTTGGGCGTGGCCGGCCCCGGGACCGGCAGCGTGATCACCGCCGCGCCAGGACACTTTCTGCAGGCATCATACGAGGAGGAGGCACTAATGGCAGTGATCAGGTTCGATCCCTTCCGGGACCCTTTGGAGCGGCTATTGTCCATGGCCGCGACCGGGACGCGTGCCCCGCTCGGCATGCCCATGGACGTCTACCGCGCCGAGGATGGCAGCTACCACGTCGAGGCCGACCTGCCCGGCGTGGACCCCGACGGCGTCGAGGTGACCGTCGAGCACAGCACCTTGACGATCCGGGCCGAACGCAGCCCGCATTACGGCGAGAGCGAGCAGGTCATCGTCGCCGAGCGGCCCCAGGGGTCGTTCATCCGCCAGCTGTCCCTCGGCGAGGGCGTTGACGCGGAGAACCTCACCGCCAGCTACGCCGATGGTGTCCTCCATGTGACCATCCCCGTCTCGCCCAAGACCCAGGCCCGCCGGGTCGAGATCACCCATGCGCCCGGCGGCAGCCGCACCATCTCAGGAAGCACAGTTGAACAGGGTCAGGCGCCCGCCGACAGCACGGGCGGCGCCGGCTGAACATCCGCCTGATCAGGCCGACGCGGCCGATCACCGGCACCCACCAGACGCATCCTGTCACGGCGCCAACCGGGCGGTTGCGGTGGACCGGTGCTTCGCCATCGAATGCCAGGGGCGGCTCGGGAGCCCTGGGCGGGTCCTTTGGGCTCCTGCCGGGAGGACCGAGGGCCCGGGTATGGCGGCCGAACGCCGCTGCCGGGGCCGCGGCGCGTCCCCGATGCTGCGGGCGAGGGGGTGCGAGGAGATGGGTGTCGGCTATTACGACGCGCTGTTGCCGGTACGTGAGCCCGGGGCTGGGCTCCGGAGCGTGGTGGCCGGTCTCCGGCTTCCGTACCGGGTGCTCGCCTCGGTCTGCGTGCCCGCGGGCCGGATCGTTCTGGCCTTCGTTTCTGATAGTGCCCGGCTCAGTGGCATGTTCGCGGCCAACTGGGCTCAGGTGGGCACGGATGCCGAGCCGGACGCCACGTTGTATGCGCTGGCCCGGCCGGCCTGCGGCTACGGGCTTGGCGACAGGTGGGACGGGGCGCGATGGTGGTCGCGGGATGGCAAGACGATGGTGGTCTTCGGATTCGGCTCTTACCGGCTGGCCAAGGTGTGCGTCCGGGGCATTTGCTCTGCCGTGAGCGGGGACGACATATTGTTCGTGCACGGATGCGCATTGTCGGTCGGTGCGGAGCCGGCCGGCGGGGTGTGGTTATCACGGGGAGTTCGGGGGCGGGGAAGACCACGCTGGTGGCGGGGCTGCTGCGGCATCCGGAATATTCAGCAGCGGTGCTGAACGACGACTGGGGTGCCATTTCGCTGAGTTGCGGGGATTCGGTCGGCACGGGAGAAAGGATGCTGCACATGAAGACGGGCAGCGTGCTGGCCCTTCGTCCCGGCTTCTTCACGAGCGCGTCGGCGGGCTCGTATTCGCGTGATCTGTCAGAGCGGGATCGGGCTGCCCGGATGCTGGTGTCACCGGAAAGTGTGTACGGGACGGCGTGGAGCACCTCGGCGACGGTGGTGGAGCATGTGGCCGTGGTCGTGCGGGAGCCCGCGGACTGGTTGCCGCCAGTCCGCGAAGCCGAGGCGATGAGGGCGCTCGAGAGCGAGGGTGAGATGGGTCTGGTTCACCATCACGAGGCGTTCTTCAATGGATCACTGATCCTGACAAGGGAAGATGATAAGTTGCGCGAGGAACGGCATTTCAGACAGCTTCTTAGTCGCACAACGGTGTCTTGGATAAATAATTGCGGAACAGCCGAGGACCTGGTGGGCAACTTCATCTCCGCAGTCATAGGATGAGGTAAATACAGCATCCGACGGCTTCGCCGGCCGATAGCGTCAGCCGGCGAACTGGCATGGCGGCACTACCTGGGCCGAAGGTTCTCCGGTTGTGGTGTAGGCGGCCGATCAGAAGTTCGTACAGGACGACGCCGCGACCATGTGGTGCGCGATGAAGCCGCCGTGATACCCGGCCTCACCGGCACGGCGGCGTCCCTCCACCGCCGTAGATCGTTCGCCAACGCGGATCTCACGGTGGGCGGAGCGCTCCTTCGGCACCTACTCTCGGTCGAGGACTTCCTTCCCGGCCGCGGTCCAGACGACATACTGCACGACCACGGCCCCTCGGCCATGAACGACGCTGGTGCTCATGGCGCACGAGGATCGGCTACGATCCGCGGACGGCATCCGGCAGCGCGGCAGTCGCGCTGGAGGTCGGCGGCCTCCAGCGCGAGGACGGCCGGTAACGGTCTCGGCTGCCTCAGCATCATGCGCAGTGGCAGCCAGGCTCGCCATGAATTCCACGTCGGCGTCAGCCTCCTACCGGGGCACTAGGCGTACGGGTTACAACGGTGCAGCCACTCCCGCAGGTGGCTAACCACATGGTGGGACTTGTGCGGATGACGGGCGAACATCTTGATCACTTCCTCACCAGATGCACTGCCTATGTCATGTCTTCAGGGTGCTCCGCCTGATCCCTGATGCAAGAGACGAACGTCCCGGCCGGTGCTGACGAAGGTCTGGATCACCCCGTCGGGCATCAGGAATCACGCCCTCGCGTCCCAGCTGGTCTCCCGGGAACGGCATCGCCTGTTCCTCCTCGGTGGCCTTCCAGGATACCCGGGCAAGCTTGCGGGCTGGGCCGCCCGGCTCCGGGGTGCTTTCCCGCCCTGGCTGCCCGGCCGTTGCGGGGTCGTCCTCGTTGTCATCCTTGGTTCAGATGACATAGACTCGTCCAGGAATCCTGTACGAGTGAGGTGAGGCTCAAGTGGCCGCAGTCAGCATCAGTCATGCCCGCGAGAATCTGTTCCCGCTGGTGCGGCAGGTCAACGAAGACCACGTCGTCATCGAGATCGTGGCGCGCAACGGCGGCAATGCGGTCCTGATGTCTGCTGAAGATTACGAGTCGCTGCAGGAGACGCTCTACCTGTTCTCAACGCGCGCCAACGCTGTCCATATCCTGCGCGGGCTGGCCGAGGCGCGTGACGGCGCCGCCCAGCCGACCGAACTGGAGGCGCTGGCCGCCCGGTTCGGCGTGCAGGCAGACGGGTGAAACTGTCCATCACCTCGGGTGCCCTCGAAGACCTCGAGGCCTGGTCAACGACCAACCCCAAAGTGCTCTCCAAGATCATCAGGCTGATCGCAGAGACGACACGCACGCCGCGGACCGGTACCGGCAAGCCGGAACGCCTCAAGCACCTGGGCGGCGAGGTCTGGTCACGTCGGATAACAGAGAAGGACCGGCTCGTGTACGACATCCAGTCCGACGTGGTAACCATCATCGCCTGCCGTTTCCACTACGACGACCACTGACACCCGACCTCGTGTCATAGGGACGAGCCCAGAGTCGGGTGTTCTGCTCGTCCGGCGTGGTTTAAGGCCCAGCCAGCAACGATGGCCGCCTGGCCTGATCGGCAGGAGGCGCCGTGCAGGGCGGGCATGCTATTTCGCCTGCCGTGACATTAGGCCGGGCCGGAATGATCGCGGTGGCATCTCGATGGTCTCCGCTGAGCGTGCCAAGCCGGAGACAGTCTCCTAATTCAGGCTGCAACGCGAAGTGCTCTGACCAGCAACGATGCGGCGAAACCGCAGGAGCCTGGCTCCCTTTGTGGTTCTAAGCGATAGACAGGATTTCGAAAAATGGCGTGGGCCGTACTGGATTTGAACCAGTGACCTCTTCCGTGTCAGGGAAGCGCTCTCCCGCTGAGCTAACGGCCCCAGTACCTCGCGCAGATGCTACCAGAGGCGGCGGTCCGCCGCGCGGCGGCAATCACGGCCCATGATCCCGAACGAACGTTGGTTCCCGCCCCGAACCAAGCTACTCCGCCAGCGCGCTTGGCAGCCCGAACCAGCTCATCAGGCTATTATCGACAAACCTGGTGATACTAGAGATCCGGTCGCCCGCCAGGGACAGCACGACCATCCCGTACGCGCCGAACACCGGTGTGTGACCATCGCTTAGATACAACCCGTACGCGGGCTGGCCGTTAGCCCCGGTAGGGACCAGCCGGAACGGCCGCCCGCCGTGCCAGGCGGAAACGTCGCGGAGGAACCCGCCGATGGCGACGGGGCCCTGATATTCGAGCGTGACCGGCGGCATGGTGAACCAGGCGTCGTCGGTGAGCAGCGCGACCACGCCGTCGATGTCATGGTTGGCGAAGGCGGTAGCGAAGCGGGCCGCCAGGTCCCGCTGGCGGGCTGACCGGGGGAGCGACGCCCGGTCCCGGTCCAGGCGGGGGAGCCGGCTCGCCATGGTCGCCCGGGCACGCTGCAGCGCGCTGTTCGCCGCGGGCTCGCTGACCTCGAGGAGATCGGCGACCTCGGCCGCCCGGAAGCCGAGCACGTCCCTGAGCACCAGGACGGCTCGCTGCCGCGGCGGCAGGTGCTGGATCGCCGCGACGAAGGCCAGCGCGATGGACTCCTTGGCCTCGTAGCGTGCCTCGGGACCGGCGCTGTGGTCGGGCAACAGCACGTCGGGATAAGGCTCTGCCCACACCGGCGAACCTCGCCGGGTCGGCTCGGTCGTGACGAAGGAAGGGTCCGGCAGTTCCGTCCGCGATCGGCGGCTGCTGGCCCGCAGCGCGTTCAGGCACCGGTTGGTCGCGATCTGGTACAGCCACGTGCGCAGCGACGCGCGCCCCTGGTACCCGTCGAGACCGCGCCAGGCGGTCAGCAGGGTCTCCTGCAGCATGTCTTCGGCGTCCTGCAGCGAGCCCAGCATCCGGTAGCAGTGCACCCGAAGCTCGCCCAGGTAGGGGTCGGTCAGCTCGCCGAACGCCCGGTCGTCCCCGGCCCTCGCCCGCGCGAGCGCTGTGTCCGCCACCACCCGGCCCTCCCAAAACTCCGATCCCAAAGCGTACGGACCCCGCCCGCGCCGGAAAGTCATCGGTTACCTATCGCCCGGCGCAGTGTCTCAACCAACGACGACGAAAAAACCAAGGAGAAGATCGACATGCACCAGCGAATCATCCGCTACCGGGTCAAGCCCGGCCAGGCCGACGCCAACGCCGAACTCGCCCGCGCTGTCTACGCCGAGCTGCACCAGCTAAACCCCGACGGCCTCAGCTACGCCACGTTCCGGCTGGACGACGAGCTGAGCTTCGTCCACGTGGTCAGGTCATCGCACGACCCCAACCCGCTGCTGGCCGTCAAGGCCTTCGGCGAGTTCCAGGCCGGCATCGCCGACCGGTGCGACCAGCAGCCGGTCGCGGAGGACGTCACCGAGGTGGGCTCCTACCGCTTCTTCACCGGCTAGCACCGACGGTCCAGCGGTCAACGGGAGGCCGGAGCGTGGCGGCGACAATCTCGTCCCAGGGCGTCGGCGCTAGGCGGAAGGTCTCCTGCGCGGCCGAGGAATCCATGATGAAGTCGTCGCGGAACTGGTACTCGGTCTCGCGGAGTTCCCGCATGAGGGGCCAGGCGAGGCCCATGGCCTGGACCGCTGCCGACAGTATCGCCCGAACGCGCACCGGCCCGGAACCCGCGGCCGCGGCGAGGTCCTCGATGACCTGCCGCTGGCTGCGCGGTTCGTTCGACGGCACGTGCCAGGTCGCGGGCACCCGGAAGCCGCCGGTGACGATCAGCGCCGGGATGTCCGCGCTGGCCAGCGCCATCAGGTAGGCCGGCACGGTCTTGTCGCAGTTGCCGAGGGCCACGATGCCGTCCAGCGGCTGGGACCTGATGGTCTCCTCGACCCCAGCCACGCGTCACTTCGCAATCCAGAGGAGAGGGGTGACGCGGGGGAGCGGGGACGCTCGTTCGGATGAGAAAAAGCAGGCACCGATACAGGGCTCTACACGTGGGCGTGCTTGGGTGTCTGATCGCCTTCGGTGTACCGCTCCCGGCGCGTGGAGAAGAACGGCGCGCGGGTGATCGCCTTGGCCAGCAGGGCCAGCGGGATGCCGACCAGGAACAGCACGAGCGCCAGGATCAGCACCACGCCCGGCGTGCCCTTCAGCGACTTGACGATCACGTAGACCAGCGTCCCCGCACCGACCAGCGGCAACAGCAGCCCCAACACGAACTCCTTGCCGTCGCGGAACACCACACTGCGGTAGTACCAGATGCTGTACAGCGAGATCACCACGTAGTACGCGGCGAAGAGCAGACCGCCGGTGGAGTCGATGTAGACGATCGTCTTCTGCAGGCTGTTGCTGGCCAGGTAGAGGATCAGCGCGATGATCGGGATCACGCCCATCACGATCAGGCCGGCCACCGGCGTCCGGAACCGCGACACCCGGCGGAACGCCCCCGGTACCGTGCGGTCCCGGCCCATCCCGAACAGGATCCGGCTGCCGTCCACGATCTGCGACTGGATCGTGGTGGCGAACGAGGCGATGACCGCGAGCGCCACCAGGTCGACGAACCCCTTCGGGCCGAGCTTGGCGGCCAGGAACGGCAGCACGTTGCTGGCGTTGCTCGAGATCGCGCTGGACGGGGCCAGGCCCTGCAGGCAGATGAACAGGAACACGACCCACAGCGTGCAGAACGTGATCGAGATGAGCACGCTTCGCCCGGGGTCTCGCTGACGCTGCTGCTCGTCGCCCAGGTAGATCGGCGAGTCCCAGCCGCCGAGCAGGAACGTGGCGATGACCACGCCCGCGATCAGCCCGGTCGACCCGCCGGTGGAGTGGGAGGTGGTGAACCACGACCAGCTCGGATGCGTGATCCCGGCCGCGTGCGAGGTCAGCTCGGTGACCAGGCCCCAGACCGCGAGCGAGGCGATGATCATGTACTCGCCGAGGATGACCCAGCCCTCGAAGCGGATGGTCACCTTCACCCCGATCACCGCGATCGCCACCACGAGCAGGCAGACCACCGTGGCCACGACCCAGGTCAGCGGCTTGTTGTTGGTCTCGCCTGGGGCGATGAGCGACAGCACCGTGGAGCCGATCAGGGTGATGTTGCCGATGTTGGAGGTGAGCGCCGTCATCAGCACCAAGATCCCGACCGCGAACCCGATGATCGGGGACAGCCCGCGCGCCACCCACTCCACCGGGGCGGACGCCGAGGCCTGCCAGGTGTTCAGCCGGTGGTAGGCCACCGCGCAGCACAGCATCGCGACCCCGGCCACCAGCAGGGCCAGCGGCGAGCCCAGCCCGGATGCGCCGATCAGCGCGGCCATGGTCAGCGTGGTGGCGGCGGTCGGGGCCACGTTGGTGATGGACGCGATCCAGTCACCGCGAAGTCCGACGGACCTCTGGGCCAACCCCTGCGTCGTCTCGTTACTCATGACGCTGTACCTTTCAGGCGCCTGGCGTCGGCCAGGATGGCGACAAGGGCAAGCATTACGTGGACAAGATGGCAGGGCGGCTGACCTGGCCGGGCACGGCCGGCCAGTCGGCGGTGTTGGTGAGGGCGACGGCGGGGCCGTCACCGCTGATGACGAACGTGTCCTCGGACTTCGCGCCGCGGACGGTCGGGTTCCAGGCGAAGGCGCTCCCGATCGTGATGAGCCTGGCGCCGTCCGGACTTCCCGGCACCACGTCGAACTCACGGGACAGGTAGCCGACCGGGCCGCCCTGTACGTGCTCGCGCCACTCCCCGTCGAACCCGGCGTCGCGGTACGCGGCCTGCCCGGCGGCCAGGGCGTCCGCCCAGCTCCGGCCGGGCCTGGTCGCGCCGATCAGGGCCGCCTCCACGGCGCAGGCCGCCAGGTGCCTGGCCGCGAGCTCGGGGTCTGGGGCGCCCGCGCTGACCGTCCTGGAGCACGAGACGGTCAGCCCGCCGCGCATGCCGGTCACCACGGCCAGCACGTCGCGCCCCGACATGGCGGTGGTCGGCACGGGGTGCCGGAACGCCCGCCGGCGTTCGGCCCCGCGGCCGGCACCTCCCCGGCCGCGACGGACACCTCCCCGGCCGTCGTCATGGGGCAGGGACTCCCAGCCCGGCCGCGCCCGGCTTGGACTGGACCATGCCGGGCGACAGCCGCTCGAGCCATTCCAGCGCCACCGCGGCGCGGTGCACCTTCTCCGTGGCGTTCGCGCGGGCCACCGCATCGAGGTGGTGCCCGCTCGGGTAGATCGCCTGGGCGTTCCGCAGCCCGAACTTCGCGTACAGCGGCGCCCCGGTCCGCACCAGGTCGCCGAGTTCTTGCCCGCGCACGACGCCGCCGAGCGCGTCGGGGGATTCCACGTACAGGTCGAGTGGCAGGCTGACCGCCGCCCGCATCTCGGCCAGCTCATCCAGGGTCACGTCGGCGGGGATGTTGACCGTGCTGGCGCCGAGGTCCTCGAGGATCTTGAGCGTCACCGGGTTGGTCGGCGACATGCTGGCGGAGACCTTCCACACGAGCCCGGCCGGCAGCGCGCCGGTGGCCTGCGCCTGCGTGACCGCGCGGAGCAGGCCCAGGTCGGCGACCAGGAAGCTGCGGATCCCGGCCTCGGTCGCCCGCAGCACGTCCTCGAGCGCGTAGGCGAGCTGGCGCAGCCCGCGCACCTGGTCACCGTGCGCGCGGCCGTCCGCCGACCTGGCGTGCGCGCCCACCCCGAACCGCTCGCGCGGCCCCACGAACAGGCACACCTCGAGGCCCGCGTCCCGCCCGGCCTGCGCCATGTCGCGCAGCTCGCTCACCCGCAGCAGCATCGCGCCGCTGCCCTGGGAGACCCGGTTGACCGTGATGCCCTCGGCCTCGGCGGCCCGCAGCACCGCCTCGAGCACGCGCGGCCCCTCGACGCTCGGGATCTCCACGCGGAACGCGGCCCCGTCGGGGAAGGAGGGTTCGTGGTCCTGGCCGGTGACGCCAAGCCCGCCGAATACATCACCGACCCAACTCATCCGTCCGCTTCCCTTCTCTCTGGTTATACCGAACGAACATTGCTATTCGGGTCTACCGAAGAGTATTCTCTGGACCCGAATTATCGGTGCCCTTATGACACGGCAGCGTACGGTGATTTGTCAAGACTTCGCCGGTCAGCCCCGCAATGTGGAAGTCGGGCCGGTTGACGTGAACGGCGCGGACGAGTGAGGCTATTCTGCTAAAGCGAACACTGCACGGTAGAAAGGAACAGCCTGTGGCCGAGCCGGCACCCATCGACTCCGCGACGCCCGACCGCGATGCCCAGCGTTACCGGCTGCACGGCGTCGAAAGAGCGCTGGACACCCTCGAGCTGCTGGCCGCGGCCGGCCCGGGCGGCATGACGCTGACCGAGCTCGCCGAACGGATTTCGGTGTCCAAGAGCAGCGCGTTCGCGCTGCTGCAGACGCTGATCGCGCGCGGCTTCGCGGCCGACTCCGGGACCAGGCTGAGCCGCAGGTACCGGCTGGGCATGGCCCTGGCCAAGCTGGGCGACGCGGCCGAGGTCCAGTCTCCGCTGGTCAGCCTGGCCATGCCGGTCCTGCAGGCGCTCACAGACTCCACCGGCCTGACCACCCGCCTGGTCGTCCCTGAGGGGCCCTACGCCGTGGTCACAGCCCGGGTCGACGCGCCCGGCACGGTCAGGTTCGCCAGCTACCTGGGCAAGCGGGAGTACCCGCACTGCACGTCGGCCGGGAAGGCGCTGCTGGCCGCGCTGCCGCGGCAGCAGGCCCGGGCCCTGGCCATGGAGGCCGGCATGCCGGCCAGGACCGAACGGACCATCACCGACCCTGACGCCCTCCTGCGTGACCTGGAGGTGAGCGCGGCCCGGGGCTACGCGATCGACGACGAGGAAGACTCCGAAGGAGTGTTCTGCGTCGGCGCCGCGATCTTCGACCGGAACGGCGAGCGCGTCGCCGCGATCAGCGGGACCGGGCTCAAGCTGAACCGGCCGACCTGGCGGATGGACGAGCTCGGCCTCTCCATCCGCGAGGCGGCCGACCAGATCACCGTTGCCCTCGGCGGCCCGTCCTTCGCGCTGCGGCGCCCGGGGCTCTCGGGTTCGGGCCAGGGCCTAGGTCATGGCTGACCGGCGCGCCCTGGTTATCGCCTCGCCCGGCTTGATCGGCCTGCAGGACGCTCCCGAGCTGGTGCCCGGTCCCGGCGAGGTCGTCGCCCGGCCGGTGTATACCGGGATCTGCGGTACCGACCTGGAGCTGCTGGCCGGCGTGGCCGATCCGGCCTACGTCCGGTACCCGCTGGTCCTGGGGCACGAGTGGTCGGGAATCATCGAGGCCGTCGGCCCGGACGTGACCGGGCTCGAACCGGGGCAGCGCGTGATCGCAGAAGGGGTCATCCCGGACCGGGTCTGCGCCGAGTGCGTCCGGGGCAACACGAACCTGTGCGCCGCCTACGACGAGATCGGGTTCACCCGGACCGGGGCCGCGGCCGACCAGGTTCTCATCCCGGCCCAGGTCGTGCACGTGCTCGACCCGTCGGTCAGCCTGCTCGAGGCGGCCCTGACCGAGCCCGCCGCCGTCGCGTGGCGCGCGATCCGGCGCGGCGGGCCGGTACCCGGTGAGCGCGTCGCGGTGGTCGGGGACGGCACGGTGGCGCTGATCACCGCCCACCTGCTCGGCCTGTACTCACCTGGCGAGCTGATCGTCCTCGGTCAGCGCCCCGCCCAGGCGGAGCTGGCCACCGAACTCGGCGCGACCGGGTTCTCGGTAGGCGATCGCGGCGGTCGGTTCAACCTGGTCGTCGAGGCGGCGGGCACGGCGGGCGCGGTCGAGCGGGCGTTCGGCCTGGCGCGGCGCGGCGGCCGGGTGGTGCTCCTGGGGCTGGCCGGGAATGGCGTCACGGCCCGTCTCCCCATCGACAACGTGGTCAACAACGACCTGCAGATCAGCGCGAGCTTCTCGTACACCTCCGCGGCCTGGACCGAGGTCACCGCGCTGCTCGGTTCCGGGCGGGTCAGGCTCGCCCCGCTGATCACCCACCGGTTCCCGCTCGACGCATACGAGGAGGCCTTGGAGGTGCTAAGGGAAAGCTCTGGTCCCAGGGGCAAGGTCATGCTGGACGTGAACCCGGAGGACGCGTCATGACCCGGGTAATTGAGGCCGAGGTCGCCGTGCCGGGCGGGTTCGAGCTGGGCGAGGGCCCGGTCTGGGACGCGAGCCGGGGGCTGCTCGTCTGGGTGGACATCCTCGCCGGATACGTCCACTCGCTCAACCCGGCCACTGGCGCGCGTACCTGGTTCGAGGCCGGCGACTCGGTCGGCGCGGTGGGACTGACCCAGAGCGGCCGGCTGGTGCTCGCGCTGGCGGACGGGTTCGCGCTGGCCGATCACGACGGCCAGCGGCTGACCCGCGTGCCCGGATTCAGCGTCGACCGGAGCGTGCTCAGGTTCAACGACGGCAAGCCGGACCCGTGGGGGAACTTCTGCGCGGGCACGATGGCGTGGGACGAACAAGGCGACCCGCCGGGGAGCCTGTACCGGCTCGCCCCGGACGGCACGGTCACCGAGCTGTTCGGTGACGTCGGCCTGTCCAACGGCCTGGACTGGTCCGAGGACCGGAGGCTGTTCTACTACGCCGACAGCAACAGCGGGCGGGTCGACGTGTTCGACACCGATCCGGACACCGGCGCCCTGAGCGGTCGGCGGCCCTTCGTGACGGTGCCGGCCGCCAACGGCGTCCCCGATGGCCTTACCCTCGACGCCGAGGGCTGCCTCTGGCTCGCCGTCTGGGACTCCAGCGAGCTGCGCCGCTACACGCCCGACGGGCGCCTCGACACCGTGGTCCGGCTGCCGGCCCGCCAGGTGACCTGCCCCGCGTTCGGCGGCCCCGACCTCGGCACCTTGTACATCACCACCGCCCGGCAGGGCTACTCCGAAGATGAACTGACCGAGCAGCCGCACGCCGGCGACGTCTTCGCCTGCACGCCCGGCGTCACCGGGCGCCTGCCGTTCCTCTTCGCCGACTGAGGGGACTGGCACCGGTAACATCGCCTGCTGTGACGCTCGACTCGCCGCTGGCCACGCTCCTGGACGACTACGAGCCGGAGGGCGACGCCGAAGCGGCCGACCTGTCGCGGGTCCGGGCCCTGGTTCGTGGGGTCGAAGACCCGTGGCGGCGCGACATCCCCCTGCACGTCACCGCGTCCGCGCTGATCGTGCACCCGCCGACCGCCCGGGTCCTGCTCCGCTGGCACCAGCGGCAGCAGGCCTGGCTGCAGGTCGGCGGGCACGGCGACCCGGGCGAGAGCGACGCCCTGGCCATCGCCCTGCGCGAGGCGGGCGAGGAGACCGGACTGGCCGACCTGACGCCCTGGCCGGACGCGCGCCTGAAGCACGTGGTCATCGTGGGCGTGCAGGCGGGGAAAGGGGAACCGGCGCACGAGCACGCGGACCTCAGGTTCTTCATGGCGACCGCGGCTCCGGAGGCCGTCCGCGCGGAGAACGAGCACGCCCCGCTGCGCTGGCTGTCCGTGGCGCAGGCGCGCGAAGCCAACTCGGAGGCCAACATCGGGGAAGCCCTGGCCCGCCTGGAGCGCCTGCTTTCCGCTAACAGGACGGGTTGATGTTGTTGGCCTCGTTGACCTGGTCGAAGTCGCCGTAGTCGTTCAGCACGCCGTCCCCGCCCGACCACTGCCACACCAGCTCACAGGCCGCCGGGGCGTTCGCGAACCAGCTCGGGCTCGAGCCGGAGGCGCTGAACCCGGCGGGGAAGCTCAGCTGGGACTGCTCGCTGGTGAAGGTCCACTCGGCGGCGCCGGTGACTGGCTCGTTGCCGAAGATGCCGGTCCACGAGCCGTATGACGTGCCGCCGGCGGAATAGACCCCGGCCGAGTAGGGCGAGTTCTCGTTAATGTAGTTCGTAAAGCCCAGGTAGGTGGCGTAATCGACGGCCGGGGCGACGTATTCGGCCTTGACCTCGTTACCGCACGGGCCATTCCAGACGGTATTCCAGCCGTAATCATCCGGCGGCGCGCCATTGTTCTCGATGTCCATGAAGATGTAGCGGAATTCGAAGAACAGGCTGGACACCTGGGACATGGCCTGCTCGGCCTGCTCCTGGCCCCAGGCCATGGCCTCCGCCGTGGTGCCGTTGTACTTCGGATCGCGGCCGGGACCGGCCGCGAACCAGTATCCGGCGGCGCCGATACCCACGCCGTACTCCATGATGTTGTCGTTCGCCATGTTGTAGTTGCTCTGGACCCAGGCGAGGCCGCTGGTCGTGCAGCCTTGCCAGTTCTCGTAGGAGCCCAGTTCCCCGATGTACTCCCCATACGGGCCGTCCGTGCTGCTGCAGTCACCCTTGACCGGCTCGGTGTAGGGGCCGGTGCCGCAGGCCGTGGGGGCGGAGCTGTCCGTTCCGTAGTAGAAGCCCGAGGTGTCGTTGACCGGCGTGGCCGCCGGCTGAGCCGCCCGTATCGCGTGCAGGGCCCCGCGCGCGATCGTCATGTCCGCGCCGGGACCGCTGGGCAGGAACGACAGGATGCGCGGCGGCGCGCAGATGCTCACCGGCGTGGTGACAGCCGCCTCGCGGCCGGCGCCCCGGGCCACGTCCGACGGGTAGACGGTCACCGAGGTTACTTTCTGGCACACCGCGCCCCGGGTCTTGGCTCCCGCTCGCCGGGCTCCGGCTTGCTTGGCTCCGGCCTGCTTGGCTCCGGCCTGCTTGGCTCCGGCCTGCTTGGCTCCGGCCTGCTTGGCTCCGGCCTGCTTGGCTCCGGCCTGCTTGGCCAGGCGCGGCGCGAGCACTGCGATGGACACCGCCTCGCCGTGCCGCAGGGTCAGCGCCGTGCTCTGCTTCGTCCCGCGCTCGTAGGTGGTCAGCAGGGACCTTTCGGCCCGCAGCGCCGCGCTATCGGCGAAGATCTTGGCCACCTGGATCGCGTCACCCACCGAATGCACCTGCACCGTCGGCCAGCTCGTGGAAAGCACGCAGGTGGGCCCGGCGTTCGAGAGGCTGACCTCGACGATGGACCCGTCGGCTTGTGACGACGTGGAGGTGACCTGGGCTCGCAGGTCCGATGCCGGGCACGTGGCCGGTTCCGGGTCCGTGCTCACCGTGAACGGCGGCGGAACCGTCGAGACCGACAGCGCACTGATGTCGCGGGTCAGCGTCTGCTCGGCGTAAAACGGGGACAGCTGCAACCGCCCGCCCACGCACGGGACGAGCGAGCCCGCCGGCTCGCGGACCGTGACCGGGCGGGCGGTCCCCGGCAGCGTCAGCGCGAGCGTCCACCTGGTGACGCACCGGGCCCTGGAGACCGGGGTAATCGCCGACACGACGGAGGTCTGGCCTGGTCGCACCACGATCGGCGTGTCCGGGACGAGCGCGAGGTTGCTTGACTGGACGTCGGTGACCGTGGTGGCGACGGTTTTCCCCGCGGTCGTGTGTACCGCGATACGCGGCCAGCCCCCTAGCGAGCAGGCCGTGCTCGATGTGTTGAGGAACAGCAGATTCCAGTCTTGCTTCCCCATTCCCCGCGCGGGATCTCCTTTGATTGCCGCAGGCACGCTGATCCGCAGGTCGCTGGCCTGGCACTGCGCCGCACCGGCATGCCGTCCGGCCAGCGGGAACGGGCGGGCCGATGCCGGACCCGCGGCCAGCGCGACGACGACGGCTACCGTGGCGACGATCACCCACAGAGCCCTTCGCGGCGGGGACGTACGTCGGACCATAGTCGGGAACCTCCGGCGGACAGGTGATATTCGCAGACGGGCGGGGGCGGCTGCGGACGGCGGCCTTAGGGCGCTGGGCCCCGCGGCAAAGAGACGATGGAGGTCATCACTGAGCTATCCGGCTTCGTATGCGTGCCATGGAATTGTGCTCTGATGATCACGTAAAGTGCCGATCATCAGATGATCCCGGATGATCCCACTTGTGATGATCATGCCGAGTTGCTCCTGTTTTACCGGCGGATTACGGCTCGGTCGAGACGACACGCCGCGAGTTTGTCCGGAAAGTCGCGTGAACGGGGCACGTCGCCGGATAGCGCCCGCCCGGCCCCGCATCGCCCGCCGCGCGGTGGCGGCCCGCCGCCCGGATGACCGGGTGAGCGCACCAAAGGACCGGCCGGAACCCGTCCAGCCTGCGACGACGTGTGACAGTCGCGTTACAAGGAAGGCGCACACCGCTGACTGGAACCGTAACGTGAGAAAAACAGCCCATATCCCGAATGCGCCCGGATGAACTCGATCAGGCCAGACGGAAGTTATTCCGCGTGATTAATGAGCGGTGCGGTAGACCCCGCCCGCCTAAGGCCCAAGGAATTCCGAGAACCTTCAACGACCCAACCGAATTGGCCCTCCAACCTCACCAGTCCCACTGTGATACCCCTCCTATATCGAAACGCTCTCTCCCGCCAGGCTGTTACGTGATCCTGGCCAGCTTTGGCCAAATAGCGTCCATTTCTGGCCGTGATCATGGTTAAAGTCTGAAATGTCTGAATCCAAACTTGTCGCACAAGCGGATACAACGGACAGAATCGGGCTGGGCCCGCAAGCCCTCCGCATCGGAGGCGCTCCAACCTCACCAGTCACACGCGTGACGCTCTCGTATGGGAGTTGGGGGCCACGACACCCGTCTATCGGGTGCGGGGGCAACCATGCCCCATACCGGACCGCGACCGGACCGGACCGGACCGGGAACGGGGCGCGCGAACCTCAGGCGCTGTCGAGCTGTTCCCTCAGGCGGCGCAGGCGTTCGGGCCGCTCGGCGGCGAAGCGCTCGAGCGCGGCCAGGATGTGCGCCTCGTCGAGGTGGGCCTCCTCGATGACCTCGGCGACGGAGCCGCCGGTACGCCACCGGTCGTCCCAGTCGGAGGACAGGGAGTACTCCCTGACCAGGGGGCCGTCGGCCCAGTCCCGCATCAGCTTGAACGCGCCGTTGGTGATGACCATGGCGTCGAACGGCCCGGTGGGCCCGGTCACCGAACGCCGGTACTCCACGCTCTGCCGCGCGAAGAGCTGCGGACTTATCGCCGCGACGACCCGCACGTTGATGCCGCGGGAGTCGAGCTGCGGCAGCAGCTTCACCAGGTTCGCCGTCGGCAGCGTGCCGCGGATGAAGACGGTCCCGCCCTTCGGCTGGTCCGGCCGGTACTCGCGCATGACGTACGCGCCGCGCGCGGCGGCCAGGTAGGAGGGCATGCCGAGCGCCTCGCGGTCGGGTATCTCCACCGGCGGGCGGGTCAGGTGCAAGGCCACGATGGGGACGTCGAGCGCGAAGGCCGCGCCGAGCAGGACGGGCACCTCGTTGTACTCCCACGGGTGCAGGTCGATGACGTGCCCTTCGGGGAAGAGCTGGGTGACCCCGATCGAGAAGATGCCGAAGTGCGTGCGGGAGTCCTCGGCCGTCTCAGGGCCCGAGTGGCCGGCGATCCACAACAGCTTGCCGACCTTGAGCTCGCAGTCCTGGGCAAGCTGGCTGAACAGCCGGATCGGCCCGTACTTGAGGTAGGAGAACGACCCGTAGGTCGAGCACGAGCCCCAGTACCCGTCGAAGTCGTTGAACGGGTCGGCGGCCATGTTGACCGTGGCCAGGCCGACCATCATCCCGGCGTTGGTGAACTCGGTGATCTCGGTCGGCAGCAGGGCCCCGGTCGGGTTCTCAACACGCTCGTACCAGCCGGTGCCCGGCAGCCCCCCGTAGTCGTGACCGAACCCCGCGATGTTGGTCGACTCGGCCAGGTCGGCGGAGGCCGCGATGAACAGGGGCCGGCCGTAGTCGGCCAGCGCGAGCGAATTCACGTACGCGCCCCAGGCGGCCAGGCCCGTGCGGTTCGCCGCCTTCTCGCCCGGCTTCTTCCACATGCTGTCCGGGTACTTCGCCACGTCGAAGATCCGCCGGTCGGAGAACACCCCGGTCGAGCCGAGATGGAATCCGTCAATCGACTCGGGCACCGTGTCCGCGATGGCCACCAGCCGGTCGGACAGCCAGGTCACCAGGTCCTCGTCGCGGCGCAGCACGCTCATCGCGATGCCCAGGTTCGCGGCGGCCTGCGCCTGGACGGCGGCCGGGTCGGCGGGCGCGGGGGAGTCCACGCCCTCGTAGGTCACGCCGTACTTGGCCATGAACTCCTTCCGCGTGACCCAGAACTGCTCGGCGTTCATCGGCCAGGCCGTGCCGTGGCTGGCCGCGTCGACCTTGCCGTACCCGCGGCCCTTCTGCGTGCGGAACCACGCCATCGTCGGAACCAGGGAGCCAGGCTCGCAGGCCGCCTCGAGCACCGTCTGGGTGACCGGCCCCCACTCCATGCCGTGCTCGGTGCCCAGCACCCGCCAGCCGTACGGCGCGAACCAGTCCTCGGGCGTCCCGGCCACCACGCTGGAGGCGGGCCGGGGGTCGATGCCGAAGTCGTTCCAGTCGACCATGAAGATCAGGTTGTCCAGGCCCAGGCCCCACGCGCTGTTCTTCGTCTCGTGCGCCGAACCCGGCGTGAGCCCGCCCTCGCCCTCGAACACGAAGACCTTGACCTGGCCCGCTCCCGCCAGCTTCAGGGCCAGCGCCTCTCCGGCCGCCGGCGGCATCCCGTGCCCGGACGGACCGGTGTTGAACTTCAGGAACAGCGTCCGGCCTTCCATCTCCGCGTGCCCGGGCAGGCCGCCGTTCCGGCGCAGGCGGAGCAGCCATTCCCAGGTCAGCGCCCAGCGGCCGTCATCGGGGAAGGCGAACTCGGGCGCCCCAGTGCGCTCAAAACGAGCCCGGACCGCCTCGTTGAGCACCCCGAGCGTCGCGTACACCAAGGGCACCGTGTGACCTGCGGACAGCACGAAACGGTCGCCGAACCGGCGCCACGGCCGCAGCAGGTCCCAGCGCATGGCGCCGGACAGCAGCAGCGCCAGCATCATGTGCACCTTGGACCGCGACCCGCCGGGGTGCCCGCTCTGGCGGTAGTTGAGGGACAGGTCAATGCACTCGTCGACGAGGTCCTTGACCACCTCGTACCGGGCGAAATCGGTCTCGGCCGCCGCGAACAAATGCCCGACATCCAGATCGCTGCCCGATCGTGCCGCGGGCCACGCCCCAGTAGTGTCGGACATCCCCGCACCTCCTTGTGCTCTGCGGATACCAGGCGGATACCAGACTGACGGGTCTACCAGCCTTCGAGCAAGGTCACAACACTCCAGACTCTTACCGCCAATCTGTCACAGTCTTATCATCGGGCCATGACTGACTTCCGGCTCGCAGACCGCATGTCCAGGCTCGGCACCGAATCCGCCTTCGAAGTCCTCGCCCGCGCCAAGGCCCTGGAGGCCACCGGGAAGGCCATCATCCACCTGGAAATCGGCGAGCCTGACTTCCCGACCGCCGACCACATCGTCGAGGCGGCGATCGAGGCCCTGCGGGGCGGGCACACGCACTACGTGCCCGCGCCGGGCATCCCGCCGCTGCGCGAGACGGTCGCCAACTTCCTCGAGCGCACCGGCCGGATGAAGACGACCCCGGATCGCGTCGTGATCACCCCGGGCGCCAAGCCGATCATGTTCTACACCATCCTCGCCCTGGCCGGCGAGGGGGACGAGGTGCTCTACCCGGATCCCGGGTTCCCGATGTACGAGTCCATCACCGCGATGGCCGGCGCCACCCCCGTCCCGATCCCGCTGCGCGAGGCCAACAGCTTCCGCGTAGACGTCAACGAACTCGCCGGGCTGATCACCGACCGCACCAAGCTGCTCATCATCAACTCGCCGCACAACCCGTGCGGCAGCGCGCTGACGCGGGAGGACTGCGAGGCGATCGCCGAACTCGCGCAGCGGCACGACCTGACCGTGCTGACCGATGAGGTCTACTGGGCCATCCGCTACGGGCCGGAGCACAACAGCGTCCTCGACGTGGACGGCATGGCCGAACGCACCATCCTGCTCGACGGCTGGTCCAAGACCTTCGCGATGACGGGCTGGCGGCTCGGCTTCGGCGTCTTCCCGGCCGCCCTGGTCGAGCCGGTTACGAGGCTGGCGATCAACTCGGTCTCGTGCACGTCGGCGTTCAGCCAGTACGCGGCGATGGCGGCCCTGGAGGGCCCGTGGGACGGGGTCGACCGGATGGTCGAGGAGTTCCGCCGCCGGCGCGACATCATCGTCGGGGGCCTGAACGACATCCCCGGCATCACCTGCCTGGAACCGCACGGCGCGTTCTACGTGTTCCCGAACATCACGGGGACCGGGCTGACCTCCGCCGAACTCGCGGCCAGGCTGCTGAGCGAAGGCGGCGTGGCGGCGCTGTCCGGCACGGCGTTCGGCCCGTACGGCGAGGGCTTCATGCGCCTGTCCTACGCGAACTCGGTGGAGAACATCAAGGCCGCCCTGGACATCATCCGGGAGCAGGTCAGCTAGCCCCCGACCTCCTCTTCCTCCAGCTCTTCGCCCTCATCCATCTCGAGGAACTCCACGGCGGCCGCCGCCATCGACAGGTCGCCCGGCTGCAGTCCCTCGTGCGGGCCTGGGGCAGTGCCGTTCGGGTTGATCTTGATCCAGGGAGGAAGCTTGGGCTCGGACCACACGACCTTGCCGCGCTTGCCGGTGATCCAGCGTCTGATTCTGACCATGCCCGCCTATCTACCCACCACGTCATCATTAACCGTGGCGCGCCGCTCGGCCCGCTCCCGCGCCGGCTGCTGGATGTCGTGGCGGGTCACGGCGAGGTAGCCGACCAGGATCGCGACGATGATCGTGGTGATCAGCGCGACCGAGGCGTCACCGTAGTTGGCTCCCGACAGCGAGTGCGGCTTGCTGAAGTAGTCGGCGAACGACGCGCCCAGCGGGCGGGTGACCACGTAGGCGAACCAGAAGGCCACGACCGAGTTGAGCTTGAACCCCGACCAGGCGACCGCGGGGATCAAGATGATGAAGAAGAACATGATCCCGGACGCCAGGTAGCCCAGGCGCAGGGCGGTCGCCGTGAAGTCCCCGAGCGCGGTGCCCTCGGCGAACGTGGCGAACACCACGCACCAGTAAAAGATCTCCCGCCGCTGGGTGACGATGCTGTGGATCGACAGCGTGCGCTCGCTCCGCCACCAGAGCCAGAAAACAAGAGCGAGCACGACGGCCCACAGCGCTGTGGTGCCCGAATAGGGGATCCCGATGAACAGGTGCATGGCGTCGGCCACGCCGGTGCCGAAGGTCGCGATGGCGTAGGCCAGGAACCAGTACGCGAAGGCGGAGTAGCGCCTGGTCCGGAACTGGACGACCAGCGCGATGAGGAACAGGCCGACCTCGATGACCCCGGCCTCCAGCGGGCTGCCCAGGTCTAGGGCGAGGTAGTCCGAGGTCGCCTCGCCGCCGGCCGTGGTCAGGATCTTGATCACCCAGAACAGGAACGTGATCTCGGGCACCTTGGCCGCGACGGGCTCGGGGAACAGGCCGCCGCGTCTATGGCTAGGCATGGACGTCACTCCCGGGGTTCTGGCTGGCGATCAGGACCGCATGCCGGGTTCCCTGTCGCGAGGGCGAGGGCGAGGCGCGTAGGCGTGAGCGGGTGCGCGGCCGACTGGCTTCACCTTTGCGATGTGCACCAGGCTGTTGTAGGTGATCAGGGCGATAGCCAGGTGCATCGCCATAAGGACCGCGACGGCGCGGCCTGGTGCGCCCCCATGAAGGATATAGAGATCCGGCAGCCAGAGCACCAGGGTGACCAGGATAGCCAGACGGAAGAACAGCCAGCGCGGCGCGGAGCTGATCCGGGTGACCACCGGCCAGGCCAGACAGGCGATCACCACGCCAATGATGGTTAGCTTGGCGTAGTCAGAGAACTGGAAGTGGCCGTAGCCCTTGGTCGACGGGAAGATCGCCGTGCCGATCACCACCAGGATCGCGTCGACGGCCAGCGACCCGACGACGGAGACAGCCAGCGCGGCCGTCACCCAGGCCAGCGATGGCTGCCGGTGCGACGGGTTGAAGTCCACTCGGGCCAGGCCCAGCGCGCGCTCAAGCAGCAGCGGTCGTTCAGCAGGCACGGTCCCTCCAGGCGCTGACGATGACGAGCCGAACGTACGCGGTGCCGAGCTGCCTGCGGGACCTCCCACAGGACGAAATCCGGCCATCCCGGTTCATCCTCAGGTCGGAGGCCGTACCGGGCGCGTGGGTCGTGACCAGCAGCGATGACACCAGGCGCGGCTTGGGGGCCGGACGGCACCCGGTACGCTGCCGGTAAGTGACCACGAGGGACGCCATGATCCAGACCCCCGCCCAGCCCTGGCCGCAAAGGCAGCGAACGGCACCGCCGCCCGTGCCCGCGCCGCCCGTGCCCGCGCCGGCCGAGCCCGCGTGGCCCGGGCAGACGACGCTCCAGCCGCCCGACGAGATCACCCGCAGCCTGTTCGGCCGGGGCCGCCAGATGGCGCGTGCTCATCCGCTGGCCATTGACGCCCTGGTCGCGGTGGTGCTCCTGGCGGTGTGCACCGCGTGGCTGGTGCAGTCCCCGTTCGCCACCGTCCGCGCGGGAATCATGCAGGCGGCGCTGCTGGCCGTGATCGCCGCCCGTCGCGTCTGGCCCGCCCCGGTGTTCCTGCTCGCCTGCGCCATCGCCTTCGCCCAGTGGCTGCTGGGCTTCCCACTCCTGGGTGACGTGGCGCTGCTGGTCGCGCTCTACACGGTGGCGGCGCATGAGTCCCGGACCAGGGCCCTGCTCGCCGCCGCGGTGCTCGAAGCCGGCGCCGTCATGGCGGCAGCCCGGTGGGAGCCGGCCGGGACGCTGCCGCGCTCACTGCTCTTCCTGACGGCCACGGTGGTGGCCGCGCTGTTCGCCGGGCTGACGGCCGCCTCGGGGAGCCGGTACCTGGGCTGGATGGACGAGCGCGCCCGCCGGCTGGCCTTCGAGCGGGACCAGCAGGCCGCGATCGCGGCGGCCGCCGAGCGGACCCGGATCGCCAGGGAACTCCACGACATCGTGTCGCACAGCCTGTCGGTCGTGATCACCCTGGCCGACGCGGCGGCGGTGGTCAGCCGCGCCGAGCCGGGCCGCAGCGCCGAGGCGATGTCCGAGGTATCTGAGGTCGGCCGGCAGGCGCTGTCGGACATGCGAGCCATGCTCGGCGTGCTGCGGACCGATGAGCCCCCGGCCGGGCGCCCGCAGCCCCCGCAGCCTGGCATCGCCCAGGTCGGTGAGCTCGTGGAGCGGATCCGGGCGACCGGGCTGGCCGTCGATCTCGCGGTCGAGGGCATCAGATTCCCGCTGGGCGCCGCCGCCGAGCTGACCGCCTACCGTATCGTCCAGGAGGCGCTGACCAACACGCTCCGCCACGCCGCGGCCGCGCACGCATGGGTCACGATCAGCTACGACGAGCCCCAGGTGCGGATCTGGGTGAGCGACGACGGCCGCGGCGCCACCGCGGAGATCCCGCCGGCAGAGGGGGGACACGGGATCGACGGCATGCGCGAGCGGGCGGCCCTGCACGGCGGCTCCCTGCGGGCTGGCCCGGCCGCGGGCGGCGGCTGGCTGGTCGAGGCGACGCTGTGCCCCAGTGCGGCAGCGCCCTGATGAGCATCTCGGTGCTGCTGGCCGACGACCAGCCGCTGCTGCGCCGGGGCTTCCGCATGATCCTCGAAGCCGAGGGCGACCTGACCGTGGTCGGCGAAGCGGGGCACGGCGACGAAGCCGTCGACCTCACCCGCCGCCACGCGCCGGACGTCGTGCTGATGGATATCCGGATGCCGGGCACCGATGGCATCGAGGCGACCCGGCGGATCGCCGCCGCTAAACCCGAGGTCCGCGTGCTGGCCCTGACCACGTTCGACCTCGACGAATACGCCTTCGGCGCGCTGCGGGCCGGAGCGAGCGGCTTCCTGCTGAAGGACGTGCGGCCCGCCGAGCTCGTCGCGGCCATCAGGACGGTCGCGGCGGGGGATGCGGTCGTCTCACCCCGGGTGACCCGTCGGCTGCTCGAGGAGTACGCCCAGGTTCTCCCGCTTTCCGGCGCGCAGAAGGCGCAACGTTACCCCCAGCTGTCCGCCCTGACCGAGCGCGAGCACGAGGTCCTGGTCGCGGTGGCCCAGGGCCTGTCCAACACCGAGATCGCCGCCGCCTTGTTCGTGTCCGAGACCACGGTGAAGTCCCACGTCGGGCGGATCCTGTCCAAGCTCGGGCTGCGAGACCGCGTTCAGGTGGTGGTACTGGCCTACGAAACCGGGCTCGTCCAGCCGGGCGCCGGGCGCGCGCCCGGACCGGGACGGCGGAGCCAGCGAGGCTGAGTCGTGGAGGCGGAGACGGGAATCGAACCCGTATACAGGGCTTTGCAGGCCCTTGCCTAAGCCACTCGGCCACTCCGCCGCAAGGGCAAACAGACCCTCCGAGCGGACGACGGGATTCGAACCCGCGACCCTCACCTTGGCAAGGTGATGCTCTACCAACTGAGCCACGTCCGCGCACCTGGTGCGTTCAGAACTGTAGCCGATCCTGCCGCTCGCGCAAACTCCTGACGGGCAAACCCGGGCCGCCGTCAACGCTTCGACGCTGGTTGAACCATGGACGGACTACCTTCGAACCATGACCGTACCGGATCCCGTCCCGTACGACACCGACATCGCGGGGGCCGCCGCGCTGATCGCGGACCCGACCCGGGCCGCCATGCTCCGCGCGCTGATCTCCGGCCGCCCGCTGGCCGCGGGAGAACTGGCCAGGCTGGCCGGCGTCAGCGCCGCGACGGCCAGCTTCCACCTGGCCAAGCTCCTGGACGGCGGCATGATCGACGTGGCGCGGCAGGGCCGGCACCGCTACTACCGCCTGGCCGGCCACGACGTCGCGGCCGCGCTCGAGGCGATCGGCTCGATCAGCCCGCCGCTGCCGGTGCGCAGCCTGCGCCAGTCCCGCGAGGCCGCCGCGCTCGCCGAGGCGCGCACCTGCTATGACCACCTGGCGGGCCGGGCGGGGGTGGAACTCCTCGACGCCATGCTCGCCCGCGGCCTGCTCAGCAAAGACCAAGACCCTTTTAGCCGAACGAGCGGTGGCACACGCTTCGGTGTAACCGGGGCCGGAGCGAGAACCCTAGCGGCGTTCGGCATCAATGTCGGCGAGGTGCGCCGCGCCCGGCGGCACTTTGCCGGGGAGTGCATCGACTGGACCCAGCGCCGCGGGCACCTGAACGGGGCGCTGGCCGCCGCGATCACCGCCCGGCTGTTCGAGGTCGGCTGGATCGAGCGCGGCATCACGGGTCCACACCGCCGCAGCGTGCGCGTCACTGCGGCGGGCGGGGTGGGCCTGGCCGGCACCTTCGGCTTCCGGGCCGGTTAGACCTTACGCAGGAAGGAGCGGCGCTCGGCCAGGACGGCGCGGGCCTGCCTGACAAACGCCACGTTGGCCTGGGCGTCCGGGTCGGCGGCCAGGCGCTCGCGGTACTGCTCGTAGGCGGCCAGCGAGTCGAAGTCGAGCAACGCCAGCGCGAAGTCGTTGGCGCCCTCCTTGGGCAGGTAAAACCCGGTCAGCCGGCCACCGCAGCGCTCGATGATGGGCGGCCAGGTGGTGGCGTACTTCTCGAAGTCCTCCACGGCGTGCGGGTCGAGCGTGTACTGGATGACGCACGTGATCATGACGATCTCCTCTCCTGGTGGGCAACCCGAGGCTAGGCCCGTAATACTTCGGCGGCGGCCGAACCTTTCCCGCTTCCCGCTTCCCGCGTCCTGCGCCTTCCCGCGCCCTGTCCGGCGCCACGGCATGGCGGGCCGGGCCCCTTCCCGCACCCTCCCCAGCCCGGCATGGCAGGCTGTCGCCCATGAGAGAAGTCGTGGTCGACGGTGGTCCGCTGACGGTCGAGGATGTCGTAGCGGTGGCGCGCGGCGAGGCGCAGGCCCGGCTGGGTCCGGACGTGCGCGAGCGGATGGACCCCAGCCGCCTGGTGGTGCTGGCCGCGCTCAGCGGGAACGAGCCCGTGTACGGGGTCAACACCGGGTTCGGGGCGCTGGTGGACACGCCGGTGGGGGAGGCCGACCTGACCACGCTGCAGGGTGCGATCGTGCGCTCGCACTCGGCCGCGATCGGCGCGCCCCTGGATGACCAGACGGTCCGGGCGATGCTCCTGCTGCGGGCCAGGACGCTCGCGGCGGGCCTGTCCGGCGTGCGGGTCGACCTGCCCGCGCGGCTGCTCGACATGCTGTCGCTGGGACTGCTCCCGGTGATCCCGGGCAAGGGCTCGGTCGGTGCCTCGGGCGACCTGGCCCAGCTCGCTCACCTGGCCCAGTCGCTGATCGGCGAGGGCACGGTCCGCGGCCCGGCAGACCCGCCCGGCGGCGGGCGCCCGGCCGCCGAGGTGCTGCGCGAGCACGGCCTTGATCCGCTGACGCTCGCCCCCAAGGAGGGGCTGTCGCTGGTCAACGGGACCGAGCCGATGCAGGCCCTGCTCGCGTTCTCGGTGTACGACGCGGACATGCTGGTCCGGGCGGCGGACGTGGCCTGCGCGCTGTCGGTCGAGGCGCTGCTCGGCACCGACCGGACCTACGACGAGCGGGTCCAGATGCTCCGGCCGCACCCAGGGCAGCTGGCCAGCGCGGCCAACCTGCGCGGGCTGCTGGCCGGGTCGCCGCTGCTGGCCAGCCACCGGCACAGCAGGCACGCCGTCCAGGACGCGTACTGTCTGCGCTGCGCGCCCCAGGTGCACGGGGCGGTACGGGACGTGCTCGCCTACGCCCGCCAGGTGATCACCATCGAGCTCGGCTCGGTGGTCGACAACCCGGTCATCGTCCCTGACGGTGAGGTCATGACCACGGGGAACTTCCACGGCGAGCCGCTCGCGTTCGCCGCTGACATGCTCGCGATGGCGCTGGCCGAGCTGGCCTCCATCAGCGAGCGCCGGGTGGACCGGATGCTCGACCCCGCGTTCTCGCGCGGCCTGCCGCCGTTCCTGGCCCCGGCGGCCGGGACCAACTCCGGGTTCATGCTCGCCCAGTACACCGCGGCCTCGCTGGTCAGCGAGAACAAGGTGCTGGCCCACCCGGCCAGCGTCGACACCATCCCGACGTCAGGCAAGCAGGAGGATCACGTCTCGATGGGCTGGACGTCGGTCCGCAAGCTGCGCGAGGTGGTCGCGAACGTACGCGCCTGCCTGGCCGTCGAGATCTGCTGCGCCACCCAGGGCATCGACCTGCGGGCCGACATCGCCACGCCCAGCGTGCCACTAGGAGCGGTGCACGACGCCGTGCGGGCGTCCGTCCCGCGAATGGACATCGACCGTGAGGTGGCCGGCCAGATCGCGGCCGTGGACGAGCTGCTGCCCGAGATATGCCGGGTGGCGGCGCAGGCCTACCCGTCGTTGAGGTAGTTCTTAGGCTTTCTTGAGCAGGTCGGTGAGCTCGCCCTCAATGTCGATAAAGGCGCTTTCCTTACCAGCCGGAACGACGCGATAGGTGCGCTGCAGAAATGCCGCCATGGCCTGGGCAGGTGCCTCAAAGTGCGCCTGGCCGAATGGCGAAGAAAGCTCGATATTGAGCACGGCGCCGTCGACGTCGGCGCCCCCGATGACGTCCAGGCCGTCGGCCATGGCGCACGACCGCGCCGAGGGCCATACGTGCACGTCCCCGTCGCCCTGGCGCGACTCGAGGCCCGCCGCGAGCAGGTCCCTGGCGAAGATCCACTCGACCGGTTCGTCGGTGCCGACGTGGAACGCCATGCGGACCGCATACGGGTCGCTGCCGCTGTAGTACAGGCTGGCCACGAGAGGCACAATCGTTTGCTGCGGGACAACGAGTCTCAGACCCATCTCGGCCGATATCGTGGTGCTGCTGCTTCTGTTCATCGCGTCCCCACTCCTACCTAACCGGTCCCGGACAGCCGGGCTCGCCGCATGTCACGCGGTCCCCTGGGGACGGAAGCGCACACGGAGGGTGAAGCTTTCCCAAGGGGTCAGCTTCCGATTTGCGCCTTTCGTGCCCCGCCGAGGAGAAGAGCCCTTGCCATTGCTTTGACCTGGACAAATATCGTTCAGCTCGGCGCAACGGCGTTGATGCAGTTTAGTGTTTCCTCACGCCGATTGCATAGCCGTTGAGCGTGATCTCATTCATTTATCTACACGTAGTTTCAATAACAATACTGAGCGTAATTAGCCTGGTTCAGATGCGCACGATTGCAGGTTTTCGTCATTACTCTGAGTCACCGGGTCCCCGGGTCCCGGGACGTGGCGCCTGCGACGTGCCGCTGGCCGCCAACATGCGCTACCCTATGGGAGCGCCGGGACGAGGCTGTCGGCGGGGCCCCTGTGAGCCCTCGGCAGACGCCTGGGACCTGCGACGGGCGATTGGCTCAGCGGGAGAGCGCCTCGTTCACACCGAGGAGGTCACTGGTTCGATCCCAGTATCGCCCACGTTTCCGCAGGTCAAAGCCATGTTTTGAGCTCTTAACTTGATCTTTGACCTCCTGCCATTGCGTAACTGCCACCCAATGGTGTGCCGCTGCGCCTGCGGTGGAGTCCGTGCAGGTCACATCGGATCGGACCACACCAGGACACGGTCACGCCCGCCGGCAACACCCCTTCCGGGAGCCAAATGGGGAGCAAACCGGTGAGACTGATCAAATCCTCCGGCCTCGCGCGGATGGCGCACAGGACCACAAACGCCCGGCGCAGCGGCCTTTCCCTACGCCCAGAGAACGAGCACGTCATCCTGGGGCGGGGCACCAGCGACAGAGCGAATACGCGTCGGCGGTGGATGGCCAGTTCGCCGGCCGAGCGGCACAGTACGGCCAGTTCCGGGCGCCTCCTGCCCGCCGCGCACCTGACCCGCTTGGCGTCCGCCATACGCTCGCGGCATGGCACCTTCTGGCTGGCGACCTGAAGACCACAGTCACAACGACAGCCGGGTGGGCCGGCGGATGGCTGGCACGCCACAAGCGGCTGAACCGGCCGTCGCGCGGCCCGTGTACTAAGTGTGGCGTTTCCGCTGGCCGGGCACCGGTCAACCGCCCCGCTCACCGCCCCTCGGGCGGGACGGTCGAAGCAGACCCGATGAGAAAGACAATAGCCGCCATCGCGGCGGCTGGCGCATTGGCGCTCGGTATCATCCCGGCGGGCCTGGCGTCAGCGCACAGCAAACCGCCGCCGCTGTCGCTGGTCGGCTCGAACTGCACTGCGGCCGGTGGTGTCAGCGTCTTCCCAGACGCCACCCGCGGTGAACGGTACGAGGCTTTCATCGTCACCAAGGACGGCACGACAGACACCTTCACGGTCGTGGCCGGCAGCCTCCCGATGGAGCCGTCACCGGTTGGTCCGGCTCCGGGGGCCCGGGTCAGCCGATGGTGATCAGGATGTGCGGGCGGTCGGCGGGGTTCAGCCACCCGAGCACGGCATCAAGCTCGGCATCGGGCAGGGCCACGCAGCCTTCGGTGTAGCCCTCTGGCATGTCGTCGTGGACGAAGATGCCGGCTCCATGGTCCGGAGGGCTGGGCATCTTGATGTCGATGAAGTGCTGGTAGGGCTGGATCTCGGTCCAGAGGGCCTCGGAATCGTCACCGTATGACGGGATGATCCCGCAGGGCACGTGCTGGAAGGTGTCGTAGGCGGGGCTGCCGGGCTGCTCGTCCCACCAATCGCCGCACACCAGGTGGTGGTAGGGGTAGCGGGTGGTCGGGCTCACGGTGGAGTTGCCATAGACGGTCGCGCCGAACGGGAACAGGCCGGTGGGGGTGGCCCAGTCGCCGGGCACGCGCTGGGCGATGGGCAGCAGGCCACCGTAGCCCGTCTGCGCCGGGAAGGGCTGCGCGGGCTGCTCTGCAAACGACACTGGGCTCCAGCAACCACTGGCTCCCCTGGCCCAGGCCGTAAAGGTCCCGGCCCGGCTCGCCTGCGAGGGGGCGACGACGGTGACCAGCTGGGCACCGCCTCCGGTGTCGGCCACCTGGTTCGGGTCGATGCCGTAGGTTGCCGCCGGGTACTGCGGGCAGCGCGACGGGCGGGCCCGAGCCGTGACTGGAGGGGCCGTCATCGGTGATGGAAGAGCGGCGGTCCGAAGCGGCGCCGCAGCCGAAGTCGCAGGCGTGATAGTGGCAGGCAGAGCCAGAGACGCGGCAGGCGCCGCCGTCCCGCACGCGGCGCTCAGGCAGGTCACCAGCAGGCTGATCACAGCGACTTCAGACTTCGCTCCCACCCTCAGAGGATGCCGCGGACTGATCCTCGATGAAAGAGCCGCGAATCCTCCATTGCTTCGATAACCCGTCGAGTTCAAAGATCGAAACGAAGCGTCGACGCCCACCAGGCAGTGATGAGGTACGCCTGCCTGCGGGCACCGTGGCCGGTGAGCCGCGAGACCTGGCCGAGAACCACGCCTCGCGGGCCCACTGGCCGCTTCCGAGCCACGATCCCGCCGGTTTCGGCCGTATCACAGCATCACAGGCCCTTCTCCACCGCGGCCGCGAGGGCCTGGCGCGCCAGCGCGGCTGCCTCGCCGGCCGGGCTGACCGGCAGGAAGCCGAGCACCAAGGGCCTCCCGCAGACCTGGACCGCCCCGCCGATGCCGACGGTCCGGCCGGGGCCGAGGCCGATCGGGCCGGGGTAGATGGTGAGAGAGGTCAGGTCGCCGCAGCTGCCCGACCGCGGGAGCAGCAGCACGGCCGTCACAGGCTCGGCCCCGCCCAGCGGGAGCGCGGTCGGCGCGGTGATGGTATCGCCGTAGGCGACCAGCACTGACGCGGTGGCCCGCTGCGACCCCGGAGTGGGGAATATCTTCCCATCGGCTCGGCGCCGTCCGCCTCGTGCAGCCTGATCGTCGGGGCGCTGGTGCCGCGCAGGGTGCACTCCCGTCCGCGCGCGCTGAGCCGGACGATGATGAACGAGCCCTGCTGGCCCGTCACCGTGTCGGTGACCCGGGCCCGGAGCGCCGCCGCCGCGCACGCGGCCGCCTCCGCGCCCGGCCCCAGCACGACGCGAGTCGCCCGGATCGGCCCGAAGCCCCCGCTGGCCGAACCGTCGATGACCCGCAGCCCGGTCAGGCTGGCCGGCGCGCGGACCGTGACCCGCGGCCAGCCCTCCAGGACGCACGGGCCGGCCGCGGTGTTACGGAACACGAGCGCGTAGATCGTGCCCGGCATCGTACTCACCGCTTGGCCCGGTCAGGACACGCGGAGGTGCGCACAGGCCGGGACGATCGGCTGCGAGGCCGCAGTGCCGCCGGGGCGGATCGTCCCGGCCGCCGGGCGGCCGCTCGTCACCCGGATCCCGAACGCGATTCCCGCGACGACCGCCAGCGCCACGACGCCGGCCCAGGTGCGCCTGGACCGCAGGAAGTCCTGCCCACGCCGCCGCATCGTTACGCTATTGACACGCCGGAAGCCTGGCCGCGGTTGCCGCCTGCGGTAACAATCGGATAACAGCAACCCGGGAGGACGTGGTGATCAGGTCAGCGACGGCTTCCGACACGGCACGCCTGGCGGACCTGTGGCGGGCGGCGGGCCTGCGGTTCCACCCCGGGCTCGCGGACCGTACTTTGACCCCATGAGCGCTCAGCCCGCTGAGCATTACGAGGACCCACTGGACCCGGAGCGGATCCTCAGGGGACTGCCCGACCGGGAGCGCGCGAACTTCCTGGCCGCATACCGGGAAGCCCTGGACGGTGCCCGAGATCCTGCCGGGTGGACGCAGCTGCGGCGTGTCTTGCGGCTCTGGAGCGGCATGGTGATCGCCACGAACCGGCCCGGCTCCTATCAGGCGCAGGAGGCAGCGCTCGCCGGGACTGGCGACGGGATGCTCCTGGAAGATTACATCCGCCTGCGCCGTACCCAGGCGTGAACTACCGCCCGTGCCTGGAGTCCGGCGTGCTCCGGCAGATGCACGGCCTTCCGGGAGCAAGCGTTCGACATGCTCGTGACGCTGCTGCCCAGGATCTGCGACGGCCCGTACGACCCGGTGTTCAGCGCACTGAAGGAGCGGGGCCGTAGTAAGCGGGGTTTTGCAGGTCTTTTGTCTGTGTAGTCATAGAACGCCAGCAGGTCCTCCTCATCCTCAGTGATCTTGGCTCGCAGGCCTGCCCGGCTGCTGCGCTCACGTCCTCCGCGGTTCACTGTGCCGCGCGGCGAGGCTTCGGCTGGCGGTTGCTTGGTGTCGCGGGCCCGGGCGGTCTGGCCGATCTGCCGCGGCACCAGGACCCGCCCGCGCTTGACGGCCGGCGCGTCTTGCGCGCTGCGCGTGACTGGATCCGGCCACGCTGGCCGGTCATGCGAGGAGCGGCGCGGCTCGCAGCGACAGAGCGAATACGCGCGGGCGGTGGATGGCCAGTTCGCCGCGGCCGAGCGGCACAGTACGGCCAGTTCTGGGCGTCTTCGGCCCGTCACGCATCGACCCGCTTGGCGTCGGCCATACGCTCGCGGCATGGCACCTTCTGGCTGGCGACCTGAAGACCACAGTCACAACGACAGCCGGGTGGGCCGGCGATGGCTGGCACGCCACATCCGGAACCCTTGCTTTTAGTCGCTGAATGACGTGAGCAGGGCGATCCGTTTCTCCGCTTGCCTGCCGGGCACGTACCAGCGGACGCCAGCTGGGCGTTAGCCTCGCAGGCGAGTGGTCTGAGCTCACAAGCGCTAGGCGGTCTTGCCCGCGCCTGTTTGACGCTGCGGATAACTCGTAGATATCTTCAGGTTATGCGAAGCGCGGCACCGGCGTTGCTGCCCGTCTTCCGGTCGCGTCTGCAAGCAGACATCCTAGCCGCGCTGCTTCTCAAGCCCGGCGAGGAACACAGCCTGACGGAGCTGGCCGACCGTTTCGGCGCGCCGCTTAGCACCGTCCACGGTGAGGTGAAACGTCTGACAGAAGCAGGTTTGCTGCAGCGACGCCAGGCGGGGCGGTCAGCGATGGTGCGGGCGAACCCGGACAACCGTCTGACCGGACCGCTAGCAGAGCTGCTGTTCTTGTCGTGGGGGCCCCTGCAAGTTGTTGCTGAGGAATTCTCTGGCCTGGAAGGGGCAGAGGAGGTGCTGATCTTCGGCTCGTGGGCGGCTCGCTACCAGGAACGGCACGGGAAACCGCCCAATGATGTGGATGTCCTGGTCATCGGCTCGCCGAGCAGGGAAGATGTCTACGACGCGGCCGATCGCGCGCAGCAGCGGCTCGGCATGCCCGTCAACCCCGTGCTCCGGGCTGGAGAGGTATGGCGCCAGGCAGCTGATCCGCTCGTCAGGCAGATCCAGTCCAGCCCGTACGTAGCGGTGCTCGTGCCCGACGGCACAACGGCACCCGGCCGGTATCCGGAAGAGGGGAAGCCAGGCAATGGCTCGATGGCCAATGGGCGAGGCTGAAATTGACCAGCTCATCGCCGAGGGGCGACTGGAAGCGGTAACCGGAGCCGGATCTGACGGAGGCCCGCTCCTTGAGCAAGCCCGCAAGACAGCGGCCACTGCGGCCGGACTGGTCCAGGACGATCCGTACAGCACGTTCATTCTGGCTTATGACGCTGCCCGATTCGCTTGCGCCGCCCTGCTCGCTCAGCAGGGCCTCCGGTCTACCATCACTGGTGGCCATCTGACCATCGAGAATGCGGTCCGAGCCCAGTTCGGTGACGGCTTCCGGCCCTTCGGTGCACTCCGGCGCCGCCGCAACGAACTCGAATACCTGCGGCGGCCCGCCGATACGACTACTAAGGAAGAAGCAGAGCAGGCGGCCAAGACCGCCCAGCAGCTTATCGAGGCGGCAGGCAAACTGCTTCCAGAACTGTCCTTCTTCGGCAGTTAACCCGGAGCCGCACAGCGTCCGCAGCGGTCGGCGCGGCGATCGCAGATCGCGGCTACGAAACGACCGCAAGTGTACCCGTTTACGAAACGTGGTATCTCCTGGTCGCAGCCCAGTAAATGCAAGTGCGAGATCCGCACGCGAGGTCCGCCCTCGTATCACTGGACGCGATTTACCGGTGATGCCTATGTTGATTCACGGGAGCGGGTTCTGCCGCGTGGGCCAGGTTCCGCTCCGTTCTCCGCATCCGCCGTATGGGTTCTCCGCATCTGTCATAGGGAGGGACGGGCAATGGCCGTACCCGCAGGGCCGCCGATGGACCTTGGTTCCCTGATCGGTAGGCGAGCGGCCGCCACGCCCCGCCTGCCGGCAATCACATTCGACGGGCACACCACGAGCTACGGCGACCTGCTCGACCAGATCGATACGCTGGCCGCAGAGCTTGCCGCAGGCGGCGTCGGCCGGGGGGACCGCGTGGCCTATCTCGGCCTCAACGATCCGATGTTCCTAATCACCCTGTTCGCAGCCGCCCGGATCGGGGCGGTTTTCGTGCCGTTGAATTACCGGCTCACCGACGCCGAGCTCGGCTACATCCTCACCGACGCAGGCGTGCACACTCTGCTGGCCGACGCCGAGCACGTTGCCGCAGCCGACCCGGTGCTCACTGAGGCGGGCATCCGGCGAGCGCTCGCGCTGTCCGCGGCTCCGGGCTGGGAGCCGCTTCCGGAACTGGTCGCGAACCGGGGAAGACTCGCTGCCCCGGTCCACGCCGGGCCCGACGAGGTCGCGGTGATCATGTACACCTCAGGGACCACCGGGCGGCCTAAGGGAGCCATGCTCACCCACGGCAACCTGTTCTGGAACAACGTCAACGCGCTGCTCGCCTTCGACATCAGTCATGACGACGTGTCGCTGGTTACCGCGCCCCTGTTCCACATCGGCGGGCTGAACGTCACAACGCTGCTGACGTTGCACAAGGGCGGGCAGATCGTCCTGATGCCGGCCTTCGATCCCGGCCAGGCGCTCAAACTGATCGCCGATTACCGGGTGACCACGATGTTCGGCGTGCCGGCGATGTTCTTGTTCATGTCCCAGGTCCCGGAGTTCGAAGCGGCCGACCTGTCCAGCTTGCGTTATCTCATCTGCGGTGGCGCGCCAGTGCCGGAGACGTTGATCACCCGCTACGGCCAGCGGGACATCGCTTTCGTGCAAGGTTACGGCCTGACCGAGACCTCGCCACTGGCGCTCGTGTTGCGCACCGAGGAGGTGAGCGTGAAGGTCGGCGCGGCGGGACACGCGGTGCTGCCGCTATCGGACGTCCGCCTGGTCGATGCTCAGAACAGCGCTGTGGCACCAGGCGAGCGCGGCGAGATCTGCGTCCGCGGCCCGCAGGTGATGGCGGGCTACTGGAACAATCGCGAGGCGACTAACGAGGTGATCGACGCCGACGGGTGGTTCCACACCGGGGATATCGGGCAGGCCGACGAAGACGGCTACGTCTATGTTGTCGACCGGCTGAAGGACATGGTCATCACCGGCGGGGAGAACGTTTACCCCGCCGAAGTAGAAACAGTGCTCTACAGTCACCCGGCGATCGCGGAAGTCGCCGTGCTCGGGACACCGCACCAGCAGTGGGGCGAAGCGGTCACTGCCGTGGTCGCGCTGAACTCCGGTGCCGCGCTCACCCTTGACGAGTTGCGCGAATTCGCTCGCGACAAGCTCGCCGGGTACAAGATCCCGTTGCGGCTGGAGTTCGTTGACGCGCTGCCCCGCAATCCAGCTGGCAAGGTCCTCAAGTACCAGCTCGCTGCACAGCTCACCGCCTCGCCACAAGGCTAAGCTCACCTGCATGCCGCTAACCGCGGCTGGGGTCGCCCCGATCCCGGTCGCGCGGCTTGTGGTGACCGGCGCTGGTTGTGCTGAACTTTCCCCTGGCCGCCGGTGAGCCCGTCATCGGCCACCCGCTCTGCCCTGCATGCATCACGGGTCTTCGTCATCGACATCGACCGGCTGCAGATGGAGAGTTATTGCCCTAGCTTGAATCGGGCTGTCAACGGCGGCTGGTTTCCTGGCTGAGACAAGAGTCAGGTGATGGCCGGGAAGGCCGAACGACGTCCGCCAGTCGAGGCGGCGTACCTCGACCTCCATGCATCCGGCGCTCTGAAGGACAGGGGCGTACCGGTCGGCGCGGTCATCGACGACGCGCATCCGTCCGCCCGGGCGAAGGACCCTAACGGCCTCGCGGAGAGCCCTGGCGTGTTCTTCGCTGCCTCGGATGTTGCTGAAGGTCAGGTTGCTGAGCACCACGTCGAACGACCCGGGCGGAAAGGGAAGGTCCCGTGCATCGGCATCGAAGAACTCGACCTGCCTCGTCTACGTGCCCACCGGTCACCAGCCAAAAGACCGGCTCCGACAAGGAGGAAGAAAGGAATGCCGCCGTACCCTCCATCGACGCCGTATCTGGCTCGATCTTGACTCACCTCACCGAGTGTGCCAGCGACCACAGCCGATCGCCCGTGACGTCCGGTGTCATCATCAGTGGCGTGTGCAAGCCGGGATCTCCCGCCTGGCGATCGGCGGGCGCAGCACCGCAGTTAGGTACGCCGCCGACGATGACTGTCCGGCTGGTTGCGGACATCCAGAACCGGCTGTTCTGGCGTGTTGCGCTGGTCGGGTTTCTGAGTGCTGCGTTGCCTCTGCGGGATGGAGCCGAGCATCCCGAGATGGGGCAGCGATGTGCCAGCTGAGCAGGGCCGGCGTAGGCTCTAGGACGGCCGGTGCGGGTCTAACGCATTGTCGCCCGCCAGACGCGATAGGCCAGCACGCTGTTCGACACCGCGCCCGCGAGCGTCAGCAGCGGCCAGCCCCAGTAGCCGTAGGCCAGCAGGACGCCGGTCAAGGCGAGCAGCCAGGCCGTGACCAGCACGCGGATGCCTGCGGTCGAAGCCCGTTGCCATGTTCATGATGGTCTCCCTCTATCACAGGGGTACGCAAGAGTGTCCGTACCCATGCCAGAGGATCGAGCAAGGTCATTGAGCTTCCGCGGACCGAGGGTGGATGGGCCCGGCGCTCCAGAACCGGGAATTCTGGGAGGACTGCGGCCATGCGTGGCAACAGCCAGCCGTGCGAGATGCTGTCTGCCACGAGGGCGTGCCCGGACAGCACGCAGTCGTGGACCGGTCCTGCGCCGCCGCCTACCTTCGGCGCGTAGCAGCCCGGCCCGCCCATCTGGCGACCGGAGCACCTCGGTCGGCACTACGGACAGGTGGCAGCATGAGGTTGTGCCCGGCAAAGACATGGAGGATGCGTTGAGCGGACCAGCAGACTTCACCATTGGAAGCGACGTCTTCTGCAGTGACGGCACCTGCGGGGAACTGAGACGCGTGGTCGTCGATCCCGTCGCCCGCGTCCTCACCCATCTCGTCGTCGAGGCGAAGCATCGCCAAGGAACGGGCCGTCTCGTTCCGATCGATCTCGTGAGCTCCACAGGAGCCGGAATCCGGCTGCGCTGCACCACCTCTGAGTTCGAAGCGCTAGAGGATGCCGAAGAGACGCAGTTCCTGCCCGGGGCGCGCGGGCAGTGGGGCTACGGACAAGACCAGATGGTCTCGTGGCCCTACTACGGGCTGGGCATGGGCCGTATGGGGATGGGTATGGGCGGTATGGGGATGGAGGGCATGGGTCCGCAGCCGATTATCTCTGACCGAGTGCCTGTGGGCGAGGTGGAGGTGCGGCGCGGCGAGCACGTCCACGCCACCGACGGGCCTATCGGGCGAGTCAAGGGACTGGTCATCAATCCCAGCGACCACCACGTGACCCACGTCCTGCTCGACGAGGGCCACCTGTGGGGCAAGAAGAGAGTCGCCATTCCGATCGGCGCCGTGGCCGGTGTCGGTGACGGCGTCCGGCTCAGCCTCACCAAGGACGAGGTGCGCGACCTGCCGCCAGTCGACCTTGCTGACCAGGAGTGACGTGGCGGTCATTGGCGGCGATCGCCGGTCACGCCGCGGACGCGGATCTCGCCGTGAGCGTGGAAGGTGCCGACGTGGAACCGGTGTTCACCGGCGGGATGGTTTCTGGCGGCAGCGTAATCCCTGATCCGCGCGGCGTCATGCGCGACGGGCGCTCGCGGAGCCCGCTGGGCTAGGTCAGTGTGAATACCTCATGCCGGACGGGGCTGCCTGTGCGGGCCGCGGCAACACCGCGGCCCGGCCGTCATAGGTTTGATTGAGCCGGCGGGGGGCGTTGAGAATAGGCGGATGATGCAGCGCTGCCGCGGTCCGGTCCAGCCTGACGCCCCCGGCCCCAGCCGGGCTCCCGGCTGGCGGTGGCCTGCGGTCGCGGGCGCCGCCGCGCTGCTGGTCGCGGCGGTCGGCTGCACGTCGCCGGCCACCGTGTCGTCGGCCACCGTGTCGTCGGCCACCGTGTCGCCGGCCACCGTGTCGTCGGCCACCGTGTCGCAGTCGGCCGCGTCCTCCGCGGCCGCGGACTGGCCAACCTACGACCGTACTGCGGAACGCAGCGGGGTGGCGGTCGGCTCGCCGGCGCTCGTCGCGGTGCGGCAGTCGTGGACCGCGTCCGTCGACGGCGCGGTGTACGCCCAGCCTCTGGTCGTGGGCTCCGAGGTCATCGTCGCCACCGAGAACGACAGCGTCTACGCCCTGGGCGCGTCGAGCGGCGCGGTGCTATGGGCCCGGCACCTGGCGTCCCCGGTCACGGCCGGCCTGCCGTGCGGCAACATCAACCCGTCCGGGATCACCGGGACCCCGGTGGCCGACCCGGCGACCGGGCGGCTGTGGGTCGTGACGTTCACCGCCCAGCCGACCTACCAGCACACGCTGTGGGAACTCGACCTGGCCACCGGGCAGACCGACTGGCAGCGCCCTATCGACGTCAGCGGCAGCGATCCGCGGGCCCAGCAGGAGCGCGGGGCCCTGACGCTGCTCGGCTCGCGGGTGTACGTGCCATTCGGCGGCTTGGACGGGGACTGCTCCGACTACAAGGGACGCATCGCGGGAGCGCCCGTCTCCGGCTCGGGGCCGGTGGTCTCCTTCACCACGCCGAACCAGCGCCAGGCGGGCATCTGGGCCCCGGCCGGAGAATCCGTGCGCGACGGCAGCCTCTACGTCGCCACCGGCAACGGCATGCCATACGCCCAGGTCGATGACTCCGATAGCGTGCTGCGCCTCAGCCCGGGCCTGGCCGTCCAGGATCGCTTCACGCCGGCCGGCTTCGCCGCCCTGTCGGCCGACGACCTGGACCTCGGGTCGACGGCGCCGGCGCTGCTGCCGGACGGCCTGATCTTCCAGATCGGCAAGCAAGGGATTGGCTACGTCCTCGACGGGAGCCGGCTCGGCGGAACCGGCGGCGAGCTGGCCTCCTCGGACCTGTGCGAGGGGGGCTTCGGCGGCGACGCGGTGGACGGCAGCACGGTCGTGTTCTCCTGCTACACCAGCCTGCGGGCGATCGAGGTCACCCCCACGGCCGGGATCCACATCCTGTGGTCAGTGACCAGCTACGCGGCGGGACCTCCGATCATCGCTGGCGGCGTGGTCTGGGACGTCAGCCGGGCTGGTCTGCTGTCCGGCTTCCGTCTCTCCGACGGCAAGTCGGTCTTCTCCACCACGACTGCCGCCGTGGTCACCGACTTCCCGAGCTTGTCCGCCTCCGGCTCGCGCCTGATCGTGCCTGAAGGCGACAAGATCGTGTCCTACCTCGGGATCTGACCCGCCCGAGATGACCTATTCCAAGGGATGTCGGCGGAGGCGGGGCAACGGCGTCCAAGATCATCGTGTGACGAACCAACCTGGAAACCTGGCGGCCCTTCTGATCACCGCGTGAACTTCCTCATCTGCCCCGAAGTTGCGCTTTGACGTCGAGGCAGGGCTAACGGAATGTGCGGGATGGGGCTGCCAGCGGCCCTGGCGGACGCGCCCCGGCCGCTGGAGAATCGAACCAGGTGGTATCGCCGCAGAGCGGTTGTGCTGCCTGGCTTGGCGGACAGCAGGACGGGATCGGCAAGGAGCGGCGCCCGCTGGGGCGGAAGAAGCCCCGGGACCGGCCGCGTGACCTCCGCCCCCGCCAGGATCTCGACGGTCCCGGGCGGCTGGCTAGGGAGGTCCTTGCCGTGCATCGAGGTGTCACGCGCGTCATATGCGCCGCGGTGGCGGGCGCGCTTATTTCACTGGGCCCGGCCGGTGCCGCCGGCGCGGTCGGCCCGGCGCGGGCCGCGGGCGGGCCCGAGGGGTTCCAGCCGATGTCGGCGAGCTTCCTGTCCCCTTCTGCGGGCTTCGTCCTCGGCGGTATGGGCTGCACGCACGGGAATCCGGTATGCCGGGCGCGGCTGGCGGCCACCACCGACGGCGGCGCGCACTGGCACGTCGCCGGCGCACCTGATGTTCTGCTGTTCGATGGCGCGGGAGACCTGCTGACCCAGGCAGCCAGGGTCAGCGGCGTGGTGTTCGCCAACAGCCAGGACGGGTGGCTGTACGGCCCGGGGCTGTATGCCACCCATGACGGCGGCGCGCACTGGCAGCGAATCTCCCTGGGCGGGAGCATCGTCCCCTCGCTGGGCGGCGGCGTCACGGCGATGGCCGCCTCCGCCGGGACCGCGTGGGCCGTCGTCGATCCTGACCCGTTCCACGGCCTGGCCGATGAGCTGTACCGCAGCCCGGCCGGTACCAACGCGTGGACCCGGGTCGGCACCATGACGGCCGCGCAGGCCGTCTTCGCGGTGTCCGGCCGGGCGGCCTGGTTCGCCAACTCCACCCAGACCGGCAGCGGCGAGTACGTGTGGGCGACCGCTGACGGCGTGCACTGGACCAAGTACCCGTTCAGCTGCCCGGGGGCCCACTACCAGCCGGCGGGCATCGCGCCGGCCAGCCCCTCGCACGTCCTGTTCCTGTGCGCCTTCCCGCAAGGCATGTTCCAGACCGAAAAGCAGGTCCTGCGTTCTGTTAACGGCGGCAGGACCGAGCACCTGGTCGGGCCGGCCCCGATGCGCGGCGACGTGTCCGGGTTCGCCGTCCTGCCGGGCCGCGCCACGATGATCACCATCGCCGTCGTCACGCCGGGCCCGGACTACCTCTACCGCTCGGCCAACGGCGGGCAGACCTGGACCCAGGTCGCGGTCCCCGATACCAGCGGCGGGGTGAGCTTGACTTCCCTGTCCTACCTGAGCCCGGCGGTCGGCTGGATGGTGATCGGGGGGCCGTTCGGCGGCGGCGAGAGCCTGCTCCTGCGGACCACGGACGCCGGCGCCACCTGGTACCAGGTCCGCTTCTGAACCGCCAGCCGTAACCGCCCGCCCGCTGCACCTCTTCGACCTCCCCTGGCCGGCAGGCCGGCGGTGCCACTGGCCGGGCTGGACTTGGACGCACCAGTCACACAGCCGGATCGGTACGGAGGACGCTGGAGATCACCCCGTCCCGCCAGGCGCCATCGTGCCACCCCATAGCACGAGTGATCCCCTCCCGGGTGAACCCCGCTTTCTCCAGGGCTCTCTGCTCAGCGAGGTTGTCCACCTCGGTCCCCGCCCAGATGCGGTGCACCGTGGTATGCGCGAACAGGTAGCGAGCGAGCAGGCGCTGCGCCTGCGTGCCGTAACCGCGGCCACGGGCCTCCGGCAGCAGCACGATGCCGATTTCCCAGCAGTACGAACTGGGCACGGTGAGTTGCTGGCGGCGCCAGTTGACTAGGCCCAGCCGCTGGTCGCCACAGGTGACGATCAGCGTTCCCCCGTCCGGGCCGATCAGGCCATTTTCGTCCCAGCCTCGCCACCAGCGCCGGAGATCGGCCCGCCCGAACCACTCGAACACACCCGTCGTCTCCGGGTTCTGCGTCAGGTTCTGCCGGACTTCTGCCGGGCGGAGATCGGTCAACCGAAGGGATTACTGGTGGCGAGGGTTCTTGGTCCTCGGGTATCGCGACGTGCGGTGCGCGCGCACTCAGATCAGAGGCGAAGTCCGTCCTCAAGGCACGCCATCGACTGGTCGATCGTCTCCGCGACATCTGACGAGGGATCGTCGGCGATCGCGAACATCGCGGCCATCGCCGCACCGACGACTGCTCCGGCGAACGTACGGACGGATACGTCGGCTGGCGAGCGCCCGGTCCGTTCCGCGATGATCTCGGCGAGCAAACCCATCGCCGAGGCGAACTGGTCGAGCATCGCCGCGCGAAGCTCGGGCACCGACAGAACGAGGAGCATCCGGTCCTGCTGTACGGCGCGGTCGTCGTCACTTATCTGCGCGAATGCCCGGGCGAACGCGGCGCGCAGCGCTTGGATCACGCTCAGCTCCCGCGGCTGCTCGCGAAATGCGGCGACGATCACCGGGTCGAACTCGTCGGACAGCACGACATCGGCCTTGGTCGGGAAGTAGCGGAAGAAAGTGCTCGCGGAGACCTCGACCTCCTCGATGATCTGCTGCACGGTTGTCGCGTCGTAGCCCTGCTCGCGAAAGAGCCGCAGCGCGTGGGACTGGATCGCGGCGCGCGTCCTGGCCTTCTTTCGCTCGCGAAGTCCAGTTGGCCGATGATCAGACATCGGCGGTGGCCTCCTCGGTGAGCGCCTTCTCGTCGTGCTGATCGGGAAGCTTCACACGCGGCAAGAAGACGAGCGCGAGGAGGACGCCCGCGAACGCGATCCCCGCCGACACGCTGAGCGCCGCGTCCATGCCGTGCACGAACGCCAGGTGCACCGACTCGGTGAGGGTGCTCGACCCAAGCGCGCGGGCGACCGCGTCGCCGCCGAACACGCTCTGGCGAACGGCTGTGGCCGCGGCCGCCGGCAGGCCAGCCAGGTCGAGCCGGGCGACGTAGGCCGAGGCGAGCACGCTGCCCAAGACCGCGGAACCGAGCGGCCCGCCGACCTTGTTCAGCGCCTGCAGCACTGCTGAGCCGACACCGGCCTGGTCTTGCGACATTTCGGCCAGCGCAGTTGATGACGTGGTCGCCATCGCGATACCGAGGCCGAATCCGCAGATCGCCATCCACGTCGCGACGAACCCGGTCCCCGAGGAAAGGCTCGTCGTCGTGCCGAGGATGAGCCCGGCCCCCATCGCCGCGAAGCCGAAGGCGACGGTCAGCTTCGTCCCGGCGACCTTGGCGATCACGCTGGCGGGCAGCGCGCCGACCAGGAGCCCGCCGATGAGGGGCAGCAGCCGCACCCCCGAACCCATCGCGGTCGTGCCGAGGACGCCCTGGAAGTATTGGGGGAGCGTGAACAGCACGCCGAACATCGCGAGGATCGCGACGGCAGCAAGGACGACGCCCCACAGGTACGCCTTGGAGCGAAACAGCGCGAGGTCAAGCAGCGGCTGGCCGTCCGGACGGCGATTGAGCAGGCGCTCCCATATGAAGAAGCCGGCGATCACGACGAGCCCGCCGGTGATGAGCAGCCACGCGCCGTGATTGCTCCAGCCGTACTCGCCGGCCTCAATCAACCCGTAGGTGACACCGACCAGACCGGCGACCGAGAGCATGATGCCGACGGGGTCGAGCCCAGGAGGGTGTGCCGCCCGCGAGTCGGGTACGAGGATCGCGGTGGCGGTGAGACCGATCAACGCGACGGGGACGTTCAACAGGAAGACCCAGCCCCACCAGTAGTTGGTCAGCAACCAGCCACCCAGGATGGGCCCGATCGGCAGCGCGACGAAGTTCGCCGCCGCCCACACGCCGACGGCCTTCGGCCGCTCCTCCTCGCTGAACAGCACGGTCAGCGCCGAAAGGGCCATGACGATGATGCCGGCACCGGCGATGCCGAGCACGACCCGCGCGGTGATGAACTCGCCGACCGTCCTCGAGTACGCGCACGCCGCGGAGCCGGCTCCGAACAGCGCGAGCGAACCGAGCATCACCTTCTTCCGCCCGTAGCGGTCGCCGAGCAATCCGAGCGGCAGCATCGCCGCGGCGAGCACGAGCAGGTAGCCCGACGAGAACCACTGCAGATCCGACTCCGACGCGTGCAACGCCTTGGCAAGCGTGGGGAGGGCGACGCTGAGCACCGTGCCATCGAGGCCGACGGCCAGGACGGCGAGTGTGAGCCCCCCGAGGGCCCACCACCGCCGTCGATCAGTCTCAGTCATGACAGTCACCTCTAAATAAGAGTTACAATAAACTGATTGTAACTGTCAGATCGTTGGCGTCAACACCGCAGTCAGGATCCGCCAGTGGCGCTAGTGACGCACGAGTGCACTCCCATGCCGCGACAGAACGTCTCCGCACGCCAGAACAGATGATCTGTGCGCGGTCGTCGGCTTGGCGATCTGCGCGCCACCCGTAGGGCGTAAAATCCTGCCGCGCCCTGGTCAGTATTCAAGTTCCGCCGACAGAACAAGGAACGCGCCCGGTGCGGCCAGGCGAAGACGGCCAGTCGGACGTCGACGCGGGACATGTCCTCGTCCCGGCGCGGCGGGCTGCGCTCGCACCGCGGCACCGGGGGCCCGACCTTCGAGGAGCTGTACTCCGAGGCGCGCAGCCGCGGCATCAAGGGCCTTTCATCGATGAACAAGGCGCAGCTCGCGCGGGCACTCGGCCGCTGACTAGCTGGAGGCCGGGGGTGCGATTGTCTTGGTTGCCCCGTATCCGGTGAAGGCGAACGCCCCGGAACCCGGCTCGGAGATGTCCAGCAGCACCGGCTTCTGCGTGTCGGTCACGACGATCGACCCGTCAGGCTGGGGTCCTGTTGCGTCCCGGGGAGGGTGAGGGTGAGGGCCTGCTGGCCGTGATACACGGTGACTGACCGCGTGGCGCTGCTAATGCCTGACGCGGTCAAGGGCGCGAGCAGGCTGGTTGGATTGCAGAGCTCGATCGGGCCCTGGACGCCGGACGCGGTTGAGGGCCCTCTCTGCCACTCGTTGGCCGGCGTTGCTTAAGGAGCGGCGGCGGTTGAGCCGGCGGAAGCAGTAGCCGACCAGGGCCAGCGCCAGGGCGAGGTAGAGCGAGGTCTCGGTCCACTGGAAGGGCCAGTATCGGCTGGCGGGCTGGTAGCTGATGGCTTCCCGGATGCCCTGGCTGGTCAGGCAGCCATAGAAGGCAGGGCCGTTTTCAATTGATTGCGCGGTGCAGGCGGCCGGGGTGGTGCTGACTGGTTGCCCTGCGGCGTTGATGGGCCCGCTGGACAGGATCCACGCGTCGGGCTGGCCGGGGAGGCTCGTGGCGACCATCGTCAAGGTGTCACCGCCCGCGCCGGTCGGTCCGCCGGCATCGAATCCCCCGGCCGTCGCGATGACGGTGTGGTCGGCCGGGGCGAAATGGGGACGAATCCCTAGCGGCATGACGATCTGGAGGGCGATGAAGACGGCCAAGGTGACGGCCATGGCTGGGATGGTCCGCCGGATCAGCGCCCCGGTGGTGACGCCGAAGGCGAAGGCGAACGCCGCGTAGCCGAGCGGGGTGATGCCGTGGGTGGCGAAGATCAGCTCGGTGAACCGGTCCTGGCTGAGCGGGCCCTGGGGGGCGCCGTCGCTGACCGCCCGGCCGAGCGGCGCCGCCCACCAGGCCTGCATCAGGCTCAGTCCCTCGGTAACGGCCATGGCGGTCAGGCCGACGATGGTGAGCTTGACCGCCAGCCACCTCCTCCGGGTGACCGACTGGTTCCAGGCCAGGTCGGAGGTCCCGGTCTCCAGCTCGCGCGCGATCAGCGGCGCGCCCCAGAACAAGCCGATGACGGCGGGCGCGAGGAAGATGATCCCGACGCTGATCACGTACAGCGCTGTATAGCCGCTCTGCACCTCCGCGGTGAAGGAGCCGGCCAGGCTCTGGCAGGTGTCGACGCGGCAGCTGCCGGCTCGCCGGGCCAGCCTGAGCGAGATGCGCCGCGAGTTCGGCCAGTGGCTGGCCGGGTTCGATCCGCTGGCGGCTGACCACGAGGCGCTGCGGCTCGCGGTGGGCGAGATCGTCAGCAACGCCGGACGACTACTGGCCGCCTGCCGGGGCGACCGCCTCGCCGTCGGCGAACGCCTCGAGGCCGACCATTCGGTCTGGGTCGCATCCGCTGCCGTGCTCGATCGCGTTAGCCAGCGCCTCCCCGGCAGCGAGGACCACCTTGGCCGCCTGCTCCGGGTCGGTGACCAGCGGACCGAGCCACTCGCGGAGCCGGCGGCGGGCGCCGGCCATCCGTTCCAGCAGCGCGGCGCAGGCAGCGCCGGCCGGCAGCCGGGCACACCCGGCCGCCCGCCACCTCCGCCGCAATGTCGGCAAGGCGACACCGCTGGTGTCGGCCCGGTGACTGACCCCTGCGCCTCGGACCCGGCAGGCTAGCCGCAGCCGGTCGAGCCCGGCCTGTCGCGGAACGGCGAGGAGTGCGGCTATGCCCGTGAGCCAGTTGATGGAGGCACCACCGGTCAGTGACGGCGCGCTGTGCAGGGGCCAGCGCGCGGCCGTGGCCGACCCCCAAAGCCACGCACTCGCGCGGCTCGTCGGCGTCGAAGGGCGCAGCGGCGTTCGCTGGAAGCGGCCACGGCGGGGAACGACACGTTGCCGTCGAACTTCACGCGCTGGCCGCGGCTGCCGATCCGCCGGATCCTTGCCACTCAGTGACAAGCGGGCCGTGGCTACCAGAGAAGCGCGGCGAAATCGGTGCCGGAGGTATCGGGAACGTGCAGGTGAGCGGGGGTGAGATGGGTGCCGTTGAGCACGCCAGGGGTGCCGCAGTAGGCGATGAGGTGTGCGCCGGACATATCGGTCCACAGGGCCTGGCACGGGGCGCCGCTGCCTGGCATGTGGGCCGCGGGCATCAGCACAGCGATGAGCCGCCCGGTCTGCGCGTTGAACTCGGCGAGCTCGGCGACGAGGAAACCGGTCCACGCGGCGGCCACGATCTTTGATCCGTCGGGCGTGATGACCGGATTGAACACCCCGGTGATGCCGCCTGCCAGCTTGCCTTCATTGCTGATGACCAGCCGGGACGCGGTCAGCGCCGCCGTGGCCGCCGACTGGGTGTCCAGCACCCGCACGCCGCCCGCCCCGGGGTCACTGGATTGCGAGACGGGGACGAACTGGAACGACAGGTAGCGCTCCCCGGCCCAGGACAAGCCGGTGGGATAGCCGTCACCGGCCGGGATCGTCCACGATCTGGTCGCGCCGGTGACCAGGGACAGCACCATGATCTCCCCGGTGGCGGTGGTGACGGCGGCGAACCGTGCGCCGGGGGAGACCGCAAACTCAGGATCGCCGTTGCTGCCGGTGTTCCGCGCCGCCACCGGGATGTCCGCCGGTGCGGACGTCGACTGCGGTTTTCCGCCGTCCCCGAGCCGCACTTCCTCGTACTGGCGGGTGCCGCATAGCAGGAACGTCCGGTCATCGGGCGCCGCACCACACGCGTACCACGACGTATGGCCCACCCACGGGAACGACCCCGCCCAGTGCGGCGCCGCGATGGCCGCCAGCGTCTGGCCGGTGAATCCGTTGACGACGCTTACGGTGTCCCACCCGTTCTCCAGGTAGAACGGCGCGCTGGCCACCGGGGCGCCGGTCGCTTGGGCCCCGGCCGCGCTGCGTGAGGACGTGACGGCGCTCGCGCAGCCGGTCAGCAACAGCGCCGCGAGCAGGGCCGCGAGCAACACGCGCATATCACCTATTTAATGCGCTGAACCCACGTGCTCGAGGCTAGCCCTCGCGGAGCAGGATGCCGCGGACGAAGGCGGCCTGCCCGGCGTGCTGCAGGCCGTCGGAGATCACGCTCACCAGCCGGACGCCGAGCGTCACCGGCGGGTCCCACCGCTCGTCCACGACCCGGGACAGGTCCGCGTCGGTGAGGCCAGACACGAGCCGTACGGTCTGCTCGTGCACCGCGTCGTGGTACCCGGTGAGCAGGTCGCCCGACGCGACCCGGACCAGCGCGACCTCGCGCGAGCTGTGCCCGTAGCCCGTCTCGAGCACCCCGAACGGCAGCCCGAACGCGTCGCGGAACTCCGGCCACACCTGCTCGGTCCCGAACGCGTCCGCGAGGTGGTCGTCCTGTACCCGGCTCAGGTGCCAGCAGAGCCACGCGATCGAGTTGGCCGCCTCGTCCAGGCGGGCCGCTAGCTGCAGCGCCGACAACCCCTCGACCGCCCAGTGCACGCCTTCCCGCACCCGGCCGAACGCATCCGTGAGAACTTCTGCACTGGTCACATCGGCGAATTTACTCCGAACGAGCGGTGGTGCTTCCCCCGGGTGCACCCGGCCCCCGTTGGCCGAACACCGCCCACGAGGGCACCAGCGCGCCCACCGCCTGCACGGTCAGCGTCCGGTCGGCGCCGGACTCCCGGGCTGACACGCCGCGCTCACCTGGCCACGTGTCCGCGCGGTCACGATTGTCACTACCAGGAGGTAGCGTTCCCGACGTGTCCGCAGGCCGCACCCGGAAAGCACCCCCGGAACCCAAGGCCCACGCAGACCCCTCGGCCCCCGCAGACCTCAGTGAGAGCACGGGTGAGGACGACGGGGGCCTGCCGTCCGTGCCCGAACTGCTCTCGGCCGCGGTGGCCGGCATCGGCGGTTCCGAACGGCCCGGCCAGGTCGCGATGGCCGAAGCGGTGCGGCACGCCATCGAGTCCGGCGAGCATCTGGCCGTCCAGGCCGGAACCGGCACCGGCAAGTCACTGGCCTACCTGGTCCCGGCGGTGCGGCACGCGATGACCGCCGAGGCCACGGTCGTGGTGGCGACGGCCACGATCGCGCTGCAGCGTCAGCTGATCGACCGTGACCTGCCCCGTCTGGTCACCGCGCTCAAGCCGCTGCTCGGGCGTGAGCCGGTGTTCGCGATCCTCAAGGGGCGTCGCAACTACCTCTGCCTGCACCGGCAGCGTGGTGATTTCGCGGCCCCTGACGACCTGCAGGACTCGCTGTTCGAGCCCGCGGACAGCGGCCCCACGTCGCCGCTGGGCCGCCAGGTGAAGCGGCTGCACGAATGGGCCGAGCAGACCAAGACCGGAGATCGGGACGAGCTGGTCCCTGGCGTGCCCGAAGCGGCTTGGCGGCAGGTGTCGGTCAGCGCGCAGGAATGCATCGGCGCGCAGCGCTGCCCGTTCGGCTCGCGGTGCTTCGCCGAGCGGGCCCGCGAGGCGGCGGGCAAGGCGCACATCGTCGTCACCAACCACGCGCTGCTCGCAATCGACGCGACATCAGACATCGACGTGCTGCCTCCGCACGACGTAGTGATCATCGACGAGGCGCACAACCTGGTCGACCGGGTCACCTCGGCCACGACCGGCGAGCTGTCCGGACCCGCCGTGGACACCGCCGCCCGCCGCTCCGCCCGGCTGACCGAATCCCCGCTGGAGGGCTCGCCCGCCGTGGCCGACGGCCTGCGCCACGCGGCGGCCGCGCTCAGCGTGGACCTGGCGGACGCGCCAGCGGGCCGCATGGACGAGCTGTCCGACGCGCTGGCCGCGACGCTGAGGTCGGTGCACGAGGCGGCCGACGCGTGCGCGAAGGCGGTCCGGGCCAACGCGGAAGCCCTGGAGGAAGACCTCCAGCGGATCGGGACGCTGCGGATGACCCTAGCCTCACTGGAGGAGCTGCACGACGTCTCCGGCCGGATCCTCGGTGCCTTCGGCGCCGACGTCTCCGGCCGCGACGAGGTGGTCTGGCTGGATCGGCCGTTCAGCGAGGACTCACGCCGGCCCCCGACGCTCCGCGTGGCGCCCCTCGAGGTCGGCCCGGTGCTCCGGGAGCGGCTGTTCCGCCAGCACACGGTGGCGTTGACCTCCGCCACCCTCGCCCTGGGCGGCTCCTTCGACCCCCTGGCGATCCAATGGGGATTGGGTTACCCCGGGGGAGAGACCTTCCCGGACCTGCCCGAATGGACCGGGCTCGACGTCGGCTCGCCGTTCGACCATCCGCGCAGCGGCATCCTGTACGTGGCCAGGCACCTCCCGCCGCCGGGCCGGGACCAGCTCCCGGAGGCTTACGTGACCGAGCTCGAGGAGCTGATCGAGGCCGCGGGCGGCCGGACGCTGGGGCTGTTCTCCTCGATGCGGGCGGCCCTCCAGGCGGCTGACGCGCTGCGCGACCGGATCAAGCAGCCGCTCCTCTGCCAGGGCGATGACGTCACGGCCCAGCTGGTCAGGCAGTTCGCCGAGGACGAGGCGACCTGCTTGTTCGGCACCCTGTCCCTGTGGCAGGGCGTGGACGTGCCGGGTCCCGCGCTGCAGTTGGTGGTCATCGACCGGATCCCGTTCCCGCGGCCCGACGATCCGCTGGCGTCGGCGCGGCAGCGCGCCGTGGCGGCCCGGGGCGGCAACGGGTTCATGACCGTCGCGGCGGCGCAGGCCGCGCTGCTGCTGGCCCAGGGCGCCGGGCGGCTGCTGCGCACCGTGACCGACCGCGGCGTGGTCGCGGTGCTTGACCCCCGGCTGATGACGGCCCGCTACGGCGGGTTCCTCCGCACGTCGCTTCCTCCGTTCTGGACGACCACCGACCCCGCGCTGGTCCGGGCCGCGCTGCGCCGGCTCGCCGCGTCCGCGCCTCCCGCCGCCACCGACGCCTTACCGGCCCATTAAGTTTGGTCGTGTCGTGCGGATGAACACCTAAGGTGCTGGGTAGCATCCGGTGGAACCACCAGAAGTGCGCATCCGTTGTGCAGTGGACTAGCTGTCATTCGCAGCGGGAGGTCAGGCATGCGGAGACGGCAGCACGTGCGGAGCAAGCCGCCATCAGGCAAGCGGCACATCCTCCGCTGGGTTGCCATCGCCACGGTGGTAATCCTCGCCGCTGGGACGCTCACCGCGTACCTGAAGTACCGGGCCGTCTACGACAGCATCACCCGGATCACGGTGAACCCGGGAGAACTAGGCCACCGCCCGCCGCAGTACAGCACGACCTCGATGAACGTCCTCGTCTACGGCGTAGACAGCCGGGCGGGCCTGGACAAGCACGAGCAGTACATCCTGCACACCGGCGATGACCAGAGCGACAACACCGACACCATCATGCTCGTGCACATCTCGCCCGGCCGGCACCTCGTCACCGTGCTGAGCATCCCGCGCGACACGATGGTGCCGATGTACGCGTGCAGCAGTGGCCCGGGTTACGTGGGCCAGCAGGCGGACCCGAACTCCGAGGTGATCATCAATTCGCTGCTCGAGATCGGCGGCCCCGTGTGCCTGTGGAAGACGGTCGAGCAGCAGACCGGCATCCGCATCGACCACATTATCGGGATCGGCATGCTCGGGTTCGTCAAGGTCGTCAACGACATCGGCGGCGTGAACGTCTGCGTGCCCTTCAAAGTCCACGATCCGGTGTCCGGCATGAACCTTGCCGCGGGCGAGCAGCACATCAACGGGGTCCAGGCGCTGGCCTTCTGGCGGACCCGCGAAGACATCGGAACCGGCTCGGACCTGCAGCGCATCCAGCGGGATCAGTTCCTGTCCGCCCAGGTGGTCAAGGGGGTGCTGAGCAGCGGCCTGCTGTCGAACCCGTTCCGGCTGGTGACCATCGTCAGCGACGCCGCGGCCTCGCTGACGACCGACAACGGCATGACCGTGTCGGACCTGGTGAGCATCGGCGAGAGCCTGCGCAACCTCAATAGCAAGAACGTCCAGTTCATCACCGCACCGAACGAGCCGTGGACGGGCAACGCGGCCCGGGTGCAGTTCGCCCAGCCGCAGGCCGACGAGGTCTTCAACGCCATCGCCCACGACGTGACGGTGCCGAAGGTCTCCGTCAATCCGACGCCGACGCCGACGGCCCCGCAGGTGCTCACCACCAACCCGTCCAGCTTCAAGCTCCAGATCCTGAACGGCTCCGGTGCCCAGGGCATCGCGGCCCAGGCAGCGGCCGGGCTGACCAGCCGCGGCTTCGACGTGACCGGGACCGGCAACGCGCCGAACTTCGCGTACACCAACTCGGTGATCGAGTACCCCTCCACCGCGGAGATGGCTGCGGTCAACACGCTGAAGAAGGAACTCACCAACGTCACCGACCTGCTGGACCCCACCCTGGCGCCGGGCACCCTGGACCTGATCCTCGGCTCGGATTTCACCAGCCTGGCCCCACCGGGCGGGGCCGCCTCGCCTTCCCCGACCGTCTCGCCTTCCGCGACCGCCTCGGGATCATCCTCGGCCTCGCCCAGTCCCAGCCCCTCCGAGTCGGTCAGCGGCCTGGCCGCCTCCAACGGAGGCATCACCGCGGCGGCTAGCTGCGCCAGCGACAGCTCGGCATTCTCCGGGCCGCTGAGCCCCTGAACCACCGGGCCCCTGAACCACCGGGCCCCTGAACCACCGGGCCCCTGAACCACCGGGCCCCTGAACCACCGGGCCCCTGAACCACCGGGCCCCTGAACCACCGGGCCCCTGAACCGGGCTACCGCGACGGGATGGCGCTGACCGCGTCGACCGCCTCGGGCAGCCTGCGCATCGTGGTGACCCGCCGTTCCGCGAACTTGGCGGGATGGCCGGTGCCGTCACGGTCGACCCAGACCGAACGCAGCCCGAGCCTCGCCGCGGGCAGGACGTCGTGCACCCAGCTGTTCCCCACGTGGATCCAGTTGGCGCTGCTCGCCGCGGTCTGCTCGGCGAACCTGCGGAAATGCGCCAGGTCAGGCTTGTAGCTGCCGACCTGCTCCGCGGTCACACACAGGTCAAACGGGACCGGCAGGCGCGCCCTGGTCGTGGCGAACAGGTCGTCGTCGCAGTTGGTCAGGATGGCCAGCCGCCAGCCCTGCTCGCGCAGCGCGGCCAGGGCCAGGTCGGCGTCGGAGAACACCGGCATGTCCGGCCAGGCCCGGACGAAGGCTTCCGCGCCGCCGTCGGCTAGGGCGATGCCCTCGAGCTCGGCCGCCCGCGCGAGCCCGGCCGTTAGTACCTCCCGGTACGGCGTCCAGCCCGGACGCGCCTCGAGCTCGAGCTCCGAGCGATGGTAGGCGGTGAGCAGCCGCCCGGCCTCGGCCCCCGCGACCTCGGCCAGCGCCCCGCCCAGGCACGTGTTCCAGTCCGCGATGGTCCCGTAGCAGTCGAACGTCAGCCACTTGTCCGCCACGGTCAGTCCACGTCCAGGATGAAGCGCGCCGCCGGGCTCAGGTCCGCGCGAGTCTCGGGGCGGAGGTACTTCTTCTGGTCGGTCTGCTGCCCCCGTTCCCGCCGGGCGAAGTACGAGTGCAGAGCGCGGCGCGGCCGGTCGGTGTGGTTCACGGTGCCGCCGTGCCACAGGTGGCTGTTGAACACCACGACGGTGCCGGCCGGGGCGATGAGGAGCACCTCGTCCGGGTGCGCCGCGGTCGGATCCGGCATCGCCAGGCGGGGAACGGTGTCGGCCCGGTGCGTGCCCGGCACGACGCGGGTGGCGCCGTTGTCGGCGGTGAAATCGTCAAGGAGCCAGATCGAGTTGCAGACCTGGAAGCCGCTGGCCGGGGCCGGCCCGCCGTAGTCGGCGTGCAGGGCCTGCAGGCCCTGGCCCGGCAGCGCCTCGCGGAAGTTCAGCGAGGACAGCTTGAAGTCACCAAGTATGTGGCCGACGCAGGCCAGCACCCGCGGATCGGTGAAGCAGGGCTTGAACATAGGGCCCTTGTTGACCAGGTCGGCGAGCCGGTTGGTCCCCGCCTCCTGGTGCACCTCGAGCCCGGCCTGGTCGCCCTCGATGGCCAGCCGCTGCGCCAGCCGGGCCCGGATGGCCTCCAGCTCCTCCCCGGACAGCACACCGGGGAGCACCGCGTACCCGTACCGGTCGAGATGGTCCCTGGTCTCGGTATCGAGGGTAGCCTCGGTGACGCCCAGCTCGGCCAGGGCGGTCGCCATGTCCAAAGCAGCCTCCACGGAGTCAGCCACGCCCGTCTGATTCAGCCTACGCTGCGGTCATGGCAGCACGACCGCGCCGCGCGCGGGTCGAGGACGTCCACGAACTGGCCATGGGCATGCCGCACGTGACGATCTGGCTCGGGAAGCAGGGCAACCCCGTTTACCAGGTCGGGGGCAAGTCCTTCGTGTTCTTCCGGACCCCTCGCCCCGATGCTTTCGACCCAGAAACCAGAGAACGCTACCCGGACGTGATCGTGTTCTGGGTACCGTCGGAGTCTGACAAGCAGGCCCTAGTCCAGGACGAGGCGACGCCATTCTTCACCACCTCGCACTTCGACGGTCACCCGTCGGTGCTGGTCCGCGCGAGCCGGATCGGCGAGCTCACCGTGCCGGAGCTGACCGAGATCATCCAGGACGCCTGGCTCGCTCAAGCCTCGCCCACCAGGGCCGCGGCCTGGCTGCGGGCGAATCCGGCCACCCGCTGAACCCGGGCGGCCGCCGGTGCGTCTGATCAGCATGCGCATGGTAAGGGCCGCGGCCGCGGCGATAGTCGTGGCCTTGTCGGGCTGCACGACCAGCCACCCCCCAGTGGTCAGCGTCCCCACGAGCACATCGCCGGCCCCGCCGGGCGCGCCCGCCTACTACGTCGTCGTGGCCGGGCTCAACGTGGTCGTCCGTGCCTCGGGGAACGGGCACATGACCGGCTCGGTCGCGATACCGGTGTCGGCCGGGAACCCGCGGGCCCCCGTGGGGGCCGAAGTCTTCGGCGGCCTGGACGACCGGCACTTCGTGATCGTCGTCTCCCGCGGCGGAGATCTCCCCGACGTGTCCGCGGACACCCTGTTCCTGCTGACCGTCTCCCCGGATGGTCGGCCCGGGCGACTGGACCGGCTGGCCTTTGACAACAACGGTGTGCCGGTGACCGGTGTGGCGCTGTCACCGGACGGGACAACGGTCGTGCTGTCCCTGACGAACGGATTCCCCGGCCAGGCGCCTTACGGCAGCGTCGTGCTCATCAACGCGCTGACCGGAGCCACGCAGACCTGGACCGGGCAGGGGGCACCGGGCTACTGGCCTGGCGTTCCGTCCTGGGCCGGCGATGGCACGGTCGAGGTCCCCTGGTGGCACAGCGCGTCGGCGGGCACGGTCCCGGCCGACCTCACCGGGGTCCGCCAACTCAACCTGACGTTGCCAGGCGGCAGCCTGCTGGCGGCACCGCTCGTCACCTATCCCGCCCCCGTCCAGGACCTCGAATCCGCGATGATCGCGCCCGGCGGCGGATACGTCATCGCGTCGTCCTGCCGGGCCGGGCCGGGCCGCCACACCGGCACCGCCCAGATCATGGAGCTGTCGCCCGCCACCGGGCGGGTCGTCCAGATCTTGCGTAGGCAGACGACTCGGTTCGGGAACAACGCCGACGTCCAGGACGCGATCTCCAGCAGCTGCCGGGTGCTGTCGGCGGTCGACGGCGGCGTTCTCGTGCTCGCCCAGGCCTTCGCCTTCGGCCGGATCGACAACGGGGTCTTCACCTCGCTGCCAGGCACCTCGCCGCGTGTCCTGCCGGTCTCCGCGGCATGGTTACCTCGATACGGTGGGGGTGAGCAGGCACAAGGAGGCGGCCATGGGGATCGGCGCGGACGAGTATCCCTATCTGCAGGGATTCGGGAACACCTTCGCTAGCGAGGCCGTGCCCGGGGCGCTCCCGGTGGGCCGGAACTCGCCACAGCGGGCCCCGCTCGGCCTGTACGCGGAGCAGCTCAGCGGGACCGCGTTCACCCAGCCGCGCGCGGTGAACCGTCGGACCTGGGTGTACCGGATCATGCCGTCGGCCGCGCACCCGAAGTTCGAGCGATGCGACAACGGGACGCTCCGCGGCACCCCCTTCGACGAGGTGGCGCCCGACCCGAACCGGCTTCGTTGGGACCCGCTCCCCATGCCGTCCCGCGACACGGACTTCATCGACGGGATCTATACGGTCGCGGGCAACGGCGACATCATGACGCGGAACGGGATGGCCGCGCACATCTACGCCGTCAACCAGTCCATGACCAGCAGATACTTCGTCGACGCCGACGGCGAGCTGCTGCTCGTGCCCGAGCACGGCGCGATCACGCTGCACACCGAACTCGGCGCGCTCGCGGTCGCGCCCGGCGAGCTCGCGGTGGTCCCGCGGGGCATCAGGTTCCGGGTCGAGCTGCCCGACGGCCCGGCGCGCGGCTACCTGTGCGAGAACTTCGGCGCCGCGTTCGCGCTGCCCGAGCGCGGCCCGATCGGGTCCAACGGGCTGGCCAACGAGCGTGACTTCCTGGCCCCGGTGGCGCGCTACGAAGACCGGCCCGGACGCGTGCAAGTGGTGCAGAAGTTCGGCGGTCACCTGTGGGCCGCCGACTACGACCACTCGCCGCTGGACGTGGTCGCCTGGCACGGGAACTACGTGCCGTACAAGTACGACACGGCGAAGTTCATGGTGATCGGGACCATCAGCTTCGACCACCCCGACCCGTCGATCTTTACCGTGCTGACCTCACCCAGCGAGCTGCCCGGCCTGGCGAACGTCGACTTCGTGATCTTCCCCCCGCGCTGGCTGGTGGGGGAGGACACCTTCCGCCCGCCCTGGTACCACCGCAACATCATGTCCGAGTTCATGGGCCTGGTGCACGGCGTGTACGACGCGAAGGCCGAGGGTTTCGTGCCCGGCGGGGCCAGCCTGCACAACACGTTCACCTCGCACGGCCCGGACGCCGAGACGTTCGCCCGGGCCAGCACCGCCGAGCTGGCCCCGCAGAAGATCGACGGCACGCTGGCGTTCATGTTCGAGAGCCGCTGGATGATGATCCCCACCAGGCAGGCGATGGAGGCCCGGCACCGCCAGCAGGACTACGACGCCGTGTGGGGCAGCCTGACCCGTTCCTTCCCGCGCTAACCTGGAACCATGTATATTCCCGCTCATTTCGCCGCCAGTGACGCGGTGGTGGACGAGCTGCTCGCCAAGCACGGCGCGGCCGACCTGATCACGCTGACCGAGGACGGCCTGATCGCGACCATGCTCCCGTTCGTGTACGAGCCAGCGGCCGGGGAGCACGGCACGCTGTACGGCCACGTGGCCAGGAACAACGACCAGTGGCGCAAGCCCGCCATCGGCGAGTCGCTGGCCATCGTCCGCGGCCCGGACGCGTACATCTCCCCGTCCTGGTACGCCGCCAAGGCCGAGCACGGCCGGGTGGTCCCCACCTGGAACTACGTCACCGCGCACGTGTACGGCACGCTCATCGTGCACGACGACCCGGCCTGGGTCGAGGGCATCGTCCGGCGGCTGACCGCCAAGCACGAGGCGGCCAGGCTCGCCTCGCCCGGGCAGAGGATGCCGTGGTCGGTGGACGACGCGCCGCGCGCGTTCATCGAGGGCCAGCTGCGGGCCATCGTCGGACTGGAACTCCAGATCACCCGGATCCAGGCCAAGGCCAAGCTGAGCCAGAACCGCCCGGAAGGCGACATCGCCGGCATCGTGGCGGGCCTGTCCGCGCGCGGCGACGAGCGCAACGCCGAGGCCGTCGAGCACGCCAACGCCGAGCGCGTGAACGGCGCGGTCAAGGGGTAGGTCTCCCGCGACCTGGCCGCCATGGGGGAGCGCCGTCGCCGAGCCCGATGCCCACCAACACCTACAGCTACATGTACTAGGTACAGACCGGGGCGGGCACCAACGCTCGTTCGGGCAAAAGATCTACAGACCGGCTACGGCCGGGATGACTTCCGCGGCGATCACCTCGAGCGGGGTGACCTGCCAGACGTTGGCCACCGCGCCGATGGCGGCCTGGAAGCCCATCCCGGCCAGCTGGCCGAGCCGGTCGACGACCTCGCCGGCCTTCTCGCCCTTCTCGCCGACGTCGAAGATGAAGTAGCAGGTCTTCGTGATCTCGTCGTAGTCGCGGCCCTCCGCGTCGCAGTGCGCGCGCAGCACGTCCAGCTTGTGCGCCAGGTCCGGCGTGGGGAACAGGTTGCACGCGTCGGCGTACTTCGCGACGAACCGCAGCGTCTTCCGCTCGCCACCGCCGCCGATCATGATCGGCGGGTGCGGCCTGGTCAGGGACTGCGGTGAGTTGATCGGGCGCTCCAGCTGGTAGTGCGCGCCGTGGTAGGGGCTCTCGTCGCCGCGCCACATCTGCAGGCAGATCTGCAGGGTCTCCTCGAGGCGCTCGAACCGCTCGGCGACCGGCGGGAACGGGATGCCGAGCCCGCGCGACTCCTGCTCGTTCCAGGCGGCCCCGATGCCGAGCCACGCGCGCCCGCCGGACAGAACATCCAGCGTGGTGACGGTCTTGGCCAGGATGCCCGGGTACCGGTAGACGGTCCCGGTGACCAGGGTGAGGAGCTTGGCCCGCGACGTGCACGCCGCTATATAGCCGAGCGTGGTGTAGGCCTCGAGCATCTCGCGCTCGGCCGCGCCGATCGCGCCGATCTGGAAGAAGTGGTCCATGACCGCGATGAAGTCGAAACCGCCCTCGTCCGCGGTGCGGGCGACGGTGGCCAGGTCCGCGCCGAGGCGGGCCGGGCCATCCGGCGTGGTGAAATCGGGGATCTGCAGGCCGATCTGCACGTGTGTTACCTCTCGCTCGGGGGCCGTGCCTAGCCTTTCACAGCGCCCGGCGGGAGCTCGGACAGGGCTTGGAGCGAGCGGAGGAACGCCTTGCGGTCGCCGGGCGGCAGCCGGGCGAGGATCTGCTCCTCCCGCTCAGCCAGACCACCGTGAAGAGCCACGTCAACCACGTGTTCGCCAAGATCGGCGTGCGCGCCCGGGCCCAGGCCGTCACGTACGCCTACCGGCACGGGCTCACCTGATGGTTCAGCGTCGGCCCACTCCGACGAGGGCCCAGTACTGCTCCGGGTTATCCGGCACGTCGGCGGGGGAGTCCGGGCGCCATTCGGGCAGCCAGACCAGCCCGGGCTCGACCAGGTCGAACCCGTCGAACAGGCCCGCGATCTCCTCGCGCGTCCGCAGGGTGAGCTGGCCGGCTACCCGGCTGCGGTAGGCGGTCTCGGCTGATGACGCCATTCCGGGGTTAGCGTCCCGGCACGAGTGGCAGATGACCAGGTAGCTGCCGGGGGCGAGCGCGTCGCGCAGGGTGGCGACGATCTCCGCCGGGCCGCCGCTGTGGGGGACAAAGTGGAGCACCGCGACCAGGAGGACGGCGACCGGCTCGGCGAAGTCGATGAGCAGCTGGGTGTCCGGGTCGGCCAGGATCTTGGCCGGCTCGCGCAGGTCGGCCTGGATGATGGTGGCGTCCGGGTTGTTCTGCAGCAGCAGCCTGCTGTGCGCCACGGCGACCTCGTCGTTGTCCACGTAAACGACGCGCGCGCCGGGGGCGGCGTCCTGGGCGACCTCGTGGACATTCTGCTTGGTGGGGATGCCCGAGCCGATGTCGAGGAACTGGCGGATGCCCGCCTCGCGGGCCAGGAAGCGAACGGCCCGGCCGAGGAACGCCCGGTTGGCGCGCATGATGGCCCTGGCGTTGGGCTCGACCGTGATGAGGGCGCGGGCAGCGTCCTGATCGGCCCGGAAGTTGTGGTTGCCGCCTAGCCAGTAGTCGTATACCCGGGCGATGTTCGCCTTGCTGGTGTCGATCCCCGGCGGCACCCAGCCTGGCTCTACGGTCATCCCGCTCTCCCGTCCCGGCCCGGCCCGCGTGCTGTCACGCCATCCTAACGGCGTTCGGAGTTGGTGGACCGTTACTGCAGCAGGCCGATAGGGTGACGGTATCCGGTTCACGCCGGTCGACGGCGTGCTTGCCAGGGCGCCGCGCGCAGCGAGAGCGCGGCTGAGGCCGAGGTATGAGTGACGGACGATCCGGACGTTGAGGTCGGCGGTGATATCAGGCCGTCCGGTGCCGCGCTTCCCGGCGCGGCGGAACTCCAGCTGGGCGCCAGCCCGAACCTGGCCGAGATCGCCAGGCTGATCCTGGGCGCCACCGTCCCCGGGTTCGCCGACATAACCGGCGTGTTCGTCCTCGAGCAACTGCTCGGCGGGGCCGAACCGCCCGGGCCCTCGCGCGGCGACCCCTCGGCCGATCGCGTGGTGGCGCGCCGGCTGGGCACCAGGTTCACCAGCGCGGGGCCGCAGGCCTCCGAGGCGGCGTTTCCGGCCGGAGACGTGATCGCCTTCGACCCGGAATCGCCGTATGCCTGCTGCGTCCACACCGGGCGGCCGGTGATCTTCGGGCGGCCCGATAACCAGAGCCTGGAGCAGGTCCGGCTGGGCGGCCGGATGGTCCTGGCCGGCTACAACTCCTTCCTCGCGGTCCCGATGACCGCTCACGATGAACCGGTCGGGTTCCTGGTGCTCGCCCGCGCGCGTGGCACGCGGCGGTTCTGCGACAGCGACGCCGAGGCCGCCGCCCGCCTGGCCGCCCAGGCGGGGGAGGGCATCGCCAACACGCTGACCCTCATGCGGCAGCGGTCCATCGCCAGCGCGCTGCAACGCGGCCTGCAGGCGGCCAAGCCGCCAGCACCGTCCACGCTGGAGATCGCCGGGCGGTGCGTCCCGACCTCCGGCCACCTCATCGGGGGCGACTGGTACGACGTCATCCCGCTGCCCGACGACAGGACGGGGCTGGTGGTCGGCGACGTCATGGGCCACGGTCCCGAAGCCGCGGCGGTCATGGCGCAGCTGCGCGCCGCCGCCCACGCGCTGGCGGACCTGGACCTAGCCCCCGCGGACCTGCTGTGGCGGCTGAACCGCTGGTCGGCGACGATGGACCGGATCACGCTGGCCACCTGCGCGTACGCCGTCATCGATCCCGTCGGCCAGTCGTGCGTGCTGGCCGGAGCGGGCCACCTGCCCCCGGTCCTGGCCCTGTCCGACGGCACGACCAGGGTGGCCGACCTGCCGGCCGGCCAGTCGCTCGGACTAGGCCCTGCCAGCTACGGCGAGGCCCACATCAAGCTTCCCGCCGGAGCGATCCTCGCGCTGTACACCGACGGGCTGGTCGAAACCCGCACGCGCTCGTTCGAGGACGGCATCCTCGCCCTCCGGTCGCTGCTGGCTCGGGAACACGGGCCCCTGGAGGCGATGGCCGACGCCCTCATCTCCTCACTCGCCGGGCGCTACGAAGACGACGTCACGGTGGTCCTGGCTCGCATCCCCGCCGTCGGCTGAGGTCACCCGCCAGGGCCTCGGCGGTGCGCGGGCGAGCGTCCGGAGTGGGGCGGGTCCGGGCGGCAACGGTATGATTCAGCCGGACTCAGCAGACAGTGACAGCGGTCCGCCGCCTGCCCGGGGAACGGGCAGCCGGGAGGGAGAACGGTGCCACGGGCGAACAACAAGAAGACCAACCGGCGCGGCACCACGGCGGCCCGGAGCGCTCAGGCCAGGGCGCGGCGCGACGGCGGGCAAGCCCAATCGCCCCGCGAGGGCGGGCAGGCTCCGTCGCCCGGCGGCGGGCAGTCTCCGCAGGCTGACGGCGGGAAGCCGCCGCAGGTCGGCGGCGGCCAGGCCACGCGGGCGGGAGCACCGGCTCAGCGAGCCGGGTCGGATCCGCAGCGCGCTGGCCGCGCCACCGGCCGGGCCAAGTCGGCGCAGACAGGCACCGGCTCGGCGGGCGCGGTTCCGCCGGGCCTGACCGCGGGCGGCACCGTTCCGCCTGGCCTGAAGCGGGCCGGGGCGGCCAGCCCGCTGCCGGCCGAGGACGCCCGTAGCGATCGTGGCCTGGGCTCGAAGCTGGCGGGCAGCGGTGCGGTCGGCCCGGCCCCGGCCCGTCTCCGCGGCAAGCCGGACGCCGAGGTTCCGGCTGGCCCGGAGCCCGAAGCAGCCCCGGACAAAGACCCTGACGACATGCCCGCCTGGGCCGCCAAGGCCGTGGAGGAGCTGCTGACCGTCACCTACTGGCTGGATCCGGGGGAGCGCGGCGAGGAGTTCAGCGCCACGATCCGCTTCACCGGCCGGCGCCTCGGCGTGACGGGCAGGCCGCAGCCTGGCGACACCTTCGCGCAGGAGGAGACCGTCAACCGGCTCATCCCCGGCAGCGGCCCCGTGGCGATCACCGCGGAAGTCCGCGGCGTCAATTCCGGCGAGTGGTCGGTGACGGCGCGGTCGGTCGCCCGGGCCTCGGGCAGCAGCCAGTTCCGGCCCTACCCGCCGGACGGGTCCGCGCACCGTGTGTCGTTGCCGCGGCGGGTGCCGATCCCGGCCGAACCCGCTACGACCGTCCGCACGAGATCGCTGCTGTTCACCCAGGTACCCGGGATCGTCAGGTACGCCTACGCCAGCCTGGTCTTCCTCGGCGTGCTGGTCGGGCTGACCGTCGAGGCGCTCCTGCTGAACAGCCATCACTACGCCGTCCTGGAGCCGTTGCTGATCTCGGCGGGTGCCGTGGCGGCGGGCATAGTCGGGGGCAAGGTCTGGTACATCGCGGTCCAGCGGGGACGGAAGTTCGACGGCTGGTGCGTCCAGGGCTTCATCACGGGCACCGCGATCGTCGTCGCCGCCGCGGCGCTCGCGGGTCCCGGCGTCCCGGCCGGGGTCTACCTCGGCGTGACCGCCTGTGCCCTGCTGCTCGGCATGGCCATCGGCCGGCCCGGGTGTTTCTGGGCGGGCTGCTGCGTCGGGCGGGCTACCTCGTCACGCTGGGGAATCTGGGCGTCGGACCGCAAGGTCGGGTGCCGCAGGGAACCCGCGCAGCTGCTCGAGGCGCTGACGTCCCTGGTCATCGGGGGCGCGGTGCTAGCCGTCGTGCTGCTCGACGGCCTCCCGCGGTCCGGCCCGGTGGCCGTGGCGGGACTGGCCGCCTACACCCTGGTCAGGCAGTTCATCCTCAGCCTGCGCGCCGAACCGCCCGAGCGGTGGCGGTACGGGCGCCAGCTGACCATCGCGGCCGCCGCGGTCGCGCTGATCGTCAGCGTGGTCCTGCTCGCGCGCGGCTAGAGCGCGTCCTCGGTGAGTACGTCGCGCTGCAACTCCGGGAACACCTTGGACACCTTGCTGAGCAGGTACTCGCCGTAGGTGCCGGTGAACGCGTGCAGGTTCTGGCCGTCCCAGCGTTGCTGCCCGCCGCTCGTGACCGCCGCCCGTCCGGGGAGCGGAGGGATCCTGGCGGTGAAATCGGGGTCGAAGAAGAACGGGTAGGAAAACCGGTCGCGGCCACTCACGTTGCGCACCCGGTGCGGGGTGGACCGGTACCACCCGCCGGTCAGGCGGTCGAGCATGTCGCCGATGTTGGCCACGAAGGTGCCCGCCAGCGGCGGCGCGCTGATCCAGCCGGACGGGGTGCCGACCTGCAGGCCGCCGTTGTCGTCCTGGGCCAGCAGGGTCAGCAGCCCGTAGTCGGTGTGCTCGCCCGCGCCCCAGCCGCTGTCGCCGGCCGGCACCGCCGGGTAGCGGAACACCCGGAACAAGATCGTCGGGCGGGCCGTGTACCCGGCGGCGAAGTAGTCCGCATCGAGCCCGAGGCTCAGCGCCACGCCGCGCAGCACCGCCTGGCCCAGGCCGGTCAGCGCGTCGATGTACGCCAGGACCGCGTCACGCAACTCGGGAACCTGCGCCGGGAACAGGTTGCGCCCGTGCAGCGGAAGCCCGGCCCGCACGCGGGGGTCATCGTCGCCGAGTTCGGTGCCGAAGTAGAGCCCCTCCTTGAGGTCGGGCTGTCCCGAGGTGAGTTCGGCCCCGACGGGGAAGTACCCGCGCCAGGCGCGGCCGCCGCGGGCCATCGCGATCTCCATCTTGTCCGCCTCCGGCAGCGCGAAGAACGCGGCACTGGCCTCCGCCAGCCTCGCGAGCAGCCGCGGCTCAAGCCCGTGGCCCGTCACGTAGAAAAAGCCGCGCTCGCGGCAGGCGGTCTCGATCTGCCGCGCCACCTCGGCCAGCGGCCCAGGCGGCCCGCCCGCCACGAGCGGCGCCACGTCGATGACGGGGAGGGTCTCAGCGGCCATCACCCAATTCTGCCCGGCCTAGAGCCGCACGCGGCCTAGGGGAGGGCGGCTGACCGCACCCTGCCCGAGAGGGGCTATTGACAACGCTCCGGCTCGGCGGGTACATGGCGATAACGCCAGTCCGGCACGGATCCGGTCCTGGCGGGTCCGGCACGGCACCGGCGGAAGGGACGATCATGGCTGAGGCGACCATCGACTCCGTGCTGGCCGAGGGCGGCCCCATCCGGGCGGATCTGGGCCAGATCCTGGCGCGGTCCGCCGCGAGGTTCGGGTCCAAGCCAGCCCTGGTCGCTGCGGGCCGGACCTTCACCTACCGCCAGCTGCACGACCTCTGCGACCGGGCGGCCGGCGGCCTGCGCGCCCTGGGCGTGCGACCGGGCGACCGCGTCTCGCTCTACTCGCCCAACCGGTGGGAGTGGGTGGTGGCCTACCACGCGACGCTGCGGGCGGGTGCGGTAGTCAACCCGATCAACGTCATGCTCACCCCGGAAGAGGTGGCCTTCGTCCTCAACGACTGCGGTGCGGCCGCGATCTTCACCTCGGGCGAGAAGGCGGCGGTGATCGCGGGCCTGACCCGGGACGTCCCCAGCCTGCGCCGGGTCATCAGCTTCGACCCTGCCAGCCTCGACCCTGCCAGCTTCGACCCTGCCAGCCTCGACCCTGCCAGCCTCGACCCTGCCAGCTTCGACCCTGCCAGCTTCGACCCCGTCGGCAGCGGCGTGACCGTCTTCGAGGACCTGCTCAGCCATCCCGCCACCGAGCAGGACGTGCCCAGGCCAGCTCCAGCCGACTTGTCGACAATCGGTTACACGTCGGGCACCACCGGTCACCCCAAAGGGGCGATGCAGTCGCACCGGGCCGTGTACCTCAACACCGCGGTGTTGTTCGCGCTCCAGGCGCGGACCGATCGCGACGTGATGCTGAACGCTCTGCCCTTGCCGCACGTCTACGGGAACATCGTGATGAACGGCACCTTCATGGTCGGGGCCACCTTGGTCATGATGGAGCGCTTCGACCCCTCCCAGGCCCTGGCCGAGATCGCGCGCCATCAGGTGACCGTCTTCGACGGCGTGCCGACCATGTACGCGATGATGCTCGCCGACCCGTCCCTGCCCGGTACCGATCTGTCCACGCTGCGGATCTGCGCGGTCGGCGGCCAGACCATGCCGGTTGCCAAGATGCAGGAGTGGGAGCAGCGGTCGGGCGCCCCGCTGCTAGAGCTGTGGGGGATGACCGAACTGGGCGGCGCGGGCACCAGCAACTGCGTCTACGCCCCCAACGTCCACGGCTCGATCGGCTTCGCGCTGCCCGGTCTTGAGGCCAGGGTCGGCGCGCTCGACGACGCGAGCGTCACGGTGCCCGACGGCGAAGCGGGCGAGCTGGTGGTCCGCGGGCCGCTGGTCATGCTCGGCTACTACGGCAACGAGGAGGCCACCAAGGCCACGATCGAGCCCGACGGCTGGATGCACACCGGGGACATCGCCACGCGCGATGACGAGGGTCACTACTTCATCGTCGACCGCAGGAAGGACCTGATCATCACCGGCGGGTTCAACGTCTACCCGGCCGAGATCGAGCGCGTGGTCGCCGCCCATCCGGCCGTCGCCATGGTCGCCGTGGGCTCGGTGCCCGACGAGACCCGCGGCGAACTGGCCCGCGCCTACGTCGTGCTCCGCCCGGGCGTCACCGCGACCGAGGCCGAGATCATCGAGCACTGCCGCCCCCACCTGGCCGCCTACAAGCTGCCGCGTTCGGTCAGGTTCGTGCCCGACCTGCCCAAGACCTCCACGGGCAAGGTAATGCGCCGCGAGCTGAAGACCCTCGACGCGTAAAACCGAGCTGAAGACCCTCGGCCCCCCTAAGACCCAGCGGCCCCCTAAGACCCAGCGGTGTCAGCTGCTGGCGGCCTCTGCCGCCTCCTTCTGCTCGACGAGTTCGCCCTCGATCTGGATCTGGATGTCCTCGCTCACGACCATCCTGCCGTCGAGTACCGGATTGAGGGTGAGGCCGAAGTCCTTCCTGTTGATCTTGGTGGTGGCGCTGTAGGAGATCCGGTGGCCCATCATCCCCGGGTCGCTGAACTCCCCGTACTTCAGGACCGCGAGTGACACCGGGTGGGTGGTCCCCTTGATGGTCAGGTCACCGTTCAGGGTGTAGTGATCCGCATCGATAACCTCGACGCCGGTGCTCCTGAACGTGATCTCCGGGTACTTATCCACCTCAAGGAAGTGGTCCGAGCGTATGTCGTTGTCCCTGATCCCGTTGTTCGTGCGGACGCTGGCCGCCGAGATCGTCACCTGGACCGAGGCCGTCTCCGGGTGGTCGGGGTCGATATCGGCGGTCGCGCTGAGCTCGTCGAAAGACCCCCGTACCGTCATCATCCCGAGGTGCTTGGCGGAGAACTCCACCTGCGTGTGATACGGGTCGAGCTGCCAGTTACCCATGAGGGAACCTCCTTGGTTCATGTCATTAGTCGAAGCGTGCGGGCCGGACATCCCCCCACTGGCGATCCTAGTTCGGGGCCCGCCGGAGCGCTGCCCCTTCTGGAGGTTACCCTCCAGTTAACGCTGGCCGCCGCCGTCGCGGACGAGCCCCTGACCGGCCAGAACCCGGACTCATAACGGGAATCAGCAGGTGGATATCGGGCCGAAACGGCGCGTCCGCTTGCCGGGGGCCGGCCGAGGCCATAGAGTCCAACCCAAGTTTCCGTGGGCATCGTCGCAGCCCTCGCCCAGGAAGGTTCAGCGCTGGTGGCATCATCACGCATGGCGGAGCCCCAGGCCGGAGAACTGGGTCCCACCGGACGACCACTGTCAGGCTTCCCCGACCCCGAGCCGCTGATCACGCACGGCCCCGCGCGCACCGTCGCCGTCTGTAACCAGAAGGGCGGCGTCGGCAAGACCACCACCACGATTAACCTCGGCGCGGCCCTCGCCGAACGGGGCCGCCGCGTGCTGCTGGTCGACTTCGACCCCCAGGGGGCGCTCTCCGTCGGGCTGGGCATCCAGCCGCACGACATCGACAACACCATCTACAACCTGCTCATGGAACGCGACGTCACCGCCCACGACGTGCTGCACAAGACCTGCGTCGACGGCATGGACCTGATGCCGAGCAACATCGACCTGTCCGGCGCCGAGGTCCAGCTGGTCCACGAGGTCGGCCGGGAGTACGTGCTCGGCGGGGTGCTGAAGCCGCTGGTGCCCGAATACGACGTGATCATGATCGACTGCCAGCCTTCGCTCGGCTTGCTCACGATCAACGCGCTCGCGGCCGCGGACGGGGTGCTCATCCCCCTCGAGTGCGAGTACTTCGCGATGCGCGGCGTGGCCCTGCTGATGGAAACCATCGACAAAGTGTCGCGTCGGCTGAACACCAAACTGGCCATCGACGGGCTGCTGGCCACTATGTACGACTCTCGCACGCTTCATACCCGTGAGGTTCTGGCCAGCATGGTAAATGGCTTCGGAGACCAGGTTTTTCATACTGTAATCAACCGCACGGTGAGGTTCCCGGACGCTACGGTGGCGGGAGAGCCAATTACCAGCTTCGATTCTGGGTCGATGGGGGCAAATGCCTACCGCGAGTTGGCCAAGGAGGTACTGGAGCGGTGGCGTCAGGCAGGGGTCGGTCACGGAGGGTAAGCCTTCCCGGGGTCGCCGAACTCCTGCGCCCCGCTGCCCCCGGCCCGGACGGCGGCGAGCTGCGCCTGGCGAGCGGGCGTGAGAAGCACAGCCAGAAGATCACCGTCTACCTGTCCGCCGAGGAACTACTTGACCTGGAACGCGCCCGGCTGGCCCTGCTCCGCTACGGGGCCGCGGCCGACCGCGGCCGGATCGTTCGTGAGGCGATCGCCGTCCTGCTGGCCGACCTCGACGCGCGCGGCAAGGACAGTCTGCTGGCCCGTCGCATCGTCAGCGCCTACGCCAGCGCCAGCGCTCACGCCGGCGCCAACGGGGACGGGGCCGGCGCGAACCACGTCAGCCCGAAGCTCATCGGCGAGAACGCCGAATCCGCGGGCTAGCCGTTCCCGTCCGCCCGCCTCGCTACCCACCGTGACGAAGCTCCCGGCCGCGATGACACTCCCGGCCGCGATGACACTCCCGGCCGCGATGACACTCCCGGCCGCGATGACACTCCCGGCCGCGATGACACTCCCGGCCGCGACAACGCTCCCCGCCCCGACTCAGCTACCGTCATGACTGTGAGCGTGGACGACCTGCCGGACGGTCCCGGCACGCCGCTGCGGGCCGCCTCCGGGTCCCGGGAATCCGGCGGCTTCGAGGTTCACCTCGACGTGTTCGAGGGCCCGTTCGACCTGCTGCTCGCGCTGATCTCCAAGCACAAGCTGGACATCACCGAAGTCGCGCTCTCCAAGGTCACCGACGAGTTCATCGCCTACCTCTCCGAACGCTCTGACGACTGGGACCTGGACCAGGTGAGCTACTTCCTGGTCGTCGCGGCCACCTTGCTCGACCTGAAGGCGGCCAAGCTGCTGCCCTCAGGCGAGGTCGAAGACGAGGAGGACCTGGCCCTGCTCGAGGCCAGGGACCTGCTCTTCGCCCGCCTGCTGCAGTACCGGGCGTACAAGGAGGTGGCCGCCACCTTCGCCGCCCGGATGGCCGCGGCCGCCCGCCGCTTCCCCCGCCGCGTCCCGCTGGAACCCCGGTTCGCGGAACTGCTCCCCGAGGTGCTGCTGGGCCTCGGCCCGGCCGAGTTCGCCAGGCTGGCCGCACTCGCGCTGGCGCCTAAGCCGCTGCCCAAGGTCTCGACCGAGCACATCCACTCGCCCGTGATCAGCATCAAGGAGCAGGCCCGCATCATCGTGGCCAGGCTGGCTGAACTCGGCGGGCGGGCCAGCTTCCGGCAGCTCACGGAAGGCGCACAAGGCGGCTACGAGATCGTGGCCACGTTCCTCGCGCTGCTCGACCTGTTCCGCGAGGACGCGGTGGCCTTCGAGCAGAACGCCCCGCTCGGGGACCTGTTCGTGACGTGGACCGGCAACGTGGACACTGATAGCGTCACAGGGATAACGGAAAGCAGCGACGGATAGATGAGCGCCGAACACGCTGAGGACGCCGACGGCCCAGGCCTGCGGGCCAGCCTGGAGGCGATCCTGCTGGTCGCCGACGAGCCCGTGCCCGTGGTGGTGCTGGCCCAGGTGCTCGAGCGGCCCAGGAGCGAGGTGGCCGCCGAACTGCGCGACCTCGCCGCGGCCTACGCGGCCGAGGGCCGCGGCTTCGACCTGCGCGAGGTCGCGGGCGGCTGGCGGTTCTACACCCGCGAGGACTGCGCCCCGCTCGTCGAGCGGTTCGTCAGCGACGGGCAAGAGGTCCGCCTCACCCAGGCGGCGCTGGAGACCCTCGCCGTCGTGGCCTACCGGCAGCCGGTCAGCCGGGTCCGCGTGTCGGCCGTGCGCGGGGTCAACTGCAACAGCGTCATGCGCACGCTCGTTCTGCGCGGCCTGGTTGAGGAGGCCGGGGCCGACAAGGAGACCGGCGCCATCCTGTACCGGACCACCGCGTACTTCCTCGAGCGGCTGGGCCTGGCCAGCCTCGAGGACCTACCGGACCTGGCGCCGTTCCTGCCCGAGGATATTGAGGACATCGAGGATGAGAACGCCAGGGCGTGACTTCCGCAGTACCAAAAAGGATGACCGGGACGACGAGTACGACGACCAGGACGACAGGGACAGCCTGACCGACGTCCCCGGCGGCGTCCGGCTGCAGAAGATCCTCGCCGAAGCGGGCGTCGGCAGCCGCAGGCACGCCGAGGAACTCATCGGCGCCGGCCGGGTCGAGGTCGACGGGCAGATAGTTCGCAGGTTCGGCGCGCGGGTCGACCCCGAACGCCAGGTGATCAAGGTCGACGGCAAGCGCATCCCGGCCAAGCCCGGCCTGGTCTACCTGGCGTTCAACAAGCCGCCCAAGGTGCTGACCGCGATGTCGGACCCGCGCGGCAGGCGGACCGTGGCCGACTTCCTCGGCGACCGCGCCGAACGCCTGTTTCACATCGGCCGTCTGGACTACGACACCGAGGGCCTGATGCTGCTCACCAACGACGGCGAGCTCGCCCACCGGCTGGCGCACCCGAGCTTCGAGGTCGCGAAGACCTACCTGGCCGAGGTGACCGGGCCGGTCCCCAAGGATCTCGGCCGCCGCCTGGCCACGGGGATCCGGCTCGACGACGGCGTGGCCACCGCGGACAGGTTCCGGGTCGTCGACCGCCAAGGTCAGCGCGCGCTGGTCGAGATCACCCTGCACGAGGGCCGCAAGCACATCGTGCGGCGGATGCTGGCCGAGACCGGCCACCCGGTCAGCCGCCTGGTGCGTACCGACGTCGGCCCGATCAGGCTCGGGAACCTCAAGCCAGGCGACTCGCGCGAGCTGACCACGAGGGAAATCGGCGAGCTCTACGCCGCCGTCGGCCTGTAGCCTGTGGCGATGAGAGGAGCGGGCAGATGACGGTCAGGGCGATTCGCGGCGCGGTGCAGATCGAATCCGACGAACGCGACGCGATACTCGAGGGCACCGCCGAACTCGTCACCGAGGTGATGGCCCGCAACGACCTCACCACCGACGACGTGATCAGCGTGCTGTTCACGGCCACACCCGACCTCACCGCCGAGTTCCCCGCGCTGGCCGCGCGCAAGATCGGCTTCCACGACGTCCCGCTGATCTGCGCCGCAGAGATCTCCGTCGCGGGCGCCATGCCGCGCGTCGTTCGGCTGATGGCGCACGTGGAAACCGACCGCCCCCGTTCAGCGATCCAGCACGTCTACCTGCGGGGCGCCGCCGCCCTCCGCCTGGACATAGCCCAGTGACCCCGGTTCCGGGCCCGGCCACGGTGGCGATCATCGGCACCGGCCTGATCGGAACCTCTATCGCGCTGGCCCTGCGCGAGCAGGGGTCGTCCGTCTGGCTGGCCGACCAGGACCCGGCCGCCGCGCGCCTCGCCGAACACATGGGCGCCGGGGACCCGCTCCCTGCCCCGGGCCACGAAGTCAAGGCCGACGTGGCGGTGATCGCTGTGCCCCCGGACGCGGTGGCGGACACGCTCGCCGCCGCGCAGGAGCGCGGCCTGGCCCGCTACTACACCGACGTGGCCAGCGTGAAGCAGCTGCCCGTCGCGCAGGCCAGGGACCGCGGCTGCGACCTGGTCAGCTACGTGCCGGGTCACCCGCTGGCCGGACGGGAGAAGCACGGCCCCGCGGCGGCCCGCGCCGACCTGTTCCTCGGCCGGTCCTGGGCGCTGTGCCCGACCCCGGAGACCTCCGACGAGGCGACGAGCACGGTCACGTCCCTGGTCCGCGCCTGCGGTGCGGTGCCGGTGCGGACCGACGCGGCCGCGCACGACCGGTGGGTGGCGCTCGTCTCGCACGCCCCGCATCTGGTGGCCGCGGCCATGGCCGCCCGCCTGGAGGAAGCCCCCGTCGAGGCGCTTGACCTGGCCGGCCAGGGCCTGCGCGACGTGACCAGGATCGCGGCCGGTGAGGTCGGCCTGTGGACCCAGATCCTGGCCGCCAACGCCGCGCCGGTCGCCGAGGTGCTGGCCGCCGTCGCCGCCGACCTGGCCGAGGCCGCCCGGCTGCTCGCCCAGGAAGCCGAGAGCGGGGGACCGAAGTCGGTCGCGGGCCTGCTGGACCGTGGCCAGGCGGGCGTGGCGAGGATCCCGGGCAAGCACGGCGGCAAGCCCAGGGAGTTCGCCGTGGTCCAGGTCGTCATCCCCGACCGGCCCGGCGAGCTGACCAGGCTGTTCGACGCGGCGGGCACCGCTGGCGTCAACATCGAGGACGTCAGGATCGAGCACTCGCCCGGGCTGCCCGTTGGCGTGGCCGAGCTCTCCGTGCGCCCCGCCGAGGCCGACACGCTGCTCGACGCCCTCGAAACAGGTGGCTGGCCCGTCCGCCGCTAGGAGCACTTTTCATCCGAACGGCGTTAGCGCGAGCCCCCGCCCGCCCTCACCCGACCGGCCCCGGGTCCCCGACCGCGGTAACTGCGCGCCCCGGCCCACCTCCCGACCGGGCCTACTGGTCCCGCCCGCCGGTAACATCGCACAGGTGAACGTTTCCGCCCACCTGGACAGCGACACCGGCGAGGAGAGCGACACGGTCAGTGACTCCGGGCTCATCGTCGCGGTGGACGGCCCGTCGGGCGCGGGCAAGTCGAGCGCGTCCCGCGGCGCGGCCACCGAGCTCGGCCTGCGCTACCTGGACACCGGGTCCATGTACCGCGCGCTGACCTGGTGGCTGCTCGACCGCGGTGTCGACGTCAGCGACGCGGGTACCGTCGGCGCCCTGGCCGCGGAGCCGCGGATCGAGGTCGGCACGGACCCGCAGGCGCCGTGGGTCCGGGTCGACGGCGCCGACATTACCTCGGTGATCCGGACCCGCGAGGTCACCAACGCGGTCAGCGCGGTCGCGGCCGTCCCGCGGGTCCGCGCGCACCTGATCGCGCAGCAGCGAGGCATCATCGCGCAGGCCGGCGGCATCGTCGCCGAAGGCCGTGACATCGGCACCGTGGTCGCCCCCGACGCCCCGGTCAAGGTGTACCTCACCGCCGCGGGCGCCGAGCGGGCCAGCCGGCGCGCTGCGGAGAGCAGCCGCGAGCCTGCCGCCACCCGCATCGACCAGGACCGCCGCGACCGGCTCGACTCAGCCCAGAGCGGTAAGGCCGACGACGCGGTCGTGATCGATTCCACCAGCCTCAGCCTGGATCAGGTGATCGAGATCATCGTCCGGCTGGCCCGCGAGTACTCCGGCGTGCCCCACCCGCGTCACCGGAGCCGGTAGGGGAGCGGATCGCGATGCCGAGCGTACCCGTGGTGGCCGTCGTGGGCCGCCCCAACGTGGGCAAGTCAACGCTGGTGAACAGGATCCTCGGCAGCAGGCAGGCCGTGGTGGAAGACGTTCCCGGGGTGACGAGGGACCGGGTCACCTACGACGCCCTTTGGCGAGGCCGCGAGTTCACGCTGGTCGACACGGGCGGCTGGGATCCCTCGACCGAGCGCGGCGAGAGCCTGGCCGCGCGGGTCACGAGCCAGGCCAGGGTGGCAGTGGATGCCGCGGACGCCGTCGTGTTCGTCGTGGACGCCACCGTCGGCGTGACCGACGCGGACGCAGCGGTGGCCGCCGTGCTGCGCCGGTCCGGCAAGCCGGTCGTGGTCGCGGCCAATAAGGTGGACGACGTCAAGGGAGAATCCGACGTCGCGTCGCTGTGGTCGCTCGGGCTCGGCGAGCCGGCGCCGGTCAGCGCCCTGCACGGGCGGGGAAGCGGCGACCTGCTCGACCTGATCCTCGACGCGCTGCCCGACGCGCCGAAGGAAGCCGACGAGGCCGACGAGGGCCCGCGGCGCGTCGCGCTCCTCGGCCGCCCGAACGTCGGCAAGTCCAGCCTGCTGAACAAGCTGGCCGGTCATCAGCGGGCGCTGGTCGACTCGGTGGCGGGCACGACCAGGGACCCGGTGGACGAGCTCATCGACCTCGGCGGCACGACATGGCGCTTTGTGGACACCGCCGGCATCAGGCGACGGTTCCGTGAGAGCCAGGGCGCGGACTACTACTCGGCGCTGCGCACCGCGGGCGCGCTGGACCGGGCCGAGGTCGCGGTGGTCCTCATCGACGCCAGCGAGCCGCTCACCGACCAGGACCTGCGGATCATCTCGATGGTTATCGAGGCGGGCCGGGCCCTGGTCATCGCCTACAACAAGTGGGACCTGGTGGACGAGGAGCGGCGCCGGTACCTGGACCGCGAGATCGACAGGCAGCTCCACGCTGCCCGCTGGGCGCCCCGGGTGAACATCTCCGCCCTGACGGGGCGGCACATGGACCGGCTGGTCCCCGCGCTGGAGACGGCCCTGGGCGGCTGGGAGACCCGGGTGTCCACCGGCAGGCTGAACGCGTGGCTCACCGGCCTGGTCGCCGCGACCCCGCCGCCCGTGCGCGGCGGCCGCCAGCCGAAGATCCTGTTCGCCACCCAGGCCGGTATCCGGCCGCCGCACTTCGTGTTCTTCGCGTCCGGTTTCCTCGAGGCGGCCTACCGCCGGTTCATCGAGCGCCGCCTGCGCGAGGAGTTCGGCTTCGAGGGCAGCCCGGTCCAGGTCTCGGTACGGGTCAGGGCCAAGCGGGAGGGCTCGGGGGGCCGCCGGACCGCCGCCCGCTCCAGCCGCCGCCGCTAGCCCAGCCCTCTTCCATCTCTTTCCCCGTCGTCCCCCTCCTCCCCCTCCCCTCCCTCCTCCCCTCCTCCCCCCTCAGTACGCGAACGCTTCGGGCGGCGGCGCGGGGGAGGGGCTGGCGTCCGCGTCGGTGACCACGCGCGCGCCCGCCGCGAACCGGATGAGCTCGTCGCCGTCCAGCACCCGCCCCGGCATCGGGTCCCCGGCCACTAGCCGGGTGAGCGTGTCCACCGGGAGCGGCTCGCCGCTCGCCGCCAGGACCAGGTTGCCGAACCTGCGCCCTCGCAGCACCGATGCGTCGGCGATCAGGCACGCGTGCGGGAAGACGGTCCGGGCCGTCGCGACCTGCGCCCGGGCGTGCGCGAGCGGTGGCCCGTCAGCCACGTTCCCCGCGAACACCCCCGTTCCTCGCAGCACGCGCCGGACCGCCGCCATGAACTCTGCCGAGGTCAGGCTGGCCGGCGTCTGCCCTCCCGCGAATACGTCCGTGATGACGACGTCGTAGGAATCCGCGGGCAGCGATTCGAGCACCTCCCTGGCGTCGCCGACACGAACCCGGACCGACCGCCCGCGCGGCAGCGGCAGCCTGGCCCGGACCAGGTCCATCAGCGCGGCGTCGATCTCGACCGCCACCTGGCGCGAGCCCGGCCGCGTCGCCGCGACGTAGCGCGCCAGCGTCAGTGCCCCGGCCCCGAGGTGCAGCACCCGCAGCGGCTGCCCTTCCGGCGCGGCGGTATCAACCACGTGACCGAGCCGCCTGACGTACTCGAAGTCCAGATACTCGGGGTCGTCCAGGTCGACATGTGACTGCGGAACGCCGTCGACCAGGAGCATCCAGGCCGCCCGCCGGTCCGCGTCCCGCAAGAGCTCGGCGTGGCCATGGACGCTATCGACGGCGCTGATCGGAGCCAAGGTTGGCGGCTTCCCGGACGTTCGGGTCATGGCGCCAGTATCGGTGATCGGGAAGCCATCGTCCCATTTCGCCACCCATGGCACCGGTCCCCGCTCCGGTTCGGTGATCCGGGAGCCGCCACCCACCATTAACGGTTCGAGGATCCGGCCCGCGTGTGCGAGGCTGTAGTACGTAGTTCTCACCCGCAGGAGGTTCCGCATGACGGTCGAGCAATCTGGGGCCGAGACTTCACAGGACTCTGCCTCTACCCCGCGCGCCCCAGAGGACACACCATCAGATACAGCCGCTGAGCCGGAGGCCGCCGCGAAGCCCAGTACCGGCGCGGACTTCGATGACATGAAGCGGAAGTTCCGCGAGGCGCTCGACCGTAAGCGCGGCGCCCAGACCGCCAATGCCGAAGGCGCCCACGACACGGGGAAGGTTCACGGTTCGCACGGCCCTGCCTCCACCCGCCGCTCCTTCCGTCGCAAAAGCGGCGGGTAGCCTCCGGACGTCGGGACTTTTCTTCGCCGTTTATCGACGATCATTTGGCCTGCGTGGCCACAGGACCATACGGGGCTATCGAGGCTGAGGTTACGTACCGTCGCCACCCGGCCCGACCAGGGCGCTATTCCTCGGATCACTGACCCCAGGAGCCGGCCGACTGCCGGACGGTCACGTTGATCCGGTTGAACACGTTGGTGGTGGCGATCCAGAGGATGATCGCGGCCAGCTGCTTCTCGTCGAAATGGCGGGCGGCCTCGTCAAAGATCTCGTCGGGCACCGGGTCGGGCCGGTCGCTCAGCCGGGTGACCGCCTCGGCCAGCGCGAGCGCGGCGCGCTCCGCCTCCGTGAAGTACGGCGCCTCCCGCCAGGCGGCCACCGCGAACAGCTTCTCCAGAGCGACGTCCTTCTTCTTGCCGCTGCGCCAGCCTGCGTCGACGCAGAAGCTGCACCCGTTGATCTGGCGCAGGACGCCTGGCTGGCGGAGAGTTTCGAGCAGCACCGGACCCGGCTTGCGCGTGGTGTTCCGCTTCACCGTCCGCGGAGACCGGATCGTCCGTATCGACCTGATCGCCGACCCGGACAGCCTGACCGCGATCAACCTGGTCCTCCCCGAAGAGCCGCCGCGCAAGACCAGGCTCCAAAACTCGGAAAAATAATCGAATAGTTTGGGTGTGTCGCTGACCCGGAAATGTCGGACCCGCTTGCTAGTCTTGGATTAGAAAACAACACCGAAAACGACGGGCAGGCTGTCTGGGGAGTACCTCGGGGGAGGTGAGACAGGCGATGAGCGCGATGGCGGTTCCGGCGAGTGCGGCCGATGCGGTGGAGAAGTTGCAGGCGCTGGCCGGCTACCTGGCCGGCCTGGATGCGGCGAGCATGCCGGCCGCGGCGCTCGGCCAGTGCATCCGGGACCTGGTCCAGGCCGACGCGGTCCTGACCGCGGCGCTGGCCCCGATGCTGGCCGCGTACGACGCGAAGGACGGGCACCTGGCCGACGGGCAGCGGAGCCTGGGGACCTGGCTGGTGCACATGGTCCGGGTGACCCGCGGCCAGGCCGCCGAGTACATGGCGATGCGGGCGCTGCCCCGCGGCCATCGGCCGCTGCTGGCCGGGCTGCGCACCAAGGCGGTCACCACGTCCGTGGCCTTGCAGCTGGCGAAGTGGACCCAGGCGATCCCGGCGGAGTTCCGGGCGCAGGCGGAGGAGATCTTGGTCGCGGCGTCGCGCGCGGGCGCGGACCTGCGGGCGCTGGCGCAGATCTGCGCGGAGATCCGGTCCCGGACCGTCCCGCCGGACCCGGACGGCCCCGACCCGGCGCTGGACCGGGCCGTGTTCCTGGATACCACCCTGGATGGTGCCGGGGTCCTGCGCGGCGACTTGACCCCCGAATGCGCGGCGATGGTGCAGGCGGTGCTGGATGCCCTGTCGGCTCCGGCCGGGGCGGGGGACCTGCGGACCCGGGCGCAGCGCTACCACGATGCGCTGGCCGAGGCGATGAAGCGGCTCCTGGCGTCCAGCCTGCTCCCGGCCCGGGCCGGGCAGCCGGTCAAGGCGCTGGTCCACGTGACCTTCGCGGACCTGTGCGACCTGGACGCGGACTCCGCGCTGCAGGAGGCGTGGATCGCCGGGTACCGGGCCCGGTGGGCGGCCCAGCGGGCCGCGGCGTCGGTCAGCACCGGCGACGGCGGCGCCTGGCTGGAGGGCGACGCGGCCCGCCGGGTCGCCTGCGACGCGATGCTGATCCCGGTGGTCACCGGTGACGTGGACCCGGGCGCGGTCGAGGACCTGATCGGCCTGTGCGTGCGGTATGACCACCTGCGCAGGCAGGCAGCAGACCGCGCGGCCGGCCCGGACAACCAGGCAAGCGCGGACGGGCAGCCGGGTCCGGGCTCGCCGGACCGTAGCGGTGCCGGGGACAGCGCCCCGGCCGGGCCAGACCAGGACGCCGCCCAGGACCCCGGGCAGGACGGCCGGGCCGGGCAGGTGCTGGCCATGCTGGAGCACCAGATCCTGGCCACCGTCCTGCAGGTCGTCTCCGGCCCCGGCGGCGTCGCCTCGTTCCTGCGCCGCAACCTGCTCGGCAAGGGCCTGAACGGCCCCTCCCTCCCGCTGGACGTCGGCCAGACCGACGACATCCCCGTCCACCTGCGCCGCCTGGTGGCCCTGCGCGACCAGACCTGCCAGTACCCCGGCGGCTGCAGCCAGCCCGCCGCCAGCTGCGAACCCCACCACGTCATCCACCGCCAAGACGGCGGCCACACCAGCCTGGCCGGTCTCAAGAACTACTGCTGGTGGCACCACCACGTGGTCCTCCACCAGATGGGCTGGCAGCTCACCGTCTATCCGGACGGCACCAGCCAGGTCAAAAGCCCCAGCGGGAAGATCATCCGCAGCCACAGCCCGCCACCCAGGCCCGGGTAACCGGCCCGGCCGGGAGAACCGGCACCACCTCCGCCGCCGGACGGGGGGCCGGCCCTTTAGGTGAACGGGGCCGTCGCCGCCTGGGCCGGCCCGGCCATCACCACAGCCGCCAGCACCACCGCGACCGCCAGTTAGCTCCCAGACCGCACGGGCATGAATGGATGCGATGGCTGATCCCGACGAGGGTGTGGCAGCGGACGGGACGATCCGGACGGGCGCTCGTCGTGACCGGGTGCCAGCGGCCTTCGAGCCGGTCCTGGCTGACGCGGTCGCCTTGACGGGCGGCTCCCCGGCGTCGCTCTATGTCTACGGGTCGGTCGCGACCGGCACCGTTCGTCCCGGGTCATCGGACGTCGACCTGCTGTCGATCGATCTGCCGGAGGCGGCCGTCCTCGGGCAGCGCCTGTCGGCACGGTATGCCGACCTGTGCCGGGGTGTGGAGATCGCGGCGGCCACGGCGGCCGATTTCGTCGGCGACACCGACGCGGCCTACGGCGGCCGGGTCTTCCTGCGCCACTACTGCGTCCACCTCGCGGGCCCGGATCCGTCCGCCGCGCTGCCAGCCTTTCCTGCGGACGCCAGGGCCGCCCGCGGTTTCAACGGCGATATCGGCCAGCATCTCCGGCGATGGCGACAGGGCCAGCAGTCCGGGACCGTGGCTGCGGACCTGCTGGCTACCCGGGTCGCCCGAAAGACGCTCCTGGCCGTCGCCGGGCTGGTCAGCGTCCACGACCAGACCTGGACGACCGACCGTACCCGTGCCGTGCAGCGCTGGAGCGACCTCGAGCCTGACCTCGCCGCCCAACTCGCCCAGCTGCACTCCTGGGCCAACGCAGAACGCCGCCCCGACCGCGGGGAAGTCAAGCACGCACTGGCGGACGACGGAATCGTCGCCGCGATCGTCGAGCGCTTCGACCGCCTGATCCGTCTCTGGACAGACGATCCAAGGTTAGGCTGGCCATCGCTACGGTGCGAGGCCGCGCCGGTGTGGCATCCTGATGGGGTCGAGAGGCGCTGCGACGGACCACCTCCGCCACGCTCGACACCCCCGCTCATCGGCAAGGGCGCCTTCGAGGTCGATGGAGGCGGCCATGACCGTAGTAGGTTGCGTTGCCGGGCTGTGGCGGTACCCGGTGAAGTCCATGGCAGGCGAGAGGCTGGACGACGTCGAGGTCTCGTGGAATGGCCTCGCGGGCGATCGCCGGTGGGCTTTCATCCGTGGCCACCGGGTGCGGAGCGGCTTCCCGTGGCTGACGATCAGGGATCTACCCGAACTGGCCCGCTACCGCCCTCGCTTCGCCGAGCCGGACCGGCCGAACGCCTCCCCGACGCAGGTACGCACGCCCTCCGGGAGTGAGCTCGACGTGGCCTGCCCCGCGCTCGCGGCCGAGCTCGGGCGCGGTGTACACGTCATCAAGCAGGACCGCGGCGTCTTCGACGCGATGCCCCTGTCCCTGCTGACGACGCAGACGGTAGCCAACCTTGGCAAGCTGGTCGGCACCGACCTGGCGGTCGAGCGGTTCCGGCCCAACCTGCTCGTGGATGCCCCCGGGCGCGACTTCCCCGAGGACGCCTGGATCGGCCGGGTCCTGCGCCTCGGTGGTCTGCGGATGCGGGTGGACAAGGACGACAAGCGGTGCGTGGTGGTCACCGTAGACCCGGTGACGCTGGTCCGGAACCCGGCGATCCTGCGCACCATCGCGCAGGAGCGCGACATGCGGATCGGGGTCTACGGCTCGACCGTAGAACCAGGCCGGGTCGCGGTGGGCGATCCGGTCGAACTCGAACCCTGAGCCCGCTCGGCCGTCCGCGCAGCGAGCCGCCCGCGGACCCGTGGAATCGGTGAACCGCTGCCGCCTCCCACTCGTGCCCGCATATGGGTCGCGTAAGCGAGCGCGGCGTGCGCCGTGCTGACCTCTCACTCGTCCCGCCCGCCAGCTACCCTTCCCTGGCGGGCGGGACCCTGGGGGATCCGGTGCCCGTCACGGGACCGCGCGGAACCAGGAGCGGTCCTCGGTGAGGTAGCGGTCCAGGCGGAGCCCGGCGGCGGCGAGCGCGGCGGCCAGTTCGGGCTCGTCCAGTCGCATGGACGTGAACGTCTGCGTCCAGCGCTGGTCGCCGACGACGTATTCGACGGTGGCCGAGACCAGGTTCGGGGCCGGGCGTGACACGTCACGCAGCCGGAAGATCATTCCGTCGCTCGCGCGCTCGGAATCCGCCGCCTCGGTAAACCACGCCAGCGTGTGCTGCTGGACGATGACGCAACCGCCGTCGGCGACGTGCTCACGGCAAGCGGCAAGCAGCGCGTTCCTGACCGGCTCGTCGGCCACGTTGATCAGGTGCGACGCGAGCAGGACGGCATCGAAACGACGGCCGAGGGCCAGCCCCTCGATGCGCGCGCAGACGGTCTCGGCGTCGCGTACGTGGGCGAGCATCTCCGGCGACTCGTCGACGGCGACGACCTCGTGGCCGAGCGCGACGAGCGGGTGGGTGATCCGCCCGGTCCCGCAGCCGAGTTCAAGGATGGATGCCCCGGGTCCGGCGGCGGCGTGCACGATGGCCGCCTCGCCGAAATCGGGCAGTTGCGCGTAGAGGTCGACGGCACAGCCGTCCGGCGTGATCACGCCGGGGCCGGTCCCATGGGGGCGCGCTACCTGGGTCATAAAACCTATTTTGCCGAACGCCGCGCCCAGGGCAGTCCTAAACAGGGCGGCCCCGGACGGGTCGCCTGCGGTAGTCCCTCAGGGAAGGGTCAAGCGGGGGCCACCGCGGAGGAGGCCGCGGCGGTCCACAGCGGGGCCGGCCGGGCCCGGTACGGCTCCGTGCCGGGCGCGTGCTCCGCGTGGCGGGCGGGAGCGTGCTGATCGCGGTCGGCGGGCGGGTCCGCCTGGCGGGCGGCGTGCTGCGGTACGCCCGCCGTGGGCAGGTGGAACCAGACGGTCGTCCCGGCTGAGTCCTTGAGGTAGCCCCACTCGGTGGCGAGATGCTGGACCAGGAAAAGACCGTGGCCTTCGGCGGCGTACAGGTCACCCTTCACCACCGGGGAACCCGCGGAACCGTCGTCGATGATCTCGATCAGGATGCCGTGCGCCACGCCGATGACGACGACGGTGACCGTTCCTCCGTCAACGCCCGACCTGGTGTGCTGGATCGCGTTGGTGACGATCTCGGAAGTCAGTAAAGTCGCGGCGTCGCAGTCCGCTTGGATCCGCTTCGAGCTGAACGTCTGAGCCACGAAGGCCCGGGCCAGGCCGACCTGCTCCGGGCGTCCCGGGATGGTCAGGGAGCCGAGGACCGCCGCGCGCGGGCTGCCCCCCGGAGCTCGCACCGCCGCGTGCACCGGGTCTTCGAGCCTCCGCTCGGCGTCGTACCCTGGTCGCACGGAATTGCCTGCGGGCGTTTCCATGGTGAGTCCTCCCGTTAACGCGGAGATCGTGCTCTCATTCGCTCGCGACCCAGGCCCTGAAGCTTCGCCCGCTCCTTGCGTCACACCAGCGACTTTCGCCACCGTGATTGGCGCAGTTCGCCAGTTATTACCCACTTCGCCACCCGACGTGTGGCCAATCTGTGCCATCCAGACCCTCCCAAGTGACCCCTGGATCGCCGGCAAATGCGAAAGATGGCATCTGCCAGGGCCTTCGCAATTCATCCGTTTTGTTCCGTTTTGTGAGTAACCCGGCGCACTTGCATTCTCACCCGATGATGGTGCCCACGAGCCTGCTACGCAAGTGCGTGACGCAAAATTCTTATATGAAATCCTAGATGGGATTTCAAACTGGCTGTTCGTGCGGTATCGTACAGGTTGTCACGGACGATGTGGAGTGTTCTGGTTACACTCCGACACTCAGCGGACAATCCCAGCCTCCCCGCATCATCCGGCGCCGGAACCTCTGCTTTCACGAGGAAGTGAGCTTCTCGTGCCCCTTGGTCCTACCGTCCGTAGGCGCAGGCTCGGCGCTGAGCTCAGGCGTCTCCGCGAGGCGCACTCACTCAAGCTCGAGGAAGTAGCCGAGCGGCTCGGCCTGGCCCCTTCAACCCTGTCCCGCATCGAGACCGGCAAGGCGCCCACCAAGTCCGCGTACCTGACCGCGATGCTCGAGATGTATCAGGTCAGCGACCCCGGTGCCCGGAAGGTGCTCGTGGACATGGCCCGGGAGGGTCACCGCAAGGGCTGGTGGTCGATCTACGACGACGTCCTGCCCAGCGGTTTCGACATCTACGTCGGCCTGGAGGCCGAGGCCTCGGGCCTGCGCAGCTACGAGACGGACGTGGTGCACGGGCTCCTGCAGACCACGGACTACGCCGTGACGGTGCTCCGCGAACTGCGCCCCCGCGACAGCCAGGAGCAGATCGAGCGGGTAGTGGACCTGCGGATGGAGCGGCAGCGGCTGCTCGACCAGGACCCGCCGCTTGATCTGTGGCTCATCATGGACGAGGGCGCCATCAGGCGGAACATCGGCGGTCCCGCGGTCATGCGGAACCAGCTCGAGCACCTCATCCAGGCCAGCCGGTGGACCAACGTGACCATGCAGATTCTCGCCTTCGAAGCCGGTGCGCACGCCGGGCTGATCGGGCCGTTCTCGATCCTGGAGTTCCCCGAGCGCACCGATTCCGACGTCGCCTACACCGAATCCGTGGGCGGCATGATCTACCTCGAAAAAGACAGGGAAGTCCGCGCCTGCGCCGAGGCCTTTGACCGTATGCGCGCGGCGGCGCTTTCCCCTGCGGCGTCGGTTGAACTGATCCAGAAGCTGGCGGGGGAGTTCATCTGACGAGCAAAGCAGCACATCAAATGAGAAGGGAGAGGCGGATGGACACCGACCTCAACGACCTGCGCTGGTTCAAGAGCAGCGCGAGCAGCGCCGCGGGCTGCGTGGAGATAGCGCACCTTCCCGACGGGGGGGTTGCGGTTCGCGACTCAAAGGATCGCGGCAAGGCGCCCCATTACTTCAACCGTCATGAATGGGAGTGCTTCCTGATCGGTGCCAAGGGCGGGGAGTTCGACCTGCCGGCCTGAGCGTTAGCCAGGAGACGGCGGGGCTCAGTGCTCCGCCATCACGCACCGTTGTTCTCGGGTAATTCCGTGAGCACTCCCTGATTTGGTCATCCCGGGTCAGGGCACGAACGTATGTGCTGGGGGGAGGGGCAGAGGGCGGTGGACCCAAGGTCCACCGCCCTCCGCATGTCGGCGGGCCGGTCGGGCACCCGGCGCCGGGGCTTAGCCGGAGTCCCCGGCACCTAGTGTCTCCCTGCGGACCGCTCTGGAGGGGCGGGCCTTCAGCCGGGCTGAGTCTCGAGCTTGTCGATGATCGTCCGGAGGATCTCGGGGGTCTCGCTCGGCTTGGCGCTGATGATGCTGAGCCGCTCCATGGCGAGCACGTAGCGGTCGACGTCAGATTTCTTGTCAAAGTAGAGGGCGCTGGTGAGGTGTTCCAGGTACGCCACGTCCGGGAGGTCGGATTCGCCGAACCGCAGGATGGCGAACCCGCTCGGCACGGCGTGCCCGCCCATCCCGTCCCTGATGACCTGCAGGGTGAGGTTGGGCCTTCCGGTCAGGGTGAGCAGATAGCGGAGCTGCTCCAGCAGGATCTCCTGGCTGCCCACCGGGCGCCGCAGCGCGGTCTCCTCGACGATGGCCCAGAGCTTGAGGCGTCCTTCCGCGAACCTGTGCTGCCGTTCCTTGCGGAGGATGACGTGCCGCTCGGCTTCACCGAGGGGAATGTCGCATACCGCCAGGACCGCGGCGGTGTACTGCGGCGTCTGCAGCAGGCCGGGAATGACCTGCGGCTCGTAGGCCCGGATGGAGGTGGCCGCCTCCTCCATCCCGACGTAGGACTGGAACCAGTCGGGCAGGATGTCGTTGAACCTGTGCCACCAGCCGGGGCGGTTCGCCTGCTCGGCCAGGTGCAGCAGCTGCTCCCGCTCCACCGGGTCGACGCCGTAGAAGGTGAGGAGGTCGAGCACGTCGATCTCGCGGATGGCGTTCCGGCCGAGCTCGATGCGGCTGATCTTGGAGTCCGATCCGCGGATCGCCTTGGCCGCAGCCTGCGCGCTGATTCCCCGGTCTTCCCGGAGTCGCCGCAGCTGGGTGCCCAGCAGGATGCGCAGCACAGTGGGTCCTTCTGTTGTCAGCTCCGCCATCGCACCTCCCCTGGTGTCGGTACCGCCGCGACGGAATTGTCTCGCGCAATTGCGTGTGGCAATGCGTTGCCATTCGGCTTTCGACAAACGTCATCGTATCCCATACGGGAATAGATGCCACCGCCCAATATTGACGCCTTGGACGGCTTTCACAAGACACTAGTGTCTAGCCGAGACCAATAAGAACGGGACGCTTGTGGCGACTCGTGGTGGCTTGCGGGCCGGCCGCCGGGTGGCTCCGGGGGCCGCGGCCCCCGGCCGCGCCGTGGTTTCATCTCCTGGCCCGACCCCTCCCAGTGCCCGGCTGGCCTGCGCTGATGCACCCGGCCCCGCGCGCGCAGCGGTCGGCAATTGTCGTCAGGAAATCCGCATCGATGGTAATTGGCGCATCTCGGCACCGCGAAGATCGCGACGACGGGCGCGCGTCAAATAAGTTGCGGACGTATCAGGCTCGGTGTGAATTTACCGCCGCGGGGAAGCTCGCCGACCCGGCCCAGCAAACGGCAGGAGAATGGTCCACCGCCATTTCCGAATAAGCGCTGGGACGCACAGATTGGCCGCGGCTCTTACCCGCCCACCGTCCGCTACCGGCCCGTCGCCTGCAGGAACGGGGCCCCGCACATGATCGACTTCGCTGAGCCTGCCGGAGAACGGTGCGACAGGCGTCGACGGCGGACAGGTAGCGCATTGCCGGCGGATAACCACCGTTCGTCCCGACACAATGGCCGGCGAAGGGAGCTCGGCCGGGTGTCCATATGATGCGTGCATGCGTTATAGGCCGCTTGGTGATTCCGGACTGCTGGTGTCGGTGCTGGGGCTCGGGTGCAACAACTTCGGCTCCCGCCTCGACGTGGACGGGGCGCGCGCGGTGGTGGACGCGGCCATCGACGCTGGTGTCACCTTGTTCGACACCTCGGACACATATGGCGGGGGCGGCGGCTCTGAGCGCGCGCTCGGCGAGATCCTCGGCAGCCGCCGGGATCAGGTCGTGCTGGCTACGAAGTTCGGCCACCAGGGCGCGGACATGGGTTACGGCCCGGCCGCCGGGGCCAAGGGCGGCCGAGCCTACATCCGGCGGGCCGTCACGGAATCGCTGCGGCGGCTGCGTACGGACTACATCGACCTGTACCAGCTGCACACCCCGGATCCGGTGACGCCGGTGGCCGAGACGCTCGCGGCGCTGGACGAGCTGGTGGCCGAGGGCAAGGTCAGGTATCTGGGCCATTCGAACTTCTCCGGCTGGCAGCTGGCCGACGCGGCGCACCTGGCGAGCAGCGCAGGCCGCACCCCCTTCGTCTCGGCCCAGAATCACTGGTCCCTGCTCGAGCGGGAGGCTGAGGCCGAGGTCGTGCCCGCGGCCAGGCACTTCGGCGTGGGCGTGCTGCCCTACTTCCCGCTGGCCAATGGGCTGCTGACCGGCAAGATCAGGAAGGGCCAGCCGGTGCCGCAGGACAGCAGGCTGGCCGCCCGGTCGGCCTACGTGACCGAGGCGAAGCTGGACCGGGTCGAGGCGCTGATCGCCTGGGGCCAGGAGCACGGCGTCACGATCCTCCAGGCGGCAATCGGCGCCCTGGCGGCCCAGCCGGGCTGCTCGTCGGTCATCGCGGGAGCGATGAACCCCGAGCAGGTCAAGGCGAACGTAGCGGCGGCGGAGTGGCTCCCGTCCGCGGCCGAGCTGGCGGAGATCGACCACATCGTCCCGCCGCCGGCCCGCAGGTAGCCGGGTAGCCGGGGCTCCGCCGGTCCGTCAGCCCCCGGCCACGGCCACCTCGTATAGCGCCATGACGTTCGCGCCGAACATCGCCGAATACGAGACCTGGGGCGTCAGGCCGCCCTGCTCGTAACCGCCGATGACCCCGATCACCGTCCCCCGCCCGGTCCGCGGGTCCACGCCGGCCAGGAACGGTCCCCCGCTCGTTCCGTCGGTGTAGCCGCCGCAGTCGAACTCGAGCTGATCCGCCATGGGCTCCCTGGTCCAGTTCCGGCAGGTAATCGCCTGGTCGGCCGAGTCCGGGTAGCCGATGACCTCGACGAGCTGGCGGGCGGGCGCCCCGCTCCTCAGCCGTTCCGCCCCGGTCACGTCCTCGATCGGCACGGTCGAGCCGGGCTGGCTCACGCGCAGGATGGCGACGTCATCGTCGGGGTCGGACGAGGCACTCCACGAGGCGTCCACGTAGACCCGGGTGACGATCCATACCCCGTACGGGGCGGCGCCGGCGTTATACCCGGGCACGAACGCGACCTCGGCGGCGGTCCTGGACACGCAGTGCGCCGCGGTGATGACCAGATCGCCGTTGGGGCTGTGGATGACGCTCGCGGTGCAGAAATGCGACCCGAGCCTGCCCCCCGACATGGTGAACAGCGCTCCGACCGCGGGGGTGCCAGCGAAGTCCCGGCCGGTCTGCGGGACCGAAACCGGATTCAGCAGCACCCGGAGGAAGCTCGGGCTGAGGTCGTCGGACGCACCGCGGGCCGGCGTGATGGTAAAGCCGGCTACGACGGCTAGGGCGACGATGAGCGCCACCCAGGCCGGCGGCCGCGAAAGCCACCGGGTCCAGCCCGGAGACGTCCCGGTGCCCGACGGCTCGCCGTCCACCTGATCGTCTCACCGCCTCGCCGTGGCCGCATGTGGTGATTTCTGACGACGTTCGATACTCAAGTGTGATCGACAACGTGTGACAGTACCAGAGGCATCCACCGGAAAGCCGCTCCGAACACCCTGGTTGAGCTGGGAATTCACTGAGATGCAGCTGCGAGCGGCGGGACCTGAAGTGAGCAAGGGAAAGGCCCCCAGGTCGGCGATCGTGGTCCAGGCCTGCGTGGTCACCGGCGGACCCGGCTCTGCCGGTCTGGCCCGGCCGCCCGGTAGGCGCCGGGGGTGATCCCGTAGTAGCGGTGGAACCAGCGCGTCAGGTGCGCCTGGTCGGCGAACCCGGCCTCGACCGCGGCCCGGGCGGGCGTGGCGCCCTGGATAAGGAGCCGGCGCGCCGTCCGCACGCGGAGCTCGATCAGCGACGCGAAGAACTCCGGCCAGATGTGCACCATCCGGTAGGTGAACCCGCCCTCGCCCGCGGCGTGCCCGTCGTGCGGGTCGTCGGGGTTGAAGGTCATCACCATGCCGGCGCCGCTCACGTGCCGGCCTCGACGGCAGGTAAACGCCTGCGCGCCCGTCTCGGTCAGGCCGAATGAGTAGCTCTCGTGGCTGTGCCGGTGGTACACGTGCGCGGTGAAGTGCGCGTGCATCGCCTCCACGGGCACCCCGTCCACGCGCCAGTACCGGGCCCAGTCCTGGCCCAACGGTTCCCGGGCGACCGCCATGCCCCGATTATCCCAGGTGCGAGGATCCGCCCCGCGCTCCAGCGTTCAAGACCCGCCGCCCTGGAGCGGCCAGGCTGGTGCGGTATGGATCACCTGGAACTGCGGCGCAGGTTCGCGACGCTGACCACCGCCCACCTGGCCGACGCCTGCCTGCGCGCCCAGGTGCCCGTGCGGTGTGTCCGCGTGCACCCCGTGGTGGCTGGCGGCCGGCTGGCGGGCCGGGTGGCGCCGGCCCGGCACGCGGGCAGCGTCGACGTCTTCCTTGAGGCGTTCGAGTCCGCCGAACCCGGCGACGTGCTCGTCGTCGACAACGGCGGGCGGCTGGACGAGGCCTGCGTCGGCAACCTGGTCGTGCTCGAGGCGCAAGCGGCCGGGCTGGCCGGCGTCGTGATCTGGGGCCTGCATCGCGACACCGCCGACATCCGGGCGATCGGCCTGCCGGTGTTCAGCCTGGGCGCGATCCCGACCGGCCCGCTGCGCCTGCAGGCTCGCCCCGACGATGCGCTGGGGTCCGCCGTGGCGGGGGACTGGACGGTGGATGCGTCCAACCTGGTCCTTGGTGACGACGACGGCGTGCTGTTCGCGCCGGCCGACCGCGCAGGCGAACTGTTCGTGCTGGCCGAGACGATCCGCGATACCGAACGCCGCCAGGCCGACCAGATCCGGGCCGGAGTATCGCTCCGCGACCAGGTGCGGTTCGGCGCCTACCTGGCCCGGCGGCAGCAGGAGCCCGCCCTGACATTCCGCGACCATCTGCGCGCCGTCGGCGGGGCCATCGAGGTATAAGGCACCCCGAAGGAAACCCATGACCATCCGGTTCGACACCAAGGTCGCCATCGCCGTGCGCGGGGACCTGGAGACCTGGCAGAAGCTGAACGTCACCGCGTTCCTGGCCAGCGGCATCGCCGCCAGCGTCGACGGCATCATCGGCAAGCCCTACGAGGACGCGTCGCGGAACACCTACCTGGAGCTGTTCCGCCAGCCCGTGCTGGTCTACGCCGCCGACGGCCCGACGCTTAGCCAGGTCCACCAGCGCGCGCTGGCCCGGGGGATACCGATGGCGGTATATACGATGGACATGTTCGCGACCGGCCACGACGACGACAACCGGGCCGTCGTCCGCGCCGTCGCCGCCGCCGACCTCCAGTTCGCCGGGCTCGCCCTGCACGGGCCGCGCAACGCCGTCGACAAGGTATTCAAAGGCGTTACTCTGCACCCATGAGGGCTGCCATCTACACCAAGACCGGGCCGGCGGCGGAAGTACTGAGCGTCGAGGAGCTTGACCGGCCCCAGCCGGGGCCGGGCGAGGTGCTGGTCCGAGTGCGCGCGTCGGGGATCAACCCCACCGACTACAAGAGCCGCGCCGGCCTGACGCCCCGGCCCATCGACGGCTTCCAGGTCCCGCACCAGGACGGCGCGGGCATCATCGAGGCGGTCGGGGCGGGGGTCGACCCCGGGCGCGTGGGGCAGCGCGTCTGGCTGTGGCTCGCGGCGGCCGGACGGCGGTGGGGGACCGCCGCGGAGTGGACGGTCCTGCCCGCCAGGCAGGCCGCGCCGCTGCCCGACGGCGCCTCGTTCGACCTGGGTGCCACGCTGGGCGTGCCCGCCATGACCGCGCACTATTGCCTGTTCTCCGACGGACCGATCACGGGCCAGACCGTGCTCGTGGCCGGAGGTGCCGGGGCCGTGGGTCACTTCGCCATTGAATTGGCCAAACGAGCGGGCGCTCGGGTCATCGCGACCGTGAGTAGCCCCGAGAAGGCGGCGCTCGCGGAGAAGGCGGGCGCGGACCTGGTCGTGAACTACCGCACCGCGGACGTGGCCGACCAGGTGCGCGCGTTCGCCCCGGCCGTCGACCGGGTGATCGAGGTCGCGCTCGGCGCCAACCTGGCGCTCGACCTCGCCCTGGCCCGGGTCGGGACCACGGTCGTGAGCTACGCGGCCGAGCCCGTCGATCCCGTCCTGCCCGTGCGGGCCTGCATGACCGCCAACGTGATCCTCAGGTTCATCCTGCTCTACGGGGTGGCGCCCGCCGCGCTCGATCGGGCGGCCGAGGACATCACGGCCGCGCTCGCCGCGGGCGACCTCACCGGCCTGCCGGTGCACAAGTTCGGCCTGGAGGACATCGTGGCCGCGCAGGAGGCCTGCGAGGCCGGCGCCCTCGGCAAGGTCCTGGTCACGCCCTAGCGGTACGCGCTGAGGCCGAGCCTGGTCGCCAGGCCCAGGCCGCACACGGCGACGAAGACGCGGAACGCCTGGGCGGGCACCCGGCGGGCGATCGCGGGCCCGATCCACCCGCCGATCAGGAAGCCCGCCGCGAGCGGGAGCACCAGCTTCCACCTGACGTCGCCGAATATGGCGAAGCACACCGCGGCCATGGCGTTCGCCGCGCCGGAGACCGCGTTCTTGATGGCGTTGACCCTGACCAGCGGTTCGTCGATCACGCCGGACAGGACCACGAGCAGCATGATGCCCGCGGCCGCGCCGAAGTACCCGACGTACATGGCGACCGCGAACAGCGCCGCGCGACGGGCCAGGCCGGGGTGTCGCGATGGCTCCTCGGCTCGTTCGGCCCGTTCGGCCCGTTCGGCCCGTTCGGCCCGCTTCTTGATCGCGGGCTGGACCAGCAGCACGGCCGACGCGCCGGCGATCAGCACGGGCACCACGAGCGCGAAGCTGCCCGCGGGAGCGGTCAGCAGGACCGCGGCCCCGGCCGCGCCGCCCAGCGCGGTGATCGCGGCGAGCCTGAGCACGCGCCGGCCCTGGCCCTCCAGTTCCGGCCGGGACCCGGCCACCGAGCCTGCCCCGGTGAACACCAGCGAGACGGTATTGGTCATGTTGGCGCTCAGCGGCGGCACGCCGAGCGCGAGCAGCACCGGGTAGGTCACCAGCGACGCCACGCTCACCACCGTGCTGAAGATCCCGCCGAGGGTCCCGGCGGCCAGCAGCAGGAGCACATCAGTGATCTTCATCCGATGTCAGGATTGCGCAGTTCAGTGCCTATGTGCAGGTCTGGGCGGGCTCCCGGGCGTGTGATCCCTGTCGCATTGGTCAGTGGGCAGTCGGCCCGCGTTCGCGAAGCGCATAGCAGCCGGCCCCCCGTTCGCGAAGCGCATAGCAGCCGGCCCCCCGTTCGCGAAGCGCATAGCAGCCGGCCCCCCGTTCGCGAAGCGCGAAATTGTTTTGAGGTCAAATGATTTGACATGGAAGTAGCTGCTGGCCGAGACTTGCGGCGTGAGCAAGGCGTGGGCGGTGCCGCTGGCGGACGAAGAGGAGCCGTCGTCGGAACAGGCGCCTGGAGTGGCAGGACCGTGTGCCGAGGGCGGCACGGGACCGGGGCACGGCTGGATATGGGGTGACGCCGAGGGCGGGATTCCCGCCGACGCGCCGCTGCACCTGCTGATGCTGGCCGCGTCCAGGGTCATGACCGCGTACTACGTGGGCACGCTGGCCCAGGCGGGCGTGCAGGTCAGCCCGGCGGGACTCGGCGTGCTGCGGATCTTGCTGGCCGGGGACGGGCTCAAATCCAGCGACGTGGCTGCGCGGGGGTGGTCCTCGCCAGGGACCCTGACGTCCGTGGTCAACACGCTGGTCCGCGAGGGCTACGTGGAGCGGCGCGCGGACCCCTGGGACCGGCGGGTGGTCAGGCTGTACCTGACCGACCAGGGTCGGCGCACCTGTCAGGACTACTACGCGCTGGCCGGGCCGGCCTGGCGGGACGCGTTCGACTTCGTGAGCGAGGCCGACGAGCCCGTGGTCCGCAAGTTCTTCACCGACATGATCGAGCAGTTCAGCGAGCTGGCCAGGAAGGAGCGAACCCGGTGACGGTGAACGGGGACGGGGGACGGGTTTGTCAACCGAAGTTGACACCCTCGATTCGTCAACATAGGTTGACACCATGACGGATGCAAACGGGCTCGCGATCCGCACCGAGGACCTGCGCAAGACCTATACGAGCAAGGGCGGGGACGTGCCGGCCGTGCGCGGCATCGACCTGTCGGTCAGCAAGGGACAGTTCTTCGGCCTGCTCGGGCCGAACGGCGCAGGCAAGTCCACCACGATAGGCATGCTGACCACGCTCGTCGTGCCCACCGGCGGCCGGGCGTGGGTGGCCGGACTGGACGTGGTCGCCGACCCGGTTGGGGTCAAGCGCAGGATCGGCGTGGTGACCCAGAACAACACGCTCGACATGCAGCTGACCGTGGCGGAGAACCTGGAGTTCCGCAGCAGGTTCTTCGGCCTTAGCCCGCGCGAGGCCTCGCGCCGGGCCGCGCAACTGCTCGAGGTGTTCGGGATGTCGGACAAGCGCAAGTCGATGTCCACCGATCTATCCGGGGGACAGGCCAAGCGCTTGCTGATCGCGCGGGCCCTGGTGCACCGGCCCGAGGTGCTGTTCCTTGATGAGCCGACCGCGGGGCTCGACCCGCAGACCCGGGTCAACCTGTGGGACATCCTCCGGGTGCTCCACGCCGAGGGTCAGACCATCCTGCTGACCACGCACTACATGGAAGAAGCCGAGGCGCTGTGCGAGCAGGTCTCGGTAATGGACCACGGCGAGATCCTGGCGTCGGGCACCGTGAACGAGCTCAAGGAAGGCGTGGGCGCCGAGACGGTCATCACGGTCAGGTACGAGGACCTGGTGCCCGACGACGTGACGGCCTGGGCCGGCCTGGCCGACCGGCCCGGCGTCAGCAAGGTGGAATCCGAGGGAGACCACGTGCGGGTCTTCACCCGTGAGCCCGAGGGCGTGCTCGGCGAACTGGTCACCGCGGGGTCGGCCGCCGGGCTGACCGTCCGCGACGCCACCCAGCTCAAGCCCAGCCTGGAGACCGTCTTCCTCACCCTGACCGGACGGGAGTACCGCGAGTAATGACGACCACCACGAGAAACGCGCCGGCCGAGGTAGCGGACTACGGGGTTCCTGCCGCCTCCGACATCGCCGCGCTGATCAGCAATGCGCCGGAGCCACAGCCCACCCTGCTCAAGACGTTCAACGCCATGATGGCGCGCGAGTTTCGGGTGCTGCGGCGCAACGCCATCTCCCTGTTCACCCGGGCGGTCATGCAGCCACTGCTGTTCGTCTTCGTCTTTGCCTACGTGTTCCCGAAGATCGGTGGCGGTTTCATGCTGGGCGGCGCGGCGAGCGCGTCCGCCGCCTCCCGGGCGGGCGCGGCGGGCAGCATCAACTTCGCCACGATCCTGGTGCCAGGGCTGATGGCCTCCATGCTGCTCATGCAGGGGATCATGGCCGTGACCTTCCCGCTGGTGATGGAGTTCTCCTGGCAGCGCACGATCGAGGACCGCGCGCTCGCCCCGGTGCCGATCCGGGTGCTGGCGATCCAGAAGATCCTGGCCGGCGCGGTCCAGTCGTTCATCGGCGCGTGCATCGTGTTCCCGATCGTCCTGTTCGTGCACGCAGCGGGGCAGGCCCCGCACGTCCACGTGACCAACTGGGCCCTGCTCGCCGTGATCCTGGTCTTCGCATCGCTGCTCACCGCCTCGCTCGGGCTGCTGCTCGGCACGATCATGGACCCGCGCAAGATGCAAATGCTGTTCGCGGTGATCCTGCTGCCCGCCACGATGCTCGGCTGTGTCTACTACCCCTGGTCGGCGCTGCACCACATCCGCTGGCTGCAGATCGCGGTCCTGGTCAACCCCATGGTGTACATGTCCGAGGGGCTGCGGGCCGTGCTCACTCCCGTGCTCGGGCACATGCCCATGTGGGGCGTCCTGGTCGCGCTCATCGGCGGCACGGTCATCTTCGGCTACCTGGGCACCCGCACCTTCACCAAGCGGGTCCTCAACTAGGAGTCGGCCAGCCACGCCAGGAAGCGGCCCCGCCTCGACGGCGCGCAGCGCCCTGTCGGACTCACTCATGGCGGTGGCCACGCGCTCGTGCAGCGGCGACGTTCCGGCGGCGTCGACCTCACCGAAGCGCCGGTACACCTGAGCGAGGGTGCGGACTGTCACCCTACTGGCAGCCGGGGCCCGATCCGCTGAGCCAGCCGGCCGCTGGTCCCGGACAGCAGCAAGGTTACGGCGGTGACCGGCACCAGGGCCGAGCCCGCCACCACCGGGCTATAGCCGGCGATGATCTCCAGGGCGGGGATGAAGACGAACGCGAAGCCGCCGAGGGCGCCGTAGATGACGAAGGTGACGGCATTAGCGGCGCGGAACTGCGCCGGGGCGACGGCGGCCCGCCGATCTGGACCGGCGCCGGCGTGTAGCCCGCGGTCAGGGCTCGGGCACGATCGGTTACGGTCTGGAAGAGCTCGGTCAGCTCGGCCCTGCTGCCCGCGGTGGTGTTGAACGAGACGACCACGGTCGCCCGCTGCGGATCCGGCAGGATGCCGGCCTGATACCTGCCGTGGAACGGCACCGCGGGCAGCCGCCCTTGCAGGGCGGCTTCGTTCGCGCGTAGACGGCGGGCAGCCCCGGGTACCTGGGCACGAGCAGCGGGTGCAGCAGGGCGAACAGCTGGCGGCTGGCGGTGATGTTGGCCAGCGTGGTCGCGAGCGTGGTCCCGCTACCGTAGTCGTCGTGCCCGGTGAGCTGGAACTCCAGCGCGTTCTCAATCACTTCATGGGCGCGCCGCCCGAGGTCGGAGAGCGGGACTTAGGGACGCCCAGCGCCGACCGTTCCTCCAGAGGTCAAGGCATATTCGAACGTTCACCCACGCATAATCCTCCATACACCGGGCGAGCCCGTTTGGGTTGGCCAGGTCAGCACAGCGATGGCGCGTAAGGCAGGTCTGGCCCGGCCGGGAATACCGCTTGGCGGCCGAGTGCTGTTAGGCTTAGTTGCTGACCAGCCCGGTGCTCACGTGCCGGGCGCGCAAAAGCGGAGGACCACCTCCCACCCGGTCGGCCTGGTTTACACCGAGGCAGGCGGGTCTGGCCAGACGTCCCGGTGGCGTGTGTGCGCGTAAGCGTGCGCGGGCGCCGGATATGTGCTGGCACGGCGCATCCCCGGCGGGATGCGCCGTAGTAGTGGTTGCCCCGCTGAGCGCATAGCTCGCGGGGCTTTCTCGTGTGCGGCCTTCCGGGACGCAGACAGGGCAGGCTCGCGGGCGTGGTCGGCGGCTGCCGCCGCCGGATGGACCGGCGGTGGAGAAAGGCTCATGGAGGTCACATCAGCGTTGAAGCGCGTGTTAACGAGCGCATCCGTGCCCCCGAAGTCCGGCTGGTCGGGCCTAAGGGTGAGCAGATCGGGATCATGTCGGTCGCCGAGGCACTTAAGCTGGCGGCCGAGGCCGATCTCGACCTGGTCGAGGTCGCACCGACTGCGCGGCCACCTGTCTGCAGGCTCATGGACTACGGCAAGTTCAAGTACGAGTCCGCGGTAAAGGCCAGGGAGTCGCGCAAGAACCAGACGCAGACAGTCGTCAAGGAGATCAAGCTCCGCCCCAAGATCGACCCGCATGACTACGGCACCAAGAAGGGCCACGTCGAGCGGTTCCTCAAGGCGGGCAACAAGGTCAAGGTGACGATCATGTTCCGGGGACGCGAGCAGTCGCGACCCGAACTCGGCTACCGCCTGCTGCAGCGTCTGGCCGAAGACGTGGACGGGCTCGGCTTCGTGGAGTCGCAGCCCAAGCAGGACGGGCGGAACATGATCATGGTGATCGGCCCGCACAAGAAGAAGAGCGAAAACCGGGCTCACACGGCGCAGGCGAACAGCCGGTCGGTACCAACCCAGCGCGCCGTCGACACAGCGCCGCCCGCAGCCCCAGCGGAGAGCGAGCCCGCCTCCGATGGCGCGGCGGTGCCGGGTCCGGCCTAGCCGGTAGCGTCGCCCGGCGGGACCGATCCCCGGCGCCTAGCGTCGGGGAAGGGCTCGCTGTGCGCCGTGACCAGCGCTCGGACCAGCGCAGGAAGCGCCGCGGCAGCAGGGCCGTGGCGACGATAGAGCGAGGACATGCCCCCCGTCCGTACGGGGCGGCAGAGCAGGAATGGAGACGACGGCGACCATGCCGAAGATGAAGACACACAGCGGCGCCGCGAAGCGGTTCCGGCTGACCGGTACCGGCAAGGTGATGCGCCGCCGCGCCAATCGCAACCACATGTTCGAGCACAAGTCGTCTCGCCTGACGCGGCGGCTGTACGGAGAAGTGACGGTCGCCCCCAGCGACGTCAAGGAGATCAAGAAGCTGCTGGGCAAGTAGCCCGGCCCGCGTAAGGGAGTCAGAACAATGGCACGCGTGAAGCGGGCGACCAACGCCCACAAGAAGCGCAAGGTTGTCCTGGAGCGGGCCAGCGGCTACCGGGGACAGCGGTCCCGCCTGTACCGCAAGGCCAAGGAGCAGTTGCTCCACTCGATGACCTACGCCTACCGCGACCGCAAGGACCGCAAGGGCAACTTCCGCCGGCTGTGGATCCAGCGGATCAACGCCGCGGCCAGGGCGAACGGCATGACGTACAACAGGTTCATCCAGGGCCTGCGCGTAGCCGGCGTCGAGGTCGACCGGCGGATGCTCGCCGAACTCGCGGTGGCGGATGAGTCCGCGTTCTCGGCCCTGGTCGAGGTGGCGAAGAAGGCGCTTCCCGACGCATCCGGGTCGGCGGCCGCCTAGTACCGGCACCGATGGCCGGGCGGATGGCCCCCTCGGCTCAGGCCGGACACGCTGACGGCGGATACCTAGGCGCCCACTCACCGCGGCTGAAGGCCGCAAGGCGCTTGACCAAGCGTGCCTTCCGCCAGCGTGACCGCGCCTTCCTGGTGGAGGGCCCGCAGGCGGTGGCGGAGGCCTTCCGTTACTCCGCTGGCCTCACCGACCTGTTCGTCACCGGGCCGGCCAGGAGCAGGCACAGCGACCTCGTCACCGCGATCGCCGAGGCTGGCGTGCCCGTGCACACCGTCAGCGGCGAGGTCATGGGTGAACTGGCCCAGACGGTGACCCCGCAGGGCCTGCTGGCGGTCTGCGGCATGGTTGACGTGCCGCTCGCCGTGGTCACCAGGCCCGCTCCGTCTCTGGTCGCGCTGCTGGCGAACGTACGCGATCCGGGGAACGCGGGGACGGTGCTGCGGACCGCCGACGCGGCCAGCGCCGGCGCCGTGGTCTTCGCCGACGCCTCGGTCGACCCCTACAACGGCAAGTGCGTGCGCGCGTCGGCCGGGAGCCTGTTCCACCTGCCCGTGGTGGCCGGGGCGAGGCTGGAGGACGCCGTGGCCGCCCTGCGCGCGGCGGGCCTGCGCATCGTGGCCGCGGACGGGCGCGCCGGGCGCAGCCTGGACGAGGAGGACGTACAGGCGCGCCTGGGGGACCCTACCGCCTGGATGTTCGGCAACGAGGCCTGGGGCCTGCCGCCCGGGCTCGTCGCGCTCGCCGACGAACCCGTCGCGGTGCCCGTGTACGGGAAGGCGGAGAGCCTCAACCTGGCCGCCGCCGCGGCCGTATGTCTCTACGCGTCCGCGCGTGCGCAGCGAGTGCAAAGCGTTATACGCGAGGGCGGTTATGAGTAATCGCCGGGTGGCATAGAGTAATTGAAATAGGACATAGAGAATTCACATCTCGGGACTGTCACGGTGACGGTATTCGCGCTAAAGTCTGATCACAATCCGTCACCCAAACCGTGACAAATCCGGCCGCCGGGCGATTTCGGTGCGGATACGCCGGACGGAGGCTTTTCAGCAGTGGATGAGCTCGAAGCGGACGGGGCGTCATCGCCCCCCGCGCCGAACCGCGAGACCGCTGACGGTCGGGACCCCGGCGATAGCCACGTCCCAGAAGGCCCCGTACCGATCGGGAGCCTGATCTTCGCCGACGAGCTGCCCGACGGGGTGGTGGTCGCCGACGAGGTAGGCCGCATCATCGTGTTCAACCGGGCCGCGGCCCGCCTGACGGGGCTCGACCCCGCCGAGATGATCGGCAAGTTCGTGTTCGACGTGCTCCCGCTGCGCGACTCCGACGGCAGTGACTGGTGGGTGTTCGCCGATCCGTACCACGGCCTGGCCACCCGCACCCGCCATCCCGAACGATCGCTCTACCTGACCGACGGGACCGAGGTCCTGGTCTCGATCGGGTACGTCCGCGACCGGCCGCCCGAGCTGATCCTGCGCAGGCTCGTCGTCAGCCTGCGCAGCGCGCAGCACAGGGAGCGGCTCGAGCGCAGCCGCGCCGAGCTCGTGTCGACCGTCGCGCACGAGCTGCGCTCCCCGCTGACCAGCGTCAAGGGCTTCACGGCCACGCTGCTGTCCAAGTGGGGCAGGTTCACCGACGACCAGAAGCGCGTCATGCTGGAAACGGTGAACGCCGACGCCGACCGCGTGACCAGGCTCATCACCGAACTGCTGGACGTGTCCAGGATTGAGTCCGGCCGGATGGAGGTGCACAGGGAGCTGGTCGACCTGCCCGGGCGGGCCAGGAGGATGATCGAGGGCCGGGTCGCGGCCGGCGAGGACCCGGACCGGTTCCGGCTGGAGGTCCGCCCCGGCCTGCCCGAGACGTGGCTGGACGCCGACAAGATCGACCAGATCCTCGGCAACCTGGTAGAAAACGCCGTCAGGCACGGGGCTGGTATCGTGACGATCGTGGTGGAACCAGCGCACCTGGACGGCCGCGAGTCCGCTCTGCCAGCCGAGGCGGCTGCCGCCGCGGGAAGGCCCGGTCCGGGTGAACCAGACGCGGCCGCCGTTTCCGTGCGCGACCAGGGCGAGGGCATCGCGCCTGACGTCGCGTCGCGGGTGTTCCGCCAGTTCTGGCGCGGCAAGCCCCGCGGCGGCAGCCGTTCTCGCCAGTACGGCGGCGGCACCGGGCTCGGCCTGTACATCGTCAAGGGCCTGGTCGAGACGCTCGGCGGCACCATCTGCGTCCAGCGCGCGCCCGGCGGCGGCGCCGAATTCCGATTTATCGTGCCCGCGGGGAAGGCCGCCGCCTGACGCGTCGCCCTGATGGCAGCGCGTGCGGGCTCGGTAAGGTAAATTCCCTTCGGGCTAATCAAGCACCGCGATTGGCGGGCGCTACTTCTTGTGCGCTGAGCTGGGCAGGCTCTGATGCCGCCCGGTGCCGCCAGCCGGGTGAAAACACCACGCCTGAGGTGGGCTCCACCATCGCTCGTTCGGAATAAGAAATGGCCAGATCCCAGCAGAGCCTGCGCCTGGGTACGGCCCGCAGGAAGCAGGACCTCATGCCCGCAGCAGACAGTAAAGACCAGCCGACCGAGGCCGCCGCGCTGGCGCCCGATGAGGTCGCCCGCGTCCTGGCCGAGGCGCTCGCGGCCATCGCGGACGCCGGGACGCTGGAGGAACTGAAGGCGGCGCGGATCGCGCACGACGGCGACCGGTCGCCGCTGGCCCTGGCCAGCGCGGAAATCGGGTCGCTGCCCGCGCAGCAGCGCGCCGAGGCCGGCCGGCGGGTGGGCGCGGTCCGCAGCCAGCTCAAGGAGGCGCTGCGCGAGCGCCAGGCCCAGCTCGAGGCCGAACGCGACCGGCAGGTCCTGATCACCGAGGCGGTCGACGTCACCCTGCAGGGCGCGCGCGTCCCGCCGGGGGCCCGCCACCCGGTCACCATGCTGTCCGACCGGCTGTCCGACGTGTTCGTCGCGATGGGCTACGAGGTGGCCGAGGGGCCCGAGGTCGAGGCCGAGTGGTACAACTTCGACGCGCTGAACATCCCGCCGGACCACCCGGCCAGGGAGATGCAGGACACCATCTTCATCGCCAGCCCGGCGGGCCCGGAGGTGAAGTCCGGGATGGTGCTGCGGACGCACACCTCGCCGGTGCAGATCAGGTCCATGCTGACCCGCCCGCTGCCGCTGTACGTGGTCAGCCCGGGCCGGTGCTACCGGCACGACCCGCTCGACGCCACGCACAGCCCGGTGTTCCACCAGATCGAGGGCCTCGCGGTGGACGAGGGCCTGACCATGGCCGACCTGCGCGGCGCGATCCAGTCGTTCGTCGACGCGATGTTCGGGGTCGGGCTGCGCACCCGGCTCCGCCCGGACTACTTCCCGTTCACCGAGCCGTCGGGCGACGTGTCCATGGAGTGCCACATCTGCCGCGGTGCCTCGGCCAAGCCCGGCGGGGATCCGTGCCGGGTGTGCAAGTCGCAGGGCTGGATCGAGATCGCGGGCTGCGGGATGGTGAACCCCCGGGTGCTGGTGGCGTGCGGCATCGACCCGGACCGGTACAGCGGGTTCGCGTTCGGGCTGGGCATCGAGCGCAGCCTGATGATCGGCCACGCGGTGACCGAGATCAGGGACGCCGTGGATGGCGACGTCCGGTTCAGCCGGGCGTTCGGGATGGAGATCTGACATGCGGGTGCCGCTTTCCTGGCTGCGCGAGTACGCGCGGCTGCCTGAGCCGGTCGACGCGACCGAGGTGGGACGGCGGATGACCGCGGCCGGCTTCGAGGTCGAGTCGCTGGAGTCGGTCGGGCACGACATCCGCGGCGTCGTGATCGCCGAGGTGCTCTCGATCGAGGAGCTGACCGGGCTGAAGAAGCCGATCAGGTACTGCCATGTCGCGGTCAGCGACGCTCAGCTCGACGGCCCGCCCGACGAGGCCTCCGGGGTGATCTGCGGGGCGGTCAACTTCGAGGTCGGCGACCGCGTGGCGCTGGCGCTGCCGGGCGCGGTCCTGCCCGGCGGGTTCGAGGTCGGCGCGCGCATGACCTACGACCACATGTCCGAGGGGATGATCTGCTCGGCCAGCGAGCTGGCCATCGGCGACGACCACACCGGCATCATCGTGCTGCCGCCCAACGCGCCGCTCGGCGCGGACTTCGTGGCCTACGCCAAGCTGCGCGACGAGGTGTTCGAGTTCGCGGTGACGCCCGACCGCGGGTACGGCGTTTCGGTCCGCGGGCTGGCCCGGGAGCTGGCCAGCGCCTTCGGCGTGCCCTTCACCGACCCGGCCACGACCGCGCTGCCCGACGCGACCCTGCTCGGCGGGGCCCTGGACTACGTGGGCCCGGACGTGTACCCGGCGCGCATCGCCGACCCGACCGGGTGCGACCGGTTCGTGCTGCGCGAGGTGCGGGGCTTCTCCCCGTCGGCGCGCACGCCGCTGTGGATGCGGGTGCGGCTGGCCCGCTGCGGGGTCCGGTCGGTCTCGCTCGCCGTGGACGTGACCAACTACCTGATGCTCGAGCTCGGCCAGCCGCTGCACGCGTTCGACCGGGCCAAGCTGACCGGGGAGATCGTGGTCAGGCGGGCGCGGCCCGGCGAGCGGCTCGAGACGCTGGATCACGTGACGAGGACGCTCGACCCGGGCGACATCCTGATCACCGACGCGTCCGGGCCGATCTCGATGGCCGGGACCATGGGCGGGCTGAACACCGAGATCGACGACGCCTCGACCGACCTGGTCATCGAGGCGGCGCACTTCTCCGCCGAGGGCACGGCCAAGATGAGCCGCCGGCACCGGCTGCACAGCGAGGCGTCGTACCGGTTCGAGCGCGGCGTGGACCGCGAGCTCCCGCTGCGCGCCAGCGCGAAGGCGGTGGCCCTGCTGGCCGGGCTGGGCGGCGGCCAGGCGGTGGCGGGCTGTACGCACGCGTCCGTCGACGTGGCGCCGGTCGTGATCTCGATGGCGGCGGACTACCCGGACCGGGTGGCCGGGGTCGTGTACGGCCGGGACACCGTGGTCCGGCGGCTGCGCGAGGTGGGGTGCACGGTCCAGCAGACCCGCGCGGCCCCGCCCACGATCGCCCCGTGGCGGGCCGAGGAGCGCGCCGACCCCGCGCGCCCCGCGGACCCGGCCGAGGGGTCCACGCTGGAGGTCACGCCGCCGTCCTGGCGGCCCGACCTCACCGACCCCGCCGACCTGGCCGAGGAGGTCATCAGGCTGGAGGGGTACGAGAGCGTTCCGGCGCGGCTGCCGCGCGCGCTGGCCGGGCGCGGGCTGACCCCCCGGCAGCGGCTGCGGCGTTCGGTGAGCCGGTCGCTGGCCGACGCCGGGTACGTGGAGGTGCTGTCCTGGCCGTTCGCGTCGCGGTCGGACGCCGACCTGCTCGGGCTGCCGCCCGAGGACATGCGCAGGCCCGCGGTGGTCGTGGCGAACCCGCTCAGCGAGGATGAGCCGCTGCTACGGACGACGCTGCTGCCCGGCTTGCTCCGGGTCCTGGCCAGGAACATCGGCCGGGGCTTCACCGACACCGCGTTGTTCGAGACCGGCCTGGTGTTCCGGCCGCGGCCCGGCGCCGCGCCCTCCGCGCCCATCCTGGCGGTGGACCGCGGGCCGACGGTGGCGGAGCTGGCCAGGCTGGAGGCCGCGCTGCCTGATCAGCCGCTGCGGATCGGCGCCGTGCTCGCGGGCGAGCGCGTCCTGGACGGGTGGTGGGGACCGGGCCGCCCGGCGACGTGGGCGGACGCGATCGAGGCGGCGCGCATGGTGGGGCGGGTGTGCCGCGTGCCGCTGGACGTCCGCGCCGACAAGCACGCGCCCTGGCACCCGGGCCGCTGCGCGGCGATCTACGCGCAGGTGAGGTCGGACGACGCCGACGGCCCGCCGCGGGAGTGGCTGGCCGGGCACGCCGGCGAACTGCACCCGCGGGTGATCCAGGCGTTCGGGCTACCGGACCGGACCTGCGCGATGGAGCTCGACCTCTCGGTCGTGTTCACCGCGGCCGAGGGCGTCGGCGCGGTGCAGGGACCGCAGCTTTCTGCCTACCCGCTGGCCACGCAGGACGTCGCGCTGATCGTCGGCGCGACCGTGCCCGCGGCTGAGGTAGAGGCGGCGCTCGTGGCCGGCGCCCCGGCCGAGCTGCTGGAGGGCGTGCGGCTGTTCGACGTCTACACCGGAGCCCAGGTCGGCGAGGACCGCAAGTCGCTGGCGTACACGCTCAGGTTCCGCGCCCCTGATCGCACGCTGACGGCGGCCGAAGCCACCGCGGCCAGAGACGCGGCGGTCGCCGAAGCCGAACGCCGCGTCGGGGCGGTCCTGCGTAGCGGCTGATGCGATCGTTTGTACGACTTGTCCGGTTCCTGTTGCGACAAATGGCAACTTTCGGTCACTATATGATCACCGAAGACCACAGCACATCACTCAGCCGGAGGGCGACATCGCAGGACGCCTGGTGGCCCGGGGGGGTACGGCGGATCAAACCGCCAAGGCAACGTTCCGCGATGTGTTCGCAGTAGCGGAGTTCCGGGCGCTGTGGATGGCACAGCTGTTGTCCGTGATCGGCGACCAACTGGCCCGGGTCGCGCTGACGGTGCTCGTCTACGACAGGACCCGTTCGGCCCTGCTCGCCGCGATCACGTTCGCGGTCAGCATCGTGCCCACCTTCATCGGGGGCGTGACGCTGGCCTGGCTCGCCGACCGGTACCCGCGCCGCGCGGTGATGATCGCATGCGACGTCGTCCGGGCCGCGGTCGTGCTGGTGATGGCCGTCCCGGGCGTGCCGCTGGCCGTCTTGGTGGCGCTGCTCTTCGTGGTGACGCTCGCGGGGGCACCGTTTCTCGCGGCCCGGTCGGCCATCTACCCCGATGTGCTGACGGGTGACAAGTACGTGATGGGCACCGCGGTGTCGCTGACCACACTTCAGTTCGCTCAGGTCATCGGGTTCGCGCTCGGCGGCGCGGTGGTCGGGTTCTTCGGTACGCGGCCGTCCTTGCTGGCCGATGCTGCGACGTTCGCCGCATCCGCGCTTATCCTCCGAGCCTTGGTACGCCCGCGGCCCGCGCCTACGGCGACGAGCGGCGACCGCGGGCCGTCGCGGCTGGCTGGGGTCATCGCCGGTACCCGGCTGGTCTTCGCCACCCCAGCGCTGCTGGGGCCCATGCTGTTTGCCTGGCTCGCCGCGTTCTACAACGCTCCAGAGGGGGTCGTCACCCCGCTCGCGCGGGCGCTCGGCGGTGGCGCGGTCACTGTGGGAGTGATCCTGGCGGCTCAGGCCCTAGGGCAGACCGTGGGAGCCCTGGTGTTCAGCCGCTTCGTCGCTCCCGCGGTGCGGCTGAGGTTCGTGGGACCGCTGGCGGTCGCCAGTTGCGCCGCTCTCGTCCTGTTTGCCTGGCGCCCTGACCTGGTGGTCTCGCTGCTGATCCTGGGCGCGTCCGGGCTGTTCGCCTCGTACCAGCTAGCCGCGAACGCTGCCTTCGTGACCGCCGCTCCGCAGGAGCAGCGCAGCCAGGCGTTCGGCCTGGCCCAAGGCGGTATGAGTTTGGGTCAGGGGACGGTGATGATCCTGGCGGGGGCCGCAGCGCAGCACTACGTCCCGGCGCGGGTCATCGCAGTGTGCGGCGCTGTCGGCGCCGTACTGGCGCTGGCGATCGCGCTCAGCCCGGCCCGCCTTCGCGGCTGGCCGGTGAGCGGACGCTGATCAGCGCGATGAGTAGGTCAGGTCCACTGGTCGCCGCGCATGGGATGCTCCTTCCTTGCGGGTGGGTTGGGGGATGGCCGCTGGTGGGCTGGGGTCAGGTCCACTGGTCGCCGCGCATGGGATGCTCCTTCCTTGCGGGTGGGTTGGGGGATGGCCGCTGGTGGGCTGGGGTCAGGTCCACTGGTCGCCGCGCATGGGATGCTCCTTCCTTGCGGGTGGGTTGGGGGATGGCCGCTGGTGGGCTGGGGTCAGGTCCACTGGTCGCCGCGCATGGGATGCTCCTTCCTTGCGGGTGGGTTGGGGGATGGCCGCTGGTGGGCTGGGGTCAGGTCCACTGGTCGCCGCGCATGGGATGCTCCTTCCTTGCGGGTGGGTTGGGGGATGGCCGCTGGTGGGCTGGGGTCAGGTCCACTGGTCGCCGCGCATGGGATGCTCCTTCCTTGCGGGTGGGTTGGGGGATGGCCGCTGGTGGGCTGGGGTCAGGTCCACTGGTCGCCGCGCATGGCATGCTCCTTATCTCTGTGGGGGATTGCCGCTGGTGGCAGGGGTCAGGTCCACTGGTCGCCGCGCATCGGATGCCCCTCTCTCTCTGTGTTCAAGCAAACTCCCTGAGTAACCTACCTAAACGCTTTGCTTGAGGTAGCGGTTCAGTCGGTCTCGCCCGGGCGTGGCGTGCGCTTCCTATTCATGGATGCCTCGGCCATGATGGGCGGCTACCCAGATTGTGCCCGCAATTATGAACGAAACGTACTATGTACTGAATGTCGGGAATATATGATATCTGGGGAATGTCTCGTGACCGGGAGTAACTTGGGTGCGGCCGTGGGCCTGGGTGAGGCCAGAGCCAGCCGAGAGGGTACTGTTTTACCAGTGAGTAGCCGGGGTTTCACGGTTTGCGCTCCCCGTAAGGGATAATGCGGGAGAATGGTGATGCGCGCTGCGGTCTCGGCGGCAGGGCGACGGATCGTGCGAGGAGGTACCGATGCGCCTGGACCGCCGCTTCTTGCGGCGGTTGACGGCCGTACGGGACTGGCCGCTCTGGTCCCTGCCGCACCGGCTCATCATCTTCGTGCTCGCGGTGGTGGGTGTCTACGCCGTCGCCATCAGCGTCGCGGCGTCGGTTACCAGTGTCACCCAGCACGACCTGATCCTGTTCGGCGTGTTGGTCGCGTGCGCCGCGATCGCGGTCGAACTGGCCAGGAAGACGGGCGAGCCTGGCCACACGGCCAAGGACGTCCAGGGCGTCTGGGAGTTTCCAGTCGCCATCTTGCTGCCTCCGATGTTCGCGCTGATCGCCCCGATCAGCCGGATCGCGCTGCAGCAATGGCGGGTTCGCCGTGCCCCGCCGTACCGGCGGGTTTTCACCACCGCCTCGATGGGCTTGGCGTACTGTGCGGCCTCGCTGACCTTCCATGGTTTGTCGTCCGCGCTGCTGGGACACGCGCGCGGGGCGCTGCTGCACGCCTTCGTGTGGACCCTGCTCGTGACGTTCAGTGCTCTGGTGAATGCGGTCGTGAACAAGACGTTCATCATGACGGCGGTCAGGAGCACGGGCCCGTCCCTGGACATCCGGCGGCAGTTCTTCGGTGGCGAGGCCCTGTACAACGACACCGCCGAGATCTGCATAGGACTCCTGGTCACCTACGGGGTGGCGGGGAACCTGTTCCTGGCGCCGGCCGCCCTGCCTGTGGTCACGCTGCTGCAGCGGTCGCTGCGCCATGCCCAGCTCGTCACGGACTCGCGGGCTGATTCCAAGACCGGGCTGCTGAACGCGGCGACCTGGGAGCGTGAGTCGGCGACGGAGGTCGCCCGCGCGGTACGGACCGAATCGCCGCTCGCGGTCGCGCTGCTGGACATCGACAAGTTCAAGGCCGTCAACGACACCCACGGCCACCTGGTCGGCGACCAGGTGCTGAAGGAGATCGCGAAGACCCTGAACAGCCTGTTGCGTGACTACGACCTGGCCGGACGATTCGGCGGCGAGGAGTTCGCGATCCTGCTGCCGCAGACCAAGGCGGTGGACGCCTTCCGCACCGCCGAGCGGGTGCGCGCCGCCATCGCGGCGCTGAACATCCTCGTTCCCGGCACGGCCAGCGCGGAGCGGGTGCGGGTCACGGTGTCGATCGGGGTGGCGGCGCTGGACGCGGGCAGCAAGCGCGAGTTGTCCGAACTGCTGGCGGCCGCCGACGCGGCGCTGTACCGGGCCAAGGCGTGCGGGCGGGACCAGGTCCAGATGATCAGCACGACCAGGGGCCTGAGCGCCATCAGGGGTATGGATCGCGACTCCGGCGGGCAGCAGGACGCGCCGAGCGTGTTCCGTCGCGCGCAGAGTTCCTAATATCCGAGTGATCCCGGGTTCCGATCCCGAGTGATCCCGGATTCCCGGCCCTGCCCGGGGTCTCCGGATGTGCGGCCTTGCTCAGGCGCTCAGGTCCAGCTGCTGGTACGCATGATGACATTCCTCCTTCAGGGCGCTTAATGGACTGCTGGGTTCCAAGTGGCAGGCGCGATGCTCTGCGTTACGTCCAGCTGCTGGTACGCATGACAACTCCCTTCCTGTGCTGTGGTCTTGTGCGGCTGCTGGGGTCCCCTCAAACGCTCCGGTGCTCGCGAGTCAGGTCGCGGAGCTTAGCCGACGCAGGCGAACCCCGACCGGGCATTTGCGAAATTTCCGGCATCCCGGGCATGACAGCCAGGTACTTAAACAAGAAGTCATCATATCACTACTGAGAGTGACGACAATGGACATGAAATATCTCGCTGAGTAGTGGAATTTTGACGTTCGGCAGTCCTTAACGCGACAATCCGGGACACTAGCTAGTACGTGTTCCCCCCGACCCCGGTTCAAGTTCCCCCGTCCTGGCTCGACCTCCCCCGGACCAGGTTCAAGGTAATCGTGGCTGCCAAGGAGACGCTGGTGGATGCGACTCGCTCGATACGCGGGCGCATCATGGGGCCGCGTTCCTGGCCGATCTGGGAGCTTCCCCGCTGGCTGGTCGCGTTCGTCAGCCTGGTGGTGCTGGCCAACATCGTCGTGCTGGCGGCCGGGGCCAGCACGCTAACCCTTCACCTGCGGGACGTCGCGCTGTTCGGCGGGTTGCTGGCCTGCAGCGCCATCACCGTCGAGATGACCAGGCGCGTCGGCGAGAACACCGGGTTCGTCAAGGACGTATACGCGACCTGGGAACTCCCGGTGGCGATCCTGCTGCCGCTGCCTTACGCGCCAGTCCTGCCCATCATCCGCTTCGCCCTGACCCAGTGGCGGATCCTCAAAGCCCCCGTGTACCGGCGAGCGTTCAGCGCGTCCGCGATCGGGCTCAGCTACGTGGCCGCCGCGCTCGTCTTCCACGCCCTCATCCGCCTGGCGCCCGGCGCGGCCTCGAACCCGGGCCGCCACGCTCTGGTGTGGATGCTGGTCGTGGCGGCCTGCGCCGCGGTGCAGTGGAGCGTCAACCAGTGCCTGGTCTGGACCGCGATCAAGGGCGCGAACCCGGCCGCGAGCATCCGCGAGGAGCAGTTCGCCCGGGAGCCGATCTACAACGACCTGAGCGAGCTCTGCGTCGCGGTGCTCGTCACGTTCTGCCTGGCCTGCAGCTGGATCGCGCTGGTCTTCGCGTTCCCGTTCATCACCTTGCTGCAGCGGTCCGTGCGGCACGCCCGGTTGCTCAAGGACTCGCGGGCGGACTCCAAGACCGGCCTGCTGAACGCCGCCACCTGGGAGCACGAGTCCGCCGTCGAGGTCGCGCGCGCGGTGCGGACCAAGACGCCGCTCGCCGTGGCCATGGTGGACATCGACAGGTTCAAGACGATCAACGACATGTACGGTCACCTGGTCGGCGACCAGGTCCTGCGGGAGCTCGCCCACACGATGACCACACAGCTGCGCGACTACGACCGCGTCGGGAGATTCGGCGGCGAGGAATTCTCGGTGTTGCTCCCGCAGACCAACGCTCTCGAGGCGATGCGCATTGCCGAGCGGATCCGGTCGAATATCGCCGCGCTGTCGATCATCGCTCCCGGCGCCGGCGCGGAGCACGTGCACGTCACCGTGTCGATCGGCGTGGCGGCGCTGGACGCCGGGAGCGATAAAGCGCTTCCTGACCTGCTGGCGGCGGCGGACGCGGCGCTGTACCGGGCCAAGCGGTGCGGCCGTGACCAGGTGCAGATGATCAGTACGACCAGGGGCCTGCACGCGGTTAGCAGCACCGCCAGCAGCACCCCATGGAGCGCCAACGGTGCCAACGGTGTCAACGGCGACGCGCATGACAGCCATCCCCCGCAGGAACCGAGCGCCTTCCGCCGGCCCGTCACCACGGGACCTGCCCGGTAGGCCAGCCGCTAGCTCGCCGTCGGCGTGGGCACGGGGAGCACCGCCAGGATCATGGCCGTGCCGGTGTGGCACTGCGACGCGTCGCCCGTCTTGAGCAGGTCCGGGGTGTTGTAACTCTGGCAGGTCCAGCCGCTGATCGTGACCGGGGCGCCCCCGCCGTTACCCGCCACCTGGCCGTCCCTGATCCTGGCCGCGTATTCGTTCTCGATCCGCAGGGCCGTCGCGCAGCTCACGGTGCCCCTGACGACCTTGATGGTGACCGGCACGTCCGCCGCGGTGCGCGTGGTGCCGCAAGTCGCCCCGGACCCAGAAGCCCCAACAGCCCCAGAGGCCCCCGCACTAGATCCGCCGGAAGAGCAGCCCGCCAGCAGGACCGCGCCGCCCGCCAGCAGCGCGGCGGCCCCCAGCCCGCACGCCCCTTTGCGGACGAATGCCCTGGTCGCCCCCCTCGCCCCCGCCCGTTCCACCGTCTAACCGTACGCCCGCCAGGCCTCACGCGCCCGTCCGTCGCTCTACCCGTGCCCACCCCCGGCCCTCGCCCTCGCCCCGTACCCGCCCCCGCCCGTCGCCCCTACCCGCGCCCGCCCTTGGCCCCACTCGGGTTTGCATATTCATGCGATATCATGAATACTCTTTCAAGCAGCGAGAGGGGTCATATGGGTGCGCGGGTGGCGGTCGCGGGGGCCAGCGGCTACGCGGGTGGTGAGCTGCTGCGCCTGCTGGCCGGGCATCCGGACCTCGAGCTCGGCCCGCTGGCCGCACAGGGGAACGCCGGGACCGCCGTGACCGCGGTCCACCCGCAGCTGACCGGCCACCCCGGCCTCCAGCGGACCACGTTCGTCCCGACCGACCCCGAACTCCTGGCCGACGCCGACCTCCTGTTCACCGCCCTCCCGCACGGCGAGTCCGCCCAGCTGGCCGCCGCGCTCCCGGCCCAGCTCAGGGTCATCGACCTCGGCGCCGACTTCCGGCTGGAAGATCCGCAGGCCTGGGCGCGGTACTACCCAACGCCGTACGCGGGCCACTGGACCTACGGGCTCCCCGAACTGCCCGGCGCGCGCGCCGCGATCGCGGGCTCGGCCACGGTGGCCGCGCCCGGCTGCTACGCCACGGCCTCGATCCTCGCCCTGGCCCCGCTGCTGGCCGCAGGTCTGGTCGAGCCGGCCGACATCGTGATCGTCGCCGCCTCGGGCACCTCGGGCGCCGGCCGCGCGCCGCGGCCCGACCTGCTCGGCAGCGAGGTAATGGGCTCGATGTCGGCCTACCAGGTAGGCGGGACGCACCGGCACACCCCGGAAATAGAGCAAACCCTTTATCCCGAACGGCGATTGGTTCCCCCGCCCGACCCCGTGACTCTGTCGTTTACTCCCACCCTCGCTCCCATGGCGCGCGGCATCCTGGCCACGTGCACCGCACGCCTGGTCCCTGGCGCTACCGCGGGGAAGCTGCGGGAGGCGCTCGCGGCCGCGTACGACGGGGAGACCTTCGTGCACCTGCTGCCCGAGGGACGGTGGCCGAGCACAGGCTCGACCCTCGGCTCCAACGCGGCGCACCTGCAGGTCACCGCGGATACCCACGCCGGACGCGCGGTCGTCATCAGTGCCCTGGACAACCTCGGCAAGGGCGCCGCCGGACAGGCGGTGCAGATCGCCAACCTCATGCTCGGCCTGCCGGAAGCCGCCGGCCTGACCGCCTTTGGAGTGGCCCCGTGAGCGTCACCGCACCGCTCGGATTCCTGGCTGCCGGAGTAACGGCCGGGCTGAAGGAATCCGGCCAGCCCGACGTCGCCGTGGTCCTGAACGACGGACCCTCGCGCGCCGCCGCCGCGGTCTTCACGTCGAACCGGGTCCAGGCCGCCCCGGTGACCTGGACCCGTCAGGTGGTGAGCGGCGGCCGGGTGCGCGCCGTGGTCCTCAATTCCGGCGGGGCCAACGCCTGCACCGGCCCGCTCGGGTTCCAGGACACGCACGCTACCGCCGAGCACCTGGCCGCCCTGCTAACCGATTCGGCGGGGCTCGCCGATTCCGCGGGCGAGATCGCGGTCTGCTCGACCGGCCTGATCGGCGAGCGGCTACCGATGGACAAGCTGCTGCCCGGGATCGACGCCGCGGTCGCGGGGGCGTCACGCGCGGGGGGCCTGGCCGCCGCGGACGCGATCAGGACCACCGACACCGTGGTCAAGATCGCCTTCCGGCGCGGCGAGGGGGGCTACACCGTCGGCGGGATGGCCAAGGGCGCGGGCATGCTCGCTCCGTCGCTGGCGACGATGCTGTGCGTGCTCACCACCGACGCCGACCTGACCCCGGCCGAGCTTGACGCCGCGCTGCGGTCGGCGACGGCGGTGACCTTCGACCGCCTCGACGCCGACGGCTGCCTGTCGACCAACGACACGGTCCTCCTGCTCGCCAGCGGGGCGTCCGGCGTGCAGCCCGACCACCGCGAGTTCACGGTCACGCTCACCGAGGTGTGCGCGGACCTGACCCGGCAGCTCCAGCTCGACGCCGAGGGCGCCGAGAAGATGATCTCGATCGAGGTCGTCGGGGCCGCCTCCGAGGCCGACGCGTTGACCGTCGGCCGCGCCGTGGCCAGAAACAACCTGCTCAAGTGCGCCATCGGCGGCGAGGACCCCAACTGGGGCCGCGTCCTGGCCGCCGTGGGGACCACCGACGCCACCTTCGAGCCCGAGCGGCTCAACGTCGCCATCAACGGCATCTGGGTCTGCCGCCACGGCGCCGCGGGCGACGAGCGTGCCAAGGTCGACCTCACGCCCAAGGACGTAACGATCACCGTGGACCTGTCCGCGGGCCCGCACTCCGCGGTCATCCTGACCACCGACCTGACCGTCGCCTACGTGCACGAGAACTCGGCCTACTCGACGTGAGCGAGGTTCTCGAGCTGACCGCCGAACTCCTGGGGTCCGCGTCCGCCAAGGCCGCGACGCTTATGGAAGCGCTGCCCTGGCTGAGCCGGTTCCACGGGCGGACGGTGGTGATCAAGTACGGCGGTCACGCCATGACCGACGAGGCGCTGCGGCTGACCTTCGCGCAGGACCTGGTGTTCCTGCGGTACGCGGGGCTGCGCCCGGTCGTGGTCCACGGCGGCGGCCCGCAGATCACCGAACAGCTCAACAGGTTCGGCGTGCCGAGCACCTTCACCGCCGGGCTCCGCGTCACCACGCCGGAGACCATGGACATCGTCCGGATGGTCCTGTCGGGCAAGGTAAACAAGGATCTCGTCGCCCTGATCAACCGGCACGGCCCGTTCGCGGTTGGCATCTCGGGCGAAGACGCCGGCACGTTCACCGCGATCCGCAAGGCCGCGATCGTCGACGGTCAGCCGGTGGACATCGGCATGGTCGGCGAGATCGTCGCCACCGACCCAGGCGCGATCAACGCGCTGCTGGCCGACGGGCGGATACCGGTCGTGTCCAGCGTGGCCGCGGGCGAGGACGGCCAGGCCTACAACGTCAACGCGGACACCGCGGCGGGCGCGCTCGCCGCGGCCCTGGGCGCCGCCAAGCTGGTCGTGCTCACCGACGTGGCCGGCCTGTACCGGGACTGGCCCGCCTCCGCCGAGGTCATCAGCCAGCTCACCACCAGCGAACTCGAGGCCATGCTGCCCGATCTCACGGCCGGGATGATCCCCAAGATGGAGGCCTGCCTGACGGCCGTGCGCGGCGGCGTCCCGCAGGCGCACGTCCTCGACGGACGCCTCAGCCACGCCGTCCTGCTGGAGATCTTCACCGACGCCGGCATCGGCACCATGGTCGTCCCTGAGGAGGTCCCCGAGCCATGAGCGAGACCGAGGCCCTGCAGAAGCGGTTCGCGGCCGCCCTGATGCCGAACTACGGCGTGCCGCCCGTCGCGATCACCCGGGGCGAGGGGTGCCGGGTCTGGGACGCCGACGGGCGCGAGTACCTGGACCTGATCGCCGGGATCGCGGTGAGCTCGCTGGGGCACGCCCACCCGGCCATCGTGGCCGCGGTGACCCGCCAGGTCGCCGAGGTCGCCCACACGTCCAACCTGTTCCTGCACGAGCGCGAGCTCGAACTCGCCGAGCGAATACTGTGCCTCCTCGGGGGGAGCGATCCCCCCCAGACCCCCCCTGCTCCTGGGGGGAAACCTTTCCCCCCAGACCCCCTCGGGACCCCCTCGGCCCCCCCGTTGGGGGGGACTACCCGTTCCTCCGGCCCGGCCGACGGGCGGGTTTTCTTCGCCAACTCGGGCACCGAGGCCAACGAGGCCGCGATCAAGCTGGTCCGCCGGATCCAGGGGTCGGCCCGGCCGGTGATCGTCGCCGCCGAGCACGGCTTCCACGGCCGGACCATGGGCTCGCTGGCGCTGACCGGCAAGGAGTCCATCCGCGCGCCGTTCGCCCCGTTCGGGCTGACCGTGCGGTTCGTGCCGTTCGGCGACGCCGCTGCGCTGCAGGCGGCGGTCGGGCCCGACTGTGCGGCCGTCTTCCTCGAGCCGGCCCTGGGCGAGGGCGGCGTGGTGCCCGCGCCCGAGGGTTACCTGCGCGCGGCGCGCGAAGCCTGCGACGCCTCCGGCGCGCTGCTGGTGGTCGACGAGATCCAGAGCGGCATCGGGCGGACCGGGACCTGGTTCGCCCACCAGGCCGAGGGCGTGCGCCCGGACGTGCTGACGCTGGCCAAGGGGCTCGGCGGCGGGCTCCCGATCGGCGCGTGCATCGGCCTGGGCGACTGCGGGGCCGGCTTCGCCAGGGGCGATCACGGCTCCACGTTCGGCGGTAACCCGGTCGCCTGCGCCGCCGCGCTTGCCGTCCTCGACACGATCGAGCGGGACGGCCTGCTGGCCCACGTCACCGCAGTGGGGGAGCACCTGGCCGCCGGGGTCGAGGCGGTCGGGCACCCGCTGGTCTCCGGGGTGCGGGGCCGCGGGCTCTGGCGGGCCATCGCGCTGACGGCCGACCGGGCGCCGGACGCGGAAGCAGCGGCCCGGCGGGCGGGCTTCCTGGTCAACGCGGTCCAGCCGGACGCGATCCGGCTGGCCCCGCCGCTCATCCTGACCGCGGCGGAAGCGGACACCTTCACCGCCGCGCTGCCCGCCATACTCGACACGATCGAAGGGACGGCCTCATGACCAGGCACTTCCTGCGGGACGACGATCTGGCGCCCGCGGAGCAGGCCGCGGTGCTCGAGCTGGCCGAGCAGATGAAGAAGGACAGGTTCGGCTGGCACCCGCTGGCTGGCCCGCTGGCCGTCGCCGTGCTGTTCGACAAGCAGTCGCTGCGCACCAGGGTGTCGTTCACGGTCGGCATCGCCGAGCTGGGCGGCCTCCCGCTGGTCATAGACACTCAGACCACGCACCTGGGCCGGGGCGAGGCGATCGAGGACGTGGCCAGGGTCCTGGACAAGCAGGTGGCGGCGATCGCGTGGCGGACATACGCGCAGGAGCGCATCGAGGCCCTGGCCTGCGCCTCGGCCGTGCCGGTAATCAACGCGCTGACCGACCAGTTCCATCCCTGCCAGGTTCTCGCCGACCTGCAGACCATCCGCACGCACTACGGCCCCTCGCTGCTGGAGCAGCCGTGACCTCGGGAAGCGTGACCAAGACGGCCAGGCACGCGCGGATCGCGGCGATCCTGGCCCGCGAGCAGGTCCGTTCCCAGGAGGAGCTCGCCGACCTGCTCGAGCGGTACGCGAGCGTGCACGTCACCCAGGCCACCCTGTCCCGCGACCTGGACGAGCTCGGCGTGGTCCGACTCCGCTCGTCCAACGGCGCGCTGGTCTACGCCCTGCCGGAGGAGCCGGGGGGACCTGGCTCGCGCCCGGGCGGCGCGCTGGCCTACGTGGCGGCCGAGGAGCGCGGCGGGTCGGCGCGGCCCCCGGCCGCCGAGCCGGTGCACTCCTCCCGGTTGACGCGTTACCTAGGAGAACTGCTGACCTCGGCCGAGGCCAGCGCCAATCTCGTCGTGCTGAGGACGCCGGCCGGAGCCGCGCAGTTCCTGGCCTCAGTCATCGACCACGCCGCGATGCCGTCCATCCTCGGCACGGTGGCCGGCGATGACACGGTCCTGGTCATCACCCGCGACCCGGCGGGCGGCGACGCCCTGGCGGCTGAGCTGCTCCGGCTGTCCGAACGCCGTCGGTGAGCGGGCCCGCACACATTCATGTCGACAAGCAGATACGTCAACTAAGGGGAAACAACATGGCAGCGGACAAGGTGGTACTCGCGTACTCGGGCGGGCTCGACACCTCGGTGGCGATCGGCTGGATCGCCGAGAAGACGGGCGCCGACGTGATCGCCTGCGCCGTCGACGTCGGCCAGGGCGGGGAGGACCTGGAGACCATCCGCAAGCGGGCGCTGGCCTGCGGCGCGGCCGAGGCCGAGGTGGTCGACGCGCGCGAGGAGTTCGCCTCCGGCTACTGCGTCCCCGCGCTGCTCGCCAACGCGCTCTACATGAGCAAGTACCCGCTGGTCTCCGCGCTGTCCCGGCCGCTGATCGTCACGCACCTGGCCCGCGTGGCCAAGGAGAAGGGCGCCACCGTGGTCGCGCACGGCTGCACGGGCAAGGGCAACGACCAGGTGCGTTTCGAGGTCGGGCTGGCCAGCCTCGCCCCCGAGCTCAAGGTGTTCGCGCCGGTCCGCGACTCCGGGATGACCAGGGACAAGGCGATCGAGTTCGCCACGGCCAACGGACTGCCGATCGACCAGACGGCGCGTTCGCCGTACTCGGTCGACCAGAATCTGTGGGGACGCTCGTGCGAGACCGGGCACCTGGAGGACATCTGGGAGGCGCCGCACGACGACGTGTGGGCCTACTCCGAGGACCCTGGCCAGCCGCGCGAACCTGACGAGCTGGTGCTGACGTTCGCGGCGGGCGTGCCGGTCGCCATCGACGGGCGGCAGCTGAATCCGCTGGAGATGATCACCGAGCTGAACGCGCGGGCCGGAGCGCAGGGCATCGGCCGCATCGACATGGTGGAGGACCGCCTCGTCGGCATCAAGAGCCGGGAGATCTACGAGGCTCCAGCCGCGATCACGCTAATCACCGCGCACGCCGAGCTCGAGAGTGTCTGCGTCGAACTCGACCTGGCCAGGTTCAAGCGCAGCGTGGAGCAGCGCTGGACCGAGCTGGTCTACGACGGCCTGTGGTTCTCCCCGCTCAAGCGCGCGCTCGACGTTTTCATAGCCGAGGCCTCGGCGCCCGTGTCCGGGGACGTGCGGATGCGGCTGCACGGCGGCCGTGCGGTGGCCACGGGGCGGCGCAGCGACGCCTCGCTGTACGACTTCGCGCTGGCCACCTACGACACAGGCGACACGTTCGACCAGTCCCTGTCCAAGGGCTTCGTGGAGCTGTGGGGCCTGCCGAGCAAGATCGCCGCTGTCCGCGACCGCCGCCTGGCCGGCGCCTAGCTGAGGTTCCAGAGGTAGGTGTTGCCGTTGTTGTCGGCGGCGGCCAGGGTCGTGCCCGAGCTCGGCTGTGCCGGCCTTTCCGGATTCCGCCGTCTCGGTCTCCCCAGGCCCGAGACGAGCGGTTCCGGCATCAGGCGGTCAGCGCACGCCGGCGAGCTCGCGGGTGTCGTCGACGTCGGGCTGTGGGAGCAGGGGCTCCTCGCGGCGGATGCCGCCGTGCGGGGCCTGGCCGGGCTTGGTCGCCGAGGCCGTGGCCTGGAGCGCGACCGCGAGCACGATCGCCAGTCCGACGAGTGCCGCCAGGGCCGCGAGGATGCCGGTGAGAAGCTGCGTGTCGATCATCTGAGGTCCCCTATCATTTGATGTGTTTACACCGTTTACAAGACGAGTATGTGTCGTACTAGTAAACGCTGTCAACTGATTTTATCAGTGTTAACGAAGAAGTAACCGAAGTGCCCCCGGCCGCCCGCACGGGGATCGGTCGCCGCGGTCATGCTGCCAGCCTGCGCCGGCGCCCCCCGCTATGGAGAGAGCCTGCTGATCCTGGTGTTGCCACTACCCGGCTAACGCCATTCCGGAAGCGGCCGGTTCGCTCGGGAGCATCGGGGGTCCATAGGGTGGGGCGTCGGGACAGGCGAGAGGGCAGGAGAATCGGGCACATGGGAGAAACGGGAGCCGAGGGCTCGGGGCAGGCGCCGGCGACGCGGCTCTGGGGCGGGCGCTTCGCGGCCGGGCCCGCCGACGCGCTGGCCCGGCTGTCGGTCAGTGTCCAGTTCGACTGGCGGCTGGCCCGGTACGACCTGCGCGCTTCCCGCGCGCACGCCCGGATGCTGCATCGTGCAGGCCTGCTCGATGACCGGGAGCTCGCCGCCATGCTCGCGGCGCTTGACGACCTGGACCGGGCCTGCGAGGACGGGTCATTTCGGCCCACCGTGGCGGACGAGGACGTGCACACCGCGCTCGAGCGCGGGCTGCTCGAGCGGCTCGGCGCCCTCGGCGGCAAGCTGCGGGCCGGCCGCAGCCGCAACGATCAGGTCGCCACTGACCTGCGGCTGTACCTGCGCGACCACGTCCGGCTGATCGCAAGCCGGCTCGCCGAACTGGAAAGCGCGCTGATCGACCAGGCCGTCGCGAGCGGCGACGTGCCCGCGCCCGGCATGACGCACATGCAGCACGCGCAGCCCGTGCTGTTCGGCCACCAGCTGCTGGCGCACGTCCAGGCCTTCGCGCGCGACGTAAGCCGGCTGCGGGACTGGGACAAGCGAGCCGCGATCAGCCCGCTCGGGTCCGGCGCGCTGGCCGGGTCCTCGCTGCCGGTCGACCCGCAGGTGCTCGCCGCCGAGCTCGGCTTCGACGCGCCGGCGCCCAACTCCATGGACGCGGTCAGCGACCGGGACTTCGCCGCGGAGTTCTGCTTCGCCGCGGCGCTGACCGGCGTGCACCTGTCCCGGCTGGGGGAGGAGATCGTGCTCTGGTCGTCGGCGGAGTTCGGCTGGATCGAGATCGACGATGCGTACGCGACCGGGTCCTCGATCATGCCCCAGAAGAAGAACCCGGACGTGGCCGAGCTGGCGCGAGGCAAGGCGGGTCGGCTGATCGGCGGCCTGACCGGGCTGCTCACCGTGCTGAAGGGCTTGCCGCTGACGTACAACAGGGACCTGCAGGAGGATAAGGAGCCCGTCTTCGACGCAGTCGACACCCTCCTGCTCGTGCTGCCCGCTATGGCCGGCCTGATCGCGACCCTCCGGGTCAATCCCGACCGGCTCCGCCGCATGGCCTCGGTCGGCTTCACCCTCGCCACCGACCTGGCCGAGTACCTGGTCCGCCGCGGCGTCCCGTTCCGTGAGGCGCACGAGGTGGTCGGGCACCTGGTGGTGTGGTGCCAGGTGAACGACTGCGACCTGGACGATGTCAGCGACGCGGACCTGGCCAAGGTGTCCGAGCACCTGACCCCCGACGTGCGCCAGGTGCTGACCGTCCCCGGAGCGCTCGCCGCGCGCCGGGAGTTCGGCGGTACGGCGCCGGAACGAGTCGCCGAGCAGATCAGCGCCCTGCGGACGGTGGTCAACGCGCACGCCGCCTGGGCGGCCGGGAATCCCGGATAGCGCCGGATCGTGACGCCGATCCCGCGGGAGTTCTTTGCCCGGCCTTCGGTCCAGGTCGCGCCGGACCTGCTCGGCTGCGTCCTCGAGCACGAGACCGCCGAGGGCCTGGTGGCGGTCGAGCTGACCGAGGTCGAGGCGTACGCGGGCCAGGCGGATCCCGCCTCGCACGCCTACCGGGGGAAGACGGCGCGCAACGCCGTGATGTTCGGCCCGCCCGGGCACGCCTACGTGTACTTCACCTACGGCATGTACTTCTGCGTGAACCTGGTCTGCCTGGGCGACGACACCGCGTCGGCGGTCCTGCTGCGCGCGGGACGGGTCATCGAGGGGGAGGAGCTGGCCCGGGCCCGGCGCGTCAGGCGCAGGGCGCGCGGCGGCAGCGCCGGCCAGGACAGCGCCAGCCAGGACAGCACCGGCCGGGACAGCGCCAGCCGGGACAGCGCCAGCCAGGACAGCGCCAGCCAGGACAGCGCCAGCCAGGACAGCGCCAGCCGGGACAGCGCCGGTCAGGACAGCGCCGGCCAGGACAGCGCCAGCCGGGACAGCGCCAGGCTGGCCGCCAGGGACCTGGCGCGGGGGCCGGGTCGGCTGTGCCAGGCGCTTGACATCGACAGGACCCTGGACGGCGCGGACGTGTGCACCGCGGAATCGCCACTCCGCGTCCGGAGCAGGCAGACGGGGCCCGGCACCAACGCTCGTTCGGCAGAAAAAGAAATATGCAGCGGACCGCGGGTCGGCGTTTCGGCGGCGGCCGACGTGCCGTGGCGGTTCTGGGTCGAGGGCGACCCGACTGTGTCGGCGTACAAGCGGTGGGTGGCGCGCCGGCGCAAACTGGTTACCCCCTAGGGACCTCCAGGTGGCACCATGCAGGCGTGGACGACATCATCGAGGAACTCTCCTGGCGCGGCCTGCTCGCCGTCACGACCGATCTTGACGAGCTGCGCGGGGCGCTGACGTCCGGCCGGGTCACGATTTACTGCGGATTCGACCCGACCGCGCCCGGGCTGCACATCGGGAACCTGGTGCAGCTGGTGACCCTGCGGCGGCTGCAGCTCGCCGGGCACCGGCCCATCGGGCTGGTCGGCGGGGCGACCGGGCTGATCGGCGACCCGAGCGGCAAGTCGGCCGAGCGCGTGCTGAACCCGCGTGAGGTGGTGGCCGACTGGGTGGATCGGATCGGCGGCGAGGTGGCCAGGCTCCTCGACTTCGACGCCGGGCCGGCCAGCGCCCTGATGGTGAGCAACCTGGACTGGACCGGGCCGATGCCGGTGCTGGAATTCCTGCGCGACATCGGCAAGCATTTCTCGGTCAACCGGATGCTGGACCGGGAATCGGTGAAGGCCAGGCTCGAGAGCGGCGGCATCAGCTACACGGAGTTCAGCTACCAGCTGCTCCAGGCGCTGGACTTCCTCGAGCTGTACCGGCGGCACGGGTGCACGGCGCAGATTGGCGGGAGCGACCAGTGGGGCAACCTGGTCGCGGGCGTGGGCCTGATCAGGTCGGTCGAGGGCGCGTCCGTCCACGCGCTGGCCACGCCCCTGATCACCAAGCCGGACGGGACCAAGTACGGCAAGACCGAGGGCGGGGCGATCTGGATCAGCCCCGAACTGATGCCGCCGTACGCGTTCTACCAGTTCTGGCTCAACGTCTCCGACGCCGAGGTGCCCGGCCTGCTCAAGGTGTTCAGCTTCAAGTCCCGCGAGGAGATCGAGGCCCTAGTGCGCGAAAGTGCCGAGCGGCCGGCCGCTCGGGTCGGCCAGCACGCCCTGGCTGAGGAGCTCACCACGCTCGTGCATGGAACGGAGCAGTGCCACCGTGTGGCTGCCGCCAGCCGGGCTGGGTTCGTGTTCGACCAGGCTTATCTAGCGCAGCTAGATGAGCCGACCTGGGAAATTATGTTTAGGGAACTACCACGTGCCGAACGTCCGCCGACCTTCGCTGCGAGCGACCCATCACATGGCGGCGCTCCGGCGACCACGCTGAACCAGGCTCCTGCTGCGCCTGGGCAGGTAGCTTCGCCGCATCCGGCCAGCACTTTCTCCAACGTCGGCCAATCTATAGACGCGCCGTCCATAGTGGGCCTCATGGTGAGCGCTGGGAC
>CAWBKD010000026.1:270000-420020 GCA_963789225.1 uncultured Actinomycetes bacterium
GTAGTAGGCAAGCTGAAGGGGTGACGCAGGAGGGTAGCTCTACCGGGTTAATGGCTATTCCCGGAGTAAGGGTGTAGGGCGGTGCGTAGGCAAATCCGCGCACCATGAGCCTGAGACCTGACGCCGAGCCGATTACGGTGAAGTGAGTAATCCCATGCTGCCAAGAAAAACCTCGCAGCGAGCACTTAAGCGGCCCGTACCCCAAACCGACTCAGGTGGTCAGGTAGAGAATACCGAGGCGATCGGGTGAACCGTGGTTAAGGAACTAGGCAAATTATCCCCGTAACTTTGGGAGAAGGGGAGCCGTGGCTGGTGAAGGGACTTGCTCCCTGAGCTAGACGCGGCCGCAGATACCAGGGAGAAGCGACTGTTTACTAAAAACACAGGTCCGTGCAAAGTCGCAAGACGACGTATACGGACTGACGCCTGCCCGGTGCTGGAACGTTAAGGGGACGGGTTAGCGGCCTTCGGGTTGCGAAGCTCAGAACTTAAGCGCCAGTAAACGGCGGTGGTAACTATAACCATCCTAAGGTAGCGAAATTCCTTGTCGGGTAAGTTCCGACCTGCACGAATGGCGTAACGACTTCTCCACTGTCTCAACCACGGACCCGGCGAAATTGCACTACGAGTAAAGATGCTCGTTACGCGCAGCAGGACGGAAAGACCCCGGGACCTTTACTGCAGCTTGACATTGGTGTTTGGGACGTCTTGTGTAGGATAGGTGGGAGACTGTGAAGCGGGCACGCTAGTGCCGGTGGAGTCATCGGTGAAATACCACTCTGGTCGTTCTGGATGTCTAACCTAGGTCCGTAATCCGGATCAGGGACAGTGTCTGGTGGGTAGTTTAACTGGGGCGGTTGCCTCCTAAAAGGTAACGGAGGCGCCCAAAGGTACCCTCAGCCTGGTCGGCAACCAGGTGTCGAGTGTAAGTGCACAAGGGTGCTTGACTGTGAGACAGACATGTCGAGCAGGAGCGAAAGCTGGGACTAGTGATCCGGCGGTGGCATGTGGAAGCGCCGTCGCTTAACGGCTAAAAGGTACCCCGGGGATAACAGGCTGATCTTCCCCAAGAGTCCATATCGACGGGATGGTTTGGCACCTCGATGTCGGCTCGTCGCATCCTGGGGCTGGAGCAGGTCCCAAGGGTTGGGCTGTTCGCCCATTAAAGCGGTACGCGAGCTGGGTTTAGAACGTCGTGAGACAGTTCGGTCCCTATCCGCTGCGCGCGCAGGAGACTTGAGAGGGGCTGTCCCTAGTACGAGAGGACCGGGACGGACGAACCTCTGGTGTGCCAGTTGTTCTGCCAAGAGCACGGCTGGTTTGCTACGTTCGGAAGGGATAACCGCTGAAAGCATCTAAGCGGGAAGCTCGCCTCAAGATGAGGTCTCCCTCTGGGTTAACCAGGTAAGGCCCCCAGCTAGACGACTGGGTTGATAGGCCGGAGGTGGAAGCACGGTAACGTGTGCAGCTGACCGGTACTAATAGGCCGAGTGGCTTGGCTTCTACTCCATTTTGTTGTTTCGCGTCCACTGTGCGGTTCCCGAGATACGGTCGCCGTCAGGCCCGCAAGGCCGGTGACATCTCAATAGAGTTTCGGCGGTTATAGCGAAGGGGAAACACCCGGTCCCATTCCGAACCCGGAAGTTAAGCTCTTCAGCGCCGATGGTACTGCGCGGGGAGCCGCGTGGGAGAGTAGGACGCCGCCGGACATGCTTGAAGAGGGTCGCTCCCGATGAGGTCGAGCGACCCTCTTCGCGTGTCTGGGTACTGTGGTGGCATCTGTTGAAGGTAGGTAGGCGTGGCTGAGGCACGCGGAGGGTCAAAGGGACGCGGGACAGGCAGCGCGCGGACCGGTCGCCCCAGCACGGGCGGTCGCCCCAGCACGGGCGGCCGCCCCAGCACGAGTGGCCGGCCGAGCACGAGTGGCCGGCCGAGCACGAGTGGCCGGCCGAGCACGAGTGGCCGGCCGAGCACGAGTGGCCGGCCGAGCACGAGTGGCCGGCCGAGCACGAGTGGCCGGCCGAGCACGAGTGGCCGGCCGAGCACGAGTGGCCGGGGGAGTACGAGTGGCCGGACCGGTACAGGCAGCCGCGGCGGTACAGGCAGCCGGGGCGGTACGGTCGGCGGGGCCAACTCGGGCGGCGCCCCTAGCACGGGCGGCGCCCGAACGGGTGGCGCGCGGGCAGGCGGTTCTGGCACGGGAGGTTCTCGCGCGGGCGGGGTGCGAGCAGGCGGCGCGGGCAGCGGCGCGGGCAGTGGCGGCGCTCGTCCGGGCGGATTCCGCGCGGGCGGAGGGAATCCCAGGAGCGGTAGGGGCACGGAGCGCGCCGGGGCCGCTGGCGCTTCTGGTGGCTCCGGTGCCTCGGGCGGCTGGTCGGGCTCCGGCCGAGCGCGGCCCGCGACCGGTGGCGCCCAGGGGTCGCGGACCGGCCGCAACAGCACCGCGGGCCGAATGACCGTCGCTGGTGAAGGCGCGCGCCGGGCGAACAGCACCGGGTCGGGCGCACGCGGCCAGGGAAACGCCACCGCCTCCGGCGGAGGTCCCAGGCGGACGTCGCGCCCATCGGCCCCCGACGGGGCGCGCCGCACGAGCCGGACACCGGGTGATGGGTCACCGCGGTCCAGCCGCGCAACTGGCGGTTCAGCGGCAACGCGGTCCGCGGACGGCGGCGGAGAGCGCGGAAGGCGTTTCGGCCCGCGCAGCCCGGAGGGTTCCTCCCGAACCGACAGCTCGCGTCGAACCGAGGGCTCCTACCGAACCGACAGCTCGCGCCGAACCGAGGGCTCCTACCGAACCGACAGCTCGCGCCGAACCGAGGGCTCCTACCGAACCGACAGCTCGCGCCGAACCGAGGGCTCCTACCGAACCGACGGTTCACGCCAAACCGAGGGTTCGTACCGAACTGACAGCCCGCGTCGGCCGGAGGGCTCTCACCGGAGCGACGAGCGCCCGAGCGGCTACCGCAGGACCGAGGGGACGGCGGGTCGGAGCGAGGGCGGCTTCCGGAGTGAGGGCGGCAGCCGGAGCGGAGGCGCAGACCGTGCCGCACCGCGCGGCCGGGGAACGTGGTCCGGCGATGAAGGTCGGCCAGACCGGCCCGCGCGCGGACGCGCCCAGACGGGCGGGTCTGCGCGCAGCTACGACCGCCGGACCCCGGCGCGTCGCCCTGAGGCCGGAACCGGAACCGGAACCGGAACCGGGGCCAGCGCCGGGGCCCGCGGTCCCCGGGTTCCCTCCCGTGGTCGAGGTGCCTCGGCCGGATCCGGACCTGACACAGCGTTCGAGCCGAGGCAGCCCCGGCTGCAGGTACCCGATTCGGTCACCGCTGAGCAGCTTGATCCTGAAGCGAGGGCCCAGCTGAACAGCCTCCCGAACGACCTGGCCGACAGCGTGGCGCGTTACCTGGTCGCGGCGGGAGTGGACACCGATCCGGAGCGGAGCTACGCGTACGCGCAGGCCGCGCGGCGCCTGGCGGCTCGCGTCGGTGTGGTCAGGGAAGCTACCGGTATTGCCGCGTACCGGACGGGCCGGTGGGCGGAGGCGCTCTCCGAACTCCGCGCGGCCCGCCGCATGACCGGGAACGATGGTTACGTCCCCCTCATGGCTGACAGCGAGCGGGCCCTGGGCCGAGAGGACCGGGCGCTGGCGCTGATCCGCGAGGTCGACGCCAGCAGGCTCGATCGCGGCACGCAGATCGAGCTGCGGATCGTCGAGTCGGGCATCCGCCGCGATCAGGGTCTGGCCGAGGCCGCCGTGGTGGTCCTGCAAGTCCCCGAGCTCACCAGCGGCCGACTGCGCCCCTGGTCGGCCCGGCTGTTCTACGCGTACGCAGAAGCGCTCCTCGCGGCCGGACGGGAAGACGAGGCCAGGGACGCCTTCGCCCGCGCCGCCGACGCCGATACCAACGGCGAGACCGACGCCGCCGAGCGCCTGGACGAGCTGGACGGCATCGAGTTCGAGGACCTCGCCGAGTTCGAGGATGAAGCCGAGTCTGCGGACGCAGCCGAATTCGGGGGTGAAGCCGAGACCGAGGACGAAGCCGAGACCGACGATGACGTGGAGGGATAGCGCCTTAGCATCGGTATGCGCCAAGCTGGCACCATCCACCCGGGGCTCATCGCCGATCTCGACGAGGGCCACTACTTCAGCGGTCCCCCGGGCGAAGGCTGAGTTTTTCAGTCGAGGTCATCAGGTGCACCACCCCGGTCCTGCGAGCCCAGGTCGGCGCCCGACTCGGAGAATCCCGCGCACTCGGTAACGGGCAGGCGCGGGTAGCGGGTGAGCGCGGGGTCCCACTCGGCCCGCGTGCACCGGAGGTACACGGTGCCCCGCCTGGTCTCGTTCAGCTTCGCATGCCTGCAGGTCCGGCACAGCCCAGGCGAGGCGCCCAGGTTCGGCCAGGCAGCGTCGGAGGGCCGGTCAGGCATGAGCCACAGGATAGGCCCGGCGCGGCGCTGGGCGGGATCAGCCAGCACGGCGTCGGCCATCGCCGCGTTGCGCGTGGCACGATGGCCGCATGACCGAATCCGAACGCAAGGCCGACCTGCACCGCTACCTGCAGGACGCCCGCGAGGCGCTGCTGTGGAAGCTCGACGGGCTATCCGAGTACGACATCCGCCGCCCCCTGGTACCGACCGGCACCAACCTGCTCGGCCTGGTCAAGCACCAGGCCATGGTCGAGATGGCCTACTTCGGCGATACCTTCGGCCGCCCCTGTCCCGATCCGCTGACCTGGGACGAATCCGACCCGATGTCCGACATGTTGGCCTTCCCTGACGAATCGCGCGAGTTCATCACCGGGCTGTACCGCCGGGCCTGGGCGCACTCGGATGCCACCATCGACGCCCTGCCGCTCGACACCATCGGTCACGTCCCCTGGTGGCCGCCCGACGACAACGAGCGCACGCTGCACCACATCCTGGTTCGCGTGGCCACCGACACGAACCGGCACGCGGGCCACGCCGACATCGTCCGCGAGCTCATCGACGGCGCGATCGGCCTGACCGTCGGGAACCCCAACCTGCCGCCCGGCGATCAGGCCTGGTGGCAGGCCCACTTTGACCGTGTCGAACAAGTGGCACGGGCAGCCGCTAACGATACCGGCAGCTAAAACCGCGGACACCGGTTACCGCCGCGTCGGCGGTAATCCCATTTTCTGGGCCGGTTGCTTGCAACCAGCCACTGCTCCCGTAGGTACTCATGGTGACGGGCCGGATGACCGGGCGGCCAGCTTCCCAGGGGAAGGGCGGGGATGCAGTGGAGCGTGAGGAGTTCGCCGACTTCTACGCCGCTAGCTTCCAGCGACTGGTAGGGCAGCTCTACGCGATGATCGGAGACCAGTCCGAGGCTCAGGACGCCGTACAGGAGGCGTTCGTGCGGGCCTGGGCGCGGCGGGGCAAGATCGACCGCAACGGAGCGCCCGAGGCCTGGATCCGCGTCACGGCCTGGCGCATCGCGGCCTCGCGCTGGCGGCGCGCCCGCGACGGCACCCGGCTCGGGTTGCTGGCCGCCTGGCCAGAGTCCACCGCCGGACCCACCCCCGACCGGGTCGCGTTCCGCGACGCCCTGCGCAAGGTGCCCGCCGAACAGCGCCGCGCGCTGGTCCTGTACCACCTATGCGACCTGACGGTCGATCAGGTCGCTGCCGAGACCGGCGTGCGGGCCGGGACGGTCAAGGCACGGCTGGCCCGCGGCCGGGCCGCCCTCGCGCCCTACCTGCGAGAAACGGCCGCCCCGGTAACCGAGTAACTAGCCAGGAGGTAGACCCAGTGTCTGAGCTAACCAGCGAGCTCCAGCGGATGGCCGATGATGCTGCCCGCCAGGCCCGGCCGCCCGCTGCGGCCGAAATCATCCGGCAAGGCGACCGCCGCCGGCGGCGTTCCTTCACGCGTCAGTCGCTCGGCGGGCTGTCGGCGGCGGGCGTCGTCGGGGCGGGCGTCGCGCTGGGCCTCGGCCTGACCGCCGCGCCGGCGCACGGCAAGGGTGCGATCAGAACCGTCGCGTTCACGCTGGTCAGCAACGTCAACGGCACCGCTACGCTGACCATTAACTCGAATGTGCTACTCGATCCCGGCACGCTGCAGAGCGACCTCGCGCAAGACGGCATCCCGGCCATGGTCACGCTCGGCAGCTTCTGCTCCTCCGATCCGGCCCCGGCCGGTTTCTTGGGCGTCGTGCAGCCCCAGCGAGCTCCGGATCAGACCACGACGGCTGGTTCGGGACACGTATCTTCCAGCGGGCAAGCGTCCGGACACCAAGCTCCCGATCCGACCATCACGATCGATCCCGCGGCAATGCCAGCGGGAACGGAACTGAGCTTCGGCAACTTCCAGGTCGCGAACGGCGAGCAGACCTTCGCCACGCTCATCGAGACGAGCTCTTATGCCTGCACCAGCACCGCTCCCAGCGCTCCGCCGTTCAACGGCTTGGAAATTGGCTACCACGGCAGCGCAACGTCGGGCAGCGGCAGCATATCCGGCAGCGTGTCGGGGAGGGGAAGCTCGTAGCGATCCCGTCTGGCCCGGACTGGCATTCGCCACTTAGAGCGCCGGTCCGGGCCGGCGCGCTAAGTGGCGGACTCTGGCGCCTGGTCGAGCCAGTGCATGATCCCGCTGACGTTCGAGGCGGTCCCGCTGATCCGGTCGAATTTCTCGGCAATCGCGGGATCGGCACCCGGCCGGAACGCCTCATACCGGGCGTTCGTCCGGTCCCGGACCATGGCGACGGCGTGATCGAGGTCGAGTCCCGCCTTCCGGGCGGCGCGCGTTTCCTCCACCCAGACCTTGATCTCCTCTACTGACCGCTCCAGGGTCTCCGTGATCGACGTGACGGGCCCGTAGTGACTGAACAGCAAGCGCGTGGGCTGCAGCGCGGCGAACTTCCTGATCGAGGCGAGCGCGACCTCAAGATCGAAGTCCGGCGGCGGCGTGGCGGGCCGAACGTCGCCCGTCTCCGGCAGGTACACCCCGGCCGCGTCGCCGACGTACAGGTCGCCGCTTGCCGAGTCCACCAGGCCGACGTGGTGCTTGGCGTGGCCGGGGGAGTAGTGGCTATCCAGGCGGCGTCCGCCGCCGAGATCCACCGTCCCTGTGTCCTCCAGCGCGATGATCCGCTCGGCGGGAACGGGCGCCAGCACGCCGAACAACCTGTCCAGTGCGGCACCGTATACCGCCCGGGCACCCGCCATCAGCCTGGTCGGGTCGGCCAGGTGCCGTGCCCCGCGGTGGTGAACCACGATGTCCGCGGCGGGGAACATGGCGGCGATGTCGCCGGCGCCGCCGGCGTGGTCCAGGTGGATGTGCGTGACCACGACCGTCGCCAGGTCGCCGGGACCGATCCCCAGCGAGGCGATGGCGTCACGGACCACCGGCGCGGACGGGGCGGTGCCGGTCTCCACCAGGCACGGCCGGTCGGCCCGGATCAGGTAGCCGGCGGTGATCCCGTCGTACCCGGCCATCCGGGTGTCGATCTGGAACACATCGTGCCCCAGCGGGGTGACGTCCGTGGGCTGCGTACGCGGCTGATCGGCCGCGGATGGTTCGGGCACGCGATCATTGTCCCAGACCAGCTGGTCCTTCCTCGTTCGGGCCGAACGTGCGCAGGACCAGCCCGGTTCGCGGCTTGGGGCCGAATGAGGTGGACTTGCGCGGTACCCGTTCGCCGAGCGCCGCGATCTCGATGACGGCCCCGAAGGTGACCGGATTCGAGATGACCGCGGTGCCTGGGCATGTCCCGTTGGCCGGCGAGGAGGTGACCGCGCGCACCGCGTCGGCGGCGTCGTGGTAGATCAGCACGTCCCGCTCGCTGTCGGTGATGCCCCACAGGCGCCCGATAAGGAGTTGCTGGAGCACGGAGGCGTCCAGGGACCGCCAGGGCGCCGAAAGCCCGGCGGGCATCGATTCCGCGATCGCAACCGGGTCCGGGTGGCTGAGCAGCCGGAGGCCCGGACCGCCGGCCAGTAGGAACGCGGTGCCTTCCCGCCCGGCCTCGGCGAGCCGCTGCTGCGCGCCGGCGAGATCGAGCCCGGCCGGCAGGTCCTGCACGGTGAACGCCGCCTTGGCCAGCTCGGCCGCCCGGTCCGGCGCTAGGCCGGGCAGGACTCGGTGGATCGCGCCAAGCCGCGGCGGGTAGGCGGAGGAGTCCACGAGGAATGCCAGCCCGAAGTCCCACGGCCCCGCGTCCAGGCCCGACGCCCGGGCTTGCGACTGCAGGTCCATATAGGCGGCGTACCTGTGATGCCCGTCGGCGATGAGGGCCCGGCGCCCGCACAGGTCGGCGGTGATCGCCGCCTGCTCGGCCGGATCCCCGATCCGCCACAGGCGGTGCGTCACGCCATCGTCGGTGTCGATGGTCACCAGCGGCGCGCGCTCGGCCGCGACAGCGTCGATTACGTCGGTGGCGGTCCGGCCGGGAACACCCGCCGACGGGCACCCGGGGTCGCGCGGCTGCGAGCCGTCGTAGATCAGGAAGATCGGCTCCAGGTTGGCCTGCGTGGCCGCCATCAGCTCGCGCCGGTCCGCCACCAGGCCCGGCAGGACACCCTCGTGCGGCAGGATCCCCGCCGCCTGGGGCGAGCCCAGGCCGACCAGCCCGATGATGCCCCGCTGGTGCCAGGAAGAGCTCGCGTCGTGCTGCTCGTACAGGTACAGGGCGGGCACCCGGTCCCGGATCAGCACGCCCGTGGACAGCCACTCGCGCAGGAGGCCGGCGGCAGCCTGACTCGCGCTGGCGTCCTCGCCCGGCAGGATGAGGCGGACCACGTTGTGCGGGTCCGCCGCTCGCAGGTGCTCGAGAACGCCGCCGCTGATCACGTCGTACGGTGGTGACGTGACGTTCGCGATGCCGCTCACCCGGTCGCGGGCGTAGCGGATGCCGCGGAAGGGCGCCAGCACGAGGCCAGGGCCAGAGTCGGACGGAAGGGTCTGCACACCATGTCAGAAGGATCAAGCGGCGGCAGGGATTCCCGTCCGGAGGAAAACCCCGCTGGCCGGGACCTTCCCCAAGGTCCCGGCCAGGCATTGCGCGGCTGCCACGAACCCCTAGACGCCGCTTACGACGTCGCCCTGCTCGACCTGGACGGAACGGTCTACCTGAGCGGTACCGCCATCCCCGGCGCCGCGCAGGCCCTGCGCAAGGCCGGCGAGGCGGGCATGCGGCTGGCCTACGTCACGAATAACGCCTCCAGGACCCCTGCGGCGATCGCCGCGCTGCTGACCAGCTTCGGCATCCCGGCTGAGCCACAAGACGTGGTGACCTCGGCCCAGGCCGCCGCGCGCCTGCTCGCCGAACGCCTCCCCGCGGGCGCCCAGGTCCTGGTCATCGGCGGCAGCGGCCTGCGGATGGCGGTGCGGGAACGCGGGCTTACCCCGGTGACCACGGCCGCTGGCCGACCGCAGGCGGTCGTGCAGGGTTACGTGCCCGACCTGAGCTACTCGATGCTGGCCGAGGGCGGCCTCGCGGTGGCCGCGGGAGCGCTGTTCGTCGCCACTAACGCCGATCTCACACTGCCCAGCCGTCGCGGCAACCAGCCAGGAAACGGGTCGCTGATCCAGGTGATCGAGACCGCCACCGGCGTGCGCCCGCTGGTCGCAGGCAAGCCGGATCCGCCCCTGCACAGGGAGTCGGTCCTGCGGACTGGGACGAAGCACCCGCTGGTCGTCGGGGACCGGCTGGATACCGACATCGAGGGGGCGTACCGGGTGGGCGCGGACAGCCTGCTCGTGCTGACCGGCGTGACCAGTCCGGTCGACGCCGTGCTCGCGCCGCCGACCCAGCGCCCTACCTACCTGGCCGCCGACCTTGCCGGGCTGCTCGGCCCGCACCGGGACGTGACGAGCCAGGACGGCGCGTTCGGCTGCGGGGGTTGGACCGCTCGCGTCGCCGGGGACGGGCTGGAGCTGGCCGGAGGCGGGGAGCGCATCGACGGCCTGCGGGCCCTGTGCGTCGCCGCCTGGGCCAGCGGTCGCGTCACCAGGCCAGAGGCGCAGTCGGCGATCGAGCGCCTCGGCGACGCGCGCTGAAATCCGCCGGCCGGGCGCGTGCTAACGCCACCCCCGGGGCGCGCGCCGTGTATGCTGTCCCGCATGCCAGGCCGCGCAGCCCGCGTTCACGGTGACCAGTCGGGTGTCACCACGCTGATCACGCGCGTGTCCTGTCCTTCGTGTTGTCGCTGACAACGACTCCCAGCTGACCGTTGTCGCCCAGGGGCCACACCAGCCCCGCACCCGAAGGATTCCCGTTGACCGCACAGTTGATCGCCGACATGTCCGTCGCCCCAGAGATCGCCAGGCTCGCCGAGGCCATCCCGCTCCTCGAAATCCAGTCGGCAGCGACGGCTGTCGGTCCAGATCGCAGCCGAGATGAGCAAGCCGGAGCGGCCGTACCGCTGACCCTCGGCGCGCTGTCCCGCGAGCTGAGGGCGATCGCCGCCACCCCCGAACGCTGGTGGGGCCTGGTCCGCTTCGAGCCGGACCATCCGGTCAGCGTCGTAGTCGAAGAGTGCGAGTCCTACCGCGCCTGGCTGGTGGTCCTCCCCCCGGGCGACACCGGGCAGGGCTGCGACTGCGAGGCGGTCACGATGATCGCCGGCGAGGCGACCGAGGGAACGGACCCGGCCGACGGCGCGATCCTGCGCCCCGGCCCGGTGCGAGTGCACGGCGGGCGCCACAGCCTGCGCGGCCGCGGCACGGGCTACTCGATCAGCCTGCACGCCCGCGCCCACCGCCCAGGCGGCCGGAAGATCCACGAGGAACCGACCTAGGCACAGTTTTGTTTTGGGTTGATTCGGTCTTGATGGTTGGTTTAGGAGCCCGGATCAACTACTTCCGGAGCGACCGCGCAGCCAGGCGGCCAGCAGAGTCCACCACGCCCGCTCCTGCAGAAAAGATCTTGGAAGATCCGGGCTCAGTGGAAACTTTGGGGGATCATAGGCCCCCGGATCTTCCACCAAGCCCGGAACTTCCACGCAAATCCCTGCGCTAACGCGCTCGCTCCGCGCCTCCGCGCCTCCGCGCCTCCGCGCCTCCGCGCCTCCGCGCCGCCCGAAGAGTCGGCGGGGCGGGAAAGCGATGGGTTGAAAACTGAGCCTAACCCTACAGCGGCTGGACGATGGCTAGCTGCCTGGACTGGGCGACCAGCGTTCCGGCGGAGTCCCAGACCTCGAAGTCTTCCTCGTGGTAGCCGCCGCTGACGAAGCGGGTGGAAGCGCGGGTGGCGAGCCAGCCGGGAGCCGGGTGGGCCCGCAGGTGAACGGTGAGCTGGATGGTGGCGGACCCCGCGCCGAGTTCGAGGACCGAGGGTGCGGTCGAGTCGACCATGACCAGCAGGGCGAGCAGGTCTGCGTCCCGGCCGTCGGCGAACCGCATCCAGAACTCGCTGGACGGGCGGCCCGTCGGCCGGCCGAGGAACCAGCCGGGAAACTCCCGCGACCGGAACTCGACCCGCTCGGCGATGGTCGCCGGGCCGAACGACCCGACGGGGACCCCGACGCAATCTGATGGCGGCGGCAGGTCAGGCGGCGCGCCGTCGACAAGCACGGGGCCGCCGCCGGGCCCGGACCCGGAAACGGACCCGCCGAGCCTGGCGAAGGCGGCCGCCGCCCGGATGACGTCCTTCCCGCCCTGCGAGAGCACCGCCTCGCCGAACGCCGTCGTCCTCCCCTCGCGCACCACCGACGTCCTGACCGTCGCCGGCCCCGGCGTGCCGGGCCGCAGAAAGAAGCCGGAAACCACGATCGGGTCGGGGAACGGCAGCCGAAGCCCGAGCGCCCGCGTGCACGTGGCCAGCAGGTAGCCGCCGTTCGGGACGCCGGTGATCCCGCCCCACCGGCCGGTCACCGAAGCCGCGAACGAGCCGTCCCCGGAACCATCAGGCGAGACCCGGGTGTCCGCGTCAAAGGCGAAGTCACCCACCAGGAACGCCCATTACGGCAGGGTCAGGATCTCGTAGCCGTCCTCGGTGACGAGGATTGTGTGCTCGAACTGCGCGGTCCGCTTCCGGTCCTTGGTCACCGCGGTCCAGCCGTCGGCCCAGATGTCGTACTCGATCGTGCCGAGGGTGAGCATCGGCTCGATGGTGAACGTCATCCACGGTTCCATGATCACGTCGTTGTGCGGGTCGTCGTAGTGCGGCACGATCAGGCCCGAGTGGAACGTCCGGCCGATGCCGTGCCCGGTGAAGTCCCGCACCACCCCGTAGCCGAACCGCCGCGCGTAGGACTCGATCACGCGGCCGATCGCGTTCAGCGGGCGGCCCGGCGCCACCGCGCGGATGCCGCGCATCATCGCCTCGTGCGTGCGCTCGACCAGCAGCCGCGACTCCTCGTCGACGTTCCCGGCGCAGAAGGTGGCGTTGGTATCGCCGTGCACGCCGCCAATGTAAGCGGTGATGTCGACGTTGACGATGTCGCCGTCGTTGATCACCGTGTCGTCGGGGATCCCGTGGCAGATCACCTCGTTCAGCGAGGTGCACAGCGACTTCGGGTAACCCCGGTACCCGAGCGTGCTCGGGTACGCGCCGTGGCTGACCAGGAAGTCGTGCCCCACCTGGTCCAGGTAATCGGTGGTGACGCCCGGGGCCACGGCCTCGCCGACCAGCGCCAGCGCCTGGGCGGCCAGCGTGGACGCGACGCGCATCCGCGCGATGATCTCGGGTGTCTTGACGTCAGGCTCCCCGGTCCTCGGGTGCTTCCTGCCCACGTACTCGGGGCGCGGGACGTCCGCCGGAACCTGACGGGTCGGTGAAAGCCGGCCCGGATGAAGCACTGTCGCCATGCTTTGCGAGTCTAATGTGCATGGACAGCGAACAGGGAAAGCGGTGGTGGTACAGCCTCAAGTACCACACCGTCGAAGACGACGACGGACCCACCCCCGGCAAGGACCGGCTCGGCCCGTACGCGACCCGGGAGGAAGCGGCCCGCGCGCTCGAGACAGTCCAACAAAGAAACGAGGAGTGGGACGCGAAGGGCTAGGGTCCGCCGAGCCCCGGCCGCGATATTAGGCTAGAGGCGTGAGCGAAGAACTTCCCCCCGCGGCCAGGGCCCGGATGGAGGAAATCCGGCGCAGCGGCACGTGGGGATCCGCGCTGACGTCGGATGAGTTCGTGTCCATCCGCAGCGTGGGCTTCGAGCCTGTCGGGCAGGTTCTCGGCGCCGCCGTCTACAACGTGGGCTACACCGGCGGGTACAACTGCCCGGGGGCCTGGGGGTTCGGGCAGTTCGGCATACCGGCCAGGACCCAGACCCAGGTGTCCTCGCAGGGCGGTTTCGGGTCGTTCGCCCCGCTGGTGCGGACGATGTACGAGGCGCGGCACAAGGCCATCGACCGGATGACCACCGAGTGCGCCGAGCTCGGCGGGCACGGCGTGGTCGGCGTCCTCCTGACCATCGGCGGGTTCCCGGCCGGCGGGCTTGAGTTCAAGGCCATCGGCACCGCGATCCGCGCGCCCGGCGTGCCCCCCGTGTCGTACTGGCACGGCGGGCCCAGGGGGCCGGGCACCAGGCAACCGTTCACCTCCGACCTGTCCGGGCAGGATTTCGCCAAGCTGATCATGAAGGGCTGGGTGCCCGCCGGGCTGGCGCTCGGCATCTCGGTCGGGTCCAGGCACGACGACTGGCTGACCGTCGGGCAGACCCGGTGGGGCTCGGGTAACGCCGAGGTCACCGGCTACACCGAACTCGTCAACGACGCCAGGCACGATTCGCGGGTGCAGCTGGAGAAGGACGTCAGGCGCCTGGGCGGCGAGGGCGTGGTGATCGCCGACATGGACATGCGGGTGCGCGAGCGCGAGTGCCCGGCGATGGAGGGCCGCCGCGATCACATCGTAGAGGCCACCTGCATCGGCACCGCGATCGTCAGGTTCTCGTCCGCCGGGCTGCAGGCCGCATCCGGCAAAAAGACGCTGGCCGTCATGTCGCTGGACCCGCAGCGTCGCCAGGCGGCCAGGATCCGGATATAACAGCCTTAGCTCGACCACGAGCGCATAGGAGAGAGCATGACCGATCAGGGGAACATCGCGACCGAGCTGGACGCCGCCGGCGTCCCGCGTGATGCCATGGCCCGCCTGGCCGAGCTGCAGCCAGGCAAGCCCGGCTCGATCTTCACCTCGGACCTGTCGGTCAACGAGTTCCTGCTGGTCCGGGAGGTCGGGTTCCGGCCGCTCGGCCTGGTCCTCGGCAGCTCCATCTACCACGTCGGCCTGCAGGTCGGCCGGTGGGGGAGCAACCAGGAGCTCGACGTCCTATCGCAGGCCATGTACCACGCGCGCGAGCTGGCCATGACCAGGATGGAGGCCGAGGCCGACGCGCTGCGCGCCGACGGGATCGTCGGGGTCCGGCTAGACGTGGAGCTGAAGGAGTTCGGCGCGGACGTCGCCGAGTTCATCGCCGTCGGCACCGCGGTCAAGGCCGAGGAGGGGGCCGGCGGCGGGGGAGTGACCAACTGGCGCAACAACAAGAACCAGCCGTTCACCTCCGACCTGTCCGGACAGGACTTCTGGACGCTGATCCGGGCCGGCTACGCGCCGCTCGGCATGGTGATGGGCACGTGCGTGTACCACATCGCCCACCAGCGGCTCGGGGCCAAGATGGCGAACATCGGCAGGAACGTGGAGATCGAGCAGTTCACCCAGGCCCTGTACGACGCCCGCGAGCTGGCCATGAGCCGGATGCAGGCCGAGGCGGAGGCGCTGCACGCGGAGGGGATCGTCGGCGTCCAGCTCCGCCAGCACAGCCACACCTGGGGGTCGCACACCACCGAGTTCTTCGCCATCGGCACCGCCGTGCGCCCGCTACGCCCCGACCACATCATCGAGCGCCCCACGATGGTCCTGACCCTGGACGCCTGAGCCGCAGGCTCAGGGACTGGGCCCGCTGACCACCTCCAGCAGGTGCGCCACGCGGTCCTTCAGCCCGCGGACGCCCGGCCGGTAACGCTGGTACGCGGGTGCGGGAGGCCGGCCGGCCCGGCTGGGCTGCCTGGCCACGCCGAACTCACCGCCCGCCGCGGCCCCGCGCTCGCCAAGCTCACCGCACGCCGCGCTGACCAGGTGCTGGGCGACCCCGAACGACAGCACGGGCGCCCCGGCCCCGGGCCGGATCGCCATCGTCTCGTGGGCGAGCGAGTCAAGCTCACGATCGCCCTGGTCCAGCGCGAAGATCGTGGCCCCGGACCGCCGCGCGTCGCTGATCCGCTCGAGCAGCGGCACCGGGGCGGTCGTCGGGGTGACGACGAACAGCGTCTCGCCGCGCCGGGCGGCCTCCAGCCGCTCCAGGCCCACCCGCAGATGCGCCGGCCCGTGGGCCGGGACGCGCCAGCGCACGAGCGTCGGCATCAGCTCGGGGATCGCGGCCAGCCGGCTCTCCTCGTCCAGGTGGGCGGCGAGGTGCCAGGGCTCGTCGTCGGGGGTGCCGACCAGGAGGAGACCGCCCGGGGTCCGGGTCGCCTTCCGCAGCCCTCGCGCGAACGCGCGGGTCCTTTCGAGCCATCCGGTCGAGGCCAGCAGCTCACGGAGTGTAGCCACCTGGTTCGCGTCCACGTATCTAATGGTGCCCGCAAAAGTCCGTTTGCGCAGCCATAAACGTACAGAGGGTTGCCATCGGAACGAACGCGCAGGTACCGCCCGCGCGGCCCGGCGTGTCGTCTGGCAGGATGGGCGTCCATGACCGACCACGAGACCCCGTCCGTCGACCGCCTGGTCATCGCCATCCTCGGCGGAACCGGGGAACAGGGCCGCGGCCTGGCCCGCAGGTTCGCGATGGCCGGGAACCCGGTGATCGTCGGGTCCCGCAGCCGCGAGCGGGCGGACGCCGTGGCCAGGGAGGTCGGGCACGACGTGCGCGGCCTGCCCAACGCCGAGGCCGCCCGGGCGGCGGACGTGGTGATCGCCGCGGTGCCGTGGGAGGGCCACGCCGACCTGCTCTCCGGGCTGGCCGCCGACCTGGCGGGCAAGATCGTGGTGGACTGCGTGAACCCGCTCGGCTTCGACAGCCGCGGCGCGTACCCGCTCCCCGTCGCCGAGGGCAGCGCGGCCGAGCAGGCCGCGGCCCTGCTCCCGGACAGCCGGGTGGTGGCGGCGTTCCACCACGTGTCCGCGGTCCTGCTCCTCGACCCCGAGGTCGAGACCATCGACCTGGACGTGCTCGTGCTCGGCGACGACCGGCAGGCCACCGACCTGGTCCAGGCCCTGGCGGCCCGGATCCCCGGCGCGCGCGGCGTCTACGCCGGCCGCCTGCGCAACTGCGGCCAGATCGAGGCGCTGACGGCCAACCTGGTCTCCATCAACCGCCGCTACAAGGCGCACGCCGGGATCCGCATCACCGATATCTGAAACCCCTTTTTTACCGAACGAACATTGGTGCCCGCCCCGATCCCCGCCGAGCCCCGGCCGAGTACGCTCGTCCCCGGACGGATAAGCACCTGAACCTGCGGAGGTATTCGCGTGGACATCGGAATCGGCCTGCCCAACACGGTCCCTGACACCGAAGGCCGGACGCTCGTCGACTGGGCCAGGCAGGCCGAGGAAGCCGGGTTCAGCACCCTGGGCACGATCGGCCGGCTCGTGTACCCGAACTACGAGGAACTGATCGCCCTGTCCGCCGCCGCCGCGGTCACCAGCCGGATCCGGCTGACCACCGGCGTGCTGCTGGCGCCGCTGTACGCGAACCACGCGCTGTTCGCCAAGCAGGCGGCCTCGCTGGACCGGCTCTCGGGCGGGCGCCTGGTGCTGGGCCTGGGCCTGGGCGGGCGCGACGATGACTTCACCGCCAGCGGGCTGCCGACCCACGGCCGGGGCCGGGTGCTGGAGGAACAGGTGGCCGTCATGAAGCGGGTCTGGTCCGGCGAGGAGTTCGGGTACGCGGGCGGGATCGGGCCCGAACCGGTGCGACCAGGCGGCCCCGAGATCATCCTGGGCGGGTCGACCCCGGCCAGCTTCGAGCGGGCTGCCCGCCTGGCCGACGGCTGGATCATGGGCGGCGGCACGCCGGAGATGTTCGCCCAGGGCGCGGCCGGGGTGGACCAGGCCTGGGAAGCCGCGGGCCGGGCGGGCCGGCCGCGCAAGCTCACGCTCGCCTACTTCGCGCTCGGACCCGACGCCCGCGACCAGGCGGACGCCTACCTGCACCACTACTACGCCTGGCTGGGCGACTTCGCCAGCATGATCGCCGCCGGCGCCGCGGTCAGCGCCGAGATGGTCGGGGCCTACGCCGCCGCGTTCGAAGCCGCAGGCTGCGACGAGATCATCTTCGTCCCCACCTCATCCAGCCTCGACCAGATCGCCCTCCTCGCCGAGGCGGTCGCCTAGCACCGGCGGGCCGCGCAGCAGCCCGGTGATGCCACCCAAGTGAAAGTGGCACCGTACCGATTCTTCTAAGTGCGGTGCAGCACCCATCGGTTCCATGAACCAGCCGGGCGGCGGTTCCGGCGAAAACCGCCATCAACAACACTCGATTACACAGGGTAACCACTGTCGCCGTATTAAGGGAATTACCCGAGCGATCTGTGGATATGGTGTTAATAAACTAGTGGGTAACCACCATCATATGCGGATAACACCGGTATTTCCTGTGGATAAAATGTGGAGAGAGAATCCGCCCGATAACTTTGCGTAAAACCCTTGCGCCGTGGGCCGCTTAGGCATTAGAAATAGCTCACCGTCGGAAACGGGCACCACCCAGGGGTAACCCGGGGAACGTGCGGGGAATCGGGAAACCGGTACCTCACGCGGGTGTCTGGCCCCGGTGGGCGGCGCGCGGCGCCGGAAGAACCAGGTAACTGGCCGGCCGGTGCGGCGAGGCCGGGCGAGGCTCCCTCCATCTCATACATGGAGGGGGCCTCGCCTCATTTTCGCCTGCGAAAATGCGCGCCTTTAGCGGTAGGAATGGTCCGCGTCGGGGAATACGCCGCCGGTGACGTCGGCGGCGAAGGCGGTGGCGGCGTCGCGCAGGACGGTCGCCACGTCGGCGTACCTCTTCACGAACTTGGCCGTACGAGGCGACAGGCCCGCCATGTCCTGCCAGACCAGGACCTGCGCGTCGCACTCGGGACCGGCGCCGATGCCGATCGTCGGGATGCTCAGGGTCTGCGTGACCTGCGCGGCCAGCGAGGCGGGCACGCACTCGAGCACGACGGAGAACGCGCCGGCCGCCTGCATCAGCTTGGCGTCGTGCAGCAGGCGCTCGCCGTCCTCGCCGCGGCCCTGGACGCGATACCCGCCGAAGGCGTTCACCGACTGCGGGGTCAGCCCGAGATGCGCCATCACCGGGATGCCCGCCGCGACTAGCTCCTCGACCTGGTGCGCGACGCGCTGGCCGCCCTCGAGCTTGACCGCGTGGGCCCCGGCCTCCTTCAGGAACCGCGTCGCCGCGGCCAGCGCCGCACCGGGGGAGGCCTGATAAGAACCGAACGGCAGGTCGGCCACGACCAGGGCCCGGCTGGTCCCGCGGACGACGGCCGCAGTGAGCGGGATCAGCTCGTCGACGGTGACCGGGATGGTGGTGTCATGCCCGTAGACCACCATCGCCGCCGAATCGCCGACCAGCAGGACGGGAATCCCGGCCTGGTCGAAGATCGCGGCGGTGAGCGCGTCGTACGCGGTGAGCATCGGCCACTTCTCGCCGCGCGCCTTGGCGGCGGCGATGTCGCGGACGGTCACGCGGCGGCCGGCGCCCGACCCTCCGTACAGCGGTTCGGACTGGGTGGTGGTCCGCTGCCCTGTAGCGGCCACGTCAGCATGCTCGGACATCTGTCTTACCTCCACGTCTCGTGTCGCCCTCGCGGCGTACCCGGACGCATTCATGATGGCACGCCGCCAACGCTGCGCGGTATGCCGCTGCGGTCTGGAAGGATGGCCGGATGACCGACTTCGGGGACGTCGACGCCCTGGCCGCGGGCTGGCAGGAGCGCGCCGGGCAGCCTGGGATGGCCTACGGGATCGTGCTGGGCGGTGAGCTCGTGCACGCGGCCGGGCTCGGTGAGCGGTTCGCCGGGGGACCGGTGCCGGATGACGGCACGGTGTTCAGGATCGCCTCCATGACCAAGAGCTTCACCGCGTCCGCGGTGCTCGCGCTGCGCGACGAGGGCAAGCTGCGGCTGGACGACGCGGCCGAGGCGTACGTGCCCGAGCTGCGCCGCTGGCCGTCGGCGGCCGCGGACGCGCCGCGCGTGTCCATCAGGCACCTGCTCACGATGACCGCGGGGTTCCCGACCGACGACCCGTGGGGCGACCGGCAGCAGGGCCTCCCGCTTGACGAGTTCGCCGCCTTCCTGGCGGGCGGGGTGGGGATCAACTGGGCGCCCGGCACCCGCTTCGAGTACTCCAACATGGGCTACGCGATCCTCGGCCTGGTCATCACCGCCGTCACCGGCACCGCCTACCAGGACTACATCCGCGACCGTCTGCTGCGCCCGCTGGGCATGACCCGCACCGGGTTCGAGGCGGCCGAGTTCGCCGAGCCGGACCTCGCCCGCGGGTACCGGCACGCGCCCGAGGGATGGTCCGAGGTTCCCCCCGACCCGTGCGGCGCGTTCGCCCCGATGGGCGGGGTCTTCAGCTGCGTGCGTGACCTGACCCGCTGGGTGGCCGGGTTCGCCGCCGCGTTCCCGGCCTGGGACCCCGACGCCGGCGGTGCGCACCCCGTCCGCCGCGCCACCCGGCGGGAGATGCAGCTGCCGCAGGTCCTGACCGGGTGGGACGCCGGGGCGGGCTTCCCGGGCCTGGTGGCGCCAGCGCTGAGCGCTTACGGCTACGGGCTGTTCGTGGAGGAGCACCCGGCCTTCGGCCGGATCGTCAGCCACAGCGGCGGCTACCCGGGGTTCGGGAGCAACATGCGCTGGCACCCGGCCTCGGGGACCGGCGTGATCGCGCTCGGCAACAGCACCTACTCCGCCATGCAGCCGCTGGCGGCCCGGCTCCTGGACATCGTCCTGCGGCAGGCCGAGCCGCCCGCGCACGGGTACCTGGTGGCGCTGGCCCCGGTCGGCGAGGCGCGCGATGCAGGTCCCTGGCCCGCCACCCTCGCGGCTAAGCGGGAGGTCGGCGAACTGCTCCAGGCCTGGGACGATGACCAGGCGGCACGCCTGTTCACGCCCAACGTGGCGCAGGACGTGCCGTTCGCCGAACGCCGGCACGCCCTGGCCATGGTCCGCGAGCGCATCGGCGATTTCCGCGACGACCCCGACCGGCGCCCAGAGTTCGACACGCCCGCGCACTGCCGCTGGTGGCTCGCGGGCGAGCGCGGCGTGGTCCAGGTGCAGATCCAGCTCAACCCGGAACTGCCGCCCCGGGTGCAATCCCTCACGCTGGCCGTCCCGCCCGCCCATGGCTCGCCACTGGAAGGCACCCTCGACGACATCCTCGCGTTTCTGAACGGCACCGACCGCGACTGGCCGCCGTCCATCCCGGCCGACGCCACCGTGGATACCCACCTGCTGGCCCGGCGCCTCCGCATGGCCGGCGCCTGGGCCGGCCCGTGCCGCCTCGGTGCCTGGACCGCAGGCGACGGCACTGTCTTGGTAGCCGCGGAGCTTGTTGGCGAGTACGCCACGCTCACCCTCGCCCTGCTCGTCGACCCCGACTCAGGCCTGCTCCGCCACGCGGACGTCGCCCCCAGGCCCTGAGCCCACCCCCGGTCGGCGCCAGCCACGCCGCCGCAGCTCGTCAGGCCGGCCGATCATGCGCAGGCCGGAGCGGACCGTCTACGAGATCACTCACCCTGGGCCGCGACCAGCTCCTTGACGCGCTGCGGAACGGTCTTATGCGGACCATGCCGGACTACCCGGGGCTGGCCACCGCGCTGACGTTCGCCAACCTGCTCGACCCCGATGAAGTCGCCGAACTCCTCGAGCGGCGCACCATCGCGGTGGAATCGCAGCTGTCCGGGATGAACGCGGCCATGGGCGCCTCGCTCAAGCAGTCCAGGTTCCAACAGATGGGCCTGGGCCGGGTGCACCTGATCGAGACCGAGTACCTGATCGCGCTGCAGCGCGCCGAGCTCGACTGGCTGCGCGCGGTCGTCGCGGATATCCGCGAGGGCCGCCTCGCGTGGGACCCGGCCGGGACCGACCACGTGCACCAGGTGCGCGGCCCCGAGGACTTCTCCGGTGAACTGGAGGCAGGCGATGCGTAAGTGACGCGGTAACGAGTGGGCCATCCTGGCACCTTCCGGCAGACCGGTTCGGCGCCGGAGCGGGACCCGCAGCAGGTCGCGGGCTGAGCCCGGATGTGACCTGGATCACCAAAATCCGGGGCCAGCCAGGAAATAGATTCCGATACGAGACCGTTCCGTATCGGTGAATGCGGTACCCGGAGGGTTCCCGATCACGGCAACACCCCGCCCGGCGAGCGTCTTCCCGGTTCCGCGCACAAGCTTCAAGTGATCCGGAAGGGACACATGGACACGCAGACGGTTTACCGTCGCCGCTGGGTCATCCTCAGCGTGCTAATCGTCGGGCTGATGGCCATCGTCATCGACAACACGGTGCTGAATGTGGCGCTGAAGACTATCGCCGAGCCACGCGGGGGCCTCGGCGCGAGTCAGAGCCAGCTCGAATGGGCCATCAACTCCTACACCCTCGTATTCGCCGGGCTGCTCTTCACGTTCGGCGTGATCGGCGACAAGGTCGGCCGCAAGCGCATGCTCATAATCGGGCTCGCGCTGTTCGGCATCGCGTCGCTGCTCTCGGCCTACTCACGGTCGCCCGAGCAGCTGATCTTCGCGCGGGCCGCGATGGGCCTGGGCGGCGCGGCGGTCATGCCGCAGACCCTGTCCATCATCTCCAACGTCTTCGAGCCCGCCGAACGGCCGCGGGCGATCGGCCTGTGGGCCATGGCGGTCGGCCTCGGCTTCGCCACCGGGCCGGTGCTCGGCGGCGTCCTGCTCGACCACTTCTGGTGGGGTTCGGTCTTCCTGATCAACGTGCCGGTGACCGTGTTCGGCGCCATCGCGGCCTTCGTGCTGGTGCCTGAGTCGCGCAACACCGAGGCCGGCGGGATCGACTACCTGGGCGTGCTGCTGTCCATCGCGGGCCTGGTCCTGCTGGTCTACGGGATCGTCCAGGGCGGCGACATCGGCTCCTGGGTCCACCCGGCCGTGCTCGGCCCGATCGCGGGCGGTCTGGCCATCCTGGCCGCCTTCGGGTGGTACGAGACGAGGATCGCGCACCCGTCGCTGGACATCCGGCTGTTCCGCGACCACCGGCTGTCGGCGTCGGTGGGATCGATCGCGCTGGTGTTCTTCGGCGTGGGCGGCGTGTTCTTCTTCACCGCCTTCTACCTGCAGAACGTCCGGGGCTACAGCCCGCTGGCGGCAGGCCTGCTGACCGTGCCGTTCGCGGCCGGGCAGCTGCTGGCCTCGCCGCGCAGCGCGGGCCTGGTCCGGCGTTACGGCGCTAAGGCGGTCGGCGCCACCGGCCTGTTCGTCATGGCCGTGGCCCTGGCCGGGTACGCCACGCTCGGGACCGCGACGCCGATCTGGCTGCTCGGCCTGATCTTCGTGGTCCAGGGCACGGCGATCGGCGCCGTCATGCCGGCCGCCACCGCGGCCGTCATGGACGTGCTGCCGCGCGAGCGGGCCGGCGCGGGTTCCGCGCTGACCAACATCGCCCGGCAGGTCGCGGTGGCGCTCAGCGTCGCCATCCTCGGCTCGATCCTGGCCGTGTTCTACCGTGCCTCGCTCAGCCCGTCGCTGACGCACCTGCCCGCCGCCGCCCGCGGCGCGGCTTCGTCCTCGATCACCGGCACCCAGGCGGTCGCCCAGCAGCTGGGCACCGCCGGGCGGTCGCTGCTGGTCCCGGCGAACGACGCGTTCGTCCACGCCATGCACGCCACCACGCTCGTCGCGGCGCTGATGGCGGTCGCGGGCGCGCTCGTCGTGGTGCGCTGGATGCCGGGGCGTGCGCGCCAGGCGGCGCCGGCCGGGCGCGCGCAGGATCGTGACTACGAGGCCGAGCTGGCCATAATGGAAGAAGACATGCTCAAGACGGCCGACCGGGAGGTGTGACACCACCATGCAGCCCGTCACCGTGGCCGACCCGGACACCGGGTCGGCCACGGCGTCCGTCCGCCGGCCCGGCCGCCCGCGTAGTGAGGCGGCCGAGCAGGCCATCATCGAGGCGACCCTGGACGTGTTCGCCGAGCAGGGGTTCGAAGGAGTCTGCGTCGAGCTCGTCGCGGCCCGGGCCGGGGTCGGCAAGGCGACCATCTACCGCCGGTGGCCGAACAAGGAAGAGCTGCTGCTCGCCGCGCTCGGCTCACTGAAGTCGCCGTACCCCGAGCCCGCGGGTGTTTCGGTCCGCGACGACCTGCTGGCCATCGTCGAGGTGATGTGCGCGGACAAGGCCGATCCCAGGAAGGCGCGCCGCTACGCGCTGATGCTCGGCGAGGGGGAGAAGTACCCGCGGCTGATGGCGCGGTACAAGGCGGAGGTCGTCGAGCCCCGGCGCGAGATGATCCGTTCGGTCATCCGCCGCGGTATCGAGACCGGCGAGTTGCGCCCCGACACCGACGTCGAGATCGCCATGCTCACGCTGACCGGAGCGATCATGGCCCAAGAGAAGTCTGTGGCCGGGACGCTGGACGGAGAGTTCGCCGCCCGCCTGGTCGACGGTCTGCTCCTGGGCTGCTCGGCCCGTTCCTGACCCCGCGCCACGTCAGGCCTCGCGCCACCGGTTGGTGATCGGGAGGCGCCGGTCGCGGCCGAAGTTCTTCTGGCTGATCTTCGGGCCCGGCGGGTACTGCCGCCGCTTGTACTCGGCGGCGTCGACGAGCCGGACCACCCGCTCGACCAGCGCCGGGTCGTGCCCGGCCACGATCAGCTCGCTCACCCCCATGTCCCGTTCGACGTAGTCGTCAAGCAGCGCGTCGAGCACGTCGTACGGCGGGAGCGAGTCGGTGTCGAGCTGCCCGGGCGCCAGCTCGGCGCTGGGCGGCTTGGTGATCGAGTTCTCCGGGATCGGGGGGACGGCGCCGCCGCGCGCCGCCTCCGCGTTCCGCCACCGGGCCAGCTCCCACACCAGCGTCTTGGGTACGTCCTTGATCGGGGCGAACCCGCCCGCCGAGTCCCCGTACAGCGTCGAGTACCCGGTCGCGATCTCGCTCTTGTTCCCCGTGGTCAGCACGAGGTGACCGTCGGCGTTGGACAGCCCCATCAGGACGACCCCGCGCACCCGGGCCTGCAGGTTCTCGGCCGGCAGCCCCACCCTCGGGAAGCCTGCGGGGGAAAGTTCCCAACCGAACGCGTCCACCATCGAGGCGATCGGGATCGTCATCGCGTGCAGGCCCTGCCGTTTGGCCAGGTCCTCGGCGTCGCTGACCGAGTGCTCGGAGGAGTACCGGCTGGGCATCAGGACCACGTGCACGTTCCCCGGACCGATCGCGTCCGCGGCGATCGTCGCGGTCAGCGCCGAGTCGATCCCCCCGGAAAGCGCCAGGATGGCCGAGCGGAACCCGTTCTTGCGCACGTAGTCGCCGACCCCGGTGACCAGCGCCGCGTAGACCTCGGCCGGGTCCGACAGCCGCGGCCAGAACGTCCCGTCGGTAATCTCCGCCGGATCCAGGAACGGGGCGTCCTTCGACTCAGGCAGCGCCACCCGCTGGATCGTGATCGTCGTGCCGTCCCCAGCGTCCACCGGCTGGTCACCGGGCAGCGGCCCCGAAACGGCGGGCAGGTCTAGGTCGGCGACCACGAGCGCCTCCTCGAACTGAGGTCCGCGGGCCAGCAAGGTCCCGTCCGCGGCCACCAGGATCGAGTCGCCGTCAAAGACCAGCTCGTCCTGCCCGCCGACCATGTTGGCGTAAGCGAGCACGGCCCTCGCCTCCCGGGCCCGCCGGACGACCAGGTCCAGCCGCACGTCGTCCTTGCCGCGCTCGTAAGGTGAGGCGTTCGGCACCAGCAGCAGGCTCGCCCCCGCCCGCGCGCACACCGCCACCGGCCCGCCGTCCTGCCACAAGTCCTCACAGATCGCGGTGGCGATGTCGACGTGTTCGCCGCCCTCGGTCGGCAGCCGGAATACCGGAAGCGTGTCGCCCGGCACGAAGTAGCGGAACTCGTCGAATACCCCGTAGTTCGGCAGGTGGTGCTTCGCCGAGGTGATGACGACCTGCCCGCCGTACAGCAGCGCCGCGGCGTCGAGCGGCGCGCCCGCCGGCAGCCCGGTCCGCGGCGCCAGGTCGGTCCTGCGGTCCAGGTAACCGGTCACCACCGCGATCCCGCCGAGTCCCTCGGCCCCGAGCCGCGCCGCCACGGCGTGCAGCGTGGCGATCGACGCATCCACGAACGACGCCCGCAGCGCAAGGTCCTCCACGGGGTACCCAGTCAGCATCATCTCGGGGAACACCACGACCCGCGCCCCCCGCGCGTCCGCCCGCCTGGTCCACTCCACGATCAGCTCGGCGTTCCCGTCCAGGTCCCCGACCGTGGCATTGACCTGGGCCAGCGCGATCCTCAGCTCCGTCACGCTTCCAGCCTATGTAACCGCGCGGAAACACCAGACGGCTAAGGTGATTGCCGTGGACAGGCAGGAAGAGTTCGTGCTGCGCACGCTGGAGGAGCGGGACATCAGGTTCGTCCGGCTCTGGTTCACCGACGTCCTCGGCACGCTGAAATCGATAGCGGTCGCCCCCGCGGAGCTCGAGGGCGCCTTCGCCGACGGGATCGGGTTCGACGGCTCCGCCATCGAGGGCTTCGCCCGGGTGTACGAGGCGGACATGATCCTGCGCCCGGACCCGGCTACCTTCCAGCTGCTGCCGTGGCGCGGTGAGTACCCCGGGGTGGCCCGGATGTTCTGCGACATCCTGCTGCCCGACGGGTCACCGTCGTACGCGGACCCGCGCTGGGTGCTCAAGCGGAACCTCGGCCGCGCCTCCGAGCTCGGCTTCACCTTCTACGCGCACCCAGAGATCGAGTTCTTCCTGCTCAGGGAGCGGCCCGAGCCGGGCGCCAAGCCGCGGCCGATCGATGCCGGCGGCTACTACGACCACACGCCGCACAGCATCGCCCATGATTTCCGCCGCAGCTCGATCACCATGCTGGAGTCGATGGGCATCTCGGTGGAGTACAGCCACCACGAGGGCGCGCCAGGCCAGCAGGAGATCGACCTGCGGTACGCCGACGCGCTGACCACCGCGGACAACATCATGGCCTTCCGGCTGGTGATGAAGGAGGTGGCGATCGAGCAGGGCGTGTACGCGACGTTCATGCCGAAGCCGTTTACCGACCACCCGGGCTCGGGCATGCACACCCACGTGTCGCTGTTCGAGGGCGACAAGAACGCGTTCTACGAGGCGGGTGCCGAGTTCCAGCTGTCCAAGACCGCCCGGGCCTTTATCGCGGGCCTGCTTCAGCACGCGGCGGAGATCACCGCGGTCTGCAACCAGTGGGTCAACTCCTACAAGCGGCTGTGGGGCGCGGCCGAACGCACGGCGGGCGCGGGCGGTGAGGCGCCCGCGTACGTGTGCTGGGGGCACAACAACCGCTCGGCCCTGGTCCGCGTGCCGATGTACAAGCCGCAAAAGGGCAACTCGACCCGGGTGGAGTTCCGCTCACTGGACGCCGCGTGCAACCCGTACCTGGCGTTCGCCGTGATCCTGGCGGCCGGCCTGAAGGGCATCGAGGGCGACTACGAGCTGCCGCCCGGCGCCGAGGACGACGTGTGGGCGCTCACCTCGGCCGAGCGCCGCGCGCTCGGCATCCGCCCGCTGCCGCAGGACCTGGACCAGGCCATCAGGGCCATGCAGGAAAGCGAGCTCGTCGCGGAGACGCTGGGCGAGCACGTCTTCGACTTCTTCCTGCGCAACAAGCGCGAGGAATGGCAGGAGTACCGCCGCCAGGTCACCGAGTACGAGCTAGACCGCTACCTGCCGACGCTCTGACTTGTTCGCCTCTAGTTGCCGAGCCTTTAGTTGCCGATGCTCTGGCCTGCGCTGCCCGGGCCGGAGGCCGACGCGCCGAGGTAGGTGACCAGGATGGCGCCGACGTCGGCGGTGGCGGTGATGGTGTGGGGCGCCGAGGGATTCTCCGGGATGCGGACAGTGGCCTGGCCGTAGCTGACCTTCGCGATCACCATGTAGGACGCGGCCGATGGGACCCGCAGGGTGATGGCTCCGATCCGGGTGACGGCGTCGATGGTCACGGGCGCGGCGGCGAAGTCGGCGGTGATGGCGCCGACGTCGGTGGTCAGGCTGACCGACGCGCCGGTCAGGCCGGTGGCCGTGATGAGCCCGGCGTCGGCCTTGGCGGTCACCTGGGCGGCCAGGCCGGACAGCACGATCTGGCCCGCATTGGCGGTGACCTGGACCGCCGCGGTGCGCGGTACCCGGATGTGGTAAACCACCGCGCAGACGAGCTCGACCGGGCAGGTATAGCCGACGGTGAGCGTCCCGCCGCTGACCGAACGGGTCGTCACCGGGGGCTTGCTGGTGTAGGTGATCTCCTCGGTGACCGACGCGGTGGATCCGCTTGTGCCCGTCACCGTGACGTTGCCCACCCGGCTCGTGACCACGAGCGCGCTGACCGGCGACGAGATCTGGTGCACGACGGTCGACCGGTGCGTGCCCGGGAACGACACGGCGGGGCTGGCGCTAGCCGCCGTGGTCCCGGACGACCCGCCGGAGGCGGAGTTGCTGGCGGAGCCGAGCCCGCACCCGCTCAGGGTCAGCCCGGCGATCAGCGCGAGCCCGCAGAGCCGGGCGGCGCGCGGTGCACGGTCCATGCCGCGCTCATCACTCCTCGAAGCGGCCGCCTAGGTATCTGGCCAGGAAGCGCTCGGCCGCGGCGTAGAACTTCAGCCGGTTCTGCGGCTTGGCGAAGCCGTGTCCTTCGTCGGGGAACAGCATGTACTCGTACTCGATCCCGGCCTCCTTCAGGGCGGCCACGATCTGCTCCGACTCGGCCTGCTTGACCCGCGGGTCGTTGGCGCCCTGGGCGATCAGCAGCGGGATCCTGATGTCCCTGGCCCGGGACAGCGGCGAGCGTGACCACAGGAACTCCTGATCCGTCTCGGGGTTCCCGGCGCGCTTGTACAGCTGCATCTTCATCGGCGCCCAGTACGGCGGGATCGACTCGAGCAGCGTCTGGAGGTTCGACGGGCCGACGACGTCCACCGCGCAGCAGAACACGTCGGGCGTGAACGCCGCCCCGACCAGCGCCGCGTAGCCGCCGTAGGAACCGCCGTAGATGGCCACCTTGTCCCGGTCGGCCCAGCCCTGCTCGACCACGTACGCCACCGCGTCCAGCAGGTCGTCGTGCATCTTGCCGCCCCACTCCCGGTCGCCGGCCGAGACGAACGCCTTGCCGTAACCGGTCGAGCCGCGGTAGTTCACCTGGATGCACAGGTAGCCGCGGTTGGCCAGCCACTGCGCCTCGGGGTCGAAGCCCCACGTGTCACGGGCCTGTGGCCCGCCGTGCACGTTGAGCACCGCGGGCAGCCCGGTCCGGCCGCCGCCCGGCGGGAAGGTGACGTACCCGTGTATGGTCAGCCCGTCGCGCGCCGCGAACGAGAACGGCTCCATCCGCGCCAGCTCGTAGGCCGCCAGGTCCGGGCGGCTGCTGAACAGGAAGGTGCCGGTCCGGCTGGCCCGGTCGTAGGCGTAGTGCTGGACCGGGCCAACGTCGTCGGTGAAGGTGACCAGCCAGGTCGCGTCGGCCTCGTCGCGCCCGGCGAATCCGGGGTCACCAGGGTTGAGCGCCCGGATCGCCTGGTAGTCCGGCTCCACCACCGGGTCGAGCACGTGGTACTCGGCCCGGTCCTTGAGCACGACGCCGATCTGCGGCTCCCTGGTGTCCGGGTGCAGCAGCGCCCCCGTGACGTCTGCCTCGGGGTCTTCGAGTAGCACCTGGCCGTCGCCCGACGAATTGGGGTCCAGGTCGATCCTGGTCAGCCGGCCCGTGTTCACGCCGAGCGAGCTGATAGCCAGCAGCGACTTCCCGTCCCCGGTGAACGCCAGCGCGTGGCTGGCCGCGACGTCATCGGCCGGGACGGTCAGCAGGGTCCGCCAGGCGGCGTCCGCACTGTCCCGGACGAGCATGTCGTATCCGCCGTCGGGCAGCGGGTTGAGGGCGCCGCGGACCACCATGTCCTCATCGGCGAGCCAGCCCGCGTACCCGGGATTCTCGATCTCCTTGACCAGCTCACCGGTCTTCAGGTCCAGCCGGTAGACGTCGTGCAGCTGCGGGTTGTCCCGGTTGATCCCGACCAGGACCTCGTCGCGGTGGCTCTTGCGGGTGGCGATGAGCCGCACCTGGACGCCCTCGAACGGCGTGAGGTCGCGCCGTTCCATCGTCTCCAGGTCGACGTCGTACAGCCGCCAGTTCTCGTCCCCGCCCGTGTCCTGCACGTACAGCAGGTGCCTGCCGTCCTTGGCCCAGGTGTAGGCCCGGATGCCGCGATCGCGGTCGTCGGTCACGACGGCGGCGGCGTCCCAGTCGACACCGGAGCCTTCCGGGGCGCCGGCCGCCCGGATCGGCGCGACCCAGACGTTGAGCACCCCCTCACGCGGCGCTATCCAGGCCATCCGGGTGCCGTCAGGTGAGATGTTCGGGCTGATGCGCTCGGGGTTGCCGAAGAGCACGTTGCGGGGGATGAGTTCGACCATGACCCATGCCTACCACACCAGTTGAAGCATCCAGAACTACCGCTGGCCGGGCCCGGCCAGATACGAATTGTTAACCCCCCTCCCCTTTCCGCTCAGATGCACGGCGCAAGCATAGGAAGTCCGGGCCCGGTCGGTAGCGTTGCCCTGGAACTCATCCCCACCTCGGACGGCAGCTGATCCATGGACATCGACGACTTCAGCCTCGATCTGTTCTCCCTGGCCGGGCGCAACGCCATCGTCACCGGCGGCAACACCGGCTTGGGCCGGGCCTTCTCGCTCGCCCTGGCCAAGGCCGGCGCGGACGTGTTCGCGGTCGGCTTGGCGCAGGACGACGGGACCACACGCCGGCTCGTCGAGGGCGCCGGGCGGCGGATGGAGTTTACGGTGGCCGACATCACGCGGCGCGGCGTGCCTGCGGCCGTCATTGGTCGCTGCGCCGAGACGCTCGGCTCGGTCGACATCCTGGTCAACAGCGCGGGCATCGCCCTGCTGGCCGGCGTGGAGGACTTCGGCCGCGACCAGTGGGACCCCATGGTGTCGGTCAACCTGACCGCGGCCTTCGAGCTGTCCTACGAGGCCAGCAAGTTCATGATCAAGCAGGGATCCGGCAAGATCATCAATATCGCCTCGCTTTTCTCGTTCCTCGGCGGCCTGCGCTCACCCGCCTACGCCGCGACCAAGGCCGGGCTCGTGGGCTTCACCAAGGCCTACTGCGACGAGCTGGCGGCCCACAACATCCAGGTCAACGCCATCGCGCCGGGTTACTTCAAGACCGCGATCACCGAGGCGACCCGGGCCGATCCGGCCGCCGACCGCCGTATCGTCGAGCACATCCCGGCGGGCCGCTGGGGTGAGATCGCCGACCTGATGGGGGCCACCGTCTTCCTGGCCAGCCGGGCCGCCGACTACGTCAACGGTCACGTCCTGGTCGTCGACGGCGGGTACCTCGTCCGCTGACCCGCCTGACCCGCCTGACCCGCCGCTGCGAGCGCGAGAGGGAGCAGAACCGACCATGGCCCCATCCCGATCCCCGCTGGACCGCCAGTCGATCGTCAAGGCGATGACCGACCTGCTCGGGCCCGGCGCCGTCGAGACCGGCGACGAGCAGCTGAAGGAGGCCAGCGTCGACCGGTTCAAGAAGTACACCGCCGTCCACGGCATCTACGACGGGCCGATCCCGGCCGCGATCGTCTACCCGGGGTCGACCCAACAGGTGGCGGCCGTCCTGCGCTTCGCCGACGACCACCTCGTCAACGTCGTCCCCCGCACCGGGCGGACCGCCACCGAGGGCGGGCTGGAGACCGTGGTCGAGGACAGCCTCGTGGTCGACGGGTCGCGGATGAACGCGATCCTGTCGGTCGACCCGGTCGACATGATGGCCACCGTGCAGTGCGGCGTCCGCCTGCAGGTGCTGGAGGACGCCGTGCGGGCCCGGGGCCTGACCACGGGGCACTCGCCGCAGTCCAAGCCGCTCGCCCAGCTGGGCGGCCTGGTCGCCACCCGGTCGATCGGCCAGTTCTCCACCCTGTACGGCGGCATCGAGGACATGGTCGTGGGCCTGGAGGCCGTCTTCCCCGGCGGGCAGGTCGCCCGGATCAAGAACGTGCCCCGCCGGGCCGCGGGCCCGGACATCCGCCACGTCGTGATCGGCAGCGAGGGCGCGCTGTGCTTCATCACCGAGGTGACGGTCAAGCTCTTCCGCTACCAGCCGGAGAACAACCGGTACTTCGGCTTCCTGGTCGACGAATTCGCCGACGGCATCGACGCCGTCCGCGAGCTGATCACCGCCGGGTACCGCCCCTCGGTGTGCCGGGTCTACTCGCCCGAGGACGCCCGGCAGCACTTCGCCGACTTCTATCAGGGGAAGAACGTCGTCGTCCTCGTCGCCGAGGGCCCGGAGGGCCTCGCCGCCGCCACCGCGCAGGCGATCGACGAGCTCTTCGCCGCCCGCCCCCACGTGCGGGTCGACGCCGGCCGGATCCGGGACTGGTTCGAGAACCTCAACTGGGGCCAGGACCAGATCGACGCCGAGAAGGCCGCCATGCTCAGGGATCACCACCTCGGGTACACCACCGAGGTGTCGGTCGACTGGTCGCGGGTCAGCGAGCTGTTCGGCTCCGTCATGGCCCGGATCCGGAGCGAGTTCCCGCGTATCGGCGACCTGACCATGCTCGGCGCGCACTCCTCGCACAGCTACCAGACCGGGACGAACCTGTACTTCGTCTACGATTACACGATCAACAGCACCCCTCGCGAAGAGATCGAGGTGTACCACAAGCCGCTGAACGCCATCATCGTCGAGGAGGCCCTGCGGCTGGGCGGGTCGATGGTGCACCACCACGGGATCGGCAAGTACCGCACGCCCTGGGTGACGCAGGAGCACGGCAGCGCCTACTACCTGCTGTCCACCCTCAAGCGCGCCTTCGACCCGCGGGGCGTGATGAACGCGGGCACGATCTTCCCGCTTGAGCCATGACCCCCTACCTGCTGGCCATCGACAACGGGTCGCAGAGCAGCAAGGTGACGATCTTCGACCCGCGTGGCCGCCCGCTCGCCCAGGCCCGCCGGCGTTTGCGGCCCTACGACACCTCGGTGCCGGGGCACGCCGTCCACCCGGGTGACGACATCTGGGACTCCATCCGGGAGGCCTGCCGCGAGGTCATGGGGCAGTTCCAGGGGAACCCGGCCGACATCGCGGCCGTCGGCCTGTGCACGATCCGGTTCTGCCGGGCCCTGCTGGCCGCCGACGGCACCCTGACCGAGCCAGTCCTGAGCTGGATGGACGAACGCGTCTCCCGCCCCTACGAGCCCACCAACCCGCTGACCCGGTACATCACCACCTCCTCCGGGTACATCACCCACCGCCTGACCGGCCGGTTCGTGGACGCCGCGGCCAACTACCAGGGCGTCTGGCCCATCGACCAGGACACGGCGACCTGGTCCGGCGACCCCGCGGCCTATGCCGCGACCGGCATGCCGCGCGACATGCTCTTCGACCTGGTCCCGCCGGGCGGCCTGCTCGGCGAGGTGACCCGCGCGGCGGCGCAGGCCACCGGGATCCCGGCCGGCCTGCCGGTGTACGCCACGGCCAACGACAAGGCGGTCGAGGCGCTGGGCTGCGGCCTGGACGACGACGGCAGCGTGCTGCTGTCGCTGGGCACCTACATCGCGGCGATGACCATCGGCTCCTCCTCGCGGAGCGCGGACGGCAGCTACTGGGTCAACTTCGCCGCGCAGCCCGGCACGTACCTGTACGAGAGCACCGGGATCCGCCGCGGGATGTGGACGGTCAGCTGGTACCAGAACGTGCTGGAGGGCCCGCCAGACCAGGAGCGATTTTCCCGAACGCCGCGCCTCCAGGACACGCTCAACCAGGAGGCCAGCGGGCTGGCCCCCGGCAGCAACGGGCTGCTGACGGTGCATGACTGGCTCGCCCCCAGCGACGCGACCTGGCGGCGCGGCGCCCTGCTCGGGTTCGACGGCAGTCAGGGCCGCGCCCACATCTACCGGTCCATCCTGGAGGGCATCGCGCTGACGATGTCCAACTACACCGCCGCGATGGAACGCGCGCTGGGCCGCCGATCACCGTCGGTCCTGGTATCCGGCGGCGGGTCCAGCTCGGACCTGATGATGCGGATCGTCGCCGCGGCCTTCGACCGCCCGGCGCGCCGGACCACGGTCAACGACGCCGCGGGCGTCGGAGCCGCCATCTGCGCCGCCGTTGGGCACGGCGTGTACCCGGACTGGGCGGAGGCCACGGCGGCGATGGTCACCGCGGGGGACGAGTTCGCCCCCGACCCGCGCGCGGCCGACGCCTACCAGAAGATCAACCAGGTATACGCGGGCCTGACCGCCTACACCGACCCGCTGTTCCGCGCGATGGCCGAGGGTCTGCAGGGCCTGGACCGCGCCTGAGAACGCGGATCCGCTTACCCCGAGAACCAGCGCGCGGGCGCAGGGCTCGTGTTCTGGTAGATGTGCTTCTTCTCCTGGTACTCGTCAAGTCCGGAGGGGCCCAGCTCGCGCCCGATGCCCGACCGGCCGAACCCGCCCCATTCGGCCTGCGGCAGGTAGGGGTGGTAGTCGTTGATCCACACCGTGCCGTGGCGCAGCGCGCCCGCGACCCGCTCGGCCCGGCCCGCGTCGGTGGTCCACACCGCGCCCGCCAGGCCGTAGGCGGTGTCGTTGCCGAGCTCGATCGCCTCGTCCTCGGTCCGGAACCGCTCGACGGTCACCACCGGCCCGAACACCTCGTCCTGCACCACCGCCATGTCCCGTCGGCACCCGGCGAACACCGTCGGCCGCAGGAAGAACCCGTCGGCCAGCGCGGGTTCGGCCGGCCGGCGCCCGCCCGCCAGCAGTTCCGCGCCCTCGGCCAGCCCCAGCGCGATGTACCGCTCGACCTTGGCCCGGTGCGCGGCGGAGATCAGCGGGCCGCACTCGGTGTCCGGGTCCAGGCCGCTGCCGAGCCGGATCCGGTCGGCGCGGGCGGCGAGCTCGGCGACGAGGCTGTCGTGCAGGCTCTCCTCGACGATCAGCCGGGCGCCCGCCGAGCACACCTGCCCGGAGTGCAGGAAGGCGGCGGTCAGCGCGTTGTCGACGACCGTGTTGAAGTCGGTGTCGGCGAAGACGATGTTCGGGTTCTTCCCGCCGAGCTCGAGCGCGACGCGGCGCACCCCGCGGGCCGCCGCGGCCATGATCTTCTCGCCCGTGGCCAGCCCGCCGGTGAACGAGATCAGGTCGATCCCGGGGTGCGCGACCAGCGCCTGGCCGACCGTCCCGCCCTGCCCGAGCAGCAGGTTCACCGCGCCGGGCGGCACGCCGGCCTCCTCGGCGAGCGCGACGAGCGCGATCGTGGACAGCGGGGTCAGCTCGCTGGGCTTGAGCACCGCGGTGTTGCCCGCCGCCAGCGCGGGCGCCAGCTTCCACGAGATCTGCAGCAGCGGGTAGTTCCACGGGGCGATCAGGGCGCAGACGCCGACGGGCTCGTGCGTGATCCGGCTGACCACGCCCGCCCGGCCCGGGTCGACGACGCGGCCCGCGTGCGAGCAGGCCATCCCCGCGTAGTACCGAAATACGGCGGTCGTGTCGTCCACGTCGGCGCGGGCCTCGTTGAGCGTCTTGCCGGTGTCCAGGCTCTCGGTGTGCGCCAGCTGCTCCTTGTCCCGCTGCAGCAGCTCGGCGACCTTGGCCAGCAGCGCGGTCCGCTCGGCCATCGTCGAACGGCGCCACGGGCCCGCGTCGAACGCGTCCCGGGCGGCCGCCACGGCCGAGTCGACGTCGGACGCCGAGGCCTCGGCGACGGTCTCCAGCGGGGTCGCGTCGAACGGGTTGATCGTCTGCGAGGTGCCCTCATCCGAGGCCGGTGTCCACTTGCCCGCGATGTACAGATTCTTCACGCCGTGCTCCCATGCCTGCGCCGGACGACGCTCACTATAGACGCGGCGGATCCGGGCATGGGTCTGCGGCCCGGCTGTGGGCGCGGGCCGCAGGGTGGTGGGTGCTGGCGTGGTCAGACCTGGGGCTCGAGGCGGGGGCGGGTGACCGGGCGCAGCCGGCGCCAGAGGCGGTTGGTGAGGGGCTGGCGGTGCGGGGCGGGGCCGGACTCGGCCTGGATCTGGCGGGCGAAGCTCTGCTGCTGGGCGTCGGCGAGCAGGTCGCGGCGGTGCTCGGTGGCCAGTTGCTTGCTGATCTCCGGGTTGAGGAACATGGTGGTCTCCTGTCGGTGCAGATCTGTGGTCTTTGGGCTTCTTAGCGGGCCGGGCCTTGGTGCGTTCCGGCCATGACACGAGAATGCGCTGGCAGCAGGGGTCGCCACATCGGCAGCTATACGTATTCAGGCTTGCGGAAATTGACTACGCCGCCCCGGGAGGTCACCAGAACTGGGGCCCGGCGCGCCGATATCGACACGGTTCACCACAACGAGCACACTTCTCCTGTGGGGGGCGACCTGCCGATTATCGGGCGCGCCGAAGAGCGCGAGGCCATGTCGGCCGCCTACGCCAGGGCGCGCGCGGGCCAGTCAGAGCTTCTCCTGGTCACCGGCCAGGCAGGCCTCGGAAAGACCCGGCTGGTCGAGGACCTGTGCGCCAGCGCCACGGACGCCCAGGTGCTGACCGGGGAGTCCGCGCCGCTGGTCGGCGCCGCGCTGGCCTACGGGCCGTTCGTCGACGCGCTCCGTGATCACGCCGGGTGGCTACTCGATGAGAATGACCACTCGGGCGACATGCTGACCCAGCGGCACCGCCTGTTCCTCCGCGTTCTCGAGGTGCTGACCGGTCTGGCCGCCCAGGCGCCGGTGCTGCTGGTCCTCGAGGACCTGCACTGGGCCGATGAGTCGTCCCGGGAGCTGCTGGGCTTCCTGGCGGTCCGCCTGCGCGAGGAGCCGGTCATGGTGGTCGCCACGCTGCGTGACGACGAGCTCGGCGGCAGTGCCCGCCAGTGGCTCGCCGAACTGGAGCGTCGTCCGCGGGTCATGAGCCTGCGGCTGGCGCCGCTCGCCCCGGCCGAGATCGGCGAGGTCGTGGCTGACCTCTTGCCCACCGGCGCCAGCGCCGAGTCCAAGGCGGCGGTGATCTCCGCCGCGGAAGGCAACCCGCTCTACGCCAGGGAACTGGCCAGCGCCGGTCCTGGCCGGATGCCTGCCTCGATCGCCGACGCGGTGCTGGCCAAGGCCGCCGGCCTCACGCCGGAGGCCCGCGAGCTGATCGACCAGGTGTCGGTGGCCGACGGCGGGATGTCGCACGATCTGCTCGCCGCGACCGTCGCGCTGCCCGAGGCCAGCATGCTCCCCGCGGTCCGGGCGGCGGTTGATGCTGGCCTGCTCGTGTCGGACGGCGACGGGTACGCGTTCGGGCACGTGCTGATCCGCCAGGTCATCTACGCCCAGATCCTCCCCGGCGAGCGGCGCCTCCTGCACCGCCGCCTGGCCGAGGCGCTCGCGGACCGCCTCGGTTCCGATCCCGGCCTGCTCGCCCGGCACTGGCACCTGGCCGGCAGCCAGGATCGCGCGGCGGCCTGCCGCGGTGGCCGGCGGCGCGGCACGCGGTATCCGTGAGCGCCTACCCGGAGGCGACCGAGAACTACGCCCTGGCCATCGAGCTCGCGAGCTGGCTGCCAGAAGCAGGGCCTGACCTGCTCGAAGAGGCGGCGCGAGCGGCAAGCTGGGCGGGCAACTCGGAGCAGGCCGCCACCTGGGCCGCGGACGCGGTGGCCCAGTCGAGCGCCGCAGAGACCCGTGGACCGGGCCAGACGGCTCGAGCGGCTCGGGCGTTACTGGTGGGAGGCGGGCGATCTCAACGCAGCCGTTGAAGCCACCGAGCGGGCCATGGTCGTGCTCGAAACCGAGCTACCGTCCCGGTTGCAGGCCCGTGTCCTGGCCGCACTGGCCACCTGGCGGATGCTGCTCGGCGAGTTCGAAGCGGCGCAGCCGCTGGCGGTCCAGGCGGTGGCCGTCGCCCAGGAGGTAGGCGCGGACGCGGAGCGCGCCCACGGCCTGGCCACCCTGGGAATCATCACGGCGCAGCACGGCGATTTGGACGGCGGCCTGGCTGACCTGCAGTTGGCCTTCACGCTCGCGGTCCGTGCAGGCAGCGTAGAGGACGCCATCCGCGCCGCGGCGAATCGCGTCTACCTGCTGAACCGCACCGGGCGTTTCGCCGAGGCGGTCGAGGCCGGCCATACAGCCCGTAGCGCGGTGGCCGCGATGGGCGCGCCGCCGGCGATCACCACCGGAATCGGCAATAATGCCGCAGCCGCACTCGTCGCGAGCGGCCGATGGGCGGAGGCCGATCAGCTGCTGGCTGAGCTGCTGGCCGAGTCGACCACGAATTGGACGCGCTACTTCCAGCTCCTGCAACTGGAGCTAGCCGTCGGCCGGGGCGAGGCCGGACGCGCGGCCGACCTGGCCGCCGACTTTGCGGAAGTCCCCGGATGATCCCAGGCTCGTCGGGACGCTGCACGCCTGCCTGGCCGAGCAGGCCCTGAACGCCGATGACCTGGCCGTGGCAGCTGTCGAGGTGGTCGATGGACTCGCCGCGCTGTCCGGAGCCGCGATGGCCGAGGCAGAGATCCGGTTGCTGGCCGCCGGTGCGCGGCTGGCCGCCGATCTGGCGTCGCTGCCGTCCTCGGCGCGGCCACGGGAAATCCCGGACGGATGGGAACGGTTGGCCGCCACCCTCGCCGAGAGGGCCGGCCTCATCGTGGCCGAACACGGAGACGGGCAGCCGGATCTGGCCGCCTTCGGCGCCATGATGGCGGCCGAGGAAGCGCGCCGGCTCGGGAACGATACTCGCGTGATGTGGCGTGCCGCGGCCGAGGCCTGGCGAGTGGCGGGCTTTCCCTACCGGGAGGCATACGCGCGGCTGCGCGAGGCGGCCGCCGCGCTCAAGGCGGGTCGGCGTGAGCAGGCCGTCCGAGCGCTGACCTCGTGCCAAGTCCTGGCCCAGGAACTCCAGGCAACCCCGTTGCTCACCAGGGCCGATGACCTCGCACGTCGGGCCAGGCTCGCGCCGACAGCGGCTAAGCCCGCCCGCTCTGCGGGGCTGGGAACCAGGTTCGACCTGACCGACCGCGAGATGGAGATACTCGGCTGCCTGGTCAGAGGGGACAGCAACCGGCAGATCGCCCGCGCCCTGTTCATAAGCGACCGGACCGTGGCCGTACATGTGTCCCGCATTCTCGACAAACTCGGAGTCCGCAACCGCACAGAAGCAGCGACCGTGGGCGCACGACTGGGCCTGGTCGAAGATCCCGCACAACCAGCACGATAAGGAGCACGCATGGCCAATTACCTTCAGATCGGAGACGACCCGACGTCGTGGTGGCTGGTCCAGCCGTTTAACGCGAGCCAGCTGACGGGACAGCCGCTGACCCTGGATCTCGCCGGACCCCTCGGCGGTGCCCTGGTGCTCTCCGGAAGGGCCGACAGCGTGGCCGTCTTCGACGTGGCCGACGCGACGGTTCCGGGGAATCTCAATCCTGCCGTAGCGGCCATCTACCTGCCGACCGGGACCGGGCCATCGGCGCAACATTACGGGTATGCGTTGTCGCCTGCGGCCAACGTGGAGAACCTCCCCGGCGAGATCGCGACCGCGATGGGCAACGGCACCCGCCTGACCATCCCTCTAGAGGGCGGCGGGACCCTGGTGCTCGACGGCGCGACGCTGTCCTTCGTCGTCATCCAGCCGGGTGCGCAGGCTCCGGTTCGAGCTCCGATCAGTCCGGTCCACGACGCGTCGCCCCACGGCTAACCACACGGCGCTCGGCCCGGGGACGGCCGCCGTCATCGGCTCGCCATCCCCGGGCCGGCTCGGCTTTCAGCGCGGATTACTTGCTGTCGTATTCGTCGTGGCGGCGGAAGAAGTTGAGCGGGTCATCGTCGGTGCGAGCCTCGTTCCGGCCCAGGGGGGCCCGGTCGAGCCACTGGTACATGCCCCACAGGCCGTCCAGGCCGCGCGCGTAGGCCGAGTAGGCGTGGTAGACGTCCCCGTCCTCCAGCGCGAACGCGCTCATCCCCGGGCGCTCGCGCGTGTAGGTCACCCAGTCGGTGCCCGTCGTGCCGGCCCACGCGTCGAACGGTGCGCGCATGTCCTCCGGCGGCGTCCAGAAGGGAGAGGAACTGAAGTTGTACTCGAAGGAGCCCGAACGCTCCTGCTCCTCGCTACATAGACGCCGAAGTCGGAGTTGAAGTCGCTCCCGTACGCCGACGCCCACGGGAACTTCCAGCCCATCCGCTGCTTGTAGGCCTGCAGCTTCGCCAGCGGAGCGCGCGACACCGCCCAGAGCGGCACGTCGTGGTTGGCCAGGTGAACCGCGAAGCCGCTGAAGCCGTCCGCGATCGCCGAGCAGGCTGGGCAGCCCGCGGTGAAGTCGGGCCCGAACATGAAGTGATAGATCGATGAGCTGGGAGTTCCCGGCGAACAGGTCGGCCAGCGACGCCGGGCCGTCGTCGGTGTCGAAGCGGTACTCCTTGTCGATGCGGACCCAGGGCAGCTCCCGGCGCTGCCGGGCCACGTCGTCGCTGTGCCGGGTCAGCGCCTTCTCCGCCTCGAGCAGCTCGAGCCGGGCGGCAAGCCATTCCTCGCGGGTTCCGGTCTTGTGGCTGGGCATGAGGTAGTCCCTTCCTGGTCCGTTCCTGTTAATGACATCGGGTGATCACATCGGCGGGGCGAGGCCGGGAACCGCGGCGGGCGCGACGATGATCAGGAGGCCGAGCCCGGTGATCGCCAGCGCCACCGGCACGTCGCTGGCCGCCCTGGGCGGCAGCAACTTCTGGGCGCTCGCGACGACGGTGATCACCGCCATCCAGGATGCTCATGACCCAGGCCCCGGACCCGAGACAGCACAGCCCGAACCCGAACCCCGAGCCGGCCATGTCCCGGCAGCGGCGGCGGAAGTGCTGCTTGGCCGGCGTGAACTCGTAAAGTCCAGCGGCGACCGTCACCGCGCCCGCGACCAGTGTCCCGTGCGGCCGGTCCACCTCGTAGACGGCGACGCCGACCAGGGCCCAGACAGCTAGGTACGAGACGGCGAACAGCGGTACGGCCCGCGCGCCGCTCCAGTCGCCTGCGCGCCTGACCACGGCCGGGGCCAAGCCCGGCAGCATCATCGCCGCCATCATGGCCACCCACACGGCGATGAAGAACCCGAACGAGCCGAGTTCGGTCGCCACCCCCATGGCCATGCCGCTCATCTGCAAGACGGCGATCGCCCAGCACGCCGCGGCGAGCCCCAGGGTCACCGTCAGCGCGACGGCCCCCGCCGTGCTGACGCGAGCCGTGCCGACGCCGGCCGGCCGCACGATCCCGCCCGTAACACTCACGTCGGCCTCCCTCAGGTAAGCAACCGATTGGTTGCCACACTATAGCAATCAACCGGTTGCGTCAACGGGATGACCACCGTGATCAACTCGCCGTTATACCTTTGCTGGCGTGAGCGGTTCGCGGACCACGCTGGCGGGACGGCTGGCCCGGATGGGTTTCGCGGACGCCGCGCGGGCCGAGCGCCTGCTCCGCACTGATCTGCGCGCCATCGACCCAGATGCCCGCGAGTCCGGTGAAACAGAAGACCGGCCCAGGAACGGTGCGGTGCTGGCCGCGGTGGCGGCCGCGGCCGACCCGGACCTCGCGCTCACCGGGCTGGCCCGCCTGGCCGGGGCCGTGAACGACCCGCAGGCCCTGTACCGGGCGCTGCGCGACGAGCCGGACTTCCGCGACCGGCTGACCGCCGTGCTCGGAGTCAGCGCCGGCCTGGCCGACCATCTGGCCCGCCACCCGGAGGACGCCGACACGCTCCGCGGCGACATCGGCCGCCCCGAACCCGCCGAACTCCGCGAGCACACGCTCCGCGCCGTCGGCGCCAACCCGCGCCTGGCGGAGCCAGTCGCCGCCGGGCCAGTCGCCGCCGGGCCAGTCGCCGCTGGGCCAGTCGCCGCCGGGCCGGAACCGGTGGCGGCGCTGGCCGCGGCGTACCGGCGCCGGCTGCTGCACCTGGCGGCCCGCGACCTGACCGGCGCCGCGACCGTGGACGAGGTGGGGGAGGAGCTGGCCGACCTCGCGGCGGCGGTCCTCGAGGCGGCGCTCGCGGTGGCCAGGTCCGAGCTCCCCGGCGGCATCCAGGCCGCGGCGCCATGCCGGCTGGCCGTGGTGGCCATGGGCAAGTGCGGCGGCCGCGAGCTGAACTACGCCAGCGACGTCGACGTGATCTTCGTGGCCGAACCCGTCAGCCACGGGAACGGTGACGAGAGCGCGGCCCTGGCCACCGCCGGCCGGCTGGCCGCGGGCCTGATCGGCGTGTGCGCCAGGTCCACCCCCGAGGGCAGCATCGTCCCCGTCGACCCGAACCTGCGCCCCGAGGGCCGCAGCGGCCCGCTGGTCCGCACGCTGGCCAGCCACCGGGCGTACTACGAGCGCTGGGCGAAGACCTGGGAGTTCCAGGCGCTGCTGAAGGCGCGCCCGGTGGCTGGCGACCTGGCCCTCGGCCAGGCGTACGCGGACACCTTCGGCCCGCTGGTCTGGGCGGCGGCGCGGCGCGAGCACTTCGTCGAGGACGTCCAGGCCATGCGCCGGCGCGTGGAGGACTCGCTGCCGGCCAGGCGCGCCGGACGCGAGCTCAAGCTCGGCCCCGGCGGGCTCCGCGACATCGAGTTCGCCGTCCAGCTTCTCCAGCTGGTGCACGGCCGCACCGACGAGACGCTGCGCGCCCCCGCGACGCTGCCGGCGCTGGCCGCGCTGGCGGCGGGCGGGTACGTCGGCCGCGCCGACGCCGAGGAGCTGGCCGCGGCCTACCGGTTCTTGCGCCGCACCGAGCACCTGCTGCAACTGCACAGGCTGAGCCGCACGCACACCCTGCCCGAGGACCCCGCCGTACTTCGCAGGCTCGGCCGGGCGATGCGAGGCATTGATAGCCCGAACGAGCGTTCCCCGGGCCCCGCGAACCGCGCCGACCCCGCGGCGGAATTCGACGCGATGTGGCGTCAGCACGCGAGGCAAGTCCGGCGGCTGCACGAGAAGCTGTTCTACCGGCCCCTGCTCAACGCCGTGGCCCGGCTGCCTTCCGATGCCTCCCGGCTGACGCCTGCCGAGGCCAGGGCCAGGCTCGAGGCCCTCGGCTACGCCGACCCGGCGGGTGCGCTGCGCCACATCGACGCGCTGGCCTCCGGCGTCTCGCGGCGCGCGGCGATCCAGCGCACGCTGCTGCCCGTCCTGCTCGGCTGGTTCGCCGACGCGGCCGAGCCCGACGCGGGGCTGCTGGCGTTCCGGCAGGTCAGCGACGCGCTCGGGCAGTCGCCGTGGTACCTGAGGCTGCTGCGGGACGAGACCAAGGCGGCCGAGCGGATGGCACACGTACTCGCGTCCAGCCGGTACGCCACAGGCCTGCTCCTGCGCGCGCCCGAGGCGGTGGCGATGTTCGGCGACGACGCCGAGCTCGTCCCGCGGAGCCTGCCCGCCCTGCGGTCCGAGATGATGGCCGCGGCCCAGCGCTACGGCGACGACGCGGAGGCCGCGGTGGCGGCCGTCCGCTCGGCCCGCCGGCGCGAACTGCTCCGCATCGCGTCGGCCGACGTGAGCGGGGTCACCGGAGACCTGGCCAGTACGGCCGAGGCGCTGACCAGCGTTACGCAGGCCACGGTCGAGGCCGCCCTGGCGGCAGCGGTGCGGCAGGTGTCCGCCGAACTGGGCCAGCCGCTGCCGACCCGGTTCGCGGTGATCGCGATGGGCCGGTTCGGCGGTCACGAGTGCGGATACGGCAGCGACGCCGACGTGCTCTTCGTGCACGATCCGCTGCCCGGCCAGCCGGAGCGGCTGGCCTCGGACGCCGCGCACGCCGTCGCCGCCGAGCTGCGGCGGCTCCTCGCGCTGCCGGTACCCGATCCCGCGCTGGTCGTGGACGCCGACCTGCGCCCAGAAGGCCGCCAGGGCCCGCTGGTCCGGACGCTGGCCGCCTACCGCGCCTACTACCGGCGGAGGTCCGCGCCGTGGGAGGCGCAGGCGCTGCTGCGCGCCGAGCCGGCCGCGGGCGACGCCGAGCTCGGCGCGGAATTCCGCGCGATGATCGCCGAATTCCGCTACCCCCCAGGTCCGGGCGGGATCGACGCGGCGGCGGTCCGCGAGATCCGCCGGGTCAAGGCCCGAGTGGAAGCCGAGCGGATCCCGCGCGGCGCGGACCGGGCGCTTCACGTCAAGCTCGGGCCTGGCGGTCTGTCCGACGTCGAGTGGACGGTCCAGCTCCTGCAGCTACGGCACGCCCACGCCGTGCCCGCGCTGCAGACCACCAGGACTACCGAGGCGATGGCCGCGGCGGTCCAGGCCGGCCTGCTGGCCGCCGACGACGCGGCCGCCCTGACGGCGGCCTGGGAACTGGCCGCGCGGATCAGGAACGCGATCGTCCTGGTCCGCGGCCGCCCCGGCGACATGCTGCCGAGCAGACACGGCGAGCTGACCGCGGTGGCCCGCCTGCTCGGCTACCCGCCCGGCGGCGCCGCGCAGGCCCTCGAGCAGGACTACCGTCGCGCCGCCCGGCGCGCCCGCGCGGTCATGGAACCGGTCTTCTACGGCTAGCGCGGGTTACCAGCGGCCGTTGGCGCGCAGGATGCGGAGGTTGTCGACGGTCAGGAAGCCGCGCCAGTCCCGCTCGGCGCCGGGCGACCAGGCCGGCCAGTTGAACGTCCACCCGCCGTCCTCGCGCTGGGCGTGCGCCAGGTGGTCCAGGTGCGCCTTGATCGTCGCGTCGTCGAACAGGCTCCGGGCCAGCGAGTCGGGCTCGGGCGCGAAGTCTAGCGGTGAGTGCGTCTCACCGGCCGCCTCGGGATCGAGGGCGACCAGGTTCCGCTCGAGGATCAGCGGGCCGACCCGGGTGAACGCCTCCGTGGCCCGGTCGCGGTCCGGCACGTACTGGAGGAACCTGAGCACGCCGAACATGTCGTAGGCGCCCGGCTCCGCCTGCGTGGCGATCCTGGCCCACATCACCTCGGTGGCCCGGTCGAGCCAGCGGTGGCGGACGCCGCGCGCGTGCAGCGTGCCTGAGATCAGGCCGGTGGGGGTAAGCGAGGCCGGGTGGCCTGCCTCGGGCACCCACCAGGGCGCGTGCGGCCAGTCGTCCAGGGCCTGCGGACCCCCCTCGACGAACGCCGCGCCGCCCTCGGCGGGCGCGACCGAGGCTAGCCAGTCGCACGCCCCACGGACCAGGGCGTCGTCCCAGGCGTCCGCCTCGTCCATGATGCGCAACGCCATCTCAACCGCGGCGGGCTGGCTGGCGGGGGCCCGGCAGTCCGGTTCGAGTCCGTGGCCGAACCCGCCATCGTCGTTGCGGTACGCGGCCACCGCGTCCCGGACCGGCCCGGCGGGCCCCCCGCCGAACAGCCGGCCGAACCTGCGCCGGTCCACCACCCGCGCGTGCACGGCGATGAAGGTGGCGGCGGCATCGAAATCAGGAGCGTTCATGGGTCTATCGCACCACGGCCGGGCCGCGGCCGTATTGAACGAAACGGCCATCCGCGTGGCAAGCTGGCAGGGTGGGATCTCAGGCGCGCACCGCGGCCGGCCCGGCCGTGCGCGACCTGCTGCCCGGGTACACCGAATGGCCGGCTCCCGCCGGGCTGCGGCACGCTGTCGTGTGCCTGTGGGCGCAGGTCACCCCGGAAGGTGCCGGCGACAGGGAAGGCCTGGTGCTGCCCGACGCGTGCACCGACCTGATCTGGGAGCAGGGCCGGGGCGCATTCGTGGCGGGCCCGGATACGGGTCCGGTGCCTACCGTGATGTCGGCGGGCACGATCTTCATCGGCGTTCGGTTCCGGCCCGCCGTCGGCGGTGCGGCGCTGGGCGTCCCGCTGGGCGAGCTACGTGACCAGCGCGTCGACCTGTCCGATCTACGGCGCGGCGAGTCAAGGCGGCTGCCGGGGACGCTCGACCCGGATACCGCCGTGGCCCGGGCGCTGGACGTCGCGGTCGCGCTCATCGCTGACGGCGCACCGGACCAGGCCGTGAACTGGGCCGCGGGGCTGCTGGAAGATCCGCGGGTACGCACCGACGAGGTCGCCGCGGAAATCGGACTCAGCGGGCGGCAGTTGCGCCGCCGCTGCCAGGACGCGGTCGGCTACGGCCCGAAGACCCTGCAGCGAGTGCTGCGCTTCCGCCGGTTCGTCGCGCAGATCGACGCCGACCTCCGGCGCGGCCGGGATGCTCACGACCTGGCCGCCATCGCGGCCCTGGTCGGCTACGCCGACCAGGCTCACCTGACCAGGGAGTGCCGCACGCTAGCCGACCTGACTCCGGCCGCGCTGGCCAGACACAGAGGGTCGGCGCAGCCGGCCAGCCCTGGCGCGCGGCAGTAGCAGGCCACGCGCCGGAGTCTGGGCGTCAGCGGCTAGCCTGCCACGAGCGGATCGCCGGAATGATGACAGGACCGGCGGCGGCCACGGACCCGATCAGGGCCAGATATGCCCCGATTTCCCAGCTGAGCCCGGATGGTACGTCGAAGAATCCGATAACGACGAGGAGGAATTGCAGGCCCGTGCCGACGAGCAGGAGCGGCGCATGCGCCACGGGCAAGTTGACCGGGAACTCGTCCCAGCCGGATCGCAGCACGAGATAGGCGATCAGCACAATCGCCACGATCACGTCGAGAACGAGATACCCGTGCGTCGACGTCCCGCTGATGGTGACGGTCGAGCCAAGAAGAGTCACCCCGAACCAGGGCAGGAAGAGCGAGATCAGAACGACCAGGCTCGCTCCGCCCACCGTCTGGTCCACCCGGCTGAGTCGCCGTAGGTCCAGGTGGAACGTTTGGGCTGGCGCGTGGGCGCGCGGAGCGGGTGCGCTCGGGGGGTAACGGTGGCCTAGGGGGCCGGGTGAGTACTGGCTGGCCGGCGTGCTTGACGGGTACTGGTCGGACGGATCGCTCGGGGGGGAATGGTGGCGGGGGGCGTACGGTCCGCGCCGAGCGCCCTGAGCGTACTCATCGGCCGGGTGATAACCGCCCGCGGCGCGCGATGCTTCCGGGCCGTAACCGGTCAGGACGGTCGATTGCGGCCGAGGGCCCGGAGCGCCAGGACCCGGGACCGACCGGGTGAGCGAGGTACCGCAATTGGAGCAGAACATCGACTCGCTGTCATTCATCACCTGACACTGAGAGCAGACCATCTGCTTGCCTTCCTAAAGCTGATTGGGGAAAGTCAGGGCTGGGTGTCAGGCGTCTTTGCCTGAAGGGTGGATCATCCTGAGGGCGTGTAATACATGACATTGTCGTACTGATCGGTGGCCGTGCAGGTATTCACGGCAGCGCAGCTGATTGCCTCAAAGTTATTATTGCCGTCGATCTTGGCGGGCCTTGACCAGTTGCCTGCCTGGTAGATCAGGGCATCGCCGCTCTTGTCAACTGCGACGCAGTAGCCCGCTGCGGGGCAGGAGATACCGGTCACGGTCACAGTCGACGGCATGGATCCGACGGACCACTGGCCGTTCGTCATTATCGCGATTTCGCCGTTGTTGTCCACGGCGGCGCAGAATGCGTCGCTTGAGCAAGAGATCTGGGTGAACTCATTGTTGCCATCGATGTTGTCTGGCGAGCTCCATGAGCTTCCGTCGTAGGTGTAGACGTTGCCTGACTGGTCAACTGCCGCGCAGAAGGTGGCGCTCGGACAGGATACGGAAGCTATCGTGCCCTGATTCGAGTTGACGGTGCCATGTGACCACTGGGTCGCGGATCCCGTGAACGTGAACGCGTTGCCATTGTTGTCGACGGCGACGCAGAAGGTCGAGGTTGGACACGAGACACTCGTCAGCTGGTTGCCGGAGTCGATGCTCACCGGATCACTCCAGGTGCCGCCGCTGAAGACGATGACATCGCTCGAATTGTCGATGGCGGCGCAGAATTGCGCCGAGGCGCAAGAGATCCACGTGAGCTGGGCCTGGGCATCAGTGGTCGCGAGCTGCCAAGAGTTCACGGCCGTGGACGTAAGCACGTCGCCGGCGCTGTCGACTGCGAAGCAATCGGCAGCCGTCACGCAGGACACGGAGTTGATGACGGCGTTGTTGTTCTGGTACGCCTGCTGATCGATTGGCCTGGGAAGAGTCCATCCGGCGGGGCCTACGAGCGACTGGGTGGGGGTGGGGGTCGGAGTGGGACCCTGGCTGTTGGCGGTGACGGACGGCGAGGGTGAGGATGGCGTACTGGGTACTTGCTGCGTGGCCTGGTCCGCGGTGGTCCGCGCCGCGGGGTGATGGTGCAGCAGGAGGATCGCCGCCGCGCCGCCGCCCCCGACCACCACGAGGCCGAGGGCGATGCCCAGGATGCGGCCGCGTCGAGAGCGGCGGGGCGACGGCGTTGCGTCGGCATCTGATAGCGGCCCGCTGCGATGGCGGCCGCCGGTAGCGGGAAGCTCCGCATCGACACTAGGAAACTGGATGGTCGCGGGAGGGTAAGCCTGGACGGCAGTGGGATGCGGTGACGGGGAGAATCCGGCGTCGGCGGCGTGTCCGGGCGCTATATCGGGCGGAGGCGGCAAAGTAAAACCGTGCGCGCGCGTCAGGCCATCAAGTGACGCCCCCGGCCGCGTCTCAGGTGATCCGGGCGGTGGCCCGGTCGCGCTCCAGCGTGCCTCCGGCGGTGGCCCGGTCGCGCTCCAGCGTGCCTCCGGCGGTGGCCCGGTCGCGCTCCAGCGTGCCTCCGGCGGTGGCCCGGTCACGCTCCAGGATGACGGCGCCTCCGGCTCTGGCGGCGGAGCAGCCATCAGCAGCGGCGTCAGGTATTCGGTGGGCTGCGGCATGCTATCCGGCGTGCCCGGACCGGGAGTACCGGCCGGGCCCGGCAGGGCGGCCGGCGGGCCCTTCACGGCAATCGGTGCACCGCATCGTGCGCAAAAGCGCGCACCGACCTTGTTTGGGTGGCCCTGGTCGCAGCTCAGACGGACGTCATCGCCGCACACCCCGCAAAATGCGGTTCCCCCTGGCAGGTAATGCCCGTTAATACAGGTCGGCACTGCTCGCCCTCCCCAATAGCGCGTCCGAGTGCTGGTCGGTGACTCTAGACCACCCTTGTCCGGATAGCACGCCTAATTGCTCAACAGTGACTTTTGCCCCATTAGATGGTTACTGGGCGCTCAGCGGCGGCTGCCGCATTTGGAACAGAACGCGTCCGTCGGGCCGAGCGGGTTTGCGCAGGTGGCGCACCTAAGACGCGGCCTGGGCGCATCCCCGGTCGCCTCGGTTTCTGGCCGGATGAGCTGGATCGGGGTACCGCACTTGGTGCAGAACTTGTCGCTGGGCACTCCACCCTTGCCGCACGCGGGACAGGTCCAGCCGGTGCGAAGGAACCGGGCGAGGCGTGAGCCAGGCCCCTGGACCGCGTACGGGACTGGCTCGGGCGGCACAGATATGGGCGCGTCCGGTCGCGGGGCGGGTGGCACCGGCCTGGCGTGGGCGGGCGCGGGCGGTGGGGCAGGGCGCTGACTGCGGAGCGCGTCATAGCGCTGCCGGTTTTCCGGCCCGGACAGCAGGTCGCGCTTTATGGAGCGAATGGTCTCGCGCAGCGATTGTGAGCGCTCGGGCGCTGTCGCAGCCAGTGCTGTGGCCTGGCGGCTCAGGTGCTCCACGGCGCTGTGGATTTCCTCGTCCGTCGCCTCCGGGGAAAGCCTGAGGAATGCGTACCAGTTGTTATTTTCCGTCACTTCCATGGAAGTAAGTCCCCTGTGCCCGGCTAATCAATCAGGAGGGTCCTGGCCGCCTGATCAGCGGCACTTTCGCCGTTGTCGGCCATGTAGTTACGCACGATAGTAGTGCTGGCCTCCGCCCTCGTGGTTACGTCGGCCGTCGACACCTGCAGGATGCCATCCCGGTTCAGGCTCATCGTGACGTTGACCGGTTGGTGAGCGGGCCGGCCGGGCGGTAGCTGGTCGATGACCACCGTCCCCACCCGGCGGCAGAGATCGGGATCGCTCGACTCGCCTTCCAGGACCGGGATCACAATTTTGGTCTCTCCCGGCCGCATGGTGAAGAAGGTGCGTTTTGCCGAGACGGGCAGGGGAGTGTTCCTCGGCAGCAACGGTGCCATGACCGGCCGCTGTCCCCCGGTGGTCTCGAACGCGCTGACGCCGAGGCTGTGGGCGGCGACGTCGGTTACCGACAGCTGCTCGAGGTAGTCCCGGGCACCGGCTTCCATCAACACCGCGCCGCCCCGTTCGAGTTGGCGCTGCGCGGCGAAGAGCGCAGCTCCGAGCGCCACGGCTTCGTCCGGGCGTACCGACGTGTCGGGAGCCATGCCGAAGATGTCCAGCATCCTGGCCTTCACGGCCGGCATCCGGGTCGACCCGCCGACGGCCAGGACGACCGAGATGTCCCTCGGGGTAACCCCGGCCGCGGCGACGACGTCGAGCATCTTTTCCGTCATCTCGTCCAGCAGGATCCTGCTCCGGGTGAGGAAATCCTCCCTGCGCACCTCGGTCCGCAGCGTCAGGCCCCCGGCCTGAAGCGCGACCGTGGTGCGGTCGCGAGCGGTGAGGTCGAGCTTGGCCCTCGTCGCCCGCATGAGCCAGTCCTGGGAAACCTGGGTGCATTCCTCTATTGACAGCGCCTCCGGGTCGTTGATGTCGAGCCCATGCGCCGCCTCGAACTGCTCGACGAAGTAGTCGAAGAGGACTTTGTCGAAGTTCGCCCCCCCGAGGTAGGCATCTCCGCCGGTGGCCCGGACGGTCAGGGCGTTCCCGTCGTACTCCATCACGGTCACGTCGAACGTCCCGCCGCCGAGATCGACCACGACGCCGGTCGCTCCGACCGGTCGCTGGTCGTAGCCGAAGGCGAGCGCGGCGGCCGTGGGCTCGGACTGCAGCCCTAGTACGTCCAGGCCGGCCAGCTCACCCGCCCGGAGGGTAGCCGCGCGCATCGGATCGTTAAAGTACGCCGGCACCGTGATGGCGGCCTGCACGACCGGACCGGCCAGCAGCTGCGCGTCCTGGACCAGCTTGCGCAGGATCAGGGCGGAAATATGCTCGGGCCGGTACGAGACGCCACGGTACTCGAACCTCCACCCGGATCCGATGTGCCGCTTTACGAGCTGAACGACGGACTCCGGCTCGGTGGCCAGTGATTCCCGCGCGACGGCTCCCACAACCGCTTGCCCCCGGTCGAAGAGCACCACCGAGGGCGTAGTCGGGGATCCTTCGGCATTGGGCAGGACGACAGGTAGTCCGGCGTCGTTGACCTGGGCCACCACTGAGAACGTAGTGCCGAGGTCGATGCCGAGCGCGGATGCCTCAGACATGGGCAGCTCCGGGCTGGAAACTGGGTGCCGTCGGTCCGGTTGCCGCGTCTTGCCGTTTCGCCGTGTCCGACCCGACGCTCCAGCCGCGCGCCTGACGGTACAGCAGCCAGACGGTGGCGGCCAGTCCGCAGGCGGCCAGGATGATGAGCATCAGCCAGCAGGAAGCGAGTCCAAGTGCGGAATGCGGATACAGGCCAGAGGTCTGATTGAGGCTCGCCGACGACAGACCGGCGATACCGCCTAGCGCCGATACTGCCCATCGCGCTGGCATGATCCACGACACGAAAGTGATCGCACCGAGCCGGAAGAGGACACCGCAGAGCACCAGCTGGGTGATGAGCAAGTACGGTACGAGACTCATGGCGCGATCCGCGCTTGTCGAGGCCGCGGATACCAGCAAGCCCAGCGCCATCCCGCTCAAGATGGCAAGCCAAAGGGTAATGAAGATGGTGATGAAGGGATCTCCTGGGGCCCCTCCCGTCGGCAACCCCAGCGTCACGTCGGTGGTCACGGTGAGCGACAGCGCCTGGAAGGCCGCCAGGACGCCCAGCACCGCCACCTTCGAAGCCAGGTAGGCCGGGATATCTCCGCCGGCCAGGAATTCACGGTGCCAGACGGTTTTCTCCTTTACCAGTTCTCGCACCGCACCGATCATGCCGAACCAGACCGAGGCGCACCCGAAGACCAGCATTGGCGCGTTACCCCCGGTCGCCCAGCTGAAGGGCTTGGGAACCGCGATGGCCGTGAGCAAGGCCACGGCCATGCCTTGCAGGAGGCTGAACGCCAGCGCCGCCCGGTCCCGCCGGATCAGCCGGACGTAACGGCCTGCGAAGATGCGCGCCTGGTCGACCACGGCCCGGCGCCAGGCCGAGGATCCGACCGGCGGGCGGGTGCCGCCTAGCCCGCCATCCCGCCCAGGCGCCGCAGACACGGGGATGACGGGGGCTCGTTCCTGGTACCCAGGCCGCTCCCTGGATTGAGGCTGATTCCCGAGCGGCACCCGGAGCGCCGCCTGCCTGGCCGCCTCGGGGGTCTCGATCAGCGAGAAGACGTCGCCCAGCGCCTGCACCCCGAACCAGCCGAGCGCCATTCCCGGCGGGCCCGTGTAGATGACATGACCCCCCGGGCCAACCAGTACCAATGTGTCGCATACATCCACCTGAGCGATGGCGTGCGTGGTCAGGATCACGGTGCGGCCCTGATCTGCGAGCAGCCTCAGCATGAGCATCATGCGCTTGTCCAGCCCGGGATCGAGCCCGGAGGTGGGCTCGTCCAGGAACAGGATCTTCGGCTCGTTCAGCAGTTCGCACGCGATGGAGACGCGCTTGCGCTGCCCGCCGCTGAGCGTCTTCACCAGCTGGTTCCGCTGCTCCAGCAGCCCCATGGTGGTGAGGACGCGCTCAACGCGGGCGTCCCTGGTGGCCGTCGGCGACCCTCGCCCGAGCCGCAGGAGGGCCTGATAGCCGAGAGCCTCGTCCACCATGAGGTCGCCGTGGACGATATCTTCCTGGGGCACGTAACCCATAAGGCCGGCGTAGGCCTGGCGGCACTGGGTCAGGTCGACGCCGTTGTAGGTTACGCTGCCCTCGGCCGCGGCTAGCTGCCCGGAAAGCAGCCGCATCAGCGTGGTCTTGCCCGCTCCGCTCGGCCCGGCCACCGCGGTCATGCTGGCGGGAGTGAGCCGCAACGATACCTGGTCCAGCAACGTCCGGCCACGCCCGGTCCTCGTGCCCGGCGCATCCACCCGCGCGGCGTCGACTCGGACGTCTACCCCCGCCACCTGTTCCAGCGGCTCTAGGGCGGTCGGGCCCAGGCGCGCGCTGTAGGGGCCGACCTGAAGGACGTCGCCGACACTGGCGCGTTCCTGGCCGCGCAGGCGGTGGCCGTTGAGGTAGGTCCCCGCGGGGGTGCCCCGATCCTCCAGCCAGACCACTCCCGAGGGGTCTCGGCGCACCGCGACGTGCCGCGCCTGGATCAGGGGATGGTCCAGGCGCACCCGGCAACTCGCGGCGCTGCCGATGAGGTAAGACTCGTCAGGCCCCGGAAGGGCGGCCCGGAGTGCGCCTTCCCTTGGCGTGTTCCTGATATCGGCCTGCAGCCTGACCGTGACGAAGTTTCCTACCCGGTCGGCCAGGCGCAGCACGTCGCCGTGTGCGACGGGGGCACGTTTCACCGCGCCCCCGTGCAGGAGGACCTGGCCGCCCGGCGCCAGCGATTCGACCATCCAGGTGCCGTCGCGCGGGACTAGGCGCGCGTGGCACGGCGCCAGGAATCCCGCAGGGACCACCAGATCGGCCTCGGTCGTGGACCCGATCGTGGCGCCCGTGGCCGGAACCGTTAGCAGTCGGCGATCCCGGCCCCATGCCAGGTCGATCTGAAGCTGCGGGAGCGGGGAGCCCTCTGCCAGCGGCGCGCGGGCCGGTCGGCCGGGCAGGGTTTCCTGGTCATGGAACGCCTGCGGTGACCGGCCAGCGTGGGGAGCCGGGATAAACGACGCCTGAAGATGCTCGGTTGGCCCCGGGCCAGGGGACGGCGGGGCGACCGGGCGCTGGCAGGAAAAGCACACGCGGTCACGTGGGCCAAGCGGCGCACCGCAATGCTCACAGCGCCTGGCATCGCTCACCTCGAACCCCCCACTCTCCCGCGCGGCACCGGCGTAGGCAGGCGCCCTCGGCGTGGCAGCCGATCTCATCGGGACTCGATACCTGCCGGTCTGGGCTGTGGGCGATCCCGCCAACTGCGATGGCTGCCCATAGTAGACGTCGTGGCTCCCCGTTTGTAGTACATGCGGGTGCTCAGCCGCAGAAAGTGATCATGATCGCGGCACGGATCACTGTCCGTTTTATGCGCTATGTACGCGAATGGGGAAAGGACGGCGCGTTCGTGGTCGTGATAAGCGAGCCCGATTAGACCGCGACGTGCCCGCGGGAGGCTCCGGGGCGTTGGAGATCGTTTCAAGATCCTGGTCCGAGATGTCAACCGTCGTGCGGACTCAGGCGTCGAAGAAGCAGTCTTTTTGTGCCGTAACGACCAGGCGTTGGGGGAACACAATGGCCCTGGCGGATAACCCTGCCCTGCCTACTGTCATCGCCGCACAGGCGGCGGCCAGAACTTGCCCCGGCCGAGATCCACGGCCGCAGCAACGACACGGTGCGGTCTCCTGCCACCGAGGGGGAAACTGCCGTGAGCTTTAAAGTGCTGGCCATCCGTTCCGGGGAGGAGACCGGCGACGGTGCGCTCCACCCGATTCTCAGTGATGCATCACAGCCCGAGCTTATTGCCCTGGATGCTTACGACGGGCCAAATGTGACGAGGGCCGTAGCCACGGCTGTCAGCGTAATGGAGGTCACCGGCGGCGGCCGCAAGACGCTCGTCAGGCTTCGCGAGGTCAAAATTGACGTATACATCACGGACGGTCGGCTCGCGCTTGCGTGCGAGAAATACGACAAGGGCGGCGGCTGGTCCGGCTTCGGAGCGGGCGGCGCCGCGATCGCGATCACGGCGAATGCCGTAAGCAAGGCGCGCGCCGCACGCAGAAGCCGGGGCAAGGTCCTGGTCGGCCACATCCGTTATCCGTGGCTGAAGGCGGTGGGAGCCTCGTCGAAATCTGGCTTCGCCACGACGGAAGCGATCCGGCTTGAGTTTTCGCAGAAGCTTTCAGGCACTGCGGTGCGCAAGCTTATCGAGCTAACGCTACCCAAGAATATCGACGCCACGCTGGTGGCCGAGGACATCGCACGGCGAGCAGCGGCCTTCCGGCTGGCCTATTACACCGATATTAAACCGGAAGCACGAGCAGAATTTGCCAGGCTGAGTCAGGCACCGCCCAGGCTGCAGCCGGAGCCGAAAAAGTTTGCCTTCTATCAAATGCCGACCTTCTTCTATGTCAGCGCGCAGACTGCCTTCCCGAGCGCACCGCTATCCCGCCTCCCGGAGCCTGCGCTGGCCGCGCCTGAAGCGCCCGCCTATGCGCCGGTCCCTGAGGTGCGGGCGTACGACGCCGGTCTCGGGCATGTCGCCGTGCCAGCCCGGTCGGCCGTGCCCGCCCGCCCGACCGGGCCTATCCGGCCGGTTCAGAGCTTCTGTACCCAGTGCGGCACGCGTTACGTCGCGGGCGACAATTTCTGTCTGCAATGCGGCACTCCCGTGAACAGGGGAAACGGCTATACGCAAGAGCGCTCCGTCGGCTATTGACGCGGCGGCGCGCGCACCAGCAAAGAAATGAGCAATAATGTGAGTGCCATAGGCTGGATTATCGTCATCTTTAACGTCGCCCTGGCCATAGATGCTGCGCGGCGCCCCGCGTCGGTGTGGGCGGCCGCCGATCGCCAGAAAACGTGGTGGGTCACTCTCCTAGTGATCTTCGGTTTCGTGGCATTCATCCCGTACGTCATCGGTGTCCTGCCCAGGCTTATGCAAGCAAGACGCGAATCTAGCGGAACGCCGTTCCAGAAGAGGCCGGCTAATCCGTTTGAGAAAAGCTAGCTCTGATTGTCAGCCTACCGGGAGGGCGCTGTGCGGAAACTTTGCGTGCTCGCGGCAGTTGCGCTTGGCGCCTGCCTGATTACGGGCTGTTCGTCATCGCCGCCTACGGCTGCTGATTTCTGCCGGACGCTGGCTCAGCAGAAGGCCCAGTACCTGAGCACCTACGGAAACGCGTCGGACAGTAACGGCCTTGAAGACCTGGTAAAAGTCATCTCAGCGGTCGGGCAATGGGTCCCCATATTCGAAGCGCTGCAACAGAGCTCTCCTCCCGCCATCGAGCCTCAGGTCGCTAATATCGTGAGCTCCCTAAAGCAAGAAGAGCAGGAAGCTGCCAGCGAAGCCTCAGATCCCCTGGGCGGTCTCTTCGCAGGCTTGATGACGGGCCTGGAATCGTCGGGTTCCTGGCAGCAAGTCGATAACTATATCAACGCGAATTGCGGATCTGGCGGTTCTTCCTAGAGGAAGCAGGGTGGCAATGACCAGGAGTGGCGGGATCTTCAGCGGTGGCGGTGGCCTGCTTCTGCTCGTTGGCGGCCTAGTCGTTAAGCACGCTGAGGCGAATGAGGTTTCGGCCTGCTCCAGCGGCCTGGGTCGCTTCGGCCAGGCTTTTGACCCTAATGTGGCCAATTCGTGTGCGGGCGCTCAGGATCTGTCATCCGCGGCGAATGTGGCGATGTGGGTTGGCGCGGTCATCCTGGTCGTCGCGGCTTTGGGAGTTGTCGTCTCCCTCATCGGGGCTGGTGCCGTCATGGCCAGCGCCAAGAAGGCCAAGACCGCGGGTCCGGCGGGATCGGTCGGCGCCGGGCCAGGGTTGTCGGCGCCCCGGCCCGCCACCGGGAATGCGCCGCCGCGGCCTGCGGTGACCCAGGTCAGTGGTCCGCCGACCCAGCCGCCGCGACTTGCCTGTGGCCACGAATCGAGGCCGGGCGCCCGATTCTGTCCTGTCTGCGGACGCCCGGTGGCCGATGACGGCAGCGCTGCCGCGGTGGCCCGGCCTGAGCCAGCCGCCGTGGTTCCGCCATCCGCGCCGACCGACAGGTGGACGGGAGGGCCGGTCGACGCCCCAGCTTCCGTTCCGTACCAGGCGAGCCCACGTCCGGCCGTCAGGCCGGGGCGGCACCGGGTTTCTCGCTGAGCCGGCAAGCCAGGTCTGGTAACGCCGATTCACACCGCGACGGGCACTGCAGGGCGGCCTATACGGGTAGGGATCGTGCCGGACTGTGTCAAGACGGTCTACATCAACGACGACCAAGACAACATGTTGCTGCCCATTAAAACCGCCACCAACACCGTGGGCAAGCCCATACACATCACCGTCGGCTTCCCGTCGACGCTCGCCGTCACGCCGTAGGCAGGTCCACCCGCTTGGTGATGGCCCGCCCGGGATGATCAGCGCCGGGTTAGCGCATGGCCTGCCAGATCATGGCAGCCAGCCCGTCGATCGTGCTGACGCCGTACTGCTCCGTCGGGTTCCCGGTGGTCAGGACGGCCATCAGGTAATCCCGGCCGCGGCCCGAGATCCAGCCGATGCTGTTGATCTGCCAGTTCGTGTCCGCGCTGTCGAGCGGGAGCCAGCCGTTCTTCAACGCCACCGTGACCCCGGCGGGGACGCCGCCGGACACCCCCCACCGCTGCGATGGCGTCACGTTCTCCATCAGCGACAGCGCGTAGCTGCGTTCGGCCGGCGTGAGCAGGGGGCCAGGCTCGACGAGCTTCCGCAGCAGCGTGATCTGGTCGGCGGGAACCGTCGTGGTCAGCCCCCACCCCGGCCACGCGAACCCCGGGCAGACCACGCAGGAAGACGGCGAGGTCTGGGTGAGGCCGGCCGCCGTGTTGAACGCGCGGATCCTATCCGGCCCCCCGACCTCGTACCACAGGCTCGTCGCGGCGTCGTTGTCGCTGTCCTCGATCATCTGCTGGGCCAGCGTCCGGTCGCTGGCCGCCAGCCCGGCGCTGCCGCCGCCCCGCTCGGCCAGCAGCGTCTCGAGGACGTCGAGCTTGACCACGCTCGCTTCGGCCTGCGGCGGCCCGCTGCCCAGGCTCCACGTCTGGCCGGTGCGCAGGTCGTAGACGGCGGCCAGGACGGTACCGGTCCGCGCCGAGAGGTACGAGGCCGCCGTGGTCCCGAGCGGATCGGCGTGCGCCGCGGGCCGGGCGGACGCGGAGGGCTTGGGTGTCGTCGTGAGCGTTGGGGGAGCGGTAGGGCCCGGCGAGGGCGGCGACCCCGTCCCGTGGAGGACCAAGCCGAGCACCAGACCCCCCGCAACAAGGATGGCAGCGCTGAGCACCGCGAGCCTGGCCGTAGAGCGCGCGGCCGGTACGCGGTCGGAATGCCTGCCCCTGGTGCCGATAACGCCATCCTGACACGATCCGGTCGAAGCGCTAACTCGCCGCGCACACCTGCTGGAACGGCTGGGTCCCCGCGTAGCTCGCCCACTGCTGGCGGGTGAGCGAGACGTCCGCGATGGCGCAGGCGGCCCGCACGAACCCGGCGGGGAAGGCCACGTCCCAGAGCCGCGCGAACCCGTCGGCCCCGGCGGTGGCCAGCGTGCCCCCGTCCGGGCTGAACGCGGCCGCGTAGACCGGCTGGGTATCGGCGGCCAGGGGCGCGCCGATCTCCTGCTGCGTGGCCACGTCCCAGAGCCGGACGGTGCCGTCGGCGTCGGCGGTGGCCAGCGTGCTGCCGTCCGGGCTGAACGCGGCCGCGTAGACCGGCTGGGTGTCGGCGGCCAGGGGCGCGCCGATCTCCTGCTGCGTGGCCACGTCCCAGAGCCGGACGGTGCCGTCGGCGTCGGCGGTGGCCAGCGTGCGGCCATCCCTGCTGAACGCCAGCACGGTCGTCGCGGAGCCCGCGGCCATGGGCCGGCCGACCGGCTGGCCGGTGGCCACGCTCCACAGCCGGGTCTGGCCGCCGGCGCCGACCGTCGCGAGCGTCTTCCCGCCGGGGCTGAACGCGACCGTCCCGGTGAACGTGCCCGCCCGGCCGAGGCTCAGCGGACGGCCGACCTCCCGCTGGGTGGCCACGTTCCACACCCGGGCCGTGCCGTCCGCGCCGACGGTGGCCAGCAGGGTGCCGTTAGGGCTGAACGCGATCGACCCGTACGAGCCGCTCCCGCCGGAGGCGGGCAGTCCCGAACCAACCGGGGCGCCGGTAGCCGCCGTGAAGAACCGCACGCCGTCCGCGGCGACCGCTACCGTCCCGCCGTTCGGGCTAAGGGCCATCGCCGTCACGGCGTCCTGGTTGTGCAGGGCCACGCCGAGCGGCCGCCTCGCGGCCACGTCCCACAGCCGGACCGTCCCGAGGCTCCCGACGGTGGCCAGGACGCCGCCGTTGGCGCTGAGCACGGCGGACGCCCGTCCGTTCGCGGCCGTGGCCAGGTACTGGCTGTCCATGATCAGCGGGGCCGATGACTGGTAGAAGGTCGTCGGACTCCACAGCCTGATGGTGCCGTTGCTCGCTCCCGTGGCCAGCGTGCCGGCCACCGGGCCGAACGCCAGGGCGCTCACGCTGCCCGAACCCGGCACGGTCAGGGCCGGGCCGGTCTGGGTCTGCGTGGCGATGTCCCACAGCTCGGTCGAGCCGTCGCCCTCCGCGGTCCCGAGCGTCGTCCCGCCGCTGCCGAAGGTCAGCGCGGTCACCGGGAACCCGGTCGCCATGGTCACGCCCACCTGGCTGCCGGTGGCGACCTGCCACAGCCGCGCGGTCCCGTCCTGGCTGCCGGTGGCCAGGACGGTGCCGTCCAGGCTGAACGCGAGCGCGTTGACCTGGGCCGAGCCGGCCCCGGTCAGCGCGGGCCCGGTCACCTGCTGGGTGGCCGCGTCCCAGAGCTGGACGTTCCCGTCGGTGTTGGCGCTGGCCAGCACGGTGCCGTCGGGGTTGAACGCCACGGCGTCCACGGGGTTGGCGTCCGAGCTCATCGGCGTGCCGATCTCCTGCTGGGTGGCCGCATCCCACAGCCGGATGATCCCGTCGCGGCCGCCCGTGGCGATCGTCTTGCCGCCCGCACTGAACGCGACCGAACCCCCGGCTGACTCGCCAGGGAGCGGCTGGACCGTCACGCGCGCCCCGTTGGCCAGGTTCCACGAGCCGACGGAGTCCGAATCGGCGACCTCCAGCGTGGTGCCGCTCGTGGTGAAGGCCAGGGCCAGCGGCGCCCGCCCCCAGGTGGCGGTGCTGATCAGGCGGTGCGAGGCGACGTCCCACAACCGGATCGTGCCGTCCTGGTACCCTGCCGCCACGGTGCCGCCCGCCGGACTGTACGCCAGCGCGGTGACCACGCCGGATTGCGCGGTCAAGACGCCGCGGACCGGCTGGACGACCGATTCGAGCAGGCTGTACCGGGCCTGCTCGGTCGGCGCGATCCGCCAGGCGGCCGCGGCCAGCAGCGCCGCCGTCACCGGGTCCGCCGCGTCGAGCGCGGTGCTCTGCGCCGCCAGGCGGGCCGATACGGCCTCGGCGTTCTGCTGCCCGGCGGTCGTCCGGGCACTTTGACCGGCGATCACGGCCACGACGAGAGCGGCGACGAGCGCCAGCGCCACCAAGCCTGCCAGGGCCCGGCGCCGCCACCGGCTGCGGGCCATGGCCCAGTCGCTGACCCGGAGGAACTCGGCCTCCCCGGCGGACAGCGCGGGGAAGCGGCCGGGGTCGGCCTCCCACACGCGCTTGGCCTGCCCGGTCGCGGCGAGCTGGACGCCCCGGTACAGCAGGGCGGGGTCCTTCCCTGTGCCGTTCCACCGGGCTGCGTCCTGGGCGAGCTGGCCGTAGAGGATCACGCTGGTCTGATCCTCGGCCAGCCAGCCCCGCAGCCGGGGCCACGCCTGCAGGACGACGTCGTGCGCGATCTCGGCCCGGTCACCGTCCAGCACGACCAGGCGCCCGCGGGCGAACGCCTCGAGCACCGCGTCCACCCCGGGCCGCTCGCTGGCGGGGAAACCGGCGCGCAGGTCGCGTCTGCTCACCGTCTGACGGACGATCCGGAGGTCGGCGTCCGGGGCCGTCATCGCCCGGAACAGGCCCCGGGCGACCGCCTGCTGGGTTTCCGTCAGCTGGCCGTAGGTGGCCTCCGCGCTCACCTCGATGGCCCGGGCGACCCCGGCCCGCCGGTCCTCGCCCTCATAGCCTCGCCTGGTCAGCTGGCCGTCTTCGCGCTTCTCCCAGGTCAGCACCATGGCCTCGGACAGCAGCGGCAGGACCCCGGCGTTCAGCTCTCCGCCGGCCGTGCGCAGGTCGGCCAGGATGACGTCGGCCAGGCCGGGCTCCAGGCGCAGCCCGCCCGCCTCGGCCGGCCCGGTGATCACCCGGCGCAGGGCGGAGTCCGTCATGGGGCCGACGACGAGCTGCTGATGCTCCATGATGGGGGCGAGCTGGGCATATCCGCCACACCGGTCCCAGTAGTCGCCGCGGACCGCGAGGACGACCAGCGCGGGGGATTCACCCCGCGGCCCGGTCGGGCTGGTCGCCGCGGCGCACACGGCGTCGATGAACGCGGCCCGCTCCAGCCTGCCCTCCTCGCTCGCGTCCGCGAAGACCTGCTCGAACTGGTCGATGATCAGGACCAGCCGACCCGGCTCGCCCGGTGCGGCCTGATCCCGATCGTTGTCCCGTTCACGTCCGGCCACGGCCCTCGTGATCTCGCTGATCAGCAGGTCGGCGTGGCCGGGCGTCTCGGCCAGACCCGGCCGGATCGAGGCGGGATCGCGCCCGTCCAGCTCCGCCAGCCTGGCCGCCAGCTCGGTGAGCGGGCGGGTGGTCGGGGTCATGCTGACGACGGGCCAGGACGACGACCCGGGCACCTGCACGCCCCTGGCCAGCGCCGGTACCAGCCCGGCCTGCAGGAGCGAGGTCTTGCCGGCCCCCGAGGCGCCGGTGACCATGACCATCCCGGTCTCGGCCAGCAGGCCGACGAGCTCAGCCGTCAGGCGCTCCCTGCCGTAGAACACCGCTTCGTGCGCCCGGTCGTACGGGAGCAGCCCACGGTAGGGGCACCCGCCGGCCCAGGGCGGGGGCTGGTGGCCGTCCACCCCGGGCAGCCACCCGGTGGCGCGGCGCTCGATGACCGCCAGTTCCTCGCGGATCAACCGCACGTCGGCCGACTGCCGTCCGACCTGCTCGCTGCTGGTCCGCAGCTCGGTTCCCTGCCCGCGGAGGCCGTCCTGGACCTCCCCGGCCGTGCGGGCCAGGTCGCCAAGCAGGAAGGCCAGCTCGCCGAATTCGGTGCTCACCGCCTCGACCGCGGCGAGCACCTCACGCTGCAGTTCCTCGCTGCCCGACTCGATCGCGGCGCGGAAGGCGGTGCCGCCCGCGTCGATCTCCCGCAGCACCATCGCGATGTCGGATCGCACCCGCGCCGCCTCATCGGCCTGGGCGTCGGCCGTGGCCAGGAGCTCTCGCAGGCTCAGGGTGATTTCCCGCTGGATGTCATAGCGCGACGGGTCAGCCGAGGAGTGCGCTGACCGGGCGTGCTCCAGCGCGCCGCGGAGCACGTCACCGAGGGCGGCGGCGTCAACCGAGGACAGGACCCCGATCCTGGCCACCGCCGAGGCGCTGGCCAGGTCGCCGGACGTGGCCAGCGCCGACCCGAAGGCCGCCGCGCACAGCAGCGGCAGCACGGCCGGGGCCTGGATCTCGCGCAGTTCGTGGCGGCCGTTCCGCGAGGTGCGCAGCAGCCACTCGCGGATCCCGGCCTGGAGCCGCTCGACCTCCTCGAAGTCGCCCATCCCCTCCACCCCCACGCGCACATATCGCCCCGAAGACGGCGGCAGCCTAGCCGGCCACGTGGCGGCGCAATGCGATCTTTGACGTAGTGTGACCTGCTGTGACCTGATCCGCCCGGGTATGCCCCGGGCCGGGCGCCCGTCACGCCGGGTCTTCGCCGCGGACGGCGGCGCGGGTTTGGGGATGGAGCACCTGCAGCAGCGGGTCCGAAGCGGCGCGGAGCTGTTGCATCGCGTCCTCGAGCCGGGCGTCGGGCAACGCGCCGGCCATGGGGGGCGCCTGTCCCCAGCGCGAGGGCCATCTCTCCGCCCAGCGCCTGGGCCAGCTCGAGGAAGTCCCTCGACACCTTCGCGTCGATCAGGACCGGCGCCCCGACCAGCAGCATGATCATGTACGTCCGGAACTCATCGGAAGCCGCATCGCGGTTACCTGGGCCCAATCCCTGCGCCACCGCCTGCGATACCTCGCTCGACGCACGTTCGGCCTGGGCCATGATGATGGCCACCTGCGCGCCGACCGCGCGGGACCGGTCGTTGAACTGCCTGGCGCTGACCACCTGGTCGACGACCAGGACGGTGATCAGCAGCACGAGCAGCCCCGCCACCGTGTCGGTGGTCAGCCCGTGCCCGTCCCACCAGCGCCGCATCCCGTCGTCGACCAGGTCACCGACGACCAGCACGCAGGTCGCCAGCGTCACGACGACCGCGGCGGACCCGCCTTGCCAGCGTGAGAGCATTCCACGACGATAGTGCCGTGGCGGCAGAGGAGTTCACCAACGCGCACCCGGCACTCGCGGAATTCTGGCATCCGGTGGCGCTGTCTTCCGACGTCGGCCCGGAGCCCGTCGCGGTTCGTATCGCGAGCCAGGGCTGGGTGCTTGCGCGCCTCGACGGCCAGGTGACCGCCTTCGCCGACGCGTGCCCGCACCGGCGGGCGAGGCTGTCCGCGGGACAGGTCATCGACGGCGGCACCCTGCAGTGCACCTATCACGGGTGGCGGTTTGCCGTCGACGGCCGGTGCGTGCACATCCCCGCGCTCGAGGACGACGCGTCGATCCCGGACCGGGCCACGCTGCAGCGCCCGGCCGAGGTCGCCGAGGCCGGAGGCCTGGTGTGGCTCGCCCCGAAGCAGCCGCGCGCTCCGCGACCGGACCTGGACCCGGGGACACCGCTGGACGGCGACGGGATCGCGACCGTATTCCTCCCGGTCGTCCAGGTGGAAGCCAACGCCGCGATCCTCGTGGACAACTTCCTGGACGAGGCGCACTTCCCGTTCGTCCACGCGGCCACCATCGGGGGCGCAGGCCCCGAGCCCATCCCCAGGGCCGAGATCGAGCGCCGGGGCCTGTCGTTCACCGCGGTCCGCGAGCACACGTTCACCAACCTCCTGGACCCGGCGGTGCGGGACGGACTCCGGCCCGCGGTCCAGCGCCGCCGGATGACCTACGGGTACCAGGCTCCGCTGACCGCGACGCTGCTCCTGGAGTTCCTCGACGCGGGCGGGTGGCAGTTCCTCACCTTTACCGCGCAGCCCGAAGACGCGCGGACCTGCCGCCTGTACATGACCGTGACCGGCCCGGGCCTGACCGACCCTGAAGAGGCGGAAAGCACCGCGAAATATGAGATGTCGATCGTCGAGGAGGACCTGGACCTGCAGCGGCGAGCCCTGTCCGGCCTGGAGTTCCCGCTCGACCCCGCCGCCGAGCTGCACACCAGGGCCGACCGCATATCGGTAGAGTTCCGCCGGGTGCTGGCCGCCGCCGTCAACGGCTAAACCCGGACACCGCAGGGACCGGAGAACCAGTGGTTGTGGCACCGTATCGAAAAGAATCGCTACGGTGTCACGCCCATTGACTCCGCAGGACCCAGCGAGCGCACTGGAAGCACAGTCTCTGAGCCAAGGCGATAAGGCGCCGGAGGGTTCGGCGATCATGGCGGTGCCGATCTCGCGGAAGCCGATCCTGGCGTAGATGCGGGCGACAACGCTGTCCGTGGCGGACAGGAAGACGGTCTCCACCCCGCGCGCGAGCGCGTCCGCGGCCAGCAGCGCGGTCACGGCCGCGGCGAGGCCGCGGCGGCGGTGCGTCGGGAGCACGCCGATCCCGGTGATCTCCGCGACGCCGCCGACCGCCTGGCAGCTTCCCGCCGCGACCGGGCCGTCGGGGCCGAACGCCGCGGCCAGCACCGAGTGCCCGGATCGCAGCCGTTCGCGCAGCATCGCGATCGTGCCGGCGTCGTGGTCCGCGGCGATCTTGTCCCGCTCGGCCAGGCCCGCCTCGCCGACGGCCGTGCCCATGTGACCGAACGCCACGGCGGGCACCGCCCAGATCCTGTCCAGTTCCTGGTCCTCGGGGGCGACCACGCGGACGGTGATCTCCGGGGGCGGCGGCGCGGGAGGCACGGGCGCAGGCTCGGCGAGCACCAGGAGCGGGTGCGCCACCACGTCGAGTCCCCCCTCGGCGGCCGCCGCCGCCATGTCGGGGGCGGCCTGCTCGATCCACTCGAAGGATTCGGGGATGATCAGCTCGCGCTGGCGGGCACGGACCGCGCGGACGTCGGCGGCCGTGACCGGCGGCCGTCGTCCTCGCTTCGGCCGGGCGTAGTAAGGAAAGCCCGGGCCAGTGGGGACGAAGAGCACGAGGGGGCCGAATTCCTGGGCCCTGGCCCGTCGGCGCGGGACGGCGTCGCAGAACGCGTCAATCCGCTCAATGTCCTCGTAAGCTCTCACAGCAGTACTTACCTTATGGGGCCCGCCCGAGTAGTCAACCGCCTTAGCGCGGCGCGGATCCCGGCGGTGCGCCCCCGCGGACCAGGTCGGCCCAGGTCAGGGGTCCGCGGAAATTCGGTAGACCCGTGCGAACGCCGGGGCTACGGTGGCACCGATATGGCTGGCACCGATATGGCTGGCACCGATATGGCTGGCACCGATATGGCTGGCACCGATATGGCTGGCACCGATATGGCTGGCACCGACACTGACCTCCCGACGAGCCTGACGCGGCTCACCTTTCACGGGCCCCTGTCCGAGGCCAGGGCCGGGCGCCTGGTCGACCGGCTCACGCGCGCCCGCCCGGCCAGCGTGCTGGACATCGGCTGCGGCTGGGGCGAGCTGATGCTCCGCATCCTGGCCGCCCTGCCCGACGCGACCGGCTTCGGCTTCGACACCGACGAGGGCGACCTAGCCCGGGCCCGGGACACCGCCCGGGCCCGCGGGCTGTCCGACCGGGTCACGTTCGCCCACGAATCCGGGGTCGGGACCACCCGCGGCCCGGCCGACCTCGTGCTGTGCGTCGGGTCGAGCCACGCGCTCACCGACGCCGAGCCGCCCGAGAGCGTCGCGGCCGCGCTGGCCATCCTGCGGCGGCTGGTCACGCCCGGAGGCCGGGTCCTGCTCGGCGAATCGTTTTGGCAGCATCCCCCGACCGAGGCCGAGCTGGCCGCCATGTGGCCGGGCACCACCGCCGGTGAGATGCCCGACCTGCCCGGTCTGGTCGATCTGGCGGTCGGCGCGGGCTTCCGCCCGGCGTGGATCGAGACGGCGACCCAACAGGAATGGGAGGATTTCGAGTCGGGCTACCAGTGCGACGAGGAGGAATGGCTGGCGACCCACGCCAGCCACCCGGAGGCCGCCCGCATCAGCGAGCAGGTCAACGAGCACCGCTCGTTCTGGCTGCGCGGCTACCGCGGCCTCCTCGGGCAGGCCTACCTCACCCTGGTGCCGGTGGCCTGATCATCGGCTCCTCAGGCACGGGCGCTCACCCGCCCCGTGGTCACCTCGTACCCGCGCCGCGCCAGCCGCATCGCCTGGGTCCCCTGACCGCACCCGCAATCCATGATCCGAACGGGCGGTGGCGGGAGCTCCGCGGCCAGCTGACGGGCGACCATCTCCTTGGCGCACCACGTCCCTCAGCTTCCCTAGGCCGGCCTGCCAGCGCGCCTCCCGCCCGGTGAATGGGGTGCTCACCCGAGTTCCCGCTGCATGAGGACCGTATCGAGCCACCGGCCGTGCTTGCGGCCCACGCTCGAGAGCCGGCCCGCCTGCGCGAAGCCGAGCCGGCGGTGCAGCGCGAGCGAGGCGTCGCTGCCGGTGTCCGCGATGACCGCGATGACCTGCCGCGCCCCGGCGTCCGAGCAGGCCGCGAGAAGCTCGCTGAGCAGCGCACGGCCGAGCCCGCGGCCGGTGTGCGCGGGGGAGACGTACACCGTGTCCTCGACGGTGTACCGGTAGGCCGGCTTGGGCCGCCACGGGCTCGCGTAGGCGTACCCGCCGACGGACCGGTCCGCGGCCTCCGCGACCAGGAACGGCAGCTTCCGGCCGGCCAGGTCGTCGAGCCGAAGCCGCCAGTCCGCCGGCGTCGGCGGGACCTCCTCGAAGGTCGTCACGCTCGTCGTCACGTAGTGCGCGTAGATCGCCGCGACGTCGGCCAGGTCCGCCGGGGCCGCCGCGCGGACCACGATCCGTTCAGCATCCATGCGACATAACTCCTCATAACCAATGATAGCTCAATCAATTACCGATAATCTAATTAATTACCGATAGCCTCGCCAAATTACTCGCGCGCGCCGATCCTTTTCCGTATAGACCGTCTTTTCGCTCCACTTGGCATTTATCATGGCGCTGGTCCTGACAATTTTACGGACCGATATCTCGTTATTGTCCAGCGGCGGCCCGAACGGCACGAAAGGCGGGAAACATGACCGCAATACGGACTGATCGGCACGAGAACGTAATCGCCGGGCTGATCGGGCAGGGCATGGGAGTGGTCGTGCTCGCCCCGCACCTAGGTGATGCCGCGGCCTCGTGCGGCGCGCTGTTGACCTACGCGGTCAGCCGCACTCCGGTGACCGTGGTGACGTTCTTCACCGAGGGAGGGCAGGCACCGTACGCGAGGTCGGCGCGGCGGTACCTGCGGCGGGTGGGGGCGCGGGATGCAGAGACGGTTTATCGGTGGCGCCGGGACGAGGACCGCGCCGCACTGGAACCCCTCGGCATCACGTGCGTGCACGCCGGGCTGACCGAAGCGCTGTTCCGCCGCCGCCCCGCCAACCTGAGCCGGTCGAAGCTCACCCACGTCTACCCCTTCTACCTCGCTCACGTCACCTCTGGCCGCATCGTCGCCGCCGACGCCGGCATGCTCCGCGAGGTGCGCGAGATCATCCACCGGGTCGCGGGTTCAGGGGTCAACCTGGTGCTGGCGCCGCTGGGTATGGACGGTCACGTGGACCGCGTCCTGGTGCGCACCGCCGCGCAGAGCAGCGGGGGCCCGGTCGCTTACTACCGCGACGTCCCCGGTAGCCGCCGCGATCACGCCGCCGAGGCCTTTATCTACCGCCATGACCTGGTCGAGACGAGGTGGCCCGAGTCGGCCGAGGCCAAGGCCGAGCTGATCCGGACGTACGGGAGCCTGACGGGCCAGCGCTTGTCTGGCGCGGGCGACCCGTTCGCGCCCGAGGTCTTCTTTTCGGCGGCCAGGCCCATCGCGACTGCTTCCTCGGCCTGGTGGAGGTGAGGCGTGCGGCGCGATCCCGGTCCCGCTGCCGGATAGCAGCGGGACCGGGTCACTTACCAAAATCTCCCCGAGGGTCAGCGCAAGCCGGTCAGCCAGTTCCACGGGCCGTTCGGGCCCTGCTGGTTCGGGCCCTGCTGGTTCGGGCCCTGCTGGTTCGGGCCCTGCTGGTTCGGGCCCTGCTGGTTCGGGCCCTGCTGGTTCGGGCCCTGCTGGTTCGGGCCCTGCTGGTTCGGGCCCTGCTGGTTCGGGCCCTGCTGGTTCGGGCTGGCCGTGAGGCCGCTGTTCGTGAACTGGATAACTTCCATCTTCGTATTGCCGACCGTCGGACCGCCGTAGGCCGATGACGCCGCGTAGTCGTTGACGAGGAACATCGGGCCTGCAGCGATCGGGACACCGATCTCGGCGGGCGTGACGCTGCCAGCGTTATGGCTGTCGTAGTAGAACGTGATCGCCAACGTGGTCCAGTTGACCTGGTAGGTGTGGGTGCCGCAGCCGCTGAATCCCGCGAAGGTACCGCCGACCGCACTGCTCACGCCGGAGGCGCTCAGGTAGTGGTAGTGCCATTGGATGGTGCCGTTCAGGCCCTCCATGACGTCGATTTCTCCGCCGGCTGGCCACGAGCCGGTGGTGACCAGCCAGAAGGCCGGCCAGTTCTCAACCTGGTCGGCCTTATTGCACGGCAGGTTGATCTGCTCCAACAGCGTCGCAGGCGCACTCCACGTCTCCTGTGTCTCAGTATTGAATGCGCCCGACTCGGTAGCCTTCGCATTCATGTCCAGGTAGATCGGTTGCGTACTTCCGCTGTAGCTCACCTGCGACGGATAGAACACCGCACTGGAACCGGTACCAGCAAGCGTGGGCGCGCCGCAGGTGCCCCCATATTTGCTCCCGTAGTAGTTGGGGCACCACGAAGCCCCCTCCCAGCTAAACGGTGCGCTTGGCGTAGTACTAGCATAAGCCGGCGCGAACGGCGTAATTATGCCCATTACGGCACCCGCTACCACGGCCGCGATCGCGGCCGCCCTGAATCTTATCCCCGCCATGATTTATCCCCCTATTAACGTCATGTCGCATGACTCTAGGCGGAATCCCCATACCCTAGGGGCAGCGCGATAAAACCTGGCTGTGCAATTTAGGTAGTCTGCGGCGAGCCTTCTGACCAGGCTTAATGCATCTTTCCGCGACATCTGTCGCAGTAACAGGACTCGGGCGATATAACGCTTTTCGGTCTGCGTACCATCTCGTGCTGAAATCTTCGATATGATCAATGCGTGGATGTGTCGAAGTCGGCGGTCCGGCTGATAGATTTCTGCGCGGGAAACTTCTACGGCGCGCAACAGCGCCTATTCGACCTCATGCTGGGTGTATCCACGCGCGGCACCACCGCCACCGTCGGCGCCGATCTGGGTGCGGGCGGGGACAACTGCTATTACCAGGGTTGCGGATGGCTCTCCGTGCGCCGCGCCCTCAAGGATCTCAATCCCAGCGCATCGGATGTTTTCGTAGACCTTGGATCGGGCCAGGGGAAGGCCCTGCTGATCGCCGGCCGGCTGCCGTATAAGCGCGTGGTCGGCGTAGAGATCGATGCGGAACTGGGCCGGCTGGCGACGCGGAACCTGCAGCGGGCCCGGCGTCGGCTCAGGGCTCAGACCGTGGAATGCCTCACGGCCAGCGTTCTCGACTGGCCGATCCCGGATGACGCCTCGGTGATCTTCATGTTCAATCCGTTCGTCGGCCAGACTTTCCGGGCCGTGCTGGCCGAGATCTTTGCGTCTTATGATCGTAATCCGCGGGTCTTGCATATCGTTTATGAGCACCCATGGGAGCATGACCGGCTGCTTTCCACCGGGCGCGTCGTCGTCAATAACGTCAGGTCCGCTACCTGGCCTGGCCTGGCTCGCTGGTGGGCCAGGGGAGACGTGATCGTCACCTATCGAGTGGTTGACTCGGTGGCCGGCCATCGGCTCCAGTGGCGCAGGCCGCACGGAGTCCTCAGGCCCCGCCGGGCCGTCCAGCGCTGGAGCGGCCCCAACGGGCACAATTTTTCCGCCTCTGTGCCGGGATCCGACCAGATCGTCACCAAGTTCCCGTCCTGACCCGTTTACCGCGGGAAGCCGGACCCGCGCAGCCCTGCTCAGCCGGGCGATAGGCTAACTCCGACCATCGGCAGGCAAGACCCGCCTCGGAGGCGCCGCGGTGACCGAAGCTAGCCCAGCACAGACCGGTGCCACGTGAGGGATCTGCGCCGTAGCCTCCGCTGCCGTTGCGGCCACGACCGTAACGCTCACCAGCACTACCGCCGGGGAAACGAGTGCGCGCTCTGTGAGTGCCCCGGCTGGTCCCGGCCGGGCTACCTGCGCTGGCTCCTCGGCCGGCGACCTGCAGACGACAGGAGTTGAGTCCTACTTCCCGAGGGCGCGGGTCGCGAGCTTATGCACGTTAGCTCGCCTGTTCAATACGGTGTAGCCTCGTTCGACCGCCCCGAATCTGCTCTTGTAGACCGCGATACCTTTGTTCGGCGTCCCGACCAGATCGTATTCCGCGGCGCCCGCGTCGCGTGCTCGTACCACCGCATGCCAGATCAGCAAGTCCAGGGGGCATTTCGACCGGTGCGCCGGATCCACCGCCATCTGCCACCCGAAGGCAGACCTGGCTGTTGAGAAGGAAATGTACACCGCGACCGTTTCACCGCCGAGCCGAACCGCCAAGAACATTGAGCCCGGTGCGTCCTTGAGCGCGCGGAAGAGCCGGGCATAGGTACCGGCCGGGTACATGCTCGGCATACCCCGTGCAGCGAAAAGCTGGCCGAGCCATACATCCATCAGAGCGAAATCATCGACCTGCGCCGCGCAGACCTCAAAACCGGCGCGCTGTGCGCGGCCTATGTCCCTGCGCCGGGAGGAATGCATCGCCGCGAGCAGCTCGCCATCCGATCGGCCGCTCAGGGGGATGACGAAAGTCCTGTCCGTGGCGGCCGTGAACCCATCGGGTCCGTGGTCAGGTACCTGCCCGGCAAAGGACTGCTGATGGTTGAGCGCGCGCCGACGCCTGGCCTCATGCCTTAGCGCGTGCAACGTTCCCGGGAGCAACTCGGCCGGGACCAGCGGACCGAGGTAGGGGAAAGGGACCCAGTTGATCGTACAGAACGGGCCGAGCTTCTTCACAAGCAGCGGGGCCAGGCCGGTCGGCTCGCCCCCAGAAAAGACCACCAGCGGCACGAAGCTGCAGTGCAGCGGCGGCGCCACGGCTTCGAGGAAGTCGTAATGATGAAATGCGGTGGCGCCCGGGAAGGTCGCGCAGGCCGCATCCCAGTCGCCGGGTGACTTAAGCGGCGCGAGGGTAACACGACCTTCCGGCTGGCGCCTCCTCATCGCTTGCTCGCCGTGGCGCGACCGTTCAGGTCACCGTGCCCCGGCACTTCAGGCCGGGCCGGCCGGTGAACCAAACCGACGAGGTAGCCAGCCGTCGTGGCGCCCAGGCCGATCACGATCGCCCCGGCCCGGCCCAGGCCCCCCAAATCCCCGCGCAGTGCGTCGGTGACACCACGAACGACGCCCTTCGGCAATGTCCTGGTCGCGTAGTGGCGCTCGGAAGACAGCCCATCGGCCCCGCCGACGCTCGTGGCGACATCGGCCTTGGACAGTCCTTCGGCGTAGCATCGCGAGGCGAAGTAAGAGAACCGGCAGCGGGCCCTTGGTACCAGGTGCGATACCGCGGCACGGTTATCGGTGATCAGCGCGGAACCGGGAGACCTCTGACCGAGCCTGATGCAGAACTCGGTCTCTTCGCAGCCGAAAGGGCGCTTGCCCGAATTACGGCCGACCCCGTTAGGAAACCTGCCGCCGATCTTGAATGCTTCGCGCCGGAATGACATGTTCGCGCCGATCAGGTTACGGACGGGAACGTGCGGGCCCGGCATGCCCAGGTATCCGCATCCGACCACCCAGTAAAACTCGGGCGGGAACCAGCGCGGGGGCCCGGTTTCCCATCGGGGCAGGATCAGCCCGCCCACGCCCATGACGGCCGGATCGGAGTACGCGTCGTGGATGAATTTCAGCCAGTCCGGCTCGGCGGCCGCGTCATCGTCAAGGAAGGCTACGATGTCGCCCCGGGCCAGGGCCACCCCCGTGTTCCTGGCCCCGGACACTCCGGGCGCCTCGCAGTTCTCGACGACGGCGATGTCGGTGAAAAGGGCCGATAGCCGCTGGTACAGCCGTAGGTTGTGATCGACGACGAGGATTATCTCGACGCCGGGCGTGCGTTGCTCGCGAACTGAGTCGACCGCGGCGCAGGTCTGGCTCCAGCGCTTTTCTGTATAGGCGCAGATAACCACGGAGATGCTGTAATCGGCCACGGCTAGTCTTCCTCATTTCCCGGGCCTGGTTGAGCGAGTCCGGTTCCCGGGCCCCCCTGGTGCGCAGTGCCGGAACGTGCCTGGAGCAAAGCGCAGGCCGACACTATGACCGTGCCTCCGCCAAGCGCGATGGAAAGCGAGTCCCGGGTCAGGCCGATCGGCAGGGCCGCGAGGAGGACGGCGGTACCTACGGTGGCGACCAAGCTGATCCCCAGGCTGGCCACCAAGCGGTCGGTACGCGAGAGCGGCCGCGTGGGGAACACCGCGGATACGACCGCGAACCCGGGCAGCCAGAAGACGATCAGTACGCCGAGGCCAATCCGCAGAACTTGACCTGCGGGCAGGAACGGGGCAGCCGTGGTCAATGCCGCGGCGAGAACGGTGCCGACCAGTGCGGGGTGTCGATGTCCCGTGCTCATGGCGCCACCCGTCCGCCGTTGCCCGGTGTGACCGCGCCGGGCAGGCAGGACCCGTTCTCAATGCTGGTTACGTCAAATATCTCGATCAGGCCGGCGTGGTAGATCATGCGCGCGCAATCCGTGGTGGCGAACTTGTTGAGCATCACCGCCGGCAGCGACTTAGTGTACTGTCCGGCCTGCGGCTCCCAGGGACTGAAGTAGTAGTTACCCGGGTTGATCGGGATGCCGCGCGTCATTCGCCAGTCCACGAACAGGTAGCGCACCTTTTCCGCCTTGATGGTTCCCACCACCGCAGCGTTCATGGTGGGGTTGAGGAATATGGGCCACGCAGCATACGAGATAGTGTCTTGGTCGCCGTAGGTGGCGAGGGCTTGTGAGTCGATGACATCGACGGCGAAAACCTGGTTGACCCCCAGGTGCTCGCGGGCCCACACCGATGCTGTAATAGCGTCCGGCTGCACCATGAATGGATAACCCTGCGGATCTGACGTCTCCGGCAGCAGCTGGCTATACGTGTTAGCGATGGTGGTCGCGCCGATCAATACCACTGTGACCAGGCCGGCGGCAAGGACGCTCCGGGGCCAGGTCATGACGCGGTCCGAGTGGATTCGTTTCTCCGCGAGCAGGGCGAGGATGCAGCCCAGCCCGGTGAACAGGTATTCCGAGGACCGGCCGGCGATGGTGTCGCCGTTGGCGGTCAGCCTCAGCAGCTGACTCGCCGGGAAGGCGGCGGCCATGACCATGGCGATGATGAGTGCCACGTTGACCACTCGGCGTCCGTCAGCGGTAGCTCCGCGCCCCCGCAGGGTCATCCGCAGGGCCCGGTAGAGCGCGGGGAGCAGGGCCAGCACGATGAGAGCCAGGGCGATGAAGCCGGCCAGCACGTACCAGGCGGGATCTGCTGCCACACCGCGAGCGGCATAAGGGTGCCGTGGCGGTACCCGGCCGGAGAGCAACGCCCCCATCTGCTGCAGGATGGGCAGGATATTCTCGCCGAACAGGTAGTACTCGGCCGGACGGGCCACGAGAAAGAACCAGGCCAGTGACGTTGAACCGGCCACTAGGGCCATCGCTCCGATTCCGTGGCGACGGCCTGGGCCGGACCGCCGGAAGAGGGACTCGGCCAGCCACCACGCGCCCAGGAGCGCAGCGAGCGCAAAGGCGGAGATGTGGTGGGTAACAGTGACGGCGACGATCGCGATCACCGTGATGACGGGGATCAGGCGGTTTGCCTCATCGCGCGTGCGGGAAATCCACCATATTACGAACGCGGCCAGGGGAAGAGCGAGATTCTCGTAGGAGAAAGAGGAGCTCCAGAACAGGAACATCGGGTTGGCGGCGTACAGCAGGCTGGCTCCGGCGGCCGCCACGGCCGATCCCGTAACCTTTTCGGCGATCAGGAAGAAACAGGCGGAGATCAGCAGGCGCGCGGCTCCTATGATGAGCAGTCCCGACACGAAGGGGCTGAGGCCGGTCAGGCTCACCAGACCCGCGCAGACCGCAGCCAGTCCCGGGTAGTACGGGGCGGCCGGCAGTAGCGGGTTGAGGCCGAAGAGGTGGTGGGTCGCCAAGATATTCTGCGTGTTGCGCAGGTGAATGTACTCGTCGAAGAATGTGAATGAGGTAGGCGACCCGATGATCTTCACTGCGTAGAGGGCCAGGCCGACGGCAATGACGAGCACGAAGCGTTCGTTTCGCGTGACATTCCGCGTCAGCGCGCGCATGCCGGCCGGGAGGAAGATGGCAGCTAGCCCGACAAAGAAGAGGGCCACGGCATCGCCGTAATTGCCGCCGCGGACGCTGGTCTCGTCGGCGACCGCGATCGCGACCAGGCCGATCACCATGAACAGGGCGATGTGGGCGATGATCCACCCGCGCCCCATACTGAACCTTCGGCCTGCCCTGGGTGTCGCCGGGTCGGCGGCCAGGTGCTCCGGTGGCGGTTCTTCGCTGAGGGTGAGCGTCCCACCGTGGACAGAGGCAATCGACTGTACTTTCACCGGCGCTCCCTACACCTGTCGGCGCGTCCGAGTATCGCGTCCTCGAAGACCTTGACGATCTGCGGTACGACCACGGCCGCCTCGAACCGCCGTGCGTGCAGTTGGCCTGCCGCACCGAACCGGCGTCGTTTTTCCTGATCATCAAGGAGGTCATCAAGCGCCGCGGCAAGTGCTCCCGGATCCCCTGGCGGGACCGTTAGACCCGTCACGCCGGGGGTGACGACATCCCGCAGGCCTCCGACGTCCGAGGCGACGACGGCCCGGCCGGCGAGCATCGCTTCTATGGCCACCCGGCCCATCGGTTCGGGCCAGACGGACGGCACCACGGCGACCGAGGCGCGCATCCACGACGCCATCACCTGCGCCGACGCAATATCGCGGACCATGACCACCCCTCGGTCGCTGACGCGAGGAGCGTCTGCCTGCGAGGTGCCGATGAGGACCAGCGGCGGCTGGTGGCGCATTCGCCGCCGGGCCTCTAGCAGCACGTCCACGCCCTTATGCCGGCCGAACGCCCCGGCGAACATGAGATAGCCGTCCTGGTCCGGCAAGAACCCGGGCCTCGGAGTGTCACGGGCGAGTTCCGAAAGGTCGTTCGGCACCATTGAGGGGATAACGACGACCTGCGACCCGCCGGGTAGCACCGCGCGCGAGCTCTTGGCTACCGCCTCGCTGTTGGCGATATACCGGTCGGCGCGCCCGTGTAGTACGCGACTAGCTCGGAGCCCGGTCGTCACCGCCGTACCCTTGAGCAGGCCGTACTGCTCCGGAGCGCAGCGTAGGCACTTGGCCAGCCGCGGACCCGAGCACACCTGGCCGCCGGAGTACTGCAGCGTCTTCTTGGGGCACGCCATTCCGTAGTCGTGGAGCATCACGACATGCCCGGGTCCCTGGTGCGCCCGGTACTGCGGGAAATAGGAGTACTCAATCCAGCTGTGACTATGCACGACGTCGGGCCGCTCGGCCTGGATCACCCGGCGAAGTGCGGCCATCGCGCCGGGATCGGGGATCGTGGGGTGGAAGGGCCGCATGGCGTCGGCGTGAAAGGCGGTCACGTGGGTGGCCCATCCGCGGATGCGGATGACGCGCACGCCGTCCCTGGTTTCCTCGGTCGGCTCGCCGCCGACCTGGAAGGTTACGACCGTGACCGAATGCCCGAGGCTGGTCAGCTCACGGGAGAGCGTCTCCACGTGCCGCTCGAGTCCGCCGATGACTGGCGGGTAGAAGTCGGTCAGCTGCACGATGTGCATTAGCGTTCGCCCGGCCGGGGTAGCCTGCGCCGCCTGCTCATGCCCGTGTCGCTGGCCTTGGTGACGGTCTTGGTCTTGTGGAAGCCCGCGTCGCGCTTTACGCCGACCACGGCCGCCATCGCCCGGTAGGCGGTGAAGGCCGCTCGAGACCGGGGGCGAGGGCCGCAGACGATGAACTCGGGATTCTGCACGACCCGCTCGCTCCAGCGGAGTTTCGCTACCACTGGCCCCGTTGACAAGTTGAATTCCCTGTGCCCGCGCTCGATCGCGCTCTCGGCGGCGCACAACTGCAGCAGGGTGACCGGGCTGAAATTCCACCACGCTGGATCCACGCCGCTCGGCCCCAGGTACGTGGCACTGGGCGCTCGCAGCACCGACTGGGCTGCCACGGGCACGCCTTCTACATCCAAGGTCAGGATCTCCGCTTGCCCCCGGCTCGCCATCGCGCCCAGTGCATCGGCTAGGAAGTCCCTGTGCTCAGGCACCCCGAGGTGGTCGTAGTGGCGGCGCCGATCTCCCAGGTCGGCTCGCGCCGCGTGCAGTTCGGCCAGCACGGTCAGCGCCTTGCGGATGTCATCCTCTCCGGCGTGTGCGGTGATCCCCCACGGCCGTCCGGCGCGGTCAAGCCGGTTACGGGCGCGGTGCGTGCTCTCGCGCAGGTTGCGCTTCATGGTCCGGTGCAGCGTCGGCACGTCGGGCGGCAGGGCTAGCACGACGGACGGCCTGGTCAGCTTGTGCTGCACGAAGCAGTGGTCGCCGACGTCGGTCAGCCACTCCGGCTCAAACCAGCCCTGTCCCTCGAGCATGGACAGCTCTAGCCAGTCCCACGTATCCGGTACCTGCGACCAGTGCTGCAGGGCAGCTCGCAGCACGGACCTAGCCTCGCCGGGCGCGGTCAGGATCTGCGGCAGCTCGGTCAGATGGTCATTCCCGCCGATGCCCAACATGTGCACCTGGCTGACGGGACCAAAGTGGCGCACATACCAGGGAGCCATTCCGATCAGCGTCCCGCTGCGGTAGACCGCCAGCAGGGCCAGTTCGTGCTCGCACGCGAAATGCCCTGCCCACGGGATCAGCCAGTCCGGCGAGGCGTACGGGTTGCCGGACCCGCTGCGGTCATGAAGGTCACGCCACGCGGTCCGGATCTCCTCCGCCGCCGCCAGCGTGGTGATGCACTCGACCGACAGGCTGGAATTGTCCTTACGGCGATGCCGTCGCCCCGCGGGCTCCGGCACAGGCGCCGGTGGCAGCTCGGACGCCGCCTCCGGCCCCGTGGGCGTGGCTGTTGCTCTGCTGTTCGACATCATGCGACCCCAGATGAGCGCGGCCGCCCGGTCACCGCGTTGGAATGAATGCCGCGCGATGCGGCGGTCCTGTCCGGCCCGGGAACCGTATGTTTCCGCCCTGCCGCCCGGCCGGACGCTGGGCGCCTGATGAACTGGAGGTAGGCCGGCAGGCTGGCAACCGCCCCGATAATCTGCGCGCCCAGCCAGGCTGCGCCCGCCCCAGCGATGCCCAGGGATGGCATCAGCACCCAGGCGGCCGCCAGGGTGATTACCAGGATGCCCAGGTTGAGCACGGTCGAGTAACCAAGGCGATTGGTGACACGGCAGATCGCCACCGCCACGTTTGACACCGCGTCCGGCAGGGCGGAGACCGCCAGCAGGACCAGCAGTCCGTACCCGGCGGTCGCGTACGAGGCTCCGAACAGCCCGAGGACGAGTCGTCCGCCTGCGACCATCACGGCCATCGCGGGAACGAGCAGCAGGGCGATGATCCTCATCGCCCTGGCCGTCACGTCCCGCAGGTCAGCACCGACCCTTATCCCCTCGGCGAAGAGCGATGACGCCACGGACGGGCTGACCATGAAGAACGCTCCTCCCACCATCCAGGTGATGTAGAAGTACGCGTTCGCTGTGGCACCGAGCCGGACGACCACCAGCGTCGGAAGGAGCAAGGGTGTCAGGGACCCCCCGACGCTCGTCATGTGCTGGCCGAGCATCCGTTGCATCGAGGCTTTGCTGGGGGGAGCGGAAGGCCGTCGGTGCTGGGCCCGCCGGGGCCAGTGGATAGTGGAACGCGGACGCCGGTCAGTCGCCTCGCCTAGCCTGCGGCGCGGCTGATGGCCAAGGCGCCGGCCGAGGCCCATCTGCGGGATGAGCCATATGGTGCCAAGGCTCACGCCGATCATGGCGCTGGCCGCCCAGGCCCCGACTACGCCCGCCGCGCTGGCGCCGACCGCCGCGTACGGGAAGACGAGCAGGAGTTTGCTCCCGCTGATCGAGGTCTGGATCGTCAGCAGCCTGCCGGCCCGGCGTGCGGCGATGAACACCGCACCGAACAGGTCCACCAGGGTCCAGGAGGTGGCGCCGGCCACGGCGAGCAGCGCCGGCATCGCCGTACCGAAAAACGGGCGATACTGGCTGAAGGTCCGCAGCACCGGCACGATGGCCACGGCCACCACGACCGTCACCCCGGCGGTGATGAGGCATATCCGCGTGAGCACGGCCGTCCACGCTGACGAACGCTCGCTGGCCGGGAGCTGCTCGATGAGCGTGGCGCATGGCCCGAGACTGGTCAGCAGCGCCACGGTCGTGCAGAGCGAGATCACCGAACTGCCGAGGCCGATTTCCTGCTTACTGAATTCGTGCGCGGAGAACGCCCAGAAGAGGTAGCCGAGCCCCGCCGTGGCCACTGTCGTAGCCATCATGAACACGCTGTTGCGGACCAGGCTGTCCGATCCGGCCCGGCGCAGCAGGCCGGGGACTCCGCCAGCGGGTACGGCGTGCGCTCCTGTCATTCCCCGCACCGCCCAGGCGATGCGTCTGACGTGCGGATAGTCGCGATGACGGGCCAGGCCGCCGTGCCGTGCCTGGGCATATCAGGCGGCCCCCAGCGCCCGGGCAGGCTGCCGTTCCGCGGTTACACGCGAATACAGTTCCCGCGTGTCTTCGGCAATCTCCGTCCACGACGGCAACCTGACCCCCCCGGCCTGAACCCGGCCAGCCCGAAGGCAGGCCCGCAGCGCGCAGGCGAATTGCCGGGTATCTCTCGGGTCGACCAGCGTAACCGGGGAGCCGGCGCCCGCCCGCCGGGCCAGGTCGGCATGGGCCGGGATGGCGGAGGCTACCACGCGGGCGCCGGAGGCCAGCCCTTCCGCCAGCACCAGGCCGAACGCCTCGTGGTCGCTCGCCGAGGTGACCACGCTGGCCTGGGCGAACAGGTCATCGAGCGCCGCGTCGGGAACCCTGCCGGCGAAACGGATAAGGCCGCCCGGCCCGATGGCCCGGACGTGCCGTTCGAGCCTGGACCGGTCGGGTCCGTCTCCGACGACGACCAGCGTGGCCTCGTCGTGCAACGCCCGGAAAGCGTCGATGACCAGGTCGACGTTCTTATACCTTTCTAGGCGTCCCACGGTCAGCACCACGGGTATCTGCGACCGGACCGCGTTGCCGTCCGCGTTGCAGCCTGCGGGCGGCTTCGGGTCGGAGCCGTTGGGTATGGTCACCATCTTGGCGGCGGCATCCGGGAAAGCCCTGACCAGTGATTCGCGTTCGGCATCCGAGACGCATATGACCGCGTCGGCGGCGGTGAACTGCCTGGCGCCGACGCGCCGGTAAACCCGGTGGAGCCCCGTCCGGAACCAGGTGTGACCGCTGGCGTTGTAGTGCGGTGTAAACACGAAGGGCAGGCGGGCACCCGCCGCGGCGTGGCCGACGATCGAGTGGTAGTTGTGCCCGTGGACGACATCGAAGTCGGCGGCATGCGACTTCAGGTAGCGAAACATGGCCGGAGATACCGGGTAGTTTCGTGACCGGGCGGCTAGCGGGAAACGCAGCAGTCGTACTTTGCCGTCCCACTCCTCGGCTCGGGCGTGGCCAAACTGGTGAGTGATGATAGTCACCTGCTCGCCGACCTCGGCGAAACCGTGAGCCAGGCGTCGCACGTGTGTTTCCACTCCGCCAATCCGTGGATAGTAGGACGAAGCGACCAGCGCAATCCTCATGGGTGAATTCCTTACTCCGGCGCTGCCTGCTCCCCGGCCGTCAGCGGTCCGGCCCGGCTGACGGCATGGTCTGCCAGGCCGGTTCCGGGACCGTCGTGACGACGCCGAGAAGCCGGCCATGACGCCCTTCCTTGAGGATGGTCCGCAGCACTCGCAAGCCATCGCCGAAGGTATTCAGGTTGCTGAGGCCGTGGATCCTGGAACCCTCGAAGCTGGGGACCTCGGTCACCTTGAGCCCGGACTGGGCGACCCGGATATGGATGAGCGTCTCGATCTCGAACCCGTCGCCCCACAGCTTCCCCTGCCCCCCTTCCGGCGCGGGCGTGGTGCTGTCCAGGCCGAGCACGGGCACGAGCCGTCGCCAGAACGCGTTGTAGCCGTAGCAGAGATCCGAATAGCGCGTCTTATAGAACGCGTTGAACAGCGTGCTGAACGCCCGGTTTCCCGCGCGCCGCACCCTGGTCAGGTCCGCGCTGCCCCCGCCCGGGCCGCACCGTGTCCCCTTGGCGAAATCGGCGCCGTTGAGCAGGGCCCTGACGAACGCCGGTATCTCGCCCGGGTCGGCGGAGCCGTCGGCGTCGACCATGGCGATGATGTCGCCGGTCGCCGCCGCGAAACCGCAGGCCAGTGCGTTCCCCTTACCCGTGCGATTCTGCTCCACGATCCGCACGCCCGGCCATAGGTCCCTCGCCACCGCCACCGTGTCATCGACCGAGTGCCCGTCCACCAGGATCACCTCGTGGACGGTGCGCGGTATCAGGGTGAAAACGTACGGAAGGTTACGCGCCTCATTCTTCGCCGGAATGACTACGGACACCCGCGGCCAAGCTAGATCCACCAGGCTCGGCTGGCTTGAGCTCGGTTCAAGGACAGCAGTGCTGCTCCTGTCATGTCCGGTCTCTGACCATTCCGATTGGTCGGGTTCTGGCGCCAGATGGAAGTTTGTCTGTACCACGGTCAACTACTAAGCTGCGCGGCGCGTGAGGGCGCGCTGGGACATAGGGCAATTCTTACGTTCCTGCTCAAGGGGTCCCCCCTAGTAGTGTGAGGCCTTGGATAGTCATCGCGGCGCGAATCTGCGCGACTCCGTTGCCTGGCGGCAATTCCAGCGTCACGCAAGACCTCACAGGTAGACGAATATAAGACGCTTAGGTCTTACCAGCGGATTACTTGCGAAGGCGTTATTTTCCGGGACTGCTGTCGTTAAGGAAGTGATGTGGGGCTATGTCTAACCGATTAATCTTAACTGCGCCACTATTCCTGTTAACGGTACGCTTGTTCGCTATGCATGCTATATACCTTCCGATCCTTATTCTGGAAATGACAACCCCCGTCGCATTGTTGGCACTATGCGGAGATCGTCCGATATTGGCACCGGAGGGACACTGAACCATAAGCGCCGCAGGCCGTTGCGCTTAGTAACTTTTAGCAGCTAGATGATGACACATCGTAGCCGATGGAGGTGGCTGTGCAAGCTAACTCCGCCGTACTGAGTTGCGTGTCGCCGCCACCGGGCCACGCCGCCCTGCACACCCCGGCCGGGGCCGGGGTGGCGATCCGGAAGGTATATCAGAAAACTCGGGCACCCTACGGGTCGGTATCCGCTGCGTTACTATCGGGTGCCGGGCCCTGCCTGCTCGGCCTGTGGCCGAACCTGCGCCCCGGGTGCCGGATGTACACCCACGAGGCCAGGAACCTGGAGTTCATCTCGGTGTACTTCGATCAGGCCTGGTGGCGGCAGAATCTGGGTGAGGACGCACCGGGTTTCGTAGGGTCAGGGGTCGGGCTGCCGCTCGGCCTGGCCAGTAACTGGGGCTCGGAATTGGGCTACGCCCAGAAGCCCGACGAGGCATCGGGAATAGCTCCCGACGAGGATCCGCAGATCCTGGAGCGCGCCCTGCTCGACTCGGAGAAGGCAGCGTTCGCCCAGCTCAGAGCCGACCGCCTGGCGTCAGGCGGCTAGTCGGCCCGCAGGCCTGGGAACATGTGCCCGAAGACGTCGCTGATGAGCGCCATGGCGTCGGCGCGGCAGATGGCCTCGTCCTGGTCGATGTCGGGGGCCGGCAGGCCCAGCCTTTTCGCGAGCGCCAGGACCGGGAAGCAGGCCGCCTTGGACAGGCCCTTCAGGCGAGCCTCCATCGACAAGCGAGCCGGATCGAAGGGTGGCACCCGCTGCGGCGTCACCACGGGCCAGGAGTCCGGGTCCCGCGGGCGGTCGAGGGACAGGAGCGGGGCGATGTCCCTGGCCGCCCGGTCCCTGGCGGTCAGCGGCGCGCCGAGCGGCCAGCGTTCCCGCAGCGTCCTGATCACCGACGTGTGCCGGTATTCGTCGTGGATCACCGTCCGCTCGCCGATCCACGCCGAGATGGCGATGGCGGGCACCCGCAGGCCCGAACGGTCGAACCCGAAGCCCATCTGCCCGGCAGGCGCCGCGAGGTTCGGGGGGGCGACCCGCGGCGGCGGGACGTGGTCGTAGGTGCCGCCGTGCTCGTCGAAGGTGACCATGAGCAGCGTGTTGTAGGCGTTCGACCCGTCCGGCGCGGACGACGTCCTGATCGCGTCGTAGATCTTCGCGAGCAGCGCCTCACCTCCGAGCAGCGAGGACGGCGGGTCGAGGTCGACGCCGGGGAAAATCGCGTCAAAGGCCGGGTGCATGTCGTTGTGGCCGTACAGCAGGTTCGGCTCGATGAACGAGTAGGTCGGCAGCTCACCGCTGGCCGCGTCGGCCAGGAAGCGGTCCGTGGTGAAGAAGTTCGTCTCGAAGCGGTCGAGCAGCCGGGGCGCGTGGATGATCCCCGTGATCGACAGGTGGCTCGGCGGGTCACAGTAGACGCGCCACGTCAGGCCCTTGGCCTCCAGGCGCTCGAAGATCGTCTCCGCCGTGTTGTGCACCGGGAACGAGTCGGCGGGGGACATGTTGACCACGAACCCGGACGACGACGCCGCGTGCAAGAACGACCGGTTGGGGAACGTCTGCGAGGGCACCTCAGAGAACCAGCGGTCGAAGGTCCCGAAGCCGCGCGCCAGCGCGGAGGTGACCGGCACCTGGGCGGGGGAGTAGCCGGTCATGATCTGCGCGTACTCCCCGAAGACCGGCGGCCTGCCCTCCTCGGCCGTGAACGCGCTGATGTAATCGGAGATGAACCCGTCCATGGTCGGCCGCTGGCCAGGATTAGCCGGCGCGTTGTACGGAGCGACCATGTGCTCGGCCAGCACCCCACGGTTGCCCGGCGGGGCGATGAGCCCGAACAACTGGGTATTGACGTGCTGGTATTCCTCTCCGGGGTCGGGCGAGGGGGTGTTCATGTTCGTCGCGATCCCGTACGGCACTTGGCTCGGGCTCGTCCCGGCGTCCGCGGCCCAGTCCGGGACCGGGTTGCTGAGCTCCCGGCCGGTCACGCCCTCGAAGAACGGCACCTCGCCCGGCTCGTACAGGCGGCCGAGCAGGTTGTCGAACGAGCGGTTCTCGAACATGATCACGACGATGTGATCGACGGCGTTGTTCCGGTCCGGTCGCGGCATGGCAAAACCCTATTGTCCGGCACGCCAGACAAGCAGCCATTTCCTGACGCCTGCCGGAACCGCCCCCGCCATGCCGGCGTCCAAGTTCGGAGGCTTACGCGCCTGGCCCGACCCGGTATTCGGCGTCGGTGAGCGTCTCCGCCGGGGCCTTGACGCTCGGCGGCTTCGGCTTGATCTCCAACTTCCTTCTCCTTCGGGTTGTTCAGAGCGGACCAGCACCATTAGCACGTCCTACCCTGGGACTAGCCCTCCAGCACGGCGCGGGCGGAACATACGGTGGTAGATATGGACAACCGCGCGACCGAAGGAGCCTGACCGGCCCATGGAGAGCATGGAGAGCATCGAAGGCTTCGTCGCCGAACAGCTGACCTCCTGGGAGGTCCCCGGGTGCGCGGTCGCCGCGGTCCGGGACGGGGACGTCGTCCTGGCTGGCGGCTGGGGCCGGCGCGACGTGAAGACGGATCTCCCGGTCACGTCGGGCACGTTGTTCGCCATCGGGTCCGTCACGAAAGCGTTCACGGCGACGACGGTCGGCGCCCTCGTCGACGACGGCCTCCTGGACTGGGCGCGTCCGCTCCGTGACTACGTGCCTGACCTGCGGCTGCACGACCCCGTGGTGACCGACCGCGTGAGCATGGTCGATTTCCTTTCTCACCGGTCCGGCCTGCCGCGCCACGACCTGGCCTGGATCGGTCACCCGGGCTGGTCGCGCGCCGAGCTGGTCCACCGGCTGCGGTTCCTGCCGCTCAGCAGGGACCTGCGCGAGTCGTGGCAGTACTGCAACCTCGGCTACATGGTGGCGGGCCACGCCGTGGAGACGCTCACCGGCACTTCCTGGGAGGACTACCTGCGAGGTCGGCTCCTGGCGCCGCTCGGGATGGATCGCTCGAACCTGTCGGTCGACGACATGGAGGCCGACCCAGACCACGCCACCGCCTACGAGCGCCGCCAGGGCGTCATCGTGCCCGTTCCGCAGCGGCCGGTGACGGCCCTGGCGCCGGCCGGCGCGATCAACTCGTGTGCCGGGGATATGGCCCGGTGGCTGCTGGCGCAGCTGGGTGGCGGCCAGCTGGACGGACGCACCGTCATGTCACCCGACACGGTCGTGCGCCAGCACCAGCCGCACATGGTGCTGCCGGATGACCAGACCTTCCCCGCGTCCACTCGGCACGCGTACGGACTTGGCTGGCTGATCGGCCGGTACCGCGACCACCGGCTGCTCGAACACGGCGGTGGGATCGACGGGTTCCAGACCGAGTGCATGCTGCTGCCCGACCAAGGCATCGGCGTGGCCGTGATGACCAACACCTCCTCGAGTCTGATGGCCCCGGTCGTCGCGTACCGGGTGCTCGATGAGTTGCTCGGCCTGGAGCCATTCGACTGGTTCTCGGTCATGAAGGAGCGCTACGACGCCATCACGACCGGGGTCCGCGAGGTCCGCGCCGCTCGCCGCGTGGTCCCCGACGCTCCGCTGCCCAGGCCCCTGAGCGCCTATACGGGGGACTACCAGCATCCCGGCTACGGCACCCTCACGATCACGCTCGAGGACGGCATCCTGCGGCCGCACTTCGGCACGATGGACGTCACCCTGGCGCACCGCCACTACGAGACGTTCGACCTGGAGTGGCACGAGCTCAGCGACCAGGCCTACGTCTTCCCGCTCATGTTCCTCTCGGACCCGGACGGCGATATTGCCGCCCTCACGGTCCCCTTGGAGCTCCTCGTCGAGCCGTTGCGATTCGACCGACTGCCGGACACCCGGGCGCAGGATCCAGAGGTTCTGCGCCGGCTGTGCGGTACCTACGTCATGGGCCCGATCGAGCTCGTGATCGCCGAGCGAGACGACCACGTGCTGACCGCCACCACCCCAGGCGTCCCGGCCTTCGAACTCCAGCCGGGACGCGGCCTGCGGTTCGGGGTGAAGAATCAGCCCGGCATCACCGCCGAGTTCGAGCTGGACGAATCCGGTGCCGTCGTCCGCCTCGTGGTCCAGCCCCTGGGGATATTCCGCCCGAAGACATCTGAAGGTGATGCCATATGACCGGCGAGACGATCCACGACCTGCTCAAGCCCCTCATCGGGAAGTCCGGAACCATTTCCCTGGTGGTCAGCAGGGTTGGCCACATCGGGTTCGCCGTATCCGAGCACAAGAAACTGACCGGCGTTGAGGTGCGCCCTGATGGCACCCTCCGCCTCGAACGCGAGACTGGCTGGGCCGTAATCGACCCGGCCGAGGTCGTCGCCGTGGTCTGGAACGGCGACGCGGAGAACTCGCCAGGCCAATTCCTGTAACAATTGGGACTGCTGAGTTAAACAGCGGAAAGTCGAATATTTCAGCGTGTCGCAACCACTGACCGTGGCGGTTCCTGATAGTGACCGCGCGCCAGCGGCCACGGCCGACCTCGACGGTGCGGCCCGCCCGGGCGTGCTCGCCGAGTCGGAGGCGCCAGAAAGCGCGATCGTCATCGACCAGCTTCGCGCGGATCGTGACTGGCTGGCAGCCCAGGGTGTCGAGCTGGCTCAGTTTGGCCCAGATCCCGGCTCAGGGCAGGTGCGGGTTTATCTTGTCCAGAACACGGAGCGCGCGCGCCAGCTACTCACCGATCGTTACGGTTCAGCCATTGTGGTAGATGAAGAATCGAGGAGCTGGCGCTTCACCTAGGCCGTCAAAATGGTGCCATTGACCAGGTCCGGGTCGAAGTCCAGCCGGGTCAGGTGCCATTCCCCAGGAACGGCACCTCCCTGATTTCGGTCAGCCTGCCGTCAGGACGGTAGAACGGCCCCTCGGACGTTGAGAGCAAGATCTGCCGCAACGGGCACCACACTTGGCCCGAATTCCATGCGTCTCACGAAGCTCCTTCCTGCGTCTGGCCCGGCTGCGCCTAAGCACAGTAGATCCTATTTTGGGCAAGCCTCATTGACTCTCTTCGCCCTCGCAAAAGCGACGGGTATCAAAGGTATACCTTCAGGACGAGGTATATAAAATGGTGTATCTGAGGAGGCTTCGCTCCAGGCGTTGCCGCGTAACAAGAATAATGCCCCTTGCTACAGCCAGGCTGCTCGGGGGACACAGCCTACGAGGAAGTCCGTATCGGTGAGAAGAATCCGGGTGATTGCCACGCCCGTAAACAGATGAACGAGCGCGGCGGCGGTGGCGAATGGGTGGTTGGATCCATCTTCAAGCTCCGAAGGACCGAGCCCGACTTCGTGGATGCCCTGCGTGAGAAGTTCTGGAGATTCCCCACTGACCCCGCCGCCATCAGACAAACTACACTCGGCAAGGGTAACCCTTGAGCGGACGACTGTAAACCAGACGCCGCTGTTCTCGTTTCCTGACATACACACTGCCATCCCACCTTGAGATAGCTCTGAAACACAGGCAAGACCAATACCCATGACATCGGCCAGGAAACACCAGGCAGGTCCCGATGTTATATTGACGCCGACGAGAGCTTCTTCCGAAGAGGTTCCATCTTGAAGCTCGGCAACGCCGTGTAGACGATCGAGGTCTGGCTCTACACCAAGAACCTCGAAGATCTTGGATGTGTCCGTGATCGATGTGACTACGCACGTAAATGAACCTGTAAGATGCTGCGACACCCAGGGGTCCATCCATTTGAAACCTTCATACGTAGACATAGAAGGGATCCCCTTGCCCACCGTACGTGAATGCTGGGAAAACTCTGTCGGTCGAGAAGAACGTCGACAGAAGACCTCCTTGCAGGTGGTTTTCTGCAGCCGGAACCCAACCGACATATCGGTCAGCAGGCGCCGCTTTTCCGCCGCCCATCGTTGTCGAGGCGAATGGATACTCGTCGCATTCATAGCCAGTCGGGCGCTTAAGCGCCTTCGGACACGAGATCTGACGATTGTAAGCCGTCTCGGCACCGCCAGAATTCCGGTACAGGGGATTTCCCGACCCCGGCTGCCCGAGATGACTACCCCGGTTCTGCACCTGGGCGATATTCTTGCTAATGGTCGGCAACCCTGACAGGTCAACCTCGGGGGTAAATGCTGGAATAACGCATCCTGGATAGTTACCTAGCTGAGATAGATGGTCACACCGAACCACCATTGGAAGCGACACTGAAGTCGAACTGGAAACAGAAAACCCGGAGAGATACGAAGTGGTGTGCAATTGCAGGCTGGGGTGGACAACCTGATTGAACGATACTGGCACGAAAGTGGTAACCGTGCCGGTGATAGCGGTAATTGAAGCATTCGCTATGACCTGCGAAGGAGGACTGCAGGTCGAGCAACCGCCCGAAATCCTAAGATTCGGGGTGCCAAGCGACGATCCCGACGAATGAATGCCGGAAACCGACAGGCTGAGACCGATGTTTGTCGAACTTGGGGACAAGAAAATCCCCAAGTACAGATCAAGCTTCCACACCTCCTTCGCAGGAGGAAGAAGCCTTGCGACAACCACCTCCGTAGGAATACGGTAACATAGATGGTTCCTGTTATATAGCGGACAGGAAGATCCAGCGCGTCCTATAGAGATCTGGACCTGACCATTTTGAACTGTGCTGAAGCTTCCATGGAAAGCCTCCGGGGTTGCTGAGGCTGCCGTCGAAAAACCTACGAGAAAAAGCATGACGATAATAATCGCCACCCATCCGATTGCCTTCTCGAAGAACTTGACGGAAGCGAGCTGACGAGTCATCTGATTCTCCACCGGTATTGTACTTCCTGGCCTTGTACGTGGCGACGACCTTGCGGACGTTGGCGCCCTTCCCGCAGCCGGGGGCGGCCGCGATGACGGGAGCGGACGCGACATACCACGCGCTGGCCCCTGTCGTAACCGGCATGGGGCGAACACGCGCTGGTGCCGTTGCTGCCATGGGTGGCGGATTGAACATAGGGCAGCGCGACCACAACGGCCGCCGCCACCGCTGACGCCGCTCTCAGCCTGATTACCGGTACCTGCAGCCGCCGCACAGCGGCCTGCATCTCCTCGTAGGTGACATTGACGTTCGGCACAAGCCTTCCTTTCCGTTGGGCTCGCGCACGGGCACCGCGTGCTCGCGTTGCCGTTGCTGGCACCCATCGCAACGGCTCCGCCGGGCGTGCAGTTCGGGATGTTAGAAGTCCGTAAGACAATCCGTGACGGCGATGTCACACATTGAACTACGCGAAGGCTGCTTGGCCCGAATCCGCCGACCGGTTCCCGGTAAACCGCTTCCAGATGGGCTGGAAACTGATCGTCTTCCCGGATGGGACCAGCCAGGTCACCAGCCCCGGCGGGAAGGTCATCCGCAGCCACAGCCCGCCACCCAGGCCCGGGTAACCGGCCCGGCCGGGAGAACCGGCAGTGTCCTCGCGGTCGGCCGAGGGCCTGCTGGGCTACGGTCCCAGGACCATATCGATGAGGTCGCCGATCCGGTTCGGGTCGAACGGTTCGCTGGTCATGAACCGCTGGTAGAAGATGGGGCCGAGCAGCGCCTGGGCCGCAAGCCCGGGATCCAGCGTGGTGCGGAACTCTCCGTCGGCCATGCCTTGCGATATGAGGGCGGTCAGGGACTGGCGGCGGAGTGTCGAGTAGCCGTGCCTGAACTCCCGCAGCCGCGGGTCGCGCTCAGCTCCTTCGATGAGGGCCGGAATGCACGACGAGAACGTCGAGTCGACGACCACTTCGGCCACATGATGCAGCAGGCGCTGCATGCTCTCGCGGGCGGTCAGACCTTCCACAGACGGGACGGCGTGCTCGTGGGCGACCTCGAAGGCGTCCCCGATCAGGCTGATCTTGTCGGGCCAGTGCCGGTAGATGGTGGACTTGGCCACGCCGGCCCGGGCGGCTACTGACTCGATGGTGAAGGCGCCGTAACCAGCCTCGCCGAGCTCGCCGAGCGCCGCGAGCAGGATTGCCTGCCGCGAACGCTCGATACGTGGGTCAACGCCTCGATCCGCACTCACGCGGTCAGACTACATCTATGCAACGTTGACGTATCGCTATGAAACGGCTACGTTCTACAAGTGCGATGAGGAAGGAGTGGCGATGCCCACGGTCAGCGTCCGGTACATCGTCAACGACGTCGACGCGGCGATCGCCTTCTACCGGGACAATCTGGGCTTCACCGAGGTGATTCACCCGGCCCCGGCGTTCGCCATGATGTCGCTGGGCGACCTGCGCCTGCTGCTCACCGCCCCTGGTGGCGGCCCGGGCGGCGGCCAGGCCATGCCAGACGGCAGCGTCCCTGCGCCAGGCGGCTGGAACAGGTTCGCGATCGAAGTGGCCGACTTGGCCGCCACGGTCGACGGACTGCGGGAGGTTGGCGTGCGCTTCCGGAACGAGATCGTCAGCGGAGTCGGCGGCAGGCAGATTCTGGCCGAGGACCCGTCCGGCAACCCGGTCGAGCTGTTCGAGCCAGTCCTCCCCGAAGCCCGCCTGTCGCAGCCCACCTGAGAGTCCCATGACGGGACCCTCGGTGCACTGATCACCGCCAGCCCGGTTCGCCGCCGCCCGCCCCACTCACCGCGCGCCCGCCCGGTCGGCTTGCCGCGCGCCCGCCCGGTCGGCTTGCCGCGCGCCCGCCCGGTCGGCTTGCCGCGCGCCCGCCCGGTCGGCTTGCCGCGCGCCCGCCCGGTCGGCTTGCCGCGCGCCCGCCCGGTCGGCTTGCCGCGCGCCCGTCCGCCCAGCTCATCGTTTAAGATTTGACTTATATAAGTAACTCTTGATATTTTTCCGGGGTGCACGCGCTTGATGTACTCGGCGACCCGGTGCGCCGCCGGATTCTCGAGTTGGTCGCCGAGGGTGAGATGACCTCCGGCGCGATCTGTGCGGCCATTCGGCCCGAGTTTGGGATCTCTCAGCCGGCGGTCTCGCAGCACCTCAAGATCCTCCGTGAAGGCGGCCTGGCGACCGTACGGCCCGACGGAACTCGGCGACTGTACGCGCTGAACGCCGTGCCGCTGCAGGAACTCGACGCGTGGCTCGACCGATTCCGCCGCTTCTGGGTTCCGCACCTGGATGCGCTGGCGACTGAACTGGCCCGGGGCAGGCGCGGACGCCGCCTCGACGGGACAGGACCGACCGAAGGGGGAAAAGCTCCATGATCGACGTGACCGAGCAGATCAACTCCGTACGGCGCACGGTCGGCACGCGGGTCCTGGAGGCGGGCCAGGCGCGCACGGTCACCATCGGCCGGACGTACAGCGCCGCCATCGAGGACGTCTGGGATGCGTGCACCAATGCCGAGCGCATCCCCCGATGGTTCCTGCCGGTCTCGGGTGACCTGCGGCTCGGCGGCCATTACCAGCTCCACGGCAACGCGGGCGGCACGATCGAACGGTGTGACCCGCCAAAGAGCTTCTTCGCCACCTGGGAGTTCGGCGGCCAGGTGACCTGGATCGAGGTACGGCTGGCGACGACGAAGCCGAGGCACGCGCCATGGCCGAGCGGACCATAGCCGCGTACACCACTGCCCCCGGCCAGCCGTCCGGCTAGCGCGCCACGCGGTAGCGGAGGTAGACGACTCTTGAGCTGAACGTGCGGGTCTCGGCGAGTTCGAGATCCACCCGGCGCTCGCGCTGGGGGAAGTACGGAATGCCACCGCCAACCAGCACCGGGTAGGCCCTAGCCCGGTACTCGTCGATCAGGCCCAGCGCGGCCGCCTCGGCGGCCAGAGCAGCGCCGCCGATCGCGATGTCTCCCTGCGCCGGCTCGGCTCGCAACCGACCCTGACGAGTCCACCCGGGCAGCCGTGGATGATGTTTTCACTGCCCGGACGGAACAGCGACGGAACAGCACCCAGGCGACCCCGCAGCGGCGCAGGTCCCGGCCGGTTTAGCCGTCAGACGTCGTAGTAGAGCTCGAACTCGTGGGGGTGGGGGCGCAGGCGGATCTGGTCGAGCTCGACGGTCCGCTTGTAGTCCAGCCAGACCTCGATGAGGTCCTCGGTGAACACGCCGCCCTCGGTGAGGAACGAGTGGTCGGCTTCCAGGTTGTCCAGCACCTCATCCAGGGAGCCTGGGACCTGCGGGATGGCGGCGGCCTCGTCCGGCGGGAGTTCGTAGAGGTCCTTGTCGACCGGCTCCGGCGGCTCGATCTTGTTCTTGATGCCGTCCAGGCCCGCCATCAGCATCGCGGCGAACGCGAGGTAGGGGTTGCAGGACGGGTCGGGCACGCGGAACTCGACGCGCTTGGCCTTCGGGTTCGTCCCGGTGATCGGGATCCTGGCGCAGGCCGAACGGTTGCGCTGCGAGTAGACCAGGTTGACGGGGGCCTCGAAGCCGGGGACGAGCCGGTGGTAGGAGTTCGCCGTCGGGTTGGTGAAGGCCAGCAACGACGGCGCGTGGGCGAGCAGGCCGCCGATGTAGTACCGGCCGGTGTCCGAGAGGCCGGCGTAGCCGACCTCGTCGTAGAACAGCGGCGCGCCTTCCTTCCAGATGGACTGGTGGCAGTGCATCCCGTTGCCGTTGTCGCCGAACAGCGGCTTCGGCATGAACGTCACGGTCTTGCCCGCCGCCCGGGCGGTGGACTTGATGATGTACTTGTACGCCATCAGCGTGTCGGCCATGGCTAGCAGCGGCCGGAACCTGATGTCGATCTCGGCCTGGCCGGCCGTGCCGACCTCGTGGTGCTGCATCTCGACCTCGATGCCGCAGGCGATCAGGTTGCGGACCATCTCCGAGCGCAGGTCGGTGTAGTGGTCCATCGGCGGCACCGGGAAGTAGCCGCCCTTGTACCTGGGCTTGTAGGCGAGGTTCCCGCCGTCCTCGTCCTTGCCGGTGTTCCAGGCGCCTTCCACGGAGTCGATGTGGTAGTAGCCCTCATTCGCCGAGGTCGAGAAGCGGGCCGAGTCGAAGATGTAGAACTCCGCCTCCGGACCGAAGTACGCCGTGTCCCCGATCCCGGTACCGCGCAAGAAGTCCTGGGCCTTGCGGGCCACGTTGCGCGGGTCCCTGCTGTACGGCGCGCCGGTCAGCGGGTCGTGCACGAAGAACGTGAGGTTCAGGGTCTTGTGCGTGCGGAACGGGTCGAGCATCGCGGTAGCCGGATCCGGCAGCAACTGCATGTCGGACTCGTGGATCTGCTGGAAACCGCGGATTGACGAGCCGTCGAACATGAGGCCGTCGGTGAAGACGCTGTCACTGAAGGACTCCGCGGGCACGGTGAAGTGCTGCATCGTCCCCGGCAGGTCACAGAACCTGACGTCGATGAACTCCACGTTCTCTGCGCTGATGAAGCGGAGAACTTCCTCGGCACTGCTAAACATCTACCCTCCCGGGTACGGGACAATGTCACTGTCCGTTCTCATGGCACGCGATTCGGACGGTAGCCGTCGGCAATTTCCGCACCGTGTCCGGTGTGTTTCGCGGATGTTACGGCTCAGGACGTGGCCGCTGAGCCCCCATTATGGCCCCACGTTCGCTCCCAGGAGCGGAGCGGTACCGTGGTGAGGTGGCCAGAAAGTCCCGTAACCGCGGCGGCGCGACCCGCGCCCGATCCGCCACCCCCAGGCCCGCTGGCCCCGCGCAAGCACGTTCGGCAAAAGTTGGCCCCGCAAAAGTTGGCCCCCAAAGCTGGCCCCGCAAAAGCTGGCCCCGCAAAGGTTGGCACCGCGCAACTGACCGCCCCGCCGCCCACCGAGGCCAACCCCGCGGCCACCGAGGCGGCCTCGGCCTATCCCGGCCAGCGGCTCGGCCTGCCGGAACGCGGCCCCGGGTCGGTGGCCAGCATGCCGCGCCGGGTCCTGGCCCTGCTCATCGACTGGCTGCTCAGCCTGGTCATCGCGTACTGGCTGACCCACTCGGAGTTCTGGACGATCGCCGTCTTCGCGATCGAGGTCTACATCCTCACCGCGCTGATCGGGACCACCGTGGGCAAACGGCTGGCCGGCATCCGCGTGATCCGCTTGTCCGGCGGCCCGGTGGGCTTCGGCTGGGCCCTGGTCCGCACGGCGATCCTGCTCACGGTCGTCCCGCCGCTGCTGACCGACCGCGACCTGCGCGGCCTGCACGACCGCGCCTCGGACACCGTGGTCGTCCGAATCTAGGCCAAAACCAAGGGCTAACGCGCCCTCGGCCGGGGCATCTTCGGCGGCCTGACGTTCCTCGGGATCGGCCCCTTGGGCGCCTGCAGCGACGGCTGCAGGGCCTTCAGCCGGTGGTTGAGGTCGCTGACCGCCCCCGCCTTGAGGTTGCGGGGCAACCGCATGATCTTCCGCTGCAGCTTGCTGAGCGGGATCTGGCCGTCCTCGTCTCCCACCTGGAACTCGAAGATGGGCACCTCATAGGCGACGCGGGCGACGCGCTTCTTCTCCGCGGCGAGCAGGGTGGCCAGCCGGGTGGGGGAGCCCTCCCCGACCAGGATGACGCCGGGCCGGCCCACGGCCCGGTGCACGACGTCCATGTTCCGGTTGGCGGCGATGGCCGGCGTGACGGTCCAGTTGCCGCGCATGTTCTCGAGCACGGCCGCGGCCGCGCCCGGCTGCCCCTCGATGGCCGCGTACTGCGCCGACGAGGCGAACCTGCCGAACAAGATCACCCCGACCAGCACGCCGAGCAAGACGCCCAGCGGGATGAGGAGCGCGGCCAGCCCGGTGAGCAGCCCGACGACGATCAGCACGGCCATGATGCCGAGACCGCTGCCGAAGACGATGGGCATCGCCCGGGGGTTGGCGCGGTGCACCATCCCGGCGACCAGTCGTATCTGCTTCAGCCGTCCGGCATTGGCCATCTCCTGAGCCGTATCCACGCTCAGGGCGGGGTCACCGGACCCGGATCTTTTCGACATGCGCGCCATGCTCCGCAGCATACGGTTCCGCCGCCCCGGACAGAAACCGCCGGGCGACACGAACCCTCGGCCTCGGTACTTGCTCATAGTATACGCTCGTCGTATATTGCTTTGTGTGAGCGTTCCGCTGACCCTTCTCGGACTGCTTGAGCGCCAGCCGAGCCACGGCTACGACCTCAAGCGGGACTACGACACCTACTTCGCCAGGGGCAAGCCGCTGTCGTTCGGGCAGGTGTACACGACCCTGGCCAGGCTGGCGCGCGACGGCAAGGCGGTCGCCGGTGCTCCCGAGCCCGGCGACGGGCCCGAGCGCAAGCGCTACGCCATCACCGAGACCGGGGCCGCCGACGTCGAGCAGTGGCTGTCCCAGCCGACCGCGCCCGAGCCCCACCTGCAGCCTGAGCTCTTCGCGAAGGTGGTGCTCGCGCTGATGCTCGGCCGCCCGGCCGACCGCTACCTGGATGCCCAGCGCGCCGCGCACGTGCGGCGGATGCGGGAACTGACCCGGCTCAAGGAGGCCGGCTCATTGGTCGACACCATGCTCGCTGACTACGGCCTGTTCCACCTCGAGGCCGACCTCCGCTGGATGGACGTCACGTGGGCCAGGCTCAACGAACTAAGGGAAGTGGTGGGAACCCCATGAACACCGACGGCTCCCTCATCGAGGCCCGTGACATCACCAAGTCGTTCGGCCAGACGCAGGCCCTGCGCGGGGCCAGCGTGGCCATCAACCCGGGCGAGATCCTGGCGATCATGGGCCCGAGCGGATCCGGCAAGTCCACCCTGCTGTACTGCCTGGCCGGGATCTTCCCGCCCGACTCCGGCGAGGTCTGGTTCGACGGCCGCCGCCTGGACACCCTCAATGAAGCCGAACGAACCCGGCTTCGCCGCACCACATTCGGTTTCGTTTTCCAGTTCGGTCAGCTGGTGCCCGAGCTGACCACGGCGGACAACATCGCGCTGCCCTTGATCCTGAACCGGACGGGCCGCAAGGCGGCGTACGCGCAGGCCAGGCAGTGGCTGGACCGGCTAGGGCTGGGTGACAAGGCCGCCAGGCGCACGGGGGAACTGTCCGGCGGCGAGGCCCAGCGCGTGGCCGTCGCCCGGGCCCTGGCGATCGGGCCGCGGGTGCTGTTCGCCGACGAGCCGACCGGGTCGCTGGACACCCTCACGGGGGAGAAGGTCATGAGCCTGCTCATGGGCCTGGCCCGCGAGCAGGGCACCACGGTGGTCCTGGTCACCCACGACGCGGGGGTCGCCGCCTACGCCGACCGCGACGTGATGGTCCGCGACGGCGTGGTGACGGTAGACGTGGGCACGGTGCGCCCGTGATCCGGCTCGGCCTGCGGCTGGCCCTGAACAGCGGCCGCGAGGCACTGACCCGGCTCATCGTGACGACCCTGGCGGTGGCGGTCGGCGTGGCCCTGCTCCTCGCGGTTCTCGCCGAATTCCACGCGTTCCAGGCCGACAGCAACCGGACCTGCTGGGAGTGCACGCAGGGCAACTCGCTGCCGGGCACGCTACCGTCCCACGGCGAGGCGTGGAACTACAGCGTGGACTACTACCAAGGGCAGTCCATCGAGCGGCTGGACGTGGCCGCCCTCGGCCCGGACGCGCCGGTACCGCCCGGCCTGGATCGGCTGCCCGGGCCCGGTCAGTACCTGGCCTCCCCGGCGCTGGCGCAGCTGATCCGGACCGTGCCGCGTGACCAGCTCGGCGAGCGGTTCCCCGGCACGCTGGTCGGCACCATCGGCGACGCGGCGCTGACCGGCCCGGAGGAGCTGGCGGTGTACGTCGGGTACGACCCGGCTGCGCTGGCCCAGGTGCCAGGCACCCAGTGGGTGACGGCGATCGGGACCAGCCCGGGTCCCGAGGTGTTTACCCCCTTCTTCCGGTACGCGTTCGGCGTGGGCGTGCTTGCCGTCTTGTTCCCGGTGCTGATCCTGATCAGCACCGCGACCCGCCTGGCCGCGGCGCGCCGCGAGGAGCGCTTCGCCGCGCTGCGGCTGGTCGGGGCCACGCCCGGCGACATCAGCATCATCGCCTCGGTCGACTCGGTGGCCAGCGCGTTGCTCGGCGCGATCGTCGGGACTGGCGTCTTCCTGGCCGTCAAGCCCGCGCTGGCCGGTGCCACGCTGACCGGGACGCGCTACTTCGCCGGCACGGTCACGCCCACGGTCTGGGGCTACGTGGCGCTGCTGGTCGCTGTCCCCCTGGCATCGGCGCTCGCATCGCTGCTGGCGCTGGGCCGGGTCCGGATCTCCCCGCTCGGCGTAAGCAGGCGGACGGCCCCGCCGCCGCCGTCGCGGTGGCGGCTAGCCCCGCTGATCGTCGGCGTCGTCCTGTTCGTCGTCGGCACGGTGACCACCAGCCACTCCACGATCGGCGTCGCCTCGTATCCAGGGCTCCTGATCACCATGATCGGCCTGGTCATCGCCGGGCCGTGGCTGACCACCGCGATGGCGCGCTGGTGCAGCCGGACGCTGGGCGGCAGCGCTTCCGGGCTGCTCGCGTCCCGGCGGCTGGCCGACGACCCGAAGGCCGCCTTCCGCGCGGTCCGCGGGCTGGTGCTGGCGGTGTTCCTCGGCACGATCGTCGGCGCGATGGTGCCGCTACTGGACTCGCTGATCGCCACGCCCAACTCGGCCGCGCTGAGCAACGTCCTGCTCGACACCTTTACCCAGATCGAGCCGCCTACCCTCCCGCAGGCGGGCATCTCCGGGATCACGCCCGTGGGGCTCACCCCACAGGCGGGGGCCGCCCTGGTCCGCGGGCTGCGAGGGCTCGGCGGAACCACGGTCTACTCGCTGTACACCCTGCCCGGCGGTCCGAACAATCAGAACAACTACATCGGCGTCGCGAGTTGCTCGGCGCTGCGCCAGCTGGCCGTACTCGGGCAGTGCGCGCCCGGCGACCGGGCGGTGCAAGTCGACGACAATTCCTTGATCTTCAGCGACAACCCGCACGACAGCACGGCGGCGTTCGTCTCCGCTGCCAACCCGGCCTACACCGGACCCCTTTCCTCGCTGCCGGTACAGGCGGTGCTGGTGCGGGTGGATAGCGCCAGCACGTTGGAGCGGGTCAGGACCTACCTGGCCATCCACGCGCCGCCGCAGGTGTCGGCGGGGCCGGGCGTGGCGGCGACCCCGCCGCGGACGTTCGGCGAGGCGGTCGCGATCCGGTCGGGCCGGGCCGAGGTGATGCAGCGGCTCGTCTACTTGGCGGTGACCCTGACTATCCTGGTGGCCGGCTGCAGCCTCGCGGTGTCGATTGGCGGTGGCTTGGTTGAGCGGAAGCGTCCGTTCACTCTGATGCGCGTCGGCGGCACGCCACTGGGCACGCTGTACCGCGTGGTCCTGCTTGAGGCGATACTGCCGCTGGTCGGCGGCGCGGTGGCCGCGGCTGTTATCGCGTACGGCATGTCGGTCCTGGCGGTGCTGCGGATCGCGCCGGTTGGCACGCCGGTACCGCCCCTGGCTGGCACGTACTACGCCACCCTGGGCGCGGGCCTGGCCCTGGCCCTGACGGTGATCGCCATCACGCTGCCGCTGCTCGGCCGCATGACGACCCCGGCCAGCGCGCGCTTCGAGTAGGCGCGGGCGGGAGCCGCCCTCAGCGCTCGGCCCTCGTCGCCGCCGCGGAGTCCCCCGTGACCATGCCGTCGCTGAGCTCGACGACGCGGTCGCAGCGGACGGCGACGGCGGGGTCGTGGGTGGCCAGGATCAGGGTCAGGCCCCGGTCACGGTGGAGCGCGAAGAGTAGGTCGAGGACTTCCTCGCCGGTGGTGCTGTCCAGGTTTCCCGTCGGCTCGTCGGCGAGCAGCAGGCGGGGATCGCCGATGAGCGCGCGGGCGATGGCGACGCGCTGCTGCTGGCCGCCGGAGAGTTTCGCGGGCAGGTCGTCCTCGCGGCCCTTGAGGCCGACGGCAGCGAGCAGGTCGCGGGCCTTGGCGCGCTTGTCGTAGCCGGTGCGGAACGGCAGCACCGGCGCGGCGCCGTCGAAGGAGACCGTGCTGGCGATCACCGGGGCGGCCGCAAAAGGGGTGCCCTTGACGGGTGTCACCGTGTCACCCTCGGCCAGGTACCGGCCGGAGGTGACCGCTTGCCGCAGACCGGTCAGTTCGTCCTCCGCGCGGGGGTCGATGGCCGCCACCAGGACGGGAAACGACCAGACGACATCCCCCTCCACCGGCCCGGGCGCCCCGCCGGTCCGGGAGAAGCACGATCCGTTCAGCAGGCCGATGGTGCGCAGGAACGGGGAGGGCTGGGCCGCGGGGGGCGGCGGGATGGTGGACGGGCAGATGATCACCCTCTTGCCGTCCGGCAGGTTCTCAAGCGGCCCGGTCACCGCCCCTTGCTGGCTTTCCACCTGGGCCGCGCCGAGCTCGACCGCTGGCTCAGCGAGCCGGCCATCCCCGCCCGCGGCTACCGCGACGACTTCTTCCTCAAAGTCATGGCGGCCGCCCGCTCCGGCGACCCCGCGACGCTGTCGGCCGTGCTCGGCCGGCAGCGCGCCCACCTGCTGCGGCAACTGCATGCCCTGGCCGAGGCCCGCGGCACCGCCAGCGCCACAGCCGTCGAATCACTGCTCATCACCGCCGCCGAACTGCACATCCGCGCCGACCTCGGCGTGGTCGACGCCGCCGAGACCACCCTCACCGCCGACCCCGCCGTCCTCAGCGAGCCGTCGTCACCGGGCCTGACGTCGCCGCAGAGTGCAGCGAGCTAGCCCTGACTACCCGCACCGGCAGGTGCAACGGCGCGGTGCTCGATGGCCTGCGCGTAGAGCCGGCCGGCCCGGTAGGAGGAACGCACCAGCGGCCCGGACATGACCCCGGCGAACCCGAGGGCCAGCGCCTCCTCGCGGAGCTCGACGAACTCCTCCGGCTTGACCCAGCGTTCCACCGGATGGTGCCGCGGCGTCGGGCGCAGGTACTGGGTGATGGTGAGGAGCTCGCACCCGGCGGCGCGCAGGTCTCGCATCGCCTCGGTGATCTCGTGCCGCTCCTCGCCCATTCCCAGGATCAGGTTGGACTTGGTGACCAGTCCCGCCTCGCGGGCGGCGCGGAGTACGTCGAGCGAGCGCGCGTACCTGAACCCCGGCCTGATGCTGCGGAAGATGCGCGGCACGGTCTCGATGTTGTGCGCCAGGACCTCTGGCCGGGCGCCGAACACCTCGGCGAGCCGGTCCGGCTCGGCGTTGAAGTCCGGGATGAGCAGTTCCACGCCGCAGCCGGGGATGGCCGCGTGGATCTCGCGGCAGACCTGGGCGTACAGCCAGGCCCCGCCGTCGGCCAGGTCATCGCGCGCGACGCCGGTCACGGTCGCGTACTTCAGGCCCATCGCGGCGACGGACTCGGCGACCCGCCGGGGTTCCCCCTCGTCGAGCGGCGCCGGCTTGCCGGTGTCGATCTGGCAGAAGTCGCACCGCCGTGTGCACACCTCGCCGCCGATGAGGAACGTGGCCTCGCGGTCTTCCCAGCACTCGAAGATGTTCGGGCAGCCCGCCTCCTCGCAGACCGTGTGCAGGCCCTCGCTGCGGACCAGGGACTTCAGCTCGGTGTACGAGGGCCCGGTGCGCAGCCTGGTCTTGATCCACGGCGGCTTGCGCTCGATCGGGACCTGGCTGTTGCGGGCCTCCAGGCGCAGCATGCGCCGGCCCTCCGGTGCGAGTACCACCTCTCCAGGGTATGGTGCTGCCGGTCGAGCCTGGTAAGGGGGCAGGCGCCGCGGTCAAGGTCCGCCGCGCGGACTAGGCCAGAGCGGCGACCTCACCGCTGAGCGCGGTCAAGTCGTGGAGCTGGTGCCAGGCCCGGTAACCAAGCGCCCGCGCTAGGTGGTGCTGCACGACCGGGGTGACCTCGGCCACGGTGACGGGCCGGCCGACCTCGATCGACAGCGTGGTCACGCCCGCGTCCCTGATCCCGCACGGGACGATCCGGTCGTACCAGGACAGGTCGCAGTCGCAGTTCAGCGCGAACCCGTGCATGGTGACGCCCTTGGCGACCCGCGCGCCGATCGCGCCAACCTTCCGGTCCGGCCACGCGGCCCCGTCGCCCTTGATCCACGCCCCGCTGCGCCCCGCCACCCGCTCGGTCGTGATCCCGAAGTCGGCGCAGGTCCGGATCATGGCCTCCTCGAGCGCCCGGACGTAGGCGACCACATCCAGCGGCTCGCGCAGCTTGATGATCGGGTAGCCGGTGAGCTGCCCGGGCCCGTGCCAGGTGATCTTGCCACCGCGGTCCACGTCGACGACCGGCGCGCCTGGGTCGCCGAACGGCCGGTCCGATACGGCGGTCCGCTTGCCCGCCGTGTACACGGGCTGGTGCTCCAGCAGCAGGCAGCTGTCGGGAACCTCGTCGGCCACCCGTCGGGCGTGAACGCGCCGCTGCAGCTCCCACCCCTCGACGTAGCCGACCGGGGCAGAACCGAAGACGAAATACCCGAACTCGCTCACTTTCCCCAGCTTACGCGCGGTCGCACCGCCACGATGCGGGTCCGCCCAGCATCCGCCCCAGCTCGCCCCAGCCCGTTCCCAGGCCTGCCCAGCGACCGGGCGCAGAATGGTTATGTGATCGATGAGGCTCAGCTCCGCCAGATGAGCCAGGACGAGCGCCGCGAGCTGGCTCGCGCCCTGGCCGAGATCGACCTGCCTTACTCGGTGATGGACCCGCGTGGTCGGCGGCGCAGGGAGTTCGGCCTGATGCTGATGGCGGCGTGCTGCATCGGGCTGGCCGGCTGGATCGCGATCCTCATCCTGACCCTGCCGGCGCGGTACACCTCCAGTGACTGGCGGGGCGTGTGGGTCGGGCTGGACATCGTCGAGCTGCTCGGGTTCGCCGCGACCGCCTGGGCGGCCTGGTCCCAGCGCCAGATCGTCATCTTCTTCATGATCATGACCGGGACGCTGCTGGTCTGCGACGCGTGGTTCGACCTGGCGCTCGATTACGGTTCGAGCGGCTTCACGACAAGCGTCCTCAGCGCGGTGCTGGCCGAGTTCCCGCTCGCGTTCATCATGTTCGCCGCCGCCAGGCGGCTGATCAGGGTCACCGTCCATACGGTGATGCGGCTGGCCGGGATCACAGGTCCGGTCCCGCCGTTGTGGCGGGTGCCGCTGCTCGCCGCGGGTCTTAAGGAGGCTCTCCCTGCCCTGCTGAGGCAGGGGCCCGGCGGCGTCCTGGAAGAAGACGTCACGGCCGGCGACCGCTCCTCGTCTTAGGGCCCCCGATGTGGTCTTCTACGGTGACAGCGGCGGCTTGGGCGAGGCGATGGGAGCCGTCGCCAACCCGGACAAGCTACGCCACCTCGGCCCCGTTTCCCGCACCTGGCACCTCCGGTCGTCCGATACCCGGGCCGAGTCCGAGACTGGCGTCGACGACGGGGACGCGCGGGCACCCACCGCCAGTTCCCTCCTCGACGGCGGCCAATGGCCCTGCGGTGTCACACACGCCGGGTCGGCCGCGTCGTAGAGGGCACAAGGACGGAAGGAGTCACCATGCGAGTCTTCGTCGCGGGGGCGACCGGGGTGATCGGCAGGTTTCTGGTGCCCGGGCTCATCGCCGCCGGCCATGAGGTCACCGCCAGCACGCGTTCCAGCGCCAAGGTCGGCCAGCTGGCCGCGGCCGGCGCCACGCCCGTCGTCGTCGACGGCCTGGACCGAGGCGCGGTGCTCGAGGCGGTCAAGGCCGCCGAACCCGAGGTGATCGTGCACCAGATGACCGCGCTGACCGACCTGCGCAGCTTCCGCAACCTCGACAAGCAGTTCGCGCTCACCAACGAGCTGCGTACCAGGGGCACCGACTACCTGCTCGAAGCCGCCGCCTTGCTCGGGACCCGCCGGTTCATCGCGCAGAGCTTCACCGGCTGGAACAACGCCAGGTCGGGCGGCCCGGTCAAGACCGAGCAGGATCTGCTCGACCCGCGTGCGCTGCCGGGGACGACCAGGTCCCTGGCGGCGATCAGGCACGTTGAGGAGGCCGTGCCAGCGCAGGTCGTCGAGGGCCTGGTGCTCAGGTACGGCATCCTCTACGGTCGTGGCGCCTCGGATCTCATGCTCGAGGTGGTGCGCAAGCGCCAGCTGCCGATCATCGGCGGGGGCACCGGCATCTGGTCGTTCACCGAGATCACCGACGCGGCGGCCGCGACCGTCGCCGCGGTCACCCAGGGCGCCCCTGGCCTGTTCAACGTCGTCGACGACGAGCCGGCCCCGGTCGCGCAATGGGTGCCGTACCTGGCCTCGTGCCTGGGCGTGAAGCCGCCCATGAGCGCCCCGGCGTGGCTGGGCCGGCTACTCGGCGGCGAGATGATCGTCGAGTGGATGACCAAGGGTCGTGGCGCCAGTAACGAGAAGGCCAAGCGTGAGCTCGGCTGGATCCCGAACTACCCGACCTGGCGCGACGGCTTCCCCGTCTGGGCCGAGGACTTCAACCCAGGGAAGGCCGCATGACGACGCCAGCGGAGCTAGCCGCGGACTACACCGAATACCGGCCGCTGATGTTCTCGATCGCCTACCGGATGACCGGCAGCGTGGGCGACGCCGAGGACATCGTCCAGGAGGCCTTCCTGCGCCTGACCCGCATCCTGCGCGAGGGCACCACCATCACGAGCCCCAAGGCCTACCTGGCCACGGCCACCACCCGGCTGGCGATCAGCCACCTGCGGTCCGCGCGGGTGCGCCGGGAATCTTACGTGGGCGCCTGGCTGCCCGAGCCGCTCGTCACGAGCGAGCTTGGCCCCGCGGCCGCCCCGGACCCCGCGGAGCGAGCCGAGATGTCCGATTCCCTGTCCATGGCCTTCCTCGTCCTGCTGGAGAGCCTGTCGCCGACCGAACGCGCCGTATTCCTCCTGCACGAGGTGTTCGGCTACGACTACCGGGAGATCGCCGACATCACCGGCAAGTCCGAGGCGAACTGCCGGCAGATCTTCGCCCGCGCCAGGCAGCACGTGGACCAGGGCAGGCCGCGCTTCGAGGCCTCCCGGGAGCAGCGCGACGAGGTGGCCCGCCGGTTCTTCGAGGCGGCGGGCGGTGGTGACCTGAACGGGCTGCTCGAGCTCCTCGCCCCGGACGTGGTCCTGATGGGCGACGGCGGCGGCAAGGGCCAGGCCCTGCTCCAGCCCACCTACGGGCCGGAAAGGGTCGCCCGGTTCCTGCTCGGGCTGTTCCGCCGGGCGCAGAACGAGGGCACCTACGGCGTGCCTGCCTTCGTCAACGGCCAGCCCGGTGCGGTGGCCTACGACCCAGAAGGCCGGGTGGCCGCCGTGTTCAGCCTCGAGATCGCCGACGGCCAGGTGCAGGCGATCCGCTCCGTGGTCAACCCCGACAAGCTTCAGCACCTCGGGACGACCTCCGACCTGTACTTGCGGCCGGACCGGGACTTACCCTGGCGGTCATGGCCACCGACTTCACCGAGGAGACCGCCGCCGACGCGGTCGTGGAGAGCTTCGCGAACACGCCGGACCCGCGGCTGCGCGAGCTGCTGACCAGTCTGGTGCGGCACCTGCACGCCTTCGTCAGGGACACCGAGCCTACGATCGGCGAGTGGCAGCGGGCGATCGAGTTCCTCACCGCGACCGGCCACCAGTGCGACGACGAGCGGCAGGAATTCATCCTGCTCTCCGACGTGCTGGGCATTTCCATGCTGGTGGAGACGATCAACCACAGGAAGACGGCGGGCGTCACCGAGGCCACCGTGCTCGGCCCGTTCCACGTGGTGACCTCGCCGCGCCGCGCGCTGGGCGACCGCATCGATCTCGTCGGCTCTGGTACGCCCTGCGTGGTGGAAGGCCGGGTCCTCTCGGCCGACGGCACGCCGCTGCCGGGCGCGGAGCTTGACGTCTGGCAGGCCAGCGATCAGGGCTTCTACGACGTCCAGCAGCCGGACGTGCAACCGCGGGGCAACGGGCGCGGGCTGTTCACCGCCGATGAGAACGGCGCCTTCTGGTTCCGCACGGTCGTGCCGTGCCATTACCCGATCCCGACCGACGGCCCGGTCGGCACGCTGCTGCACGCGACGAAACGGCACGGGTACCGCCCGGCGCACATCCATTTCATCGTGACCGCCCCCGGCCACCATGAACTGACCACGCATATCTTCGTGGCGGGCAGCCAGTACATCGAGTCGGACACCGTCTTCGCGGTCAAGAAGAGCCTGATCACCGAGTTCACGCCCGTCGATGACCCGGAGCAGGCGGCCAGGTACGGGCTCACCGGGCCGTTCTGCAGGGCGAACTTCGACATCGTCCTGCTCCCCGCCGACGCAAAATGACCTTCGCCATGATTGGCCCGTGTTTGTTCGGGTAGCGGCGGACCCTGAACGTCCGCGCGCAGGGCGCGGCGGTGAGGGGATTCATGCTTCAGGCGCTGCTGCTCGCCGGGATCGTGGCCGCGCCGCTCGGGTCGGCGGCCTTGTTCCTGCCCATCCGCCGCCGCGTCAGCGGTGTGGGAACGTGGTCGGCCGTGCGGCGGTTCGTGCTGGCCGTGATCGGCACCGCGGTGCTGGCCGAACCAGTCGCCGGCCGGGCCGGGTAGCGACGAACCTCGCGGGACCTCCCGAGCCCAGCAAGACGGCGGCGGCGATCCCCGCCCCGGCCAGGATTATGACACCCAGGATGACTCTGGCCCGTCGGCTGCTGAGCGGACCTGTCATCTCGTCAGCCGGTGGCCAGTTCCGCGGACAGGGCCTCGGGCAGGGTGCGGTGGCGGAAGGAGTAGCCAGCCTCGAGCAGGCGCTTGGGCGCCACCCGCGTGCTGGTCAGCAGCTCGACGGAGGCCTCGCCCAGGCCGAGCCGCAGGAGCGGGGCAGGCACGCGAAGCCACGGCAGGTCGGGGCGGTGGACGGCCGCGGCGAGGGCCGTGGTGAACTCGGAATTCGTGACGGCCGCGGGCGCGGTGAGGTTGACCGGGCCCGTGATGTCCTTGCGGGGCAGCAGGAAACCGATCGCACGGATCTCGTCGGCTAGCGAGATCCAGCTCATGACCTGCGTGCCCGACGCGAACCTGGGGCACAGGCCCAGCCGGGCGAGCGGGAGCAGCCTGGCCAGCAGTCCGCCGGCCGGCGTGAGGACCAGGCCGCTGCGGAGGTTCACGACGCGGATGCCCGCCTGCGAGGCGGGCCCGGTAGCCGCCTCCCAGTCGCGCACGAGGCGGGCGAGGAAGGCGGTCCCGGCCGGAGCCGACTCATCGACCTGGCGCCCGCCCGTGTCCCCGTACCAGCCGATGGCCGAAGCCGATAGCAGCGTCGCGGGTGGCGAGCCGAGCTTGGTCAGCGCGCCGACCAGCGCGCGGGTCCCGAGCACCCGGCTGGTCCTGATCTCCGCCTTGTACCTCGCCGTCCAGCGGCGGCTGGCTACCCCGGCGCCGGCCAGGTGCACGCAGGCGCCCAGGCCTTCCAGCGCCTCGGGCTTCGGGCTGAGCCCGGCGTCGGCCGACTCCGGATCCCAGCGCACCTCGTCGGCCGACCGGGGCGACCGGCGTACCAGCCTGATGACCTGGTGGCCCTCGGAGCGCAGGTTGGCCACCAGCGCGCTGCCTATGAGTCCGGACGAGCCGGTGACGGCGACCTTCATCCGACGGGGGCGGGTTACAGCCCCAGCTCGGTCTCGAAGGCTCCTTCTTCCAGCCTGGTCCTGATCGTGTTCAGGAACCTGGCGGCGTCGGCGCCGTCGACGAGCCGGTGATCGTAGGTGAGCGCGAGGTACACCATCGACCGCACCGTGATCACTTCGCCGAGGGACGGGTCCTCGACGACCACGGGACGCTTGACCACCGTCCCCGTGCCGAGGATGGCGACCTGCGGCTGGTTGATGATGGGCGTGTCGAACAGGGCGCCGCGGCTGCCCGTGTTGGTCAGCGTGAACGTCCCGCCCGCCAACTCGTCGGGGCCCACCTGCCCGGACCGCGTGCGCTGGGCGAGGTCGCTGATCTTGCGCGCGAGCCCGCCGATGTTCAGGTCACCCGCGTTGTGGATGACGGGGACCATGAGGCCGCGTTCGGTGTCCACCGCTACCCCGAGGTGCTCGGTGTCGTGGTAGGTCACCTGATCCCCGTTGATCACGGCGTTCAGCTTCGGGTGCACCTTGAGCGCCTCGACGGCGGCGAGCGCGAAGAACGGCAGGAAGGTCAGCTTGACGCCTTCGCGGGCCTCGAAATCGCGCTTGGCCCGCTCACGCAGCCTGGCGATCGCCGTCACATCGGCTTCCACCACGGTGGTGAGCTGCGCGGAGACGCGCAGCGACTCGACCATGCGCTGCGCGATCACCTGGCGGGGCCTGGACATCTTCTGGGTGGTGCCGCGCAGCGAGGACGGCACGACCGCGGGGCGCACCGCGCGCGCGGGCGGGGCGGTCGGCGCGGGCTGCGCCTCTTCCGCCTCCGGCACCCGGGGAGCCTGCTGGGGCACGGTGACCGAGGGCACAGTAACTGAGGGCACAGTGACTGAGGGCACAGTGACTGAGGGCACTGCGGGTGCCTGGGCCGCCGGGGCCACCTGGCTCGCCTGCGGCTGGGACTCGCGCTGGACGCGCGCGGCCTCGATGACGTCCTGCTTGCGGATGCGCCCGCCCACCCCGGTACCGGTGACGTCCTCGAGGTTTACGGCGTGCTCGGCCGCGAGCTTGCGGACCAGGGGAGTGACGTAGGGCGCGTCGCCGCCCGGCAGTGGCGGCGCCGGCGGGTATTCCTCGTCCGGCTCGGCGACGGGCTCCTGGACGGGCGGCGCGACCGCAGCGACCGGGGCAGGCTCCGGTGCCTCCACGGGCGGCGGGGAGACCGGCTGGCCGTATGCAGGCGGAGGGGCGTACGTCGGCGGCGGGGTGTACGCAGGCGGCGGGGCGTAGGCGGGTGCCTGCGGCGGGGCGTAGGTCGGCGGGGCGTAGGACGGCGGGGCGCCCGCGCCGTCCGAGCCGGAGGCGGGCGCGGGCTCGGGCTCCGCGACGGGCTCGGGCTCCGCGGCGACAGGGGCCCCGGCGTCCGGCGGGGCAGGGGCCCCAGCCGGCGCCGAATCGCCGACCTCCTCGATCACGGCGAGCTGCGCGCCCACCGCGACCGTCTCGTCCTCGTCAACGGCTATGCTGCGCAGGATCCCGGACGCGGGCGAGGGGATCTCGGTGTCCACCTTGTCCGTCGACACCTCGAGGAGCGGCTCGTCCACCTCGACTCGCTCGCCCTCCTTCTTCAGCCAGCGGGTGACGGTGCCCTCGGTGACGCTCTCGCCGAGCTGCGGCATCGATACGGAGACCGACATTCCATGACTCCTAGGGTGGGTTGGGGGAGCAAGCGGAGTGGGTGTGGGGAGCAAGCAAATTAGGCGTGGAAGTGCAGGGGCTTGCCGGCCAGCGCGAGGGCCGCTTCGCCGATGATCTCGGACTGCGTCGGGTGCGGGTGGATCAGCTTGGCCACGTCCGAAGGTTCGGCGTCCCAGTTGTAGATCAGCTGACCTTCCGCGATGAGCTCGCCCACCCGAGAACCCACCAGGTGGATGCCGAGCACGCGTCCCGGTCCCGAGTCGTCGGGGCCGTACTCGGCGATGACCTTCGCCGCTCCCTGGGTCTGCAGGATGACGGACTTGCCGTTGCCGCCGAGCGGGTAGTTCAGCTCGACGGTGGTGAGCCCGCGCTCGGCGACCTGGGCCGAGGTCAGGCCCACAGACGCGACCTCGGGATCGCTGTAGGTGATCCGGGGCACGCCGTCGTAGTCGATCGGGGTGACGTCGAGCCCGCCGATCCGCTCGGCGACCATGATGCCCTCGGCGAACCCGACGTGCGCGAGCTGCGGGTGCCCGCGTCCCGGAATGGCGACGAGATCACCGACCGCGGAGATCGTCGGCACGTTCGTGCGGCACAGCTCGTCGACCACCACGTAGCCCCGGTCGAGCGCGACGCCGTTCTCCTCATAGCCGAGGTCGGCCGACACCGGCCCGCGGCCCACCGCGACGAGGAGCAGCTCGGCCTCGAGGGTCTTGCCCCCGGCCAGCGTCACCGTGACCCCGGCCTCGCTGGGCTTGACCGACTCGAACATCGCCTCGAGCTCGTAGGCGATGCCCCGGCGGCGGAACGCACGCTGCAGGTGCTTCGCGCTGGCCTCGTCCTCCAGCGGCAGCAGCTGCGGCATCATCTCCACGATCGTCACGTTGGCGCCGAACGACCGCCACACGCTCGCGAACTCGACCCCGATGACGCCGCCACCGAGGATGATCACCGAACCGGGCACCCGGTCAAGCAGCAGCGCGTCGTCCGAGCTGATCACCCGTGTGCCGTCGATGTCCAGCCCGGGCAGGCTGCGCGGCACTGACCCGGTGGCTAGGACGATGTGCTCGGCCTGGTAGACCGTCTCGCCCACCCGTACGGAGGTGGGCGAGACGAGCTGCCCGTGGCCGATGATGGTGTCGATCTTCCGGCTGGCGATCGTGGACTGGAGCCCCTTCCACAGCCGGTCGACCACGGATCCCTGGTAGGCGAGCACGCCGGGCATCTCGATGCCGTCGAACGTGGCCCGGATGCCGAACTTCGCGCTCTCCCTCGCCTGGTCCGCGACCTCGGCCGCGTGCAGGAGCGCCTTGGTCGGGATGCAGCCGCGGTGCAGGCAGGTCCCGCCGACCTTGTCCTTTTCGATCAGCGCCACGCGCTGGCCAAGCTCGGCCGCGCGCAGCGCACAGGCGTACCCGCCGCTGCCGCCGCCGAGGATGACGATGTCGTAGCTGACGGCGCCTTCTGCCACCCCTTGAGCCTCCTGCCTAAGTGTCCTGGCCTCATCATTTCACTTATCGACGGGCTGGCCGGACCCGCCCGCAAACCTGCCGTCCGCCACGTCCAGCGCGAGCTGCACCAGCGTCCTGACCGCCGCCCCCGTGCCGCCCTTGGTGACGTACCCGTAGGCCGCGCCCTCATTGAAGGCCGGGCCCGCGATGTCCAGGTGGGCCCACGGGAGCCCGTCGGGCACGAACTCGCGCAGGAACAGCGCGCCGACCAGCATGCCGCCGCTGCGCTCCGCGGCCACGTTGGCGATGTCCGCGACGCTCGAATCGAGCCCCTTGCGCAGTTCCTCGGGCATCGGCATCGGCCACATGGCCTCGCCCGCCCGCCCGGCGGAGTCGGCGATCTGCGCGGCCAGCGCGTTGTCGCTGGCCATCACCCCCGACGTGCGCACACCGAGGGCGACGACCTGCGCCCCGGTCAGCGTAGCAACGTCGATGAGGAGGCTGGGCCCGTCCGCCACGGCGCGAGCCAGCGCGTCCGCCAGCACCAGCCGGCCCTCGGCGTCCGTATTCAGGACCTCGACGGTCTTGCCGCCGTAGATGGTGATGACGTCGGACGGCCGCTGCGCCCCGCCGCCCGGCATGTTCTCGGCGATCGACAGGTAGCCGACCACGTTGACCGCCGGGCCGAGGGCGGCGATGGCCTGCAGCGCCCCGAGCACCGCCGCGGCACCGCTCATGTCGGCCTTCATCGTCTCCATCGACTTGGACGGCTTCAGGGACAGCCCGCCGGAGTCGAAGGTGATGCCCTTGCCCGCGAACACCACGGTTCGCTCGGCGCCGGGGTGGGTGTACTCGAGCCGGACCAGCCGCGGCGGGTGAGCGGAGCCCATGCCTACCGCCAGGATGCCGCCGTACCCCTCCTTGGCGAGATCGTTCTCGTCGAGGACCAGCACGCCCAGGCCGCTCGCGGCGGCCGCCTGCTCGGCCGCGCCCGCCAGGTCGGCGGGGACCAGGTCGCGGGGAGAGGTGTTGATCAGATCCCTGACCAGCGTCATCGCGTCGGCCAGGATCTTGGCCCGGTCGGCGGCGGCGGTGTGCGCCGTGTGCACGATCTGCTCGGTGTCAGCCGACGGGTTCTCCGTCGTCCGGTACTTCCTGAAGTCGTAGGCCCCGAGCAGCGCGCCGAGCGCGACCGCCTCGGCCTCGTCCGGCTCGTCGGCGGGCAGGGCGATGGCGACGCGTGCGGCCCGCCCGGACGACAGCTCGCGCGCGGCGGCTCCGGCCGCGCGGCGCAGCCGTTCCAGGTAGGCCTGCCGCCCGGCGCCATCTTCGGCGCCCGCCCTGGGGTCCGGGCCCAGGCCCACGGCGGCGATGACCGGGGTCGCCAGCTGCCCCGCCGTGTGGATCTTGGTTATCTCCTCGGGCTTGCCCGTGGCGCCGAGCGCGGTCAGCGCGCCCATCAGGTCGAATTCGTCGATGTCGGGAACGGGGACTGGGCCATCCGCGCCCTGGAACACCCCGATGATGAGGGCATCCGCATCGGTCGCAGTCGGCGCTGACTGGCTGGTAAGCAGTGTGACCGTCATTTAGCTGATCGTAGGGCATCGGCGCGCCTGCGGCCCAAGCGCTAGAACTCCGATGCCCTGCCCCCGGGGGTGGGTCTGACGACTGGATTACGGCTTCTCGGACCAGCCGGCCCTTGACCGCCTTCCGGGCCATATTCGTGGGTGAGGCGGCGGCCGCTCGGGAAGGTCGCCGCCACCAGACGAACCGGAATCGTCGACCGGCGGGAGATACGAGATGACCGCGGCGGGTTACGTGCGCGGCAGCCCGGCTGCCCTCCGCCCGGACGCGGGCGTGGGCGGGGGAGTCGGCACCGCGACTACCAGGACGCCCCTGGGCAGCGCGGCCGACCTCGCCGCGCGCGTGCCCTGGGTTGCGCCCGCGCTGCTCACCGTGGCCCTCGGGTGCTACCAGATCGGCCGCCCGGAACTGTGGCGGGACGAGCTGTCGAGCTGGTCGTTCGCCGCGCGCCCGGTATCCGACCTGATCGCGACCGCACGCAACACCGGCGCCACCCAGCTGGCCTACTACCTGCTGCTGCACTTGTGGATCACGGCGTTCGGGAGCTCGGCCGACGCCATGCGCAGCCTGTCCGTCCTGGCCATGGCGGGTGCCGCGGCGTGCGTAACGCTGGTCGGCCGCAAGCTGGCCGGGCCCCGGGCGGGCCTGGCTTCCGGGCTGGTCTTCGCGCTGGTGCCGAGCGTGTCACGGTTCGCCCAGGAGGTCCGCTTCTACGCGCTTGAGGTCCTGGTCGCCATGCTGGCCACACTGCTCCTGCTGCGGGCGCTCGAACGGCCGACGTGGCGGCGCTGGCTGGCCTACGCCGCGGGGGTGACGCTGCTCGGCTACATCGACCTCGTCGCGCTGTCGGTGCTCGCCGGCCACGCCGCGGGAGCGGCGCTGCGGTGGCGGCAGGACCGGGACCGCCGCCAGCTCTGGTTCGCCCCAGCCGCGGCCGTGGGGCTTGCGGCCTGCGCGCCGCTGGCCCTGATCGGCTGGTCCCAGGCGGGCGATCAGGTGGGGTGGATCCCGAGGCCGGGGCTGGACCTGACGGCGTTCTCCTTCTTCTTCAGGAACCTGTTCTACTCCGCCTCGGTGGCCGCTGCCCTGATCGTGCTGGCCGTCCTGGCCTGGGCGGTCGCCCGGCGGGAAGCCGCCATCGCGACCGCGATCGCGCTCATCCCCGTGGCCGTGGTGTGGCTGGTCTCGCAGGGCCCGCAGTCGTACTTCTTCCCCAGGTACCTGCTGCTCACCGTCGGGGCCTGGGCGATCCTGGCCGGGATCGCGCTGAGCAGGCTTGACGTGCGGATCGCGGTCGCGGCCCTGCTCGTCATCGCCATCCTCGGCGCGGGCGACCAGCAGGAGATCAGGTCACCGGGCGCGCACAGCTGGCCGGATTACCCGGTCGGGAGCGGCGGCTCCTACCTGGACTACGCGGGCGCGGCGGCCATCATCGCCCGCCAGGTGCGGCCCGGTGACGGCCTCATCTACCAAGCCAAGGGCCGGGCCCGGCCGATGCTGATCGGCACCGGCGTCGGGTACTACCTGGGCCGCGACCTGCGCCCGGGCGTGCCTGTCCCGACCGAGCTGTTCATTAGGGAGCCGGCTGCCCAGGCCGACGCCCTGTACGCGGTCCAGTGCGAGCACCCGGCCATGTGTGCGGGCCAGGAGAGGCGGATCTGGGTCGTGGGCTGGCGCGACATCACCAACCCGGCCCTGGCCGTCACGCCGACCCAGGCCGCCGCCCTCAGACCGTACTACCGGCTCACGTTCGTCGCCCACGTGGCAGGCCTCACCGTGTTCCTGCTCGTGCGAACGTGAACGCTGCGAACGTGAACGCTGCGAACGTGAACGCTGCGAACGTGAACGCTGCGAACGTGAACGCTGCGAACGTGAACGCTGCGAACGTGAACGCTGCGAACGTGAACGCTGCGAACGTGAACGCTGCGAACGTGAACGCTGCGAACGTGAACGCGGGGAACGGGTCAGCTCCTGGCGGTTTCCGGCGCCCCTGCCACCGCTCGTTCGGGTTCATGGTCTTGAGCAGTTGACGGCTCGGCGGGGAACAGATGGCATCCGGGCGGGTCGAACCGCAGCCCGACGACCTCGCCCCGCGGAACACGGAACTCCGCGAAGACACCGGTCAGGCGCGTGCTGCCGTCCAGGTCGATGGCGTGCTCGTAGCCGCGCCCGCGGAAGGCGACGTCCGTGACGCGGCCCGCCAGATGACGCTCGGCCGGGCCGTCCTGGGTCAGCCGCACCCCGGTCGGGCGGACCATCATCAGCGCCGTCTCCGCGTGCAGGTCCTCGGCCGGCGCGCGGACCAGGAAGCTCCCGGCGGGGCGGTCGGGCAGGCCCGCGGAGAACTCGTCGATGGCGCCACCGCCCAGCAGGGGCTCCACGAGCATCATCGCGTCCGGGTGGCGCTCGCGGATGCGGACCGTCATTTCGCCCGCCAGCCCGGTGAACCGGGCCACGAACGGGGTGGCCGGCCGGGTATAGATCTGCTCCGGCGTGCCCGCCTGGACCAGCCGGCCCTTCTCGAGCACGCCAACCTGGTCGGCCAGGGCGAACGCCTCGGCCTGGTCGTGCGTGATGTACACGGTCGTCGCGGCCGCCTCGCGGACCAGCGAGGAGATCTCGACGCGCATCCGCTCGCGCAGGTCCGCGTCCAGGTTGGACAGCGGCTCGTCGCACAGGATCAGGCCGGTGTCGGCGATCAGCGCGCGGGCCAGGGCCACCCGCTGCTGCTCACCGCCCGATAGCTCGTTCGGGTAGCGGTCCGCGAGCGCGCTCAGGCCGACCCGGCCGAGCATCTGGACCGCCCGCGTCCGGCACTGCTCGCGGGACAGGTTCCTGCGGCGCAGCGCGAACGCCACGTTGTCCTTGGCGGACAGGTGCGGCCACAGCGCGTAGTCCTGGAACACCATGGACAGGTCGCGCTGGTCCGGCGGCACGTGGGCGCGGCCGTCGGCGACGGTCCGCTGGCCGATGGTGATCCGGCCCGAGGTGACCCGCTCGATGCCGGCCAGGCAGCGCAGCAGGGTCGTCTTGCCCGAGCCGGACGGGCCGAGCAGCACCAGGAAGGTGCCTGGCTCCACGGCCAGCGACACCTCGTGCAGCGCCACGTTGCCGCCCGGGTAGGTCTTGCCGAGGCGCTCGATCGTGATGGGGTCAGCCACGGACCGTTCCTCCGATCCGGCGCCATCCGGCCGGGGCCAGCAGGCGATAGCCGCCAAGCACCACGCCGACCGCCGCGAGCGCGAAGGCCACGGCGAGGACCGACTGGGCCATTCCCACACCGAAATGGTAGGTGGACAGGTTGTCCTCGATCGCGATCGAGGCAGGCGGCGAGCCCGGCTGGTACAGGAGCTGCGACAGCGGCAGCTCGAGGAACACGCCGCAGAACGTGAACAGCCAGGCCATGACGATCGGCCGGGACACCACGGGGAGCACCCCGCGAGCCCAGGCGGTGATAGCGCCGGCTCCGTGCGCGCGGGCGGCGTCCTTCAGCGAAGGCTGGAGCTGCGACACCGCCCCGACCAGGACCCGCGCGTTGGTCGGCAGGCTCGACGCGGTGTAGGCGATGATCAGCAACCACACCGTCTGGTACAGGTTGACGCCGATCCTGGACATGATCGGGAGGTTGTAGGCGAAGATGTACCCCGCGCCGAACACCACGCCGGGCAGCGCCACGGAGGCCAGGAGCAGGAAGTCAAGCGCGCCCGTCGCCCTCGTCCTGCGTTTGGACAGCAGCCGGGCGGCGATGAACCCGCCGGTCACCGTGATGGTCGCGGTGACCATGCCGTAGACCAGCGAGCGCTCCAGCGGGCTGAGCAGCCCTCCGCCCGCCGCCGCGGCCAGGTTGGTCTGGGCGAACAGCGCGTGGTAGTTCGCGAGGGTCAGCGAGAACGAGCCGCCGTAGTCGGCGAGCAGTGATGCGCTCACCGCCCCGAAGCCAGGAACGCCGAGGGCGATCACGAAGAACAGCGCCACCCCCGCGGTGGCGCCGAACCGGCCCCAGCCGCGCAGCTCACGGCGGACGGCCTGGCGGGTCCGGCCGGAAAGGACCGCGTACGACCGGCCACGCAGCGCCCTGGCCTGCAGCGCGAGCGGGATCGCCACGGCCGCGACGAGGAGCCAGGCCATGCCCGCAGCCAGCGGGAAGCTGGGCGGGAAGTTCCCGATCGCCGCGTATAGCTGGTAGGTGGCCAGGGGGAAGTTCGAGTTGTAGGCGAGCGTGGCGGCCACCCCGAAGTCGCTGATCGACTCGGCGAACCCGATGGCCAGCGCGGACCAGATGGCCGGGGCCAGGATCGGGATGATCAGCCGCATGGCCTGGAACCTGCTCGCGCCGTGGACCCGGGCGGCGTCCTCGAACTCCTGCCCGAGGCCGGCCATGGCGGCGGTGATGGCCAGGTAACTGAACGGGACGCAGCGCAGGCCGAGCAGCAGCACGACGCCGAACGGCCCCATGATCAGGTGGGTGACCCACGGCCAGTCGAGCCCGAGCCGGTACATCACGCCGTCCGGCTGCACGATCCGCTCCCAGCCCAGGGCGGGCAGCCACGACGGCAGGAGCAGCACCAGCCACATGGCGCCGGGGATGAACCGCCGCCCTGGCAGGGTGGTGCGCGAGACCAGCCACGCGACGGGAAAGCCGATGGCGATCCCCAGCGCGGCAGCCGCGCTGCTGACCCACAGCGAGTTGGTGATCGCCACCGCAGTGGCGCCGGTGAGCGCCTGGTGCAGGTAGGTCAGGGTGAACCACTGGTTGCCCTGGCTGAACAGGCGCGGCGAGACCGCCAGGATGAGGAAGCACGCGCAGGGCAACAGGATGAACGCGGCGAGCAGCAGCCAGAACAGCGGCATGCCCAGCCGCGCCCCAGACCCGAGCCGGCGGGGGAACGGGGGGGCGGGTAGCCCCCCCGTGCGCGGGGGGGTCCCCGGGGGGGTCGTCCCCCCGGGGACTGTACGGATCATCGGACGATGTTGCCGTCAAACCAGGTGTTGATGGTGCCCTCCTGCGGGCCCCAGGTGTACGGGTTGATGGACTGCGTGGTCGCGCTGGCCAGCGACGGCAGCGCGAGCAGCGGGTTGACGCCCTGGAGGACCGGGTAGTACAGCGAGTCGCCGGTCGGGTCACCGGTCTGCATGACGTGCTGGCCCGCCGGGGAGAGGACGAACTCGATGAACTTCTCCGCCTCGGCCTGCTCGGCCGCCGGCGCCTTGGCGTCGATGCCGATCGCGCTGGGCAGCAGGGTCACCGGCGGCAGGTAGGCGATCCCGATGTTCTTGTCGCCGAGCGCGGCGCCGATCGCCGCCGAGCTCTGCACGAGGGCCAGGTTGATCTGCCCGCTGGTGAGCGCCTGCAGAGTCGGGCCGTTGGTCGGGTGGATGACCAGGCCGTTGGCCTTGAGCTTGCTGAAGTAGGACTCACCCGCGCTGACGCCGCCCAGGTAGTTCATCATCCCGGCGATGAACGGGAAGGTCGGGCCGGACTGGGACGGGTCGTTCATCCCGACCTGACCCTTCCACTGCGGGAGGAGGAGCTGCGCCCAGGTGGTCGGCGGGTGCGGCACCTTGTTCTTGTTGTAGGCGAGCGCCGCCATGAGGGTGACGCCGGTCGGGGTATAGCTCTTGTCTGACGGCAGGGACTGGGTACCGAGGGCGTTCCACGAGACGTTGGGCTCGAAGCCCTTCAGGAGCAGGCCCTGGGTGTCGAGCCCGGCGAAGGCGGTCGTGCCATCCACCCAGAGCAGACCCCAGTTGGGGTTGTTCTTCGAGGCCTCGATCTGGGTGAGCAGCGGGCCGGTGGAGTTGTCGTCGAGCTTGACGGGGATGCCGGTGGCCGCGGTGAACGCCTTGGTCATGGCCGAGTCGTAGCCCTGGGCCGAGTAAACGACCAGCGTGACCTTGGCGGCGGTCGAGGCCGGAGCCGAGGTCGAACTAGACGCGGAGCTTGAGCTGCTGGAGCTTGAAGAGGAGCAGGCGGCCAGGGCCAGCAGGCACGCGCTCGCCAGCCCAGCCATCAGGCGCATGCCGATGCGCCGGTCTTTGCGGATCATGGATGAGAGTGTGACGACGCCATCCGTACGCAAGCTGTCCAGAAGTTTAAGTCAAGATGAAGCGAGGGTCACAGATTGGTCATGACCGTCGTTAGTAGGGTAACCTAACAACGGTTGCAAATCTCGCAGAGGAGATGTCTGTGCGTGCGGTACGGGGCCGGTGTTCACCGGCTTTCCGCTTCCTCGGCGTAGACCCGGCCGGCGTAGGCCTCGAGCGATTCGACGCACTTCTCGAGCGCCTTCTCCGCGGCGTTCCGGCCCTCGGCGTCGAACGCGTCGCGCTCCCGCACCTTGGCGAACCAGTTGCGCAGTTTGACCAGGTCGACCTCGTTCTCCTCAAGCTCCGCGTAGGTGAAGTGGTTGTCCGCGTACTCCTTCTTGACCTGCTGCAGGAAGTCCTCGCAGCGGTCGACGATCTCCTCGTACTCGTCGTTCCTCGCCGCCTGGAACGCGTCGTGCACGTCCGACTCGCCCGCCAGCACCTCACACGACAGCAGGACCGCCGTCCCGGACATGTCGAGGATCTCCCGCCTGAGCTTGCGCAGCGCGCGCTCGCTGGCCGCGTTGGCCGGCAGCGCCGCGGCCGAGTTCTGCAGGTAGATGGCACCCAGGCTCTTGATGCGGCGCCATACGGTAGAGCGGAGCCTGGTCGGCTCGGGCGGTACGCGGTAGATAAGGAGCAGCCAGTTCGTGTTCGCAGCCTTATCGGCAGTCTTCTCGGTCACGCGAACATTGTCGCTGACCCAGGCAAGACCCCTGGCGTGGAGGAGGTCTCGTGACAGCGCTTCCCCTCATCCTGACCGTCTTCGTCGCGTGCGCCGTCGAGGCGATCGAGGCCCTGACGATCGTGCTCGCCGCTGGCCTGACCAGGCAGTGGCGGTCCACGTTCCAGGGCATGGCCGCGGCCCTGGTCGTCCTGGCCGCCGTGGTGGGCGTCCTCGGGCCGACCATCACGCTGCTCCCGCTCGGGGCGCTCAGGCTGGTCGTCGGCGCCCTGCTGGCGATCTTCGGGCTGCAGTGGCTGCGCAAGGCCATCCTGCGCGCCACCGGCCACAAGGCGCTGCACGATGAGGCCAGCGCCTACCTGCGCGAGGTGGCCGCCGCGAAGGCCGCGCCCGTCTCGTCCCGGGGCCGGGTGAGCGACTGGTACGCGTTCACCCTGTCGTTCAAGGGCGTCCTGCTCGAGGGCCTCGAGGTCGTGTTTATCGTGATCACGTTCGGGGACAACCAGCGCAACCTCGGTGCCGCCGTGATCGGCGCCGCCATCGCCGTGGTCGTGGTGACCGTGACGGGGATCGCGGTGCGGGCGCCGCTGGCCAAGGTGCCGGAGAACGCCCTGAAGTTCGCCGTGGGGATCATGCTGACGTCGTTCGGCTCGTTCTGGGGCGCCGAGGGAGCCGGGGTCACCTGGCCCGGCGGCGACGCCGCGCTGCTCGTGATCGTCCCCGTGGTGGCGGTGGTGTCCCTCGCCTACGTCGCCCTGCTGCGGCGTTATCGCCCGGCGCCTAGCCTCGGCCAGCAGGCCCTAGCACCGGAAGGGGTGACGGGCTGATGCTGCGCGCGCTGAAATCGTTCGGGGCCTTCTGGTACGACTTCGTGATCGGCGACGACTGGCACGTCGCCGTCATCGTGGTGGTCGCCCTGGGCCTGACCGCCCTGCTCACCCACGCGGCCCACGTCAGCGCCTGGTGGCTCGTCCCCCTGGCCGCCTTCGCCGCCCTGGCCTGGTCCCTCTACCGCGCCACCTCCAGCAAGTCCTAGAGCCCCGGCCCGGCGCCCCCGCGTCCCCACGGTCCCGCGCCCCCGCGCCCCCGCGCCCCCGCGCCCCCCGCGCCCAAAAGATCATGGAAGATCCGGGCTCAGTGGAAGTTTGAGGGGTCTATAGGCCCCCGGATCTTCCACCAAGCCCGAAACTTCCACCAAAATTGAGCCAGGAGTTACGAATGTGACTGGCGGGGCGGGGCGGGGCGGCGGGGCGCGGCCGGGCGGCGGGGCGCGGCCGGGCAGGGCCTCGGTCAGTCCTCGCCTAGGTAGCGGACCTCGAGCGGGGTCTCCGTGACCCCGGAGCCGGGCGACAGGGACACCCGGTAGGCGCCAGCCGTCGGCCGGTCGGCGATCAGTTCCGTCAGCACATCGTCCGCATAGTGCGCCGCGGCACCGTCGTCGCAGGCGATCCCGCCGGGCAGGGTGCCGTCCGTGATGAGCTGGTGGTACAGGGGCCTCCGGCCGGACTCGGAGTCGTAGTGCGGGCAGTAGCTGCCCGCCAGCAGGCCCAGCCCGTCGGTGAAGGCGCGCAGCGAGCGACCGAACGAATCGGTGGTTCCCCCCTCGAACCAGCAGATCCCCCCGGCGCTTGACCCGGTGAGCACGATGCCCGCCTGCCAGGCCTTGCGCATGATCACGTCGAGCCCGTGCACCCGCCACACGGCCAGCATGTTCGCCACGCTGCCGCCGCCGACGAAGATGACGTCCTGGGACATGAGCAGGTCTTCGGGGTCTGAGACGTTCGGCATCGGGAACAGCGCCAGGTGCCTGACCCGCGCCGCGCCCCCGGCGAACCGGTCGTACGTCATCAGCGGCCACCGCGGGTCATCCCCGCCGGCCGTGCCGATCACGCACAGCCGCGGCTCGCGCGCCCCGGCCACCCGCAGCGCGTGCTCCAGGTGCGCCGGCACCCGGTCATCCGGCATGAGCATGCCGCCGCCGATCGCGATGATGTGCCGCCGCCCGTCCGCCGCCATGCCTGGCACGCTAGCCCCGTTACATCCGGCAAGCAAAACCGGCAACGGCTATCCACCGTACGTAACCACCCGGCCGCGTCCCGGATAGTACCTTTTGGCCGAACGAGCGGTGGTGACTCTCCCGGACCCCCGCGGGCCCCGCGACAGGGCGCCCGATGGTCACAGCTGGGTAACGATCGGCCCATCCAGGCCATGGTCACGGGCTCCTGGAGAGCCTCGCGGCCCGCCGGCCCGTGCTCGCGTTCGTCCAGTGCGCCCCGGCGACATGCGACCGGGACAGGTCAAGGTCGCGGCGCATGCGCAACCCGTTGCCCAGCAGGCCGGGCAGCCGCGGGGAGCCGGTCAGCGACAGCTCGAAGAGCTGGGCGCCCTCGACTACGGGCGCGGTGTCGAATTCGCACGCCTCGAACCGGAGCGAGAACGGCACAACCAGACCGGTGAGATCGAGACAGCCGGTCACGACCGCGTTGGCCAGCCGCAGCCCCCGGGGGTCGATCCGGTCCCTGAGCTCACGGCAGCACCGGCGCAGCACGTCCGCGTCGACGGTGCGCTTGACGCCCTCGGCCATCCCGTCGACCGTGGCCCCGCGTTCACCCGCGCTGGTCAGCTCGCCCTCGTCGATCTGGCCCGTGACCACTGTCGAACGCCTCAGGCCTGGTCAGCGAACACGGTAGTGCAGCGGCTGCGGGGTCAGGGTGCCGTAGCGAGTCACGACGGCGACGCCCGTGCGGTACTCGCCCGCCTCGCGGGCCAGCGGGAACGGCTGCCCGGGCGGAACAGTGGTCGTCTCGCGCTCGGCGTCGGTGACCTGGAATCCGGTGGCGTAGGGGTGATCGGTGGTGAAGACCAGGGCCGGGCCTCCGGGCCTCCCGGCCACGCCCGTGCGGACCTCGGCGAGATCCGGTGCGACGTCGGCCGTCGTGTCGGCGAGTTGCTCGCTTTCGATGACTGTCGTCCTTTCCAGGATCGGCACGTAGGGACCGGTCGACCAGGCCAGGGCGTCTGTCACGCCGACGGCGTGGAATTGCCCGAACCACAAGGCGGCGGCGGCTCCGCCGCCCGCGTCCCAATTAGGCCCGGACCCGGAAAACTCCGGCTGGTCGCCGCGCTCGTATCGGCGCTGCAACTCCAGGACGCCCAGCGGTATCCCGTCTGCGTCGCGCCAGACGGCGCCGTTCTGCCCGTCGAGCAGCGCCCACTTCCCGAGATCGTCGATCCACGCCTCGGTGACTGCGTGTACGCCTGCGGCTCCCGCATGGTAGTCCCGCCGGAACAGGCTGATCCGGCGCGCCGGGATCTGGACGGCGTTCAGCGCCTCCGCCAGCACGATGTTGTACTCCCGGCAGCCGAACCGCTCGCCGCGCTCCACCCGGTCCAAGACGACGTTCGCGTCCTGCGAGTAGTCGTGGGTCGCGCCGCTGTGGCGCCAGCTGCGGGTCACCCAGCCGAGCAGCATCTCGGCGGTGGCCAGGGCGCTGGCCTGCGGTTCCGGTAGCCGGGCCGCTAGGCGGGCGGCCCCGGTCTCGTCGAGCCTGGCCAGCCCCAGCGGCGGGATGGGCGGGCGCACGGCCAACGGATCAGCTCGACGGGCGGCGGCGGGACGCTCGCCGCGATCCGGGCGTGCAGCGCCGGCCAGTCCGGCTCGGTCCCGAACGACTCCTCGAACCCCGTCTCGAAGTCCGGCTCGTAGAAGCCCGCCGCGATGCACTCCTCCAGCAGGTCGCGGGCGTCCGCGCGGCCGCAGTGCCAGCGGGCGATGGCGCACGACGGGCCCCACATGCTCGACCAGAACTGACCGTCCGCCCGTAGGTCCGGCTCGAGCGCGACCAGCTCGGCCCAGCGTCCCGCGCGGATGTGGTCGATGGCCAGGGTGCGCAGCCGCCCGAGCGGGTCCGGACCGGCGTCCTGGTCCATGCTTCCTCCTAGAGGGAGACGGGTCGGCCGGGTTTGGTCATCGTGCTGGGCCGGCAGTACCAGGTCATGATGTCGAAGGTGAGCCGGCCGGCCTGGACCGCCGGGTCGGCCCCGGCGAACTTCCTGGCCGCCTCGAGCGAGCCGGTCCGGTAGAAGGTCAGCCCGCGCAGCGTCTGGTCGGGCTGATCCGAGACCGGGCCGTTGGTCACCACGTGGCCGGATTCGCGCAGCCTGGCGTGGTGATCGAGGTGCTCCTGCTGGATCCGCTCCAGCTCGGCGTCGTCGTAGTCCGGGGCGTTCTCCGGCGTGCGCAGCATGACCAGCTCATAGGCTTCGAGGTCCACAGGGGCATTGTTACATCACCGGGAGCCCGCCGCCCGTGACGGTCAGCACCGCCGGGCCGACGCAGCCGGCCCGGGGGAGCCACCATGATTCGTTCGGGAGAAAAGAATTTACAGATCATTTTGAACCCCCGCGACGGCGGGGCCGTGTACCCCGGTGTCGACATCGATCGGCACCGGAGGGTCTTGGGTCAGATGAGAAAGCCGGCACGGGGCGTGGCTTTCCCGGGCTGGCATGACCGGGCTTGCGGGCTGGCCCGGACCGCGTTCGGCAGGCGCCGCCCGGCTGGTTCAGCGACGACGCGCGGCCGCGCGGGGCGGCGGGCCCGCGGTCGATGGTGCCGGCCCGGATCCGGTTCGCCGCGCGCCGGGGGTTCGCTGCCTGGGTGCATGCGTACGGGCAGGACGGCCTGACCGGGAGCAATTGCGCTCAGGTAAGCAATTCCTCTGATCAGCCGTAAGCACCGTCCCAATGTGCCGAACTAGTGACAGTGGGTAGTTCGCGGCCGCCGGGCGGAAATATCGCGATGTCGGAGCGGTCTTGGGCGGCAAAGGTCGAACCAAAACACGGGGTTATCGGCTCCGGACGGCCCGGTATAAGCGCCACTCATTCAACTAGGGGGGCCGCTGTGAGCTTATCCGGCGTCTATCATCTATTCTGGTGCACTATTCAACGACAGGAACGGAGTGCACGTGGCCCAGAAGATTCAGACCTTGTTCATTGATGACATCGACGGCAGTGCGGCCGAGGGTACCGTCCGCTTTGCGCTGGATGGTACGGACTATGAGATCGACCTCAACGCCCAGCACGCCGAGGCACTGCGGAAGGCAATGGCTAAGTACGTCGAAGCCGCGCGGCGGAGCAGCGGGGCCGCGGCTCGGCGGCCGGCTAGGAGCGCCCGCAGGTCGTCCGCTAGCGGCCTCAACACCACGGAGGTTCGTGAGTGGGCGAAGGCGCAGGGCATCGAGGTGAAGGACCGCGGTCGCGTGCCGGCCGAATTGGTCGTCAGGTTCCGGGCGGCCACGGGAAACTAGGGTCGCGGCCCGGCACCAGCCTTTCGAGGACGCTGTGTCCTCCTGCGTCGCCAGAACGCAGGGGGCACAGCTCTTTTTAACGATGGCAAATGAATGCCGGTCAGCACCGCGAGGACTTGGGGCCAGGCGGGGCTCAGCGGATCGATGAGGTCGAAATGGCCGGCGCCGGGGATCGCAACGAGCCGCCCGGGGGTGAACAGACGGCTCATGGCGAGCGGCACGGTGTCATCGTCGGTGCCGTGAACAAGCGTGACGGGAACTGGCGAAGGGGGCAGCGCGGCCGGATCGGCCACCGCGTAGCGTTCGGGGACCTCATCGGGCCCGCCGCCCATTAGGAGGCGCACCGCCCCGGCGCCCAGGTTCCATTCCGCGCACATGCGCAATGAATTGCACCCCGCCAGCGAAACAACGTGCGTGGCCGGGCACGGCCCCCGCCAGGGCGAGGAGGCCGGCAGTCCCGGCCTGGCCGCCGCCCACAGCGCGAGGTGACCGCCCGCCGAGTGGCCCGCCCAGGTGAGGTGGCCAAGATCGGCCCCGTGCGGCTCGGCCAGCGGGCCGGCCTGGTCCAGGGCCGCGGCGATGTCGTCGAACGGGCCCGTCCAGCCCTCCTCCGCCATGCCCGCCCGGCGGTACTCCGGCACCGCGACGACGTTCCCGGCGGCCGCGAGCGCCTGGGCCATCGGGCGCAGGTGGGTCCGGTCGAAGGCGGGCCGCCAGAACCCGCCGTGGATGAGCACGATCAGCGGCGCGGCGCCGCGGCGCTCCGTCTGGTCCGGCGGGAGCCACAGGTCGATGACGTGCTCGGGCCGCGGGCCGTACCGCAGGGTCACCGCGGGCGGCGGGGCCGCCCGGTCCAGGATGTCGCTCATCGGCGCGGCGTCAGCCGGGGAGGACGTCCGGGGTGGCGCGGGCGATGATGCCTGCGGTGTCGAGGCCGGACGGGAGCGTCCCGTAGGCGTGGCCCCACGAGGAGGAGTCATCGCCCAGGCGGGACGCGACGAATGCGTCGGCGACGGCCGCAGGCGCGTACCGGACGAGCAGGGCGCCCTGCAGGGCGAGCGCCATGGCCTCGGCGAGGTGGCGGGCGCGGGCCTGCTCGGGGTCGGCGATCTCCTTGCGCAGCCGGGTGATCGCCTGGTCCAGGCGGTGGTCGGCCCCCGCCGAGGCGTCGAGTTCGGCGAGGAACGCCTCGGCCGCCACCGGTTCCCGCGCCAGGGCGCGGAGGACGTCGAGGGCCGCGACGTTGCCCGAGCCCTCCCAGATGGATCCCAGCGGCGCCTCGCGGTACAGCCGGGGCAGGCCGGATTCCTCCACGTAACCGTTGCCGCCCAGGCACTCGAGCGCCTCGGCGGCGTGGCCCGGGGCGCGCTTGCAGGCCCAGTACTTGGTCGCCGCGAGCGCCAGGCGACGGAACGCCGCCTCCTGCTCGTCCCCGCGCGCCGCCCGGTCGGTGGCCCCGGCCAGGCGGAACGCGGTGGTCGTGGTGGCCTCGGCCTCCAGGGCCAGGTCGGCGAGCACGGCGGCCATCAGCGGCTGTTCGGCCAGACGGCGGCCGAAGACCATCCGGTGCCTGGCGTGATGCGCCGCGAGCGCGACGCCGGCCCGCATCCCGGTGGCCGCGCCGAGCACGCAATCCAGCCTGGTCATGTTCACCATCTCGATGATGGTGCGGACGCCTCGCCCCTCCTCGCCGACCAGCCAGGCCAGGGCCTCGTCGTACTCCACCTCGGCCGACGCGTTCGACCGGTTCCCCAGCTTGTCCTTCAGGCGCTGCAGGTGCATGCCGTTCCTGGTGCCGTCCGGCCTGACCCGGGGGAGCAGGAAGCAGGACAATCCGCCCGGCGCCTGGGCGAGGACCAGGAACAGGTCACCCATCGGCGCCGAGGTGAACCACTTGTGCCCGGTCAGGGCGTAGGTGCCCGCACCGAGCGGAACCGCCCGCGTGGTGTTCGCCCGCACGTCGGAACCGCCCTGCTTCTCGGTCATCGACATGCCTGCGAGCAGGCCCCGCTTGCTCTCCGGCGCCCGCAGGCCGAAGTCGTACTCCCGAGATTCCAAAAGTGGCTCGAAGCGCTCGGCGAGGGCCGGGGCGTTCCGCAGCGCGGGGACGATGGCGTAGGTCATCGAGACCGGGCACAGGTGCCCGGCCTCGGCTGCGCCCCAGACGTAAAAGCCCGCCGCTCGCGCCACGTGCGCGCCGGGTCGCGGGTCGCGCCACGGCGCGGCGTGCAGGCCGTGCCGCACCGCCACGGTCATCAGCTCGTGCCAGGCCGGGTGGAACTCCACCTCGTCGATGCGGTGGCCGTAGCGGTCATAGTTCCGCAGCACCGGCGGGTGCTCGTTGGCCTGACGGCCCTGTTCCTGGGCCGGCGCGGACCCGGCCAGGCGGCCGAGGTCGCGGATCGCGTCCTCCGCCCAGCCGGCGCCTTCTCGGCGCAGCGCGTCCAGCATCGCCTGGTCGTCGGCGACGTCGTACCCGGCGAGCGGCGGCGGTTGGTTGAACACGTCGTGCGTGGCTGGCATCGGCGTTTCCCTAAATTCCCTAGCCTTTTGTCGCAATTGAAACACGCCGGTGTAGCCGTTCATGACCTGCTGCTGGTAGACCGGGGTTGAGGGAGTGCTTCGTCTCGGGGCCGGCCGAGGAAGGTGGCGAGGGTTGGCTGCTTACGTCATCCGGCGGTGCGCGACCTCGCTCGTGATCCTGATCGGCATCTCGATCTTCATCTTCGTCCTGCTGCACGCGGTCTACCCGTCGCCCGCGATCATCGTCCTCGGGCCGCGCTCGTCGCCGGCCGCGATCAACGCGTGGAACCAGCAGCACGGGTTCGACGATCCGGTCATCGTGCAGTACTGGCAGTACGTGTACGGCGTGCTCCACGGCAACCTCGGCTACTCCTACAAGCTGAACCAGACCGTGGCGACCCTGTTCGCGGAGCGCTGGGCGCGCAGCGCGTACCTGTCAGGTACCTCGCTGGTGCTGTCGGTCCTCATCGCGATCCCGCTCGGGATCTACCAGGCGGTCAAGCGGAACAGTTTCGGCGACGGCGTGGTCACCAGCGTGGCCTTCACCTTCTACTCCATGCCGGACTTCCTGCTCTACCTGATCGCGATCGAGGTCTTCGCGCTGACCTTCCCCGTGTTCGGGTTCGAGGCCAGCCAGTCCACCTCGCTGATCACGGTGATCGGCGACTGGCACGACATGACGCTGCCGATCGGCTGCATTACCGTGCTGATCCTGGCGGGCTACTCCAGGTACATGCGATCGTCGGCGATCGACACCCTGGCCCAGGATTACATCAAGACGGCGCGGGCCAAGGGGCTGCCCGAGCGGCTCGTGCTGCTGCGGCACCTGGTCCGCAACGCCTGCCTCCCGGTAATCACGCTGGTAGGGCTGTCCATCCCCGCGCTCCTGGCGGGCAACCTCATCGCCGAGACCACCTTCAACTACGACGGCCTGGGGCTGCTGTTCTTCAACAGCCTGCAGAACGAGGACTACCCGGTGCTCCTCGCGTACACGCTGATCGGCGCCGTGCTGACCGTCATGGGCAACCTGGTCGCCGATATCGCGCTGACCGTCGCCGATCCGCGGATCAGGCTGGGCTGACGTGTCTAGACGAGCCTCGTCTCCCGGTGGAAAATCCAGGATGGAGGGAACGCAGACCCGCCGGCCGGAGGTTCGCGGCGAGGAGGCTGGCGGTTGACTGCTTATGTGGTCCGGCGGTGCGGGACGTCGGTCATCATCTTGATCGGCATCTCGATCTTCACCTTCGGCCTGCTGCACATCGTCTACCCGTCGCCGGCCCGCGTGGTCCTGGGCCCGCGTGCGTCGCTCTTGGCGATCAACGTCTGGAACCAGCAGCACGGGTTCGCCGGATCGGTGTTCGCGCAGTACTGGCACTACGTGGACGGGGTGCTGCACGGCAACTTCGGTTATTCGTTCAAGCTGAACCAGAGCGTGACGGCGCTGTTCAACGAGCGCTGGATGCTCAGCGCCTACCTGTCGGGGACCTCGCTGGTCCTGCCCGTGCTGATCGCGATCTCGCTGCTGAAGAGCCACGGCTGGACGATCAACACCTCAGGCACCGACACGTGCGCCCGGGCGGGCACCGGGCCGACCGACTGCGGAGCAGGCATCCCGGCCGGGACGCAGCTCGCGTTCAACCTGATCTACGAGTCCTCGCCCGCGGACGTCGGCGAGCAGTGCACCGCCTTCGCCTCGGCGGCCGCCAGCGCGGGCATCACGATCCACCTGTCGACCGCCACCTACAACTACATCATCACCTACTACGACGACCCGGTGCCGACGGGCAAGTCGTACATCAACAAGTGGGCGATGGAGGACTGGGGCGGCTTCACCGACTCCACCTACCCGACCCAGCTCGGGGTCTTCAACGGCCCCGGCTCGCTGAACGAGGGCGACTACAACAACCCGCAGGCGAACGCGCTGATCAACGCCTCCGTGAGCAGCGGCAACCCGGCCGCGGTGAAGGCCGAGGCGTCCTTCCTGACCGCGAACCAGCCGGGCCTGTTCCAGCCCAACCCGGATCTTGTCGCGGTGTGGAGGACCAACATCTCGGGTCCGACGGCCTCGTTCGCGAGCCTGACCCAGTACGGCCTGGACGCCGAGTACTGGTGGTTCACCGGGTGAGGTCGGCTTAGCGGCTTGGGGTTCAGGCGCGCGGGCCCGCCGCGGCCACCACGAGGACGACGGTGGCGGCGACCTCCGCCAGCGCGCCCAGGACGTCCCCGGTGATGCCGCCGAGCCTGCGCACGGCGTGCCGCTCGAGCCCGAAGGCGGCGGCCAGCCCGGCCGCGACGGCCAGCGGGAGGGTCCAGCCCAGCGGTTCGGCGAAGACTTCGGCGGAGATCACCACCGCCGCGACCGCCGCCGCGAGCGTGCCTAGGGTGATCGCCGCCGGGATCGCCGGGCGGACCGTGCCGGCCACGAGCGCGCCCAGCCCGTCCGGCCGCGCCGCGGGCACGCCGCGGCGGCAGGCCCAGGTGATCGCGAGCCTGCCGGTGATGACCGCCACGATCAGCGCCGCGGGTCCCCGCCCGCCGCCAGAGGACTCGGCCTGGCTGAGCGCCGCGACCTGGATGAGGAGGGTCAGGACGACGGTGACGGTGCCGAGGGGCCCGATGTCCGAGCGGCGCATGATGTCCAGGGCGGCGCCGGCGGGCCTGCCGCTGCCCAGGCCGTCGGCCAGGTCGGCCAGGCCGTCGAGGTGGAGTCCCCGGGTGAGCAGGGCGAGCGCAGCGACCGCGAGCACCGCCGCGGTCAGCGGGCCCAGGCCGAGCGGATGATCGGCCGCGAGCAGGACCGCGGCGGCGATTACGCCGAGCAGCAGCCCCACCCCGGGCGCCCACGCCATGGCGGCGCCCGCCGTTCGCCGGTCCGATGCCGTCCCCTGATGCCCGGCCGGGAACACGGTCAGCAGCGTCACGGAGAGCCGCAGCCCGTTTCCTCTCATGGCGAAGCAGCCTATCGGCCGGGCGCCTAAAGACGTACTATCTCAAAAGGGGTGCAAACGGGACGGGTGGTGGTGGACGGCGTGTCCGAGTGGTGGTCGATCGAGGTCTTCGATGCGGCGGAGCAGCCCGCGCGCCGGTGGAAGGACTCCTACCAGGATGAGCTTACCGAGGCGGCGATCACCCACGGCGCCATCTACTGGGAGTGGCACGAGCACCGGTACGGGGTCGTGTTCGAGGTGCTCTTCGACTCCGATCAGCAGTGGGAGGCGTTCCGCGCGCTGCCCGCGGTCCGGTCGGCCCTGGACAGCGTGCCCGACCCGGTGAACGGGCTGATCGTGTACCGGGGGCGCGGCGGCGGCGCCGGGCCGCGCAAGCCGCGCAAGCCCAAGCCCGCGCCGAGCGCGAGTTCGGTGGCGCTGCCCGAGCCGGAGGCCGAGCGCATCCTGCACCTGACCGGGATCACGGCGCCCGGGGCCCAGCAGGGTGGAGTACAGCAGGGCGATGTCCGCGAGGGATAAACCCGGTCCCGTGCGTGAGCATCCTGCGGTAACGGGCAGGATGGGGTCATGAGGGAAACGCGAGTCATGACCGAGGGCCTGTGGGCCGCGATCGAACGTCACGGCTACTACCCGGGCCTGGTGTCCGACGCGGTGGCCTCGGCGCTCGGGTCGGAGCCAGTCACGGCCTACGTCGTCCACCACGACGCGATCTTCGACCCCGGCATGGAGGTGCGCAGGCACATGACCGTGCTCGCGCTCACCCCGACCCGGCTGGTGTACTCGCACACCGACGAGCATCCGGCCGAGGAACCCGACAGCAGGCCACGGGCCGAGACGAGCACCGAGGCGATCAGGTTCGCGAAGGTCTCCTCCGTGGCCATCACCCGGGTCGTCCCCGACCCGGCCACCTACGTCCCCGGTGTCACGGTGCCGTCGGAGGTCATGCTGACCATCGGCTGGAACGTCCTGTCCCACCTGGAGCTCGAGCCGGCCCACTGCGGCGACGAGAACTGCGAGGCCGATCACGGGTACCTGGGCACGATCACGGCCGATGACTTCTCGCTGCGGGTGAGCCAGGCCGCGGACGGTGACGAAGCGATCAGGCAGCTCCTGGGCTTCGCCCGGGCGCTCTCCGACGCCACCGCGGTGGCGGGCCACTGAGGGACCTGCTTTGCCGCTTCCGGCCGCCCAGTGGCACGATATTGCGGCAAGACACGAAGTGGCACCCACGAGTAGCAGACGAGGGATTCCCGCATGACGCCCGAGCCGAAGCATTCGCCGATCGTGCCGCCCTACGGGACCGCGACCCTGGCTGACCTGTCAGCCTCGATCCTGGCGTCCCTGGAGCCTGGATCGCCCGAGTCGGCCAACGCGCTCGGCCTGGCGCCCGCCGCCAGGGCGTGCCTGCTGATCGTCGACGCGCTCGGCTGGGAACTCCTCCGTGATCATCCCGCCGCCGCGCCGTTCCTTTCCGAGCTGGCCCGCAACAGTCGGCCCATCACGGCCGGGTTCCCGTCCACGACGGTCACCAGCCTCGCCTCCATAGGTACCGGCAGGCCGCCCGGACAGCACGGGATGCTCGGCTACCAGGTCATGATCCCCGGCGAGGAGCGGCTGCTCAACGGCCTGCGCTGGGACGCCAGGGTCGATCCGCTGAAGTGGCAGCCACTGCCGACGCTCTACGAGCGCGCCGCGGCGGTCGGCATCGCGGCCGTGCACGTGGCCCGCGGCTCGTTTCGCGGCAAGGGCCTGACCAACGCGGCCCTGCGCGGCGCGCAACTGTGGCCCGCCGACAGCATGGGCGCGCTCGCCGCGCAGGCCGCGGCGGCCCTGGCGGAGAACAGCCGCGCGTTCGTCACGGTCTACCACGGGGACCTCGACAACACCGGGCACGTGTTCGGGGTCGCCTCCGATGCCTGGTACTACCAGCTGGAGCACGTCGACAAGCTGGCCGAACACCTCGCGCACGCCCTGCCGTCCGGTACCGCCCTGTACGTGACGGCCGACCACGGCATGGTGGATGTCGGCCCCGAGGACCGGCTCGACGTCGACTCGACGCCGGATCTGCGGGCCGGGCTCACCCTGCTGGGCGGCGAGCCGAGGGCCAGGCACCTGTACGTCCGGCCCGGTGCCGCCGGAGACGTCCTGGCCACCTGGCGCGAGGTGCTCGGCGACCGCGCCTGGGTGCTGGCTAGGGACGAGGCCATCAAGGAAGGCTGGTTCGGTCCCGTGGACCCGCGCATGACCGACCGGATCGGCGACGTCGTGGCCGCCGCCGCGGGCACCTTCGCCGTCGTGGCGGCGACGCAGGAGCCCGGGGAGTCTGCGCTGGTCGGCATGCACGGCTCCCTCACCCCGTCCGACCAGCTAGTTCCCGCGCTCGCCCTCACGGTCTCCTGAGGTTCCTAAACCATCAGATAGATGAACCTTGCCGGGCCTCGGCGTGACAATCACTTGACCGTTTTGGCACGGTATCGACAGCGGCAGGCCTGGTAGAGACGCTAGTCGCCGCCATCGCCGAGGAGCTGGCCGGCGAGGCCAAGCCGGAGACGGCTGAGGCGATCAGGAAAGCCATCGTCGACGTCACCCACCACCAGCCGAACGAGGCTGACATCAACCGGGTCAGGGCCAGCCTGGCGGGCGGCGGCTGGCCCCTGGAGAAGCCGAGCCTGGAGCACCGGCCTAATCCCTGAGCTGCCCCCTACAGCCGGCGGGACCAGTTCTGGCCGACGAGATCGTGCCCGAAACTGTGGTGCATGGTCTCGTCGTCCAGCGTGAACCCGGCCCGCTCGTAGATCCGGCGCGCGCCGGCCAGCACGTCGTTGGTCCACAACGTGATGGCGGAGTACCCGGCCCCGCGGGCAAACCTGAGCACCTCCTCGACCAGCCGGGCTCCGATCCCGAGGCCCCTGGCCCACGGCTCCACGAGCAGCAGCCGCAGCCGCGCGGTGGTGGCGTCCTCCCGCACGCAGAACACGCACCCGGCCGGCGCGCCGTCCACCTCGGCGATCCAGGCCGCCTCGGCCGCCGGGTCCCTGCGATCGACGTAATCCGCCACGATCCTGGCCACGAGCGCCTCGTAGGAGGCGTCCCAGCCGAACTCCTCCGCGTACAGGGCCGCGTTCCGCTGCACGACCCAGCCCAGGTCGCCGGGGCGAGGGGCCCGCAGCAGGTAGGCGCGCGGCGGCGGAGATTGCGTGAGGACGGCGGTGATGACGCGCATGGCCTCGAGGAGCTTGCGCCGGTCCTCGTCGCGGACGTGTGCCAGCATGTCCCTGGTCTGGGCGGCGGACCTGGCGTCCAGGCCCGCGACGGCGGCCCGGCCGGCGCCGGTCAGGGCGATGATCTGGCGGCGCCCGTCGGCGGTCGAGCGCTGGCGGGTGATGAGCCCGTCGGCCTCGAACCGGCCCAGGATGCGGCTCAGGTACCCGGCGTCGATGTCGACTACCCGGCGCAGGTCGGCGACCTCGCTCGCGTCGCGCTGGCCCAGCTCGAACAGCAGCCTGGCCTCGGTGAGCGAGTACGGGGTGTCGAGGTACTTGCCGCGCAGCAGTCCGATCACGTTCGTGTAGAACCGGTTGAAGGCGCGTACCGCCGCTACCGCGGCGTCGTCGGCCTCGCTAAGCCCGATGGTCCCCGTGGCCGGGTCACTCGCCGTCAGTTCGCTCATCGCCGTCACCCCGGTATTTGATAATCGTTGCCTAAGTCAAGATATATACATGCCTTCAGCAATGATTACAAGGTTCTCTAGGATGGGAAACTGACCGGTCGGCGGAGGAAGGGCGGCAGGGATGCGGATGCGGACGCTCGGTGGTACCGGGATCAAGGTGAGCCCGTACTGCCTCGGCGCGATGATGTTCGGCGCGTGGGGCAACACCGATCACGACGAGAGCATCCGGATCATCCACGCCGCGCTGGACGCCGGGATCAACTTCGTCGACACCGCGGACGCGTATTCGGCGGGGGAATCCGAGCAGATCGTCGGTAAGGCGCTGGCCGGCCGGCGCGACGACGTGGTGCTCGCCACCAAGGCGAACTTCCCGATGGGCCGGGATCCCAACATGCGGGGCAACTCGCGGCGCTGGATCGTCAGGGAGGTGGAGAACAGCCTCCGCCGGCTCCAGACCGACTACATCGACCTGTACCAGATCCACCGCCCGGACCCCAGCACCGACATCGACGAGACCCTGTCCGCGCTCTCGGACCTGGTCCGCAGCGGTAAGGTCCGTGCGATCGGCTCCTCCACGTTCCCCGCCGAGCAGATCGTCGAGGCGCAGTGGGCCGCGCAGAGCCGCGGCCACATGCGGTTCCGCTGCGAGCAGCCACCCTACTCGATCCTGGTCCGCGGCATCGAGGGGCACGTGCTGCCCACCTGCCAGAAATTTGGCATGGGCGTCATCGTCTGGAGCCCGCTGGCCGGCGGCTGGCTGACCGGCCGCATCCGGCGGGAGACCGACATCGACATGACCAAGGGCCGCGCGCAGCGGCTCCCCCTGCGCTTCGACCCGTCGCTGCCGGGCAACGTGGCCAAGCTGGCGGCCGTCGAGGAGCTCATCAAGATCGCCGCCGACGCGGGGTACCCGATGATCCACATGGCGCTGGCGTTCGCGGTCGGGCATCCCGCGGTGACCTCGGCGATCATCGGGCCGCGGACCATGGACCAGCTCACCGACCTGCTGGCGGCGGCCACCGTGACGCTGGATGACGAGGTGCTCGACCGGATCGACCAGGTGGTGCCGCCGGGCGTCACGCTCAACCCCGCAGACGACGGCTGGCAGCCGCCCGTGCTCGGCGACCCCGCCGCCCTGCGCCGCCCGCTGTCCGCCCGGGCCGCTAGCTAACCAGCACCGCCGGCTAACCAACACCGCCGGCTAACCAGCGCGGCGCTTTTCCTCGCCCAATCGCTTCAGTTCCGGGATCAGCCACTCCCGTGCGCGGTCCGTGGTGATGCCCAACGCGGTCAGCGTGCCGCCGCCCTGGGCATTCTCCTCCTCCAGCACGCCTAGCAAGATGTGCTCGGTGCCGATGTAGTTGTGCCCGAAGCTCAGCGCCTCGCGTAGCGCGAATTTCAGCACGTCCTTGGACCGCGAGTCGAACGGGACGTGCCCCTTATCCGGCTCGCGGGGCAGCGCCGGCGGCAGCGCCGCGGCCAGCGCCTCGCGGGCCGTCTCGGCCGAAACCCCGAGCGCGGCGATGGCCTTGGCCGCCATGCCCTCTGGCTCGTGCAGCATCCCGAGCACCACGTGTTCGGGCAGGACCTGTTCGTTCCGGCGCCTGATCGCCTCCTGGCGTGACGCGATAACCGCGCGCTTGGCGCGGTCGGTGAACCGCCCGAACTTCTCGCCCGATCCCCACAGGATGCGGCCGAACGCCTCGTTCAGGTCGGGGCCCTTCGACACGAAGCGCTTCTGCGCGGCCTGCTTGGTGACGCCCATGGACTGCCCGATCTCGGTCCATGAAGCGCCCGACCTGCGGGCCTGGTCGACGAAGTGGCCGATGAGATGGTCGGCCAGCTCGTCGAGGGACTCGGAAATACGCACCGCCGCCGACACGTGGTCAAGCGAGGTGCCGTCTTGGCTCGTGATGTAGGTGATGAGGTCGTCGAGCCTGACCGGTTGCTGCTCCATGCGTCAACCATAGGTTGACGGTAGGCCGATCGTCAACTCGCGGTTGACGGCTCAGTCGAAGTACTTGTAGAGCGATACCACCGTGCTGTCGGGACCGGTGGTAATGCTCAGCTCGTCGGCCAGTTGAGCGGCCAGCCACAGGCCGCGGCCGGATTCGGCACCGGCTGGCTCGCGCTCGCGCCGGTCGCGTGCGTCGGCCAGGCTGTCAGGAACCCCGAGGTCCCCGCCTGCCGGACCGGCGCCAGAACTCCGGAACTCCCGCACGTTGTCCAGGGGCGGCGAAGCCAGGGGGATGGTCGGGATGACCGGGGCCGTGTCGGTTATCAGGCAGCGCAGCCCGGCCCCGGTGCGGCGCAGGATCAGCCGCCCCCCCGCTCCGGCGTGCATGATGGCGTTGGCCGCGATCTCGTGGATGGCCAGGACGAAGTCGTCCACCTGAGGTCCAGAAAGGCCCGCGGCGGCGCAGCGCGCCGCCACCAGGCGGCGAAGCGGGCCGAGGTCGGACCAGCCGAAGACGGCGTCGAGCAGGTCGCCGCGGTAGCCAAGACCATCAGCCGACCACAGCCTGTCTAGAGCGCTGACGCGGGACTGAGCGATTACTTCGGTCACGTCGGTTGCCCTTCGCTACTCCTCGTGATGCAGATGCTACAAGGCGTGGCGTTCCCTGTCCGGCTTTCCCGGCGTTCGGGGTCCCCCGGGCGTGTCGCGAGGCGGGGGCCCAGGCCAGACGACCAGGACCGGGCAGATCGCGTGGTCCACGATGAACCGGCCGGCCCGGCCCAGGCTGTGCGGGCCGGGCCGCGACCGATCGCCATCGCGCGCGATGATGAGGAGGTCCGCACTCGCGGATGCAGTCACCACCGCTCGTTCGGTATTACCGTGCATTGACAGTCGATCGCAGGGGCGTCCCAGCCTGCGCGCGGCCGCCTCGAGCAGGTCGGCAGCCTGTGAGGTAGCCAGTGCATCGAGCCTGGCGCCTGGGTCGTGCCCGACGCGGCCGAACATGCCCCGGTAGGCCCCGTGGGCCGCGTCAGGCCCCGCGTCGTCCGTCACGTGCAGCAGGGTGAACGACGCATCGGCGGGCGCGAGGCTAAGTGCCGCGTCGATCGCCGCGCGCCACGTTCCTTCGCTAACCCAGATGAATACCGAACGGGCGACGGTGTAACTGTCTGTCACCGGATCAACCTCCGATACCACGCAAGGCCAGCCATAGGGCCAGCACCGCGATGATGAGCCCGGCCGGGACCGTGAGCAACCCGAGCCTGGTGAATTCGCCGAGATCCGGCGCCGACCCGTGGCGGTGGAGGGTCCGGCGCCAGAGCAACGTCGCGAGCGACCCGGTGTAGGTCAGGTTGGGGCCGATGTTCACGCCGAGCAGCACGGCGAGCACGGCGCCTGCCCCTGACGGCGCGGCCAGCGGCAGCAACACCAGGACGGCCGGCAAGTTGTTGCAGACGTTCGCCAGGGCGGCCGACAGCGCCGCGACGGCCAGCAGCGCGACCACCGACGTGCCGGCAGGCAGCAACGGCGCGAGTGCCGAGCCGAGCCCGTTGCTCACGACCGCCTCGACCACGATGCCTAGGCCGAGCACGAACGCCAGGAACGGCACGTCGGCGGCGCGGAGTACGGCCAGCGGCGTGGTGCGCCGCCTGGCGAGAGCGCGCGCGGCCAGCACCGCAGCGCCGGCGAAGGCCGCCCAGGCGGGGCTCACGCCCGCCGCGGACGCGACCACGAAGCCGGCCAGCGTGAGCCCGACCACGACCAGCGTGAACCGCGGCAGGCCGGGGCCGTCGGCCCGCGGTACCTGGGCGCCCGTCGGCCCGGCGGACAGGTCCGCGGCGAAGAACCGGCTGAACACCACGTACTCGACGCCGATCACGGCCAGCCAGGGCAGCGCCATCAGGGCGGCGAAATGCCCGAACGCGAGCCCGCTGGCGGCGAACGCGAGCAGGTTGGTCAAGTTGGACACCGGCAGCAGCAGCGAAGCGGAGTTCGCCAGGTGCGTGCACGCGTACACGTCCGGCCGGGACCGGACGTCAACCTTGGCCGCGGTGGCGAACACCACCGGGGTGAGCAGGACGACCGTGGCGTCCAGGCTCAGCACGGCCGTGGTGACCGCCGCGGTCACGAACACCTGCGCGAGCAGCCTGCGCGGGCGTCCCGCGCTGGTCCTGGCCATCCAGCCACCGCAGGCCCGGAACAACCCATCGTCGTCGCACAAGTGCGCGAGCACCAAGATCGCGGCCAGGAAGCCGATCACCGGCCCGAGCCGCCTGGCTTCCGCGACAGCCGCGCTGACCGGGATCGCCCGCGCGAGCACGAGGACCACCGCGGCGGGCACCGCTGCGACCGCCTCCGGCCAGCCGCGGGGCCTGGTCACCGCCCACGCCAGCACGGCCAGCAGCGCGATCAGGGATATCGTCTCGCCTGCGGCGGCGTTCAGTAACGTCCTCCCTCGCGGTCGCGGCCTTGATCCATCCTGCGGTATCGCCGCTCCCCGGCGGGCCAGCCGGCGCAGGAGATCCATCGGGATTGACGATAGATGGCCTGGCAGGAACCCTAGTGGCGTGACCGGGGAACAGCCTGCAGTCATTCGATGAGCGTTTCGAGCGGATGACCTCCTGGCAGGCGCGGCGTAATCCCGGGGCGACCAGGCAGGAGATCGAACGCCAGACGCTGGACTACATGGCCACCATGCCGGCCTGGCAGGACCACCCGCGGGTGGCGGCTAGCCGCTCGCCGGAGTCCTGATCAGCCGGCCCGCGATGGCGGCGATGGCCGCCAGGGGGATGGTGACGGCCACGCGCTGCAGGATCCCCGCGTCGGCGGCAGACGTATCGGCGGCGTACGCGACGAGGACCGCGGCGGTGGCCCCGGCGCTGGCCAGCAGCCATCCCCGCCACGGCCGCCAGTCCAGCCCGCCGGCCTCGCCCGGGTCGCCCGGGGACCCGGAATCGCGCCCGCACCGCGCGGCCAGCAGCAACTGCGCCGCGACCAGATCGACGTAGATGGCCGCGCTGATCACGTCGTGAGCGTGGTTGTGCCACGACACGCCACCGGAGGTGAGCAGCATGTGGTCGCGGCGAAGCAGTCCCGCCGCGATCGCGGCCAGGCCGGCCGCCTGGATGAGCCCGGGCGCGGCGCCCGCGCGTCCGCGCCCGCGTCCGCCCAGGGCCTCGCGCAGGGCCGCGCCGAACGCCACGCTGCACCCGCCGAGGACCAGGAATCCTGCGATCATGATCCACGGATCCCTCGCGTCGGGCGCGGCGAGCCCGCTGATCTGGATCTCGGCGGCCGGGTGCCCGGTCTGGCGCAGCGAGCCGGCGATCCACGCGCCGGTGAAGGCGGCCGGCCCGGCGATCCCGGCCGCGGCCAGGCGGGCGGTCCAGCGTGCGGCCATGGTACCGACGCTAACTCATCTGGCCGGAGCGGTCAGGGGGTATGTTGCGGCAGGCCCTGCGGCATCTATTGGCGTGGCTGGGTCATAATTGCCCTCGAGCGGCTTTGTGGAACCTGCGATGCTCCACCGGGCCGCTTCGGTGTAGTTTCGCTGGCGAGGGACGCTGGACTCGGAGCTGCGGAGGATCTTGCATGAGCATCATGGGCACCAGGGTCATCAGGACGGAGGACCCGCGGCTGCTGACCGCCGGCGGCGTCTACGTGGACGACCTGCGTACGCCAGAACTTGACCTGGCGGCACGCGTGACCTTCGTCCGCAGCCCGTTCGCGCACGCGCGCATCACGGGCATCGACGCCAGCGAGGCGCTGGGCGAGCCCGGGGTCGTCGCCGTGCTGACCGTCCGCGACATGGACGACCTGGGTCCGCCGCCACCACCCGCGGGTGAGGGCAGTGAGGCCGCCCCGATGCCGCTCGGCGGCCCGTGGGCCGAGCCGCTGCTGGCGGTGGACACCGTGCGGTTCGTCGGCGAGCCGGTCGCGGTGGTCATCACCGACGGCCGCTATCAGGGCGAAGACGCCGCCAACCTGGTCAGCGTGGACTACGACCCGCTGCCCGCGGTGGTGGGACTCGGGTCCGCCCTCAGGGACCAAACGCTGCTGTTCCCTGACGCGGCCACCAACGTGGCGCTCACGCTGCCCGTGCCCACCGACGACACTGCCTTCGACGCCTGCGAGGTGATCGTCGAGCGGGACATCGTCAACCAGCGGGTGGCCTGCGTCCCGATGGAAGGACGCGCGGCGGCGGCCGCGTACTCCGACGGCAAGCTGACCGTCTGGGTCAGCTCCCAGAACGCCCAGATATCCCGGTTCATCCTGGCCGGCGTCCTGGGCATGGCCCCGGACCAGATCCGCGTGGTGGTGCCCGACGTGGGCGGCGGGTTCGGCGCCAAGGTCGGCATCGACCGGGACGGGCTCATCGTCGCCTGGGCGGCCAGGAAGACCGGCCGGGCGCTTAGCTGGACCGAGACCCGCAGCGAGAACCTGGTCGGCATGACCCAGGGCCGCGCCCAGTTGCAGCACGTCAAGATCGGCGGCAACCGAGACGGCCGGATCCGCGCCTACCGCCTCGAGGCGATCCAGGACACCGGCGCTTACCCGCGCATGAGTGGTTTCCTGCCCTTCATGACCTTCCTGATGGCGCCGGGCGTGTACGACATCCCCGAGGTGCAGGCCGGGTACCGGGTCGTGGTCACCAACACGACTCCGATCAGCGCCTACCGCGGGGCGGGGCGGCCGGAAGCGACGGCGGCCATCGAGCGCGCGGTTGACCTGTTCGCCGCCGAGATCGGCATGGACCCGGCGGAGGTCCGGCGGCGCAACCTCGTGGCACCGGACAAGTTCCCGTTCCAGACCAAGACCGGCGCCATGTACGACACCGGGCAGTACGAGGAGGGGCTGGACAAGGCACTGGCGGCCGCGGGGTATCAGCAGCTCCGCGAGGAGCAAGAGCACAGGCGCGCTAGCGGCGACCCCAGGGCGCTCGGCATCGGTGTCTCCACGTACGTGGAGATCACCGCGGGTGACGGCGGCCCCGAAACGGCCAAGCTCGAGGTCAAGGATGATGGCTCGGCTACCGTCTATACCGGCAGCTCGCCGCACGGCCAGGGACACGAGACCGCCTGGGCGATGCTCGTGCAGGACGAGCTCGGCATCCCGATGGACCGGGTCACGGTGCTGCACGGCGACACCGACCTGATCCCGAACGCCGTTGGCACCTTCGCCTCCCGTTCGCTGCAGCTCGGCGGCTCGGCGGTGCAGAAGGCCGCGATCGAGGTCAAGGATGAGGCGCGGCATCAGGCCGCGGAGATGCTGGAGGCCGCCGAGGCCGACGTGGTGCTCGATGTGACCACCGGACTCTGGCAGGTGCGCGGCGACCCGGACACGGCGCTGTCCTGGGGCCAGGTCGCCGGCCACTCCGACAGCGGCCTCATCGCCGACGTTAGTTTCGTCCAGGACCGGCCCACGTTCCCGTTCGGCGCCCACGTTTCCGTGGTGGAGGTCGACACCGAGACCGGTCAGGTGACGATGCTGCGCCACGTGACCGTCGATGACGCGGGAACGGTGCTGAACCCCGTGCTCACCGAGGGCCAGCGCCACGGCGGGATCGCTCAGGGTGCGGCCCAGGCGCTGCTCGAGGAGGTCCTCTACGACGCGGACGGCAACCCGCAGACCTCCACCCTCGCCGACTACGCGACGATCTCCGCGCCCGATCTGCCCAGCTTCGAGTTGGTCGATAGCCAGACGCCGACGCCGCTGAACCCGCTGGGCGCCAAGGGCATCGGGGAGGCCGGCACGATCGGCTCAACCCCCGCCATCCAGAACGCCGTCATCGACGCCCTCGCGCACCTCGGGGTCCGGCACATCGACATGCCGACCACGCCGCAGCGGGTGTGGATGGCGATCAACGAAGCCCAGCAGGCACGGGCCCAGAAAGGCAGTGACCAGTGAAGGTCGACCTGACGGTCAACGGCAAGGAGATAACCGCGGACGTCGAGGACCGCATGCTGCTCGTGCACTTCCTGCGGGACGTGGCGAACCTCACCGCGACGAACATCGGCTGCGACACCACCTCGTGCGGGGCCTGCACCGTGCTGCTCGACGGGGAATCCGTGAAGTCCTGCACGGTGCTCGCGGCGCAGGCCAGCGGCCACGAGATCACCACCGTGGAGGGACTGGCGACCAACGGGGTGATGCACCCGGTGCAGCGCGCCTTCCACGAGCAGCACGGGCTGCAGTGCGGGTTCTGCACGCCGGGCATGGTGATGGCGATCGTGTCATTGCTGCAGGAGAACCCGCACCCCACCGAGGAACAGGTGCGCACGGGGCTTGAAGGCAACCTGTGCCGGTGCACCGGCTACCACAACATCGTCAGGGCGGCGCTGGCGGCCGCACAGGACAGCACGGCGGAGGTGCCTGCGTGATCCCGTCATCGTTCACCTACAAGCGAGCGGGCTCGGCCGGCGAGGCCGTTGACCTGGCCGCCGAGTACGGCGAGGACGCGAAGTACCTGGCCGGCGGGCATTCGCTGCTGCCGCTGATGAAGCTGCGGCTGGCCGCGCCCGAGGTGATCATCGACCTGGGCGGGCTGCACGACCTGTCCTTCGTCACCGACCTCGGCTCGCAGGTCGCGATCGGCGCGCTGACCAGGCACCACGACGTCCACCACTCCGAACTGCTCGCGCGCGAACTGCCGCTGCTCGCGCACGCCGCCGGTGAGGTCGGCGACCCGCAGATCCGGCACCGGGGCACGATCGGCGGTTCGGTCGCGCACGCCGACCCCGCCTCCGACCTGCCCGCCGTGCTGCTCGCGCTGGACGCCACCGTGGTCGCCCGCGGCACCGACGGCTCCAGGGAAATCCCCATCGGGGACTTCTTCCAGAGCCTGTTCGAGACCGTGCTCGAGCCCGGAGAACTGATCACCGAGATCAGGGTGCCGAAGCCGGGAGCCGGATCGCGCGGCTGGTCGTTCCAGAAGTTCACCCAGCGGGCGATCGACTGGGCGATCGTCGGCGCGGCGGTCCAGGGGCACCGCGTGGCCCTGGTCAACATGGCGGGCACGCCGATCCGCGCCGCCGCCGTCGAGGCCGCCCTGGCGGGCGGCGCGCCGCCCGCCGCCGCCGCGGCGCATGCCGCCGAGGGCACGAGCGCCGCCTCCGACATCCGCGCCACCCGCGAGTACCGCGAGCACCTGGCCCGGGTCCTGGTCGCCCGCGGCCTCACCGAGGCCGCCTCACGCGCCTGATTGCAACAGGCTTAGCCGATTGTTACACCGTGTAGCTGATGGGCGTGATGGTGTAGGTGCGCCCGTAGGTCGGTGCGGGTCTGGTCGGTGCGGCGGCCGGGGGGCAACAGGTCATGGCCGGTGCCGTCGTGCGGTGCGGCGGCCAGGGCGCGGCCGTCCAGCCCCGGCCGGGGCGGCAGTTGCTTACGGGAGCGCCGCTGCTTCACCGAGGCGGCCACCCCGCGTCCCAGGATGACAAGTGCCGTAACCGCAAGGGCAAGGGCCAGGAAAATCAGCACGCTAGCCCAGCTACGATAGGCGTCGCCCGCGGAGCCGTAGTCGAGCCCATTAACGATGATGTTGCTGGAGTGCACGAGAGCGGCCGCGAAGGCCACGAGGCCGCCCGACTTGACGGCGGCCAACGGCCAACGGCCAGCGGCGGGCCAGGCCGGGCGGGCCCGCCACCTCGGCCCTGGCGAGGGCGGACGGGCCATCCAGCCGGGGTGCGCCGGGGATGTCGGCGGTGACCGCGTCCAGCTCGGCGTAAGTCCGCGCCGCGAGCACCTGGCCCGTTCGCGCGCCGAGTTCTTCCCCGGTCAGCCGGCCCTCCATGAACGCGTTCTTCAGCGCTTCGATCGCCCGCTCGCGGTCGGCGTGACCCGCCCGGAGCCGGTCACCGCCCGCCGCAGCCGGGTCTAGCGGTCCTGTCATCACCGACACCTCCCACGAGCATGATGCAGGCGAAGGTAACCGTTCCGCATGCCATTTTCACGGCGGCTAGACCGGGTACGCGGTGGGGGTGGTGGTGTAGGTGCGCCCGGCGGGGGTCCGCCTGCGCAGGACGCCCGGTTCGGGCTGTTCGAGGCGCCAGCCTTCGGCCTTCTGCGTCATCTCATCCGACATCGAGTCGACCCGGGCACGGGGATACAGGCTCTTCAGCCCCTCGTTCAGCGGCGTGGTCAGCTGCTGGAGCCGCCGTATAGCGGCCTGCGCGAGGACCTTGTACTGCTCCTGCATGTCTTGTTCGGCCATTGATGACCGGAGCTTTTCATGCAGCCGTGCCCGGGCGGCGGACACGTCGAACACCACTGGACCGGCCGCCAGGTCCTGCCACAGCGCCAGGTCGCGGGCGACCTGCTCCTTGGGCGGCCGTTCGGCCGGGTGCCGAGCGACTGGCGCCAGGCCCGGTCTTCCGGGCGCCGGGATTGGAGCCGGATCGCCAGTTCGAGCTCGTCTGCGCTGACCGCCAGCACGGTCAGGCTATCTTGGGCAAGCGTAAGCAGCTGATCAAGGCCGTGTACGGCTGCCACGGCACGGCTTGCCAGGCCGGAGCCTGGACCGGCCTGATCGGCTTGGCGCTGCAGCGCGGCGCGGATGCTGCGGTGCTCGGATCGCCTGGATGCCGCCCATGTACGCCGTCAGCGACGAGGATCGTCCCGCCGCATACCTCAACCAACTGGTGGGTCCAGCCGATAACCGCGAAGCTTCGCGCGACCGAGGCATCAACCAGCATTGCGAGATACTCACCGCGCACGGTTGGCGAATGCGGCGTCCTCAAGATCCTGCTGTGCTCGCCGCTCGTCTTCCGCTGGGCGGGGACGGGTAACAAGCTGGCGGATTTCCTCGGTGCTCGTGCCGAGGATCTCCGCTGCATCACCGGGCGTGATGACCGAACGCTCCAGCGCTGCACGCACGAGCAGCAGGACCCGGGTAGGCTGCGCCGCCAGAGGGTGCAGGTCATAGCCGCCCATGTCCGCAGGATGCACCCGGTAGCCGAGTGCCTGCGCTAGACGGCTCGGCGAAGCCTCGCCCAAAGCATCATAAGCCTCTTGGTCGATGAGCTTCTCCTGCAGCAGCCGCACCCGGATCGTAGCAAAGCTCACCCCGAAGTGCCTCTGCAGGTGCACCACCACGGCAGGGTTCGCCAGATCGTCGAACGGCGCGAGTTCGCCGGTCACCCGCCGCAGTTCGTCGCCCGGCACCAGGAACTCGCCAGCAAAGGCGTCCGCGAATCGCTCTCGGCCGTGATCCCCGCCTGGCATTGAAACCACCACATCCGCGCCGTGCGAGTGGAAATACGCATGGGCAAGCTCGTGTGCAAGAGTGAACACCTGCCGACCTAGGGTCATCTGGGAGTTGATCACGATGCAGAACCCCGCCTGCGGATGGTTGTAGAAGAACCCGGAGGGCGCCTCGCACAGGTCCTCGCCCAGTGGGAACCGCCAGACGAGAACATGCTCGTCGAGCACCTGGAACGGGTCGCCGAGCGCTCCGCCGCCTAGATCGAGCTGACGTCGCAGTTGGCGGGCTGCCCAGGCGGCTTCCTTTGCGCTAGCGGTGCGGGCTGGCGCCAGCGGGCTATGCCCCAGACCCGGCAGCGCGGTACCCGTTTCCTCGGCCAGCTCAACGTACTCTCCCAGGCGCTGCTCGAACAGCCGCAGCCCCGCCTGGGCATGTTCGCCCAGATCCCGAGGGGCAGCGCGGAACAGCAGCCCGCTCACATCGATCCTCGGACCAGGTTCCTCACCGGCCAGCAGCAACTCAAGCGACGTGCCGTACAGACGTGCCAGAGCCGCTCCCGCGCTCAGCGGTACCTGTCGGCGGCCCGTCTCGTAGTAGGCCAGCAGTACCCGATTGATCCCTAGGGCATCGGCTGCCGCCTCCTGCGACAGTCCGGCTCGTTCCCTGCTCGTACGCAACGCGGTTCCGATGGAGTCGATCGCGGCCCCCTTACTGTTACAATTTTCCATTTACTGCCAACTAATGTGACATGCCTACGGAATCGCCGTCCAGGCAGCACGCCGCCAAGACTCGAAGCGATGGCGATGTCGGTACCAGCGATCAACCTCAGGAGGATCCGTTGACTCAATCTTCGTTGCTGATGCTGTCATGGGTGACATGTGGTGACGATGGTCACTGGTGTAATCTCCTCCGCCTCAAACTCGACAGCGACTCGCTGTCCAAGGGCGGGGTGTACGTCATCTGGTCCGAGGACGCCGACGGGTCACGCAAGGCCGCCGTCTACGTTGGCCAGGGAAAGCCAGTCGCCAAGTGCCTGGCGCGCCACAGGGACGAAGCGACCATCACCCGGCACGAAAGAAACGGCCGTGTCCTGCGCGCGACTTGGGCAAAGGTTCGCAAAGAAGAGCGCGGCGGGGTAGAACGCTACCTCGCAGACACCTTGCGACCGCTTGAGGGTGACCGTTGGTCCAGCGACAGCCCCGTTCCCGTCAACCTTCCTTGGTGAAGGAAGACAAGACAGCAGACCCAGCCGGCATGCGGCTTGCGCTGGGAGCGCTGTCTCGCCTCCTCGCAGCCGCCTCCTCACGGGCAAAGTGTGTCATTATCGTTTGCACTGCGGACGATGGATACGTTGGCATATATGCCCGCTGGCCTGGGGAGACGGTGGCGATGTCCGTTATGGTTTCCAGGTGTTCGCATAGGACTTTCGTCACTAGACGATGTCGCAGGGCACGGGCGTCGGCCAGCAAACAGGCATCCCGATGATCTGCCAGACTGGGAGTATGGACGAAGCCAGGGCAGTAGAGGTGATGGCGGAGTCTGCCGCCGTGCTCAGGAAGGCCGGGGCACGGTTCGCCTACCTGCATGGTAGTCGCGCCTTTGGGCAGTACCGTCCGGATTCGGATGTTGACATCGCGGCGTACTTCGGCGGCCAGCCGCCGAATGCGTTCGACATCCTTATGCCGCCTGGCGTGGACCTCCTGGTACTCGACCATGCTCCGCTGGAACTGGCCGGGCGGGTAGCGGCACGCGGCAGGCTGCTCTTCGATGATGATCCTGTCAGCCGTGTCCGGTGGGAGGCCACTACCAGGAAGATTTACTTCGACGAGCTCCCGCGTATCACCCGCGCGCACCGGGAGTTCGCGGCCAGTGTGACCGGCAGACGCGGGTAGCCGTGGTAGACGAAGCTCGCGTTCTGCGGCTGCTCCGGAGCATTGCCGACGACACTGCTGTCCTGCAGCAGGAAGCCGGAGCCAGCGAGGAGCGCCGCCAGGATCCCATCTGGCTGCGCGGCGTGAAGTACACCTTTGTTACCGCCATTGAGGCCTGCGTCGATGTCGCGCAGCACATCTGCGCGACGGAAGGCTGGGGGCCGCCGGCCGACAACGGTGACGCGGTCCGGCTGCTCGGAGAGCATGGAGTCCTCGCAACTGAGCTGGCTATCTCGATGCGCAAGGCCGTCGGGTTCCGTAACGTACTCGTGCATGACTACATCGAGGTCGATGACTCGATAGTCGTTGACAGGCTGAAGAGCCTGGGCGACCTTGAGGAATTCGTGCGTCAGGTGGCGGCCTACGTCACTGGTGCGCAGCCCGAGCCGTAACAGAACTGTCGGTCATGCTTGCGCTGGGAGTCGGCCGACCTCAAGGCATGCCTGGGGGATTATTCATTCATCGCATTTTCGGATTTCTCCGCTCAGAAACTCTGGCGGTCGGCACGACGGAAAGTTTTCCACAATTCCACAGGCAGAGATGAACGTTTCCTGAGAATGACGGGAAACGGCCAAGATCGGCGGGCGGCTCCTGGGTTAAATCGGGCAGCATCAAGTTGTTTAATACAAACTAACTTCTGTGCTTGGTCGTTTGCGCCCGCGGCCGTGCGCGCCTGCGTGCGGCTTGCCAGCAGGTATTTCATGCCCTGCATGGCGAGGAAGGCAGCGGCGACGGCGATCAGGATGGGCGCGGTCTGCGGCGCCCCGACCCGGGTCATCAGCGCGGTCAGCAGCACCATGGCGAACGGCGCGGCCGCGAGCGTCCCCAGGACGGCGGGGAGCAGGCAGGTGAACGCCAGTCCCAGCGGAACGCCCGGGATGGCCTGGTGGACGATGACCCCGGCGGTACCGCCCAGGAACAGCGCCGGGAAGAGGGGCCCGCCCACGAATCCGCTGCCCTGGCTGACCGCGTAGGTGAGCATCTTGGCGATCAGGACAGCGACGAGCAGGCCCAGGCCCAGGGTGGTCCCGGCACCGTCCAGCACGGAATGGAGCTGATCGTCGCCCGAGAACATCGTCAGCGGCAGTGCCACGCCGACGACCCCGAACACCACGCCGCCCAGCGCTGATTTCGCGATGGCCGGGACGTTCAGCCGGCGGAACAGCCACGACGCCAGCACGAGGAACCCGGTCGACAGCGTCGTCACCAGGGCCGCGAACAGGCCAAGAGGGATGGCAGCGAGCAGCTGCCAGTCCTCGAACGTGTACGGCGGCACCTGGTAGGCGCCCAGGAGCACGGTACCGGCGATTGCGAAGTAGATCCCGAACGAAACGCTCCCCGCCACGATGCTCGCGGCGAGGGCCTTGGAGAACCGCTGTCCGCCCGGATGGGCGACCTCCATGATCAGCAGCACCACGACCACCGGGCTGGAGAACACCCCGGCAAAGGTGCCGGCCACACCCGCCAGGGTGTTCACCTGGGAATCCTCTGTGCCGACCCCCCTCCGCCGGGAGATCCAGCTGCCGGCCCCGCCGCCCATGGTGCTCAGCACCTTCTCCGGGCCAACACTGGAGCCACCGATCAGCGACACAACCGAGGCGGCCACGGTTCCCGGCACCAATGCCAGGTCGACGTGCCCGGCATGCAGCTCGGCGAACACGCCGGGAATCTCCTCGGGCAGATGGGTGAGGCGCCGCAGCAGACCGACCACAGCGCCTGCCGCCGCCGTGACCGCCACCCACCACCAGTGCCCGCCGAACCAGCCTGGATGGGAATCGGTGTACCACTTGCCCCCGAACTTGATCACTCCTATGAGGACCAGGCCGGCGAACGCGCCGAATACCCCGAGGGCGACCGCGTACCCGATGAGGACCCAGAACTCCCGCTTCTCGATGACCGGCGGAGCCGCGGCCGGCCCGGGCATGACCGTCACGACGCGAACCTCGCCGAAGCGGAGCTGGAGTTGCCGCCGGGCAGGACGCCGGTGATGCAGGCGACTGCCCCGTGGTATCTGGCCTGGACTTTCCCCAGCTGAGGCCAGTTCTTCTCGACGTGGTTCAGCAGCCGCAGGATGACCGAGCCGCGGGTGGATTCCGGGATAACGGGCATGTGCCCCATTGTGCCGTCCGGCAGTATCGCGCTGGTGACCGCAAGGAGGAGAGGATCATGATTGTGCCGCTGTCCGGGCCATGGGCCATGGTCCCCAGCCACCAGGCAGACCTCTGGTCAAGGACCGGCGCAAGGTGTGTCGTTATCGTTTGCACGGCGGGACATGGCTGCATTCGCATATTTGGTCGCTGACCTGGGAGGACTACGCTGGTTTCAGCTGGTACGACAAATCGGGGTTACGGTCCGGGAAGGTTAAATATCCATCTGTAAGTTGTCGGCACTGCAACGCAGGCTAGTCGTTCCTGCCGGGAAGTGTGCCTCGGGCCCCATCACGTGCGTGGAGTTCACTTACTCGGAAGGTTTGTTCCAGCCAGGCGAAGTTAACGCGCTCCTGCTCCAGGCGGACAGCGGGACCGAAGGCGCCAGTGGCGAGTGCGTGGTAGAGGTTCTGCTCGGCCGGGGTAAGCAGGTCCAGAGCGGCCCTGGTCGGGGTCGGCTCGGGCACCCATTGGGACCGGTGCGCGAGAAGGGTCTCGCGGTCCATGAGGATGGAGCGAGCGTGCGGGAAGCAGCGGCGCAGCCGGTTAAGGATCGCGAAGCCATGAGTGTCCAGGTCGCCCCAGTAGGCCAGGTCCAGGCTGACCAGCCAGTCGAGCCTCTCCAGGACGTTGACCGCGTAGCCGCCGCCGAAGATCACGATCGCGTCCGGGACCAGCGGGAAGGCGAGGTAGGTGATCTCGTTCTCGACGATGTAGGCACGAGTGACGCCCGGCGGCGGGGCGGCGAGCTCGTCCGCACGGACGGTCAGCTCGGTGTAGGGGGCGCCGGCGACTGCGGTCCGCAGGCGCACGTAGTCCGGCTTGCGGCGGAACCCGTAGCGGCCCTCGAAGTCCGGGGCCGCCGCGTCGATCCTGGCCGGGTCGAGCTGGAGGTCGAGCAGCTCGGTCAGCACGCGCTTGTGCTCGTCGATGAACTTCGTGTCCACCCCGGGCACGTCCACCTGCCGGACGTACATGCCGCCTAGCTGGCGCTCGTCGACCCAGCGGATGGTCGCGAGCAGGTTTGTCCAGGAGGAGGCCAGGTCCAGGGCCTTGACCGGGTGCCGTTCAACCCAGCCGATTACGCGCGGGCATTCGGCTTTCGTCTGCTCGGCAATTTCCGTTAGCCCACGGACCTGCTGGCGCACCCCGAGAAATTCCCAGGCCTGATCGTAGCCGTCGAGCCAGGCACGGCACGGGATCTGGTTGGTGCCGATCAGCCGACCACCCACCTTCTTGCATTCCACCCGCAGTGGGCCGCGCGCGGCCCGATCCCACTCGGCAGCCCAGGTCTGGACATCGGCTAGCCGCTCGCCGATCTCGGCGGGGCCGGGGCCGCGCAGCGGAACGGACAGCGGTTCCCAGCCGTGCCCGGCCAGGAAACTCGCGAGCAGGACGGGCCACTTCCTGCGCGCGGCCTCGCGCACGTCGGCTGGGCGGGTCCACGGCCTGCCCGCGTCAGGCCGTCCCATGTCAGGCCACCGCCGCAGCGATCGACGCGCCGATGACATGCGCGAGCCGCTCGGCCCGGTATTCCTCGATCGTCAGCGTCCGCAGCCGGGAGTACCTCGACGTCGGGTTGTCGACGAAACCGACCGCCGATACGTGGGGCTCGATCACGTGGATCTTCTGCAGCGGGGTAACGATCAGGAGTTGCAGGCCGAGCCGCCCGAACAGCTCGAGCGCGAACCTGGTCGACTCGTCTGAGCCCCGGCCGAAGGCCTCGTCGATGACCGCGAACCGGAAGGTCCGCGACTTGGCGGCACCCCACTCGAGCTTGAACTGGTACGCGAGCGAGGCGGCGAGGATCGTGTATGCGAGCTTCTCTTTCTGCCCGCCGGACTTGCCGCCGGAGTCGGCGTACGTCTCGTATTCGCTGTCGTCCTCGCGGTACCGCTCGGAGGCGGTGAATGTGTACCAGTTCCGGACGTCGGTGACCAGCCGCGTCCACTTCTGGTCCGCCTCGCTCTGTCCCTCGCGACCCCTGAACCGCTCGATGATCAGCTTGACCTGCAGGAACTTCTGCTCCGAGTACTGGTCGTCGGCGGTGCCCGGTGACACGGCGTTGTCGGTGCACGTACGCAGGTCGGTGCGGAAGTCCCTGATCTCGATGCTGGGGGTCAGCTGGGGCTCGAGCCTGATGTACCGGCCCGGGTTATAGTCCACGCCCACCAGAGATGTGTTGATCGTGTCGATCCGCTCCCTGATCAAGTCGGACTGCCGGTTCAGCTGAGCCTGGAACTGGGCGATTTCCCTGATCGTGTTCTGGTTCAGGTACGTCTTGAACTGCTGCTGGAAACGGGGCAGGTCGTCACCGGCGAGCCGGTCATGCAGCTCACGGTAACCGTCGGCCGCCTCGACGGCACTGTCGAGCTCGCTGGTCTCGACCGGGTACTGGCCGCGGAAATTCACCATGGCTGAGACGATCTTGTTGCCCAGCCTCGTCCTGCGGTCACTGAGCCTGTCGGCGCGGGACACGAGTTCCTCCGCGGCGCTCGCCTCGGCCCGGTCACACGCGGCAGGCTGGCCTGGCGGTGCCTGACCGGCCTCGACGAGCAGGCTCCGGATCGCGTCGAAGCCGGCCGTCGCCGCAATGCCGGCGGGCTCGGCGAGGACCGCTCGCGCGGCGGCTCGCCCCGCTTCCGCGTCGGAGTTGGACTGCTTGACGCGACCGAGCTCGCCGTCCAACTCCGACCGTCCGGCCTCCGCAACGCTGATCTGGTCCTTGACATCGCTGAGAGCCGTGTCCAGCCGGGCGAGCTCCGCGGAGGCCGCCTTCAGCTTCGCGTGCTCCTGGGTTAGGCCGGCAATCTGGTTAACGGCCGACTGGTAGTCGATCTCCCTGAAGTCACGAGTCTGGTCCAGGCCGGCCAGCAACTGGCCACGGACTACGGCGGCCTTCGCGACGGCGTCATGTCCCGACCGGATCCGCTCGGCCTCGGCAAGCTGCCCGGCGAGCTCCGCGGCCCGATCGAGCAGGACGTTGATCTTCCTTTCGTTACTCCAGCCGAGCACGTACCGGCTGCGATCGTCGATGCGGAACCTGTCGTCCTTCTCGTGCCGCACGCCGCCTTTGATCTGCCCAGCCTTGGTGACCGCCCGGGTGGCCCTGCGGAACTCCGCCATCGTCTCGACACACTCGGCATCGGCCCGGCTGGCTAGCTCACGCTCCAGCCAGGGCGCGAACTCGGTGTCTTTCACCTCGAGCTTGGCGGCCAGCGTGGCGTGGCCGAACTCCGGCGGCGTTATCCGGGTGGCCGGGACCGGTACCCGGTAGTAGACCACGCGCTCTCGCAGGTGCTGCCCGTCGATCCAGTCGGACACCGCACGGTAGTGCCCGTCGGGGACGAGGATGGACAGCGCGAAGGAGTGCAGCAGCCGCTCCGCCGCGCCTTCCCAGTCGGACTCCTCCGGCCGGACCGCGATCAGCTCGCCGGCGAACGGCAATGCGTCCTCCTGGAGTCGCAGCTCCCGGCAGAGCAGGGCACGCAGGTCCAGCTGGCGCTTGGGGATGTTGCTCTTTCGCTCGCGCAGGCTGCATAGCTCCGCGTTCACCTCGGCGGCCTGAGCGTCCAGGTGCTGCTTGTCGACCCGCGCGTCGGTGAGCTTGTTCTGTGCGTCCGCGAGCTCGGTGTCGACGGCGGCCATGGCCGCGGCGATCTGCTGGCGGCGGACGGCGAAGTGCTCCGCGGTCTCCACCGGGTCAAGGCTCGCCTGGCCAAGCAGTCCGGAGAAGCTCTGATAGCGGGCCCTGCGGGCATCTCGGGTTTGGCCGATCTCCTCGATCTGCCGCTCTATCTCCGTGAGACGGTTCCCGCCGTGCCCGGCGCGTTCGACGGTAAGGCTGGTCTCCCGCGCCCGCAGGCCGGCCAGCCGACCGTCAAGCTGCTTGCGCTGAGCAGACAGCCGGGTCCGTTCGGAATCGAGCTCGGTGAGCAGCCCGTCGAGAAGG
>CAWBKD010000027.1:0-39351 GCA_963789225.1 uncultured Actinomycetes bacterium
GAGGATCCGGAGGACGAGCCGGAGCCTTCGGTCCTCGCGCTGCCTGCCATCGCGCTGCCTGCCACCCTCGAGGTGCACGTCCAGACGGCAGACATGGCCGAGGTGGCGAGCTGGGTGCGCGGGGTGGAGCGGACCGGCGTGCGGACGGTGAGCATCCGCGGGGAGGACCCGCTAGAGGTGTTCCGGTCCTTTGTCGGGCTGACCTACATCACGCGGGTTTCCGAAGGGCGCTGAACCCGGGGTCAGGTGGGTGAGCCGGCGGCCGCGCCGGTCACCTGGTCGCGGTCCCAGCGGGCGAGCGTGGCGTCCCAGTCGAGCGGGAGGGTCCCGCCGCCTTCGGCGGTCTCGGCCGGCCAGTCCTGCGCCGGGACGCGCCACATGACCTCGAACTCGATGCCGTTCGGGTCCTTGGCGTACAGCGACTTCGACACGCGGTGGTCGCTCTCCCCCACCAGCGCCCCGGCCGCGACGAGCCTGGCGCGGGTCTCGACCAGGTCCCGCAGGGTGCCGACCTCCCAGGCCAGGTGGTAGAGCCCGACCTGCGGGTGGTCCGGCGCGTGCCCCGTGCCGATCTCGAACAGGCCCAGGTCGTGATCGTTGGCCGAGTCGGGCGCGCCGAGGAACGCGGCCCGGCCCGGGATCTCCAGTCGAACCTCGAAGCCCAGCGCCTCGGTGTAAAAGCGGACGGTGCGCTCGAGACCGTGCACGTACAGCACAGCGTGATTCAGGCGGCGGACGGCCATCGGGGCTTCCTTCCCTCGGGAACTGCTGCTACCTGCAATTCGCGACGGGACGCCGTCATTCCCGCGGGCGGAACCGCGGGAACCGGGCGGCTAGCGGATCTGGCGCTGCCGGCGGATGTTCTTCAGGCGGCGCCGCTGCGCGGGGTCGAGCATCAGGTAGGCGCCGGTGGGGATCGCGATCGCCAGGACGATCAGCGCGAGGGCTATTTCCCAAGGCAACCAGATCAGCAGGATAAAGCCGATGATGACCCCGGCGATGCCCCACTTCATATGCGGTGTCATGCTGACTCCATCCTTTCCGTCCAGGCCAGGGACCCCCAGCCCAACCCGGCTCTTTCTAGCTTATAGCCCGCCGGCGTGTGTAGCGGATGATCTCCAGCGGGGTACGCTGCGGGCATGCGCGATGGGGAGGGTGCCGTGACGATCTCAATGCCGGTGGAACCCGAGGCCAACGAGCTGCTGAGCCACAGCCCGCTCGCCCTGCTGATCGGGATGCTGCTCGACCAGCAGGTGCCGCTCGAGCGTGCCTTCAGCGCGCCGCTCGACCTGATCCGCCGGCTCGGGCACGAGCCCACCGCCACCGAGCTGGCGGACTTCGACCCCGACGCGCTCGCGCGCATCTTCTCCGAGCGGCCGGCCTTGCACCGCTACCCGAAGGCCATGGCCGCGCGCGTGCAGGACCTGGCGCGGCTGATCGTGGACCAGTACGACGGGGACGCCGCGCAGGTCTGGCAGACCGCGGCGACGGGCGCGGAGCTGCTGAAGCGGGTGGGGGCACTGCCGGGGTTCGGCGAGCAGAAGGCGAAGATCTTCGTGGCCCTGCTCGGCAAGCAGCTCGGGGTGCAGCCGACGGGATGGCGGGAGGCCGCGGGGACGTTCGGGGCCGAGGGCTCGCACATGTCGGTCGCGGATATCTTCGACGCCGATTCGCTGGCCCGGGTCCGGTCGTACAAGCAGGGGCTGAAGGAAGCCGCCAAGGCCAAGGCCGCAGCGAAGTAGGCTCGCCGGAGACGCCTCGCTGCCCCGTCAGCCACAGGATTCACTCAAATTTTCGATGGCGAACCGGTTTCTGCTCAATGGATGTGACACTCTAGCGAAAAGAATCAGTACGGTGCCACACCCATAGGGAGAGAGTTTCCGCGGAAACGCCTCGCGCAATTGCGTGGCGCGTTGAGCCGGCGCGGGCCGGTTACGTGTCGGTGCCCTCCTCGCCGCTGGTGAACCCCTGGCGCGTCATCGTGCCCCAGGCCAGTTTGCGGCCGCGCAGGGATGACCACCAGCCCTCGGCGCGCCACCAGGCGGTCAGCTGCCGGTAGCCGATATTCTCCCCGATGCTGGCCAGCAGGGCGGCCCCGAGGTCACGCCACCGGAGGTACTTGGGGAACCCCATTTCCTCGAGGACCATCGCGGCCAGCGTGACCAGGATCCCGTAGCCGTAGGCCACGGACATGAACAGCCAGAAGAAGGCGAGGTTGACCACCCCGAGGGCCGCGCCGAGGACGATCAGCGCCAGCCCGGCCAGTTCGAGGACGGGGGCCAGGAGTTCGAACAGCCAGTGCCACGGCAGCGCGACCAGGCCGACGACCCCGTACCGGGACCGGCCGGCCATCGTGCGGTACGCCCACAGCGTCTCCCACAGGCCGCGGTGCCATCGCCGCCGCTGGCGGTGCAGCACGCCGATCGTGACCGGCACCTCCGTCCAGCAGATCGGTTCGGCGACGAACTCGATCCGGTAGTCGCGGCCCTGGTCACGCAGGTGCTTGTGCAGGCGCATGACGAGTTCGAAGTCCTCGCCGAGGCTGCCTTCGAGCAGGCCGCCCACCTCGACGAGCACGTCGCGCCTGAAGACCCCGAACGCCCCGCTGATCAGGATCAGCGCACCCAGCCTTGACCATCCGGTCCGGCCGAGCAGGTACGCGCGCAAGTACTCGACGACCTGGATCCTGGCCAGCCAGCTCGAGGGCATCCGGGCGCTGGTGACGCGCCCGGCGACCACCGAACACCCGTTGGCCACCCGGACCATCCCGCCGGTGGCCACGACGCGCACCGGGTCGTCGGCGAAGGGCTTGGTCACCACGAGCAGCGCGTCCGGGTCGAGCAGCGAGTCGGCGTCCACGATGGCGACCAGGGCCTCGGTGGACGCGTTGACGCCGGCGTTGACCGCCTCGGCCTTGCCGGAATTCTCCTTGCCCACCACCACGAGCCGGGTGTGGCCGTCCCGGGGGACGGCCACCGACCGGATCTCGGCTTGGACCGGCACGTCATCCGGGATGGGGCGGTCGACCTCGACCAGGTCGAACGCCTCGGTGAGCCGGGCGATGGTCTCGTCCTTGCTGCCGTCGTCGACCACCACGACCTCGTGCCTCGGGTAGCGCAGCGACAGCATGGCCTGGACGGCGGGCACGATGGTGGCGGCCTCGTTGTACGCGGGCATGATCACCGACACGCCCGGCGTCAGCCGGCCGCCGAGGGCCTCCCGCCGGCCGCCCAGCTGGATCCTGCTCGTGTGCCGCACGGACGCCGACCCGGCCAGCAGGATCAGCACCAGGTAGGACGAGTTGACCAGCAGGAAGTACACGACGACCGGGATCGCCATCCCGTGCGCGACGGCGCCCACCACCCGGCCCAGCTCCCCGAGCAGGGACCCCGCGCTCACCGGAGGCTCCCTGGTTCGCCCGCTAGCTGCCTGCCGGGTTCGCGGGCCTGCGGCTCGCCGCGCGGGCCGGGGAGCTCCACGCCGGCCACCTGCGGTGCCTTCCGCAGGCGGGCGATCGCCAACGAGCCGGCCGCTACCCGGGCCGCGGGTCCGTCCCCGGTCTGCAGCAGCGCCCGGACCCCGGCCGGCCCCAGCTGCACCAGGGCGTCGCCGCTGTGCTGGGCCAGCCGCACGTCGGGATCGGACAGCAGCCACGACAGGACGGGTGCGGCGTCCGGGTGCCCCAGCTCCCCCAGCGCCTGGACCGCGGCGCGGCGCAACTCGGTATGCCGCGCGGACTCGGTGAACGCGGCCAGCGAGGCGACGTCGTCCGGCCCGCCGATGGCGCCAAGCGCGCGCGCCGCGGCGATCCGGACCCCCCGTTCCGGGTCGCCGGCCAGCAGGGCCCGCAGGTTCGGCGCCGCCGCGCTCAGCGCACCCTCCGCCGCGACCAGGGTCGCGACCTCGCGCTGGGTGGCATCGGCGGCGGACAGGGCCGCAAGCACCGCGGGCACCGCGCCGGTCCCGAAGCTGAGCAGGGCTTCGGCGGCCGCGGCGCCCGGGATACCGGGGTGGCCGCGCACCGGGCCGAGCGCCTCGAACAGCGCGGTAGCCGCGATCGGGTCCCCGATCGAGCCGAGCGACCGGGTGGTCACCACGCGGACCTCGGCCGAGCGGTCGGCGAGCAGCGGCAGGAGCAGGCCGACATCGCCTCGCTGCCGGGCCAGGCCGAGCAGGTAAGCGGCGCGCGCCCGGCGGAGGACCAGGCGAGAACGCAGGTCCGACCGGGCCCGCTCGAATTCACCGCGCGCGTCGAGCAGGCGGACGAGCGAGCTCGCGGTGTCCCCGCGGACCGTGCCCAGCATCGCGACCACGACGTCCCTGACGGCTCGCCAGTCGCGGTCAGGAATGCCGCGCAGCACGTCGCTGGCGCCCTCGTCCTCGTCGCCGTCGGCGGCAATGGCGAGCACCGACTGACGGTACGGCGCGACCCTGGCCTGGCGAGAGGCCGCGGCCGCGGCCCGGGCGAGCTTGACCGCCACGACGACGACGGCCATGACCGTGCAGGACAGGCCGACGCCTAGGTCCGTCCACAGGATCAGGGACGGGCTGATCACGTACGGGGCCTGGCCAGCACCGTGTTTACCCGGTGGAGCAGCTCGCGCGGGCTGAACGGCTTGATGATGTAGTCATCCGCGCCGGTCACGAAGCCCGCATCGACGTCGGCGTCCCGCGCTCGCGCGGTGAGCAGGATGACCCGCACGCCGCTCAGCCGCTCGTCCCCGCGGATCTTGCGCAGCACGTCGATGCCGGACAGGCCGGGCATCATGAAGTCCAGGACGGCCAGATCGGGCGGGGCCTCCTCGATGGCGGCGAGCGCCAGGGTGCCGTTGCCGACGGCCTGAACCGTGTAACCAGCCTGCCCGAGCTTGAAGGTGAGCAGATCGCGGATGTCGGGTTCGTCATCGGCCACCAAGATGCGGGTCTGTTCGGGTGTCATGCCTCGGCTCCTGAGCCATTACCTGCGCCGACGTCTTAGGGTAATGGTACGACTACAGAATTGCCCCGGCCGCCGGACGAGCGAGCCCGGTGGCTAGCTACCCGCGGGGGTCCGGTCGTTCCTGGTCAGGCGCTGGCGCAGCCGCATGGCCACCTGCGGGGTGAGGAACCAGAGCAGCCAGGCCCAGGTGGTGACGAAGAAGAACGGAATCGACAGCGCGAAGCCGAGCATCACGTCACGGGAATCGTTGGCCTGCTTCTTGGCGACCTGCGGCGGAATGTCGGCCAGCCGGTGTGAGATCAGGTGCCGCAGCATCGCGTACACCATGGCCGACTCCAGGAGCTGCAGCACGGCATAGAACCCGAATCGCAGCGCACTGGTATCGAGGGTCTGCCCGCTGACCAGGAGCAGCTTGGTCGCGAACGGGTTGAGGATGATCGTCAGCAGCCACCCGGTGTCGAGCACCCGCAACCGCGAGTCGGAGCGCTTGACGTACCTGAACAGATCGTGATGGTCGCTCCACGCCGACGCGATCACCGCGAAGCTGATCACGAACGCGGCGTAGTGACCGTCGTTGTGCTGGACCGACGCCCAGAACTTCGATACGGTGCCGCCTTCTGGAACCGGCAGATCGAGGGCGAGCAGCGTGATCGCGATGGCGACCACCGCGTCGGAGAAGAATCAGCCACAGGATTCACTTAAATTTTCGATGGCGAACCGGTTTCTGCTCAATGGGTGTGACACCCTGTCGAAAAGAATCGGTACGGTGCCACACCCATGGGGAGAGAGTTTCCGCGGAAACGCCTCGCGCAATTGCGTGGCGCGTGGCGCCGGCGCGGGCCGGTTACGTGCCGGTGCCCTCCTCGCCGCTGGTGAACCCCTGGCGCGTCATCGTGCCCCAGGCCAGTTTGCGGCCGCGCAGAGATGACCACCAGCCCTCGGCGCGCCACCAGGCGGTCAGCTGCCGGTAGCCGATGTTCTCCCCGATGCTGGCCAGCAGGGCGGCCCCGAGGTCACGCCACCGCCGGTACTTGGGGAACCCCATTTCCTCGAGGACCATCGCGGCCAGCGTGACCAGGATCAGCCGGTCGGCGGCGCGCAAGTCGGTCTCGGCCCCGCCGAGCGGGGCCGGCTCCTCGCCGGGCGGCACCGGGGGGCGGCGTCACGCTGAGATGACCGTGTCGCTGTCTCCTGACAGCAGTTGCTGCGGGATCTGGCTGAAGGTGTACCGGGCCGGCGTCGACCCCGGAACCAGGGTGAAGACAAAGATGACGTCGAAGCGGTCGCCGGGCCACGGCTGGGGAATGACCGTGCCGGGCACGGTGGGCAGGGCCGTGGCGAGGGCCGGGATGTGGTCGTGCTCCCAGCAGATGAGCACGACGCCGGAGTTGCTGGCCACCACGCTGGCCGCCAGCGCGGGCTCGTCTCCCTCGGCGAAGGCGGAGACGATCGGCACCCCGAGACGGTCGGACAGGCCCTGGATCGTCTGGTACGTCCGGTGCGCGGTCGTCTTGTCTGAGCTGCCGTAATCCGGCGAGAGCAGCGTCGCGGGAGTCTGCAGGCCGACCCGGAGGCCGCCGACGGCGGGATCGAAGAGGACGGCGAGGGCACCCGAGCGCTGCCAGCCGCGCGGCAGCAGCGAATGCGGGTCCTGGTTGCCCTGGAAGTCGATACCGAACGGCGGCGCTGGCGCGGGAGGTGCCTGTCCCGTGGCAGGCGCTGGCGGATCGGCCGGCTTCTCGCCATGGCGGATGACGTAAATCACCGACGGCGGCGGGACGGCGTTCCCCCGAGGCTGCTCACTCATCTATCCCTCCCGGGAACTCTCGCGCCACAGCGGCCAGGCCCGGCCGGGCTCACCTTCAGGTCTCGACCGATCCTAGAGGCCATGATGATCCGGGCGGGGAAAGGGCATTACGGAACCGCCGCGCGTGTCCGCGGAGACGCCCGGCGCAATTGCGTGATACGTTTCCGCCGGACCTGTAGGGATATACAAAAGGGGCCGGTCGGACCAGGTCTTCCTTGGGGGGTCGCGGCTTACGACGGGGTTGGTCAAGCGGCAAAATGAGAACTTACGCCGAAGGAAGGCCGACGATGAGAAGGGTAGGAGCCGATGGCTGAGATCGTCCGGGCCGGGCTTATCCAGCAGCGCTGGACCGGGGACAAGGAATCGATGATCCAGGCGGCGGTGGGTCACATCCAGACCGCGGCCTCGGCCGGCGCGCAGGTGGTCTGCCTGCAGGAACTCTTCTACGGACCGTACTTCTGCCAGGTGCAGGACGCCGACTACTACTCCTACACCGAGCCGATCCCGGACGGGCCGACCACTCGGCTGCTCCAGGACGTGGCCAGGGACCACAGCATCGTGATCGTCGCGCCGATGTACGAGGAAGAGCACCCGGGCATCTACTACAACACGGCCGCCGTGATCGACGCGGACGGCAGCTACCTGGGCAAGTACCGCAAGACCCACATCCCGCAGGTGAAGGGGTTCTGGGAGAAGTTCTACTTCAGGCCAGGCAACATGGGCTACCCGATCTTCGACACCGCGGCGGGCCGGATCGGCGTTTACATCTGCTACGACCGGCACTTCCCCGAGGGCTGGCGGGCGCTCGGCCTGGCCGGCGCGCGGATCGTGTTCAACCCGTCGGCGACCAGCCGGGGCCTGTCCCAGTACCTGTGGCGGCTCGAGCAGCCCGCCGCCGCCGTGGCCAACGAGTACTTCGTCGGCGCGATCAACCGCGTGGGCATCGAGCCGCTCGGCGAGAACGACTTCTACGGGCAGACCTACTTCGCGGACCCGCGCGGGCAGCTCATGGGGGACGCCGCCGCCGACGACAAGGACGAGGTCGTGATCAGGGACCTGGACATGGGCCAGCTGGCCGAGGTCAGGAACCTGTGGCAGTTCTACCGCGACCGGCGCCCCGACCAGTACGAGACGCTGGTCCAGCCGTGAGCACCACCCTGATCGCCGGCGGCACCGTGGTGACCGCCGCCGGAACGCAGGACGCCGACGTGCTGGTGGCCGGGGAGAAGATCGCGGCGGTGCTGGCGCGGGACGTGACGGGGACCGATACGGAGGGCAGCGGATCCGCCGCGGCGGTCGCGGCGGACCGGGTCATCGACGCGACGGGCAAGTACGTGCTGCCCGGCGGGATCGACGTGCACACGCACATGGAGATGCCGTTCGGCGGCACGTTCTCCGCGGACACGTTCGAGACCGGGACCCGGGCCGCGGCCTGGGGCGGCACGACGACGATCATCGACTTCGCGGTGCAGGCCAAGGGCACCTCGCTGCTCGCCACGCTGGACAAGTGGCACGCCAAGGCGGACGGCAACTGCGCGATCGACTACGGCTTTCACATGATCGTCTCGGACGTCAACGAGACGACGCTGAAGGAGATGGACGCCTGCATCGCCGCCGGCGTGAACAACTTCAAGATGTTCATGGCCTACCCCGGCGTGTTCTACGCCACCGACGGCGAGATCCTGCTCGCGATGCAGCAGGCCAGCCGGTCCGGCGCGACCGTGATGATGCACGCGGAGAACGGGACCGCCATCGACCAGCTGGTCGCGCAGGCGCTCGCGGCGGGCCGGACGGACCCGGTGAACCACGGCCTGACCAGGCCGCCCGAGCTCGAGGGCGAGGCGACCTCGAGGGCCATCACGCTGGCCAAGGTGGCGGACTGCCCGCTGTACATCGTGCACCTGTCCGCCAGCCAGGCGCTCGGGGCGGTCGCCGAGGCCAGGGACCGCGGGCAGAACGTGTTCGCAGAGACCTGCCCGCAGTACCTGTTCCTGTCCCTGGACGACCTGGCCCGGCCGGACTTCGAGGGTGCCAAGTTCGTCGCCTCGCCGCCGCTGCGGCCGAAGGACCACCAGGACTCGCTGTGGCGCGGCCTGCGCACCAACGACTTGTCGGTGGTGTCGACGGACCACTGCCCGTTCTGCTTCAAGGACCAGAAGGAACTCGGGCGGGGTGACTTCTCGAAGATCCCGAACGGCATGCCAGGCGTCGAGCACCGGATGGACCTGCTGCACGCCGGAGTGGCCGCCGGCCGGCTCACGCTGCCCCGGTGGGTCGAGGTGGCGTCCACCACGCCGGCCCGGATGTTCGGGCTCTACCCGCGCAAGGGTGTCATCGCGGCCGGGTCCGACGCGGACATCGTGATCTACGACCCGCAGGCGCGGCAAACGCTGTCGGCGGCCACGCACCACATGAACGTCGACTACTCCGCGTACGAGGGGCTGGAGATCACCGGCCGGGTGGTGACCACGCTGTCCCGCGGGCACACGGTCATCGAGGACGGACAGTACCGGGGCACACCCGGCCACGGCGCCTTCCTCGCCCGCGGCCTGAATCAGTATCTGCTGTAAGGGGGACGGATCATGGATTTCGGAGTCGTGCTGCAGACGAACCCGCCCGCCAGCCGGGTCGTCGACATGATGGTGCGGGCCGAGGACGCGGGCTTCTCCTACGGCTGGACGTGGGACTCGCACGTCCTGTGGCAGGAGCCGTTCGTCATCTACTCGGCGGTCCTCGCCGAGACGTCCGCGATGACCATCGGGCCCATGGTGACCAACCCGGGCACCAGGGACTGGTCGGTCACCGCCTCGCTGTTCGCGACGCTGAACGACATGTTCGGCAACCGGACCGTCTGCGGGATCGGGCGCGGCGACTCGGCCCGGCGGGTCATCGGCCAGCCGCCCATGTCGCTGGCCACGCTGTCGGCGGCGATGACCGTGATCAAGGAGCTGGCCGAGGGGCGCGAGGTCGAGCACCACGGCCAGCCGCTGAGCCTGCCGTGGGTGCGGGACGGCAAGCTCGAGATCTGGATGGCCGCGTACGGGCCGAGGGCGCTGAAGCTGGCCGGCATGCAGGCCGACGGGTTCATCCTGCAGACCGCCGACCCCGACATCGCCCGCTGGACCATCGGGGCGGTGCGCGCGGCGGCCAAGGAAGCCGGGCGCGATCCCGACACGCTGACCATGTGCGTCGCGGCGCCCGCCTACGTGGGGACCGACCTGCCGCACCAGCGGGACCAGCTTCGGTGGTTCGGCGGCATGGTGGGCAATCACGTGGCCGACCTGGTGACGAGGTACGGCACGGAAGGGCCGGTCCCCACGGCGCTGACCGACTACATCAAGGGCCGCGAGGGGTACGACTACGCGCACCACGGCCGGTCCGACAACCCGGACGTGGACTTCGTGCCGGACGAGATCGTCGACAGGTTCTGCCTGGTCGGCCCGGCGTCCGCGCACGTGGACCGGCTGCGCGAGCTGGCCGAGGCCGGCGCGGACCAGTTCGCCCTCTACCTGATGCACGACCAGGAGGAGGAGACGCTCGCCGCCTACGGTGAGGAGATCATCCCCGCCCTGGGAGCGTTACAAGGCCTGCTTGCGTTCCAGGTAGTTCAGCGCGGCCCAGCCGAACGGCACGGGGAGCCAGAAGGTCAGCAGGCGGAACAGCAGCACCGAGCTGACCGCGACCGCGCCGGGCAGGCCGGCGGCGGTCAGCCCGGCGGTCAGGGCCGCCTCCACGGCGCCCAGACCGCCGGGGGTGGGGATGAGGGAGCCGAGCGCGCTCCCGGTCAGGTACACCACGGCGATGCTCGCGATCGGCACCGACCTGTGGAACGCCGCCACGCACGCGGCCAGGCAGAAGATGTAGGCGAAGCTCAGCAGCAGCGCACCGCCCACGCCCTCGGCGAGCTTGCGCGGGCGCTGCAGGATCTCGAGCAGGCGGGGCCAGACCCGCGTGAACGTCGGGGACACCCGGGCGCGCAATTGGCGCCGGCTGGCGGGCACCGCGAGCACCGCGAGCGCGGCCAGGACGAGCGCGGCCAGCACGAAGTAGGCCCATCTGGGGGGCTTGAGCGGCTCGCCCGGGCCGGTTCCCGCGATCGCGGCGAACACCACGATCAGCATGATGTGCAGGACGAAGGCAAACACCTGGGCCACGCCGACGCTGGCCACCGCGACCGGCGCGGGGATCTTCTTGCGCGCCAGGTAGCGGATGTTCAGCGCCGCCCCGCCCACGGCGGCGGGCGTCACCAGCGTGACGAACGAGCCGGCCACCTGGGCGAGCAAGGTGCGGAAGAAGTCCAGCCGCTCCCCCACGAACCCGGAGAGCGATATTGTCGCGGCCACGTAGGTCACCGCCGACAGCGCCAGCGCCGCGATACCCCAGTCCACGTTGGCCTCGCGCAAGACCTGACCCAGGCTGGCCCGCTCGAGCTCGCCGGCCAGCAGGTAGGCCGCGACCACGCTGGCGACCAGCGTCAGCAGGGTCCGCAGCCGGATGCGCTCCAGCCGGACCGGGGCGACCTCGCCGCCGGGCACGGCCGCGAGCAGCGCCGTGCGCAGGGCGGGCAGCACGTCGCGCCGGCGGCGCAGGGCCTTCCTGGTCGATCGCGCCAGCGCGACGGGCTGCATCAGCGGCACCACGGAGACCAGCTCGCTGGCCCCGATCTGCTTGATCGCGAGTTCCGCGGCCCGGTCGGGACCGACGAAGAGCGCGAGCTCGGTGATGAGCTGGGAAAGGTCCAGGCGTATCTGCAGGTCGGTCGCTGCCACGTCGCCCTCGCCCGGGTCGAGCAGCATGACCTGGTCATCCCCGGTGAACAGGATGTGGTCGGCGGTCAGGCCGCGGTGCGTGACGTGGTGGGCGTGCAGCCGGGTGACGACCTCCCAGATCCGGGCCAGCTCGGCGTCGGTGGCCCCGGGGTTCCGCTGCGCCAGCGTGGTCCCGTCGTGGTAGTCGTAGGCCAGGACCGCGGCCTCGGGGCCGACCCGGACCAGGGCCCGCAGCCGGGGGGTGGGCACGCCCGCGTCCACCGTGGCGTACGACAGCAGGGCCCTGCGCTCGACCGTGTGGTCCACGGACAGCGGGGCGTTGCGCGACACCTGCCCCTGCAGCCGCACCGCGCGGTAGAGCCGGTAGAACGCGCCGGCCGCCTCCTGGTCGCGGTCGAAGACGACCACGTTGAGGCGGCCGCCGTCTTGCATGGTCACCGCGTAGTAACGGGATCCGGCGTGCCCCGGCCCGGTCAGCCGGACCCGGGTGATCGAGGCCACCGGCAGGCCGGTCCTCGCCAGCGCGCCCGCGATCTCCTCCGCGCTGGGCCGCTGCGACACCGAGCCCGCGATGTACCGGACGGCCAGGCCGATCGCGCGGCCCATCAGCAGCGTGATCAGGAGCGCGATGACGGTCGTGTGCGCCGTCCCGACGAGCTGGACGACGGCGTAGACGCCCACCGCCAGCCAGAGCGCGTTCCGCGAGATGGGGCGGCCCACCAGGACGATCATGGTGGTGTAGGCGACCAGGGCGGCCAGGTACGGATCCAGGGCCTGGACGTGGCTGACCCCGGGACGCGACATGATGATCGCGTAGTAGAGCCGGCTAGCCACGCTGCGCCACAGCAGCAGGTCGACGGCCTTGGTCACCAGGCCGGCCAGGACCCCGGTCAGCACCGCCTCGGCCAGCCGTCGCGGCTGGCGCCGCAGGAGCTGCTGGATGGCCAGCGCCACGGGCAGGCTGAACAGCGCGACCACGGTCAGCGGGGTGGCCGCCTCGAGCAGGGGGCGCGGCAGCCGCTCGCTCACGCCGACGAGGTCGGTCTCCACGCCGGTGGTGGTGGCGCTCGCCGCGATGCCGGCGATCGCCAGGGCCACGAACTCGATGCAGGCGATGATGCAGCGCAGCAGGTCGACCGGCTTGCGGATCCGGCGCTGCAGGTGATCGGTCACCTGGATCGCACCGGGCTGCGGTGGCATCACGGCACGATCGTCCCATCCTGGCCGCCCAGCGGCATAGACGGCGCGCACCTCCTGGTAGAGCGCGCGGGCTCTCACTTTCTCACCTTTGGGTGCCCCGTACCCGCGCAGCTAATCCAGGCCGTCCGTCCGGACCCGGATTCGCGTCAGGGCAGGCCATCCTGGCCAGAGCCCGGGATGACCTGGACGTAGCGGAACTGGGTGTACGGGTGCACATGCCCCCCTGGTGCGAAGCCTGGCTATTTCCGGTCGTATCGGCACGCAGTCTAGGGCGGTCCGGGGTGGTCGACCCCCTCAATCAGTGATCTGAGGGGTTCCCGGTACCCGCCTGGCTTTCGCGAGCGGGAGGGCGCCGCGTATCGTCCGGGGCATGAGGGCTTCGGAGATACACGAGCTGATCAAGATGAAGCCGGTGGAGCTGGACGCGACCAGCCGGCGGCTTTCGGCCTGTCACGACATCGCCGATCTGCGCGCCGCGGGGAAGCGGCTGATCCCGCGGCCGGTCTTCGACTACGTCGACGGCGGGGCGGACGAGGAGCTGTCGCTGCGCGCTAACTCCAGGGCGTTCCGGCGGTGGCGGTTCCAGCCGCGCACGCTGGTGGACGTGTCGGAGCCCGATACGTCCGCGGCGTTCCTCGGCTCGGTCGCTCCCCTGCCGCTGGCGCTGGCGCCGACGGGCTATACGCGGATGATGCACCCCGGGGGCGAGATCGCCGCGGCGCGCGCGGCGCAGCGGCACGGCCTGCCCTACACCCTGTCCACCATGGCCACCACCACGATCGAGGCGGTCGCCGAGAGCGCGCAGCCCGATCTGTGGTTCCAGCTGTACATCCTGCGGGACAGCGGGCTGAACAAGGAACTCGTGGACCGGGCGGCCGCGGCCAAGTACCGGGTCCTGGTGGTGACGGTGGACTGTTTCGTGACCGGTCACCGTATCAGGGACCGCCGCAACGGGCTGGTCATCCCGCCCGAGCTCACCGTGGCGACCCTGGCGAGCATCGCGGGCAAGCCCGGTTACTGGATCCGGATGCTGCGCAACCCGGCCATCGACTTCGCCAACTTCGCCGGGCACGAGGCGGTGACCATCGAGGGCACAGGCGCACTGTTCAATCCGGCCATCACCTGGGACGACATCGCCGACCTGCGGGCGCGCTGGCCGGGCAGGCTGGTCATCAAGGGCCCGCTCGGCCCCGCGGACTGCCGGCACGCCCTCGCGGTCGGGGCGGACGGCGTGCAGCTTTCCAACCACGGCGGGCGTCAGCTCGACCGGGCCGTGCCGCCGGTCAACACGATCGCCGCCGTCCGCGAGGCGGTCGGGCCCGACGTGTCCGTGCTGGTCGACTCCGGGATCCGGCACGGGTCCGACATCGCGGTGGCCCTGGCGCTCGGCGCGGACGCCTGCGCGATCGGGCGGGCCTACCTGTACGGCCTGATGGCGGGCGGGGAGGCGGGGGTGAACCGGGCGCTGGACATCCTGGCCGCCCAGTTCAAGCGGACCATGCAGCTGCTCGGCGTGCGCTCCGTGGCGGAGCTACGCGAGGCCGGGCCCGAGCTGGTGGTGGCCGGGTGATGCGCTGATGGTGGTCTCGGTGACCATCGGGGCGGTCTCCGACTGCAGCTGGGGGTTCGCGGCCAGCGCGGTCCGCACCTGGTTCGCGCGCTCACCGCGGCGGTGCGAGATCGTCGGCGGCGCCGGCGGGCTGGCCATGATCGGGGTGGGCGTGACGGTGGCCATCACCGGCCGGCCCCGCTGATCCGGCTGATCAGATGTGATAGGCCACGAGTTTGATCGCGGGACGGCGGAGAACTACCGCAGGTTTGCCGCCTTGGAAACGATCGGGCGTTCCCCGCTGTACACGGAATTGGCGCACGGGGTAGCGGACGATCCGGAACTGGTCGCCTTCCTGGACGGCCTGCCGAAGGAGAAGCGTCAGCCGAACCTCCTGTTTGCCGCGGTTCGTTACCTGGCCGGACTCCAGCCCGGCTACGACGCCTTCCGCGTGACCGTCCTCGACCGCCGGGCCGAGGTGGCGGCGATCATGCTGGCCCGGCGCACCCAGACCAACGAGCCAGCCCGCTGCGCCACGCTGCTGCCGGCCCTGTCGCTGCTTCCCCCGCCGCTCGCCCTGCTCGAGGTGGGGGCGAGCGCAGGGCTTTGCCTGCTGCCCGACCGGTACGGCTACGTCTACGGCGGGCACCGCATCGACGGTTACCCCGGTGCTCCCACCTTCGACTGCGAGCCCCGGGGACCGGTGCCGCTGCCCAGCCAGGCTCCGCAGGTGGTGTGGCGGGCCGGGATCGACCTGAATCCGCTCGATGTCGCTGACCCGGACGACGTACGGTGGCTGTCGTGCCTGGTATGGCCCGGGGAGGGCGACCGGGCCGAGCGGCTGGCCGCGGCCGTCGAGCTGGCCCGGCTGGACCCGCCCCGGCTGGTTCGCGGGGACCTGGTTGACCGCCTGGCCGAGACCGCGGCCGGGGCCCCGCGGGAGGCGACGCTCGTGGTGTTCCATTCCGCCGTCCTCGCCTACCTGAGCCCGGAGCGCCGCGCGGAGTTCGCCGGGGCCCTGCGCGACCTGGATGCGGTGTGGCTGTCGAATGAGTCCCCGGGCGTACTGGCCGGGTTGCCGGGCTTCCCCCGCGAACTGCCGGCTCCGGATCCAGGCCCGTCCCCCGCGCTGCTGACCCGCGACGGGCGAACGGCGCTAGCGTTCGTCGACGGCCATGGGGCCTGGATCCGCTGGTTTACCTGAGCTACGGCCGGGGCGGCAGCGGCGGGCGAGCCTTGACCGGTCCCGTCGAGATGTCCGGCGGCAGCAGGGGCGGCTGCTTGTCCAGGGCCTCCAAGGCCAGCTGCACCGCGGTCTCGAGCTGGACGTCGCGGCCCGCCACCCAGTCGTCCGGGGTGTTCAGCACCTCCACGTCCGGGTCCACCCCGTAGTTCTCCACGCCCCAGCCGTACTCGGTGAACGAGAACGCGTACCGGGGCGCGGTGATGCCGGTCCCGTCGACCAGCTGATGGTAGCCGTCGATGCCGATCACGCCGCCCCAGGTGCGGGCGCCGACGACCGGGCCGAGGCCGAGGATCCGGACCGCCGCCGTCACGATGTCGCCGTCGGACCCGGCGTACTCGTCGGCGATGGTGACCATCGGCCCGCGCCTGGCCGCCTCCGGGTACGTGCCGGGCCGGAACCCGCGTCCCATGTCCCAGGCGATGACCTGGCGCGCCACCTTCTCCACGACCAGCTGCGAGGTGTGCCCCCCGCTGTTTCCGCGCACGTCGAAGATCAGGCCGTCACGGGCCATCTCCGTGCGCAGGTCACGGTGGAAGTGGGCCCAGCCCTCACCCACCATGTCCGGGATGTGCAGGTAGCCGAGCCGCCCCTGGCTGAGTTCGCGGACGGCCCGGCGCCGCCCGGCCACCCAGTCCTGGTAGCGCAGCCTGCGCTCGCCGGTCAGCGGCACGACGACGACCCGGCGCTGGGCCCCTTCGGACTGGCCTGGCCGCACGGTGAGTTCCACGGGCTTGCCCGCGGTGCCGGCCAGCAGCGGCCAGGGGCCGCGGACCGGGTCGACCGGCTGGCCGTCCACGGCCACCAGCTCATCCCCCGCCAGGACCGCGACCCCCGGTGCGGTCAGCGGCGACCGCGCCCTCGGGTCGGACGATTCACCGGGCAGCACCCGGTCCACGAGCCAGCGCCCCGAGCCATCTCGCGAGATGTCCGCGCCGAGCTGGCCCACCGGCACGGTCTTCGGCGTGCCGGGAGCGCCAGGAACCGGGCCCGCGGCCGGGTTCACGTAGCTGTGCGAGGTGCCCAGCTCGCCGAGCACCTCCCAGAGCAGGTCGGCGAAGTCGTCCGCCCCGCGGAGGCGGTCGAGCAGCGGCCGGTAGGCGTCCAGCACGCCGTCCCAGTCCACCCCGGACATGTCGGGCACCCAGAAGTCCCTGTGCATGAACCGCCCGGCCTCGGCGTAGGCGTGCCGCCATAGCGCAGCCGGGTCGGCCTGGAACCGGGCCCGGGACAGGTCCACCGTCACCGCGTCGTCGCCGTTTGCGCCCCCTTTGCGCGACGTCGGCAGGACGCGCAGGTCGTCGCCGTCCTTGACCACCAGCCGGGTGCCGTCACCGCTGACGGCGAACCAGTCCAGCTCGCTGACCAGCTCCGTGACCTCCCGCTTGCCCAGGTCGAACCGCTCAAGCGCCGCACGCGGGCGGTCGTCGTCCAGGGCCGCCCCGCCCTCGCCGAGGACCCCGGCCACCGGGGTCCGCCGCCAGGCCAGGCCGCCCTTCACCGCGCGCAATCCGAAGTAGCGGGCCTCTTCCACGGGCACGGCCACCACGCGTTCGGCCAGGCCCTCTGGGTCGACGGTCACGGCCTGCGGGTCGTCCGGACCGCCGTCGTCGTCGGCGTCCTTGGAGTCCTCGGCGCTCACCGGGCGGCCGCCGGGCAGTGGGCCGAACGGGGACGGGGTGGCGGCGGCCAGCGGCACCAGGTAGGGACGGCTGCCGTACGGGAACGACAGGTCAAACGACTGCGCGTCGTATACGGGGTCGAAGCTGCGCCGCGACAAGAACGCCAGGTACAGCCCGTCCGCGGTGAACACGGGGTCGGTATCCGCGAAGCGGCCGTCGGTCACGTCCAGCACCAGCCCGTCGGCCAGCCGCGCCATCCGGATCCGCCGCAGCGGCTGCGGGCCCGGCTGCGACCAGGCCAGCCACGCCGAATCCGGCGACCAGGACAGCCCGTCCACCGGCCCGTCGTCCGAGGCGGCCAGCTCGCTGACCCGCCCCGAGGCCACCTCGACCGCGATCAGCCTGCCGTCGTGCGCGGCGACCGCGACCGTAGCCCCGTCCGGCGAGGCGGCCAGCCCCTGCACCCACCCCAGCGCACCCTCGGCCAGCCGGACCGGCGGCGCGTCCCCCGCCACCGACGCCACCTCCAGCGCATCCGGGCCGGCCGCGTCGGTCACGAAGACCACCCGGCCGGTCTCCCCCAGGACCCGCGGCAGCCGCGCCCGCGCCGCCGGGTCCACGAACAGCGCCCGCGCCGGGCCGTCCTTGTGCGTCAGCCAGTGCACCGTCCCGCGCACCTCGACCACGCTGGCCTGACCCGTCCGATCGGGGTTCAGGCCGCCCAGGTGATCCCGCCCCGTGATCAGGCGCGGCGACCGCGCCGCCGCCGGCGAGGTCAGGATGACCTCCAGCTTGCGCGGCTCGGGGGCCTCCGGGCCGTCCAGCACCCAGATGTCGCCGGCCACGTGGTACACGATCCGGTGCCCGTCGGTGGCCGGGTTCCGCGCGTAGAACCCGTCATGGTCGGTATGCCGCCGCAGGCCGGTCCCGTCCAGCGCGCACGAGTAGATGTTCCCGGTGCCCTCGTGATCGGACAGGAAGAACAGCCGCCCCCCGGCCAGGATCGGGCTGCCCAGCTGACCGCCCAGGCCAGCCAGCACCCGGACGAACGGCCCGCCGGAGGACGAGACCCACACGCGCCCGGCCCGGCCGCCCCGGTAGCCCTTCCAGGACGAGGGCTCGCTCGCGACGCTCCCGGTCAGCAGCGCGGTGGCCGCCTCCTCGATGACCACGTCGGAGACGGGGCCGTACGGGAGCAGGCGAGGCGGCGCGCCCTGGGACTCCAGGCCAGGGACCGCGAACGCGCGCTTGTACTTCATGGCCGGCTGCCCGGCCGAGGAGATGGCCAGCACCTCGCCGCCGGCCGTCCACCCGGTGACCCGGGTCTGCGGATCGCCCCAGTAGGTGAGCCTGGTCGCGTCGCCGCCGTCGGCGTCGGCCGCGTAGACCTCCGGGTTGCCGTCCCGCCAGCTCGTCCACGCGACCCGCGACCCGTCACGGGCGAACCGCGGGTAGCTGACCTGGGCGGCCTCGGCGGACAACCGCCACGCGCGGCCGCCCCCGGCCGGGGCCAGCCAGACTTCGGGCCCGGCCACGAACGTGATCAGGTCGCCGTGAATGTGGGGGTAGCGCAGGTATCCGGACGACATCACGCACCGCCCGCCGGGCGCGACTCCCTGGGCGGAAGCGGCGGGCGGGCCTTGGACGGGCCGGTCGACGGGTCCGGTGGCGTAGACGGCGGCTGCTTCTCGAGCGCCTCGAGCGCGAGGCGCACCGCGGTCTCCAGCTGCGGGTCGCGGCCCGCCGCCCAGTCGTCCGGCGTGAACAGCACCTCAACGTCGGGGTCGACCCCGTAGTTCTCCACGCCCCAGCCGTAGTCGTTGAACGAGAACGCCAGCTGGGGGATGGTCAGGTGGGTCCCGTCGACGAGCGCGTGCAGATCCGTGAACCCGATCACGCCGCCCCAGGTGCGGGTGCCGACGACCGGGCCGAGGCCGAGGGAGCGGATCGCCGCGGTCACGATGTCCCCGTCGGATCCGGCGTGCTCGTCCGCCACGGTGACCAGCGGGCCGCGCCGCGCGTCCTGCGGGTAGGACACCGGGCGCAGCCAGCGCCCGACGTCCCAGGCCATGACGCGGCGCGCCAGCTTCTCCACCACGAGCTCGGAGATGTGCCCGCCGCTGTTCCCGCGCACGTCCATGATCAGTGCGTCGAACCGCATCTCGGTCCGCAGGTCGCGGCTGAAGTGCGCCCAGCCGTGGCCCACCATGTCCGGGATGTGCAGGTAGCCCACGCGGCCGCCGCCGAGCTCGCGGACGGCGCGCCTGTTGCCCGCCACCCAGTCCTGGTAGCGCAGCCGCCGCTCGTCACGCAGCGGCACGACCACGACGCGGCGGGCTTGCGACCCAGGGGCCCGCACGGTTAGTTCGGCGGGCTTGCCGACCGTGCCGGCCAGCAGCGGCCAGGGCCCGCGGTCCGGGTCGACCGGCTGGCCGTCCACGGCCACCAGCTCATCCCCCGCCCGCACCGCCACGCCCGGCGCGGCCAGCGGCGAGCGCGCCCGCGGATCGGAGGACTCACCGGGCAGCACCCGGTCCACGATCCAGCGGCCGGACGCGTCCCTGGATACGTCGGCGCCGAGCTGCCCGACGGCCGCCGGAGCCGGGGGCGAGCCGGAGGAGGAGAACGGGTCCGGGCCCGGCTTGAAGGCGTAGGCGTGCGAGGTGCCCAGCTCGCCGAACACCTCCCAGAGCAGGTCGGTGAAGTCGTCGGCGCCGCGGATGCGGTCGAGCAGCGGCCGGTAGGCGTCCAGCACGCCGTCCCAGTCCACTCCGGACATGTCGGGCACCCAGTAGTCCCTGCGCATGAGGCGCCCGGCCTCGGCGTAGGCGTGCCGCCAGAGCGCGGCCGGGTCGGCCTGGAACCTGGCCCGGGACAGGTCGACCGTGACCGTGTCGCCAGAGCCGTGGTTGTCCTTGCGCTCGGACGGGACGACCCGCAGGTCGTCGCGGTCCTTGATCGCCAGGCGGGTGCCGTCGCCGCTCACGGCGAACCAGTCCACTTCGCCCGCCAGCTCGGTGACCTCCCGCTTGCGCAGGTCGAACCGTTCCAGCGCGGGGCGCGCCGGGTCCCCGTCCACCTCCGCGCCGCCCTCCCCGAGCACCCCGGCGACGGGCTCGCGCAGCCAGGCCAGGCCGCCCTTGACCGCTTGCAGTCCGGAGTACCTGGCCTCGGGCACCGGCACGCCGACCACGCGATCCGCGAGGCCGTCCGCGTGGACGGTCACCACCGCTCGTTCGGCTGAATCGGTTTTCTCTTTAGAAGGCGCCGGATCCTGGCTCACCGGCCGGCCGCCGGGCAGCGGCCCGAACGGCGAGGGGGTCTCGGCGGCCAGCGCCACCAGGTAGGGGCGGCTGCCGTACGGGAACGACATGTCGAAGGACTGCGCGTCGTACACCGGGTCGAAGCTGCGCCGCGACACGAACGCCAGGTACAGCCCGTCCGCGGTGAAGGTCGGGTCGGTGTCCGCGAACCGGCCGTCGGTCACGTCGATCACCTCGCGGTCCGCGAGGCGCGCGACGCGGATCCGGCGCAGCGGCTGCGGCCCCGGTTGCGACCAGGCCAGCCAGGCCGAGTCCGGCGAGAAGCACAACCCGTCGAGCGCGCCGTCGTCGCCGGCGGCCAGCTCGCTGACCTGCCCCGAGGCCACGTCCACCACCAGCAGCCTGCCGTCGTGCGCCGCGGCCGCCACCGTCGCCCCGTCCGGGGAAGCAGCCAGGCTGAGCACCGACCCCAGGAGGCCTTCGGCGAGCCGAACGGACGATGTGTCACCATCCGCGGCGGCGATTTCCAGCGCGTCGGCGCCTCCCGCGTCGGTGACCCAGACCACCTGGCCGGAGTCCCCAAGCACGCGCGGCAGCCGGGCCCGGGCCTGCGGGTTGACGTACAGCGCGCGGGCCGGGCCGTCCTTGTGGGTCAGCCAGTGCACGGTCCCGCGCACCTCGACTGCGCTGGCCTGACCCGTCTTGTCGCAGTCGAGGCTGCCCAGGTGATCCTTGGCGGAGACCAGGCGCGGGGCGCGGGCGGCGGCCGGCGAGCCGAGGGTGATCTCGAGTTTGCGCGGCTCGGGGGCGTCCGCGCCGTCCAGGATCCAGAGGTCCCCGGCCACGTGGTAGACGATCCGCCGGCCGTCCGTCGTCGGGTTCCTGGCGTACCTGCCGTCGTGGTCGGTGTGCCGCCGGACCCCCGTGCCGTCCAGAGCGCAGGAGTAGATGTTGCCGGTGCCCTCGTGATCGGACACGAAGAACAGCCGGTCCCCCATCACCAGCGGGCTGGCCAGCTGGCCCGGCAGGTCCGCCAGGACCCGGGTGAACGGCTCCTGCCCGGCGCGGACCCAGATCTTGCCCGCGGTACCGCCCCGGTAGCGCTTCCACTGCACCGGTTCGCTGAACCGGCCGGTGAGCAGCGCGGTTCCCGTCTGCGCCAGGGCGAAGTCGAAGACCGGCCCGAACGGCAGCCGACGCGGCGGGGTGCCCTCGAGCGGGATCGCGTAGGCCCAGGTGTACTGCACCTCGGGCTGGCCGACGGCGCTGATCGCGAGGACCTCGCCGGCGGAGTTCCAGCCGGTCACCGACACCCGGTCGTCGCCCCAGTAGGTGAGCCTGGCCGCGTCGCCGCCGTCCGGGTCGGCCGTGTACACCTCCGAGTTCCCGTCCCGCCAGCTCGTCCACGCGATGCGCGACCCGTCGGGCGAGAACCGCGGGTTACTTACCTGGGCAGCGTCGGCCGACAGCCGCCACGCGCGGCCCCCTTCGGCCGGGGCGAGCCAGACGTCATCCTCTGCGACGAAGACGAGTAGCTCACCGTGAACATGCGGGTACCGAAGATAGCCAGCTGACGTCACGCCGTTCATCTTATGATCTAGAGCCAGCCCCGTTCCGAGGCATTTTTCAGCGCTTCGGCCCGGTTCCTGGCCCCCGTCTTCTGGATGCACGCGGACAGGTAGTTCCGCACCGTGCCCTCGGACAGGAAGAGCTCGCCCGCGATCTGCGCGATCGTCCGGCCGTCCGCCGACGCCTCGAGCACGTCGCGTTCGCGCGGGGTGAGCGGGTTCAGGCCGTCGGCCAGCGCGGCGGCCGCCAGATCCGGGTCGATCACGCGCTCGCCGGCCAGGACCCGGCGGATGGTCTGCGTGAGCTTGTCGGCCGGGGAGTCCTTGACCAGGAACGCGGACACCCCCGATTCCATCGCGCGGCGCAGGAACCCCGGCCTGCCGAACGTGGTCAAGATCACGATCTTGGTGTCGGGCAGATGCCGCTTCAGCTCCGCGGCGGCGGACAGGCCGTCCAGGCCCGGCATCTCGATATCGAGCACCGCGACGTCCGGGCGGGTGCCCTGCGCCGCGCTGACCACCTCGTCGCCCCGGCCGACCTGGGCCACCACCTCGAACTCACCCTCGAAGGACAGCAGCGCGGCCAGGGCCTCCCTGATCATGACCTGGTCCTCGGCGAGGAGCAGCCGCACCGGCGCCGCGGGGGGCTGGGCGTCTGGGGCAGCAGGGTCAGGCGTCATAGCGCTCCACCGGGACCGTCGCGGTCAGCCGGAAGCCGCGGGCGCGGGCGCCGGCCTCGGCCGGCCCGAATGACAGCCCCCCGCCGACCGCGGACAGGCGTTCAGACATGCCGTGCAGGCCGACTCCCCCGGGCGCGTCCCGGGGCTGGGGGCCGCGGCCGTCGTCGGTGACCTCGAGCGACAGTTCCCAGTCGCGCCGGATCAGGCGGACGCGGCAGACCTTCGCGCCGGAATGCCTGATCACGTTGGTGACGGCCTCGCGCAGGCACCAGGCCAGCGTCGCCTCCGCGTCGGCGTCGAACGTGCCCGACCGCAGCGTCAGCTGGGCGTCGTCGTCGAAGCGGAGGCCAGCCGCCTCGAGCGCGTTCCGCGCGGTGATCACCTCGATCGCGAGCGTCGGGCGGCGGTACCCGCTGACCGCCTCCCTGATGTCGTGCAGCGTCTGCCGGCTGACCAGGCCGATGTCGCCCAGGTCGCCGAGCGCCGCGTCGCGCTCGGCCGACGCGGGCAGCCTGGTCAGCCGCTTGGCGGCCAGGTCCGACTTCAGCGTGATCATCGAAAGCGACTGGCCGGTCAGGTCGTGCATGTCCCTGGCCAGCCGGGTCCGCTCCTCGCTGGCGGCCAGCTTCGCGACCGTCTCGCGGGCCTGGGCGAGTTCGCGCATCATCGTGATCTGCATCCGGAACCCGATCATGGCCACGCCGACCAGCAGGACCGGCAGCAGCACGGCCAGGTACTCCGCGATGCCCGTGTGCGAGAGCCAGCAGAAGAACGTGTAGCAGGCGCCCACTCCGAGGACCGCGAGCCGGGACCGCTGCCGCTGGTGCGGTGCCTCCGAGAGCACCATCCCGGTCGCGGCCGACACGTAGATCCACAGCGGAGTCCAGGCCGTTCCGTACACCACGCAGGCCAGGGCCGCGAGCCCGACGACCGCGCCGAGCCCGAACGGAGCCAGCCGCGGCCAGTTGTTCACCTGGACGAGGGTGGGCAGGTAGACGGCGCCGAACGCGACGGCGATCGCCAGCCCGCCCGCGATCCAGGCCGCGCTGTGCCGGTGACCGAACAGATCGGAGACCGGCGCGATCAGGTAGACCAGCCAGATGCCCGAGAAGAGCCAGCGCTGCGGGCTGCCGGTCCCCGGCACGAAGCGCGCCCGCACGCCGCCCGCCATGACGCCCGGCGCGAGCCAGTCGGTAGGAGCCTGGCTCACCTTGGCGGCCATCGCGTCGTCACCTCCCGGGCTTCGGGGGTCCGCGCTTCCATGCTGCCACGCCCTGGGCCCGGACCGCTCAGACGTTCTCCGCGGTGGCGCGGACCGACAGGGTGGCCAGCCCGATGAAGATCAGCAGCCAGACCACCAGGCCGATGGCCAGGCTCGCCGAGACCGAGGCGTTCCCGATCACGTCGGTCGCGATCTTCACCGCGTCGTACGTGGGCGTGATCTCGCCGACCTTCCGCAGGCCGCCGTTGATCGGGAACAGCAGGCCGCCGAGGATCGCGAATACGAAATACACGGCGATCGCGATCGGCTGCACCTGGTCGGGCTGATACCGGTAGCCGATGGCCACGGCCAGCGCCGCGAAGATCGTGGCCCCGAACCAGATCGTGACCGCGATGGCCAGGAACTGCCAGACCGGCAGGTTCACGCCGCCGTAGAACCGGCCGAGCAGCAGCACGATCACGATGGACGGCACCGTGGTCGCCATCGAGACGAAGATCTTGCTGACCACGTAGCCGTTGGCCGGCAGCGGGGTGAGCCGCAGCTGGCGGATCCAGCCGTCCTTCCGCTCCTGCGAGATGCGCTGCGCGTTGCCGGTGAGCGCGCCGCTGAAGCCGCCGAACATCGCCATCGCGACCATGTAGTACGCGTGGAACGAGACGCCGTAGGCCAGCGCGGTGACCTGCTTACCGAGCAGGAGGTACAGGACGACGGGAAAGCCGACCGTGAAGATGAGGTACCGCCGGTTGCGCCGCAGGCGCATGATCTCGACTCGTGTCAGCGACAGTATGCCGCGCATGTCAGGACGTCCCCTCTTCCGCTCGTGCTTCTGCTCGTACGTCGTCGCTGGCCCGGTCGTCTTCGGCGGTGATGGCGAGGAAGGCCTGCTCCAGGCCGAGGCCGGTGACCTCGATCTCGTGCGGCCGGTAGCCGGCGTCAAGCACCGCGTACAGCGTGGCGTCCGAGTCGGACGTCTGGATCTGCACCAGGTCGTGCCGGACTTCCACGTTGACCAAGGCGGGCAGGCCGCGCAGGAACTGCTCGCTTACCCCGTCGAGGCGGAAGGACAGCCGCCTGGCCCCGGCCCGCGCCTTGATGTCGGCCGGCGTGCCGTCCGCGAGCAGCCTGCCCCGGTTGATGACCAGGATCCGGTCCGCGGCCTGGTCGGCCTCCTCCAGGTAGTGCGTGGCGAACAGCAGCGTGCGCCCCGCAGCGACCTCTTCCTTCATGCTGTTCCAGAACAGCCTGCGGGTTTCCACGTCCATCGCCGTGGTCGGCTCGTCGAGCACGATCAGCTCGGCCTTGCCGCAGATGGCCAGGGCGAACCGCACCCGCTGGGTCTGGCCGCCGGAAAGGCGGTCGACCCGCTGATCGGCGAACTGGGCGATGCCCGCCCGCTTGAGCGTCAGCTCCACCGGCTCCGGACGCGGGTGCAGGTCCGTGACCAGGGTGACCAGCTCGCGGACGGTCACCTCGGGCATCAGCCCGCCGGACTGTAGCATGGCGCCCACCCGGCCGGACTTCACCGCGTGGTACGGATCAGAACCGAACATCCTGATCTGCCCGCTGGTGGGCTTGCGCAGCGCGAGGAGCATGTCCAGCGAGGTCGACTTGCCCGCGCCGTTCGGTCCGAGCAGCGCCACCGTCTCGCCGGGGCGCAGGTCCAGGCTCAGCCCGTCAACCGCGCGCAGGCTCCCGTAGTGCTTGGAGACGTTCTCGAACGAGACAACGGGAGCGCCCGACCCGCCGAAGGCCTTAGCACTCCCGTAACTAGAGGAGCTACTGTCACTCCCGTCACTCCGGACGGCCTGGTCGCCTGTCCCGTAGTGGCTCATCACTTGCCCCTGTCTTCCGGTTCCGCATGACTGGTCCCCGCCTGTCCGCCGGTGGTCCCATACCATCACGAGGCGGACGGCGTCCAGTAGTGCCGTCTCTCAGCGGCCGGCCATGACATCTGTCATCGCCGGTTCCGTGACGCGGCTCGGCTCGGCTCGGCTCGGCTTGGCTCGGCTTGGCTCGGCTCGGCTTTGCCCGGCCGGCGCTCAGCGGCCGACGGCGTAGCCCTGCATCCCGCGCGCGTTGGCCGCCGCGTACAGCAGGCCGTCGCGGCGGGCGACCGCGCTGACCCGGCCGAGGGACCAGGCGGGCCGGACGTTGACCAGGTGGCCGCGCCTGCGCAGTTCCTCGACCACGGCGGGGTCGGCGCGCGACTCGATGTCCACCACGCGCGGCTGCGCCTGGCGCGGGTAGAACGACGACGGCATGTGCGCGGAGTGGAAGGCCGGGAAGTCGATCGCCTGCTGCAGGTTCATCCCGGCCAGCGCGTGGTTGAGGAAGAACAGCAGCGACCACTGGTCCTGCTGGTCGCCGCCGGGCGTGCCGAACGCCAGGTACGGCTCGCCGTCCCGCAGCGCCAGGCTCGGGGTGAGGGTGGTCCGGGGGCGCTTGCCCGGCGCGAGCGTGGCGGGCAGCCCCGGCGTGAGGGTGAACATCTGCGCCCGCGTCCCCAGGCAGAAGCCCAGACCCGGGATGACCGGCGAGGACTGCAGCCAGCCGCCGCTCGGCGTGGCCGACACCATGTTCCCGAACCGGTCGGCCACGTCCAGGTGGCAGGTGTCGCCCGGGCCGCTGGTGCGCAGCGTCGGCTCGCCCGTGCCCGGGTCCAGCGGGGGATCCGTGCTCGGCTCGCCGCTCCCGCTCAGGCCGAACGAGTCTGTGACGAAGGCGGGTAGCCGGGGCGGCCTGCCTTCCGGGGCGCCCGGGACCAGGTCGAGCGACGCCTGCGTCCCGATCAGCGCGCGCCTGGCGTCCGCGTACTCGGCAGATAGCAGCGCCTTGACCGGAACGTCGGTGAAGTCGGGGTCGCCGTACCAGGCCTCGCGGTCGGCGAACGCGAGCTTGGCGCACTCGACCACGGTATGGATGAAGTCCGCACGGCCGGGACCCATGGCGGCCAGGTCGAACCCGCCGAGCAGCGCGGTCTGCTGGCCGAAGACCGGGCCCTGGCCCCAGGGCCCGGTCTTGCACACGGTCAGGCCGTAGGCCTCGAAGGTCAGTGGCTCCTCCCGCCGGGGCCGCCAGGCCGACATGTCGGCACCGGACAGCAGGCCCCGGTGCGGTCGGCCGGTCACGTCCATCACCTCGGCCTCGGCGAGGTACGCGGCGATCGCCTCGGCCACGAAGCCCTCGTAGAAGGCGCGCCTGGCCGCCTCGATCTGCTCGTCGCGATCACCGCTGGCCGCCTCGGCCTCGGCCAGGATGCGCTGGTAGGTGGCGGCCAGCGCGGGGTTGGCGAACCGCGAGCCTGCCCTGGGCACGGTGCCGCCCGGCAGGTAGACCTCGGCCGAACTGGGCCAGTGGTCACGGAACAGGTCGGCCACGCTGGCGATGCCCCAGCTGATGGCGGGCACGAGCGGGTAGCCGCCGGCCGCGTAGCCGATCGCGTAGCCCAGCACGTCCCGCAGGCGGAGCGTGCCGAACTCGCGCAGGAGCAGCAGCCACGCCCCGAACGACCCCGGCACGCAGGCCGCGAGCAGCCCGCTGCCCGGCACGAGGTCCAGGCCGAGGTCGCCGAACACCTCGGGCGTGGCCGCCGCGGGGGAGCTCCCCTGCCCGCAGAGCACGAACGTCTCGCCGCGCCCGGCGTTGTGGGCGATGATCGGCACCTCACCGCCCGGGCCGTTCAGGTGGGGTTCGGTGACCTGGAGGACCAGCCCGGCGGCGACCGCCGCGTCGAACGCGTTACCACCCTGCTCCAGCACCGCCATCCCGGCCGCGGAGGCGAGCCAGTGCGTGGAGGCCACCATGCCGAACGTTCCCGCCAGCTCCGGCCGGGTCGTGAACTCGGGAAAATCGCCCATGACCCGATCTTCTCACCGGTCCCTCGTCAGCCAGTTTGCGTATCGGCTGCGCGACACCCGGGGCATGCCCGATGATTACTCATCGCGACTAATCCACCACTGTGAGGTACAGGGTCATGCTCACGATTACCCCCGCCCCCCGCCTGGTCCGCATGCGGCGCGTGGCGCCGCTGGTCCTGACCGCGGTGACCCTGGCGAGCGTGCTTGCCGGGTGCGGCACCGCGAAGGCACCCCAGTCGGCCTCCGCCCCGGCGGGCGGCAGCACCGCGTCGGGTGTCCACACGCAGCAGCCGGGAGCGGCAGGCTCCGCGTCGCAGCTGGCCTCCCCCGCCTCCTCGGTGAACGGCCTCGCGGTGTGCCAGTCGGCCTCGCTGCACGTCACCGTCAACACCGCCCTGGCGGGCGCCGCGGCCGGCAGCACGTACTACCCGGTCGACTTCACCAACACCTCGGGCTCGGCCTGCGGGATGTACGGCTTCCCGGGCGTATCCTTCGTCACCGCCGGGAGCACCGCCGGGGCCCAGGTCGGGGCCGCGGCGCAGGAGAACCCGGCGTTCGGGAAGCTGGCCGTCCGCCTGGCCCCCGGCGGCGTCGCGCACGCCTGGCTCCAGGTCGCCGAGGCCGCCAACTTCCCGGCGCACGCGTGCAAGCCGCAGACCGTGGAATGGCTGAAGGTGTTCCCGCCGGACCAGACCGTGGCCGTCTACGTCAACCATTCGTTCGACGCCTGCGCCTCGATGGGCGCGCCGCTGCTGTTCGTCCTGCCCGTCCGGACCGGCCAGGGGGTGCGCGGGGTCCAGCCCTGAGGCCGAGGTAACGTCTGCCGCATGGACCTATCCCCGCGGCTGCGCGCGGTCTGCGACCTCAACGTCGCCGAGGTACGCGAGGGCGGCAGGCACGAGTACGACGGCAAGCTGCAGGACCTGTCCGCCGCGGGCGTCCGCGCGGGGCTGGCCAGGCTCGCGGCGGCGAGCGCCGACGGCGAGCGGGTCGGCGACCCGCACGACGAGGCGCAGCTGGCCGCGGCGGAGGAGCGCCTGCGGGTCACCTTCGCCGATCTCGAACTGCACCGCCGTAACCCGATCCTGCACCTCTCCGAACTCGACCTGTCCTGCTACGACCGGGACTACGCACCGGCGGCGGAGCGGGACGCCGCGCGGGCCGAGCACCTGGCTGGCTGGCCGCGGGCCGTGGACGCGGCCGTTTCCTCGCTCGACCAGGTCAGCTCCCCCGTCGCGCAGGCCCTCCTTGGCGCGGTAGGCGGGCTCGCCGCCGGGCTTGAGGAACCGGGTGCGCCAGACGGCGGCGCGGGGTTCGACGAGGCGGTGCTCGACGCGGCGCTGGCCGCGCACGCGCGCCTGGTGGCGCACGTGGCGCAGGCTGCGAGCCACGGCGACCCGGATCCCGCGCTCGGCTCGGCCGCGCTCGCCGCGCTGATGGGCAGCGCGGAGGCCCTGCCGGTCGACCTGGGCGCGCTGGCCCGGCAGGCCGACGCGGAACGCGACCGGCTGCACGCCCTGCTGGCGCAGGACTGCGCGCGCGTCGCGCCGGGCCTGGCCCTCGAGGTGGCCAGGGAACTGGTCCGCGAGCACCCGGACGGGGCCGGCGTGATCGACGCGGCCCGGCTGTGGACGCAGCGGGTCATCGAGTTCACCCGCGACCACGACCTGGTCCCCTACCACGACGGCGTCTGCCTGGTCGGCCCGGCGCCTGCGTCGCGGCGGTGGGCGATGGCGATGATGTCATCGGCCGCGCCCGGCGAGCCTGAGGGCCCGTCGTGGTACCACATCACGCCGCCCGACGAGTCCTGGCCGCAGCGGGAGCAGGAGGAGTGGCTGGAGGTCTTCAGCGACACCACGCTCCCCGGCATCACCGTGCACGAGGTCGCGCCTGGGCACTTCTCGCACGGGCGCGCCATGCGCCGCCTGACCTCGCCGGTCCGCAGCTTCGTGGTGTCCAGCGCGTTCGTCGAGGGCTGGGCGCATTACGCGGAGGAGATGGCGATCGAGGAGGGCTTCGCGGCCGGCGAGGAGAAGATCGCCATCGGCGTCTGGCTGGAAGCGCTGGTCCGGGTGACCAGGCTGGCCTGCGCCATCGGCGTGCACACGGCGGGCATGACCGTCGAGCAGGCGGCGCAGCGGTTCGAGGCGGACACGCACCTGTCCGGTCCCGCGGCGCTCTCGGAGGCCCGGCGCGCCACCTTCGACCCGACCTACGGCCGGTACACCTGGGGCAAGCTGGAGATCCTCAAGCTGCGCGAGCGGGCCAGGAAGGACTGGGCCACCGGGTTCACGCTGCAGCGCTTCCACAAGGCCCTGATGGACCTCGGCTCGCCCCCGCTCGGTCTGCTTGGCACCGCCGTCGACCGCGGGTGACGGCGCACCGCGCGGTAGCCTTTTCTGTATGCGCAGATTGACGTCCCTGGTCGGCCTCGGCAGTGCGGTGCTGCTGGCGGCCGTCGCGCTGACCGGGTGCGCGTCGTCGACGTCGATCAGCATCACGACCGCGTACGTGCCGCAGCCGACGATCCCGGGGACCACCATCGCGTACCTGGACATCAGGAACAACGGCCACGCCGACCGCCTGGTGGGCGCGACCACCAGCGTGGGCGGGACCGTGCAGCTACGTGCCCGCGTCGAGAGTCCGACGGGCGCCCTGGTCATGCGCCCCGTGTCGGGCATCCCCATTCCGGCGGACTCGCTGGTCCGGCTGAACCCGGACAGCTACCAGTTGCTGATCACGGGCGCCGGGCCCATGCACGACGGTAAGGACATCTGGCTGCAGCTCACCTTCGCCGACGCCGGCACGATCCAGGTCCTCGCGCAGGTGACCAACCCGCAGACCGGCGGCAGCAGCTACTTCCTGAACTAATTCCCGACCGCCCGGGACCGGTTCCGGGTAGCCATCTGCTGGTGCCCTTGCGACCTGTGGTACCGCTGTGGCAGCGGAGGCACTGACCCTGCCCGGCTAACCCCTGGAATACCTGCGCGTCCGGATGGGGTGCCCGGCGGGTCAGCGGCATCCTGGCCCGGGTGTCGTCGTCAGCGGGGGTGTAGACGGAGATGCGCGCCTCGGGCATCTCCGGGACGTTGAGCTCGCTGAGCACCAGCCGCAGCGGCCCGGCGACCGGGTGCAGGTAGGTCAGCGACCGGGCCTCCGGGTCGGCGACCTCGTGCCGCGCCCACAACTCGGCGAACTCGCGGCTCAGGCCGGCGAGCCTGCGAATGTCCTCTTCCCAGTCCGGGTCGCCGATGTGCCGACCGTAAGCCGAGCGCAGCCGCGCCACCATGTAGCGGACCTGGCTCTCGTACTCCAGCAGCTTGGCGCGCGCGCTCGGCTCGGTGACGCAGCACCACAGGGTGTTCTTGTGGATGCACGGCATCGTGTGCCACTCCCAGAACAGCTCCTCCGACGCGCTGTTCGACACGAGGACGTCGTACCGGCTATTGATCACGCTCGCCGGGAGCGGGTCGAGGGAGTACACGATCTCGCGGATGGCGTCCGGCACCGACTGGCGGCTGCACTCCGCGCGCAACGGCGTCGCCTCGGCCAGCTGGTACAGGTGTTCCCGCTCGGCCCGGTCCAGCCGCAGCGTGCGCGCCACCGCATCAAGGACCTGCGTGCTGGCGTTGATCTGGCGGCCCTGCTCCAGCCAGGTGTACCAGGTCACGCCCACCCCGGCGAGCAGGGCGACCTCCTCGCGGCGCAGCCCGGGCGTGCGCCGGCGCGAACCCGCCGGCATGCCGAAGTCGCCCGGGCTCAGCCCGGCCCGCCGGGCCTTGAGGAACTCGCCGAGCTCCGCCCTTCGCCGCTCGCCCGCTCGTCGCGAAATCCGGTCTGGCGCCTCGTAGGTAACCAAGAGCTCTTCCAATCGCCCGCTGCCCCACACCAACTTAGCCTCGCCCACTGACATTCCGCCGGAGTGACCGGGACGGGGTGCGTGACACATTCGTAGGGGTCCCATGTCTGGGCTGGTTATGATGGGAGCCTGGTTGCGAGCTAGCAACCAGATGAGGGGTGCCCATGACCGAGCCGTCGCTCCCGGAGCTTGAGGCCGAGCGGGACCGGTTGTATGCGCAGCTCGCGGCGGTCGGTGACTTCCGTCGCGGTTCGGTCAGCGAGAACTACCGCAAGTGCGGGAAACCGAATTGCGCGTGTGCGCAGCCGGATCATCCTGGGCACGGGCCGAGGTTCTTGTGGACCAGGGCCGCCCGGGGCCGTGGCACCGTAGGCCGGCAGCTCGCCGCGGGGGAGGTGGAGAAGGTCCGCCGCGAGGTGGCCCGGCACGGCGAGTTCGCGGCGATCAGCGAGCAGATCGCCGCGGTGAACGAGAAGATCTGCGAGGCCAGGCCTGTGGCCGGGCCGGATGCGTCCTGTGGGCGCTGAGGGCGAAGAAGGGGGCTCTTCGAGGCGCTCGCCCGGGACAAGGCCGCCGATAACGGCGATGCTGATCTGCGCGCCGCACGGGTCACGGTAGTTCAGCGGGACCCGGGCGGTGGTGCACTGGAATCCGTCGTCGCATGGCTTCCAGGCCAGCATCGGGACCGTCGGCGCAGCCGCCGGTCCAGCCGCCGCCGTTTCCGGTGCCGTCGACGGGGCGGCACCGGACAGGACGCCGGCGGCCACGGCCACCCCTGCCACCCCCGCCAGCGCGGCTGCCCACGAGACTTTCCGTTTCATGAGGACGCTATCCTTCCTGTTCCTGTATTCAGGGCAGGCTGCCGCCAGCGTGTGACGCCTGGGTTTGGTGGCGGGCAGGCAGGCCGCTGGCGCGGCCTGCTGGTCAGTCGTTTCGGGCGACTTCAGGGCCGGTGATGCGGGCCAGCAGCGGGAAGGTGGCCGCGATGATGGCGAGGGACACCAGGATCCCGCCTGCGGTGAGGAGGTAGTACGCGGCGCCGGGCGCCACGATCGAGCGCCCCTGCTGCAGGGAGGCGTTCATCGCGGCGGCGCCGAAGCCGGTGCCGATCGCGACGGCGGAGACGGCGAGCAGCGGGACGGCGCCTTCAAGCGCGACGACGCGGCGCAGCGTGGCGAGCCGGGCGCCGGTAAGCCGCAGCAGGCTGAACGGCCGCTTGCGGTCCGCGAGCCCGGCCGCAATGCCCGCGGCGAGCGTGCAGCCGGCGATCGGCAGGCTGACCAGGATCACCACGTTCGCGAGCTGCTGGTAGGCGTTGTTAGTGGAATCGTCCTGCGCGGTCAGCTCGCTGAGGGTGGACGGCCCGTTGAGGCTGGCATACCCGTACGTGTTCTCGAGCACCGTCCTCGCCCGTTCGACTGTCGGCACGGACCCGTCCGTCGCCACGTTGACGGCGTCCACTCCGAGGCGGTCCAGCTGGGTGACCTGGAGGTGCACGGCTGGCCAGGTGAAGCCGCTGAGGTCCAGGCCGCTGTACAGGGGGCCGTCGAACCCGCCCTCCGGGAACGCCGCCGCTGTCGCCCCGGCCGGGCAGCGGCCGAGGGCAGGAACGGTCGCGAGCTGCGCGCAGGATACCGCGCCCGCCAGAACCGGGGTAGGAGGCCCGAACGGACTGGTACCGAGGTCGTGGAAGGTCGCGGGGATGGTCAGCCTCGGGACGGCGCGGACCACCATCACCCCCTGGACGCCGGGAATCGCCCTCAGCTGTGCCGTCAGCGGCGCGGCGGACGCCGCCGGCCCCGCGCCTATCGTGGTGGCCCTTGATGAGTAGTAGTGGCCCTTGATGAGTACGTGGTAGTAGGAGTTGCCGAAGTTCTGGTCGGCCAGCTGGTTCGTCAGCACGTTCGCTGCGGCGGGGCTGCCCGACTGGGTGAGGTCCTTGGTGTCCTGCGTGGCGATGGCCACCACGGCGGCGGTGGTGATGAGCAAGGCGAGCACTAGGCCGCTGACGGCGCGGAAGGCGGCCCTCGGGTCGTCGGCGAGCCGGCGGGCGGCGATCAGCGTACTGGGGCGGCTGGTCCGCCGGGCCATGATCCTGGCCGCGGCCATGGTGAGCCACGGGCCCGCGATGACCAGGCCGGCGATGATGAGCAGGTAGCCGGGCACGAACGCCAGGACCTGGGCCGAAGGGCTCGCTGGCTTGCCGTGCACGATGAAGAAGCCGAGGTCGGCGAAGCCGGCCAGCAGCGGCAGCACCCGCCAGGGCCGCGGCGGCTTCGGCGTCTGGCGGCGGGCGACGCCCAGCGGGGAGATGTGCACCCGGTGCAGCGCCAGCCGCGCGGCCGCGGCAGCGGCCGCGGGCACGCCGAGCGCGACCACGAGGACCTCCGGCAAGCTGAGCGTCAGCTCGGCGGGGAAGAACGGCTGGCCGACGAACGGGATGCCCGCGACCGGGGCGCGCAGCAGGAAGAAGATCCCGAAGCCGAGGGCGGCCCCCAGGACCGCGGCCACCGTCGATTCGGTGGCGGCGAGCAGGGAGATCTGCTTGCGGGTCGCGCCGGCCAGGCGCATCGCCGCGAACCGCTGCTCGCGGCGGGCGGCCGACAGCCGGGTCGCGGTAGTGATGAAGATCAGCACCGGGGCCAGGATGGCCAGCGCCACCACGGACAGGATGAGGTCGACGGTACTCGCCGGGCCGCCGCCGTCGGGCGGGTCATACAGCAGCCCCTTGGGGTTCAACGGGGGCCCGAACCTCGTCGTGGCGATCGACGTCACCTGCACGCTGTAGGGGGTGGCCGCCAGCTGCGCCGCAGTGCGCCCGACGATGATGACCAGCGAGTTCGGGGACGGCAGTCCGGCGTCGCCGATCGTGCCGGCCAGGTGGCCGGGGTAGCGGTCGGCCAGCTGGTCCGCCGGGGTGCTGCGCAGCAGCGCGATCACCGCGGGCGAGGCGTAGTACTGGCCCGGGGCCGGGTCACGGGAGATGCCCGGCGGCACCGGCGACGAAGCGCCGGTGGCGGCCACGTCGAAGCGGTTGATCTGCTGGCCGTCGAAGGTGTCGCCGCTTGGGTGCCACCACAGCGGGGCACTGTGTTCGCTGCTGGCCGCCGCCGTGCCGGCGGGCACGTACGCCGTGCCGGTATACCACCAGGCGTGGCGGTTGTTCCAGGTGGTAGCCGCGTTGGTGGCGGCCACAGCGGTCAGCAGCAGGCCGGTGCCGAGGCCGACCGCGACGGTCAGGATGACCAGCCGGGTGACCGCCTCGCGGCCGCCCGCGATCACCAGCCGCAGCCCGAGGGCGATCACGGCTGGGCCCCGGTGAGCGTGCTGACCTTGCCGTCCCTGACGACGACCTCGCGGCCGGCGTAGGCGGCGACCCGGGCGTCGTGGGTCACCAGGACGACGGTCGTGCGGTGCTCGCGGGCGGCGGCGGTGAGCAGGTCCATCACCAGAGCGCGGGAAACCACTTCCTGGCCGCCGTCATCGCCGGGCCGGCTCGGCCAGCCACTTCTCCACCTCGGCGATGCCCTCTTCGGCGATGATGTACCGTCGCCGCTCAGGGCCGGCCTCTTGCTCGACCGGTCCGGCGACTGCCTTCCCGTCCCGGGCCAGCCGGGACAGCGTCGCGGACACCTGGCTGTAGCGCAGCGGCCGGCCCTGGCCGAAGTACGCGTCGTAGTCCCGTTTCAGGTCGTACCCGTGGCTCGGGCCTCTCTTAAGCAGGCCAAGCAGCGTCAGCGGAACACTCATAACTAAGAGAATGCCGAGGGGTCCGAACCAGTTCCGCGCAACCCGGCCTGCTCGGCCCCGGCAGCCGCGACGACAGCCTCCTCGCCATGGCCGACCCCTACCTCCGCTGCCAGCAGGCCAGCAGACCCGAAGGCCGGATCTGGCACATACTGCGCAACCAGACACCAGCCGCCTGACCAGCCGGACCCACTAAATGATCTTGGTCACCTACAAAATTGACGCGCACCCGACCAGGACGCGGCGGGCAGGGGCGTAGCCGAGGTCCGCGAACCCTGATAAAAAGGCTGTAAAGGATTTTCCGAACATTTAGTGAAATTGATTACCTGATTAATGTCAGGGTTTGCGCGACTTCTCACCGGCCAGCCAACCCCAGCCTATGATCGGGTCCATGCGGCCGACGGATGCCCCGCCGTGGTGGCGGCTCACCGGCGATTCCGGCACCCAACCGATCGGCCCCGCGATGGCCACCCTGAGGTCGGTGGTCGCCCGGCTGGCGTCGCTGACGCGATGCGCGGGCATCGTGTACATCGCCGTGCAGGTCGCCATCTGGCACTCGTTCTACGCGGCCGACCCGTGGCGCCTGACGGGTCCCCTCGTGGCCGCGGCCTGGGCGGCGGTGGTCACGGCCTATCTGCGGCGACGCTGGCCCGGCCCCCGGTTCGTCTGCCTGGACACGGCCGTATACGTGGCGCTCGCTCTCGGCGCCCAGGCGTGCGTAGCGCCGGCCATCCGCGGCTCCGCAGCCAGCTGGCTGCTCATCAGCATGTGGAGCCAGCTCATCGTCCCGGCGTGGTACGCACCCGCCGCGTTCGCCGTGCCGCTGGCGCTCGCCTCGCCGATGGCCTACTTCGTCGGCACGGAGCAGGCGACGGGTACCGGTGGCAGGACGATGGCGGCGGCCACGATCTTGCTGGTCGTGGCGGCCGGCGTCCACATCTACGTCCGGCGGCAGCTCTACCGCCGGGCCGACGCCGCCGACGCCGCCCTCGCCGAAGCCGACGGGGCCGCCGGCGAGCAGTACGTCATCTTGTCCAGGAACATCGAACGGCGCGAGCATGAGCGCCTGCTGCATGACACGGTGCTCAATACGCTCACGGCCCTGGCCCGCGCGGGCCGGGACGACGTGGCCGAGGTGGTGAACCGGTGCCAGCAGGACGTGGCGCTGATCGAGGGCGCGCTCAGCGACCCCGGTGACCTGGATACGGACGCCGGGTACGCGCGCGGCGACCTCGTGCGCGACGTGCAGGCGGTGGCCGCCCAGGCCCGCACCCGCGGGCTGCGGGTGCACCTCGACGTCGACGGCGGCGACGCGCCGGCCGTCCCGGCCCCGGTCGCCACGGCGATCTCGAACGCCATGCGCGAAGCGCTATCGAACGTGGCCGCCCACGCGGGCACTGGGGAAGCCTGGGTCAAGGTCTGGCAGGCACCGGGCCGCCTGCAGGTGACCGTGCGCGACACGGGGATCGGGTTCGACCCCGTTAGCGTCGATCAGACCCGGCTCGGCCTGCGGCGGTCCATAGCCGAGCGGATGGCCGACTGCGGCGGACACGCGTCGATCTGGTCGGTGCCGGGACGGGGCGCCGTGGTGCGCCTATCCTGGCCCGCGCCTGCGGAGGTCGGCCGCGAAGCTCCGGCCGGTCGCATCCTGGCCCGGGAGATCCTGTCGTGGTAAGCCATCACGAGGCCGTGCGGGAAGTCACCGAGCCCGGGCTGCAGCGCATGGTAGGCGCGATGGCGGTGATCTTGCCGTTGGCCGCGCTGGGCCAGGTGCTGGCTAACGCGGATGAGTACTATCAGCCTGCGGTAGCGGTCGCGGTGTGGCTCGCCGTGCTGGCGGCGGGCGCCTGGCTGGTGCCGCGGATAGGCACGGGGGTTCTCACCCGCGGCGAATCGGCGGCGGCGGTCGCGATCGCGGTGGCCGCGGTGGCCGCGGCCGGGTGGGAGCATCGCCCGCAGCACGGTTCGGGCAGCGTTGACCTGGCCATCCTGGGCACGGTCTGGCTGCTGGTCCCGGTCGCGGTGAGCCGCCCGGCCCGGGCCTGGGTCCCCGGAGCACTGGCGGTCTTCGCCGTGCATGCCGCGTTGCTGATCCGGGTGGCGGGGACGAGGCCGCTGAGCCTGGCCGAGGTCGCGGCGGCCGGATACATCCTGACGGGCGTCCTGGTCGCGTTCGCCGCCGTGCGGCCGACCCTGGCCATGCACACGCGGATGGCGGCGCGCCGCGCCGCGCTCGCGAGCAGTTCGGAGGCCGAGCGCGCGGCGGCCGCTGCGGTCCAGCAGGACCGGCGGAGCAGGCTCGCGGTGCTGGAAGTGGGGGCGCTGCCCCTGTTGCACGCCATCGCCGACGGGAAGCTGGACCCGACCGACCCCGACGTACGCGAGCGGTGCGCCCGGCACGCGGCCGTACTACGGCATTCGCTCACCGACCGCGCGCCGAGCGCCGGCGGGCTGGTGGCCGGGCTTGGTCCCGCGCTGCAGGCCGCGAGCGCGCGTGGGCTGCTGGTGGACCTCCAGGTGATCGGCGATCCGGGCGTCCCGGCACCAGAGGTCGCTCGCGCGGTCCTGGCGGCCGTGGACGCGGTGCTCAGCGCGCTCCCGCCCCACCAGGCCATGCTCACGGTCCTCGCGACCGGCGGCGAAGTGGAGCTGTACCTGACGTTCAGCGCGCCGTTGCTGCTCACGCCCGACGTGGCGCTATCCGGGCGTGGCGTGCCCGCGGCGGCTCGCTGGCGCGCCGCGGTGACGGCCGAGCCTGCCGGTACGGGATGCCTCGAGGTCAGCTGGCAGAAGGCGCCATCGTGACCGGCGTCATTTCCGTCGCGGCGGTGGATGACCATCCCATCGTCCTCGACAGCGTCGCCGGCTGGGTCACGCCCCCCGGCAGCGACATCCGGGTCGTCGGCACCGCGGCGACCGTCGACGTCCTGCTCTACGGGCCCGGCCGCCGCGCCGACGTGGTCCTGCTCGATCTCGACCTCGACGACGGGACCACAGTTGAGCGCAACGTAGCCGCCATCCTCGCGGCGGGCCCGGCGGTCCTCGTCCTCTCGGCCGCGGACAAACCGCTCGCCGTCCGGGCCGCGATGCGCGCCGGGGCGCTCGGCTACGCGCTGAAGAGCGAGCAGACCACCCAGATACAGGCGGCCATCAAGGAAGTTGCCGCAGGCCGTGGCTGGATTTCCCCCCGCCTCGCCTATATCTTCGCCACCGATGACGCGGCCGATTCACCGACCCTCAGCCAGCAGGAGAGGCGCGCGCTCCAGCTATACGCGACCGGAATGCCGTTGAAATCCGTCGCGCGGAAGATGACCATCAGTGACGAGACGGTTAAGCAATACCTGGGGCGAGTCCGAGAGAAATACGCGCGCGCAGGCCGGGCCGCACCAACGAAATTGGAGCTGTATCATCGAGCCGTCGAGGACGGGCATCTCCCTCCGCCTCCCCAACCGCGGTTCCCCCCCAGCGCGGATCGGGAGCCTGGAGATACCCGTCCTCGACCTACTCGTTACCGAGGCAATTTATCTGCCGCCGCCTGCCGTGTCATGACCCCCATTCTGGGGTCATGACGAAATTGGCGGGCCTAGCCGGGTAGTGGTAACACCATGATCAGCAGGCTCTCTCCATGACAGGAGACGCTGGCGCAGGCTGAGAGCATGACAACGACAACTGATCCCCTGGTTCGGGATTCGGCCGCGGGGGTGGCACGGGGGCGTTGGCTCATGCTCATCGTGCTGCTCGCCGGGCAGTTCATGGCCCTGCTCGACGTCACGATCGTCAACGTCGCGATGCCCACGATCGGGCGCTCACTGCACGCGTCCGGCGCCGAGCTTCAGCTCGTCGTGGCCGGCGACACGGTGAGTTACGCGATGATGCTGATCACCGGGGCGCGGATGGGAGACCTGTACGGGCGCAGGCGGATGTTCCTGGCCGGCGTGGCCGTCTTCACCCTGGCCTCGCTGACCTGCGGGGTCGCGCCCGGGATCGGGATCCTCATCGCCGCCAGGTTCGTCCAGGGCGCGGGGG
>CAWBKD010000028.1:0-62692 GCA_963789225.1 uncultured Actinomycetes bacterium
TTGGCCTTGGCGGCTTCCTTCAGCCCCTGCTTGTACGACCGGACCCGGGCCAGCGAATCGGCGTCGAAGATATCCGCGACCGACATGTGCGAGCCCTCGGCCCCGAACGTCCCCGCGGCCTCCCGCCATCCCGTCGGCTGCACCCCGAGCTGCTTGCCGAGCAGGGCCACGAAGATCTTCGCCTTCTGCTCGCCGAACCCCGGCAGTGCCCCCACCCGCTTCAGCAGCTCCGCGCCCGTCGCCGCGGTCTGCCAGACCTGCGCGGCGTCCCCGTCGTACTGGTCCACGATCAGCCGCGCCAGGTCCTGCACGCGCGCGGCCATGGCCTTCGGGTAGCGGTGCAAGGCCGGCTGCTCGGAGAAGATGCGCGCGAGCGCGTCGGGGTCGAAGTCCGCCAGCTCGGTGGCGGTGGGCTCGTGCCCGAGCCGGCGGATCAGGTCGAGCGGCGCGCTGAAGGCACGCTCGAGCGGCACCTGCTGGTCGAGCAGCATCCCGATCAGCAGGGCGAGCGGGCTGTGGCTCAGCAGCTCGTTGGCCTCGGGTTCCACCGGCATTGAGATCGTCACGGCACCCTCCCCATCGCGCATGCCCGCAGCGTACCCCGCTGGAGATCATCCGCTACACACGCCGGCGGGCTATAAGCTAGAAAGAGCCGGGTTGGGCTGGGGGTCCCTGGCCTGGACGGAAAGGATGGAGTCAGCATGACACCGCATATGAAGTGGGGCATCGCCGGGGTCATCATCGGCTTTATCCTGCTGATCTGGTTGCCTTGGGAAATAGCCCTCGCGCTGATCGTCCTGGCGATCGCGATCCCCACCGGCGCCTACCTGATGCTCGACCCCGCGCAGCGGCGCCGCCTGAAGAACATCCGCCGGCAGCGCCAGATCCGCTAGCCGCCCGGTTCCCGCGGTTCCGCCCGCGGGAATGACGGCGTCCCGTCGCGAATTGCAGGTAGCAGCAGTTCCCGAGGGAAGGAAGCCCCGATGGCCGTCCGCCGCCTGAATCACGCTGTGCTGTACGTGCACGGTCTCGAGCGCACCGTCCGCTTTTACACCGAGGCGCTGGGCTTCGAGGTTCGACTGGAGATCCCGGGCCGGGCCGCGTTCCTCGGCGCGCCCGACTCGGCCAACGATCACGACCTGGGCCTGTTCGAGATCGGCACGGGGCACGCGCCGGACCACCCGCAGGTCGGGCTCTACCACCTGGCCTGGGAGGTCGGCACCCTGCGGGACCTGGTCGAGACCCGCGCCAGGCTCGTCGCGGCCGGGGCGCTGGTGGGGGAGAGCGACCACCGCGTGTCGAAGTCGCTGTACGCCAAGGACCCGAACGGCATCGAGTTCGAGGTCATGTGGCGCGTCCCGGCGCAGGACTGGCCGGCCGAGACCGCCGAAGGCGGCGGGACCCTCCCGCTCGACTGGGACGCCACGCTCGCCCGCTGGGACCGCGACCAGGTGACCGGCGCGGCCGCCGGCTCACCCACCTGACCCCGGGTTCAGCGCCCTTCGGAAACCCGCGTGATGTAGGTCAGCCCGACAAAGGACCGGAACACCTCTAGCGGGTCCTCCCCGCGGATGCTCACCGTCCGCACGCCGGTCCGCTCCACCCCGCGCACCCAGCTCGCCACCTCGGCCATGTCTGCCGTCTGGACGTGCACCTCGAGGGTGGCAGGCAGCGCGATGGCAGGCAGCGCGAGGACCGAAGGCTCCGGCTCGTCCTCCGGATCCTCGTCCAGATCATCCGCGACGCGCAGGGTCGCCACCTGCGGGACCGCCACGCCGGCCGGCGCCGCCGCGATCTCCCACACCTCCGACTCCTCGACGGCCGCCCGCTCGACCGCCCGCCTTGCCCCGTCCGTGATCAGCTCGCGCGCCACCTCCGGGTGCAGGTTCACCGCGCCGAACCTGGTGAGCGACTCCTTGACCACCACGAGTTCGGCGTCGGCCAGGAACGGGTCGGCCTCGTCGATCGTCTGCTGGTCCCCGGTGATCAGCCCGACCGGCGCCTGGCAGGCCAGCGCGACCAGGGCGTTGATGCCGCTCTCCCCGACCCGGATCCCGTTCAGCTCGACGTGCGAGATCACCGAGGGGTTGTAGGTGTGCGAGAGCACCGAGCTCTCGCCCGAGATGGACCCGTGGTAGCCGACCATGAAGACCAGGTCCGCGGTGGCGTCCAGGCCCTGCATCATGTACAGCGGCTTGTGCCGGCCGGACACGTAGCTCGCCTGCCCGTGCAGCTCGGACGGGTCCAGGTTGTTCATCGTCCCGTGCGAGTCGTTGCACACGATCTCGGTCGCCCCGGCCTCCAGCGCCCCGTCGATCGCCGCGTTGACCTCGCCGAGCAGCAGGCGCCGCCCCTCCTCGTACGCCTGGCCCGGCCCTCGGCACTGCGACCAGTCGACGATCCCGGCCACGCCCTCCATGTCAAACGAGATAAAGACCTTCACGGAAGACCATTATTTCCATCCCCGAACGGCGGTGGTGCATCCCCCGGCCCCGGCGGGAGCCACCGCCGGAACCAGGCCACGAGCTGCCGCCCGCTCTCGGCGTTCAGTTCCGGGGTCAGGGCGTGCCGGACGCCCGGGTACTCGACCCAGGAGATCCTGCCCGGCTCGGTCGCGTACCACGGCTCCAGGGCGGCGTGGAAGGCCCTGATGGGCCCGGGCGGGCAGTGCTCGTCGAACTCCGCCGCCTGCGAGAGGACCGCGGCCGGGAAGAAGCGATCCGGGTGGTGATGCGGGCTGTGCGCCCGCGGCAGCGTCCACTCCGGCGATCCCACGACCGAGACGACCGCGCGCACGCGGGAGTCGGCCAGCACCGACGCGTACGAGACGTTGCCGCCCAGCGAGCGCCCGGCGACGCCGACCCCGTCCGCCCGGGCCCACCCCCGCGCCACTAGGTCGTCGATGATCGCCGGCACCTCGGCGGCGGTCTCGTCGATCACCCGGAGGAAGTCGGTCTCGGTCTCCTCGAACCTCGCGTCCCAGCGCTCGTCGCTGAAGATGACGTCGAAGTCGGGGTACCGCCGCTCACCGTGCCCGACCGCATCCAGGCTCACCGCCAGGAACCCGGCCTCCGCCAGCGCCGTCAGGTACGCATCAGGCTTTTCCTTCGTCCCCCCGAACCCGTGGTAGAAGAGCACCGTCCCGCGCTGCGCCGCCACCTCCGGCGCCTCCAGGTACCGCAGCAGCGCCGGAACCCCGGCCACCCGCACCGGTCCGTCCCGCTCGCTAGCCGCGGACATCCCACCGGCCGGTCTGCGGCCCAACCCCCGAGTCGAGCGGCTGCTGGGCCGTGAGTGCCTGGACGACGGCCTTAGCGCGCCGCTTGTCAATCCAGAACACTTCCAGCCGCCAGGTGTCGCCGTTGACCAGCACGATCGTGAGCGGGGTGGGAGCGGTGCCGAAATATCAACGTGCGAGGGAACCTGAGCCATCGCTGCCCTCCAGCTCGTTCCACGCCAGCGTGACAGCCACGGCCCGGCGCGCGCAACAGGCCGATGACCTGGGCAGGGGCCGGGGTGGTGGCAGCCCGGCGAGCAGAAAATGGTTTGCCGGAGGATGTGGGGTCCGGGGGATAGTGGACCGCATGATCTCGGGTCCTGAGTTCTGGTTCCGGTACCGCGAAGATGAGGTGACCTGGCAGCTGGTGCGGCCGGGGACGGTGCGGAGGGTCTGGCCGTATCTGCGGCAGTACCGCGGTTCGATGGTGTTGCTGGCGGCCCTGACGGCGGTGGATTCGGCGATCATGGTGGTAAGCCCGCTGATCTTGCGGCTGATCATCGACGACGGCATTCTGCGGCACCGGGAGCGCGTGGTCGTCGCGCTGGCGCTGGCCGTCGCGGGGCTGGCGCTGGTCAACGCGGTCGCGAGATACGTGAAGTCGTGGTATTCGCAGTGGATCGGCGAGAGCTTGGTGCTGGAGCTGCGGGCGAGCGTGTTCCGGCACCTGCTGCGGCAGCCGCTGGCGTTCTTCACCCGGACACAGAACCGGGTCGCTGGTCTCCCGCATTGACGGTGACATCAACGAGGCGCAGCGGGTGGTCGGGGTGCTGATGTCCGAGTCGCTGTCGGTGCTGCTGAACCTGGTCCTGGTGCTGGCGGCGATGTTCTGGCTGTCGTGGCAGCTCAGCCTGGTCGCGCTGGTGGTGATCCCGCTCTTCGTGCTGCCCAGCAGGGCGGCCGGGAGGCGGGCGCAGCGGCTGTTCCGGCAGGAGTTGCAGCTGCATGCCGAGCTGGACGCGATGACGGTCGAGCGGTCGGATGTGTCCGGGGCGCTGCTGGCCATGCTGTACGGGCGGCCGGAGGAGGAAGCCGGGCTGTTCACCCGCAAGGCCAGCCGGATCCGTGATCTGGCCGTCGCCAACGCCGCCGGCGGGGAGCTGCTCATCGCGTTCATCACGCTGCTCGCGGCGCTGGTCACGGCGCTGGTGTACGGGCTGGGCGGGACGCTGGTCATTCACGACGTCTTCCAGGTCGGCACGCTGGTGGCGTTCATCGCGCTGGGGTCAGAGCTATATGCGCCGCTGACCGACGTGTCCCGCCTGCCGCTGGAAGTCTTCTACGCACTGGTCAGCTTTGACCGCGTCTTCGAGGTCCTCGACCTGCAGCCGCTGATCACCGAACGGCCCGCCGCGTACCGGCTGGCGCAGACGCCGGAAGCGCCGGGTCTGGAGGTGGCGGGGGTGTGGTTCCGGTATCCGGAGGCGGACCAGGTGTCGCTGGCTTCGCTGGAGCCGGTCGCGCTGCCCGCGCCGGAGCGTCCCAGCAATGCGTGGGTACTGCGGGACGTGACGTTCCAGGTGCCGGCGGGACGGCTGACCGCGCTGGTCGGGCCGTCGGGGGCCGGGAAGACGACGATCACGCACCTGGTGCCGCGGCTGTATGACCCGGTGCGCGGGGCGGTTCGGATCGGCGGGCACGACGTCCGCGACCTGACGCTGGAGTCGCTGCGGTCGGTAGTCGGTGTCGTGCCGCAGGACGCGCACCTGTTCCACGACACGATCCGGGCCAACCTGCTGTACGCGCAGCCATCGGCGACAGAGAAGGAGCTGACCGAGGCGTGCCGGGCGGCCCGGATCTGGGAGCTGATCTCGTCGCTGCCAGATGGGCTGGACACGATCGCGGGGGACCGGGGCTACCGCTTCTCCGGCGGGGAGAAACAGCGCCTCGCCCTGGCCCGGCTGCTGCTCAAGGCCCCGTCGGTGGTCGTGCTTGACGAGGCGACCGCGCACCTGGACTCCGAGTCCGAGGCGGCGATCCAGCGGGCCCTGGCGACCGCGCTGGCGGGGCGGACATCGCTGGTCATCGCGCACCGGTTGTCCACGGTCCAGGCGGCGGACCAGATCCTCGTCGTCGACGGCGGGCAGATCGTCGAACGCGGGACGCATGGCGAGCTGCTCGCCGTCGGCGGGGTGTACGCCGGGCTGTACCGGACGCAGTTCGCGCGGCAGGCGGCGTTACGGTCGTTACTGGGCGGGAGGCGGCGGGGTGACCGAACCCGGGGGCGGGATGATGCCCGGTCCGCTCACGCGTCGGCGAAGAACTGCGCGATCGGCACGACCTTGGAGCCGTTGTTCTTCGAGTACAGCTCCGGGTAGAGCTCGACGGTCGCCAGCGTGCGCACCAACCAGACCACGCCCCGGTCGGCTTCGGGCTCTTGTCATACGTTCCTGATCGAGTATGGTCGGTATAGGCAGAACGTCCGTAATCATGACCCCACGCTGGGTCGCGACAACGTCGTTTTTTGACGTCTCGGCCGGTTTGCTGCGCCTTATGAGACGGTAGCCACCGCTGGCAGGAGATCGGCCGCGATGACTCGATGACCAGGCACTTCCTGGAGCAGGACGGCGGCGGGACCAACCGCAGCCCGCGTCCGCGCCGGGCCATCTCGTTCCACCTCCAAGCTGGCGACAACTCCTACCGCCGGTTCGTACCGAGCATCGGCGAGGTCCTCGCGTACCACCATGGCGTCATGGTCCGGCGCCCGCGAGACCGCCACCCCGACTACAGCGATCCTGACTTCTGTGCCGTTTTGTGGCGTAACCCGACCCGTCCGGCCGACGGACACTGCCTGCAGGAGGTTTGACATGTCCCGCTATGACTGGGGCCAGCGGCATCCCGGCATCGACCGCCTTGAGGAGCAGATCAGCGAGGCGAGGCGCGCGGTCGTCCAGCATCCGCTGTACGCCGCGCTGGACACCGGTCCCGCGATCAGAACGTTCCAAGAGCACCACGTGTTCGCCGTGTGGGACTTCATGTCGCTGCTGAAGTCGCTGCAGCGCAACCTCACCTGCGTGGAGCTACCGTGGGTGCCCACCGGGCCGACCGGCAGCCGCCGCCTCATCAACGACATCGTGCTCATCGAGGAGAGCGACGAGCGCGGCGACGGCTTCATCAGTCACTTCGAGCTCTACCTCGAGGGCATGGCCGAGGCCGGCGCCGACACATCGGTCATCGATGCCTTCATCGACAGGCTCCGCGCCGGGCAGCCGGTACTCGAGGCGATCAGCGAGGTGAACGTGCCCACGCCGGCGGCCGAGTTCATGCGGCTCACGTGGGGCCTGATCGAGAGCGCGCCGGTCCACGCGCAGGCCGCGGCGTTCGCGTTCGGCCGCGAGGACCTGATCCCTGACATGTTCCAGCAGGTCGTCGGAGTCAACGAGCGCGTCGGATCGCTCGACACGTTCGTCGACTACCTGGCTCGTCATATCCAGGTCGACAGCGAGGAACACACGCCGATGGCGATGCAGATGCTCGCTGACCTCTGCGGCGAGGACGAGGCCAAGTGGGCGGAGTGCGCCGATACGGTCAAGTTCGCCCTCGTGGCCCGCGCCCGCCTGTGGGACGGCATCCTCGCCGCCATCGGCGACCGTATGGTGGCGGCGTAGCGGCGGGCGGAAACTCCGCTGCCAGGATCGGTAGCGCTCTTTCGGGCAGGAACAGCGAGTGGCATCATGGTTCGCATAGGACCACGCTGGGTCAGGCGCCGGAGATTCACTTGGAGGCGAGATGAGCCAGCCACCATCCGACCTGCCTAGGTTCGTTCAGATCATAGGGCGGTACAGGGCCCTGGTCGGCATCATGGCCGCCCTGGGCCTACTGGCTGGCGCTGTCTTCGCCGCGCTCAACCCGCCGGTGTTCACGAGCCAGGCGCTTGTCCTGTTTACGCCGTCGTGTCCGGCCGGGGCCATCTGCGGCGGGCCCGTGTTTGTGTCCGACAACATCGGGCCCAGGGTGCTCCAGCCACTCCCGAGCGGAGTCCAGGTAGAGCCCCTACCGGGGAACGTTCTGTCGGTGAGCGCCACCGCCGGCACCGCCGCCCAGGCAGAGGCCACCGCTAATGCGGCTGCCCGCAGCTACCTCGTCTATTTCGATTCTCTGATTTACTCCAGCGGTCAGACTTCAGTGCCAGTCCTCCACCCTGCGACGAGCGCAACCGGGACGCCGCCGCTGATGCGGTTGCGCGACGACGCCCTGCTTGGCGCGGTGTTTGGCGCGCTGCTCGGAGTCATCGCGGCGCTGGCTGGCAGCGGGGCGACCATTGACACGCCGGCCGCTCCCCCGGGATACGACGTCGGCGAAGGGAGAGGAACGAGCAGGCCAGAAGCCAGCTACGCATCAACCGGGGTCTCGAACCTCGCCGTGAACCACCGTCGGTTACCGATCGCCAACCTGTTCAGCCTCACAGGCCGGAGCATCGGGTCAGAGCTGGCCAGGGAACAGTAGCGCCAGTTCCGACGGGTAGCCGACGATCAGGCGCAGCTCGTCGTCGGTCAGCGGCCTGCCGGTCGCCGACGCGCAGAGCTGGACCAGCGAAAACACCAGGTCCTCCTGGTCGGCAGCCACAACCACACCGAGCCCGTCCAGGACGTGCCTGAACCCGGCCTTGCCGCCGTACTCACCGGTCAGCACGACCCGCCCCTCGCGCGCGTACCAGTCGGCGGGGAACGGCCCGAGCACCGAGTCGTCGTAGAGCTCGTAGTTGCCGCGGTCCTTCAGCGCCCCGTCGGCGTGGATGCCCGATTCGTGCGCGAACGCGTTGCGCCCGACCCCCGGCCAGGCGGGCGGCAGCGGCTGCCCGAACGCGTAGGCCGCCCACAGCCCGAACCGCCGCGCCCACGACAGGTCCAGCGAGTCACCAACAGAAACCTCCGAGCCGAGCCCGAACCCGTACGAGAACCCGAGGATGCACGACAGCAGGTCCGCGTTCCCGGCCCGCTCGCCGATCCCGTTCACGCAGGTATTGACCCACGCGTCCTGCCCGGCGTCCAGGTCGCCGAGCGCGCCCGACACCGAGTTCGCCACGGCCATGCCCAGGTCGTTGTGGCAGTGCGTCTCGACGGGCAGGCCCACGGCCGAGGCGAGCTTGGCGAACCGCTCCCTGATCCGCCCGGGGGAGTCGCCCCCGATCGTGTCGCAGTACCGCACCCGCGACGCGCCAGCCTCCCGCGCCGCGACCGCGAACTCGAGCAGGTACCCGTCGTCGGTCCGCGACCCGTCCTCCGCGTTGACCCCGATCGTCTCCGCCCCCGCCGCCCGGGCCACCGCCACCGAGGCGGTCATCTCGTCGATGATCGCGGCCCGGTCGAGCCTGCCGCGGAACTTGTGCGCGATCATCTGGTCCGAGGTGGAGATCGACACGTTGTAGTGCCGCAGCCCGCGCCCGCCCGGCCCCACGACGGCGACCGCGGCCGCCACGTCGGCGGGTACCGCCCGGCACCAGCCGGACAGCCGCAGGTCCCCGAACGCCCCCGCCTCCGCCAGCGCCAGGCAGGCCCGGACGTACGGCACCTCGTGGAACAGGAAGGGAAACCCGATCTCTGACTGCGCCACCCCCAGGCGGCCCAGGTAGAAGTTGACCATGACCTTGCCGAACTTCGACAACCCCGTCCGCGCGGTCTGCACCCCGTCCCGGTTGGTCACGTCGAGAAAGTGGATCGATGGCATAAATCAAGATTGATAAGTTGATTAAGAATCGTCAATATTGATTAAATTCAATATCCCGACGAGCCAATCGGAACCCATGACCGAGTTCCTGACCGCAGCGCAGGCGGCCCAGCGGCTTGGCGTCAAGCCCGCGACGCTCTACGCCTACGTCAGCCGCGGCGTGCTCAGCCGGGGCAAGGCGGCGGACGGCCGGGCCAGCTTGTTCGATTCCATCGAGATCGAGCGGCTGGCCAGGCGGGGCCGGCCCCGGCGCCCGGCGGGCACCGCGGACATCACGGTCGAGTCGGCGATCACCGAGATCGCCGGCGACCGCCTGCGTTATCGCGGCCTCGACGTGATGAAGCTCGCGGTCAGCCGCCCCTATGAGGACGTGGCCGAACTGCTCTGGACCGGTGAGTTCCCGCCCGCCCCCGCTCCGCGGGCATCCTGGCGGGCGACCCCCGCCGCGCTGACGGCAGGCCGGGCGGCGCAGTCCGCGCTGCCCCTGGGGACGCTGCCCCTCGAGCGCCTCCAGGTGATCGTCCCGGCCATGGCGGCCACGGATCCGCTGCGGCTGCAGCTCGACCAGTCCGCGGTCCTGGCCGCCGCCCGGAGCATCGTCGCGGGCATGGTGGACTGCCTGCCGCCCGCGCCAGGGCCGCGGCGAAGCGCCGAACCGGACGAGCCAGTGGCCGAACGCCTGTGGTCCCGGCTGTGCGCCCGGCGGCCCGGTCCCGGCCTGCTGCGCGCGCTGTCGGCGGCGCTGGTGCTGCTGGCCGACCACGAACTCGCCGCCTCGACGCTGGCCGCGCGGGTCGCCGCGTCGGTCCGGGCGGACCCGTACGCAGTGGTCGGGACCGGCCTGGGCGCGATGAGCGGCACGCTGCACGGCGGGGCGTCCCTCGGCGCGGAAGCGCTGTTGGCCGCCGCCGCCGACGCGCATGACGTCCCCCGGGTGGTGGGCGAGTTGCTGCGCCGGGGGGAGAAGGTACCAGGGTTCGGGCACTTCGTGTACCGGGCCGGCGATCCGCGCGCCGTCGTGCTCATGGACCTGGTGCGCCGCGCCGCGCCGAAGTCAGGGCAGCTGGCCGTGGCCGAGGCGGTCATCGCCGAGGTCAGGCAGAAGTCCCTGCCCGCGCCGAACATCGACCTCGCGATCGCGACCCTCGCCCGGGTGGCCGGCATGATCAGGGGCTCAGGGGAGGCGATCTTTGCCGTAGCGCGGACCGCCGGGTGGATCGCCCATGCCCTGGAGGCCTACACGGGACCCGGGCCGCTGCGCCCCCGCGCCGTCTACACCGGCCCGGCGCCTAGCGCTGCCGATTCGTGAGCCCGCCGCGTCCGGCCCTGGCGAGGGCTGGGGTCACTGGCCGGTGGCGCCGTCGATGCGCTCGCGCAGCAGGTCGGCGTGGCCCAGGTGGCGGGCGTACTCCTCGATCATGTGGAGGTAGATCAGGCGCAGCGACATGACCTCACCGCGGGACGTGAACGTGTCGTCGAGGGAGGCGTTGGCCACCGCCGCGTCGGCGAGCTTGATCTCCTCGGTCAGCCGCGCGTAGTCGGCGGCGGCCCGGGCCGGGTCGAGGCGGTTGAAATCGGCGTCGGTCTCATCCCCGAAGGGGTTAGCGACCGGCTCGCCCGCGAACCGCTGCCTGAACCAGACGCGCTCGACCTTCGTCATGTGACGCACCAGCCCGAGCAGGGACAGGGTCGACGGCGGCACGGCGCGCTCGGCTAGCTGCTCACCGGTCAGACCGGCGCACTTATACAGGAGCGTCGCCCGGTACCAGTCGAGGAAGGCCTGCAGCATCGGGCGCTCGGGGCCGGTCAGCGGCCCTGTCGGCCGCTCCACGTCTGGGGCTGTCCACGTCACGGCGACAATCCTCCCACGCCCGCGCCCCGGCGCGGGCGGGCCGCCGCCTACGGGCGCAGGGCGCGGCGCTCGGGCGGCCGGGTGGTGATCTCGACCGCGCCCTTGTAGGCGACGCCGCGCACGTGGATCACCGGCGCGTCCGCGGGCAGGCGGTAACCGGGGTCATCGTCCTCGGCCAGGCCCTGGGTGACCCCGAACCCCGTCATCTCGACCCGCACGCTGGGCGGCACCAGGATCGTCACCGTGGACTTGTACGCCACGGCCAGGAACGTGGTGACCGGGCCGCTGAGCTCGGCGGCCCGCAGGTCGAGCCAGCCGTCGCCCTTGTAGACCACGGTGGTGTAGCGCTCGGGGACCCGCCAGCGCCCCCCGCGCCGCACCGAGCTTTTCAGCGCGACCGCGAGCCGGCCGGGCCCGCGCCCGCTGGCCGCCGGGGCCAGACCGGCCGCCGCGGCGGGCAGGTCGGCGAGCAGCACGTCGAGGTCCGCGTGCGTGCGGGCCACCAGCGCCGCGCGCATCCGCTCGTCGAACTCGGCGTCGTCCAGGCGCCCCTCCGCGAACGCCTGCTGGACCCGCTGGACCACCGCGTCCCGCTCGCGATCCGAGGCCCGGGTCGTCGCAGGCCCCGCCGGAGTCTCCGTAATCTCCGCGCTGACCGCGTCCCCGTTCGTCGCCGCCATAGCGTTCCTCCCGTACCGACGTTTAGCGAACGAGATGTATCTTAACCCTCCCGGTGCGGTCGCGCACAGTCCCGTTCCGGAGCCAGGCTAGCCTGCCGTAAGCGCGACCTGGCCAAAGTTGTGTCATGTATGCTCAATTTAATTGAGTGACAAAGAGAAATATTCTGCTCAGACCCTCCGGCCCCGGCTAGCCGCGACTTCCGCGAACGCCAAGGCTTAAACTTGCGCCCAATTGACTCAACTTTATTTAGTGTCGGATATTGTCTGCCCTGCTCCCGGATGTCATGATCCGGTGCGTGAGGTCCGAGTGGCTGGAGCGTAAGGCGGGTGTGCTGCGGGAACTCAACTTCCGCAGGTTCTATGTCGGCTACGTGACCTCCCTGCTCGGTTCGTCGATGTCCTCGGTGGCGATCGCCTGGGCGGTCCTGGAGAGCGGGGGAGGGGCGACCGGCCTCGGGTTCGTGTTCACGGCCGGGGTCGTGTCCCAGGTGGTGGTGCTGCCGTTCGCCGGGGCGGTCGCTGACCGGCTCGGGCGGCGCCGGGTCATGCTCTGCGCAGACGTGCTCCGCTGCGCCGCGCAGGCCAGCCTGGCCGCCGCGCTGTTCGCGGGGCGGCCGCCGCTCTGGCTGTTCGTCCTGCTCGCCTGGCTCGAGGGGACCGGGGAGGCGTTCTTCTCTCCGGCCCTCGACGCGCTGACCGTGGAGATGTCGCCGCCTGATCAGCTCGGCAACGCGAACGCGCTGTACGGGCTGGCCACCTCGGCGGCCAGGATCGCTGGCCCCGCGCTGGGCGGGATCCTCGTGGCCCTCGCCGGGCCCGCCGTGGTGGTGGCCGCGGACGCGGCATCGTTCGGCGCGAGCGTGCTCGCCCTCGGCCTGCTGCGGAGGCCCGCGGCGGCCGGGCGGGCGGAACGGGCCGCCGCCCACCGGAGCCTGCTGGGCGACATGGCCGAGGGCTGGGCCGAATTCCGGTCGCGGACCTGGCTGTGGGTGGTCACCGTGCAGTTCGCCTTCTTCAACCTGATCACCTGGGCGCCCTGGATGCTGCTCGGGCCGGTCATGGGCCGGGCGTACCTTGGCGGGGCCGCCGTCTGGGGCGCGATCATGGCGGTCCAGGGGGCCGGTGCCATCGTGGCCGGACTGGGTTCGCTGGGCCGAAGGCCCAGGCGGCCGATGGTCGTCGCCACCGTCGGCACGTTCTGCTACGCGCTGCCCGACATCCCGATGGCCCTGCACGCGACCGCCCCGTGGGTCGCCGCGGCCGCGTTCGGCTGCGGCGCGGGTGCGGCGCTGTCGAACACCTTCTTCGGCACGGCGCTGCAGCAGCAGGTTCCGCCCGACATGCTGGCCAGGGTCAGCTCGCTCACCCTCTTCCCCGCCTACGGCGTCGGCGTGATCGGATACGCGATCGACGGCCCGCTGGCCGGGCGGTTCGGGGCTTCGGCGGTGTTCGGCGTCGGGGCCGTCTACGGGCTGCTGAGCAGCGCGGCCGTCCTGGCGCTCCCGGCCGTCCGCGCCCTGCACTGGACCGAGTCGCTCGGGTCAGCGTTCCCTGGCGGCCGCCCGGAGGGCGGCGAACGCGGCCAGCCGCACGGCGACCGTGACCACGACCGCGACCGGGAGCACCTGGGCGACGTCCACCGCGGGGGTGAAAGCGATCAGGCCGAACGCCGCCGCGACCCCGCCTGCGGCCAGGCCGAGCGCCGCCGCGACGCGCGGGGCGCGCAGGATCCTGCGCGCGACGAGCCGCGCCTCCCGCGGCAGCCGCAGCACCATCCAGCCGAGCGAGCCGGCCGCCAGGCCGCCGAGCACCCCGAGGCCGATGGCGAACGGCAGCCGGTCCAGCCTGGCCACCGCTGGGACCCAGATCAGGATCAACGCGAGCAGGGTGAATACGTAGATCGTCCTCGATACCGCGCGCAGGATCACCACGTCGATGTTCCTGCGGTAGATGTGCTCGTCCGGGGTGGCGCGGGCCGCGCTGATGAAGTGCCTGATCGCGCCCGCCGTGTCGCGCCGCCTGAGCCGGATCCGGCCTAGCTCGTTCATCGCGCCGCTGTGCGTCGGATCGAGGGCGAGCGCGCGCTCCTGGTGCTCGCGCGCGTCGGCCAGGTCCTTTCTGGCCAGGCTCACCTTGCCCGAGAGGAAGTGGACGTCCGGCTCGTTCGGGGCCAGGGCCCGGGCGCGGGCCGCTGCACCCGCGGCGACCTCCAGGCGGTGGGCGGCCAGCGCGGCCTGGGCCACGCAGACGTGCGTCTGCCAGTAACTCGGCGCGAGCCTGGTCGCCTCGTGCGCGGCGCGCAGCGCGTCTTGGTAGTGGCCCAGGTGGACCAGCGCGTTGCTGGCCAGGCGGTGCGGCCACTCATCGGAGGGATCCAGGGCCACCGCCCGGTTGGCCACCTCGGTCGCCTCGGCGTAGCGCTCCGCGCCCAGGTGCGCACGGGCCATCAGGCACCAGGCCCGGCTGCTGTCCGGCTCCGCCGCTACCACGCGGGCCAGCAGTTCGGCCGCCTCGTCGAACCGCCGGACGTCGAGCATCGCGGACGCGCGCGCCAGTTCTCTCCGCAGCTCCATCACGGCGGGCTCAAAGGAGCCGGCGCTTGCGCAGGTAGGTGGCCAGATCGTCGTAGGCTCCGCCCTCGTTGGCGAACAGCACCACGTTGCGGGCCACATCGAACCAGGCGCCAAGCGAGGGCTTGACCTCGCCGATGGCGGACACGAGGTCGGGCGTCCCGATCAGCCGCGGCTCGCCGAGGCGGACCGAGTCCATCAGGGCCCGTTCGGCGGCCGTCTCGCAGATGTGCGCGATGTCGGCGCCGGAGTACCCGTCGGTCAGGCCGGCCAGCCTGGCCAGGTCGATGCCCGCCACCGGGCGGTCCTTCAGGTGGTAGCGGAACACCCCCTCGCGGGCCGCCGCGTCCGGCGGCAGCACGAGCAGCGTCCGGTCGAAGCGCCCGGGCCTGCGCAGCGCGCTGTCCACGTCCCACGGGTGGTTGGTGGCGGCCAGCAGGAACACGCCCTCGTTGTGCCCGGCGACGTCGTCCAGCTCGAGCAGAAGCTGGTTGACCGCGCTGCGCATCGGGGTGTGCCGAAGCTGGGAGCGCTTCTGCCCGATCGCGTCCGCCTCGTCGAGGAACAGCACGCACGGCGCGTTCCGCCGGGCGATCTCGAACAGCTCGTGGATATTCCGCTCGCTCCGCCCGACGAACATGTCGATGATGTCCGCGAACGATACCGCGATGAACCTGGCGCCGAGCTCGCCCGCCACCGCGCGGGCGATGAACGTCTTGCCGCAGCCGGGCGGCCCGTACAGCAGCAGCCCGCCGCGGAGCGACTTGCCGTACAGTCGGCGCAGCTCCGGGTTGCGCATCGGGGCCAGGAACGCCGCCTCGAGCCGCTGCTTCACCTCGGTCATCCCGGCCACGTCCGCCAGCGTCAGGCCGGCGTGCTCGGCGTCGTACGCGTCCGCCTCCTCAAGGCCCGCCGAGGCCGACTCCGCCGCCGGTTCACCGACGAACATGGCAGGCAGCACGTCACGCAGCTCGTCCTCCGCCTGCGACCAGTCGTACCGTGGTGCCGGGCCGGGCCCCGGAGCCGGCTCCCGGGGCTCCCCGGGCTCAGGCCCCTGAGGTCCCTGGCCGCGCAGCAGGTTCAGCGCCTGCGCATTGCCCGGGTCGCGCTGCAGGACCGCGCCGAGCTGCCTGACCGCCTCGTCCCGCTGGCCCGCGCCGAGCAGTAGCCCCGCCAGGTGCAGCCGCAGCGGTACGTCGTCGGGCATCGCGTCGACCGCCTTGCGCAGACTGTCCAGCACCGTGGGTTCGGGTTCCATGCATCCATCCGGGCTTCGGGGGGTTCGGGACGGCCGGTTCGCTCGCTTCCAGGGTAGTGCGAGGGCCGCGCGCCCGCCGGTCGCCGGTCAGGACCACAGCGCGGTCACGCTGACCCCGAGGCTGGCCAGCAGGCGCCGAAGCACGGGCAGCGAAACTCCGAGGACGGCGCGCAGCACGGCCAGGCGAGCCGGGGAGGCCGACGCGAGAACGACCGGAGTCACGGCACCCGACCCTATCCGGCCGCGGTCCCGAGCCTAGGATCGGCCGCATGGTGCGCTACCTCGTGCTGTACGACACGCCCGCCGACCCCGAGGCGTTCGAACGTCACTACCGCGAGATCCACATCCCGCTCGCCAGGCAGCTGCCAGGCCTGCGCCGTTACACCCTCAGCCGCAATCACCGCGGCGTCCGCGGCGACGCGTCTTACTACCTGATCGCCGAGCTCGACTTCGACGACATGGACGCGCTCCGGCAGGCGTTCGCTTCGGAGATCGGCCAGGCTACCGGCGCCGACGTGCAGAATTTCGCCCCCACCGGCGTGCGCAGCGTGGTCTACGAGCTCGAAGAGCTGTGATGGACACGACCACCCTGGGCCGGGGCGGGCCCGTGGTATCCCGGGTCGGCCTGGGCCTGATGGGCATGTCGGGCATCTACGGCCGAGCCGACGACGCCGAGAGCATCGCCACGATCCACGCCGCGATCGACGCCGGGATCACCCTGCTCGACACCGGCGACTTCTACGGGATGGGCCATAACGAGCTGCTGCTCCGCGACGCGCTGCGCGGCAGGAGTCGGGACAGCGTCTTCATCCAGGTGAAGTTCGGCGGCCAGCGCGACCCGTCCGGCGCGTTCATCGGCCACGACGCCAGCCCGGCCGCGGTGAAGACCTCGCTGGCCTACACCCTGACCCGGCTCGGCACCGACCACGTCGACCTGTACCAGCCCGCCCGCCTCGACCCGCGGGTCCCGATCGAGGACACCGTCGGGGCGATCGCCGAGATGGTCCAGGCGGGATACGTCCGCTACATCGGGTTGTCGGAGACGGGGGCCGACACCATCCGGCGGGCCCACGCGGTCCACCCGATCGCCGCCCTCCAGATCGAGTACTCGCTGATGAGCCGCGGCATCGAGGCGCGGATCCTGCCGACCGTGCGCGAGCTCGGCATCAGCGTGACCGCGTACGGGATCCTGTCCCGCGGCCTGCTGAGCAGCGGGACGGCCCGGCTGGCCCAGGACGACCCGCGCCGCCGCTTCCCCAGGTTCCGTGACGAGAACCACGCGAGGAACCTGGAGCTGCTCGCTGCGCTGGAGACGATCGCGGCGGGGCGGGAGGTTACCGCGGCCCAGCTGGCCATCGCCTGGGTGGCCTCGCGCGGGGCGGACATCATCCCGCTGATCGGGACCAAGCGCCGGGACCGGCTGGCCGAGGCGCTCCAGGCGCTTGACCTGGGGCTCAGCGTGGACGAGCTCGCCGCGATCGAGGCCGCCGTCCCCGGCGGCGCGGTCGCAGGGGACCGATACGACGCCGCCCAGATGGGCGCCCTGGACAGCGAGCGCTGAGCCGCCGTCAGCCCAGGTACTCGCCCGCCAGCTCGCGCAGCCGCGCGTGGGCGCCGTCCATCGGCCCGGGCGCGCCCAGATAGCGCTTGGCCATCTTGGCGATCGAGGTGTAGTTGGTGTCGCAGACGTTGGCCAGCGGCGACTCCACTGCCTGAGTGACCAGCTGGTAGGCGTCGAGCGCGTCGAGCCCGCACAGCTCGCCCACCCACCGCACCATGTCGTGCTGGGCGATCCGGAACGCGTCCTCGAGCGGCCGCGCCGACCCGGCCGACATGACGTGCGTGTCCGATTCCAGCCGCGGCCACGGGCAGGGCACGCCCTTGATCAGGTCGACCACCAGGACCGTGTTCATCGCGCACTCGACCGCGACGCCGCAGGTCTCGCCCTCGCCCTGCCGCGCGTGCCCGTCGCCCAGGGACAGCAGCGCGCCGGGCACGTTGACGCCGAGGTAACAGGTCACCCCGGCGCGCATCTCGGGCGTATCCATGTTCCCGCCGAACGCATCGGGCACCAGCGCGCTGCGCACCTCGAGGTTCGCCGGCGCCACCCCGACCGTCCCGTGCATCGGCTCCATCGGCAGGTCCACCTCGAAGGAGGTGCTCCGCGCGGTGAACCGGCAGGCCCGCGCGGTCGCGTCCAGCTGCCACATCCACACCACCTCGGGCAGCGGGTCGTGCAGCAGCGCCGTGAGGTGCGTCGCGGTGAGCGCGCCGAACAGCGGCACCGTGGTCGACGCCGCCCAGGAGCGGGCGGGCTCGATCGACACGAAGTGCACGGCCACGGTGTCACCGGGCTCGGCGTCCTCGATGTAGAAGGGCCCCGTCTGCGGGTTGAGGAAGGGGAACTCGCACACCTGCGAGACCAGGTCGGTCTCGCTGCGCACCCGCCCGGCAAAGCAGTCCTCGGTGTACACCTCGAGCACCGCGGGCGTCCGGATCCGCATCGCCGGGGCCGCCCCGCCGAACGTCCACGCGTACTGACCTGGTTCGGGCTTGAACGAGACGACCTGCAGGTCACTCATGTGGTCTCCTCCGGTGCGTCCAGGTGGACGAGGTCGCCATGGCGTCATGATCGCATGGACATTTCCGCTCGCACAGGTGCGAACTGGGGGCGCTGGAGGAAGATTTACCAGACCGTAGCCCCGGTATCAGGCGTTGCCGCCCGTAACGCGCGTCAGCCGTAGCCGTTGCGGCTCAGCCCGTACGGGTCAGGTTCGCCGCGCGGCAGGGACACGTCGCCGGTCACGTCCGCGGCCAGCCGCACCCGGTCCCCGTCGACCAGCCTGACCTCCGCGCCCGGCAGCACGCGGTCGTCGTTGACGTAGGTGCCGTTGGTCGAGTTCTCGTCCCTGATCGAGGCGTGCCCCCAGTCGTCCACCTGGATCGTGGCGTGCCGCCTTGAGACATTGTCGTAGCGGGCGAACGCCGCGGCGACGAGCGATTCGGCCGGATCACGGCCGAGCAGCACGGACGTCCCCGCCGGGATGTCCACGTTGCCGGTGGGGAAGGTGATCCTCATGACGACGGTAGAGATGCGCCGGTCACCCTGCGGTAGCCGCTCCCCGCACATGGAGCAGACCACGTCCGCCGGGTCGGGTGCCGCTGTGCCGCAGCGCGGGCACGTGACCGCCTCGGACGTGGCCCTGATGAACTTCTGCGAAACGGTCGGCGTCAGCAGGTCCTCGTCGGGACCGCTGGCGTGCGGCAGGTTTGCGCCGCACCGGAAGCAGATCAGATCCTCCGGCTGGACCTTGACGCCGCAATCGGGGCAGCTCAGGCTGTTCATGTCCTCGCTCTCCGTCTAGGGACCCGGCCAGGCCAGACTACCGCCGTGAGTGCGGGGTTTGCAGCGGGCTGTGCGAAGGTGTCCTTATGGTCAGTTACCAGCTTGCGCCGGAGCAGCAGGACCTGCGTGTCTCCGTCGAACAGTTCGCCCGCGAGGTAGTCGCGCCGGTGATCGCCGGCCATTACGAGCGAGGCGAGTTTCCCTACGACATCGTGGCCAGGATGGGCAAGCTCGGCTTGTTCGGGCTGCCGTTCCCTGAGGAGTACGGCGGCATGGGCGGCGACTACTTCGCGCTCTGCCTGGCCCTTGAAGAGCTGGCCCGGGTGGACTCCTCAGTCGCGATCACCCTGGAGGCCGCGGTATCGCTCGGCGCCATGCCGATCTACCGGTACGGCAGCCAAACGCAACGGAGCAGGTGGCTGCCCGACCTGTGCGCGGGGGAGCGGCTGGCCGCCTTCGGCCTGACCGAGCCGGGCGGGGGCTCGGATATCCCCGGTGCCATGCGCACCACCGCCCGGCTCGAACCGGGGAACGGGCAGGCCGGCGCGGAATGGGTGGTGGACGGCAGCAAGGCGTTCATCACCAACGCCGGGACCGCGATCACCTCCGTGGTCACGGTGCTCGCCATCACCGGCCGGGGCGAGGCGGGGCACAAGGAGATCTCCGCGATCGTCGTCCCGGCGGGCACGGCCGGCTTCGTCCCTGGCCCGGAGTATTCCAAGGTCGGCTGGTGCGCCTCCGACACCAGGGAACTGTCGTTCTCCGGGTGCCGGGTCCCCGAGGAGAACCTGCTGGGTGAGCGCGGCCGGGGCTACGCGCAGTTCCTGCAGACCCTGGACGAAGGGCGCGTGGCGATCGCCGCGCTCGCGACCGGCCTGGCCCAGGGGTGCGTCGATGAGTGCGTCAGGTACGCCGGGCAGCGGGAGGCGTTCGGCCGCCGCCTGCAAGCGCACCAGGCGATCCAGTTCGCCATCGCCGACATGGACGCCCGGGCGCACACGGCCCGGCTGGCCTGGTACGACGCGGCCGCGCGGCTGGTGGCGGGCCAGTCGATCAAGAAGGAGGCCGCGATCGCCAAGCTGACGGCCTCGAACGCGGCCATGGACAACGCGCGGGCCGCCACCCAGGTATTCGGCGGCTACGGGTTCATGAACGAATCGCCCGTCGGCCGCTTCTACCGTGACGCGAAGGTTCTGGAGATAGGCGAGGGTACGTCAGAGGTTCAGCGCATCCTAATAGCACGGGAACTAGGCCTTTCCGGCTAGTCCCTTTACCGGCAAGAGGCCGAAGAACGTAATCCAGCCGCGCCCAGGGAACGTCTTAATTAGGGGCAATTTACAGCGCTCCGTACTGACTAACGGATCGCGGCCGGGAGCGGCGATCTGCGGCGAAAGGCTGCGGGTTAACGCAAGGGAGGCAGCCAGGCCGGCACGAGGCGTTACCATCTTGTCACCAACTAGTTAGCTGGCGTGCTCCGGCGCGCCCTGGACAGACCACGGCGGCGACGTGCTTCGTGCAAGATCTTGCCTGTTTACTGACGAATGCCCCGTGGCGCGCACCCAGAAGATGATTATATGTCCTTACCCGTTTTGTAACCCGAGAGCGTGGCCTAGGCTGCCCTGTCGACCCGAGCGGCGGCAATCGCCTGCGAAGGAAAGAGGGGTGCGGATGCTTTGCGGCTTGAGCGGTCGCAGCCCGACATACGACCAGGTCAGCTTTGCCGATGCGAGGTGCGAGCGTAGTGCGTAGACGATCGGGGACGAATCTCGGCGATGCCGCTGGATCCGTCAACGGAGGGCAGGCTGACGGGGGAGGGTCAGGGCTTCTAGCAGGAGGCAACGCCGCGGGCGAGGGAACGACGGCCAGCGGTGGTACGGCGCAGGTGGTCCAGCTGGCGCCCGGTCCGGCCGCGGCCGCCACGGGCACGGGTACGGCGGCGACCCCGGTGGCCCCGATCCCCGGAGCCCCGGGACCCGGGGGCGCGCCCAGCCCGGTTCGCACCGGCACCACTCGGGCACGACCGCCAGCTCAGGCACGATCCAGGTTCGCGCTGGCGAACTGGCGGGTCCGCTGGCGGCTGGCGGCCATCATCGCCGTCCCGACCGCCATCGCGGCGATCCTCGGCGGCCTGACGATCTACTCAGACATCCAGGGCTCGGCCGCGAGCGGCCGGGTCCAGCACCTGGCCCAGCTCAACGCCTCGGTCGTGCAGCTCACGCAGGCGCTGGAAGACGAGCGCGACCTGTCCGCCGGGTACGCGGCGAACCGCGGCCAGGCCGGCGCGGCCATCCTGACGCAGCTGAAGGCCGCGCAGACCGTCACCAGCGATGACGTCACGACCGTGAAGAACCAGGCGAACGGCGTCACGACCGGCGCCGGGTACCAGTCGAGCACCGTCGGGGACCTCACCACGCTGCTCGACAGCCTGCAGGATCTTCCGTACGACCGGCAGGATGTGGCGTCCACGTCGTTCCCGTCGGCCGAGGTCATCCGGGTCTACACCAGCAACATCATCCAGGCCGCGAACAACTTCAGCGCCTCGGTCGGCGCCGGCGCCAACGACGCCCAACTGCAGGGCGACGTCACCACGCTCGGCGCGCTGCTGCGCGTCGAGGACGAGAAGTCGGTGCAGCGGGCGATCCTGTTCGCCGCGCTGAGCTCGCCCACCAAGACGCTCCAGTCCGAAGACCTGACCAACCTCAACCAGGCCTACGAGCAGGAACAAGCGGAACTGGCCGACTTCGACGCGTCCACGACCGAGGCGGAGCAGGAGAACTACACCAACACCGTCAGCGGGTCCCCGGTCGACCTCGCGGCCACGGAGGAGACCCTGGCGGAGTCCACGGCTGGCACACCGCTGAGCCAGCACGGCCTGACCGCGGCGCAGTGGTACACCAACATGAAGTTCACCATCGGCCAGACCCGCAAGGTGGCCGACGAGCTGGTGACGAGCATCGGCTCCCGGGCGAGCTCGCTGAACTCGCGGGCGACCAGGAACCTGCTGATCATCAGCCTGGTCACGCTGGTGCTCCTGCTCCTGATCCTGCTGGTTTCGACGATCGTCGCCCGCTCGCTGATCCGACCGCTGCGCAAGCTCCGCACGGACGCGCTGGACGTCGCGGGCCACCGGCTGCCCGAGATGGTGCGCAGGCTCAGCCACAGCGAGGGCACCGACGAGGGCGTGGACATCGAGCCGATCGGCGTCACCTCCACCGATGAGATCGGTGAAGTCGCGCGGGCCTTTGACCAGGTTCACCGCGAGGCGGTCCGCCTGGCGGCCGACGAGGCCATGCTGCGCGGCAACCTGAACGCCATGTTCATCAACCTGTCGCGGCGCAGCCAGTCGCTGATCGAGCGGCAGCTGTCGCTGATCGACTCGCTGGAGCAGAGCGAGCAGGACTCGGGCCGGCTGAGCAGCTTGTTCCGCCTGGACCACCTGGCCACCCGTATGCGCCGCAACTCGGAGAACCTGCTGGTTCTGGCCGGGCACGAGGTGACGAGGCGGTGGAGCCAGCCGGTTCCGCTGGTCGACGTGCTCCGCGCGGCGATCTCCGAGATCGAGCAGTACGAGCGGGTGGTCCTCAACGTCCAGCCGGGCATCGTGGTCGTGGGCCAGGCCGTCAACGACGTCGTGCACCTGGTCGCGGAGATCGTCGAGAACGCGACCACGTTCTCGCCGGAGGACACCCAGGTGTACGTCTCCGGCCAGCCGCTGAGCAGCGGCGGCGTGCTCCTCGACATCACCGACAACGGCGTGGGGATCTCCGACCAGGAAATGTCGCACGCCAACTGGCGGCTGGACAACCCGCCCGTGGTCGACGTCGCCGTGTCCCGCCGGATGGGCCTGTTCGTGGTCGGCCGTCTGGCGGCCCGGCACGGGGTCAGGGTCCGGCTGCGCCACGCGCAGGCCGGCGGCCTGACCGCGCTGATCTGGCTGCCCGACACGGTAGCCGCCCCCGAGGTCGCGCCGCCGCTCGGCCGGCTGCGCCGCTTCGAGGCGGAAGACTTCGGGCCGACGCCCTCGCTGTCCGCGCCCACCCAGGCCCCGACCCTCGGCACGGCCCCGACCACGCAGGCCGCGCGGATACCCAGGTTCTCGCCGGGGTCGCCCTCGGCGCCCACGTCTCCCTCCTTCGCCCCAGCGGCCACCGGAACCGGGCCCGGGAGCCCGTCAAATCCCGGCGGCACTCCGGGCAACCTGGCGGCGGCCGCCAGCCGCGGCTGGGACGACAGCAAGGAAGAACCGACCCAGACGTTGCCGGCCCGCAACGGCGCCGCCAGCGCCGGCGTGCCCGCCAACGGCGCCGGAGCGGGCGACGGCGACGGCACGGCGGCCCAGCGGCCTCCGGCTCCCATCGCCGCGAGCGGCCCCGCTGGTCCCAGCAGGCTGCCCTCGTTCGGCGGCCCTGGGCCCCAGGCTCCGCAGCTCCCGGCCTCGCCGATCGGCGGCCAGAGCGTCCGCGGCGGGGACGGGCCCAGTGCATCCGACGTGGCCCCCGCGACCGCGCCGAACGGCAACCAGACGACCGACGGCGCGGGCGGCGATCTCGGCAAGGTCCAGGTCCCGCCCCCCGCCACCCAGGATCAGCGCCTGCCGATCTTCGACTCGCTCGAGTCCGACTGGTTCCGCCGCAGCGGGAAGACCCTCAGCTCGACCCGGGTACAGTCGACACAGCAGGCCCCGCAGCCGGCCTGGACGTCGCCGGCCGACGAGGGCTGGCGCGCGGCCCAGGCGCTCGCGGCCCCCGCCGCGGGCGAGACGACGCAAGCCGGGCTGCCGAGGCGGGTGCCGAGGGCTAACCTCGTGCCAGGCTCCGTCGGCAGCGGCGGCCCGGAGGCGGAAGCCGAAGGGCCCGCCAGGTCGCCGGACGCGGCCCGCAACCGCATGGCCAGCTTCCAGCGAGGCGTGCGCGAGGGCCGCGCAGCCGCACCCGAGACCGAGGAGCCGTAGGACCGATGAGATTCCCAGGCCCAGGCACACCGACACCAGTAGGAGGTACCTGTATGGACGGGCGACGAGAGGAGTGCGGGTGAGCACGCCAGGACGCCCAGCGCAGGACCTCAACTGGCTGATCACGAACTTCGTGGAGCGGGTCCCCGAGGTGGCCCACGCGGTGGTGGTGTCCTCGGACGGCCTGCCGCTGGCCTTCAGCGCTGGTTTCCCGCAAGAACGGGCCGATCAGCTCGCGGCGGTGACGTCGGGGCTGACCAGCCTGACCCAGGGTGCGTCGCGCGTCTTCGAGGGCGGCGCGGTCGTGCAGACCGTTGTGGAGATGCAGCGGGGTGTGCTCGTGATCATGGCGATAAGCAACGGCTCAAGCCTGGCCGTGCTCGCCGCGTCCACCTGCGATCTCGGCCTGGTGGCCTACGAGATGACCCTGCTGGTTGAGCGGGCCGGACGGGTACTGACCCCCGCCACCCGCGGCGTCATGCAAGCAGCCATCCCGGGTGACGGACGAAGGTAACCGGAGGTTTTAGTGGCAGGCCAAGGGCGAGGTGACGACCGGTCACCCTTCGCGGGCTTGCCCGGTTCCTGGCAGGGTGCAGGGGCCCGGGCGGGCCTGTGGGATGAGGGGCCGGGACCGGCGCGGTCCGGTTTCGGCTTCATGACCGAGGACGATGGTGCGACGAAACTCGTCCGGCCGTATACGGTTACCGGGGGACGGACGCAGCCCAGGTACCAGCTCGCCATCGAGGCCCTGGTGACCGCGACCGTCCTGGAACCTCGTGATTTGTCCGTGCTGGCGCCTGAGTGCCAGGCGATCTTGCAGTTCTGCCGTGACTGGAGGTCGGTGGCTGAAGTGTCGGCCGTGCTGCGGCTGCCGTTGGGCGTGGCCAGGATCCTCATCGCGGACATGGGCGCGGACGGGCTCGTCCGCATCCACCAGCGCGATGACTCGGAGGGCCGTCCGGACCTCAATCTGCTCGAAAGGGTGCTTAGTGGACTCCGTAAGATCTAGCGTCGCCCAGCCGAGGTCCGACGCGCCCGCCATGACGTCGGTCAAGATCGTCGTGGCGGGAGGATTCGGTGTAGGCAAGACGACCTTCGTGGGGTCGGTGTCGGAGATCACGCCGCTGACGACCGAGGCGGTGATGACGGTCGCCAGCACCGACGTGGACGACCTGTCCCACGTGCCCGACAAGTCGACGACCACCGTGGCGATGGACTTCGGGCGGATCACGCTGGACAAGGATCTGGTGCTGTACATGTTCGGCACTCCGGGCCAGCACCGGTTCTGGTTCATGTGGGATGACCTGATCCAGGGTGCGATCGGCGCCGTCGTCCTCGTCGACACGCGCAGGCTCGCGGATTCCTTCCCCGCGGTCGACTACTTCGAGGCGTCGGGGCTGCCCTTCGTGATCGGCATCAACGGGTTCCACGGGCAGTTCCCGCACCGTTCGCGGGACGTCGCTGAGGCCCTCGCCATCTCCCCGGACATCCCGGTGATCCCGTGCGACGCGCGGAACAGGGAATCGACCAAGGCGACCCTGGTCACGCTCGTCGAGCACGCCATGTCCATGCAGACCGCCGGACGGTACTGACTAGGTGGCCGCTGGTTCCTACACGACCAGCGCAGCATTTCTGGAGGCCCTGGCCGAGGCGGGAGTCAGCTACGTCTTCGCCAACCTCGGCAGCGACCACCCCGGCCTGATCGAGGCGTTCGCGCAGGCTAAGGCCGACGGCCGCGAAGACGCGTACCCGCAGCTCATCATCTGCCCGCACGAGATCGTCGCGCTGTCGGCGGCGCACGCCTACGCCAGCGTGACCAGGCAGCCGCAGGCCGTCGTGGTGCACGTCGACGGGGGGACGCAGAACCTCGGCGGCGAGGTGAGCAACGCGATGCGCGATCACTGCCCGGTGCTCATCTTCGCCGGCGCCTCCCCGTACACCCTCGACGGCGAACTGCCCGGAAGCCGGAACGAGTTCATCCACTGGCTTCAGGACGCCCGCGACCAGCGCGGCATCCTGCGCGGCTTCGTCAAGTACGACAACGAGATCCGCACCGGCCGCAACGTCAAGCAGCTTGTCCACCGCGCCCTGCAGATCGCGCGGAGCGAGCCGGCCGGCCCGGTCTACCTGGTCGGCCCGCGCGAGGTGATGGAAGAGCCGGTCGCGCCGTATTCCGTCGACCCGGCGCAGTTCAGCCCGATCCCGCCGGCCGCGTTGACCGCCGAGGTGACGCGCGAGATCGCGACCGCGCTGGCCCGCGCCAGGCACCCGCTGATCGTCACGTCCTACCTGGGCCGGAACCCCGACGCCGTGCCCGTCCTGGTCGAGCTGGCCGAGCTGCTGGCCGTCGGCGTCCTGGAATCGGTCGCCTTCTGCGTCAACTTCCCCGGCGACCACCCGCTGCACTGCGGCTACCAGTTCACCACCGCCGGGCAGCACCCGGCGCTGGCCGAGGCCGACGTCATCTTGGTCGTGGACAGCGACGTGCCGTGGATCCCCGCCACCAACCGGCCCTCGCCCGGTGCCGCGATCTATGTCATCGACATCGACCCGCTGAAACCCACGATCCCGATGTGGCAGATCCCCGCGCGCCGCTTCGCCGCCGCCGACTCGAAGGTGGCGCTGGAGCAGATCGCGCGGCTCGTCCGGGCCGAGAACCTGGCCGAGGCGCACGCGGTCGAGACCCGGCGAGCGGAGATCGCCGCCGCCAACGAGGCCCGCCGGGCCGCCCTCGACGCGCTCGAGCGGCCGCAGCCCGGCGTGATCACGCCCAGGTACCTGACCGCGTGCGTGCGCGAGCTGCTCGCCGGCACCGATGCGCTCGTGCTCACCGAGGCGGTCACCAACTTCCAGATCGTGGCCGAGCACCTGCGGCCCGCCGCACCAGGGTCGTACCTCGGGTCCGGCGGCGGTTCCCTGGGGTGGGCCGGCGGCGGCGCCGTAGGCGCTAAGCTCGCTGCTCCCGAACGAGCGGTGGTATCTCTAGTCGGTGATGGCTCCTACCTGTTCGGCGTGCCATCCAGCGCGCAGTGGGTCGCGCGCAGGTACCATGCTCCGTCGCTGACCGTTATCTACGACAACCGGGGCTGGGCCGCGCCCAAGTTCTCCACGCTCCGGCTGCACGGCCACGGGGCCGCCGCGGCGGCGGACGATTTCCACGTCTCGTTCGAGCCCGAGGCCGACCTGCCCGGCATCGCCGCCGCGGCGGGCGGCGCCTACGGCGTGACCGTCGCCGACGCCGACGAGCTGCCCCGGGTGCTCAAGGACGCCCTCGCCGTCGTGGTCGGCGGTCGTTCGGCCGTGGTCAGCGTGCACCTGCCGCCGGTCTGACCCTGTCCAGCCGGCGGTGCGGGGATTGACACGCGCCGTCGGCAGTTGGCCAGAATGAGCTGTGCTCGAGCAGACCAGCCGGGACCGGATCGTCGTCCAGTTCACCGGAGCAGAGGCTGGTGCTGAGCCGCTGACCTGGGGCCAGAAGGCGATCTGGCAGGACATGCAGGACAGCGGCGACCAGTTCAGCATGGGCGGACGCATCGAACTGCCGCAGGGCTGCACCGTCGACGACGCGGCGGCCCTGCTGAGCGGCCTGATGAGCCGGCACGCCGCCCTGCGGATGCGGCTGGCGAGCGACAGCGCGGGCCGGCCGGGCCAGGAGGTAGCCGGGTCCGGGCAGATCGGCCTGGACATCCTTACGATCCCCGCCGACGCCGACGCCGCGCGGTACGCGGCCGACCTCATGGACACCTGGCCGGCCGAACGGTTCGACTTCCATCGCGACTGGCCGCTCCGGATGGCGGTGATCCGGCGGCGCGGCGCCTGCCTGCACCTGGTCTGGGTCCTGTCCCACCTGGTCGCCGACGGCGGGGCGCACGTGCTACTCGGCGGCTCGATCGAGGACGAGGCGGCCGGCCGCGCGTCCGGCGGCGACCCGCGCGCGCAGCTTCTCGACCTGGCCAGGAGCGAGCAGACACCGCGACTCCGGCAGCTCAGCGCCCGGGCGATGCAGTACTGGGAATCCCAGCTCAGGGACATCCCTGCGCAGACGTTCGGCGAGCCTGACCAGCAGCGGGACCACGCGGGGCCGCGGTACGCGCAACTGCGGTTCAGCTCGCCAGCGGCACACCTGGCCATGCGGGCCATCGCCGAGCGCACGGGGACCGATGCTTCCCGGGTGACGCTCGCCGTTATCGCGACGGCCATCGGGCGCGCCACCGGGGTACAGCCGCTGACGATCAAGGTGACGGTGAACAACAGGTTCAGGCCCGGCCTGGCCGGCGTCATCGCCCCGATCGCGCAGAATTCCGTCGTCACCATCGCGGTCGCAAACACCTCGGTCGATGAGGTGGTCGCGCGGGTTCGCGGCGCCCTGATGACCGCCGGCATGCGCGCCTACTACGACCCGGATGACCTCAGGGAGGTCACCGCGAAGCTAGACGCCGAACGCGGTTATCCAGCCAGGGTTACCTGCCGGGTCAACGACCAGCGCGCGATGACCATGGGCGCGGGCGAGGAGGCCGACCTCGGCGAGGTGACTCCTCAGCAGGTCAGGCAGAAGCTGGCCGAGACCACGCTGACCTGGCTCGGCCCCAGGGACCACATGCACGAGCAGGTCAACATCCTGGTCGAACCCCGGCCTGACGTCGTGTCGCTGCACCTGATGTGGGACCTGTGGTCCCTCACCAACGGGCAGGTCGAGGCGATAGCGCGGGGCGTCGAGGCGGTTGCCGTCGAGGCGGCCTTCGACCCCGCCGCGCCGACCAAGGTACCCGACGCGCCGCACGCTACGCGATGACCTCGACGTAGATCGACTCGAGCCTGCGCAACACGGTGTCGAGTGCCGCAACGTCCGCCCGGGCTCCCGTTTGGTAATCGCGGACCTGGACCGGCGACGTGAATCCGGCGCAGGCCAGAACGTAGCGCAGTTCGTCCAGGTCGTAGAGCCACCGGTGGCCGTACAGGTAGAAGATCTGGTTGATCATGAACGCCGGGCGTTCCGGCATGGGCGGTCCGACCCGCATGATGCCCAGGCGCCTCCGTTGCTTGGCGTAAAAACTGTCGCCGGTGACCAACCCCCGCGCGTACTTGCTCAGGTCGGGAGTTGTTATCCGGAGCAGGCCGCCCGGGGTCAGTACGCGCCGCACCTCGGTGAGCCACCGGATGGCGGCAGGCAGCGGCACGTGCTCAATCAGGTGCTCGGCATAGGCCCACTCCACGCAGCCATCCCCGAAGGGCAATTTCTCGGTTATGTCCAGCTGGGTGAAGTAACTAGTGCCGTCCGCCCGGTATAGCTTGCCTGGCTCAGTGGTCATGGTCGTGGTGTGCAATTCGACCAGGTCGGTCCCGAGGGCCGCGGGGTGCCTGGTCTTGAATGCGGCGAATTCGATGCCGGTCAAGCCGAGGTCGAGGAAGTCCTGCCTCGTGACCGGCAGCGGACGGGCCACCTGTTCCAGCGTCTCGCAGCGGGCCAGGCCCGCGGTGAACTTCTCCAGCGTGCCGGCGAGCGCGTCTGGGTCTTCCCAGTCCCAGTCCGGGAACGAGGGATCCATCGTCATCTGGCTGGCTCCTCGCTAGCGCGCGACCGGGTGTCGAAGGCCGCCAGACAGAGATAGCACAGGATGGGATCGTAGTCGGCGGCCACTACCAGGTCCGGGCGGCCCGCGTCGACGGTGAGCTCGTCGATGAGCCCCCACCAGACCTCGGTGGACGGCTGACCGGGAGGCATCACCCGTACCCGCCCGGCAGCCGGGGCGGTCCATGCCGCGGCGAGCGCGTCACTGAGCACCAGTCCCACCTCGCGGTGGCCGGCCGCCAGCTCGGCGAGGTCAGCGGCGGCGAGGCCGGCGACCTCGTCCGGCGGGACGCCCGGATGCTGGCGCACGTCGGCGAGCCGCGCCTGCGGCGTCGCGCCGTTACCGTAGAACCCGTCACCGTAGAGCAGGGCGACACCCCGGTGCTGCGACGGCATTGGTACCGGGCAGTCGTACGGGAGCGCCGCCTGCTCGGCGACGATCAGCAGCGAGCGCCTGACCCCGGCCGACGCAGCGTACTCGCGGGCAATCCGCATGCCGGTGAACGCTGCCGCCGAGCCCTGATCACAGATAGCGAACGCCATCGGCGCGCCCGCAGTGACGTGACTGAGATACGCGGCAGTTTGCCGACCGGGCCGCAGGTCGTGGCTGGAGAACGCCAGGATCAGCAGGTCAACAGGCTCATCTGGGGGCACGACCGCGCCGATCAGCGCCTCGGCCATCTCACCGTACGAATGGCCGAGTGCAGGTGACGCCGAGGCGCCGAACAGGGCCGCGGGCACCTCGCGATCGTAGGGCCTGACCATATCCGCCAGGTACTCGCCGACCCGGGCGCGATTCTGCGGATCGGCGAGGAACTCGGCAGGCCCGGTGAAGGTGCGGCGCACGGAACGCACCAGGTAGAGGTCACGGCGAACGGGTGGTCTAGCGGGCGGGCGCGTGACGAGCACGGCGGCTAACCGGGCCGCGAATGGTCGGCGACGAAGGTCGCCATGTCCCCGACCGTTCTCAGCTGGTCCGGGTCCATCAGCTCGACGTCAACGAGAATCTCGAGCTGGTCTTCCAGCTCGAGCATCAGCTCGAGCCCCATCGTGGAACTGAGATCAAGTTCCTCCATCAGGCGCATGTCCTCGGTGACCGGCTCTGACCGGTCCAGCAGCCGGGCCAGCACCGCGGTCATCGTGTCGACTACCCGCTGCCGGAACTCGGGGTCCAGGCCGGCTTCTTGTGCCGTCATGTCGCGCCTCCTCGGCTTGGCTGGGTCAGTGCTCGAACACCATCGCCGCGAACGTCGCGCCGCCCCCGGCGCCGACCGCGGCGGCGAGGTAGCGGTCGCCTGGCTGCAGCAGGCCGCGCTCGCGCGCGGTCTGGTAGTTGACGAACATGTCCGCGCAGAAGACGTGGCCGCTGGTGGGGATATTGTCCAGCACCACCCGGTCGACTGGGAAGTCGAGCAGCCGGCACATCCGCTGCCAGGTCACCAGGTTGACGTTATGCGGCAGCACGACCCGGATGTCGTCGAGGGTCAGGCCCGCCTCGTCCAGGGCCTGCCGCATCACCTCAGCCAAACAGGGCCGGTATTCGCGCTGCATCTGCGCGTCGTTCTCGCCCGTCGCGCTGTCGAACTCGCCCCGCACGTTGGACGCGTACGCGAGCAGTCGGTCACGAGCGCCGAACGCGCTGATCAGGCACGCGGACGCGCCCTCGCCGAAGACCGTCGTGTCCGTGAACATCTGGGCCTCGCGGGTGAACGCCTTCTCGCCGGACAGGACGAGCGCGAGCGGCCCCGACCCCTCGCTTGCTGACCCGTCCGCGGTGTCCGCGGTGTCGGCGGCGAGCAGCCGGCCGGCGATGTCGATTGCCAGCAAGCCGCTGGCGCACGACTGGTGCGTGACGGTGAACGCGAGCGCGTGGTCGAGGCCGAGCGCGTGGCACACCTCGTGCAGGGGGTTAACCGGGTACGGCGCGACGACGGGCATGGTCCGCGCGTACAGCACGTACCGGACGCGGTGCTCCTGGCCGCGGAGCGCATCGAGCCCGGCGGCGGCCTTCATCAGCAGGTCGTACAGCGACGCCTCCGGGTCGCGGCTGACTTCCCTCAGCCCGTGAAACCGCCGGAACAGCTTGACCTGCGTATCGGTCAGGCCGAGCGGGCCGGCCAGGCTCTCGATGGGTATCCGCAGCGGCGGCATGTACACCGACACGGCCTCCAGCGCGGTCATAGTGCCACCGCATCAAGGTGCGCCGGGAATGTCAATGTGTGCCACGATAACGGCGTGGCCCGGTTCCTCTTCGTCGTCGTGCCGCTCGTAGCTCGCGTCTGGCCTGCCGTGGCCATCGGCGACGCGCTGGCCGCCGCGGGGCACGACGTGGCGTGGTGCGGGCCAGAAGGCGACCTGCGCCCGCTCGTCGGACCGGACGCGACGATCTATCCGACCGGCAAGCGCTCCTTCCGCCGACCCGCCCACATGGGCGTGGCCGCGGTCCGCGAGCTGTGGGATGACTACGTGATGCCGCTCAACCGCTTCATCCAGCGGCCGGTAGCGCAAGCCGTGGCCGAGTACCGGCCCGACGTCGTCGTCGCCGACCAGTACGCGCTGGCCGGTGCCCTGGCGGCATACGCCGGCGGCGTGCCATGGGCAACCCTGGCCTCCGGAGTGCTCGAGCTCACCCCGCCCACCGAGCCCGGCCTGCAGGAGTGGATCGGCACCAGGCTGGCGCGGGCGTTCCAGATCGCCGGCCTGGCCGTTGACGACCGGCTCGACCTGCGCTTCTCGCCGTACCTGCTGATCGCGACGACCACGCAGGGGCTGACCGGCATATCGCCGATGCCGGAACACTGGGTGCTGGTCGGGGCCGCGCTCGGCTCGCGCCGCACCGACCCCGGCTTCGCCTGGGACTGGTGGGATCCTGACCGACGGCACGTGCTTGCCACCGCTGGCACCGTGTCCGCGCACCTGATGGACGAGCATCTGGTGCGCGGTTTCTTCGCGCGGATGATGGCTGCGCTTGAGCCGATGGCCAGCCGGGTGCAGGTGGTGCTCAACGCCCCGGCCGACTCGGTGCCGGACCCGCCGCCGCACGTCCTGGTCGCCCCGCGGGTCCCGATGCTCGATCTCATGCCGCACCTCGACGCGGTGATCTGCCAGGCCGGGCAGAGCACGGTCAACGAGGCGCTTGCCAACGGCGTTCCGCTGGTCGTCGCGCCGATACGTCTCGCCGAGCCGCTCACGGCCGAGCAGGTGACGCGGGCGGGGGCTGGTGTGGCCGTCTCGTTCTCGGAGGCGACCCCGGCGCAGTTCGCCGCCGCCGTGACGGCGGTACTCGACGAGCCGGGCTACCGTGCGCACGCGCGCCGGATCAGCGAGGAGTACTCGGCGGCCGGGGGCACCGACGCCGCGGCCGCGCGCCTGGTCGCGCTGGCTGCCCGCCGCTAGCGCCGATGGCCACCTGGGTCGGCCGGCCCGCCTGGGTTAGCATCGGATCGTCCCCACTACCCAAGCCGGAGGGCGCGGATGGACGGTGATGGGCCTCGTCTACCGGGCACGCCCGAGGGGGCGGCGCCGCGCGCGCGCACGGCAGGGGTGTTCGCGGCGCAGGACGTTCAGAACCTGAGGATGTTCCGCGCGACGGCCAGGGCAGCGGGCGGCACCCTCGATCTGGTCATGCCGATGCGAGTCGGCGGCGACGGCCCCTTCCTCTTCTGCGCGCCGCCGATGGTGGGCCTGAGCTGGGCCTACCTGGCCATGCTCCCGCACGTCGACGCCAGGTACCCGCTCTACGGCCTGCAGGCCCGCGGCTTGCGGCGACCCGAGCCACTGCCAGCCAGCATGGCGGAGATGGCGCGGGATTACGCCGACCAGATCCGGCTGACGCAGCCATCCGGTCCCTACCACCTGCTCGGCTGGTCACTGGGCGGGAATGTCGCCTTCGCGATAGCGGAAGAACTCGAGCGCCGCGATGAGCAGGTGGGGTTGCTCGTCATGCTGGACGCTCGACTGACCGGCCTCGACGAGGCCGAGAGCAACGAACCCTGGATGGTCTACAACCTCATCCTCGCACAGTTCGGGTACGTGCCCGCGCTGACGGCCGACGAGCCGGATCCCGAGGCCAGGATGCTCGAACTGGTGCGCCAACGTCCCGGTTCGGGGCTAGATGAGTGGCCCGACCAGCGTCTGCGCACGCTGCAGCGCGTGATCAAGAACAATGTCTTCGTGGCGCGCGGTCACCGGCCCGGTCGCGTGCACTGCACCATGCTGTACTTCTCGGCTAGCCGCAATCCGCCGACTCTGGCCAAGAAGCTGGATGACTGGCGGCCGTTCATCGACGGCCCGATCGAGGCGGTCGAGCTGGATTGCGACCATCGCTACATGATGCTGCCCGAGCCGGTGGCACGGCTCGGGCCAGCGCTCTCGGAACGACTGGCGCGCGCCGCCGCGGCGAGCACATCGCCCATTGTCTAACCAACCGGGCTCATCTAGCCTTACACCGTGATATCGGGTCCGGGCCCTGGATTGCAGCCGTCCTTGTCTGCGGCCGCACCCGGCCCGCTTCCCGCCTCAGGCGACCCGATACTTCAGGTCAGCGGCCTGCGCAAGTCATACAAGTCCCGGCAGCGCCGCAAGGTCACGAGCGTCGAGGCGGTCCGCGGCGTCGACTTCACCGTGCAGCGGGCCGAGATCTTCGGCTTCCTCGGGCCCAACGGGGCCGGGAAGTCGACCACCCTCCGGATGCTGGCCACGCTGCTTCGTCCGGACGGCGGCGAAGCGATGATCGCCGGGGTGGACCTGCTGCGCGATCCCGCGCAGGTGCGCCGGCGTATCGGCTTCGTGGCGCAAGAAAGCGGCACCTACGGTGAATCCACCGGCCGGCGCGACCTGGTGAACCAGGCGCGCATGCACGGTGTCCCGAAAACCGCCGCGAAAGGCCTCGCTGAAGCGGCCATCGCGGCGTTCCAGCTCGAGGAGTTCGTCGACCGCCAGATCAAGACCTACTCCGGCGGGCAGAGCAGGCGCCTGGACGTCGCGCTCGGCGTCATCCATTCGCCCCAGATCATCTTCCTTGACGAGCCGACGGCCGGGCTGGACCCGCCGAGCCGGGCTCGCATGTGGCAGGAGGTCCGGAAGCTCCGCGACCAGGGCATGACGATCTTCCTCACCACGCACTACCTGGACGAGGCCGACGCGCTCTGTGACCGGATCTCGATCATCGATGCCGGGCTGATCGTCGCCGAGGGCACTCCGTCGGACCTGAAGCGCGAGATCTCCGGCGACGTCGTCGTCGTCGACCTGGCCGCGCCCGACACCGCAGGCGCACCCGAGCCTGCCATCATCCTCGAGGCAGCCAAGGTCCTGACCGAACAGCCGTACGTGGAGTCCTGCGAGACCATCGAGAACACGCTGCGGCTCTATGTGGACAGCGCGGCCACGGCTATCCCGCAGATCATGCGCGCGCTGAGCGGCAAGGGGATCGAGCCGGGAGCGATCGAGACCCGCAGGCCGAGCCTGGACGACGTGTTCCTGGCCAAGACCGGACGTACCATCGGCGACTAACCCGGCAACGGTACGGGAGGAGAGCAGCAGCTATGAAGCTTGCCCGCGATACGTGGCTGATCTTCACGTACGAGGTCGTGCTGCTGGTGAGCAGCCCGGTCAACGTCGCGATCACGCTGATCCAGCCCATCACCTACCTGCTGATCTTCACCCCGTTCCTCAAGTCCGTCGTGCACGCCCCCAGCTACGGCGCCGCGTACGCGATCTACGTGCCCTCGCTGTTCGCGGCCATGGGCGTGTTCAGCGGCATGTTCGCCGGATTCACCCTGCTCGCCGCCATCCACCAGGGAGTCATCACCCGGTGTCGGGTCACGCCGGTCAGCCGGGTCAGCCTGCTGCTGGGGCGGGTGGGGATGTACGTCCTGCTGGTCGCGTTCCAGGGGGTCGTGGTCACCGTGATCGCCGTCGCGTTCGGCCTGCGGGTGAATCCAGGCGACTTCCTGTACGCCCTGGTCCTGCTGTCGCTGATGGTGGTGCTGAGCGTCTCGCTCGGGTACGACCTGGCGCTCTTGGTGCCCCGCGAGAACGCGCTCGGCAACCTGATCAACTCGCTAGCGCAGCCGTTGTCGCTACTGGCCGGCTGCCTTATCCCGCTCTCGCTCGCACCGCTGTGGGTACAGCGCGTCGCCGACTGGAACCCGTTCGCCTGGGGGACTAACGGCATGCGGACGATCCTGCAAGGCCGTATCGGCGCCGACGTCATCTGGGAAGCGCCCCTCATCATGGCCCTAGTGGCCCTGGTGACCGTGGTGTGGTCATCACGCCTGTTCAGCCGCGAGATCGCATGACGGACATCGGCCCGTTGCCCGGACATTCCATCCGTTCTAACCTGACGGGAGTAGCTGATGCCTGATGCGCCGCAGACGCCGTACGCCGTCGTGCTCAACGACGAGGAGCAGTACTCGATCTGGCTAGCGGAGCGAGACCTGCCAGCCGGCTGGCGTCGAGACGGCTTCACGGGTACCGAGGAGGAGTGCTTGGCCTACATCGACGAAACGTGGACAGACATGCGGCCGGCTTCGCTTCGTCAGTGGCAGCACGACCATGAGCAACCCGGCACCGATTAGGTGTCCGCTCCGCGCTCTGCGGGGCGTCCATGCTACGAGTTCGTACGGTGGTGGCACACGATAGACCCATCCGCTGCTAAGCAATTCTGGACCGAGTACCTCACCGGCGCCGTGCTGCCGAGGCCGCTCCCCGGTTATCTCGGTGCGCCGGTAATAGCCGGGACGCCCGATCCGGTGACCGCCGAGACGGTCCTCTCTCGCGCCGACTCCGAGCTGATCCGCCAGGCTGCCGATACCGCCGGGCTCAACCCGGGCACCATGATCATCGCCGCCTGGGCGCTGCTGCGGGCGCACTACGGCGGCGTCACCGATGTCGTCCTCGCGGTGACCCGGGGGCCGGTCAACACCGTGCCGCTGCGCGTCCGGATCAATGAGGGGCGGCCGGTGCGCGAGCTGCTGACGGCGGTGAACGAAGGCATCCTCCGAGTCAGCCAGCACCAGGACACGCCGATGGGGTCGGCCTTGACCTGGGCCGGACTTCCCGCGGATACCACGCTGGTGGACTGCCTGCTCACGGTCGGCCAGGCCCGGCCGCAGACCGGCCTGCCGTCGTATCCGCTCACCGTGTGCGCGCACGACGTACCGCAGGTTCACCTTTCGCTGAGCTGGGACCGCCGCCGCTTCGCAGACGGCTCTGCGCGGCGGATGCTCGACCAGCTAGGTGCCACGCTGATCGAGTTCGCCAGCAAGTTCTCGACGCCGCTGGCCGACCTGGACCTCGGCCGGGCCGCCGAGGGCGATGTCCTGGCCGGGTGGAACCGTACCCGGGCCGGCTACCCCGCGGACGCTACCATCCCCGCGCTGTTCGCGGCGCAGGTCGCCAGGCACCCCGATGCGGTGGCACTGGTCTGCGGCACCGCCCGCATGACCTACGCCGAACTCGACCGGCGCAGCAACGCGCGGGGCTGGCTGCTGCGCCGCCGCGGGGTGGGCACGGATACGCCGGTCGGGGTGGCGATGCAGCGCGGCACCGACCTGATCGCCGCGCTACTGGCCGTGCTGAAGGCCGGCGGCGCCTACCTGCCGATCGACACCGGCAGCCCGGCGTCTCGCATCGCCGCCATGATCTCTGCCGCGGGTGCCAGGATCGTGCTGGTCACGGCCGAAACCGCCGCCGCGATGCCCGAGCTGGCGGGCGTGGAACTGGTCCGTGTCGACACCGAGCCCGCTCTTGCCGCTGATGAGAGCGCGGCGCCACCGGACACCTCGCACCCGCTGAGCCTGGCCTATATCAGCTTCACCTCAGGCTCGACCGGCGTGCCGAAGGGCGTCGCCGTGCCGCAGCGTGCCGTCATCCGGCTGATCAGCGACCCGGCGTTCGTCTCGCTCGGCCCTGGGGAGCGGTTGCTCCACCTGTCCCCGGTCGCGTTCGATGCCTCCACGCTGGAAATCTGGGGGGCGCTGCTGACCGGCGCCGCGGTCGTGGTCGCACCGCCCGGCCCGCTCGGGCTGTCGGATGTCGCCTCGGTGCTGCGCACCGCCGGCGTGACGGTCGCCTGGCTCACCGCCGGGCTGTTCCACCAGCTGGCCGAGGCGGATATCGACGCGATCGCCGCCGTCCCCGTCGTGCTGGCGGGCGGCGACGCGCTCAATCCGGATACGGTGCGCGCCGTGCTCGCGGCGCGCCGCGGTCGGCCCCTGGTCAACGGGTACGGCCCGACCGAGAACACCACCTTCACCGCTTGCCACGTCATGACCGACCCGAGCCAGGTCGGGCCGACGGTACCGATCGGCCGCCCGATCCAGCACACCACCGTACACGTCCTCGACCAGCGCGGACGTCCCGCGCCGATCGGCGTGACCGGTGAGCTGTGCACCGGTGGGGACGGCCTGGCCCGCGGGTACGCCGGGAACGCCGCGGCCACCGCGCGGGCGTTCGTGCCCGACCCGTCCGGGCACGGTACGCGCCTGTACCGGACCGGAGACCTCGCTCGCTGGCGCGCCGACGGGACCCTGGAGTTCTTCGGCCGCGTGGACGATCAGATCAAGATCCGCGGGTTCCGGGTCGAGCCCGGCGAGGTGGAGGCGGTTCTCCGCTCGCATCCGGGAGTGCGGGAAGCGGTCGTCCTGGTCGCGGGGGAGGACGCGCAGCGGCACCTGATCGGCTACGTGACGCCGGCGGACGGCGTGGATCGCGCTACGCTGCGCCCGTCACTGCTGCGTGACTTCGTCGCGGGCCGACTGCCGGATTACCTGGTACCGACCGGATTCGGTGCCGTCGACCAGCTCCCGCTCAACGCCAACGGCAAGGTCGACCGGGCCGCGCTTCCCCCGCCCGAGCGCGAGACCCGCGGGCCGGCCAGCCCGCCGCGCGGCGCCACCGAGGAGCGGCTCGCCGATATCTGGCGACCGCTGCTGTCGGCGGACGGCAGCAGTGCCAACCATGTCGGCCGCCACGACAGCTTCTTCGCGCTCGGCGGCAACTCCCTGTTGGCGGCGCGCCTGATGTTCCGGATCCGCGAGGTGTTCGACGTCGAGCTGAGCCTGGCCACGTTCTACGAGGCCCCCACTCTCGCCGCCAGTGCCGCCGCCATCGACGCGGCCCGGCAGGACGGCCCGACCGCGGTCCGTGCGCAGCGATCGCCCTCGGCGCCGTCGAGCATCGGACGCAGGGACCGGACTGCCTACCGCGTGGCCGCCTCTCCGCCTACGCCGGACCGCCCACCGGGGCGCGCGCCGCATGGGGTGCGCCTCGATCAGGCATTGCCCGAACGGACGGTGGCTGACCAGAAACAGGAAGGCTGATCGGTGGCGGTCTACGAGTTCCCCACGTCATTCGGCCAGCAGTGGGTGTGGCTGCTGGCCCAGATGGACCCCGGTGAGCCCGTCTATAACATCGCGTGGGCGCTGTGGCTCGATGGCCCGCTTGACGTCAGCGTGCTCCAGCAGGCCTGGGACGCCGCGCTGGTCAGGCACGAGGCGCTGCGCACTACCTTCAAGAACGAGTCCGGCGTGCCGGTGCAGGTGATCGAGGACGAGCCGGCCTCGCAGCCGCTGCTGGTCACCTCCGTCGAGGAACTGCCCGCCGGCGAGCGGGAGCCCGCGGCCCGGGCGCTGATCCGCGACGTCGCCCGCATCCCCTTCGATCTGGCTACCGGACCGCTCGTGCGCGCCGCCCTGGTGCGCCTGTCGCCGGAAGCCCACGTGCTCGCGATGGTGGTGCACCACATCGTTTCGGACGGCTGGTCGTTCCGGATCATGTTTGACGAGCTGTCAGCGGACTACGAGGCGATCAGCCGCGGCGGCGGCCCGGCTACCGCGGAACCGCCCATCCAGTACGCCGACTTCGCCATCTGGCAGCTGGAGCACGCCGAGGACGGGGGGTACGCGCTGGCCGAGCGGTTCTGGCGGTCCGCGCTGGCCGATGCCCCGCAGGCGCTGCCGCTGCCGGCGGATGAACCGTACCCGGCGCGCCAGACTTTCGCCGCCGGGGGCATCGACGCCACGATCGACGCCAGACTGACCGACCGACTCAGGCAGTTCGCCGCCCAGCAGGGGACCACGCAGTTCGCCGTCCTGCTGGCCGCGTACGCGGTCGTACTCGCCCGGCTTACCGGCCGCGACGACCTGCTGGTCGCGGTGCCGATGGCTTCCCGTACCCGGCCGGAGACCGAGTCGGTCGTCGGGCTGTTCATGAACACCGTCACGATCCGGATCCGGCTCGACCGGGACGGGACGCTCCGCGACCTGGTGCAGTCTGTCCACACCGCGACCGCGCGGGCGCTAGCGAATCAGGAGCTGCCGACCGCCAGGGTGGTCGAACTGGTCAAGCCCCACCGCGATCCGGCGCGGATGACGCTGGTCCAGGCGATGTTCGCGATGGAGGAATCCTGGGCCGTCCCGGACCGCGGCGGGCTGAAGTGGCGCCCGGAGCTGATAGAGAACGGCACCACCAAGTTCGAGATCGAGCTGACGGTCACCGGCGCCTCGGCCGGGCTGCGGGTGCGGGTGAACTACAACAGCGACTTGTTCCACCCGGCCACCGGGCAGCTCGTGGCCGACGGCTTCGCCGCGATCCTGCACCGCCTGGCCGACGATCCTGACCGGATGGTCGCCGACGCGGACATCATGTCGCCCGAGGACCTCGCCCTCGTCACCAGCGTGTGGCCGGACGGTGGTCCGGTCGCTGACCCGGACGCGACGGCCCTGGCTCAGCTGTGGGCGGCGTGTACCAGAGATTCCGTCGTCGCCGTTGACGCCGACGGCGCGCTGACCGGCGCAGACGTGCGCGACCTGGCCCAGCGGATCGCCGCCACTATACGCGGGCACGGCGTCGGCGTGTCCGACCGGGTCGCGATCCTGCTGCCCCGCCGCGCCCGGCTCCTGCCCGCGATCCTCGGCGTATGGTCGGCCGGAGCGTCTTACGTGCCGATGGACCCGATCTATCCGGCTCAGCGGCTGGCCACGATGCTCAGCGACGCGGGGGCGGCCGCGATCGTGGTGGACAGCAGCGTCGCTGGCGCGCCGGGCCCGCCGCCGACCGCGGCGCCGATTCCGGTCGTGGACCTGGCGACGCTGGGCGGCACCGCGTCGGCGCTGGGCGGCACCGCGTCGGCGCTGGGCGGCACCGCGTCGGCGCTGGGCGGCACCGCGTCGGCCAAGCCGAGGCTGGACCTGCCGCCGTCGGCCGAGCCGAGGCTGGACCTGCCGCCGTCGGCCACCGCCGTGACGATCTTCACCTCGGGATCGACCGGCCGGCCGAAGGCGGTCAGCGTGACCCAAGGCGGCATCGCCGCGCTGCTGAACGCCGTGCGGCCGATCCTGGCGCTCGGCCCCACCGACCGGTTCGTGGCGGTCACGACCTTCGCGTTCGACATCGCCCTGGTCGAGCTGCTCGCACCGGTGCTGGCCGGCGGGTGTGTCGTGATCGCCGACGCCGAGCATGTCCTCGACGCGGCGCGGCTACGGGACCTGCTGACCGAAAGCGGAGCCACCGCCATGCAGGCGACGCCGGCCGGCTGGCGGATGCTCGTCGACGCCGGCGGGATCCCGGCCGGGGTGAAGTTGCGGATGACCGCCGGGGAGCCGCTGCCCAGGGACCTCGCCGACACGATGGGCACCGGGACGGACGTGCGGGTGTGGAACCTGTACGGCCCGACCGAGACCACGATCTACTCAGGCGGCGACGCCGTCGCCCCCTCGCCTGCCCCGATCGAGATCCGGTCGATCATCGCGGGGACCCAGCTGTACGTGCTCGACGATCGGCTGCGGCCGGTCCCGCCCGGGGTCATCGGCGAGGTCTACATCGGTGGCGCCGGGGTCGCCCGCGGCTACCACGGCGCGCCCGGCATGACCGCGGGCCGGTTCGTTCCCGACCCGTTCAGCGGACGGCCCGGCGCGCGCCTGTACCGGACCGGCGACCTCGGCCGGTGGCGCAGGTCCGGGCGGATCGAGCTGGCCGGCCGCGCGGACCGGCAGTTCAAGATCCGCGGCTACCGGATCGAGAGCGGGGAAGTCGAGGCGGCCCTGCGGAGCCACGAAGACGTCGTGCAGGCCGCGGTGTCGGTCCGCGGCGGGGGCCACGACGCCCGGCTCGTTGGCTACCTCGTGACCCGTTCCGGCGCCGGCCTCCCGCCCGCCGGGCTGCGCGAGCACCTGCGCGAGATCCTGCCCGACTACATGGTGCCGGCCGCCTTCGTGGTGCTGCCCGCGCTGCCGCTCACCGGCAGCGGGAAGATCGACCACCGCGGGCTTCCCGAGCCGGATTGGGGTGCGGTCCCCGGTCAGGTCCCGGTCGCGCCGCGGACGCCGACCGAGGCGCGGCTCGCGGCGATCTTCGCCGAACTGCTCGCGCTGCCGGTGCCGGTCGGCGTGAGCGACAACTTCTTCGAGCTCGGCGGCCACTCGCTGATTGCGGTCAGGCTGATGTCCCACATCTGGGACGCCTACGGCGTCGACCTGCCCGTCCGTACGTTCTTCTCCGACCCCACGGTGGCCGGCCTGGCCGCCGCGCTGGACGGCGCCGGCCGCGGCGATGTGCCGCGAACGCTTGTACCCGGCGACCGGAGGTAAGCCCCGATGCGCTTCCCCGTGTCGTTCTCGCAGCAGCGGCTGTGGTTCCTCGATCAGCTCGCGCCCGGCGAACCGACGTACAACATGCCCTACGGAATGTGGCTCGACGGTCCGCTCGACGCGGAGGCACTGCAGCGGGCGATGGACGCCATGGTCGCGCACCAGGCCGTGTTCCGAACGACCATCGTCGCCTTCGACGGCCTGCCCGAGCAAGTCGTCGCCCACACCTGCGCGGTGCCGATCGAGCGCATCGAGCTCACGACGGCGCTGGATGCCGGCGAGCGCACCCGGCAGGCCGAGTCGATCGCGGCCGACCGCGCGCGCCAGCCGTTCGATCTGGCTGCCGGGCCACTGATCCGGGCCACGCTGATCGCCGCCGGACCCGACCGGCACCTGTTCGTGCTGGTCATGCACCACATCATCAGCGACGGCGTGTCCATGCAGATCGTGATCGATGAGCTGTCCGCCGCTTACCGGGCCGCCACGACCGGTGCGCCCGCGTCGCTGCCGCCACTGTGGATGGAGTACGGCGACTACGCCGTATGGCAGCAGGATCGGCTGTGCGGTGAGGAGCTTGACCGGCACTTGGACTACTGGCGCGGGCAGCTCCGCCGCGCGCCGCTGGTCCTCACGCTGCCCGCTGACCGGCCCAGGCCTGCCCGCCAGTCCTCCCGCGGAGCGGTAGGGCTGGTCACGGTCAACGCCGTGACGACCCGGCGGCTGGCCGCGGTGGCCCACAGTGCCAACGCCACCGTGTTCATGGTGTTCCTCACCGGCTTCGCGGCGGTGCTGTCGCGCTACGCGCGCCAGACCGACATGGTGATCGGCACCCAGGTGGCTGGCCGCACCCACGCCGAGCTGGACCCGATCGTCGGCTTGTTCACGAATACCGTCCCGCTGCGGATATCGCTGCCCGGCGATCCGACCTTCGCCGGGCTGCTCGGCCGGGTCAGGGACGTTGTCGCGGATGGCTTGCTGCACCAGGAGACTCCGTTCGCCAAGCTCGTCGAGGAGTTCGTGCCTGACCGCACGCTCGCGTACGCCCCGCTCGTTCAGGTCCAGTTCAACTACGCGTCGCTGACGCCGCCCGCGCCGGATTTTCCTGGTATCACCTCGTCCTGCAAGGCGCTGGCCACCGGGACCGCGAAGCTCGACCTCACCATGTCCGTGGACGCCCCGGACGGTCAGGCGGCGACGCTGGAGCTGGAATACAGCACGGACCTGTTCGACGCGGCGTGGGCCGACCGGTTCCTGCGCTGCACGGCGACCCTGCTTGAGCACGCCGCGGACGCTCCCGGCACGGCAGTGGCCGACCTGCCGATGCTCTCGGCCGCGGAACGCGACGCGCTGATCATCGGGCGTAACCGCCAGGAGTTGCCTGCCGCCGACGGGGACGGCGTGGACATCCGGCGCCTGATCCAGGCCTCGACGTCCCGTGTCAGCGACGGCGACGGGGCGCTACCGGTCAGCCAGGTGTGCGATCGCGCGGCCCGGATCGCCAGGACTCTCGCCGACCGGGGCGTCGGCCCGGACACGCGGGTCGGGCTGTGCGTCGAGCGCGGCACCGGCATGCTGACGGCGCTGCTCGGGGTGTGGTGGGCCGGCGGCGCTTACGTGCCGCTGGATCCGGGTTTCCCGCAGGCGCGGCTGGCCGCGATGGCCCGCGGAGCCGGCCTGCGGATCATCATCTCCGACTCCGCGCACGGCGATCTCGCCCGGTCGCTGTCCGACGGCGCCGCGGTGATCTGCATCGACGACCCAGCGGCGACGGCCGCATCGCCGCTCGCGCCCGTGCCCGTGCCCGACGCCGCGCTCGCCTACGTCCTGTTCACCTCCGGCTCGACCGGGCAGCCGAAGGGCGTCGGCATCGAGCACCGGGCGGTCACGAACCTGTTCGCGTGGTGCCGGCGGGCGATCAAGCTGGGCCGCGACGACCGCTTCGTCGCCGTCGCGTCGCCGTCGTTCGACATCGCCCTGGTCGAGCTCCTGCTCCCCCTGGCCCGTGGCGCCGACCTCGTGATCGCGACGGCCGACGAGGCCCGGGAACCCGACCGGCTGCGATCGCTGATCGAGGGGACGGCCGCCACCGCGATGCAGGCGACGCCGCAGACCTGGCGCATGCTGGAGTCGGCGGGCGGCGTGCCCGCTGGCCTGCGGCTGCGCCTGTGCGCCGGCGAGATCCTCCCGGCCGACCTCGCAAGCCAGCTGATGGCGCCTGGCGTCGTGCTATGGAACCTCTACGGCCCGACCGAGACCACCGTGTACTCAGCCGCTCGCGTGGTCACCGGCGCGGCGGACGCGGCCGAGATCGGACCGCCGATCGACCATACCCGCGTGTACGTCCTCGACGACCGCCTGATGCCGGTGCCGGTCGGTGTCATCGGCGAGGTCTGCCTGGCCGGCCGGGGCGTGGCCCGCGGGTATCACGACCGGCCGCGGCTCACGGCGCGGTCGTTCCGGCCTGACGCGTGGAGCGACGAGCCGGGAGCGCGCATGTACCGCACCGGTGATCTCGGCCGGTGGCGGGAAGGCGGGGGCCTCGAGCTGATCGGGCGCAATGACCACCAGGTGAAGATCCGCGGCTTCCGGATCGAGTGCGGCGAGATCGAGTCCGTGCTGCGCGCGCACCGTGACGTGCGCCAGGCGACCGTCGTCACCGCGACGCGGGCGGGAGAACCCGCGCTGGTCGCGTACGTCGTGCCTCGCCGGGGCAGCGCCCTCGCGCAGCCCGGCGCCGACCTGCTCAAGGAGCTCCGGCCGCACCTGCGCGCTCTGCTGCCCGAGTACATGGTCCCGGCCCTCGCGGTCGCGCTGCCCGCGCTGCCGCTGACGCCGACCGCGAAGGTCGACCGGTCCGCGCTGCCCGCCCCGCAGTGGGGTGCCCCGACGTCAGCCGACTCCGTACCGCCCCGGAACCCGGTCGAGGCGACCCTCGCCCGGATCTGGGGTGACCTCCTCGCCGCGCAGGCACCGATCGGCGTGCACGACAACCTTTTCGCCCTCGGCGGTCACTCGCTGACCGCGACCAGATTCGTCGCCCGCGTCGCCCACACCTACGGCGTCCACCTGCCGGTTCACCAGGTCTTCGTTGGCCCGACGATCGCGGAACTGGCCGAAATGGTTTCCGCCGACCCGCAGTTCGGGCTCGCCGCGGCCGCGTCCCGCCATGCCGAACTGGACGCGCTCAGCGACGAGGACCTGGACGAGCTGCTGCGCGCGGTGCTCGCCCAGCGCGATCGGCGCCGGGCGAGCGCGGCCGACGCTGACTAACGGCCGAACGCGGTGCGCAGGCGGTCGGCCGCCTCGAGCACTGCCGTCCGGGCCGTATCGATCGTCCCGACCATGGTGAAGAACCCGTGCATCATCCCGTCGTACCGGATGACTTCGACGGGTACTCCCGCCATCGCGAGCCTGTCCGCGTACGCCTCCGCCTCGTCACGCAGCGGATCGTATTCGGCGGTGATCACCGTCGCGGCGGGCAGGCCCGACAGGTCGTCAGCGCGCAACGGCGATGCGAGCGGGTTGCCGCCGTCCTGCGGCGTAGCCAGGTACATTCCCCAGTACCACCGCACCGAGGCCGGGTTGAAGAAGTACTCGTCGTCCATCTCCTTCATGGACGGGGTATCCGCCGCAGCGTCGGTATTCGGGTACACGAGCAGCTGATGCGTGATCGCGGGCCCGCCGCGCTCACGAGCGAGCAGCGCCACAGCCGCGGCCAGGTTGCCGCCCGAGCTGTCCCCGCCCACCGCGAGCCGCGCCGGGTCGGCGCCAAGCTCGCCGCAGTGCGCCGCCACCCATTCCAGGCCGGCGTAACAGTCGAGCACCGCCGCCGGGAACTTGTGTTCGGGCGCTAGCCGGTATCCCACCGAGACCGCCAGGCACTGCGCCGCGTTCGCGAGCATCCGGCAAACGCCGTCGCTGGTGTCCAGCGTGCCCAGGCTCCAGCCGCCACCGAAGTAATACACCAGGACGGGCCAGGGCCCATCCCCGTCCGGCCGGTAGACGCGGACCTGCAGGTCGCTGTCGGGGCCGGGGATCGTGACCTCGGTGACCTCCGCTACCGGCTCGGCTGTTCCCGTCCCCGCCACGCCGGCCGCCCGGTCCGCCGCCCGCGCCTGCTCGATCGAGAGCGTGGACAGGTGCGGCACGTTGTCCCGCCGGACGCGGTCACGGATCGCCTGGACCTGGGGATGCAGTCCGCTGCCGTCAGTCATGACCCGGACGCGCTCGCGCCAGCCAGGTGACGCTGCCGCATCAGGAACTTGCGCACCTTGCCGGTGGGGCCGACCACCATGGAGTCGTCGTCGTCGCTCACGGCCACGATGCGCCGGAGGGTCGCCGCGGCCCGCTCGCCCAGCGCTTCCCTGATCGCGGCGGACCGGTCCACGTCCGCGGACGCCCCGGGCATGAGCTGGAGAAAGACGTCGGTCACCAGCGTCCCGCCCTCATCGCGCCCCGCGATCACGGTGCAGTCGCGTACATCCGGGCAGCGGACCATGATCCGTTCCTCGGACATGGACGTGTAGAGCCAGTGGCCGTCCCCGAGGTCGACCGCGTCGACCAGCCGGTCCACGTGGTAGTAGAAGCCGTCTTCGTCGCGATACATGAGGTCGCCGGTGAGGTAGTAGCCCTGGTACCGGGTGCGGAACGTGTTGACCGTGTCGTTCCAGTACTCAAGGGCCAGCGTCGGCGACTTCATGCCGACCTGCCCGACCACGCCCACCGGTACCTCGGTGCCGTCGTCGAGGCTGAACAGCGTGAATTCCGCGAAGCTGAGCGGCTTCCCGACGCACCGGCCGTAGCGGCTGGTGTCCAGGCTGTGCACGATACGGAACCCGTTGTTGCCCATTTCCGAGGAGCCGATGCCATCGATGAACTTCGATCCCGGCTCGAACGTGACGCCCCGCTCGCGCGAGTAGGCCACGTGAGTGCCGGCTGCGACCAGGGGCCGGATGTGCGTCTCGTGCGCGCAGTCGCCGGTATTGAACCACAGGTGGATCGAGCTGAGGTCGTGCTGGCTCAGGTCGAATCGCGCTAGCTCGGACCAGGTCACGGCGAAGCCGTAGACGCCGGTCGGACGCCACCGCTCGATGGCCTCGAGCACGGCTTCCCCGCTCCGCTCGAATTGCCCGCCCTGAGCCGACATGAACGCAAGCTCGTGCCGGTTGCACAGCGCCAGCTGGATGGTGATGATCCCCGCCGCGTGCGCGGCAGGGAAGACCGACAGCGTGCGCTCCTCCGATCGCGCTGACTCCAGATGGAACCGGCGGACCGCCGCGAAGATGCTGCTGTGCGAGTGGACCACCGCGGTCGGCACCCGGGTGGTGCCGGAGGAGTGGGTGATGGCGACCGGGTCGTCTGGGTAATGGCGGTAATGGACCGGCGCGTCGGCCGGATCGCCCGTGCCGACCTCGGTCGCGTCCGCGATCAGGGGAAGGTCGAGGCCGTGGCCGTCAAGCAGCCCGCGGTGTGCTGCGTCGGTTATCACGCCGACGCCGCGCAGGCGGCGGATGTACTCCACCGCCACCTCGCCGGGGACAGCGCCGTTCATTAGCGCCGGAATGGCGCCGAGCCAGGTGAGCGCCATGAAGTTGAGCAGGCAGTCGGCGGCCGAGGTCACGTAGACGGCCACCGGGTCCCTGGGCTTGACCCCGCGGGAGTGCAGCCAGGCGGCGCGCGCCGCGACCCGGTCCCGTAGCTCTCCGAGCGTCAGCGGCTGCCACGCCGGGTGCCCGTCCACCTCGACGTCGAAGGTCATTCCCGGCCCGTCCAGCGAGGCGCCGTGCTCGATGACCTTGACCAGGGCGTTTCCCGCGCCGAGTTCGGCGTCGGCGACCAGCGCGGCGCGGACTTTGCGCACTTCCTGCACGTCCACCACGATCACTCCACCGGGGTCTTCGTCACGGGCAGCCGCTCGACCACGATGGCGCAGAACTCACCGACGGTCTTCCCGGCCAGGTCCTCGGCCTCTTCGTCGCTGAACTTCACGCCGAACTCGTCCTCGACCCGGACGGCGAGCTCGGCCAGCGACAAGGACGCCAGATCCGCCCCTCTAGGCCCGAGCTGGGTGTCGTCGTCGATGTCTTCGGTGTCGTAGTTCATGTCCTGAAGGGACGTGAAGATGAACTGCCGGATGGTTTCGATCACGAGAAGCTCCCCTTTCGCTAGCGATCGCTCTTCGCGATCTCGCGGATGGCGATGGCCAGCTGTTCACGGCAGGGCTGCAGCGCCACGTCTAGTTCGGGAAGGCAGCCGACGACGGCGCCGTCCGCTCGGGTAATACGCCTCGGCCGGGCCACCAGGTGCATCTCCTCGGCCGCCGTGGCCACGATCTCGGCCGCGAAGCCGCAGAACCGGTTGGAGTCGTCCACGACCAGCAGCCGGCCGGTCTTATCCAGCGATTCCGCCAGCCCGTCCCAGTCAAAGGGGTACAGCGTCCGCGGATCGAATACCTCGACCGATACCTCGCCAGCCAGGTCGTCGGCGACCGCGAGCGCCTCTTGGACCCGGTGCCCGACCGCCACCACGGTTACGTCGCTGCCCTCGCGGTGGACCCGGCCCACGCCCAGGGGGACCGGAGCTAGGTCGGCGTACACCACGTTCTCACGGATCGAGTGCGCGCCGAGCGGAGCGAACACCATCACCGGGTCGTCATCCCTGATCGCGGTGGTGAGCAGGCCATAGGCGTCGGTCGGCGTGGCCGGCATCACCGACTTCACGCCGTAGTGGACGAACACGCTGTGCGGCTGGTCGGAATGCTGGGCGCCCCAGCCCGACCGCCAGCCCGAGAGCACCAGGAAGGTCACCGGTACGGTGGCCTGTCCGCCGCTCATCAGCAGCATCTTGTTGCCCTGATTCACGATCGGCTCGAAGACCAGCATCGCGAGGAACGGCTGCTGGTACTCCACCACGGGCCGTCGGCCGGCCATCGCGGCGCCGATCGCGAAGTTGGCCATCGCCTGCTCGATCGCGCCCGTCTCGAGGACGCGCTCAGGGCCGAACCGGTCGAACAGCCCGTTGGTCGTGTTGCTCAGGGCGTACCGGATGTCCTCGCCCGTCACGAACACCGAGCTATCCCGTTCCATCTCATCGCCAAGCGCCCGGTTGATGGCCCTTAGATACGACAGCAGCGGCATGGCCTGGTCCTACCTATTCTTCGGCGCTGGCCGGTTTCTCGGGGTCGGCGGGCGCACGGACTCCCGCGGGATCGCGAGGGCGCACTCCGCCGGAATAGAAGTAGTCGAGCGCGTGATCCGGGTCAGGCTTCGGGCCATCGAGGGCGAACAGCTCCGCGGCGTCCATCAGGGATTCGATGTCCTCGTCGATCTGCATGCGCAGGTCGGCCGGGATCCGCTCACCCTGCAGTTCCACGGGGTCACGGGCGCGCCAGAGTGCTATCTCGTCCGCGTCCCGGTAGTGCAGGCCCGCCTTGTACTCGAAGGTGTGATGGACGTCGAAGCGGTAGGTGCTGAACTCAAGGAAGGTCGGTCCGCCGCCGCTGCGCGCCCGCGCCACGGCGGCCGCGGTCGCCTGGTATACGATCTCCGGATCCTGGCCGTCATAGGTACCGCCGGGAATCCCGAAGGCGGCGGCCCTGGCGGGAATGGAGCCCGCGATGGCCCGCTCGACCGGAAGGCTGGTGGCGTACTGGTTGTTCTCGCACACGAAGATCACTGGCACCCGCCACAGCGCGGCGACGTTGAACGACTCGAGTAGCGCGCCCTGGTTAACCGCGCCGTCGCCGAAGATGCCGACCGCCACCCGGTCCGTGCCGTCCTGCGCGAACGCCCAGGCGGCTCCCACGGCCTGCGGCCCGTTGTGGCCGAGGGGCGCGGTGGCGGCCAGTACGCCAACGTTCAGGTCCGTCGGGTGCAGCGAGCCGCCCCGGCCCCGGTTGATGCCTGTCGTCCGGCCGGTTAGCTCGGCGAGCAGCGCTCCGGGATCAATCCCCTTGGCCAGCACGTGGCCGTGACCGCGGTGCTGGGGCAGCAGGACGTCGTCGAGTCGCAGGGCCGCGCAGATGCCGGCCGAGACGGCCTCCTCGCCGAGACACGGATGAATGCCGCCCGCGATGTCACCCGACCGGACCAGGTCAATGGCCCGCTCCTCGAACCGGCGGATCAGCTTGATGACTCGGTACAGGTCTTCCGGGCGGGGTTCAGCCGGTTCAGCCCGCGCTTCGGCCATCAGTCTCTCCTCGCTCCCAGGGCGCATCCGCTGGCCTGGCCGGGGGGTCATCGTCATGGACGTCCCGCAGCAGGACGCCGGACGCGACCAATCGTCTGGTGAGTTCGGCGGGCGAATACTGCTCGGCCGGTCTGGCCGATCGCCGACTCCGCCGTCATCCAGGTTCCCTCTCTAGCCGCCCGCCTGGGGTGGCATGCCGGTAATTGCTGGACCGATCGGATCATACTTCAATGGGCCAAGGGTATGAAGAGGCCATCTCGTGCGAAAAGGCGGACGAGCGCGTGGTGACTGGCGGCACCGTCGAGGTGTGGCTGATCCAGACCGACCTGCCGGATCCCGTCATCGCCGGCCTGGAGATGCTGCTCGACGAGGACGAGCGCGCCCGTGCCTGCGCCATGCTCGACCCCGGCCACGCCCGCAGGTTCATCGCCTCCCACGGAGCCGTCCGCGTCATCCTTGGTCACCGTCTCGGCGTCGCGCCCGAATCACTGCGCTGGCAGTACGGACCAAACGGCAAGCCCGAACTCGCCGGGACCGGAACACGCGTCAGCGTCTCCCATTCCGGTGTCCTGGCCGCCCTCGCGATGGCCGAACGGCGCCGCGTCGGCGTGGACATCCAGGAGATTCGCCCCGCCCTCGTCGCGACCCGGATGGCCACGCGGTTCTACCCGGCCGCTGAGGCCCGGTTCGTCCTGGCGGGCCGCGGGCCTGCCGGGCAGGCCGACCGCTTCACCCGGCTGTGGACGAGGAAGGAGGCCTGCCTGAAGGTGACCGACGGCCGCCTCATGGCCGGCCTGCGGCAGGCGGTCCTCGGCACCGGCCCCGCCGACGGCGATCAGGGTGGAGCGCCGTTGATGCGGGACCTCCGCGTGCCGCCAGGCTTCCGCGGAGCGGTGGCCGCGGAGGGCGCGACTCCCTTTCGCGTCACGCGTCGCTGGTGGCCCGGTGCGAACCCGACAACAGGCCGGAGTCATGAAATCACCAATCTTGACACCACTTGGCGGCCCGCCTAACGTCGGAGTTGCCGATCGTATGCCACCAAGCCCCTGGCTCCGCAGGGGCTCTGTCATGAATAACCGCCGGTTCACAAGACGGCGAATGCCCCAGGATCTCCACCGGCATATCGCGCATAGAGGAGGCGCAAACGGTTCCTCTACTGCCCGGCGAATGGGTCCAGCATGAGCTGCTGGCCGGCCAGCCGGACGATCGCTGCATCTGGATGGGCGGCCCGGTCACCCGCGGCGAGCTAGCCGACCTGGTCGACACGCACCAGCGCCTCCTCGAATCCAGTGGCCTGCGCCCGGGAGGCACCGCGGCGCTGAACCTGCCTCCGTCCCTGGCGTACATCGCCACGCTGCTGGCCGCCTGGCGCATCGGGGCGCAGGTGAGCCTGCTCGACCACCGTCTGGTGCCGCATGAGGTCGACAAGGCGCTGGAGCGGCTCGCCCCGCAGGTGGTGGTCACGGCGGAGAGCGTGACGAGCTCGCCGATGGCAGGTTACGCGCGAGCCGTGGCGCACGCCGCTGCGCGCTCCGATGGGCAGCCCGCGGCAGCGCCGCACGTCCTTATCCAGCTCAGCTCGGGGTCCACCGGTCCATCGAAGGTGATCGCGAGGACCGCGGCCGACCTGATAGACGAGCTCGGGCGGTACGCCAAGCTGTCCGAGTACCCCGGGTCCGGCGAACGTATCGTCCTGCTTGCCTCGATCGTGCACGTGCTGGGACTGGTCGGTGGGCTCCTGCACTGCTTGCACGCGGGAACCGAGCTCGTATATCCAGAGCGCCTCACGGCCGATGGCATCCGCGCGGCCGTCACCGCGAGCACCGAGCCGACGATGGTCCTGGGCGTGCCGTTCCACGCCGAACTGCTCACTACTGGTGGCCATCCGCTGCCTCAGCTGACCAGCATGGTGGTCGCCGGGGAACTGATGCGGCCGTGGCTGCCCGGCGCGTTCCGGGACCGCTACGGGGTTCCGCTCGGCTCCATGTACGGAATGACCGAGCTCGGAGTCATCGCGACCGACCTGTCCGGCCAGCACGCTCCGGCGGTCGCCCCGGCGCCCGGGATGAGCCTGCGGGTGGCGGACGGCGAACTGCTCGTGAAGATGGCCGCCTCCCCGTACATCGGCCTCACCGACAAAACGCGGTGGGTCGACGGCTGGCTGCACACCAAGGACGCGGCGACGATGGATCCGGCCACCGGCCTCGTCAGGATCCTCGGACGGCTCGATTCCCAGATATCCATCGGCGGCCTCAAGGTCGACCTGACCGAGGTGGAGCAGACCCTGTGCGCGCTGCCCGAGGTGGAATCGGGCGTGGTCGCCTACGACAACGAGATCGAGGCGTACCTGGTCTTGCGCCTGGGGGCGACGGTGTCGCAGGTCAAGTCGGCGCTGGCGGAACAGCTCGCGCCCTATAAACGGCCCAGGCAGATCCACGTTCTGGAGTCCATGCCGAGGACCACGACCGGGAAGATTACCCGCAGCCGCGAGGTGCTTCGCGGCGCGGCGAGCGCATCGCCCGCGGCGCCGTCGTGACGCGGCACCCACCCGAGCCCCCGGGCCGGGAAGAGGTCGTCACCATCTTGGCCAAGCTGGGCGACCGCACGCCCGATGACGTCACCGAGCAGATCGGCTCGCTCGAGGTGGCCTGGCTGATCAGCGAGGTGGAGCAGCAGTACCACGTGACGCTGGAGTTCAGCGACGAGGCGCTCGCCCAGATGGTGACGATCTCGGGCGCGGTCGCGACGCTTGCCGACCTGCTGTCGGGTGTCCCGGATGGCTGAGGAGACCGAGGCCGGCCAGGACCGCCAGGACGGCGCCCACGCGGCCGTCACCGGCGTGAGCGCGACGTCCGCATTCGGCCGCGGCACCCAGGCGCTGCTCGCGGGGGCGCTGCGCGGCGAGCCGGCGTTCGGCCCGGTCGGCCGGTTCGACGCCGCGGCCCGCCGGACCCAGGCGGCCGCCGAGCTGCCCGGGGCTCCGCTGCTCGCGGACGAACTCGCGGCCGTGATCGACGCCGCCTGCGAAGGGGCTGGCCTTGACCGGCAGCAGCGCGCGCAGGCCGTGTTCCTGCTGGCCCTGCACACCGACGCCGCCGCGGCCAGGGACGCCGCGGCGGATGTGGTCACCGCCGACACCGCCGGGCGGGTCGCGGCGCGCTGCGGGCTACCGGATCCGCCGCGGGTGTACTGGACCGCGTGCGTCGCCGCGAGCACGGCGATCGCGGATGCCGCGGCGATGATCGTCTCGGGCCGGGCCGACCGGGTGGTGGTCGCGGCCGGCTACCTGGTCGACGCCGATAGCTTCGCGCTCTTCGACGGCGGCCGCGTGCTCGCCCGTGACGGCCAGGTCCGGCCGTTCAGCGTCGGCCGCCAGGGCATGCTGCTCGGCGACGGCGTGGCCGCCGTCGTCCTGGAGTCGGCCGGTGCAGCGCGCCGGCGAGACGCGCCTGTCTCGGCGTGGCTAGCCGGCTGGGGCCGGGCGGGCGACGCGTATCACGTGATCCAGCCGAGCCCGGAGGGCAGCGGGCTCGCGCGGGCTATCGCGGCGGCGCTGCGGCGCGGCGGGGTAGATCCCGCCGACATCGGTTACGTGAATGCCAACGGCCCCGGTACGAGCTTCGCGGATTCCTCGGAGGCCGCCGCCCTTCATCGAGCGCTCGGCAGCCACGCGGCCACGGTGCCGGTCAGCTCCACCAAGGCCCTGCACGGTCACGCCCTGGAGGCGTCGGCCTTGCTGGAGTTCGTCCTCACCGTGATCAGCCTGCGGGCCGGGATCTTGCCCGTGAACGCGGGCTTCCTGGCCGCGGATCCGGACTGCGAGCTGGACCTCGTGCTCGGCGCGGCGCGTGAGGCACGGTACCGGTACGCGCTGAGCCTGAACGCCGCGTTCGGGGGGGCCAGCACCGCACTCCTGGTGGCCGCCGCATGACCGCGTCAGTAGCGCCCGTCAGCCGCGTCGGCGGCGACCGGCTCGACGACCTGCCCGGCCACCTGGCCGTGCTCGCCCGCGCCGTCTGGCCGGAGGCGGACCAGGACCCGCTGCCCGGTCTACCCGGCTTCATCCTTTCCTCGTTCAGCCCGCTGGTCGCGGAACTCGCCGAGCGATGCCTGCGCCGGTATTTCGGATCCCCGCCGGCCGACCGCCGCCGCGCGGAGCAAACCGCGATCGTGCTGGCGAGCATGACCGGAGACGTCGCCACCGCGGTCGCGGTCGCGGTCGCCGTCGACCAGGGCCGTTCGGTGCCGCCGCTGCTGTTCTACCAGTCCAACCCGAACGCGGTGGCCGGCTACGTCGCGGCCCGCTGGGGTCTGGCCGGACCGGTGGTATGCACCATCCCGGCCAGCCGCGGCCTGACCGACGCGCTGGATGTCGCCACCCTGCTGACCGAGGGCGGGGATGCAGCCGCGGCACTGGTCATCCTCGCGGACCAGCGCCGAGATGACGGTGACACAGGGACCGCGCTGCTCGTAGGCCCGGCATCGTGGCTACCCGCGGCCGAACATGCCGCACGACCGGGCTAGTGGGGACGGACCGCAATGCGCCAGACCAGAGGGCGGTACCCACCGCCCGGCTCCCGGGAGGTGCCTGATGACAATTCAGGGCATTGATCACGTCGAATGGTACGTCAACGACCTTGACGGGTCGGCGGCGGCGCTATGCCATGAGTTCGGTTTCCAGATCGCGAGCCAACCGGTCCAACCCGGCTGGCCGGGGCCTGAGCCCGCCGCCCGCGGCCGGTCGCTCCTGCTGCGCCAAGGGCAGGTCGCGCTGCTGCTGACGGCCGGGCTTGATCCTGACCACCCCGCTGCGCAGTACATGCGGCGGCACGGCGACGGCGTGGCCACGATCGCGTTCCGCACCGACGACGTGCACGAGGCGTTCAGCACGGCCGTCGCGGCCGGCGCGGAGCCCCTCGCCGCTCCCGCATTCGCTGACTACGATGGCGGCCTCGTCGGCACGGCCACCGTCTCGGGTTTCGGGGACGTCACTCACCTGCTGGTGCAGTCAGACCAAGCCCCGCAGGCGCCACCGGAGGGCGGGGAGGAAGGGGACATGCTCGAGACGATCAACCACGTCGCGGTTTGCGTCCCCGCGGGTCGGCTCGACGCCACCGTCGCCTTCTACCATGACGCCTTCGGGCTGACGCAGGTCTTCGACGAGCGGGTCGAAGCCAACGGGCAGGCGATGCTATCGAAGGTGGTCCAGGACCAGGGCCGCTTGGTGACCTTCACGCTGATCGAGCCGGATTCGACGCTGGATCCCGGACAGATCGACCAGTTCCTTGACGCGCACGGGGGTGCGGGAGTCCAGCATCTGGCGTTCGGGACGGCAGACATCGCGCACGCGGTCCGCACCATAGCGGCTCGCGGCGTGGACTTCCTCACGGCTCCGCCGGGCTACTACCAGACGCTTGAGACGCGCCTGGTCGCGCTCGCCATACCGGTCAGCGAGTTGGAAAAGCTGAACGTGCTCGCGGATCGCGACCGGTGGGGAGACCTGTTCCAGATCTTCACCCGCTCGACCCACGCGCGCCACACCTTCTTCATGGAGCTCATCGAGCGACGGGGTGCTCTCACGTTCGGCAGCGCGAACATCAGGGCTCTGTACGAGGCACTCGGCAAAGAGCAAGCATCCGCGGCCCTGCCGACCTGACGGCCACGATAGACGAAAGGCACACGATGCCAAGCACGGACCAGTTCACGCTCACCGACGCGGAGCAGGATCTGCTGCCGTCGGCTGCCGACGTCAGCCACTTCGCCGCGCACGGCTGGTACTTGTCGAAGAAGCTGCTTGACGACGACGAGGTGGACACGCTGCTGGCGGCGAGCGACGAATTCTACGCGGGTCGGCGCGACCGCACGCTTCCCGTCAGGCCGCCGAACCTGGCGTACTGGGAGCCGTCGCACGGTCCGGTGCAACGGCATAACGACTATGTGCACTACGAGAGCGAGGACATCGCGAAGATCCTGCGCAAGCCGCTGATCGGCGCCGTCGCCGCCCGGCTGGCCCAGGCGGACGAGATCAGGGTGTTCCAGGCGACGATGATCTACAAGCCGCCGGTCAGCGACGAGACCACCAACCTCGTGCCATGGCACGCAGATCGCCATTACTGGCAGACCTGCACGTCGGAACGGATGCTCACGGCGTTCATCCCGTTCCACGACTGCGGCGTGGAGATGGGCACGATCACCATGGTGGACGGCAGTAATCAATGGCGAGACATAGCCGGCGACGATTCGACGCGGCACTTCGCCCAGCGCGACCGCGCGGAGCTCGATGCCCTCCTGCAGGAGACGGCTCGCCAGAGCGGCGCCCAGCTGACGCCCCTCCCGATGGTGATCCCCAAGGGGCACATGAGCTTCCATCACTGCCGCACCTATCACGGCAGCGGCCACAATGTCAGCGGCCGGCCCCGCCGCGCGATCTCTCTCCACATGCAGGACGGGGATAACCGGTACCGCCCGTACCGCAAGCCTGATGGCAGCCTGGTCGTCTATAACCACGATGCCGTGGTGCGCAAGACAGCCCAGGGCACCCCCGACTACAGCGACCCTGAGTACTGCCCAGTCCTGTGGCGTGACGCGTGACGGTCCGTTTACCTGGCCGCTATCGCGGATCGGAGAGCTGGTCGGCCACGAACGCGGCGAACCGGTCGAGGCCCACCTCGATCAGGTCCGGGGTGAGCTGACTACAGGCGAGCCGCACTTGGTGCAGCCCGTCCCCGTCGGAGTAGAAGTGGGACATCGGCGTCCACAGCACGCGGTACTCGCGCGCCGAGCGCTCCACTAGCTCATCGTTGGCCGGGAAGGGCAGCGTGACCACCGCGAAGAAGCCGCCGCTGGGCGAGTTCCAGGTCACGGCACCCTCCGATCCGGCGAAGCGGCGGCTCAGCCCGTCCAGAAGCTGCCGGAGGTTCCGCAGGTAGGCGGCTGTCTCACGGCGGTTGGCTGCGGCCATGCTGAAGTCATGGCGCAGCAGCTTGCCTGCGACCACCGCCTGCGCGACGGGAGAGGTATTGACCGTCACCATGCTCTTGATCTTGGACAGCTCATCGGCGAGCAGGCTGACGCTCCCGTCGTCGGCGGCCACGCGCTGATCTGCCACCACATAGCCCACCCGCGCGCCTGGAAAGCCGGTCTTCGCGAAAGAGCCCAGGTAAACGACCTGGCGATGGGTGTCGAGGGCCTTGAGCGCCGGAGGGTGAGGGCCGTCGTGGAACAAGCCGTACGGATTGTCCTCGAGCAGCAGGATGCCCTCCTCGGCGGCCAGGTTCAGGAGGGCATGCCGGAGCGGGACGGTCAAGCTCACCCCGGACGGGTTGGCGAAATCCGGCATCACGTAGCAGCCCCTGGGCCGGAGCCCGGCTTGTTTGGCCCGGCGGACCTGACGACTCAGGTCATCCAGATCGACGCCCAGCGGCCCGCTTCGCACCGGCCAGACCGGCATGTCCGCCAGCCGCGCGGCCCCGGTCAAGCCGACGTACGTCGGCGATACGGCCAGCAGGATGTCCCGCTCGTCCGCGCGCAGCGCGCGCGCCGTGATGAACATGGCCTCCTGGCACCCGACCGTGACCACGACCGCCTCCGGATCGGCCGTGATCCCCTCATCGGCGGCCAGTTGCCGGGATACCAGCTCGTGCACGATTCCCTTGGTCCGCCCGTACTGGAACAGGGTCCGGTTCACTGCGGCCTCGTCGTAGCCGAGCTCATCCTTCAGGTAGCGGCAGTAGGTGTCGATGTACGTGTGGAGCAGCGCGACGTCAAAGAAGTCCTCGAGCGGGCGGCCCGAGGCGAACGACACCGCCTCCGGGTAGCGCAAGGCGACCTCGTTCAGGAAGTTCATCGACTCCAACGCAGGCTCGGTCAGGGAGCCATGGAGCGATGCCGCCGTCAGTTCGTGATCGCGCGTTTCTTCCGTCAAAGCGAGCCACCCTCGTAGTGGAGCCTGTTCGACATGCCACTCCGTCTTACCGCGTCAAAAGGGGCAAGTCACGGTCGTTCGGTCATAATTGGCGCCCACCTGCCCGCGCGTAGGTGCGGCCCTCAGCCCGCCCCCTCCTCCTTCCCCTCCTCCACGACCGCCCCCTCCTCCGCGATGAGCTCGGTCAGCAGGTCGTTCAGCCGGGTGACGAAGGCGGCGGGGTCGTCGATCCTGGCGCCGAGGGTGAGCACCGCCTCGTTGAACAGAACCGACGCCCAGTCGGCTAGGCGCGGGTCGTCCTGGCGGCGGTTGAGCCTTTCTACCAGCGGGTGCTTCGGGTTGATCTCGAGCACCGGCTGACTCGGCAGTCCCGAGCCGCGCAGCCGCATGGCCAGGCTGATGTCGGTCTCGGCCTCGTTCGCCACTATGCAGGCTGGGGAGGTGGTCAGCCGGCGGGACACGCGGACGTCCCAGACCTGGCTGCCCAGCGTCTCCTTCAGCCTGGCGAGCAGGCCGGAGAACTCGGTGCTCTCCTGGTCGTGTTCCGCCTTCTCCGCCTCGTCCTCCAGGTCGCCCAGGTCAGCCTGTCCCTGCGCGACCGACTGCAGTTGCTTGCCGTCGAACTCGCGCAGGTTCGTGACCACGAAGTTGTCCACGACGTCGGTCAGCAGCAGCACCTCGACGCCCTTGGCGCGGAACGCCTCCAGGTGAGGGCTGCTCGTGGCGGCGGCCAGGGTCGGTGCCACGAGGTAGTAGATCTTCTCCTGGCCGTCCTTCATCCGCGCCACGTAGCCGGCGAGCGTAAGGTCCGCCTCCGCCGCCGCGGAGGCCGTGGAGGTGAACCGCGCGAGCCGGGCGATCTCGTCCCGGTTGCCGAAGTCCTCGACGATGCCTTCCTTCAGGACGGCACCGAACTCCTTCCAGAAGGTCGCGTACTTGTCAGGCTCCTTCTCGGACATCTCCGCGAGCAGTTGCAGGACCTTCTTGACCGCGCTGGAGCGGATCCTGTCCACCACCCGGCTGCCCTGCAGCAGTTCCCGTGACACGTTGAGCGGCAGGTCGGCGGAGTCGATCACGCCCCGGACGAAGCGCAGGTACCTGGGCATCAGATCGCCGGAATCCTCCAGGATGAAGATCCGCCTGACGTGCAGCCGGATGCCGCGAGACGAGTCGAGCATCCACAGGTCGTACGGCGCGTGCGAGCCGATGAACAGCAGCAGCGTGTACTCCAAGGTGCCCTCGATCTTGCTGTGCACCCAGCTGAGCGGATCGGCGTAATCGCCGGTGATGTGCCGGTAGAAGTCGATGTAGTCCTGGTCGCTGATCTCGCTCTTCGGCCGGGCCCACAACGCCGAGGCCTGGTTGACGGTGGTTTCCGCTGGTGCCTCGTCCTGGTCGGGCTTCTTCTCGTCCGGCATGAGGATCGGCAGGCTGATGTGATCGGAGTACTTCTGGATGATCGAGCGCAGCCGGTACCCGCTGAGCAGGTCGTCCTCTCCCTCCCGCAGGTGGAGCACGATCGTGGTGCCGCGAGCCGGGCATTCTTCCGTCTCCAGGGTGTACTCGCCGCGGCCGTCGGATACCCAGCGGACACCCTGGTCCGCGGGCAGGCCCGCCCGCCTGGTGGTCAGCTCCACCCGGTCCGCCACGATGAACGAGGAGTAGAAGCCCACGCCGAACTGGCCTATCAGGGTCGCGTCCTTCCGCTGGTCGCCGGTCAGCGCCTGGAAGAACTCGCGCGTCCCCGATTTGGCGATCGTCCCGATGTGCTCGATCACCTCCGCCCGGCTCATCCCGATCCCGTTGTCCGCCACGGTGATCGTCCGCGCATCCGTGTCGTAGCCGACCCGGATCCGCAGCGGCCCCTCGTCCTCTGGGTCCTCGCCGCGAGACAGCAGTTCCAGCCGCAGCCGGTCGATGGCATCGGAGGCGTTCGAGATCAGCTCGCGCAGAAAGATCTCCTTGTTGCTGTACAGCGAGTTGATCATCAAGTCCAGGAGCTGCACGACCTCAGCCTGGAAGCCGAACGTCTCCTGATCCTGTGCCGTCATCGGACCTCCCACCTCCGGCCGGTCATCAGCCGCCAATCGTAGCCGCCGGGCCGGGGCGAACAGGCTGGTAGGTTGGTGGGCGTGGTCTGCGACGGCGCGGTCATCGACTGGCTGCTCGATTCCGACCCGGCTTTGCGCTGGCAGGTCGAGCGCGACCTGGTGGGCGCGCCGTCGGCCGTGTGGGGTGCGACCCGGGCCAGGATCGCCACGGAAGGGTTCGCGGCGCGCCTGCTCGCGCTGCAGGATCCTGACGGGCAGTGGGCGGGCGGTGCCTTCTTCCCCGGCGACTTCGACTTCCGCGGTCCCGAGGCGGCGCAGGGCGCGGGGCAACCGTGGACCGCGACGACATGGGCGCTCAACACGCTTCGCGACTGGGGCCTGGATCCCTCTGCCCTGGCCGGGACGGCCGACCTGCTCGCCGCGAACAGCCGCTGGGAATACAAAGGCCTGCCGTACTGGGGCGGCGAGGTCGACTGCTGCATCAACGCGTACACGCTGGCCAACGGGGCGTGGCTGGGAGCCGACGTCTCCGCCCTCGCGCAGTGGTTCCTCGGCCATCGAATGGCGGACGGCGGCTGGAACTGCGAATGGGTGGACGGCTCGACCCGTTCGTCCTTTCACTCGACGCTCAACGTCCTGAAGGGCCTGCTGTACTACGAGGTCGAGAGGGGTGGCACGGACGCGCTCCGCGAAGCGCGGAAGGCCGGCGAGGAGTACTTGCTCCAGCGTCGGCTGCTCCGCATCCTGTCCACGGGTGAGCTGATCGGACCCTGGGTCACGACGTTCGCCTACCCGTTCCGCTGGCAGTACACCGCGCTCAAGGCGACCGACTACTTCCTCGCCGCGGCGCGGCACGACGGAATCCCGCCCGATCCGCGCCTGGCGGAAGCGATCGAGGTCATCGCTGCGGCGCGGCGCTCGGACGGCACCTGGATCCAGGAGGACCGCTCCCCGGGACGGGTATGGTTCGAGGTCGATGTCCCGCCCGGCGAGCCCTCCAGATGGCTCACCTTCTACGGCACGCGCGCCCTCCGGCGGTGGGCCGCCGCGCAGCCATACCGCTGACCGGCCCGCCGCCGCACCGGGCCGCCCGGCGGGAACTTCGACGGTCGGGATGAACTGGTGTAGTGTGCACCCGTTGCCGGGGCGGTAGCTCAGCCGGTCAGAGCAGCGGACTCATAATCCGCCGGTCGTGGGTTCGAGCCCCACCCGCCCCACCTGCAATTTCACTACGATTGTACGCTAGGGTCGTGGACCGGATCGTGGACCGATGTCGGTGATCCGGTGTACCGTCACGTCATGGCTGGCACCCCGAGCGGGCACATAGAGCAACTTCCGAGCGGATCCTGGCGCGCCAAGGTATACGGCGGAACGGACCCGCTTACTGGCCGGGAGATCCGGTTCCGGAAGACATGCAAGACCGAGCGGGCCGCGCAGATCGAGCTCGGCAAGCTGCTTGCGCTCGCGCAGGCCGGGCGGCAGCCGGACTCCGGCGTCACCGTGGCTCAGCTGCTCGACCAGTACGTTCTGACCGCCGGGTGGGATCTGTCCACCCGGGAGAGCAACATTGGGTATATCCGCCGGACCATCAAGCCTGCAATAGGGTCCATGCAGAGTACGCAAGGTACGGGGACCCCTGCTGGACACGTTCTACGCCCGCCTCATGCGCTGCGGCAACCTCGCGTGCTCCGGCAGGCCCTTCACAGAGCACCGCAACGTACCGGACCTGAGACCCGACCCCGCTGACCCACGGGCCGAGTGGCAGCAAGCCGCCGACAAGCTACGGGCAGCGATCGAGACCGGAGAACTGGTATCCGGTGACGCACTCCCTTCGGTACCTGACCTGGCCGAGCTCCAAGGGCTGAAACCGGGCACCATCCGGCACATGTTCATCGCGCTGGCCGAAGCCGGACTCGTGCAGATCCGGCACGGACGGACAACGATCGTCACGGGCGAGCCCGAGGGTGGCGCCAGGGCCAGCGGACGGCTGAGGCTTACCCGGCCGCAATACAGCCACGACTGCAATCTGTCCGGATGCAAGCCGCACGTCTGCAAGCCAATGGCCAAAAGCACGATCCACAACATCCACAGCATCCTGTCCGGCGCATTCGAGGCCGCCGAGCGCTGGGAGTGGATCGACCGGAATCCTGCCGATTCCGCCCGACCGCCCACGGTGACGCAGAAGAAGAGACCTGCGACGCCGCCCGCCGACGTCGTGAACGTAATCGACCAGGCCCGTGCCACCGGTCAGCGTGACATCGCGCTGTACCTGTGGCTCGTCGCGATCACCGGCGTACGACGGGGCGAGCTGTGCGCCGTTCAAATCGCCGACATAGACCTCAGCAACGGCGTGGTACATATCGCGTTCAACTACGTGGTCAAGGCCGGCCAGAAGCTCCGGAAAGACACCAAGACGCACCAGGAGCGGTACCTGGCCATCGACCCGGTCACGTGCGCCCTCATCCGGGAGACCCTAGACGAGACCACGACGGCGCTGGCCGCCGTTGGCGTGACCCTGGCCCCCTCCGCGTTCCTGTTCTCCAACGATCCCGCGCACTCTCGCCCATGGAACCCCGACTGGGTGACCCATCGCGTCTGCGATCTTGCCACGGTCGCCGGGGTCGACCTGGACATCAAGGGAATCAGGCACTACACCGCCAGCCAGCTCCTTGCCGCGGGCTTCGACCTCGGCAACACCGCCGCCCGACTCGGGCATTCCGGCGGGGGCGCTACCACGCTGAAGTACTACGCCGACCCGGTATCCGAGGTC
>CAWBKD010000029.1:0-49664 GCA_963789225.1 uncultured Actinomycetes bacterium
GTCCAGGCCCGGCCTCCTGGTGCACGGTCACCTCAACGTGGTCCCGGCCAACGCGGCCGACTGGCGGCACGATCCGTTCGCCGCGGACCTCGCCGACGGGTGCGTCTGGGGCCGCGGGGCGGTCGACATGAAGGACATGGACGCGATGATCCTGGCCGTGGTGCGGCAGCGGCTCCTCCAGGGCCGAACGCCGGCCCGTGACATCCTCCTGGTGTTCACGGCAGACGAGGAAGCGGGCGGAAAATGGGGGGCCCACTGGCTGGTGGACAACCACCCGGGGCTGTTCGAGGGCGTCACCGAGGCGGTCGGTGAGGTCGGCGGGTTCAGCGTGACCGTGGCGGACCAGCGGCTCTACCTCCTGCAGACCGCCGAGAAGGGCATGGCCTGGATGCGGCTGACCGCGCAGGGCACGGCCGGGCACGGGTCGATGATCCAGCCCGACAACGCGGTGACCACGCTGGCCGAGGCGATCGCCCGGCTGGGGCAGCACGAGTGGCCGACCCGGCTCATCCCCTCGGTCCGGGCCTTCCTCGAGGGGGTCTGCGACACGCTCGGCATCGAATTCAAGGAGGACGATCTAGACCAGCCGCTCGCCAGGATCGGGGCGATCGCCAGGATCATCGGCGCCACGACGCGGAACACCGTGAACCCGACCGTCCTGCGCGCCGGATATAAGGTCAACGTCGTCCCCCAGACCGCGACAGCCGAGATCGACGGGCGGTTCCTTCCCGGTCACGAGGACGAGTTCTTCGCCGAGCTCGACCGCGTCCTGGGCCCGGGCGTGACCCGCGACTTCATCAACAACGACATCGCCCTGGAGACGACCCCGGACGGGGACCTGTACACCGCGATGACCAGCGCGCTGGTCGGCGAGGACCCGGACGCCCGGGTCATCCCCTACTGCTTGTCCGGCGGCACCGACGCCAAGGCGTTCAGCACGCTCGGCATGCGCTGCTTCGGGTTCACCCCGCTGCAGCTTCCGCCGGACCTGGACTTCTCCGGGATGTTCCACGGGATCAACGAGCGCGTTCCCGTCGACAGCCTGCACTTCGGGGTCCGCGTCCTTGACCGGTTCTTCGACCTCTGCTAGCAGCGCAACCGATCCGACATGTCGCCGGATGAGTTCACAGTGTGCGTACTGGGCGTATGATCCGCCTTCGTAGGGTAGCCTTCCTGCTGCCGTCCGCGTTGAGCCGGAGCCTGGACAGTTCCCAGTCCCCGTACTCGGCGTGCGCGGTCAAGATCCGCCGGGCGGAGTCGCGAGCATCTCGAGAGGTTCCGCGCGGCAAGTAGACAACGAGGTAGGCGTACTCGACCATCGAGTCCTATTGTGCTTGAGTTCACCAGCGGTTCAACCTGCGATGGCAGAATCTCCGGCTGATCCGGCGAACCGGCGGGAACACGCCGAACGGGGTCGAAGGTTACAGCTGCAGGGCGGCGTCTGACCAGACGGTACCGTGAGGTGGTCATGGCGCGGAAGCAAGGACGGGAAGAGCGTGCCAGCAAGGACAACAACGGCAAAGGCGAAGGCGGGGACCGGTCCCCGGGCCGCGGCGAAGAGCGGCGGCGCGAAGGCGGGAGCCGGGTCGGCTGACGGCCATGGCACCACGCTCGTCATCGTCGAGTCCCCGTCCAAGGCGCGGACCATCGCCGGGTACCTCGGCCGCGGTTACGTGGTGGAGTCCAGCGTCGGCCACATCCGTGACATGCCCGACAGCGCGGCCGAGATCCCGGCCAAGTACCGCGGCGAGCCGTGGGCCAGGCTCGGCGTCAACGTGGACGACAACTTCGCGCCGCTGTACGTCGTCCAGAGCGGCAAGCGCCAGCAGGTCTCCAAGCTCAAGAGCCTGCTGAAGGACGCCGACCAGCTCCTCCTCGCGACAGACGAGGACCGCGAGGGCGAGGCCATCGCCTGGCACCTGGTCGAGGAACTCAAGCCCAAGGTGCCGACCCACCGCATGGTCTTCCACGAGATCACCCCCGAGGCGATCTCCCGCGCCATCGCCAGCCCGCGCGAGGTCGACCAGGGCCTGGTCGACGCCTACCAGGCGCGCCGCGTGCTCGACCGGCTGTACGGGTATGAGGTCTCGCCCGTGCTGTGGAAGAAGGTCATGCCCAAGCTGTCCGCCGGGCGCGTGCAGTCGGTGGCCACGCGGCTGGTCGTCGACCGCGAACGCGAGCGGATCGCGTTCCGCGCGGCCGCCTACTGGGACCTGGAGGCCGAGTTCGCCACCCGCGACCACGGGAAGCGGAAGGACGGGGAACCCACCTCGTTCACCGCCAGCCTGGTCGCCGTGGACGGGCGAAGGGTCGCCCAGGGCCGTGACTTCACCTCGACCGGCGAACTGCGCACCGCCGACGTCCTGCACCTCGACGGCGACGCCGCCACGGGCCTGGCGGAGCGGCTCGACGGGGCGAGCTTCTCGGTGGCCAGCGTCGAGCGCAAGCCCTACCGGCGCTCGCCGTACGCGCCGTTCCGCACCACCACGCTGCAGCAGGAAGCGTCGCGCAAGCTCGGGTTCTCCGCCAAGCACACGATGTCGGTCGCGCAGCGGCTGTACGAGAACGGCTACATCACCTATATGCGCACGGACTCGATCACGCTGTCGCAGACCGCGATCACCGCGGCCCGCCGGCAGGCGGCCGAGCTGTACGGCGCGTCCTACGTGCACGACGGGCCCCGCATCTACCAGAACAAGGTCAAGAACGCGCAGGAGGCGCACGAGGCCATCCGCCCCGCCGGTGACAGCTTCCGTACCCCGGCCCAGGTCGCCAGGACCGGCCTGAGCTCGGACGAGCGCCGCCTGTACGAGCTCATCTGGCAGCGTACGGTGGCCTCGCAGATGAAGGACGCCACCGGCGAGTCGGTGTCCGTCCGGGTCGCGGGCACGTCCAGCGCGGGCGAGCGCGCCGAGTTCGGCGCGACCGGCAAGGTGATCAGCTTCTACGGGTTCCTCAAGGCCTACGTCGAGGGCGCGGACGACCCCACCGCCGAACTCGACGACAGGGAGCGCCGCCTCCCGCCGCTGGCCGAGCACGACCCGCTGGACGTGCTCAGGCTGGCCCCCGCCGACCACTCGACCAGGCCGCCCGCCCGCTACACCGAGGCGTCGCTGGTCAAGGAGCTTGAGGACCGGGAGATCGGCCGGCCGTCGACGTACGCGTCGATCATCGGCACCATCCTGGACCGCGGCTACGTCTTCAAGCGCGGTACCGCGCTGGTCCCCTCGTTCCTCGCCTTCGCCGTGGTCACGCTGCTGGAACGGCACTTCGGCCAGCTCGTCGACTACGAGTTCACCGCGCAGATGGAGGACGTCCTCGACGAGATCGCCCGCGGCGAGGCCGAGCGCGTGCCGTGGCTGCGCCGGTTCTACTTCGGCACCGACGGCGACGGTGCGGGCCAGGAGCGGGGGCTGAAGTCGCTGGTCGGCGACATCGGCGACATCGACGCCCGGGAGGTCAGCTCGTTCCCGCTGGCCGGCACCGACATCGTGGTCAGGGTCGGCCGGTACGGCCCGTACCTGGAACGCGACGGGCAGCGGGTGAACGTCCCCGAGGACCTCGCGCCCGACGAGCTGACTCCGGAAAAAGCAGAAGAGCTTTTCAATAAGCCGAACGGCGATGTGATCCTCGGCCCGGACCCTGACAGCGGCCGAGTGATAGTGGCCAAGGCCGGGCGCTTCGGGCCGTACGTGACCGAACAGCTCGCCGACGACGCTCCCGCCTCGGCCAAGCCCAGGTCCGCGTCCCTGCTGAAGTCCATGTCGCTGGACACGGTCACGCTGGAGGACGCGCTGCGCCTGCTCACCCTGCCGCGGATGCTCGGCGAGCTGGACGGCGAGCAGGTCACCGTGCAGAACGGCCGGTACGGGCCCTACGCGAAGAAGGGCTCGGACAGCCGGTCGCTGGAGTCCGAGGGCCAGCTGTTCACCCTGACCCTGGCCGAGGCCAAGGAGCTGTTCTCCCAGCCGAAGGCCCGCGGCCGGCGCACGGGGGCGGCCGCGCCGCCGCTGCGCGAGCTCGGCGGGGACCCGGCGACCGGCAAGCCGATGGTGATCAAGGAAGGCCGGTTCGGACCCTACGTCACCGACGGGGAGACCAACGCCTCGCTGCGCAAGGGCGATGAGGTGGGGTCGATCACCGTCGTTCGGGCTGCTGAGCTCCTCGCCGACCGGCGGGCCGCGCCGCCGGCTACGCGCCGCCGGGCTGCCCCGACCCGGCGGAAGGGTGCCACCACCGCTCGTTCGGCTTCCAAAAAATCTTGATCTTTCAAATACCCCCGTCGACCGCCGGGCCGGGCAGTGGAGTAAAATCACGATCAAGGACTCACCCGTTATGCGGCCAGCTGTGCCGATACGCTTTACGCCGTGAACTTCCGCGCCGCAAACCCGCAACGCGGCGCCGACCGGGGGAAGCTCGGGGACGGCGCCGCGCGGCGCCATGCCCGCGGGACCAGCGTCCTGTCCGTCAAGCCGTTCCGCCGGCTGTGGATCGCCCTGTCCCTGTCCAGCCTCGGCGACTGGCTGAGCATCTTCGCGCTGCTCGCGCTGGCGGCGGACCTGACACAGAAGCACACGGCCGGGCAGTCGATCACCGGGGCGGCCGCGGCGCAGACGGCGGCGATCAGCGGGGTCTGGGTCGCGACGCTGCTGCCCGCGCTGCTGCTCGGCCCGCTGGCCGGGGCGATCGCCGACCGGCTGGACCGGCGGCGGACGATGATCACCGGGGACGTCATCCGCGGCGTGCTGTTCCTGTCCATCCCGCTGTTCCCCAACCTGACCTGGCTGTACGCGGCGAAGTTCCTCGCCGGGATCGCCTCGCTGTTCTGGAACCCGGCGACCGCGGCGTCGATGCCCAACCTGGTGCCGAAGGATCAGCTGGAGCGGGCCAACCAGTTCAGCCTGCTGGGCACGTACGGCACCGCGCCGCTCGCGGCCGGCCTGTTTAGCGTGCTCTCCCTGGTCAGCCAGGCGCTCGGCCATGTGCTCCCGTTCTTCAAGACCGATCCGGTCACGCTGGCCCTGTACATCAACGCCGCGTCATACTTCGTCTCCGCGATCACTGTCTACTTCCTGCGCGAGATCCCGAAGCGGAGCGCGAGCGGGAAGATTTCCGTCGGGTCGACCGCCAAGGCCATCTGGGAGGGCTGGCGGTTCATCGGCCAGACCCCGGTGGTGCGCGGCCTGGTGATCGGGATGATCGGCGCGTTCTGCGCGGCCGGTGTGGTGGTCGGGCTGGCCTACCCGTACATCAAGTTCACCCTCAAGGGCGGCAACGCCGGGTTCGGGCTGGTGTTCGCCGCGATCTTCGTAGGCATCGCGCTCGGCATGCTCGTCGGCCCGCGCCTGCTCGGCGGGTTCAGCCTGCGCCGGCTGTTCGGGCTCTCGATCACGGCCGCGGCGGTGCCGCTCGCGCTCATCGGCCTGGTGCCGAACCTCATCATGATCACGGTGTTCGTCATCGTCCTCGGTGCGCTGTCCGGCATCGCCTACGCGACCGGGTTCACGATCGTGGGGCTCGAGGTCGACGACGACACCCGCGGCCGGGTCTTCGCCTTCTTCCAGTCGTCGATCCAGGTCATCCTGCTCGCGGTCATCGCCGCGGTGGGGTTCATTTCCGCTGGCCTGACCAAGCTGATCGCCGGGATCACCGGGTCAGGCGACGTCCGGTTCGCCCACGTCGTCTACACCTCGGTCGGGCAGAACGCCGTCATCCTGCTCGCCGCCGTCCTCGCGGCCGCCCTCGGGGTGAGCTCCTACCGGCGCATGGATGACCGCAAGGGGGTGCCGCTGCGGGAAGACCTGCTGTCGGCCGTCCGCGGCGCGCCGTTCGCGCCCCTGCCGGAGGCGGCGCACGTCAACGGGCACACGCCAGCGCCGCCGCCCGGGCTGCTGATCGCGTTCGAGGGCGGGGAGGGCACCGGCAAGACCACGCAGGCCAGGCGGATCGCGATCTGGCTGCGCGAGCTCGGGTACGACGTGGTGACCACGCACGAGCCCGGCGCGACGAAGATCGGGATGCGGCTGCGGGCCCTGCTGCTCGATACCGCCCACGCGGGCATGGATCCGCGCGCGGAGGCGCTGATGTACGCGGCCGACCGCGCCGAGCACGTCGCCTCGGTCATCGGGCCCGCGCTCGACCGCGGCGCCATCGTCATCACCGACAGGTACGTGGACTCCTCGCTCGCCTACCAGGGCGCGGGGCGGAACCTGCCGCTGGAGGAGATCGCCGGGTTCAACCGGTGGGCGACGGGCGGGCGCGTCCCCGACCTCACCGTGCTGCTGGACATGGACCCCATTGCCGGGCTGACGCGCCGCGAGCGTTCGGCGGACCGGCTGGAGGCCGAGCCGCTGGCCTTCCACCGCCGGGTCCGCGAGGGGTTCCTGGCGCTGGCGCACGCGGAGCCGTCGCGTTACCTGGTCCTGGACGCGGAGCGCCCGCAGGACGAGATCACCCGGGACATCCAGGACCGGATCCGCGGCGTGCTCCCCGATCCGGTTCCCCCGGTGTCCGAGGCGGCCACGAGCACCTTTCCTGCCATCACGGAAGAGATCGTTTGAGCGGGATGTTCGACGAGCTCGCGGGCCAGGACGCGGTGGTCGCACAGCTGTCACGGGCCGCGGAGGCGGCCGCCTTCGTGCTGGCCGGGGGCAGTCCTGAGCCCGGGGCTATGTCGCACTCGTGGCTGTTCACCGGCCCGCCGGGATCCGGCCGTTCGGTGGCGGCGCGGGCGTTCGCGGCTGCGCTGCTGTGCCCGTCCGGTGGGTGCGGTTCGTGCGCCTGCTGCCGGCAGGTGCGCGCGGGAACCCATGCCGACCTGCTGCTGGTCCGGCCCGAGGGGCTCTCGTACGGCGTTAAGCAGACCAGGGACCTGGTGCTCCGCGCTTCCGGGGCGCCGATGGAGGGCCGCTGGCTGGTCGTGCTGTTCGAGGACGCCGACCGGTGCACCGAGCAGGCGGCCAACGCGCTGCTGAAGGCGATCGAGGAGCCTACGCCGCGGACCGTCTGGATGCTGTGCGCGCCGTCGGCCGAAGACCTGGTGCCCACGATCCGGTCCCGCTGCCGGGTGGTCTCGCTGGTCGTCCCGGCTTCGTCGGCCGTGGCTGACGTGCTGGTGACGCGGGATGGCATCGATCGTGGTGTGGCGCTGGCGGCGGCCCGCGCGGCGCAGGGGCACGTGGGCCGCGCCCGGCGCCTGGCGCTGGATTCCTCGGCGGCTTCGCGTCGGGCCGAGGTCTTGCGCGTGCCGACCTCCGCGGTGTCACTGGGGTCTGCCCTGTCCCTGGCGGCGTCGCTGGTGCGGACCGCCGAGGAGGAAGCCAAGGCGGTGACCGAGCAGCAGGATGAGCCTGAGCGGGACGCCCTGCGCAAGGCGTTCGGCGAGGGGTCGACAGGCAAGGGCGTGGCCAAGGCGATGCGCGGCATGGCCGGCGCCATGAAGGACCTGGAAGACCGGCAGAAGTCCCGCGCCACCCGGGTCAAGCGGGACACGCTCGACCAGGCGCTCCTCGACCTGGCGGTGTTCTACCGCGACGTCCTGATGGTCCAGCTGGGCGCCGACGTCGAGCTCGCCAACTCCGACCGGGAGGCCGACCTGCGGCGGATCGGTTCCTCGTCGTCCCCCGAGGCCACCCTGCGGCGGATGCAGGCCATCATGCGCTGCCGCGAGCGCCTGACCCTGAACGTGGCCCCCCTGCTCGCCGTGGAAGAGATGACCCTCTCCCTCGTCCAGGGCTGAGGCGTGTTCGTCCGGCCTCCGGCCGTTCGTCCGTGCGCCCCGCCGCGGTCTTGTGCTAGCTGGTGATCATGACGGGGGTTCCGAGGGGAATCCGGGACAGCGCCCGTAGTGCAGCGGCGGGGACCCGGACGCAGCCGTGGCTGACCGCGTGGCCGAACACGGCCGGGTCTGGCCAGCCGTGCAAGCCGACGGTGCCGGGGCCGCCGCCGAAGGTGGTCAGGGTGTCGGAGTGCGTGCCGAGCGGGAGAATCAGCGGGCTGTAGGTCGGGTGCGTTGGTGCCAGCGAGGCGAGCAGGAACGTCCGCCCGGTCGGGGTGGGCGTGCCGGGGGCGCCCTCGGCCACCGTCCACGTTCCCAGGCTGCGGCCGGCGTCAAGGATAGTCAGCCGGTAGGCGGCGAGGTTGATGTCGATCTGGTAAGGGGTGTAGGCCGTCCGCAGTCCTCCGCCGCCGACGCGGATCCAGCCGGTGGACCGGTCCGGCCGCGTGGGCAGCAGGATCCGGTCCCAGCCTGGCCGGGACTGTACGACTGGGACCCAGGTGGGGCTCCCGAGTTCGGTGGTCGGCAGCACCGCCACTGCCGGGCCGTCCGGGCGGGCGTAGATCACCCGGGCCGTCGCGGGATGTATCACGATTCCTGTCTCTCGTGCAAACGGAGCCGGATCTTGCGGCGCTGCGGGCGTTGTCCCGTACGTGGTGGCCATCGGCAATCGCGCTGTCTGCGCGGCGGAGCGCATGGCCTGCGCCGGCCTGGGCTGGGCAGAGACCTGCGCCGACGTCCCGGTGACGTGCGACGCTCCAGTGGCGTGCGGCGCGCCCATGGCGCGGCCCGGCCCCGTGGCGGGCGCCTGGGCGGTGGGATGCGGCGTCCCGGTGGCGGGCGGCGGGCCGGCCGTCCCGCAGCCCGTGGCCAGGACAGCGACGGTCAGCGTGATGACCGGCATGGCCGCCGTTGCCTTTGCCGCGGCGCGGCGGCGGAGCCGGTCAAGTCCGAAGTGACCATGCATGGAAAGGACCTCCGGGATAGAAAGAATCAAAGACCCGGGGCACCGTATTCGGCAGCTCTTTTTACCGAGCGTGCTGGCCTTGACCTGTCACGGAAAATGCGCGGCCCGGTCTAGGCATCACGACGCTGAGACTGTGATTGTGCCTGAACTGTAACACGGCAGAACACCGGCAGGAAAGGAGGCGTTTTTCCGGTAATTTCCCGATTAGTGTCGTTATAAAAGATCTTTATACCCGAGAAATAATTTAGCGGGCGGCGAAGGATCCTTTGCCGTGAAATACATGTAGCGTGATAGTTGACCTGGCAGGCCCCTAGACCGGGATGACTACTGATTAACCAGTGGGGGCACCTGGAATTTACATCCGGCGACGCCAGCTGGGCGCCGGGGCTGCACGGCCCTTATGATACCTATTCTCCAGGAAAAAGCCATTATGGAAAAGAATACCCACATGAAGAAAATCTCCAGCAGGCGCGCTGGCTACTTCCGGCTGCCGGCCTGGCCCGCGGTCGCGGTCGTTGGCGCCATAGCCGTGCCCATAGCCATAGCCATGGCTATCTTCAGTCAGTCCGCAATTGCCGCCGCGACGGCTCCGGGTCTCGGGACTGCCGCCAGTTTCGGGGTCCTGGCCGGGACCACGGTCACCAACACCGGCATGACCACCATCAGCGGGAACCTCGGCGTGTACCCGGGTACCGCCGTGACCGGGTTCCCTCCCGGCATGCTGACCGGTACCGTCTACACGGCCACCGGCCCCGGCACCGTCGCGGAGGGCGCACAGGCCGACTTGACCACCGCGTACAACAATGCGGCCGGGCAAAGCCCAACGGCTGACATCCCCGCCTCCATCGGCTCCGCCGGCATCGACACGGCGCAACTCGTGCCCGGTGTGTACAAGGCCTCGTCGTCGCTGATGGTCTCCGGGGCGCTGACCCTGAACGCGGGGGGTGACCCGAACGCGGTCTGGATCTTCCAGGCACCCTCCACGCTCATCACCGACCCGGCGGGCAGCTCCGTCGTCCTCACCAACGGCGCCCAGGCGTGCAACGTCTTCTGGCAGGTGGGCAGCTCCGCGACACTTAATACAGGTTCTACCTTCCAGGGCACCATCATGGCCTTGACTTCGATCTCGGTGAAAAACGGCGACACCATCACCGGTCGCGCGCTGGCCCGTAACGGCGCCGTGACCCTCATCGACGACACCATCAGCGTGCCTAGCTGCACAACCGGCACCGGCCCGACGCCGACGGGCACCAGCCCGACGCCGACGGGCACCGGCACCAGCCTGACGCCGACGCCGACGGGCACCAGCCCGACGCCGACGGGCGACCGGCACCAGCCTGACGCCGACGCCGACGGGCACCAGCCTGACGCCGACGCCGACCGGCACCAGCCTGACGCCGACGCCGAGCTTCACCACCCCGACGCCGAGCTTCACCACCCCGACGCCGAACTTCACCACCCCGACGCCGAACTTCACCACCCCGACGCCGACGCCGACTAGCCCCCCGCCTACGCCGGCGCCCACTCCTACACCTGTCGGCACCCCCTTCCCGGTGACCGGCTGAGGATCCCGGTCAGCTCACCCAGCAGCGTGAAGTCTCGGGGCTAGGGCGACGCTCCGTCCGGCTAGCTGAACGTAAAGCCGGTTCCGCTAGCGCTCGCGATCCGGTACGGGGAGCTGACACGGTACCTGGTAAGGCGGCTGCCGGTATTCGTCCGGTAGTTACTGACGCGCCCGTTCATCGTCGGGATAGGAGATCCGCCTGGCGAGTTGTCGTAGACCTCGCCATAGGTCTGCGTCTCGGTGACGGCGCCAAAGCCGCCCGGCCAGTATGACTCGGGGATGTAGCCGAAACGCTTTCCACCGTAAGTAAACCAGACCTTACCGCCGGTGATCGAGTAGCCGAACTCGGGGCTCGTGCCTATTGGCGGGTTGAACGAGCCGGGCTTAACCGAGCTTGATGATACGAAGCCGGCTTCATAGCCGTTGAAGTTCCCGGCCGTCCAAGCAGTCGTGAAGAGCACCGGCCGCGTCGTCGCGTTTCCCGCGTCGGAGCTGACGCCGAATTCGAAGGCGTTACCGGCCGCGTCCCGGACGTAGGTCTCCGTTATGGAGTGGTTATCCTCGATAGAGCCGGTACGGTCCTTCAGGCTCTGGCTCTCGATAAGGAAGTTTTCCTGCATCCAGCTCGGCCCGGCAGAACCGCTATCGAAGCCGGTTGCCCAAGAGTACTGCTGGCCGGGCGCGTTCTGGATAGCGGAAGAGCTGGTGACGTTCGCGGGGACTGGCTCGTGCGCGGGGTGCTGCGTACTGGCGCTAGCGCCGAGTGCTGCGAGTAGGAGACCAGCGAGCGCGATACCGGCACCGGCCGTGACCGTGGTTATGGTCCTGTTCATTATTCGTTTCTCTCTGAAACACTGGTGGCCTGTGCCGCGGGTATAGTCCGGGTTATCGCGACCCCAAGGAAAAACATGGAGAACCCCAGAGCAGCGCCATCCTGATAGGTGGCGGCAGTGAAACTCGCGCCGGAAAGCGTGTCTACCGCACCAAAGCTCGCGTATATAGCCGACCACTTGAGCGCGAAAGCAAACCGAGGGCTGCAGCGCGGTAACATTCTTTTCTGCATCAGCCGCTTTATAGGCTCAGTGTGCCTCGCGAAAGTAGCGGCGCGGTTTGCCGGATGGTTGCGTGCTGGTAGCAGTTACGGCCGCCGCACTTCGACGTCCAGGGCTGAGGGCTCTCAGGTCGCCATCTCCGCGGCCAGCTCGCCGGCCATGCGGATGCCGATCCCCGTGTAGGCGAAGCCCGCGCGGACCGCGGCGGCGGGGTCGAGAATGTTGCGCGCGTCGACGATGACCCGGCCGGACATCGCCGCGCGGAGCACCGCGAGGTCGAGGGTCGTGAATTCCGGCCACTCGGTTCCGATGACCAGCGCTTCGGCAGCGCGGCAGGCGGAAACCGGGGAGCCATGGATCTCGATCCCGGTTATCGCCCCCGGGTGCACGGTCGGGTCGTACGCCCGCACCGACGCGCCGAGCGCCAGCAGGCCCTCGGCGATCGCCATCGCCGGCGAATTGCGGAGGTCGCTGGTGCCCGCCTTGAAGGTGAGGCCGAGCAGCGCTATCCGCCTGCCGCGGACGTCACCCAGGGCCGCGGTGACCTTGCCGATGATCCGCTGAATATGGTGGGCGTTCGCCGCGATCGCGGCTTTGACCAGCGTCAGTTCGCAGCCGAACTCACCGGCCGTGTGCACCAGCGCCTGGGTGTCTTTCGGGAGGCACGAGCCACCCCACCCTGGCCCTGGCCGCAGGAACGCGTGCCCGATGCGGTGATCGCTGCCCATCCCCGCCATCACCGAGCGGACGTCGGCGCCCGTCGCTTCGCATAGCTCCGCCACGGAGTTGACAAAGGCCAACCGCGTGGCCAGGTACGCGTTCGACGCGTACTTGATCAGCTCCGCGCTGGTCAGGTCCGTCATGATGGTCCTCGAGAGGCCAGCAGGACCGTACAGGCTGGCGACGTCCCTGGCGACGGTTTCCGAGTTCGCCCCGATGACGATCCGGTCCGGGAACAGGCAATCCCGGACGGCGCTGCCCTCGGCCAGGAATTCGGGATTGGCGGCCACGTGGACGTCGCTGCGCCCCAGCGCCCGGCGTACCTGGTCAGCGGTGCCTACCGGCACCGTGGACTTGGTGATCACCGTCGCTCCCGGCCGCAGGCGCGGTCCGATCTCCGCCGCGACCGTCAGGACGAGGGAGACGTCGGCCGCCCCGCCGGCATCGGGAGGTGTCGGCAGGCAGAGGAAAACGAAGTCCGCCTTCGCGGCCGCGAGTGCGTTGTCCGTGCCGAACCGCAGCCGGCCGGCGCTGAGCATCTCCCCGATCAATTCGGCCAGGCTGTCCTCGACCACGGGCACGCATCCCGCGTTCAGCTGGGCGATCCGTTCGGGTGACTTATCGGTGCACTCCACGCGGTGGCCGAGCAGCGCCAGGCCTGCGCTGAGGACCAGCCCGACATAACCGGACCCGATGACCGTTATGTTCCGGCCTATGGCCGGGCCCGACATTGCGTCCGTCGTCTGCAGCATTGAATCGCGCTCCCCCCTGGGCGGTTACGTGCGGTCAGCTTCACCTCGGTAAGTAGCAGCGCGGTTGGCCGGATGGTTGCGCGTTGGTTGCGCCTTATCATCCCACATGCCCGAATCAGGGCGTCACAGACTGCAACCACTCTGCAACCGAGCAGCAACAGCGGGGCTACTACGGCGAGTAAACCTAACTGACTGTGACGAGAACGGCAGATCTGTCCCTAGAACTGCCAATCTCCGACTAGAACACCTGGTTTGCGACCCGTTGGGCGTTGCGGCAACCCCCGCTTACCCGCGGTCCTCCGCAGAGCCGCCGTGCCACCGTAGGAGGGAATCCGAGATGGCTGCATCTCGACCGCTGAGTGAACCGGGCAAGCGCAACGGGGCCGGAGATATCCGCCCGTCGATGCCCGCCAGCCGGAAGCTGGAAACAGTTCCGCTGCTGGTGTCGGTCGGCACAGTCGGCCTGGCGTCGCCGAGCTCAACCGGCCGGCCCGACCCGGTGAAGCTCTCCATCCTCATGTGCGCGTACAACGAGGAGCGCACCATAGCGCGGGCGATCAGCGAGGTGCTCGCCGTTACCTACCCGTGCGACATGGAACTCATCGTGGTCGACGACGGCAGTACGGATGCCACGGCAGACCTGCTCGGACAGGTAAACGATCCGCGCGTGACCATCCACCGCCATCCCCGGAACCAGGGCAAAGGCGCCGCACTGCGATCCGCCGCCGCGCTCGCGAGCGGCACGCACATCCTGCCGTTCGACGCAGACCTCGAGTATTCCCCCGACGATATCGCCCGCGTCCTCTGGCCCGTGCTAACCGGCCGCTGCGATGTCGTCTACGGGACGCGGCTATTCGGCCTGAACACGGTCTACCGCACCTACCGGTACGCCGTGGGCAACCGCCTGCTGACGCGAATGGCCAACATTCTGTTCAACGCGTATCTCAGCGACCTCCACACCTGCCTGAAGCTGATGCCGCTCGCCATCTTCCGGAGCCTGAATCTCAGGGAGTCGGGTTTCGGCCTCGATACCGAGGTGACGGCGATGCTCCTCCGGACCGGCGTTCGGCCCTTTGAGGTTCCCGTCAGCTACTACAGCCGCTCGCATGACGACGGCAAGAAGATCAGCTGGCGCGACGCCATGGCCTGCGTCTCGATCTTGCTGAAGGTGCGCCTGCTGCACTCGTCGCGCCTGCACGCCGTTACCGCGGTGCGGGCACCTGCCGGGTCGGCGGGCCGGGACTGGGCCGCGCTCAGCGCCCTCGGCCGGCGAGACGACGCCCAGCCGAACGCCGCCGTGACCAGGTGAATCGATCATGGCCCACGCACTGCCCCCGCGAGCCGGCTTCCGGCGCGTCAAGGGTCTGATGGTGGCGGCGGTGGCAGGGTTGGCGCTCGCCCTGGCGCAGACGAGCGCGGGACATGCCCTGTTGCGCTCGGCCGGACTCGACCAGCCGCCCGCCAGCTACACCTCGCTGGCCTTCACCAGTCCGCAATCGCTGCCCGCGTACCTCGCAGCGGTACCCACCCGCGTGAGCATCTCGTTCACCGTCAGTAACAGCTCGGCCGACCCGCGCAGCTATCACTGGTCCGTAGAGCTGCAACGGGCGGGACGACCCAACCGCCTGGCCGCGGGCGAGGTAGCGGTCCAGGCCGGGGAGCGCGCCACGGTCGCCCGGACGGTGACCGCCTCGTGCTCGGCCGGGCAGGCCCGGATGAGCGTGCAACTCGCCGCCCCCGCCGAGTCCATCGCCTTCTGGCTGGCTTGCTCACCCCGAGGGGGACCGGCGGGACAGTCCGGGGCAAGCGCGCAGGGCGCAGCTACCACTGCCTTCCTTGGCTGCGTGCCGGGCAGGGAGGGAAGCGGTGCGTGACCACCGACGCCCCGTGATCGCGATGGTGACCGATGCCATCTACCCGTATCACCGCGGGGGCAAGGAGATCCGCTATCACGAACTCGCGCAGCGGCTGGCGCAGCGTGCCGAGGTCCACGTCTACACGATGCAGTGGTGGCCGGGGCCCGGCGAGCGCACCGAGGGCGGGGTCACCTTCCACGCGATCTCCCGCAGGCACGGCCTGTACGCCAAGGGCCGCAGGTCCGTCGTCCAGGCTCTGCTCTTCGCCATCGCCTGCTTCCGGCTGCTGAGCAGCACCTTCGACGTGCTGGAAGCCGACCACATCCCCTATTTCCAGGTCATCGTGCTCCGGGTCGTCGCCACGCTCAAGCGCAGGCCGCTGGTCGTCACGTGGCACGAGGTATGGGACAGGTCGTACTGGCGGAACTACCTTGGGCGCGCCGGCCTGGCGGCCTGGCTGATCGAATCGCTGGCCATGCGCCTGCCTGATCACATCATCGCGGCGTCGCCGCAGACGGCCGAAAGACTCCGGCTGCTCGGGGCGTGCCGCGGGTCGATCACCGAGGCACCGAACGGGATCGACATCGACGCGATCCAGGCGATCTATCCCGCCGGGCCGGCCTGCAACCTGGTCGTCGTCGGACGGCTGATGGCCCACAAGCGGATCGACATGCTGATCGACGTCGTAGCGCTGCTGCATGCCGACGGCGTGCCCGTGACCTGCCGGATCATCGGCGACGGCCCGGAACGACTCAGCCTGTGCGAGCACGCGCGGGCGCTCGGTATCGACCACGCCCTCGACTTCCGCCCCGACGTCGCCGAGCAGAAGGACGTCTACGCGCTCATGAAGGCGGCCAAGGTGTTCGTGTCCCCGTCGGCCCGCGAGGGGTTCGGGATCGCCGTCCTGGAGGCGCTGGCCTGCGGCCTGCCGGTGGTTACCACGTCGGCGCCCGACAATCTGGCCCAGCACCTCGCGGCCCGGTCACCACGCAGCATCGTCTGCGATCCCTCGGCGCCAGCCCTCGCCGCGGCCGTGAAACGCGCGCTCGCCGAGTGCGGGTCCCGCCCCGGCCAGGGTGAGGACGATGTGTGGCTGGCCGAATACAGCTGGGCGACGACCGCGGGCCGGGTGGCGAAGGTGCTGGTCCGATGAGGAACGAGCCCCGTCAGGCCGCCGATCTGTCCGTGGTCGTCTGCTCGTACAACGGCGAGGCCGGCCTCAGCCGCTGCCTGGAGGCACTGTCCGGGCAGACCATTCACCGGCGCCTGGACATCGTCGTCGTCGACGACGGATCAGCCGACAGGACCGGTGACGTGGCCAGCGCGCACGGCGCCACGGTGATACGTCACCAGGTCAACCGGGGACTGGCGGCGGCGCGTAACTCGGGACTGCGTGCGGCCTCGGCCCCGATCGTGGCCTTTGTCGACGACGACTGCGAACCGGAGCCGGAGTGGGCGCAGCGGCTGCTCGCCTGCTACGCGGAAGGCGTCATCGGGGTCGGCGGTCCGGTCGTGCCCGTGGCTCCCGACGGCTTCATGGCCGGCTATCTCCGGCGGCACAACCCGCTCACGCCCCTGGAACTGGACCTGGCCAGAAGCGACCACCTCGGCTACCGCTTCCTGCTCTACCTCAGGCGGCAGTGGGCGGCCGGCGAAGCGCGCGGACAGCGGGACGTGTACGCGTTCGTCGGAGCCAACATGTCCTTCCGCAGGCAGGCGGTGATCGACGCCGGCTGGTTCGACGAGCGGTTTCGTTTCGGCGCGGAGGAGGGGGATGTATGCCGGCGTCTCGGGCGCCTCTTCCCGCCCTGTCGCCTGGTGTTCACGCCGCACGCGCGCGTGGTGCATCACTTCGAGCCGTCGCTGCGCGATACGCTCCGCCGGAGCATGTCCTACGGGTTCGGCTCGGCCCGGCTGTACCGGAAGTGGCCGGACCTCCGTCCCGCACTCTTCCCGTGGCCCGTTCTCGTGCTCGTGCTGCTCGCGGGATCGGTGCCTTTCCCCTTGCTCGCGACGGCCGCGCTCGCGGCACCCCTGTTCCTGTACCCCGGGGCCGCGCGGATCGCGCTGTCGCGGCGGCGGGTCGGCTGCCTGCTCGACGCCTACGTCCGGCTGGCCCAGGAGATGTGCGAGAACGTCGGCTTCCTCCGCGGGCTCTGGGTGTTCCGGCACCTCGTTCCGCAAACCGTCGCCCGGTCCGGGGAGATGCCGTGACCGCCCGGCTGCTCAGGGCGCCGCTGATAGCCGAGCCGCGAGCGCACCGTGCCCTCAGACGTCACGCAGAACAGCGGCGCGGCCTCGCCATCGATGACCTCAGGCCGCTCGTCGCGCTGGCGCTGCTGGCCGCGCTCGTCCCCGCTGATCACTCATGGGCCGCGCAGTTTCTGCTGATACTGCTCCTGCTCACCGTCCCAGGCGTCATCCTGCTGCGGGCGCTGCGGATTCCGGGCCAGGCCGTCGCCTCATTCCCGGTCTACGTGCCGTGCGCCTCGCTGGTCGTCCTGCTCGGCTCCGGGCTCGCGGTCGATCTCATCGGGCCGGCCGTCGGCGTGACGGCCCCGCTGCGGCCCTGGCCGTTGCTGGCGGGGCTGGCACTGACCTGCCTCATCCTGATGGTGGTCTCGGTCGGCGCACCGCCCAGCGTCACCCTTTCGTGGTCCGTTGTGGCCCGACCCTGGCGGACCGTGCTGCCGCTTCTCCTGCCGTTGCTGGCGGCGGCCGGGGCGCTCCGGCTCAACGACGATCGCGGGAGCACCGTGGCCGTGATGGCGCTCGGCGTCTGCCTCCTGGGCACCGTGGTCCTCCTCGCCTGCGCGGAAAAGCTCGACACCTCGCTGGTGGCGGTCGTTCTTTACGCCACCGGGCTGGCCATGGAGTGGTCCTTCTCCTTGCGGGGCGCTTCGGTCTACGGCTTCGACATCTCCGATGAGTACTACATCCTCCAGCACACGGTGGCCTCGGGCGTGTGGCACCCCGCGCACCCGGGCGACCCGTTCGCCGCGATGCTCAGCACCACCGTGCTCCCGGCCGAACTGCACGCCGTATCCGGCGTGCCGGCCCTGCTGGTGTTCAAGATCATCTACCCGGCGATCAGCGCGCTGTTCCCTGTGGCGGTCTTCTTCCTGGCCCGCCGGGTACTTTGCGCCCGGTGGGCCTTCACCGCCGGCGCGCTGATTGTCGCCCAGTCAGCCTTCGGCCAGGAACTGCCCGCCATCGCCCGCCAGGAGACAGCGCTCGTGCTCTTCGCCGCCGCCGTCTCGGCGATGCTGGACGCCACGCTGCGGCGCCGCGTCCAATGCCCCCTGGTTCTCGTGTTCACCCTGGCGCTGGTCGTCTCGCATTATTCGACCACCTACGTCACCATCACCTTGCTCGGCCTGGCCGTGGTCTTGCAGTGGGTGACGTCCTGGTTCCGGCCGGTACCCCGGGGATCCTGGGGCATGGCCACGGCCCTCGTCGCAGCCACCATCGGCGCGGCGATCTGGTACGGGCCGGTGACTCATTCCTACGGCAACGTGTCACACCTCGTGCAGGCGGCGCAGTCGCAAGGGGCGGACTTCCTGCCGAACCGCTCTCAGGAGGGGCTGCTCGCCGCCTACCTCGACGGCAACACCGTGACGCCGATCTCGGCCGGGCAGTACGCGCGGCTCGTCCACGGCGAATACGCGAAGGACAAGCCCTACGTCAGTCCGGTCACGGGCGCAGGCAGCCCCGCGTACGCGCTACGCGCTTCGTCCACGCCGACGCCGCCGGTGAAGTGGCCCCTCGCCGCCACGGTGTTCGGCATGGGTCAGGTTGTCGCCCAGCAGCTCCTTTACCTGCTGGGCGCCGCGGGCGCGCTGTTCCTGGTCTTCCGCCGCACGGTTCCGGTCATCGCCCGGCAGGTCGCCCTGCTTGCCGTCGCCACCCTGCTGTTCCTGGCGGCGATCAGGGTCAGCGGGACCCTGGCCACCTTCTACAACGCCGACCGGGCCCTGCTGCAGGCGATGGCCTTCCTGGCTATTCCGGTCTCCTGGTGCCTGCAGGCCGTGGCCGGCCTGCGGAAACTGCAGCGGGCCTGCGCCGTCGCCGGCGCGGCCGCGCTGGTCGCCGTCATCTTCGCGACCGGCAACGGCCTGGTCGGCGCCGTGGTCGGGGGCGGTACGGCGACGAACCTGGCCAACAGCGGCGAGGATTACGAGCAGTTCTACGTGACGTCCCCCGAGCTGGCCGCCGCGGCCTGGCTGGGCACGCAGGCGGCGCCGGGACAGCTCGTCTACGCCGACGAGTACGGCCAGCTTCCCCTGGTGTCGATGACCGGCATCAGCTCCGGCCTGCTGCTCGACGTGACGCCGCAGACCCTGAACAACCAGGCGTGGGTCTACGCCAGCAGCACCAACGTCATTGACGGCCGGGCCCGCGCCTCGTACGACGGCCATTCGGTCAGCTACGTCTTCCCGTCGGGATTCCTGAACGCCAACTACGACCTCGTGTACACGAACGGCACCTCGGAGGTGTACCACCGGTGATCTCCATCGTCGTGATCAGCAAGGACGAGCCGGGCCTCGACGACACCCTGACGGATGTCACCGCGCAGGCCCGGGCTCTGCCCGAGCCCTGCGAGGTCATCGTGGTGGACGCGTCGCAGGACCGGCTGGACCAGGTCCGGCGGCGTCACGAGCAGGCCGTCCGCTGGGTGCGGTTCCGCCCGCCGCCCGGGGTGCGCACCTCCATTCCCCACCAGCGCAACGTGGGCGTGCGCGCGGCGAGCGGTGAGATCGTCGTCTTCACCGATGCGGGCTGCCGGCCCGCTCCGGGCTGGCTGACGCACCTGGTGGCCCCCCTGCACGAGGGTGAGCAGGTCACGGCCGGGCTGGCCCTGACGGCAGCCGGCGCTCCCGGACCTTACGGTCGCGCGGCCGAGCTGGCCCGCTCCTCCCGCTACCTGGCCGAATGCCCGACGATCAACCTCGCCTTCCGCCGGGAGGCCTGCGCGGCGGTCGGCGGGTTCGACGAGAGCTTCGCCTACGGCTCCGACGTCGACTTCAGCTGGCGCCTCGTCGACGCCGGCTACCGCATCCGCAGCGTTCCCGGGGCGGTGGTCCTGCGGCACGACTGGGGTACCTGGCGCCGCCAGCTCCGCCGTTCCTACGTGTACGGCCAGGCCCGGGCCCGCCTGTACCGCAAGCACCGCGCGCGGCGCAGGCGGATCCTGCGGACCGATCCCACCGTCGTGGTGTACCCGGCGTTCCTGCTCGGGCTGCCGCTGACCGCGATATTCCCGCTCTACCCCGCCCTCTTGCTGATCCCCGCCTGGCGCAACCGGTCCCTCGGGGCGGCCAGGGTGGTGGCCGATCACCTCACGTTCGGCGCGGGCGTGCTCGCGGAGCTGATCTCATCATGAAGGTCCTGGTCTTTCCCCGTGACGACGGCAACCCGTACCAGCGCTTGCTGTACTCCGAGATGGAGCGGCTCGGGACGCGGGTCAGCTACCTGGGCCGGCTGACGCCGTCGCGCACCCTCAACCTGCTGCTGCTGCCCCTCGAGGTCGCCGCCCGGCGCGCCGCCGGGGCGCGGCTGGTCCACCTGCACTGGGTGTTCGGTTTCGGCCTGCCTGGGGCTGAGCGGTTCCCCGCCGTGCGGCGGCTCGCCCAGGCGTGGTTCACGCTCTGGCTGCGGATCACGCGCCTGATCGGCGTGCATCTCGTGTGGACCGCGCACAACATCCTGCCCCACGACGCGGTCTTCGCCGACGACGTGGCCGCACGGCGCGCGCTCGTGCGGGCCTGCGACCTCGTGCTCGCGCACTCCGGGTCGGCCCTGACCGGACTGGCCGCGCTCGGGGCGTCCCCGCGCAGTAGCGCCGTCATACCGCACGGTCCGCTGGCCCCGGTCCCGCCCGCCGCCTCGCTGCGCGCGCCCGGCTCCGGCAGCGGGCCGCGCCGGATCGTGTTCTTCGGGAAGATCCTGGACTACAAGGGAGTGGAGGACTTGCTTGCCGCGTTCGCCGCCGTGCCGGCCGACGCGGCCGCGGAGCTGGTCGTCGCCGGCCAGTGCGACGACCAGCCGATGAGGTCACGACTGCGCCGGGCGGCCGGAGAGCGCGTCGTGCTGCGACTCGAGCGCATCGCCGACCAAGAGGTCGCGCCGCTGCTCACCTCCGCCGACGTCGTCGTGCTTCCCTACCGCGCCGTCACCACGAGCGGAAGCGCCATGCTGGCTCTGGCCTACGGACGGCCGCTGATCCTGCCGGAACTCGATGCATTCGCCCATCTCCCGCGGGAGGCGATCGTCAGTTACGACGGGACGCGGCAGGCACTCGCCTCAGCCTTGACCCGGGTCGCGTACGCGGAGAGCTCCGCGCTGGCCGCTATGGCGGCTGCCGCCCGCGCCTATGCCGGCACGCTGTCCTGGACCGACATCGCCATGAGGACCAGGTCCGAGATGGATTCAGTGCTGGACCGCAAGACCCGCGCCAGCGGCCAGGGCGAGACGTTCACCACCCAACCGGTTCGGGGGCTAGCGCAGTGATGGCAATCACCACGGAACGGGCACCGGCCAGCCAGGCCCATCGCCCTCCAGGACGACACGGGCGGGCTGGCCGGCGTTTCGCATCGAACAGCCTGCGCGGGCTGGCCGCGGAAAGCCTGTTCCGGAACACGGCCTTCCTGCTGACGAATGTCGGTGTCGGTGCCGTATGCGGCTTCGGCGCGCTCAGCATGCTTACGCGGTTCTACTCCGTCCAGGCGGTCGGGCTCGCCGCGGCGGCTATGTCGGCGGGCGGCCTGATTTCTTCCGTCACCCAGTTTGGCCTCAACTACACGCTGCCGCGCTTCCTGCCGTCGAGTACCCACCGCACCGCGTTGATCAATACCGTGGTCACCGCGACCATGCTCGCATCGTTGCTGGGCGCGTGCCTCTTCCTGGCCCTACCTGCTGCGAGCAAGCTGTACGCGCTCGGCGCGCTCTTCGTCCCGGTGTTCATCTTCTCAACGTGCCTTAACGCCGGAGCCGCCCAGCTCGATAACGTATTTATCGCCGACAGGTCAGTCCAGAAGGTGACGATAGCCACCGTCATCAGCAGCGTGGCAAAATTGGCCGCTCCGGCCACGTTCATCTGCCTGGGAATGGCCGGCGCGTTCGTCGCCCAAAGCGCCGCCGCGGTGGTGGCTTTCCTCGTGCTGGCCATCCTGCTCGTCAGGCAAGGTCATCGTCTGCGCCCGATGCTGAGCCGCACCGCCACGCGGGACTTGCGCCGCTTCTCGGCGGGCGCCTACGTGGGGGGACAGATCGGTGCCCTACCCGCGCTGGTGCTCCCCTTGGTCATTCTCTCTCGTTTCGGGCCCAGCCAGAATGCCTACTGGTACACGGCCATGGCGATTGCCGCGCTGCTTTACCAGCTCCCTGGTTCCGTCGCCAGGGCACTTCTGGCCGAGGCAGCTCACCGGCCAGCAGAGCGCAAGGCACTGATCCGCCGCTCGGCTGTCCTGATCGGATCGGCCATGGGGCCGGTCCTGCTCATCGCGTACTTCGCGGCGCCCCTCGCGCTGGCGATCCTCGGGCATCGCTATCTGGCCGGCAGCCTGATGCCCTTGCGCTGGCTCATCCTGGCGGGCGTCATGTCCAGTGTCAATTTTGTGACCGGGACCATCCTCTATATCGCGAAGAAAACATTCATCATTACCGCCATCAACGCCATTGACGCGGTAATCGTACTCGGACTGGCCACCACATTGGCCCACGACGTTACCGACGTCGCGGTCTGCTGGGTAGTCGGCGAAATAGTCAACGTCGTACTCTTCGCCAGCTACGCCATACGGTCACTGCGGGAAGTTCATGGACGATGGGAGGCTCTCGGTGACGAGAACCCGGCCGCTTGAACGACCCGAATGGCGTCGGCCGCAGGCCGGTGGCCTGCGCCTTTCCCGCGTGGGCATAGACGTCCGCTACCTTCAGCGCCCCGGAGTCGGCATCAGCCGGTACCTCGAACAGGGAGTCAGGGACATCCTCGAAGCCGGGGCGCGCGTCACGCTGGTCACCGACAGCGAACGCCACGCTGGCGCCCTGCGCGCCGCATTCCCGTCCGCTGAGGCGGTTGCCTTGCCGGGCCGCAGCGGCTTCCTGTGGGAGCAGCGCCAGCTTGCCCGGCACCTCGCCGCCGCCGGTTACGACGCCTACGTCGCGCCAGCCAACTACGGCCTGCCTCTCACCTACCGCGGGGCAACCCCGCTGATCCTGGTCGTACACGATCTCATCCCGCTCAGGCTCGGCCACCTGTACCTGCTCCGTCGCCCGCTCTGGGCGGTGAAGTACCTGCTCTCCACCGCGATAGCCGCCGCCCGCGCCACCCAGATAATCGCGCCTTCTTACGCCACGGCCGGCGACATCGGCCGCCTGCTCCGATGCCGGAATGTCGCTGTCGCGTATCCGCCCATCCCCGCACCCGAGACGGGAACAGGCGGCACCGAGGGCGCAGCGGTGCCGGATCCTCTCATCGACGCGGCCAGTCGCACGGTGAAGCCCTATTTCATCTATAACGGGGGAGCGGACATCCGGAAAAACGTGCCCACGCTGCTCAGGGCGTTCGCGAGGGTAAGAAAGGTGCTGCCTGATATCGAGCTAGTGATGATAGGGCCAGGCCAGGAGCACTATCGTCACCTCGCAGGACGGCTCGGCGTTCAGGGTCACGTCCATGCGCTCGGATATGTCGACGAAGCTGCCAAGCGCGCGATCCTCAATTCCGCCGTGGCCCTGATCTACCCGTCCCGGATGGAGGGTTTCGGCCTGCCGATCCTCGAGGCCATGGCCGTCGGCATTCCCGCCGTCTGCGGCACGGGCGGCTCCCTCCCCGAAGTCGGCGGTAAGGCAGTCACCTACGTTCCCGACATTAATGACGAATCCCTCGCCGCGGCAATGGTCAGCGTTACGCACGAGGCAATTCGCGAAGGCGCAAGGTCTGCCGGAGCCGCTCAGCTGCGGCTATTGATGGATAGCCGACGGGCGAGCACGCTCGCCGGAATCGTTGCCGCCACTATAGGAAAGAGAGCGCTGTGATTCACGTAATTGCCTCTGCAGAGTCCCACCTGAGGAGGGCGTGACGGTGCGCGTGACCGTTGTTAGGCCTGGTGACTTGGGGCCTGAGGAGGCACGCCTGTGGGCAGGGTTCCAGCAGGCATCGCCGGTGACGTCGAGCCCGTTCCTGTCCCTGACCTTCGCCCAGGCAGTGGCCCGGTTCCGGCCTACCGCCAGGGTGGCGGTGGTGGAGGAGGACGGCCGGATCGAGGCCTTCCTCCCGTTCGAGCCCGGCCCCGGGCAGGGCCCCGGGCAGGGCCCCGGGCAGGGCCCCGCGCAAGGTCGCGGTGCCGATCGGCTACCCCATGAACGACCTGCAGGGCTTCGTCGGCTCGGGCGCGCCGGTCGACGCGAGGGCCGTGGTGCGGGAGTCGGGGCTGCGGGGGTGGCGATTCCTGCACGTGCCGGCCGATCAGCGGGCCCTTATGCCGCACCAGTACCGGGAGACGGTCGTCAAGTGCCCAGTCATTGATCTTTCCGGGGGCTACGAGCAGTATCACCAGACCATGGCCAGAACGGCGACCTACAAGAACGCCCGGAAGAAGCAACGGAGCCTCGAGCGTCAGTTCGGCCCCGTCCGGCTGGTCTGGGGCACGCCCGACCAAGCGCATTTCCGACAGCTGGTCGACTGGAAGCGCGGCAAATACGGCGGCGCGCGCCGGCTGTTCTCCGATCCGGCGGCGCTGCCCATCATCGAGGCCCTCGCGGCCGCGGACGCCGACGACTGCCGGGGGATCCTCAGCGTGATGTTCGCCGGAGACCGAGCCATCGCCAACGTGCTCGCGCTGGCCGGCCCGGCCGGCCTAAGCGCGTGGTTCTCCTCGTATAACCCTGACTGGCAGCATTTCTCGCCCGGCACGATCATGTGGTATCTGCTCGCCGAACAAGTGGCGGCGAGGGGATTTACCCAGATAGATTTCGGCGGCGGGCAGGACGGCTACAAATTCAGCCTGGCCAACAAGTTTTACCCGGTGGCCGGAGGGGCCGTGTGGGCGAGCCGGGTCGAGCGGACCGTACGCGGGTTTTACCGTCACGCGTCTGCACTCTCCCCGTGGAGCGGAAACCAGGACAGTCGGCGGCCCGCGCTAGGGCTGACGTCATGAACCGTGCCGAGACGGAAACCGCCGGCCCCCTGACCGATCGGCGGCCCGTACGCATCGCGGTGGTGATTCCGGCCGGTCCGGGGGACGATATCGCCGATACTCTCGCCAGCGTCCTGCGCTACGCCGATTCCTCCCGGGTCGTCGTCATCGTGGATGACAACTCGTCAGCGAGCGCGGTCCATCCGGAACTGACCCCCGACGTCACGGTCATGCGGGCCGGGCAGGCGCGGCCTGGCACACAGGGCGGGCTCTGGGTCAAGACGGCCCCCGCGTACCGCTGGATTCTCGACAGGTACGAGCCGGAAATGGTGCTGCGCCTGGACGCCGACGCCGTCCTCCTCGGTCCCGGGCTCGAAGCGGCGGCGGAACAGGCGTTCCGCCGTAATCCCGAGGCCGGGCTCCTCGGCGCCTACCGCGTCGGACCCGATGGCGGGCGCCGGGACTTCCGGCCGGCGGCCAGGCAACTGCGGGCCGAGAGCGGGCCGCGCGGCCTGCGTCGCCCGGAACTCCGGGCCGGACTCCGGCGCTACGTCCGGCTCGCCCGCGAGCACGGCTACGTCGATGGCGAGCACGTGCTCGGCTGCGCGTTCCTGCTCCGCGCCGAGGCCATCAGGGACATCGACCGGGCCGGTGGCTTCAGCCAGCGCTGGCTGGAGGCCAGCAGGCTGGGCGATGACCAGATCATGTCCCTGCTGACGGTCGCGGCCGGCCACAAGATAGCGGACTTCGGCGGCCCGGCGGATCCCCTGGCGCTGAAATGGCGGGGACTGCCGGCGCACCCGTCAGACCTTCTCGCTCAGGGCAAGCTGGTGACGCACTCGGTCCGGTCCTGGGGCGACCTGACCGAACGGCAGATCAGGCGTACCTTCGCGGCGGCCAGAGCCACGGCCGACGGCCCGGCTTAGAGGGGTGTCGCATGTCCCGGGTGTTCCACGTGATCTCGCCGCACCTCGACGACGCGGCGCTCAGCTGCTGCCTGCTCATGGCCGCGCATCCTGGGTCCCACCTCACCACGGTCTTCGCGGATGGTCCGGCATCCGTCCGGCCGCTGACCCCGTGGGACCGGGCCGCGAAGTACTTCACCGACGGGGCTGACGTCATGGGCACGCGGCGCGCGGAAGACATCAGGGCCGCGGTGCTCATCCAGGCGACCGCGCGCCACATGCCCTACTGGGACCGTCAGTACCGCAACGACCGTTACGGGTACACCGGGCTCCCGGACCAAGATCTCCCGGAGGCGATCGCGGAGGACCTGCTGCGCCAGGACCCGGCTGCCGACGCCTGGATGATCCCGCTGGGGCTGGGACATCCCGACCACCGGCTGGCCGCCGACGCCGCGCTGCTCGCGGCCGAGCGCTGGCTGCCGTTCCAGCCCGTGTACGTCTACGAAGAGCTCCCGTACGCGGTCGAAGACCCGGCGGAGGTCGCCGGGCGGAAGCGGCGCCTCGCGGAGCGGGGTCTCGCGCTGGAGGAGGACCACACTCTGGAGCGGTTCGATGACCGGGCGCTGAAGCAGGCGGTGTTCCGGTGTCATGCCTCGCAGCGGCGTCAGCTCCGCAGGCGCGCCAGGGTGGCCATGCGCGCCCCGGAGCGGGTCTGGCAGCTTGTCCGCAGCGAGTAGCGCGAAGCGGGCGGACTACCCGGACCTGGTGGCCAGCACATTCTGCACCGAGCTCGGGTACAGCCGGCGGAACCGGCTCTGCTGGACGAGCCGGAAATCGACGAACCCTGCGGCTCGCAGCAAAGTGAACAGCTCCTCGGGGGACGACCCGGCCTTGCGGAGTGCAGCGTGGTTGATCTCGATGAGTACTCGCTGGACTCGGGCGAGGGTTTGCTCAGCTCCGCGGAGAACATGAGCCTCCCAGCCTTCCACATCGATTTTGATGAGCGCCGCGCCAGCCAGATCACCCAGATCACCAGCGACGGCGTCGAGCGTCGTGACCGGCACCTCGGCCCGTCCGTCGGTCGCCCAATCCAGAGCCGTGACCCCGCCGCTGTCCCCGCCGGCCCGGGCCAGGGTCAGCGTCCCCGGGCGGCTGCCGAGCGCCATCTCGACTATGCGGACGTTTTCGCAGCCATTGAGGGTCACGTTCTTTCTCAGCATTTCCACGTTGGCGCCATACGGTTCGAAGGCAATGACCTGGCCAGCTTCACCGATGCGTTGTGCTGCGGTCGTCGTGAACCAGCCGATGTGCGCTCCGATGTCAACGAAGGTATCCCCGGGTTGCAGCAGGGACTGGACGAGCCTGGTCTCGCCGGGTTCGAAAAGGCCGAGGAACATGGTGCGCTGCGTCCTATCGGCCATCTGGCACAGCAGGATACGGCCATCCCTCAGCCGGGCGGCCGTTTCGCCGCTAGGCAGCGGTAGCCATCCCTTCAGCCAGAACAGAAGGAGCGGGTAACCCACCATGGGGGACGAGGCCAGCCGGTACAGTACCTTCGAGTGCGCGAGGCCGCCCTTCAGGGGTCGTACTTTCGCGCGTAGTCCGCGCGTAATTCCCCGGACCGGAGCCAAGGCGAGAAGACCGAACAGGGGTGGACGGTACCGATGAGCTCTCATCAGCGCCCGCCGGCCTTCGCCATCAACTCCCCGTAGCTCAAGCCTGGGCAGGATGTGGCGTAGCCCGTTCTTCTTCGCGTCGCGGTATCGCAGGACCCAGTAGTCAATCGAGTCGAGACCGCTGACCCACATTGGAGTGGCGCAGGCCCATCCCCACGGGATGCACATATCTTCCAGCCATACCCTACTTGCGGCGGCCTTGAGATAGGCAACATCCCCAGCCCGCAGAGGCTTCAGCAGGAATGGCTTGCCCGTGACCACCTCCCTGCCCCGCTGGATACCGTTCCGGATTACCGCCGGCCACGGTATCGGAGCGTCCGTCGGCCACGGGTGGCAGAGGACCTCGAGCCCCTCGCCGAGGTAGCGCCGCGCATGAGCCTGCTCATTCGGGCCAAACTCCATGGCCAGATCCCGCCACCGGCCGAGATGATACAAGCCGGTGTCGGTCAGCCCGTAGTTCTTCAGCTTGGTCAGCCCGCCGCCGGCCGGCGCCAGGTCGTCGGTGAGCTTCTTGTCACGGGACAGGAATTGCATCAGGATATTGACGCAATGCGGATGCGCGGCGAAGAGATCGCAGGATTCTGCCACCAGGTCGTCGTCCCACCACATCAGCTGGAAATCGCCCTGCAGCAGATGCAGCAAATCGAATTCCCGCGCCACGGCATAATCGAACGCCGTCGTATACGCCTGGTACAGCCCGCCGACCTTGCGGTTGTCTCCCAATTCGTTCGAGGTCCGCAAGATGAGGTCAATCTTGGGGTCCTCGTCAACCATCCGCTGCAGCGCGGCCCGGAGCCCGGCCTGGGGACTGGCGTTGTCTATGACCAGAACCTGGTCCTCAGGCGCCGCGGCCCGGACCGACCTGACGGTGTTGAGGAAATACCCCGGGAGGCCATGCCCGACCACGACGTGCAGCACGCGCGGGCCCTGCATTTCCCCCGGATTGCCCATTTTCGTTCCCCCTGACCCCGCCCGCTATTCCCCATACCAGATGCTACTCTGCGGGTAACCCGTATAGCTGTGGCGGAGGGGCAGGGTATGCCGGAAAAAGGCATGGTCAGCTTTGTCATAATTGCGTATAACGAGGCAGCTAACATCGGGCACGCGATCTCCGCTATCTTGGCTCTCGACGACCTCGGCGCCCATGAGGTCATCATCATCGATGACGGCTCCCGCGACCGGACGGCGCAGATCGTCAAACAGATCGCGGCCGCCAGCGATACCGTCCGGCTGATCGAGCTAGGCACGAACCACGGCCGCGGCTTCGCCCGCAAAACAGGAATAGCGCAGGCGCGCGGAGAGTACGTCGCCACCGTCGACGCCGACATCATCCTGCCCGCCGACTGGCTGACCCGGGCCCGTGCCGCAATACACGATCACGACGCCGTGGGGGGAACGCCGGTCCCCGACGGGGACGTCGCCTACCTGTACAGGAAGTTCCGTTTGGCGCCCCGCACCGTCCCCAGCACCGCCACGGTGACCGGCAACAACGGCCTGTACCGTCATGAGGTATTCCGGCTCGTGGGCTTCGACGCCGAACTCCGCGAGGGCGAGGACGTCGCGCTGAACCACGCCATGCAGCGGAACGGCCTGTCCGCCGCGACCATCCCCGGGCTCCTCGTCCGTCACCAGGAGAGCAAGTCGTTCCGCACGTCCCTGCGCTGGCTGTTCGAATCGGGTGCGGGCGCTACCCGGCAGCTGATCACCTACCGCGAGATACGCCAGCCGGATCTCGCGGCGGGCGGCTTCGTGGTGGCGACGGCGCTCGGCGTTCTCGCCGCGGTCCGCGGGCACCGGCTGACGGGAGCGGCGCTTCCGGCCGGATTCGTGCTGGCCGCCAGCGTGCTGCACGTGCGAAGCCGGTTCGAGACCCCGCCGGCCGACTGGCCCCGGCTGGCGCCTGCCATCGCCGCCGACAGCGCGCTGCTCGCCGCCTACTTCCTGGGCCGGGTGGCAGGATTGAGGCTTCCGCCGTCCCGCGGGAAGCGGCCGGCACCGTAGTCTGGCCTTGTGGGCATGATGATGGCGGTCAGCTTCGAGCGGTACGGACGCCTGTATTACCTCGACCCGGGTGCGCATTTGCCGGCGATCGGCGACAAGGTGCTCGTGCCCACCGACTCCGGGCCCGAGGTGGCCGAGTGCGTATGGGCGCCGCAGTGGGTCTCCGATGAGATCGACGGACTGCCGGTCTGCGCGGGGCTGGCGGGGGAGGACGACCTGGCCCGGGACGAGGAGAACCGCCGGCGGCGCGCGGAGGCGCGGCTGGCCGCACGCCGGCTGATCCGGGAGCACGGCCTGCCGATGAAGGTCACCGCGGTCGACTACCTCTCGTCCGAGAACGTGGTCGTCGTCTACTTCAGCGCCCCCCACCGGGTCGACTTCCGGGCCCTGGTCCGGGACCTGGGCGGGCGGCTGCGGGCCCGGGTGGAGCTGCGGCAGATCGGCCCGCGCGACGAGGCGCGGCTGCAGGGCGGGATCGGGCCCTGCGGGCGCGACCTGTGCTGCGCCACGTTCCTGAAGGACTTCGAGCCGGTGTCGGTCCGGATGGCCAAGGACCAGGATCTCCCGGTGAACCCGCTGCGGATCGCGGGGGCGTGCGGGCGGCTCATGTGCTGCCTGAAGTATGAGCACCCGCTGTACCAGGAGTTCCGCAAGGACGCGCCGCCGATCGGCTCGGCGGTCACCTCACCGGCCGGGCCGGGCACGGTCGTCGGGCACAACGTCCCCTCCGACACCGTGGTGATCAAGCTGTCCGCGGACGGGCGGTCGTGCGCATGCCCGAAGGCCAGCGTGTGCGGGTCACGCAAGGCGTACGAAGAGATGCACGGCAAGCCCGGGCCGGCCGCCGCTCCCTGACCAGCGTCACTCCGCGGGCCGTGCGGCCCAGCCCGTCCACCGCTCCACGGTTATGGCCAGCACCGGGCCCGTCGGGGGAGCCTGCCGGTACTGCCAGTAGCGGTCCGCCAGCAGCCGCAGCGGCGCCGCCATCTGCCGCTGGTCAGCCAGGATCACCGCCTGGCCGTCGGCGCGAACCCACCACAGCGCGTCCCAGTCATCGGAATAGTGGTCGGCGAGCATGGTTACCCACGGGTTCTCGGCGACGTTCCGCAGCCTCTTGAGGTTGGTGCCGGACTTCGGCTTCTGGTCGACGGCCGTGTAGATCGTGTCCCCGTCGACCGCGAAGGTGACCACCACCACGTGCGGCCGTCCCTGACCGTCAGCGGTGCCCAACCGCGCGACAGGGGCGACGGCGAACCGGGTCCGCGCTTCGCCCTCGGGCAGCCTCACGCTGTGGATATTACGACCCGTCTGCTCAACGCCGTTCCGGGCGCTGACCTCAGGTTCCGATAGACTCATCGAGCCGCCTGCCGGGCGGCACGCCGCCTGAGCTCAGTCGGTTAGAGCGACGCACTCGTAATGCGTAGGTCATCGGTTCGATTCCGATAGGCGGCTCCAGGAGGTCTTAACGTTCGCGGGAGCCGGCTGCCGGTTCAGAGGGATCCCGGGTAAGCCCTTCGGGCTAGGATCCTGATGGCCAGATCCTGATGGCCATTAATGACATTCTAGGATTTCCTTCAGGAAGCGCTAAGGTTCACGGAGCGGGGCGCTCGCAAGGCCTGCGTGCTTGACCCGCGCTATCTCCGATCGCTTGCGCAATGGCGTTTCGTGGTCCGGCTCAGATATTTGCCGTGGCCATTGAGGTGAGCGGGGAGGCCTTTCTCGCAGGCACGGATGTCGATGGCACCAGCCATAACCGACTGCGCGGTAACTCTCTGGCCTGGATGAACGCGCCCATATCGATCAACAGGGGTAGATGACGCGACGTCGTTGCCGAGGGACGGTCGGCGCAGCCCGCTGCGTAGCTTCGCATCACACAACAAACCGGACTGAACACCTTGATCTTAGTCGATTTAGGGATGGATTAGAGCTGAAGGTGTAAACGGACTGCGCGCCTGATGCGTCTCATATGTGTAGGTTTGCTCGACAGGTCTGCCTGCGCAATGAACTCCCGCACGGCGGTGTCGCTGGTGCGGGAGTTTGTGACTCCGGTGAACTCAGCGGCCGTCGTTATGCGCAAGATTCGTAAGTCTGATCGAGCCCGCAGAGGTAGTAGACGCTTTGCTGGTGGCGGTGGGGAGCACTCGCTTGCGGCTCTTGGGGGGTCGGGCGAGATGAGGCGGGATGGACGGCAGATGAGTGGTGCGTATACCTGGGGAGAGGTGCGCAGCAGCCTCTCGATCGCGCAGAGATGCGGCATCGAGGTCGCGTGCTGAGTGACCGAAAGCGGCCCTTCGACGCGTCGAAGTATCCAGACCGGGGAGCAGACGGAAGGCAGGCCTCGTACCACAGTGACCTGCGCGCCGATACGGGCACGAGGAGACCGCAGGGCGCGCGTCTGCCTGCCGCCGACTGGACACGCAGGGGTCTGCTAGGGGCCGTGGCAGCGACCCTGATCGGCCTCACGGTGGCCAGCCGGAATTGGATTGGGGCCGAGTCCGCCGTGAGCTTTGCCGCCCTCAACGCGCGAACGGTTATGCCTCCGCAGCCAGAGATACCGCGCAAGCAGATGGTGCCGGTGCGCGCTTCGGTGATGACTGAGCACGCCGCGGTCCCCGCCTCGCGGGTAGCGCTGCGTCAGCTGGTTATCGCGACGGACGCTGACGATTTCGAGCTACCCGCGTGGAAGACGATCCTCGACCAGATCGGGACACCCTACGACGTCCTGCTCGCTAGGCGTGAGGCGCTCGGGATGGACCGCCTGGTCCGTCGCCGACGGGGTAGGTCGGTACAACGCCATCCTCCTGACCAGCAACTCCCTGCTGTACCAGGATGGCTCAGGCGAGTACATCGCCTCCTTCAGACGAGACAGAATGGGAGATTCTCTGGGCCTACGAGCGGACCTACCAGGTACGGCAGGTCGCACTCAACGCAGCGCCGGGGGAAAGTCCCGAGGACTACTACCTGCGGGCCTGGTCCGAGGGCGCAGTCGGCGCAAACCCCGAGCTGGCCCGGCTGACCAGCGCCGGCGCCGAGGTCTTCGAGCGCTGGGCCCCGATACGGATTCCGATCTCCGGAACCTACGTCTACCGCACCACGATCGCGCCGTACGGTGACGCGCAGCCGCTGCTGACGCTTGGACTCCGCCGTCCTGGGGGTGCTCAGCACCTCCCCGGACGGCCGGGAGCGGGCCGCCCTGACCTTCGCCCTCAGCCCGGCCCTGTCGGCCACGAACCTGCTGGGCTACGGGCTGTTGCGCTGGGCCACCCGCGGCGTTTTCGTCGGCGAGCAACGCCACTGGCTCAACGTCGACGTCGACGACTGGTTCAACGCCGACGCCACCGGCCTGCCCACCGGGCTGGCGCGGGCGTTCCGGCTGTCGGGACCGGAGGCGGCCGCGGCCAGCCAGCAGCAGGCGGAGCTCAGGAGGCGCTACCCTCTCGCGGCCGGGTTCACGCTCAACCTCGCCTACAACGGCGGCAAGCTCGACCCGTCGGCCCCGCCGCAGTCTTCGGGGCAGGGTACTCCCGACCCGCTGACCAGCTACTCGAGGCTGCTCCGCGACGAATTCCGGTGGATCAACCACACGCTGACCCACCCGGCGATGAACTTCACCCCGTACAGCGAGAACTACCAGGAGATCAGGGACAACCTGGTGGCGGCAGCCCTGATCGGCCTGACGGTGCCGAGCGTCGTCCTGAAGCCGCCGGAGTACTCCGGCCTTGGCGTGTACGACCCCCATGGCCAAGACCTCCCGTTGACGCCGATTCAGCTGCCCGGCCCGGTGACTGACTTCGGGCTGGAGGCCGCCAACAAGGCGCTGCTCAAGGCGGCGAGCGACGTGGGCATCAAGTACATCGCGGGAGACATGTCCTTCCGCAGCGAGCAGCCCAGCGCCTTCAACGGCGGTATCTACATCCCGCTGCAGCCCGATCTGCTGCTCGTGCCGACCTGGCCGACCAATATCGCGTTCGAAGCCACTACACAGTCGGAACAGGTGAGCTGGTACAACTCGGAGTACGGCCTGCACGGTTCCCTGCAGCGCGGCACTAAAGACTTCAGCTACGACGAATACCTCGACGCCGAGGCGGAGCTGGCGCTCGGCGAGGTGATCCGCGGCTCGGCCTACTCGTACACCGTGCACCAGACCAATCTGCACCAGTACGCGCCCGGCAGGTCCCTGCTGTTCGACTGGCTGGACGTCCTGGTCGCCAAGTACAGCGCCTTTTACCGGACGCCACTGAAGAACCCGGACTGGCTCACCCTGGCGAGCCTACGTGGAGGGCCGGACCGCGCACTTCGCGGCGCTGGCCAGGCAGCACGACGCGGTGTGGGACCGGGTAGCGGATGCCGTCTCCTATACGCCGGGGGCGGACACGGTGCTGTTCGCAACCGGACTGGCGACCCGGCCGGCTACCGAGGCCGACCAGGACGGACCTGACCAGGCGGAACGATACGGCTCCGACACGATTTCCAGGCTCGGGCTCGCTGCGGGCCAGACCGTGACCTTCGCGACGAGCAGGCTCTCGTGACGGCCTACGGACTCGCTACCCCGGCGGCCGTACCGGCGGTCCGGGCTGCCCGGCCGGCGGTGGTCGTGCCGCCGGCGCCCCCCACCACCAGGTCGCTGCGGGTGGCGCTGATCGGTGAGGGCACCTATCCGTTCAGTCCGGGCGGCGTCAGCCTCTTCTGCCATCAGCTGATCGAAGGGATGCCAGAGCATTCGTTCACCGCCGTGGCGCTGACCGTGGACGGCACCGAGCGCCTGGCCTGGCCCGCACTGGACAATCTCGCCGAGGTCGTGAACATCCCGCTGTGGGGCGCACGACACCGGCGCCATGGGCGGCCCCGCACGCCTCCGCCGTCATTCGACGCGCATTACGAAACCCTGCTCCGGTCCATGTTCCAGCCCCTGGGCCGGAGCTACGAGATGCCGTGCGCGGAAGAATTCGCGCAGGCGCTTCGCGGGTTGTTCGAGTACGCCCAGGAGGGCGACCTCAGCGACGCACTGCTGCGCAACGACCCGCTTGACCGGCTCCGCGGCATCTGGCACGACGCCGGAATGGACTCCGACCGCCCCGGCGCGGTCGGCCCGCTTACCCTGCACGACGCGGTGGTCGCCACCAACCGCATCGAGCACCTGCTGCGACCGCTGTCACATCCGCCCGTGCCAGCCGATGTGTGTCACCTGACGATGAACGGCACGAGCGCGCTGGTCGGGCTGGCGAGCAAATGGGCGTTCGGCACGCCGCTCGTCCTCTCCGAGCACGGAATCTACCTTCGCGAGCGGTACCTGGGCCTGGCCGGTGAGGGCGTGTCACTGGCGGTCAAAGTCATCGCCATGCGGTTCAACCGCCGCCTCGCCGCGGCCGCGTACCGCAGAGCCGACATGCTGGCCCCGCATTCCAGGTACAACGGCAGGTGGCAGCTCTACGGAGGCGCTGACCCCGGGCGTATCCGGATCATGTACAACGGGATCAACCCGCGCGACTTCCCGCTGGCGCAGGGCGAACCGCAGTATCCGACCATCGTGTTCGTCGGGCGGATCGACCCGCTCAAGGACCTGCATACGCTCATCCGCGCCTTTGCGATGGTCCGGGCCAGGATCCCGGCCGCTCGCCTGCGCATGTTCGGTCCCGTCCCCACGGGAAACGAGGAATACCAGGAGAGCTGCATCCGGCTCGTCGCGCAACTCGGCCTGTCCGACGCGGCGACCTTCGAGGGCCGCATCCCGGACCAGGCCGATGCCTACCGAGCTGGCCACCTGGTCGCGCTGACCAGCGTGTCAGAGGGGTTCCCTTACACGGTCGTGGAGTCCATGTCCATGGGTCGGCCGGTGGTCTGCACCAACGTCGGAGGAGTATCCGAGGCCGTCGGAAACGCCGGCTTCGTCGTGCCCCCCAGGGACCACGAGTCGGTCGCCTACGCCTGTATCCGGCTGCTCGGGGACGCCCACCTGCGACGCACCTTCGGCACGCTCGCCCGGCAGCGGGTGCTGGACCGGTTCACCCTCAAGCGGTGGTCGAACGCGTATCAGGAGATCTACACCGAGCTCACGTCTGGCGTGCCAGCAGGGGTCCCGGCGCTGCCCGGGCTGCGCTCGCCAGCGGCTATCGGGTGGGCGGTTCGGCCGCACGACCGGGCGCTGATGCCCGCTGCCTACGGGGATCTGGCGCGCATCCCCGCGCACGTCGCCGCGGGTACGCCCGCGGTTCTGCTGCGGTCCGCCGGGCGGACGGCTGGGAGAGCTGGTTCCGGCCGGAGCCGGTGATCATTCCGGCGGTGCATCACGTCGATGCGGGGTGGGGCCGGTGACCGAGCGATCGATCCTGGCCGGGAGCGAGCCAACCGCGCGGCGATTGCCCCGGCTGCTTCCCGATCCGGTTGACGAGCTGACCTGGGCGACTGTTCCGACGGCCGCGCACGCCGTGGATGAGTTGCACGTGGCGGCCATGCTGGAGAGCGCGGGCGTAACCGACGCCGTCGCGCGAGAGATATACGGCCACCGCGACGTGTTCGCGCTCGCCGAGGCGGTCTACCGGCGCCGGCCAGTCGCTCGACGCTGAGCGTGGCGGCGACGGGGTGCCGGCGCCCGCGGCAACGCGAGGGAAACTGCGCGCGACTGAGCTAACGGGGCGTGGTACCTGCCGCCGCGCACGGTGTACCGGCGGTGTTCGCCGCGTTCGGCTCGTCCACCGTGTTCCGCGTGCTGGTCTTCACGACCGCGCTGGGGTGGGTATGGGGCATGGGCACGAGCGCGGTCGCCTACCAGTTGCTCGGCCAGCGCATGGAGCGGTCGGCCGGGCGGGCGATACGCCTGCTCAGCCTGGCCGGCCTCGTGGTCGCGCTGTTCAGCGGCAGCGTGTTCGCCGCCGTCGAGCGGGCGGGGGCGGGCGTGGCGCTGTTCGCGGTCGCGCAGATGGCCTTCCAGCTCATGTCCAGCGTCCTGGTCTTCCACGGCAAGGAACTGCGGCTCGCCCTGACCATGGTGCCCGCGTCCCTCGCCGGTGTAGCGTTCCTGGTCTCGGGCTCCCCCAAAGCACTTGTGATGCCCACGTTGGCGACGGCAGGGCTGTGCATCGTGCTACTCACGGTGACCGGCCTGGTCACGAGCATGCGGGCGCCGGTGCAGCCCGACGCCCGGCACGAAGTGGCCTTTGCGCGCACGTTCGTCGGCGCAGGCCCCAGTGTGTGCTACGCCGCACTGTGCGCGCTGTACTTCCTCAATACTGAGGCGCGGTTCCTCACCGGCGAGCGCGATCTCGCCATCGCGGCGCTTCCGCTGATCCTGAGCATGGGGGCACTGGAATGGCGTGCGCACCGTTTCACCGAGAAAGCCGGTGAGTTGTTCAGCCGCACAGCCACGCCGGTCGACTACCAACGTGCCGCCTGGCGGCTTCTCCTGGCCGAGCTGACCAACTGCCTGGCGATCCTGGGCAGCCTGGGAATCCTTTTCCTCCTCATCATGACCAGATTCGGTTTGCTGAGCGGCCAGGGCTCGTTGCTGACCGACGCATACGTGCTACTTGGCGGAGTGTTCTTTCTCGGCTTCGTTATGGCCCGGCATCAGCAGTTCGCGCGGTTGCTGGGAATTATGCTGCCTGTCGTCTTGGCCGAAGTTCTGCTGGTCAGCCGGTATGCAGCACAGGGGCAGATCCATATCTTCCTGCTTAGCACCGTGATCCTGCTCCTGTTGCAAGTGGTGGCACTTCGGTTGAGTTTCCAGCGTGTTCAGCGCTACCGCTGACCAAGGGGGGGAGATAACTATGCATGTCGCGATCCTCGCGGGTGGGCGCGGAGTACGGCTGCGGCCCTACACGACCGCGCTGCCCAAACCGCTGATGCCCATCGGTGATCAGTACGCCATTCTTGACATAATTTTGCAGCAATTGAAGGCGCAAGGTTTCACCAGGGTCACTATCGCGATCGGATACCTCGGCTCGCTGATTCGCGCCTTCGTCGGGGACGGATCCAGGTGGGAACTGGATATTGACTACTCCGAAGAGGAGAAACCGCTGTCCACGATCGGGCCGGTGCTGAACTTTCTCGATCGGCTGCCCGAGCATTTCCTGGTGATGAACGGCGACGTGCTGACCGATCTTGACTACGCGGACATGCTGAACTGGCATATCCGTTCGCGAGCATCGCTGACGGTGGCAACGTACAGCGGAACCTCAAAATGGACTTAGGCCGCTGGAGACCATTGACGGTCACATCGTGAAGTTCAGCGAGAAACCGACGCTGTCGTACCAGGTGAGCATGGGCGTGTATGCCCTGTCACGCTCCACCCTGACCCGCTACCCGAAGAACGTCGAGTTCGGATTCGACAACCTGGTTCTCGATTTGCTGGCGCGCCAGGACCGGCCGCGAGCCTATCCCTTCAACGGATACTGGCTCGATATCGGGCGACCGGACGACTACGACGAGGCCAATCGCTGCTTCGAGGAACTGCGCTCCGTTCTCCTCCCGTCGGTCCCATCGCGACATGCCACCGAGGTTGCCTGATGGCTGACCGGCGGGTCCTGCTGTTCGGCGCGTCCGGATTCATCGGCAGTGAGATAGGCGCCGCGCTGGACCGCGATCCACGCGTCGGCACGGTGATCCGGGTCGGACGGTCGCGAGCCGGCCGGCCGGAGGGCGGCTGGCTCAGCCACGACCTCCTCGCGGCAGGTACCGACGAGCTAGCCGCGCTGATCCGCGGGGCCCGGCCGGACGCCGTGATCAACTGCGTCGGGCGGCTTTCCGGCGACACCGTCCAACTGGCCGAGATGAACGTGCTGGTCACGGCCCGCATGATCGAGGCTGTGGCGAGCGCGGCGCCACAGGCGCGGCTCGTGATGCTCGGGTCCGCGGCCGAGTACGGGCCGGCACCGTACGGCCGGCTGATCGGCGAGGACGACCCGGCCGACCCCACCTCCGCGTACGGAGTGACCCGACTGGCCAGCACCCAGCTCGTCCGCCTCGCCGCCAGAGACGAACGGCTCGACGCGACGGTGCTGCGGGTATTCAACCCGGTCGGCCCGCGCGTGCCGCCGGAGACCCTGCTGGGCCGGGCGGTGGCCGGCCTGCGAGCGGCGCTCGGCAAGGGCGGGAACACCGTCGCGCTCGGACCGCTGGGCGCGTACCGGGACTTCGTGGACGTCCGCGACGTGGCGACGGCGGTCACCGCGGCGGCGCTGGCCGAACAGGTGAAGGAACCGGTGCTGAACGTTGGGAGCGGCCGGCCGGTCCTCTGCCGCGAGCTGGTCGGCATGCTCGCCGAAGTCGCCGGGTTCACCGGCACGGTCGCCGAGAGCCACCCGCCGCCAGATCGCTCGAACCTGGTGGACTGGAGCGTGGCCGACATCAGCCGGATCCAGCGCTCGCTCGGCTGGACGCCGGGCTACGACCTACGCCTGTCGGTTGCCGCCAGCTGGTACGGCGGCGACCTGCACTGACCGCGAATAACAGTTACTGATAGGAGATCCCTCCGTGGGTGCGGACTCGCGTAAATTCTCGAGAATTGGCGTCATCGGCATGGGTTACGTTGGCCTGACCCTCGCCGCTGCGCTGGCTCGCGAAGGCTATGAGATTCACGGTGTGGAGATCCAGCCGGAGATCCTTGCCTCGCTGTCCCGCGGACGGCCCCATATTTTCGAGCCAGGTGTCGCCGAAATCTTTGCCGACCTGGTTGGCAACCGGATCTTCGTCGCGTCCGAGCTTCCGCTTGGCGGCGTGGACGCCGCCATCATCTGCGTCTCCACCCCGGTCGACCCCGCCACTCACACGCCGTACCTTGACAACCTGGCCGTCGCGGCGCGCCACGTCGCCGAGCGTTGCCCGCCGGAGACGCTCGTGGTCGTACGCAGCACCGTGCCGGTCGGGACCAGCCGCGAGGTGGTATTGCCGCCGCTGCTGGAGGCGTGGGGATCCGCCCGTCTGGTCATGGCACCGGAGCGCACCATTCAGGGGCAGGCGCTACGCGAACTGGTCGAGCTGCCCCAGGTCGTGGGCGGACTCGATGACGAGAGCCTCGAACTCGGCTTGACGCTTTTCGGCGGGCTAGCCAGGCGGGTCGTCCCCGTCTCGAACCTAGAGACGGCGGAGTTGGTCAAGCTGACCAACAATTGCCATACCGACGTGATTTATGCGTTCGGTAATGAGGTGGCCCGGCAAACCGAGCGGCTCGGACTCGATCCACTCGAAGTCATCCGGGCGGCCAACCTCGACTACCCGCGACCGGATATCGCCAAGCCCGGGTACGTGGGCGGAGGCTGCCTATCCAAAGATCCCTACATCATGCTCTCCGGCGCCGGGCGCAGCGGGTACGTGCCCCGGCTGGTCGGCGCGGCCCGGGCCCTGAACGAGGACCTGCCGCTGCACGTCGCCCACCGGATCACCGAGATGATGCAGGCTCTCGGCGGCCAGACGCTGACCGTGCTGGGCTGGGCGTACAAGGGCTGGCCGCCCACCGACGACATGCGGGGCTCGCCGATCACGACGATGCTTCCTGTGTTCAAGGCGGCGGGCATCCGCGTCCTCGGCCACGACCCGCTGGTCAGCCCCGACGTGATCCGCCGGTGCGGCGGCGAGCCGGTCGAAGTCCGGCAGGGTTTCCATGAGGCCGACGCGGTGCTGGTGATCACCGATCATACCGACTACCGCGCCCTTGACGTCGACGGCCTGCTGGCGGACTCCGGGGTCCGCATCGTTTACGACTCGTGGCGGATCCTCGACGGAGCCCGGATCACCGCCCGCGGCGTGCAGTACGCCAGCCTCGGGTACGAGCCCGCCGCCCTGCGCTCGGCGATGGCGGTGACCCCATGAAGGTCCTGATCCTCGGCGGAGCCGGGTTCATCGGCGTGCACCTGGCCCGCCGGCTGAAGGAGGCCGGGCACGCCGTCACGATCGTGGATGACTTCTCGCGCGGGCGCGACGATCCCGAACTCGCCGCCCTCGAGGTCCCGGTGCTGCACGCGGACCTGACCGACCCGGGGTCCTACGCGGGCCTGTCACGGGGATGGGACCAGGTTTACATGCTCGCCGCGGTGGTCGGGGTGGGGATCGTGGAGAACAACCCGGCGCGGGTGATCCGGATCAACACCCTCGCGCTGCTCAACCTGCTGGACTGGATACGTCCGGCTGAGCGGCTGTTCTTCGCCTCGACGAGTGAGATATACGCCGGCGGGGTAACCGCCGGGCTGGTTCCGGTGCCCACGCCGGAGACCGTCCCGCTGATGATCGAGGACGTCAGCGCGCGGCGTTCCGCCTACGGAATCAGCAAGCTGCTCGGCGAGGCAGCCGTCATCCAGACCGCCCGCGCCAAGGGCGTTCCTTACGTGATCGGCCGTTTCCATAACGTGTATGGGGCCCGGATGGGCACCGACCACGTTATTCCGCAGCTAATTCTGCGCGCGGCCCGGCGGGAAGACCCCTTCCGGGTCTACGGCATGGAACAGTCCCGGGCGTTCTGCCATATCGATGACGCCGCCGAGGCGATGATTCAGCTGATGGACACCGACGCGGCGGTGGGCGAGATCGTCAATATCGGCAACGACACCGAGACGAACGTCGCCGACCTTGCCGACCTGATCCTGCGCCTCGCTGATTTCCATCCGGAACTGGAGGCGCGGCCAGCGCCGCCTGGCTCGGTGGCTAGGCGCTGTCCGGACCTGGCCAAGCTGCGCGCCCTGACGGGATACGAACCGAAGATATCCCTCGAGGACGGCGTGCGTCGTACCGTCGAGTGGTACCAGCTCGACTGGACACGCCAAGCGTCAGGGTGCTGACGCGGCCGGGACCAGCTCCGCGCCGCTCAGGGATGCCAGATCAGCCACGCCCACGCCCAAGGCCAAAAAGCTGATCCCAGCAGGCGACCCGCGCGAAAGATCTAACCCATGATGCCGAACGAACATCATGCCCGCGTCAAGGCGCTGACGCAGGCGTGCGCACGAAGGCCCCGCGGCACCCTCAGGGTCCGGGCTCCGCCACGCGCTCATGCTCCCGGGCCAGGCGGGCGAGGAGATCGGCCCTGCGCTGGCGTTCCTCGGCGGCCAGCGACCAGCTCCGCGTCGCTCAGGGAGACCAAATCAGCCACGCCCTATAGACCAGCACGGGCCTTCAGGGTTAGCTTCCCCGGTCGCATCCGATCGCCCGCCCGCGCGCAGCCGAGCTACTCTGTGCCTGCAGCCGTCGTGGTGAGGAGGCGTCGATGGTGTCAGGGCCAGAAGGCGAGATGGCGGCCCGCGCGGCCGATCGGGGCCGCCTGCGGGCGTCGCACGCCGACCGCAACCGGATAGTCGACGTGCTCAAGGCCGCCTTCATCGAGGGCCGGCTGAGCAAGGACGAGCTCGATGCGCGATTGGGCCAGACGCTGGCGGCGCGGACCTACGCCGAGCTGGCTGCGCTCACCGCCGACATCCCTCCGGGCACGAAACTGGCGAAGCATCCGCACCCGGATCGCGCGCCGGCGCCTCAGTCGACGCGCTGGGTGGCGCACCGGGCCGTCAAGTCGGGCGCAGCCGCGATCGCGGGCATCGCGCTGGGGGTCATCGTCCTCACGACGGCTCTTGGCAATCCAGCGATAGGAGTGATCCTGGCGGTATTCGTGGTGATGCTTGCGGCTGTCGCTTCGGCGCTCGTGGGCTCGCTGGTGGGCGCGACCCTGATGCTCGAGTCCCGCCGGCGCCGGAGGCGCTCCCGCGGACAGTCTCCGACGCGGCCGGGATCTGGGCCGAGTGGTGGCCAGGCGTCCCAGCGCCCGCCGTCCGCCGGTCCGTTCCCGTCGCGCGAGCCCGGTGAGCAGTACACCGCCGAAGCCACGCGAATCCGTCGTCCCCGCCCGCGACCCTCCCGTCAGGCGACGGTGACGTTGGAGGCGCGGAGGGCGGTGTACCAGGCGGTGTAGTCCTGGGCGGTGGTGCCGTAGTGGGCGCCGGGCTGCAGCATGTTCGCGACGGTGATGAAGTCGTTCAGCATGCTCACGTAGGCGGCGCGGTTCTCGGTGGGCAGCAGGGCCGGGTCGGCCAGGATGGTGCGGGCTTCGGTGGCGACGGTGCGGGCGGCGGCTTCGAAGGTCAGGTGGTTGGCGACCGTAGTGGCCTGGTTTTCGACGACCAGGGCGCTGGCTAGGGTGTCGACGTCTTGGTTGAAGGTGACCTGGGCCTGGCCGCCGGGGCTGGTGAGCCAGCGCAGTTGCGGGTTGACCGGCGCGTGGGCGGGGGCGGCGTGCGCGGCCGGGGCGTGGACGGCGGGGGCGGCGGTGTGGTGGGTGATCCCGCAGCCGGCCAGCAGGGCGACAGAGGCGAGGGCCAGGGCTCCGGCGAGGCGGGTGGGCTTCATGGTGTCGTCCTCCGGTGTGGCTGCCGCTTTTGGCTGACAGGTTCAGCCTCGGTGGCGGGGGTAGCGGAACAGTTCGCCGGAAAGTTGCAGGCCGGTTGCAATGCAAACGATTGCCTGCAGGGCGTATCACGGGAGGGGATGGCCCGCTCAGTGCGCTATCGGGTGGCCAGCGGGAGAACTCTTCCTGTTAGTGCCCCGCGGCTGCGGTTCGGCGAGACCTGCGCAGCCCGATGACACCCGCGGCAACGAGCAGCAGCCCGGCCGCCAGCGTCCCAGCCCAGGGGATCAGGCCGGGAACGGTGTCGCGTGGTGCTGTCCCGCCCAGGCCCGTGGCGGCACCGCCGTTCGGCGCGACCTGGCTGCCTGCCGCGTCGGTCAGGATGTCGACCTTGAGCCCGGCAGAACCGTCGAGGACGACAATCGTGTGCACCGAGCCGTCCGCCAGGGTGACGGGCATGGAGACCTGCTCACCCGACGCCATGAACTCCACGGTCTGGGTGCCGGGCTGGACGGCCATGTACGAGGTCGCCGAACCGAACGCCAGCTGCTGGGCGAGGACGTCAGACCCGTCGTCGACGGTGACCTGCTGCTGCTTCACCGATGCCTGGATGACCCGCACCAGCGCCTTGCCCTTCGGCGCGGCCATCTGGTCCGTCAGGACCAGCGCCCGTTGCGCTCCGGAGGAACCGATGCTGGCCACGGTGTAGGCCGACCCGGCGCTCACCATGAAGTTGGCGGAAACCACGGGAGGGCTCGATGCCGTCGCGCCGACGGGGCGCATCGCGACCGTGTACTCGCCCGCGCTGACCGCCATGTAGGTGGATACGTTCCCGTAGTTGGCGTCCCTCAGGATGGTCGGGTGCCCGGGGTTGCCGAACGCGTAGAGGTAGATGTCCACGGCCGGTGTTCCCGGAGACAGGTTGGCGCACCGCACCCACCCGTCATTTGCGCCAGCGGTACCCGTCGTGGCGGCGGACGCCGCGAGCGGTGCGGTCGCGAGGCAGGCCACGCCGCAGACGAGCAGCGTAATAACCGCGGCGAGCCGGGCGAACCGCCTGCGTAGCCTCATAATTGGGTCCCACCTGTAAGTAGCCCGAGAGGGCTCGGCGCGGCGAACTCGATGAGCAGCTCGGCCTGTCCGGCCGGCGAAACGACGATCGCGGCGTACGCCGGCTGATACGGCGCGCGCTGCGCGCGCACCATGGCCAGAACCGGCGCCAGGTCAGCCGCAGCACCCCGGCTGTCCGCGCTGGTGATGGTGACCTCCCTGAGCGGCGGGTCCGCGGCCGGAATCGTCACCCCCGGGGAAGCGCCGCCGAAGGCGACTACCCGTAGCGGTTGCAGCGACGCCAGCGCCGCGAGCATGACCAGCAGGCGGGTGTCTACGGCACCGGCCTTGAGCTCCGAGGCGCCCTGCAGGCTCACCATGATGCGCCGGCTCCGGAGCAGTTGCTCGCCGGCGCTCTTACGCATGGCGTAATCAGCCTGGAGTGCTGAGTTGTAGGCCGCTACCCCGCCCGGGAAGGCAGCGCGAACATCGATCAGGTCGGCACCGGACCCGAAGGTCGCGAGCAGCCTCGGCGCGTAGTCGTCGCCGAGCTGGCCTCCGAGCTGAGTGCGGATCGACGGGGAGGCCACGACGACGTCAGCGTTCGGCAAGCTAGTCGTGGTCGGCCCCACGGCCAGCAGGCGGCCTGCCGCCACGCCGTGCGCCTGCAACGCGGTGCACATGACGGGATCGCACGCGATGGTCTCGTCGCTGCCTACCTGGCCTGCGACCCAGGTAGCGGCCTGGGCCCGAACCGTCGCTGTAGCACCGTCGGACGCGGCCTGCCGGGTTCGGGCCGGATGGGAACGCCCCGCCGAGGATGAGCGAGCGGCCCGAGCCGAGGTGCCGGTCAGCCGCAGAGCGGTCACGGTCACCCCGGCCAGGGCCAAGAAGAGGACCGCAAGCCGCAGGCCACGAGCAGCCCGGCGCGAAAGGTGCCGGGAGGGCTGGGGGACGTCCCGCTGTCGGCCGGGGCCGACACGCGGCCGCCGCCTCGACAGCCAGAGGCTGACCGTCGTCGCCAGGACCTGGCCCCATGACGGCTCTGCGGAAGCACGCATCCCTGGTCCTATCGAGCTAACCGTGGCGCATGGTTCGGCAGTGGGCGGTGCGGATTCTGCGGCCTCGGTTGACCTCACCCCATCTCAACCCTGCCCCTCGACCAAGCGCGACTGTCTGGGACAGAACAGCACATCAGGTTAGCCCGTATCAACCGATATGGACGATTGGACACGAGATACTGCGGTCCGCAGTGACCTGGTCGCTTATCCGGCACATTAGGCCCGGTTATCGAAGGGCGGAGGGCCCGCCGATCGGCTCGCGGGACAGCATCAACCGGTCAGTCGCGCGAACACCACGACGTTACTGAGGTAGCTGCCGAGGGATCGGTCGAAGGTGCCGCCACACGTGATCAGGCGCAGTTCCGCATCCGGAACGGAACCGTAGACCGAGGCCGTCGGGAACTGGTCCTTCGCGTACATCTGGACGCTCGTCACCGTGAAGACGACCGTGGTCCCGTCGGAGCGGCCGATGTACACGCGGTCGCCGGGACGGAGGGTCCGCAGCCAGAAGAAGACACCAAGCCCGGCGCGGGAGTCGACGTGGCCGGCGATTACCGCAGCCCCGATCGCGCCGGGCCGTGGGCTGCCGGTATACCAGCCGGCCACCGCGGTGCTGGCTGGTACCTGGAGCGTGCCGTTCGAGTTGAGACCGAGGTCCACCAGCTTGGTCCGGACCCCGATGGCCGGAATGGTCAGCAACACCGGCTGCGCGGTCCGCTGCACGGTCGTCAGCCAGACCGGCTCTACGGTCCGGCCGGCTGGAGCAGGGACCGGCGCCGGTCTGGCGGGCACGCGCGCCGCCGGTCTCGCCGTACTGCTGGCCACGGCCACCCCGGCCGTCCCGACCCCCACGGCCAGCAGCCCGAGGCCGAGCACAGAAGCCGCCAGCAGCCGCCCGAACGAAACCCGCCATTCGATGCTGATGCGCGGCATTCGCCGGGACAGCCACAGGCGGATGGTCGTAACCAGGACCCGCCCCCATGAAGGATCCGACGCCGTGCCCAGGAAGGGCACAAGCACCGGGTGGTCAGCCGCCCCCGAGCTGGCCGACATGTCCGGCCATTCGATGCTGATGCGCGGCATGCGCCGGGACAGCCACAGGCGGATGGTGGTGGCCAGGACCTGGCCCCACGAAGGATTCCCCTTGGCGTCTGTCGATGTATTCGGGTCGGACGCGAGCCTGGCCTGGCCGCCGGGAAGGACGCTCCCGGACGGCGTGCCACGACGGCTCTTCTCGCCCATGTTGCTCCCGTCGCCGCAGATTCGCGACCCGTCTGGCACAGCAGAGTACATGAGTCAGGCGGCCATCAACCGATATGGACGGTTGCATCCGATCTACTACGCCACGTGGCCAGCGTGTCGTGGGCTACGTGCCGAAGGATCAGTTCTCAGGGCCGCTGGCGTCACCGGACAGGACCTGGTCGCGGATCGCGGCGAGGATCTGGCTGAGTCACATGCCTTTATAACCAATTGATGATATTGGTTGCCGCCGGCATGCTCTTGTGCTGTCCTGTCGCACATGACCTGCAGGGTCGTGGGGGTGGCTGAGACGTGGCGGATGTGGGCGATGACGACCGCCATCCTGTCCTGCCCGGAAGGGTCCTTAGCTCCGGGACGCCGACCATGCCGGAGCGCGTGACGTCGCCTCCTCCGGGCTCGCGGGAACACGCCGCGGTGACAGGGTCGCGGTCCGATGACACGGCGAAAAGGCGCGCTGGCCCTAGGGGTGCCTTCGGCACGTGCGGCGGCTCCCGCCCCGGGTGCCCTGCCGGAGCCATCGTGGAGCCGGATCCTGGCCACCACCGTCAAGTTCTGGGTATTGCGGCGGGTGCGGCCCCTGGGTTCCGGGCTGGAACGCGGACCCGGACAGGAAAACCGGAGCGGGTTCCGCCGGCGTCTCGGCCATCTGGGTCAGGTGGCCGCCCGGCGCTGGCGCCCGGCCGTCCTTGTCCTGGCTCTGGCGGCCATCGCGGCGGCCGCCGTCGGGTTCGCCGAGCTTAGCCGGACCGCGCCATCGGCCGGGGCGAATGCCCTCCGCGGGCAATTCCTCCGTAGGCAGCGCCGGCCGGGCGGGCACTCCCGCTACATCCTCCCTAGCTGCGGCGGCCGAGAAGCAGGCCGTTGCCTGGATCGTCAGCCAGGTGAGCAGCGGGGCGATCATCGCGTGTGATCCTGCCATGTGCGCCGCGCTGCAGGCGCAGGGCGTCATCGCGGGTCGCCTGATGCCGATGCGGCCCGGGTCGGACAACCCGCTCGGCGCCAACGTAGTCGTAACTTCATCGCCGACCAGCAGCCAGCTCGCCGGTGAGTACGCGCCTGCGGTGATCGCGAGCTTCGGTTCGGGCGGGACCCGGGTGGACGTCCGCGCGACCGAGCCCGGCGGAGCGGCCGCCTACGAATCCGCGCTGCGGGCCGATCTCGCCGCCCGCGAGAGCGCGGGCGCTCAGCTGCTCCGAAACTGGCGTATCCAGTTCACCAGGCAGGATGCCGCGCAGCTGCGGGCGGGTGAGGTGGATTCCCGGCTGCTGGCGACGCTCGCGGCCCTGTCGTCCCAGTACTCCTTCCGGGTGACCGCGTTCGGCGATGCGTCCCCCGGCGTTCAGGCGCTGTACCGGGAAGTGACCGTGACGAGCGGCGGCAGCGGCGACGGAACGGCCGAGCTCGCGGCGGCCCTCGCCCTGGTGAACGCGCAGGACGCCCCGTACCAGCCCGCTCATGCGGTGATCATCCACCCGGCTGCGGGCCGGGCCGTGCTGACCATCGAGTTCGCGGCACCGAGTCCGCTGGGGCTGCTGACGGCAGTCCTTGCCGTTGCCCAACAGCGCGCCCCGGCGCCCACGTTCCCGGTCGCCGATCCAATCCGTGCCCGCAAGACGCTAATCGACTGAGAGGTAACGAACCATGAGGCTGCTCCGGCCTGGTGCCCGGCTGGCCATGATCGCGGCGCTGCTCGCGGGACCGCTGCCCTGGTCGCGGCCCCGTCAACCGCGGCGTACGCCAGTTCCAATGCTTCCGCCGCACCCGCGGCCTCGCAGGATGGCTGGGTCCGGATTGCCCATCTGTCCCCCAAGGCGCCGGCGATGGACATGTACCTGTACACATTCAGCAACCCCGGCCACGCGACCGTCCTGAGGGACGTCGGCTACGGCGACGTCTCCGCCTACATGGCGGTCAGCCCCGGCCAGTACACGGTGGCGATGCGGGGCTTCGGCGCGCCATCGTCAAGCGCTCCCGCGCTGAGCACGACTTTCACGGTGAGTGCGGGGACGGCCTACACCGTGGCTGCGCTCGGCCCCGATCCGGGTCTGCGGGTGGAGGTGCTCCAAGACCAGATGACCGCGCCGGCCGGCCAGGTGCTTGTCCGGGTGTTCCAGGCCTCGCTCAAGGAGCCTCGGGTGACGGTCAGCTACGGACCGGACGTCCTGGCACGACAACTTCCCTTCGCCTCGGCCACCTCGTACATGGCCGTCTCACCAGGCACCCAGACCGTACAGTTCACGGCGCCGGATGAGCACGCCGCCATGTCGGTCCACCTCGCCGCTAACACGATCCACACCATCGTGGTGCTCGATGACTCGTCGGGGCTGAAGATTGATGCCCTCACCGACGCGGTGGGCAGCCAGATCATGCCGCATGGCGGAGCCAACACCGGCTTCGGCGGGACCGCGCCACGCCTGCCCGGGAATCCCGCGCCGTGGCTTCTGACCATTACCGTCGGGGCACTGCTGACGATGGCCGGGTTCGCCAGCCTGCGCCGGTCACGCCGGACCGCCAGCGCAGCCGGTCACTGAGCAGACCTCGGCGGCCAGCGGCCAACCGGTAGAGCGGGTCAGGGCTACAAGGGCTCACATGCGAGCGCTCGCCGTCGCGGGCTACCGCGCGAGCGCTTTCAGATCACCAGACGACGGTGATGTTGGAGGCACGGAGGGCGGTGTACCAGGCGGTGTAGTCCTGGGCGGTGGTGCCGTACCCGGCGCCGGGCTGGAGCATGTTGGCGACGGTAACGAAGTCATTGAGCATCGTTTCGTAGGCGGTGCGTCCGGTGGCGGGGAGCAGGGCGGGTTGGCCAGGATGGTGCGGGCTTGGGTGCGGACGGTGCGGGCGGCGGCTTCGAAGATGAGGTGGTTGGCGACGGTGGTGGCCTGCCTGACCTGACCTACATCCAGGCAGCGAGCCGGACGCTGGCCCGCACCTGCGCCCGGGCTCGACGGTGATCTTGGAGTCCACCTCGTTCCCCGGAACCACCCAGGCGCAGGTGCTGACCTGGCTTGAAGAGGGGTCCGAGCTGATGGCCCGCACCGACTTCCGCCTTGGCTACAGCCCTGAGCGCATCGACCCAGGTAACGGATCCTGGACCCTGGCCGCAACGCCGAAGATCGTTTCGAGCATTGATGACGACTCGCTGGCCGCGGTGGAGAGCTTTTACCAGGGAATAGTCGACCGGACGGTACCGGTGTCCTCGCCGTGTGTGGCGGAACTGGCCAAGCTGATCGAGAACACCTTCCGGCACGTGAATATCGCGCTGGCGAACGAGCTGGCGATGTTCGGGCACGAGCTCGGCGTCGACGTGTGGGAGGCGATAAACGCCACGTCCCGAAGCCGTTCGGCTTCATGCCGTCCACTCCCGGCCGGGAAGTAGGCGGCCACAGCCTGCCCATCGACCCGTCGTACCAGTCCTGGCAGGTGCAGCGGACCCTGGGCCGGGGCTTCCGGTTCGTCGAGCTGGCCAACGACGTGACGAGCAGTATGCCGGAGGCTGTGTTCGTCCGTCGGCTGCTCCTGGCCCTGAGCAAGCGCGGGCGACCCATGATCGGGTCCCGGATACTGCTACTGGG
>CAWBKD010000030.1:0-307994 GCA_963789225.1 uncultured Actinomycetes bacterium
GGTCGCCGGGCGGAAAGTCCCTCGCGGCACTGTCCATAATTCATGCTCCTTCCGAGCGAGTTCGGCGTATACCCGCATGGTAAATGCGCGGCGGGCGGTAAGCATCAGCCCGCCGGGCCGTTGGTGTGAGGCGCATACGGGCGTGAGTGACATTCATCATGCTGGCTGTCCGGGGGTGGTCGGCGTCCCGCCCGGGCCGGATCGATCACTGCCTCCCGATCCACGCGGTGACGTTCCTCCAGTGCCTTGCGGTACTCGGCGACGACCATGTCGGTCAGTTCCTGGACCGAGGTGTCTCGGCGCGCTTGTCGAAGGTGATCTCGCCGTGCTGGAGCAGGTTCACCCGGTCGCAGACCTCCAGCACCTGGCCGTAGTTGTGCGCGATGATGATGATCGAGACGTTGCCCTGCGCCTTCAGCTCGCCGGACCAGGTCCAGGATCATGGCGCCCTCCTTGACGCCCATGGCGGCCAGCGGCTCGTCGAGGAGCAGGATCTTGGCGTCGGAGTAGACCGAGCGGGCCACGGCGATGGCCTGCCGCTGGCCGCCGGACAGCGTGGCGACCTCGGCACTCGACCGACGGGATGCTGCACGCCCATCTCGTCCAGGTGCTCCTGGGCCAGCTTGCGCATCGTCCGGTTGTTCAGCAGCGGCCAGCGCGACCTGCTCCCGGTTCAGGAACATGTTGTGGTAGACGCTGAGCTGGTTGACCAGCGCGAGGTCCTGGTACACCGCGTCGATGCCGAGCGAGCGGGCGTGGTCGACCGACTTGAGCGTGACCTCCTCGCCCTCGAGCAGGATCCGCCCGTGGTCGGGCGGCTGGAAGCCGCACAGGATCTTGAGCAGGGTGGACTTGCCCGCGCCGTTGTCGCCGAGCAGGCCGAGCACCTCGCCGCGGCCCAGGTGCAGGTTCACGTCGATGCAGGGCGGTCACGGCGCCGTAATGCTTGGAGATGTGCTCGGCCCGCAGCACGTCGCCGTCCGCTTGCGGCGGCAGGCCGCGTCCTGGTCGTGGTCGTCATGTCACGCCTTCCCCTGTCGCGCAGCCGCGCGAGCTGGACGTTGGCGATCATGGCGATGAGGATGGCGCCGCCGAAGATGATCTCCAGCGGGTTGGCGCTGATCCCGAGCACGCGAAGCCGTCCTCGAGAATCGCGAGCACGAACGCGCCGAGGAACGCGCCGATGATGGTGCCGGAGCCGCCGAGCATCGCGGTGCCGCCGATTACCGCGGCGGCGACCGCGTAGAACATCGGCGTGGTAGCCCCGCCGGCGGTCGGGTCGATGACGTTGGTCTGGAACGCGATCTGGAGGCCGACGAACCCGCCGAGCAGGGCGGTGATCATGAAGTTCCCGTACTTGATCCGGGCGACGTTGACGCCGGCCTCGCCGGCCCGAGCAGGTTGCCGCCGACCGCGATCGTGTGCAGCCCCCACCGGGTCCGCGGTGAGAGGACGTGGAAGACGACGACGAGGACGACCGCCCAGATGATCTCGGCCCAGGCATCGTTGCCGAGCCAGTGGCCGATGCCGAGTACCTTCGCCGGGATGGGGGCCTGCTCGCCGTGGGCCATGGTGACAGGACGATGCCGTAGAGGACGAAGCCGGTGCCCAGGGTCGTGATGAACGACGGCAGCCCGATCGTGACCGTGAGAAAGGCGTTGACCCAGCCGATCGCCGCCGCGCAGACCAGCGCGAGGATGATCGCGAGGATGCCGGGTACGTCGTAGTAGACTGATCAGGAAGTACATGATGTACGGCGTGAACGCGTAGATGAACCCGACCGAGATGTCGATCTCACCGCAGATCAGCAGCAGCACCTCGCCGAGCGCGATGATGATGATCGGCGCCGCGATCTGGCCGAGGTTGATCAGGTCGGCCTGCTCGAAGAACACGGCCCGGCCGGTCGAGGAGATCACGCCGAAGTAGAGGGTCAGCAGGACCACGACCACGAACACGGTGAGCTCGCGCTGGCGCAACAGGAACGTTCCCATTCCCCGCAGGTGCCGCCACGTGCCGTTCCCGCGCGCCGGGGATCCCGGGGCTCTCCGGCCACAGCCGGAGTACGCCGCTCGGCGGTCTCGCTCACCTCGGCCGCTCCCTTCCGTGTCCTTGCCGGCGGCACGCGTGGCGCGCCGACGCCGGGAAACCGGCCCGCGTACACAGGCCCAGTATCCGACGCCGGCGCGCCACGATCGAGTCAGGACTCCGAACCGCAGCCCGTCACGTGCTCGTGGTGGCGACCGCGTTGCTGATGGCGCCGGACCGCGGGACGAGGGTGGGCTTGGTGGCGCCCGTCGAGCCCTCATACGTGGTGCTCGTCGAGAGGTACTGGCCGACGGTGGACTGAGTCACGAAGGTCAGGCCGGTGTCGGTGTCCGGCGGGAGCACCAGCCCGCCGGTCAGGTTGAACAGGTACAGGTACAGCGTCGGCAGGAAGCCCTGCAGGTACGGGTCCTGGTTGATGGTGAAGTCGAGCTGGCCCGCCTTGATCGCGGTCAGCGTGCCCGGGGTTAGGTCGAATCCGCCCGCGTAGATCTTGCCCGCCAGGCCTTGGGAGGCGAGCTGCGGGCCGAGGAGCTCGGTCGAGCCCGCGTCCACCGCGAACGCGCCCACCAGGTCCGACTTGTTGGCGAGCAGGAAGGCCTTCTCGGGCGGCCCCTCGACCGCCGTCGACGCCCCTGTCGCCACCAGGCTCACCTTGTAGCCGGCCGGGGTGAGCACCGAGGCCGCGCCGTCGTAGCGGGGCTGGATGTTGGCTGTGCCCGGGGTGGCGATGAAGATGACGACGTGCCCCGGCTTGGTGTTGGCCAGGATCCGTGCTCCCATCTGCTGGCCGGAGACGTAGAGTGCCTGCCCGACGTAGCAGAGCCGGTTGGTCCCGGGTGTCACGACGCCTTTGAGGATGGGACCGTCGGCGTTGTAGCTGACCACGGGGATGCCGGCGCTCATCGCGGCCGCCACGGGGGTGGCGAACGTCGTGTCGCTGGGACTGGCGTTGATCACCGTGGTGGCGATCCCCTTCGCCCCCGCCGCGATCGCGGTCCTCATGTAGGCGACCATGTCCGCGACTATGGAGTTGTCCGAGCCGCCCCACTTCGGCGTCGGCAGGCCGAGCAGCGCGGCTGCGTCCTTGAATCCGAACTGGGTGGGCACGAAGAACAGGTTGGTGGTGACGTGGTTGTCGAACCAGAATTGCCACGCCGGGGTCTTCGGGAAGTTCCCTAGCGTGCTGACCACGGACGGTGCCGCCGTCGGGGCGGCGCTGCTCGAGCTGGACGAGGTGCAGGCCGCGATGAGCGCGGAGGCGGCGGCGGTGGCGCTGAACAGCCCAGCCCCCTCCAGCAGCCGACGACGGGAGGGCCCGTCCTTCATGTTAAGGGTCTCAATGGCTTCGTCGACTACGGGGTCGACCTTTTTCTTCATCTAGTGACCTCCATGGAATTTATCCCGGGGGACAGGGACTCTCCCGAGCCAGGCCCGCTAGGTCTGGTCATGATCACCCAATAAGGCACCGCAGAGACCCGAAAGATTTCGGGCCAATTCCGATACCAGCCTCGCCCTGAGCACGTACCTGCCGGTTGGCAAACAGACGCTAAGCCTGTTCATGATCACCTGTCAAGATTTCTGACATGTCCGAAACGTTTCGGACTCGCTTTTGCTCCGGGTTCTGTCCGAGCACGGAGAAAACAGCGAATCGCCGACGTAAACCTCGGTCTGCCGCGCCTCCCCTCGCCGCTTGGGGCGGTCGATCCGGTCGGGGCCATTTGCCGTGCGACGCTAGGCCCCGCCTCGCCCGCGCCGCGGTCATGAATGGGTCTCGGCCAAAGAACTTGTTCGGCAATGTTAACGCTAACATGTCACTTTACGGCAACGAACGCGAAACACCATCGATACGCCAACCGGCGCTCACGATCGGTAGCGCACCAGGACTGGATGTACCGGGACTGGATGGCCCGGAGGGCCTGAGCTCGGACCGCCTGGACCCGGATCGGACGGGACGCGGACCGGACGGACTCGCACTCTGGACCGGACGGACCGCACCCTTGATCGGGATGGATCCGGGCCGGATGGACCCGGACCGGCCGTATGCCCACCGAGACGCTGCCCTAAGGGCATCAGAATCTCGCCTGCTTCGGACATCGATCCCCGGAACCAAACAGCGTCCGGCAGCGTCTCAGTGACGACGGATGACGTGACCTGGCCCCACCCGCACGGGCCAGGGCGGCATCCGGTGACAAGGAGGTACGGCTGCGATGCTAGCCAGACACCGCCAGTCGCTTATTTTGGCGGCCGTCCGGAGCGACGGCAGCGCACGGGTCAGCGACCTGACCCAGCGACTGGGAGTCTCGGATATGACGATCCGCAGGGATCTTGAGGTTCTCGCCAGGGATGGCCTGGTGGAAAAGGTGCACGGCGGGGCGGTCCTGCCGGGGACGTCCGCCAGCCCTGAGCCGGGGTTCGAGGCCAAGCTCGTGCTCGAGCGGCCGGAGAAGAATGCGATCGCCCGCGCCGCCGCGCGGCTGGTCAGACCGGGGACGGCGATCGCGGTCACGGCCGGGTCCACCACGCTGGCGCTGGCTCAGTGCCTGCTCGACGTGCCCGGACTGACCATCGTCACCAACTCGCTGCGCGTGATGAACGCGTTCAACGGGACGCGCGGACTGGACGGGACGACCGACTCGGTGATCCTGACCGGCGGCGTGCGCACCGCCTCCGACGCGCTGGTCGGCCCCATGGCCGACCTGACCATCCGGTCGCTCCACTTCGACCTGCTGTTCCTCGGGTGCTTCGGGTTCGACGCCGAGGCCGGGCTGACCACCCCCAACCTCGCCGAGGCTGAGACCAACCGGACCTTCATCAGGGTCGCGCGGCGCGTCGTGCTGCTGGCCGACCACACCAAGTGGGGTGTGGTGAGCCTGAGCTCGTTCGCGCGCCTGAACGAGGTCGACGTGCTGGTCACCGACGACCTGCTGCCAGCCGAGGCCCGCGCCGAGGCGGCGGAGGCGGTCGGCGAGGTGGTCTACGCCGAGACGATGACGACGAGCCCTGCGCTCAGGCAGACCGGGTGACGACGGCGGGGAAGGGCCTCAGTAGGCGGTGACGACGGGACGGCCGGGGGCCTGCAAGTCGTCGTCCCCGGCCGCTGCGGCCTGCTCCGCTAGGCGCATGGCCTCCTCGATCAGCGTCTCCACGATGGCCGACTCGGGCACGGTGGCGATCACCTGGCCGCGGACGAAGATCTGACCCTTGCCGTTGCCCGAGGCCACGCCCAGGTCGGCCTCGCGCGCCTCACCGGGGCCGTTGACCACGCAGCCCATGACCGCGACGCGCAGCGGGACCTCCAGGCCGTCGAGTCCGGCGGTCACCTCCTCGGCCAGCTTGTACACGTCCACCTGGGCCCGGCCGCAGGATGGGCACGAGACGATCTCCAGGCGGCGCTGCCGCAGGCCGAGCGATTCCAGGATCGAGATGCCGACCTTGACTTCCTCCACCGGCGGCGCGGACAGGGAGACGCGGATCGTGTCCCCGATGCCCTCGGCCAGCAGGGCGCCGAACGCCACCGCGGACTTGATCGTGCCCTGGAATGTGGGCCCGGCTTCGGTCACACCCAGGTGCAGCGGGTAGTCGCACTGCGCGGCGAGCTGACGGTACGCGTTGATCATCACGACCGGGTCGTGGTGCTTAACCGAGATCTTGATGTCGCGGTACCCGTGCTCCTCAAACAGGGAGCACTCCCACAGCGCAGACTCGACCAGCGCCTCCGGGGTCGCCTTGCCGTACTTGGCGAGCAGGCGTTTATCCAGCGAGCCCGCGTTCACGCCGATCCTGATCGGGATCCCGGCGTCCGTCGCCGCGCGGGCGATCTCGGCCACCTTGTCATCGAACTGCTTGATGTTGCCCGGGTTGACCCGGACCGCCGCGCACCCGGCGTCGATCGCCGCGAACACGTACTTGGGCTGGAAGTGGATGTCGGCGATGACCGGGATCTGCGACTTCCTCGCGATCTCCGGCAGCGCGTCGGCGTCGTCCTGGGACGGGACCGCGACCCTGACGATCTGGCATCCGGTGGCGGTCAGCTCGGCGATCTGCTGCAGCGTCGCGTTCACGTCGGCGGTCAGCGTCGTCGTCATCGACTGCACGGTCACCGGCGCTCCGCCGCCCACCGGCACCGAGCCCACCATGATCTGGCGGGATGACCTACGCGGCGCCAGCGGCGCGGGAGGAACCTGCGGCATCCCCAGGTCAGTACTCATAGCCCCCATCCGTTCGGTTCTGGTACATCCCTAGTCGCAGTACCCAGCCATTCTTCCATTACCCGGTGACCAGACGGGGGCCGACGCTGACGGGTGCGTCGGGTAGGCGGGTCAGCCGACGATGTTCACCGGGTTCACGATGTCGGCCGCGATCAGCACGACGCCGAAGATGACGATGATCATGAACAGGCTGAAGCTGACCGGCAGGAGCTTGGCCATGTTGGCCAGGCCGGGGTCGGGGCGCCCGCGCAGCCGGGCGAAGAAGGCGCGGACCCGCTCGAAGATGATCACGGCGATGTGCCCGCCGTCGAGCGGGAGCAGCGGCAGCATGTTGAAGAGGCCGACGAAGATGTTCAGCGACGCGATCAGCAACAGCACGAAGCTGACCTTGTACTGCCAGCCCACGTTCGCGGCGACGGCCTCGCCGGTGGCCTCGGCCGCGCCGACCACGCCGATGACGGGGCCGCCCGGGGTGCTCGCCCGCTTCTCCTTGTTGAACAGATCGTGCAGCGCGCCCGGCAGCTCTGCCAGGGCCTTGGCCGAGCCGACTACGACCTGCCCGATCGACGTGCCGGCGTAGTTGATCGCGCCGAGCGGGCTCGCGACCTGGAACACCGTGGCGGGCGCGATCCCCAGGTAGGCACCGCTGCGCCCGCTGACGCTGGACAGCGCGGTGTGCAGGGTGAGCAACTTACCGTGGCGCCGGACGGTGATGGACGCAGGCGAGCCGACGGGTGCGTTGCGGATGTCGCTGCCGAGCTGCGTCCAGTTGCTCACCGGCTTGCCGTCGAAGGCCGTGACGGTGTCGCCGACCTGGAGCCCGGCCAGCTTGGCCGGGGCTACGGGGTCCGAGGCGGTGCAGGTGCCGTTGTCCAGCGCGGTCACGCTGGACGCCACGCACGCGCTGATCGTGCCGAGCTGGGTGGTGTTGTCGTTCTCGATGCCGACGCTGAGCGCCAGCCCGGCGATCAGCAGGAAGGCCAGCACGAAGTGCATGAAGGAGCCGGCCGACAGAACCAGGATCCGCTGCCACGCCGGGTGGCTGCGGAACGACCTGGCCTCATCTTCCGGGTCGTCGGGATCGTCGAGCGAGTGCATCCCAAGGATCTTGACGAACCCGCCCATCGGGAGCGCCTTGATCCCGTACTCGGTCTCGCCCCGCCAGGTCGACCAAATGGTCGGGCCGAAGCCGACGAAGTAACGGGTGACCTTCATACCGAACCGCTTGGCCAGCACGAAGTGCCCGGTCTCGTGCAGCATGACGGAAAACAGCAGCGCGACGAGGAAGATGACCCAGCCGATCAGGTCCATCCGCCCTCCTGGTCGTTCAGCTCTCTGGCCCGCCGCCGGGCCCAGTCGTCGACCGCGAGCACGTCGGCCACCGTCGTGACGGCCGCGTGATCGACGTCATGTTCTGAGACTATCCGCGCCACGGTGTCCACAATCCTGCTGAAGCCGATCCGTCCAGCCAGGAAGTCCGCCACGCACGCCTCGTTCGCGGCGTTGTAGACGGCCGGGGCGGTGCCGCCGACGGCCGCCGCATGCCTGGCCAGCGCCACCGCGGGGAACGCCGCGTCGTCGAGCGGCTCGAACGTCCACGCCGCCGCCGTCGACCAGTCGAGGCCCGGTGCCGCGTCCGCCACCCGGTCCGGCCAGGCCAGGCCCAGCGAGATCGGCAGCCGCATGTCCGGCGGGGAGGCCTGGATGATGGTGGCGCCGTCGGCGAACTCCACCATCGAGTGCACGATCGACTGGGGGTGGACCACGACGTCGATCCGGTCCAGCCCGAAGCCGAACAGCAGGTGCGCCTCGATCACCTCCAGGCCCTTGTTCACCAAGGTGGCCGAGTTGACCGTGACCAGCGGCCCCATGTTCCAGGTGGGGTGCGCGAGCGCCTGCTCCGGCGTGACGCCTGCTAGCCGGTCCCTGCTCCAGCCGCGGAACGGGCCGCCGCTCGCGGTGAGCACCAGCCGGCGCACCTCGGAATCACGGCCGGCGCGCAGGCACTGCGCGATCGTGGAGTGTTCGGAGTCCACCGGGACGATCTGCCCGGGCTTGGCCCGGCTAGTCACCAGCGGGCCGCCGATGATCAGCGACTCCTTGTTGGCCAGGGCCAGCACGCGCCCCGCATCCAGCGCGGCCAGCGTGGCCAGCAGGCCTGCCGCCCCCGTCACCCCGTTGAGCACCACGTCGGCCGGCCACCGGGCCACCTCGCAGACCGCGTCCTCCCCGGCGAGGAGGGCTGGCGACTCGGGAGAAGGGGGCGGAGCGGAGGGGGAACCAATGTTCGTTCGGTCAAGAAGATGGCGGCGGAGTGCGGCGCGCAGTTCGGGCGCGGCGTCCGGGCTGGCTACGGCGACCGCCGCCGCGCCGAACTCGACCGCCTGCCGGGCCAGGGCGTCAGGGTCCGCGCCGCCCGCGGCCAGGGCCACCACCCGGAAGCGGTCCGGGTTGCGCCGGATGATGTCCAGCGCCTGGGTGCCGATCGAGCCGGTCGAGCCGAGGATGACGACCTCGCGCGGCCGACTGTGGGTGGCGGGCTCAGCGGATTCCACGCCCTCCATTGTCCGCTAACACGTGCCCCGGCCGCGCCTGCGCCCTGACACGGGCGTCGCAGGCGCGGCCGGGGTTGCCGCTAACGGCTCAGACGTGGTTGGCCAGGGCTTGCGCGGAGGTTATGACCCCCTGGCAGACGAGCGTCTGGAGTAGCGGGGCGAAGATCGGCTTGTCCTGGAACGCGGCCGCCGGGGTGGGCTGGATGGCCCGGCCGACGTTGGCGCCTGGAGATTCGCTGGGTCAGATCAGGGCCGAGATCTGGCGGGCGAGGGCGAAGTCGTTGGCGGTCAGGCCGCCCGCGGAGTGGGTACTGAGGGTCAGCGTGACCCGGTTCCAGGAGATAGCGACATCCGGGTGGTGGTTGGCTTTCTCGGCCAGGTAGGCGACGGCGCCGAGGTACAGCAGGGCGTCACGGAAGTCCTTGCGGGTCGTGACCGTAGTGATCTCGTTGCCCTCGTGGGTCCAGGCGGGGAGTTCGGCCAGTTCGGCGCTGATCTGGGTCTCGGTGAGAAGGTCCATGGTTCCGGCATACCATTCCCAGGTGACTTCCTCAGGAGAACGTCCGAGGCAGACGCCGCTGCACGCGGTGCACGAGCGCCTCGGGGCGACCATGACCTCCTTCGCCGGCTGGCAGATGCCGCTGCGCTACACCAGCGAGACGGCCGAGCACCTCGCGGTGCGCAGCGCGGCCGGGCTGTTTGACCTGTCGCACATGGGCGAGATCTTGGTTTCCGGGCCGGACGCCGGGGCGGTGCTCGACTACGCGCTGGTCGGGCAACTGTCCGCGCTAACGCCGGGGCGGGCCAGGTACACGATGATCTGCGCGCCCGACGGCGGCGTGCTCGACGACCTGGTCGTCTACCGGCTGAGTGAGGATGAGTTCCTGGTCATCGCCAACGCCGCGAACACGGCGACCGTGTACCGCGAGCTGACCGACCGTTCGGCGGACGTGGTCGCTGAGGCCACGGTGGTTGACGCGACAAGCGATTACGCGCTGATCGCCATCCAGGGGCCGGCCGCGGCCGAGATCCTCGCCCCGCTCACCGGGCTCGACCTTTCCGCCATCAAGTACTACGCCGGAGCGTTCGGCGACGTCGCGGGGCGCCCGGCGTGGGTGGCCCGCACCGGGTATACCGGCGAGGACGGGTTTGAGGTGTTCTGTCGGCCCGGCGACGCCGTCGGGATCTGGGAGGCGCTGACCGCGCAGGGCGCTCCGGCCGGGCTGGTACCCGCAGGCCTGGCCGCGCGCGATACGCTCCGGCTGGAGGCCGGCATGCCGCTGTACGGCAACGAGCTCGGCCCGGACATGACACCGTTTGAAGCGGGCCTAGGGCGGGTGGTGAAGTTCGACAAGCCGGGCGATTTCGTCGGCCGCGAGGCCCTCGCCGCCCGGGCTGCCGACGGACCGCGGGCCGTCCTGGTCGGACTGACCATGCAGTCCAGGCGGATCGCGAGGCACGGGTACGCGGTCCTCGCGGGCGGGAGCCACGTCGGCGCGGTGACCAGCGGCGCCCCGTCTCCCACCCTGGGCGTGCCGATCGCGATGGCGTACGTCGAACCCGTCGTCGGCGAGGATCACCCCGAGCTCGCCGTGGATATCAGGGGGCAGGCGACCCCCGCGGACCTGACGGACTTGCCGTTTTACCGGAGGAGTAAATAGCGATGAGCATTCCGGCCGATCTGCGCTACACCCAGGAGCACGAGTGGGTGTCCGTCGAGGGCACCTCCGCGTCGGTTGGCATCACCGAGTTCGCGGCCCAGCAGCTCGGCGACGTGGTCTACATTTCCCTGCCCGCCGTCGGCACGGCCGTGACCGCGGGCGAGCCCTGCGGGGAGGTCGAGTCCGTCAAGTCCGTCAGCGACCTGTACTCCCCGGTGGACGGCGAGGTCATCGAGGTCAACACCGAGCTGGAAGATGACCCGTCCCTGGTCAACGCCGAGCCGTACACGTCAGGCTGGATGTTCCGGGTCCGCGTCGCCGAAGACGGCAACGGCGACCCGGCCCTCCCGTCCGACCTGCTTTCTGCGGCCGAGTACGAAGAGCTGACCAAGAGCGCCAGCTAGCCAGCGGTCAGCGCTTACGGCTCAGGCGCTTTACGACCCAGCGCTTACGGCTCAGCGCTTACGGCTCAGCGCTTACGGCTCAGCGCTTACGGCTCAGCGCTTGCGGCTCAGCGCTTGCGGCGGCGCCAGACGACGAGGACCACGACGCCGACGGCGACCACGGCGGCGGCGCCGCCCGCCAGCATGGGGTCGATCTGGGCGGCGCGCTGGCGGACCTGGTCCAGGGCGCGACGGGCGTTCTTCTTGGGGCTCACCCGGTCGGAGATGGCGTCGATGGTGCGCGCGAGTTCCGCGCGGGTGCGGTCGATGTCCGCGACCAGCGCGTCCTGATCGGCGGGCTTCGATGCGGTGTCCGCTTGCGCCATCGTGTGCTCCGTTCGCGGCCGGACTCTACTGCGGTCAATCCGCTAATTGTGCCAGGTCGACGCTGAGTTAAACATCGGCTGGCGGCCAGGTACCCACAGGTGAGTCTCCGCTCTGACCAGGTTGTCCGGTTATCGGGGTCTGTTCGGCCACATCGTCCCCCCCGTCCCTCGTCGCCTCTCCTGATCTACTAAGTCGGAGTTTAGGCAAATCGGTGAAGCGATCACTCCGGCTGATTTAAGCTGCTCAATGACCTCGGGAGGGTTAGCGATGACGCGTGTGCGCGGTGCGGCGCTGCTGGCGGCGGTTACGACGCTGGTGTTCGCGGCCGGATGCTCTGGCAGCGGGAGCTCTACGACCCCTGTCGGCGCCATAGAGAAGCCGAACCTGACCGTGGCGGTGGTCCCGGCCCTGGACGACGCGGGCTTCTTCGTGGCGCTGTATGAGGGCCTGTTCAAGGCGCAGGGGCTGAACGTCCACTTCGTCCCCGCCATCAGCAGCGACACGGTGATCGCCGCGCAGGTCAAGGGGCAGTACGACATCACCGGCGGCAACTACGTCTCCTACATCCAGTGGCAGCAGTCAGGCAAAGCCAACCTGGACATCTTCGCCGAGGGAGACGTCATGGAGCCTTCCACCCAGGGCATCTACGTGATGCCGGGCTCGTCGATCAAGACCCTCGCCGACCTGAAGGGTAAGACGCTCGCCATCAACGCGCCGGACAACATCCTGTACCTGCTGGCCGCGTCGGTCCTGGCCGAGCACGGGATCTCGCCCGGCTCGGTGCACTTCGTGACAAAGTACAACTTCCCCGCCATGCCCGCAGCGCTCGCGGCCGGAAAGATCGACGCGGCCATGCTGCCGGAGCCGTTCGCCAGCATCGCCGAGCAGACCGAAGGCGCCGTGCCGCTGGCCGACATGGACCAGGGCGCGACCGCCAGCTTCGCCATCGCGGGTTACGTGGTGACCAAGCAGTGGGCGCAGAAGTACCCGCACACGCTGGCGGCGTTCTACCGGGCGCTGGAACAGGGTCAGGAGATCGCCGACACGAGCCGGGCCGCGGTCGAGCAGGCGTTCGAGGACATACCGGCGCCGTTCGGCGTGACCAAGGACACCGCGGCGGTCATGGCCCTGGATGACTACCCGGTCAGCACGGGCCCGGTCGGCAGCGTGGACCCGGTCCGCCTGCAGCGCGAGGTCAACGTCATGGAGCAGTTCCTGATGCTCCCGAAGTTCAACATCGATACGATGCTGCTGGCCGGCTGACGCCGGCCTGCGCGCTGCCGTGGGCAGATCTGCCCTGGGCAGCGCGCGGGGTTCTTCGGGGCCGCCGTGCCGCAGGCTGGAGGCATGGCTCACGACGAAACGACCAGGCTCTTCAGCGAGCGCGCGCGGGACCAGCTGCTGCACCAGCGGATCCTCGTGCTCGACGGGGTGCTCGACGACGACAACGGGACGCTGCTCGCGACGCAGCTACTCACGCTGGCCGCGGAGGACCCCGCCGCCGATGTCGCCCTGTGGATCCACTCCCCCGGCGGATCGGTGCCGTCCATGCTCGCCATCCGCGACGTGATGCGGCTCGTGCCGTGCGAGATCTCGACGCTGGCCCTCGGGCTGGCCTGCAGCGCCGGGCAGTTCCTGCTCTCGGCGGGGACCAAGGGCAAGCGGTTCGCGCTGCCCCACGCCCGCATCCTCATGCACCGGGGCTCCGCGGGCATCGGCGGCAGCGCGGTCGACATCGAAGTCCAGGCTGACGACCTGCGGCACACGGTGGACACCGTGCTCGGCATCATCGCGGACGACACCGGCCAGCCGGTCGAGCGCATCTTCCACGACTCCCTGCACGACCACTGGTACACGGCCGAGCAGGCCAGGGAATACGGGTTCATTGACCAGATCGTCGAGTCGTTCGGCCAGGTCATGCCGACGAGAAAGCACCGGATCGGACTGAAGGGTCAGGCATGAGCACGTATACCATCCCGAACGTCATCGCCCAGCACTCCCGAGGCGAGCGGATCATGGACGTGTACTCGCACCTGCTCACCGAGCGCATCGTCTACCTCGGCACCGCGATCGATCCTGGCGTGGCCAACGCGCTCATCGCCCAGCTGCTGCACCTGGAGGCGGACAGCCCCGAGCAGGAGATCAACCTGTACATCAACTGCGAGGGCGGCGACCTGCCCTCCATGCTCGCCGTGTACGACACCATGCAGTACATCCAGGCGTCGGTGGCCACCACCTGCGTCGGCCAGGCGATCGGCGTCGGTGCGGTGTTGCTCGCCGCCGGGTCCGCGGGCCGGCGCGCCCTGCTGCCGCACGCCCGGGTAGTGCTGCACCAGCCCGCCGCCCGCGGCCAGGGGCCGATCCCCGACCTGATCCTGCAGGCGGACGAGGTCGTGCGCATGCGCTCCGACATCGAGGCGATCCTGTCCCTGCATACCGGCCAGTCCGTGCAGACCCTGCGCGCCGACACCGACCGCGATCGGGTCATGACGGCGCAGGCCGCGCTGGCGTACGGGATCGTCGACCAGGTGCTGGGGCAGCGCCTCGAGGACGCGGGGTCCTCCGCCGCCTGATCTCGCGCGCCTGTGGCTCGCGCGCCTCAGGCCGTGAGGCTCGCGCCGTGCGGCTCGCGCCGCTTATGCTGCGAGGCTGAGCATGACCGGGCCGGAGGCACGGAACCTGGCCGAGGGGGCGATGCCCTGCTCGCGGCGCAGGTCGTCGGCCACCTGCTCGGTCAGGCCGATGAGCGTAGTGCCCAGCGCTCCCGCGAGCGCGGCGATCATCTCACTGGACGGTTCCTTGCGCCCGCGCTCGATCTCGGACAGGTACTGCGGCGATATCCCGGCCCGGCCCGCCGTCTCGGACAGCGTTTCCCGCTGATCCAGGCGAAGGGCGCGGAGGCGCCGGCCGAGCACCTCCCGCCACAGTGCTTCCTGCCGGGGTGGTTCGTGCGCCGGCGGCTGCTGAGACGGGGGTTCCGGCGGGAGGTCACGCCGCAACGGATACACTCGCGCGCGCTCGGCCATGGTTCAGCGTACGAGCGGGCCACCGCGCGCACGCAAATAATTTCGCTGCCAGCAGACCAGCAGACCGGGGCACGCTTGCGCCCAGCCCACTCCCCCGGACCTCAGCAATTACATTGACCCCATCTGCATCAAAGCGGAGTCGATGGGTGCCGCGCCGTACCGTGAAGAGACGGTACGGTGCCGCACCCATGGGTTTGAAAATCGCGGCCTGGTGTGGAGGTGCTCGCTTAGGATCCGGGCACCGCGCTTGGGGTCGGGACCGGCGGCTCGGCGTAGGCCTCGGCGATGGTGGCCCGGTTGAACACGCGCCAGGTGGTGGCCGACACGAGCGCGGCCGCCGCGAACCCGACCCAGTAGGGCGCCGTGATCCCGAACTTCGCCGCAACCACGCCCCCGAGCAGGGCCCCGACGCAGTTACCGCCGGCCGCGATGAACAGGCTCGTGCTCGCGACCCGGCCCATCATCTCCGGCGGTGTCAGCCGCTGCCGCAGCGAACTCCCCACGATCGTCCAGAGCGCGGCGTGCACGCCGAACGCGAAGAACATCGCCCCGACGACGTACGCGCTGCGCGAGGTGGCCAGGGTCAGGTGCAGCCCGGCCTCGATGAGCAGGCCGATCCGGATGGTCCAGGTCGCGGTGACCCGCTTGATGAGCCAGTCGCCCCAGACGGACCCGAGGACGGCGCCGACGGCCTCGCAGGCGAACAGCGCGCCGTAGCCGACGGAGCCGAGGCCGAGCCGCTCCTTCGCCAGCAGGACCAGGACCGCGGTGGCCGCGGTGAGCGTGAGGTTGAGCAGCCCGATCAGGACGGTCATCGTGCGCAGCACGCGCTGGCGGGCCAGCCAGCGAAACCCCTCGGCCAGCTCGCCCCGGGCCCGGCGCAACTGCCCCTGATCGGTGTCGGCCGGCCCACGCGACGCGCGGTAGGTTCCGGCCACCAGGCCGAGGAGGACCGCGCTTACTGCGTACGTTCCGGCGTTGACGAGGAACGGGACCGCGACGGCCACCGCGAACAGGAATCCGCTGAGCGGCCCGGCGATCATCTGCTGCATCACCGTCGTCCCGCCGACCAGCCAGCCGTTCGCGCGCTCCAGGCTCGCCCGCGGGACGACAGAGGGAATCATGGCCTGGCTGGCTGAGCGGAAGACGACCTCGCCGGTGTTGATGAGGAACAGCACGACGTCCAGCAGGGCGATGCTCGACCAGCCCGTCAGCAGGGCCGCGGCCAGCACCCCCATCACGGCCACGCGGGCCCAGTCGATCGTGACCATCAGCCGCCGCCGGTCGACCCGGTCGACGAGCACGCCGCCGGGCAGGGCGAACAGCAGCCAGGGCAGCCACGCCGCTCCGGCGGTCGCGGACACGATCAGCGGGCTCCTGGTGTGCGCCGCGACGAACAGCGGCGCCGCGATCGTGGCTAGGCCGCTGCCGAGGGCCGACGTCGTGCTCGCCGTCCACAGCTTGGCGAACCGCGAGCCGAGTTGTACCCCCACACAGCGACGCTACCGGAGCCGGGCCGGGTCGCCTCAGCGGTTCGCCTCAGCGGTTCGCCTCAGCGGTTTGCCTCAGGCTAGGGCGGCCTCGTCGTAGCTGACCGCCGACGCGGACAGCTGCGGGAAGATCTCGTGGGCCTGCGTCCACTGCTGGGTGGCGTCGAAGACCTCCCGCGGGTAGGGGAGGAAGACGATCCGTTCACCCAGCCCGAAGGTACGCACGTCGACCTGGTCCCGGTACTTCTCCGGCACGGCCCGCAGGTGGTAGTGCCGGTACCGCTCGAGGTGGAGGTCAAGCTCCAGCTGAGCCCGCCGCAGCGCGGCCAGGTACTTCTCGACGTCGGCCTTGCTGACCCCGAGCCCGGTGGCCAGGAACCCGATCATGAACGTCGTGTCCAGGACCTTCCTGAACCCGAAGGCCTCGGCGATGTAGAGCGGAACCCCCCACGTGGTCGCGGCCTGAACCTGCCGGCCAAGCAGCGCGTCCAGTCGCTCGTTGGGCGCGCCCTGGAAGGTGAGCTTCACCTCGTCGGCGGGCAGGATCGGCTCGAGGGCCTGCAGGGTCGCGAAGTGGCTCCCCGAGTGATAGCCGACGCCGATCGGCACCCCGGCCAGGTCCTCCGGGCGGCGGATGGGTGATTCCGGGGGCACGACGATGGCGCACGGGGTCACGCAGTACGCCGTCGTGATGAGCTGCCCGGCCCGTTCACTCGCGGCGGCGCTCACGGCCCAGTGGCAGGCGCAGCTCACGTCGGCGCCGTCGCGGCCCGCCCCGAACGTCTCGAAGGCGCCGGTCCTGATCTCCCCGGCGTCGTCTGGCCGCGGAGAATGCACGCCGTAGTCTCCGGTGACCACGAAGCTGTACTCGAGCCCTTCCGCCGCGAAGTACCCCTTCTCTTCTGCGACCCATTCCTGCAGCCGACCGTGCGGCATGATCTTGAGCGCCATCCCGGCCTCCCTCTTCCGCCGTCAAGGTAGCTCGCGGCCAGAGGCATGGTCAAGGCGGCCACTAATTAAGCGAAAATATTAGCTAAACGACGATGGTGGCCGGTCCCGTAACGTGCGCGAGCTCCGAGGTGGAGCGGATCTGGCTTCGCGCCCTGTGACCGCCGGGCCTGACCGCGGTCAAGCTTCGCCGAGTTGGTCCGGCGCGATGATCCGCGTGGCCTGCGACCAGACCACCTGCCAGCGTCCGTCCCGCAGCCGGTAGCAATCCGTATGCCAGCACGTGAAGCCGGGCCCGTCGTCAAAGCTGATCCGGGCCTGATACCGCAGGACCGCGAGCGGGGCCTCGCCCAGGACCGCGATGTCGGAGACGGGCTCGAATACGTGGTACGGCAGCCGTCCCGACCTGACGTCGCCGAGGTAATCGTCCTTGGTCATCGGCGAGCCGTTCGGGGTGATCAGCTGATAATCGTCCGCGTGCAGCGGGGCGGCGGTGTCCGTATCCCCATCGGCCAGGGCCCGCAGCCGCAAGCGCTCGAGGTCGGGCAGGGCCTTGGCCGCCGTACTCATCTGATCCGCCTCCCGGAAAGTTGCTCACGCTGGCTAGAACCTCACGGTACGGCCCTGACGTGAGGGGCAGCGGATCCCCCGCGCGAAGGCCTCCCCGTGTCTGCGGATCCGGCCCAGCCCGGCCGGTCACCGTAGCCGAGAAAGCTCGGCCCGAGCCCAGAGTCGATCACCGCCAGGCCGGCTGATGTTTCCACGCACACGACGTTGTACCCGCCGGTCAGCGTGGTCCGGCGCTGTCCCTCGCTGGCTATGGCGGCGGGCTGCTCCGCCCGGTCGGCGGCTGCTTCAAGATCGGGTACCCGCAGGTCCAGGTGGGCTTGCTGCGGGCGCTCCTGACCGGGCCAGGCGGGTGGCACGTGGTCCGCCGCATGCTGCAACCCGATCGGCCAGCCGTCATCGGAGACCTTCTGTGGTTCCTGCCCCCTTGCCGTTCCCCCCGAAGCCCCGGTGAATCCCCCCGAAGCACCGGCGAGCCTTGGGCCTGGCGCTAGCGGGCCGTGGCAAGGGTCCCGGTAGCGCCGCCGGCCGGGCGCACCAGCAACGGCCGTAAGACATTTCAATGACCTAGGAGGTCTCGTGAAAATCCGCCTAACCATAGCCGCGGCCGCACTGGGCGTGGCTGGCACCATGCTCGGCCTGGCCGCGGCCGTGCCCGCAAGCGCGGCCACCGCCGTGTCGGCTCACGCAAGCCTGGCAGCAGACTCGGACAACGGGTTCGGTGCAGAGTTTGTGAACTATAACTCCGGCGATTGCCTGGGTATCCTCGGCGGGGCCGATGACGCGCCTGCCGTGCAGTGGCCGTGCGACGGGTCGGCGAACCAGGGCTGGACGTTCGGTAGCGAGTACGGTGACGATTCCGGTTACTACCAGCTCGTCAACGGGGACGGCCAGTGCCTGGGCGTGCTCGGCGGCAGCACGGGCGAAGGCGCGCCCGTCTACGGCTGGACGTGCCTTGGCCCGAGTCATCCGGACCAGTACTGGAGAAAGGTCCAGTCCGGCATTGTCCCCGGCTACCACTACTTGGTAAACCTCAACTCGGGCCTGGTTGTCGGCGTTTCGGGGAACAGCACGGCGGAGGGCGCGCCCGTCGTCCAGTGGGCCGACCAGGACACGGCGAACAACCAGCTCTGGGAGCCCATGTAGGTTAGCTGTCCAGCTAGCCCGCGGCCGATGCCAGGGCCCTGTCGGCCCTGGCGGGCCGCGGTCCGGGAGCGACGGCGCTGCCGTCGGCCACCTGAGCCGGGATGCCTGCCTGGAACGCCGGCATCACGTCCCTGGCAGCCGCAGCAGCTGGACCTTGCTCAATATGCGGCGATGGGGACGCATCCTGAACGCGGCCTGGGGATCCTGATCGGGCATCCCCAGGCCGCCAGGGCAGGGTGTCTAGAGCGGCGTACGGGCCGGGCTGGTCGGCATCGTGACGGTCGGAGCGAGCTACGCTGTCTGAGCTGGAACGATCAGTATCCGGCGCGGCCCGTCGATTGGATAAGCGGAGGGTGGGGCGTGAGCGGGTGGGCCATCGTGATCAACGGCGGTTCGAGTTCCGGAAAGACCTCGATCGTCCGCGAGCTGCAACAGCAACTACGCGAGCCGTGGCTGGCGCTCGGCATTGATGTGTTCATCGACGCCCTGCCGCCGCGGATGACAGGCGACGAGGCGGGCATCCGCGTTGAGGACGACGGCCAGGTCGGCATCGGGAGCGAGTTCACCAGGCTGGAAACGATGTGGATGACCGGAATCGCTGCGATAGCGCGAGCGGGCGGGAATGTCATCGTGGACGATGGCTTCCTCAGCGGCCCACCATCGCAGGAACGCTGGCGCAAGGCCCTGGACGGCGTGAACGTCCTATGGGCCGGTGTGCACTGCGAACCGGACGTCGCCGAGGAACGCGGGCGCTCCAGGGGAGACCGGCCACCCGGAATGGCCCGGCATCAGGCGGTGGCAGTTCACCGTGGAATCAGCTACGACATTGAGGTGGACACCACCGACACAAGGGCAGCGCGCGCTGCGCAGCTGATCGCGCAGGCGCTCGCAGAGCGGAAGGCGTCCGCCTAGCCCCCGTCTCGGCCGATCGCTGCCGCCCTCTCCGGGGCATGCCTCGTGACAGAGGTGCCGGCGCGCTCAGAAAAAGGTCGCGTTGGGACCCAATTGACCGGATGTGAGTCCAGGTCTAATCTCTTGTTATGGAGCTAACAGGGACCCATTTGTCCGGCGCGGCGGCGGCTGGCCCGCAGTGGGGGGTCGGTTCGACCGTGGCGCCGCTGCGCCGGGTCTTCGTGCGGACGCCCGCGACCAAGGGCGACTTCGCCGCGGCTCAGTGGCGCCTGCCGGACGAGGTGGCCCTGCTCCGCGAGCACCGCGGGTTCGTCGGGTTGCTGGAGAGCCTGGGCTGCCAGGTCGAGATCGGCGAGCCACGCGACGAATTGGTGGACGCGGTCTATACCCATGACTCCGTCATCATGACGCCATACGGTGCGATCCTGCTCCGGATGCGGAAGCCGGCCCGGCAGACCGAACCCGACCAGATCGCCGAGGATCTCAACCGGCTCGGGGTACCGGTGCTGGGCAGGCTGGAGGACGAGGCGTACGCGGATGGCGGCGACAAGGTCTGGTTCGACGAACGCACGCTGGCGATCGGCCACGGCTACCGCACCAACGCCGCCGGCATCGAGCAGATCCGGGCCTTGCTCGCACCGCACGGTGTTGAGGTAACCGCGTATGACCTGCCGCACTTCCTGGGCCCGCAGGCGGTGCTGCACCTGATGTCGCTGATCTCGCCGCTGGCCGATGATCTGGCCATCGTGTACGAGCCGCTGACGCCGGTGCGGCTGCTGGAGTTCCTTGACCAGCGGGGGATCGAGCGGGTGAGCGCGGTCGAGGAAGAGATCGCCACCCAGGGCGCCAACGTTCTCGCGGTGCGGCCGCGGGTGCTGGTGATACCCGAGGGCAACCCGCGCACCGTCGCGAAGCTGCGCGCTGCGGGGTGTGAGGTGCACGAGTTCCCCGCGGCGGATCTGTGCGTCAAGGGGGACGGCGGCCCGACCTGCCTGACGCAGCCGTTGTGGCGAAGCTGAGATGCCGGATCTTCCCGATCTCAGCTTCGAGCAGCGGGAGGCAGCCTCGGCGGCATTGGCCGGTGCGCTGCGGCGCCGGATCATGCTGGGCGGGTTCACTCTCGGCAGCAAGCTGCCGACCGAGCGGGATCTGGCGCTCGGGCTGGGAGTGAGCCGCAATACCGTCCGCAAGGCGATGCGTATCTTGGCTGCGGACGGGCTGATCAGCACCTCCCGCGGACGCAGCGGAGGCAGCGTGGTCGAGCTGCCGAAGGTTCCGCCCCGTAGCCGCCGCGAGATCGCCGCCGCCTGGCGGCAGTCGATCGACGACGCCTACCGGTTCAGGCTCGCACTGGAACCGCTCGCCGCGAGGTGGGCGGCGGAGCGATCGACGGCGAAGCAGCGGGGTGAGCTGGCCCGGCTGGTGCGCCAGGACTCGACCGACCTCGCCAGCTACCACCAGCTCGATTCCCGCTTTCATGTCCTGATCGCCGAGATGGCCAGGTACGACCCGCTGCTGGAATCGATCACGCGGACCCGCGAGGAGATGTTCCGTGAGGTCAACACGCTGTGGATGTTCTTCGGCCCGAACAGCGACCGCGGTGCTGATCAGCTGGCCACGCCCGGGGCGTTCGAGGGCTTCGCTGGCGAGCACACGCCGATCATGCGCGCCATCGGCAACGGGGACGCCGAGCAGGCATCTGCTGCGATGGCCGCACACTTGCAGCAAGCGCGTGAGCAGTTTGCCCAGTTGCTCGACAAGATCCTCGGCTCCGCGCGGGCCCCGGCGATGAGCCAGCGATGAGTGAGCTGACCAGGGCAGAAGCCGCCGCGCTTGCTGCGATCGACGAGCCTGCGCTGGGTCGGCTGCTGCTCGACCTGCTGGCGGTGCCCAGCATTACCGGAACCGCCGCCGAGTCAGAGCTGCAGCACATCCTGGCCGAGCATCTGCGTCGGCTGGGCCTGGACGTGGACCTGTGGGCGATGGACCTCAACGAGCTTGCGGCCGATCCCGGCTTCCCCGGAACCGAGGCACCCCGAGAAGAGGCCTGGGGGCTCGTCGGCACAACCCCGGAAGCCGCCGATGGGTCGTGCCTGATCCTGCAAGGCCACGTAGACGTGGTGCCTCCCGGAGACCTCGCCCAGTGGCCTGCAGACCCGTTCAGCCCGCGGGTAGCCGGCGAGGTGATACACGGGCGGGGAGCCTGTGACATGAAGGCCGGGCTGGCCGCCAACCTCGCGGCGATCGCCGCTATTCGCGCCAGCGGAGTGCGGCTGCGCGGTCGGCTGGCGGCGCACTGCGTGGTCAGCGAGGAGGACGGGGGCCTCGGCGCGTTCGGAACACTCCGGCGTGGTCACACTGGTGACGCCTGCATCATCACCGAACCCACCAGCACCACGCTGACCACCGCAAACGGCGGGGCGCTCACCTTCGAGTTGCGGGTGCCGGGCAGCGCCACCCATGGCAGCACCCGCTGGGCTGGCGTCAGCGCTCTCGACGCGTATCTGCCGATTCACCGCGCCCTGGCTGAGCTCGAACGTGAGCGCAACGTCAGCGTTGACCCGCTGATGGCCGAGTATGACGTCGCCTACTGCATCTCCGTGGGGATCGTCCGGGCCGGTGACTGGGCGAGCAGCGTCCCCGACCTGCTGGTCGCCCAGGGCAGGCTCGGCGTGGCCGTCGATGAGAGCCCCGAGGCGGCGCGGCTCGCCCTTGAGCGATGCGTGGCCGACGCGTGCCAGCGCGATCCCTGGCTTAGCGAGCATCCTGCCACCGTCACGTGGAACGGCGGCAAATTCGGGAGCGGCCGTCTTCCCGCAGGCCACCCGCTACGCAACCTGGTCCGGGACGCCCACAGGGCCGCCACGGGGAAGTCGGTCCTGCGCGAGCGCGGCGCCCCCTACGGAAGCGACCTTCGGCTGTACGCAGAGGTTGGCATACCGACCCTGCATTACGGACCTGGAGATGTGCGCACCGCGCACAGCCCCCGAGAGCAAGTCTCGATGGCCGATGTCGCCGACGTCACCCGAACCCTCGTGCTAACCGCCATCCGCGTTCTCGGAGACAGCTGAGACTAAGGCTGCCCACCGCTGACTAGGTCAGTGCAACCGTGCGCCCGGTGTTGCCGTCATGAGGGATGTGAGGGCTGATCAGCATGGTCGACTAAGCCGCTGGCCGACCGCCGCGGCGCTGCTGGCGGCGGTGCCGCTGGCGCTCGTGGCCGGATGCAGCGCCCCGGCGGTGAACGCCAGATCCGCGTCGGCTGCGCAGTCGAGGGCTGGTTCCGGGGCGGCTATTTCGGCAGCTACGGCGGTATTGGTAACCGTCAACCTCCCGGTGGTCAGCTGCCCGACATCACTCGGGGTTGTCCGCCCGGCGGTCTCGCTGCCGCCGTCACGACCGGTGGCGGTTCCGCGGGCGCTGGCCGCCCGGCTGGCGGTGTACGCCGACGACGTAGGGGTCATGGAGCTGGTCGGGCCGAAGGGCTGGAGCTGCGCTGCGTCGTACGGGGCCGACGGCAGCGGCGGGCTCGTGGTCTACCCCCGTGGCGAGAGGGTGCCCCGGTCGTGGGCGGCGGGGTGGCCGCTGGCCCGGACCTCGGCCGAGGCCACGATTGCCGGGCTGGAGAGCTCGGCCTGTTACAGCTGTACCCTCGCCCAGGCCTGTCGTCTGTTCCCGTCCGCCGCCACGGCCTGGCGCAGCGCCGGTTTCGGCCAACCCTGCCCGGCCCGGCCTGCCGCCGAATCGGTGGTGCGCGTCGGTTCGGGCATCGTGATCTTCGAAGATCCGCCGGGTATCGAGGGGGACGGCCTCCCCTCCGGGGGCCTGTACCCGGCAAACGGCGTGATGACCTACTATCCGCGCGCGGCGGACGGCAGCTGGCGGGAGACCTGCACGTTGCCGGGCAGCGACAAAGATGAATGCACGGCGGTGCTGAACGCCTTCCTCGCCTGGTACGGGCGGCGGTAGCGAGGCCTGGCGGGCTGCCTGGCCGATCCGGGCAGCCCGCTTCCATCTGGCGAGCCGGCGGCTGGCGGCCGGGCTGTGCGCCGGGCTGCTGTCGGCCTGCGATGACGTGCGGGTGCTGGCGACCAGCCGGGAGCCGCTGGCCGTAGCCGGGGAAGCCAGGTACCGGCTGGCCCCGCTGGCCCTGCCCGATCTGGACGACTTGGCCGACGCCGCCCGCGCCGAGGCGGTGGCCCTGTTCGCGGACCGGGCCCGCAACGCGGATGCGCATTTCGCGCTGGACGACCAGACCGCACCAGCGGTTCCTGGCCGACCAGGTGAGCCCGCCCGTCGGCAGCCGGCTGGGGCGGGACCGGTCCTGACGGCTCGGCTGCTGGCCGCGATCCGGGGATTGACAGGGTACCTGCGCCCGCTTCATGCTGAGCCGGTCATCAGGTGGGGGTTTGCCGGGCCCGGACGCGGGCCGGGCAGGAGCCCGGGAGGGACTGCCCTCCGGCCCGATGCCAGTTCCAGGGCGGCGGGCGATGGGTGGGGACCTGATGGCGCGAGGTTGGGATGTTGCGGGTTATACCGAGGTGAAGACGCTCGGTTCGGGCGGGTTCGGCGATGTGGTGCTGGCCCGGCACGATGCCTCGGGCACCCAGGTGGCGATCAAGTACCTGCACCGCCAGTTGCTGGCCGATGCGGGGTTCGCGGAGCTGTTCCGGGCTGAGGCGGCGGTGCTGGCCTCGCTGGATGACCCGAACGTGGTCCGGCTGTACGAGTACGTGGAGTCACCGGCCGGCGCCGCCATCGTCATGGAACTCGTCGACGGGGTCTCGCTGCGCGACATCTTGGCCCGGCAGGGCAAGACGACGGCGGAGGCGGCGCTGGTGGTCTTGCAGGGCTCGCTGCTGGGACTGGCCGCGGCGCACCGGCGGGGCGTGGTGCACCGGGACTACAAGCCGGAGAACGTGCTGATCGACGGGGCCGGGGCGAGCAAGCTGACGGACTTCGGGATCGCGGCGCGGGCCGGGGACCGGGCGATGGCGGCGGGCACGCTGGCGTACGCGCCGCCGGAGCAGTTCGGCGGGGGTCCGGCCAGCCCGTCCGGCGATGTGTACGCGGCTACGGCCACGTTTTATGAGTGCCTGACGGGCCGTCCGCCGTTCAGCGGGGATAGCGCCGAGCGGCTGCTGTACCAGCATCTGGCCGAGCCGGTGCCGCTGGAGCCGGTCCCGGAGCCGTTGCGGCCACTGATCGAAGCCGGGATGGCCAAGGACCCGGCCGCCCGCCCGGCGGACGGGGCCATGCTGGTCGCCGAGCTGCGCGCGGTCGCCGGGGGCACCTACGGCCCGGGCTGGGAGGACCGCGGCCACTCCGGGCTGGCCGCGGCGGCGCTGCTGCTGGCCGCGCTGTGGCCGTCGGGCGGGCCGCCCGCCGTGCAGGGCACCACCGTGCACCGGGTCCGGCTGCGCCACCATCTCACGCACGCGCCTCGCGCTGCGGTCAAGGCCGCGGCCCTGGCCGGCGTCGCCGGCGTCGGCATCGCCGTAGCCGCCACCGTCCTCCTGGCCAAGCCCAGCAGCCACCCAGCACCGCCCCCAACACCGGCACCGGCACGAGCAACGCCCGCACCGGCGCAGTTGACCGGGACGCAGCTTGCGTCGGCGCTCCTGCCGATCTCAGACTTTCCGGCCGGGTACCTGCCCCACGAATTCCTAGATGGCGGCGGCTTCCAGGCCACTGCTGCCCCCATAAAGGCGAGCTGCAGGCTCGGTATGATCCCCGAAGTTGCCGACGGGGACGGCGGAACGTTTGAGCCGGGGTACGGTACTGCGTACGCCACTGGTTCATACTTCAAGGTGACTCCTGGGCAATACGGGGGCGCAAGGGGGGACCTATTCCTTAGCGAGGCTGTCTACCAGTTCGCCAGCCCGGCGCAGGCCGAGGCGTTCTTCTCCGCCGCGCGCACCTGCCTAATCGACAACGAGCCCTGGTCTAACGGAGTGGATACGGCGCCCGTGGACGGCGATCAAGCCGTCACTGCTGTCCTCAAATCCAGCACCACCTTTCCGGGTGAGATCTGGGCCGCCGAGCCCTTGTTCGCCCTTCACAGCGCTGACGTCTTCGGCCTTTCAGCTGGCCAAGCCCCGTACACGGGGGCGGTGACGATCCCTGGAGCCGCGGAGCTGATCGCGGAGCTGATCGCGCGAGTCGACGCGCTCAGCCCCGTGCCCTCGCTCGCGCCCTCCGCCGTGGCCTCCCCCGTACCCGCCGCGGTGTCCTCGCCCGCAGTACCGCCGCAGCAGCAGGCTGCGCAGGCCCTGGCCGCGTTGCTGGCCCAGAGCGGTACGGACCGGGCTGCAGTGACGCAGGCCGTCAGCGCCGTCGCGGACTGCTCTCCCGGCCTGAGCCAGGACGAGACGATCTTCAGCACCGCCGCGTCGTCGCGTCAGGCCCTGCTGGGCCACCTCGCCGCCCTGCCCGACCGCTCGGCCCTGCCCGCAGCGATGCTGCAGGACCTCACCACGGCCTGGCAGGCCTCCGGCCAGGCCGACCAGGACTTCGCCAGGTGGGCGCAAGACGAGATCGCGCAGGGATGCAGCACGAACTACCAGTCCGATGCCGGCTACCAGGCCGCCGCGGTGCCGGATGAGCAGGCCACGAAGGAGAAGAAGGCCTTCGCCGCGCTGTGGGCGGCGATCGCGGACCAATACGGCCTGCCGATCTATAAGTACAACCAGATATGATGGGGCCAACCGCGGCGGCACTGCCGCATCCGGCCCAGACGATCGCCGGCAGCTGATCGATCGTGCCGATACCTTACTGCCCGGCCGGGTCCCCGTGATGAGCACCGCCAGCAGGTAGTTCCGGCCGTCGCCGGAGACCCGTCCGATGCTGTTGATCTGCCAGTTGTCGTCCGCGCTAGGGACCAGCACCCGAAGGCTCAGGAGGAGCGGCTTAGGGCGGCCGGATGCGCCCGCGTCTACGTTGACCACGGCGCCAGATCTGTCGGTGCGACACCGGCAGTTGTGTCGGTAACCCTGAGTGCGGGCGGGGGGATTTGAACCCCCACGGTGTCGCCACCAACAGGACCTAAACCTGCCGCGTATGCCATTTCGCCACGCCCGCGTGGTCGCTAGTAAAGGTACCGCTTAGGCGCCGATCTCGGTCAGCAGCCGGGCGACGTGACCGGTCGCCTTGACGCCGTACATGGCCTTCTCGATCGTGCCTTCCGGGTCGATCACGAAGGTGGACCTGATGACGCCGACGGTCTTCTTGCCGTAGAGGACCTTCTCGCCGTAGGCGCCGTACGCCTCGAGGACGGCGTGGTCGGGGTCGGACAGCAGGGGGAAGGTCAGGGCTTCCTTGTCGCGGAATTTGGCCAGCTTGGACGGCTGGTCGGGGGAGATCCCGAGGACCACGACGCTTTGGGCATTCAGGTCGGCCAGGTTGTCGCGGAAGTCGCAGGCTTCCTTCGTGCATCCGGGGGTCATCGCGGCCGGGTAGAAGTACACGATCACCCGCTGACCGCGGAACGAAGACAGCGAAACCGGGTGGCCGTCCGCGTCCGGCAGGGTGAAGTCCGGGGCGGGGTCACCTGGCGCGAGCCGCTTGTCGGTCACGATGCCTCCTGAGGGGAATCTGGGCCAGCCGTGCGCTAACGGTACCGTCCTGGGAACCAGCCTAGGGGGCGGGCGCTACTGGTCCTCCGGGTCCAGGACGGACTCGGCCTCTTCTGACGTCCTGACCTGAACGAGGCGACGGGCACGATCCGCCGTCTCCTCGGTAGGCCCTTCGCGGGGCGGCTTGTGCACGGCAATGACGTGGACGTCGATGCCGAGCGGGCCCGCCTCCTCGATTATCCGCTTGACCCTGGAGCCGCCGGCGAGCAATTGCTGCCACCGGCTGCGCTGGCTGGACCCGATCACGATCTGGGTGATCTGATGCTCCTGCGCGAAGCGCGCGATGGACCGGGCGAGATCGTCGCCTGGAATCTCGTACCAGCGGGCGCCGACGTCGGCGGTCAGCTGCTCCAGCTTGGTCAGGGCGGTCTTATCCCCGGGCCGGGTGGCGTCGCTCGAGGCGACGTAGACCACGTCGAGTTCTCCCTTGAGCCTGGCGGCCATCCGGGCCGCGCGCCGCAGCAGGATGTCGGTCCCCGGGGCAGGGGCGACGGCCACCATGACGCGCTCGCACGTCTCCCACACGGCGGTCGAGTCGTGCCGGCGCAGGTGCTCGAGCAGGTCCTCGTCTGTTTCGTCGGCCAGGAACCGGAGGGCCAGCTCCCGCAGTGCGGTGAGGTTGTCGATACGGAAGAAGCTGTTCAGGGCCGTCGCGACCCGTTCTTTCTGATAGATGTTGCCGTGCAGCATCCGCCTGCGCAGCTGCTCGGGCGAGGAATCGATCAGCTCGATCTGGTCGGCCTTGCGCACCACCCAGTCCGGGACGCGTTCGCGGACCTTGGCCCCGGTCATGTGCTCGACCTCGTCGGCGATGCTCTCCAGGTGCTGGATGTTGACGGTGGTGATGACGTTGATGCCCGCGGCCCGGATGTCCATGACGTCCTGCCACCGCTTGGCGTTCCGGCCCGATCCCGGCACGTTCGTGTGGGCCAGCTCGTCGATCAGGGCGACCTCGGGGTGCCTGGCGATCACCGCGTCGACGTCCATCTCGGCAAGGCTGCTCCCCCGGTATCCGATCTGCCTACGGGGGACGACCTCCAGGCCGTCGATCATGTCCTCGGTCAGCTTCCGCCCGTGACACTCGACGAACCCGACGACGACGTCGGTGCCCCGGCTCATCCGCCGGTGGCCCTCGTTGAGCATCGCGTAGGTCTTGCCGACGCCGGCCGCCGCGCCCAGGTAGATCCGGAAGTTACCGGCCGCCTCGACCGCGTCCGCCGCCTCCCGGTCTGCCGCCGGGCGGGCCGCAGCCTGGTCGCTCATGTTTTCCATAATGTCAGGAATGACCAGCGTGAAGTCAGGTCACAGGCGCATGGAGTTCGTTAGGATCTGCGGCGTTATCGGGTGATGAACTCCGCCAGCGCGCGGAAGGCGCGGCCGCGGTGGCTGATCGCGTCCTTGGCCTCCGGGGTCATCTCCGCGGTGGTCTCCTCGAAGCCGTCGGGCAGGAAGATCGGGTCGTAGCCGAACCCCCCGCTGCCGCGGCGTTCCCGGATCAGCCGGCCCGCCACGGTCCCGGTCACCACCACCTCGCGGTGGCCTGCCACCAGGGCCGCAGCGCAGACGAACCGGGCGCCGCGCCTGGTGTCCGGCACGCCGGCGATCTGGGCGAGGACCAGGTCCAGGTTGGCCTTATCGTCGCCGTGCCCGCCCGCCCAGCGCGCGGACAGCACGCCCGGCATGCCGTTCAGGGCGTCCACGCACAGGCCGGAATCGTCGGCGACGGCGGCCAGGTTGGTGTACTGCGCGATGGCGCGGGCCTTGAGCAGCGCGTTCTCCTCGAACGTGGCGCCGGTCTCGGGCACGTCGGGCGCGCCGGGGAAGGCGTCGAGCCCGGCCAGCGGGACCTGATCGCCCAGGATCCGGGCCAGCTCGCGCAGCTTGGCGGCGTTCCTGGTGGCGAGGACCAGAGGGTCAGCGGGCACCCAGGGCCTCGCGCTGGAGCCTGGTCAGCTCGGCGCAGCCGCCTACGGCGAGATCGAGCAGCTGGCCGAGCAGGTCGCGGCTGAACGGCTCGCGCTCGGCCGTGCCCTGGATCTCCACGAAGTCACCGCTGGCCGTGCACACCACGTTCATGTCGGTGTCGGCCGCCACGTCCTCGTCGTAGCACAGGTCGAGCCTGGGCTCGCCGCCCACGACGCCGACGCTGACCGCGGCCACCGAGGTGAGCAGCGGGTCCCCCGGACACAGCTTCCTGGCCTGCAGCCAGGCCACGGCGTCGGCCAGCGCGACGTATCCGCCGGTGACCGCGGCCGTGCGCGTGCCGCCGTCGGCCTGGAGCACGTCGCAGTCGATGACGATCGTGTTCTCGCCGAGCGCCTTGTAGTCCACGCACGCCCGCAGCGAACGGCCGACCAGCCGGGAGATCTCCTGCGTCCTGCCGCCGAGCCGGCCCTTGACCGATTCGCGGTCGCCGCGGGTGTTCGTCGCGCGCGGGAGCATTGCGTACTCGGCGGTCACCCAGCCGAGCCCGCTGCCGCGCCGCCAGCGGGGCACCTCGTTCGAGACGCTCGCGGCGCACAGCACGCGGGTGCGACCGAACTCGACAAGCACCGAGCCTTCGGCGTGATCGAGCCAGCCCCGGGTCAGCTTCACCGGCCGTAGTTCAGTGACGGATCGCCCGTCGGGACGCGACATGTGCCTCAGCCTATCTGCGGCCTCAGGCCGCCAGGGCCTATCCGCGGCCTCAGGCCGCCAGGGCCTATCCGCGGCCTCAGGCCGCCAGGGCCTATCCGCGGCCTCAGGCCGCCAGGGCCTATCCGCGGCCTCACGCCTCCAGGACCATGCCCGAGGTGGCCAGCGACAGCGGGCCCCGGTAGGTCTGCGCGGCCTGCGACCGCGATCGCTCCCGGTCGTTCCAGGGCACCAGGTGGGTCAGGATCAGCTGGCCGACCCCGGCCCGCGTGGCGTGCTCGCCCGCCTGGCGGGCGGTGAGATGGACGTTCGGCGCGTTGTCTGGCCCGTCCAGGTACGACGCCTCGCACAGCATCAGGTCCACCCCCTCGGCCAGCCCCACCAGCGCGTCGCACTCCCCCGTGTCGGCCGAATAGGCGAGCCGCCCGCCCGCGTGCTCCACCCGGAACCCAAACGTCTCAAGCGGGTGGTTCATGTGGTCGGTGGTGATCAGGAACGGGCCGATCTCGCGCTGCCCGACCGCCAGGTCGCGGAACTCGAACGGGACCTGGTCAAGCTCGCGGGAACTGCCGCCCAGGAAGGGCTTGATGCGATCGGCGGTGCCGGGCGGACCGTAGACCGGGATGGCGGGCTTGGGGCCGTCGGGGGCGAACTGCCGCGCGATCCAGTACGAGCCCGCGTCGATGCAGTGGTCGGCGTGCAGGTGGGACACGCAGATCGCGTCGATGCTGAAGAGCTCCGCGTACCGCTGGAGCACCCCGAGGGCGCCGTTGCCCATGTCGATGACCAGCCGGAAGCCCTCGGCTTCCAGCAGATAGCAGGACGAGGGGCTGTCGGGGCCTGGAAAGCTGCCCGAGCATCCGATCACGGTGAGCCGCATGGCTGGCATTATGGCACTGGCACTGTGGCGGGCTCAGGCCCAGAGCTGCCCTTCGAGCCTCTCTTCTGCTTCGTCCAGCGTGCCCTCGTACGCGCCGGTAGACAGGTACTTCCAGCCGCCGTCGGCGATCAGGACCGCGATGTCGGCGGGCCGGCCCTCGGCGACCGCCTTAGCGGCCATGGCGAGGCCCGCGTGCAGGGCGCAGCCCGCCGAGATCCCGGCGAAGATCCCCTCGGCGGCGACCAGTTCCCTGGTGCGGCGTAGGGCGTCGGCCGATGACACCGAGAACCTGGTGGTCAGGACGGCGGGGTCGTACAGCTCGGGGACGAAGCCCTCGTCCACGTTGCGCAGCCCGTACACGAGCTCGCCGTAGCGGGGTTCGGCCGCGACGATCTTGACGTCCGGCCTGTGCTCGCGCAGGTAGCGGCCCACCCCCATGAGCGTGCCCGTGGTGCCGAGGCCCGCCACGAAGTGCGTGATCGTCGGCAGGTCGGCCAGCAGTTCCGGGCCGGTGGTCTCGTAGTGCGCGCGGGCGTTGGCCTCGTTGCCGTACTGGTAGAGCATCACCCAGTCGGGGCGCTCCGCGGCGATCTGCTTGGCGACCCGGACCGCCTCGTTGGAGCCGCCCGCCCCGGGCGAGTCGACGATCTCGGCCCCGTACATCCGCAGCAGCTGACGGCGCTCCTCGCTGGTGTTCTCCGGCATGACCACGACCAGCCGGTAACCGCGGAGCTTGGCCACCATGGCCAGGGAAATGCCGGTGTTGCCCGAGGTGGGCTCCAGGATCGTGGACCCCGGCGAGAGCAGCCCATCCTTCTCGGCCTGCGCGACCATGTAGAACGCCGCGCGGTCCTTCACCGACCCCGTCGGGTTCCTGTCTTCGAGCTTGGCCCACAGGCGGACTTCGGTCGACGGTGACAGGCGCGGCAATCCCACCAGGGGGGTGTTCCCCAGGGACTCGAGGATGTTCTCGTAGCGCACATCAAACGCCGTTCGGGATAAAGATGGAGTCCTTAGCCAGCGCCTCCGGCCACCGCGGGCAGGACGGTCACCGTGTCGCCGTCCTTGACCGTGGTCTGCAGGCCAGCCAGGAAGCGGACGTCCTCGTCGTTGAGATAAACATTGACGAAACGCCGCAGGCTATCGCCCTCGATGAGCCGGGCCCGCAGGCCGCCGTACCGCTGCTCCAGGTCGGCGATCAGCTCGTCGAGCGTGGCTCCGGTTCCCTCGACTTGCTTGGCGCCTTCGGTGTAGGTGCGCAGGATCGTCGGGATGCGTACCTCGATGGCCATGAACCACGCTCCACTGGTTATCTGGTCAGTCCGTTGGGGTGCAACCGGCGCCTTTGCGGAATCATTCCACTATGGTGACCGGCTCCTCGGTGACCTCGCCGTCCACGATGCGGTACGAGCGGAACTCGGCTTCGTTCTCGTCCCTGGTCGAAACCAGCACGTAGTGCGCGCCCGGCTCGGCGGCCAGCCCGATGTCGGTCCGGCTCGGGTAGGCCTCGGTGGCGGTGTGGGAGTGGTAGATGACGACCGGTTCCTCGTCCCGGTCGTCCATCTCGCGCCACACCTGGAACTGCTCGGTGGAATCGAACTCGTAGAACGTCGGCGAGCGGGCGGCGTTGGTCATCGGGATGAACCGGGTGGGGCGTTCGGTGCCGGCCGGGCCCGCCAGGATGCCGCAGGCCTCGTCGGGGTGATCGTTGCGGGCGTGGGCGACGATCTGGTCATGCAGGTCGCGCTTTATCGTGAGCACCGGCTCAGGCTAGCGCCTGGACCAGGGACTCCTGGACCGCGCCGAGCCAGGCGTACACCTCGTACGCGGCCCACTGCGGGTCGTCGCGGTTGAGTTTGGTCCACTGCTGCTCGAAGTCCTCGGTGACGTCGAGGCGGACCCCGAGGGCGAGGCGGACGTCGTTGAGGGCCTTGAGCCACGCCTGGGCCTGCTCTTGGGTGAGCTGGATGCGGCCGCCGGCGTCGGGCAGGGAGTCGAGCATCTGGAGGGCGGCCTGCTGCTTCGTGCTGCGCAGGCCGGGCTCGGTGTACTTGCGGAACTCCCCCGCCGCGTCCGGGTCGTCACGGTACCCGTCGGGCAGCAGCCGGGCCAGGACGGGGTCGTCTGGGGTGCTCAGTTCTTCTGCTGGGCCCTGTTTCCCTGGGGGGGTGTCGAGCAGGGCCTCGAGGTCGGCGACGTTGTTCCAGCTCGTGGCCTTCGGGGTGTCGCCGTCGGGGGCGATCAGGGTCAGGACCTGGACGACCAGGCTGCGCAGGAGGGATGCCTCGGGGGCGGCGAGCCAGGCGCGCACGCCGCCACCCCGGGTGGGCCGGAAGGGTTCCAAGGGTGGCTGCTACTTGTCCTGCATGACGGTGGCCCACAGGCCGTAGCCGTGCAGGATCTCGACGTTGTGCTCCATCGCTTCCCTGGCCCCGGCGGCGACGACCGCCTTGCCCTTGTGGTGCACGTCGAGCATCAGGCGGGTGGCCTTCTTCTTGGGGTAACCGAAGACCGTCTGGAAGACGTACGTCACGTACGACATCAGGTTCACCGGGTCGTTCCACACGATGGTGACCCACGGCTTGTCCGACACCGGCTTGTCTGTGGACTTCGGGCTGTCCACCTCAGCGGGCGCCACGCTCACTACTGTCCACCTCCTCCTTCCGTAGTCTTCCACCTGTGACGAATTCAGTGAACCACCAGTCCGTGCTTGACCAGTCTGGGCTGGCCGACGGCACGGCGCTGCTGACCGACCACTACGAGCTCACCATGGTGCAGGCCTCGCTGCGCAGCGGCGCGGCCAGCCGGAGGGCCATATTCGAAGTGTTCGCCAGGCACCTGCCGCACGGCCGCCGGTACGGCGTCGTGGCGGGCACCGGACGGCTGCTCGACGCGGTGGAACGGTTCCGCTTCAGCCCGGCTGACCTGGAATTCCTCGGCAGCGCGGGCATCGTGGACGCGCCGGCGCTGGCCTTCCTCGAATCGTACCGTTTCAGCGGAAACATCTGGGGTTACCCGGAGGGCGATTGTTACTTCCCCGGCTCGCCGATCCTGGTCGTCGAGGGCATGTTCGCCGAGGCGGTAATGCTGGAGACCGTCGCGCTGTCCATCCTCAACCACGACTGCGCGATCGCCTCCGCCGCATCGCGGATGGTGACGGCGGCCGGGGACCGACCGCTGATCGAGATGGGCTCGCGGCGGACCCACGAGCGGGCCGCGGTGGCCAGCGCACGCGCCGCCTACATCGCGGGGTTCGCCTCCACGTCTAACCTGCGCGCGCGCTACGAGTTCGGCGTCCCCAGCGCGGGGACCAGCGCGCACGCCTTCACGCTGGTGCACGACAGCGAGCGGCACGCGTTCGCCACGCAACTCGAGGCGCTCGGGCCTGCCACGACGTTGCTGGTGGACACCTACGACGTGGCCCGCGCGGTGCGCACCGCCATCGACGTGGCAGGCCAGGACCTGGGCGCGGTCCGGATCGACAGCGGTGACCTGCCGGTGCTAGCCAGGCAGGTCCGCGCCCTGCTCGACGAACTCGGCGCCACCAAGACCCGGATCATCCTGACCGGCGACCTCGACGAGTACTCGATCGCGGCGCTCGGCGCGGTGCCCGTCGACGGCTACGGCGTCGGCACCTCCCTGGTCACCGGGTCCGGTGCGCCGACCGCGGCGCTGGTGTACAAGCTGGTGGCCAGGGCCTCGTGGGATTCCGGTGCTGACGGTGTTTTGGAGCCGGTGGCCAAGCGCTCGGTGGGCAAACCGGGACGGGGCGGGCGCAAGTGGGCGGTGCGGCACCGAGACGAGCACGGGACCGCGCTGAGCGAACGGATCTCGTTGAGCCCGCCCGACACTGGGCCGCTGGACCGCGAGTTGCTGGTGCCGCTGGTGGTCGCCGGCGAGATCGTGGGCCGGGAGCCGGTCGGGTCGGCCCGGGAACGGCACCGGGCGGCGCTGGCCGAACTGCCGCCCTACGCGCTGCAGCTGTCCCGCGGGTACCCGGCGATCCCGACGGTGTTCGAGGGCGGCGATGCCGAGACGTAGCCGGGCGGCTCGGTCTTCAAGCCGAGCGGCTCGGTCTTCAAGCCGAGCGGCGATGCGGAATCGTTATCAAGTTGAGCTGGTTACGCGGGCGTGCTGAGGCGTGTTTAGTACGTGGCCGGGGACATCAGCGATTTCGAGGAGTTCTACCAGGCCTGCTACGGCCGGATGGTCGCACTGGTCGCGGCGATGGTCGGCGACCGGCACCAGGCTGAGGACATCGCCCAGGAAGCGTTCGCGCGGGCACTGACCCACTGGAAGCGGGTCGCGCGCTACGACGTGCCCGAGGCCTGGGTCCGGCGGGTCGCCCTCCGGCTCACCATCGACGCGAGCCGGCGGATGCGCCGGGCCAGGCTCATGTCGGTCCTGCTGGCGGCGGGCCAGCGTGCGCCGTCCGGCGAGTGGCACGACCCGCATGACCCGCTGGCCGTGACCGCGCTGAGCATGGCGGTGATGCGCCTGCCGCTCCCCCAGCGCCAGGTGCTGATCCTGTACTACCTGGCCGATCTCCCCGTTGACGACATCGCCCGCGACTGCGGGGTCTCCGTGGGGACGGTCAGGAACCGGCTGGCAGCCGCCCGGCGCCGGCTACAGCGCGAGCTCGCGGATTCCGATTCGGACTCCGATTCCGATTCCGATTCGGACGAGGCGGTGCCCCGTGCTCGATGACACGCTGCACGAGCAGCTAGCCGGATGGGTGCGTCCGCTCGTCGACCTGCCGGTGCCAGACGTCCGGGTTCTGCGGAGGCGGGCCCGGCGGCGCGTGGTGCGCAGGGCGGCGGTGGCCGCCGCGATGACTGTGGTCGTCGCGGCGGCGGCCGCCGGCATCACCGCCAGTCTGCCCTCGGGGAGGCCGGCGGAGGGGCCTGCGGGCGGCCCCGCCGAGGGCAGCATTTCGTCGTGGCCGCCGGCGCCGGGGACCTGGAACCACGGGGCGTGGCAGCCGGCCGGGCCGCTCCCCGCCGCCGACGCCGGGCCGTCCGTCGCGCCGTACATCCTGATCCCGAGGGACGGCGGGGTCATCCAGGTCAGGCGGGTGTTCAAAAGCGTAGCGACCATCGCCACGGTGCACTCGCCGGCTGGCCAGTACCTCGCCGGCGTCCAGTCCGCGGGCGACGATCGCACGTTCGTGCTGGACGCGGCGATCGGGCAGCCGCAGAACGCGAACGGCTACCCGGTGAATCCGACCGCCTTCGCCTTCGACGAGCTGCGCCTGGGTGCCGACGGGCAGCCGGAGTCCCTGCGCGTGCTATTCACGATCCCCGCGCGAGACGTAGAACCGGGCGTGGGCGATTTCGTCATTTCCCAGGACGCCAGCATGCTCGCGTACCCGATTAACTTCGGCGGGATCGAGACCATCTCGCTGGCGACGGGCCGGGGCCGGGCGTGGCCGCAGGTCGACTCCGGGGCGGTGGCTCCCCCCAGCCTGTCGTGGGCGGGCGACCGGACGCTGGCGTTCGAGTGGGATGCGATGAACAACCACCAGCCGCCGGGCCTAGGCCTCCGGGTGCTCGACGTCGCCGCGCCGGGGAACCTCGTCCAGGCGTCCCGCCTGGTCGTCGCGTACGGCCGGTACTGCGCGGCTTACGGGGGATGCCGGGACGATCCCGTGATCACCCCGGACGGGTCCGCGGTCATCGTGCCGAGGGCGGTGTGCGTGCGGGCGTGCGGTGCCTACCAAGTGAATCCGAACGGCGTCTTCACGGTCAGCGTGGCGGAGTACTCCACCCGGACCGGGCGGATGATCGCGTACGTAGCGCCCCCGGTCACCTCGTCGTTCCCCGGCACGCTCTGCGAACCGGTCTGGACTGACCCGTCCGGCGTGCAGGTGGTCGCGTCCTGCGGGCACCCGGAGTGGTACGACCGCGGCCACGTCAGCCGCATCACCGCGTATATGCCCATGAACGGCACGGACCTCCTGCCGTTCGCCTGGCAGCCGGGGTCAGACGGGGTCTAACCGGAGGCGGCCGAAGAGCATCATAAAGGAGGGGACCGGCTGGAGCATGAGCTGAGGAGGTGCCCCGTGCGCGATGAGGATGGGGTCCGCCGGCGGAGGCGGCGCGCGGCTGCGGCGGTCTTGGTGGTGGCCGCGGCCGCGGGGGTGGCGGTCGGGGTTCTCGTGCCGGGAAGCCGGCAGGGAGGGGTAACGCGGGCCACGGGCGCTGAGCGCTCGCGGGCAGCCACCACCTGGTATCCGGCCGGGCCGCTGCCTGCCGCGGACGCCGGGCCTTCGGTCGCGCCGTACTTCGTGAGCGTTGTCTTCCAGCGCTCGCCCGTGCCGGTCACGGTGAACGACGCGTTCACCGGGCGGGTGCTGGCCACGATTCACGCGCCCGTGCCCGGGATCGGCTTCGCCGGGGTCGCGGCCGCGGGGGACGACCGCACGTTCGTGCTGGCCGCGCAGGAGACAACGCCTTTGGTGGTGTGGTTCTACGAGCTGCGCCTTTCGGCGGACGGCCGGGTCGCCTCACTGACCCGGCTGCTGTCGGTGAAGTCGGCCAGCGTCCCGGCGTTCGCGGTGTCTCCGGACGCCAGCAGGCTCGCGTACGCGACGGCCTACGGGATCCGGGTCGTGACGCTGGCGACCGGCGCGAGCCGGTCGTGGAACGCGGACGGGCACACGATGGTCGGGACCGCGGCCCCGCTGTCCTGGGCGGGGGATCAGACGCTCGCGCTGTACTGGGCGAGCGTGGCGCCCGGCTCCCGGCAGGACGGCGTCCGACTGCTCGATACCTCCGTGCCCGGTAGCGATCTGCTGTCGTCACGGCTGATCATCCGGGTGCCCGAGGTGACGCCGTTCGGGGAAATAGACAACCTGACCGACGTGCTCATCACGCCGGACGGGTCGAAGGTGTTCGGGACGGCCGTGAGCGGGCTGCCGGACAATCCCTGGGCCGAGGTGGTGGAGTTCTCCGCGCGGACCGGTCAGCCGCTGGCGGTGGTTTCGCCGCGCGACGGCGAATCCGGGATGGGTACCTCGTGCCTGGCGCTGTGGACCGACCCGTCCGGGGATCAGCTGACGGCCGAGTGCGGGGAGATCGGCGGGGCGCTCGCGATCGCGGGCGGGCACTGGGTTGCGGCTGACCTGCACGTGCCCTCGTACAACTTCTCGACGAGCCGCCAGGGGTTCATCGCGTGGTGAGGGTCTAAACGGTTCGTCATGCTGGGGCGGGCCCATTAGCCTGCTTGCCATGCCCGTTGACGTGTCGAAGTTCACTGCCGTGCTGCTTTCGTTGGGCGTGGCCGGTGAGGTGGTGGAATTGCCCGAACGCGCGCCGACGGCCGCGATCGCGGCGGCTCAGCTCGGCTGCGAGGTGGGCGCCATCGCGAACAGCCTGGTGTTCAGCGCGGACGGCGCGCCGCTGCTCGTCATGACCAGCGGCGCCCACCGGGTGGACACGGCCAAGGTCGCGGCCCTGGTCGGGGCGTCTTCGGTGCGCCGGGCCGACCCCGACTCGGTCCGGGCCTGGACGGGCCAGCCGATCGGCGGCGTCGCCCCGGTCGGCCATCCTTTGCCGATCCGTACCTTGGTCGACCCCTGGCTGGACAAGTACGACGTGATCTGGGCGGCCGGCGGTCATCCGCACACGGTGTTCCCCACGTCGTACGACGAGCTGATCCGCATCACGGGCGGGACCCCGGCCGACGTCGGCGAGTAGGGCTGGGTCAGCTGGGTCTACGCCAAAGGAGCGAGTAGCGCCACAGCAGGAGGCGGCGATAGCCCGCGCCGGGGAGCAGGGAGTTGGCGGTCGCGCGGACCTGGCCCCACGTCATGTCGGGGCCCTTGATCGGGGCGCCCGAGTTGCCCTCGCGATAGACGGCCCGGTAGACGAGATTGACGGGCACGCCAGCCGCTGACGCTACGAGGTCCTTGAGCGACCCGTCGGAGGCCAGGCCGATGACCGCGAGGCGGCCACCAGGCCTGAGCAGCCTGGCCATGGCGGTCAGCGCCGCGGCGAAGTCCATATGGTGCAGCGAGGTGTTCGCGCAGACGAAGTCGAAGCTGGCCTCGGCCAGGGGGTAGGCGAGGAAGTCGGCGGCGACGAAGGTTACGTGGCCTGAGTGCTGCTGCGTCCGTTCTCTGGCCAGGGCAATCATCCGGTCGTCCCGGTCGATTCCGGTGACGTCAGTGCAGAGTTCGGCCAAGCGGCACGCCAGCATGCCGTCACCGCAGCCGACGTCGAGCGCCGGACCGCACCGTGGCGGAACCGCGCGGAGGATGACCGGCTGGTAGTGAACGTTGTGATTCCAGTACCCGTCCTGAGCCATTACCTCTCCCGCATCCGGACGATACCGTTGGCAACATGCGCGCACTCATCATCGTCGATGTACAGAACGACTTCTGCGAGGGCGGCTCGCTGGCCGTGACCGGCGGGGCCGCCGTGGCCCGCGGGGTCAGCGAGCACCTCGCGGCTGGTCCTGAATACGCGCACGTGGTGGCGACCAAGGACTTCCACGTCGACCCGGGCAGCCATTTTTCCGACCACCCGGACTACGCCGACTCCTGGCCGCCTCACTGCGTGGCCGGGACATCGGGCGCGGACTTCCATCCCGACCTGGTTACCAGCGCGGTCGAAGCCGTGTTCTTCAAGGGTGCGCACGCTGCGGCCTACAGCGGGTTCGAGGGCGCCGACGAGGCGGGGACGTCGCTAGCCGACTGGCTGCGCGCACGTGACGTCGATGAGGTCGACGTGGTGGGGATCGCCACCGACTACTGCGTACACGCCACCGCCGCGGACGCGGCGCGGGCCGGGTTCGCCACGCGGGTCCTGCTCGACCTCACCGCTGGTGTCGCCGCCGAGTCCACCGCGAAGGCCATCGAGGATCTACGCTCTGCCGACGTGGTGCTGACCGGGGAGCCCCGCGGCGCCTCTTAGAGCCTTGTTCGGAAACGGTCCGGGCGGGTGCCTGACCGGTTCCCTGGGATGTCGCCCGCCGGGCAACGGTCAGGTCCGGCTGTAGTGAAGGCCGATCGCGCCGTCTGCCAGGATGGTGGCCTGGGTCAGGGTCCAAGCCGAGGCTGGCAGTCCCTCGGCGAACAGGCGCAGGCCGCCGCCCAGGAGCACGGGAACCACGGCGAAGCGCAGGTCGTCGATCAGTCCGGCCCGCAGCAGCGCCTGGATGATGCTCGCGCTGTTGATCACGAGGATGTCCCGGCCGGGAGCATCCCGCAACGCCCTTACTTCTGACTCCAGGTCGCGGGCGATCCGCGAGTTCTCCCATCCCGCCTGCTGAAGGGTGCGGGAGATCACCACCTTCTCCACGGTGTTCAAGAACAGGCCCAGGTCGCGGGTGCGCGGATCGGTGCCCGGGTCGGCGGTGATCCCCGGCCAGACCGCGTAGAACCCCTCGTAGTTGGTGCGGCCTACCACGACCGTCGACGCGCCACGCCAGATCCCCTCGAAGTGCGCCGCCGACGATGCCCGCAGGACATGCTCATACAGCCAGGCATCTTGCGCCGGGCCTCCCGGCCCGCTGGTGTAGCCATCCATCGAGATCGTCACCCATGCGACGACCCGGCGCTGCTGCTCAGGCACTGTCAGTCCTCCGTTGCCGGTTCTGCTGGTACAACGACTGAGCCGAGAAAATCTCATCGGCCACGCGGCAGTTTCCAGGCATCCGGCGCGCCGGGGTCGTTACCCGGGTTCGGGTGGCGGGCTGTGGCTGCGGATGATCTTCCCGCCGGGGCTTTTGACCTGGCTGGTGCCGTCCGGGTAGACGGTGAGCTGCCAGCCCATCTGGTGCAGCACCACGTGATGGTGCCAGTGACAGTAATCTTTCAGGCCCGCCAGGCTCGTGCGCCCGCCGTCCTGGCGGTGCACCACATGGTGCGGCTCACAGCTGGCGGCCGGCTGGTCACAGCCGCCAGGGAACTGGCAGGTCTGATCCCGCAGCGCCACCAGGCGGCGCAGGTGGACGGGGATGTCGTCGGTCTGCCCGACGTCCAGCGGGAGGGAGGGCCCGTTCAGGCCCTTGCCGAGCAGGTTCCGGCGCAGGAAGGAGGCGACGCCGCCGGGGCCGGAGACGATCTGCAGGACGGTGGCCAGGATCTGATGCTCCAGCATGGCCAGCACCTGCGCCGCCCGGCCGTCCTGCGCCGCCCGGCCGTCCTGCGCCGCCTGGCCGTCCTGCCCGGCCTGTCCGGGGTCCTGGGCCGGGTCCCCTTCGGGCTCGGCCGGTGCCTGCCTGCGCAAATGGTCGTACTGCACGCACAGGGCGACTAGGTCCTCGACCGCGCCGGGGTCCACGTCGCCGGTGACCACGGGGATCAGGATGGCGTCGCAGGCGACCCGGCGGGCCGCGTCGCCCTCCAGCCAGGCGCCGCCGTCACCGGTGCTGACCGACGCGGCGGCCCGCTGGGCGGCCCACCGGGCCCGGTACCCGGCGATCCACGCCTCTTGCAGCTTGGAGTCCGCGTCCAGGTCGCACAGGTCGGCGAAGGTCATGTGGACCAGCGCCTTGACGGGCTGCCCGGCCCGGGCCGGGAGCAGGCTGGACGCGAGGAGCCGCTTCATCGCCTCGGCCAGCGCATCGTGGTAGCGCTGCGCCCGGGTCCGCAGGTCCCCCGCCCCGGCCGGAGCCGACAGGGCGTCCAGGACCGCTTGGACCATGGCGGCGCATTCGGGGGTCAAGTCGCCGCGCAGGACCCCGGCACCGTCGAGAGTGGTGCCCAGGGACAACGCCCGGTCCAGCGCCGGGTCGTTGTCGTCCGGGTCGGGCGGGACGGTCCGGGACCGGATCTCGGCGCAGATCTGGGCCAGCGCCCGCAGATCGGCCCCGGCCCGGGACGCGGCGACGAGGATTTCCTCGGCCTGCGCCCGGAACTCCGCCGGGATCGCCTGGGTCCACTTCGCCAGCTGCAAGGCCACGGACTTGGTGACCGCCTTGGTGCGCAGCCCGGCCAGCAGCGGCCGGTGGCCGCGGGGCAGGGCCCGCATCGCCTTGTACTCGGCGGCCTGGCCGCGGGTGACCCGGACCATGTGCACCAGCCAGGTCCCCAGGCTCCGCTGCCCGTCGGCCAGGTGGCCGTCCTTCGCGTCGTACGCGGCCAGCAGCTGGGCCAGCGCTGCCGTGATCACCGAGTCGGCCTGTACCAGTTCCCGGATGTGCTGGCCTAGCGCCTCGGCCGGCATGCTCGCTGCGTCGAGGTCGGCTAGGCACTCGGCCGAGGCCTGCAGCGTCGCTAGCGCCTCGCTGCCGCCGGCCGGGATCGCCATGATGCTCATATCCTTGTCTCACCTCCCCTGCGCGCCGTTCGGTAAATATGTACTTCTTGTTGAAGACCCTTTCGGTCATCTTCAGTACTGTTTTCTAATCTGACTCTAACAGCTATCCCTGACATTTTCGGGCAGGCACGCCGCAGCTATTCGATTATGTTTGCGAGTGATTGGACAGCAGTTACGGCGTCATATTGATGAAGTCAGGTTGGCGCTTGAGGCTGGTGTGAACGCCACCTGCCGGGGCGCGGATAGCAGGAAGCTACGGGCCGCCCGTCCGCGCCGCCCGGGAAGTCAGGGTCGTGCTCTGGCGGCCGGTTTCTTCCGGGCCACTCGGCGGGTGGGTGGCTTACTCGTCGCCCTCGCCGGAGGGGAGCATCTCGTAGATCTCCTTGCAGGTGGGGCAGACCGGGTAGCGCTTGGGGTCGCGGCTCGGTACCCAGACCTTGCCGCAGAGCGCGGTGACCGGCGTTCCGGTGACCATGCTGTCGACGATCTTGCTCTTGTCGACGTAGTGCGCGAACCGCTCATGGTCGCCGTCGCCGTGCGACAGGTTCGGCCGGACATCCTCTTGGATGCGCGTGTCCTGCTGCGGAAGCACCTCAGTCTCACTCACCTTGGTGAGTTTACGTGCTCAGCGACGAAAGGCGCGTTTCTCGCGGCTAGTTGAGGCTGGGATCGTCTGGGTAGGTCGCCACGTAGGCGAGTTCGCCGCCTTGCCGGCGGAGGACGGCGGGCCACAGGCGTTCGGGCTCGGCGCAGAAGGCATCGCCGGGCTCGGCGGGCAGCACGTACCAGGCTCCCTCGTCGATTTCGGCCTGGAGTTGCCCGGCGCTCCAGCCGGCGTAGCCCGCGTATACGCGCAGGGAGGCGATGGCCGCGGAGAGCAGGCCGGGGGGCGCGTCCAGGTCGACCAGGCCGAGCCTGGACGGCTCGGCCGTGCCGTCCAGCGGATGCCAGCCGATCGGCTCATCCGTGCCTGGCACCAGGGCGAGGGCGAGCGCGCTGTCCGGCGCGACGGGACCGCCCTTGAACAGGACGGGCGGGCCGGTCACCAGCTCCGTCCACGGCTGGAGCACCCGGCCGACCGGGATTTCGGTCGGCCGGTTCAGGACGACGCCGAGGGTGCCCTGCTCGACCTCGTGCTCGACAATCAGGACGACGGTCCGGCGAAAATTGGGATCCCCGAGCATCGGGGTGGCAACGAGCAGACGGCCTGCCAGGGCCTCCGATGCCGAATCAGCCATGTCTCTATCATCGGTCAGGATGCGCGGTACCGAGTCCTAGGGCCGCGGTACTCCAGTGCGCGGCTCGAAGCGCGTAACCTGGGAAGGTGAGTACCGATGTTGCGCTCAGCCCCCCGGACGCGGCCGACACCACGGCCGTGGACTCGGTGGTCGACGTCACCAGGCTGAAGGTCGCCCTGGCTAGGCTGAGCCGCCGACTACGCCGCCACGAGTTGGCCGGCCTGACCCCCACACAGCTGGCGGCGCTCGCAACCGTCGAGCGCTCCGGGCCGATGCGCCTGGGGGACCTGGCGGCGGCGGAGGGCATCGCGCCGTCCACGCTCACTCGGCTGGTGACCGCCCTAGAGGAGAGCGGCCACGTGCAGCGCTGCACCGATCCGAGCGACGCGCGGGTGAGTACCCTGGTCATCACCCCGCATGGCCTGGAAGCGCTCGAGCGCATCAGGACCGAGACCACCCTCGTGCTGACCGCGAGCCTGCGCTTGCTCACGCCCGAGCAGCGCCGTGTGCTGGTTGCGGCCCTGCCGGTCCTCGAGAAACTCGCGGAGGTCGACCCGACCGATCCGCGCAGCCGCTGAGCCGCTGCTCGGGGCGTCGGGTTAGAGCAGTTCGGCCAGTCGGCGGGCCAGCTCATCACGCTGGCGGGTGACCTCGGCGAGCTGCTGCTCAAGTTCCTTGGGCTTAGGAATGAGGGTTGGACTCAGAAGAGCAGGGCGGACAGCGTGGAGCGGGCCTTGGTGACGCGGGGATCGCGCGGCGGGAGGACCTCGAACAGGCCGACCAGGTGGGCGCGTGCCTTATTCCGCTCCTCACCTGAGGTGCGCCGGACGACCCCGAGCAGGCGGTCGAACGCCTCCTCGATGCGTCCGGAGGCCAGGTCGATGTCGGCCACCTTGATCTGCGCGTCCGCATCGCCCGGGCGTTCGGCCGCATCACGGCGGGCCCGTGCCTGGTCGTACGAGCTGACCCGGCGGATCAGGTTGACCTGGGCCAGCCCGTTCTTGGCCACCGGATCGTCCGGCGACGCGGCGAGTTCCTGCTCGAAGGCCCGCGCCGCGCCGTCCAGGTCGCCGCGCTCCATGGCCGCGCGGGCCTCGGCGTAGGCGGGCGGCATCGCGCCGACGCCCGCGCGAGCCGCGCCGGGGCGGCCGTCGGAGGCACCGGGGCGGCCGTCGGAGGCACCGGGGCGGCCGTCGGGCGCGGTGTCGTCTAGCTCGTCGTCAAGCCCTGTCCCGTTGGCGGGGGCCACGTCCAGGCCCAGCTTCTCCGCGACTTCGAGGACCTGGGCCAGCCACTGGCGGACCTGTGCCTCGGGCAGCGCGCCGAGGAAGCCGTCTACCAGCTGACCGCCGATCACGGCCATCACCATAGGAATGCTCTGGACCTGCAGGGCCGCGCTCAGCTGCGGGTTTGCGTCGACGTCCACCTTGGCCAGGATCCACTGACCCCCGCCCTCGACGGCGAGCTTCTCGAGCACCGGGCTGAGCTGCTTACACGGACCGCACCACTCGGCCCACAGGTCGAGGACCACGGGCACGGTGCGGGAACGCTCGACGACGTCGACGTTGAAGGTCTGCTCGGTGACCTCGATGACGGTACCGCCGCTGGCTTCGGCCGATTCGGCCGCCTGCTGCCTGCGCTGCGCGGCCGCCTGCCGCGCACCCAGGTCCACGGCACCGTAGAGCGAAAAATCTCGCGGCTGCATGATTCCATCCTGCCGCATACGCAGGGGAGGATTGCACACGGCCCTTGGTTGCTCTAGAGTAACCGTTGCCTATGAGTAACCAATCGGCCGACGTCGTGTTCGACGCGCTCGGGGAGCCGGTGCGCCGGCGGATCCTGGAGTTGCTGCACGAGGGGCCTACGCCGGTCGGCCGGCTCGCCGAGCGCCTGCCGGTCGGCCGGCCTGCGGTGAGTAAGCACCTGCGCGCGCTGACCAACGCCGGGCTGATCGAGCGTCATCCCGTCGGCACCCGCAACCTGTACGCGCTGGCGCCGGACGGGATGGTCGCCGCGCAGCAGTGGCTGATCCAGACCTGGGACACCGTCCTGGCCGCGTACGCGGCCGAGATCAGCCGCCAACGCGAACTAGAGGCAGGCCAGACATCCGAACCGTGCCCCGCGGGCCGCGAGCCTCGCGGGGCACGGCGTTGACGTGGGTGAAGGGGCACGGGATGACATCGGTATCGCGGCCGCTGCGGTTCGGCCTGGTCGGGACCGGGTACTGGGCGCGCGGCACGCATGCGCCCGCGCTGGCCGCCACCGACGGGATCGAGTTCGCCGCAGTGTGGGGCCGTGACCGGCAGGCCACGGCCGACCTGGCGGCGGCCTGCCACGCCACACCCCACCACGAGGAGGCCGCGTTCCTGGCCGACGTCGGCCCGCACCTGGTCTCGCTGCTATGGGCCAGCCTCGGCCCGGTGACGTCGGTACTGGCCGACGCGGGCCCGGCGGACGTGACCCACCTCATCCTGCATCACCAGGGCGGGGCGTCCAGCGCCGTGACCGTCACCCTGAGCGCGGCCGAGAAGACCGAACACCCGGAGACGTACCTATGGGGGGCCTCCGGCCGGTCGGTCGCGCCCATCGGCGCGCCCCACCCGGTCACCCAGATGCGCACCGCCTTGACCGAACTCGCGGCCAACGCCAGGTCCGGGCGGACCGGCCACCCCTGCGACGTCCGGTTCGGCCGGGATGTCGGGCGCGTCCTGGCCGGGGCCCAGCGCCAGATCGATGCTCGCGCCCGGTAGCATGTCCCGTGCTACCTTGGCACGATGAGTGATACCTCCCAGGACGACGAGCAGCCGCTGCCGGCCAGCACCGGGCGGCGGGCGGCCAGGAGCCGGGAACCCGGGCGGCCGGCTTCGCGCGCCGAGCAGACCGGGCGGGCTAGCACCCGGATCGGGATCAGGGAACTTCGCCAGCACGCGAGCGTCTACGTCGACCTGGCCGAGAAGGGCTACACGGTGGATATCACCAACCGGGGACGGCTGGTCGCCAGGATCGTCCCGATCAGCGAGGCGGGCAGCCCGCTGGAACGCCTGATCGCGGAGGGGATCCTGGAGCCCGCCGAGGAACCGGGCGGAGCGGCCGGGCTCGATCCGTACCCGAGGAGACCCAGGGGCGGTGGGAGCCGATGATCTACCTTGATTCCTCCGCGCTGGTCAAGCTGGCTCTGACGGAGCCGGAGTCGGCGGCCCTGGCCGACTGGCTGGCGGAGCGCGCCGATCAGCCGCTGGTCTCGAGTGCGCTGCACCGGGCGGAGGTACCGCGGGCGGTCTGGCGGGCCGAGCCCGGCGCACTGCCGCGCAGCTACCGGCTGATCAGGCGGATCACCAAGGTGGCGCTGACCGCCGACCTGCTCGACAACTCGGCCACCTTGCCGCCGCAGGCGCTCTCCCCCGCGCACGCCATCCACCTGGCCTCCGCGCTGGCGCTGCGCGATGACCTCAGCGCGTTCGTGGCCTACGACGAGGACCTGCTCGCCGCGGCGGCCGACGCCGGGCTCCCGGTCGCCAGCCCGGGGCGGCCCTAGAACCCGGGGCGGCCCTAGAACCTCTAGAACCGGGCGGACTCGGCGTAGGCGCCCCACTCCGAGACCAGCGCGCCGCAGATCTCGCCGAGGGTGGCCTCGGCGCGGGCGGCGTCCAGCATCGGCGGGACCAGGTTCGCCTCGGTGCGGGACGCGGCGACCAGCGCGGCCAGCGCCGCGTCGACCGCCTGCTCGTCGCGCTGCCCCCGCCTGCGGGCCAGCACGCTGACCTGCTCACGCTCGACCTCCGGGCTGATCCGGAGGATCTCCAGGGGCTCGGCGACGGTGTCGGTGTGGACGTTCACGCCGACGATCTTCTTCTCGCCCTTCTCCAGATCCTGCTGGTAAGCGAAGGACGCCTCGGCGATCTCGCCGACGAACCAGCCGTTCTCGATGCCCGCCAGGATCCCGTCGGTCATCGAGCCGTCCTGGCCCATCGCGCGGATCCGCGCGAAGATCGCCTCGGCCTCGGCCTCCATCCGGTCCGTCAGCGCCTCGACGTACCACGACCCGCCGAGCGGGTCGGACACGTTCATCACGCCGGTCTCTTCCATGATCACCTGCTGGGTGCGCAGCGCGGTCTCCGCGGCGGCCTCCCCCGGCAACGCGAGCACCTCGTCCAGGGCGTTGGTGTGCAGCGAGTTGGTCCCGCCCAGGACGGCGGCCAGGGCCTCGACGGCGGTCCTGACGATGTTGTTGTCCGGCTGCTGCGCGGTGAGCGAGACGCCGGCCGTCTGGGTGTGGAAGCGCAGCCACTGGGCGCGTGGCGACTTCGCGCCATAGACGTCGCGCAGCCACCTGGCCCAGATCCGCCGGGCCGCGCGGAACTTCGCGATCTCCTCGAAGAAGTCGATGTGCGCGTCGAAGAAGAACGAAAGTCCCGGCGCGAACTCCTCGATGTCCAGGCCCCGGGACAGGCCGAGCTCCACGTAGCCGAACCCGTCGGCCAAGGTGAAGGCCAGTTCCTGCGCGGCCGTCGAGCCCGCCTCCCTGATGTGGTAGCCGGACACCGACAGCGGCTTGTACCTGGGCATCTGCTGGCCGCAGTACTCCATCAGGTCACCGATCAGGCGCAGGTGCGGGCGCGGCGGGAACAGCCACTCCTTCTGCGCGATGTACTCCTTGAAGATGTCGGTCTGCAGCGTGCCGTCGAGCTTGGACAGGTCGGCGCCCTGGCGTTCGGCGCAGACCAGGTACATGCAGAAGACCGGCACGGCCGGTCCGCTGATGGTCATCGAGGTGGTGACGTCGGCCAGCGGGATGCCCTCGAACAGCACGTCCATGTCGGCCGCCGAGTCCACCGCCACCCCGCAGTGCCCCACCTCGCCCAGCGAGCGCGGGTCGTCCGAGTCGCGCCCCATCAGGGTGGGCATGTCGAAGGCCACGGAAAGCCCCGCGCCGCCGGCCCGCAGCAGCATCTTGTACCGCTCGTTGGTCTGGCGCGCGCTGCCGAACCCGGAAAACTGGCGGATCGTCCACGGCTTACCCCGGTACCCGGTGGCGTGCAGGCCCCGGGTGAACGGGAACTCCCCCGGCCAGCCGATCCGCTCGAACCCGGGCACCACCGCGCCGTCGGGGGGCCCGTAGACGGGGTCGACGTCGAGGCCGGACAGCGTGGTGTAGTCCGCTTCGCGCTTGGGAGCCTGGTCGAACCGGCGCTGCCAGCGCTCCCGGCCCCCGCCCGTGCCCGTGCCCTCCTGGGCGTCGCGCTTCGCGTCCATGGTCCTGCCTCCCCGTCGGCGGTAAAGCCTGGAGCAAAATAGTTGGACGTCCTACTATCTATGGGGAGTCTACCCGGCGAGGCGAAGCGGTGGAGCGCTAGAGCACCATCGCTCGTTCGGTAAAAAAAGAATTTTCTGTGCAACCGATGCGGGAGCTCCATCGTCTGTAGAGAGCGCGAGGCAGCAAAACGGCCTCCGCGCGCTGCGGTGGCCCGGACGTCGCGGGGGCACGCCCGGGCCGGTATCCGGAGAATGCCTACAGACTGGGGAATGTGGTAGATCTTGGCGTATCGCACGGGCGTCCTTGACGGCCCCCCGACCGGCCCCGACCTGGTGATCCTGCCCGGCGGGGGCGCGGGGCGTGCGGTGACGCTGTTCCCGCAGCCTGCCGGGGACATCATCGAGGGAGAACCGGTGGGCACCGCTGGCGATGTCGATGCCGACGCCGCCGAGGAGCTGTTCAAGGGCGTTTACCCGCGGCTCGCCGGCTGGGTGCGGCGCCTGGTCGACGACGATGACACCGCGCACGAGATCGCGTCCGAGGCGTTCGTCCGGCTGTTGTCCCGGTGGACCAAGGTGGAGAGCCCGCAGAGCTACCTGTACATGATCGCGACCAACCTGATCCGCGACCACTGGCGCAAGACCGAACGGGAACGCCGGGCCCTGCGCAGCGTGACGGCGGGCGCGGGGAGCGACCCGGTGGCCTTCCCGGTCCAGGACGTGGACGTGCGGAACCTCATCGCCTCGCTGCCGCCGCGCCTGCGCGACCCGTTCCTGCTGCACTACTACGGCGGGTTCGGGCTCAAGGAGGTCGCGTCGCTGCTGCACAGGCCCGAGGGCACCATCAAGGCCGACCTGTTCGCGGCGCGGGCCAGGCTGAAGACCGCGCTGGGGGAACGCGATGGATGACAAGCACGACGACCTCGACACCTGGCTGAACGGCCGGGTCGATCCGATGTACCCGCCGCCGGGCACCTTCGACCTGATCAAGAGGCGCGCGCGGCGCATCAAGTACCGCAAGCTCGCCGTCACCGCGGGATCGGCGGCGGTCATCGTGGCCGCGGCGATCACCGTCCCGCAGGTGGTGAACTTCACCGCGCTGAACCCGCCCGTCACGGGCGCGCTGGCCGGGCACCCGGCTTCGGTCTCGCCGCGGACCGGCCCCGGCATCCCGGAGTCATCCGGCGCGTCGCAGCCCACCTTTCCCAGCCCCTCGGCGGAGCCGCAATTGCCCGTGCCGCCGGACTTCCGGCCTACCTCGGTCACCTTCGTCGGAACCGACACCGGCTGGGTGATCGGGCAGGCGGGCACGCCGGGGCATTGCGCAACGGAGTTCTGCACGTCGGTGGCCCGCACGGATGATGCCGGGGACAGCTGGACCGGAGTACCCGCACCGCTCACCGGGGCGGCCGACGGCGCCACCGGGGTGAGCCAGATCAGGTTCCTCAACCTCGACGACGGGTGGGCCTTCGGGCCGGAACTGTGGGCGACCCACGACGGCGGGCAGTCCTGGGCGCAGGTCGACACCCACGGGCAGCGGGTCACGGACCTGGAGACGGTCGGCGACTGGGTGTTCGCGGTCTTCGCGACCTGCACGGGCGGCGGGGCGACGTTCGCCAGCGGGTGCACGAGCTTCACGCTGTACTCCTCACCCGCCTGGACCGACGACTGGACCCCGGTGGGCGCCGCGACCTCGGGGCTGACCGCTGCCGCGCCGGGCGGCGCGGCGTCCCTGATCCTGACCGAGACCCGCGGGTACCTGCTGGCCCCGGACGGGACGCTGTACGCGGGGCAGGTGGACGTCGTGACCGGGACCCCGGCCTGGCAACCGGTGGCGCGCATCCCGGCCGCGTGCGGCGTCGGGCCGGCGCAGCAGGACGGCCAGCCCGCGGGCGCGCTGATCGGCGCGCTGAACGCCCAGAACCTGATCCTGGTCTGCACGTCGGTTCAGTCTTGGGGCAATCCCGTCGTGGAAACGCAGGACAAGACGATCTTCGGGTCGGCGGACGGCGGGGTGAGCTGGCACAAGATCGCCACCGCGCCGACCCTGGGGGTGGCCACCTCGGTGGCCGCGAGCAAGGCAGAGGCCGTGGTACTCGCCACCGACCAGGGCATCGACCTGCTGCCCGTGGGCAGCACCACCTGGCAGCCGCTCACGCTGACCGGGCCGCCGCCCGGCGGGTTCTCCTACGTGGGCATGACCACCGACCAGCAGGGGGTCGCGATGCCCGCCGACCCGCAGGCCGGGACGGTGTGGTTCACCTTTGACGGCGGGAAGACCTGGGCCCCCTCGACGGTGAGCGGCTCGTAGGCCCCCAGGTGTCCGGGTCCTAGGGGTGCAGGGCCCCTAGGGTCCGGGCTCCCGGGTTCCTAGGAGCCCTGGGTTTCGGCCGTGGCTTCGGCCGTGGTGTCGGGCGCGGCGCCGACGGCGGTGTCGGCCGCGTCCTGGGGGATGAAGTCGCCTGCGGTCAGGCGCAGCTTGCGGAGCAGGTCGAAGATCTCCTTGAGCTGGCCGGGCCCGTACCCGCCGAGGCCGAACTCCGCCGCCATGAGGTCCCTGGTCGCCCGCTCCACCACGGCGCGGCCCTGCTCGGTGATCTCGGCCAGCCGACCCCGGCCGTCGGCGGGGTTCGGGCGGCGCACGACCATGGCCTGGCGTTCCAGGCGGCTGATGGTGTTCGTGACGCTGGTGGGGTGAACCATCAGGCGCTCGCCGATGATGCTCAGCGGCAGGGCGCCGCGCCGGCTGAACGTGAGCAGCACCAGCGCCTCGTAGCGCGCGAAGGTCAGCTCGTACGGCCGCAGCAGCGCGTCTAGCTCACCGAGGAGGATCTGCTGGGCGCGCATGATCGAGGTGACGGCGGCCATGGCCGGCGAAGGGCCGAACCTGACCTCCCAGATGCTCGCCGCCCGGTCGATGGGATCAAACGGCAGCTCAAGCGGCTTACTCACGAGTACTACCGTAATCCTCAGGTCAGCCGGTTGGGCCTGTCGAGCAGTTCTTCGGCGGCCTGGAACGGGTCCAGGGTGCCGGCCGCGACCCGGGTGGCCAGCTCGTCGACGCCGTCCGCGTCCAGCCGCTCGCGCAGCGTGGCCAGGGCCAGCGCGGTGATCTCCTCCCGCGCCCGGTCGCGCCGCCTGCGCTCGAGCTCACCGCTGCTGTGGAGCCACGACCAGTGCGCGTCCAGGGCCTGCTCCAGCTCGATGATCCCGGCGTCGCGCAGGCCGCCCAAGGCGACGGCGGTGATGACCGGCGGCTTCCAGCCGCCAGGCTCGTGGTGCCCGAGCGCGATCATCGTGCGCAGGTCGCGCACCACCTGGTGCGAATCAGGCTTGTCCGCCTTGTTCACCACGAACAGGTCGGCCACCTCGAGGATGCCGGCCTTGGCCGCCTGGATCGCGTCGCCCAGGCCCGGCGCGAGGAGGACGACCACGGAGTCGGCGAGCGCCGCCACCGCGACCTCGGCCTGCCCCACGCCGACCGTCTCGACCAGGATCACCTCGAACCCGGCCGCGTCGAGCACCCGGATGGCCTGCGGCGCGGCCGCGGACAGGCCGCCGAGGTGGCCGCGGGTGGCCATCGACCTGATGAACACCTGATCGTCCGTGGCGTGATCCTGCATCCGGATTCGGTCGCCGAGCAGCGCGCCGCCGGTGAACGGCGAGGTCGGGTCGACCGCGAGCACGGCCACGCGCCGGCCCGCGGCGCGGAAGGCCGCCACGAGCGCGCTGGCGGTGGTGGACTTGCCGACCCCCGGCGCCCCGGTCAGGCCGATGACGCGGGCCCCGCCGGTCAGCGGGAGAAGATCCCTGATGACCGAACGACGTTGCGGTGAGGGGTTTTCGACCAGCGACAGGAGGCGGGCGAGCGAGCGAGCGTCGCCTGCGCGGGCCTTTTCGAGCTCGTCCGCGACCTGGACGCCCACCACGGGCTTAGCCGCGGCCGTGGACGCGCAGCAGCAGCGCCTCGCCCTGGCCGCCGCCGCCGCACAGGCCCGCGGCGCCGAGCCCGCCGCCGCGCCGGCCAAGCTCGTAGCACAGGTGCAGGGCGATCCTGGCCCCAGAGGCCCCGACCGGGTGGCCGATCGCGATCGCGCCGCCGTTGACGTTCACCAGGTCCGGGCCCACGCCCAGGTCGCGCATGGACTGGATGGCCACGATGGCAAACGCCTCGTTGATCTCGATCAAGTCCAGGTCGGCCACGGTCAGCCCGGCCTTGCCCAGGGCCTGCTGGATCGCGTGGGACGGCTGGGAGTGCAGCGAGTTGTCGGGTCCCGCGACGTTGCCGTGCGCGCCGATCTCGGCCAGCACGGTGGCCCCGGCCCGCTCGGCGGCCTCGGCCGACATCACGACCACGGCGGCGGCGCCGTCGGAGATCTGCGACGCGGTGCCCGCGGTGATCGTCCCGTCCTTCGCGAACGCGGGCTTGAGCTTGGCCAGCGACTCGGCCGTGGTGCCGGGGCGGATGCCCTCGTCCTCGGTCACGCTGAGCTCCTCGCCGCCCCTTTGGGGGATGGCCACCGGGACGATCTCGGCGGCGAGCAGCCCGTTCTTGGTCGCCTCCGCCGCGCGCTGGTGCGAGAGCGCGGCGAACTCGTCCTGTTCCGCGCGAGTGATGCCGAGCTTGCGCCCGCTGTTCTCGGTGGACTCGCCCATGGACAGGTGGTCGAACGCGTCGGTCAGGCTGTCCAGGGCCATCGAGTCGAGGACCTCGAAGGGGCCGTACTTGTAGCCGGAGCGGGAGTTCGGCAGCAGGTGGGGCGCGCGGGTCATGGACTCCATGCCGCCGGCCACGATCACGTCGTGCTCGCCGAGCCTGATCAGCTGCGCCGCGAGCGCGATGGCATCCAGTCCGGACAGGCACACCTTGTTGACCGTCAGCGCGGGGATCCTCATCGGGATCCCGGCCGCGACGGCCGCCTGCCGGGCGGTGATCTGGCCCGCGCCGGCCTGCAGGACCTGGCCCATGATGACGTACTGGACCTGGTCCGGGCTCACGCCGGCCCGGCCGAGGGCCCCGGCGATCGCGATACCGCCGAGTTCGGTGGCCGACTTGCTGGCGAGGGACCCGAGCAGACGGCCCACGGGGGTCCTCGCGCCGCCGACGATGACCGGCTGACGTGGTTCACTCATGTCTGCAACGATACCTAGCCGGTCGCCCCGAGTCGCCCCGAGGAGATATGGTGCTACCCCTGCTGACCCGCATCGATCACGTCGGCATCGCGTGTGCGGACCTGGACCGGGCCGTGAGTCTCTACCAGGCGACGTTCGGGCTTGAGGTGGTGAGCCTGGAGGTGATCGCCGACCAAGGGGTCCGCGAGGCCATGCTCCGGGTCGGTGAGGGCGGGGCGGCGGGCCCCGGTTACCTGCAGTTGCTCGAGCCGCTGGCGGACGACACCCCGGTGGGCCGGTTCCTGGCCCGGCGCGGGGAGGGCATCCACCACGTGGGGTACGGCGTCAGCGACATCGGCTCGGCCCTGGCCGAGATCGCGGGGACCGGCATCCGGCTCATCGACTCTCGTCCGCGGCACGGGTCGATGGGGGCGTCCATCGCCTTCCTACACCCCGCTGACCTGGGCGGAGTGCTCACCGAACTCGTGCAGTTCGCCGACCAAGCGTGAGCATCCCGCCCCGGCGCGAATCACCAGGTTGACCGCCCAGACGGGCGATAAGGGGATTTACCGGCGCTGATGGGATAGAGAACTCCGAAGGCACCGCCAAAGCACCCGAGTAAGAGTAGTCTGCCTGTCACTGGGTGGGAGTCGTTCCCGCACGCCGACACCCGCCGTAAAACCCCCGTCGCATTCACGTCTAGCCAGGATTAGGCCACATGCAATCGGACATTGACGCCCAGCTGACCAACTTCTTCGAAGAAGCCCCTCCGCGCGAGTTCGCGACCGTCATGCGCGGCTACGACCGTCACCAGGTCGATGAGCACATCAGGAACATTGAGACCGAGGTGCGCCAGCACCGCGAGCAGACCGGGACCCTGAAGCGGGAGCTGTCCGAAGCGCACCGCCAGATCCAGGAGCAGGAACGCCCCACGTACTCGGGCCTCGGCGCGCGCATCGAGCAGCTCCTGCGCCTCGCGGAGGAGCAGGCCACCGAGCTGGTGCAGGCCGCCCGGTCTGAGGCGAACGAGATCAAGGCCGCGGCCAAGGTCGACGCGGCCGAGCTGCGCGCCGGGGCCGAGAACGAGGCCGCCGAGCTGCGCGCGAACGCCAAGCGCGAGACCGATGACCTGCGCGGGGCGGCCGAGCGTGAGGCCGACTCGATCAGGACCACCGCGCGGCGCGAGGCCGACGAGCTGACCTCGACCACCGAGCGCGAGGCCGCCAAGCTGCGCGCCACCGCCGATCACGAGGTAGCGGAGAAGCGGGCCGCCGCCGAGCGTGACATCGCGAAGCTGCGGACCAGCACCGAGCGCGAGGTGGCCCAGCTCAAGGCGACCGCCAAGCGTGAGCGGGACGAGATCCTCACCACCTCCAAGCGCCAGGCTGACGAGATGCGCAGCCAGGCGCAGCGGATCCTGGAGGAGAGCGAGGCGCAGCGCGCCCAGGCCGAGGCCGAGTTCGAGATCCAGCTCGCGGCGCGCCGGGAAGAAGCCGAGCGCCAGGAGGCCGAGCGGCTGGCCGCCGCCCAGTCCGCCACGCAGAAGCTGGTCTCCGAGGCCGAGCAGCGGGCGTCCACGGCCGAGCAGCGGGCCGCCAAGGCTTCGGCCCAGGCCGACCAGACCCGCCGCGACGCCGACCAGCACGCCAGGCAGCTAGTCAGCAACGCCAAGAAGAACGCCGACCAGATCGTCAGCCAGGCCAAGACCCAGGCCGAGCAGCTGCTCGCCGAGGTCAAGGCCGACGCCGAACGCCGTCGCGCCGCGGCCCAGCGCGAGGTCGACGAGCTCACCAGGCAGAAGGACAGCATCGCCAGCCACCTGGCGCAGGTGCGCCAGCTCCTCGGCGGGCAGCTCCCGGGCAGCCTGGCGGCCGAGCCGGCCAAGCCCGCTATCAGCGCCGACCAGACCGCCCCGCGCAACGGCGGCGGCCCGGCCCCCGCGCCCACCACGGTCCAGCAGGCTCCGCCCGCGGCCCACCAGGCTCCGCCCGCGGCCCACCAGGCTCCGCCCGCGGCCCACCAGGCTCCGCCCGCGGCCCACCAGGCTCCGCCCGCGGCCCACCAGGCTCCGCCTGCGGCCCACCAGGCCACCCAGGTGTCCCCGGCCCCGGCCCAGATGGCCGCGCAGCCCACGCAGGTGCAGGCCGCCCGGCCCGCGCCCGCCCCGGCCGGTGCCCAGGCCACGAAGCAGGGGGCCAACGGCAAGGAGGACGACGAAGACTGGTGGACCGAGTAGGGGTCCTCACCGTCTAGGTAGTAGGGCCGCGTCGCCGCTCTGGTACGGAGCGGCGGCGCGGCCTTTTGGTGTGCAGACGTCGCCCGCGTGCAGGATGAGGTCCGCCCCGCGCAGGTGCGCCGCCACCGCCGGCGGGCAGGCCCGCCAGCGCCGCGGGGCATGGGTATCGGACAACACTACGACTCGCACGAATTCATCCTGCCCGCGCGTCCGCAATGGCGCCGATCAGACACGTGAATTCCGAATTGCACTTATCGGGTAAGTCAGGCGGGCACGCGCTTCAACCTGCTACGATGCTTCGTCCGGCGACTCTGTGCGCCGGGGGCGAGAGGGGAAGTGGGCCGCCCGGTTGAACGGGCCGGGCGGCCCGATCTGTCCCTTTTTCATTCTCAATTGACTATTTCACGGCTTTAGCAGACCGAGGAGCCAGCCCGGGGACCGCACCTCGGCGCCTTCCGCCGCGCAGCGGTCCCGCAGCTCGCGGTCGGCGGTCACCACGACCCGGCGGCCCGGCAGGTCCCGGACTACGGCCACGATCGTGTCGTCCCCGTGTCCCGGCGCGTGCACCACCCGGACGTGGTCTCCCGGAGCGTCTTTGATGCGGGGACCCGCTTGGTTGGCGGCGCCCTCGAGGACCATGACGAACTCGGGCGGGCCGACGTCGCCCGTTTCGCCCGTTTCGCCGGGCAGGATGGCCCTGCCGCTCGCCGCCAGCGCGGCGATCTCGGTGTGCAGGCGGACCGCCGCTCCGGCCCGGTCTCGCCACCAGCCGTCCGGACGGGCGCCCATCACGTTCGCGACGTCTACGACGATCGTGGCCTGCTGGTCGCTGATGCTCATCGCCTCCCACCCGGAACGGGCTCGTAAGCTGACCGCATGGCAGACGCGAAACTCCCCTGGCCGCTCGCCGAGCAGGTATCCAGGCTACGGCAGCGCCAGACGGCACCCTTGATCCTCGAGCTGGACCTGACCGACGGGATCGCAGAGGCGCCGGCCAGCGATCCGGTGTCCGCGGCCATGTCCCTGCGCAGGGTCAGGCTGCCCGAGCTCATCGCGGGCCTGCGCCGCGCGCGCGAGGATGACCGGGTCCGCGCGCTGGTGGCGAAGGTGGGCGGCAGCCGGATCGGCCTGGCCCGGATGCAGGAGATCCGCGAGGCGGTGGCCGACTTCCGCGCCTCGGGCAAGCTCGCCGTGGCTTGGGCCGAGACCTTCGGCGAGTTCACCGGGGGCAACCTGCCCTACTACCTGGCCACCGCGTTCGACCGCATCTACCTGCAGCCGTCGGGCGCCGTCGGGCTGACCGGCGTGGCCGTGGAGCAGCTGTTCCTGCGCGACGCGCTGGCCAGGGTCGGCATCGGGTTCCAGAGCGCGAAACGTTACGAGTACAAGACGGCCGCCGACCAGCTCACCGAGCAGGGCTTCACCGGGCCCGCCCGGGAGGCCGCCGAGCGCCTGGCCGTCTCGGTCGTCGAGCAGCTCTCCGCCGCCATCGCCGAACGCCGCGGCAAGCCCGCAGAAGACGCCCGCGCCCTGCTGGACCGCGGCCCGTTCCTGGCCGACGACGCCCTGGCCGAGGGCCTGGTCGACGCGCTGGGCTACCGGGACGAGGTGTACGCCGACGTCCGCAAGCGCGCGGGCCAGGACGCGATCCTGCAGTACGTGGGGCGGTACCAGCGGGCGCATGCGCTGGCCCAGCGGGCCCGCCAGCTGCCGCACCCGCGGGAGCGGTTCGTGGCCGTGGTCTACGCGTCCGGCCCGATCAGGCAGGGGCGCAGCAGCCGCGGTCCGGTCGGCAGCGGGGCCATGGGCTCGGACACGGTGTCGGCCGCGCTGCGGCAGGCCCGCGCGGACGACCGGGTGCGCGCCGTGCTGCTGCGGGTCAACAGCCCTGGCGGTTCGGCCGTGGCGTCCGACACGATCTGGCGTGAGGTAGTCCGGATCCGCGCCGCCGGCAAGCCGGTCGTCGTGTCGATGGGCGACGTGGCCGCCTCCGGCGGCTACTACATCTCGATGGCCGCCGACGCCATCGTGGCCCAGCCCGGCACGCTGACCGGCTCGATCGGCGTGATATTGGGTAAGCCGGTGTTCGCCGACGCCCTGGAGCGGGCCGGGATCGCCACCGACTCGGTAGCCGAGGGGCCGCGGGCGACGATGTTCGCTCCCACGCACCCGTTCACGCAGGACGAGTGGGACCGGATCAACACGTGGCTGGACGCGATCTACCGCGACTTCACGAAGAAGGTGGCCCAGGGCCGCCGGATGCCGGTCGAGCGGGTCCACGAGCTGGCCCGCGGCCGGGTGTGGACCGGGGCCGACGCCGCGGAGAACGGCCTGGTGGACGAGCTCGGCGGGATGACGGCCGCGGCCGAGATCGCCCGCCGCCGAGCGGGCCTGCCCGCCACCGCGCGGCTGCGCGTCTACCCCCGGCTGACCCCGCTCGACCAGCTGCGCCCGCCCGAGTCCAGCGAGGCCCGTCCGGCGGCGGCCGCCGCGCTCGGGCTGAGCTTCGCCGACGGCTGGGGCCCGGCGTGGCGCCTGGCGGCCAGCGCCGGCCTGTCGCCGTACGGACCGCTGATGCTCCCCGGCACCTGGACGATCTCTTGACCGAACGGGCGGCGGTGCACCCCACGGTGCCTGCGGCCCTCAACTCGTGGCCGGCGGGGGTCACGCTGGTGACCGTGGCCGACGGGCGCGACGACGTCGGCGCTACGGTCGGCGCGTTCTGCCCGGTGTCCGACGACCCGCCGCTGGTCCTGGTGTCGCTGATGGCCGGGTCCTACCTGGCCGAGGTGTTCGGCCGGGCGTCGGACCCCGTCACGCGGTTTGCCGTCGTCTTCCTGACCGCCGGGCAGCGGGTGCTGTCCGGCCGGTTCGCCGCGGCGGGCCGGCCCGGGGCGCGGCTGATGCTCGACGACGTGCCGCACCGGCGCGGCCCGGACTCCGGCGCCCTGATCGTCGAGGGGGGCCTGGCGGCGCTGGAGTGTTCCGCCTCGCAGGTGCTCTCGGTTGGGGACCACCTGATGGTCATCGCGCGGGTCACCGGCGTCCCCTACGTCGGCGACTCCGATGCGCCGCTGATCCGGTTCCGCCGTCACTACCTGCCCTCTAGGCTCTAGCGTGTCGTCCCCGTAAGAGGCCGCATGCCCGACTTCGACACCTTCCCGACCGGCCTGTGGGGCGGCGTGGCCCGCAAGCCCTAGGGCCCGTTTCGAACCCATGGGTGTGGCGCCGTACAGGCTCTTCTCGGTACGGTGCCACCCCCATCGACTGCGTCCAGCCACCCGGTGGGGCCAATGTGGGTGGTGAGGTCTGAGGGGCAGGTCGGGTGGGGTCGGAGGACGGTTTCCGGGCTAGGGGCTTGGCCGGGGTGCAGGCCCGGCGACCACGCGGCCTGCCTGCCAGACGGCGGCAATCTGGGGGACGCCGGGGCGGTAGGCCAGATAGACGTGCGACGGGGCGTCTAGCAGGATCAGGTCGGCGCGCGCGCCTACGCCCAGGTGGCCGACGTCGGGGCGGCGCAGCGCGGCGGCCCCGCCGGCCGTGGCGGCCCAGACGGCTTCCTGCGTGGTCATCCCCATGTCGCGGACCGCCAGGGCGATGCAGAACGGCATGCTGCTGGTGTAGGACGAACCGGGGTTGCAGTCGGTGGCTAGGGCCACCGTGGCGCCGGCGTCGAGCAGCCGACGTGCATCCGGGTACGGGTGCCTGGTGCCGAACTCCGCGCCCGGCAGCAGCGTCGCGACCACCCGCGCCGATACCAGCGCGTCGACGTCGGCATCGGTCAGGTACGTACAGTGGTCGGCCGACGCGGCGCCGGCCTCGGCCGCCACCCTGATCCCGGGTCCGGGCCCCAGCTGGTTGGCGTGGATCCGGGCGCCGAGTCCCGCGGCCCGGCCTGCGGCGAGGATCGCGGCGGCCGCCTCGGCGCCGAACGCCCCGGTCTCGCAGAACACGTCGATCCACCGGGCGCGCGGCGCGCAGGCCGCCAGCATCGGGCCGCAGACCAGGTCCACGTAGCCGCCCGGGTCGCCGGCGAACTCGGGCGGGACGACGTGCGCGCCGAGGTACGTTACCTCGGGGGTGACCTCGCCGGCCAGCGCGAGCCCCCGCGCCTCATCGGCCACGGTCAGCCCGTACCCGGACTTGCACTCCAGCGTGGTCGTGCCTTGCCTCGCCATCTCGGCGGCGAGCCGGGCCAGGTTCGCGCGTAGTGCGTCGTCGGTGGCCGCGCGGGTCGCGGCGACCGTGGTCAGGATCCCGCCTGCCTGGTAGGGGTGGCCCGCCATCCGGGCGGCGAACTCCGCGCTGCGCTCCCCGGCGAAGACCAGGTGCGCGTGCGAGTCGACGAACCCGGGCAGCACGGCCCGGCCGCCCGCGTCCACCATCGCATCCGCGGCCGGGGCGCGCGACGCGGGCCCAGTCCAGGCCACCTGGCCTTCGGCGATGACCAGCGCCGCGTCGGTTCTCGCGGCGAACGCGCCTTCGCCGTCGTCGTTGGTGACCAGTTCACCGATGTGGGTGATCAGCGTGCTGTCCGGAAGCGCCACGGCACCAGCCTCCCACCACCGGGCGAGGTCCGTGGCCCAGGTCAGCGGGCGCGGGCTCCGGATCCGGCCTACAGAGCCTTGCGGTCCGCGGACCGGGGGTCGCTGACCAGCGTGCCGCTGTGCAGCACGCCCGCCATGGCCCGGCCGCGCCAGGCGGCCGTGGAGTCGTACAGGTCCTGCTCCGTGTCGACCGTCGTCACCAGGACGCCCGCGACGTTACGGCGGAGCCGGCCGACGGTGATGCCATCGGCCCGGACGAGGAAGGACGGCCACAGGCTCTGCGGCGCCGAGGAGTTCGGGCAGCTGATCCAGACGTGGTTGCTGGCCGCCGCCGCCGTCATCGCGGCGGGCATCGTGATGCCCAGCCCGCGGCGGCTGGCTCCCCCGCTGACGTTGGTCGGCTCGCCGCGCGCATCGGCCCGTCCTCCGCTTTGAGCAGCCGCAATCCAGTGTGGCGGCGGCCGTTCTGATCACTCAACCTTGCCTTGCTCACCGGTCCAGGATCAACCCTCCCCGGATGGAGAACATCAACCACCTGGCCGATGTTCGGCGGGGCCGCGCTCCGCACGATGCAGGCATGACAGATCAACGAACCGCCATCGACACCGACGCCGCGACGCCCGGCAGCAGCGACCAGAAACAGGCACCCGCGACCCTCCACCGCCGCGCCGGGCCGACGGCCGGGCTGGCCGGCCTGGCGGGGCACCGCGGGACTCCCGCCCGCGGTCGTCCGCCTCTGCGCCGACATGGCGACCTTGTCCCTGTACGCGCTCAGCGCCCCGGCGACCGCCGTGTCGGTGCTCGCACCCTCGGCCGTCATCTGGCGGACGAGGGTGCTGCCCCGGTGGCTGGCCCTGTTCGGGCTGGTCGAGGTGGCCGTCAACGTCGTCGAGCTAGCCGGGCTCATGGCGGCCAGGGGCGGCGACGCGACCGGGTACGCCGCCGGGATCGGGCCGCTGCTTTGGACGCTCTGGGCCGTGGCCCTATGCGGGTGCGCGCTCGCCGCCGGAGTTCCTAGAGCTCCTTGGCGAGCTCCTGGTAATGCTGGCTGATCCGTTCGTTGGTGCCGTAGAAGGCGTGCCGGCTCATGTCCGCGCTGAACCGGCTCGCCGGCGGCGTGCGGCCGAGTGCCTCGGCCATCGCGCGGACGTGGTGGGGTGCGCAGCCACAGCAGATGCCGAAGTAGTTGACTCCGAGCGCGGCCGCCGCCGTCGTGAACGCGCCGATCTCGTAGCGGTTGGCGAGGAACGGGTCCAGCGCGGTCGGGAACGGCCGCCCATCCGGGATCAGGTCGCAATCCGGGTCGGTGAGCGACTGGAACGTCGGCTCGGCCTCTGTCGTGCGGTACGGGACCGGCAAGCCGGCGATGTAGCCGTCGCACGCGCCGCGGATCTCACCGAGCAGCGGCAGCATGGTGGCGGGCCCGCGCTGGCAGTTCACCCCGATCACGTCGGCCCCGGCGTCTTGCAGGCGACGGCATGCCTCACCGACCGGGCCGCCCCCGAGGACGACGGGCTGCTGGTGAACACTGAGTGTGACCACCGCGTCGAGGCCGTGCGCCTTGATCACTTCCAGCGCGAGCAATGCCTCGCCGAAATAGTCGATGGTCTCGGCGATCACGAAGTCAACGCCAGCCTCGGCGGCCCACCCGACCTGCTCGGCGAACATGTCGCGGACGGCCTGATGCGTCGCGGGGTCGTCCGGTTCGTAGGCGTTGGTGTTGCAGATGTTGCCGGCCACCAGGGAGCCGTGCTCGGCACCGACCTCCTTGGCGATACGCAGCGCCTGCCGGTTCAGCGGCTCGAGGTCGCCCTCGCGGCCGATCACGGCCAGCTTCTCGCGGTGGGCGTAGTAGGTGAACGCCTCAACCACGTCAGATCCGGCATGCACGTATTCCCGGTGCAGCCCGGCCACCATATCGGGCTCCTCGAGCACCACCTCCGGCACGAACGCCCCGGCCTGCAGGTAGCCCCGGCGCTCGAACTCGAACAAGTACCCCTCGGCGCAGATCACCGGTCCGGCGGCGAGCCGATCGAGAAGCTTACCCATGCACGACACCTCCAGGGTCCTATAGTCGGAACGACTGTACCGGGAAAAGTTAGACGCAGGGATGACTCGATGAAATCTTCCGCGCAGGTAGTCGTCATCGGCGGCGGGGTGGTCGGCGCCTCGGTCCTGTTCCACCTCACCGAGCTGGGCTGGACGGATGTCGTGCTCGTCGAGCGCAAGGAGCTCACCGCCGGCTCGACCTGGCACGCCGCGGGCGGCATGCACACGCTCAACGGCGACCCCAATGTCGCGAAGCTGCAGCAGTACACCGTCGGGCTGTACCGCGAGATCGAGCGGCGCTCCGGCCAGAACTGCGGCATCCACATGAATGGCGGACTGACGCTGGCCGGCGACCGGGAGCGGATGGACTGGCTGCGGATGGCCCAGGCCCGCGGCCGCTACCTCGGCATGGACATGGAGATCATCTCGGCCGCCGAGGCCAAGCGGATGTTCCCGCTTCTGGAGGAGGAGTACTTCATCGGCGCGCTCTTCGACCGGGCCGAGGGCCACGTCGACCCGACCGGGGTCACCCGGGCCTACGCCGCCTGCGCGCGGCAGGCCGGCGCCGAGATCTACCAGCACACCTGGGTGAGCGGCCTTCGTCAGCGCCCCGACGGCACGTGGGACGTCAGCACCGACTCCGGCGAGATCCACGCCGAGCACATCGTCAACGCCGGCGGGCTGTGGGCCCGTGAGGTGGGCCGGATGATCGGCCTGGAGCTGCCCGTGCTCGCGATGGAGCACATGTACTTGATCACCGAAGACATGGCCGAGGTGGCTGAGCACAACGCGGCCACCGGAGGAGAGCTGCCGATGGCCATGGACTTCGACGGCGAGCTCTACATCCGCCAGGAGGGCGGCGGGATGCTGCTCGGCACGTACGAGCAGGCGTGCGTCCCCTGGTCGCCGCGCGAGACGCCGTGGACCTTCGAACAGCAGCTGCTGACCCCCGATCTGGACCGGATCGCCCCGTCGCTGGAGATCGCGTTCAAGCACTATCCGGCGCTGGCTGACGCGGGGATCAAGACGGTGATCAACGGGCCGTTCACCTTCGCGCCGGACGGCAATCCGCTGGTCGGCCCGGTACCCGGCGTGCGCAACTGCTGGGTGGCCTGCGCGGTGATGGCCGGTTTCTCGCAGGGCGGCGGTGTCGGCCTCACCCTCGCGCGCTGGATGGCCGACGGCGATCCGGGCGAAGACATCTGGGCGATGGACGTGGCCCGCTTCGGCAGCTGGGCGAACCTCGCCTACACCAATGCCAAGGTCCGGGAGAACTACAGCCGCCGGTTCCGAATCACCTTCCCCAACGAGGAGCTCCCGGCCGGCCTGCCGCTGCACACCACGCCGGTCTGTGACCGGCTCACCGCCCACAACGCGGTATGGGGCGCAGGCTTCGGGCTCGAGCATCCCCTGTGGTTCCAGCGGCCGGGGGAGGAGCCGCGCGAGGACGTGACGTTCCGCCGCTCCAACGCCTTCCCGGTCGTCGCCGACGAGTGCACCACGGTGCGCGAGCGCGTCGGGCTGACCGAGTGCTCCAACTTCGCCAAGTACCGCGTGACCGGCGCCGGCAGCGCCGACTGGCTGCAGCGGCTGTTCACCAACCGGCTGCCGCGACCCGGCCGGATCAACCTCACCGCCGCCCTCGATCCGGGCGGTCACATCGTCGGGGAGTTTTCCGTGGCCCGGGTCGGCACCGACGATTTCTTCCTGTTCGGCTCGCAGATCGCCGAGGCGCATCACTCCCGCTGGTTCCTCGGCCACCGCACTGATGGGGTGCGGTTCGACGTGCTTGGCTTGTCCCTGGTGGGCCTCTCGCTGGCCGGTCCTGGCGCCCGCGACGTGCTCCAATCGGTCACCGACGCCTCGCTGGCCACCGAGGATTACCCGTTCATGGCGTTCCGCCGGATCGACGTCGGGATGATCCCGGCCTACGTCGGCCGGATGACCTACACCGGGGATCTTGGCTACGAGATCTGGGTCGCACCGGAGTACCAGCGGGCACTGTTCGATCTGCTGTGGCAGGCTGGGCAGCCGTACGGCGTCGGCCTGTTCGGGTTCCGGGCGCTGATGTCGCTGCGCATGGAGAAGATGTTCGGTACCTGGGCGCGCGAGTACCGCCCGATCTACACGCCGGTGCAGGCGCGAATGCGATCGCTCAAGCTCGATCACGACTTCATCGGCCGCGCCGCGGTGGAGGCTGAGCTAGCCCGCGGCCCGGCTCGAACGCTCGGCTACTTCGACATCACCCCCGATCCGGCGGAACCGGCGGACGTCGTCGGCGACGAGCCGATCTGGCACGGCGGGGCGGTGGTGGGCTGGGTGACGTCCGGCGCGTATGCGCATTACAGCCGCCGCTCGCTGGCGTTCGGCTACGTGCCGACCGAGCTCGCGGTGCCCGGCGCGATGTTCGAGGTGGAGATCATCGGCCAGCGCCGTCCGGCGAGATTGCTGCCAGAACCGGTGCTCGACCCGGCGGGCCAGCGCATGCGCGCCTGATGGGACGACACTGATGGGACGCCATCCTGACCTCGAACGACGGACCGAGCTACTGGACGAGGTGGTCAGCTACCTCGGCCGGAACGGCCTCGCCGGAGTGTCACTGCGGCCGGTGGCCCGCGCACTGGGTGTTTCGGTCAACGCGCTGGTGCATCACTTCGGCAGCAAGGACGAACTGGTGGTCGCCGCATTGCGGCGGGCCGCTGAGATTCAGCGAGGAGTCGAAGGGCGGTGGCGGCGGCAGGTACCTAATCTCTCCACCGCGGAGCTGCAGCGGCGCTGGTGGCGGTGGATCAACCGCAGCCCGGAGCACTTGGCGCTGGTGCGACTGGGTCTCGAAGCCGCCACGCTGGACGCCACGGTCAGCGGTCTGCCCGGTGATGTGCGTGCGGAGCAGATCTCGTTCTGGCGCGACAACATCGCCGACGGCCTGATCGCTGACGGCATCAAGCCCGAGGACGCCGAACGCGAGGCGTCGCTGGTCAAGGCGACATTTACCGGCCTGGTGCTCGACCTGCTGGCCACCGGCCACCGCAAGCGGCTCACCGACGCGCTTGAATGCACCCTCAGTCGCCTCGACGACCTGACGCAGGCGCCCTCAAGCTAATGGTTAGATGTCAAATACTTAGATATCGATATCTGACGGTAGGCTGGGCCTTGTGAGAGAGGGATTCCGCGTCCCGATCGGCCTGCGGCTCAACCAGGCGGCGCGCACGGTCGGCCGCGCGTTCGAGGAGGCGCTTGAGGAGGCGGGCGGCACGCTGCCGACCTGGCTGATCCTGCTCAACCTCACGATCCGCAAGCCGGCCAACCAGCGCGAACTGGCCGAGGCGGTCGGGATCCGGGAGGCCACCCTCACGCATCACCTCAACGCGCTGGACGCCCGCGGCCTGATCACCCGCACGCGCGACACCGCCAACCGCCGGATCCACGTGGTCGAGCTGACCGAGGCCGGGCGGGCCGCGTTCGCCCGGCTGCAGCAGGCGGCCGTCGCCTTCGACGCCAGGCTCAGGGCCGGGCTGGCCGAGGCTGACCTGGACCACCTCGGCGACCTGCTCGGACGGCTGGCCGCCAACGCGGGCGGCCCCGAAGCAGACGACGCGCCGCCCTGGGCCGGCCTCGCGGAGCCGGGCCGACCGGTTTAGGGCGGCTGGTATCGGGGCTTGTGAGGCACGAGCACCGATAGACGGGGCCTGTGGGCCACGAGCCCCAAACGGGGGTGTCGTGGGCGGTTTGCTCATGGTGCCGGTGAGGTGATTGGTACCGGATGGGCGAGCTGGGCCGGGAGTGGGTTGGGGGCGGCCGGGCCGGGGCAGGTTGGGGCCGGCCGTAGCGGTTCACAGGCGTAACGGGATCACCGGGCGTAACGGGATCACCGGGCGTAACGGGATCACCGGGCGTAACGGGCGACCGCGTCGTGGTCGATCCGCATGCCGAGGCCCGGGGCGTCGGGGATGTTGAGGTAGCCCTCTGCGTCGATGCGGAGGGGTTCGGTTAGGAAGAAGTCGCGGCGTTCGGGGGTCCAGCCTGGGGGGTCGTACGGGAACTCGAGGTAGGGGCCGCCGCCGACGCCGGCCGCCACGTGCAGGTTGGCCAGGAGGCCGAGGCCGTTGGTCCAGGTGTGCGGGGTGAACCAGCGGTGGCGCAGCAGGGCCAGCTCGCCGATGGTCCTGGCGCGGAGCAGGCCGACCGAGAGCACCACGTCGGGCTGGACCACGTTGAGGGCGCCTGCGTCCAGCGCGGCGAGTAGCTCGGCGGGGGTCCTGGCCATCTCGCCGCCCGCCACCCTGATCTGGGCGCGCAGCGCCCGCATGCCGTCCAGGTCGCCCGCGGGCAGGGGTTCTTCCAGCCAGAGGACGCCGAGTTCGGCGAGCTCGGCGGCGACGCGGCGGACCGCCGCCTCATCGAGCGCTGGAGTGAGGTCACCGGCCATCCGCCACCACTGGTTGAGGTCGGCCATCAGGGCGATGTCGTCGCCGACGGCTTCCCTGGTGGCCCGGACGGACGCGAGGGAGGCGCCAACGTTCGTTCGGTCAATTCTGATTTTCATCGCGCGGAAACCTGCAGCCTTTGCTGCCAGGGCGGCCTCGGCGCGGGCCGGTGGGGTCCTGGCCTCGCCGAACGAGGCGTAGGCGGGCAGGCGGCGGGTGGCGCCGCCCAGCAGGACGCTGGCCGGCTGCCCGGTTACCTGCCCGAGGATGTCCCAAAGCGCGGCCTCGAGCGGCCAGTACCGGCCGGCGTGGAAGCCGATCGTCTCGATGGTCCGGACGTGGTCGGCGATGCGCAGCGGGTCGCGGCCGGTGAACAGGGGCGCGAACGGCTCGAAGCCGTCCATTGTGTCGCCGGAGCCGTACCCGGTGACGCCCTCGTCGGTCTCCACCCGGACCAGGGTGGCGTCGAAGTGGCGGCGCGGCACCGGGTCCCAGGCCGCGTGGAACGGGGGGTCGAGCGGCAGGCGCATCCGGTCGAGCCGGATGGCCGTGATCTTCACTCCGGGGTGAAGAACGGGTTGGACGGGGCGTCCTTGGCCGCCAGGACGTCGGCGACCTTCGGCGTGCCCTCGACGCCGGCGTGCAGGGCGTTGCGGGTCGCGGCGCGGTTGTTCCGGTACACCAGTCCCGCGTTCTTGGCGTTGGGGTTCACCCAGACGGCCGCGATGAGGACCAGGTCCTCGGCGGCCTGCTCGCTGATGATGCCCTCGGCGACCGCGTCCGCGACCCCGCCCGCCACGCCGGCCTGGGCGGCACCCCAGGTGAGGTTGGCGTGGGCGTCGTCGAGGACCGGCGCCTTGTTCACGAACAGGGTCAGCGGCTTGACCGGGAGATTAGGGCGCAGCACGGTGACGAAGGGGATGTGGCCCTGGCGCGGCGTGGCCAGCGCGGTCGCCCAGGCCGTGCCGACCGGGCCGTGGCGGTCCCCGAGGACGGTGTTGACGTGGGCTGCCTCGCCGCCCTCGCCTACGAAGCTCTCGCCGATCTGAACGCTGTGCTCCTGCATGGGGGCATGCTATACCCCGCCCACCTCCCCTTTCCCCCTTCCTAAGGCCGCCGGGACCGGTTGGTTCGGCTGGTCGAGCTGGGCCAGGAGGCCGCGGGTGACCAGCTCCACGACGGGCTCCAGGTCGGCGGGCAGGGTGTCGTCGGCCCGGGTGAACGGGACCAGGTTCCTGATCATGCGGTACGCCTGGGCGGTCCCGGCGCCGAGCCGGCCCGGGGCGCGCAGGTCGATGGCCTGGGCGGCGACGACCAGTTCGATCGCCGCGACCCGCGAGGACAGGTCGATCATGTCGGCGAGGCGGCGCGCCGACAGCGGCGCCATCGTGGCCCGGTCCTCGATGCCGTCGCCCTTTACCGAGCTGGCCAGCTCGTAGGAGACCGGGTGGGCCAGCGTGCGCGCCTCCACGGTGATAGCTTGCCCGGCCACGGCCAGCTCGGACAGCGCGTCGTCGGGCGAGCCCGCGGCGGCGGCCAGGCCGGCGGGCAGGCCGGAGAACGGGGCCTGGAGCAGCTTCACCGCGCGCTCGTTCGCGCTGGTCACCACCGGGGCGAGCGCGATCCTGGCGAAGTCGAGCGCGGCGGCCAGCGGGCCGATGTCGAAGTTCCCGACCGAGACGATCCTGCGGTCGGCCAGCACGACCACGGGGTTGGACTGGGAGGAGTTGAGCTCGATCTGCAAGATGTTCGTGGCGTAGTGGAGCGCGTCGCGGGCCGCGCCGTTGATGTGCGGGAGGCAGCGGAAGGTCAGCGGGTCCTGCAGGAACCTGGCCGCGCCGGGCTGCCACAGGTAGCTGCCCTTAAGGAGGGCGCGCAGGTGGTGCAAGGTTGCTTCGAGCCCTGGGAACGCGCGGGTCTGCTCGATGACCGGGTGCAGGCAGGTCACGTTGGCGCCGAACGCCTCCAGGTCCAGCGCGCCCGCGACGTCGAGTGAGTCCATCAGGGTCTGCGCGTCGGCTAGTGCAATGGCGGCCCATGCCGTGGTGAAGGCGTTGCTGCTGACCAGGGCCAGCCCTTCGTTCTCGGCGACCTCGAAGCCGCTGCGGGTGATCAGCCCGTGCGCGAGGTCGGCCATCGGGCCGAGGTCGCCCTGGCCGACCGAGCCGAGCCTGCGGACCGGCGGCGCGAAGCCCTCGTTCAGCAGCGTGACGACCATCTCGGCGAGTTCGGGGCGGACCCCGGTTACGCCCTTGGCGTAGCTGTTGGCCAGGCAGACCATCGCGCCGCGGACCACGTCGGGCGGCGCGGCGTCGCCTTGCGCCATCCGGTGGTTGAGGACGAGGCGGTGGTTGAACGTGCGGCGTTCGGCGGGGTCGAGGAGGAAGGACTTGCGTTCGGCCACGCCCGTGGTCAGGCCGTAGACCGGCTCGCCTTTCGCTAGCACCTCCTGCACCACCTGTCGCGCCTGGCTCATGGCCTCGATCGCGTCGGGTGTGATCGCGACCGTTTCGCCGTGCCGGGCCGCCGCGAGCACCTGCGTAACAGTCAGGTCACTTCCGTTGAGCATGATCGTCATTGATTGCTCACCCATCTATAACTGAGCTAGGCTGTGCCGCTCTGGAACGTTCCGCGTTAGGCGGCCCGGCATTCAAGGAGGCCAGCAATGGCAACGTTCCTGCTGCGGCGCCTAGGGCTGATGGTCCTCACGCTGTGGATTCTGAGCCTGATCGTATTCTTCGCAGGTCAGATCCTCCCCGGTGATCCCGCGCGCGCGACGCTCGGCCCGTTCGCGTCGCAGAGCTCGGTGCAGGCCCTCGACGCCCAACTCGGGGTCAACCGGCCCCTGCTCACCAGGTACCTGTCGTGGATCGGCGGGCTGCTGCACGGCAACATGGGCACGTCCTATGCTTACCGGTCGCCGGTGGAGCCCTTTGTCCGGGCCGCGTTGCTCAACTCGATCAAGCTGGCGGCGCTCGCGTTCGTGATCGTGGTGCCGCTGGCCATCATCGCCGGCGTGATCGCGGCGCTGAACCAGGGGCACGGCGCGGACCGGGTCATCTCGGTGACCGGGCTGACCCTTTCCACCGTGCCCGAGTTCGTTTCCGGGATCGTGCTCATCGTGGTGTTCGGCGTCGAGCTCAAGGTGCTACCGGTCACCGCCTCGGCCGGGGCGAACTCCTCGGACTTCCAGCAGTTCCGGCACCTAATATTGCCGGCTATACCGCTCGTTTTTGTTCTATTCGGGTACATTGCCCGTATGGCCAGGGCGGGGACCATCGAGGCGCTCAACTCTGACTACACGCGCACCGCGATCCTGAAAGGGCTCCCGCGCGCGACCGTGATCCGCCGGCACGTGCTGCGGAACTCGCTGCTGCCGACCATCACCGTGATCGCGACCCAGACCGGGTACCTGATCGGCGGGCTGGTCGTGGTCGAGACGCTGTTCAACTACCAAGGGCTCGGGAACTTGATCTACAAGGCGGCGGTGGCCAAGGACTTCCCGATGCTGGAGGCCGGGGTCCTGATCATCGGCGTCGTCTACGTGCTGGCCACGCTCATCGCGGACCTGCTGCTGACGTGGCTGAACCCGCGGCTGCGGATCGGGGGGACCGAATGAGCGGCCTGCTCCAGCCGCCGCCCCAACCGGATGGCTCGCTGCCCGTCGATCTCACGGCGCCCGCTGGTTCCCTCGGCATGACGACCGGGTATCTCGGGGCGACGGCCGCGGTAGCGGTCGCGGCCGCGGGCCGGGCCACGCCGACCGCCTGGCGGCTGCTCCTGCGCAAGCCGACGTTCTTCGTCGGTACAGGGATCGTGCTGTTCTGGGTGGTCTGCGCCATCTTCGGGCACTTGTTCGCGCCGTACAGCCCGCTCACGCAGCAGCTACTGTTCACCAATGCCGCCCCGTCCGCGGCGCACTGGTTCGGCACCGACGGGCTCGGCCGGGACGTGCTGTCCCGGGTCATCACCGGCTCCAGGGACATCCTGGTCATCACGCCGCTGGCCACCATCCTCGGCACCGTCCTTGGCACCATCCTCGGCCTGGCCATGGGCTATTTCGGCGGCGTCTTCGACCTGATCGCCGGGCGGATCGTGGAGGCCTTCCTCGCGCTGCCCATCGTGATCATCGCCTTCTTGTTCATCGTCGCCCTCGGCCCCTCCACGGGGACGCTGATCATCGTCGTCGGCCTGGTCTTCACGCCGCTGATCGCGCGCACGGTCCGGGCGGCCGCGCTGGTTGAGCGGCAGCAAGATTACGTGTCCGCCTCCCGGCTGTTCGGCGAGAGCCCGATCCGGGTCATGTTCGGCGAGATCCTGCCCAACGTCATGCCGGCCATCCTGGTCGAGTTCACGGTCCGGCTGGGCTACGCGATCTTCGCCATCGCCACGCTGTCCTTCCTCGGCTTCGGTATCCAGCCGCCCACCCCCGACTGGGGCGCGGATATCGCGGCCAACTACATCAACCTGACCGCGGGCTACTGGTGGCAGACGCTGTTCCCGGCGCTCGCCATCGCCTCGCTGGTGGTCGCCGTCATCCTGGTCGCGGACTCGATTGAGCAGGTGCTCGCCTCATGACCGCCGACTCCGCGCCATCGTCGCCGTCGCCTTCGTCGCCGTCGCCCGATGCGGCTGCTCCGGCGCCCGACCCGGCTGCTCCTGTGCCCGATGCGGCTGCTCCGGCGCCGGCCCTGTCCGTGACGAACCTGGACGTCACCTACAAGGTCCGGGGCCAGGACCGCCTCGCGCTGCGGGACGTGACGTTCTCGATCGCGCGCGGCGAGTCCTACGGGCTGGTGGGCGAGTCCGGTTCCGGCAAGTCCACGGTCGCGCTCGCGCTGGTGCGTTACCTGCCCAGCAACGGCCGGGTGAGCGGCGGTCGGATCAGCATCAACGGGCTTGACCCGCTCTCGATGGGCCGGGGGACGCTGCGCGACCTACGGGCCCGCACCGTCTCGATGGTGTACCAAGAGCCGGGGCGGGCGCTCAATCCGTCGATCCGGGTGGGCCAGCAGATCGCCGAGGTGTTCGAGATCGCCGGGCAGCACAAGGGCGAGGCGAGGGCCTCGGCCGAGGAGATGCTGCGCAAGGTGCAGATATCGGACCCGGCCCGGGTCATGCAGCGGTACCCGCACGAGCTATCAGGCGGGATGGCGCAGCGGGCGGTCATCGCGATGGCACTGGCCCGCTCGCCGTCCCTGCTGATCCTGGACGAGCCGACCACCGCGCTGGACGCCACCGTCGAGGCCGAGGTGCTCGACCTGGTCGCGGCCCTGCGCCAGGAGCTCGACACCTCGGTGCTGTTCATCAGCCACAACCTGGCGGTGATCGCCAAGATGTGCGACCGGGTCGGCGTGCTCTACGCGGGCGAGCTACTCGAGCAAGGACCCGCGCGCGCGGTGTTCGAGAACCCCCGGCACCCGTACACGGTCGGGCTGCTCCGCTGCATCCCGCGCCGCGGGCAGCGCAAGGACAGCGACCGGCTGGACACGATCCCCGGCTTCCTGCCGACCCCCGGTTACACGATGACCGGGTGCGTGTTCGCGCCGCGCTGCGCGCTGGTCCAGGACCGGTGCCGGACCACGGAGCCGCCGTTCTTCCTGGTCGACGCCACCCGGACCTCGCGCTGCTACTTCCACGAACAGGCCCCGGACCTGCCCCGTGCCACGCCGGCCGCGATCCCCGAGCTCGCGGGCCACGGGACCGACGGAGCCGACGGGTCGCTCGTGGTGATGGAGGGGCTGTCCAAGACCTTCGGGGGCAACGTCCGGGCCCTGGCCGGGGTGGACCTGGCCATCGAGCGAGGCGAGACGCTCGGGCTGGTGGGCGAGTCGGGCAGCGGCAAGACCACGCTGGCGCGCGTCCTGCTGGGGCTGACCAAGCCGGATCCGGGCTCGACCGTCACGATGCACGGCAAGCCGCTGAGCCCGGATGCGCGGCGGCGGCCGCGGGAGGTCCTGCGCTCGCTGCAGATCGTGTTCCAGAACCCGGACTCGGCGCTCAACCGGCGCCATTCGGTGCGGGCCCTGATCAGCCGCCCGCTGTCCGAGCTGGCCAGGCTCTCGGGAAAGGCCCTGCAAGACCGGCTGGAGGAACTGATCGCCTCGGTGCGGCTGGAGGACAGGCACCTGCCGCTGCGCCCGAGCCAGCTCTCCGGCGGGCTCAAGCAGCGGGTGGCGATCGCGCGGGCCTTCGGCCCCGGGCCGGAAGTGGTGGTCTGCGACGAACCCACGTCCGCGCTCGACGTCTCGGTCCAGGCGGCCATCCTCAACCTGCTCGCGGACCTGCAGCAAACCGAGCGGGCCACCTACCTGTTCATCTCCCACGACCTGGGCCTGGTCAGGTACCTGTCGGACCGCATCGTGGTGCTGTACCTCGGGAGGGTGATGGAGGTCGGTCCCGCCGAGACCGTCTTCGCCGGCCCGCACCACCCGTACACCGAGGCGCTGTTCTCCGCCGTGCCGTCGCTCGACGGCGAGCGGCCCGACCGGATCAGGCTGACCGGTGAGATCCCGTCCGCGGCCGACCCGCCGAGCGGCTGCGTGTTCCACACCCGATGCCCCCGCAAGCTGACGACCGGCGAGTGCGAGTCCACGGAACCACCGTTGCATGAGGACGAGCCGGACCATCAGATCCGTTGTCACATCCCGCTCGCCGAACTGCGAGAACTCCAGCGCAGCCAATCCGTCCCATCCCAGGGAGGTTCCTAGTGAAAAGGAATATCGACCACCGCCGGCTCGGGCGACTGCGCCAGGACCAGGGTGACCTCGCTAACCACATCATCGACGAGTTCGCCGCGGGACGGCTCTCCCGCCGCGACTTCATCCGCCGCGCGACCGTCGTCGGCATATCCGTCCCTGTGCTCGGGTCGATCCTCGAGGCGTGCAGCAGCAGCAGCTCCTCGAGCTCGTCGAGCTCGTCGGCCTCGACGTCGAGCAGCGCCGCCGCGTCCGGTGCACCCGGGGCGACGATCAGGGTCGGCATCACCACGCCGGCCGCGGCGATCAACCCGGTGACCGTCGCCGACCAGGGCGGGCTCGACATGCTCGCGCAGACCGGCGAGTATCTGGTCCTGTCCGACCAGACGCTGACCCTCAAGCCGGTGCTGGCGACGAGCTGGTCGGCGAACTCCACCGCCAGCGCCTGGACGTTCAAGATCCGCCAGGGCGTCAAGTTCCACAACGGCGCCCCGCTGACCGCCAACGACGTCATCTACTCCATGAAGCTGTACACGTCCCCGCCGTCGGCCGCGCTGTCCGCGTTCGCCGGCGTGCTCAAGCCGGACGGAATACAGAAGGTCGACGACTTCACGGTCACCTTCAACCTGGAGGCCCCGAACGGGAACTTCCCGTACCTGGTCTCCTCGGACAACTACAACACCATCATCATCCCGAACAACTACAGCCCGACGCAGTGGCAGAGCTCGTTCGTCGGCACCGGGCCGTTCGTGATGAGCTCGTACACGCCGAAGGTGGGCGCCTCCTTTACCCGGAACGAGTCGTACTGGGGCACCAAGGCGCTACCGTCCGGGACCCAGTTCACCTTCTACGACACCCAGCCGCCATCGGTCCTCGCGCTGACCGGCGGGACGATCGACGTCCTCGGGCAGTTCTCCTATACCGGGGGCGAGGCGCTGCTGGCCGGCGGGTACAACGTCATCAAGCTCAATTCGAGCGCGCACCGCGAGCTGTCGATGCGCTGCGACTTGGCACCGTTCACCGACCCGCGGGTACGCCAGGCGATCGCGCTGACGCTCAACCGGCCGCAGATCGTCACCGCGCTGTTCAAGGGCCTGGCCGCGATCGGCAACGACAGCCCGTTCGCGCCCATCTTCCCCTCCACCAACACCACCGTCCCGCAGCGCGTGCAGAACATCGCCATGGCCAAGTCGCTGCTGTCCGCGGCCGGGCACCCCAACGGGTTCACCACCACGCTGTCGACCGAGAACATCCAGGAGATCCCGGAGCTGGCGCAGATCGTGGCGCAGGCCGCAGCCCAGATCGGCGTGAAGATCAACCTCAACATCGAAGAACAGTCCAAGTACTACGGCAACTTCGAGTTCGGCGGCTCGGACTGGCTGGACGCCACGATGAGCCTGGTCGACTACGGGCACCGCGGCGTGCCGAACGTGTTCTTGACCGCCCCGCTGGAGACGTACAACGCGAAGACCGGTGTCGGCGACTGGAACGCCGCCCACTTCGCCGACTCGGCGTACAACAACCTGGTCACCCAGTACGTCGCGGCCCCCGACCTGTCCTCCCAGCGCACCGTGGCCGGGCAGATCGAGACGCTGCTGCTGCAGCAGACGCCGATCATCTACCCGTACTTCTACAACTACCTGACGGCGACGGCCATGAACGTGACCGGCGTCTACCCGACCGCGATCGGGCACATTTTCCTGTACAACGCCGCGAAGAGCTAGGCGTCTGGCTGGCGCGGGCCCCGTGTGGGCCCGCGCCAACACGGGCATGGGCCGGGGGGTGGTGTACTGTGCGCCGGGGCCATGAGCGCGACCCCGGGCCCGGCCCCGGAGGGGAAGGCATCGGCGATGGCGACCGACAAGCGATCGCAGGCTGACGCCCACGGTCACACCCATGGCCACGGATCCGGGCACGGGCACCACCACCGGGACGTGTCAGGCGGGTGGCTGCGCCCCGCCGTGTTCGGGGCCATGGACGGGCTGGTCACCAACGTGTCGCTGATCGCCGGGGTCGGCGGCGGCGGCGGGTCGGCGCACACCATCGTGCTGACTGGCCTGGCGGGCCTGGCCGCGGGCGCCTTCTCCATGGCGGCCGGGGAGTTCGTGTCTGTCTCCTCCCAGAACGAGCTCGTCCAGGCCGAGGTCAACAAGGAGCGGCACGAGCTCGAGCACAACGCCGCCTTCGAGCAGGCCGAGCTGGCCGGCATGCTCCGCGCCCGCGGCGTGAGCGCCACCACCGCGCGGCAGGCGGCCGCGGAGATCTCCGCGGACCCGGACAAGGCGCTGGCCGTGCACGCACTCGAGGAACTCGGCGTCAACCCCGGTGAGCTGCCGTCACCCCTGGTGGCGGCCGGCGCGTCGCTGGCCGCCTTCGCCGTCGGGGCGCTGATCCCGCTGATCCCCTACCTGGCCGGGCTGCACCTGCTCTGGGCGTCGCTGGGGTTGGCCGGGGTCGCCGCGGTCGCGGGCGGCGGCATCGTGGCCCGGCTGACCAACCGGCCGTTCTGGCGCGGGGCACTGCGGCAACTGCTCCTGGGCGCGGGCGCGGCCGGGATCACCTACCTGATCGGCTTGCTGGTCGGTCACGTCACTGGCTAGTCCGGCCGTGCTGGATCCAGCCTTCCATGTCGGCCGGCCTGGGTGCGGCGGGGCGATCTGGCGGCGTGAACTGGCCCGCGAGGGCCGGGTTGGCGAGCAACTCGCCGGCCACAGGCACGCCTAGCTGCAGCACCAGCCAGATCCTGGCCGGGTCGGACAGCAACCGCGGCTCGGCCAGCGGGTCGCCGTCGACGATGATCAGGTCCGCGAGCTTGCCCTCGGCGACGGTCCCGATGTGCTCGTCGAGCCCGAGCGCCTCGGCCGCGGTCTTCGTCGCAGCCACCATGGCCTGCGCCGGGGTGAGGCCATGGAAGACCATCCGCTGGATCTCCAGCCCGGCGGCCAGGCTGGTGTCGCTGCCGAGCGCGATCTTGACGCCCGCGTCCCGGGCGGCCCGCATGCTGGCCGCTCCCTCCCTGAGGTTCCGCTGCGCCAGTTCCACCAGGACGGGCGGCATATCAGGCTCGGCGTCGGCGTGCGCCGGGTCGATGACCTCCGAACCCAGGCCGGACATCCAGTAGTAACCCGACAGCGTAGGCACCAGCACCTGGCCCGCGGCGGCCATGGCGTCGAGCAGGTCCGGGCGCGAGTGCAGGTACATGCCGTGCTCGACGGTATCGACGCCGTGCCTGATCGCGGCCGCGCAGCCGTCCACGCCCTCGGCGTGGGCGGAGACGCGGTAGCCCAGCCGGTGCGCCTCGTCGGTGATGGCGGCCATCTCCGGGTCGGTGAGCTGGAGTGGGTCCGGATCTTCCAGCTCGTTCGAGCGGGCGCCGGTGGTCATCATCTTGACGAAGTCCGCGCCCCAGCGGATCTGCTCCCTGACCGCCCGGCGCACGTCGTCCTCGCCGTCGGCCTCCCGGTACATGTCGCCGTAGAAGCGCCCGCCGGGCGCCGTGGCGGAGATGATCTTCCCGCAGGTCAGCAGCCGTGGACCGCGGAACGCGCCGTACCGCATGGCCTGCCTGGCCTCTTGCGGCATCAGCCCCTGCGAGCCGGTCACCCGGATGGTGGTCACGCCGAGGCGCAGGTAGTCGCGGAGTTCGGCCTGGAGGAAATGCGCGGTGACGCCGGGCAGCGGCTCCTCGGCACCCTTGTCCACGCTCGGGACCGAGCCCGACGCGTGCGTGTGCGCGTCGGTCAGCCCCGGCATGAGGACCCGCCCGCCTACGTCGATCGCGCTAGCGTCCTCGGGGCACGGCTGCGCCGCGTCGGTGACCCGGCGAATCACCCCGTCCTCCACCAGGACCGCCGCGCCCTCCCGCAGCGGGGCCCCGGTCCCGTCGAACAGCCGGGCTCCGGTCAGCCAGAGCCGCCCCTGCGCCGCGGCCGGAGCCGCGATCAGCGCCGGGAACCTGTGTGCCATCGCGAACCACCTCCATTCGCGGGCAACGATAGCCACAGGCGACAACGCCGCTCACACGGTGCCCCCCTGAACCGCGTGAGCGGCGTTGCGGCGCCGCTTGTGATTACGGGACGGTGTAGGCCACCAGCTGTGGGTTGCCGCCGCCCGTGGCCGTCTTGGGGCCGCCGTCCGGGACCAGCACCGTGTTGCCGAAGACGGCGATCGGCGCGTTCGTCGATGTGGGCAGCTTCTGGCTGTAGACGATCGCACCCGTGGTGCGGTTGAGGGCGATCAGGGTGCCGGTGTACAGCGTGGTGAAGATCAGGTCGTTGGAGACCGTGGCCGCGCCGAGCGGCAGGGTGGAGACCTTGGTGTCCCACTCGACCTGGCCGGTGGCCAGACTGAGCGCCTCTATCTCGCCGCTCTCGCCGCTCTCGCCGCCTGCGGCCTTGTTACCGTCGGCCACCTGCGGACCGGTGTAGGCGATCGGCAGGTCAATGGTGGCCACGTACACGCTGCCGTCCGCCACGGCCATGTTCGACAGGATGCCGCCCAGCGGTCCGGGCTCCACGGTGTAGGGATACTTGATCGTGAGCTTGTGCTCCACCAACAGCAGGCCGTCGTTGTCGTGCCCGTTGTGCTTGCCGACCGGAGTCTTCCACAGCAGGGCTCCGGTCTGGGCGTTCAGCGCGTAGACGATGCCCATCTTGCCGCCGGCGATGATCGCGGGAACCCCGCCGATGGTCGTCGCGATCGGCGACGCCTGCAGGTCGTGGTCCGCGAAGTCGTTCGGGACGGCCTGGTAGTACCAGCGCAGCTTCCCGGTCGCCGCGTCCAGGTTCACCGCGCTGTCGGTGTACAGGTCCCGCGACGGGTGCGCGATGGCCTCGCCGATGGTCTGGTACGGGTTCCCGATGCCGAACGTGACCGAGCCGTCGTTCCCGACGAGCGGCGGCTCCCAGGCCCCGCCCGAGCCGACACCGAGAGCCTGCACACCCGTTTGCTGGCCGATGACCGTGTTGAACTTCCACAGCACGGCGCCGGTTGACGCGTTCAGCGCCAGGAGCAGCCCGCCGCCGGGTCCCGAGCCGTAGGCGCTGGCCACGTAGACCCGCCCGTCCGCCACCTGCGGCTGCATCTCGAACGACCCCTGGCCGCTGTTCAGCAGGCTGCTGTCCACCCAGATCGTCTTGCCGGTCGTTGCGTTCAGCGCGAAGACCGTATTCGACGAAGTCCCGTACACGGCGCCGCCAGCGACCGCCACGCCGTCCGGCCCTGGCCCGCTCTTCTCGGCGATGCCTACCTGGTACTCCCACTTCAGCTTGCCCGTGGCGAGCGCCACCGCGTACACGTTGGCGTACTGGTCCTGGATGTACACGACGCCGTTCTGGACGACCGGCGGCGCGGTCATCGAGCCGGTGTACGAGACTCCGGCCGCCGCCGTTCCGGTCAGCTTGAACGCCCAGACCTCCCGCAGCCCGGACACGTTCGCCGCCGAGATCACCGAGTCCGGCGCCACCCTGGTGTTGGCGAGGTCGCCATCCGGGTAGGGCCAGGATCCGGTCGGTACCGTCGCCCCGTGGAATACCGTACTGGCCGGCGCCGGGCTGCTACTGCTGCTGCAGGCCGTGGCCAGCAGGGTCAGCGCGGCGAGCGCCGTCACCGGGACAAACAGCCGGACCCCGGGGCGCGCACGCCCAGTAAGCTTCGCTCTCATCGCACACCCGCCTTGTCATAAATTGATATCTGAATGCTAGATCAATGAAATCAGTAAAGTCAAGGCGGCGCTCGCCGTCTGGGCCGGGCTTTCTGGCCGCGTGTGGGGGCGGAGGGGGGTTGGCTCGAGCGGGCCAGGCGGGCCGCGTGTGGGGGCGGAGGGCGGCTGGCTCTGGCGGGCCGGGCCGGGCCGCGTGTGGGGCGGAGGGCGGCTGGCTCTGGCGGGCCGGGCCAGGCCGCGTGTGGGGCGGAGGGCGGCTGGCTCTGGCGGGCCGGGCCGGGCCGCGTGTGGGGGCGGAGGGCGGCCCCGTATGATTTCACGGTGCTCGGTCACTTGCCTTCGGCGCGCGGCGCTGCCTCGTGTGATTCCCGCCACGGGGCTAGGCCGGACCGGGACAGTAACCCGTGGTTACCGCGGACCGCCCGCTCCGGATCGCGCTGCTTTCTTATCGCAGCAAACCGCACTGCGGCGGTCAGGGGGTCTACGTCCGCCACCTGAGCCGGGAACTCGACGCGCTCGGGCACCGGGTCGAGGTCTTCTCCGGCCAGCCGTACCCCGACCTCGACCCGGGCCCGCGGCTGACCGAGGTACCGAGCCTGGACCTGTACCGGGACGGCGACCCGTTCCGGACGCCGCGGTGGGGCGAGTACCGGGACTGGGCCGACGTGCTTGAGACGGTCATGATGTGGGGCGGCGCGTTCCCCGAACCGCTGACGTTCAGCATCAGGGCGCGGCGCGCGCTGGCCGCCCGGGCCGGGGACTTCAACGTCGTCCACGACAACCAGGGGCTTGGGTACGGGATGCTGGGCATCCGGCGGCTCGGGCTCCCGCTGGTGACGAGCATCCACCATCCGATCAGCGTGGATAAGCGCATCGACCTGGCCTCCCTCAGCCGGCTCGACCGGCTGTCGCGGCGGCGCTGGTACGGGTTCGTCCGGATGCAGGCCAGGGTCGCGCGCCGGGTCGCCGGGCAGGGGCCGCTCATTACCGTGTCGGCCTCGGCCAAGCACGACATCTGCCGCGACTTCCGGGTCCCGCCGGACCGCGTGCACGTCGTCCCGCTCGGGGTCGACACGCGCGTGTTCCGGCCGCGGCAGGACGCGCGGGTGCCCGGCCGGATCATCGCGGTGGCCAGCGCCGACTTGGCCATCAAGGGCGTGGCTACCTTGCTGCACGCGGTCGGCAAGCTCGTCACGGACCGGGACGTGCACCTGGTCATCGTCGGCAAGCCCTCCCCCGCCACCGAGAAGCTCGCCGCTGAACTCTGCCTCGCGGACCGGGTCAGGTTCACCCGCGACCTGGACGACGAGGCGTTCTCCGCGTTGCTGGCCAGCGCGGAGGTGGCCGTCGTGCCCTCGCTGTACGAGGGGTTCTCGCTCCCCGCAGTGGAGCACATGGCGTCGGGTACCCCGCTGGTGGCCAGCCGCTCCGGGGCGTTGCCCGAGGTGACCGGTGACGCCGCGGCGCTGGTCACCCCCGCGGACAGCGAAGAACTCGCCGCTGCGCTGAGGCGGCTGCACGACACCCCGGCCGAGCGCGCCGCGCTGGCGGAGCGCGCGCTGCGGCGGGTCGGCGAGCGGTTCGCCTGGCCCGCGGTGGCGAGGGCCACCGTGGCGCAGTACCGGGAGGCCATGGGGCGGCGGGACGGCCCGGGGACGCCGTGCTGACCGTCGACTTCCGCCGGTTCCCCGTCCGGCCCGGGCAGCGCGTGCTCGACCTGGGCTGCGGGGGCGGGCGGCACGCGTTCGAGGTATACCGGCGCGGCGCGGACGTGGTCGCGTTCGACCTGGACCCCACCGAACTCGACCCGGTGCGGGGCATGTTCTACGCGATGCGGGAGGCCGGCGAGGCTGATCGCCGCGTCGGCGCCACCGTCGTCTCCGGGGACGCCACGGCGATGCCGTTCGGCGACGGCACGTTCGACCGGGTGATCGCGGCGGAGGTGCTCGAGCACGTCCTGGACGACCAGCGGGCGATGAACGAGCTCGCGCGGGTGCTGCGACCGGGCGGGCTGGCCGCCATCACGGTGCCGAGCTGGCTGCCCGAACGGGTCTGCTGGGCGCTGTCCACGGAATACCACGAGGTTCCCGGGGGGCACGTGCGCATCTACACGCGGGTCGAGCTGGAGGCCAAGCTGGCCAGGGCCGGGCTGAACGTCGGGTGGCATCACCACGCGCATGGCCTGCACTCCCCGTACTGGTGGCTCAAGTGCGCGGTCGGCGTGCACAACGACAAGCACCCCTTGGCCAGTGGCTACCACCGGATGCTCGTCTGGGACATCATGCGCAAGCCTGCCGTCACCCGGCTGGCCGACCGCGCGCTGAATCCCCTGATCGGCAAGAGCCTGGTGGTGTACGCGGTCAAGGCGGGGCGGGACGGCCGCCATGGGTGAGGCCGCCGCGGTACGGCGGCTCGCGCTAGGCGAGGCCGACGTACGGGCGACGGGTGAGTCGATCGCCCGGGTGCAGGAGCCCTCGGGGGCGATCCCGTGGCCGGACGGGCACGTCGACCCCTGGGATCACGTCGAGTGCGCGATGGCGCTGAGCGCGTGCGGGCTGCGCGGGCCGGCCCGGCGGGCGTACCGGTGGCTGCGTGACACGCAGCGCGCCGACGGATCGTGGCCCCGGTCCAGCACCGGCGGCACGGTGACCGACCCGGCCGCGGAAAGCCACCACGCCGCGTACGTCGCCGTCGGGGCCTGGCACGAGTACCTGGTGACCGGTGACGAGGGCCACGCCCTGGCCATGTGGCCGACCGTGCGCCGGGCCGTGGAGTGGGCGCTCGGGCTGCGCGGGCCGGGGGGCGAGGTGCTCTGGGAGCGCGATGCGGCCGGAGCGCCAGGAACCTACGCGCTGCTTTCCGGGTGCTCGAGCATTCACCAAAGCCTGCGCTGCGCGGTGGCGCTGGCCAAGCTGGCCGACGATCCGCAGCCCGACTGGGAGCTGGCGGCGGACCGGCTCGCGCGCCTGGTGGCCTCGCACCCGGAGGCGTTCGCGGACAAGAGCCGGTTCGCCATGGACTGGTACTACCCGGCGCTCGGCGGGGCGGTCCGCGGAGCGGACGCGGCCGGCCGGCTGGCGGCGGGGTGGGACACGTTCGTGGTGCCCGGGCTCGGCGTCCGGTGCGTCAGCGACCAGCCGTGGGTGACCGGTGCGGAGACCTGCGAGCTCGCCCTCGCCCTGGACGCGTGCGGGATGACCGCCGAGGCCACCGCGATGTTCGCCACCGCGCAGCACCTGCGGCACAGGGACGGTTCCTACTGGACCGGCTGGCAGTACGCCAACCAGGCCCACTTCCCGGCCGAACGGTCGAGCTGGACCGGGGCGGCGGTAGTCCTGGCCGCCGACGCGCTGATGGGCTTCAGCGGCGGCGCGGGAGTGTTCCGGGACGTAGTGGATCAGATCAGATCAGATGAGAGCAGCTAAGACGAGGAGGGAACGCATACGGGCAGGTGGCTACCTGGGTTGCGGGTGCTCGTTAGACGCCTTCCCCGGTGCGTTCCAGCAGCCGGAGCGAACCCTCGACCCGGACTTCGGTGAACGCGCCTGAGGCCAGGGCCCGGCGGTAGATGCGGTACGGCGCCTGGCCGCCGTCGGCCGGGTCGGGGAACACGTCGTGGATGGCCAGCGCGCCGCCGTGAGCCACCCAGGGCGCCCAGCCCTCGTAGTCCGTGATCGCCGCCGCGTCGGTGTGACCGCCGTCGATGAAGACCAGGCCGAGCGGGGTGCCCCACAGCCGGGCCACGCCGGCGGAGTGGCCCACTACGACGACCACGTGATCCTCGAGCCCGGCCGAGGCCAGCGTGGCCCGCAGGTTGGGCAGCGTGTCGAGGCGGCCGGCGACCGGGTCGACGAGCCGCGGGTCGTGGTACTCCCAGCCCGGCTGGTGCTCCTCCGAGCCGCGGTGGTGGTCGACGGTGACGACGACCTGGCCGGCGGCGCGGGCCGCGGCCGCGAGGTAGATCGTGGACTTTCCGCAGTAGCTGCCGATCTCCAGGACCGGCCCGCGGGCCGCGTAGGCGGCGGCCGCGTCGAACAGGGCCAGGCCCTCGGCCGCGGGCATGAAGCCGGGGGCGGCGTCGGCCGCGCGGATCAGGTCGCCAGCCATAACGATTCGAGTCATGAGTCCAAGTAGGCCAGTACCGCGAGCACGCGGCGGTTGTCGTCGTCCGAGGGAGCCAGGTCCAGCTTGTCGAAGATCCCCGCCGCGTGCTTGCTTACTGCCTTTTCCGTGATGAACAGCCGCTGCCCGATCGCCACGTTGGACCGGCCCTCGGCCATCAGCGCGAGCACCTCGCGCTCCCTGGGGGTCAGCCGGGCCACCGGCCCGGCGCGCCGGGTCATCAGCTTGCCTACCACCTCGGGGTCGAGCACGGTGCCGCCCGCGGCCACGGTGCGGATGGCCGCGACAAATGCCTCGTCGTTGAACACCCGGTCCTTGAGCAGGTAGCCGACGCCGCCCGCCCGGTCGGCCAGCAGCTCGCGGGCGTAGAGCTGCTCCACGTACTGCGAGAGGACCAGCACCGGCAGGCCGGGTATCCGGGCGCGGGCCTGCAGGGCCGCGCGCAGCCCGTCGTCGGTGTGCGTGGGCGGCAGCCGCACGTCCACGATGCCCACGTCGGGGCGCTGCTCGACCAGCGCCTCGAGGAGTTCCGGGGCGCTGGCCACCGCGGCGGCGATCTCGAAGCCGTGCGCGGAAAGCAGCCGGACCAGGCCCTCTCTCAGGAGGTAGAGATCTTCGGCGATGACAATGCGCACGGCACCTCGATGATGACGATGGTCGGGCCGCCCGGCGGGCTGCTCACCGCCAGGATGCCATCGAACGCCGCCAGCCTGCGTTCCACCCCGGCCAGCCCAGTGCCCTGGGTGGGGTCGGCGCCGCCGCAGCCGTCGTCGGTGACCTGCGCGCGCAGCAGGCCCCCCGCGCCTGCCAGCAGCGACTGGCTGAGCTGGATCCGCACGCTCCGGGCGCCGGCGTGCTTGGTGACGTTGGTGAGGGCCTCGGCCACCGAGAAGTACACGGCCGAGGCCACCGGGAGGTCGACCGCGCGGGGCAGGTCGATGTCGAGCTCGACGGGCAGCGGCACGTCCAGCGCCAGGGCGCGGATGGCGTCGGCCAGCCCGCGGTCGGCGAGCACCGGCGGGTAGATGCCGCGCACCAGGTCGCGTAGGTCGGTCAGGGCCTGGGACGAGGATTCCCTGGCCTCGGCCACCAGCGCGAGCGCCGCCTCCGGGTTGGTGGGGAATAGCCGTTCGGCGGCGCGCAGGCTGATGCCCATCGCGACCAGTCGGGCCTGGGCTCCGTCGTGCAGGTCGCGCTCGATGCGGCGCAGTTCCGCGGCCGCCGTGTCCACCGCGTCGCGGCGGGTCTGGGTCAGCGTCTGCACTCGCCTGGTCAGCTGCTGGGCCCGGGCCGCGAGCTCCGGGTCGGACAGGTTCAGGGGTTCGACCAGGTGATAGCGCATGACCCGCGGCGCCAGCCACAGGCCAAGGGCCAGCAGGAGGGAGCCTTGAAAGGCGTCGGTCCAGAGCGGGGAGGGCACCGAATTGTTGGCCAGGTCGGAGAAGACGTACGAGAACCCGTCCACCCCGGGCCAGAACACCGCGATGAGCCAGCCGTAGGCGCCGAGGACCAGCAGGCCTGCCGCGGCCAACGTGGCGGCCCAGGCCCGCGACCGGAAGATCAGCACCAGCGCCGCCGTGGCCAGGGTCAGGTCGATGAGGGCAACGTCGAGCCCGTCGACCGCCCGGATGCCGAACCAGTCGCCTGGCCCGAGCAGCTGCATGGCCACTCCCACGACCAGGAGCAAGGGCAGCGCGTGGACGACGGAGATCCCGCCGCGGCGACGGTCAAGCCACCGGGCGACCAGCGCCCTGACCAGCCCCGCGCCCGGCGCGTCCACCCGCAACAGCAGCCACAGGCCGGCCACGAACAGGACTGCGGCCTCGGCCGGCGCCAGCGCCGGTTGCCCCTGTCCAGCCGGGCTCGCGTGGACGAACAGGTACTGGACCCGGCTGGTGATCTCATTGTCGTGGTACGCCCTGGCCAGATGGAACCCGAAGACGGCCAGCGCGAGCACGCCGTAGGGCACCAGCTTGGCCGCCAGCTTCGGGGCGAAGACGATGGCCAGGGCCGCGAGGCCGAACTCGGCCGGGATGAGCCCGCGGGCCCCGCCGGCCATCTCGGCGGCCGCCATCGCGACGGGCAGCAGCAGCAGACCCCAGCCGCGCGCCCGGATGCGCCCCCGCAGGCTATCCGGGCGCGGGCTCCCATGCCCCGCCCACGCCAGGATGAACGCGATGCACCCGATCGTCAGCGCCAGCACCAGTGCGAAACCCATGACCACGAACTCCTTTCCCCGTCCTGCTCCCATCGTGGCCGTCGCAGCCCGGTGGCGAACAGGGGCCTGCGACCCCGAACGGAGGTAGTGCTGGGCCCCCTATGACGGATCAGCCCTGGATCATCCGGGAGAGCCGCGCCAGGGCCTGCGTCAGGACCTCGGGGCGCTTGCAGAACGCGAACCTGACCTGGGTGCGGGCGGCGTCCTTGTCGTCGTAGAAGATGGCCGCGGGGATGGCTACCACGCCGGCGCGGTCGGGCAGCAGCCGGCAGAACTCGGTGCCGTCGAGGTCGGAGAGGCCGCTGATGTCCGCCGTGACGAAATAGGTGCCCTGCGGCGGGCGGACCCCGAAGCCGAGTGAGGCCAGGCCCGCGGTGAACAGGTCCCGCTGGGCCTTGAGCTCGTCGCGCAGCGTGGCGAAGTACTCGTCGGGCAGCATCAGGGCCTCGGCGATCGCGTACTGGAACGGGCCGCCGCTGACGAACGTGAGGAACTGCTTGACCGTCTTGACCGCGGTGACCAGCTCGGGGGTGGCCTTGACCCAGCCGATCTTCCAGCCGGTGAACGAGAACGTCTTGCCTGCCGAACTGATCGACACGGTGCGCTCGCGCATGCCGGGGAACTGGACGATGGGGACGTGCTCGCCCTCGAAGACCAGGTGCTCGTAGACCTCGTCGGTGACCACGAGCAGGTCGCGCTCGACGGCCAGCGCCGCGATCGCGGCCAGCTCGTCCCGGGTGAAGACGGTCCCGGTGGGGTTGTGCGGGGTGTTGAGCAGGATGAGCCTGGTGCGGTCGGTGATCGCCCGGGCCAGCTCATCGAGATCGGGGCGGAAGTCCGGCGGGCGCAGCGTGACCGGGACGCGGACGCCGCCCGCCATGGCGATGTTGGCCACGTAGGAGTCGTAGTACGGCTCGAACGCGATCACCTCGTCGCCCGGCTCGACCAGGGCCAGGATCGCGGCGGCGACCGCCTCGGTGGCGCCCGCGGTGACGAGGATCTCCTCGGCCGGGTCGAAGGCCAGGTCGTAGAAGCGCTGGGCGTGCGCGCTGATGGCCTGGCGGAGTTCGGTGATGCCGGGGCCCGGCGGGTACTGGTTGCCGCGGCCGGCCAGGATCGCGTCGGCCGCAGCCCGGGCCACGCTGACCGGGCCGTCGCGGTCGGGGAAGCCCTGGCCCAGATTGATCGAGCCGGTCGCCACGGCGCGCGCGGACATCTCCGCGAAGACCGTGGTGCCCAGCCCCTCCAGGCGCCGGTTGAGGAATGGTCTGCTCACGCTGCCCATCTTGCCGTGCTGGTCGGGGGGCTGGTCGAGGAAGGGGGTATGCATGGCTAGTTAGGCTGGGAGTATGCGAGTCGCACTGTGCCAGATCCCGGTCAGCTCACGGCCTGACGTTAACGCCAAGCGAGTCAGGGTCGCCCTGGGGCAAGCCGCCGAAGAGGGCGCAGATTTGGCCGTGTTTCCCGAGGCCACGCAGGTCAGGTTCGGGTCGGACCTGCGGGCCGCGGCCGAGCCGCTGGACGGGCCGTTCGGTTCGGGGCTCGCGGCGGCGGCTAAGGACACCGGGGTCGCGCTGGTGGCGGGGGTGTTCGAGCCCGCCCCGGACGGCCGGGTGTACAACACGGCGGTGGCCTACGACGGCGCCGGTGAGCTGGTCGCCTCGTACCGCAAGCTGCACCTGTTCGACGCGTTCGGGCACCGCGAGTCCGAGGAGGTCGCGCCGGGATCCACGCCGGTCATCTGCACGCTCGCGGGGGTGCGCACCGGGCTGGAGATCTGTTACGACGTGCGGTTCGGGGAGCTGTCCCGCGCGCTGGCCGTGGCCGGGGCCAGCCTGCTCGTGCTGCCCGCCGCCTGGGCGGCCGGACCGTTGAAGGAGGAGCACTGGGTCACGCTGGTCCGGGCGCGGGCCATCGAGAACACCGTGTGGGTTGCCGCGGCCGGGCAGGTGCCCGACCCCGACGAGCCGCCCACCCGGGCCGCGACCGGGATCGGGCGCAGCATCCTCGTCGACCCGCTCGGCGTGGTCAGGCTGGATCTCGGGCCGGGGCCCGAGGTGGCGGTCGGGGAGGTCGACGTGGATCTGGTGCGGACCGTCCGGGCCACCGTGCCGAGCCTGGCTAACCGCCGGGAAGACGTGTTCGGGAAGCCGGTCGCCGTCCCCGGCGAGTGAGCGCGCTCAGCGGATCGGCGACTGCCAGAACACCGGGTCCTCGCCGCCCTGGGAGGCGATGAAGCCGACGCCGGTCAGCGTGGTCCCGGACGCGGTCAGGCCGGTGATGGCCTGGATGCCGGGTCCGGTCAGGCCCCGCCCAGCCGGCGTGAACGCCTGCCACGCCGCCCCGTTCGCCGAGGTCCAGACCACCACGTCCTGGTGACCTTGGGTGCGGCCGAACGTCCCGGTCGCGGTGAATCCGTCGCCTGAGGCGGTCAGCGCGGTGACGAACGCCTGCCCCGAGGGGACCGGCAGGGCCGTGTCGGTCCAAGTGGTGCCGCCGTCGGACGAGCTCGCGGCGAACGGCAGCAACTGGCCCGAGGTGGTGAGCACGGTGCCGATCGCGACCACGGCGCGCCCGTCGCTCGCGACGCGCTGCAGCACCGCCCGGCGGACCCCGATCGGCAGCGGGACGGTGGCCTTGGTCCAGGCCTGGCCGTTCGGTGAGACCCACGCGGACGGCTGGTCACCGTCCCAGCCGACCGCGACGAAGCCGCGCTGGCCGTAGGTGACGGCCAGCATCTGCGCGGCGGCACCGTCGAGTGCGCCGGGCGACGCGTCGCCCGCGCGGCGCCAGCCGGTCAGGCCCGCGGACCACCAGGCCGCCGCGACCGGACGGCCCGAGGTGACCTGGTAGCCGACGATGACGTAGCCGCCCGGCCCGGCGGCCACCTGGTTGGTGAACAAGCCGGGCCCGCGGAAGGCGTCCTCGCCGTCGGCGGCCTGCCAGCTAGCGCCGTTCGCCGAACCGACCACCACCGGGTGTTGCGCCGTGCCCGCGGTGACGCCGCCCACGGCGAGCCAGCCCGCGGCGCCGTTCGCCACGCCGGTCAGCTGCTGGCTCCCGGCCCGGTCGAACACAGCGAGGGTCTGCCCGGCGGCCCGGGTCCACGAAAGGCCGCCGTTGGCGGAGGTCCAGGCCGCGGGGTAGCCGTTCGCGCCGCCCACCGCGACGAGCGTGCTGCCCGCGGCCGCGACGCCGTTGACGGCCAGCTGGGCCTCGGTGGCGCCGGGGATCGCCCCCACGTCGACGCGGACGGGACCGGTTCGCGGGCGCAGGACCGTGATCACCGGCTGGCGGGTGTCCGGGGCAGGAGCGCTGGTCCCGGTCACCACCACGGTGCCGCCCGCGGCCAGCGTGACGCCAGAAACCGCCTCGGAGGCCGCGGTGCCGAGCGTCGGCGTCTGCTCCCACGAGGCGCCGTTCGCGGAGACGAAGGCGGTCAGGACCGGGCCCGCCTGGCCGGACACGACCGCGCCGTCGGGGCCGCCGCTGACGAACCCGGCCTGGAAGCCCGCCGGGGTGCTCAGCGTGGCCTCACGTATCCACGCCCGGCCATCCGGCGACCGGTACACGGTCACCGCAGGCCTGCCGCCCGCCGTGGCCGGCCTGACCAGGACGAACCCGTCGCGGGTGACGGCCTCGCCGCTGATCTGCCCCTGCGCAGCGGGCCGCAGGACCAGGACCCAGGTCGTGCCGCCGTTGCCGCTCAGCCAGGCGGCGCTGGTCCTGACGACCTGCGTACGCCGGGACTTGCCGGTGACGGTGGTGACCACGTCGCCCACGATCAGGATCGCGTTCCCGTACGCCGCCGCGTACCTGATGCCGGTGACGCGGCCGGCGCCCGCGGCCAGGCCGAGTTGCGCGGCGCCGAGCCGCTGCCAGCTGACCCCGTTGACCGACAGGAAGACGACCGGGCTGGCCTTCGCCACATCGCCGCCGGGAACGTTCGACCCGGCGGCGATGAAGCCGGCCGCCGTCCGCTTCAGGACGTTGATCTGGTCGCCGGGCCGCAGCGGCAGCCCGGCCGTGGAGGCCAGCGTCCAGGTCTTGCCGGTCGGGCTGGTCCAGATCGCACCGGGGCCGAGGGCCACCCAGGCACCGTTCCCACCGGCCACCAGCCGGGCCGCGTAGCCCGGAGGCGGTGGGCCGCCGGCCGGCGTGCGCACCGAGGCCATCGACCACGAACCACCGCCGTTCAGTGAAATAAAGAACTGCGCGCGTGCGATGCGCGCACCGGCCTGGGACCCCACCGCGACAATCTCGTCGCCGTCGCTGGCGACCCGGCCGAGGGTCTGGTCGATGCCGCGGCCGTCGTCCGTGACGGTGAAGTCGCCGCCGGCCAGGGCGGCCGGGGGGAACCCGACGGCGGAGGGGGCGGGGGGCGGGGTCGAGCGGCCGCTGTCCGCGCCCACCAGCACCACGGCGGCGACGCCGATGACGATCATGGCCAGGACCGGGAGCACCACCCGCACCACCGCTCCCCGGAACTCCAGCGCGGCCGCAAACCGGGAGAACCAGGAACGCCGGACGGGCTGGGGCAGGAAGGAGCGGAGCAGCCGCACCCACTCGGTGCGGGCCGATCGCAGTTCGGGCCGCGGCGCCGCCGCCGTCCGGGCGAACCGCGCCTGGGGCACGGACCCGGTCGGAGCTGACCTGGACCCGAGCTGGGCGGGCGGGAACGAAGCGTCGTCGGCCCACGGGCGGGGGCTGGACAGGTAGACGAAGCCCGAACCGGCCGGGAACGCACCGGCACTGCTGGCCGGGCGGTCGAACTCAAAGCCGGGCAGACCCCGCTGATCGTCGGCCCACGCCAGCGGCGGCGCCTGGCTCACCGTCTGCGTGTACCTGAAGCGGGGCGGCTCGCCGATCGGGGTGGCGGCCGGCCGTTCATCCCAGGCGGGGCCGTGGGGCGCGGCCCGGCCCGCCTGCGGACGGCGGCCCTCGAACTCGTAGCCGGGGACGGTGCCGTAATTGCTGTCCGGCCAGCGTGAGGGCTGCTGGCCGGGCGGTTGCTGGCCGGGCGGGGCGGCGGGCGGCTGCGGGTCGCGACTGGCGCGCGGGCGACGTCGGCGGGGGGGCCGGGAGGGGGCCCCGGTGCCGTCAGCCCCAGGATTGCCAGTCGGATCCCTTGTCACCCTTTTGCCTTGCCTCCGGCGGATGCACAGGAGCGCATATGGGCGGGATAAGCCCAAAGGCCCCCGATGTCGTTCCCCGCCGATGGTACCGGGAGGCACCCCGCCTTGACCGGGACTTCCGCCCAGCCCGTGCCGGTTCCCACTTGGCCACGGGTAGCCTGAAGGGTGCAGTCCAACCATCGGATCACCGTGTCGGAGAGGGTTTGGGGAGGATGTCCGCCGTGTCTTCTGGGTCATCGCAGGGCAGCGCCGAGGTCCGCGAGCCCGGGGCGTCAGACGAGCCAGGGCAGCCACGCGAGCACGAGCCAGCTATCACCGCGAGCCAGGCCAACTTCGGCGCCAACGAGTGGCTGGTCGAAGAGTTGTACCAGCAGTACCTGGTGGATCGCAGCTCCGTGGACCGGGCCTGGTGGAGCTTCTTCGACGACTACACGCCTGCGCTCCCCAACGGGACCGGACCCCAGCCCATCCTGACCACCCCCGCCCGGGCCCCGCAGCCCGCACCCGTGCCGCAGGTTTCCCAGCCGGCGGCCCAGGTCGCGCCGGCCCCGCAGCCCGCACCCGTGCCGCAGGCGCCACCTGCCCCGGTGACGCCGCCTGTGTCGGCTGCGCCGGCGGGCGCTCCCCCGGCCGCACCGGCTGGGCCGGCTGCCCCGGCGGGAACAGCGCCGGTTGCGCCGCAGGCCGGGCTGGCGCCCCAGGCCGGACTGGCCCCGCCGCCCCCGGCAGCCCCCGGGACCGAGGTCAGCAGGCTGCGCGGCGCGGCGGCCCGGACCGTCGTCAACATGACGGCGAGCCTGTCGGTGCCCACGGCGACCAGCGTGCGTTCGGTACCGGCGAAGCTCCTCGTCGATAACCGGATCGTCATCAACAACCACCTGCGCCGCGGCCGGGGCGGGAAGGTGTCGTTCACCCACCTGATCGGGTACGCGGTGGTCCAGGCGCTCAAGGCGCTGCCGGAGATGAACGACGCCTACATCGAGGAGAACGGCAAGCCCGCCGTCGCCCGGCCCGAGCACGTCAACCTGGGCCTGGCCATCGACGTGCAGGCCGCCGACGGAGCCAGGCAGCTCCTGGTGCCGAACATCAAGTCGGCGGAGGACATGGACTTCCGCATGTTCTGGCAGAGCTACGAGGACGTCGTGCGGCGGGCGCGCACGGGCAAGCTCGCGGTGGAAGACTTCGTCGGCACCACTGCCACCATCACGAACCCGGGCACGATCGGGACGGTGCACTCGGTCCCCAGGCTGATGCCCGGCCAGGGCGTCATCGTGGGCGTCGGGGCGATGGAGTACCCGGCCGAGTACGCCGGCGCGTCGGAGGAGACCCTGACCCGGCTGGCGATCAGCAAGTCGGTCACGCTCACCTCGACCTACGACCACCGCATCATCCAGGGCGCGCAGTCCGGGGAGTTCCTGCAGAAGATCCACGAGCTGCTGCTCGGCGGGGACGCCTTCTATGACGAGATCTTCGCCGCGCTGCGGATCCCGTACGAGCCGGTCCGCTGGGTCAGGGACTTCGCCGAGGGCCACGAGGACGACGTCACCAGGTCCGCCCGGGTGCAGGAGCTTATCCACGCGTACCGGGTGCGCGGCCACCTGATGGCCGACACCAACCCGCTGGAGGTCACCCAGCGCAAGCACCCCGACCTGGACATCAACCTGCACGGGCTGACGCTGTGGGACCTGGAGCGCGAGTTCCCCACCGGCGGGTTCGGCGGGAAGCCGCGAATGAAGCTGCGGGACATCCTCGGCGTCCTGCGCGACTCGTACTGCCGCACGGTCGGCACCGAGTACATGCACATCCAGGACCCGGAGGAGCGGCGGTGGCTGCAGGACCGGATCGAGGTCCCGCACTCGCACCCCGAACACGACGAGCAGATCCGCATCCTGTCCCGGCTCAACGTGGCCGAGGCGTTCGAGCAGTTCCTGCAGACCAAGTTCGTGGGCCAGCGCCGGTTCTCCCTGGAGGGCGCCGAGTCGCTGATCCCGCTCCTGGACGCCGTGCTCGCCGAGGCCGCCGACGCCGAGCTGGACGAGGCCGTCATCGGGATGGCGCACCGCGGCCGGCTGAACGTGCTGGCCAACATCGTGGGCAAGTCCTACGCGCAGATCTTCAAGGAGTTCGAGGGCAACCTGGACCCGAGCAGCGCACAGGGCTCCGGCGACGTCAAGTACCACCTGGGCGCCGAGGGCACCTTCCTCGCGCCTGACGGCGGCACGATCAAGACCTCGCTGGTGGCCAACCCGAGCCACCTGGAGGCGGTCGACCCGGTCCTCGAGGGCGTCGTCCGGGCCAAGCAGGACGTGATCGACAAGGGCGAGCCCGGGTTCACCGTGCTGCCCGTGCTCATCCACGGCGACGCCGCGTTCGCCGGGCAGGGCGTGGTGGCCGAGACGCTTAACCTCTCGCTGCTGCGCGGGTACCGGACCGGCGGCACCGTGCACATCATCGTGAACAACCAGGTGGGCTTCACCACCGCCCCGCAGTACTCGCGGTCTAGCGTGTATGCGACCGATGTGGCCCGGATGATCCAGGCCCCGATCTTCCACGTCAACGGCGACGACCCCGAGGCCGTGGTGCGGGTCGCGCAGCTGGCCTTCGCCTACCGGCACGCGTTTAAGAAGGACGTCGTCGTCGACATGCTGTGCTACCGCAAGCGGGGGCACAACGAGACCGACAACCCGTCGTTCACCCAGCCGCTCATGTACGACCAGGTGGAGGCCAAGCGCTCCACGAGGAAGGTGTACACCGAGTCGCTGATCGCCCGCGGCGACATCACCATGGAGGAGGCCGAGGCGGCGCTGCGCGACTACCAGCAGCAGCTCGAGCGCGCCTTCACCGAGACCAAGGATGCCGCCGAACGCCCGGCCGAGCCGGGCACCGTCAGGCCGCCCGAGCCGGAGGACCGCCCGGTCGACCACGAGGTGGTGCCCACCGCGGTGTCCGGCGAGACGGTCAAGCGGATCATCGACACGCAGGTCAACCTGCCGGTCTCCTTCACCGTCCACCCTCGGCTCAAGCCGCTGCTCGACCGGCGGGCCGCGATGGCCGCCGGCGACACCATCGACTGGGCGACCGGCGAGCTACTGGCGTTCGGCGCGCTGGTCATCGACGGGCATCCGGTGCGGCTGGTCGGCCAGGACTCCAGGCGAGGGACGTTCGGGCAGCGGCACGCGGTGCTGGTGGACAGGAACACCGGCCGGGAGTACACGCCGCTGAAGCAGCTGGACTCCGGCGCCGCGAAGTTCTTCGTGCACGACTCCCTGCTGTCGGAGTACGCGGCCATGGGGTTCGAGTACGGGTACTCCGTCGCCCGCCCCGAGGCGCTGGTCTGCTGGGAGGCGCAGTTCGGCGACTTCGCCAACGGGGCGCAGACGATCACGGACGAGTTCATCAGCTCCGGCGAGCAGAAGTGGGGCCAGCGCTCCGGGGTGGTCCTGCTGCTCCCGCACGGCTACGACGGCCAGGGCCCCGACCACTCCTCGGCCCGGATCGAGCGCTTCCTCACGCTGTGTGCGCAGGACAACATGACGGTGGCGATGCCGACCACGCCGGGCAACTACTTCCACCTGCTGCGCTGGCAGGGCCTGTCCGGCCGGCACAAGCCGCTCATCGTGTTCACCCCGAAGTCCATGCTCAGGTTGAAGGCGGCCACCTCCGCGGTCAGCGAGTTCACCACAGGTTCCTTCCGCCCGCTGATCGGGTCGCTTAACGCCGTGCCCGATGCCGACGTGCGCCGGGTGCTGCTGTGCACCGGGAAGGTGTACTACGACCTGGACGCGCGCCGCCGCGAGACGGGCGCGACCGACGTGGCCATCGCCCGGGTCGAGCGGCTCTACCCGCTGCCCGTCTCGGAGCTGACCGTGGAGCTCGCGCGGTATCCGGGTGCTTCGTCGGTCACCTGGGTTCAGGAGGAGCCAGCCAACATGGGCGCCTGGCCCAACTTCGCGCTCAAGCTCCCCCGGCTCTTGGGCCGCGAGGTCGACCCGGTGTCCCTGCCCCCGAGCTCCGCGCCGGCCACGGGCTCCGCGGCCCAGCACGCCAGGACCCACCGAGAGATTCTCGAGACGGCCATCCCCGCGCGCTGAACCCCGGGGGACCGATGTACTTCACCGACCGCGGCATCGAGGAGCTGGACGAACGGCGCGGCGACGAGCAGGTCTCGATGGCCTGGATCGCCGAGCGGCTGCGCGAATTCGTGGACCAGTTCCCCGACTTCGAGACCGCCGTCGACCGGCTGGCCAGCTGGCTCGCTCGCCTCGACGACGAGGAAGACCTTTAAAACCCCTTTACGGTGGAAGATTCGGGCTTGGTGGAAGATCCGGGGGACTATGATCCCCCAAAATTTCCACTGAACCCGGATCTTCCATGATCTTTTGTCGGCCGGAAGGCGCGAGCGCTCACGTGCGCCACGCGGTAGGCGCAGGTATCAGCGATACAGAAGTGCTGACGGGCCGACCGTGCAATCTCGCGATACATCTTGACTTTGGGAAGATGAGATATATCGTTAGAGTATCGTGTGAGCGTACGGAGGGACGGGCGGATGGCGCAGTGGACGATCGGGGCTCCGACGAGCCTGGACTTTGACGACGTGACGGGGCTCCGGGTCAGGCTCATCGCCGGGTCGGTGGCCGTGGTGGCCACTAACGGGAAGCCCTCGCTGAACGTGTCGAGCATCAGCGGCGACCCGCTCACCGTGACGCACGAAGACGGGGTGCTGACGATCGCGCACGAGAACCTGACCTGGGACGGGCTGCTGAAGTGGCTACGCCCGCAGCGGCACGCCGCGACGGTGACGATCACCGTCCCGCGGAAGTGCCCGACACAGGTCGGCGTGGTCAGCGCGACGGCCGTGATGTCAGGGATCAGCGCGAGGACGTCGGTCAAGAGCGTCTCCGGCGGGATCACGCTCGACGGCGTGACCGGCGACGTGGACGCCAACACGGTGTCCGGCGCGCTAGAGGCGCAGGGGATCAACGGCAAGCTCAACTTCAACACCGTGTCCGGTGACCTGACGCTGGCCGACGGCTGGCTGGAACGCCTGGACGCGAACGCGGTGAACGGCGACGTGACCGCGGACATCGACCTCGACCCGCTGGGCGGCATGCAGGTCACCACGGTGTCCGGTGAGGTCACGCTCAGGCTCCCCGCGGAGGCGGACGCGCGGGTGCATCTGCACTCGGTGTCGGGCGAGGTCCGCAGCGAGTTCGCCGAGCTGAGGTACGCCTCGGCGCCGGCCTCTCACCGGGTAAGCGGTAACCTGGGCGCCGGCTCGGGAAACGTGTCCGTGACCACCATGTCCGGGCGGGTCATCCTGCTGCGGCGCGCCGAACGTCGCACTACGCCCCCGGACGCCCCGATTGGTCACGAGCGGCACGATAATGAGAGTGAGATGGAAGGCGAGGCCAATTGAGTCCGGTATTCCGCCATGGCAGCCTCCGGCTGTACCTGCTGCGGCTGCTCGATGAGGAGCCCAGGCACGGCTACGAGGTCATCCGGCTGTTGCGCGACCGGTTCATGGGGGTTTACTCGCCATCCCCTGGGACGATCTATCCGCGGCTGGCCCGGCTCGAGGAAGAAGGCCTGGTCACGCACGACGAGGTCGACGGGCGCAAGGTCTACCGGATTACCGAGGCCGGGCGCGAGGAGTTGCGGAGCAGGAGTGACGAGCTCGACGAGCTCGAGGAGGAACTGTCCGCGTCTGTCAGTGACATCGTCCGCGAGGTCAGAGAAGACGTCAGGCAAACCGTGCGCAGCCTCCGCGAGGAGCTGACCTGGGCGGCCAGGGAATCCCGCCGGGTGGGCCGGGACCTGGGCTCCGACCTGCGTGAGCAGGCCAGGCAGGCCCGCGACGAAGCACGCGAGCAGGCCAGGGAGGCACGCGAGCAGGCGAGGGAAGCACGGCAAGCGGGCCAACCGGGCCAGGCGGAGAACCCGGGCCAGCCTTGGGAACCACGCCAGGCGGAGGCCAGCGGATCGGCGGAGGACCTGAGCCAGGCCGGGGCCAGCGGATCGGCGGAGGACCTGAGCCAGGCCGGGGCCAGCGGATCGGCGGAGGACCTGAGCCAGGCCGGGGCCAGCGGATCGGCGGAGGACCTGAGCCAGGCCGGGGCCAGCGGACCAGCGGCGCACGGTGGGGAGGCCGGGGATAGCCGCTCGGCCGAGCAAGGCGACCCGGCCGGAGACTCGGCGCGGAGCCGCGCCGAGTCGTTGGGGCAGGACGCGGCCCGCCGGGTGCGGGAGCGCGCGCGCAGGCTGCGTGAGGAAACTCAGCGGGTGCGCGAGGAGTCCTCGTCCTCGGGTAACTGGAGTGCCTGGGACCGGATCCGCGAGGGAGCCGGAGCCCGGTTCAACCCGGGCGACCAGAACTGGGAGGCGCCGGGCTGGTCGGGCTTCACGGACTGGCAGGGCCGACACGGCTGGGAAGACTGGGCGCGGCTGCGCGGCGGCCGTCGCGGCTGGCCCGGCCCGCTCGACCTGGCCACGCTCCACGACCTGGAACGGCTGGCCGTGCAGTTCACCTCGGACATCAGGAAGCTGGCCACCCAGTCGACCTCGGCCGGCGAGAACGTCATCAGCGACCTGCGCAACATCCTGGAAGAGGCCCTGGAGCGGATCAAGAGCGAGATCTTCGGCTTCTCGCATGAGCCTGGTCGGCGGCCGACGGCGGGCACGCAGGACGCCCCGGGTCCGCACGATGCGGCCGACCAGCCGGGCGCCGAGGGCGGGAAAGCCCCGGAAGCCCCGGACCAGCCGGGCGGCGGGGCCGAGGACGCCCCGGCCTGACCCTGGGGGTCTGCGCGGGCTGGAAGAACGCGGCCTTGCACGCTGTTCCGATCAGTCGTGGACGACATCGGTGCCTTGACCTTCGGCCCGCGGCAGGTGCCGCTCTCGGTGCTTGACCTGGCCCCAGTGCCGGAAGGCGGGGAGGTCGGCGATGCGCTGCGCGCGACCGTTGACCTGGCCCGGGAGGTTGAGCGGCTCGGGTTCCGGCGGTTCTGGGTCGCCGAGCACCACAACATGCCCGGCATCGCGAGCTCGGCGCCGCCCGTGCTGATCGGTCATATCGCCGACGCGACCGCCACTATCCGGGTCGGCTCCGGCGGCGTCATGCTGCCCAACCACGCCTCGCTGGTGGTCGCCGAGCAGTTCGGGATGCTGGAGGCGCTCCACCCCGGTCGCATCGACCTGGGCATCGGCCGGGCGCCGGGCACCGACCAGGTGACCGCCGCCGCGCTGCGCCGCTCGCCCGAGGCGCTGTCGGTGGACGACTTCCCCGACCAGCTCATGGACCTGCTCGGGTTCTTCACCGGCCGCTGGCCGGAAGACCATCCGTTCGCCCGGATCACCGCGGTGCCAGGCCGGGACCATCAGCCGACCATGTGGCTGCTCGGGTCGAGCGGCTACAGCGCCCAGGTGGCCGGCCTGCTCGGCCTCCCGTTCGCCTTCGCACACCACTTCAGCCCGGCCAATACGCTCCCGGCGCTGGCGCTGTACCGCCAGCACTTCCGCCCCTCGCCGACTCTGACCCACCCGTACGCCATGGTGGCAGCGGCGGTCGTCTGCGCGGACACCGACGAGCAGGCCCGCTTCCTGGCCGGGTCAGGCGCCCTGTCGTTCATCCACCTGCGCTCGGGCCGGCCGGGCCGACTGCCCTCGCCCGAGGATGCGGCCAGCTACCCCTACAACGACCTGGAGCGCGCGTTCCTCGAAGATCGTCAGGCCACGCAGATCATCGGCGCTCCCGACACGGTGCGCAAGGGTCTGGCCAGCCTGCTCGAGGCGACCGCCGCGGACGAGCTCATGCTCACCACCATGGTCTTCGACCCCGCCGACCGACTGGGCTCGTTCGAGCGGGTCGCCGCCATGGCCCGCCAGGGCCTAGGGGACGAAGACGATCTTGCCGAATAGGCCACCGGTGATCATGCGCTCGAAGCCGTCGCGGGCTTCGGCTAGGGGGAGCACGCGGTCGATCAGGGGGCGTACGCCGGTCTGCTCGCAGAAGGTGGCCAGGCGGGCTAGCTGGTCGCGGGTGCCCATGGTGGAACCGGTCACGGACAGCTGGGTGAAGAAGATCCTGGTCAGTTCGGCCGGGGAGGCGTCGCCGGTGGTGGCACCGCTGATCACGATGCGGCCGCCGGGCTTGAGCGAGCGGACCGAGTGGGCCCACGTAGCCTGGCCGACGGTCTCCATGACCGCGTCGACGCGCTCCGGGAGTCTGGCCCCGGGCGGGAAGGCCTGATCGGCACCGAGCTTGATAGCGTGCTCGCGCTTGTGCTCGGTACGGCTCGTGGCCCACATCCGGTAGCCGGCCGCGTGGCCGAGCAGGATCAGCGCGGTGGCGACCCCGCCGCCCGCGCCCTGGACCAGAATCGTCGAGCCGGGCTGGACGCCGGACTTCTCGAACAGCATCTTGTAGGCGGTCAGGTAGGCCGTCGGGAGGCAGGCGGCCTCCTCGAACGACAGCGCGGCAGGCTTGGGCAACAGGTTCCGCCGCGGCACGCGGACCAGGCCGGCGAACGTGCCGTCGTAGCGTTCGGACAGCAGGGACCGGCGCGGGTCGAGGGTCTCGTCGCCGCCGCCCGCGTCCGGGTCGCCGACCACCGAATAGACGATGACCTCGTTGCCTTCTGGGTCCAGGCCCGCGGCGTCGCAGCCCAGTACGATCGGCAGCCGGTCGGCCGAGATGCCGACCCCGCGCAGCGTCCACACGTCGTGGTGGTTCAGCGACGCCGCCTTGACCGTCACGGTCACCCACCCGTCGGGCGCGACGGGGTCGGGGCGCTCGCCGAGTTCCAGCGCGGACAGCGGGTCGTCGGCGTCGAAGCGCGCGGCAGTCACAGCGAACACGAGCGACACCCTATCGGGGTGGACACGACGCGGGGTGAAGGGGCCAGCTGCGGGCCGGTCCGAGGCGGGCAGGAACCGATGAAAGTGGCACCGTACAGGCAAGAATCGGTACGTTGCCACCCCCATGGAGCGTGCCCGCCGAGGCCCTGTGACGCGAAGGGCTGGTGTTGCTGCGGGGGTGATACCACCGCCGTTCGGACGGCGATGGCGCGTCAGCGGCGGTTTGCCGACTGCGGGTGACGGTGCCGTGCGATGAGACTTCGGACACGGGGGTGTCCCGTCGGACCATTGTGCCACAGAACGTGATCATCGGTCTGGCATCCGCCCGCCCGATGGTGTAATACTCGATACCGGCACCCGGCCATTACCACCAAACTTCCCGCAGCTAGGAACGGGAGTGGATCTCAACTCCTACGCGGAACTTGCGGTTCGACTCGTGAATACGGCCGGTGGCGCGGGCGAGGACAGTGACCGCCTGGCCAACCTCGACGGGCTGCGCGCCCTGGTCGCCGACCGCGAGCACCTCAATACCGGCGTGACCCGCAGCGACCTGGACGCGCTGCGGAGCCTGCGCGCGGAATTCCGCGGGTTCTTCGCCGCGTGCGCCGACGGCGACGGGGAGGACGCCGCGGCACGCCTGAACGCGCTGCTCATCCAGCATCCTGTCCAGCCGCAGCTATCCGGGCACGACGGTCAGCGGTGGCACGTGCACTACACGGAGAGCGGCTCGGTGGCGGACAAGTACGCGGCCGGGGCGGTCATGGGCCTGGCCGTCAGGCTGACGGACCTGGGGATCGACAGGTTCGGCGTGTGCCAGGCGGCGGGGTGCCGGGGCGTGTTCATCGACGTCAGCACCAGCAACACCAGGCGGTACTGCTCTGACCGGTGCATGAACCGTTCGAACGTATCGGCGTTCCGAGCCCGCAAGCGCGGGGACGACGGGGAGCCCAGGGATCCTCAGACGCCGGCCGGCAAGCGTTAGGAACTGGCCTCTCGCGGGCGCCAGTAGCGGAAGAGGACCCGGCCCTCGATGAGGGCCTCGGGCACCGCGCCGAAGCGGCGGCTGTCGACCGCCGCGGCGTCCCGGTTGTCGGACTCAAGCCACCAGCCGCCGTGCGTGCGATGCGCGGCGCGCTTGACGAGGAGGAGGTCTTGGCGCGCCGGGTGCCTGGCCAGGACGATCTGGCCGGGGCGGATACGGTGCGTGCGGCGGACCAGCAGCCAGTCGCCGGGATGCAGGGCCGGCTCCATGGAGCGTTCGGCGACCTTGACTCGGGTCAGCGGCGGCCTGCGCGGTCTACGGGGCACGCATCCCTCCGGTGTCGGGCTCGCTTCGGTGTGGGGCTCCCTTTCCGTGTCGGGCTCCCTTTCCGTGTCGGGCTCCCATCGGGATTGGGCCAGGCGAGCGGGGTAGTGTCGGGTCTGCAAGCACACGAGTCGGAGAAAGGGAATCGATGAGGCTGCTCACCCGCCTGCTCGAGCCGAAGACCGTCGCCTACGCCCACTGCGACCTGCCCTGCGGAGTCTATGACCCGGCGCAGGCCAGGATCGAGGCGGAATCCGTCAAGGCGATCGCAGAGAAGTACCAGCAGAACACGGACCCGGAGTTCCGGGCCCGCTGCCTTATCATCAAGGAACAGCGTTCCGAGCTGGTCAAGCACCACCTGTGGGTGCTGTGGACCGACTACTTCAAGCCGCCGCACTTCGAGAAGTACCCACAGCTGAACCAGCTGTTCAACGAGGCGACCAAGCTGGCTGGCGCGGCCGGCACCAAGGGCAGCACCGACCCCGAGAAGGGCGACGAGCTGCTGGGCAAGATCGAGGAGATCAGCAAGATCTTCTGGGAGACCAAGCAGGGCTGACCTGCTTGCCTCCGCATCATCGTGGGTCGTTACACCCGTCACTGGGGTAGTAACGGCCCACGATAATTTCTGGCGGGTCGGCCAGTCACTGTGGGTGACGGAGTGGCGTGTTTCTCGGAGAGGCCTGCGGGCGGTAGGTTGCAGGCAGGGGCGGCGACCAGTACCCGCCTGGAGGAGAGACGTGACCGAAGACACCGCCGCGACGACCGCCGTGCCGGGGCAGCGGGATGCCGACGCGACGCACGCGGACCGCGAGACCAAGGACCGGGTGCAGGTGTGCCTGCCCGCCGAGGGCGCGTACCTGTCCGTGCTCCGCACGGCGACCGCGGGCCTGGCGGCGAGGCTCGACTTCACCCTCGACGAGATCGAGGACCTGCGCATCGCCGTGGACGAGGCGTGCGCGATGCTGCTCCCCCAGGCGATACCCGGCACCAACCTGGAGTGTTCCTTCGACCTCGGCCCGGACGAGATGACGATCACCGTGGCCGTGACCGCCGCGGAGCCGCGCATTCCCGCCCGGGACACCTTCGCCTGGACCGTGCTGTCCGCCCTGGCCGGCACCGTCGACTCCAGGCTGGAGCCCGATGACCAGGTCGCCATCGTGCTGCGCAAGCGCAAGGAAACACCAAAGTCCGGGGCGATATCCGGGTTGAGGTCCGGGTGAGCAGCGAATACGAGCTCCAGGTGACCGACGATTTCGACGTAATCCAGGCCACCGAACCACCGGTCAGGATCGAGCACGGATCGCCTGACCGGGCCCGGGCGCGAGAGCTGTTCGCGCGGCTCGCCGAGCTGCCTGTCGGTGACCCGGAACGGGCGCGGATCAGGGGTTACCTGGTCGAGCTGCACCTTCCGCTCGTGGAGTACCTGGCCAGGAGGTTCAGGAACCGTGGTGAGTGGCTCGACGACCTGACCCAGGTCGCGACGATCGGGCTGATCAAGTCCATCGACCGGTTCGACCTGGAACGCGGCGTCGAGTTCTCCACCTACGCCACACCCACCATCGTGGGCGAGATCAAGCGGCACTTCAGGGACAAGGGCTGGGCCGTGCGGGTCCCGCGTCGGCTGCAGGAGCTCAAGCTCTCGCTCACCAAGGCCATCGGCGAACTAGCCCAGCGCGAGGGGCGCGCGCCGACGGTGAGCGAACTCGCCGCGCACCTGCAGATGAGCGAGGAGGACGTGCTGGAGGGGCTGGAGTCGGCGAACGCCTACTCCACCGTGTCGCTCGACGCGCCCGACTCCGGCGACGAGGACGCGCCCGCGGTGTCGGACTCCCTCGGCATGGTCGACGACGCACTCGAGGGCGTCGAGTACCGCGAGTCGCTCAAGCCCCTGCTCGAGCAGCTGCCGCCGCGCGAGAAGAAGATCCTCCTGCTCCGGTTCTTCGGCAACATGACGCAGTCACAGATCGCCGCCGAGCTCGGCATTTCCCAGATGCACGTGTCCCGGCTGCTCGCCCGCACGCTGACGCAGCTGCGCGAGGGGCTGACCACCGAAGACTGAGCCGCTACCCGTCCTTCGCGTTCTGCATGGGCGGGCGGTTGAGAGCGCGCAGGCTCGCGGGGGTGAGCAGCCCCGCGAGGCAGGTGGCCGCCAGCGCCAGGGCGGGCACGCCCCACTCGAGGCGGTGCCCCTGCAGCAGGGTGATCCCTACGATGATGATGAACAGCTGCGTCAGGGCGGTCGGAATGCGGGTCCACGGCCTGGCGGTGGCCAGGCACACCGTGATGCCCCCGAGGCCGGAGGCGGTGGCCAGGGCGATCAGTGTCGCCGCGATCCCGCCGGCCAGCTGGTAGGCGTGCCCATCGATGGTGTTGATGGCGGCGAACACCGCCGCCACCGCGAGGCCGACGGCCTCGAGCGCCAGCGCAGCCGCGGCTAGGCGCAGGGCGACCAGGGGGGTTAGTGCGGGCCGGGCGGCGGGCTCGGGCCGGGGGGCCGGGTCGGTGCGCGCGGCGGGGACGGGCCGGGGGGCCGGGTCGGTGCGCGCGGCGGGGACGGGCCGGGGGGCGCGCGCGGTAGCGGGCTTGGGCCGGGCGGTGGACTTGGGCACCTTGGCTCCGGCGGGGGCCTTAGGCGCCGGGGTCGCCTTACCCGCCGGGGTCGCTTTCAGCCCGGTCGGTCGCTTCGCGATGGTCCTCTCACCGTCCCGTCAGATCCGGGGGCCGCACAGGTTCTCAGCTTAGGCGGCGGCTACCCTGGGCGAGTGCGGGGCCTCCTGATCGTCAACCCGCGTGCGACCACGACCAAGGACAGCGCGGCGGAGAAGGTGGTCCGCGCGCTCGCCGGGGTGGTCGACCTCGACCTCGAACATACCCAGCACCGCGGTCACGCGCGTGAGCTGGCGGCCGCGGCGGCCGGGGCCGACCTCGTGCTCGTGCTGGGCGGCGACGGTGCGCTCAACGAGGCGGTGAATGGGGTCATGGCGGCCGCGGGGTCTTTGGGCGCTTCGGGCGGGAAGCCGCCGCTGATCGGGGTCGTTCCCGCCGGGGGAGGCAACGTCTTCGCCCGGGCCATGGGGCTGCCTGTCGACACGGCGGGGGCGGTCAGCAGGATCCGGCAGGCCATCGAGGCCGAGCGGTACCGGACCATAGGCCTCGGGCTGGCGGGCGACCGGTATTTCACGTTCAGCGCGGACCTCGGCTGGGACGCCGAGGTGGTGCGCGAAGTAGATCGGCAGCGCGAGAAGGGCAGCCGACAGAGCGCCTCCCTGTATCTGCGGACCATCGTGCGGGAGTACTACCGCAGCACCGACCGGCGAGTGCCAGCCCTGACCGTGGAGGGTGGCGGCCGGCCATCGGCCGGCGAGCTGTTCCTGGCCGTAGTGACGAACCGCTCGCCCTGGACGTACCTCGGCGGCCGCGCGCTGCTGCCCGTCCCCAACCCCGATTTCAACTCGGGTCTCGACCTGCTGGCGCTGAGCCGGCTGCGCGTCGGCACGGTGCTGAACGCGGTGGGGCAGCTGCTGTGGGTCAGGAACCGACCGCCGCGGGGACGGTACCTGCTGTCCGAGCTGGGCCTCGAGGCGCTGACCATCCGGTCCGCACGGCCGATCGCGTTCCAGGTCGACGGGGAGTACCTGGGTGAGACCCGGGCCGTTGACTTCCGGTTTGTCCCTGGCGCGCTTCGCGTCGTTGCGTGACATTCCGGGCAACATGCGGCGGCGCGAGCAAAATGTGATCGATCTGACATTAAATTGAGCTGACGGACAGCTGTGCCCTCTTGCGCATGTCAACCGACGTTGAGAGGCTTGACTTGATGCCTGGCGCGGGGGCGCCTTGCACGTGTCATCAGCTGTGATGGCAGGTACGTCGCCTTCGGGGGCACGTTCGGGTCGCCTGTCGATTCGCACGGGTTTCTGCTCGGCATCAGAACGGTCCCGGGAAACTTGGACAGCACTGACAGCATGGCCTTGCTCGTGAAAACCTTCACAAGCTAGATGTCGACAGAACCGGACGCATCCCGCTGGCGCCCGGTAGCCCGAAGGAGTGGACATCATGGACTGGCGCCACGAAGCCGCCTGCCGTGAGGTGGACCCTGAGCTGTTCTTCCCCATCGGGAACAGCGGTCCTGCGCTGCTCCAGATCGAGGAGGCCAAGCAGGTCTGCCGACGTTGCTCCGTGATGGACGAGTGCCTGCGCTGGGCGATCGACAGCGGCCAGGATGCCGGCGTATGGGGCGGCCTGAGCGAGGACGAACGGCGCGCGCTGAAGCGCCGCACGATCCGGCTGCGCGCCCGCGCGCACGTCTGACCGCTCGCTGCCTGTGGCCCGCGATTCAGGTGCGGGCCGAGGGATCGTTTGCTGAGTCCGGCGGGGACTCAGATCCTATTGGAAAGTCCACCACCGCCGCCGTACCGCCGCCCGATCTCGGCGTGATCCGCAGTCGCCCGCCCAGTTCGCCTTCCACCAGCGTGCGGACGATCTGCAGGCCCAGCCCGGTCGCCGAATCAAGGTCAAACTCCGGTGGCAGGCCTACTCCGCTGTCCGCCACGGTCACCATCAGGCGCTCCGGCTCGCGTACCACGTGAACCTCAAGGAGCCCGGGTTCCCGGCTGGCGTGCGGGAAGCCATGCTGCAGGGCGTTCTGCAGGAGTTCGGTCAGGACCATGGCCAGCGGCGTCGCCACAGCGGCAGGCAGCAACCCGAAGGTCCCGGTGATCTTCGGGGTCACCGGGACCTCCGAGGCCGACACCTCACCGGTCATCATCGCGACCCGATCCGCGATGTCGTCGAAGTCCACGGTGTCTTCCGGGGCGTGCGACAGCGTCTCATGCACCACGGCGATCGAGCCGACCCGGCGGACCGCCTCGTCAAGCGCCGCTCGCGCCTCTGGCGCGTGCAGCCGCCGGGCCTGCAGCCGCAGCAGTGCGGCCACGGTCTGCAGATTGTTCTTGACCCGGTGATGGATCTCCCTGATCGTGGCGTCCTTGGTCATCAGCTCGCGTTCGCGGCTGCGCAGCTCCGTGACGTCCCTGACCAGGATCAGGGCGCCGGTCCTGGCCCCGCCCACGATCAGCGGGATCGCCCGGAGCTGCACGACCGAGCCGTTCCCAGAAACCTCGGCCGCGCGGGGCGCGCGCCCGGTGGCCACCACCATCAAGGTCTCGTCGATCGGCTCATCGGAAACGCGCAGCCCGGCGGTGATCAGGCCCAGCTCCGCCCCGATGAGGTCCGCGGCCAGGCCGAGACGGCGGTACGCCGACTCGGCGTTCGGGCTGGCGTAGGTGACGCGGCCCGACTTGCCGAGCCGGAGCAGCCCGTCACCGACCCGCGGCGACCTGACCAGCTCCGCCTCGTCGGGGAAAGGGAACGTGCCTTCCGCCACCATCCTGGCCAGGTCATCGGCCCCCTGCACGTAGGTGAGCTCCAGTCGGCTGGGGGTGCGGGCCGAATTCAGGTTGGTGCACCGCTCGATGACGGCGATGACCTGCCCGGCTCTGGTCACGGGAATGCCTTCGGTGCGCACGGGAACGCCGTTGGTCCAGTCCGGATCGCTCTCCCGCCAGATGCGCCGCTCGTCCCTGGCGGCCTCGAGCAGGCGCTCGTCCTCGGGCCCGGCCATCATCCCGACCACATCATCCTGCAGCGACGTGGGCCCGGTGGTCGGCCGCATCTGGGCGACCGCCAGCCAGCCACCGCCGTCGCGAGCGGGCGCCCACAAGATCAGGTCGGCGAACGACAGGTCGGCTAGAAGCTGCCAGTCCGACACCAGCGCATGCAGCCAGGCCAGGTCGAGGTCGCCGAGGTTGGTACGGCTCCTGGCCAGGTCATCCAGCGTTGGCACAGCATCATCATCGCATCACAGCCTGACACAGTTCCCCATGCGGGCACCGGCTTTGGTGCGGGACCATGGCAGAGTTGACGTTAACCCTTCATTAAGGCAATGATGCCGGATGACCGCTTCTCCCCTGTCGGCCGATGAATCCGTCCCTCGCCTTCCGGCGGTGGGAGCACTGCGGCTGCCCAAGTACTACCAGGTAAAACGGCAGCTGCTTGAACTGACCGCCAGCCTGGACGCGGGCAGCCCCGTCCCGCCGGAGCGAGAGCTCGCGCGCGCCTACGGGACATCGCGCACCACGGTCAGGCAGGCGCTGGCCGAGCTGGTCATCGAGGGCCGGCTCCTGCGCATGCAGGGCAAGGGCACGTTCGTGGCCAAGCCGAAGGTCGCCCAGCTACTCGAGCTGGCCAGCTACACCGAGGGCATGCGGGCGCACGGCCTGCACCCGCAGACCAAGATCCTCGACATCGGGTACGTCACCGCAGACGACACGCTCGCGACGCTGCTCGGCATCCGGACCGGAGGCCGCGCGCTGCGCATCCACCGGCTCAGGCTCGCCGACGGCGAGCCCATGTCGATCGACACCTCGCACCTGCCGGCCCGGCGCTTCCCCGGCCTGCGCAGGAATCTGGAGCGGCACAATTCCCTGTACGAGACGCTGCGGGTGGCGTACGAAATCCAGCTCGCCGAGGCGGAAGAGACGATCGAGACCGTGCTCGCCGACCCGCACGACGCCGCGCTGCTCGGGGTGGACGCCGGGCTGCCGTTGCTGCTGCTGTCCCGGCACGCCTTCGATGTCACGGGCGCGCCGGTCGAGTGGGCGCAATCCTGGTACCGGGGCGACCGGTACAAGTTCGTCACCAGACTCCGCAGGTGACCAGGGACCTGGCCGCTACTGGCTGGTAGCGTCGTGCCCGTGGTGCGGATATCTGGTCACGGCGGAGTGCACGCCCTCGCGGTGGCCCGCGAGTACGGCGTTCTGACCATGTTCACCTTGTCCGGCGGGCATGTGTTCCCGCTGTACGACGCGGCCGTGAAGGGGGATGGGAAGGCGGGCGGGGGGCAGCCGATGCGGCTGGTGGACGTCAGGCACGAGCAGACCGCGGTCTTCGCGGCCGAGGCGACCGCCCGGCTGACCAGGACGCCCGGGCTGGCCGTGGTTACCGCGGGGCCGGGCGTCACCAACTCGGTCAGCGCGGTCACGACCGCCTGGCTGAACGGGTCGCCGATGGTGGTCCTGGGCGGGCGCGCGCCGGACTACCGGTGGGGCGCGGGCAGCCTGCAGGAGATCGACCACCCGCCGCTGCTCGCCCCCGTCACCAAGCGGGCCTGGACGGAGCACGAAACGGCGAACCTGGCCAGGTCGGTCGATGCGGCGTTCCGCCTGGCGATGACCCCGCACCGCGGGCCGGTGTTCCTCGACATCTCGCTCGAGGCGATCTACGGGCAGGCCGAGGCGGACCTGCCGGCGGCGGATCTCCCGCTGTTGACGCCACCGGATCCAGGGGATGTCAGCCGGATCGCGGCGCTCCTGCACGCGGCGCGGCGGCCGGTCCTGGTGCTGGGATCGGACGTCTGGTTGGGTGGCGCCGAATACGCGGCGCGCCAGGCCGCCGAAGAACTCCGCCTGCCGGTCATCGCCAACGGGCAGGCGCGCGGGGTGCTGCCGGCCGGGCACGACCTGCTGGCCACCCGCGCCAGGTCCCTGGCCCTGCGTGAAGCCGACCTGGTCATCGTGGTGGGGACCCCGCTCGACTTCAGGCTCGGGTACGGCTCGTTCGGTCCAGAAAATGCCCCCGCACAGGTCGTGCACGTGGCCGACGCGCCTGGGGGGATTGCCACCCACCGCCCGCTCGCGGCCTCGGCCACGGGCGACCTGGCCACGTTCTTCACCGATCTCGTGGCGCAGGTCACCGCTCACCGGGGCGCGCCGACCGAGGCAGCGAAGGACTGGCTGCCGCAGCTCGCCGGGGCGGTCCAGGCCGCGCACGCACTGGATATCCCGCTGCTGACCAGTGACGCCGAGCCGGTCCACCCGGCCCGCATCTACGGCGAGTTGCTCAAGGTACTCGACGACGACGCGGTGGTCATCGGCGACGGCGGCGACTTCGTGTCGTTCGCCGGCAAGTACATCGAACCCGCCCGGCCCGGCGGGTGGCTGGACCCGGGGCCGTTCGGCTGCCTCGGCACCGGGCTCGGCTACGCAATCGCGGCCAGGCTGGCGCGCCCGGCCGCGCAGGTCGTCCTGCTACTCGGCGACGGGGCGGCCGGGTTCTCGCTGATGGACGCCGACACGCTGGTGCGGCACCGGCTCCCGGTCGCCATCGTCTGCGGAAACAACGGCGCGTGGGGCCTGGAGAAGCACCCGATGCGCGCCCTGTACGGCTATGACGTCCTCGCCGACCTGCAGCCGGGCTGCCGGTACGACGAGGTGGTCCGGGCCCTGGGCGGCGCGGGCGAGATCGTCACCTCGCCCGGCGAGATCGCCCCCGCCCTGCACCGCGCCTTCGCTGCGAACTGCCCCTATCTCGTCAACGTGGTCACCGACCCCGAGACCGCTTACCCACGGTCTACCACCGGCGTCTAGCCGGGGCCCGGCGGGTTCTCGCCGTCAGGGGCGTCAGCTGATGACGGCGATGAGGTCGCCTTCCTGGATGACGTCGCCTTCGGCCACGTGCAGGGCGGTGACGACGCCGGGGCCCTCGGCCAGGACCGGGATCTCCATCTTCATCGACTCGAGGATCACCAGGGTGTCGCCGTCATCGACATGATCACCTTCGGCCGCGACAACCTTCCACACGTTCGCGACCATCTCGGCGCGGATCTCAGCCACCGGCGACTCCTGTCTGATTGACCCGGACGTACATTGTCCTACCTGGGACGCAGCTTGCTTACCAGGGACGTATCGTAGTCCCCGCTGACGAAATCGGGGCTGGCGAGAAGCTCCGCGTGGAACGCCAGGTTCGTCTTCGGGCCCTCGACGGCGAAGGCGGCCACCGCATCCCGCGCCCGGGCCAGCGCTTGCGCGCGGTCGGCGCCGTGGACGCAGAGCTTGGCCAGCAGCGGGTCGTAGTACGGGGTCACCGTGTTGCCTGACTGGTAGCCGGCGTCCACCCTGATGCCGTCGCCCGCGGGTTCCTCCCACCGGGTGATCGTGCCAGGCGCCGGGAGGAACCGGACCGGATCCTCCGCGTAGACGCGCAGCTCGAGGGCGTGCCCCGCCGGGCGGACGGCGGCCGGGTCAAACGAGGGCGGCTCGCCCGCCGCGATGAGGAACTGCTGCTCCACCAGGTCGAGGCCCGTGACGAGCTCGGTGACGGGGTGCTCGACCTGCAGGCGCGTGTTCATCTCCAGGAAGACGAACGAGCCGGCGCCGGTGTCCACCAGGCACTCGACGGTCCCCGCGCCCCGGTACCCGACGGCCTGGCCCGCCCGGACGGCGGCGGCCAGCATCTGCTCGCGCAGCGCGGGCGAGACGCCGGGGGACGGGGTCTCCTCGGCGACCTTCTGATGGCGCCGCTGGACCGAACAGTCACGCTCGCCGAGGGCCAGGACGCTCCCGTCGGCCAGGCCGAGGATCTGCACCTCGACGTGCCGGGCGCGCTCGACGTAGCGCTCGATCAAGATCTCCGGCGAGCCGAAGAAGCGCTCCGCGCGCGAGCGGGCCGTGGCGAAGGCGGCGCGGAGTTCGGCCTCGCCGGCGGCCACGCCCATGCCGATCCCGCCGCCGCCCGCGGCGGCCTTGACCATGACGGGGTAGCCGATCCGGTCCGCCTCGGCGACGGCCGCGGCCCCGTCGGTGACCGGCTCGCGGCTGCCCGGCGACACCGGCACCCCGGCCCGCTCCATCAGGTTCCTGGCGCGGATCTTGTCGCCCATCTGCTCGATCGCGGCCGGGTCCGGGCCCACCCAGGTCAGGCCGGCCGCCATGACCTGGCCGGCGAAGTCCGCGTTCTCGGCGAGGAAACCGTACCCCGGATGCACCGCGGCCGCCCCCGTCTTGCGGGCCGCGTCGATGATCGCCGCGGCGTTCAGGTAGCTGAGGGCGGGCTGAGCCGGGCCGATGTGCACCGCCTGGTCGGCCTCGCGGACGTAGGGCAGTTCCGCGTCCGCATCGGAGTACACGGCGACCGCCGTAACCCCCAGCCGACGGGCCGTGCGGATCACGCGCCTGGCGATCTCACCCCGGTTGGCGACGAGGACCGAATCGAGCATCCCGTCAGCCTACTGGGGGGATGCGGGTTGGTGGGGTCGGTGCGGCGTGGAGGTGGGCGGGGACAGTAGGGCCACTGGGGCAATACGGGGGACGGGTTAGAGCTGGATGACCGAGCGGCGGTTCACCACGCGGCTGAGGGCCTCGACCGTATCCGGGTCGAACTCGCTGACCGTGTCCAGCCGGAGCTGCTGCACGGCCGCGGCCGCGCGGTCGGGGTCCATCGAGCTGCCCACCAGGTCGTCGAAGGCGTTGGCGGCCTTGATGATCCGGCTGCTCAGCGGAGGCCCAGAGGGTCCCGTCGCGTGGGATACGGCCGCGTGACGGCCGCGGCCCTCGTGGGCCACCTCGATGCCGCGGTAGGGCTCGTTCTGCCTGCGGACGATCTCGGCCACCGAGCCCAGGACCTGGGCCTGCTGGATCACCTCGGCGCCGAGCTCGGCGATACGGCGCTGCTCGTGCGGGGCGGCCAGGACCGTGGCGCCGCCCGGGATGGGGTCGGTCAGCGAGAGCTGGCCGATGTCGTGCATGAGCGCGGCGTACTCGAGCTCAAGCAACTCGGGTTCGTGGATGCCGAGTTCGCGGCCGACGGCCACGGCGAGCTGGCTCACCCGTTCGGAGTGGCCGGGCTCCACGTACCCGCCGATCTCGGTGACCTTGGCCAGCGCCCGTACGGTCTGCAGATAGGTGGCCCGGATCCCGGCGTAGCGGCGGAAGGCCACCTGCGTGAGGAGCAGCGGGGCGGTGAACACGGCCACCGCGGCCAGCCCCATGGTCTCGGCCGCAAACGCGATGAGCAGGGCCGAGGCCCCGACCGCCGCGCCCAGCGGCAGCTGAACGCGCATCTCGTCCACCAGCGCCACCCGGAACCTGGCGCGCTGCTCTTCCACCCGCATCAGGGCGGTGAGCAGCGCCTCGAGCAGCAGGGCCAGCAGAACCAGGGACGTCATCAGCGAGAACGCCAGACCCCAGTGGGCGGAGATGGCGTCGCTGTCCGCGAGCGAGCGGAAGATGAACGCGACGGCCGCGACGCAGAGCAGCCGGGTGGCCATGCTGCTCACCTTGGCCAGGCCGACGGCCAGGTGCGGGAGCGCGCCGATGATCATCCCGATCGCGGTGACGGTGACCACCTGCTCGGCGCTGTGGTGGACCTGGTACCCGCCCACCCGGATGAGCAGGGCGTAGGCGAGCGCTCCCGCGATCCCGATGGGGGCCGATTCGCGATCGCCCGGCAGGTTCAGCCGCAGGACCTCGCCGAACGCGATAAGCGCGCCGAACGCGAACGCGATGCGGGTATCACGCACGCCCGCCACGGCGGTCTGCGCGACCGAGGCCACGAGGACCACCCCCGCCGCCGCGATGAGCAGCAGCTGCCCCGAGTTGCGCACCGGCCAGGGGCGCTCGCGCAGGTCGTGTCGTCGTTCGCTCATCGCGGCCTGTCCGCCTGTGTCCCGCTCAATAGTTCGCGTTCAGGTTCGGGCCGCGCTCGGGCAGGTCCGGGCGGCGGCTCCCGGGCACCGCAGGCCCGCGCTCGATGACCGGTCCCGGGTACCGCTCGCTGGCGATCACCCGCAGCGGCGAGGCCGGATCGTCGTGGTCCTGAGAGGGGATCGCGGGCAGGTCACCGGTGATGGGCTCGGGCTCGGGGCGCTGCCAGCCTTCCTTCAGGACCGCGGCCACGAAGGCGTCGACGAACGCCGGGTCGAACTGCGTGCCCGCCCACCTCCTCAGCTCGAAGATCGCCTCCTCGATGGGGCGCGCGCCGCGGTAGGACCGGGTGGATGTCATGGAGTCGAACGCGTCGGCCACCGCGAGGATCCTGGCGAACTCGGGAATCTCGTCGCCGGCCAGGCCCATCGGGTAGCCGCGGCCGTCGATCCGCTCGTGATGGTGCATGATCCCGGCCAGGGCCTCGTCCAGGAACCCGATCTCCCTGACGATGTCGAGCCCGCGCATCGGGTGGAGCTGGATCGCCGCGTACTCTTCCTCGGTCAGCTTCCCCGTCTTCTGCAGGACCCTGGTCGCCACGCCGAGCTTGCCCACGTCGTGCAGCATGCCCGCGTACCGCAGCGCCTCCACCCGTTCGCCGCGCATGCCGATCTCCCGCGCGATCATGACCGAACCGCGCGAGACCCGGTCGCTGTGGCCACGGGTGTAGAGGTCCTTGGTCTCGACCGCCTGGCACAGCGCGCCGACCGCGGCCTCGTACGCCCGCTGCTGCTCCACGATCTGCGCCACGGCCCAGCGGGCGACGGCTACGGGGATCAAGACGAGGACCGGCGCGAACAGCCCGGTCACGTTCCACAGCGCGGCGATGAGCAGGCCGAACGCGCCGTAGCCGAGGTCGGAGGCGATCAGCTCCAGGCTCATGCCGGGTGCGGAGGTGCGGCGTCCCCGCTCTTGCGGCCCGTTGGTCAGCCAGAGCACGCCGCCGAGCAGCCCGTGGTTCGCGACCGCGTGCACGACGGCCGCGACCGCGAAGGGCCCGATGATCCCGGGGAACGATCCCGACATCGGCTGGCCTACGTGTCCGTGCGCGGCGATGAAGGCCCGGCCGGCCAGGTACGCGGACAGGGCGAGCATGCCGGTGTTGAACACGCGCTGGACCAGCGAGGGACCGCGCCGCAGCCCGAACAGGGTGCAGGCGCCGACCAGCGCCGCGCCGACCGGTCCGACCAGGACCACGGCGGCCAGAGTCGCGATCGGGGCCGGCGACCACGCCAGTTCCTTCGGGCGCAGCAGCGTCGCCGTCGACTCGAAGACCACCAGGAGCACGCCGAGCACGGTGACCTCGCGCCACCAGGTGACCCCGCCGAACGGGCCGCGGATGAGCAGCACCGCGGCCGCGACGACGATCGCGCCGATGTACAGCCGCGTGGGCCACGACAGCCTAGCCACGCCTCCCCCTGGAGGGGAGCACGGAACGCAGGCCAGGCTTCAAGACTCCTACCCCCACGTAATCCTGGAGAAGGCGGCCAGGCAGGCCGCGCCTGCCGGTGCCTCATCCGTGGCAGGTGTGATTCCGCCGGAGGGACGCATGGAGCTGACCTCCCTAACGTGCAACTACCTACAGCTCAGCAGATATCGCCCTGAGTCAAGGATAACGTGGCCACATCGCATCTCGCAGGCCCAAAATCCCATCGTGAACAAATCGTGAGAGCGTCTGTCACAATAGGCAATCAAGTAAGGCAGTTGCGGCGCAATTTGCACACTCCCGGCAAATCCAGGGGCGCGATGCTACTCGGCGAACTCGATGGACGCCCGGACTTCCCTGATCCTGACGAGAATCTTCGCACGCAACTCGGCCGGCGCCGGGTCGCAGCCGCAATGCTTGGCGACGATGCGCTTGACCGCCTCTTCCAGGCCGTACTCACGCAGGCAGGGGCCGCATTCGTCCAGGTGCTGGCGGATCTTCGCGCAGTCCAGGTCGTCAAGCTCGCCGTCGAGGTAGCCGTAGACCCGGTCGAGCACCTCGGTGCACGGAGTCTCGTGCGGTTTTCCGCAGCTCATCGCCCTTCCTCTCCGGGCAGAGAGGCGTCGGAACCCGCCTTGACCAGGCCGCGTTCCGAAGCGTAATCCTGGAGCAGTTCGCGGAGCTGGCGGCGGCCGCGGTGCAAACGTGACATCACGGTACCAATCGGCGTATCCATGATGTCGGCGATCTCCTTGTACGCGAACCCCTCGACGTCGGCGAGGTAGACCGCGATCCTGAAATCCTCGGGAAGCGCTTGGAGCGCTTCCTTTATGTCAGAATCCGGCAGCCGTTCTAGCGCTTCGGCTTCGGCCGACTTCAATCCCCCGGAGGTGTGCGACGCGGCGCGCGCGAGCTGCCAGTCCTCGACGTCCTCCGCGCCCGATCGCTGCGGTTCGCGCTGCCGTTTCCTGTAACTGTTGATGAAGGTGTTGGTCAGGATCCGGAACAGCCACGCCTTGAGGTTCGTGCCCTGCTGGAACTGGTGGAAGGACGCGTAGGCCTTCGCGAACGTCTCCTGGACCAGGTCTTCGGCGTCCGCCGGGTTGCGGGTCATCCGAAGCCCTGCGGAGTACAGCTGATCCAGGTACGGCAGCACCTCCTGCTCGAAGCGCTCACCGCGCTGTTCGAGAGTCTCCGGAACGGGACCCACCCCCTTTGGGTAGACAGAGGCCGGGCTGCTGGGATGCAGACCGTATGTGCGGGAGGATACCGTGCCGGGGAACGGAGCTAGCTTCAGCGTGCCCGGAGGTGGCGAGGCGACTGCGACTGCCATGCCGCGTTCAACACGTTGATGCAGGCTGTCATTCCATGGGATGGTCCCCGTGAACAGGTGACAACAAGCACCTGAATGGGAACGCTCAGGAGTGCGCGCCTCCGCTGCAGAGGCGCCCAGTCAGGAGCTCAAGGGCCCATGCCGCATGCGGCCAGCGCAATCACGCCGGATACCGATCATCCGCCGACCTACCGCCATTTCTGCGAGGCGGTGGCGCGGGCGCAACTAGCGGCGTGGCTCCCGCCGGGACGGCAGATCCTGGTCGACGTCTCGGGACGGCGCGCGGCGAGCGCGGAACTGGCCGCCCGGGCCGGGCATACCGTGCTGCGCGTACTGGAGTCCTGGCGTGTGCCGATCAGGCCGACCAGGGCGGGCGCGCTGGGCCGGATCTTCCCGCTGATCGCCGACGCCTCGCGGCTGTCCTTCCTGCCCGACAACTGCGCGGACGGGATCATCGCCGAGGACCGGGCACTGTCCACGCACCTGGGGGCCGAGACGCTGATCGCCGACGTCGCCCGCGTGCTCCGACCCGGAGGCCGGGTCCTGGCGTGCGTGGACTCGCTGGTCCTCGGCATGGCGGTGCTCGCGGGGCAGCGCCACTGGCCGCACCTGGTCGACCTGCCGCACGCCGAGGTGGTGCTGGTGCCCTGGCCGGACGGGACCATCACCCGGTGCTACGGGCCGGAGCAGGCGCGCGAGTTGTTTGGCGGGGCGGGGCTGCTGGTGAACTGGATCAGGCCACGGACCGTGTTCGCCGAGTCGATGGTGACGCACGCGCTAGCCGAAGACCCGGCGAGCCTGGCCCGGCTCGTCCGTGCCGAACTCGCTGCCGCCAGCGACGAGTCACTCGGCGCGCAACTGGTGATCTCGGCCTGTAAGCCGGACTAGCGCCGGCGAGCGTACTTGGCCTGGCAGCCGACGCAGCGGGCCGCGTCGGGGCGCGCGTCGAGGCGGCCCTCGGGAATCTCCTGCCCGCAGGCGACGCACTTGCCGTAGCTGTTCTCCTCGATGCGGCCGAGCGCGGCCTCCACCTCGGAGCGCTGGGCGCGGGCCGAGTGCAGGACCGCCTCGGTGCGATCGGCTTCGGACAGGGTGGATCCCGCGTCGGCCTGGTCCTGCGGGTACCCTGACCCGGCCATCGGCGCCGGGCGCTCACCCTGCAGGATGGATATCGACCGGTCAAGGTCGTCGCGCATCTCTTCGAGGCGCTTACGGGCGACGGTAAGTTCCACTGGTGTCCTCGCCTCCCGTCCGCGTGCGATGGGCAGCCCAGGCTCGGTCGAGCCGCGGCCGCGCCGCGGACTCAGAACAACTCGCCGGGCGGCCGCTCCCCCTCGGCGGAATCAGGCAGCGGCCTTGTGAGCTCGGGTCCGTTGTTCCGCACTGAGTTGACAGCCATGGATACGGGGAATGACGTCAGGCCGCCGGCCATGGCAGGCACCATCGTCGCTTGTAGCTGGCCAAGGTCGCTGGTGGCAGGATCCAGCCAGTCGGCCCAGGCCTGCGGCGCGATGGTCATGGGCATGCGATCGTGAATCTGACCGACGTCGTCGGACGCATTGGTCGTGATGATCGCGGCCGTCCACAGCCACGCGCGCTCGTGATCGTCAGGGAGTGCCTCGTCTCGCCAGAGATCGTAGATTCCGGCGAAGGCCAGCTCACCACCGTCCTTCCTGAAGATGTAGTAGGGCTGCTTGACCTTCTTGCCGTCCTGCTCGACCGCCTGCCACTCGTAATAGCCCTCGGCAGGGATGAGGCAGCGGCGCTTGGCGAAGGCGCGGCGGAACGCCGGCTTGACCGCCACGGTCTCGGCGCGGGCGTTGATCAGCCGGCCGCCGCCCGAGGCGTCCTTGGCCCAGAAGGGAACCAGGCCCCAGCGGACCACGCGCAGCTCACGGGCCTGCGGCTGGTCGTCGCGGGCGGGGCGCTCGATGACCGCGAAGATCCGCTTGGTCGGCGCCACGTTGTAGTCGGGCGAAGGCTCCGGTTCGGGTCCGTCGGGCACGCGGTCCCGTTCGATGCCGAACTCCTCGAGGAGTTCGAGGCGCTTACGCGCCGACACGAACCGACCGCACATGAAACTCTTCCTCAGGTGAAACAATCCGGACACGTCCCGTTAAGCCTGGATTGGCATTTCATAACCATAATCCAGGTCCGCCAAACCCTGGGCGGCCTCCGAGAGGCGCGGACCGATACGCTCAAGCGTATGGATGGGGATGACGACGCGGACCTGACCTGGACTGCGCCGGCCGCCGCTGGCCCGGTCAGCGCCCGGATCCGGCTGCCCGCGTCCAAGTCGATCACCAACCGCGCGCTGGTGCTGGCGGCCCTGAGCGACTCCCCCGCCCTGATCGTGAACCCCCTGCTGGCCAGGGACACCGCGCTCGCGGCCGGCGGGCTGCGCGGCCTGGGCGCGCAGATCGCTGAGGAAGGACAAGAGCAAAACCCTGATAGCCGAACGACCTGGCGTGTTACCCCCGGGCAACCCCCGGAGGGCTCGCTGGTAAGCGTGGACGTGGGCAACGCAGGCACGGTCATGCGCTTCCTGCCCGCGGTGGCGGCGCTGACGCGGGCGACGGTCCGGTTCGACGGGGACGCGCGGGCGCCCCTGCGCCCGGTCGGCGCGATCCTCGCGGCGCTGCGCCTGCTCGGCGCGGACATCGACGACGACGGTCGTGGCGCGGTCCCGTTCACCGTGCACGGACGCGGCGCGGTCCGCGGCGGCACGGTCACCCTGGACGCCTCGGCGTCCTCGCAACTCGTCTCGGGCCTATTGCTGGCGGCGCCGCGGTTCGAGGAGGGCGTCGAGATCAGGCACGAGGGCCCGCCCGTCCCCTCAGCCCCGCACATCGCGATGACCGTCCGCATGCTCGCGGCCGCGGGGGCCGACGTGAGCGCCGAATCGGCGGCCGGGAGCCAGCGCCCCGACGCCTGGCGGGTCCGGCCCGGGCGGCTCGACCTCGGGGCCATCACCGTGGAGCCCGACCTGTCCAACGCGGGCCCGTTCCTGGCCGCGGCGCTGGTGACCGGCGGGACGATCACCGTGCCCGGCTGGCCGACCGACAGCCTGCAGGCGGCCGGGCTGATCCTGGATGTGCTGGCCCGGATGGGCGCGCATGGCGAGGTCGGCGAGCAGGGGCTAACCCTGTCCGGGACGGGCGGCGTCCACGGCATCACCGCGGACCTGCGGGACGTCCCCGAGCTCGCACAGGTGCTGACCGCGGTGGCGGCGCTGGCCGACGGCCCTTCAGTATTCACCGGGCTGGCGCACACCCGCGGGCACGAAACCGACCGGCTGGCCGCGCTGGCCAAGGAGATCAACGCGCTCGGCGGTGACGTCACCGAACTGCCCGACGGGCTGGCCATCACCCCGCGCCCGCTGCGCGCGGCCGACGAGCCGTTCGGCAGCTACGACGACCACCGGATGGTGATGGCCGCGGCCGTGCTCGGCCTGGCCGTACCTGGCCTCCGGGTGGCCGGCGCGGAAACCGTGGGCAAGACGTTCCCGGCGTTCTCGCAGGTCTGGACGGCAATGCTGGGACAGGAACCCTGAGCCCGCGGCCCGGCTACGCACGGCTTGACGAGGACGACGTCCGGGTCAGGCCGGGACGGGGCTCCCGCCCGCGGACCCGGCGGCGCCCCGCGCACGACAGCGCCGTCGAGGGCTTCGTGACCAGCGTCGACCGCGGGCGGTACGGGTGCATGGCGGACGACCACCTGGTCGTCGCCATGAAGGCGCGCGAACTGGGCAAGGGCTCGGTGGTCGTCGGCGACCGGGTCGCCCTGGCCGGGGACACCTCGGGCGAGCAGGGGTCGCTGGCCAGGATCGTCCGGGTGGAGCCACGGGCGAGCGTGCTGCGGCGTTCGGCCGACGACACGGACCCGCTGGAGCGGATCATCGTCGCCAACGCTGACCAGCTCGTCATCGTCTGCGCGCTGGCGCAGCCGCCGCCGAGGCTCCGCTTCGTGGACCGCTGCCTGGTCGCGGCCTACGACGCCGGGATTGACCCGCTGCTCCTGCTGACCAAGGCCGACCTGGCCAGCCCGCGGAAGGTCCGCGCGTTCTACACCCCGCTCGGCCTGTCCATGCTGACCACCAGGCGTCCGCTGCCGCCGCGGACCCTGGCGAGAGTACGGAACGTGCTGACCGGCCGGATCAGCGTGCTCATCGGGCAGTCGGGCGTCGGCAAGTCCACGCTGGTCAACACCTTGGTTCCGGAGGCGGCCCGCACCGTCGGAAGGGTCAACGCGGTCACCGGCCGGGGCAGGCACACGTCGTCGTCGGTGGTGGCGCTGCCGCTGGGCGACGGGTGGCTCATCGACACGCCGGGGCTGCGGGGGTTCGGGCTGGGGCACGTGAGCGAGGAGCGGGTGGTCGAGGCGTTCGGGGACCTGGCCGAGGGCACCGCCGGGTGCCAGCCGGGGTGCGATCACCTCTCCCCCGGGTGCGCGCTTGACGAGTGGGCCCGCGAGCACCACGCGGAGGCGCGGCTTGACTCCCTGCGCCGGCTGCTGCGCAGCCGGGAAGGGGCGCCTGAGTAGGCAGGTGGGCGACTAGAGCAAGCGGGCGGCTAGAGCAAGCGGGCGGCTAGAGCAAGCGGGCGACTAACGCGGGCGGGCTCGCGGACTTCAGGGGGCGAGCTGGCGGGCGAGGAGCGGGCGCCAGCAGGCCGACGAGGCTGAAGAGAAGGCGCGCGCCGCTGGCCGGGCTCTCCGGGAAGCAGCCCTCGTCCTCGGGGTCGCCTGGGCGCTCGGGGAAGCACCACGGCTTGATCGCCTCCGCCGACCGGGACAAGGGCGGAGACGGGGGGTAGCACTTATGCTCGTTCGGGATAAAGGGTTTGCTACGCATCGACGGTGCCCCCTATGCGCCAGTAGATGCCCGCGGCGGTCCTGGACAAGAACGCCTCGTCTACAAGGTATCTGCGCAGCGTGCAGTGATCGTCCACGACCGCCTTGAGGATCTCGTCGACGTCCTTCTCCGGATACCTGCGGCCGGGCTCGAAGGCCTGCGCCACCTGGTCAAGCAGCAGGCGGCGCCGGATGCGCTTGGCCGGGAGCGTCGTGATCCGGCCGTCGCGGATGAAGGGCCGCAGCAGTTCGGGCGGGTCGGCGAGAAGTCCCTCGGCGGAAAAGTCCATCAGGGCCAGTATCACCCGCCGGGGTCCTGGCTGGCCAGCGTGATGCACGAGGCGGTACCGTTTCGCGGGTGGCCCGTTACGACGACGACCTGCGCTTCGCGCAGGCCGGAGTGGTCTGAGCGGGTCTGGAGCGGTCTGCCCCGGTCACCGTCACCTGCGACGGTACTACCTGGCCTCCACATGCGGTCTGGGCTGGTCTGTAGCGGTTGGCTCCCAGGACTGGCTCCCAGGCGATGGGGCTGTGGTCCTCATGTCCTGCGGGGGAGGAGGTGCAGGCGGAATGATCTGGACGCCCGGTCGCATCTGGAGGCTGTGCCGCGTCTGACGCGGCTACAAGGTCATCGAGCGCTGGCGGCGCAGCCAAGGCTAATCCGAGGTCGGAGCCCCGCCAGTATCGCCGCCCAGATGTCCGGCGGCTAGGACGGCGCCAGCCTGGATAGGGCCGAGGGGTAGTGAGCTAGATGGGCAGGTCGCGCCAGGTTCTCGAATTCGCCGGAACTCCCGGGTTCGCGGCGTCGGGCACGATGACGCAATCGCCTTACTCCTTCGCCCCCTTGCGCTCCTGCTCGTGCCGCATACCTGCCAACTTAGGCGCGTTCAGCAACTCGTCCAGCTTCCATGCCGGAGACACCAACATCATCCCTGAGTTCTGCTCGACCCAACGAGGGGGACTGACTGCCCTTTTCTTGGTCTCGTCCAAGACTTGCTTCCAGGCGGCGTGATGCCCGAGATCGATCCCGAGCAGGCGCAGCAACGGCTTGCGCGTCTCGCGCACCCGGAAGACCGGTCCCGGCATCTCCATTTCCAGGGCGTACGGGCGTATGAAAAGGAAGACCGGGGAGCCGCTGTACCCGCTCAGGGAGCGCGCCTCGACCAGGAACGCGTCCACGAGATTGCCCTTGGTATCGAGAACCTCCTCGTAGGGGAGCATGGAGATCGTGCCGAACCGGGCGGTCGGCAGGTTCTTCTGCCGTCCCTGGTGACTGGTGTAACGGCCGAGAAAGAACACTTCATCGCCCGGCCCGACGGCCTCGTCGGCGATCTCATCTTCGGTCACGAACCAGTCGTCTCGGCCGAGAGCGTAGAACCGGTGATGCTCCGGCTGGAGGCCGATCGGGCAAGCCGAGATGTCGTCCTTGCCGGGATGATGCTCCCACTGGCGCAGTTCCAGGGGCAGGACTTCCTTCTCATCCCTCACGTTGTTGAGGCGGACGACCGGGAAACCCTTGTCGATCACGTGACGATTGGTCACCGCGTACACGGTCGCCGGGGCACCTTCTGTGACGGCTGGCACCGAGACGAGGAAGCCCGTGCCGCCCGCACGCTCCCCATCCTCGGCATCTTGTTCTGTCTTGTACAGGTAGATGACCGAATCCATCAGCTCATCAGGGATGCGCGGCAAGACCAGCTCCTAGAAAATCGAACGGGTTGCCGAGCGAAGTCAACCGCGTTACTCGTCGCTATCGGCCCATCGTAGACCGCCAGCGGAGGATCGGGCGTGTCGCGCAGGGAAGCCGGTTACCCCTATGTATCTGCGATACAGTGGGTCCGTGCAAGACATCGAGATCACGCCTCGGCTGGCCAAGCTGCTCCGGGCCTTCCTTGAGGACCCTGCCCAGCCGCGCTACGGTTACGAACTGATGCGCGCAACCGGGCTGAAGAGCGGCTCGCTCTACCCCGCGCTCATCACGCTTGAGAAACATGGCTGGCTCACGGCGGGCAAGGAAGACATCGACCCGCATGTTGCAGGCCGGCCTCCGCGCCGCTCGTACACGATCACCGCCGAGGCTGCTGTAGTTGCCCGGACACGGCTCGTGGCGCTCTCCGAGGCGTTCCGGCCGCCCGCCCCTGCCCGTCCTGTGCTGGAAGGCTGCACCGCATGATCGCCATCGTTGCCTTCGTACTCGTCGTCTTCGGCGTACTCGGCAGGTCGCTCCTCGCCGACGAGATCCGTGGCCGACTCGACCGGCTCTCCGGCTGGCTGCTGCGCCAGGCCGCCAATCAGCTCGGCCCGGAACAGCAGGCGACCTACGAGGAGCTGTGGCTGCCGGACCTTGAGTTCATCCTGCGCGACGCCGAGGGTCGGCCGATCACGCGACTGGTGACCGGGATTAAGTTCGCCGCTGGCCTGCTCGTGTCCACGAGGCGCGAAACCCCGCAGTCCCGGCGGGCGGCTACTCGGGAGACGCCGAACGAGATACGCGATTCAGCGCGGCCGGGGTTGGTCGCGGCCGAGCCCGTGGCTAGGCAGGCCGACGCACCGCACCCTGGCATCAAGATCATCCGTGCCGAACCCATGCAGCCCGCAGTCCTCTTCTCCATGTACTCCGACTTCAGGCACGCTCCCTCGGCCAGCTCGCCCCGTCTGGGTAATACCGGCGGCGCAGTACCAACCATTGCGATCAGCGACGACGGCTCGTATGGCCCGTCGCCCGAGGCCATGGAATACACCAGGCGCATGCTGCTGCAGATGGGAGCTGAGGTCCGGGACAGGGTGTCTGGCGGGTCGAGCGTGGTCGGTCACCTCTACAGCAGCTGATTCGGTCTCGACTCAGGTCAGGAGGGACCTGTGCGCGATCTCTAGTGCAGTCTCGGCCGCTTGCCGTCGCCGCAGGCCCTACGGACCCGAAGCGCCGCATGACGACGCCCCGCCGGTCGCTTGAGCTGGAGGGGCGTCTCGCGTTGGCCCACGTGAGCGCCACGCTAGCTGGCTGGCGCGCTGAACGAGAACTCGCCGTCCGGGCCGGGTTCGAGCGGCAGGGTCCTGACCACGGCATCGGCGTTCAGCGGCCCGTAGATGTGCGGGAACGGATCGTCCCAGCCGGGTACCGGTTCCCATTTGATCTCCGGGCCTACCCGGTCAGTGTCGATGACCAGGACCAGCAGGTCAGGCAGACCTTTGTAGACCATGTTCGCCACCGGGGCCACCTGCCCGGCCGTCGAGGCGTGGATGAACCCCTGCTCGGCCAGGGTCCGGCCGCGCGTCGAGGTGGTGTACTGCCCGTCGCGGCGGGCCTGCTCCCAGTCCGGCGCGGTGGCGATGTGGTAGATGACGCTCATTCAGCGGCTCCCGAGTAGCTGGCTGGCCTGCTCGTCGAACTCCGTGACCTCCGGGTGGCTCCCGTACCGCCTGCGAAGCCGGCGCCGCAGGTCGCCGACGTAGTGGACCGCACGGCCCGACTGGAGCGCGGCGGTCACGGCCAGCGCCTCGGCCCCGGCCGCGAGCGCGGCCTGCAGGTCGGTCTCGACGTAGGCGGTCGCCAGCAGCGCGGTGTTGAACGCGCGGGTCCGCGCCAGGTCGCCGCTCAGCTCCCGCGCCTCCAGCGCGTGCCGCTCGGCCTCGCGCCAGTCGCCGAGGTCGCGCAGCGTGTGGGCGAACCGGGCCGCCAGGTAGGCCCGGCCGAAGTAGGCCAGCCAGCCCGGCGTATTGCCCTCGTCGGCACGACTGAACGCCTGCTCGCACGCGGCCAGGGACGCGGCGCAATCGGTGCGCTCGCCGAGCAGCGCGTGGCCGTTGGCCTCCAGCTCGTGCGCCTCGGCCAGCAGCACGGGCACGCCAGCGCGAGCGGCGATATGGCGGCTGGCTCGGGCCAGCTCGATCGCGCGGCGCGGGCTGCCCAGGTGGATCGCCCGGTGGCTGCGCGCGGCCAGCACTTCCCCGGTGAAGGCGTGATCCCCGGCCGCTGACGCCAGTTCCAGCGCCCTGGCAAAGTACAGCTCCGCGTGCTTGTGATCGTCGGTGTCGTAGGCGGTCCACGCGGCCAGGTGGGCGAGCTGGGCAGCAGCAGCGAACATCTTTCGGCCCACGTCCTCGGTGTAGCTGCCCGACCGGAGCATGACCGTCACGCTGGACTCCAGGTAGCCCGCCGCCAGGGCGTGGGCGTGCGCGCCGCCGAACCGGTTGTCCAGGTCGCGGAACGCCCTGGTGGTCTCGGCGACGACCTCGGCGTCGTCTGCCGTGACCGCGCTGCGAGGCAGCCTCGGGCCGCCAGCGGGCGGCCGGGACACCGGGCGGGCTGCTGCCTCACTGATCGTCCCGCCCGCGCTCAGCGCGTCATCCAGCCGCGCGGCCAGGTACGGGGACGGCGGCTTGCGCCCGGCCAGCACCTTGGACAGGTACGACGGGTCGTAGCTCGACGCCCTGGCCAGGGCGCGCAGCGACATGCCGCGCTCGGCCATCAGCCGCCGCACCTCACCGCCGAAGTCGGTCATCCGCGTGTGCCAATCGCGTGGTGTGGACCGGGGGCCCGTGGACCAGCGAGCAGCAGGCCACAGGACAACATCTTCAGGCTACTCGGGGTACGCGCTTGACTCCCGGTATCCGCGCATGCGCGAACCAGGGAGAAGATGACCATGAGCAGGGCAGCCAGCGGTACCGGCACGTCACGCGGCGTGTTCGAGGTCGACCAGGACGCCGCGCTGGCCGAGCTAGAGCTGGCCTGGGCGGCCGGCGGCTACCACGGGTTCAGCGCCGACGGCGGCACCTGGTGCGCTGTCACCAGCGCCGGCGAGGTGCTGACCGGAACCACCCCGGACGAGCTGAGCCGGGCCATCCGGGCGCACTGGCAGGCGATGCAGTGAGCAGCGGCTGGGACGACCCGCTGGGCGCGCTCCGGTGGCACTGGGGCTCCGCCTACGTCATCAGCTGCCACGGGGCCGGCCTCTGGATAGCCCAGCGCCGGGATACCCGCGAGACACTGCGCGCCGATACGCCGTTGGGACTGCGTGACCGCATCATCGCGGACTACGCCGACAGGCCGGTCAGTAGGCAGTTTGACCGACATCAGCGGGGCCCCGGGGTACGAGACTGACCTTGGCTGGGTCCTCGTCCTCGCCCACGAAGGTCATGACAACGCACCGAGCCTGGAGTTCCAGCGACAGATCATGGTGCGATCTGGTGAGATCGCTCAGACCTTCGGCTACTCGCATCGAGCAAGCGGGGTCACGGTGGCGACGACCCACTACTGGCCCAGTTAGCCGGTCTGCCGCCAGGCGAGCCGTCATCCGTTCGCGTCACCTGCCCGTGCAAGCGGGGCATCATCCAGGCGGGGTCTCAGGGTTAGCGCCGGGGTTCCCTACTGTCCATGTTATCTGTCAGTGGCCGCCGATGCGCAGGTGAGCTGCTGCTTATCGCAAATGACGGGTCTAACGGTCCTTTCAGCGATAGCCTCATGGACGTGGCCTCACTCAACCTGACCTATCCAGGGATACTGGACCAGTTCGGCAAGCACAAAGTGTCGGGCCGAACTGACTCTCGGTCCTTCCTGGGCTGGTTCTTGGAGAACTACTTCCGCCTGGATCAGTTGCACGTAGAGGACTCGATCTGCGATGGGACAGACGACAAGGGCGTCGATGGCATCTACGTTGATTCCACGCTAGAAGTCATCTACGTGTTCCAGGCCAAGCTCATGCAGAAGGTCTCCAAGACGCTGGGGGATTCCGCCCTACGGGAGTTCGCCGGTACCTTGAAGCAGTTCGACTCGCCGCAGAAGGTCAAGGCTCTCGCCGACTCCACCGGTAATGTGGAGCTCAAGAACCTTATCCTTGACGAGGATTTGCCAGTCAAGATTGAAACCGGATATGAGGTCCGAGGGATCTTCCTCACCAATGCGGTGCTGGACCGCAACGGCAAGTTGTATCTCGCTGCGAACGGCCAGATCACGGTCTACGACCGTGCTCGCCTTGAAAACGATTGGCTCCCGATGGGCGACACCGAGCCAGTCGAGAAGGAGATCGCCTTTCATCTCGACGGCTTGGGACACATCGAGTACAAGACTGAAAACGCCAGCGTGTACGTGGTGTCCTTGCGGGCAACGGAGCTAGTTCAGATGGCCGGCATCGAAAACCAATCGCTCTTTGAATGGAACGTACGACAGTCGCTCGGTCGAACTAAAGTCAATCGTGCTATCGCGGCGAGCGTATCTTCCCCCGCAGAACACAAGAACTTCATGCTCTACCACAACGGGCTCACGGTCTTGGCAATTGACGTGGACTTCGATGAGGACGCCGACGATCTGCGCATAGACCGGTACAGCGTGGTAAACGGGGCACAGAGCCTCTCGACTCTTCACGAGAAGAGATCTGACGTGTCCGAGGACCTGCGCCTGCTAGCGCGAGTAATCAAGCTGCATCCTGCGACCGACTTGGCCAAGATGATTACGAGGAACAGCAACAACCAGAACGCAATCGGAGCTAGGGATCTGCAGTCGAACTCAGTAATCCAGAAACGACTTAAGGAGGAGTTTAGACGTTCGTTTGGGCAACAGTTTAGCTACGAGATTAAGCGCGGAGAGCAGACCCAAGGTGATCGGGTGATCACCAACGAGGACGCCGCCAGGGTGCTGTTGGCCTTTGACTTGGAGCAGCCTTGGACGTGTCACCAATCCTACCGTCTTTTCGATGACTTGCACTCCGACATTTTTGGACGACCTGTAGTTACTGCGGAACGAATCGTTGGCTTGATCGCGGTTCGGGACGCGGTGGTGGCTAGTCTCGAGAATATGGATAACCAGCTTGCTGCATACTACTCGGTGGCGCCATATTTCCTCATGTACCTCGTAAAGCAGGCCCTGCAGCTTGATCCGCTGGGTAAGGAGTTCTGCCACGATCCTGGCCGTTTTGTGCGGGATCGGGGCTTCGATGCAGTAGTCAAGACAGTGCGCCAAATTAGTGACGACTTGATCGTCGACCTGAACGCTGAGCTTGCCGAACGAGAAGAGGCTGGGAACCCGTTCGACCACAAGCGAGAGTTGAAAAGCGCAAACGCCGTGAGGACCCTTCGGGGCAATGTCCTACCCTCCTATCAAAAGGCCGTCAGTCGGAACCGGGCGTCGTCCTTCACTGAAGAGTGGGGGGCCGCTGGGCAGTAATAGCCCCGGAGGCGGTAGGCCGACAGTGGTGCTACCTGGGTCTGAGTCGGCTCCCAATGACGCTTGGTCCGCGCCTGGTCCACCCCTCAGGAGGCGAGTTGACCCCCGGACCGGAAACGGGATCGCCTCTTCGTCCTGAAGGCAGAGCGACGCACGCGTATCCTCGGTCGGTACGCGTCTATCGGCTGTCGTTGTTCGCTGGGGTCCGCCAGTGTCCGTCGAAGATCGGATGAGTTGTCACTCAGTTCGTGACTCACAGCGGCACCCACGTGGTGTCGTCGGCGCAAGGCAAACGGCGAGCTGGTACCTGACGAACGATCCGCCTTCAGTACAGCTCGCCGCTTCCTCAGCTGAGGACTACTCGATTTCCTCTACTCGGGAGAAGTCGAGTGGGTACGCATGCTCTTCGATCCATTCGGCCAGCTTCTCTCGATCCCACCGATGCTCGACCACGTTCAGCGTGGCATCCACGAGCTCGGTCTGCTCGGCCACCAAGTCGTAGCCGTTCCAGTTGAGCATGTGGATCGCGGCTACCACCGCCGTCCGCTTGTTTCCCTGAACGAAGGCATGATTCAGGCAGATCGACTCCATCAGCGCTGCGGCCTTGTCAGGCAAGGTCGGGTACGCATCGGTTCCGAAGACGACCAGTTGGGGGCGGCCCACCGCTGAGGCCAACAGCCCGGCATCTCTTACTTCTGGTGTGGTACCGAGAACGTTCTCGTTGATCCGAAGGACCTCTTCGAATGTGACGTACCGCACTAGACCCTCACATTTCTGCGAGCTTGTCCAGAGCATCCTTGTAGTTGGTCACGGCCCGCGCGGTCATGCCTTCTTCGATCGCTTCACGTCCAGGCCCGGCCAGGTGCGCACGGACTAGTTCGGTGATGACTTCGTTGACTGACCGGCCGGTGAACAGCGCCAGAAGCTTTACCTCCTGGTGCATCTCCGGTGGCAAACGAACCGGGATCGTCTTGCGCTCTGTCCCTCCCGCTGTAGTGATCTTGTTGACCAATGGGTGCCTCCAGCCAGCTGTCTCCTGTCGTGAAATCATGATACCATGATGCCAAATTATGGCAACCTTTGGGACGTGGCTAGGGTCGAGAGGTTCGCCGCGCGCCATCGGGCCTGGCCTCTGGCGTGGCCTTCGCCGTCAGGCCCGAGCGCAGCAGTACACCGCATGACGGACGGCTGACGTGTAGACACCGCAAGCCAGCGGTAACCCGATCCGCTACCAGCCGACTGGCATGCGCCTTAGCCAGGCCAGGCCGGGGAACACGCGCTATCGGCCTCGCGCGGCTATTTCAACGGGATGATCCGCCGCCAACGATCAGGCTCCGCTCGGCCGCGGTACGCGGCTGCCGGCCATTGACGCGCTTGAACTCGGCCAGCCGCTCGCCGGCCTCGCGCAGCCAGACAAGCGTCTCAGCCGCAGCCGCGCCGGGGTCCGCGCGCCAGCGGTCATCGAGCGCCTGGAGGCGACGGGTCAGATGCCGCCCGCTCCGCGACCAGATCCCGGCACGCCAGAGCTTGAACGCAGCGGCTGCGCGGACCTGCGGCGCCCGCCCGCCATGCGTCGAGCACACATATGCGCCCCGGATCGACCAGGCCCGGCACGGCTGGCCGTCTGAGGACCGGTGCGCGGTACACCGGACGTTCCACCGCTGCCTCGGCATGGGTACATGGTCATAGGTGGCGGGTTTCCGGTAAAGCCGTCTGCGCGCGACCAGGCAACTGGAGACCGGCGGCCTAACCAGAACGCGGTCAGGATGGTGCCGAGCAGCAGGCACACCACGGCCCATGCTTGTAGCTTCAGGCCGCCCCCAGCAATGTCGGCCATCCGGTCTCTGTTGCCCTGGTCCCCGGCCATCCGCTCAGCCTTCTCCTGTGCTGTCTCGGCCTGCCGGTCTTCGATCTCTCTTCGATGCAGGGTGCTGTGGGCATCTAGCTCAATCTCCAGCTCCGCCAGGCGCTTCTCCAACTGCGCCAGGCGCTGCTCGGTGTCACCGTCGGTTACCACCGGCCTGACCGGGCGCGCCTCGACCCTGACCTGTGCTGTGTCGAGGCCGACGCTCACGTCGTCGCCGTGGACGTGCGTCTGGTGTATGCGCAGGCCCAGCCGCGCGAGCCAGGGCCAGCCCTCCAGGCGGCGGTTCCAGCACAGCCACAGGAAGCTCACGACGGGACCGCTCACGCTCCGGTATCGCAGCATGACGGATTTCGTGATTCCGGGGAGCCCCGTCCACTCGCGCCGCACGTCACTGATGCCCTTGGCCGCGAGCAGCACGCCGGAGATCAGGAGCAACCCACCGGTCCAGTGAACCAGCCTCTCCCAGGTCATCCCGGCGGCCAGGCCGGTCACCGCGAAGGCTAGCGCGAACAGGCAAAGCACGATCGTGCCCATGAACGGGTCGGTCTTGCCGTGGCCCGCCGCAGGGCCGGGATGGCTGGGCATGAGCATGGAGCGTACTCTCGCCTGGCGCGGTCTGCGCCCGGTCGGCTACTGCCTGCTGCGCCGGTCGCACTCGAAACGAACCTAACCGTCCGTAGTCAGCGCGAGCGGGTAATCCCATGGGTCAGCCGGGATCGCGCCACCCCAATAGGTCAGCTCAAGCCAGCCTGAGCGTCTGACCACCTGGCCGCTGCGGCGTGATCGGCCGACCTCCAGAGCGCCCACCAGTCGGCCTCGGAAGACCAGTCAGATTTGGCCTGTGCAGGGTGTGCAGGGGCAGACATAAATTCCTCACGCGAGGGGTCTATATAGCGATCATTGTTGCTGCCCTGCGCACCCTGCACCACCTGCGGTTTTTCATTTGTCGAAGTCCCGAAACGCATGCCAAACCACGCCGTGTACTGGTCGCCCAGACCTTGCTGCGCATATCCCGGCGGTCTTGACAGGCCCGGTCTGCCGGCCCTGATTCGGGCCTTCGTCACGCCGTGCTCGCGGCACTCGCTGTGCACCTCGAACCGCGCCGCGAACAGCTCGGCCGACCAGTCGCGGTGCCCGCGCGCCCTGATCCGTATGTTGAAAGCCGCGATCAGCTCCTCAGAGACCACGTGGCTGTCCGGGTCGAACTCCAGGGCGTCGATGATGAAGGCGTAGATCAGGTCACAGGTCTCACGCCAGGCGGCTACGTCGCGGCGGACCCGCTCCGGCGGCTGGCCCATCGTCCTCGCGGGCCGCCCTGGCTCTCCGGCATACCAGCGCACCGCACCGTCGACCAGCCAGGCGAGCATGGCCTGCGCCCGCTCCCGGTCCGGGGGTCGCTGAAACGCGGCGCTGGCGGCCTGGCTCCGGCCGACCTGAAGACGGAATCGAGCAAGAGGACCCTGGCCATGCCGCTGGCGGTGCGCGCCGCGCTGACCGCGCTGCGCAGGGAGCAGGCAGCCGACAAGCTGCGGCTCGGCGAGCACTACCAGGACCGGCACGACCTGGTGTTCCGCGACGACGCCGGGCGGCCGATGTCGCGCCAGCGCATGAACGTGCACTTCAAGCGGGTCTGCGGGGCTGCTGGCATAGGCCGCGACTGGCAGCCTCGGGAGACCAGGCACACGTTCATCAGCATCGGGTCACACAACGGCGTGAGCATCGAAGACCTCGCCGACGCGGCCGGGCACGTCAACTCGAACGTCACGCGGGCTGTGTATCGGCACCTGATCGCCGATACCGTGACGAAGGCACCCGCCGCGATGGACCGCGCCCTAGCAGGCGGGAGCACGGCATGATTTAGCTTCTCAGGCTCCCAGGATTGGCTCCCAGACCGATGCAGCACCACGACGACCAGGCCAGACGTTACGACGACGACCTGCGCTTCGCGCATGTCCTCGCGGACGCCGCCGACGACATCACCACCCGGCGGTTCCGGGCGCTCGACCTGCGGGTCGAGACCAAGCCAGACCTCACGCCGGTCTCCGATGCCGACCGGGCGACCGAGGAGTCGCTGCGTAACGTGCTGCGCCGGGCGCGGCCGCGCGACGCGGTGCTCGGCGAGGAATTCGGCCGCGTCGGCTTCGGGCCGCGGGTCTGGGTGCTCGATCCCATCGACGGGACGAAGAACTACGTCCGCGGCGTGCCGGTCTGGGCCACCCTGATCGGGCTGATGGACGGGCCGGACGTGGTGGTGGGCGTGGTGTCGGCGCCTGCCCTCGGCCGGCGCTGGTGGGGAGCGCTGGGCGGCGGCGCGTGGACCGGGCGCAGCCTGACCAAGGCGTCGCCCTGCCGGGTGTCCGGGGTGACCAAGCTGGACGACGCGTCGATGTCGTACTCGGGCCTGGGCGGGTGGGCGAAGCGCGGGCTGCTCGACAACTTCATGGGGCTGGCCAAGTCGGTGTGGCGGACGCGGGCGTTCGGCGATTTCTGGTCGCACATGCTGGTCGCCGAGGGTGCCTGCGACGTCGCCGCCGAGCCCGAGGTGTCGCTGTGGGACCTGGCCGCGCTGCAGATCATCGTCACCGAGGCGGGGGGGCAGTTCACCTCGCTGGAGGGCGAAGCCAGGCCCGACGGCGGCAGCGCGGTCTCCACCAACGGTCACCTGCACGCCGAGGTGCTCGGTCACCTGGGTCAGGTTGGCTGACTGGGCCACTCGGGTCTTGCTCTCCAAGGGGATATCACGGATGCTTGTGGTCTGTCACAAATTCACAAGCGGCTGAACCCAAGGGGGTGCAGTAACCGTGAAGGTACGAGATGGCATGTCCCACCTTGTGCTCACCATCGGGCCAGCGCACACGCTGCGGCAGGCAGCGCAGATGATGTCCAAGCGGCGCATCGGCGCCGCGGTCATCATCGACGCCGAGCACGCGGGCATCGGCATCCTCACCGAACGTGACCTCCTCGACTCGATCGCCGCGGGCGAAGACCCCGACGCCGAGCTCGTGGCCCAGCACCGCACCGAAGAACTCGTGTTCGCCTCGCCCGAGTGGACCCTGGAGGACGCTGCCGCGGCGATGATTCGCGGCGGGTTCCGCCACCTGGTCGTGATCGAGGGGCACGACGTGGCCGGGCTGCTCTCCATGCGCGACATCGTCCGCTGCTGGACCACCCCCGAGGCACCTTCGCCGCAGCCGTGACCGCCTCCGCCTGAGGTTCGCTGCGCCAGTTTCAGCCCCGGAGTCTTCTGCCGGCGCTCTGGTGCCGGACGGGGCGTTTGGGGTGGACGCCTAGGTGTCTGGATGGGGCGACACTTAAGAACATGAACCGCGAGCGCGCGGAGACGTTCCTGCGGCTGCTGGCCGAGACCCAGCTGCGCGCTGCCTCCGAGGGGGCGTTCGTCGCCGACGCGCCGTGGCCGACCGACACCGCGGGCACCAGCTTCGGGCGGCTGGCGCGAGTGTCGCAGGCGCTGACCGCGGTGCACGCGCTCGACCTGGCGGCCGCGCAGGACGTCCTGGCCGACTTTGCCGTCGCCCTCAGCGTCCGGCAGCATTCTGACCCGAGCCCGGTGCTGCTGACCAGGCCCGCGATGGCCCGGGGCAGGCTGTACGCGCGGGCGTGGCCAGGGCCGCCCGACCCCGGCGCGGTCGGCCTGGCCGCGGTCAGCCTGGCCGTGGTCGGACAGGACTGCTACGTCCCGCTCGGGCTGACCGTCCCGTTCCGGCACGAGGACATCAGCGGCGAGGTGAACCTGCTCTCCTACTCACACACGTCGTCCGGGGCACGGTTCACCGTCACGTGGCGGACCCGCAGCCCGGCCGGTCAGTCGCTGATGGGGCGGGGGTTCGGGAGCCCGGTCTTCCCCCGGCTGTTCACGGTGTCAGACGACCAGGGCAACCGGTACCAGCTGGACTTCAGCTTCACGGACTGGTCCGGCGAGATCAGGCTGCGTCCCGACCCGCCGGACGGCCTGCGCTGGCTGGAGCTTAACCCGCCCGGCCAGAAACCCGTACGCGTCGACCTGCACGAGCCGGGTGCGGAGGGGCCGGACGGCGCCGGGCCGCAGGTCACGCCCACCGATCTGTCCGCCGGCGAACAGATGCTCATGGTGTTCGCGGACCGGCTGCTCATGGTGGCCGGTGAGCACGGGCCGGACCTGCGGCGGACCTCGTACGCCCGGGCGCCGCTCAACGCGATGACGGCGGGACTCGGCAACGTCGTCGCGGCGCTGGAGGCCGCCGAGGTCCTGCCGCCGCTCAGCCAGGTGCCCGGCCAGGTCGCCGCGCTGTGCGCGAGCCTGAGCGTCACCGGGCACGGCCTGACCGCGCCGCCCGGGCCCGAGCTGCCCGAACGGTGGCTCAGCCTGTTGTCGCACTACCAGCGCAGGAAGCCGGACACGGCGCCCGCCCGCGAGGGCCACGCCCCGCTGGCCGTCGCCCTGCCCGAGTTCGACGGGATGAGGCTGGCCCTGCTCGGCCTGCACAACACCGACGGCCAGACCATCCTCCACCTGCTGGTGAGCGGCCTGCCGGAGGACGACGGGACAGGCCCGCCCCTCCTGGAGAACCTGCCGGTGTCGGTGTGGGTGCGCGACAGCGGCGGGCGCTGGCACGTCGGGGGGGTGGACGGCGCGCACTTCTCGGACGGCGAGCACTGGCTCCGGATGAAGCTGAGGCCGGCGCTGGCCCGCTCCACGCCCTGGATCGAGGTGCTCGTGGCCGGGCGTTCGGCTGAGGTCTGCGCCACGCTGCCGCTGCACTGGGGGTACCCTCCGTGACCGTGATCCCGAACGATCCATGGTTTGCCTGCCTGCCCGGCTGCGAGGCCAGGGTGCCGTGCGGCCAGGGCACGCACGCCGTCCGCTGGGAGGCGGGATCCCTCCGGCTGCCCGAGCACCCCGACCCCGAGGCCGAGGCCGTGCTGGCCGCCCTGGGCGGCGAGAAGGCCAGGTGCGTGGAGGTGGCGCAGGCGTGGGCGCGGCACACCGACGACCTGTCGGTGCTGGCCATCGGCCCGCGCGGCCCCGCCGACGAGATCGTCATCGGCTGGGACGACGTGGCCGCCGCGCAGCAGGGCGCGGGCGGCGGGTTCGTCTTCACCGGGAGCGCCGTGGGCCGGCAGGTGGCGGTACGGCCTGCGGCGGGCCTGCACCCGTCGGTGCCCGCGGGCGTGCAGCGCAGGCGGCAGCGCGCCCAGGAGGAGCTTGAGCTGGTCCGGAGGCGCAGGAGCGACATGCTGTCGCTGCTCGCGCTCGGGTACGGGTTCCAGGTCAGGCTGGCCGGGCACGTGGCCGCGGCGCACGCGGACGCGGGTGCCGGTTCCGGCGAGGTTGCGGAGGGGCGGGCCCGGCCCGCGCTGATAGCCGCGATGACCGGCAGGCTCGGGCCGGTCGCGGAACAGTGGCTCGGGATCGACCCGGACCAGGTCGTCGTGTCGCTGCACGCCGGGCCGGGGTGGGGTTCGGTCGAGCTGACCGGGCGGGGCGAGCAGCGCAGGCTGCAGGTCGCCCTGCCCGCGTTGTGGCTGGCCCGGGTCTGGGCGGCCGGGCTGGCGCTCGTGGACCGGCACCTGGTGGTGGCGGTGGAGCGGGCGGGGTGGCCCGACGCCCGGGTGCTCGGGCTGCGCGCCCCCGGCGCGGAGCCCGAGCCGCTCGACGTGCACGATGGCGGAGACGGTACCGGGCATGCGCCACACTGGGAGGTGTGAGCGTTACCCCTGGCCTTAACCCGGTGGCCGAGGCGCTCGGGGTCGCGGTCGCGGCCCGGGTGCCCGTCCTGCTCTGGGGCGCGCCTGGCACCGGGAAGACCTCCGCGATCCGGGCCATGGCGCAGACGATGGGCCTGCCCTGCGAGACGGTCATCGCCTCGATCAGGGAGCCTTCCGACTTCGCCGGGCTGCCCATCGTGGTCGGCGACGGCGTCAGGTTCGCTCCCCCCGCGTGGGCGCGCCGGCTGTCCGAGGCCGGGCGCGGCCTGCTGTTCCTCGACGAGCTGTCCACCGCGCCGCCCGCCGTCCAGGCGGCCTTGCTGCGGGTCGTCCTCGAGCGGGCCGTGGGTGACCTCACGCTGCCGGACGAGGTCGCCGTCGTGGCCGCGGCCAACCCGCCCGAGCAGGCCGCCGATGGCTGGGACCTGTCCGCGCCGTTGGCCAACCGGCTCTGCCACCTGGCCTGGCGGACCGACCCGCGCGCGGTGGCCGACGGGCTGGCCGGCGGCTGGGCCGCCCCCGTCGTCCCGCTGCTGCCCGACGGCTGGGAGGCGGAACAGATCATGGCCCGCGGCCTGGTCGCTGCGTTCCTGCACGTCAGACCCGCTTTGGCGTGCGCCCCTCCGGCCGACCCGGCGACGGCGGGGCGCGGCTGGCCGTCCCCGAGGACCTGGGACATGGCGGCCCGCCTGATGGCCGCCGCGGGCGCGGCGGGCGCGTCCGAGGAGGCGCGGTCCGCGCTGATCGCCGGCGCCGTCGGCGACGGCGCCGGGGTGGAGTTCCTGGCCTGGCTGGTGCAGATGGACCTGCCCGACCCGGAGGCCGTCCTGGCCGATCCGGCCTCGTTCCGGCTGCCGGAACGAGGCGACCGGGCGTACGCCGCGCTGGCCGCGGTCGCGGCCGCGGTCGCGGCCAACCCGACCCCGGAGCGCTGGGCCGCCGGCTGGCAGGTCCTCGGCCTCGCCGCGGGCGGCGAGGCCGCCGCACCGGACGTGGCGGCCACGGCCGCCCGGGTACTGGCCAAGTGCCGCCCCGAGGGGGCGGCACTGCCCGCCGAGATCCGCCTGTTCGCCCCCGTCCTGCGGGACGCGGGGTTGCTCGGGGCTTAGGTCCGGTGGCCAGCGGCGGGATCGAGGGACTGGCGGCGGCCCGGCTGTGGGCGGCGACCCGGTTTCCTTACCTGGCCACGGGGGTGTTCGGCGCGCAGGTGATCGCCGACCCGGGGAGCGGGACCGTGTCGGTGGACGAGAACTGGCGGATGCGCGCGGATCCCGAGCTCACCGCGCAATGGACGCCGGCGCAGCTCGGCAGCGTGCTGGTCCACCACGTGTGCCACCTGCTGCGGACCCACGGCGAGCGGGCCCAGGCCTCGGGGGTGGGCGCGGGCGCGGACGGGGCGCGCGACGCGCGCGACTGGATCAGGGCGGCCGACGCGGAGGTCAACGACGACCTGGTGCCGGCCGGGCTGGACCTGCCCGGCAGCCCGGTCCTCCCCCGTCACCTGGGCGCGCAGGACGGGCTGCTGGCCGAGCAGTATTACGCGGCGATCCGGGACGGGCGGCGTCTTGCGCAGGGGCTCCAGGGCGGGCTCGGGGGAGAAACCACGGGTCGTTCGGGTCAGGAAAAGCCTGGGGACGCGGAGGGCGGGTGGCTTGACTGCGGGAGCGGCGCGGACGGGGTGCCGCGCCCGGGCCAGGAGCCGGGCGGGCTGCCGGACTGGCAGGCGGACCTGCTGCGGCGGCAGGTCGCGCAGGACGTCATCTCGCACGCCAAGCTGGCCGGGGACGTGCCGGCCGGGATGCTGCGGTGGGCGGAGGCGGTCCTGTCCCCGCGGGTCAACTGGCGGAAGGTGCTCGCCGCCGAGCTGCGGCGGGCGGTCTTCGAGGTGTCCGGGGCCGTCGACTACTCCTACCGGCGGCCCTCGCGCCGCTCCGCCGTCGCGGGCAACGTCGTGCTCCCGGCGCTGCGCCGGCCGGTGCCCGAGGTCGCCGTGGTCTGCGACACCTCCGGCAGCATGACCGACGAACTGCTGACCATGGTCCTGGCCGAGGTCGAGGGGCTGCTGCAGGCCCTGGGCCTAGCCCGGCAGGTCCGGGTGCTGGCCTGCGACTACGCGGTCGCGCCCGCGCAGCGGGTGAGTTCGGCCCGCCAGGTGCAGCTCGTCGGGGGCGGCGGGACCAACATGGGCGCGGGCATCGAGGCCGCGGCGGCCCTGCGGCCCAGGCCCGCCGTCACGGTCGTGCTGACCGACGGGTACACGCCCTGGCCGTCGGCGCCGCCCAAGGGGATGCGGGTCGTCGTCGGGCTGCTCGGTCCCCGCGCGCCCGACGCGCCGGTCTGGGCCCGTGCCGTCCGGGTCGAGCCGGACTGAGCCCGGTCACCAGCAGGCCGGCCGCGGCCGCGATCGCGATCGCGGCCGGCCTGCGGATGAGCCCGGTCAGAGCGCCGTGGTCAGCCGGTGCGGCCTCTTACGGCGCAGCCCCAGGCCGCCGCCCAGGGTCAGCAGCGCCCCGGTGGCGATTACCGCGGCCCACGGCAGCGGCGAGCCCGGGCCATGGGACGCGGTGCCACCGAATCCCGTGCCGACGCCGCCCACTGGTGGCTGGCCGACCCCCACGGCATCGAGCAGGTTCTCTATTGCGATGCTGCCAGGCTTGCTGTCGACGACGACCTCGGTGTGGACGGTGTCCGCGGTGAGCGTGACGGGCAGGGCCACCGAGGAGCTCGGTGCGGTCGCGGTCATGGTCCAGGTGCCGGTCGGGATGGGCGCGTAGCTACTCACCGAGCCGGACGATGCGTCGGTCGTGATGTTTCCTGGGGCTCCCGCGGCGCAGCTGCAGTGGAACGTCACCTGCTTCTGGCTGGAGGCCTGGATCACCCGCACCAGGGACTTACCCTTCGGCGTGGTCAGGCTGTCGTCGAGGACCTTCAGTTGCACCGCCTGGGACGCTCCTTCGAGGGCCACCACCGTGTACGCATCACCGGCCTGCACCGTGAGGGTGGCCGACAGCAGGGGCTTACTCGACGCCGGAGACCCGGCGGCCCGCATCTGGACGCTGTAACCGCCCGCGCCGACGATGTTATAAGTCGACACTGCTCCGTAGGCGATGTCGGGCAGGGTGATCAGGGCCGTGGAATTACCGGAGGGATATACGTACACGTCCACGGGAGAGGTGGCCGGAGACAGGTTGCCAAGCCTGATCCAGCCGTTACTCGTGGCCGCAGAAGACGCCGTAGCGGTGGCGGGAATGCCAACCAGCAGGGCCAAAAAGGCGAGCAACATGATCACTCGCCGGGGTGCAATCCGAGATTTCACTTGAGGTCCCTTCCGAAGCTGCGGGAAATCTTCACCCATCTCCCGGCTCACCAGGCTCGGAGCGTCGTTTCGGACGGTGACCACCGAATAGCCGTTCGCGATCAGGGAAATACGGTCACCGCTGGGCGGGAGGCGCTGTGCCGACGTGGAGGCGAAATGGTATGGGGGCAACCGTACCAACCTCTCACCCAGCTGTACGCGCGATCAGGAAAACCTGTATGCGCGCCTATTAACTGGTGAACGACCCGCGTCGCGGATTCCAACGGTGCCGCTTGAACTATTAGCGCTTTGCTGTTTCGCCGGTTGCTGGGCAACCGTGGTGCTTGTGCCCTCCCAATCGTCTGCAGCGAAGGCCGTCAAGCGTCATTCACTGGTCCATGAGGGTGCGGCATTTTTGGCCAACCCGCCAACTGGCTGCTTCGGTCTGGCCCCAGCCCTCCCTGGCTGACGACGCGGAGCCCGGCTTGCCTGAGGGACTCAGGAGGTGATCTCCTAGCGGGCCATGGACCACAGGCCGGCTGGGCGGGTCTTGACGGTGATCGCGGTCGCGCTGACCTTCGCGTCTGGGGCGATGGACGTGGCCAGCTTCACCAGGCTCGGGGACGTCTTCACCAGCGTCATGACGGGAAACATCGTGCTGTGGGGGCTGGCGGCGGCTCGCGGGTCGCTGACGCTGGCCAGTCACACCGCCGTCGCCATTGTCGGGTACATCGTCGGCGTCGCGGGGGGTAGTCGGATCGCCGTGGGTGTCCGGAGCGCGGCTGACACCGACGGGGGCGAGGGCGAGAAGGAAACGGGGGGCAAGGACGGTGACGCGCGCGCGGGCGGGGGACGGGCGGGGGGGTGGCCGGGCTCACGTCACCTGGGCGCTGCTGGCCGAGCTCACCCTGCTCGGCGGGTTCGCCGTCGGGTGGGAGGTCACCGGGGGCAGGCCGGGCGGGTGGGCGCAGTTCTGCCTGCTCGCGGCGGGGGCGGCCGGGATGGGGGTGCAGTCGTCGGCGGTTAAGCACATGGGTTTGACCGAGGTGTCGACCACCTACCTCACCGGGACCTTGACCGGGCTGGTCAGTTCGCTGGTCAGCCCCGGCCCGCCCGCGCAGGACCGCTGGCGGCGCCTCGGGGTCCTGCTCGGGCTCGCGGCGGGCGCCAGCCTGACCGGCCTGCTCGTGGCGACCGCGCCGGACGGCGTCCCGGCCCTCCCGCTGGCCGCGCTGATCACCTGCGTCGTGCTGGCCACTTGGCCCCTGACGGCCGGGCAGGCGCCGCAGGCTCGCGGAGAGGGGCGGGGCCAGATAGTCGATCAGCCAGCAGCGGGGGGTGAGGCAGGCACGCAGGTCAGGCGTCGCGGGTCAGTTCCGGGTCGCGTAGCTCGATTCGGCCGGGGCCGGCCAGGAAGATCCCGAACATCACGGTGTAGGTGTCGTCGGGGACGCGGGCGGTGACCTCGTGCCCGGTCCAGTCGGGCTGGCCGGCGATGGTGACGATGTGGGTGTCCGGGTCGGCGAGCACGGCGTGCTCGGTCATGGGTCCGCGTATGTCGAGCACCTTCCTCATCCGCAGGAACAGCCCTGCGCGGGTCGCATCGGTGGTGTCCGCGACGCGGAACTGGCCGCGGAAGACGACCGCGGCGCCGTGGTAGTCGTCGGCGTACATCTCCTGGGCCAGGAAGGCGAAGCCCTCGGGCCGCGAGACGGCGGCCGACAGCAGCGCGACTCCGGCTTCTGCGGCAGGCGAATAGTCCTGCCAGTGCGACTCGCTTTCGTTTTGCGCGAAGCTGCCGCCAAGCCCCCAGCCGTCCAGCCCGGCGGCGAAGGCCATGTTCCGTGGCTCGTACCGCGGCCGGTAGTCGTCGCTGAGTGAGCGCGCGGTCTGGTCGGGGAGCGGGCCGGTGCGGCCGGCCCCCGCCGGTACCGCCAACCGGTCCATCACGGCGTCGGCCACCCGGATCGGTGCGCCCGTGGTGATCGCGATGGCCAGGCCGTCCGGCAGGCGCGCCGTGACGTGCCGGGTGCCGGCGGGGCTGGCGAGCTCGATCCGGGCCGCGGTCACCTCCGGACCGAGCTCGTCGATGTCTACCGCGGTCACGCGGGCGTCGGCGGCGCGCAGCAGCCGGAAGCGCGCGGGTTCCGGGGATCTGGGAGCCTGCTCGCCGGGAACCCGACCGCCTATCGCGGTCGCGGGAGGACCTGTGGCCGGGTTCGCGGGATCCGGACAGGCGTCAGCATGCAGGGAACTGGCGTTCTCCGGAGGCGTGGAGGATGGCTTTGACCATCGGTCCGACGTTGCGGTCGTCGAGGCCGGTGATGGCATCGCCGAGGATGACGGGGGCCTGGCCGGCGAGGCTGGCTGTCAGGCAGAGCATTCTGCGTTCCCCTCCTGAGCTTGGGAGACAGCCTGCTTCCAGGGCAGCGACCGCGGCTTCCCAGTCAATTGCCGCCGTCTCGGTGCCGTGCGCGATGAAGCAGGTGAAGTCGTCGCGGGTGAGCCAGGTGGCGTGGGCGATGATCAGGCCGGCGGCGGCTTCGAGCGCGTAGAGGCCTGCGGCTCCGGCCCGGAGCGCGGCCGGCAGTGACGGGGCGGTCATGGGTCTGCTCGGGTTATCGCGGCATGGCGGGACCACGTTCGGGGTGGGCGGCCTGGACGTACTTCATGGCGGGTTTGGCGGTGAGGCCGAAGACGCGCATGAGGTGGACGGGGTTGGCGGTGTGCCTGGCCTCGTCCAGGATCCGGTCCTGCCGGACTTTGGACGGGGTGAGCCCGATCCTGGTGAAGATGGCCTCGATGACGGTCAGGGCGATCGGCGGGCCGGAGCCGTCGGCCGCGGTCTGGCTGGTGACCAGCAGGTGGGGGTTGCCGGTGAGCGGCCAGCAGCGGTGCCGTTCGCGGAGCCAGCCGGCCATGAGAGTGCGGGAGAGCTCGTCGAGGTAGACGATGTGCGTTCCGGTCGGGCGGCGGACGGCGAGCCGGCCTCGGGACAGGTCGAGGTCCTCGATCAGCAGGAGTGTTGTCTCCTTCTTGCCGAGCCCGTGGATGGCGATCATGGCGGCGGCGACCTTGGCGATCGGGGTGCCAGCGCGGTCGGTCAGCCCGCGGAGCTGGTCGGAAGGGATCGGGGCGGGCAGTCGCTGCATAGCCCGCAGGGTGATCCCGCGGGTCGGGTCCCGGAAGATGATCCGCTCCTGCTTGAGTGCCCGGAACAGGCTGCGCAAGGCGGGCAGCAGGTTGTGCGCCGTGACGCCGGGACGCTGGTCGAGCGCTTCCTGAACGTCGTCCCTGGTGATCTCGCGCAGGCTGGTGACGTGCTGGCTCCAGCCGGCCAGGACCGGGCAGAAGCAGTTGAGGTAGCTGCGGACCGAGGAGAACGGGAGTTCCTGGTGCGCCCGGCGGCCTTGTCCGCGTACTACCTTCACCCACTGGCGGACCTCGCCGGCGATGCCGTCGGGGAGGGTGCCGATGTGGTGGCTGATGGTGCGCTCGACGGCGGTGCCCTGCCGGGCGGGGTCGGGGATGACCATGCTTCGCTCGCGGAGGAACGCCAGGACTCGCCGGATGGTGGTGCTGGGGCGGACGCTCAGTGCCCTGATGTCGGCCTCGGGGACCGGGGCGTCGGCTCCGAGCCAGGCCAGCAGGACCCGCAGGGTCTTGGTCGCGTTGTTGCGCGAGCCGCTGGTCCAGCCGCCGGCCCGGGCATGCTGGCCGAGCTCGTCGATGATGGCGGCGGCTGCGGGGGTGAGCGCGGGCAGCTGGTCCAGTTCCCCGGCGTTCAGGAAGCTCCAGTTGCGGCGGGCGTCGAACAGGACGGCCTGTGCCGGGTCGACCAGGTGCGGTGAGACCGGCTGCGCCGGCCGGGGCCGGCGAGGCTGGATCACCCGTCGGGCGGTGGCGAGGCCGGCGGGGGCCTGCTTGTCCTTGCGGTTCGCGGGCAGTATCAGCGACGACGCCCGGGGCAGGCTCACTCCGGGCAGGAGGAACGCGAGCTGGAGCGGCCTTCCCGGCTCCGGGGCCGGTATCCAGCCGGGGTCCTCGGTGCGGACGATCAGCAGGCAGGGGCGGCAGAGCCCGTCGCGGCTGACGTGGCTCACCCGGCTGCAGCGCAGGCAGGCGGCCTGGCCGGGGAAGGCCCGGCGCCACTTGGAACAGGCAGCGCAGCAGGTGTACTGCCTCATCTGGCCCCAGCCGAGGCAGACCGGGCACTGCCCGACCGGCCATCTCCTCTTGTCTTCCGGCATGGTCAATTCGGCGGCAGCGACCGGCGGGACCCGCCGGGACGCGGTGACGGACGGGCGGGACCGCCGGGCTGGCCGCCCGCCCCGGCTGCCCGCTGCTCCTGGTCCCCGCCGGCGGAGCCGGCGAGGGGCTCGGCCTCGAGCAGGTCGGCGACAGTGCAGCCCAGGGCGGCGCAGATCTTGTCCAGGTCGTCCAGCCGGACGGAGATCGGCTTGCCGCTCCACAGGGCCGCCACTTTGCTGAGCGAGGGCGTGAACTCCACTTCCTCGAAGGCTCTCAGCAGGTCGGCGGGCCGCCAGATGTCACGCTTGGCCGCGGCCCAGCGCAGGTTCCACTTCATCGCAGGTTCCCCTTATCCGTCGTCAGCCGCTGCACCGCCCGGCCGGCCGCGGCCAGGCTGGCCGTCTCCGGGTCGGCATGGGCGGTTGCCAGGTAGGAAACCGTAGTGGTCGGCCGGTCGTGGCCGAGCAGCTTCTGCACCTCCCACAGCGACATGCCGCGCTCGTAGTTGTGGGTCGCCGCGGCGTGGCGGAGCAGGTGGGGGTGCAGGTGCTGGACCGGGCCGGCCAGGAACCGGCCGCCGGCGGCCTGCAACGCCCGGCGGAATGTCGACGGCGTGACCGCGATCCCCGGTGCCGGCACGTTCAGCGCCGACACGGCCTGCGGGATGCGCTCGGAGGGGAACAGCGGCGCGTGCGGGTCGCCGGGGTCGTCGCAGAACCCGCCGCGGACGTCTTCGATCCACCACCACAGCAGTGCCCGGCCCTCCTCGAACATGTAGGCCTCCCGCTGGCGGGGCCCGGATCCGCGGGCGCCCTTGCCGTTGACCAGGAACCGGCCCCACTGCCCGGATTCCCAGTGCAGGTCACCGATCCTCACGCCGCACAGCTCGGCGGCCCGGACCCCGGAGATATAGGTGAGCTTGCCCATCACGTAGTCGCGGCGGGCGACCGCGGGCTTGCGGGCCGCTTCCAGCGATTGGCGCCAGCGGGCGAAGAACTCGCCGAGAGCCCGCTGCGAGGGCGGGACCCGCAGGCCGAAGTCGCCGCGGTGCCGGGGCCGGTTGAACGGGTCGACCGGCGATTCCACGGCCAGCCCGTAACGGCGGGCGATCTCGCCTGCATACCGCTGCTCCAGGAAGGCGAAGTAGCCGTCGATCTGGTTCATCTTCCGCCGCACCGTGGCGCTCGAGCGCTTGCCCTCCCCGGCGAAGTACTTGTCGACCTGGCGCGGGGTCAGCCGCCACGGTGCCAGGCCGTAATGCTCGCAGACCTCGATGACCGGCTTGACCAGCCCGTCCAGCGTGGCGGCCGCCAGCCCGGCGGCGTCGCGGGCCCACCGGTACTCGGCGATGGTGTCCAGGAAGAAGCCTTCCTCGTCGCCCTCGCTGATCTCGGCGGCCTTGCGCCGCTGCAGCGTGATGATGTCCGCCAGGCCCTGCTCGCCGGCCGCGGGCCGCGGGTCACGCTGTTCGCCGCGGGCACCGCCCACCGGCACCACGGACAGCAGACGACTTCTGGAATCAGCCACGAACCGGTAGATTACAGGAATCTCTCCTGGAATCCTGGTAACGCTGGCTGAATCCTGTAACGATCAGATCGCGGGCTCAGCAAGCGCTGACCTGCCGACATGCGGCCATCCGTCCCGCCGGGACCGGGGGAACTCGTGCGTACTCCGGTTGTCGGTGAGCTCGTCCGCGGACCGCGCCTGGACGGCCGCGGCCGGCTCGGCGGCCCCGGACGACGGCTCGAACAGGTCAGGGAACCGGTGGCTGTCCCGGCCCAGCAGCCAGATCGGCAGGTCATGGTGGCCCGCGTCGTCGGCGAACACGATGACGTGGGTGGGGAAGCGGTCTGGTACGGGGCCGACCGGGATGCGGCGTTCGGCGTGAGCGATGCGGACGGTGGTCATGTGCGTCCTCCGGGGGTCTGGAACGAGGTCGGGGCGGTGTTCGGTGAGGTAGGCGCGCAGCCTGAGCCGGGCCTTGTGCAGGCTGGCCCGGGCCGCGCCGGAGCCGGTCCCCGGTCCGGCGATCTGGCCGGGCGGCAGGCCGGCGTAATAGTGCAGGGTCACGGCGCGCCGCTGCCCGGAGGGCAGGCCGGCGACGGCCGCACGGAGCGCGTCGGCGCGGTCGAGGTCCTCGGCCGACGACAGGCCCTGCGCCGAGGCGGGATGCAGCGGCTCGGGCCAGTCGGGCAGCAGGGTGAGCTGGTCCCGGCGGTGCAGGCTCCGGCAGACGTTGAGGACGATCCCGGCCAGCCAGCCGGCCAGCCGGTCCGGGTCCCGCAGCCGGTCCAGCGCGAGGAACGCCTGCAGGAACGATTCCTGGACGATGTCGTCGACGTCGCTGGGATTGGGGCTCAGGCGCCGCGCGCGGGTACGCGCCATCGGCTGGTACCGCTCCACGATCAGCCGGAACGCCACCGCGTCGCCGTCGCGGGCCAGGCGGACCAGGTCGCCGTCGGAGAGCTGCGCGCTCATGGCGTGCCGTCGGCCGGCTCCGCCCGGCGGAGCTCGGGATGGCGCAGGACGATTCCGCCCGGGCCGGACAGCGTGATGCCGAACCGGATCATGTCCGCTTCCTCGGGAACCTGCGCCGTGATCTCGTGCGTGGCCCAGCCGCCGCGGCCGGGGACGGTGACCCCGTGGTACTCGCGGGGGCGCCCGGTGCGCCACCAGTGGCTGAGGATCTCCAGGCGGAGCCCGGCCTCTTGGGTGCGGGGCGCGGCGCGGGCCTCACCGCGGAAGACGACGGCGGCGCCGCGGTAATCGTCGGCGAAGATCGCCTGGGACAGGGCGGCGGATCCGACGGGTCGCGGGACGGCCGAGGACAGGACGGCGGAAGGCCCGTCGGCGGCGGCCGTGTAGTCCTCGTGGTCCGTCTGGTCAAGGTCCCAGCGGTCCAGGCCGTCGGCGAAGTCCACGTTACGCGGCTCGTAGCGCGGCCGCCTTGGCGCCCGGCCCGGCCGTTCCCTGGCCGCGGGCGGCACGCGGTCGAGGAACGGGGTGAGCAGGTCATCGCCCGACACCGGAACCGCCAGGCGGTCCAGCACCGCGTCGGGCAGCCGGACCGGGGCATCCGCGGCGGCCGCCATGGCCAGGCCCAGGCCGAGGGCCGCCGTGACCTGCCGGGTTCCCGCGGAACCGGTCAGCCCGATCCGCGCGACGGCGCCCTGCGGGGTCAACTCCGTTGCATCCGCCGCGGTCACGTCGATGTCCACGCCGGTCACGCTGGCGCTGACTGCCTGCAGTAGCCGGGCGGTGAGTTCCTGCGGAGCGCCGGCCGTCACGATCTCGTGGGAGGACCCGAGGAGCTGCGACAGGTCGCCTTCCCCTGGCTCGCCTTTCATCCAGATCGGCACCGCCCGGTGGCCGGCGTCGTCGGCGAGCACGACCAGGAAGCCCCGGGTGTCGAATCCGCCGGTGCTCAGCTTCCCTGGCCGGGGCTCGGCGTGTGCGATGCGGACCGTGGTCATGGTGTCCTCCGGGACGTCAGGCGCGGTGAAGGGTTCCACCTGTCAGTGTTCTCGGCCCGCACGTTTGTTACCCGGATTCACGAGGGCCCGGCGGCGGACGCGGAATGTCATGGCCTGATGTCAGCATGTGGCCATGAGGCCAGCATTGAAGGCGGGGCTGCTGCCGGTGTGGCGGGACCGCGACACCCTGCAGATCGGCGTGGATCCGCGGCGGGCGGTCGCGTTCGGCGGGCTCGGCCGGACCGCAGCCGTCATCAGCCTGCTGGACGGGAGCCGGGATCGCGCCGCGGTCATCGCCACGGCCGGGGCCCACGGCATTCCCGAACAGGCGGCCAGCGACGTGCTCGCCGTCCTGGCGGCGGCCGGCGTGCTCGACGACTACCCGGCCCGGCTGCACGCCAGCCTGCCCGACGAACTGCGGGCGCGCCTGGCTCCGGAACTCGCGACCGCCTCGCTGGCCTATGCGGACGGAGACGGCGGGGCCCGCACGCTAGCGCGTCGGCGGGCCGCCTTCGTCAGGATCCACGGGGCAGGCCGGACCGGCGCGTGCGTCGCCAGCTTCCTGGCGGCCTCCGGCGTGGGGCACGTCACGTGCACCGATCCGGGCGCGGCCCGGCCCGCCGATCTCGCGCCCGCCGGGCTGGTCCTGGCGGACCTGGGCGAGCCAAGGCAGGAGGGCGCCGCCCGGGCGGTCGGGCGGGCGGCCCCCGACGTCAGGACCCTGGACGACGGCGCGGTACCCGACCTGGAGATCCTCACCGCCCCGGCGCTGCCGGACCTGACCGAGGGCCTCAGACGTGACCGCGTGCCCCACCTGGCCGTCTGGGCCGACGAGGCGATCGGCGTGGTCGGGCCGCTGGTGCGGCCGGGGCGGTCGGCCTGCCTGCGTTGCGTGGACATGCGCAAGGCCGACGGGGATCCGGCCTGGCCGAAGATCCTGGCCCAGGCCACCTTCGCCCCGGCCCGGCCGCAGGCCTGCGATACCGTGCTGGCCGCCATGACGGCCACGGTCGCCGCCGCGCAGGCCCTGGCGTTCATCGACCTGGCCGGAACCAAGTTGCCGGACCCCGCTACCCCGGTCCCGGCCACCGTGAACGGGACCCTCGAAGTGGTTCTCCCTGACTGGCAGTGGCGGCGCCGGACCTGGCCGCCGCACCCGTCGTGTGCCTGTGGCGCAGTCAGGGCCTCTGCCGTAACGACGCGGTAACGGATGCTCCTTAACGTGTGTTCTAGGGACACGGGGTCCAAGGAGGGGCCATGAACGAGACGTCAGCGATGCGGGACAATGTCCGCATGAGCGATGTGCCCCGTACCACGGTGGGCCGGGCCGCGAAGCTGGCCAGGCTGCCGATCGGGCTCGCAGGGCGGACGGCGATCGGGGTCGGCAAGCGGATCGGGGGGCGGCCGGCCGAGATCGTCGCCCAGGAGATCCAGCAGCGCACGGCCGACCAGATCTTCCGCGTCCTGGGCGAGCTCAAGGGCGGCGCGATGAAGCTAGGCCAGGCGCTGTCGATCTTCGAGGCGGCGCTGCCCCCCGAGATCGCCGGGCCGTACCGGGCCACGCTGACCAAGCTGCAGGAATCCGCCCCGCCGCTGCCCACGCGCAGCGTGCACCGGGTCCTGGTCGGTGACCTGGGCGAGGCCTGGCGGGAGAACTTCGCCGAGTTCAACGAATCGCCGGCGGCCGCGGCGTCCATCGGCCAGGTACACCAGGCGGTCTGGCACGACGGCAGGCGGGTCGCGGTGAAGATCCAGTACCCGGGGGCCGGGCGGGCCCTGATCAGCGACTTCACCCAGCTCAGCCGGGCCTGGCTGTTCGGCCTGCTGATGCCCGGGCTGGAGGTCAAGCCGCTGCTCGACGAACTGCGCGACCGGGTGACCGAGGAACTCGACTACGAGCTCGAGGCGGCCTCGCAGCACGCCTTTGCCGTGGCCTACGCGGACGATCCGGACATCTACGTGCCCGACGTCGTCATGGGGACCAAGCACGTCCTGATCACCGAGTGGATGGACGGCACCCCGCTGTCGGCGATCATCAGCGACGGCACCAGGGAAGAGCGGGACCGGGCCGGCATCCTGCTCGTCCGGTTCCTGTTCTCCGGGCCGGCCCGGGCGGGGCTGCTGCACGCCGACCCGCACCCGGGTAACTTCCGGCTCGTCGAGGACGGCCGGCTCGGGGTGCTGGATTTCGGCGCGGTCGACCGGCTGCCGGGCGGGCTGCCGCCGTTCTTCGGCCGGTTGCTGCGGATCATGCACGAGGACGACCCCGACATCGAGGCCGTGGAGCAAGAACTCCGGGCTAACGGGTTCCTGCGTCCCGGCATCGACGTGGACCTGGACGCGCTGCAGGCCTTCCTCGCGCCCATGGCCGAGCCGTCCAAGGTCGACTGCTTCAAGTTCAACCGCGAATGGCTGCGCGGGGAGGCCGCTCGGGTTACCGACATGCGCGCGACCAACATCTCGCGCAAGTTCAACCTGCCCCCCTCCTACGTGCTCATCCACCGCGTGTCCACGGCAGGCATCGGCGTGCTCTGCCAGCTCGAGTGCGAGGGCGAGTTCAGGGCCGAGGTGCTGCGGTGGGTGCCCGGCTACCTCGACGCGGACGGCCAGGACGGTTAAGTCGCTGGCGTCCTGTCACGGCTTCCTGGCGACCACCACGCAGTAATACGACTCGGCGACGTTGGCGGGGATCTCGTCCCCCGGGTCCGGCCGCCACTCGGGCGGCCAGGCCAGGCCGGGCTCGACGATCTCCATCCCGCCGACGAGCTTGGCGACCCCGGCCCTGGTGCGGACGTGGGCCTGCTCGGTCGCCTCGTCGAAGACCCGCTCCACGTCGTTGACCTCGGGGACGGTATCGGGGGTCGCGTGCGAGATCGCGACGTAGCTCCCCGAGGGGAACGGGTCGAGGAGCCTGGCGATGATCCCCGCCGGGTCGGCCTCGTCGGACACGAAGTGCAGGATGGACAGGTACAGGAACGCGACGGGCTTGGTGAAGTCGATCAGGTCCAGCAGCACCGGGTCGGCCAGGATCGCGTCGGGGTCGAGCAGGTCCTGCTCGATGATCGCCGTGTTGGCGATGCCCTGCAGCATGTTCCTGGCGTGCGCCAGGACCACCGGGTCGTGGTCCACGTAGACCACCTTGGTGTCCGGGTGGGCCAGCAGGGCGATCTCGTGGGTGTTGCCGACGGAGGGCAGCCCGGCACCGATGTCGACGATCTGCCTGATGCCGGCCTCGCCGACCAGGTAGCGGACCACCCGGCGCAGGAACGCCCGGTTCCACTGGACCGCGAGCCGGACGTTCGGCAGCTGGGCGATCATCGACTCGGCCACCGCGCGGTCGGCCGGGTAGTTGTCCTTGCCGCCCAGCAGGTAGTCGTACACGCGCGCCGCGCTGGGGATGTCGGGCCGGAAGGTCGTCCTCCAGTCGCCATCGGACATCAGCAGGTTCCCCTCACGCGGCGCATCGTATCCCAGATCACCGGACACATGTGTCTTCACGATGGGACGGACACAATTGAGGGATGAGCGACTGGGCCGGGCTTGACCCGCGGACTCCCGTCCTGGTTGGCGGGGGCCAGGCGATCGACCGCCTAGGCTCAGCCGACTACGCGCAGCTGTCCGCGGTCGGGCTCGCGGCGAGGGCCGCGCAGGCGGCGCTGGCCGACTGTGGGCCCGACCTGCAAGCCGTGATCGCCGCGGTGGACACGATCGCCGGGGTGCGGCAGTTCGAGACCACGTCGCCGTTCGCGCGGGCTCCCCTGGGCCGCGCCGACAACTACCCGCGAGCCGTCGCCGCCCGGATCGGCGCCGACCCCGGCCGGGCGATCCTGGAGGTCAGCGGGGGCCAGGCGCCGCAGCACCTGGTCACCGAGCTGGCCGGGTCGATCGCGGCGGGCCAGACGCAGGTCGCGCTGATCGTCGGGTCCGAGGCGATCTCGACCGCGCGTCACTTCGCCGGCGCCGACGACCGCCCGGACTTCACCGAGACCGTGGGCGGCAGCCTCGAAGACCGGGGCTACGGGCTGGCCGGGATCGGCTCACGGCACCTGGCCGTGAACGGGCTCACCGACGCACCCAGCCAGTATGCGCTGCTGGAGAACGCCCGGCGCGCCCGGGAAGGGCTGAGCCGGTCGGCGTACGCGGCCCGGATGGGCGCCTTGTTCGCCCCGTTCACGAGGGTCGCGGCCGCTAACCCGTTCGCCGCCTCGCCCGTGGAAAGGGACGCCGCCGAGCTCGTGACCCTGACCGCGGCCAACCGCCTGATCGCCGAGCCCTACCCGCGCTACCTGGTGGCCCGCGATCAGGTCAACCAGGGCGCGGCCGTCGTGCTCGCCTCGATCGCGGCCGCCCGGCGGCTCGGCGTGCCCGCGGAGCGCTGCGTGTTCCTGGCCGGGCACGCCGACGCGCGGGAGCAGCGGCTGCTGACCCGGCCCGACCTGTCCCGCAGTCCCGCGGCGGCCCGCGCCTGCGAGGTGGCCCTTGAGCTGGCGGGGATCACCATGGCCGACGTCGCCACCATCGACCTGTACAGCTGCTTCCCGATCCCGGTGTTCAACATCTGCGACGCGTTCGGCCTGGCCGCCGACGACCCGCGCGGGCTCACCCTGACGGGCGGCCTGCCGTACTTCGGCGGCGCGGGGAACAACTACTCGATGCACGCCATCGTCGAGACCCTGCACCGGGCGCGGCAGGCTCCGGGTAGCTTCGGTTTCGTCGGCGCCAACGGCGGCATCATGGGCAAGTACTCGGCGGGCGTCTACACCACCCGGCCGACGCCGTGGCAGCCGGGGCGCAGCGGTGCCCTGCAGGCGAGCCTGGACGAGCAGCCACGAGTCGAGGTCGACCGGCGCCCGCACGGGCCCGCGGTCATCGAGACGTTCACCGTCAGGCACGGCCGCGACGGCCACCGCCGCGGCATCGTCATCGGCCGCCTGCACGCCAGTGGCCGGCGTTTCGTCGCCACGGTTCCCCCCGCCGATCAGGAGCTGCTCGACCTGCTCGCCCAGGGCGACCCGGTCGGCGCCGCCGTGTACGCGCGGGCCTTCGCCTCCGGTAACCACGTCACCCGCGCCAGGGCGCGGATGGACAGCCTGTTCCCGGCCCGCCCGCCCGGGCTGCGCGAGGAGTACGAGCACGTCACGGTCGGCCGCGACGGCCACGTGCTCGAGGTCACGATCAACCGCCCGGAGGTGCGCAACGCCCTGCACCCGCCGGCCAACGACGAGCTCGACGAGATCTTCGATGCGTACTTCGCCGATCCTGACCTGTGGGTCGCGATCCTGACCGGCGCTGTGCTGGCCGGCACCGGGGAGTTCTGCGCGGGCCACGACCTGGCCTACGTGGCCAGCGGCCAGAAGGTCTGGGTGCCGCTGAACGGGCAGGCAGGCCTCACCAGCCGCGCGCGGCTGCCCAAACCGGTGATCGCGGCGGTGAACGGACTAGCCCAGGGCCCCGGGTGCGAGATCGCGCTGGCGTGCCACCTGGTGGTGGCCGATGCCGCCGCCCTGTTCGGGCTGGGCGAGGTCCGGTCCGGTCAGGTGCCGGGCGCCGGCGGGCTGGTCCGGCTGCCGCGCGCGATACCGGAGAAGATCGCGACCGAGCTGATCGTGACCGGGCGGCGGATGGGCGCGGCCGAGGCGCACCGCTGGGGCCTGGTCAACCGGGTCACCGAGGCGGGCGGCGCGCTCGCCGGAGCGCGCGAGCTGGCCGGCGAGATCCTGGCCGGATCGCCGAGCGCGGTGCGCTCGGCGCTGCAGATCATGGCCGACACCCGGGGCATCGCCGATACCGTCACGGCGGTGATCAGCACCGGGGACGCGCTCGACGACGCGATGCTGACCGACGACGCCGCGGAGGGGATGAAGGCCCTCGCCGAGCGGCGCGCACCGCAGTGGCGGAACCGGTGAACCGGGTCAGCTCTCGAGTTGCGCGGCGAAGCGCTCGGCGACGGCCAGGTACTCGGTGACCATCTGCTCCACCACCTGGCGCGCGGGCCTGATCCGGTCCATCAGCCCCACGCCCTGGCCGACGTAGTAGGTGGCCAGGGCGTAGGCGCCGCTGCCCTCGGCGCCTGCGTGGCGGTTGATGCGCTGCTGGGCGGGCGCGGTGAGCATGGTCTGGAGCGGCATCGGCAGCGGCGCGGGCGCCGCCTCGCTGTCCCACTCATCGGTCCACGCGCTGCGCAGCATCCTGGCCGGCTTGCCGGTCAGGGACCGGGAGCGGACCGTGTCGCTCGAGGTCGCGGCCAGCATCTTGCGCTGGACGGTCGGGTCGGTCTCCGCCTCCTCGGTGGTCAGCCAGACCGAACCGCACCACACCCCCTGGGCGCCCAGCGCCATCGCCGCGGCCACCTGAGCGCCGGTCACGATTCCCCCGGCGGCCAGGACCGGGGTCGGGGAGACGGCCCTGACCACCTCGGGGACGAGGACCATCGTCGAGATGGTGCCGGTGTGCCCGCCCGCCTCGGTGCCCTGGGCGACGATGAGGTCCACCCCGGCGGCCTGCTGACGGCGGGCGTGCTCGGCCGTGCCGGTCAGCGCGGCGACCACGATGCCCCGGTCCTTGACCTGGCGGATCAGGTCTGGTGGCGGCGGGCCCAGCGCGCTCGCGAACAGAGCGATCGGGTGGCCGAGCGCGACGTCGAGCAGGGTGCCAGCGGCCTGCGGGGAGACGCTGAGGGAGCCGGCCGTGGCCCGGAGGTGCTCGGGGACTTCGGGCACGCCGTAGCGGGCGAGGACGTCCTCGACGAAGGCGACGTGCCCGGCCGGGAACAAGCCGCCCGCCGCGGTCCGCTGGCTGGTGTCGGCAAAGTTGACCGGCAGCAGCAGGTCCACCCCGTAGGCCCTGCCCCTGGTCTGCTCGTCGATCCAGGCCAGGTCGATGTCGAGCGATTCCGGGGTGTGCGCGACGGCGCCGAGGACCCCGAGGCCGCCCGCGTTGGTGACGGCCGCCACGACGTCGCGGCAGTGGCTGAAGGCGAAGATCGGGAACTCGATCCCGAGCCGGTCGCAGACTTCGGTGTGCATGGCGGATCCTTTCTAGGACAAGCGCCTGACGGCCTGGGCCTTACGGACGTCGCGGAACGGCACGTCCCGGTCGGTCTCCGGTTCCTTGGGCAGCCCGAGGAGCCGTTCGCCGATGATGTTCCGCTGGATCTGGTCGGTGCCGCCGCCGACCGAGGTCACGTAGGCGGCGAACGCCGACCGGTTCACCTCGGCGGCGGCCGGCGAGGAGTCGCCGTCGAGCAGGGCCTCGGCGCCCAGCAGGCGGGTGGTGAGCGCCACGCCCGTGTGGACGATGCGCGAGAAGGCGAGCTTGCCCAGCGACGCCAGCGGGGAGGCCGCGCCGGGACCGGACTGCGACGTGGCGCGCATCGCGTTCCAGGCGTTGACCTGCTCGAGCGTGTACAGCCGCGCGATCTCCTGGCGGATCACCGGGTCGGTGTCCCGGCCGGTGATGCGGGCCAGCGCGAAGTAGTCCGCGCCGCCGACCTGGCGGGTCCACGGGGACTGGCGGGCCGCGGTGATCTCGGCTGGCGTCCTGGCCCGCTGGTCACCGGCCGCGCCGAGGGGGAGGTCTGCGCCCATGATCAGGCGCTCGAAGCCCAGCGCCGTCAGCAGCACGCGCCAGCCGCCGCCCGGCTCGCCCAGCCGGTTGGCGTCGGGCACCCTGGCGCCGTCCAGGAAGACCTCGTTGAAGTCGGCTCCCCCGGTCACCTGCCTGATCGGCCGTACGTCGACACCGGGCTGGCGCATGGGGAACCAGAAGAACGTGAGCCCCTGGTGCTTGGGGACGTCCCAGTCCGAACGCGCCACCAGGAGCCCGTGGGTCGCCTGCGCGGCCCCCGAGGTCCACACCTTCTGGCCGGTGATGACCCAGTCGTCGCCGTCGCGATCGGCGCGGGTCTGGACCGCGGCCAGGTCGGAGCCCGCGCCCGGCTCGCTGTAAAGCAGGCAGCCGTGGTGCTCGCCCAGGGCCAGCGGCTGGACGAAGCGGCGCTTCTGGTCGTCGGTGCCGTGGGCGAGGATCACGTTCGCGTACAGGTTCATCGCCACGCTCGCCTGCGGATCGATCGCGGGTGCGGCGGGCGCGGCGGCGGCCCAGGCCCGCGGCCGGCCGCCGAGCCGGGTCATGAGCAGTTCGCGGTGCTGCTGGGCGTCGCCCCACAGCAGGGCGCCGGCCTTCGCGCGACGGAAGAACAGGTGCGCCGGGTGCTCCCAGGTGAAGCAGAGCCCGCCGTGGACCTGCATGTTAAGCGCGGCCGCGGCCAGCAGGGTGTCGGCGCAGAAGGCCCTGGCCAGCGGCGCCGCGACGGCCAGGTCGCCCGGATCGCTGGCCGCGGACCAGGCCGCGAAGTAGGCCGCCGACCGGGCCGATTCGACGTCGACCAGGACGTCGGCGCACATGTGCTTGATGGCCTGGAAGCTGCCGATGGCCCGGCCGAACTGGACCCGCTCCCTGGCGTAGCCGACCGCCATATCCAGCGCGGCCTGGGCCGTGCCGACCTGCTCGGCGGCGACCAGGACGCGGACCAGGTCCAGCACCTCGTCCACCGGCCGCGCGTCCGGATAGGCCAGCGGGACGGCCGCGGCCGCATCGAGGGTTACGTCGCACAGCCGACGGGTCAGGTCGAAGGCCGTCAGGGGCTCGACCGTCACGCCCTCGGCGTACCGATCGACCGCGAACAGCCCCACCCCGTCCGGGGTCAAGGCCGCCGTCACGATGACGTCGGCGGCGCGGGCGTCGGGGACGTAGCGCTTGCGGCCGTCCAGCCGCCAGCCGCCGCCCGCGACCTGGGTGGCCGTGCAGCGGACGCCGCCCGCGTCCCAGCTACCCCCGGCCTCGGCCACGGCCAGCGTGGCGATCGTCTCACCAGCCGAAATGCCGGGCAGCAGTGAGCCTGCCACGCTCTCATCGGCGACGTGGACGATCGCGGCCGCGGCCAGCAGGGTCGAGAGCAACGGCCCGGGCAGCAGGAACCGGCCGGTCTCCTCGCAGACGATGGCCGCCTCCACGAGGCCCGCGCCCGCGCCGCCGTACCGCTCCGGCACGGCGATGCCCGGCAGGCCGAGTTCGCCGGCCAGCCGCGTCCACACCGCGCGGTCGTAGCCGTCCGGGAGGGCCATCGCCCGGCGGACCTCAGGTTCGGGGGATACCGCGCGGGCGAAGGCCCGCACGGACTCCCGGAGGGCCCCTTGCTCCGCGCTGAACTCGAATACCACGCGGCGCCTCCTCCTCAGCGCCCCTGCCAGACCGGAGGGCGCCGCTCGGCGAACGCCCTGGCCCCCTCTTTGGCGTCCTCCGAGGCGAACACCGGCCCCATCGCCTTGGCCGCCTCGTCCCACCGCCGCTCGGCCCAGTCGGCCGCGGAAAGCGCGATCTGCTTGGTCGCCATCACCGCCAGCGGGCCGTTGGCGGCGATGCGCATCGCGAGTCCGATCGCCTCCGCCAGCGCCGCGCCGTCGTCCACAATGCGGTTGACCAGCCCGATCTCGGCGGCCCGCCCGGCGTCGATCGGGTCGCCGGTCAGCAGCAGCTCAAGCGCGAGCGCCCGCGGAATCCGCTGGGCCAGCACCAATGCTCCGCCCGCGCCCGCGACCAGCGCGCGCGTGACCTCGGGGACGCCGAACCGCGCCGAGGAGCCGGCCACGACCAGGTCGCAGGCCAGGAGGAGCTCAAAGCCGCCGGCCAGCGCCCAGCCCTCCGCCGCGCCGATGAGCGGCTTGCGCGGCGGGGTCTGCGTGATGCCGCACAGGCCGCGGCCGGGGAAGGAGGGCACCTCCCCCTTCAGGAAGGCCTTGAGGTCCATCCCGGCGGAGAACGTACCGCCCGCTCCGGTGAGCACCCCGACCCGCAGGTCGGCATCACCGTCAAGCTCGTCGGCCGCGTCCCTGATCCCGGCCGCCACCGCCCCATTCAGGGCGTTGCGAGCCTCCGGCCGGTTGATGGTGATGACCTGCACCGCGCCACGGCGCTCGACCAGTACCTCGTCGCTCATCCCGCCTCCACCTGTTGAGCTTCCTGCTTGAGACGATAATGGCGGATGTATTATCCGCGACCCTGAGGGACATCATGGCCGACTCGTCGACACCGCCCGTCGGACCGTCCGACGAGCTCAGCCCGCTGGACTACCTGCTGCACCGGGGCGAGGCGTACCCGGCGACACGATCGGCGTTCCTCGGCGTGGAGATCCTCGATCGCCCGGCCGACTGGAACCGGCTGCGCGAGGCGCTGGACCGGGCCAGCCGCGTGGTCATCAGGATGCGGCAGAAGGTGGTGGTCCCGCCCCTCCCGGTCACCCCGCCGCGGTGGGTCGTCGATCCCGACTTCGACCTGGACTATCACGTGCGCCGGGTCGCGCTGCCTGGCCCCGGCACCCTGCGCCAGCTGCTCGACCTGGCCGAGGTCACGCTCCAGTCGCCGCTGGACACCTCGCGCCCCCTGTGGGAGGCGGTGTACGTCGAGGGCCTGGAAGGGGACCGGAGCGCGCTGCTGAGCAAGTACAGCCACGCGATCACCGACGGGCTCGGCGGGATCGCCCTGTTCGAGCAGGTCTACGACACCGAGCGGGAAAGCGGGCCGCGCCCGCTCGCGCCGGTGCCCATCCCGCGGGACGTGACCGGCAACGACCTGCTGCGCGGGCCTGCGCGGGCTGCCCGAGACGACCCTGTCGGCAGGGTGGAGGCTGCTGGGCGGCGCGGCGCGCACCGCCGACCGCCTGCTCGGCGCGCCGGGGCCCACGGTCGCGGAGGCGATCGGCTTCGCCTCCTCGGCGCGCCGCGTGCTCGGCCCGCAGCCTGCGCCGCCGTCGCCGCTGCTGCGCCGGCGCAGCCTGGTGACCCGCACGCACGTCCTTGAGGTGCCGCTGGCCGACCTGCGCGGAGCGGCCAAGACGGTCGGCGGATCGGTCAACGACGCGTACCTGGCTGCCCTGTCCGGCGGCATCGGCCGGTACCACGAGGCCCTGGGCGTGCCGGTCGACGAACTGCCGCTGGCGCTGCCCGTCAGCCTGCGCACCGCGGACGACCCGGCGGCCGGGAACAGGTTCACGGGCATCACGATCGCCGCGCCGGTCGGCGAACCCGATCCCGCCGAGCGGATCAGGCTGGTCCGCGAGCAGGTGATCGCGCGGCGGGGCGAGCCGGCCATCGGCGTGCTCGACCGGGTCGCCCCGGTGCTCACCCTGCTCCCCGACGCCGCGCTCGAGTCGGTCACCAACCGGATCACCCCGCCCGACATCCAGGCCAGCAACGTGCCCGGCTACTGGCAGGAGACGTTCCTGGCCGGGGCCAGGGTCGACCGGCAGTACGGGATGGGCCCGCTGCCCCGGGTGGCCATGATGGCGGTGCTCATGTCGCGCGCGGGCATCTGCACGCTGACCGTCCGCTACGACACCGCGTCGTTCACCGACAGCGACCAGCTCGAAAAGGCCCTGCAACTCGGCCTGGACGAGGTGGTCGACCTGGGACGGTCGCGCCGACCGGCACCGGAGGGATGAGCCCGATGACCACCACGCCGACGAGCGGCACGGACCGGCAGATGAGGCTCCCCGGGTCGGTGGCGGAGATTGACGCCAGCCCGGAGGGCCCAGAGATCGGCGCGTTCTTCGACCTGGACGGGACGCTGGTCGCCGGGTACACGGTGGCGGCGCACACCATGGACCGGCTGCGCCGGCGGCAGGTGGGCGCCGGGGAGTTCCTGCGGATGACGCAGCTCGCGGTGGAGTACAAGCTCGGGCGGCGGGAGTTCGAGACCGTGATCACGGAGGGAGCCCGCGCCGCGAGAGGGCGACTGGCCGAGGACGTCGAGGAGATGGGCGAGCGGGTCTTCCGGCAGTCCATCGCGGACCTGATCTACCCGGAGATGCGCGAACTGGTCCGGGCGCACCAGCGGCGCGGCCACACGGTCGTGCTGAGCTCGTCGGCCCTGACCTTTCAGGTCGAGCCCGTGGCACGCTACCTCGGCATCGACCAGGTGGTGTGCAACCGGTTCGTGGTCGACGAGAACGGCGTGCTGAGCGGGGAGATCGTGCACCCGGTGATCTGGGGGCCCACCAAGGCCACGAGCGTCCAGCGGTTCGCCGCGGAGCACGAGATCGACCTGCGTTCGGCCTATTTCTACGCCGACGGCGACGAGGATCTCGCCCTCATGCACCTAGTCGGCAACCCCCGGCCGACCAACCCCGGGCCGGCGCTGGCCAAGGTGGCCGCTCGCCGCGGCTGGCCCATCCTGCGGTTCGGCAGCCGCGGCAGCGGCGGCCTGCTCGGCCGGGTCCGCACCCTGGCCTCGATCGGCTCGCTCGGGCCGGTGGCCGCGGGCGCGCTGAGCGTCGGCGTGCTGACCCAGAACAAGCGGAACGGCATCAACTTCCTGAGCAGGTTCTGGCCGGAGACGCTCCTCACGCTGAACGGCGTGACGTTGAACGTGATCGGCGAGGAGAACCTGACCGCGCAGCGGCCCGCCGTCTTCCTGTTCAACCACCGCAACAACTTCGACGTGTTCATCGTGGCCGCGCTGGTCAAGGACAACTGGACCGGCGTGGCCAAGAAGGAACTCCAGAGCCACCCGCTGATCGGCCCGCTCGGGAAGCTCATGGACGCCGCGTTCATCGACCGCGCGGACGCCACATCGGCGATCGCCGCGCTCAAGCCACTCGAGGAGGCCGCCCGCAAGGGCCTGTCGATCGTGGTCGCCCCGGAAGGGCACCGAATGGAAGCCCCCGAAGCCACCGGTCTGGGCCCGTTCAAGAAGGGGGCGTTCCGGATCGCCATGGCGACCGGCCTGCCGATCGTGCCGATCGTGATCAGGAACGCCGATTCCGTCGCCGGCCGCAACTCCACCACGCTCAGCCCGGGGACGGTCGACGTCGCGGTGCTCCCGCCGGTCAGCGTCGAGAACTGGACCACGACCAACCTGCGGGACAAGATCGAGCAGATCCGGGGCGAGTACCTGGCCCTGCTGGCCGACTGGCCCGCGACGCTGGACGGGCGGGACGGGGTGCCGTCGTGAGCGGGCCGCCAGGGCTGGCCGAACTCCTGGCGCAGCACCCGGGAGCGGTCGTGCTGATCCAGGCGGCCACGCCGACGGAGGAGCGGCTCATCCGTGAGCAGGTAGCCGCGGCCGGCGGGCCTGCGCAGGCCGTGGTCAGCCTGCCGCCTGCGGGCAGCCCGGGGGCGCGCCCGCCCGCCGGGCTGCTGGACCGTGCCGACGACACCGCCCTGGTGCCGGTCCGGGTCGCCTGGCTGCCCGAGGAACACCCGGGTCGGCGCGCGGCCAGGCTGGCCGACATGATGCCGGGTCGCGACCCGTACCGCCCCAGCGAACGGCAGCAGCAGCGGATCCTGGCCCGCCACCCCGGCCGGGCCGTGGTGCTCACCGGGGAGCCCGCCACGATCGGCTCGCTGCGCGCGCGCTGGGCACTGGCCACGGGCGGGGACGACCCGGACGCCTTCGGCGGCTACGTGGCCCGGCGGGCCACGCTCGCGCTCGACCGGGCCGAATACCGGCTGCGCGGCCCGCGGTACAAGACGCCCAGCCTGGTCAAGGAGGAGATCCTCGCCTCGCGCCGGTTCCGGGACGGGCTGGAAACGGTGCGGCGCGGGCCGGACGACCCGCCGCCTTCGCTGGCCGAGGCGGGCGAGATTCTCGACGAGCTCGCGGCGGGCTGGAGCCGCCGGCTCATCGACGTCATCCCGACCGTCGGGCGGCTGATCTTCCAGCGCGGCTTCGACCCGCAGATCGACTACGACGAGGCCCAGGTCGAGCGGCTGCGCGCGGCGATGCAACGGTACCCGGGCATCCTGCTGTGGTCGCACCGGTCGAATCTGGACAACCTCGTGCTCACCGCCGCGATCGCCGAGCATCACCTGCCGCCCGCGCACGTGTTCGGGGGCATCAACATGGCGTTCGGCCCGATGGGGGCCATCCTGCGACGGGCGGGCGTCATCTTCATCAGGCGCTCCACCGGGGACGACCCGCTGTACAAGTACGTACTGCGGGAGTACGTGGGCTACGTCCTTGAGAAGCGGTTCAACCTGAGCTGGTCGATCGAGGGCACCAGGTCGCGCACCGGGAAGATGCTCCCGCCGCGGCTGGGCCTGCTGTCCTACGCCGCCGACGCCTACCTGCAGGGCCGGGTCGACGACATCGCGCTGCTGCCGGTGTCGATCACCTTCGACCAGCTGCACGAGATCGCCGAGTACGCGGACTACGCGCGCGGCACGCAGAAGAAGCCGGAGGGCTTCGGCTGGCTGTACGGCTTCATCAAAGCGCAGGGCGCCCGCCACTACGGCAAGGTCTACGTGCGCTTCGGCGAGCCGGTCCTGTTGAGCATGTTCCTGGGGCCGCCGGGTGGCGAGACGGCGGCCGACCCGGCCGCCCGCCGGCTGGCGCTGCAGAAGACGGCGTTCGAGGTGGCCTGGCGGATCAACCAGGGCATGCCGGTCACGGCCACGGCCCTGGTCACCACGATCCTGCTGGCCATGCACGGGACCGGGCTCACCTTCGGCCAGATCCGGCTCGGGCTGGCCGACGGGCTCGACTACCTCGAACACCGCGCGATCCCGCGGACGGCGAGCGCGCGGGCGCTGTCCGCCGCCGAACCCGTGCGGGCGACGCTGGACGCGCTGGTGGCGGGCGGGCTCGTCACCGTCACCGCGGACGGGCGCGAGCCGGTCTGGCAGATCGGGCCTGACCACCAGCTCGCCGCCACCTTCTACCGAAACTCGGTGATCCACTTCATGCTCGACACGGCCTTGTGCGAGCTGGCCGTGCTCCGGGCCGCGGACGACAGCACCGACCCGGTCGGCGCCTTCTGGGCGGAGATCGCCTGGCTGCGCGATCTGCTGAAGTTCGAGTTCTACTTCAAGGACCGCGACGAGTTCCGCCGCCAGGTACACGAGGAGATGGACCGGCACGATCCCGCGTGGGAGGACCGGCTCAGGTCGGGCCCGGCGCAGGCGGACGCGCTGCTGGCCGAGATGCGCCCGCTGGTGTCCCAGGTCATCGTGCAGCCCTTCGTCCAGGCCTACCGGCTGGTCGCGGACGTCCTGGCCAGCGACGACACGCTGGCCACCGGCGAGCGGGACGATGACGCGGAGGTGATCAGGCGGGCGCTCGGGCTGGGCCACCAGTACGTGGCCCAGGGGCGGCTGCGCAGTTCGGAGTCGGTCTCGGTGCTGCTGTTCCAGACGGCCCTGCAGCTGGCCAGGAACCGGGGACTCTTCGAGCCAGGCGAGGACCTAGGCAAACGGCGTTCGGCATTCCTGAATGAACTCCGCGATCTGCTCCGCCGGCTGGATCGGATCGAGGATCTGGCGATCCGGCGCTACATCAGGGACGCGGCCAGCGCGCGGCTGGGTGAGTGAGGCGTCACGCCTGGACGGCGGCCCCGCAGTCCACCAGGTCCTGCGCGTCGGGCAGGCCCCACTCGGTGAGCGCCTGCGTCGTGTGCTGCCCGGGCGCGGGCGGCGGCTGTCTGAGGGCGCCGGGGGTTCTTGAGAAGCGGGGCGACGGGGCGGGCTGGGTCACGCCGTCCGCGGTCACGTAGGTTTCCCGCGCGACCAGGTGCGGGTCGGCGGCGGCCTCGGTCAGCGACAGCACCGGCTCGGTGCAGGCCTCACCGCCGGCGAAGACGGCGGCCCACTCGTCCCTGGTCCGCTCGGCGAACCGGGCGGCCAGCCGGGTGCGGAGTTCGGGCCAGTTCCGCGGGTCGCCCCGGTCGGGGAGGTCGTCTAGGCCCAGTCGGGTCAGGAGCGCCTTGTAGAACTGCGGCTCCAGAGCTCCGACGGCCATCCACTTACCGTCGGCCGTCTCGTAGACGTCGTACCAGGGCACCCCGCCGTCGAGCAGGTTCACGCCCCGCTCGTCGCGCCAGAACCCCTGGGCCATCAGCATGAACGGCATGGCCAGTATCGACGCCACCCCGTCGACGATGGCCGCGTCGACGACCTGCCCGCGCCCGGAGACGCCCCGCTCCACCAGGGCCGCGCAGATGCCGAAGGCCATGAGCATCCCGCCGCCGCCGAAGTCACCGAGCAGGTTGATGGGGAACTGCGGCGGCCCGCCCGCCCGGCCCAGGGCGTGCAGCGCGCCGGCGCGGGCGATGTACCCGATGTCGTGCCCGGCCGTCGTTGCTTGCGGCCCCTCCTGCCCCCAGCCGGTCATCCGCGCGTAGACCAGCCGGGGGTTGCGCGCCAGGCAGGCCTCGGGTCCGACGCCCATGCGCTCGGTCACCCCCGGCCGGTAGCCCTCGAGCAGTACGTCCGCGGTCTCTATTAGGCGCAGCAGTGCGTCGATGCCGCGCGGGTGCTTCAGGTCCAGCACGGCGGACTGCCTGCCGCGGTTCAGCAGGTCGAGCTCGGGCCTGCGGGGGGCGTTTCCTGGACGGTCGATGCGGAGCACCGTCGCGCCGGCGTCGGCGAGCATCATCGCGCAGAACGGCCCGGGCCCGATGCCGGCGAGCTCAAGCACGCGCAGCCCGGCCAGCGGGCCGGCCGGGTGGCTCATGGTCGCTACCTCCGCAGTCACTCAGCCGTCGCTCTTAAGTCATTTCCCGGCGGTGTCGCCGGGCCACTGGAACAGCACGGTGCCTGGACTCTTCAGGCTCGGACTGACGGTCTCACTACCCAGCACCCGCACCCGCATCAGTATGACGAAGAGGTCTGATCCGCTAAACGACTCCTCTATGTACCGCTCGTTGTCATCGCAGACGTGCGGATCAATCAGGCACCGAACCGCTCCGAGCACACCTCGACTATGAATCCCGTTGCAGTAGGTCAGAGTCCGGAGCTCGTTATAAGGATTAGGCAGCCGGGCCAGCATCCCGACGTCCTCTAGCAGCACACCAGGTCTATCAGCCGTCCCCGGGTTGTGTTCCCTCCAGCGTGGCTCGAACCGCTCGCCGCCATCTGCGTCGGCCCCGGTGACGAAAATCTCGCCCGTATGGATCTTCGCGTCCACTACCTGCCTAACGGGCAAGGTGAGCATATCGTTGAGTCGGCGCGTGACGTCATTCCAGGCGATCCCGCCCAGCACCACTAGGTGGTTTGGTAGTTCGCTCGAGGCCTTCCGACGGTGGTAGTCGACAGCAGTATTGGGATTCGTGGCGCGCAGGTGGCCGTACAGCTCGGTCAGCGCATCCAGGTCACCGTAGGAGTAGAGCTCACCGAAGTTCGGGTTGTCCTCTTCGCTCAGTGGTCCAAGTTCGAGCTTGTCGCTTCTCCTGAGGTCAGAGCAGATAACAGTGATAGGCGCCCCGTCGTCGAAGCGCCAGAACCCGTGCCCAGCAGGAGGCCCGTCGGCCCCGTCCCGGAGTTTGAACAGCTCTTTCTCCAGATCGTCCCGCGCCTTGCGCTCGATCGGAGTCAGCTCCCCTAGCGGTACAAGGTGGGGTTTACCCTCTAGCGAGCGCGCCGTTGCGAAGAACTGGGCGTAGGCGCTGAGTCGGCTCTGCGGGGGCAACGTGGGTTTTCGGACGTTCTCCCAGGACGATAGCGTCGAGTCCGCGACGGGTTCGTCCTTCGACAAGGCCTGCGCCAGTTCCAGCTGTGTAAGGCTCCGGTCGGGGAAGCGGGAGCGGCGGAGTTCCCGCAGGCGCCTGGCCAAGTCGACTCCGGCGGTTGACGGTATAGTCGCGTCGGCCATGTCCCCTCCCACCGTCGAAGTTTATGGGGATGCCACCGGATGGTTCCGTCGCGCGCCATCAATATCATCAAAGTTATCAAACTCGCACGGCGAGCGAGTCTTTTCAGTTCCAGTTTGTTGGAGAAGAGCTGGAATTCCAGTACCTTCGCCCAAGATCGTCGGTCGTCCAGCCAGCATCTCTGTCAAGGTCATGCTGCAGAGACAGGAAAGATGCTGGTGCCTTTCCGCCGCCCTGCTACACGTACTGCTGGACCTGTTCGTGGCCGGATACGCGGCCAGCCGCCTGGCTGCCTGAGACCACGAGCGGGACCCGCCAAAGTCATGGTGCGGGTGGCCAGCGCGATCAGGAAAGAGCCCACCTCAGTGCCAGCGCCGCAAGACCTGGCAGACCTGTGCCCGGCACGCGCACCACAGCTCGTCCGGTGGAAGAGATCTTCTTTATCCCGAACGGGCGGTGGCACTCCTCCCGCGGCACCCTAGAGTGTGACGTGGTTAGCGGGCACAGGAGGCGTGGATGAAGATCGCGGGAAACATCGCACTGGTTACCGGTGGAGCGTCCGGTCTGGGACTGGCTACGGTCAAGCGGCTGCACGCCGGGGGCGCGTCGGTCGTTATCCTGGACCTGCCTCGCTCCAACGGCAAGGCGGTGGCGGAGGAGCTGGGCTCGCGAGCCGCATTCGCGGCCGGCGACGTGACGAGCCCGGACGACGTGGAGGCCGCGCTGGACGCAACGGGTGCCCTTCCCGGCGTGCTCCGGATCCTGGTCAACTGCGCGGGCATCGGCAACGCGCACCGGACCACGACCAAGGACGGCCCGTTCCCGCTGGACGCGTTCACCCGGGTGATCCAGGTCAACCTCATCGGGACGTTCAACGTCATCCGCCTGGCCGCGACCCGGATGAGCTCCGTCGAGGAGGAAGACGGCGAGCGGGGCGTGATCGTCAACACCGCCTCGGTGGCGGCGTTCGACGGTCAGATCGGCCAGGCGGCCTACTCCGCGTCCAAGGGCGGCATCGTCGGCATGACGCTGCCCATCGCCCGCGACCTGGCCCGGATGAAGATCCGGGTGGTGACGATCGCACCGGGCCTGTTCGACACCCCGCTGCTAGCTGGCCTGCCCGAGGAGGCCCGCAAGTCGCTGGGCGACCAGATCCCGCACCCCTCCCGGCTCGGCCAGCCGTCCGAGTACGCGGCCCTCGCGGCGGCCATCATCGAGAACCCCATGCTCAACGGCGAGACGATCCGCCTCGACGGCGCCATCCGCATGGCTCCGCGGTGACCAGCGGTCCGGCGTCGACCGGACAACGGGCGAGCCTGAGGCCGGTGGTGGTGGCGTAACGGCGCCCTATTACGGCAGCAGCCATTCGCTACCTGACCAGGGTGATTGCAGGAGCCGGTGATGACCGGATGGTGCTGGCCTGGCTCTGGCCGGGACGGCGTGGTCGTCCGGCGCCGCAGGTGGTTAGCCGAGGGCGGGATCCGGGTGTTGAATTGATCCCGCCGGGGCTGCCGCTTGGAATGCTGGACGAAGGTGCTGGCCGTGACGTTGCTGAGCGAACTTGACGTGTACCAGGTCGCGTATCTGTGCGGCGGACCGCAGCGGGTGGCGCTTGCCGCCGTTGCCGCCATGGCGCAGGACGGCAGGATCAAGATCTCGCGGGCCCGGCACCGGGTCCAGGCCGTGCATCGCAGGGCCGGGCAGCCGGTTGAGCGCGCGGTCCTGGATGCGGTCCCGCCCTCGGGCAAGGTGCTGGGCCCGCTTATTGAGGAGGTCGCGGGCTCGGCCGCCGTGCAGGAGCTGATCGAGGGGCTGCGGCGCGCCGGCCTGGTGGGGCACCATTCCCTGGCCGGCCATCCCCATCTGCCGGCCGCAGGCCGCGCGGCGCGCAAGGAGCTGGAGGAGTCCGGCGCGGAAGCGCCTGGGGAGCGAAGAGTTGCCGTGCTGGGCACTGCTGGTATCACCAGCGCTGGGCTTCGCGGCATCTTCGAGACGCCAGACCCGCCACCGGGTGGCGAGCTGGTCCGCAGGACACGCGAGAACGCGGCTCCGCGCACATACGGCGACATCCCCTCTGATCCGCCTATGCCGATGCAACCGGGGATATCGGGTCGGTGGTGACGCGGCGCCGCAAGACCCCTGCCTCCGCCGTGCTCAGGCTCAGGTCAGAACGGCGGGGGGAGCGTTTTGTGCAGCGCAGCCGCCCGTCGATCATGCGTTTGTGAGGACAGCAAAACCGAAGGCGGCTGCTGCCGCCAGCATAGGCGCCACGCTGGGGCGTGGAAACGCGCTGAGCTACTGGAACTGCTGCGGCCCTGCTTCGCGCGGATCGAGCCGTGGGTGCAGGCGGGCAAGTACGCCGCCGCGGTGATGTGCGACCTGCGGAGGCGGAACGGGTGGACGATCGCCGAGCGTTCGGGAGACCGCACGCCGGACCGGACGCAGCGGCTGCTCAACCGGGCAGTGTGGGACACCTTCGCGGCGATGGGGGTGGTGCGCCGGTTCGCCGTGGCCGGGCTGGATGAGGCCGCGCGCAAGGCCGGGCGGCGGCGCGCCCTGGCGGTCGGCGCGATCGACGAGACCGGGCAAGTCAAGGCCGGCACCGACTGCCGGCGTCAAGAGGCAGTACCTGGGCTGCGTGGGCAAGGTGGCCAACGGGACCAACACCGTGCACCTGTCGTATGTGCGGGAAGGCACCGGGCACGCGCCGATCGGCGCGCGGGAATGGATCCCGGCCGGGCACATCCGTGATCCGGTGACATCGGCGGTCATGGGCCTGCCGGAGGACCTAGCTTTCCGCACCAAGGGCCAGCCGGCCGCCGGCATCCTCACCGAGGCCTTCGCCGACGGCGTCCGGCTGGACTTCGTTTGCGGCGATGAGGTCTACGGCGCCTGTTCCGAGCTGCGCGAGTTCTGCGAAGACCACGACCAGGGCTATGTGCTGCGGGTCCCCTCCAGCTTCCGGCTGATGCTGGCCGGCGGGCTCAGGCTCACCTGCAAGCAGGCCGCCGCCCGGCTGGGCAGCCGCGGCTGGGAGATCCGCTCGGCCGGGAGCGGATCTAAAGGGCAACGCTGGTACGCCTGGGCATGGCTGGCCACCGCCTCCCGGCGCCACCACCTGCTGATCCGCCGCCGCCTCCAGACCGGTGAGCTGGCCTATCACTACTGCTACCTGCCCGAAGGCCAGCCGGCCTCCCCGTCCCGGCCGATCCGCGCCGCAGGCCTGCGCTGGCCAGTCGAAGAAGATTTCGAGTTCGGTAAGGACTGCTTCGGGCTCGACCAGTCCCAGGTCCGCCTCTACACCGCGATCGCCCGGCACACTGTGCTGGTCATGGCCGCCGTGGCCATCTGCGCCGTCACCGCCGCCCTGCTGCGCCGCCGTACCGGCACCCAGGCACCCGCCCCCGGTACTCCCGGACCAGCCCCCGCCCGCCGACCCCGGAATGATCCCGCTCACCGTCCCCGAAACCGGGCGCCTGCTCGGCCACCCGCCCCCACCCGGCAGCGCCGGGCACTGGCTCGACTGGCGGCGCCGCCACCAGGCCTGTTCACGCTGGTACCACCAGCGAACACGACTAGCCCGCCGCGTCGAGATCGCCCTGGTCAGGTAGCGAATGGCTGCTGCCGTACTATGGCCACTTATACAGCACGACTCCACTCCCGCTGAAGTCGGGAGTCATCGTCTTGTTGTTTATTACCTTAACCGACATCAATATCAAGAACGAAGCGGAGTTTCCGAAGTTCGCAGAAATAAAGCGCTCGTTGGCATCGCGAAGATGCGTGTCGGTAAGGCTGCGGACGGCGCCATAAACTCCCCGGCTGTGAATGCCGTTACATATTGTCAGCGTGCGGCTCGAGTTAAGCGGATTCGGTACTCGGGCGAGCAAGCCGACATCCTCGGTGAGCACAGCCCGTTCCTTACTCCTCCATCTGGGCCAGAATTCCTCATCTTCGCCATCGACCTCGGCCAGGAAGATCTCACCCGTGTCGAGCTCTGGGTGCTCGAGCTGCCGTACCGGCAGTCTTGCTAGCTCAGACAGGCCCTTAGTTATCTCGTTCCAGACGACACCGCCGAGAAGGATAACATGCCCGGTAAGATCGTTATGTCCCACTTCGTCCGGAATCCTGAAGTAGACCTCCATTCCCGGATTTTCTGAGCGCACATGGCCATGAAGCTCTATCAGGGCATCTAGGTCGGCATAGGCCTGCAGCTCTGTGTAGTTCGGATTTGATGGTGATGCTAGCGGTCCGGTCTGATCGCTGGGGAGCTCCGCGCAGACGAGGATTACAGGACCGGAATCGCTAAAGTGCCAGGATCTGCCAGGGGCGTCTTCATCGGCGGAGTCATCGGCGACGAGGCTCCTGAGTCCGAGCAGCTCGGCTTCAAGTTGCATGCACGTGGCCTGCTCTTCAGGCGTAAGCGCGTCGAATGGCAGCAGGGTTGGGGACTTCTCGACCGACCGCTGGGTGGCAAAGAATCGGGCATAGGCGCGCAGGCGGCGGCGTGGCGGAAGTTTCGGCGAGGTGACGCTTTCCCATGAGGACACGGTGGCAGAGGCCAGCGTTTCCTCGGCGCTGAAGGCTCTGGCCAGCAGCGCCTGGGTCAGGCGCGCATCCGGCCACTGCTGCTGGCGCAGCTGGCGAAGCCGCCGGGCTAGCTGCTTGGCTTCAGGAGACGCATCCGGCACGGCGGCCACCTCCCATACAGCGCATCTGGCCGGACCGTGAGCACGCTAGCCTCCAGCCGAATGCACAATTAGTGAGCTTCCGCGCACGAGAAGATATCAGGCTTTACTCACGCTTACCGTGCGCTCCGCCACTATAGCAAGACCTACCTGAATCTACTATAGCTTAGTAGACACAAGTAAGCGATCCCGGGATTCGAGCAGCACGACTATTTCCTGATAGTTCCGCCCGCAATTCATCAAACCTATCTGGCATACATCTAACATCTGCGCTGTTCGGCCTCCTCGATAAGGCCGATGTAAAATCAGGCGGTGAAACTCCGGTTGCGAAGAGCTTAACAGCGGATTCTGTCATTTGCTAGTGCAAGAAACTCTCCCGAGGCGGCTCTGTGATATTGACTGCCTCGAATCCTGGCTCATACACTCAGTTTATGGATTCGCTTAATAGCCTGATTCGCGGATCTGCGGCATCCGGCCTACCGGGCCAACATCTTATGCAGTATCGAGGTCGTTTCACGTGCCGAGCATCGATACCACGGACGCGCTGACCGCCGCGCATCAGCAGCTCGTGGAGATCCGGGAGGATCCCCGGATGAGAAGCCTGGCCATATGGTACGCAGGTCACCCCGACCTGGCCGACGATGCCCTGCAGAGCGCGTACTATGCCGTGGCCAGGCTGAAGAACCTCGATGAGATCGAGAACCTCCGGGCCTACTTCCGCAAGGTGCTGATCCGTGAGGCGTACCGCGAGCGCCGTCAACTCGGTGCCGCCCTAGTCGATGACTTCGTGCGCGTGGCGGAGGCGCGCCAGGATGCCCGGGGCGGTGAGCCCGCGTCACCGCCCTGCGTCGAAGCTGCCGTCTGCATGTCGCTACAGGCCGGATCCTGGCTCGGGCGACTTGCCAACCATCGTGACGTCCTGCTCGCCGCGGTCCCCGCCCGCTCGGATGATCCCTCCCGCTACCGCGCGGTGATTTACCGCACCGCCGAGCAGGTCCTACGTGACGGGATAAACGGTGAACCCAGCAAGGCCGACGCGAACGCCGCCCTCCGTGCGGCCTACCCGGAGTACTTTGACCAGCCGGGCGCCTCGCCGGGCACCTGTCACCAGCGCTTCTGCCGGGCCCGCGCCGACGTGAGGATGCTGCTGAAATCCGTCGTCAGCCGAGACGAACTTTCCTGAACCAGGACACGGCAACCTTCGCCACCGCCCTCTTGGAGAACGGCCGCCCGAAGCTCCCGCCGTCTGAGTAAGGCGCGCGGCGTTGTTCCGTCTCCAGCTTGTCTCGCGACCTTTTGGCTGGCTGGGACATACGAGCTGACTTGGTCAGTCTTCCAGCGGAGCGGCGTGCGGTCCGGCGGCTTTCAGCTGCCAAGCATGGCGCCAGGATGTCCCGCCACGAGCGGGTCATCCTGGCTCGCCTCCGGCCCTTTAGCAGGCGCCATCGCATCGGTGCGCTTCCGAGCGACGGAGTCCTTACGGATAACGTCCCGCCAGACAAGCCCGAGAGTCGCGAAGCACGCGATCATCAGCAGCAAATACGGGAACCCGTTCGATATTGCCTGAGCCAGGGCTCCACTGCCTGCCGCGGCGACGGCCTGTCCACTGGCCCAGGCAAGATTGCCAAGGCCGAAGGCAAGTCCCTGGTCAAGGTTCTCGTTATGCGCGCCCTTGCTCAGCAAAGCCATGGCCGGAGCAAAGAGCGCACCGAAGGCTGGCATTCCGATGGCGAGCGCGAGCACGAGCAACCACACCAGGCCTAGGGTAGGCGCCAGGATACAAACGCCGGCCGCCGCGAACAGTGAGATCGTGACCGGGGAGACCACTCCTCTTCGGTCCGCCTGCCGACCCGCCAGCGGCGAGAGAGTACCTTCGATCGCCGCGGCGGCCAGGAACGTCCCTGCGATCAAGAGTGCCGCAGCCCCCAGGCGGGCCAACCGTAGCGGTGCAAGCACGTCAAACACGCCGAACGCCATTCCGGCTAGCGCGGTCAACCACAGGCCTGCGCCGACGTGCCTGGTCCGGCATGCGGGCCACATCTCCCGCAGGCCCTGCCGGGGTGAGGCAGGCGGCCTGGGCACCTGGTACGCCACGACCATGAGAACGGCTCCCGCCAGCGCGGCCGCGCTGAAGGCGGGCCCGGTTCCCGCTTCGTCGGCTACCGCCCCGACCACTGGACCGAAGAGCGCTCCACCAACCGCAGCGCCTAGTGCGGTGCCCAGCAGCTCACCACGCCGCTGCGGCGGCGCCTCGGTCGCCAACCAGGCCAGGCCGGAGGCCCAGGTGCACGCGCCGCCCAAGCCCTGCACGAAGCGGGCCGCGTCGAGCACTACCGCGACCTGCGCCCAGCCGAAGATCACCGTCGAGCCGCTCATGAGGACGAGCCCGAACACCACGACCTTTCGACAGCCCAGGCGATTGGTGAGCATTCCGGCCGGTAGCGCGCCGACCAGCGTGCCGAGCGCATAACCCGCGACCAACATCCCCGCGCCGGACTTGGACAGGTGGGCCACGTGAGTGTAGTGGGGCAGCAGGGGGGTCAGCGCCGTGAAGAATGTGGTGTCGACGAAGACCAGAGCGCACACGAAGATGAGCAGCCTACGCACCAGGTGCGTCGGCGACGACCCGGAACCCGCCGCCATAGCGTCATGCCGCGGCAAAGTCTTTGTCAAAGGTGTCCTATGCGAAGCTTGTGGGAGGCGGCGCCCCTCAAGCCCCAACATGCGACCCATAGTAACCAGCACCGCACAAAGTCGCACGCAAATCGCTGTGACTTGCCGCGAAATACCGTGCCGGTCGGCCGCACGCCAGAGTTCTCAGGCGCTGCCGCGTAAAGAAGACGTCTCGGTGCCCTGAAACGTTGTCAGGTTCCAGACCACGCAGCCTCATCTCTTTCGCAGGGAGCATGGGGGAGGCAGACATGTCTATACAAATGCGCTGGCGCGGACGGCCACGGACTGAGCCGCCCAAGACCGGCGCTAAAGCAGAGTCTCGGACGGCTTTGACGAGGTTGTCCAGAACAAGTGATGGGCCGAGTTGCCGCGGCGATACTGGGTAGTGGGTTGCTAGCCGAAGTGGTAATGCGGGGGTGCATCACGAGATGGCCCTGGCGGTTGCCGCTGAAAGGACAGACAGCGCAAATCACCTGGTCTCCTGCGAGGCTGCGGCCCACCTGCTTACCCGTGGTAGGCGGTCGATGCCCCAAAGAGAGCCGTTGGATATGCTGTCAGCAGACCAACTCGGGTTCGTACCGAACTCATCACGGATCCGGGGCGCGCCCGCGCTGGATAAGAGTATAAAGTACGGTTGGGCTACACCAGCGTCGTGACGTCGGCCACCGTGCCGACCCAAGTTGCGCCATGACCGCGGTGTGAAGCCAGCCAAGGTTCGTATTCGGTCCGCTAGTGCCGCTGGTCTGGCCTGCGGTCGACAGGAGTGTACGGAGGGGGCGAGAGGGCATGACAGCAAGCCCTGCCCTCGAGGCGAAGGGCCTCACTGAAACTGGGCAGGAGCCCGGGCTCCGCGATGCGCGGATTTTGCAAAAGGCAATACGTGACTCCGTTTCCACATCGCCTGAGGCTTTCCTCAAGACCGTCGACGATGTTGACGAATTGGAGCTCGATTACTGGGAAAAGGAGATTCACTCGTCCACCTGGGCTGTAATCGAAAGAGGTCAGGACGTCGTTGGCATCGCGGTCGCCAGGTGGCCGCACCGCGAAATGGATCAAGATATTGACCCAAAGACATCGCGTTTCATCGAGTCTGTCTGGATCCACCCCGAACTTCGTGGGCGCCAGATGGGCGAGCGGCTAATGCGATTCCTCTTCGATGTGGAGTGTGAGAAGAACCCGGATATCGGGCAGTTTCTGCTCTGGGTTTTTGATAAGAATTACCGTGCCATCCGATTGTACGAGCGCATGGGGTTCGCGTATACCGAGAAAAGGCACGAGGATACGCGTGGCGGCAGGACTGAGATTCAATATCAGCTAGCGTTCGAGACGGTTGTGATGAAGGCCACCGAAAAGGCGGTAAACGAGGCCGCCCGTAGGGATGACTTGCGCCAGTTCGGTGTGAGCTACCGGATATTGGGAGGAAACACCGAGTAAGCGAGGCCTAGATGGTCTAGCGCACTCACGACGGAGTCGAACGGTGGGAGCTCGGCGAGATAACGCCGCCACTCAGCTAGATCCGCCTGCCACAGGTTGATGAACTTCTGACAGAGCTTAGGATCGATCCCATCCAGTTGGCTCTGAGCCTCGCCTACCGAGACCCGAGCTGCGCGTACTTTCCGGTCCTCCTCATCGTCCAGGCCGCTGTCCTGATACTGCGTGAGCGACTCCGAGACTCGTACGAGGAAATCCCTGCGTCTTTCAATGAACTTGGCCCAGTAATTAACATCGACGTCGAGGAGTCTCAAACCAGCGTCCAGGCGCGCATAGAGCCCCTCGGCCAGCAGGTCTCCGAACTCCTCCTTAACGGCACGTTGCGGGTCCTCATACGGGTCGTATTCTCGCTGCCGCGATGACCCGACCCGGGCAATCTTATGGTGGGCCGCCTCCTCGGAGAAGAAGAACCAGTCTTCGTTGTAGATATTAGGAAAGAAGCCCAGGTCGTCCCGGTCGCACCGTACGCCCATTCCGCCCGCGCTGGCGAATGTGCCCTGCGGACCTCCGCCCAAGCGGTTGGCATGGCAGGCCACGGAGTTATCCGGAAAATCCTCTGGGATGAGAACGCTCACATTGTGGTCGTAGAGTCCGGCCGAGAGGGCATCCACATCTGCCCTGGAGACATCGTAGATGTCGTCATCAAGGAACATGAGCCGTTGCCATCTGAGCATCCGAGCGATAACCAATCCCAGGTTGCGCTTCATGCTCAGATCACGGGTCAGGCCCGAGGTGGCGGTCAAGAGGTCTTCGTCCGTGGAGGTGGCGAAGGACATTCCGTTCGGGAGTTTAGCGTGGTCAGGAGGCAGATCCACCGCATACGCGGCGACGTTTTCTCGCTCGGCGGCGTCGATCACCTGGTCCTTGTCGACCAGCTTGCTGCAGATGACGATCAAGGGGATGGCCGTTTCGGCCGCGAGACTGATGCAATCACCCAGAATTTCGACCGCCCTGTGTGTCGGCACCAAGATCGCATCGAACCGCGCGCCATCCGATGACTGGTGCGAAAAGTCTAGTAGCCCGGAATGCGATGGATGCTGCTCGGGAATCCAGTTTGGTGTCACTCTTGTTTCAATTCTCCGACCAGTGAAACCAAAATCGCGTGAGGACTTTCGAGGCGCGGGGTCATGGTCTCTCCATCGAGGACGTTCACCCGCATCGGTATGACCTCCTTCCAGCGAGCGCGCCACGCGTAAGCAGCAGCTAGCCGCCGGCGCGCTGGCCGCGTCAACGTGCGCACGTTTCCCAAGCTGGCAGCTACAATTCCTCCATTGGCTCGTCATAGGACAAGGCCTACGCCTGTCACCCCGCGTGAGCCCGGCCTCCGGAACCGTGAGGGCCAGAGTACAAGCAACCGCCTGGTCAGGGAAGCCTGAGCAACCGACGTTGTTGTTCCAGGTGTCGGTTCGACCAACGCTTCCCCTCCTCGAACCAAACTTTATGGAATGTTACAGGATCATTCCGGGCGAAGCACGCAACGGCCGTCTGCCGACGCGGATGGCAGCGGTCGGCAGCATGTACAGTCAAGTCTCCCGTATCGCGCCGATGGTCAGCTGTCGGGGCGGTCCCTGCCGCCGCGGAAGGTGGCTAGGAGGCGGTCTAGGTCGTCGCGGGACAGAGAATGCTGCCACTCCGGGAGCGTGCCTTTGATGAGGAAGCCGCCTGGGGCGGGCTCTACCGAGGTGATCATCACGTCGTCCAGGGGCAGGGGTGGCAGCGGGACGTCGAAGGACGGGGCCGGGACCGGCATGCGCCAGTCGAGCAGGTACAGGGCGCGCGGCTGGATGCGGATGGATTGGCCGCCGGCGCCTGCGGCCACCTCTAGGCGCACCCACGGCGCCCCGACCAGGCTGACCTGCGGGACGCCAGCGTGCATGGCGAGCTCGAGCCGCGGCGAGACGGTGGCCAGCCAGGCTGAGGCAGCCAAGGCCGAGACGAACGCCTCGAACAGGATCGGAGCGGCGACGAGCATGGGCTTGGTGCCGGGGCGGAGGTGCACGTTCCGTGCGTGTACCTCGGTCCGCTCGAAGCGGTAGCTGGCCCATTCGACGTCACGCGCGCGCAGGTGGACATGACCGTACTGGCCGATGGCCCGGGCCAGGTCCGAGCCCTCGACCGAGAGATCCTCGAGGATCAGGGTCAGGTCCTGGCCGGCGAAGCTGAACGTCCGCTGCTTCCCGATCAGCCAGCTTCGGGCGGCGTCGACCAGCGCTCCGAACGAGTCGCCGCCGAGGATCCCGGGCTGGGGTAGGCCGAGCGAGGCGGCCGCGGCGGCCGACAGGGACACGACCTCGCCCAGGCTCCGCTTCCAGTCCTCGGCCCACGAGCGGCCGAACGGGCGCTTGTCAGGCATGGGCCGTCATCCGGGCTCCCGCTCGTGACCGGCCTGCTGGTACGGGGTCAAGCCGCGGTAGGCGTCCGATGCGTGGATCTCGCCGATAAGCACGCGGTAGACCTCCTCGCAGACCGGCATCTCGACGCCATGGCGTTCGGCTAGCTCGTGCACGGTGTATGCGGTGCCGACGCCTTCCGCCACGGTACGGGTCTCGGCCAGCAGCTCGTCAAGCGACCGCCCGGCGCCGAGCTGTTCGCCCAGTGTGCGGTTGCGGCTGAGCGGGCTCATGCAGGTGGCGATGAGGTCCCCCATGCCGGCGAGGCCGGCGAAGGTGGCCGCCTCGCCGCCCATGGCCACGCCTAGCCGGGTGACCTCCGCCAGGCCGCGGCAGACCACCGCGGCCCGCGTGTTGTCGCCCACGCCCAGGCCCTGGGCGATGCCGGTCGCGATCGCCACCACGTTCTTGAGCGCGCCGCCGAGTTCGCACCCGATCACGTCGTGGTTGGTGTAGATCCGGAACAGGCCGCGTTGCATGACCGACTGGAGCGCGCGGGCCACGGCCAGGTCCTCGGTCGCGACGACGCTGGCCGCGGCCTGCCCGGCCATGATCTCCTTGGCCAGGTTGGGCCCGGTGAGCGCGGCGGCGGGATGGCCGGGCAGCTCGTCCCTGATCACCTGGGTCATCCGCAGCAGCGACCCGCGCTCGAACCCCTTGGCCAGGCTGACCACTGGGATCCACGGCCGCAGGTACGGGCGGGCCTCGGTCAGAATGGCCCGGAACCCGTGCGTCGGGACGCCCACCACCAGCAGGTCCACGTCGTGGACGGCCTTCTCCAGGTCCGCCGTGGCCTTCAGCGACGTCGGCAGCGCGAACCCGGCCAGGTACCGCGAGTTGGCGTCGCGCTCGTAGATCTCCCTGGCCAGCTCGGGATCCCTGGCCCAGACGGTGCAATCGTGCCTGCCCGCCAGCAGCGACGCCACCGTCGTGCCCCACGACCCGGCGCCCAGTACCGCAATCCGCATGCCCCGCCTCATCCCTTGACACTCAATCCTGACCCACGAAGAGATATCCGGCACAATGAGCGGTCAGTGGAGCGCTGTCAAGAGGAGCGGCGATGACGGAACGGGGTTTGACCGGCCGCAGGATCATCGTGCTGGGCGGGACGGGCAGTCTCGGGGGCGCCGTCGTCGAGCGGTTCCGGGCGGATGGCGCGTCGGTTCTGGTGGCCGACGCCCGGCTGCCCGGCGACGCGGACAGCCACGACGACGTGCATTACATCGCCGTGGACGCCCTCGACGAGGCCAGCGTGTCGGCGGCTTTGGGGACCGAGCCATCGCCTGCGGCGGTGGTCAACCTCATCGGCGGGTACACCCCGCCGCAGCCGCTGGCGGAGCTGGACGTCGACGTGCTCAGGCGCCAGCTCGACCTGAACCTGGTGACCGCGGCCATCGTGACCAAGCACGCCATGCCGCTGCTGGCCGCGGGCGGGGGCGGCCCGATCGTGCACGTCTCCAGCCGGGTCGCCACCGAGAAAGGCGAAAACGGCTTCGCCTACAGCGTGAGCAAGCTGGGCGTGGTCCGCCTGGTCGAGGCGGCTGCGGCCGAGGGCCGCGAGCAGGGGGTGCGGGTCAACTGCATCATGCCCAGCATCATCGACACCCCCGCCAACCGTGCGGCCATGCCCAACGCCAGGCACCACCGCTGGCCGAAGCCGACCGAACTCGCCGCCGTCCTGGCCTTCCTCGTCTCCGACGACGCCACCCTCATCTCCGGGGCGGCCATCCCCGTCTACGGCCGGGCGTAGCGCCCGTCTTCAACCGATGGATGTCGGCGCAGGCCCGAGGCTGCGTATCAGGTCGATGGCCCGGCCGAGGTTGTCCAGCCGTGCGGCCAGGGTGTGGCCGGCCGGGTAGACGCGTACAGTGTCGACTCCGGTGTCGCGCCATGTCGCCAGGCGGTTGTGCACCATATCCTCGGTGCCGATCAGCGTGGTAGCGAGGACCATCTCGTCTGTGACCAGGCGGGCGGCCCCGTCGCGGTCGCCGGCCAGCCAGCGCTCGCGGACTGCGGCGGCCACTTCCGCCCAGCCTTGCCGGCTGTAAGCGTCGTTGTAGAAGTTGCTGGTGGCCGAGCCCATCCCGCCCAGGGAGAAGGCCAGCTCCTTCTTGCGGCTGGCCACGGCGCCGGCCAGGCCGGCCTCGTCCACCAGGTTGACCTCGGCGCCCTGGCAGATGTCCAGGTCGGCCCGGGTCCGGCCGGCCCGGGCCAGGCCGGCGTCCAGATGGCTGAAGTAAGCGGCGGCGCCCTCGGGCACAAAGCTCGTGCCCAGCCAGCCGTCGGCGATCTCGCCGGTCAGCTCCAGCATCTTCGGCGACAGCGTGGCCAGGTAGACCGGCATGGACACCGGCGGCAGGCTGACCCGCATCGGCCGGCCGTCCCCGCCCGGCAGCGGGATGCGGTACTGGCTCCCGGAGAAGCTGATCTTCTCGCCGGCGAACACGGCTCGCGCGATCTCGACGGTCTCCCGCATCCGGGCCAGCGGATGGGCGAACGAGACGCCGTGCAGGCCCTCCATCACTTGGGGCCCGGAGACCCCCAGCCCGAGGAGGAACCTGCCCCCAGACAGGTGGGCCAGCGTCATCGCGGTCTGCGCGATCGTGACCGGCGAGCGGGTGCCGACCTGGATGACCCCCGAGCCCAGCAGCATCGTCTGGGTGTGCGCCGCCAGATATCCCAGCAGGGACGGCGCGTCGGTGCCCCAGGCCTCCGCCACCCAGCAGACGTCCAGGCCCAGTTTCTCGGCCTCGCGCACGAACTCGGTGATCTCGCCCCAGTTCCCTCCGGAGCCCTCGATGGTGGTCGCGGTCCGCATCAGACGACTGCCTCGGCCAGTTCCTTGATAGCGGCCAGGTTGCGAGTGAAGCCGGACTCGAACTCCCGCAGCCGCACGAAGACGATCTTCTGCTCCTTGTCCGGCATCGCGTCAATGGCCAGGTTCAGGCCAGAGCGGGCCGGGCCCATCTGCGCCCACTGCTCCAGCACCGTGCCCGTCCCGTCCGGCCGCAGCGTGAACCGCCAGGTGGACCAGGGATGGCCAGGTTCTCCCACGGCCCACGCGAACCGGTGCGGATTGTCGCATTCGATGATCGTGCTGACCGTCTCCCAGTTGCCCAGATGCTGGTTGGCGTTACGCCCCAGGAAACGGTGGCCGACGGCTGGGCCGCTGACCCCGTCCAGCCATTCCACCTCCTGCAGCTCGGCGCTCAGCCCCGCCATCAGGGAGATATCGCTGACTAGGGCCCACACCTGCTCGGGCGGGGCCTCGATGTAGGTCTCCACGGCCACGGTCGGGCAGTCCGCGTACACCTGTCCCGTCCACTCCATACCGACCAGCTTCGGTGCGCTCCGACACCGCGGTCAAGGCCGCGGCGCGCTGAGCGGCCGCCCGTCAAGCTCCGGGAGCCCCGATGCTGTTAGCGAGAGATCACAGTGGGTAGGTCGCCTCGATCACAAGACGGCTTCCCCAGCTGTGTGCCAGCCGCTCAGCTCTGGACGTTCAGCTTCCCGATGGGATCCGTGGGCATGTCCATCGCCTCGAGCAGCGCGAGCAACTCGTCGCGTTCCGCTGCAGTCACCGGTGTGTTATGCGCGGCCAGCGATGCGGCGAGCTCGATCGTCAGCTCGCCGTACTCGCCACCCTCGTCCATGAGCTGGAGGCTCTCCAAAGTGTCCGGCGGGACGCGGTCCGCGAACGTTACCGGCAACGCTGACGCCCGGCGCGCGACCTCGTGCCTGTCCATTAGGTCTCCTCGGGGTTCTTCACAACTCCGGGACTGCCCAGACGCGGCCAGCCGCTCCAGATAAGTCCATCGCTCGTAATAACCACGGCGATCTCCACATCGTCTCGCGTACCGCGCGCGAGCCAGCGGCCGTTCCAGTTCTCCTGGATCGGGGCCTGATCAGGCCCGCAGGCAACATCGAGGATATTGTCCATAATCTTGTCGTCATTCCAGCTGGCGGGAAACTCGGTCTTGCCGGGATTGCCCACCCCATGCCGGTGGCCACCGCTACCGTTCGCATCGCCATCGAGGATGTGCTTGGTGCGTTCCGGCGTGACGCGGAGCGCGTCCAGCGGCGGGCGGTTCCCCGGATCTACTGCGTCCCAGCCGGCGTGATCCCCCGGCGTGTCAGATCGCGCACACTGGCTGTCGCCAGCATGGACCGGCTTGCCGTCCGCGGCGCGAAGTGCCTCGTAACATTCCGCCCGGGTCCGCACCTCGGCTGGCTCCGCTCGGGCCGTAGGAGCTTCACCGCCCGATCCGCCGTGCCATGGCTGCCGCTCCGGCTTGAGGTCGTTCGGCCCGTCCACTCCCTCGTCGTGCCTGTCGAACGCCATCCGACTCTGCGGGCCCCAGGACAGTGAGTATCTAACCCATCACAATATGTTGATAGTAGGCTAGGCGTCACCCTCGACGCCGACGGAAGAGCGCCGTGACAGCGCTCGTGTCAGGGGCGTGTCAGGTCGGTGGCGGTGCGGGCCCTGAATCTGGACACATGAGGAATTCAGCGATAACGGCTTCAGGGCTGCGGAAGGCGTATAGGGACAAGATCGTCCTGGATGGCATCGATCTCGACGTCGAGACGGGCACGATCTTTTCCTTGCTCGGCCCGAATGGGGCGGGCAAGACGACGACGGTCAACGTGCTGACGACGTTGATCAGGGCCGACGGCGGAACGGCCCGCGTCGCCGGGCACGACGTGGCGACCGAGACCAAGGCCGTGCGCGCGGCCATCGGGGTCACCGGCCAGTTCGCCGCGGTGGACGAACTGCTAACCGGCCGGGAGAACCTCCAGTTGATGGCGGATCTCAAGCGACTCGGCTCCGGCGAAGCCAAGCGGGTGGTCACGGACCTGCTGGAGCGATTCGACCTGACCGAATCGGCCGGCAAGCTGGCATCGACCTATTCCGGGGGCATGCGCCGGAAGCTGGATCTCGCCATGACGCTGGTCGACAGGCCCGAGATCATCTTCCTGGACGAACCGACGACCGGACTGGATCCGCGCAGCCGCCGCACGATGTGGGACATCATCCGCGAACTGGTATCCCACGGCGTGACCATCTTCCTGACCACCCAGTACCTCGAGGAGGCCGACCGGCTCGCGGACCGGGTCGCGGTGCTCGACCAGGGCCGTCTGGTCGCCCAGGGCACTCCCGCCGAGCTCAAGCGCCAGATCCCAGGCAGCCACGTCCGGCTCCGGTTCGCCAGCGACCTCGAACTCGACGCCGCGATGCGGGTCCTGACCGGCGCCACCCGCGACGACGAGGACGACCTGGTCTCTGCGGGTGCCCGGCGATGGCGGGGCGAAATCCGTACGGGCCCTGCTCGACCAACTCGACGCACAGTCGATCGAGGTCGAAGAGTTCTCGGTACACACCCCGGACCTCGATGACGTCTTCCTGGCCCTGACCGGCCACGCGAGCACGAAGGAGAACACACGATGAGCACCGATTCGACGGTCATGCTGCGTCGCAACTTCAAGCACACCGTCCGGAACCCGGTCGCGGTATTCAACACGGTCTTGCTCCCAATCGTCATCATGCTGATGTTCGTCGGTGAGATCGGCGGCGCCTTCAACGTCGGTGTCAAATACGTCGATTACGCGACGCCGGGCATGATCGTCTTGACGATCTGCTACGGGTTGAGCGCGACCGCGCTGGCCGTGAACTCCGATATGACGAAGGGCATCATCAACCGGTTCAAGGTGATGGATATCTCCCGCAGTGCCGTGTTGAACGCTCAGGTCGTCGCCACCGTGCTCCGCACTCTGGTCGCCATCGCGGCCATCATCGGCGTGGCGTTCGGGCTGGGATTCCGCCCGCAGGCGAGCTTCCTCGACTGGCTCGGCGTGATTAGTCTCATCGTGCTGGTCTCCTTCGCGACCAGCTGGCTCACGGTCGCCCTGGGATTGGCGGCGAAAACCCCGGAATCGGCGGGCATGGTCGTCGTGCCGCTGGTCCTGCTGCCGTTCCTGAGCAGCGCGATCGTGCCGGCCGACAAGATGGGGCCTGGGGTACGGCAGTTCGCGGAGTATCAGCCCTTCACCCCGATGATCGAAGCCCTGCGCGGACTGCTGACCGGGGCGCCGTCCGCGAGCAAGGCGATCATCGCCGTCGCCTGGTGCCTCGGGATTGGCCTGGTGGGCTACCTGTGGTCGCTCGCCACCTTCACGAAGCGAGCGTGACCTCGACCAGCTCAGACCAGCTCGCCTGCGTACCCTCCCGCGTCACCTCGGCGAACCGTGCTTCGCCGAGGTGACGTTTCGCTTCTTGCTCGATCCTGGCTGCATCCGGGTGGGAGCGATCCGGCAGTCCCCGAACGGCGACGCTGGCCGCGAGCAGCCGCCCTGCTTGTTCGTACTGGCCGAGGCGAACGGCCAGGTCCGCGACCCCGACGATGACCTGGGCGAGCAAGGGTACGAGCCCCGCCTCGGACGCCGCCCGCCAGGCCGCGACGCGGTGGGTACGGGCCTGGTTGAGATCATCGGAAAGATAGCCGAGCGCGTCGTGAAGGTCCGCGCGGATACTCGCCTGCTCCGCGTCGTCGCCCAGCAAGCTGGTCGCCACACCGAGTTGATGGCGGGCCTCCTCGGCGTTGCCGTCCCAGCGCGCCAGCTCCTCCTTGGCGAGCGCCAGCTCCACCAGCGCATGCGGCCAGGTGACACCATCGGCGATCCGCTCGGCCTCGGCAATGGCGGCCGCACTGGCGTCCTGGTCGCCGTTCAGCCAGTACAGCAGGGCCTGGCGGGTACGGATCCGGATGACATCCTCGGTGGCACCGACCTCGGTGACGACCGCGGCCGCCTCTTCGAAGAGTTCGCACGCGCCGGCGAATTCGCCGCGCCTGGCGATCTGCTCCGCCAGCTCGGACAGGGCGAACGAAATTCCGAACCGTTCGCCGATCGCCCGGAACTCGGCGAGCGCCAGCTCCAGATTGGCCTCGGCCTCCCCGCCAGCTTGGCCGAGCATGATCTGCATCTTGCCGAGCTGCAGCCGGGCCAGGGCGCGGACCCAGGGGTCTTCGTTGTCCAGCACCGAATCCCACGCGGACAAGAAGTCATCCGGCGCCTGCAGCATGCGTTCCAGCGGGGCAACCAGCGCCAGCAGCGGGTTGCCTGGCCGACTGCGCTGGCTGAACCGGTACGCCTGGTGGATCCACTCGGCGGCCTCGCGGCCGTCGCCCCGCCCGGAGGTAGCGAAGGTCACCACCAGCGCGTACACCATGGCCCGGACCTCATCGGTCACCTCGCCGGGAATCTTGGTGGCCGCGACGATCAACTCGAAGCCTTCGGACCGGCGCCCGCCGAGCCACCAGTACCAGCCGAGGGCCGCCGCGAGCCGCATGGCCGCCTGCGCCTCGCCGGCCGCGATCGCGCCGCGCATCGCGGCGCCGATGTTGTCGTGATCCGCCTCGAGCCGCGCGAGCCAGGCCAGCTGCTCGGCGCGGCGCAGGTGCGGCGCCGCGGATTCGGCGAGTTCGGTGAAGTAGCCGAGATGCGCCTGCCGGGCTGGGTCCGATTCCCCGGCTTCGGCGAGCCGGTCCGCGGCGTACTCCCTGATCGTGCCGAGCATCCGGTAGCGCAGTGCGCCATTGCCCTCGGAAAGCAGCAGCGACTTCTCGGCCAGCGACGTGAGCAACTCCAGCACATCGTCCTGTTTGGCCGCGTCGCTGACGCAGACCCGCTCGGCCGCCTCCAGGCTCGCCCCGCCCGAGAACACCGACAGCCTGCACAGCACCATCCGCTCGGCCTCGGTGAGCAACTCCCAGCTCCAGTCGACCACCGCGCGCAGCGTCCTGTGCCGCGGCAGTGCGGTCCGGCTGCCGCTGGTCAGCAGCCGGAACCGGTCATCGAGCCGGTTGGCGAGCTGCTCAATGGTCATGGTGCGCAACCGGGCCGCGGCCAGTTCGATCGCCAGCGGCATCCCATCCAGCGCCCGGCAGACCCGCACCATGGTCGACAAGGTGCGGGCGTCGCTGCCGAGATCCTTGCGTACGGCACCGGCCCGATCCCGCAAGAGCCGGATGGCGGGCGAGGATTCGATCTCGCCGGGGCTGGCGTCGGACAAGGCGAGCGGTTCCACCTGCCAGAGCGCCTCACCGGTGATGCCGAGCGGTTCCCGGCTGGTCGCCAGGATCCGCAGTCGCCGGCACTCCCCGAGCACGCGGTCGGCGAACGCCGCCGCCGAATCGATCACGTGCTCACAGTTGTCCAGGATCAACAGCGCTTCCCGCTCGCGCATCGCGGCGATGAGCCCGTCCACCGGATCCGCGCTCGGTGCCGCGCCGAGCAGGGCATCCCGGAGCCCGAGTGCGGCCAGCGTGGCCTGGGCCACGTCGCCGTCGGTACTGTCGGCGCCGATGGCGGCGAGTTCCACCAGCCAGACCCCGTCCGGCAGGTCGCCAAGCAGCGTGCGCGCGGTTTCGGTGGCCAGCCTGGTTTTACCCGAGCCGCCGGGTCCGATCAGGGTGGTCAGCCGATGCTCCCCGATCAGCTCGCGGACCGCGGCCACATCGGCCTCCCGGCCGACGAAGCTCGTCAGCTCGGCCCGCACGTTGGTCTTCCGGTTCTCCTCCCGCCGTCCCAGTTCGCCCCGCAGCAGCGCGACGTGCAGGGCGGACAACTCCGGCGAGGGGTCGACGCCCAGCAGGTCGGCCAGGGTTTCCCTGGTCCGTTCGTACGCGAGCAGCGCCTCGGTGTCGCGACCGGCCGCGACGAGGGCTCGCATCAGCGCGGCCGCCAGCCGTTCCCGCTCCGGATGGGCGGCCACCAGGTCGGTCAGTTCCGCGACCAACTCCGCGCCGTGGCCGAGGCTCACCTCGGCCTCGAACCGATCTTCCAGCGCGGCCAGGCGCAGCCGTTCGAGCCGGACGACCGCGGCGTCAAGCGCTTCGCTGTCCTCCAGGCCGACATCGGCCATGGCCGCACCGCGCCACAAGGCAAGGCCATCGCGCAACAGCTGGACCCGCCGCGGACCCTCCGCGTCGCGAGCCTGAGAGATGAGGCGTTCGAACCGGACCGCATCGACGGCGTCGGGTTCCACCGTCAACCGGTAGCCGCCACCCGGGTGGCCCTCGATCGACCCCTCAGGCAGCGCCTTGCGCAGCCGGGAAACCAGGCGCTGCAGCGCATTCGCCGTGTCGGCAGGCGGCTGCTCACCCCAGATCCAGTCGATGAGCGTCGCCTTCGAGACGACGCGCCCCGGTTCGAGGGCGAGGGCGATCAGCAGTGCGCGCAACCGGGCGCCCGGAACGTCGGCCACGGCGCCGCCGTCCGTACGAACCTCAAACGGGCCCAGTATCCCGATCTGCACCAGCCGATTTTCTCACCATCGCGACGCCAGGGTGGTCCGGCGACTGGGTGTTGAGGGTGGCCTTTAGATGTAGATCACCGAAACCGTGTCGCTGTAGGCGTTGGCGACGTAGACCAGGCCGGTCACGGGGCTGACCGCGTCACCAAACGGAGCGCTGCCGACGGTGAAGGTGTCGATGACCGTGTTGGTCCTCATGCTGATCACCGAGACGGTGCCGCTGCCGTCGTTGGCGACGTACACGACTCCAGCCTCCGGACTGACCGCGATCCCGTTCGGGCTACTGCCGACGGTGACGGTGGCGGTGACCATGTTGGTCCGCCCGTTGATCACCGACACGGTGCCGCCGAGGTAGTTGCCGACGTAGACGGTACCGGTCTCCGGGTTGACCGCGACCCCACCAGGGTGGTTGAAGCCGGTGATGGTGTGGGTGACCGTGTTGGTCTGGCCGCTGATCACCGACACGGTGCCGCTGATGTAGTTGGTGACGTATACGGTGCCGGTCTCCGGGTTGACCGCGACCCACTGCGGGCTGCTGCCGACGGTGATGGTGGCGGTGACCGTGTTGGTCCGCCCGTTGATCACCGACACGGTACCGCCGGTGTTGACGACATAGACGGTGCTCGTCTCCGGGTTGACCGCCACCGACTGCGGGTCCACGCCGACGGTGATGGTCGCGGTGACCGTGTTGGTCCGCCCGTTGATCACCGACACGCCGCCGCCGGTGTTGGCGACGTAGACGACATCGGTCTCCGGGTTGACCGCGATCCCCTGAGGGCCGGCGCCGACGGTGATGGTGTCGGTGATCGCGTTGGTCCATCCGTTGATCACCGACACGGTGCCGCTGTTGTCGTTGGTGACGTAGACGGTGCCGGTCGACGAGTTGACCGCGACCCCCGCGGGGAGCTCGCCGACGGCTATCGTCGCGGTGATGGGCTGTGCCCCCAGGAGAGCGACGGACGCGGCGGCCGACGGCGTGGCCAGGGCGAGGGCACCGATCGTAACCACCGACGCTAGCAGGCCCCGCGGGTGGCGCCGGGTAGCGGACAGGCAAACACCCCTGGTCATGCTGGTCTCACCTTCTGCAGCGCCGATCACTGCGCCGCGGGCGTAGCGGAAATCCCCGGTCGATGGCTCGAGTCCTCATCCTAGTCATCAGAGAGTATCCATTCGACTACTTACAGCGATGACTTCGCCGATTCCGCCGGGCCGCTGCCGCCGCGGGGAGCACCGGTAGCCTGGTGTCGGGATGAGCGGAAGGAGTCGCCGGGAGAATGGACCCCCGCGCGGAGGCCTGGTACCGCCGTAGGACCTCGCACTGGACGGACTGGCCGCTCGCCGGGTTGCTCGAGCACAAGCGCCAGGTCGGCGTGGCGATCAGCGTGGTCATACCGGCCAGGAACGAGGAGCGGACGGTCGCGGAGGTGGTGGGCCCCCTGGTCCAGGCCCTGGTAGCGGACGCGCCCCTGGTCGACGAGCTGGTGGTCATCGACTCCGACTCCACCGACGCCACCGGCCGGGCGGCGGCTGAGGCCGGCGCGGTCGTGCACCGGGCGCGCGACATCGCGCCGGGGCTCGGGTCCTACCGGGGCAAGGGCGAGGCGCTGTGGAAGTCGCTCCTGGTCACCCGCGGCGACATCCTGGTCTTCGTCGACGCCGACCTGACCCAGTGGGGTCCGCACTTCGTAACCGGCCTCCTCGGGCCGCTGCTGGCCGACCCCGGCGTCCACCTGGTCAAGGGCTTCTACGACCGGGTCCGCACCGAGGAGGACGGCTCCGTGTCGACCGAGGGCGGCCGGGTCACCGAGCTGGTCGCGCGGCCGCTGCTGAGCCTGTGGTGGCCTCACCTGGCCGGGGTGGTCCAGCCGCTGGCCGGGGAATGGGCGGCCCGGCGCGCGCTGATGGAATCCCTGCCCATCCCGGTCGGTTACGGCGTGGAGATGTCGACGCTGCTTGATACCGCCGCCCGCCACGGCCTGGACGCGCTGGCGCAGGTGGACCTGGGCTCGCGCGCGCACCGCCACCAGGCCAATCACGACCTCGGGGTCATGGCGGCGGAACTGCTGGCCCTGGCGGAGAACCGGCGGTCTGGACCGCACCGCCTGATGGGCGACGTGACGCTCGAGCAGTTCGTCAGGGACGGCGATCAGGTCCGCCAGCGGTCCCGGCCGGTGCCGACGCACGAACGGCCGCCGGCGAGCACCATCGCCGCGGCTGCGCGAGGCGGGCCACTCGGCGACGTGCCGCGGGCCCCGGCCCGGTGAGCGGACATAGCCGGAGCGGTGGGTCTCGGGAGACCGAACGCCGGGAATCAAGGCCTCAGCAGATCCTGCGGCTCGGCCGGCAGGCCTTCGAGCCGGACCGGCTCCTGGTCATGGCGATCGTGAACCGGACCCCCGATTCGTTCTACCAGCCCGGCGTGACCTGGGAACCGGCGGCGGCCCTGGAGCGTGTGCACGTGGTGGTCGCCGAGGGCGCCGACATCGTCGACATCGGGGGCGTGCCGGCCCGGCCGGGCGATGAGGTCGAGGTGAGCGAGGAGATCCGCCGCACCGTCCCGTTCGTCGCGGCGGTGCGCGACGCCTACCCGGACCTGGTCATCAGCGCGGACACCTGGCGGCACGAGGTAGCGCGGGAGGTCTGCGCCGCAGGGGCCGACCTGATCAACGACACCTGGGGCGGGTGGGACACCAGGCTGGCCGAGGTGGCGGCGGAGTTCGGCGCGGGCCTGGTCTGCTCGCACGCCGGGGGCCTGCCGCCGCGGACCCGCCCGTTCCGGGTGGCCTACGCCGACGTGGTGGACGACGTGCGCCGCACCACGCTCGCGCTGGCGCAGCGCGCCGTGGCGGCGGGCGTCGAGCCGGCCAGGATCCTGATCGACCCCGCGCACGACTTCGGGAAGAACACGTGGCACTCGCTGGAGATCACCCGGCGGCTCGCCGAGCTGGCCGCCACGGGCTGGCCGGTCCTGGTGTCGCTGTCGAACAAGGACTTCGTGGGCGAGAGCCTTGACGCCCCGCTCGATGAGCGGGTGGCCGGGACGCTGGCCACGACGGCCGTCTCGGCGTGGCTGGGCGCCCGCGTGTTCCGGGTCCACCAGGTGCGCGAGACCAGGCACGTGCTGAGCATGGTCTCGGCGATCCGCGGCGATACCCCGCCCGCGCTGGCCGTGCGCGGGCTGGCCTAACCATGATCGCGGCCGCGGCGCTGTGCCCCTCGCCGCCGCTGCTGTGCCCGCAGCTCACCGGCCGCACGCCGGTCCTGCCCGAACTCCGGGCAGCCTGCGCCGAGGTCGTCGGGCGGCTGCTGGGCCAGGACCCCGACGTGGTCGTGGTCGTGGGGCCGGGCGCCGCGACGAGCACCTGGGACGCCGGCAGCCGGCTAGACCTGTCCGCCTTCGCCCCCGGGCTCGCGGATCCCGGGACGGGCGGGGTGCCGCTGGCCCTTGGCCTCGGCGCCATGCTCCTCGATCGGGCCCGGTACCGAGGTCCGCGCCGCCTCCAGGCGGTCGGCCAGGACGAGCCGGCCGACGCGTGCGCGAAGCTCGGCGCGGACCTGGCCGGGCTCGGGTGCCCGGACGGGGTTGCTGGTCATGGGGGACGGGAGCGCCCGGCGGACCCTGAAGGCGCCCGGGTACCTGGACCCGCGCGCCGCGGGCTTTGACTCCTGGGTCGAGCGCGCGATCCGCACCGGGAACCTGGCGGCGCTGCTTGAGCTGGACCAGGCGCTGGCTCGCGACCTGATGGCCACCGGCCGGCCGGCCTGGCAGGTGCTGGCGGGCGCCATGCCTGCGCCAACACCTGCCACCGAGGTGCCGTACTGCGATGATCCCTTCGGCGTCGCGTACCTGGTCGCCTACCTGCACCCTCGGGGGGCTGAGGCGAGCGAGGAGTGAGCCTCCGGGTCTAGTAGTTATTCGGCGTGTTCCATCGCGCCGCGCAGTTGCGCGGCGCGCCGCCAGGCCTCGACCATCCGGCGTTCCGCCCTCAGTTCGAGCCGCCCGGCCCGGCGGAGCGAGGCAACCCGACGGCCGTGCCGTCGGTGTTCCGCCTCCTCAAGCGTGCTGCGAGTCCGTTGGCTCGCGAGCAGTTCCCAGCGCATGCTGATCACTCCTGATGTGTGTGCATTGTGTGCCGCCTGGCCGCGCGGCTTGTGGTCCGCCGCGCGGCCCCATCTGGTGATGTGGCTCTTACGCAGCCACTGTGCTGGCCTGGCGTCGCCGCTTACGCGGCGACTTCGGTCTTACGCGGACGTCCCCTGGGGCGCTTGCGCGGTACGATCGCCCCGCGAATCAGCAACTCGCCGCCCCAGACGCCCCAGGGCTCCCTGCGCTCGAGCGCACCGGTCAGGCAGGCGATCCTGGCCCGGCAGCCCCGGCACATGGCCTTCGCCTGCTCCACATCCTCGGGAGACTCAGCGAAGAACAGTTCCGGGTCCTCCGTGCACGGAAGATCCAGCCCCACCGGGAGCAGCGTGGCGGTAGCGCTCACCACGCCGAATCCCTGCCTGACGTCTGGCTCCTGCCCCGCCGCTTCGACCATGGACGCCTCGAACCCCGTCACGTCCATCCTGTCGGCGGTGGCACTGCGCCATTGCATCGGTGCCATCCCCTCTCGCTAGCCGGTCCTAGTTGTCGGTCCAACGCGATTTCTCGCCCGTCCTGGGACCTAGGCCCAAATAACTAGGCCGCGGACCCTGTGTGCGGGTCCGCGGCCTCAAGGGGATTTCTGGCCGGTCTTCTAGACCGGTTCCCTATGTTGAGGCGGACCCACTGCGGTAACGCCGACGGCGTTAGCGCTTGTCATGTAGTTGTCGGAATTCGGCTGCCCAAGCTGGACCGCGACAGCGGCCTTGGGCGGGACCGGGATGGCGAACACGACGTGCCCCCGGACGCGCGGAACGGACTGCACCGCAACGGCGCACGGCCCTGTGCCGAGACCGGCACCGAGCACACCCGTCCCCGGGAAGGTGCTCCGCAGGCTGGAAGCAGCCGCACGCGACCGCCACAGCGTGGCAGGCAGTTTGCCTGAGTAGATGTATGTCACGGGGCACCTCCTCTCTGGGAGCATCGCCAATTAGCCCACGGACATGTACGCAGCCTAAGTGCTGCCTCCGGGTGGGGCAACACTTTTTTGACCTGGGATTTCACCACACGGAAAGGGAAAGATACGGCGGCCCGCCAGCGCTGGCCGGGGGTTCCGGGGGTTGTCCCCCGGGCTAGCACTGCTGACCTGGGATTTCACCACACGGAAAGGGAAAGATACGGCGGCCCGCCAGCGCTGGCCGGGGGTTCCGGGGGTTGTCCCCCGGGCTAGCACTGCTGACCTGGGATTTCGCGATCTTGACTTCAGCTGGGAGGGCGGCCGGTACGGATCAGGCCCTCCTGCACCACGGAGACCACGAGTTCGCCCTGCTCGGTGAACACCTCGCCGCGGGCCAGGCCGCGGGCGCCGTAGGCCACGGGCGAGTCCTGCGCGTACAGCAGCCAACGGTCGGCGCGGAAGGGACGGTGGAACCACATGGCGTGGTCGAGGCTGGCTCCCGAGGTGCGCCCGTCCCACCACGACAGGCCGTGCCCGATCAGCACTGAGTCCAGCAGCGTCATGTCCGAGACGTAGGTCATCAGGCACACGTGCAAGAGGGGGTCGTCGGGCAGTTCCCCGTCCACCCGCAGCCAGACCAGGTTCGTGGTGGTGCGCAGCGACGGATCTCGCTCCGCCTCGACTTGCACGGGCCCGATCGACCGCAGGTCGATCGGGCTATCCCGCCACGGGACGGACGCCTCGCCGAGCACGCGGGCCATCTTGTCCTGCCGGCGTTCGACGGCCTCCGGTGGCGGTACGTCGGGCATCGGGTCGGCGTGCTCGGGGCCTGGTTCGGCGTGGTGGAAGGACGCGGACAGGGTGAAGATCGTCTCCCCGTGCTGGACCGCGGACACCCGGCGGGTGGTGAACGACCGCCCGTCCCGCACCCGGTCGACCAGGTACACCAGCGGGACCGCCGGGTCGCCCGGCCTGATGAAGTAGGCGTGCAGGGAGTGCACGGGCCGGTCGGCCGGGACGGTCCGGCCCGCGGCGACCAGTGCCTGCCCGGCCACCTGGCCGCCGAACACCCGCTGCCTGCGCTCGTCCGGGCTGCGCCCGCGGAAGATGTTGACCTCGATCCGCTCCAGGTCGAGCAGGTCGAGCAGCTCGTCGAGCGCCTTACCCATGGCCCCTCCGGCCGATCCGCACGTCATCGAGGAAACGCGACCGCTGCCTGGCGGGGCCGCGGTTCCGGCTGCCCGGCGTGCGGGCCGGGGACCAGGACAGATACAGGTGCTGGCGGGCCCTGGTCACCGCCACATACAGTAGCCGCCTCTCCTCCTCGAGCGCGTCCGCGGATTTGGCGTGCACGATGGGCATGAGCCCTTCGACCAGGCCGGGCAGGAACACCGCGTCCCACTCCAGGCCCTTGGCCGCGTGCATCGAGGCGAGCGTCACGCCCTCGACCGCCGGCGCGTGCCCCAACTCCGCCCGCAGGGTCAGCTCCGCCGAGAACTCGCCCAGGGTGGCGTCTGGTCGCGCCGCGTGCATGTCGTCCGCGAGCTGCGCGATCGCGGCGAGTGACTCCCACCGCTCCCGGGCCGCCGGGCCCCCGGCCGGGGGGGCGCTGGTGAAGCCGACGCCGGTCAGCACGTGGCGGACCGAGGCCGGCAGCGGGTCCCGGCCGTCGTCGGCCGCCTCGCCGCGCGCGGCGCCGCGGAGCAGCACGAGCACCTGGCGCACCACGGGTCGCTCGTAGAACCGTTCGGCGCCGCGCACCACGTACGGGACTCCGGCCTCGTCTAGCGCCCGCTCGAACCGTTCGGTGTCGGCGTTGATCCGGACCAGCACCGCGATCTCCCGGACCGGGACGCCCGTCGCCAGGAGCGCCCGGATCTGGATGGCCAGCCCGGCCGCCTCGTCGGTGTCGTCGGAGCATTCGGTGAGCACGGGCGCCGGGCCGGCGGGCCGTTGCGCGATAAGCGCGCCGCCCCCGGGGATGAGCCGGTTGGCCAGCGCGACCACCTGCGGCGTGGACCGGTAGTCGCGCACCAGGCGGACCACCGTCGCGCCGGGGAACTCCGCGGTGAAACCGGTCAGGTAGGCGGGCGTGGCGCCGGTGAACGAGTAGATCACCTGCTGCGGGTCCCCCACCACGCAGAGGTCGTCGCGGTCGCCGAGCCAGGCGTCGAGCAGCAGTTTCTGCAGCGGGTTCACGTCCTGGTACTCATCGACGACGAAGTACCTGAACGTCCCGCGCACCTGCTCGGCCGCCCCGCGGTGCTCGAGCACGATGGCGGCGGTCAGCTCCAGGACGGACTCGAAGTCGATCAGGTGCCGCTCCCGCCGCAGCCGTTCGTACCCGGCGAACACCGCGGCCATCTTCTCGGCCCCGGCCGTGGGAGAGCGCCCGGCCCGGGCCGCGGCGTCGGCGTAGCCGTCCGCGCGGACCTGGATCGCCTTGGCCCACTCGATCTCGGCCGCGGCGTCGGAGAGCCCCGCATCGAGCCTGACCCGCGCCTGTTTGGCCGCCTCGCGGACCAGGCCGAGCTTGGAGTCGATCAGCTCAGGGGGGCGGCCGCCGATGACCCTCGGCCAGAAGTAGTTGAGCTGGCGCAGCGCGGCGGCGTGGAAGGTGGAGGCCCGCACGCGCGCCGCGCCGAGCTGCCTGAGCCGGCCGCGCAGTTCCCCCGCCGCCCGCACGGTGAACGTAAGGGCCAGCACGTGCGCCGGGTTGACCAGCCCGGAGCCGACCGCGTACGCAATCCGGTGGGTGATCGCGCGCGTCTTGCCGGTGCCCGCGCCGGCCAGGACGCAGACCGGTCCGCGGGTGACCAGGGCCACCTCGCGCTGCTCCGGGTCGAGCCCGGCCAGCAGCGCGTCACAGCTCTCCTGCACGGTGTCGGTCTCCTGCACGGGGTCGGCCACGCGCTCATCCTGCCTCATCGGACCGACCGGCGCGCCGTGGAACTGGGTCGCGCGAGCGGGGAGGCGGGGCACCAGGGAAGGCAACGGGTCCCGGCGGCGTTACACAAGCCGGTATTTCAACCAACCACGAGGAGGCGGCGGGTGCCCGGCCAGCTGACGATGTACACCACCCAATGGTGCGGCTTCTGCCGGAACCTGAAGAACCAGCTCGCGCGGGTCGGGATCGAGATGGCCGAGGTCGACATCGAGCGCGACCCCGCCGCGGCCGACTTCGTGATGTCGGTCAACGGCGGCAACCAGACCGTGCCCACCGTGGTCTTCCCCGACGGCAGCGTGATGACCAACCCCTCGGCTAACCAGGTGCGCGCCCAGCTGGACGCCATCACCGCGGGGCAGGAGGTCCTGGCCCAGGGGTGACACCACCGCCGTTCGGGATTAAAAAGCATTTTTACACCGAACGCGGTTCAGTGCCGGGGCAGGTGATGCATGGGCGATGAATCCGCAGATGAGCTCGTGGTCCGGAGGTCAGGGCGGGGCTGGCAGGTCGGGGACGAGGAAACCGACGACCTGACCAGCGCCATGGTGCTCGCCGACCTGCTCGCCGGGGACCTGGGCCTGGCCAGCGAGGCGCCGCAGGCCGAGCCCGCGAGCCAGGACGAGGCGGCGCGGCTCGCCGTGACGGTGGCGCAGCTCGAGCACGCCCTCGCCACGCGGGTGCGCGTCGAGCAGGCCATCGGCGTGCTGGCCGAACGGCACAGGCTCCGGCCCCGGGAGGCGTTCGACCTGCTCAGGAGCGTGGCCCGGGCGGACGGCCAGAAGGTCACCGAGCTCGCAGGGATCGTGGTGGACAGCGCGTCCAACCCGCTGCTGCCGCTGCCCGAGGCCCTGGCCAGGCAGCGGATCGCGGCGCCCCAGCGCGGGCTCTCACCGCGCCACGTCCGCGCCAGGAGCTAACCTGGCGATACCCTTCCGCGACACGTCCGCGCACGCGGCGATCCGGGGGGCGCGAATGACGGCGGACGGCGCTACAGTCCTTGGCACGTGTGGGGTGGCTCCGTCACCGAGGTTGGAGCGAGGGAGGCCGGGCGATGGACCTTGACGCGGTCGAGATCTGCGCCGGGGCCGGGGGGCAGGCCCTCGGGCTTGAGCGGGCCGGCTTCGAGCACGCCCTGGCCGTCGAGCTCGACGCAACGGCGTGCGCCACGCTGAGGGCCAACCGGCCCGGCTGGAAGGTCGCCGAGGGCGACGTGGCCGATCCGGCCCTCTGGCGGCCGCGCGACTACCAGGGCGTGGCGCTGCTGGCGGGCGGCGTCCCCTGCCCGCCGTTCACCGTGGCGGGGCGGCAGCTAGGCGCGGCCGACGAGCGTGACCTGTTCGCCTGGGCGGTGGAGCTGTGCGGGGTGGTCAGGCCGCGGGCGCTGCTGCTTGAGAACGTCAGGGGGCTGAGCACCGCCCGGTTCAGCGGGTACCGCCAGCACGTCCTTGACCGGCTGCGCGAGCTCGGGTACGTCCCGGGGTGGCGGCTGCTGCACGCGTCGGAGTTCGGCGTTCCGCAGCTTCGCCCGCGCTTCGTGCTCGTCGCCTTGCGCCCGGCGGACGCGCCCTGGTTCCGGTGGCCGGAGCCGTCCTTTGGTCCGGGCTTGACGGTCGGCCAGGCTCTGGGTGACCTGATGGCCGCGCGCGGGTGGCGAGGAGCCGCGGGCTGGGCCCGGAGGGCCGACCGGATCGCCCCCACGATCGTGGGCGGGTCGAAGAAGCATGGCGGGGGTGACCTCGGCCCGACCCGGGCCAAGCAGGCCTGGGCCGAGCTCGGCGTCGACGGCCTCGGCATCGCCGACGCCGCCCCGGGGCCCGATGCGGACCCGGCCCTGGCGCCCCGGCTGACCTGCGAGATGGTCGCCAGGCTGCAGGGCTGGCGGGACGAGTGGGACTGGCGGTTCAGCGGGCGCAAGACCGCGCGGTACCGGCAGATCGGCAACGCGTTCCCGCCCCCGGTCGCGGAGGCGGTCGGGACGGCCATCCGCCGGGCGCTGGAGCACGCGGGCTCGCCGGGTGCGGCGGGTGGGGCGGGGGTTGCATCGGGGGACGCTTCGTGGGACGGCGGCGAGGTGCGCGTGCACGACCCGGTGTTTCGCGTGCTCCGGTCGCGCGATGACTTCCTGACCGCCGGGCAGATCGCGGACCTGGCCGGGGGCCTTGAGGCTGGTGCCGTCCTCGGGCGGCTGGGGCACCTCCGGCGTGACTTCGAGCTGGAGGTCGCCGAGGGGAATGACGGGCCGGCCTACCGGCTCGCCGGGTTCCGGGCCTTCCTGGGGCAGCGCGAGCACGCGCGCCACCGGCGTTTCGCGGCGAGCCGGGCCACCATCAGCTGACGCGGCCTACCTTCAACCCATGGGTGTGGCTTACTACTGGCTCTAATAGGCAGGGTGCCACTACCAGCGGTCAGCGTCACGTTACTGACGGGGTGGATGTGATTGATGGGGACGGAGGAGTGAGTGGGTGGGGGGCACGGGGCCGGGCCCGGTGAGATTCACCGGGCCCGGCCAGGCACGTGACGCCGGATCATAAGGACTGGATGGTCCCGTTCAGCACTCCCCCGTTCGCGGCGTTGAATTGGGCCAGGGCCGCGTTAGCTGCCGTGAGCTCCTGGTTGGCCTGGGCGGGATCGTCGTCCTGCTCGTTCGCGTTCTGGTCGGAGTAGTCTTCTCCGGCCGTGACGTAGGCATTCATCGCGGTGAGCCAGTCGGCGTTGTCGGCCGGGGGCGGGTCGTAATTGGGGTCCAGGGCGGCCTGCGCGTCCATCGTCAGCTGGGAGCCGTCCAGCGTGAGGTTCTCCGGGTCGGTGCTGGCGTCCGAGGAGATCGCATTGAGATCCTGCTGCACGTTCTGGAGCGCCCCCTGGACCTGCGCCAGCCACCCGCTCTCCCCGCTGGCGATCGGGTCCGTGCAGTCGACGGTGCACGATGACTCCGACGTCGCGGCCGGGTCTGCTGTCGCTGCGTGGGCTACCGCGGGTGCCGTGGACGGTGCGGCCGACACGTCGCAGTGGTTGTTCGAGTCGGTGACGGTCTGCGCGAACTGGGCGTTGATGGCGTCGCCCTCGGTCGTGCCGTACTTGCCGATCAGGGCGGCCTTGACCTGGGCGGCCGACAAGCTAGTGCTCGAGGCCGAATCCACCGACACAACGTCCATCGCGTTCCCGAATGACATGTCCCGCTCGAAGTACCCGATGATGCACGAGTCCTGGCTAGCGCTGCCGCCCGAGCCCCCCTCGGCCGTGAACTGGCTGACCTCGGCCTTAGTCCAGTGGCCGGGGGACCCCTGGGCCGAAGTTGCCGCGCTCCCGCCACATGCTGAGACAGCAAATACGGTCACGGCGGCCAGCGATCCCGCCAGGAGGAGCTGACTCCTGCGCGCCTTGATGAATACCATGATTCCCTCCCTTTATCCCGCCAGCCCAGTCCGGACCGGCTTCGTTTCTTTCGGTAATTACTAGATGCGGTTTTGCTGCTTCGTTCCGGAATTTCGGTCAGGATTGCTGGGACCCCATGGAGACTCCGCATCCCTGGCAGAACCTGTCCCCCGCGATGATGCGGGTGCCGCACTTGACACAGAAGTTTGAAGGCCGCTCTGACACTGGTGCCTGTGCCGACGCCCCTTGTCGCGCCTGCTGCACGGACGCGTGTAGCCCCAGGATGGAATTCTTGTGCTTAAGAGCGAGCAGCAGCACGGCGGCGAGCAGGCAGAGCAGCGCCAGCCAGCCGGAAGCCGTGTGCAGGAAGCTCTGACGTTCTATGCACTCACCGCCCGAGTTGAATATCGCGACGGTGTCGCTGCATGACGGGAGGTTGGAGGTCGACGCCAGGTACACGATCGCGAATACCGCCGAAGCGATAATTGCCTTGGTAACGGTTGGTGCCTTGGTGAATGTGATTTTCATAAGCCGAAGATAAGGTCCGGCCCGCGCCTGGCGGCAGGGGCCGAGCGACCCATAACACGCGCCGGCGTGTGGGCCGAGCGGCCTACATCAAGGGGAAGGGACGACCGGTTCGATGCCCGTCTGTATGGCGTAGCGGGTCAGTTCGGCGCGGTTGCGGGCTCCGGTCTTGTCCCTGATCCGGTCCAGGTGCGTCCGCACGGTGTTGGGCGTGACAAAGAGCGTCTCCGCGATTTTCGCGTTGCTCGCTCCGCCGGCCAGTAGCGCCATGATCTGCCGCTCTCGTGCCGACAGCGGACCGGCCGGGCTGTCCGCCGGCGCGCCATGGACGGCTGGAACGGTCACGGCGGGCGCAGGCCACGGATCTGGCTCGGCTGTGCCCACGGCCAGGGCTATGGCTTCGGCTTGACTGAGCGTGCGGCCGCAGGTGTAGGCGGCATCGAACGCGGCCTCGCCCAGCGCGTCGCGCAGCCGGGCATGGTCACTGGTGCGCAGTCCCAACTCGAGGGCATCGATGGCCTGTCCGGCCTGCTCGTACTGGTGACCGGCAGCGCCGTGCAGGGTGGCGGCGACGGCGGGGTCGCCGTCCGCGCTGGCGGCTAGCGCGAGGCCGAGGATGGCAACGTGCACAAAGGTCTTCTCACCGGTGGCCCGCGCCGTGTCGAAGACGCTGATGAGCAGACGGCGGGCACCGGCGGCATCTCCGCTCATGAGGTAAGCGAACCCCAAGTTCACCGCCACGCCGGCGGCCAGATGCTGGTAGCCATGGGCTTCGGCGACCCTGAGCGCCTCCTGCAGGGACGCGACGGCAGCCTGGAGCTCCCCGGCCCCGATCTGGTCAATGCCAAGGTTCACCAGGGTGATGACGAGTACGTAGTTGTCTCCGGCCGCCCGCGCCAGTGCGAGGACCTCCTGCTGGTCAACTGAGGCTGCGTCCAGATCACCGGCCTCGCCCTTGAACGCCGCGCGGTGGCCCAGAGCGGTGGTAAGTAGATAGGGATTTCCGGCTGACCTGGCGAGCGCGACGGCCTCGTCGACCATGGCCAGCGCGGCGGGCAGATCGCCCGCCAGGAAGGTGAACCAGCAAAGCGCGCACAGGGCATCGTCTCAAGGAGCCGGTAGCGGGTCGAGGAGTGGATCACCTCGGCTTGGACCAGGCTCTTGCCGACCAGCGCGGCGAGCAGGTCAAGCATCTGCCATTCCGCGACGTCGCCGCCGCGGGCGACCGCTTCGGCCGCATCTAGGGTCCAGCCTCCAGCGAAGACGGAGAGCCGGTCGAACACGATCTGCTCCTGCGGGCTGAGCAGGTCGTAGGACCAGTCGATCAGGGCTCGCAGGGTCTGGTGGCGCGGCAGGGCGGTACGGTCTCCCGTGGTCAGCAGCCGGAACCGCTGATCGAGCCGGGCGTTGATCTCCGACACCGACAGCGAGCCGAGGCGGGCCGCGGCAAGCTCGAGGGCCAGCGGGATACCGTCGAGACGGACGCAGATCGCCGCGACCGCTGCCGCGCTGGTGTCGTCGACGATGAAGCCCCGCTGGTGCAGCGCGGCGTGCTCCGCGAACAGCTGAACCGACTCGAAGGCGGCCAGCCGGTCAGGAGCGGCGAGATCGGCGGGCGGGACGGCCAGGCCGGGAACCCGGAAGACGTGCTCCCCGCTGAGGCCGAGCGGCTCCCTGCTCGTGACCAGCAGGCAGACCCGAGGGCACGACCGGATGACGGCGTCGGCCAACGCGGCGACCGCGCCGAGCACGTGCTCGGCGTTGTCGAGGATCAAGAGCAGGTCCCGGTCGCGGATGGAGTCGATCAGGGTGTCGAACATGGGCCGCCCCCGCGCCTCGCTGACCCTGAGCGCGGCGGCCGCGGTACGGGTCACTAGCTCGGGTTCTGCCACCGGGGCCAGCTCGGCGAGCCACACTCCGTCGCCGGTGCCGTCGAGGGCATCGGCCGCCACCTGCAACGCCAGCCGGGACTTGCCGATCCCGCCCGGACCCGCGATCGTGACCAGCCGCGACCCGCCCGACACCAGCGCGCGCAACTCGGCCAGTTCCGCGGTCCGGCCCACGAAGCTGGTGGCCTGCGAGGGCAGGTTGTGGCGCAGCGCCGGGTCGTCAAGCGAGCGCAGCACGCCGAACCCCTCGGCCAGGCCCGATCCGGTCACCTGGAAGACACGCTCGGCGCGCCCCAGGTCCTTCAGGCGCTGCTCGCCCAGGTCCCGGAGCCCGATCCCGCCGGGCAGCCGGTCGGCGAGCAGCGCGTACGTCGCCGCTGTGACCAGGACCTGACCACCGTGGCCGACGTCAAGCAACCGGGCGGTCCGGTTCACCACCGGGCCGACGTAGTCGCCGTCGCGCTCCGCGCAGGCACCACAATGCAGGGCCATGCGCACCCGGATGGGCAGGCTGGACGCCCAGGGCTCGGCGCCGGCGGCCCGCTGGATGGCCACCGCCGACGAAAGCGCGGCCACCGGGTCGGCGAACACGGCGCGGTGTGCCTCGCCCACCGTCTTGAAGACGTGGCCGCCGGACGCCTCAACCTGCTCGCGGACGATTCGGTCATGGCGGGCCGAGGCCGCCGCCATGGCATCGGGGTCTGCCTCCCACATCCGGACGCTGCCCTCGATGTCGGTGAACAGCAACGTCACTAAACCATCGGTAACCCCCACCCATCCATTGTGACACCCGCCTTCGCCGCGGCTAGCCGGCCGGGGGCCAGGGGAGGCGGTAGGCGCGGTAGGTGCTGACGTTCGCCGGGAACTTCGCGTTGAACAGCAGCGCGCCGGACGGGCTGAACTCCGAGATGTACGGCAGCGCGCCCCAGCCGACGAACAGGTTGCCGTCGGGCATGGTCTGGGCGTTGCCCTCGACCCCGGCCACCAGGCCTTCGGGCTGGTTGTCCGACTTGATCAGGGTGGCTACGTGGGTGGCCAGGTCCAGACGCACCGTGACCGCCCGGCTGTGCCCCAGGAGCGAGCCGCCGTTCGGGTTAGGGGACTCGTCGTCGAACCAGGTGTACAGCCCGCCGCCGAGGGCCTCCGGGTCGTGCTGCCAGGAGAAGATCTCGCCGTCTTTGTCGAGGACCTGGCCGGGGGCGGCCTTGAGTGAGAAGGAACTCTGCTTGCCGCCCAGCTCCCACATGATCGCCCCGGTGCGCAGGTTCACCTTGTAGGTCGTCCAGGTGTTGCGGGCGTCGATGAGCAGGTTGCCGTCGGTGTCGAGGTGCACGGCGTTGATGTGGAACCAGTCCCACTGCTGGGACGCGGAGGAGGGCCTGGGCAGGTGGCTGTCGGTGTAGGGGACGTGGTCCGCGCTGTTCCACTGGAACAGGACCTGGCCGGTCTTGATGTCGATCTCCTGGACGACGCCGTCGATGACCGCCTGATCGGACGGGCCACCGATCGAGGTGAGGTTGGCGGTGGCCGGGTCGTCGGCCAGGATCAGCGCGGTGTTCCAGGGCGTGATGAGGAACTCGTGGAAGTCGGTCTCGTAGCCGTTCGCGGCCCTGACCTTGGCGATCTGCTGGTAGCGGTCGTTGTATATATAGTCGGCCGCGTCCGATTTGCTCCCGGCCTGGAACCAGGTGAGGACCGGCTGGCCCAGGTAGGTCTGGGTGCGGAAGTCGGTGGCGCCCGTCCCCTGGGGCAGCGCGTGGAACCAGATCACCTTCCCCGTGTCGCTGAGGATCTCCGGGCCGCTGGCGTAGCCGCCGCCCATGGGCGCGATGAAGATGTCGCCGCCGCCAAGGTCGGCGCTATGCGTGAGGATGGTGACCGGCGGCGGCCCGGCGCTCGGCGGCCCGAAGTCGCCCGGCCCCGGCGCTGACCCGCACGCGGCGAGTGCGGCGCAGGCCGCGGCGGCCAGCAGGATGACGGCCAGGGGCGGGTGCTTGCGCTGGTGGCCGGTCCCCCGGGCCGTGTTTTCGCGCACAGAAACCTCCGTCTTGGCTGCCGCTCCCGTGGCCGTCGGGCCTGCCCCGGCCCCTGATTCCGTCGTCTCTTAACGGCCGCGACTTCGGGCTTGGTTCCCGTTCGGGCCGGCCTTCTCCTGAGCTAGTCTCGCAGTAATGCAGTAATTGCTGCGATACTGCGAGTTTGCGGTTATGGGCGGCCTCACCGGTCAACTGGCTACCGTAACCGGAGGGACGCTGCGATAATGCGTGGATGACAGGGCTAAGCCTGGCCCTGGCCAACCTGAAGCCGGGCACGGGCAAGACGACCTCCGCGGTATGGCTGGCCCATGTGTTCGCGCAAGCCGGCAACAGCGTGCTGCTGGTCGACGCGGACCCGTCCGGCAGTGCCCTTGAATGGTCCGACCTGGCCGCCATGTACCCCGGGCTCGTGGCGACGGAGGCGGCCTTCCCGTTCCGGATCGTGGCCCTGCCGTCGCGGGAACTGCACCGCAGGCTCCCCGAGATCGCCAAGGGCGATGACGTGGTGATCATCGACACGCCGCAGATCGAGGACCACGCCGGGATCGCCAGGTCGGCGCTGCGGTACGTCGACGAGATCCTGATCCCCTGCGCGCCCAGCCCGATCGAGATCAACCGGACCACCCCGGTCCGCGAGGAGATCGCCGAGATCCAGGCGGTCCGGGACGTCCCGGTCCGTTCCGCCGTACTGCTGAACCGGTGCATCGCGCGGGCGCACTCCACGACCGACGCCCGGGAGGCGCTCCAGGGCCTCGGGTACGACGTGCTGGAAACCGTCGTGCCGAGGCGGGAGGTCTACGCCCAGAGTTTCGGCGTTCCGATCAGGGGTGTCGGCACCGATGTGTGGCGCCACGTGGCGGGCGACCTCATCGACCGGTGCGCCCCGCTCTGCACGGTACGGTCTTGACCACGCCGCGGGAGCAGCGCAAGGCGCAGATGGCCGCCGCCGCGGCCCGGCGCGCCGCACCGGGGGCCCTTCCGGCCGGGCGCACCGCGATCCGGTCCAAGCCGGTCAGGATCACCCTGGACCTCAGCCCCGAGCTATACCGCCAGCTAACCGGGTGGGCGGACGCGGCCGCGGTCACGCTCGGCGTGCCGCGGGTCTCGCTGGCCGACGCGATGCGGGCGATGATCAGGGTGTCGGCCGACAACCCGGACGAGGTCCTGGACCGGCTGCGCCGCGACCGGGAGCCGTGAGGGCTTCGCGGTGCCCCGGTTACGCTCGTTCGGGATAAAAAATGGCTCAGCTGAGGTGGACGTAGTCGTAGTCGAACGGCTTACCGTTGATGCCCTGCCGCGGGGGGGCGATCCAGGCCGCGATCTTGCCGCGCTCGTGGACGGGGCGCATCAGGGAGCGGACGAAGGTCTTGTCGGTGTCGGTGGGCAGCCACTGGCCCTTGCGTCGTTCCCATTCGGCGGCGTCGAGGATCTCACCCTCGGGGGTGGCCTCGAGGCCGGAGAACGCGCCGACCTTGCGGTTGAAGGCCGAATGCGGCAGTCGCAGCCGCTGCGGCAGTCCGGCGTCGGCCAGGATGCGGTTCCACCGCTTGACGCCGCCCTCGCAGTCGGCGATGTACTCGCGGCGCAGGTCGGTGTTCAGGCCGGTCAGCGCGGAAACCTCGGTGTGGCCGATCTCACCGTCGGGGGTGAGTGAGTCGACCATGATCGAGTCGTTGGTGAGCTTGTGGTCGTCCCGGCGGCGCTCCTCCAGCCAGCGGCCCTTGAGCCCGGCGGTGTAGTAGTTCGCCACGTTGGTCGACGTCTCTGATCCGAACAGGTCCAGGCTCACGCTGTAGTGGAAGTTCAGGTACTTCTGGATCACCGGCAGCGGGATCACGCCGAGGGCGGCCACGTCGTCGGTCTCTTGCTCCACCATCACCTGCGCGGTCCGCTCTACCACGCGGTCCACGCCGGTCGTGCCCACCATCATGTGGTGCGCCTCTTCCTTGAGCATGAACTCGCACGTGCGGCTGAGCGGGTCGAAGGCGCTTTCCTTCAGCGTGCCGAGCTGGTACTTGCCGTCGCGGTCGGTGAAGTAGGTAAACATGAAGAAGCTGAGCCAGTCCGGGGTCTCCTCGTTGAACGCGCCCAGGATCCGCGGCGCCTCCGCGCTGCCGGAGTTGCGGTGCAGGAGCTCCTCGGCCTCCTCGCGGCCCTGGCGGCCGAAGTAGGCGTGCAGCAGGTAGACCATCGCCCACAGGTGACGGCCCTCCTCCACGTTGACCTGGAACAGGTTGCGCAGGTCGTACAGGCTCGGCGCGGTGGCGCCCAGGTTGCGCTGCTGCTCGACGGAGGCCGGCTCGGTGTCACCCTGGATCACGATCAGCCGCTGGAGCTCGGCCCGGTACTCGCCGGGCACCTGCTGCCAGGCCGGCTCGCCTATGTGCTGGCCGAATCCGATCCTTCGGTCTTGGTCCCGTTCGGCGAGGAAGATCCCCCACCGGTAGTCGCGCATGGCCACGTGCCCGAAGTGCGCCCAGCCTTCCCTTCCCACGTTGACCGCTGTGCGGAGGTAGACGTCCTCGGTGGGGAGCGCCGGGCCCATCGATTCCCACCAGGTGAGGAAGTTCGGCTGCCAGGACTCCAGGGCGCGCTGGAGCCGCCGGTCCTCGTGCAGGTCGACGTTGTTGGGGATCTTCTCCGCGTAGTCGGCTTCGGTCATGGCTCAGACTCGTTTCCTGTCGAAGTCGGCCCGCTGGCCGGTGCCGAACTTGCGCAGCGCGCCGTCGGGCCCGGAGGCGTTGGGGCGGGTGAAGATCCAGTTCTGCCAGGCGCTGAGCCGGCCGAAGATCTTGGTCTCCAGCGTCTCGGGGCCGGGGAACCGGTAGTTCGCCTCCAGGCCGGACAGGGCGTCCGGGCTGAAGCTCGCGCGCTCCTCGATCGCGATGCGCACCTCGTCGGCCCAGTCGATGTCGTCGGGGGCAAAGGTGACCAGGCCGAGCTGCTCGGCGTCTTCGGCTTCTAGTTTTTGGTTCAGGTGCTGGTCGGCTTCGGCCAGGGCCTTGTCGTCGCCGAGGAAGCGGGTCTGCAGGCGGGTCAGGCCGTTGGCCATCGGGAGGGGGCCGAGGTTCATTGGTCCTATGGTGATCGTGGCGGGCTCGGTGTCGTCGTCTTCTCTGGGCCCGGCCAGCTGGAAGCTGCGGTCGGCGGCCAGGGTGAGCTCGAGGAGCGAGCCGGCGAAGCAGCTGCCTGGCTCGATCAGCGCGATGAGGCTGCGGCTGGTCACGTCTAGGCGCTTGAGCGTCCGCTTGAGGTAGCCGGTGATCTCGGCGGCTAGCCAGTCGGTTGGGTGGCTGTCGGTTGGGTGGCTGTCGGTTGGGTGGCTGTCGGTTGGGTGGCTGTCGGTTGGGTGGCTGTCGGTTGGGTGGCTGTCGGTTGGGTGGCTGTCGCAGAGGAGCTGGTCGTGGGCGAGGACCTTTTCTGGGTCGCCCCTAGTGCGCAGGACCCAGGTGCCGAGCTCGGGTTCGTTGGTGCGCAGGTCCAGGATCAGGTCGTCAAGCTCCCTGGTCATGGCCAGGGTCCAGAACTGCTCGCCCTGGGAGTGGATGCCTTCCGTGTTTGCTGGGGGGTCGGCTGGGGGGCCCTCGATCGTGATCTCCGCGACGCTGCGGGCCGGGTCTAGCTTGGCGCTCACGAACCTGTACTGGATCGCGTCGGCGGTCCTGTCCTTGGCCAGCGGAGTCAGTGTCACGCCCTGGGCGTCTGCGGGCCGCTGGCTGGCGGCGGCTCGTTCGCGCGCCCGGGCGGTGACCGTCTGGTCCCAGGCCGTTCTCGGTACCACCTCATCGACCAGCCGCCACGCGGCGGCCTTCTTGCCGGTTACACCCTCCGGGCGGGTGGAGAAGTAGTCGGCCAGGTCCCGGCGCACGTGCCGCTTGTCGACCACCCTGGTCAGGCCGCCGGTGCCGGGGAGGACACCCAGCAGCGGCAGTTCGGGCAGCGACACCGCCGAGGAACGGTCGTCGACCAGCATGATGTGCTCGCATGCCAGCGCCAGCTCGTACCCGCCGCCCGAAGCCGTGCCGTTCAGGGCCGCGATCCAGGTCTGCCCCGAGTTCGCGGTGGCGTCCTCGATCCCGTTGCGGGTCTCGTTGGTGAACTTGCAGAAGTTCACCTTGTGGTGGTGGGGAGAGGCGGCCAGCATCCTGATGTTCGCCCCCGCGCAGAAGATCTTGTCCTTGCCGCTGGTCAGGACCACCGCGGCGACCTCGGGATGCTCGAAGCGCAGCCGCTGGGTGATGTCGTACAGCTCGATGTCCACCCCGAGGTCGTATGAGTTCAGCTTCAGCTCGTAACCTGGGACCAGGCCGCCGTGCTCATCGGTGTCCATCGTCACCGTGGCCACCGGGCCGTCGAAGTCCACCCGCCAGTGCCGGTAGCGGGCCGGGTCGACGCGGAACTCTACGATCACTGGGGCTTTCTCCCGTCTCGCGTTCTGCCGGGTCGGGCGTCTCTCTTTATATACTCCACAAATCTTGCTTAGCGTCAAGAGTTCGTAGAATAATCGGGCTTGGTCCTTTGGTCCCGTGAGCCGGCGACCGGTCCGTTTGTTCGGGAGGTGGTGGCCATGGCCGAGGCGGCAGGCTGGGCGGTCAGCCAGACCGCGCCGGTGCCGTTCAGGCGGCACGCGGCCGGGGCCGATAGCGCCGGCGGTCTGCTGTTCACCGTGCTGGGCGAGTTCGTCCTGCCGGGTGGCCGGTCGGCTTGGACGTCGACGTTCATCGACGTCTTGGCCCGGCTGGGCGTAGAGGAGAAGGCCAGCCGCCAGGCCCTGATGCGGACCGCCGAGAAGGGCTGGCTGAGGTCCGAGCGGGTGGGGCGGCGGACCCGGTGGGCGCTGACCCCGGACGCGGAAGGGCTGCTGACCGAAGGCGCCTCGCGAATCTACGGTTTCGCGGGACACGCGCGCAGCTGGGACGGCCGCTGGTTGCTGGTGCTTACGCGTATCCCCGAGACCGAGCGGGCCGCCCGTCACCTGCTGCGGACCCGGCTGAGTTGGGCGGGGTTCGGCAGCCCGGCGCCCGGGGTGTGGCTGTCCGCGCACACCGAACGGCTGGCCGAGGCCGAGCACGCGCTCAGGCAGGCCGGCGTGCTCGAGGAGGCGCCGATCTTCGTCGTCGAGCACCGGGCCGGAGGCGACATGGCGGAGATGGCCCGCCGCGCCTGGGACTTGGCGGCCATCGAGCAAAGCTACCGCGAGTTCGTGGCCGGGTACGGGGCGCGTGACGCCAGTGATCCGCTCGCCGGGCAGGTCGATCTGGTCCACGCCTGGCGGCGGTTCCCGTGGCTGGATCCCACCCTGCCGCGGGAGCTGCTGCCGCCGGACTGGAGCGGCGGGCGGGCGGCCCGCTTGTTCAAGCGGCAGCACGACCGGCTGGCCGCCGGCGCGAACGCGGAGTGGAGCCTGCTGGACGGCAGCGGGGAGTGACCCTGGGGCGTGGGGTTAGTTGGCGCGGGGGCGCGGGGTTAGGCGCGGGGCGCGAGGCTAGGTGGCGCGGGGCGCGGGGCTAGGTGGCGCGGGGCGCGGAGCTAGGTGGCGCGGGGCTAGGTGGCGCGGGGCTAGGTGGCGCGGGAGGCGCGGGCACGCTCGCGGAAGCGCTCCTTGGCCTCAAGAACGGTCTTGCGCAGGTGGACCGCCGAACCGGTGACCTCGACGCACTCGTCGTCGGCGCAGAACTCGAGCGCCTGCTCCAGGCTGAGCAGCCGCGGCGGTACCAGCCGTTCGAGCTCCTCCCCTGTGGACTGGCGCACGTTGGTGACCTTGCGCTCGCGGGTGATGTTCACGTCCATGTCGTCGGACCTGGAGTTCTCCCCGACGATCATCCCCTCGTACACCTCGGTGCCGGGTTCCACGAACAGCGAGCCGCGTTCCTGCAGGTTGAACATGGCGTACGCGGCCGCGCTGCCGGCGCGGTCGGCGACCAGCGAACCCGTCGCCCGGCCCCGCATGGGGCCAGACCACGGCTCGTATCCCTCGAACACGTGGTGCGAGATGCCGGTGCCGCGGGTCTCGGTGAGGAACTGGGTACGGAATCCGATCAGCCCTCGGGCGGGGACCACGAACTCGAGCCTGACCCAGCCGGTGCCGTGGTTGGTCATGGTCTCCATCCGGCCGCGGCGGACCGAGATCAGCGAGGTGACCGTGCCCACGTACTCCTCGGGAACGTCCACGGACAGCCGCTCCACCGGCTCGAAGATGGCCCCGTCGATCTCCCGCGTGACGGCGGAGGGCCGCCCGACGGTCAGCTCGTACCCCTCCCGCCGCATCGTCTCCACCAGGATGGCCAGCGCGAGCTCGCCTCGCCCGCGGACCTCCCAGGTGTCCGGCCGCTCGGTGGGCAGCACGGCCAGCGATACATTGCCGACCAGTTCGCGATCCAGCCGGTCCTTGACCAGCCGCGCGGTGACCTTGGCCCCGGCCGTCCGGCCGGAGAGCGGCGCGGTATTCACGCCGATCGTCATCGAGATGGCTGGCTCGTCCACGGTGATCAGCGGCAGCGGCCGCGGGTCGTCCACGTCGGCCAGGGTCTCCCCGATCATGATGTCGGGGATCCCGGCGATGGCCACGATGTCCCCGGGGCCCGCGGAATCGGCCTGCACCCGCTCCAGCGCGTCGGTCAGGTACAGCTCGGAGATCTTGACCTTCTCGATCGACCCGTCCCGCCGACACCAGGCGGCCTGCTGCCCGCGAGAGATCGTGCCGTTGCGGATCCGGCACAGGGCGATGCGGCCCAGATAGGACGAGGCGTCCAGGTTGGTCACGTGCGCCTGCAGCGGGGCGCCGACCTCGTACATGGGGGCCGGGACGGTGGCCTTGAGCACCTCGAACAGGGGCTCCAGGTCCGGCGAGTCGGGCTGCTCACCGTCGGCGGGCCTGGTCAGCGACGCGCGGCCGGACCGGGCGGAAGCGTAGACGATCGGGAACTCGATCTGCTCCTCGGTCGCGTCCAGGTCGATGAACAGCTCATAGCAGGCGTCCACCACCTCGGCGATCCGCGCGTCCGGCCGGTCCACCTTGTTGATGACCAGGATCACGGGTAGCCCGGCGGACAACGTCTTGCGGAGCACGAACCTGGTCTGCGGCAGCGGCCCCTCGCTGGCGTCCACGAGCAGCAGGACGCCGTCGACCATGGACAGGCCGCGCTCTACCTCACCGCCGAAATCCGCGTGCCCCGGCGTGTCCACAATGTTGATGGTCAGCCCGCCGTGGCGCACCGCGGTGTTCTTGGCCAGGATCGTGATGCCCTTCTCCCGCTCCAGGTCGCCGGAGTCGAGCACCCGCTCGGCCACGTTCGCGTTCGCCCGGAACGCGCCTGACTGCCACAACATCGCGTCCACCAGCGTGGTCTTGCCGTGGTCCACGTGCGCGACGATGGCGACGTTGCGGAGGTCGTCGCGGGTCGCGATGGTTACCGGCGCGGGCGCGGCCTGAGGGGCGACGGGCATGAATTAGTCTCGTTTGTCCTGGGTCTGGGAGCTGCCACGCGATCGGGTGGCTCTTTCCATTGTACCGAACGCGCGACCGTGACCCGACCGGACCCAACTAGGCCCTGACCTGGGCTAAGACGGCTTAGGCGGGCGTCGCGGGGAGGGCGGGAGGCCTAAGCCATCGCTCCCGCGGAAGATAGGGAATTCGTCCGATGCCCGGGGTGGGGCCTTACGGCGAACCTTGAGGATGTGGGGACCAGACGGGCTCCCAGGGGACCAGGAGGAACCATGCATCCCGAGATTGCACGCGAACTGATTGCGCAGCGCGGCCGCGAACTGCGGGAGCGGGCGCAGCACGCCATGGTGGCCAGGACGGTGAGCCGGACGCGGCGCGCCGCGCGGCGCGGCGCCAGCCTCGACGACTTCACCTGCCCGGTCATCCCAGACTACGTGGACGGTTCGTTCCGGACCGACTCACCGACCGAGGACCAGACGGCCAGCCCGGCGGGCCGCGTGCCCGCCGCCCGCCGCGCCGCCTGAGGCGACCAGCCATGGCCGCCGGTCCGGCCTCAGCCGACCTGTCTAGCTCCGGCCGCGTCGCTGCCTGCGACGCGGCCGGAATTTCGGATCCGCATGGCACGCTGACAACAGAGAGCTGACAGCAGAGATGAGCGGTCGGGCATCAAGTCCCGTCCTGGTCGGGCGGGACGAGCAGATGGCCGTCCTGGAGGCGGGCTTCGCGACCGTACGCCAGGGCGGCTCGTCTGCCGTGCTGCTCGGCGGTGAGGCGGGCGTCGGCAAGACCAGGCTGGTCGGCGAGTTCGGCCAGGTCGCGGCGGCGGAGGGCGCCTGCGTGCTGACCGGCCCGTGCCTGGAACTAGGCACCGACGGGCTGCCCTTCGCTCCGTTTACGGCCATCCTGCGCGAACTCGTGCACCAGTTCGGCGCGGATGCGGTGGCCTCGATGCTGCCCGGCCGGACCACGCGGGGGCTGGCACGCCTGCTGCCCGAGCTCGGCGAGCCGGACGCCGGCGGAGATCCGGGCGAGGCGCGAGCGCGCCTGTTCGAGGACATGCTCACCGCGCTCGACTACCTGAGCGCCAACTCGCCGGTCGTGCTCGTGATCGAGGACGCGCACTGGGCCGACCGGTCGAGCCGGGACCTGCTCACGTTCCTCATCGGCAACCAGCGGACCGTTGGCGGCCTGTTGATCGTGGTCACGTTCCGCTCCGACGAGCTGCACCGCACCCATCCGCTGCGCCCGCTGCTGGCGGCGCTCGACCGGATCGGTTGGGTCGAGCGGGCCGAGCTGCCCCGGCTGACCAAGAATGACACCATCGAGCTGGCTGCCCGCATCCTGGGCGACCAGCCGACGCCTAGCGTGGCCGACGCGCTGTACCACCGCAGTGAGGGCAATCCGCTGTTCGTGGAGGCGCTGCTGTCCTGTGACGGCGAGCTCAGCGCCGAGCTGCCCGACTCCCTGCGTGACCTGCTGCTCGACAGCGTGCGCAGGCTCCCCGAGGCGACGCAGGAGGTGCTGCGCGTCGCCAGCGCGGGCGGCGAGACGACCGCCCACGCGCTGCTCGCCGCCGTGACCGGCCTGGACGACGACGCGCTGACCACGGCGCTGCGCCCGGCGGTGACCGCGAACGTGCTGCAGGTGCGGGCCGACGGGTACGCGTTCAGGCACGAGTTGATCAGCGAGGCGGTGCACTCCGACCTGCTGCCTGGTGAGCATGGCCGGCTGCACAGCCGCTTCGCCGATGCGATCGACGCTAACCGCTCGCTGGTGCCTCCGGGCCGCGCCGCGATCGAGAGGGCTCACCACTGGTACCTGGCGCACGACACCGCCTGGGCGCTGATCGGCGCCTGGCAAGCGGCGGCGATGGCCGAGCGCGCGGTGGCGCCCGCCGAGCGGCTTTCGCTGCTGGCCCGCGTGCTGGAACTGTGGGACCAGGTGCCGGACGCGACCGATCGGATCGGTGTCGACCACGCGCGGGTCCTGGAGGAGGCCACCAACGCGGCGCACGACGCCGGGGAGTACGAGCGCGGGATCGCCCTGGCCACCTCGGCCCTGAAGGAGCTTGATCCCGCGACCGAACCGATCCGCGTCGCGATGCTGCTGCAAGCGCGCGGGCACTTCAAGATGAACCTGGGGCGCGGGGAGTTCCCCGAGGATTACACCGCCGCGCTGCGGATCGTGCCCGCCGACGCGCCCGCCTCGCGGATACCGATCCTGCTGTCCGCGGCGCACTGCGTCTCCGGGACGTCGGTGGAGCGCTCCTACGCGGAGGAGGCCCTGGCGCTGGCGCGGCAGACCGGTGATGAGGCGAATGAGGCGAATGCGCTGCTGACGCTGGCGCTCTTCCACGCCGGGGCCGGCCAGCAGAGCGGCACGGGCGGTGATCCGCTCAAGCTCATCGCGCAGGCCCGGGCGATGGCCGAGCGCGCGGGGGCCCTCGGCCTGCTTGTCAAGGCGGCGATCAACGAGTCCCACCTGCTGGAAGGCGCGGGTGAGCACGAGCTGGCCGTCGAGGCGGCGCGCCGGGGCACCGCGAGCAGCGACGCGCAGTACCTGGCCCGCGCGTCACGCAGCCTGCTGGCGGTCAACGAGGCCGAGGCACTGCTCGCCCTGGGCCGGTGGGATGAGGCGGTCAGGATCGTCGAGGGAGCGCGGGACTTCCAGCTCGCCTCGCTGCCGATGCACCGGGCCACGCTGCGATCGGTGCAGGGCCGGATTGCGCTGGCCCGCGGGCAGATCATTGCCGCGGAAGAAGCGTTTTCGGCGGCCCGCGGGTTGCGGCGGGGCTCACGGGACGAGGACCAGTACAAGCTCCCGTTCGCCGTACTTGAGATCTTGCTCCTGCTCGCCACGGCCGGGCCCGCCGCCGCGATCGCGGCCGCCTCGCAGTTCGTTGAGGACTACGAGGTGTCCGACGGCAGCCCGCGGTACGCCTGGCCCGTGGTGGTCGCGGGGGCCACCGCCAGCCTGGCCGCCGCGGCGCAGTTCCGTGACGGGCGGCTCCGGGATGGCGCGGCCGCCCTCCAGGGCAAGCTGCGCACGATGGCGGAGAAACTGGAGACGTTCGGCCGGGCGCAGGAGGCCAACCGGCTGACCTTCGCCGCCGCCGACGCCCACGTGGGGTACCTGCTGGCCGCCCTTCCCGCTGGTCCTTCCGGCGTGGATGACGGCATCGGCAGCTGCCCTGGCCCGGTGCGCCGGGCCGAGGCGGAAGCCGGGCCCGCCGAGCTGCGCGCGGCCTGGGACCAGGCCGCGGCCGCCTGGGAGGCGGTCAGCGAGCCTTACCCTCTCGCGCAGGCGCTGCTGCATGCGGCCGAGACCGCGCTGGCCTGCGACGATCGCGGCGGCGCGGCGGACAGACTCCGGCGCGCAGCCGACCTGGCCGCCAGCCTGAGCGCCGACCCGCTGAGCCAGCAGATCGCCACCCTGGCGCACCGGGCCAGGATCGCGTTGCCCGGCCTGGAGCGGGGCACCGGGGACGCCTCCCCCGCCCCGGGTCTCACCGAGCGCGAGCGTGACGTCATGCGCCTGGTCGCCGCCGGGCGTGGCAACAAGGAGATAGCCGCCGAGCTGTTCATCTCGCCCAAGACCGTCAGCGTCCACGTCTCCAACATCCTCGGCAAGCTCGGCGCCGCTACCCGGGGCGAGGCTGCCGCCAAGGCCCACGCCCTCCGCCTGTTCGACGAGAGCTGAGGCGCGGGAGGCTCAGGTCCGGTGGGCCCGCGGCGGAACGGGCTGGCTAGGAGCAGGCGCGGCTTGCGGCCGCTTGGCTGATTGAGGCGACGCCAGCGCGGCGGCATGCTGACCAGCCAGCGGCACCGGGGCTAGGCTCCGGCGATGACTGTCTTCAGCAGGCTGCGGGTCCTTTCCCGATCCTCGCCATGAGCGAACTCAGCGGCGACGAAGTTGGTCACCCCAACGTCCGCGAGCGCCAGGATCTGGGCCGCGACCTCGTCCTCGTCCCCGACGATCGCCACCTCGCCGGGGTGGGCCGCGCCTTCCCTATCCAGCATCGCGCGGTAGGACGGCAGCTGTCCGTAGATGGCGAACTCATCCGCCGCGCTCGCCCTGGCGGCGGCCGGATCGCTGGTCACGCAGACCGGCAGGATGCACACGACTCGCGGGTTGGCTCGGCCGGCGGCATTGGCCGCAGCCGAGATGGCCGGGACCACGTAGTCGCGGACGGTGGCAGGCCCGGTCATCCACAGGACCGTCCCGTCGGTCTGCTCCCCGGCCAGGTTCAGCATCTTCGGTGCCAACGCGGCCAGCAGCACAGGCACCCGGCCCGCCCTAGGCGTGGACAAGCCGATGTGCGCGCTCAGCGTGCTGCCATCGACGCTGACCGCAGTACCGTCCAGCAGCGGCAGCAGGGCCGATAGGTATTCGCGCATGTGCCGGACAGGCCTGTCGAAGCTGTACCCGTACATGTTCTCGATGACGATCTTGTGCGACAGCCCGATGCCGAGTATCAGCCGACCGGGTCCGACCGCTAGCGCCGCGGTCAGCGCCTGCTGCGCGAGCACCGCCGGATGCCGCGGGTAGGTAGGAACGACGGCCGTGCCGAGCTCGATGCCTGGTACCTGGCTGCCGGCTACCGCCAGCGAGGTCAGCGCCTCGAGCCCGAAAATGTTCGACATCCAGACCGACGCGAACCCGTCGTCGGCCGCCCGGCGGAGCTGATCAGCCAGCTTGACCAGTGCCTGGTCGCCGCCGGTCTCCACAGCCGAGGTGCCGATCCGCATGCGTCGCCTCCGTCCGCCCGCCGCCAGCTCCGGTGCCGCCGACCCGAGATCTGATCCTCGCGGGCCTATTACGGCAGCAGCCATTTGGGCTTTGACCTGTGTCTGAGCACGGCTGCGGTGTTGCGCGGCGCAGCCGCCTGTCGATCATGTGTTTGTGAGGACAACAAAACCGAAGGCGGCTGCTGCGGCCAGGATAGGTGCCGCGCTGGCCTGCCGGAAACGGGTGGAGCTGCGCGAGTTGCTGCGGCCGTGTTTCGCGCGTACGCAGACGTGGCTGCAGGCGGCCAAGTACGTGACCGCGGTGATGAGCCAGATCCCCAGGCGCAACGGGTGGACGATCGCCGCGCAGGCCGGGGACCGGACACCGGATAAGACCCAGCGGCTGCTCAGCCGCGCGGCGTGGGACACCTCCGCCGCGATGGGGGTGGTGCGCCGGTTCGCCGTGTCCGGGCTGGATGAGGCCGCGCGCACGGCCGGGCGGCGGCGTGGCCTGGCGGTGGGAGCGCTGGACGAAACCGGGCAGGTCAAGGCCGGCACCCTGACCGTGGCCGGCGTCAAGCGCCAGTACCTGGGGTGCGTGGGGAAGGTGGCCAACGGGATCAACACCGTGCACCTGGCCTATGCGCGGGAAGGCACCGGGCACGCGCTGATCGGCGCCCGGGAGTGGATCCCGGCCGCCCAGATCGGTGATCCGGTGACGTCGGCGGTCATGGGCCTGCCGCAGGATCTGGTGTTCCGCTCCAAGGGACAGCTGGCCATCGACATCCTCACGGAGGCCTTCGCCGACGGCGTGCTCCTGGACTTCGTGTGCGGCGATGAGGTGTACGGCTGGTGCACCGAGCTGCGCGAGTACCTGGAAGACCACGGCCAGGCTTACGTGCTGCGGGTCCCGTCCAGCTTCCGCCTGGTCCTGCCCGGCGGCCTCACGCTGACCTGCGGCCAGGCCGCTGCCCGGCTGGGCCGCCGCGGCTGGGAGATCCGCTCGGCCGGGAGCGGGTCCAAGGGCGAGCGCTGGTACGCCTGGGCCTGGCTGGGCACCGCCTCGCCCCGGCACCACCTGCTGACCCGCCGCCACCTGGAAACCGGCGAGCTGGCCTTTCACTACTGCTTCCTGCCCGCCGGCCAGCCGGCGTCCCCGTCCCGGCCGGTCCGCGCAGCCGGGCTCAGATGGCCGAAGAAGATTTCACTTCCGGGAAGGACTGTTTCGGGCTCGACCAGTCCCAGGTCCGCCTGCATGCCGCGATCGCCCGGCACACCGTGCTGGTCATGGCCGCCCTGGCCATCTGCGCCGTCACCGCCGCCTTGCTCCGCCGCCGCACCAGCACCACCGCACCCGCCCCAGCACACCCCGGCCAGCCCCGGCCAGCCGAGTTCGGGATGATCCCGCTCACCGTCCCAGAAACCGGCCGCCTGCTCGCCCGCCCGCCCCCGCCCGGCAGCACCGTGCACTGGCTGGACTGGCGCCGATGCCACCAGGCCCAGTCACGCTGGTACCACCAGCGAACACGCCTCACCCGCCATACTGCAATCGTCCTGGTCAGATAGCGAATGGCGGCGGCCGTACTATGCAGTAATCCGCAAGGCGCCGGGATCTTCCGACTGAGTGATCGCGGGTGCGGTGTGCCCGGCTGGTCAAGGGCGGCGGCCTGACTTGGATCTGCTCCAAGGCGTTACGGCTGCCAGGCTCGAAGTAACGGCCTTAGGCATCCTCGCAATTGAAGATCGCTTGTCGGTCATATCCTGATATGTCGGAAAGATTGCATTGCCTCGCATACCATTTCCAGATTTATTTGCACTATGACGGCGAACGGCGTGGCGGTCCGAAAATGTCAGAGACGTCGGTTACTATCGAACAGGTAATCAAGAATGATCATCTAGGCACGAGCGATCATGATCTGTTCGAGGAAGGCTAGCACAGGAGAACCACGTCAGAAACGACCTTGGGGACCTACGGAATAGCGGAGGAGGTGAGCATTCAGATGGGTAGCGTGCCGACGTTCGCCAGCCAGGCCGAGGCCGAGGCGGCGGTCTGCGCCGGCCTGGGCTACCTGGCCGCGCTGGACCCGGCCCAGATGCCGACTTGCGCGCAGGCGCGGCTGTTGCAGGTGCTGGAGCAGGCCCACGCGCTGGAGACGGCGGCGCGGGCGCAGGGGCTCGGCGCGTTCACCAACGGGCGAGGCTACCACGAGGACGCCTGCTATGGCGCCAGGTCCTGGCTGACCACCCGGCTGGGAGTCACCAAGGGCGCGGCGGCCGCATACGTGAGCTGGGCGCGGCGGGCTGCGGCTCACCCGCGGGTCCTTGCTGCGCTGGCCGCCAGGCAGATAACCGAGTCTGCCGCCCGGGCCATATGCGACTGGAGTGACAAGCTCCCGCCGGATTGCCGGGACTCCGCCGACGCGATCCTGGTCGCGGCCGCGCTGTCTGGGGCCACCCTGGCAGACCTGGCCCGGCTGGCGGCGGAGATCTACGCCCGGTCCTGCCCGCCGGACCCCGGCGGACCAGACGGCGGGTTCGAGGACCGGTCCGTCCATCTGGAGACCACGTTCGAGGGCGCCGGGGTGCTCGGCGGCGATTTGACGCCGGAGTGCGCCGCGGTGGTGACCGCGGTGCTGGATGCGCTGTCGGCTCCGGCGGGGGCGGGGGATCTGCGGACGCACGGGCAGCGGTACCACGACGCGCTGGCCGACGCGATGCAGCGGCTGCTGGCCGCCGGGCTGCTGCCGGAGCGGGCCGGGCAGCCGGTGCGGGCGTGGGCGCACATGTCGCTGGCCGAGCTGCTCGCCCTGGACGGCGACGGGGCCCTGCTCGGGCAGTGGATCACTACCGTGCGGGCCCGGTGGGCCGGAAACCGTGCCGCCGCCTCGGTCACGGGCAGCGACGGCGCCGCCTGGCTCGATGGGCCCGCGGCCGCCGCAGTCGCCTGCGACGCTCTGGTTAGCCCGGTAGTCATGGGCGAAGTGGACCTTGGCGCCCTGGACGGGCTCGTCCGGCTCTGCGTGGAGCTAGCCCGGTGGGACAACCCGGACCCAGCTGGCGCGGGCCGTAAGCCGACCGCGGACCCGGACGGTCCGGACCGCGGCCCGGCGGCCGGGCCGGGGTCCCCGTCGCGGGAGGCGCTAGAGCGGGCGATCATCGGCAAGGCCGTCGAGCTCCTATCGGGGCCGGGTGGGCTGGCTTCCTTCCTGCGCCGCGAGCAGCTCGGCGCCCATCTGGCCGGGCCGAGCCTGCCGCTGGACATCGGCTACGCCGACACCGTCCCGGCCGCTATCCGCCACGCCGTCACCCTGCGGGACCAGCACTGCCGGTGGGCCGGCGGCTGCAGCCAGCCCGCCGCCGCCTGCCAGGTGCATCATGTCCGCCACCTGGCCAACGGCGGCCCCACCAGCGTCAAAGACTGCGTCCTGCTGTGCTTTTTCCACCACCAGGTCGTCATCCACCGCTGGGGCTGGACCCTGGTCCTGAACCCCGACGGCACCACCACCGCCTGGAACCCCGACCGCACCAAGGTCCTGCACAGCCACAGCCCGCCCGCCCGCGCCGGGTAACGACCCGGCTCGCTGTTCCCGCGGTGCAAGCTGGTGCTGCTCCCGTGGCGGATGATCGAAACCTCCTCCTTGGGCGAGGGCTTCCTCTCCTTCAGGTCCGCGTGTCCGCGATTATGCGCTGGCAGAACTGCCGGGCAATCGGGGTCGGCACGAACGCGGACAGAATGACCACGGTGACCAGTTCGGTGTACTGGGCCTTGTTGATGGGGCGCAAGGGCACCGCGAATCTCCGCGCCGGTTCCAAGATGAGGCCGCATGCGGGGCGGCCGGGGCGGGTGCGCCTCCTGATTTTTCCGCAATGGTGTCGGATGGCCTCGAGCCCGTTCGTAGCCAGGGTGAAAGACCGGCAACGGCCCGGTCAACCGCACCTGAGGAGATCATCATGACCGCTATCTACACCTTCGACGTCTTTTCCAGCCTCGATGGCTTCGGCTCCTGCAGCGGCGGCAACTGGGGCGGCTACTGGGGCAAGCAAGGCCCTGAGTTGCTCGAGCACCGCCTCGCCTTGTTCGGCGAGGAGCAGCGGATGGTCTTCGGCGCCAACACGTATCGGGAATTCGTGCAGCTGCTGGCCTCGAGCACCGAGGAGTCCGAGGCTCGTGACCCATGGGTCACCTGCATGAGCAACCTGCCGACCACAGTGGTGTCGACCACGCTGCCGGGACGGCTCGACTGGCCGGACGCGACCGTCGTGCGCGGTGACGCCGTCGACGTCGTCGCCCGGCTCAAGGAGGAGTCCGAGGTGCCGTTGCGCTCGCACGGCAGCCTGTCGATGAATCGGGCGCTGATGGCCGCCGGTCTGGTCGACCGCGTCCAGGTGACGATCTTCCCGGTGATCACCGGTCAGACCGGAACGGACCCGATCTTCCGGGGTGCGGCCGACTTCGATCTCGAGTTGATCGAGAGCCGGACGCTCGATGGCCGCATCCAAGAGCTCATCTACCGGCCCACCCTGCACGTCTGAGTCCATCCACGCCCGCACGCCGTCAAGCCCCGACGGCTGCCTTGGTCACGCGGCTATACCGCCCGCCCCTATACGGCGCCGAGCAGGTAGGCGAGCAGGATCACCAGGAACACGTAGAGCAGATAAAGGTTCACGTCGCCGGACTGCATTGGCCGGATCGCGTCGGCGACCCATTCGACGGCACGGATGACCGGCCGGTACAGGTACCGCTCGAACACGGGTGTGACCTGTGCCTCGTAGTGCACCGGGCCTGAACGCCCGGCCGGATCATCATCCGAGGCACGGCGCACGGATACGGATGGCCGGTACAGGGCGTCGAAGGTTACCCGGGTGGGAGCGGAGAACGTCATGGCCGAGTACTGCATCCGCGGCTTGAAGCTAACGATGCCGCCGTCCCAGACCGGGACGGAGACGCTTGCGGCGCGTGGCCGTCCCGCCAGGAAGATCAACGCGGGAACGGCGCACGCTGCGGTGAGGAATACGGCCAGGTAGGTCGGCGAGAACGCGGAGAAGTCCGTATGCGCCGGGATGACGGTGAGCTTCCCCGGCAGCAGCAACCGGCCGAGCGCGACTCCGGTTACGGTTCGCGCAGCACGGGACAGCGCCATGAGCATGACCGGGGCCCCCACGGCCAGGGCCACGCAGGCCACGGCCAGCAGCGCCGGGCCGGCGATCGGCTGGCCGGTCTCTCGCGCGGCCGCAGCCTGCCGCGTCCTGGGCATGCCGAGGAAGGGGATGCCGAAGCCGCGGACGAACGCGTAGATGGCTAGTCCTCCGGTGAGCCCTAGCGTGGCAGCGGCGAGCACGATGAGGATGGCGGTCAGGTGGCTGCCGGTCCGGAAGCCCTGGAACAGCCCCTGGAAGATCAGCCACTCGCTGACGAACCCGTTCAGCGGCGGCAGCGCGGCGATCCCGAGCGTCCCGACGAAGGTGATAACGGCGCTGCGCGGCAGCCGGTGTATCAGGCCGCCGAGCCGGTCCATGTCTCTGGTCCCTGTCGCGTGCTCGACCACTCCGGCCTCGAGGAAGAGCAGGGTCTTGTAACAGCCGTGGTTGGCGACGTGGTAGAGCCCAGCGATCAGCAGAAACGCCCAGAGGGCCTGCTGCCGGTAGGCGTGGAAGACCATCGCCGCGCCGAACGCGGTCACGATGATCCCGGTGTTCTCGATCGTGGAGAAGGCCAGGAACCGCTTGATGTCCCGTTCCCGCAGGGCGTAAAGGATGCCGATGGCGGCGCTGAGCGCGCCCACGCCCATGGTGACCAGGCCCGGCCACGAACCGCCGCCTGGCAGCAGCCGGAACGCGAACAGGGCGATGCCGTAGGCGCCGAGCTTGACCACGACGCCGGACAAGAAGGCGGACCCGTCGGCCGGGGCCACCGGGTGCGCCTCGGGCAGCCAGACGTGCAGCGGGACCAGCCCGGCCTTGAACCCGAACCCGGTAAGGGCAAGCAGGTAGGCGGCGGCGCGCCAGCCGCCGGGCACCAGATGTGCGCGAGCCGCCATCACGTCCAGCTGGGTGGCGCCGGTCTTGGTGGACAGGATGACGAAGGCGGCCACGATCAGCAGGAAACCGATCTCGGACAGGGCCAGGAACCAGAACGCGCCGCGTGCCGACTCGGCGCTGCGCGGGTGGCGCAGGATGAGCGCGTAGCACGCCAGGCTCATCGTCTCCCACGCGACGAGGAACGTCACCATGCCGCCCGCCGCCAGCACGGCCAGGCAGGCCAGCAGGGCAATGTTGTAGGCGCCCAGGTAGACCGCGGTGCTCAGGCCGGCGCCGTGGTAACGGGGCATGTACCAGGCGATCGCTACCGCGACGATGCCGAGCAGGGCGACGAACACGCCCGCCAGGCCGGTCGCCTGCAGCTGCAGGGGCCCGCCGACGATGTTCGCGGCGCTGCCGCCGGGAGTGACGACGTGAGTGTTACCGGAGACGAGCGACCAGCCGCCCCCCGCGACCGCCGCCGCCCCGCCCAGAGCGGACAGGACGCAGCACGCCCGCAGGCCAGGCCGCCAGGCCCCGGCCAGCAATCCGGCCACGGCGGCAGCTAGCCAGGCTCCAGCCGCGCCGTAGAGGATGTCCAGCGGGTTCACGCTTCACCTCCGGAGGGCTCGTCAGGGGCGATGAACGTCAGCCCGGTGATCTTTTCCGCGAGCCGACCCACCGCCACGCTGAGCCCCTGCAGCAGGGCCAGCGGGCTGGGCGGGCAGCCCGGAATCCACACATCGACCGGAAGGACCTCGCTCACCTGGCCGTGCACGAACGGGTCCTGCCGGTAAACGCCGCCCAGCGCGCAAGCGCCGGTCGCGACCACCACCTTGGGTCCGGGCATCGCCTCGTAGGTCTTGCGCGCCGCCACGTCGAAGGCCCGCACCATCGGCCCGGTCACCAGCAGCAGGTCGGCGTGCCTGGGCGCGGGGGTGAAGAAGAAGCCGAGCCGCTGCAGGTCGTAATGCGGCGCGGTGAGCAGCCGGATCTCCTGCTCGCAGACCGCGCACGACCCGGTGTCGAGAGTGCGGATGTGCAAGCTGCGGCCGAACTGCGCGGCGATCTTCTCTCGTAGTTGCTGGGCCGTGTCTGCCTCGTCCAGGCTGCCGTCCAGCCCAGGGCTCATCCCTGTCCTCCGAGTATCGGGATTGTCTTGACCAGCGCCGAGCGGGTGGTGGCAGCGAGCTCGAATTCCCCGCTCGAGGTGACCGCGTGCGGGGCCTCCGCGGCGCACCTTCCGCATCCGGTGCAGGCGCCGACGTCGAAGACCAGTTCGTCGCCCTGCCTGCGCAGCGCAATGCTCGGGCATACCGCCGCGATGCGGTCGGCGGTCTCGCGGGTCAGCTGCGTTGACCGGAACGCGGGTGGCGTCGGCAGGAGGGCAGCTGAGCCGTCCGGCCTGGCCGGGTAGCGGGTGGTGACCACGCCCCGGCGCAACCCCCTGACGAACCACAGCGGCATCGCGCCTCACCTCCTTTTAGCGGGCCATCCCGGCGACGGTCAGCCAGAAGCTGGCCTCGACGATCGGGATATCGGTAAACACGTTCTGCGAGCGGCAGGCGTCGTCAAAGCCGCGCCAGTTGCGCACTGATCCGGGGCGCAGGCGGGCCCGAGTTATACGCCCCTCCTCGTCCAGCGCAACCCACGCCAGTGCCTCGCCCCGCGATGACTCCGCCCAGCCGAGGCCGGTGCCGCCGCCACTGGGAAGCGGGGTACGCTCCGCGGTCGTGCCCGCGTCGAGGAGCTCGCTGATGAGCCGGACCGACTCTGCCGTCTCGCCGAGCATCACCTGGAACCGGGCGAACACGTCGCCAGCGTCGGCAGTGACGACCTGGACCGGGTGCTCGGCGTACGGGTCTTCGGCTGCCCGGTTCAGCCGCGCGTCTATGGCCAGCCCGGTAGCCCGCGCGACCGGACCGACCAGGCCAAGTCGGCGAGCCTGCTCGGCGTCGAGGATGCCGGTGGCCTCCAGCCGGTCGACGAAGGAGTTCGTGGCCAGCAGCGCATCGGCGGCCCGCCGCAGCTCGCCGTAGGCGCCAGGCAACTCGCGGCGCAGCACGCCGGTGTCCGGGCCGCGGCCGACGCCGCCTGGGTCGATGACGCCGAACAGGTAACGGTGACCGAAGGCAGCCGCGTTGACCCGCAGCAAGCGTTCCAGGGCGATCTCGGCGGCGGACTGGCCCACCGCCAGCCCAGTGGCCTGGCACAGCGCTGCCGTGGCGGCCGCGTGGTTGTACAGGCGTTCCAGTTCGAGGGCGACCGCCCTGGTCCGTGCCGCCCCTGGTGGCGGCACGATGCCGAGGGCAGCCTCCGCAGCCGCGGCGAACGCCCAGCCGATCGCGACGGCGCTGAGACCTTCGACGCGCTCGGCCAGGAACATCGCATCGCGCGGTGCTGTGCCGCGCAGCCGCCATTCCACACCGCGGTGCTTGTGCCAGGTGAACAGGTACAGGTCGACGACTTCCTCGCCGCTGGTCACCAGCCCGTAATACAGGCTCTCCACACCAACCTGGCGCACCGGCCCGAACGGAAACTCGAAGGCCTGCCCGCCCACGGTATGCGGGGCATGCGCCTCCTCCGGCGGCTGCGCCGCGCGGTGCCCCAGCCGGGGAAAGTCCGGTCCCGCGTGCGGCGGCAGCATGAGCCGGTTAAGCGGCTTGCCCGTCGTCGGCCGGATGCCGAACTGCTCGTAGATCTCGCATTCCTCGACGAACGCGGCGGGAGCGATATCGGACAGCGCCGGGTACCGGTCGCCCTCGATCTCGGTCTCCGTGAGGAGGTACCCGGATTCGTCCGCCCAGACCAGGCGCAGGGTCGTTGCATCACCGTCGTTGTCCGCGAACATATCAGCCAGGCGAGCCCCGGGCGTGCCCGCGAGGGCGTGCGTGGCTTCCTCCAGGGTCTCGGCCAGCGTGCGGATGGTGATCGCTCCCCCGGTGGCGCCGCCGCCCCTGACCTCCAGGCCGCCCAGGCCGGTGAGCTGGCGGACCAGTTGCTCTCTGACCCTAGTAGGCCGCGGCAGTGAAGGGGGAAGAGGGAGGCGGGTGGGGGTCATCCGATCACCGCGATCGAATGCCGCAGAGCCGTATCCAGGCCAGCCGGGATCCACAGCCCGAGTACCAGCAGTACCGCGAGGCCGAGGACCAGCGGCGTGGCCGTCACCGCGACGGCCGCGCGGTCACGGTACGGGCTGGCCAGCTGCGGAGCGTTCCCGGTGACCATCCCCGCCGTGGTCCTGGCGAACGGCACGAACGCCAATCCGAGCAGAGCCAGCAGGAGCAACGGAAACACCGGGCTGCCGTGCGCGAAGCCGGCCCGCACGATGGTCAGCTCGGACAAGAACAGGCCGAACGGCGGTGACCCGAGAACCGCGAACGAGGCCAGTAGCAGCGCGGCGCCGGTAACGGGCACCGCCGTCAGCAGCCCGCTGACCTGTCCTGCCTCCCTGGTCTTGTACCGGAGCGCCACGTCGCCGCTGGACAGAAACAGCACCGCCTTGGCTAGTGCGTGGTTGAGCATCTGCAGCAGCGCGCCGTACAGTCCGAGGGTGCCGCCGAAGCCGAGCGCGACCGTGATGATGCCCATCTGCTCGACCGACGAATAGGCAAACAGCCGCTTGAAGTTGCCGCGCCGGACCATGAACAGCGCGCCTATCACGATCGAGGCGAACCCGAAGGACAGCAGCACCGCACGCGGATAGGTATCGCCGAGGCGCGCCTGCGCGATGGCGAGGAACCTAATGATTGCGTACATGCCGACGTTAAGCAGCGCCGCGGACAGCATCGCGCTAGCCGGGCTCGGCGCCTCGGCATGCGCGTCCGGCAGCCAAGTATGCATCGGCGCCAGGCCTACCTTCGTGCCGTAGCCGACCACCGCCAGCAGGAACGCCAGCCGCAGGCTCTGCGGCGCCAGCGCGGTGGCATGCGCGAGCAGGTACGGCCAGGTCAGCCCGAGGTTGGAGCCGAGGTGCAGGGCGCTGCCCGAGTAGAAAAGGAACAGCGTGCCCGCCAGCGCGATCGTGACGCCCAGGGAGCTGATGATCACGTACTTCCACGCCGCCTCAAGCGATCGCGCCCGGCCTTCCAGGCCGACCAGGGCCGCGCTGGCCAGCGTGCTCGCCTCCACCAGGACGAACAGCAGCCCGAGGTTGCCGGTTTCCAGCGCCGCCAGCATCAGCGAGGCGAACAGGCCGAAGAACGTGAAATAAAGCCGGACCTGGAAGCGGCTGAGCTCCCCGCTGTCTTCCTGGGCCGCGATGTAGCTGATCGAGCCGATGGACGCGAGTAGCGTCACGCAGGCCACGGTCATCAGGAAGAACCCCCCGAGCGAATCCACGTCGAGGAACCCGTCCCAGGCGAGCAGCGGAGCGTGACCGTCCAGTATCACCAGCAGCGCGAGCGAGCAGCCCAGGGCGACCGCGGCTCCTGTGGCCTGAGCCGCGCCGGCCAGCCGGGCCCGAGCGCCCGCGAGCGCAGCGGCGGACCCCGTCAGCGGGCCGAGCGCGATGAGGATGGCCAGGGCGGTCATCCTCGCAGTTCCCTCAGCTCGGTAGCGCTGGCCTCGGCCAGCTGGCGGGTGAGCCCGGACACGAACACCACCATGATCAGTACCCCCGCGACAATGTCCAGGAAGATCCCGGCCTCCACGATGAACGGGAACGTCGCGACCAGGGTGATCGCGCCGAGGAAGACCCCGTTCTCCACAATGAGCCAGCCGATGAGCTGCGCCACGGTATGCCGTCGCACCACCATCGACAGAGCGCCGAGCAGGATCACCGCGGTTGACAGCGGGACGACTGCGGCGGCGACCGTGCCGTGCGGCAGCAGCGCTGGCCGGGTGACCAGGTAGGCGAATGCGGTCAGTGCACCGCCGGCGATCAACGACGTGGACAGGCCGGTAGACATGGCGGCGTCGCGTTTGAGCGCCAGCCGCGTGACTAGCAGCCTGCGGGCCGCCACCGGGATCGCGATTCCCTTGACCGCCAGGGTGAGCGCGGCGAGGATCCATAGTTCGGCGCTGTGGAAGGCGACGGCTGCGGTTGCCGCGGCGAACGACAGCACCACCGACTGGGCGCCGTAGTAGACGACATAACGGTTGAACAGTTTCGAGGCCAGGCAGGCGAACGCCAGCAGGAGGATCAGCACCCCGGACAAATCCAGCAGGACGCCCGCGACGCTGGTCGCCGACAGTCTCTCCACTAGCTCACGCTCCGATCACGTACGAGGTGGCGACGCCGACCAGGGCGAGCATGAACGCAGCGCCGAGGAACTCGGCGATGCGGAAGAAGCGCAGCTTCGCGAACGACGTGTCGATGACGACGATGGCGAGCCCGCACAGCGCCAGCTTCCCGAGCAAGACGGGGATCGCCAGCAGCGCACCGGGCAGGCTCGTGCCGGTACCGAGCCCCCACGGGATCACGAAGACGTTCATGAAGATCGCCGACAGCAGAAAGAGCTTCATCCAGCTCCCCCACTTGACCAGCGCATACTCGCGGCCGGAGTACTCCAGTACCCGGCTCTCCTCGATCATCGAGATCTCGGTCGTGCCACCCGGCGTGTCGATCGGTATCCGGCCGTTCTCCACCAGCACGATCATGAAGAAGGCGATGAGCCCCAGCAGGTGCGTCGGCAGCACGACCACGTACGGCGAAGACGCGACCGCGTGATTCATCAGGTACGGGTTGTCCGACGCCGACACCGCGCCGACCGTGAAGAACACCAGGATCAGCGCGGGCTCGGCCATGCTGCCGATCCAGCTCGCCCGGCTGGCCCCGAGCCCGCCGACCGGACTCGCGGTATCCAGTCCGGCCAGCGATATCACGAAGCCGGCCAGCGTGAGCACGAACGCGCCGCCGATCAGGTCGGCCAGGAACGCCAGCGGAAGCGGCTCGTTAGTGATCACCGGGACGATTACCGACACGGTCAGGTAGCAGGCGAAGGCGACGAACGGCGCGCCGCGGAACACCCAGGAGGCCTGATCACTGATCGCGCTGCCCTTGCGCAGCAGCTTGGCCAGGTCCCGGTAGGGCTGCAGCACACTCGGCCCGCGCTTGGAGGCCACGATCGCCTCGGCGCGCGCCAGCACGCCCGCGTACAAGGGGGCAAACGTCAGAACGACCAGGCTCTGCAGGACCTGGATGAGCTCAGGGATCACGCAGCCCTCTCCCGCCTTCGCGACGTCGTAACGTCCTTGCAGGTAGAGGCCATCAGTCGCCCGGTTTCAACCGATGCGACGGTACGCGAGCCTCATCGCGTGATCATTTCTACCCTACATGGCACGAGCTGCTGGCGTCACGCCTGCGGTCCCGCTGCGGGTTACGTGAGCGTCAGGTTCCGCGTTCGGGGCAACGGCTGGAGACGCTGCCGTCAAGGAACGCTGCGGCCCGGTGCCACGTAGTCATTTCCGGGGCTCTAGTTTCGTGGCTGGTGCCCCGACGTGCCTTTGCGGAACGCCTCGGACCGTGGTCAACGCTGCGGTCGGCTAGCTAGGGCGCCGCCTGATACCGCCAGGGAAGATCCGTACGATCCAGCCGCCCATCGACGGTTTGAAGAGGGCCGCCGCGGCGATACCTGTAGCGCGCAGCTGATCAGCGGTGGCCGTCGCCGACAGACGAGCCCGAGGGCCTACCCCGAAAGGAACGTACCTCGCCGAGTCCGGTTGCCGAAGAGCGGGCTCGGGTGGATGCCGCCTCGATCACCTGCTCGGCACTGGCACGGTCCTGCCAGCCGCGGACGTCGGTGCTCTTGCCTGGTTCAAGTTCCTTGTAGATGTCGAAGAAGTGCCGGATCTCGGCCGCTAGGTGCCCGGGCACGTCACCGAGATCCTGGACCGCGGCATACCACGGGTCGTGCGCGGGCACGGTGAGGATCTTGGCGTCAGGCCCTTTCTCATCGGTCATCCAGAACACTGCGATCGGCCGGGCCCGAACCAGGCAGCCGGGGAACGTGGGCTCGTCGAGCATGACGAGCGCGTCTAGCGGGTCACCGTCCTCGGCCAGCGTATCCGGGACGAATCCATAATCCAGCGGGTAGCGGGTCGAGGTGAACAGCATCCGGTCCAGGCGGATCTGGCCGGTGGCGTGATCCATCTCGTACTTGTTCCGCGATCCGCGCGGGATTTCGACCACAACCTCTATGTCCACTCCAGCCGCTCCTCAGGCAGGCGATGTTTCATATGCGGTACCGAATACCTGCTGGTAGAGGTCCTGGCCGTAGCTGGTAGGCAACGGCTCGCCCTCGAGCAGCCGGAAGGTGCGTCGGCCGTCGGGCTGACGCTCGGCGCGGAGGAACAGCGCCGTCCCGGTGTTTTCCGCGTGGCAGCGCTCCGCCAGGTCATACAGGTGGGTGACGAAGGCGATCTTGATGCCTGCCTCGGTCAGCGCGCGGATGACCTGGCGGGCGATCTCGGAGCCTTCCCGCTCGTTGGTGGAGGCGAACGACTCGTTGCACAGCAGCAGGCTCCCCGCCGTGATCTGATCGGCGATGCCGCTCATCCTGGCGAGCTCCTCCTCCAGCTTTCCCTTCTCCATCGTGGCGTCTTCTTCGCGCTTGTAGTGCGTGTACAGCCCGGTACAGGTGGTGGCAGTGAACTCCTCGCCGGCTACGAACATCCCGGCCTGCATCATCAGCTGAGCCAGGCCGAGGCCGCGCAGGAACGTGGACTTTCCGCCCTGGTTCGCGCCGGTGATCACGATCAGCTCCCTGCCGTCCGCGTCCAGGTCGTTGCCGACGGCTCGGGTGCCGAGGGTCAGGGCCAGGCAGGGGTCGTACAGTCCCCGGGCATGAAGCACCTGCCCGGTGCCTGCCGGGACCGGGCTGGCCGGAACGGGGAAGCAGACAGGGGCGCCGGCCTCGGTCATCCGCTCCCGCAGGTTCAGGCAGCCGATGTAGAAGCCCAGTTCCGCGCATAGCATCTGGAAGAAGCTCCGGATGTGGTCAACGGATTGCGCCAGCGCGTTCGCGGTGTCGTTGAGTCCCAGGCTTTCCAGGTCGGCCAGCGCCCTGAGCCCGTTCTCGTCCTGGGGCGGGACGACGAAGCTGTAGCCTGACCTGTTCTTGCCGGTGATGCGGCCGCGCCAGCCCTGCTCGGGCTGCCGCCGCAGCACATGGCCGACTCCCTTGCTGCCCTGGCCCAGCTTCGCGCTGATCAGCATGCCGCTGCGGAAAGCCAGCTCGCTGAGGTGAGCCTGCATCTCGGCGAAGTAGTCGTCGTCGAGCTCGGCGGCGAGCATGGAGAAGAACCGTGTGAAACCCTCGGAGCGGAAACCGGCGGCGTGGGCGTCGGCGACGTCTTTCAGCCGCCGCAGCTCGCCGACGAACAGCTCCATCGCCTCCCTGGCTCGGCGCAGGATGCTATCTGGCGAATTGTGGACAAAGAGCCAGCCGAAGAGCTTCTTCTCCCCGGTGACGGCCGCCACGCCGATCTGGTACAAGTCGCGGACCACGCCGGGCCGGGCGATGCAGTCGGCCAGGATGTGCTGCCGGTAAACGATCTCCGCCGGGCTGGCCAGGCACGAGTGAATGCCGCACCTGGCCACGGCGTACAAGAACTGATCACCCCCCGCCATGGCCTGCAGTAGCACGTCCAGCTCCAGGTCCTTCGCCAGGTCTGCCTCGTGAGGTGGCAGGTGACGCAAGTCCACATTCCGGTCCGGGTGCATCAGGAAGGCCCTCATGACCCCAGGCGCTCCTTAAGCTGCTGGTAGGTGAGGCCGTATTTGCCCGCGATCGCGGCGGCGTAGGCCAGGCCGTCGGCGGGCTGCCGGACCACCTGGTAGGTCCGCTCCGCCGGGTTGTCCGGCACCACTGTGCCCACCATGCTGACGCACCCCGCGTTCAGCGACGCCAGCTCGTCGACGAACGTGACATAGACGCCCAGCAGGCCCAGGCGGGTCATCCGGTCCAGTACCCGCTCGCCGGTACTCGCGGCATCCTGCAGTGTGGTGGAGGCGAAGCTCTCGTTCATGACCACCACGCTGTCCCCGGTCGCCCGCTCCAGGACGCTGCGGATCCGGATGAGCTCGTCCTCGAACTTGCCGCGCAGCGTCGCCAGATCCTCTTCTGTCTCGAAATGCGTGAAGACCTGATCAGGCAGGAACAGCCGCGCCTGCCGCGCTGGAACCGGGTACCCCAGGGCAGCTAGGTAGTGCAGTTGGCCAAACATCCGCGCAAACGTCGTCTTGCCGCCCTGGTTCGGCCCGGTCACCACGAAGATGCGCTCGGGACCGGTGAGGTAGAAGTCATTGCGCACTACAACGCTGGCCTCGGGCACGAGCTTGCCGGCCAGGGCCAGATCGAACGCGGCGGTGGCGCTGACCTCCTTCGAGGCGGTGGACACGGCCGGGTAGCAGAAATCCAGGCCCGCCACCTTCATGGGCGCAGTGAATTTCAGGTAGGCGACGTAGAACTGGATTTCACGATCGAACAGCCGGATAGTCTCGTCGAGATAGCCGGCGTGCCGCGCGCAGAAATCATCCAGCGCGCCGAATTCGTCTGGGTACAGCCGGGCGACGAGCCCCAGGATGCGTTCCTCCAGGTGGTTCATGTCCACCAGGCTGCGAAACGCTACCCGGTAGTCCTTGACTGCCCCGCGGGCGAATTTCGCGAACGTCTGCACCACCTCGGCGCTGTAATCCGCTTCGGCGTTGAACCTGGTGACCCTGACCCGGCCGCCCTTCACGTTGACGCAGTACCGGACCGTGGCCAGCGCGCTGGCGACCCTCCTGATCTCGGCGACCAGATCGGTGAACCTGCGCGACCTCGTATACGCAACTAGGTAATCCCGGAACGCGATAAAACCCCGTGAATGAAGCTCGGTCGCGGCGAGCGCGTCCGCCAGCGTGCTGGTGGCATCGCAGTAGATGCTGGCCGCGTCGAGGAACCAATGTTCCTTCTGGTACCTGAAGCGAAGCTTGCCCGCCTGGGCCAGGTGCCTGCGCATCTCGCGCATCTGCTCCGCGAAACCTGCTACGGCGGCGGATACGGCATCGTGCTCCAGGTCGCGCAGGACGTCGTGCCGGTATGCCACCGCCCGCTCGCTATGCAGCGGGATACCGAAGAAGGGGGCCAGGTCATATTCGTCCAGGCCCGCCGTCACGGCGGTGAAGACCTGGTCGAGGTTCAGGTCGGTGAAAAACGAGGTCTCGGCCTGTTCGACAGCATCCGCCGACCGTTCGAACAAGATGCTGGTGAACCGCACGGGGGAACTCACCCAGGCCTCCACGGGCTCGTATCCAGCAGAAGCCATCAGCCAAGGCGGCAGTTCAGGCGAGCTTCATCGCCTTCACAGAGTTTACCGCACCAAGGCCCGAGACCGCGGGTCCTGGCTGGTAGCGTTGAGGCGGCGGAGGGCCCCGCCGTCAACCGCACTTGAGCCAACGGTCCCTGTCAGGCGACAGGGAGGTACCGACGCATGAAGCAGATCCCGTGCCTACGAGCAGGACAAGATCGGCACAGGTGGTGTCAAGGCCGCCAGCTCGCCGTGGGCCGCGTACAGCAATTTCGCCCTGCGAGGCTCGACAGGTGACGCGGCAGTATCTGGTCGGCCAGTTGTCGGTACTGCTGGAACGGCTGCAAGGTGCGGCGACGGAGGTGGCCTCCGGCGAGGTGCAAGCTCTGCGCCGTCAAGTGGAGACCAGGCCTGCCACCGGCCTGGCAGCAACAATGACTAGTGCGCTAGCACTGGCAGACCGCCTGTGCTGGGACTCGCTGTCGTGCGGCGACATAATCGCATTCACGCGCCAGGCGGACATCTCTGAAGACCTGCGCCTCTTCGGCGTCTGCGCCGGGCTGCTGGGCGACTAGCGGCAGCACCACCATGTAGGGGAGGAGGCGGCGGCGTGGTTCATCAGGTAAGGGTGTTGGTCCGACGCTGATACCGCGCCGACGGTGAAGAACACCAGGATCAGCGCAGGCTCGGCCATGCTGCCGATCCAACTGGCCCCAGCCCGCCGTACGGGCTGGCGGTGTCCAGCCTGGCCAGCGAGATCACGAAGCTGGCCAACGTGAGCATGAACGCGCCGCCGAGCAGGTCAGCCAGGAATGCCAACGGCAGCGGCTCGTTGGTGATCACCACACAAGGCCGGGCCGCCGACGCCAAACGCCGTTCCACAGATGGTCCCGACGTGCCACGGGTTCGTCTCATGGGTGCTGGCTGACCCGGCTGGACAGCGTAGCTCTGGTCAGCGAGCATCGCACGAGAACGGCCGGGCCGGGGAAGGCCGACGCATCAGGCCTGTTAGACCCGCGACCACGTTGATATAGTACCGTCCGTTAGACGCGATGAGGCTCGCGTAATTCCAGTCCCGGGCATGAACGGGCACGGATGATGGCCTCTATCTCAAGTGTCGAGATGAGAGGTCCGTGTCGCGTGCGGGTACAGGCTGCCATTCCGCGTGGATGGCGCGTTGAGCATTCATGCTGCCAGGTCACTTCCGGGTGCATCGCGGATTTCGTATGGCCTATGCCGTCGCCGAAATCAGCCGCCGCGATCTCCTTTTCGGCAGAGCCAAGTACGGCGAATAGTCAATGAGGGTTATTCAGGAGGCAGCAACGTTATGTGAAGTTTATCCTACCCTGTGGCGTGGTGTCATAAAGAGATGGCCTGCTCGCGAAAGGATTGAGTTACCATACTTAATCCGTAGAACAGGCCATCGCGTGTATCATACCACCGGGTTCGATCACGAAGAAATCGTCGACCTCTGCATCCGAATCAATTCCGTGGAGCGCGGCGCAGCATCCCCGAATTGGCCGCCATGCCTCGGGCTTTTCAAGTCGGTAGTGGCCGCGCTGACCTACATGCGGCATAACCGTACCCAGGCGGAAATCGGCGAGTCGCTCGGCGTATCCCAGCCGACTGTCAGCCGTGCCGTATCTACCATAACTCCGCTCATCCCGGAAGCGACGCGCGAATTTGTGCCGACCGCTGATGACCTTGACCCGGATGCCCAGTACATCTTGGACGGTACACTGCTCCGGTGCTGGTCATGGGATGGGCACAAGGAGCTGTACTCGGGAAAGCACAAGACCACCGGGATGAACGTCCAGGTCGCCTGCACCATTTACGGAAGGCTCGCCTGGATCTCCGACCCGGTCAACGGGAGCCGTCACGACAACTACTGCCAGGAAGAATCCGGCGTACTGCTGACGATGAACCCGGAGAACTGGATCGGCGACAAAGGATACATCGGGAACAACATGATCACCCCCTTCAGGAAGCCTGCGGGCGGCGAGCTACTCGTCTGGCAGAAGGAATACAACTCCGAGGTCAACAAGATACGCTGGATGATCGAGCAGGTGATTTCGCACTTCAAAAACTGGACCATCGTTCACACCGACTACCGGCGCCCGCTCAAAACGTTTGAAACGACCATCTCAGCTGTCGTCGGCCTACACTTCTATCGGACGGCCTGAATAACCCTCAATCTTTCTATGACCTGCATTGGCTCGAACTGCGCAGATGACACTTGTACTCCGCTACGCGGTACGCTCCGACGTCGGCCTCCTCCGGGAAGGGAACGAGGACTCGGCGTACGCGGGGCCGCGCCTGCTCGCGGTGGCCGACGGGATGGGCGGCCACGCGGCCGGCGAGGTGGCCAGCGCGCTGACCATCGCCTCCATGGCGGAACTCGACTCCGGGCAGCCGTCCGGCGACATGCTGACCGCGCTCGCCTCGGCCGTGGCCGCCGCCAACGCCCGCCTGCAGGAGAAGATCATCGCGAATCCTGCCGTCGAGGGCATGGGGACCACGCTGACCGCGCTGCTGTGGTCCGACGGTCACGCGGGCGTGTGCCACATCGGGGATTCGCGGGGTTACCTGCTGCGGCAGGGCGAGCTCTACCAGATCACCCACGACCACACGCTGGTCCAGTCGCTGGTGGACGAGGGCCGGATCAGCGCCGATGACGTCTCCACGCACCCGCAGCGCTCGCTGCTGCTGCGGGCGCTGGACGGCCGGTCGGCAGCCGAGCCCGATCTGTCCGTGCACGACGCGATGCCCGGCGACCGTTACCTGCTCTGCTCGGACGGCCTGTCCGGGGTGGTGAGCGACGAGACCTTGCGCGGCACGCTCGAGTCGGTGGCCGATCCCGAGGCCGCGACCCGCGAGCTGATCGACCTCGCCAACGCCGGCGGCGGACCGGACAACATCACCTGCATCGTGGCGGACGTGGTGGACACGGCCACCACGCGGCTGCCCCTGCCGAGCGCTCCGATACTGGCCGGGGCCGCAGCGAGCCTGCAGCCGGGCGACGGCAGGGCCGACGGCAACGACCCGTTCGAGACGGCCAGGTTCGATGACGACCACGCGGGTCTAGCGCGGGCCGGGACGCAGATCATCATGGCCGGTGACGGCCTGGATCTGGACGCAGGGCTGTCCGGAATCTACCTGGCACCCGCAACCGATAACGGCATGGCCCCGCCGCCCGGCCGGGCCCGGCGCAGCCACCGTGTCCGGCCGGGACGCTCGCGGCCGGGGCGTCGGCGCTGGCCGATCGTGACCGCCGCGCTGGTAGTGCTCGTGGCGGTCGTGGTGGCTGGCGGCTACCTGGTCGTGCAATCGACCCAGAGGCAGTACTACCTCGCAGATAGCAACGGCCAGGTCGTCATCTACCGCGGCATCCCCAGCCCGGCCAAGGTCTTGTGGATCTCGCTGTCTCACGTATACCAGCCGACCGGGATACCGCTGGCCCAGGTACCCGCGAACTACCGGCAGATGGCCACGTCGGCCTACACCATGGGTAATCTGTCCCATGTCCAGCAGGCCGTGGCCACCATCCGCACGGCCGTAAACCAGTGTCAGAGCCAGTACCGCGCGCTGGCTGCCTGGGTTGCCAGGGACGACACGTACATGGCCGAGATGGCCCAGGCCCACAAGTCGAAAAAGCCGACCGCGGGCATCCCCAAGCCCGGCCCGCAGCCGCCAGCCCCCGGTCCCACGTGCCAGCCCCCACAGGCGTTCGGCATCGCGCCCACCGCCCTGTCCCCGATCTCCGCTGGGCGCTCATGATGACTAGTGGTCGTCTTGGTCCTGTTGCTGGCGTTTCCTGATCCCACGGGCCAGCCGGTCGAAGTGTATGAAGACCCGGTCCGGCAGGAATAGGCTCGCTTCGCGACCCAGGACCGGGTAATTCTTGGCGAGCTTCGCGAAGGTCTGCTGCACCTCCGCGTGGTAGCCGACCTCGCCTTCGTACCGGGTCACCTCGACCTGGTTGCCCCTGATGTTGACGCAATAACGGGCCTCACCCAGGAGCCTCGTCACCCTGGCTGTGTCGGCGAGCGGGCCGGTAAATGCCGCCGGCCCCGTCTTGGCGGCCGGGCACACGCCAGTGCCACAATGGACCGGAATGGGTGATGGGGCTCACCCTGGAATCGCGACCCGCGAGCGGTCCGCTGACGGTCCCTGGCTGACCGAGCCAGGGAGGTTCCATGCCGCAAAGCCTGCCGCGTATCAAGGCAGATTTCATGGCCTGGTCGCTATGGTGAAGGTCCCGGAGCGGGTAAAGGCGGCGTCCCCGGCGCTGAAGTTCGTGCTCATGGTGGGGATCATGAGCTTTTTCGCTGACTTCACCTACGAAGGATCCCGCAGCATCGTCGGCCCGTACCTCGGGATGCTCGGCGCTGGGGCCTTCACCATCAGCGTCGTCAGCGGTGCCGGGGAATTCATCGGCTACAACATCCGCCTGTTCTCCGGGCGCGGCGCCGACAGTACAGGGCGGTACTGGCCGATCACGATCGGCGGCTACGTCCTGCAGATGTCGGTCGTTCCGCTCCTCGCCCTGGCCCGGAACTGGCAGGTGGCCGCTTTGCTGGTCATCGCGGAGCGGATCGGCAAGGGTATCCGCAACCCGTCTCGGGACGCGATGCTGTCCCACGCGGCGAAGGACATCGGGTACGGCCGGGCGTTCGGGATCCATGAGGCGCTGGACCAGTTCGGTGCCATGTTCGGCCCGCTGCTGGTAGCCCTGGTCCTGGCCCTGACCCGGCATGATTACAAGATCGCGTTCGCGTCGCTGGCGGTCCCGGCCGCCATCATGCTGTCGCTGCTGGCGGTCGCCCGGCTGCTCTACCCACGGCCCCAGGACCTGGCGGCCGGGCCCGCCCGGGTCAGCGCCGAAGGACTGCCCCGGGTCTACTGGGTCTATCTGGCGGGAGCCGCTCTGGCCGCCGCTGGCTTCGCCGACTTCCCGCTGATCTCGTACCACTTCTCACGCGCCGGAACGGTGGCTCCGGTACTCACGCCGGTGTTCTACGCGGTGGCGATGGCGGTGAGCGGCACCGGATCCCTCGTCCTGGGCCGGATCTTCGATCGCGCGGGGATCGGCGTGCTCATCCCGCTGACCGTCGTAGCCGGCCTGTACGCACCGCTGGTGTTCCTCGGCGGGTTCTGGACCATCCTGGTGGGCGTGTCCCTGTGGGGCCTCGGAATGGGCGTGCAGGAGTCGCTCATCCCAGCGGCGGTGGCGCCCATGGTCTCCCCGGACCGCCGGGCCTCCGCTTACGGCCTGTTCACCGGGATCTACGGAACGGCCTGGGTGCTGGGCAGCATCGTGATCGGCGTCCTGATCAACGTGTCACTGGACGGGCTCGTGGCGTTCTGCATGGCCAGCGAACTGGCCGCGATACCGTTCATCCTGGCAGTCCGCAGCCGCCTGAGAGCCGGAGACTAGCATGCCGTCCGCCACCCCGATCCCGCGCGGTCCGACCGTGCTGACGCTGTATACCGCGGCGGACCTGCTGACCGGGCCGGGCTGCCCGGTGTGCCGCTACGCCGACGAGGTCGGCGACCGGTACTTGGCCTGGTTTGCTCTTGAGGCACACGCGGACGCCGTGACTATCACCAGGCTGTGCTCGTCGCTAGGTATGTGCGCCCGCCACGTGCGCGCGCTCATGAGCCAGCCCGGGGCCGCGAGCAGGCTCACCGCGGTCTACCGGTACGTCGTGGAGGCGGCCCGGGACCGGCTGAGCGGCCGCGAGGCTTCGATTGCCGTCTGTCCCGCGTGCGAGCGTGACGACGGCGCCGTCAGCCGGGCCCTGGATACCCTGTTGGAGGGCGTGGCCAGTGACCGGGTCCGGGAGCGCTACCGCGAGCTCGGCGGCCTATGCATCCCCCATCTCGGCGCGGCCTCGGTCCGGGGAGATCACCGGGTCGTCGCCTGGATGGCGCAGGCGACGACGGCGGCCGCCCAGTCGGCGAGTCCCGACTGGCTGGCGGGGACAGATCACGATGCGGAGGTGCGCGCCGTGCTGCGCCAGGCGGCTCCTGCCAGCGCTCGGCCCGGCTCTGGTGCGTGCCTGGCCTGCCTGTCGGCAGCCCGCTCGGAGAACACCCGCCTGACCCAGATTCTCCGCACCACAGACCGCGGTCAGCGGGACGGGCCACTGCTGCTGTGCGCTGGCCATCTGGGCGACCTTGTCGTTCTGGCTGGCCAGCGCGGCGCGGCGTCCGTGCTGGCCTGGCAGGCCGACTCCCTGGCCGCGGGCCTGACCCGGCGCGTGCCGACGCCGGGACGGAAGCTGGGCGGGCCGACCGGCTGGCTGCGATCTGGCCGTCGTCGCGCCGACCCGGACGGCTGTCCCGTATGCCTGGCCAGCCGCAATGCGGCGGACCGGGCGGTCGATAATTTCCGCACGTCGCTGCGAGCCTCGCCTGCGGCTCCGCGCCGCTGGGCACCGCTGTGCGTGTGGCATCTGCTGGGCCTGCGAGCGGCCGATCCGTGGGCCGGGCACGTGACAGCACGTGGCGCGGTGGCGCAGGCAGACATGCTGGTCGCTGAGCTGAACGAAGCATTCAGCAAGAACACCGGGGCCCGCCGCCACGAAGCCAGGGGCCCGGAAATGACGGCATGGCGGCGTGCCGCCGCATTCCTTGACGGCAGCGTGTTTTGCGGATGCCCGCCGCAATGATGCGTGACGACGGCGCGGACGACACGCTGTCGGGACCCGGGAAGATCGTTGCGGCATGACATTGAAGCGGAGCACCGGACAGGGCCTGCTCCATTACTGTCCCGCCGACCGGATGCGCCCACCGGGCCGGTAGAATCAGGACAACGGCGATGGAGCTCGCCGGAGTCGCCCTAGTGGCTGATGGCTCCTGTTGACACCCCCAGCGAAGGGGCACGGGAGGACACGCCATGACGCTGACCGGAGACTCGCCACAGGGCCGCGATCGGGCAACCAGGCTTGGTGACCGGGAGGGCAGTGGGGCTGATCGGCAATCGCAGCCAGGATCCACGCCGTCAGGAGGTCGTGGCCAGTTTCCCAGCTTGCTGTTCGACGGAGCGGCGCCGACTGGGGGAACCGCCAAGCAGGATGCGGATCGCTCCTTCGCGGAGGACCTGAACCTGGACCAGATCGTGGCGGCCATCGCCGGGGATCGCGAAGAGCGAGACCACATCACGAGAGTCCTGTTCGGTTCCCTGCGCGATGTCGACGCCGTGCGCTATCGCCAGGAGGTTTTCCGGGATCTGGAAGACCCTGTCCTGGCCGCTGAACTCCAGCGCTTCACCAATCTCATGAGCGAGGTACGCGTCCACCTGCGGCAGTTGCCGAAGATGCCGTACCGCTACCAGCGGGAGGGCTGGCTGCTGGATGCGGCGGCCATCTACTGCGACGCGGTTCAGTCGCTGGCCGACCAGCTTGTCTCGGCGCAGATCAGCTCCCGTGCCCTGCTGGCCTTCCGTGACTACCTCGCTTCGTACGTGGCTTCGGCCGGATTCGCCGCCCTGGTGAGCGACACCAGGGACCGGAAGGATGCCCTTGGGCGGATCAGCTACTGCACCCGCATCCGGGGCGGCCGGGTGGACGTGACCCGCTACCAGGAGGAAGCCGACTACAGCACCGTGGTGCTGGCGACATTCGACCGGTTCAAGCAGGGCGCAGTCAAGGATTACCTGATCCGCTACCGGACCCAGCCGGGAATGAACCACATCGCCGCGCAGATCCTCGATCTGGTGGCCCGCCTCTTCCCCGAGGAGTTCACTGCCCTGGACGAGTACTGCCGCCAGCACGACGGGTTCCTCGATGAGGGGATCCGGCGCGCCGACCAAGAGCTGCAGTTCTATCTCGCCTACCTGGACCACATCAGGCCGCTGCGCGCCGCCGGGCTGCGCTTCTGCTATCCAGAAGTCTCCGCCGTCACCAAGGACGTCCGCGCCGCCGACACCTTCGACCTAGCCTTGGCGCACAAGCTCGTCGCCGAGCGCAAGGAGGTGGTGACCAACGACTTCTTCCTGGAGGGACGCGAGCGCATCTTCGTCGTGACCGGCCCCAACCAGGGCGGGAAGACCACCTTTGCCCGGAATTTCGGCCAGCTCCACCAGCTGGCCAGCACCGGCTGCCCGGTCCCGGGCAGCTCCGCTCGCCTCTTCCTGTTCGACCGTCTCTTCGCCCATTTCGCACGAGAGGAAGATCTCGCCAAGCAGACCGGGAAACTGGAGGACGACCTGGTGCGGATCGGGAAGATCCTGCGGGCGGCCACCCCGCGCAGCATCGTGATAATGAATGAGACCTTCGCCTCCACCACCCTGCACGATGCCCGCTTCTTGGGAACGAAACTGCTGACCAAGGTCATGCGGCTGGACGCCTTGGGCGTCTACGTCACGTTCGTAGACGAGCTGGCCTCGCTGGGGGATCAAGTCGTCAGCATGATGAGCACTATCGTCCCGGATAATCCGGCCGAGCGCACCTTCAAGGTGGTCAGGAAGCCAGCCGACGGCCTGGCCTACGCGCTGGCCCTCGCCGAGAAACACGACGTCACCTACGACCGGCTGCGGGAGCGGCTCGCGCTATGAAGGTCTACCTCTTGTACCGCGACCGGGACTTCGACTCCGAAGCTGACCTGCCTGTCGGCCATCATGACCTGGTCCAGGACCTGGAGCTGACCACGCTGCTACAGGCGATGGCCGCTGGTGACAAATTCCTTTTCCAAGTATCGACGAAAGTGCTACTCACCTGCCTGCAGGACGCGGACGCCATCCGCTACCGGCAGCAGGTGCTGGCCGACTGCCTGGCCCAGCCCGAGGTCATCCGGGACATCTATGCTGTAGCGGTCGGCGCCGTGCAGGACAAACGACACCTGTGGGGCTATGGCGGCAACTACCAGGGCGCGTCGTCCAACCTGTCGGGCGCGGTCGCTTACCTGGAAACCTACGTGGCCCGGCTGCGGCAACTGCGGCGGATCGCCGACGACCATTCAGGGAAGTTCCACTCCGATGGGTTGCGGACGCTGTTCGCCACGCTGCAGCGCGAGCTGGACGACGAGTACTTCGAGGAGATCGGCGATCGCCTCAAACAGCTGCGGTTCCGCGCTGGCGTACTGATTAGCGCCCAGCTCGACCGCGACAACAGCGGGACCGGCCTCGTGCTCCGCGCCCCCGGTGACACCCGGCGGCGGTGGACGGAGCGGCTGGGTATCGGGCCTCGTACCACCTACTCCTTCACCATCCCGCCCCGCGACGAGGCCGGCGGCCAGATCCTGGAGGACCTGACCAGCCGGGGTATCAACCTCGTCGCCAACGCGGCCGCCCAGTCCGCCGACCACATCGGCAGCTACTTCACCGTGCTGCGCGCCGAGCTGGGCTTCTACGTCAGCTGCCTCAACCTCGCCGACCGGCTGGCGGCCAAAGGGGTACCGACCACCGTCCCCGATCCGACGCAGCCGTCATCGCCAACGTTTTCGTGTACCGACCTGCGCGACACCTGCCTGGAACTGCAGTCTCAGAGCCCGGTCGTTGGTAACGACATACAGGGCGACGGGAAGTCGCTGGTCATCATCACCGGCGCTAACTCGGGGGGGAAATCCACCTTCCTGCGCAGTGTTGGCGTGGCGCAGCTGATGATGCAGTGCGGGCTGTTCGTCACGGCGGAGGCCTACCGGGCGGACATGGCCACCGGGATCTTCACCCATTTCATCCGGGAGGAGGATGCCAGCATGACCAGCGGGCGGCTGGACGACGAGCTCAGGCGCATGAGCGCCATCGCCGACCACATCAGGCCGCACTGCCTCATGCTGTTCAACGAATCCTTCGCCGGAACCAACGAGCGCGAGGGATCGGAGATCGGCTACCAGGTCGTTCTCGCTCTGCTTGACGCGGGCATCAAGGTGTTCTTCGTCACCCACCGGTTCGAGTTCGCCGACCGCATCCACCGCCAGCACTCGCGCTCTGCGCTCTTCCTCAGGGCCGAGCGGCAGCCCGACGGGCAACGGAACTACAAGCTCGCGGTCAAAGACCCGCTGCCGACCAGTTTCGGGGAAGACCTCTACTACCGCTTGGGTGCCTGGCTGGATGAGGACGAAGCCTTCGCCCCGGCAGCAGCAACCCCGAACGGCGAACCAGACCTGGACAGCCAGGTCCGGCAAGCCGGTGGTGAGGTCGCTGCCCCACCACCGGGATCGTCGCGCGCGGGATGAGCTGTCCACTCCCTGCTCGGCGAGAGGAAGCGTGCAGGTTTCCTGCCGCTGGCCGGGATGACGTGGAGACGGCGGAAGGGCCCGCCATCGATTGCTCAGCCGGGGCCGATATGCCGCAGCTCGGGGGACAGCAGAACCGCGATCCTGCTACACGGCCACGCGGAGCGCCGCCACTCGGTCTGCTCCTCGGTTTCCTCCATGACCGCGTAGTAATCGGCCGGCCCGTCCCAGCGCGGGCACTGGTCATGCAACGGGCACGGGCTGCGCGGCGGCTTCCCCGTCGCCTCGCAGGCAGGGCGCCGACCGGACCGGAACGCTGTCAATGCCCGCCACAGCAACAGGACCTCTTCCTCGCTCACCTTGGCCATAGGGGGCCCTCCCAAGCGGTCCAGGCAGGGACCGTTGGCGGCATCTCCGCGGCATCAGGCGGGCCCCTCCGCCTCGGGCCACCCTACAGCGCCAGTCTGCAGCAAAAGGCGGAGAGATGAACGGACTGACAACCTACCGGGATGGCCGTCTCAAACTCGGCGACATGATCCGGGCCGCGCTGCACGTCGCGCGGGCGTCCGGGGATCAGCAGGCCGAGAAGCGGGCGAGAGAACTGCTGGCGCGGCTAGCCACCGACAGGCTCCAACTCGCCGTAGTGGGCCAGTTCAGCCGGGGCAAGACCACCCTGATGAACGCGGTTCTCGGCGGCGCCTACCTGCCCATGGGCACTCTGCCGATGACCTCGGTGATCACGACAGTCCGCTACGGCAGCCGACCACGCGCGATCGTGCACCGCCGGGCGTCGCCCCTGCCCATCGAGGTGCCCCTGGCCGAGGTGGCCGGTTACGTCGCGCTGGCGAGCACTCGGCGCGCCGAGCTGCAGGTGATGTCGGTCCAGGTCGAGATTCCGGCGGAGATCTTGCGGCTGGGATTCGAGTTCGCGGATACCCCCGGGGTCGGGTCGTCCATCGAGATCAACACCGCGACCACCAGGCAGTTCCTGTCCCAGGCCGACGCGGTGATCTTCGTGACCGGCTTCGACTCGGCGCTGACCGAGGCCGAGGCCGGTTTCCTCGCCGAAGCGAACCGGCACGCCGGCAAACTGTTCCTGGTGATCAACAAGCGTGACTTGGTTTCTGACGGTGACGCCGTCGGCGTGCTGGAGTTCGTACGGCGCCGCCTTCGCGAGGACTTGGGGATGAGCGAGCCTCGCTTGTTCGCTCTGTCGGCGCTGGAGGCACTGCAGGCCGTAGTCCAGGATGACCGCGGTCGATTGTCGGGAAGTGGCCTGCCGCAGCTTCGCGCCGAGCTGGAGGAATTCCTGACCACGGGCAAGGCCGAAGTGTTCTTGCGCAACATCGCGGGGCGGGCCGCCCGGCTGGTCTCCGACCAGCGGCGTGACCTGTTGCTTGGCCGACTCCGCCTCGATGGAGGGCCCGACCCTTCCGGGGTGCTTGCCGCCTTCGAAGCACGCATGGCCGACTTGAGCCAGCGGCGGAGTACCGTCGCCGAGAAGCTCACCAGCCGGATCGATGCCGATTTGCCTGGCCTGCTCTCCGGGCAGAGCGTTGCCTGGCAAGCGAGCCTGCTGGACCTGCTCGCGCCGCACGCCGACGATGCGCTGGATGCCATCGGTGACGGTACCGTTCGTGACCTCCTGGAAAACGCCCGGGGCCGGATGGAGGAGACCGGACGCAACCTCGTCGGCGCCTGGCTGGACCGGCGGGTGGGCGAGGTACACGAATTTCTCACCGGCATGGCGGCCGGCGAAATCGGCGAGTTGCTGGAGCTATCGCGCTCACCCGGCCTGGTTGGCGCGGAGATCGCGGGCCTGGCCACGGAGGAGGACCGTCGCGGGCTTGCGGGCTGGTCGGCAGCGGACGTTCCCGCTCTTGCGGTAGGGGTGCCGGAGTGGACAGTCCCGGCGCAGACGCCGAGACGATCCCGCCGCAAGGCCGCCGTCGGCGATGTAGAGGTCAGACGCTGCCTGGAGGACGCGCTCGCGTCCGCGATCCGAGCATTCGACGAACGTGCGCGTGCCGCGTTCCAGGTGGCGGCGCGGGACTGGGCCCTGAGGCTCGGCGATCAGGCTGACCGGCAGATGCGCGAAGCCGCCGATCGTTTCCGCCGCTTCCTGCAGACCGTGCCGCACGAAGAGGACCTGGCGGCCCTTGACGGCCTTGCGGCCGAACTCGCCGATTTCCAGGAGGCCCTGGGTGCTGCGGGACCGCCTGACCGGGACGACACGGACACGGAGCTGACACCGGCCGCCAGCCCGTCAGCCGGAGGCTGCCTGGTCTGCGAGCAGATGGAGGCGACGCTCACCGCATATCTTCGCCGCAGCCAGTTCCGGCTCGCCACCCGCGAGGATGACCAGCAGCGGCATGCGCTGGTCGGCGGATTCTGCCCGCTGCACACCTGGCAGTACGCCGCCATGGCGTCCCCGCTCGGCATCTCCGCCGGGTACCCGAAGCTGGCCGCTGCCGTGGCCGACGCGCTGGAATCCATCAGCAAGCAAGGCGGCACTGCCACGGACCTGGCTGGCCGCGTGGCCGCCGTGGCCCCGCACTCTGGCACATGCCCGCTGTGCGCGGCACTGGCCGAACGCGAGCGCAAGGCGGTCGGTGAGGCCGCCGGACAGGCACCAGCCGAGCCCACTGCGGCGCTATGCCTGCGGCACCTGGCACTGGCGCTTGCCGCAGGCCCCCCGCCGGATACCGGGCCGGCAATGGCCCGCGCGCTGGCTGACGCGCTCCGCCGCGATGGCGACGATATGCGTGCCTACGCGCTCAAGCGCGAAGCGCTGCATAGCGTGCTGGTCACCGAGGAGGAATCCCGCGCCCACCTCGGCGCCCTGCGCCGCCTCGCCGGCTTGCCCTCGCTCACCCAGACCTGGGCCGACACCGGGGTCTGACGGTCATAGGCCGCGGGATTACCGACGAGATGACGCTGTGCTCACCGGCCACCTCCCGGACACGCTTCTCGGGCTGGCAGGTCATGGGGGCGGGACCGCACTCTGCCCACCCGGGCGTAGGCCGTCCCGGGAATGCGGGCGCCACAGATTGCCCAGGTAGGCGGCTGTCGGCTCGCCTCCGCGAGCATGCAGGGCGCGCAGGTACCCGGCCAGCGGCGGGCGCACATCCAGCCCGGCGAGCTGGCCGAGCGGGACGAACTGGGCTTCGGTGTCCGCCTCCCGGGGCCTAGGCTGGCCGCGCCCGTCCGCCGTGGCCAGGAAGACCAGATCGACGGTGCGCAGCGTGGACCCGGGTCCCAGGGCTTCCAGGACGAAGGCGACCCGCGCCGGATCCACCGACAGCCCAGTTTCCTCCAGGGTCTCCCGCCTGGCGCACGCGACCATGCTCTCGCCGGGACGTGGCGTGCCGCCAGGCAGCACCCAGTCGTCGCTGCCATTGCGGCTGCGGCGCACCAGCAGCACGGCATCGTCGCGGAACACGATGACAGAACAGCGTACGTCGATCGAATCCATGAGCGTCTTCTTCCTGGTCAGCCGGGTTTCGGTCGGTCCGGGGCGGTCAGGCGCAGCCATCCCTCGGCGAACAGCCAGCCCGCGACCACATCGGCGGGCCAGTGCACGCCCAGGTAGACCCGGCTGGCGCCGACCGCAGCGCCGGCCAGGGCCGGTGCGGCCCGCGCAGCGGCGCCGCGCGCGCCAAGAGCGCGCGCGCACGCTCCGGCGGCCAGCACGGCAAGGGTAGTGTGCTTCGACGGCAGGCTGAAACCCTCCGGCTCGCTCAGCCAGGCCTCTGCCGTGGGACGCTGCCGAGCGATCACCCGTGACAGGCGCCGCCTGGCGACCGCCCCGCTGGCCACGACCAGGCACGGCAGGCACGCACCGCGCAAGCCATCCCGGCGCGCGACGCAGGCGGCCGCCAGCAGCGGGTATACCACGCCCGGCTCGGCCAGCGCGCTGAGTGCCCGCGCGGCTACCGTTCCCGCCGGGCAGCGGCTCGCCAGGACGGCCCGGAAACCTGCGTGGTCCGCGCGGGCCAGCCACCCCCGGTCGGCGGTGGCCGCCAAGGCCACCGGTCCGGCGAACGCCATGATCGCCGCCCCGACCCGGCGGCGCCCGGTCAGCGCCATGCGTTGTCGGCGCGCCGCGCCGCCTCCCGCGCCAGGCGAGGCATCACGGCCACGAGCACCTCCTCCGCCCGGCCGTGGGCGCTGGCACCGACCCACAGCCGCCAGGTCTCCGGCCGCCCTGAGCGGTCACGCAGCCGACGACCCGGCAGGCGGGCAGGAGCCGCGTAACCGGGCACCCCAGCGTCGGCCAGCGCACCGAGCACATCCGCCACGACATGCCCGCTGATCTCCAGGACCGGTGCCCACGCGGCGTCATCCAGGCCATTCCCGTATCCGCCGGACGGCAGCCACCACAGGCGGCCGGGCCGTGCGCCCTGCTCGGCGGGTCGTGATACCGGAGCCATCATCCTGTCCTGCCTCCCGCACACCAAGAGCAGGACCCATCGGCCATCCGGCAATCCCACGCGGCAGGAATGCGTCCGCGCGGACGCGGCGGGGTCCACCGCCGGGCGGATAAAACCACCATCCACTATTTTACGGCATCGGACCCTGGCCATCCGGTGGGCAGGCAGCCCGCGTAACCGCACTTCCCCGAAGCGCGGCGCGCTAAAGCGCCACGTCAGGTCAGGCGCGCGCCCGAGAGAGCGTCTTCAGCTGACTTCGCTGATCGTCTTGCCGCAAGCCTGGGCCAGCGCGCGAGCAGCAGCGCCCGCGCTGCCGTAGACGCCGATCTGCTGTGACCGGTGTCTCAGCACGGCCACCCAGCGCTCCTGCGGGCCAGCGGGTCCTTCCCTCCGCACGTGCCCGAGGTGCTCACCGTCGTAGGTGACCAACTGGATGACATCGGAGCGCTGCTCCAGGCGGGCGCGGGCCAGGCCGCGCGTTCCCGCCAGTTTCTCCAGCACACTCTGCTCCTGCAGGTGCCAGCTCGCCGCCCACACGACCCGCTCGGCCTGCCGGATCACCTCAAGGGCGTCAGCGTCGTCCATGACTGCCCCCGCGCCGGTCAGCGCGTCAGCGGTCGGTAGGTGACCCGGTGCGGGCGGGCCGCGTCCTCGCCCAGCCGGGCGATCTTGGCCTGCTCGTAGGCGGCGAAGTTGCCCTCCAACCAGTACCAGGCGGCCCCGCCCTCCCAGGCCAGGATGTGGGTTGCGACCCGGTCCAGGAACCACCGGTCGTGGCTGGTGATCACCGCGCAGCCGGGGAACTCGCCCAGTGCACGCTCTAGCGAGGCCAGCGTCTCCACATCCAGGTCGTTGGCGGGCTCGTCCAGCAGGAGCAGGTTCCCGCCCTGCCTGAGGGTCAGCGCTAGGTTCACCCGGCCCCGCTCCCCGCCGGACATCAGCCCGGCCGGTTTTTGCTGGTCCGATCCCTTGAACCCGAACGCGGCCACGTACGCGCGGCTGGGGATGTCGGCTTGTCCGGCTGGGATGAACGCCTCACCGCCCGAGATCACCTCCCACACGGTCTTATCCGGGCCGATCCCGGCCCGCAGCTGATCCACGTAGGAAATCCGTACCGTCTCGCCGATCCTGATCGTCCCGGCGTCCGGCTGCTCCACACCCAGGATCATCCTCAGCAAGGTGGTCTTGCCCACCCCGTTCGGACCGATCACCCCGACGATGTCGTTCGGCGGCAGGCTGAAGCTCAGGTCCTCGATCAGCATCCGGTCCCCGAACCCCTTGACCAGGTGCTCGGCCTCGACAACCAGGCTGCCCAGCCGGGGACCGGGCGGGATCTGGATCTCCTCGAAGTCCAGCTTGGTCCGGGACGTGGCCTCGGCGGCCATCTGCTCGTACCGGTCCAGCCGGGCGCGGCTCTTGGCCTGGCGGGCGCGCGGACTGGACAGTACCCACTCCAGTTCCTGTTCCAGCCGCCTGCGTAGCTTGGCGTCCCGCTGCCCCTCCACCTTCATCCGGGAGGCCTTGGTCTCCAGGTAAGTTGTGTAGTTGCCTTCGTACGGGTAGGCGTGGCCGCGGTCCAGCTCAAGGATCCAGCCGGCCACGTTGTCCAGGAAGTACCGGTCGTGGGTCACCGCGACCACCGTGCCCGGGTACTTGGCCAGGTGCTGCTCCAGCCACTGCACGCTCTCGGCGTCGAGGTGGTTGGTCGGCTCGTCCAGCAGGAGCAGGTCCGGCTGGGCTAGCAGCAGCCGGCACAGCGCCACCCGGCGCCGCTCCCCGCCGGACAGGCTGGCGACCGCGGCATCGGGCGGGGGGCAGCGCAGCGCATCCATTGCCTGCTCCAGGCGGCTGTCCAGGTCCCAGGCGTCCCGGTGATCGAGTTGCTCCTGCAGCCGGCCCATCTCTTCGAGTAGCTCGTCGGAGCAGTCCGCCGCCAGTTTCGCGGCGATCTCGTTGTACCGGTCGATGAGCGCCTTGGTCTCGCCGACGCCCTCCTCCACGTTGCCGAGCACCGTCTTGCCTTCGTCCAGCACCGGTTCTTGCGGCATGATCCCGACGCGGTAGCCCGGCATGAGACGGACCTCGCCGTTGGACGCCGGCTCGAGCCCCGCCATCATCCGCAGCAGCGTGGATTTCCCCATGCCATTCGGCCCGACCACGCCGATCTTCGCGCCGGGCAGGAACGCCAGCGTCACATCGTCGAGGACCACCTTGCCGTCATAGGACTTCCGGGCATGGCTGAGGGCCAGGATCTGTTTCATGCGGCATGCGCGCCTTTCCCTGCTGAGCAGGGACCGTTGGCACTAGCGCTGTTGCGGCGAGCCCCTCCGCCACCTTCAAGGTTACCCGGCCGACCCGGAGAACCTGCCGCAGCGAGCGTCCAGCGGCCGCTGGACCTGCGCGGGAACGTGCGTATCGGGGAATGCTTTACTGGCCGAGAAGCTGGAATTATGCTCAGGATAGGTACGGCGGAGGGGCTCGCCGTAAATTTGCGGTTACCGCCAACGGTCCCTGCCCAGCACGGGTGGAGGGCCGATGCTTCATGCTCGACCGTAGATCCGGTACGGCCGACGTTCCCGTTGAAGGCACGCCGCTGTCATGCCGGTACTGCCACGTCGGCCAGGACGCCGCGCTTGCCCGGGACGGGTCGGACCCGGCCGGGCTCGCCCACTTGTACCTGTGCCAGGGGTTGTCGACCTACGCGATCGGCGAGATCACCGGGCTGGACCGGCAACGGGTGACGAGGATGCTGCGTCGGACGGGCGTAGAGCTGCGGCCCCGCGGCGCAGGTCGGCAGCGACCGCTCCGCCGAGACGACCCACTTCTCCTGCCGCGGGTCCTGGCGGAGTTGTATGTGGTAGGACGGCTCGGCTCCCCGCAGATCGCCGCGATCACCGGCCTGTCGGACCGGACGGTCCGCGACCGGCTGCGCCGCTATGGCATCCACGTACGCACCCGGGGCGGCTGGAACCGCGAAGACCGCCAGCTAGTAGCCGCTGAGGTCCTGGAAGACCTGTACATCCAGCTAGGCTTGACCGCCGATGAGGTCGGCCGACGGCTGGGCACCTCCCGCAGCACCGTACTGCGCAGCGCGCATGCCCTGGGCGTACCCGTCCGGGCCGGCGGGATCGTCCGGGAGCCGGGCCCGGAAGAGATCAAGCTAGTCGAGGCGCTGTATGCCGACCCGCTGATCGCTGCGGTACTGGACGTCCGCGACATCCCTCGGGTGCCGCCCGGCGGAACAATCTGGCAGCGCTTCCCCGACCCGGTACCGCTGACCAACGCGCTGGTCAAGGACCTGTACTGGGGCTGCGGCGCCGCGTTGACCCACATCGAGCTGCTCACCGGCCAGCCGGCCATGACCGTACGCGGGTTCATGCGCCGAGCCGGCATCCCGCTGCGCCACCCTGGCGGGCGGACCCCCTTCCTGCGCCGCTGGCGCGCTGGCCTGAAGGCGGCGTGGAAGGCCTCCCGCATCGGCCCGCAACCACCCGCGGACCGCACCGGCGATCCGCATCGCAGCCAGGTCGGCCGCCGTGGCCGACCAGGGGACAGAATAGGAGTGATGCCCAAATGACGACATCAGGTACGGTCGGCCAGCAAGCCGAGCCAGTCCGGCAGGTCCCGCCGGCCAAGGGGGGGATGGCCAACCCGGCGCCGTGGGCGGTGACCGCGTTCGCTACCACCTCGTTCATGATCGGCATGTACCAGACCCACTTGCTGAATAATGCCGGGATCGCCATCGTGCTGCCGGCGGCGTTCTTCTTCGGGGGTCTGGTGCAGATCATCGTCGCGATCATGGAGTTCACCCGCGGCAACCTGTTCGCCGGAGCGGTGTTCGGCACGTACGGGCCGTTCTGGGTGATACTCGGCGCATTCAACACGCTCTACGCCGCCGGCGTGCCTCCGGTGCAGCTCAACGATGCGACCAGCCTGTTCCTCGCGGTGTTCGCGGTGATCAGCTTTTACCTGGCGATCGCCTCGCTGCGCACCGACCTGGTGCTGACCGTGATAATCTGGCTGATCTTCGTCGGCCTGACCGTGCTGGCGGTCGGCGCCGGGGCCAACAACGTAGACATTACCGAGGCCGGCGGCTGGATCGTCCTGGTCTTTGCCGTGTTGGCCTGGTACCACGCCGCCGGGGACATTATCGAGTCCACCTTCGGCCGCAAGATCCTCCCGTTCGGCCCTCCGCTGGTCAAGTAGGCCACAGCCGACGCAATCGCGCGGGCGGGCCCGAGCCCGGGCCCGCCCGCGCCCCAACGGTCATCCCCTTCGCGTGCGGCCGATCCCAGGCTCTTAACTCTGGACCGGGATCGGACGCCGGTCTCGGGCTCTTCTCCTGCTCGGAATCTGGAGGTGACCTGATGACCGTGACCAAGCAGAAGCGGCGGGCAGGGAGGGGTCATGCAGGGTGATGGCGACCGGGTGATCCGGGCGGCGGGCGGGGTGTTGTGGAGATCATCGGCCAGCGGGACTGTCGAGGTGGCGCTGGTACACCGGCCGGAATACGACGACTGGTCGCTGCCGAAGGGCAAGCTACGCCGCGGCGAGCATCCGCTGATCACCGCGTGCCGGGAAGTGGCCGAGGAGACCGGGATCCGGGCGATTGCCGGCAAGCGGCGGGAGGTCGAACACTACAACACCGCCCGCGGCCCCAAGGCCGTGGAGTACTGGGCGATGCACGGCCCCGACGCCCCCTTCAGGCCGACGCGGGAAGTGGACCACCTGGCGTGGGTGCCGTTGGCGGACGCCCGGCGGCTTGACTACCAGGGCGACGCCTACGCTATCGACGCGCTGAGGTCGCTGGCCGACAGCGTCCGCTCCGGCTCGGCGGTGCTGCTCGTGCGAAACGCCCGCGCCGTGCCTGCTGGACGATGGCACGACGCCGGGGGTTACCGCCTGCTGGCCGCCAAGGGACGGGAACAGGCGGAGAATCTGCGCCGGACGCTGCCAGCCTTCGCGCCATCCCGGCTGCTTTCGGCATCCGAGGCCCGTTTCGTGGACACCATGCGACCGCTGAGCGCGGAGCTCGGGGTGGCGGTCGAAATCGAGCTGACGTTCGGCGAAGAGGAATATTCCGAACGTCCCAGGCACGGCCTGACCCGGATCCTTGAACTCGCGGACGGCAGCAGTACTAGCGCCGTGTGCGCGCCCGGCGCCGTGATCCGGCACCTGCTCGCTACCCTCGCCGAGGAAGCGGGCCTGGACGTGAGGGAATATCCGGCGGTAAAGGGCAGCGTGTGGGCGTTGTTCTTTTCCGGTGGCCGACTCGCCGCAGCGGACTACTATCCGGTTCTCACCAGCCCGCGACCCTGATATGGCGGGCGGCGCCGATATGGCGGGCGGCGCCGCCCGGCGGGTGATGGTGGCACCTACACCAGGGACTGGCGGGCGAAGTCAAGCATCCGCACCGTCGTCGGCGGCGAAGCCGCCCTTTCGGGCTACCCGGTTCAGGCCAGGGCAGTCACGACGGCGATGACCGCGACCAAGGCGATAAGCATGTACAGCATGTACGCATCGAGCCGGCCCGACTGCAGGCGCTTGGCCACGGCCACGACCGCCAGGAAGAGCCGGAGCGGGGGACGGTACAGGTAGGTCTCCACCACATCCATCACGTCGGAGGCGTACCTGAGGTGCGCGGCCTGCTCCTGCACGGCGTCGTCGTCCCGGTCCGGCGGGCCGGACCCCTCGTCGCGGTCGCTGTCCTCCAGCATGACCTCCTGCACCTCGGCCCGGGTGTGCAGGACGCCGGCCAGCACCCGGCGGGTGGGGTTGGCGTAGCCGAAGGCGGTGTAGGAGTCCAGGCCGTCGACCCCCATCGTGGCCGAACGCCAGGGCGGGACCCGCCGCACCCGCAGCAGCCGCCGGCCGGACACCGCCCAGGAGAACACCACCACCAGGAGCAGCATCACCGGCATCTCGACCCACAGCCAGGACGGCGACAGGATCGAGAACCCGGCGAAGGGCGGCTGGACGATCCACGGTGACTTCAGCGCGCCCATGACCAGCCTGCTGGGCACCACCGGGGACAGCCCGGCGGCGATGACACGGATCTCCAGCGGGGTCACCGCGGAGATGGCCAGGCAGCACACGGAGAGCACGGCGACGGCGCCCCGGCCGCTCCAGCCGTACGTGAGCGGCGCGCCGCGGACGGGCTCCGGGCCGTCTCGCTTGACCACCAGGCCGACCAGCCGGACGAAGGTGACGCCAGCGAAGCCTGCGGTCAGCGCGACCGAGGCGCCGGCCACCGCGAGGACCAGCCGGTAGCCCAGGCCGGGCACGCGGAACTGCTGCATCAGCGACTCGAGCAGGAACCATTCGGACACGAAGCCGACCGTGGGCGGCAGCCCGGCCAGCGTCACCGAGCCCACGGCCAGGCCGAAGCCGCTCCACGGGGTGCGCCGGGCCCGCGCGCGCAGCTGCTCCAGGTCGTCCCCGCCGGCCCCGCCTCGAGCCCGGCGGCCGAGGCGAACAGCAGCGATTTGGCCGCGGTATGCGCGACCATCTGCAGCGTCGCGGCCAGCAACCCGGCCGCCACCAGCAGGCGGTTGCCGACCGCCGTGCCGGTCAGCGCGACGCCGAAGCCCGTCACGATCAGCCCGGTGTTCTCGACGCTGGAGTAGGCGATGACCCGGGACAGCCGGTTCTGCACCGCGGCGTGCGCGATGCCCAGCAGTGCGGTCACCGCGCCGAGCAGCAGCACCGCGCCGACCAGCCAGCCGGGGGCCCGGCCGAGCAGCGCCAGCGTGCGCCACATGCCGTAGAACGCCACGTTGACGCAGACCCCGGCCATGATCGCGCGGGCCGGCCCGGGCGCCGCCGCGTAGCCGCGCGGCATCCAGACCTGGAACGGCACCAGCCCTGCCTTGACCGCGAACCCGGCCAGCAGCAGCACCTGCGCCGTGGTCCGGGCCGCGCCCCCGGGCACGTGCACGAACGAGGCCAGCAGGATCGAGTGCGACCTGGACGCGAGCAGCAGCAGCCCGACCAGCAGCGCCGCCCCGCTGACCTTGCCGAACGCGAACGTGATCTGCGCCGCGCGGACCCGGTCCCGGCGGTGCCGTTCCGCCCCGGCCAGCAGGTAGAAGGCAGCCGTCAGCGCCTCCCACCCGAACAGCGCGGTGAATGCGTCCCGCGCGGTCACGATCACCGCGACCGAGCCGAGGGCCAGCGCGTAGCTCGCGCCAAGCCGGCCCGGGCGTGGCCCCTGCCGCCAGGCCCAGCTGGCGAACGCCACCGAAATCGGCAGCGCCGCACCGAACGCCATGGCCAGGAACAGCCCTGACAACCGGTCGGCCGCCAGCCCGGCGGCCCGCTGGCCCGGGAGCGGGTCGCCGAGCCAGCCGACCACGTCCAGCGTGACCAGCCGGCCGGTCAGCGCGAACCCGCCGGTCACGGCCAGGCAGCCGGCTCCGGCCGCGCCGAGCAGGTACAGCGGCCCGGACCGCATGACGCGACCGCCGAGGAAGTCCGCGGCCGCCGCCAGCGTCAGCAGGATCAGGCCCGCGCCGAATACCCAGCTCACCGCGCCCTCTTTCCGCCAGGGGCCAGGTAGCCGACCGCGATCAGCAGGGCGTTCAGGATGCCGAACGGGCTCGGCGGGGAGCCGGCCACGAAAATGTCGGTCGGCACCGTGGCGGTGACGCCGCTGGTGGTGGCCTCGCTGTCGGCCAGCAGGCCGCCGCTGACCGCGTCGGTGCCGACCGCGATCACGACCTTCGGGTCGGGCATCCCGTCGTAAGTAGTGCGCAGCGGGCCGCTCATGCCGCGCGTCCCGGCCCCGGTGACCAGCAGTACGTCCGCGTGCCGGGGGCTCGCGGTGATGAACACGCCGAGCCGGTGCAGGTCGTAGACCGGGCCAAGCAGGGCCTGGATCTCCCACTCCTCGCTGCCGTCGGACCCGGCATCCACGTGCCTGACGTGCACGCTGCGGCGCAACGCGCGGGTCCGCTCGGCCAGCCTGGCCCGGGCGGCCACCACGGCCGCGTCGGTCTCCGGCAGTTCGGGGATGATCAGCTGCTCCCGGGTCAGCGCGGCCGGACCGGTGGCACCCTCGGACCAAGCGAAGACGCCGGGACGTTCGGCCACGCACCGGCCGCACAGGATGCACCGGCCCTGGTCGACGCGCACGGTACCGCCGGTCACGGTGATAGCGCCAGTAGGACACAGGCCGGTCAGATCGGCGCGGGGTCCGCCTGGTTCGAGGGGACGGGCAGGTCCGCGCCAGGCCTCGGCGTAGGGGTCCGGCCTGGCGGGCCACCGGGTGGTGACCACGCCGTCGCGCAGGCCGCGCAGCACCCAGATGCTCACAGCGCCACCCCCGCCACGGACAGGCCGAAGCTGGCCTCGATGAACGGGAAGTCGGTCAGGATATCGCCGGCGAACACCTCGTGCATCAGCACCAGGTTGTGGAACGACGCTGACCGGGGATGGCAATGGACGATCCGGCCGTCCGCCACCGCGACGTCGTAAAGCACCTCGCCCTGAGGCGCCTCGGCCCAGCCCAGCGCCCGCCCGACGGCCGGCTCGCAGCGGACTCTGAGCTGATCGTCGGTTCGTTCGGCCAGCAATGCGGCGGCCCGCCGGAGCAGACCGAACGAGGAGTCCACCTCCTCCCAGCGGACCCGCAGCCGGACTAGCGCGTCGCCGACCGTGTGGGTCCGGGCGGGCGGCACGGTGAGCTCGCCGTAGCCGTCGTAAGGGCGGGTCAGCCGGTTGTCGTCGGCGAACCCCGACGCCCTGCCGATCGGGCCGAGGGCCCCGTGGATGCGGGCTCGCGCCGGGGTCAGCGGACCGGTGCGGCGCAGCCGGTCCAGGAACGAGGACGTGGCCATCAGCGCGGCGGCCTCCCCGGCAACCTGCCGGGCCAGCCGGTCCACCTCGGCTTGCAGCTCGGCCGACGCCAGCCGGGGCAGCGCGCTGACCCCGCCCGGCACCACCACGCCGCGGCCGAACCGGCTCCCGCACATCCGGCTGACCAGCCGCATGACCCGCTCCTTGTGCAGTGCCATCCGGGCCGCGGCCACCGCGAGCCCCGCTGCGTCGGCCAGCCGGACCGCGACGTCCAGGTGGTTGGCGATCCGCTCCAGCTCGGCGTGCAGCACCCGGACCAGGGCCGCGGCCGGAGGCGGCGCGCACCCGGCTATCCGCTCGGTTGCGTGGCAGAAGGCCAGGGCGTGGGCGACCGAGGCGATGCCCTCGGTGCGTTCGGCCAGCAGGACGCCGTCCGGGACGGTCATCCCGGTGAAGCGCCGCTCAACGCCGCGGTGCTTGTAGAACACCCGCATGTTCAGATGCGGGATGGCCTCGCCGGGCGTCTCGACCAGGTACTCGATGGACTCCAGCACGCCGGAGCGGACCGGACCGTGCGGGATCGTGAACAGCCCGTAGCCTTCCACATGCCGGGGGAGCGGGTCGCCCGGGCGGATCAGCGGGGCCGGCCGGGGATGACCGTCGGGCACCAGGCCGAACTGATCATGGATCACTCGCTCGTACCAGAATGCGGCGCCGACCCGGGGGGTGAGAGCCGGATAGCTGGTGGCGCCGGGTGGCAGTGTCACCTCCAGCGTGTCGACGTCGCCGACCGTCGCGACGTGCGCGGAAAGGGTTACGGGATCGCGGTCGGCGATCCGGGTCGCGAACAGGCCGGCGAACCGGTCGGAGGCTGCCACCCGGGACTCCAGCTCCTTCCACAGGGCCAGAACGTCCGGCTGGATCATCGTCGTCATCGCGCGGCCCCCAGCTGGGCAACGGCCCTGGAGATCAGCCCGGTGAGCTCAGCCGGGGGGTGCAGGCCCAAGATGAACAGGGCCACGATCCCGGCCGCCACCGGGACCACCATCCAGGCCGACGGCTCCCCCCGCGCGGGGACGGCCACCGCAGCCGACAGCGGCCGCGGGGCCCGGCTGAACAGGATCCGGGTGGACGCGGCGGTCAGCCCGAAGAAGGCTACGGTGACGAGTACGACCAGCACCGCCGCCGCGGCGTAGTGGCCGCTGCCCAGCCCTCCAGCCACGATCTGGAACTCGCTGCGGAAGATGCCCGACGGCGGCAGGGCGGACAGCGCGAAGATCGCCAGCAGGAACAGCGGCCCGCTCCACGGCAGCACGTCGAGGGCACCGCGCATGGCCGAGATCTGCTTGGTGCCGTACCTCGCCACCAGCACGCCCGCGCCCATGAACGCGTTGGCCTTGGCCGCCGCGTGCGAGAGCACGTGCAGCAGGACGCCCGCCAGCGCCACCGGCGCGCCGAAGCTCACCCCGATGGCCAGGATGCCCATGTGCTCGATGCTGGAATAGGCCAGCAGCCGCTTGATGTCCTGCTGGCCGAACAGGTAAAGCGCGGCGAGCAGCAGCGAGGCTACCCCGAAGGCCAGCAGCGCGGCCCGCGGGAAGCCGCTGCCCAGCGCCGCGGCGGTGAATTGGTAGTAGCGCAGGATCGCGTAGAAGGAGACGGCCAGCAACGACCCGGACAGCAGCGCGGACACCGGGGTGGGCGCCTCGGAGTGCGCGTCCGGCAGCCAGGTGTGGACCGGGAACAAGCCCACCTTGGTTCCGTAGCCAAGCAGGGCGAGCAGGAAGGCCAGCCGCACCGGGGTAGCCGGCAGCCGCCCGGCCACCTCAATCAGCGGGGCGATGGCCAGGTTGTAGTGTTCCCCGAGCACCTGGGCGCCAGCGAAGTAGGCGAACACCGTGGCCAGCAGGCCCAGGCCCAGGCCCGCGCTGGCGATCAGCACGTACTTCCAGGCCGCCTCGGCCGCCCCGTCGGTATCCTCGATCGCGACCAGTAGCGCCGAGACGACCGTGGTGACCTCGACCGCGATCCACAGCAGGGCCAGGCTGCTCATCAGCGGCGCGGCCAGCATCGCCCACGCGAACAGGTTGAGCCCGGCGTAAAAACGCCTCGCGTACAGGTCCTCGTGCTGCTTGAGGTACCCCACGGAGTACACCGCCACCGCGGCGTACAGGAAACCGGTCGCCAGCAGGAAGACCACGCTCACCGCGTCTACCCGCAGGTAGGAGAGGTAGGTCAGGTCCCGGTGGGCCGCCGCAGGGACCAGCGCGAGGACCAGCGCGAAGCAGGCCAGGCCAGAAAGCACGGTGCTGACGCGGGCGGCGGCGCGCGGCAGCACCGCGCAGATCAGCCCGGCCGCCAGCGGCACGATCAGCAGGGCGAGTATCACACCGAGCACCGGCTCACCCCCGCAGCCTGGTCAGATCGGCGGTAGACAGCGACTCGGCCCTGGCGTGGTGGGTGCGGATCAGCATGCCGAACACCACTACCGCCACCAGCAGGTCGAACAGGAACGCGGTCTCCAGGATCAGCGGCAGCCCGGACGCCACTACCAGGGCGGCTAGCGAGATCGCGTTCTCCAGCGTGAAGAACCCGATGGCCTGGGAGGCGACGTCGCGGCGCACGATCATCAGCCCGAAGGAGACCAGTACCATGGCGGCGGCCAGGGCCAGCGCCAGCGCCGGGGCTCCGTTTGCCCCGTGCTCACCCACCTGACCTTGGATCTTGAGCGTGCCGAAGCAGAAGAAGCCGAACGCGGCCAGCACGATTCCGGCCAACACGGCGGATGCCGGGCTGAGCGTCTGGCTGCCCGCCACGCCGGGCGCCTCGTCGGCGATGTCGGGGGCGATTCGGCCGAGCAGGCGGCGCATGACCACAGGGACGGCCACCACCTTCAGGGCTGCCGATAGCCCGGCCAGCGCGTACAAATCGGGTAGGTTCCGGTCGGCGGCGATCACGATGGCCAGCACCGAGAGCAGCGCGGACTGGGCCATGTACAGCCGGATCTGGTCCCGGGCCAGCGCCTGGCGCAGCATGCCGAACTCGATCAGCAGCATGACCGCCGCGATCACGTTGGCGACGCCCTCGTAAACTCCCGGCGCGGCCTGCACCGCGCTGGCCAGGCTCATCAGCCGCCCCCTAGGTACAGCGTGAATACGCCGAGCACCGCGATCAGGAACGCGGCCGAGACGTACTCGGTGATCTTGAACAGGCGCAGCTTGGCGAACGAGTCGTCGATCACCGCGACCACGCAGCCGACCGCGCACGCCTTGGCCAGCAGGGCCGCGACGGCCAGGATGACCGCGCCCAGCTGCCGCGTAGAGGCCAGGCCCCACGGGGCCAGGAACACGTCGGCCAGGATCGTGTACAGGATCAGCTGCTTGAGCTGCGAGCCCCACTTGAGCAGCGCGAAGAACGGGCCGGAATGCTCGAACGCCCGGGCTTCCTCGATCATCCCGAACTCGTTGGTGCCGGAGTGCGTTTCCACCGGGATCCGGCCGGTCTCATGCAGGATCACCATGAACAACGCGGCCGAGGCGAGCAGGTGCGCCGGCCGGATGACCTGCCCGGCGCTGGACCGCACCGTCGCGGCCAGCGCATAGGGCAGGTCGGTGCCGGTCAGCAGCGCCACGGTGAAGACCACGAACAGAACCACCGGCTCGGCGATCGCCGAGAACGTCTTGGCCCGGCTCGATCCCAGCTGCGCGTACGGGTCGCCGGTCTCCAGCGCTGCGGTCGCCACCACGAAGCTGGCCAGCGAGAGCAGGAACCCGCCGCCCAGGATGTCCCCCATATACCCCAGCGGCAGCCCGTACGTGGTCAGCACCGGGATCAGCAGCGGGATCGTCAGGTAGGCGGCCACCGCGATGACCGGCGCGGCCAAGAAGAACCAGCTCGCCCCCACCGGGGCCAGCGCCTCCTTGCGGAACAGCTTGGCCAGGTCGTAATACGGCTGGAGCACCCGTGGTCCCCGGCGACCCTGCAACCGGGCCTCGACCTTGGCGATCACGCCGGTCACGCCCGGCGCGCCGAGCGCAACGGTCAGGACCTGGAGCAGTTGGATAACCGGTACGGGGAGGGCCGCGCTCACCGCGCAGCCCCTGGATCATTGCCAGGCAGTCCTAGCGGATCGTCCATGGCGAGGCCTCCTACCCTGATGTACCTGATCGGGGCAGAGGCCATCAGTGCGACATCGCACGGTTTCCGGGCGAGCCTCATCGCCAAGACGTCATTGTCGCCTAGGGTACTCTCCGGCCGCAAATCCGAGTCGGCCAGGCTGGCCGCGAAGCTGGTCAGAGGACCTCGGCCAGTCTCTCCGCCACGGTTACGGGCGGGACCCACAGGCCCGGACGTCCACGGCAGAGGATGGGCAGGCAGCCCGGCTCCCGAGCAGGGTCCCGGCCCCGCCTCGCATGCGGCAGTCACCGGCCAGGCGCCGGAGAAACGAGCGCCGACCCCAGCAAGTGGCCCGAAGGCCCTCCCAGATGAACCGGTAGGCCCAGGGACGGGGATCACAACACAAGGTCGACATTTGCTGGCAGGTCGTGAATACCTCTGACTTTCGCCGGGCGAACCCGCAGATCCAGGGTCCTAAGCCCCTACCGCCAGTTCACCGGGCAGCGAAACGATCGGATCAGCACAGGTCAGCGAACCAAGGGGCGACCAGGCGGGTTGCCTAGGACGGGAGCAGATGATGGCAGGGTTCGAGGTGGCAGATCTGTCAGCGCTGGAGATCCTGGATTCGCGAGGGCGGCCGACGCTGGCGGTTACGATACGGCTGTCCGACGGCACAAGCGCTCGTGCCGGGGTTCCCTCCGGTGCTTCGACCGGCTCGCGGGAGGCGGTGGAACGCCGCGACGGCGACCCGGGCAGATACGAGGGGAAGGGCGTGCTCGGGGCGGTGGGGGCCGTCAACACCGAGCTCGCTGATCTGCTCCGCAGCCGGTCCTGGGCGTCGCTGGCCGAGGCGGACCAGGCCATGATCGAGCTCGACGGCACCCCGAACAAAAGCAGGCTCGGCGCCAACGCCACCGTGGGAGTCTCGATGGCGTTGGCCCGCGCCCTGGCGGCCTCGGCCGGGATTCCCCTGTGGCGATGGCTCATACCGGAAGGTGTCAGGCCGTCGATGCCTGTCCCGCACTTCAACGTGCTCAACGGCGGCGTGCACGCGCCCAACTCACTTGACTTCCAAGAGTTCATGATCGCGCCCGTCGGCGCCCCCTCAATGGCCGAAGCGGTCCGCGCGGGTGCCGAGGTCTACTCCGTGCTACGCCGCGAGCTTTCGAGCCGCAAGCTGTCGACGGGGCTGGGCGACGAGGGCGGCTTCGCCCCCGAGATCGCCGAGCCAGAAGATGTCCTCCATCTGCTGGTGCGGGCCATCACCGACGCGGGATATAAGACAGGGACCGAGGGCGTGTCGATCGCGCTAGACCCGGCAGCATCTGAGTTCCGGCAGCCGGACGGCCGATACCGGGTGGCCGACGACTTCTGGTCCAGTAACGACATGATCGACCGCTACGCGGCGATCACCAGGCAGTTCCCCGTGCACCTGATCGAGGATGGGCTCGGCGAGAACGACGAGGACGGGTGGATCACGCTTACCGCGCGCCTCGGCGCCACGACGGAGCTAGTCGGAGACGACATCTTCTGCACCAACCCGGCTATCATCACCTGGGCAATCGAGCGCCACATCGGCAACTCGTCGCTGATCAAGCTCAACCAGATCGGCACCGTTACCGAAACGCTGCAGGCCATGGCCATCTGCCGGAGGGCGGGCTACCGCCAGTTCGTGTCGCACCGCTCCGGGGAGACCGAGGATACCTTCATCGCCGACCTGGCCGTCGGCACCGGCTGCGGTCATCTCAAGACCGGCGCTCCTGCCCGCGGCGAACGAGTAGCCAAGTACAACCGGCTGCTGGAGATCGCCGCGAGCGCGCCTGCTCTCTGTTACGGCATGCCAACGGGCTGACCACCCGTACGACCGCTGGACGCGTCTACCCCGGCTCCACCGCCGAGTCCAGCAGGGCGAGCGCGTGCCGGAGCGAGTCCTCCCGTTCGGCTAGGTCTCGTTCCTTGGCCGCGGCCTCGGCGGCGGATGCCGTGCGCAGGCCGGCCGCGACGTGCAGGGCCGAACGGATCCGGTCAGTGCCATCGGCATACCGCTGTTCGACTACACGTACTAGCGCCCGCGATGCCTCGGCCAGCCGGTACTGCAGATCACCCCGGGCCCGGCCGATCTGGCGTTCCACTAGGCCGATGGTTTCGCGGCGCAGGTGATCTCCGGCCGCCCGCCTGCCGAACTCACCGGGCAGCCGACGGCGGACGGCGCCCGCCAGCAGCTCAGTCTGGCCTATGTCCTCGCCGGTGATGAAGAAGAACCGCCGACTTTCGGCCAGCCGGCCTTCCGGCTCTGGGACCGCGAGATCCAGGTCGAGCAATTCTGCGGCAGACTGTCGCAAGACGTCGAGTTCGGCCTTCAGGTCGTCAGCCAGCCGGGCATCCACCCGGGCAAGCCCTTGCTCGAGAGCATCCTTGCGCGTCTGCCGCCAGGCCTGGGCGGCGGCGACGGTCAACGTGACCAGCTGTTCCCGGCCGCGGGACTCGATCTCGCCAGGCGACGCTTCGCGCAGCTCGCCGTCCAACAGCGCCTCCAGCTGCTGCCTGATCTCGCGGCCCAGCCGCGGCGCATCCTCCTCGGCGGCGTCGTTCAGGGCCATCAGCAGCCGGGCGGACTCGGCGTTGACTACGGCCACGGCGTCGCGGCTGTGCACAGTCACTTCGGCCAGCCGCGCGCCGAACTGCTCGACCCGACTGGCCGCCTCCCCGGCGCGCATCTGCGCCGCCCGGCGGGTCAGCGCCACCTCATCCAGCAGCGAATCGCCGATCCGGCGCGCCTGAGCGGCCGCCGACGTCCGCAGGTCAGCCTCGCGCTGGGAGGACAGGTAGGCGGTGAAAGCGATCTGGAACGCGGTAAAGCCGGCGTCGCCACCGTCCAGGGCGCGGCGCGCCGACATCGGGTACACCGTATCCGGAAGGCCGGCCTCGCCGAGCACCCGCCGCGTGAAATCCACGGCCTCGGCCAGCCCCGGCTCATCCAGGTGGTCGGCCTTGTTCAGCACCGCGAACGTCGTCACCGACAGTCCGGCGACCCTGCGCAGCAAGTCCCGCTCGCTGGCTGATACCGGAGGGTCGGCGGTCAGCACGAACACCGCCGCATCCATCGACTCGAGCGCCTCGTAGGCCGTGCGGGTGTCCCACTCGAACACCGACCCGGTACCCGGGGTGTCGACCAGCTCCAGTCCGCCCGTCAGCACAGGTGCAGCCAGGTACACGGTGACGCCCGCGATCCTGCGGCGATTGCCGGGATTCCCCCGCTCGGTCACCAGGTCAGCCAGCGCGGTGAGAGGGTACTTCTCGTCATGTCCGTCGAGGAACCTCGCCTCGGCGTGCTGGTCGTCGCCGTATCGGACGGTCGTGGCGACCGCGGTCAGCGGAGTTACCCCAGACGGCAGCACGGTGCGGCCCAGCAGGGCATTGATCAGCGTGCTCTTGCCGCGCTTGGCTTCGCCAGCCACCAGGACACGCAGCCGGACTGACTCCAGCCGGTCGCGCATGGCCGCCAGCCGCTCCCGGTCCCGCTCCGCGCCCAGCGCAGCCAACTCGCTCAGCGCGCCGTCCAGATTGCCATGGCCATCCAGCATCGATGCCAACCTCCTACGTGCGCTCAGCTACGCGTAGTAGGGACCGTTGGCGGCGCCGCCGCGTTCGCCTCGCCCGCCCATGTCGGCGGGTATCAGTGCGGCGAGCCCCTCCGCCGCGCTCTGGCTAGCATAACGTGCCGGGCGCGGGCCTTCGATGCCCTGCTCAGCCCCTGGCCTGCCCGATGTCATGTGGCAGGTCCAAGCCGAGCACGCGGTCGGCGTACAGGAATGTCTCAAATTTGGCGCCGGCCGACACATCGGCGTCACGCGCCAGGTCGTGCAGCAACGCGAGCAGTGACGTGGTGCCGAGCTCGCTGAACGCGCCCCTGATCGTCTCCGCTAGCTGCGCCGGTATCGGTCTGGAGGGCGATTCCGCCCAGTCAGCCACCTGATGCCGCCAGCGCGCGACCGTCTTCCGCGCACTGGTCAGCATGACCTCGGTGAGGTCGGCGGGCTGATGGTAGGGCAGGGACATCAGCGCGAGCCGGATCGCAAACGGCTCATTGCCCGGCCCGGCTACGTCCATCGCCTTGTCGTGATGCGCCTCCCGGGGCAGTTGGGCTGCGCCCACGCGGGTAACCAGTCCGCCCTGGCTGCCGTCCGCAACGGCGTTCTGGCTGACCAGATGGACATCGATCGGGCCGTCTGGCGATATGCGGGCCTCCCGCAGGCCGACGCGCGCCGCGGGCGGGTGGATGCCAAGCGCAGCAGCCGCAGCCTCCCAGCCAGCAGCGGAACCCTCGTCGGCGAACGCCAGCACGGTGAGCACCTGCAGGTTACGCAACTCCGCGGCCCGCAGGAGCAGGTCGGCGACCAGCAGCACGCGCAGCCAGGTGATGTCCGCGTCCCCGGCGGTTTGCGGTATGTATGCGCACACCCGCAACAGGCCCGGCTGAGCCGTCCTGACCTGGGCGGGTGAGCCACTACGGGCATCCATCAGGCGAAGCACAGCCACTAGGCTAGGCCAGGACCGTGACCACCGATGATGGCCACCATCGCGATGAGCATATACAGCAGGTAAGCGACCAGTCGGCCGGGCTGAGGCCGTTCGGCGGCCGCGACCGTCAGCACCTGCAGCAGCGGGATAACCGGGATCGGCAGCCGCCCGGTTTATGGCGAGCCTCATCGCCAGCGCGCCATCGTGACCTACGCTGCCACCAGCGCGCAAAGCAGCACAGTGAAGCGCGGCTATTGACTCGTGCAGCGAGGCGGGCGATGGAACTAAGGCGTGAGCTGCTGACCGCGGAGATGATAGAGCCGGGCACCGGTGAGCTGGTCCGGGCGATCATCGAGGTGCGGCTTGATCCGCTGACCGGGCACAGCTCGCGTATCCTGCCCGAGCGCGGCCTGATGCCCGCCAGCGACTTCGACCTGGCCACGTTCGCGCGGGAAAGCCAGCCCAGCTGCCCGTTCTGCCCGGACCGGGTAGAGCGCCTGACGCCGAGGCTCCCGCCCGCGATCCACCCGGACGGGCGGATCGTGCGGGGCGAGGCCGTCCTGTTCGCGAACCTGCACGCGTACTCCTCGCACAGTTCGGTGTCGATCTACTCACCGCGGTTGCACTACCTGCCGCTGCAGGCCATCACCGGACCCCTGCTGGCCGACAACCTGGCCACCCAGGTGGCCTACGCGAAGGCCGTGCTGGCCGCGGACCCGCAGTCACGGTGGGCTTCGGTCAACGCCAACCACATGCTGCCCTCCGGGAGCTCGCTGTTTCATCCGCACATGCAGGGGATCGTCGACTCCCAGCCGACGACGATGCAGCGCATGCTCGCGGACGTGCCTGCCGAGCGGTTCGGCGACTACCTGGCCGCCGAACGCCGCAGCGGGGAGCGTTACCTGGGAAACACGGGGCGCATCGAGTGGGTGGTCAGCTTTGCCCCGGTGGCCCCGGCTGAGCTGAGGGCGTTCATGGACGGCATCTCCTCGCCCGCGGAACTGGACGACGGCGGAATCGACGAGCTGGCCCACGGACTGGCGCTCGCGCTGAACACCTACGCGGAGATGGGCTTCCAGAGCTTCAACTGCGCGATCTACGGAGCGCCGCCGGGTACCGAGGGGTACCCGCTGAACCTGAGGCTGGCCGCCCGCTCGAACCTAAGGCCCTTCTACCGATCGGACTCCACGTTCCTGGAGCGCCTGCACTGGGAGGGCGCCGTCGACCTGCCGCCGGAGAGCTTCGCCCGGCGGATCGGCGAGCGCTTCCGAGGCTAACCGGTGCGCGCAGACCGGCCTGCGGCAGCGAACTGGCTGTCCGGGCGGGGATACCGTAGTGGTCGCGCAGGGTCCGGCCGGAGTACTCGATAGGGAAATCCCGGGCTGGAGGGGCTCCTGCAACGCGATTCCCGCCCGCGGCTAGCCGGGGCCGACGGCCTCGCGCAGCTCGGTCCTGAGCTCATGCGCGCCGTCGGTCCGGGTCAGCTCGTAATACAGGCGGTGGCGCCCGCCGGGCAGGGCGAGTACGTCCAGGTAACGCAGCCCCCCGCCGCCGTGACGCGACTGGGCGGCCGGACCGGTACCGGCCGCCGTAAGGGCCGATGGCGTGGTGCCGGAGGCAATCCCGGTCCGTTCCTCGTAGTTCTCGGCCGCGCTGGCCCTGCCGTCATAAAACGCGGCGATCGTGCCGTTGGACCGGCTGATGGCCGTCACGCGCGTGCCCCGGGCATCCCACGACCCAGGTCGGCCCGCCAGTGCGGTCCCGTGCCAGGACCACTCCAACCCATCCGCGCTGGTCGCGTAGCCCGTAACCATTTGGTCGGCTTCGCCCGGGTCGGCCAGCGGATGGCACGTGGCCCACAGCTGCCAGCGCCCGTCATCGTGCCGGATCACCGGGTCCTTCACCCCCGTCCCGGCGTCGCCGGGGAGCACCACCACCCGGTCGCGGGCATCGAACTGGGACGGGTGACCGGCCTGGAGCATCTCAACCCGCCAGTGCTTCGTCCCGGGGGTAGCGCAGCTTAGGTACAACCGCCAGCAGCCGCCCGGATCGCGGACCAGGGCAGGCCGTTCTAGCGAATCAGCCCCGAACCGCGCCCGGGACAAGGTCAGCACGGTCTCGAACCCGACCCCATCAGCCGACCACGCCACCCGCACCGCGTAACCCCGCCCCGCCCCGACCGGGCGCCGCAACCGGTAGGCCAGGTAAATCCCGTCATCCCCCACCGCCGCGCTCGGCGCACCCGCCCAGTAACCCGGACCCGCCCCGGGCGGGGCCACCGCGACATCGGAGTAATCAGGGCGCGGCAGCAGCCACCCCGGCCAGCCCAGCAGAGAACTGTTCATGTCAGGACGATAGAAGTCTCGGTATCAGAAGGCACGTACGATGCCAGGGCAACTGAGGCAGCCACCCGGCTCGAGTAGTCGATTAAAACAATCAACATAATAGCAAATAGTTACCCAGCGGCCGGGTGGAACCGTCGCCCTGATCGCTACGCCGCGGCCGATGGAGTCGAGGAGCGAGAGGCGTGTACCGCGTCAGAACTCGACGGAGGGGGATGATGTGAGCTGCGATTCGGCCAGATGAGCAGGTTGAGGCAAGATCACAGTCTATGCCTCTCCGGCTCCTCTTCCGTTAGGTAATGCGGGATGAGCAGCAGCCCGAGGCCGAGCCGCACGGCACCCCGCCAGCACTGGGTAACGCTGCGGCGGGCGTGCGCCCTGACGGCCCGGCGACGGGCAGGCCCGCACCGGCTGCACGGCCGAACTCGTCGTCGACGGCGGTGACGGTGTGCCCGGCCGCGTGCAGCAGGGAGGCGGCGATACTGGCGCGGTAGCCGGCCTGGCAGTGGACCCAGAGCGGCCCGCGCGGCAGCTGGCGCATGCGGCCGGACAGTTCGTGGAGCGGCACGTGAACAGAGCCCGCGATGTGGCCGCGGGCCCGCTCGGACGCGCGGCGAACGTCCAGGACGGCGAAGTCCTGGCGATCCCAGACGGCGGCCAGGCCCTGGTAGTCGCTGACCGGGTAGGTGGCCAGGGGCGGCCAGGCCGACCAGCCGCCCGAGCATGTGATGGCCGCGCCGGCCAAGCGGTCGATCCCGATCCGGGCCAGGTCACGCTGGGCGGCCGCGATGTTCCTGCCGGTCTCGCCGACCAGCGTCAGCGGGGTGCCCCAGGGCATCAGCCAGCCGAGATAAGTGGCGAAGCTGTCCCCGTACTCGAAGCTGAACGAGCCCGGCACATGCCCGGCCGCGAACGCCCGCCGGTCGCGCAGATCTACCACCCATTGCCCGGCGCCGATCCGCTGCCCGAGCTCGCCCGCGCTGACCCGTGCGGGCGGAGCCTGGTCCAGGGCATCCGGGCCGACCATGTTGGCCGGGGCCATGCGCGCGTAGTAGGCGGGGTAGGCGTCCAGGCTCCCCACCAGGGAGGCGACGTAGCTATATTCCTCAAGGGTCAGCGCGGGGTTGGACCTCTTCTCGTCCCCGATGGTCGATCCGGTGGCCCTGGCCGTGGTGGCCGCGCAGAAGCTGCCGAAGCCGTGCGTCGGGCACACCGTCGCCCGGTCCGGGAGCATCCGGGCGAGCCGCCGGGCCGAGGCGTACTGGGCGGCGGCGAGGGTGAGCGTGTGCTCGGAGCCGAGCAGGTCCGGACGCCCGCTCGAGCCGTGCAGCAAGGACCCGCCGGTGAACACCGCCGTCACCTCGCCGGTGGCGGCGTCTTCCAGGGCATACGCCAGGTGGGTGAAGGTATGCCCGGGCGTGGCGATGACCCGTACCCGCATGGACCGCCCGACCGCGATCGTATCGCCGTCGCTGATCCCCACCCGGCTGAACGCCACGGCGTCTGCGGCGTTGACGTGATAGGCCGCACCGGACTGGCGGGCCAGGGCCAGGCCGCCAGAGATGTAGTCGTTGTGAATGTGGGTCTCGAACACGTGCGTCACCACGACGCCCCGCGCGGTCGCCACCGCGAGTACCCGGCCGATATCACGCTGCGGGTCGATCACCAGCGCGCTGGCACCGTCGGTGGCCAGGTAGGTCCGGTCGCCCAGCGATGGCGTCTCGATCGTCACGATCTCGATCACGGGACCTCCCGCTATGACTATTTATCCCATCGGTATTATAGATTATTCTGTGGCTGTGCACCAAGCAGATGATCCGGCCGGACGCGGCCCAGTGATCGCGATTGTCGGCGGGGGGGCCAGCGGCACGCTGGCCGCCATCTTCCTGCTTCGCGAGGCCGCGAGTCGGCGAACGCCGCTACGAGTCGCCCTGATCGACCGGCACGGCCGCCACGGGCTCGGCCAGGCCTACTCGACCACGCATCCAGCCCACCTGCTGAATTCCCCCTCCGACGCGATGAGCGCGCTGGCCGGCGACACGGGCCACCTGACCCGCTGGGCAGCCGCCGCCGGGCTGCCTGATAACGGGTTCTTGCCCAGAAGTGCCTACGGCCGCTACCTCACCGAGAGCCTCGCGGCGGCAGACCGATCAGCAAGGCCAGTGGCGCGGGTCAGCCGCATCACCGCGGATGTCGTGGCGATCCGGCGCAACAGCCACAGCCGCCCACTGCGCCTGCACCTGGCCGCGGACGGCCGGATCGATGCCGACGCCGTGGTGCTGGCGGCCGGCAACCTGCCGCCAGCGGTGCCTTGCCCCGTCCCGCAGGACCGTTACGTTCCCGACCCGTGGGAGCCCGGCGCGCTGGACGTGGCCGCGGACGGCAGCCCCGTCGCCGTGCTCGGCACCGGCCTGAGCATGCTCGACGTGGCCATCGCGCTGACCGACGCGCACCCGGACACGGTCGTTCACGCCATCTCTCGCCACGCGCTGCTCCCCCGCGAGCACAGCTGGCCGCGCCCGGCCGCATCGGTAAGCGCCGGGCTGGCCATCCGCACAACCGGAGGCACGCTGCGCCTCACCCGGCTGATCCGCGACATCCGGGCCAGCGCTGCCGCCTACCCCGGCGACTGGCAGGACGTGGTAGACGCCCTGCGGCCGCACATCCCCCGCCTCTGGGAACAGCTCCCGGAGGCAGACCAGCGCCTCTTCCTCGGCCACGTCGCCCGCTACTGGGAGGTGCACCGGCACCGGGTGCCGCCCGAGACCGCGCGCCGGGCCGCCGCGCTCACTTCAGCCGGCCGGCTGTCCGTGCGCCGCGGCCGCGTCACCGCGGCCACCGGTCAGCACCGCGGTATCCGGGTGCGCATCGACCATGGCGGCTCCTCCGCCGAACTGGCCGTCGGCTGGCTTATCAACTGCACCGGACCCGCCTCTGACATCACCACCACCGCCGATCCGCTCCTGCGCCACCTGCTCGAGGTCGGCCTGGCCCGGCCGGATCCGCTGCGGCTGGGACTAGACGCCGACCCGTGTGGCGCCTTGCGCGACGCTGACGGCAGGCCCACCAGCGACATCTTCACCCTGGGGCCGCTGCTGCGCGGGTCACGGTATGAGACGACGGCGGTCCCTGAGATCCGCGGCCAGGCCGCCGCGCTCGCCCGCCACCTCCTGGCCAGGCAGTGGGACGTCCGGTCCGGGAGCGCCGCATAGCCAAAGCACCGCTGCGCTCTCACAGACATTGACCACAACGAGCTAGGTCAGCGTCGCACCGCGAGTTCCAGTTCGGCGGCTCGGCGGGCTCGGGTATACCGGTTCTCCGGAACCGGGATGCCCAGGTTTCCGCGCAGCGTGCCCGCCTCGTACTCGGCGCGGACCACGCCGCGCTCGCGCAGGATGGGCACCACCTCGTTGACGAACCGCCGGAACTGGGCCGGGTGCCCGATGTGGATGTTGGCCCCGTCCAGGGCGCGCTCGGAGAACCACCGCTGGAGGATGTCCGCCACCGTCTGTGGGGAGCCGACGAACGGCGTCGGTTTCGGCGCGGACAGGAACTCCACGGTCTGCCGCAGCGTGAAGTCGTTGTCCCGGGCCAGCTTGACGATCTTCTCAGCCTGGGTGCGAAACCCCCGTTCGGCGACGTGCAGGACGTCGGGGAACGGCGCGTCGAGGTCGTACTGACGGAAGTCGTGCCAGGCGAACGGCCGGCCGAGTTCGGCGAGGGAGCGGTCGAAGTCCTGGTCGGCGAGCTGCAGCTCGCGCTCGATCTCCCGGGCCTGTTCGTCGGTGTCGCCGACGAACACGGTGATGCCGGGCATCACGATGATGTGGTCGGGGTCGCGGCCCTTGGCCGCGGCCCGGGACTTGATGTCGCGGTAGAAGGCCTGCCCCGCCTCGATCGACGCGGCGTGGGTGAAGATCCCCTCGCCGATGGTGGCACCGAGGTCACGGCCCTGCTCGGAGTCGCCGGCCTGGAAGATCACCGGCTGTCCCTGCGGGGAGCGGGAGATGTTGAGCGGGCCCACGACCGAGAAATGCTCCCCCTTGTGGTGCAGCGCGTGCTGCCTGGTGGGGTCCAGGAAAGCGCGCGTCCGGCGGTCGCGCGGGAACGCGTCCTGCTCGTAGGAGTCCCACAGGCCCTGCGCCACCCGCACGAACTCCAGCCCCCGGGCGTAGCGCGTGTCGTAGTCGTAGTGCTCCTCACGGCTGAAGTTAGCCGCCGCGCCTGCGTCACCGCTGGTCACGACGTTCCATCCGGACCGGCCGCCGCTGATGAGCTCCAGCGACGCCAGCCGCCGCGCGACGTTGAACGGGTCGTTGTAGGAGGTCGTCATCGTGGCCACCAGGCCGAGGTGCCGGGTGCTGACGGCGAGGGCCGACAGCAGCGTCATCGGCTCGAGGCGGTTCAGGTAGTGCGGCGGTGAGTCGGTGGTAATGAACTGGCTGTCCACGATGAAGATGAGGTCGAACTTGGCCGCCTCGGCCAGCCGGGCCTGCTCGATGTACCAATTGACGTTCACGCTGGCGTCGCCGGGAATCTCGGGATCGAGCCACAGGTAGTGGTGGCCAGGCCCGCCCACGCCCATGGTCACGGCACCAAGCTTGAGCTGTCGGCGGTTCATTCTGGTTGTCCTCCCTTACTCGGCCGCGGCGCCCGCGGGAACCGGCGCGGCGGGCTGCTGCCGGTCGCGCCGGCTGACCTCGCCGCGGACCAGCGGCAGGAGGTGCCGACCGTAGTCGATGGCGTCGTCGTAGGGGTCGTAGCCGCGGATGAGCAGGGTGGTCACGCCGATGTCCACGTAGTCGAGCAGGGCCTGGGCCACCGTCTCCGGCGTCCCGACCAGCGCGGTGGAGTTCCCGGCGGCGCCGGTGGCGGCGGCCAGCGGCGTCCACAGCGCCCGGTCGTGCAGCTCGCCCTTGGCCGCCGCGGCCAGCAGGCGCTGGGAGCCCCGGTTCTGCGGGTGCGCGCCGCCCAGGCCTCCGGGCGGCCGACGCCACTGGCCCTTGAATTCCTCGATGTTCGCCTGCGTCGTGGCGAGGATCCGGTGGGCCCTGTCCCACGCGAGTTCCTCGGTCGGACCAAGAATCGGACGGAACGAAACGCTGATCCTCGGGGCCTCAGCACGGCCGACTGCTGCGGCAGCGGAACGTACCGAGGCCATCTGCTCGGCGGTCTCGGCCAGCGGCTCGCCCCACAGGGCGTAGACGTCGGCGTGCTTGCCGCCGACCCGATACGCCACATCCGAGGAGCCGCCGAAGTACAGCGGGATCCGCGGCTGCTGCGGTGAGCGGACGTCGGCGTAGGAGTCCTCGACCTGGTAGTAGCGGCCGTGATGGTCGAACGGTGCGTCCGACGTCCACGTCTGCTTGAGGATGTCGAGGTACTCGTCGGTACGGTCGTAGCGCTCGTCCTTGGTCAGGTGATCCCCGTCCCGGCGCTGCTCACCGTCGCTGCCGCCGGTGATGATGTGCACGGCGATCCGCCCGCCGGCGAACTGGTCGAGGGTCGCGAACGTGCGGGCCGCGAGCGTCGGCGCCACGAACCCGGGACGGTGGGCGATCAGGAAGCTCAGCCGGTCGGTGTGAGCCGCGGCGTATGCGGCCACCTGGGTCCCGTCGGGCTGGGAGGAGCTGTAGCCGATGAGTACGCGGTCGAAGTCGGCATCCTCGTGGGCCCGGGCGAAGCGCCGCACGTAGTCGCGGTCGACGACCGGTCCGCGGGAACGCCGGATCTCGGATTGGTCACGGGTGCTGATCATGCCGATGAACTCAACGGGCATCGGTCGGTCCTTTCTGACGGGTTGCGGACTGGGCGAGAGCGCCCCACTCCTCGTGGCGGTGACAGGCCGCGCTCCACCGCTCGCCGACCGCGGTCAGCGGCGGCTGGATCGCGCAGACGTCGGCGGCGAACGGGCAGCGGGCCGCGAACACGCAGGCGCCCGGCCCGGCCTGCGACGCCGGGTCGGTCCGGCGCAGCTGGTGCGGGGAGAACGGCCGGTCATGCCGGACGCTCGGCGCGGACGCCATGAGCAGGGCCGTATAGGGGTGCCGCGGCGTGGCGAACACCCGGTCGACGGGTCCGTCCTCGATGATCCGGCCCCGGTAGAGCACTACCACGCGGTCGGCGATGCCCGCCAGCGAGCTGAGGTCGTGGGAGATGATGACGATCGGCAGCCCGAGGGAGTCCCGCAGCTCGCGCAGAAGGCGCAGGACGTAGTTCCGGCTGGATGCGTCGAGGGCGCTCACTGGCTCGTCGCAGATCAGCAGCCGGGGCTCGACGGCGAGCGCCCGGGCGATCGACACCCGCTGGCGCTGGCCGCCGGAGATCTGGCCCGGCGTCTGCTCCAGCACGCCGGCGTCGAGGCCGACCTGCTCCAGGGCGCCGGTCACCCGCCGCCGGATCTCGTCGCGGTCGGCCTCGCCGCGGATCCTGAGCCCCTCGGCCACGATCTCGGCCACGGTCAGGTCCGGGTCGAGCGAGCGGAGCGGGTCCTGGAACACCAGCTGCACGTGCCCGCGGCGCCGCTCGGCCCGCCGGGCGCCCCGGCGCAGGGAGGAGATGGGCAGGCCGTCAAGGACCACCCGGCCCCGCTTGGGGTTCACCAGCCCGACCACGGTGCGCGCCAGGGTCGTCTTCCCGGAGCCGGTCTCGCCGACCAGGCCGACGATCTCGCCAGGCGAGATGTCGAGGTCGACGCCGGACAGAACCTGGTTCGCCCGCCAGCCGTGGCCGAGGGTCACGTCGACCGACTCGACCGCCAGCAGCGGCGGCGCTCCGGCCGGTGCGGCGGTCATGACGTCACCACAGCGTGCGAGGCGTGTACGCACCGCACCTCGTGTTGGTCGCCGACAGACACCGAACGGACCGGGCCGGCCCAGCATTCCGGTACGGCGACCAGGCAGCGCGCCGCGAAGCGGCATCCCGCGATGTCCTCCCCCACCCGCGGCGGCTGCCCGGCGATGATCTCCAGCTCGCGCCGCCGGAAGTCGCCGACCGAGGCCACCCGGAGCAGCGCCTGGGTGTAGGGGTGCCGTGGCCGCTGCGTGATCTCCTCGGCGGACCCGGACTCGACGATCTCCCCGGCGTAGAACACGACGATGCGATCGCACAGCTGGGTGATCACGGCCAGGTCGTGGGAGACGAACAGCACGGCCAGTCCCCGCTCGTCGCGCAGCTGCTGAAGCAGCTCGAGGACCTCGGCCTGAATGGTGACGTCGAGCGCGGTCGTCGGCTCGTCCGCGACCAGCAGCTGCGGGTCGCACGAGATGGCGATGGCGATCATCACCCGTTGCAGCATGCCGCCCGACAGCTCGGCCGGGATCTGGTGGAAGACTCGCTCGGGCTGGCGCAGGCCGACCGCTTCGAACAGCTCGAGCGCGCGGCGGTGCGCGGCGCGCCGGCCCAGGCCCAGCTTGACCCGCAGGACCTCGGTGAGCTGCGGCCCGACGGCGATCGCCGAGTTCAGGTAGGACGCCGGGTCCTGGAACACTGCGCCTATGTGGCTGCCGTGCAGGCGCTCCCAGTCCCGGCGTGACAGCGAGGTTACGTCGACCCCGCCGAACGACACCGTGCCGCGCTCGACCGCGCAGCCGGGCGGCAGCACACCGAGGGTGGCCCGGCAGGTCAGCGTCTTGCCGCTGCCGGACTCCCCAACCAGGCCGACGATCTCCCCGGGCCGGATCCGCAGCGACACGCCGCGCACCGCGGTGGCCGCCCCGTGGTGCACGCTGACGTGCAGGTCATCTAGGCACAGCAGGTCATCGGCGGCCGCCTCATGACGCGCGGCGCCGACGAGGTCAGGCCACGGATCGCGATTGTCGATCACCATCGGCACGCTCCAGGCTCGGGTCGATGTGGATAAGCGGCGCGAGGACCAGCGTCCCCGCGCCGCTACGGTCGCGGACGGCGTCGGCCAGCGCGTTCAGCGCGCCGACGGTGATGGCGATCAGCGCCCCTGGGATGAACGGCGCCCACGGCGCCTGAGAGAGGTAGTCGAGGTCCGAGGACAAGATGCCGCCCCAGGTGGGTGTGGGTGGCTCCACGCCGATGCCGAGGAAGGTCAGCAACGACACGGTCAGCAGCGCGGCCGCGGTCATCGACGCAGTCGTCACCATCATGTTAGGCAGCACCTTGCGCAGCACGTGTACCCGGATGACGTGCAGCTTCGAGGCGCCGAGCAGTTCGGCGGCCTCCACGTACTGGGCCCGGGCGTACTCGATCGTGGCCGCCCGGGTCACCCGGAAGAAGGCCGGGGCGAGCAGGATCCCCACCGGGATCATCGCCTGCACCAGGCCGTTCCCGAGCGCAGCGGTGACCGCGACGACGAAGAAGATGTACGGGAAGGTCATCAGCGCGTCGCTGATCCGGTTGACGGCGAAATCGAACCACCGGCCCATGAACACGGTGGCGATGCCGGGAATCGCGCCGAGCACCAGCCCGATCCCGACCGCCTCGAGAGCGGTCAGCACCGACAGGCGGGTACCGGCCATAAGCCGGCTGAGCACGTCCCGGCCGAGGTAGTCGGTGCCGAACAGGTGGTGCGCGCTCGGCCCCTGGAACAGCGCGTTGGCGTTGATGGCCAGCGGGTTCTGCGGCGCCAGCGTCGAGCCGAACGCGACCAGGATCGCGATGACGGCCAGGACGCCGACCGCGATCCTGGCCGACGGCAGCCGCAGCACCGACCCCGACCCGTTTCGCCCGGTCACGTGACGCCGGCCGCTCACGTACCCACCTCGTCGCCGGCCCGGTACAGCCAGTTGAGCGTGGTGTTGATCACCAGGTTGACCACGATGACGAAGGTGCTGATCACCAGCAGCAGCCCCTGCACCACCGGGATGTCCCGGGTCTCCGCGCTCTCCAGCAGCAGCTGCCCGATCCCGGGCAGGGAGAACACGGCCTCAGCCGCCACCGCGCCGGCCAGCATCTGCGGGAAGTCGTAGCCCAGAGTGACCAGCGCCGGCCCGGTAGCATTTCGCAGCGCGTGGCGGACCAGGATGCGCCGGTACGGCAGCCCCCGGACCTTGGCGCCGACGATGTAGTTCTGCTCCAGCACCTGGACCAGGGAGGTGCGCAGCTGCCGGGCGATGTCAGCCGATACCTGCAGGCTGAGCGCCAGGCTCGGCAGGAAGATGTGGCTGAGCCAGGGGCCGACGCCGGAGGCGGGCCCGACGTAGCCGTTGGCCGGGAACGCATGCACCGACACAGCGAACAGGACCACCAGGATGATGCCGACGACGAAGGCCGGGAGGGTCGACACCGCCGAGCACACCACCGTGACCCCGCGGTCGAACCAGCCGCCCCGGCGGATGGCGGCCACCGTGCCGGCCGTCCCGCCGATGAGGACCGCGAGGATGACGGCCAGGAGCGCGATCGACAGGTCCACGGGCAGGCGCTGGGCGATGCTCTGCGAGACCGGGATCTGGGTGAAGTACGACCGGCCCAGGTTGCCGTGAACCGCCTGCACCAGCCAGTTCCAGTACTGCACCAGCAGCGGGTGATCCAGGCCCAGGTACTTGTCGTAGCGTGCCACTGCGGCCGGGGTGGCCGCGTCCTGGCCCAGGATCGTGGCCGCCGGATTGCTGTTCGACAGCGCCCCCAGGCAGTAGGCGATGAACGAGCTGAGGAACACGATCGGCACCAGGACGGCGAGCCCGCCGCCGATCCGCGCCAGGGCGATGCGGCCGCGACGCCGCCGGGGCGGCAGGGCCCCGGCGGCGTCCGCGGCACCGCCGCGGGTCAGGCTGATGACGGTCATCTGATTGGTCAGCCCGCCACCCGGACGCCTTCCCAGCGCTGCTGCACCAGGTCGAACGGGATGCCAGTGACCGTGGGGCTGTAGGCGAAGATGCGCGGGTTGGTGTAGAGCCAGATGTGGATGGGGTCGTCCTGCACGGCCATGGCCACGGCGTTCTGCAGGGCGCTCGGGTAGCCGGGCGAATCGAGCGGGACGGTGAGGACCTGCGACAGCGCCTGGGACACCGCCGTCGAGGTGGTCGCCGTCTTGCCGTCGACGTTCATCAGGCCCTGCTGGCTGTACAGGACGTCGAGCATCTCCACCGGCGAGGCGCGTCCCGCCGTGCCGTCGATCGCGAACGGGATCGTCTTGTCCAGGTACAGGTACTGGGTCGCGGTGTCCTCCGGGATGTCCTTGATGGTGGCCGTGATGCCGACCTGCGCCAGCTGGCCCTGGATCTGCTCCGCCAGGGAGCTGTCGGCGGCGTCGTCGTTGGTCAGGGTGATGTTCAGGCCGTGGGCGTAGCCCGCCTCCGCCAGCAACTGCTTGGCCTTGGCCGGGTTGTAGGGGTAGAGGTTGGCCAGCTGCGGGCTGTATCCGACGAACCCCTGCGGGAACGGCTGGTAGGCCACCGACCCGTAACCGGACGCCTGGACCTGGACGATGGCCTGTCGGTCGATGGCGTAGTTGATCGCCTCGACCACCTTCGGGTTGGAGAACGGTGCCGTCGTGGTCTGGATGTCGAGTTCGTTCACCACTTCGGACGGGATCACCGCGATCTTGAAGCCGGCCGCCTTGGCCGCCGCCACCTGGTTGCCGGCGATGTAGGCCACGTTGACCTGGCCCGACTCCAGGGCGGCCAGGATCTGCTCGGGCTGGGTGATGTCCTGCACGGTGAAGTTGGCGATGTGGATCTGGCTGGCGTCCCAGTAACCGGGGTTGCGTACCAGGTCGGCGTGCGAGTCCGGGACGTAGCTGGTCAGCCTGAACGGCCCCGCGCCGACCGGCTGGGTGGGCAGGCTGTTCACGCCCGCCGTGGTAGCGAAGGCCTTCGGGCTGACCATCATGCCGTCCTTGCCAGCCAGCAGGTAGGGCAGCTGGTAGTCGACCTGGCTCAGGTCCAGGGTGAAGCTCGTCGGGCTGTTCACGACCACCTTGGAGATGACGGACAGCTCCGAGGCGATGGTGGAGTTCTGCTGGGTCTGGCCGCGGTCGATGTTCTCCTTCACCGCCTGCGCGTTCAGCGGCGTCCCGTCGGTGAACGTGAGGCCCGGCCGCAGGGTGAACGTCACGCTCTTACCCGACGGCGCGTATTTCCAGGACGTGGCCAGGCCGGGTCCGGGGTTGCCGGCCGGGTCGAGTGTGGTGATCGAGGCGTACACCAGGCCAAGGACGTGCATGTCCCAGCCGGCGCTCGAGGTGACCGGGTCCCATGACGTCGGGAGCTCCCACTCCCAGTTGAGGGTCCCGCTTGGTCCGGCGTTAGCCAGCACCGCTGACGACGTGGTGGGTGACGAGCTACTGCAGGCGGCCGCGACCAGCGACACGGTGACGGCGGCGGTTATCAAGACACTGCTGCGGGCAGCGCTCGGACGAATGCGCACGAGCAGACTCCTATCGGTGGGGGCGCACCGCCACATCGTCGTAGCTGTGTGCATTTGCCGGGTTCAGGCTAATTCAGATAAAATCGATTGGTCAAGTAGACAATTCAGCCGGCGGCGAGCGCCGACTGGCCGGCCGCGGCCACTACGGAGTCGTCCTGCGGCGTGTGCACTCGGGCGCACAGGACGTCCCTGTAGTGCCGCTCCAGTGGATATTTCCTGGTCAGGCCGTTGTTGCTATCACCTCCGCGTACAACGTGGCAGGCCAGGTCTCCTGCCGCGCCTGCGCGGCGTGCTGGAACAGCGTCATCGCGGTGATCAGGGCGACCGACGGGTCGCCGCGGCCCAGCGCGTGCAAGATGGCGACGGTCTCGGCCAGCCCTGCCCGGAGCCGCCGTAGCGCTCGGACACGGTCGCCGTCAGCAGCCCGGCGGCGTGGACGGCGCCGATCCCGTCGGTGTCGACGCCTGCCCGCCGGTAGGCCATCAGCGCGTCGGCGACCTGCCGCGGCGTGCCGACCAGCGCGGTGGAGTTCCCACCTGGCCCGGTCAGCTTCGTCACCCCGTACCACAGCCGCTCGTCGTGAACGTCGCGGTCCGCAGCCTGCTGCTGGAGCCGTTCCGACCCGACCGAGGAGGACTCGCGGAAGCCGAACACCCGGGCGCCGCGGGCAGGTACCTGGACGCCCTGCACCTGCGCGGTCGTCACGTCGGCGACCCGGCGGGCGGTGGCCGACCTGATCTGCTCGGCGCGCCTCCAGGCCGCCTCCTCGGTACCGGCCGCGATCGGCCGGACGGACAGGCTGAACCGGACGGTCCTGCCGTGGCGGGCGGCCGCGGACCGGATCTGGGCGATCCGCACGGCGATCTGGGCTACCGGCTCGCCCCAGAGCATGTAGACGTCCGCGTGCTCCGCGCCCACCCTTACCGCGGCGTCCGACGCGCCGCCGAAATAGAGCGGGATCCCGGCGTCCGCAGGCGGCCGAACCGAGCTGTACGCCCCGCGGACCTGGTAGAACTCTCCGTCGTAATCGAACGGCTCGGCCGCGGCGAGCTCACGGCGCAGCAGGCTCATGAACTCGGCCGTGCGCGCGTACCGCCGGTCGTGGTCGGCGAAGTCGCCGTCCCGCTTCTGGTCGAGCTCGTCGCCACCGGTGATGTGGTGAATAGCGACCCGGCCGCCGCCGGTGAGCTGGTCCAGGGTCGCCAGCTTCCGCGCCACCAGGGTGGGCGCCACGAACCCGGGACGGTGCGCGATCAGCACCCTGAGGGCGGAGGTGGCGTAGAGCACGTGCGCCGCCACCGCGAAACCATCCGGGCCGGCGGCGCCGTAGCCGATGAGCACCCGGTCGAAGCCCGCCGCCTCATGCGCTTGCGCGAACCGGGTCAGGTAACCGGCGTCGATCGGCGGCCCGTCGAAGGAGCCGCGCGATTCGGAGACCTCCTTCGTCCCCACCATGCCGATGATCTCGATGGACACTGCCGCTCCTTGGATTCGGGAGTTTGTCAATAAAATCTATCGATATTATAGGATACAGCTCGTGCCGATCAGTGGTCCCTCGGTGTCGCCGTCCGCCGTACGCCGCGCGCTGCGGGACCGGGCCGAGATCGGGCTCCTCGACGTGCGCCCCGAGGGACGCTTCGCCGAGGGGCATCCCCTGTTCGCGGCCTCGTTCCCGTTGGGCCGCCTCGAGGCTGAGGTCTTCGACCGGCTGCCCAGGCGCTCGGTGCCGCTGGTGGTCTACGGGGCCGGGGACGACGACGCGGCCACGGCGGTGCGCAGCCTCCGGAGCCTCGGCTACCGGGACGTGTCGCTGCTGGCCGGCGGCCTGGCCGGATGGACGGCGGCAGGCGGCGAGCTATTCGCCGACGTCAACACCCCGAGCAAGGCGTTCGGGGAGCTGGTGGCGGCCACGGCGGGCACACCTGACGTGACGGCGCAGGACCTGGAGGCGATGCTCCGTGACCGAGAGGACGTCGTGGTGGTCGACGCCCGCCGGTTCGACGAGTACCAGACGATGAGCATCCCGACGGCTACCAGCGTGCCCGGGGCCGAGCTGGTCCTGCGCGTCGGCGCGCTCGCCCCGGACCCGGCCACCACGGTGGTGGTGAACTGCGCCGGGCGGACCCGCAGCATCATCGGCACCCAGTCGCTGATCAACGTCGGCCAGGCCAACCGGGTCATGGCCCTGCGTAACGGCACGATCGGCTGGACGCTGGCCGGGCTGACGCTGGACCATGGCCAGGCTCGCCGGGCGCCCGAGGTGCCCGCGGCGTCAGCCCGGCAGGCTAAGGCCGCGGCCTGGGCCGTGGCCCGGGAGGCCGGCGTGCGCCGGATCAACTCCGGCGAGTTGCGGTCGCTGGAGGACGGCGGGCGACGCACCGTCTACCGGTTCGACGTCCGCACTCCGGAAGAGTATGTGGCCGGGCATCCGGCCGGGTTCCGCCCGGCTCCCGGCGGGCAGCTGGTGCAGGAGACCGACTGGTTCGCCCCGGTCCGCGGCGCGCTGGTGGTCCTGGCCGACGACGACGGCGGGCGGGCAGCGATGACCGGGGCGTGGCTCGCCCAGATGGGGTGGCAGATCGCCCTCTGGCCGCCCGACCCAGCGGGGCCGGACGAGACGGGGCCGTGGCGGCCGGCCCTGCCGCCGCTACCCGAGGTGACGCTGGCCGGCCCGGCTACGGTAGAGGCCTGGCTGCGCGCCGCGGAGGCACTGGTCGTCGACGTCGACACCAACCGGCGGTTCCTGAGCGGCCACGTGCCCGGAGCGGTCTGGGCGCTGCGCGCCGACCTGTCCGGCGACGCGGCCTCCGGCCTACTGGACCGGGCCGCCCGCCTGGTCTTGACCAGCGCCAACGGGGTCCTGGCCGCCTTCGCCGCCGCCGATGCGCCGCAGCGGCCCCGGGGGGTCCAGGCCGCGGTAACGGTGCTGGACGGGGGCACCGCGGGCTGGGCCGGGTCGGGGCGGCCGCTGCGGGCCGGACCGGGCGAGATGCTGTCACCGCCCGTCGACGTTTACCGTCGGCCGTACGAGGGAACCGACGTGGACCCCGCGGCCATGCAGGCCTACCTGGACTGGGAGCACGGGCTCGTGGCGCAACTCGAGCGCGACGGCACGCACGGCTTCACGGTCCTGACCGGGCTGGCGGGCGGGTCGAGTTGATCGTGCGCGACATCCGCCCGCTGCAGCTCAGGCGTGACCATGATCCGGCTCACGGGCTGCGGCTTGTTTAAGACTTTACCGATCGATATAATCGACAATATGGCAAACGCGCTGACAGGCGGGAGAACCCTAGTGACCGAACGGCCCCTGCCCTCCGTCCGTAAGCTCCTCGCCGACCTGCACGCCTACCGGCTGAAGACCATGGCGCCAGCCGACCTCCAGGTCAACATCGACCAGCGGGCGCTGCTCGAGCGCACCGCCGACCGCTCGGCGTTCGTGAAGGCCGGCGACGGGGTCGAGCCCTTCTCACTGCCCGAGGTGCATGGCGGCACCGTCGGGCTGGACCGGCTGCTGGACGGCGGGCCCGCGGTCCTCCTGTTCTTCCGCTACGCGGGCTGCCCGGCCTGCAACATCGCGCTGCGCCACTACCAGACGGAGCTGTACCCGGCGCTCGCCGATCTGGGCGCCGCGCTGGTCGCGATCAGCCCGCAGATCCCGGGCAAGCTGGTCGCGATCAAGGACCGCTTCGGCCTCGGTTTCCCTGTGGCCTCCGACCCCGGCAACGGGCTGGCCCGCCGCTTCGGCATCACGTTCACCTCCAGCCCGGCTTCCCAGGCGCACACCAGGGCCAAGGGCCACGACCTCGGAACGGAACTGGGAACCGGGCAGTGCGAGCTGCCGATGCCGACTGTCGTGGTGGTCGGCCAGGACCGGGTGGTCACGTTCGCCGACGTGGCCCCCGACTGGCTGGTGCGGACCGAAGCGGAGCCGGTCATCAACGCCGTGCGCCAACTGGTGTCCATGCCGGCTTGAGGACGGATCGTTCGGCCGAATCGAAAGGAGAGATCCAGTGCCCGTCGAGTTCATCGGCATTGCCCGCACCGGGGACCGGTCCGAGACCATCGCCGAGACCGGTCCCGCCGTCCAGCCGGAATACCTGTACCACCTGGCCGCCACGCACAAGCAGTCGGGCTTCGACCGGGTGCTCGTGGCGCACAGCTCCTCCTCGCCCGACGGTTTCATCGTCGCGGACCAGGTGCTGAACGCCACCAGCCGGCTAGGGGTGTTGCTGGCCCACCGTCCTGGTTTCGTCGCCCCGACGATCGCCGCCCGCAAGTTGGCCACGATCGACGCTTTCTACCCCGGCCGGATCGCCCTGCACGTCATCACCGGTGGCGACGACGGCGACCAGGCCCGCGACGGCGACTTCACGGACAAGGCGACCCGGTACCGCCGCACCGGTGAGTTCCTCGACGTCGTAAAGCTCGAGTGGAGCTCCGAGCAGCCCTTCGGCTATGACGGCGAGTTCTACCGGGTCGCCGACGCCTGGTCGGCGCTGCGGCCGCCCGGCGGCCATCTGCCGATCTACTTCGGCGGTGCCTCCGCCGACGCCGTCCGGGTCGGCGGCAGGCACGCGGACGTCTACGCCTTCTGGGGCGAGCCGCTGGAGGGCATCCGGCAGCGCATCGCCCAGGTGCGCACGTACGCCGAGGCCGCGGGCCGCAGCATTGACCGGTTCTCGGTCAGCCTGCGCCCCATCGCCGCCGACACCGAAGCCGCCGCCTGGGAACGGGCCCGCGAGATCCTCAAGGTGACCAAGGAGCGGGCCGCCAGCTTCCTGGGCCGGCGCGACACCTCCCAGGCCGAGGGATCCCGGCGACTGCTGCAGTTCGCCGCGGCGGGGGAGGTGCACGACAAGCGGCTGTGGACCGCGCTGTCCGAGGCCACCGGCGCCGCGGGCAATTCCACCGCGCTGGTCGGCAGCTACGAACAGGTGGCCGAGTCCCTGCTTGACTACGTCGCCGTGGGCGCCACCACGCTGCTCATCCGCGGCTACGACCCGCTACTCGATGCCGCCGCCTACGCCGACCTGATCCGCTTGGTCCACGAGCAGGTGGGCGAGGACATCGACGGCTACCGCGCCCGCGTCGCCGCCTGACCGGGTGCCGACCGCGATGCCCGCGCCGCTGCGCCTTGGGTTCCTCACCCACCTCCACGGGGCGGCCGAGCCCCGCCAGCTCTACCGCGACTACGTCGAGCTGTTCGTGGCGGCCGAAGAGCTGGGCTTCGACTCCTGCTGGGTCGCCCAGCACCACTTCGATGCCTCCGCGGGAGGGCTTCCGTCCCCGTTCCCGTTCCTGGCTGCGGTGGCCGAGCGCACCCGCCGGATCCGCCTGGGCACGGCCGTGGTGACCCTCCCGCTGGAGGACCCCATCCGGGTGGCCGAGGACGCGGCGGTGCTCGACGCGCTCAGCGGCGGACGGGTGGAGCTCGGCGTCGGCAGCGGGGTGTCCCGGCCACCTTCGCCGCGTTCGGCAAGAACGTCGAGCACCGGCGCGAGGACAACTCGGCGGGCGTGACCGTGCTGGTGAACGCCCTGGCGGGCCAGCCGGTCCCGGGTACGGACCTGCGGCTGCAGCCCGCGGCACCTGGCCTGGCCGGGCGGGTATGGCAGGCGGCCTTCAGCCAGGACGGGGCCCGTTACGTCGGCTCGCACGGATCGCGCCTGTTGCTGAACCGCGCCGCCTTCGGCAGCGAGGGCCGCACCAACGATGTCCAGGCCCCGTGGGCCGAGGCCTACCTGGCCGCCTACCCCGGACCGGCCGACCAGGTGCGCATCGGCCTGTCCCGCGGCGTGTACCCGGCCGCGGACAGGCGAGCGGCGAAGGCCGCCATCGAGGCGCCGGTGCTGCGCATGGCCGAGCGGATGATCCGGGCGGGCCGGTTTCCGTCCCGGCTGAGCCCGGACGAGTACTTCGAGCGGCTGCACATTTCCTACGGGAGCCCCGACGAGGTGGCCGAGCGGCTGGCCGGAGACCGCGTGCTCCCGCTGGCCACCGACCTCATCGTCCAGTTCAGCCCGGCGGCACCGCCCCTCGAAGCGGCGATCACCGCGCTGGAGCTGCTGGCCACGCGGGTGGCGCCGGCGCTCGGCTGGAAGCCGGCGGCCATTGACGCGGTGGCGGGCTTATCCTAAAATATATTATATCGATCGTTTTTATAGACTTTAGGAGAAGCCGATGACCACACTCGCCGGTCCGGAGGTCCGGGATCCGGAAGCCCTGCCGGGCAGCGCATCCGGCGCGAGTACCATCACCGTCCGCCCGCTCCAGCCCACGATCGGCGCGGAGATCGGCGGCGTCGACCTGGCGCGTCCGCTCGGCACCGCTGCGCGCGACGAGATCAAGGCCGCCATCCTGCAGTACAAGGTCGTCTTCTTCCGCGACCAGGACCTGGATCGCGATCAGCACGCCGCGTTCGCGCGGCAGTTCGGCCCGCTGTACGTCCACCCCAGCGTGAACAAGCCCGACGCCGACCAGGTGCCGGCCGCCCACCAGATCGCCGCGGCGGACACCACGAAGTACGCCGACCTCCTCGCGCAGCAGCAGGCGGAGGGCTGGGACCCGTACCACAGCGACACCAGCTGGCGGCTGGTCCCGACCTGGGGCGCCGTGCTCCGGGCGGTGACGCTCCCCGAGGTCGGCGGCGACACGATATGGGTCGACGCCGGGCTGGCCTACGAGGGGCTGCCAGCCGAGGCCAAGGAGCGGCTCGAGGGCCTGCACGTGACCCACGATTACCGGTCAGCGCTGCTCCGGTCCGGGCACGACTACCCGATCGTGGCCCACCCGATCGTGCGCACGCACCGCGAGACCGGCCAGAAGATCCTCTGGGTGAACTTCAGCCAGCACCCGTGGATCGTCGGGTACGGCCGGGAGGAGAGCCGGGAGCTCCTGTCGATCGTCCACGATCAGTACCGCAAGCCGGAATACCAGGTGCGCTTCAGCTGGCGGCCCGGCTCGATCGCGTTCTGGGATAACCGGGCAGCGGTCCACTACGCGGTCCGCAACTACGGAGATTTCCCCCGGTTGCTGGAACGCATCCTGGTCGCCGACGAACCCCAGTATGCGGACCTCTGATCGTTGTCTCGTCCGCGGCCTTCCCGGCCTCGCCGCGCAGCGTCGCCGGCGCTAATGAGCCGGGCCGCCCCCGTCGTCAGGCCAGAGGCTGTCCAGGTTGACCACGATGCCCTCCTGGCTGCAAGCTCCCGGCTGCGTACGTGGACGAGCGGCTGGTGCCAGCGATCCTCGGCCATCACACCTCCAATTATCTATTAAACCGGGCGATAATATCTGATATTATCGCTAAGTGTCGCGGCACTCAGAGCCGTCCGGCAGTGTGGCCTGGCGATATGAAAATCCTATTTACATATCGACATGACAGGATTTTAGGGCCATGACAGCTGTTGAAGAGTCCGCCGAGGTCAGCGCCTCCGAGTTCCGGCAGGCGATGGGCCACTTCGCCACCGGTGTGACGGTGGTGACGTCGATAGGCGATGACGGCGGGCCCGTCGGCACTACCGCCAGCGCGGTCACGTCGCTATCGCTGGATCCGCCGCTCGTGCTGGTCTGCTTTGACCGCGACAGCTTGACGCTACGGGCGATCCGCGCGCACGGCGCGTTCGTGGTCAACGTGCTCGCAGCACCCCAGCAGCATCTTTCGGCCAACTTCGCCCGCCGCGGCCTGGCGGCCGCCTGGGACGGCGTTCGGCACCGGCCTGGCCCGACCGGCAGCCCACGGCTGCACGGGGTCCTGGCCGCGCTGGAGTGCACAGTCGAAAACAGGCTGCCGGGTGGTGATCACGAGATCGTGGTCGGCCGTGTGCAGGACGTCGAGATTAGTGACGACAGCGCCGCCCCGCTGCTGTACTGGCGTGGCTCCTACCTGCCGCTGGGCGAGGCGTGAGCGCCTGACCGGGGGCGCTCCCTCCGCTGCGCCGGGACTTATCGGGCGGCCAGTTGTAGCGCTGCGCTGCTGGGCGCAGGCGGGGTCGGCGGCGCGCACCTGGCTCACCGCGGTCCTGACCTATTCCTATTATTCTGATTGGAAAACATGACTAGATTTTCATTTTCTTGCCATGCTCGGGTACATGGCGGCGGCACGGCCGCCGCGAGCTCGCGTAGCCGCGTGGTCGTGAGGAGAGAGCCCAATGACATACGCGACCCCGTTCACCGACCTAGCAGCGAGCGATCGGGGCCGCGGATATGCCGGCTGGGGCGGCCGGGGCCGGCCGACCGCGGTTGACTACCCGCCCGGCGGGGTCCGCCGGTTACCAGCGGCCGGGATGAATGACCTCGCCGGCCGGGCGGCTGTCGGGATTGGCGATGGGCCGCAGCGGCCGGTCCGCCGGGTAGCCCACGCCGAGGAGGAAGGTGACATCGTGATCGCCGGGCACGCCCAGGATCTCACGGGCCGCATCCTGGTCGCCGACCGAGGAGTGGCCGGTGCCGATGCCGAGGTCGGCGGCGGCGACGGCCATGGCGTAGGTGGCCTGCCCGAGGTCGTAGTAGTCGAGGAGGCGCGTGCGGTCGTCCTCGGTCTTCGGCGTGACCAGGGCGATGGCCGCGGCTGCGCCGGCGATGTGGCCGGCGCCCCGCCACACGGCGGATAGCGCCCGGAGCTGATCCGGCTCGGTGACCACGATGAAGTCCCAGTGCTGCCGGTTGGATGCCGACGGCGCCCGTCGGCCTGCCTCGGTGATCCGGTCGAGGTCGTTGGCCGCCACGGGGTCAGGCCGGTAGGCGCGGACGTTGCGGCGGGCGCGGATGGCGTCCCAGGTTTCCACGGCAGGGTCCTCCTCAGCGAGGCATCAGTGGTGCGGCGGGCAGGATCATCGCCGGGCCCATTCCTCGGCGAGCAGCTGGTAGGAACGGACACGGTCAGCGTGGTCGTGGGTGATGGTCGTAATGATCAGCTCGTCGGCTTCGGTGGCGTCGCGGAGACGCTCCAGCTGGTCCGCGACCTGGCCCGGGTGGCCGACGAACTGGGTATCGATGCGGTCGGCGACCAGCTCGCGGTCAGCGTCGCTCCAGACGTGGCGGCGAGCCTGCTCGGGGGTGGGGAACTGGATGGCGCCTTCGGCGGTGCGGATGCTGCGCACCCACAGGCCGTAGCCGGTGGCCAGCTCACGGGCCGCGGCCTCGGTGTCGGCCACGACGATGTCGGCTGACACGCTGACGTAGGGCTCGTCGAGGACCGCGGAAGGCCGGAACGAGGCCCGGTAGCCGTCCACCGCCTCGAGCACGGTGGCCGGGCTGACGTGGTAGTTAGCGGCGAAGCGCAGGCCGTTCTGGCCGCCGACCTCGGCGCTTTCGCCGCCGCTGCTGCCGAGGATCCAGACCTGCACCGCCGCGCCCTCGCCGGGCACCACGTGGGCCTCCTCCCCTTCCGGGGAGCGGTAGGTCCCGGCCAGCAGCGCGAGCACGTCGGCGACCTGCTCGGTGTAATTCTGCGGCTCCGCGTGCGGCAGCTGCAGCAGCGTCTTCTGCATGGCGAACCGGGGCGAGCCGAGCAGGTGCTGGAAGGAGAACCGCGGCGGGATGAGCAGCCCGTTCGGGGTCCGTCCGCCGGCCACGGTGGCCGCGGCGCCGCCGCCCGCCAGGGCGGGTGCCTTCGGTTCGCGTGGCCGGCCGCCGGAGCGGCCCAGGCCGAGGTCGAACCGGCCCGGGTGCAGCGCGTCCAGCAGGCCGAACTCCTCGACGGTGGACAGGGCGGTGCGGTGCCCCATCTGCACCGCCCCGGAGCCGAGCCGGATCGTGGACGTCGCGGCGGCGGTCAGCGCCAGCACCACGGCCGGGGAGGTGCCGGCCACACCGGGGTTGAGATGATGCTCGGCGAACCAGTAGCGGGCGTAGCCGAGCCGTTCGGTCTGCTGGGCCAGGTCGATGCTGTTCCGCAGCGCCTGGGTCGCGTTCGAGCCGGACGAGATCGGGACGAGGTCCAGGACCGTCAACGGGGTGGTCGTCATGCGGGCTTCCTCCTCAACCGGTGGCGGCGACGGCCCGGGCGGGCACCGCGTCGTCGCCGATCGGGCCGCCGCCCCAGCCCCAGGGCGGGTCGGGGATCTCGCGCCGCAGCACCGGGGCGATGTCGGACTGGAACAGTTCCAGGCTGGCCCGGTGCTGCGCGTCGGTGAGCCCGCCGGCGTCGGCGTGCAGGTGAAGGACCGAGTGGCCGAACTGCTCGTGGTCGACCGACGCCTTGCTGGTGGCGCTGCCGTGCCAGACCCTGATCGGGCGCTGCAGCGGTCGCGGCCACACCTCGGCCCCGGTCAGGGGCGGCCGGAACTTCGTCTCGTAGGTGATCTTGTTGTCGCGCCACAGCCGCCGGAACACCTCGTAGGACTCGGCGTTGCGGTCCCATTGGTCCTCGGGGGTGACGTGGAACAGGTCGCGCTGGGCGGCGCCGTTGCCCTTGCCGATGATCAGCTCAAGTCGGCCGCCGGAGAGGTGGTCGAGGGTGGCGTAGTCCTCGAACGCGCGGACCGGGTCGAGCAGCGACAGCGTCGTGACCGCGGTGAACAGCCGGATGCGCGTGGTTCGGGCGGCGATGTGGCTCAGTACCACGGCCGGGGAGGAGGAAACAAACGGCCGTTCGTGCCTTTCCCCGACCCCGAACCCGTCGAAGCCGAGTTCCTCGGCCAGGCGCGCGTTGCCGGTCACCTCCCGGAACCGCTCCTGGGTGGATTTCTGCTCGCCCGTAAGCGGGTCCGGGGCGTGCACGATCAGCGTGATGGTGATGAACCTCATGAGGCGGCCCGGGCGGTCGCCGTCTCGCCGGGGCGGTGCAGCGGGGCCAGGGGATCCAGGCCGAGGTGGTCGCGCAGCGTGGTGCCGGTGTAGTCGGCGCGGAACACCCCGCGCTCCTGCAGCAGCGGGACGACCTGGTCGACGAACGGGGTCAGCCCGCCGGGGGTGATGTGCGGGACCAGGATGTAGCCGTCGGCGGCGTCAGCCTGGACGAGCTCGTTGATCGTCGTTGCGATCGTCTCCGCCGAGCCGATGAACGACTGCCGACCCGTCACCTCGATGACGACCTCCCGGGCCGACAGGTTCCCGGCTTCGGCCCGGGCCCGCCACTCGCCGGCCAGCGCGACCGGGTCCTTGGCGAACTGCCGGACACTGGCCCGGCCCTTGGAGATCAGGTTGTCGCTGACCACCGGGTCGAAGGCGGGCAGGGGCCCGTCGACGTCGAAGCCGGACAACTCGGTGTTCCACAGCTGCTCGATGAACTTCAGCGCGGTCTGCGGCGAGACCTGGGCCCGCCGTACGTCACGGGCGATCTCGGCCGCTTCGGCGTCGGTATCACCAAGCACGAACGTGGCCGCGGGCAGGATCAGCAGCTCGCCGCGGGTACGGCCGAACCTGGGTAGCCGGCCTTTCACGTCGGCGTAGAAGGCCTGCCCGGCCCCTAGCGTGGAATGGCGGGAGAAGATCGCATCCGCCGACGCAGCGGCGAAGTCGCGGCCCTCGTCGGAGTCGCCCGCCTGGAAGATCACCGGGCGTCCCTGCGGGGAGCGCGGCACGTTGAACTGCCCGGCGATGTCGAAGAACGCGTCCCGGTGGCGGAAGGCCCCCGGTGCCGCGATGGCCAGGAACTGGCCGGTGTCTTGGTCGGCCAGGATCTCGTCACCGTGCCAGGAGTCCCACAGCTCGACCGCCGTGGCCAGGAAGGTCCTGGCCCGCTCGTAGCGGTCGCCCTGGGCCAGGTAGCCCCCGCGGCGGAAGTTCTCCCCGGTGAAGGCATCCCAGGAGGTGACCACGTTCCACGCGGCTCGCCCGCCGGAGAGGTGATCGAGGCTAGCGAACTGGCGGGCTACCTCGTAAGGCTCGTTGAACGTGGAGTTGATCGTGCCGGTCAGCCCGATGTGCTCGGTCACCGCGGCCAGCGCGGCCAGGATCGTGAAGGTGTCGGGCAGGCCGACCACGTCGAGGTCGTAGATCAGCCCGTTCTGCTCGCGCAGCCGCAGTCCTTCGGCGAGGAAGAGGAAGTCGAACCTGCCTCGCTCGGCGGTCTGAGCGAACTGGCGGAACGAGTCGAACTCGATGTGGCTGCCGGCGGCGGGGTCGCTCCACACGGTCGTGTTGTTCACGCCCGGAAAGTGCGCGGCCAGGTGAATCTGCTTGGTCATGGTTCTCCTGTCCTCGGAGAGTCAGGCGGCGGCGTAGCGGTTGGTGGGCCAGCCCAGGTCGAGCAGCCCCCGGAGCGTATCCGCCTCATAGGCGGTACGGAACAGACCACGGCGCTGCAACTCGGGAACCAGGCGTTCGGTGAGGTGCGCCAGGTCGTGCGGCAATGCGGCTGGGCGCAGCCGGAAGCCGGACAGCCCGGCGGCCTGCCAGTCCTGCATCAGGTCGGCCAGCCCGGCGGCCGTGCCGGTGTAGACGCGGGCGTCGCTGCGGTACTCGGCCCCGGCCCGCTCGTCCAGGCGCTGCTTGCGCGCGACGGCGGCGGTCTGGGTCTCGTCGAGGAACACCACCAGGTCACCGAAGAGGTGCAGGGCCTGCGCGGCACGGTCGGCGAGGGCCTGCTCAGTCCGGATCTTAGTCACGATCTCGGCGGCGTGGGCCGCGTCGCGCGGGGCGACGAACCCGACGTCGGCCGAGCGCGCGATCAGTTGGTACGCCACGCTCGCGTGGCCCAGGGCGGCGACGACCGGCTGGCCCTGCGGCGGCCGCGGGGTGATCGACGGCCCCTTGACGGAGAACCAGCGACCCTCGAACTCGATGTAGTGCAGCTTGTCCCGGTCGATGAAGCGGCCGGTGGTCACGTCGCGGATTTCCGCGTCGTCCTCCCAGCTGTCCCAGAGTCGGCGCAGCACCTCCACGTAGTCGGCCGCCTCGTCGAAGTGGTCGGCGATCAGCCGTTGCACGTCCGGATCCGCGAGGCGCTCTGCCTGCAGCGGCGGGATCTCCCGTCGGCCGAAGTGGCCTGCCGTGTCGGCGCGGACGGCGACCTGCACGCGGATCCCGGCCCGGCCGCTGCTCACGTAGTCCAGGGTGGCGATGGCCTTGGACAGGTGGAACGGCTCGGTGTGGGTGGTGATCGCGGTCGGGACGAACCCGATGTGCCGAGTGGCGGGGGCGGCCCGGGCCGCGATCAGCACCGCGTCCAGACGGCCGCGGACCCGGTCCAGGCGAGAGTCGGCCTGAAAGCGGTCATCCGACTGCAAGTCCAGCCCGTCCTCGATGGTGAGGAAGTCCAGCAGGCCGCGCTCGGCCTGCTGAGCCAGCTCGGCCCAGTAGCCTGCGGTGAACAAGCGCCGCGGTTGGGCGTCGGCCTCCCGCCACGCGGCCGGATGCCAGCCAGCGCCGTCGAGGGCAACCGCCAGGTGCAAGGGGGCGGGTCGGCCCGCCGGGGCACTCGTCACGGATCAGCGCGTCCTTTCCGATCGCGGGGCGACTGGTACAACGGAATGGCTTTACCCAGTATTTCGCTGGACATAGTGGACTGGGCCCCACAAGGGGGGCTTGAGACGCGAGCGGAACGGATCCGTGGCCAGTTCTGGCGCCTGTCCCGGCTGGGGCTGACCGAAGATCTCGGGTCCCCGGCGCCGGGACGACTGTGCCGTGCACCCAATGATTTGTACGGTAAATCGATCGGAAATATCGTCTTAGCATGACGGGAGACGGGATGATGCTGCGCTTCGACTGGTTCCTACCAACGAACGGCGACGGCCGGTCCGTGGTGGGCGGCGGCCACGGCGTCGCCACCGCTTCGGCCGGCGCCATCCGTCCCGCCTCGCTCGGCTACCTGGGCCAGATCGCGCGCAGCGCGGAGCAGCTTGGCTTCGAGGCGGCGCTCACCCCGGCCGGCGCGTGGTGCGAAGACGCGTGGCTGACCACCGGCATGCTCACCGAGGTGACCCAGCGGCTGAAGTTCCTCGTCGCCTTCCGCCCCGGCCTGATATCGCCCACGCTGGCCGCGCAGATGGCCGCGACGTTCCAGCGCCACTCCGGCGGGCGCCTGCTGCTCAACGTGGTGACCGGCGGGGAGTCCGCCGAGCAGCGGGCGTACGGCGACTTCCTCGACAAGTCGCAGCGCTACCAGCGGTGCGCCGAGTTCCTGGACATCGTGACCCGGCTGTGGCGCGGCCAGACCGTCAGCCACGACGGCGCCCACCTGCGCGTGCAAGGCGCCTGCCTGCCCCGGCGGCCAGATCCGGTGCCGCCGCTGTACTTCGGCGGCTCGTCGGCCGAGGCGGGCCCGGTTGCGGCCCGGTACGCGGACGTCTACCTGACCTGGGGCGAGCCGCCCGCCGCGGTGGCGGCCAAGCTGCGCTGGATGGACGGCCTGGCCCGTCAGGCCGGGCGTACGCTGCGGTACGGCATCCGCCTGCACGTCATCACCAGGGACACCGCGCACGAGGCGTGGCTGCAGGCGCACCGGCTCCTCGAGGGCACCGACGAGGCGATGGTACGCGCGGTGCAGGAGGGGCTGGCGCAGAGCGAGTCAGAAGGGCAGCGCCGGATGCGCGAGCTGCACGGCGGCTCCGCAGACAACCTGGAGGTCTCGCCTAACCTGTGGGCGGGTATCGGCCTGCTGCGCGGGGGCGCGGGTACGGCCCTGGTCGGAAGCCACACCGAGATCGCCGACCGGATCGAGGAGTACGCCGCGCTCGGCATCTCCGAGTTCATCTTGTCCGGGTACCCGCACCTGGAGGAGGCGTACTGGTTCGGCGGGGGCGTGCTGCCCATCCTGCGCCAGCGCGGCCGCTGGCAGCACCCCGCGCCGGACAGCCGGGAGGCCGTGATCACCGCGACCCCGTTCGCCACCGCGCCAGGTCCGGCCCAGCCTGCCGCCGTATCGTAGGTCAGTTGCCTGCCGAACGGCCGGTGGTATCGGCCCAGCTCCAGCCCTAACCGAATCCGGAGGTCGACGTCATGCGCATAGCAGTGGTGACCGGCAACCCGAAGCCGTCGTCGCGCACCCACGGGGTCGCCCTGGCGGTGGCCGGCGCCTTGTCCGCGGCGCTGGTCGGCCCGGGCGCGCCCGCCGCCCATCTGGTGGTAGATCTGGCCGAGTTCGCGGCCGGCCTGTTCGACTCCGCCGACGCCGAGCTGTCCCGGCTGACCGCGGAGGTGGCCGCCGCGGACATCGCAATCTTCGCCTCCCCCACCTACAAGGCGTCCTACACCGGGATGCTGAAGGCGTTCCTGGACCGCTACGGCAACAACGGCCTGGCCGGGACGGTGGCGGTCGCGGTCATGACCGGCGGGTGGGCCGGGCATTCCCTCGCGGTCGAGGTGCACCTGCGGCCGGTGCTGGTCGAGCTGGGCGCGACGGTCCCGGCGCGCGGCCTGTTCGTGACCGAGCCGGAGCTGGCGGACCTGGACGCCGTGGTGGCCCGGTGGGCCGTCGCAGCGGTCCCCCTGATCCGCGGCGCGCTCGCCGGCTACGAGGCCAGCGAGGCGTAGCCGCCGCGGAAGCAGACCAGCGGAGCGGCCGGAATCGCGCTGGTCCCGACGTGGCGCACCCCGCCGGTCGCGCTGATTCTCCCAGTCATCCGCCAATCGTGCAGGGGCAGTCTCTTGCCGATGAGAGGTTTAGTCTATAAAACTAGTCGATATAGTCTGCTTTAGGAGGGTGGGGCCGCCGTGGCTTTGCCGGACTTCCTGGTGGTGGGCGCCCCGAAGGCAGGGACCACCGCGCTGCACGCTGCGCTGGCGCGCCACCCCGGCCTGTACCTGTCGGCGGTGAAGGAGCCCAAGTTCTTCCTCACCGATGGCCCTCCGCCGACCCGCGGCGGTCCGGGGGACGCGCACACCTACCGAGAGCACATCTGGCGGCGAGCCGACTACGAGGCGTTGTTCAGCGCCGCTCCCGCCGGGGCGCTCCGCGGCGAGTCGACTCCCTTCTACCTGTACGACCGGGCCGCGCAGCGGCGGATCCGCAATCTCATCCCGCACGCCAAGCTCATCGCGATCATCCGTGACCCGGTCGAGCGCGCCCACTCGAACTGGACGCACCTGTGGTCGGCAGGCCGGGAGCCGATCGGCGACTTCGTGGCGGCTTGTGCCGAGGAAGACCGCCGGGTCGCCGCGGGCTGGTCCGCGTTCTGGCACTACACCGGCCTCGGCCGGTACGGCGAGCAGTTCAGCGACCTGTTCGGGCTGTTCCCACGGGAACAGGTGCTCATCTTCAGGTACCGCCGCCTGCTCGATGAACCGGCGCAGGTTCTGGACCAGATCAGCGCGTTCCTCGGCGTGAAGCAGGGCATCGTTTCAGAAATACCGCGGGAGAACGTCACGGCCCACCCCGAGCGTTCTGCCAGCCATGCCGTCCTGTCCCGCGCGTTGCGCCGCGTGGAGGCGACCTGGAGGCACCTGCCGGGCACCGCCGGGACGTCCGTCACCACCGGGCTGGAGCGGCTCCTGCAGCGCGACGCCCGCCCGCGCCAACCGCTGACCTGGGACGAGCGGCAGGCGGTGCTCCCCCGCCTGGCCGATGACATCCGCCTGCTCGAGAAGGTCATCGGAGAGGACTTCAGCGACTGGCTGCAGCCCAGGGAACGGTCCGGCGGCCAGGTCGGAGCCCGGCCCGCCGGCCAGTACCAGGCCCGCAACGGCAGGGTCACCCGCGCTTAGCCGGGGCCGGCGGCCTCGCGCAGTTGGGCGGACCCGGTACATCTACCATCGGCTCGGCGCCTGGCTGGACGAGGATAAAGCCTTACCCCGGCTGTTGTAGGAGCGGCCGCGGATCCTGGTCCACGCGCCGGGCCAGGTGGTCGAGTAGCGCCCGGCAGCTGGCCAGTGCGGAGAGGGCGGCCTCGGCGTTGGGCGCACCCAGGGCATCCCACGCGCGGATGGTGTCATGACGCTCGGACAGCCTGGTCAGTGCGGCGTCCGTTTCGCGCAGATCGGAGTCGCGGAACCGGCGCGCGGCGGTCTTGTCCTCGATGGCGGCCACGAGGTCGCCGCACCCGGCGATGATCTCGGCGTATTCCCGCTCCCGCGCCGCGTTGAAGACCCCGACCAGGTCCGCGCCGCCATCCATCGCCGCCGCCCGCAGGACCTGAGCCGACCCGCCGGCCTCACCGATCATGCTCCGCAGGCGACGGAACGCACGTTCGGCGGCCGGGGACACCGGCGCGGCCGCGACGGCGTTCGCCAGGTAGACCGCGCCCGTTGCGGCCAGCCGACGGCGGATGGTGGCCTTCAATCCCGGCCTGGCGGGCAGGCGGTAGGCCAGGATGAGCCAGGAGACGCAGGCGGGGCGTCCCGGGGCCGGTCCCGCCTCACCGTTCATGCCGGGCCTCCTACCGCAATGTCATCGACAAGGGGTAGAGGCCATCAGCGCGGTAGCCGCGCGGTTAAGGGCGAGCCTCATCGCCAGCAGGTCATTGTCTCTCGCGCTGCGCTCCGCCCGCAATCCTCCCGGCCGGGAATCCGCGGATAATGATAGAATGCAGGTTCGATAAATGGGTACTATGTCGGCATGCTCACGTATACGCCGCCCGGGTGGCCGGCCGGGGTGCACCCGCCGGGCAGCGAGGAATTCGAGTCCACGGCGGTGACCTGGCTGCTCGACGTCGTACCCCCCGATTACCGCCTGCACGGCGTGCTGCGCCGGCATCCGGTGGCGCTGGCCTGCATGGCCAGGCACCATACGAAGGCGTGCGTCGAGGGGGCCCGGCAGGGGTACCGGACCGCGAGAACGGAGCTGGCGGGCTCGCTGCCGCCGCACGCGATCGACACCGTGCTGGCCGCCTACCGCAAGGAGGGCTCCAGGCTGGCCGCCACTGCCCGCGCCGTCGGCCTGGTCGAGCGTGCACTGCGCGGCGAGGTCTTCGCGCCGAAGATGCAGGACCGGCGACCCGCCCGGCAGGGCTGACCCGGGTCTTGGCTGGACAAGGAGCTATGAGACTATGGCGGCAAGCTAGCCGGGGGCGGCCAGCTAGATATGCGGACAGCTAGACCTGCGGGCAGCCAAGAGGAAGTGAGTCAGTGTCGCGGCAGGCCAGGATCCTTCTGGTCGACGACCGGGCCGAGAATCTCGTCGCGCTCGAGGCCATCCTGGCTCCGCTGAACCAGATCCTGGTGCCGGTCCGGTCCGGCGAGCAGGCGCTGCAGGCCGCGGGAGACCAGGAGTTCGCGGTCGTCCTGCTCAACATCGTCATGCCGGGGATGGACGGCTTCGAGACCGCCGCGCAGATCAAGAGCCAGGCCAAGAACCGGGACGTGCCGATCATCTTGCTGACCGCCGCGACCGCGCGGCCCGAGCACACCTTCCGCGGCTACGCGGCCGGCGCGGTCGACTACCTGGCCAAGCCGTTCGACCCGTGGGTCCTGCAAGCGAAGGTGTCGGTCTTCGTGGACCTGTACCTGAAGACCAGCCGGTTCGACCAGCTGTCGGTCTCGCTGGGCGCGATCGAGGAGTCGGTGGCCCTGCTGCGCCGGCTCCCCGCGGTGATCAGGGACAGCGAGGCGGCGGCGACCGCGGCCCAGCTAGCCGTGAGCGTCGGACGGCTGCGCGACGTCCTTGACGCGTCCGGCGGCGGCTGACAGCGACCGGGGCGGCCAGCCGGCACCCGGCACGTACTGCCTGATGACCTTGGCCGGAACGCCGGCCACCACGCACCGGTCGGGGACGGTGCCGCGGACGACCGAGCCCGCCGCGACCACGACGTTGCGCCCGATGCTGGCCCCGGGCAGGACGACCGCGCCGGTGCCCAGCCAGCTGCCCGACCCGATGCTGACGGCCGCGTTCAGCGGCATCTGCCGCCCGATCGGCTCGTCGGGGTCTTCGTACCCGTGGTTCTGGTCGGTGACGTAGACGTACGGGCCGGTGAACACGTCGTCCCCGATCACCAGCGAATGGTGGGCGACGAGGTGACTGCCCCGGCCGATGACGCAGCGGTCGCCGATGCGCAGCACGGGAAGGGGGCCGAGGTCCTGGCCCGGGACCATCCCGGCCGACATCGTGACGAAGGGACCGATCAGCGTGCCCGCCCCGATCGCGATGAAGTGCTCACCGAACACCGAGCCCGGCGGAAACGCGGCCATCGAGCCGGCACCGAATTCGGCGAAACGCCGTCCGGCCGGGGTATCGGCGGTGACCACCCCGGCCCGCTGGAATGCGTCCCAGCCCCAGTGGACCAGCCGCCAGCGCAGCCCGGCCAGCCAGCGGTTCACCGGCGGGCCCTGTTCATCGGCGGACGGAGGCGGCCAGCTGACCGCAGGCGCCGTCGATCTCGCGACCCCGGGTGTCCCGGACCGTGACCGGCACCCCGTGCGCTTCGAGCCGATGGACGAACTCGCGCTGTACGGCGGGCTCGGTCGCGGTCCACTTGGACCCTGGCGTGGGGTTGAGCGGGATCAGGTTGACGTGCGCGAGCCGCCCGGCCAGCAGCGACCCCAGCCGGTCGGCCCGCCAGCCCTGGTCGTTGATGCCGGAGATCATGGCGTACTCGATCGAGACGCGCCGGTGCGTGGCGGCCGCGTAGTCCCACGCGGCGGACAGGACCTTGGCGACCGGCCAGCGCTGGTTGATCGGGACGAGGGTGTCGCGGAGTTCGTCGTCCGGGGCGTGCAGGGATACGGCGAGGGTTACCGACAGGCGTTCGGCAGCAAGGCGGGTTATCGCGGGAACCAGGCCGACGGTGGAGACGGTGACCGAGCGCTGGGAGATCCCCATGCCCTCCGGCACCGGCTCGGTGAGCCTGCGCACGGCCGCGACGACGTTCGGGTAGTTGGCCAGGGGCTCGCCCATGCCCATGAACACCACGTTCGAGACAGTGTTGCCCCGGGGGGACGACCCCCCGGGATCCCCCCGATCCTGGGGGGAAACCTTTCCCCCCAGACCCCCTCGGCCCCCCTTCGGGGGGACGGCTGGTATCTGCCCGTCGGCGAGCAGGCGCGCGCCGGCCACCACCTGGGCCACGATCTCGGCCGCGGACAGGTTCCTGGTCAGGCCCGCCTGCCCCGTCGCGCAGAACGGGCAGCCCATCCCGCAGCCGGCCTGCGACGACACGCACATCGTGACCCGGTCCGGGTAGCGCATCAGCACCGACTCGACCAGCGCCCCGTCGAACGCGCGCCACAGCGTCTTGCGCGTGGTCCCCGCGTCACACGACAGCTCGCGCTCGGCGGTCAGCAGCCGGGGCAACAGGGTCTCCACCAGCCGGTCGCGGGAGGCCAGCGGAAGGTCGCTCATGTCCTCCGGCCGGTCGGTGAACCGGCCGAAGAAGTGCCTGGATAGCTGGGCCGCACGGAACGGCGGCTCGCCAAGATCCGCGACGGCCGCGCGGCGCTCGGCCAGCGGCAGGTCGGCCAGGTGCCGCGGCGGGCGCATGGACCTGCTCGGACGCGGCCTGGCCGGTTCCAGGGTGAGCGGTCCGTGGGGGTTTTTCCCCGCCACCGGAGACCCGGGGGCGGGTCGGGGAGGTGACACACCACTCCGTTCGGGATGCAAGAAAGGTCTTTCTCGTGCGACACCAGGATAGGGTGCGGGATCGGTGACCCCGGCTCACCAGTACCGAGGAGGGGTTTGAGCTCCGTGGTTATGTCAGTACATTTCGTTCATGGCGATGTCGCACCCTGAGCTCGGCGGGCAGGGTACCCCGCGGCAACCGGTCACGCTGCTGGAGAGCCTCAGCCCGTACGGAAGCCGGAAGGTCACCGTCGAGTACGACGGGCTGACCACGGCCGCGTACCTGCACGACGATACCTCCGCGATCTCCGCGACCTGGATCGCCAACCACCGGCCCGCCCCGCCGGCCACCGACCAGGCGCGCGTCAACGCCGGCCGGGCGCCGCTGATGCCCGCCGCGCGGACCAAGCACCCGGGTGGCCGTCCGCCGCCGCAGCCTGAGACGCTCGAGGCCCTGTGGTTCGAGGAGGGCGACGGGGTGGCGATCCTCGAAGGCGGGCGGCCGCTCGCGGTGATCGCAGGCTGGTCCGACATGGACCGCGGCATGCCCGGGTACAGCAGCGACGTCATCGGCCAGACGCCGTTCGGCTGGTCACTGGACGACGCCATGGAGGGGCTCGCCCCCCGGATCGAGCGGTCGCGGTCGTACTGGCGCTGGCGGAACTCGCCCAACGGGTGGAGCCAGTTCCAGCAGGCGTTGCTCGGCCACCTGCAGCCCAGGCTCGGCCCCGGCCAGCACTACTGGGACGCCTCGGCGGGCCAGCAGCCGCTGGTCGGCGTGACCGAACGCCCGCCCGTGCCCGGCCGGCCCTATACGGTCCTGTCCACGGTGGGCATGAGCTGCCAGCGGATGCCCGTGGTCGAGCAGGTCCTCGACGACCCGAGCGCGTACGCCAGGATCGAGCTCGCGCTGGCGACCACGCTGCCGAGCGCGCAGGCGGCCCGGGTGTTCCTGTGGCTCGCCACCTACCCGTGGCACGCCGTGACGTGGTTCGGGCCCGGGCACAGCGTCCGCTGGTACCACGAGCCGTCGACGTTCCCGCTCGGCGGCGGGGAAGCGGTCCTGCTCCTGGATGCCCCCGGCTCGCTGGCCGGTCCCGAGCCGCCCGACCTGTCCGGCTTCGCGTTCGGCGGGGACCCGGTCCGCTGGCTGTGGATCGTGCCGATCAGCGAGCGGGACCGCCAGCTAGCCAAGGAGCGGGGCTCCGCCACCCTGGTCAGCCGGCTGGTCGCCCAGCACCGGAGCTGGATCGTCGGCGGGTAGGCCCCTGGTCAGTGCACGTGCAGGTTCACGCCGAGCAGGACCAGGAACCAGAGGAAGATGGCCAGCAAGGCGCTGGCCGCAGCCTTGAGGAGGGCCAGGCCTATGTACGTGTGGATCCAGGCGATGACCACGCCGACGATGAAATAGATGATGCCGAAGAGGTGCCTGAGCCGCATCAGCGTTGCTCCTATCACGCGGGACCAGGACTTGCGCCAGTCAGCTGCCCAGACGGGCGCCGGGCAAACTAACGGGCGGGGATGAACAGGTACAGCAGCAGCCACACCACGGGGGCGGCGATCAGGAGGGAGTCCAGGCGCTCGAGGAGGCCGCCGTGACCGGGCAGTACCGTGCCCATGTCCTTGATGTCCAGGTCGCGCTTGATCATGGATTCGACCAGGTCACCGAGGATGGCCGCGCACACGGCCGCGGCCCCGGTGAGCAGGCCCTGCCAGGCGTGGCCGTGCAGCATGAGCGTCACGCACAGGCCGCCCGCCGCGAGGCCCGCCGCGACCGAGCCCGCGAAGCCTTCCCAGGTCTTCTTCGGGCTGATGAGGGGGGCCATCAGGTGCCGGCCGCCGCGGCCGAGCGTGATCCCGGCGAAGTACCCGCCGATATCGCTGCTGATGGTCAGGATCACGAAGGTCAGGACCCGTCGGTCACCGTCGGCGGGGAGCAGCATGGCGCCCACGAACGAGGCCAGGAATGGCACGTAGATGGTGGCGAAGATGCCCGCGGTCACGTCCCGGACGTAGCCGTCGGAACCCCCGGCCAGCCGCCAGGCGAGGATCGCGATCACGGTCAGCGCGAGCGCGGCGAGGGCCCAGCCCGATCCCAGCCAGTACCTGCAGGTCACGATCGCGGCCCCGCCCGCCACGACCGGGATCACCGGGATGTTGATGTCGCGCTTGGCGAAGGCTCCGGCCAGCTCGGCCAGCCCGATGGCCAGGGCGATCCCCATGTACAGCAGGAAGGTCGCCTTGACCGTGAACAGCGTGAGGATGACCAGGCCGCCCATTACCGCGCCGACCCCGATAGCCGCGGGGAGATTGCGCCCGGTCCGGACCGGCGGACGGTTTACTGCTGTTGCGGGTTCGCCGGGCTGAGGGGGCTGGCCGGGGTCTTCGGGCTGGCCGGGGTCTTCGGGCTCGTCGGGCGGCGGTCCGGCGGGTTCGGTGGCCACTAGACCTCGAGGAGCTCGGCTTCCTTGTGCTTGAGCAGCTCGTCCACCTGCGCGACGTAGGTGTGGGTGAGGTCATCGAGCTCGCGCTCGGCCCGGCGCACGTCGTCCTCTGGCGCGTCCCCCGACTTGATCATCTTGTCCAGGGTGTCCTTCGCGTGCCGCCTGATGTTCCTGATGGCGACGCGGCCGTCCTCGGCCTTGTGCCGGGCGGTCTTGATGTACTCACGCCTGCGCTCTTCGGTCAGCTCCGGCAGCACGATCCTGATGATGACCCCGTCGTTGTTCGGGTTCACGCCCAGGTCGCTGTTCCTGATCGCCTTCTCGATCGCCCCCAGCGAGTTCTTGTCGAACGGCTGGATGATGACCATCCGCGGCTCGGGAACGTGGAACGAGGCCAGCTGGTTCACCGGGGTCTGCGTGCCGTAGTAGGTGACCGTGACCTTGCTGAACATGCCCGGATGGGCGCGGCCGGTGCGGATGACGCTGAACTCTTCCTTGGCGACCGAGACCGCCTTGTCCATCTTCTCCTCGGCTTCGAGGAGGGTGTCATCGATCATGTTCGGCTCCGTTGTGCTGGCAGTGCCTAAGCGAGCTTAACCGTCCCACTGGTCGCTGCGGGACACCAGCGTGCCTACCGGCTCGCCGCGGATGGCGCGGACCACGTTCCCCTCGCCCATCAGGGCGAACACCACGATCGGCATCCCGTTGTCCCTGCACAGGCTGACCGCCGTGGCGTCCATCACCTTCAGGCCCCGGCGGAGGTACTCGGTGTAGCTCAGGCGGTCGAACCGCACCGCGCCCGGCGTGGTGTGCGGGTCCGCGTCGTACACGCCGTCCACCTTGGTGCCCTTGAGGACCGCGTCGGCGCCGATCTCCAGGGCCCGCTGCGCGGCGGCGGTGTCGGTCGAGAAGAACGGCGCGCCCAGCCCGGCCCCGAAGATGACCACCCGGCCCTTCTCCAGGTGCCTGATCGCCCGCCGCGGGATGTAAGGCTCGGCGACCTGGCCCATCGTGATGGCGGTCTGCACCCGGGTCTCGACGCCGAGCTTCTCCAGCACATCCTGCAGGGCCAGGCAGTTGATGACCGTGCTGAGCATCCCCATGTAGTCGGCCCTGGCGCGGTCGATCCCCCGCTCGGCCAGCGCCTTGCCGCGGAACATGTTCCCGCCGCCGACCACCGAGGCGACCTGGACGCCGTCCTTGACCGCCGCGATGATCTCCGCCGCCAGGTGTGCGACCACGTCCGGCGAGATGCCCAGGGGCTCGTTGCCCGCGAACAACCCGCCGGACAGCTTCAGCACCACACGGTGCCAGGCCCGGTGCTGACCGTCCAGGGGCACGGCCCCAGGCACGAACTCGGGCTCCGGCACCGGCATCAGGCCTGGCCGACCTGGAACCTGGCGAAACCGGTCACGCTGACGCCGCGGGCGGCCAGGACCTGCTTGATCGTGGTCTTCTGGTCCTTCACGAACGCCTGCTCGGTCAGCACGACGTCCTTGAAGTAGGCGTTCACCCGGCCGTCCACGATCTTCGGAATCGCCGCCTCGGGCTTGCCCTCGTCCCGCGTGATCTGCTCGGCGATCCTGCGCTCCTTCTCTACCACGTCCGCGGGGACGTCCTCGCGGACCACGTAGAGCGGGCGCATCGCGGCGATCTGCTGGGCGAGATCGCTCGCGACCTCGGCGTTCTCCTTGTCCAGCTGGACCAGCACGCCGATGGTCGGCGGCAGCGCGGCGTCGGTGCGGTGCAGGTAACTGGCCACGTATCCGCCCTCGAAGCGGGCGAACCGGCCGAGCTCGAGCTTCTCCTTCAGCGACGCGCCCGCCGTCTCGATGAGCTGCTCGACGGTGGTGCCCGGCTTGGCCTCGGTGGTCAGCAGCGTCGGCTTGTCGTTAATCCTGCCGTACAGCGCGGCCCGCGCGATGTCGGCCGCGACCTGCTGGAACAGGTCGGTGTTGGCCACGAAGTCCGTCTCGCAGTTCAGCTCGACGAGCACTCCGGCTTCCGTCCCGTACAGCTGCGCCGCGACCAGGCCGTTGGCTGCGGTGCGCGCGGCCCGCTTGTTGACGTCCTTGGCCCCCTTGACGCGCAGCAGCTCAACCGCGCCTTCCAGGTCGCCGTTGGCCTGTTCGAGCGCGTTCTTGCAGTCCATCATGCCGGCGCCGGTCTGCTCCCGGAGCCGCTTGACGTCAGCGGCAGTGAAGTTCGCCATGTCCTCGTCTCTCACTCAGTCTCATCGGCTGCGGCGGCTACGTCTGTGGCGTCCGCTGCGCCCGTGGCGTCCGCTGCGCCCGTGGCGTCCGCTGCGTCTGCTGCGTCTTCGAGGCCCGCTAGGTCGTCGGCCTCGTCGGCAATCGCGTCTGCGTCGCTCGTGATCGCGGATTCGGCGCTGATCGCCGGGACGCCCTCGGCCTCGGCCGCTTCCACGATCCGCTGGTCGGCGGGGGTCACCTGGGCGCTATCGGCAGCCTGCGACCCCACGAGCAGCTCCCGCTCCCATTCGGCCAGCGGTTCCTCGCTGCCGATGTGGTCGCCGGACGGCTTCTCGTCTCCGGTGGCCGCGCCGGCCCGGGCGATCAGGCCTTCGGCGACCGCGTCGGCCACCACCCGGGTCAGCAGCGCCACGCTGCGGATCGCGTCGTCGTTGCCGGGAATCGGGTAGTTGACCTCGTCCGGGTCGCAGTTGGTGTCCAGGATCGCGACGACGGGGATGCCGAGCTTGCGGGCCTCGTTGACCGCGATGTGCTCCTTCTTGGTGTCCACCACCCAGATCGCGCTCGGCACGCGAGCCATGTCCCTGATCCCGCCGAGGGTGCGGTCGAGCTTGTCGTGCTCGCGCCGTAGCTGGAGGAGCTCCTTCTTCGTCATACCGGAGCCGGCGACGTCGTTGAAGTCGAGCTCCTCGAGCTCCTTAAGCCGCTGCAGCCGCTTGTAGACGGTGGAGAAGTTGGTCAGCATCCCGCCCAGCCAGCGCTGGTTCACGAACGGCATCCCGACCCGGCGCGCCTGTTCGGCGATCGCCTCCTGCGCCTGCTTCTTGGTGCCGACGTACAGGATGGTCCCGCCGTGCGCGACGGTCTCCTTGATGAACTCATACGCGCGGTCGATGTAGTCCAGCGACTGCTGGAGGTCGATGATGTAGATGCCGTTGCGCTCGGTGAAGATGTAGCGCTTCATCTTCGGGTTCCAGCGCCTGGTCTGGTGCCCGAAGTGGACACCGCTCTCCAGGAGCTGCTTCATGCTTACGACCTGAGCCATCGGACACGGTCCCTTTCCTTCGTGCGCCGCGTGCTTCGGCCCGGTTTGTCCGACTTTGCGGCCCTTCCGGTCCTGCGGCGCTGCTCGGTTGGTTGCCTGGTGCCCGCGGGTTGACGCGCCTGCGGCCGGCCTTGCGGCCGACGGACCGAGCGGCGCGTCCCGCCGGGAAGCGATCAACTCGCCCCGGAGAGCAAGCGGGCACGCGATTTAGCCCCCGAGAGCGCGCTTATGAGGCACGGCCGCGGAGACCGTGTCTAAGGATACGTGACTCGCACGGGTGAGGCGGTTGGTTAAGCGCGGGGGTGGGCCTGGCGGTAGCTGGACTTGAGGCGCTCGATCGAGACGTGGGTGTAGATCTGGGTGGTCGCCGGCGAGGCATGGCCCAGGATCTCCTGAACGCTGCGCAGGTCCGCGCCTCCTTCGAGGAGGTGGGTGGCCGCACTGTGCCGCAGTCCGTGCGGGCCGGTCTGGCGGGTCGTGCCCGCCTCCCGGAGGCGCTCATGGACGATCCGGCGGGCGGTGCGCGGGTCCAGGCGGCGGCCGCGAACACCGAGGAACAGCGCGGGTCCGCTCTCCGTGGTCGCGAGCGCCGGGCGGCCCGCGTCCAGCCAGCGGGTCACCGCGCGGAGCGCGGGCACGCCGACCGGTACGGTGCGTTCCTTGTCGCCCTTGCCCCTGACCCTGACCGTCCGGCGGGCGTGGTCGACGTGGCCCGTGTCCAGCCCGCACAGCTCGCTGACCCGGATGCCGGTCGCGTAGAGCAGTTCGAGCACGGCGGCGTCGCGGAGGGCGACCGCCGCTTCCGCTTGTGACGCGACCCGCGCGTCCGATGCGGACGGAGTGTCCGCTGCGGTCGCGGCCGCTTCGGCTTGGCGTCCGGCCACGTCCAGGCCGGTCAGCACCGCTCGCATCTCGTCCTTGCGCAGCACGTGCGGGAGCGCTCGGCGGGTCTTCAGCGTGCCCAGTTGCGGGCCGGGGTCGGCGGCCAGCCAGCCCCGGCGGTGCGCGAAGGCGGTGAAGGTCCTGGCCGCCGCGCCGCGCCTGGCCAGGGTGGTCCGCGCAGCGCCGGACGTGTGCTGGACCGCCAGCCAGCCGCGCAGGTGGGTCAGGCCGAGGCCGTCCGGCGCCTCGACGCCGTTACGGGACGCGTGCTCGAGCAGCGACCTTACGTCGCCGGCGTAGGCGCGGACGGTGTGCGGCGACAGCGATCGTTCGGCCCTGAGGTGGCGCTCGAACGCAGCGAGCGCGTCCCCCAGCCGCGGCGGCAGCGGCGATTGCTGCGGCTGCCTGTGCTTTGGGCTGGGCCTGCTCATGGCTTTAGTCTGCACCGGGCGGCGGCCGGTTCGGGCTAGGCGCGCGAGTCGTACCTGGTCACCGCGGCGTTTGGGTCATCGCGAGTAATTTCGTATCGCGACACGCCGATCGAACTGAAGTTTGACGGCGCGTTGCCGCTTGCGGCATGGTGATACATGCGTTCCGCGACCTTGCCGCGGGGGCCGCGGGACGCGCTAGCACTAGCGCCCGAGAGAGGGATCGAGTATGGGTCAGAAGACTGTCCGATTCAGCGATCTGAGCGGTCAGCTCATCTTGGAAGACGACGCCCTGGCACGCATCGTGGTCCAGGAGCACCCCGAACTTGTCGATGGCCCGGTCGAGATCGAGGCCCTGGCGGTCGAGGCTAAGGCCATCGAGCAGGCCGCCCTCCGGGTAGTGGTCGTGGACCTCTACCTGCCCGATGACTACGAGCCGCGTCGTATCACCATGGACGCTGACGCCTTCGACGAACTGGCCAGCCAGAAGCCGGTCAGCGAGCTGCTCATCGGCGCGCGGCCCGCCAGGCGCGGCTCGCGGGCCGCCGCCAACGGAGCCCCGCGTAACGGCGGGATCGACTACGCGACCCTGCAGCACGCCGGGCAACCGCACAAGGGCAAAACCACCGACGCCGAGAAGCTCCTCGTCCGCGACCACTTCGACGAGATCAACGAGCGGCTCGCCGCGCAGGGGCTCAGGACGCTCAGCCTGGACGACCCGGATCATGTCGAGCGCTACGGCCTGGAGCAGCTCGCCGCCGAACGCCGCGTCGAAGTGGCTTGACGGCGCGGCCGCTCCGGTTGGTCAGCGCACGATCTCGACCAGCAGAACCCAGGCGTTGTACACGGCGCCGACGATGCCGAGCAGGGCGGCGGGCGCCAGCCAGTAGAACCCGCCGCCCCGGGTCAGGGTCGGCGTAGGCGCCAGCCCTGGTCGCCACGCTCGATGAAGCCGCAGCCGGCTAGCAGCCCGAGGCAGCGCAGCACGGTATCGAGGTCCACGCCGGCTTCCACCGCGATCGTCGCGGTCCCCGCCCCTCCTCGGACCGGAAGCGCGTCGAGAACCCTCGCGCTGTCAGGATCCAGCTCTTCGCGCGCGGACGCTGCGGGCGGGGACCGGGGGGCCGGCGCGTTCGGGGCACCCACCGGTGACAGCATCTCGATGATGTCCGCGGCGCAGGTGACGCACGTGGCGCCCCATTCCCTGATCATCCGGTGGCACCCGGCCGACTGCGCCGACGTCACGGGCCCCGGGACGGCCATCAGCGGCCTGCCCAGGTCGGCAGCGTGGCGGGCGGTGTTCAGCGCGCCGCTCCGTTCGGCCGCCTCGACGATCACGGTGCCGCGGGCCAGGGCGGCGATGGCTCGGTTACGGACCAGGAACCGCAGCCTCGCCGGATGGCGGCCCGGCGGCCATTCGCTGATCACCAGGCCCTGCGCGGCGATGTTCGCGAACAGGTCCGCATGGCCCGCCGGGTACGGGTGGTCGACGCCGCAGGCCAGGACCGCGACCGTGGCGGCTCCAGTGGCCAGTGCGCCGCGGTGCGCGGCAGCGTCGATACCGTAGGCGCCGCCCGAGACGATCGTCCATCCCTGCTCGCCGAGGTCGGCGGCGATCTCGCCTGCGACGTGCGCGCCGTAGCCGGAGGCGGCCCGGCATCCCACCATCGCCACCGACCGCAGGCAGGCCGCCCGCAGGTTGGCGCGGCCTCGCAGCCAGAGCGCGTACGGCCGGGCCTGGCCCAGTTCATCCAGCCCGGCGGGCCATTCGGGATCCCCAGGGCAGACCAGCCTGATGCCATGGCGGTCGGCGTCCGCCAGGCCCGAGTCGTCGGGCAGCCCGGACAGGCGGGCCCGCCAGCACCCGAGCGCCCGCTCCAGCGCCCTCCTGGTGGCCGGGCGGTCACCGCAGCCTGGCCCGATCCCCGGGAGCATGTCCGCCCTGATCGCGGCCAGGATCTCGGCCGGTTCGCAGATCTCAAGCAGCGCGCCGAGGGCCAGGTCACCCGGCTCGGCCAGGTAGGTGAGGGCGGCTCTGGCGAGTTCCTGCTCATCGGGCGACCGGGCCGACGGGGGCGCCGCGCTCACCGCCGCACCCCGAGCCACAGGCCCAGCGCGGTGTTGCACTCATCCGCGGTCGGGCGCGGCTGGCCCGCCAGATCGGCGATGGTCCAGGCCACGCGGATGACCTTGACCACGCCACGCGCGCTGATCTGCCCGCGCTCCAGGCAGCGTTCCACCACAGCCAGCGAACCGGGCGCCGGAGGCCAGGTCCGGCGGAGCTCTGATCCCGGGATCTCCGCGTTCAGCCGCCACGGCGTTTCTCGCAGCCGACGGGCGGCCCGCTCCCTGGCCTGCACTACGCGCAGCGCGACGGTGCGGCTTGACTCGGCGAGGTTCCTGTCGTTCAGGAGTTCCTTGCGGCCGACCGGCTCCAGCTCGATCTTCAGGTCAATGCGATCGAGCAGCGGGCCCGACAGCCGTCCCAGATACCGTCGGCGCACAGCCGGGCTGCAACTGCAGCCCTCGGCCGGCCCGGCTGTCTTGCCGCACGGGCACGGGTTGGCGGCCAAAACCAACGTGAACTTAGCGGGGAACCTTGTGATCACCCCCAATCTGGCTACTACGACCTCACCCGCCTCAAGCGGCTGTCGCAGCGCGTCAAGCACATCCTTATCGAATTCCGGCGCTTCATCGAGGAAGAGAACGCCCCGGTGTGCCAACGACGCGGAGCCGGGAACAATGATGCCGCTGCCCCCGCCCACGATGGCGGCCTTGGTCGCGGTGTGGTGTGGGGCCATGAACGGCGGATCGGTCAGCAGCGGGACCTGTGGAGGCAAGGTTCCGGCAACCGAGTGGATCGCCGTGACCTCCAGGGCAGTTGCGGTGTCGAGTCGCGGCAAGATGGTAGGAATCCGTTCCGCCAGCATCGTCTTACCCGCCCCTGGTGGCCCGAGCAGCGACAAGTGATGACCGCCTGCCGCGCATACCTCTGCGGCCCGTCGGGCGGTGGACTGTCCGAGCAACTCAGCGAGATCGGGCCCAACCGCAGTGTCTGGATCGCCCGTCCGACTCCCGTAGCCCGTCCGGTCGCCGGAGATTGCACCTACACAGAGGTGCTGCCCGTCTCCTGCCCAGTCACGGGGAATTTCCTGTCCGCCCGCGAACTCGGTCGCACGGGCGCCGGGGTGCAAGCCGAGGGTGCCGCGTAGCCAGTCAGCTGCTCCCGTCAAGCTGTTGGCTGCGATCACCCGCACTCCGGGAACCAAGACAGCCTCCGCGGCATTCTGCTCGGCCACCATGATCTTGGCGAACCTGGCGTCGGCCGCGGCCGCTACCGCGGGGAGCACGCCGCGCACCGGACGCAGCCGCCCGTCCAGGCCGAGCTCGCCGAAGAACATCACGCCCTCCAGCGCCGCCCGCGGAACCTTACCCGCCGCAGTGAGGACGCCCACGGCTATGGCCAGATCGAACCAGCTGCCTCGTTTGGGCAGGCTGGCGGGAGAAAGCCCCACGGTGATCTTGCGCTGCGGCCACTCTTCGCCGCTGTTAACGATCGCGGCCCGGATCCGGTCCCGCGCCTCCCGCAGCGCGGTGTCGGGCAGGCCGACCAGGATCATCCCGACCAGCCCGTTGGCGATGTCCGCCTCGACCTCGATCACGTAACCGGTCACGCCCACCAGGGCCACCGAGTACGTGCGGGCGAGCGGCATGGCTAACCCACGGCCCGGATGTGCTCGATGGTGAAGCCGCCGGTGCCCTCGTAGACCAGTCCAACCACGTCGATGCGGACCTGATCGAAGCGCACCCCGTGCGCATTCAGCCACTGCACCGCGAGCCTGCGCAGCCTGGCGCGCTTGGCCCGGCTGACCGCCTCGAGCGGGCTGCCGTAACGGGTGCTGGTCCTGGACTTCACCTCGCATACCACCAGCACCTGGCGCTCGACCGCCACGATGTCGATCTCGCCGTCCGCGCTGCGCCAGTTGCGGTCGAGGATCCGCAGGCCGCACGACTCCAGGTATTCGGCCGCGGCCTGCTCGCCGGACTTGCCCAGGACGTCCTTGGCACGCATCGCCATCACCTCCGGTTTCAAGGTCGCCGCAGGCGGGGGCGGCCCGCAGGCCGACTTTCCCGCCTGTGGACAGCCGGAGGTCATCGAACGACCGGTGGAAAACCCGACCGGAATGTCAGCACCGGGTGTTTCAATCCGGCGCGTCTGCCATGACGGGGTTCAACCGAAGCAATGAAGCCGATGGCAAGGCCTGGTTACAGTGACAAGCACGGAGAGGGCAGGCAGGTTGACTTATACGGCGCCGTGTCAACGCGAGGGCGCGTGGTGGGTCGTCACTGTGCCCGAGATGGAAAGCGGCCGGGTCACTCAGGCCCGTAGCCTCGATGAGGTCCCGGCGACCGTTGCTGACCTGGTGGCCACCATGACGGGTGCTGACCTGGCGTCTATCGAGGTCGACGTGAAAGCGCACGCCGGAATCGACACAACGAAGCTGGGGCTGGCGGCCGCTTTCGCCGTGGCCGCGACCGTGCTCTGCCGGGCCATCAGGAATGTCGCGCCTGTGCGTTGATTCGAGAGAGCTCCGAGGCGTGTGACGGACACCGGCCCGGTGTGCATTGGGCTCTTCGGCCCTGGTTAGACCGGCCAAGCACCGCCCGAGTCGGATCGTGGGCCCCATAAGTGGTTGGCTGGGGGCCGGTACCGGCGTGGGACCATGGCCAGCGTGGATCCCGTGGTGCCGCCCGGTGAGCCTGGGCGTGATGATGGCTCCGAAACTTCCCGGCCTGCCTCCGGTGGGGCCTTCTGGACGACAAGCGCTGAGAGGGCTGCCCACCTTGCCGCCCTGCGGGGAGTGTTCGGCGATGAGGTGGTCGAGAGAATGCAGCGCGATCTGGACCTGAGCGAGCATCCCCGGCCTCTCACCGACCATGAGCGTGAGGTGCTCGGCGAGGCTGCGGCGCCGGTGCTGCGGGACATCGCGGCGAGCGGCGCGATCGGGCTGGACATCCGGGAGGAGGCACGCGCGGACCGGGGTGACGAGATCGTCTGTGCCTGGGCGAGCGCGGCGGACGGCATCACTGGCACGGACATCTGGGTCTCGCTGGCGAGTTCGGCCGCGGAGCGCGTGGCGGAACTTGCTGAGCAGCTGCAGGAATGGGAAGTCGAGGCGCTGTGGGCCGCTGGTCGTTCAGCGACCTGGCCCGAGTGCCCTGAGCACCCGGATTCGCACCCGCTCGAGCCAGTGGCGGAGGGCGAGAACGGTGCCGTCTGGCGCTGCCCCCGGTCGGGAGACGTGATATGCGCGATCGGGGCGCTGGGCACCCGCGGATGATGCGCCAGCTAGGCGGTATCGCCTAGATCCGGGTCAGCTCGTTGAGCTGCGGTCGTACGGGGGACGGCCGGGCGGCTGCTCCGGGCGCGGGCCGGCCTTGATCGGCGGGACCTTGCGCTCGACCGGCTTCTTGCCGAGCTCGAACTCCTCGCCGTGGTGGGTCACGGTCAGCGGGTCGCCGTCGATCAGCTCGTACTTGGCCCGGTCGAGGGCGATCGTGACGCGCAGCTTGCGGCCGCGGTAGCGCATCCGGAAGGTCAGGCCGGTGATCCCGTCGGGCAGGCGCGGGTTGAAGGCCAGCGCGCCGAACCCCGCGCGCATCCCGCCAAAGCCGGCCACCAGTGCCATCCACGCCCCGGCCAGCGACGCCATGTGCACGCCGTCCGAGGTGTTGTGCTCCACGTCCCTCAGGTCCATGAGCGCGGCCTCGGCCAGGTAGTCGTGGGCGAGGTCGAGCTGGCCGACCTCGGCGGCGATCACGGCCTGGGTGCACGCGGACAGGGAGGAGTCGCGCACGGTGAGCGGCTCGTAGTAGGCGAAGTTGCTGGCCTTCTGCTCGGCGGTGAAGGCATCCGATCGCAGGTACATGGCCAGCACCAGGTCCGACTGCTTGACGACCTGCTTGCGGTACAGCTGGAAGTACGGGTAGTGGAGCAGCAGAGGGTAATTGTCCTCCGGGGTGTTCTGGAAGTCCCACTTGGCGTAGTTGGTGAACCCCTCGTGCTGCGGGTGCACGCCGAGGCGCTCGTCGAACGGGATGTAGATCGCGGCCGCCGCGTCGCGCCAGGAAGCGGCCTCCTCGCTGGTCACGCCGAGCCTCTCGGCCTCGGTCGGCAGCCGTCCCACGGCGTCCGCCGCGTGGGCCAGGTTCCGCTGGGCCATCAGGTTGGTGTAGATGTTGTTGTCCTTGACCGCGCTGTACTCATCGGGCCCGGTCACGCCCTCGATCCTGAAGTGGCCCATCGGGTCGTGCTGGCCGAGCGAGCGCCACAGCCGTGCGGTCTCGACCAGTAGCTCGAGCCCGATTTCCTTCTCGAACTTGGCGTCCTCCGTAGCGTCCAGGTAGCGGATGACCGCGTCCGCGATGTCGGCGTTGATGTGGAACGCGGCGGTTCCCGCCGGCCAGTAGCCCGAGCATTCCTGGCCGCGGATGGTCCGCCAGGGGAACGCCGCCCCGGCCAGGCCCAGGTCGGCCGCGTGCTGTCTGGCCTCAGGCAGCACCATGTGCCGCCAGCGCAGGGCGTCGGATGCGGCGGACGGGTGGGTGTACATCAGCACCGGCAGCACGAACGTCTCGGTGTCCCAGAAGGTGTGCCCGTCGTAGCCGGTGCCGGTCAGCCCCTTGGCCGCGATCGGCCGGTACTCCGCCCGCGCGCCGGCCTGCAGGATGTGGAACATCGCGAAGCGCACCGCCTGCTGGATCTCGGCGTCGCCCTCGACCTCGACGTCGGCACCGTCCCAGAACTCATCGAGGTACTTGCGCTGCTCGTCCAGCATGCCCTGGAAGCCGGTCAGGTGGGCGGCGGACAACGCGCCGCCCACCTGATCGACCAGGGCGGGCCTGGTCCGCAGGCTCGACCAGCCGTAGGCGATGTACTTCACGATGTTCAGCTGCTCGCCC
>CAWBKD010000031.1:0-29505 GCA_963789225.1 uncultured Actinomycetes bacterium
TCACCGGAGCGGCTGCGGCCGGGCGAAGTGCGCTGGCGGGAGGACGCGCCGCGGGCCAAGCTGGACCTGGTCACCACCGTCGACTTCCGGATGACCAGCACCTGTACGTACTCCGACATCGTGCTGCCGGCCGCGACCTGGTACGAGAAGCACGACATCTCCACCACCGACATGCACCCGTTCGTGCACTCGTTCAACCCCGCCATCGCCCCGCCGTGGGAAACCCGCACCGACTTCGACGTTTTCAAGACCATCGGCGAGGCCTTCTCGCGGCTCGCGGCCGAGCATCTGGGCACTCGCACCGACGTGATCGCCGCGCCGCTGCTGCACGACACCGCCGACGAACTGGCCCAACCCGCCGGCATCGTCCGCGACTGGAAGCACGGCGAGTGCGACCCGATCCCGGGCGTGACGATGCCGCAGCTGGTTACCGTCGAGCGCGACTACGGCGCGGTCGCAGCGAAGATGGCGGCCCTCGGGCCACTTGCCGACACGCTGGGCACCGGGGTCAAGGGCGTCAGCTGGAAGCCCGCCGCGGCGGTCGACCTGCTCGGGCGCACCAACGGGCGGGTCCGCGGCGGCGTTGCCGACGGGCGGCCCAGGCTGACCCGCGACATCCACCTGGCCGAGGCGATCCTCGCCTTGTCGGGCACTACCAACGGCCAGGTCGCCGTGCAGGCATGGAAGGACCTCGAAGAGCGCACGGGCGTGCGGCTGGCCGATCTGGCCGAGGAACGCGCCGGTGAGCGGATCAGCTTCGCCGACACGCAGGTGCAGCCCCGTGCGGTGATCACCTCCCCGGAGTGGTCGGGCAGCGAGACCGGCGGCCGGCGCTACTCGCCGTTCGTGGTCAACGTCGAGCGCAAGAAGCCATGGCACACCCTGACCGGCCGGATGCACTTCTTCCTCGATCACGACTGGATCGCCGAGTACGGCGAGGCGCTGCCGACCTACCGGCCGCCGCTGGACTACGTCCGGCACTTCGGCGAGCAGGGGCTGCGCGAGGGCGGCCGGCCGGAGATCACGGTGCGCTACCTGACCCCGCACTCAAAGTGGTCGATCCACTCGGAGTACCAGGACAACCTGCACATGCTGCGGCTGTTCCGCGGCGGGCCGGTGATCTGGATGAGCCCTGCCGACGCCGCGAAGATCAGCGTGGCCGACAACGACTGGATCGAGGCCTACAACCGCAACGGCGTGGTGGCCTGCCGGGCGGTGGTGACGCACCGGATGCCGGAGGGGACGGTGTTCATGTATCACGCGAAGGACCGGCATCTGATGACCCCGAAGTCGGAGGTGTCCGGCTGGCACGGCGGTGGCGACAACTCCCTCACCCGGCTGGTCGTCAAGCCGACACACATGATCGGCGGGTACGCGCAGTTGTCCTACGGGTTCAACTACTACGGGCCCACGGGCAACCAGCGCGACGAGATCACCGTCATCCGCCGCCGCGCCCAGGAGGTCGAGTACTCATGAGGGTCATGGCGCAGATGTCGATGGTGATGAACCTCGACAAGTGCATCGGCTGCCACACCTGCACGGTGACCTGCAAGCAAGTGTGGACCAACCGGCCGGGGACCGAGTACGTGTACTTCAACAACGTGGAGACTAAGCCGGGCGTCGGCTATCCGAAGCGGTACGAGGACCAGGAGCAGTGGCACGGCGGCTGGGCGCTCGACAGGAAAGGCCGGCTACAGCTCAAGGCGGGCGGGCGGCTGCGCAAGCTGCTGACGATCTTCTACAACCCGGACCTGCCGACGATCGACGACTACGGCGACCCGTGGACCTACGACTACCAGACCCTCATCCAGGCCCCGCTCGGCACCCGCAACCCCAGCGCCCATTCGATTTCCGCGCTGACCGGCAAGGACATGAAGGTCAACTGGGGCAGCAACTTCGAGGACGACCTGGCCGGCGCACCCGAGCGGGCGATGACCGACCCGAACCTGGCCGGGCTGCAGGACAAGGTCAAGATGGAGTTCGAGCAGGTGTTCATGTTCTACCTGCCGCGCATCTGCGAGCACTGCCTCAACCCGTCCTGCGTCGCGTCCTGCCCCTCGGGGGCGATGTACAAGCGCGAGGAGGACGGCATCGTCCTGGTGGACCAGGACAAGTGCCGGGGCTGGCGGATGTGCGTCTCGGGGTGCCCGTACAAGAAGGTCTACTTCAACCACCGCACCGGCAAGGCCGAGAAGTGCACCTTCTGCTTCCCCCGCATCAAGGCCGGCCAGCCGACGATCTGCTCGGAAACGTGCGTCGGGCGGCTGCGCTACCTGGGCCTGATCCTCTACGACGCCAACAAGGTCCTCGACGCCGCCGCCACCCCGGACGAGCAGGATCTCTACGAGGCGCAGATGTCGGTGTTCCTCGACCCCGAGGACCCGCAGGTGCAGGCCGCGGCGGCCGAGCAGGGCATCCCCGAGGACTGGATGCAAGCAGCGCGCCGCTCGCCGATCTACCAGCTCGCGGTGCGGCACCGGGTGGCGCTGCCACTGCACCCGGAGTACCGCACCCTGCCGATGGTCTGGTACATCCCGCCGCTGTCGCCGGTGTCGGACATCGTGCACGCCGAAGGCTACGACGATGCTGATCCCGATCAGGTGTTCGCGACCATCGACGCGCTCCGGATCCCGATCGAGTACCTGGCCAGCCTGTTCACTGCCGGCAAGGCCGAGACCGTGCAACTGGTGCTACGCAAGCTGGCGGTGGTCCGCGCCATCCAACGCGCCGGACAGCTCGGTCTCGTCCCCAACGAGAAACTGACCGCAACGGTGAACGCCAGCCTGGACGATCTGGACGACCTGTACCGGCTGCTCGCGATCGCCAAGTACGACGACCGCTACGTGATCCCGAAGGCCCACGCCGAAGACGCCGGCGCCCTGATGGGTCAGCACGAGCAGCTGTTCTGCAGCCTGGACACCGACGGCGGGCCCGGGATGGGCGGCAACGGTCCCCCTGGCCCGCACGGCGTTCAGAGCTGGCGGCCGGACGGGCGCACCCAACTGCCGGTGCTCGGCCAGGACGACTGATGACCGCTACCTACAAACTCGCCTCGGTGCTGCTGCAGTACCCGACGAGCGCCCTGTTCGATGGCCTGGACGAACTCGACGCGTACGCCGCGCAGACGGCGCCCAGGCCGGCCCGCGCGGCGTTCGGGCAGTTCCTGACCTGGCTGCGCGCCACACCGCCGACCGAGGTCGCCCAGCACTACGTCGAGACGTTCGACCTGCGAAGGCGGTGCGCGCTGTACCTGACCTACTACCGCTACGGCGACACCCGCAAACGCGGCATGGCGATGATCGCGTTCAAGACTGCCTACCGCGACGCCGGGTTCGTCCCGTCCGGGCAGGAGCTGCCGGACTATCTGCCGATGGTGCTGGACTTCGCCGACCTGTGCCCGCGCGGGGAGCGGCTGCTGCACGCGCACCGGGCCGATCTGGAGCTGCTGCGCCGCGCCCTGGACAAAGCCGCGACGCCGTACGCCTCGATCGTGGCCGCCGTCTGCGGGCAGCTGCCCAAGCTCGGCCGCCGCGAGATCGGGCAGGTGCTGAAAGCGTGGGAGTCCGGACCGCCCCAGGAAGACGTAGGGCTGGAACCGTTCGCGCCCCCGGAGTACCTGGCCGGCTACAACGCGGGCACACCCGGGCGGCCGCGATGAGCAGCACCAGCGCCTGGCAGATCTTCGTGTGGGTGGCGCTGCCCTACCTGGCACTCGGCATCTTCGCCGTCGGGCACATCTGGCGCTGGCGGTACGACCAGTTCGGCTGGACCAGCCGCTCCACCCAACTCCAGGAACGCCGCCTGCTCAAATGGGGATCCCCCATCTTCCACTACGGCACCTTCGCCGCCATCGGCGGGCATGTGATCGGCGTCCTGGTCCCCGAACGCTGGACCCGCGCCATCGGCATCCCCGAGAACGTCTACCGGTGGTTCTCCGCCGGCGCCGGGACCCTGGCCGCGGTGCTGATCATCGCCGGGGTGATCATCCTGGCCGGCCTGCGGCTGCTGGTGCCCCGGGTCCGGGCGACCACCAGCCCGGTCGACTACCTCGCGCTGATCCTGCTGCTGATCATCATCATCACCGGCGTCGTACCCACCATCTTCATCAACTTGCTCGGCCACGGCTACGACTACCGCACCACCGTCGCGCCCTGGTTCCGCGGCCTGTTCAGCGGCTCCCCCGACGTCACCGCGATCGCGAACGCGCCGGTCGTGTACCAGGTGCACGCCGCCTCTGCGTGGCTGATCTGGGCGGTCTGGCCGTTCAGCCGGCTCGTCCACGCCTGGAGCGCCCCGCTGTGGTACGTGTGGCGGCCCTACATCGTCTACCGCAGCCGCAAAGCCGTCCCGCCCGCCGAACCCGGCACCAGCGGCCGCCGGTGGCGCAAGATCGGCGTCCCCTACTAGGCCGCCAGCGAAACCGGGAACAATCACCGTTGTGAGCACCGATACGGGCGGGCAGGCACGACCCCTTGGCCGGACGGCGACGGCTGTCCGGGATCTGCACCCGGGCTACTTCGCGTTCGTGATGGCCACCGGCATCATCTCCACCGGAACGTTCCTGCTCGGGCCGTCGTGGCTGTCCCGGGCGCTGCTGGCCGCTGCCTCCGCCGGGCTCGTCGTGCTGGGCGCGGCGCTGGCCGCCCGGCTCGTGTTCTTCCGCTCCAGCGTGGCCGCCGACATCCAGGCGCCGGACCGGGTGTTCGGGTTCTTCACCATCACCGCCGGGCTAGACGTGCTCGGCGTCCGGCTCGCACTGGCCGGCCATCCGCTGGCCACCGCCATCCTGGCTGCCCTCGCCGCCGCCGTGTGGCTCGTGCTCACCTACGGCGTGCCCGCCAGCCTGCTGCTCACCCGGGCCCACGACTCGGTCCTCGGCGGCGTCAACGGCAGCTGGCTGCTGTGGATCGTCGCCACCCAGTCCCTGTCGATCGCGGCAGCGGTCCTGGTCCCGGCATGGCCGTCGCAGACCGCGCTGCTCGCCCCGGTCGCCGCCGGGCTGTGGTCCGTCGGGCTGCTGCTCTACCTGATGGTCGTCGCGCTGATCCTGCTGCGCTGGCTCACCGTCCCCATGACGCCCGCCACCCTCGGCCCGCCCTACTGGATCCTGATGGGCGCCACCGCGATCTCCGTCCTGGCAGGAGCCCGGGACCTCACCCTCCCCGCAGGTATCCCGGTCGTGCGCGCGACCGCCGGCTTCGTCGAGGGGTTCACCTTCGCCCTGTGGGCGTTCGGCACCTGGTGGATCCCGCTGCTGATCATCCTGGGCCTGTGGCGGCACGTCCGCCGCCACTGGCCGCTCACCTACGAGCCCACCCTGTGGAGCGTCGTGTTCCCCCTCGGCATGTACAGCGTAGCCACCCTGACCTTCGGGAAAGCAGCCCACCTGGCATTCATGGAACCCCTCGCCCGGTTCATGCTCTGGGTCGCCGTCGCCGCATGGGCGCTGGTCGCCGCCGCGTTCCTCGCCCGGCTCGTCCGCCATCCGCACGAACCCTCATCCGGATCGCCAGCGCCGTCCCCCGGCACGGCGCCGGCCTACGACATGACCACGGAGAAGAAGCTGCCGTGACCGTAGCGCTGATCACCGAGGCCGACGCGAACTGCATGGAAACCGTCGCTGACGTGATGGTGCGCCACCCGAAACTCTGTCATGAGGACAGCACCGTCGGCGACGTTCGTCAGCTCTTCGCCGACGATCACGTGCACGCCGTCCTGATTATGTCCGGTACCCGGTTGCTCACCGTACTTGACCGTGCCGACCTCGGCCCGGAGGCGACCGATTCAGCGCCGGCTGCGCGGCTTGGCCGTCTGAGCGGGCGGGTGACCACGCCGACGGCGCCGGCGGATACCGCACTGCAGCAGATGATCGCGGCCAACCGGCGCCGGCTTGCCGTCCTCGGGCCGGATGGCACGCTGCTCGGCCTGCTATGTCTCAAGCGCAGCGGCACCGGTTTCTGCTCGGACGAAAACGTTCACCAGCGGCAACGTGAACACCTCCAGCAGCGGATCACTGGAGCCCCGGTGACCGGCCAGTACTAGGGACGCCCTTCAGATAGGCGTTGTACGCCCATCTAGAGCAGGCCGTGGATGATGCTGGAGACCAGGCCGTAGCCCGCGCCGGGCTGATCAGCTCGAACCCCGGCCGGTGGCCGGAGCTGCCCGCCGCAGCCAGGCCGCGATCACAGGTGTGGACTCGAGGTCCTCGAACGCTGCGCTGTGGCCTCGGGCATGCCCGTCCCCGGTGTCCAGCCGGTTGAACTCCGTGTCAAAGGTAGATGAAAGGTGTACGGAAAGTACATGCGAGGTACTTGACATGACACTGCCGACCGGTTCAGCCGCCTCGCCGCGCACCCCGGCAGCCAGGCCGCGGCGGTATTGCCTGCATGCCAGCCGACTCAGGGCGTGGGTTATCGGCGCCGTCGTGCTGGGGCCGCGGTGGACCACACCGTTTACGGCGGGGAAGCCGCGCGATTGCGGCAGCGGTCGTGGGCCAGCAGCAGGCCGGGGCGAGCGGCAGCTTGATTGTGCTCATAGCCGCCTACGAGATCCCGCGCGGTCACCGGCTGCTGAACCGGCAGGTCGATCCAAGGTAGAGGAAAAGTGTATGAGAAGTGCATGCGAAGTACTTGACTTGACACCGCTGTCCGGCCTCGGCGCCTCGCCGCGCTCCCACGACCACATCTCGCCGGCGCGCCGGGCGTATCGCCGGGTGAGCCGGTGCATCGACGGCAAGCTGAACGGCGAAATGCCATCCCAGATGTCGAAGAACGCCGCGTGCCAGGTGCAACCGGCCTGCAGGACGCAGTCGCCATGCACGGCGCAGCCGCGGCGAGGAGCTGGCCCCGGCCACCAGGCCTGGGCGTCGCCGTGGTGGATGTGCAGCCTGGGATCCGCCGCCCACTCGTTCGGTGCCCCTTTCTCCCGGCAGCCGCGGGCAATCAGCCCGGTCACGTCGGCGTCGATCTCGATGATGTCGATCCTGGCGATGCTGGCATGGGCGAGCAGCCACGCGGGGACGATGCCCAGGCCCAGGCCGGCGATCAGCACCCGCATCCGGCGTGACTGCCGGCTGCGTAGTCCAGGAACCGGAGCGCGCCCGCGATCTCGGCGGGCAGGTCGGACATGACCAGCCCGCGGTCCTGGTGGATCCCGCCGGACGGCCCGCAGGCGTCTGGGCTAGCCACCGTAATCGCGGCACGCTGGTGCGCCACAATCACGGCCGGCATGCCGTCAGACATTCCCAGCCTCCTCCTTCACCGGGCCGACCGTCACCGTAGTCTTCCACCCATACTCCACCGGAAGACCGTCGCCCTCCCGCCCTCATCGCTCCCAGGAACAGTCAGGCAGCAGCCGTGCCCTGACAATCACTCCGGGCTGCTGGCCCGGCGGGGCCGCCTGCATCGGCGGAAAAGCAGCCCAGGACGGCGAAAGCGAGCGGTTATACGCACCGCTAGTTTCGCCCGGACGCTGTCCGCTATATGTCCGTAACCACTGCCGCGCATCGACCCGCAGTGACACACCCTGATACACGGCGTGACAAGAAGGAAACGGCCCGCCGGGCCGCGTTTCCGCAGCCCGGGGGCCGTTTTCGCAGGTGGTGGCAGGTGTTGGGTTCGAACCAACGTAGGCTGAGCCGACGGTTTTACAGACGGTTTCCACCAGACCATCGGAATGGCCGCTGACCTGGCGAAATTACTCTAGTAATCGCGTGAATACCTGGCGCTGTCCGTCATATGTCCGTGCCGAGAGCTGACGCGCCGTGGCGAATCCACGGACGGCCACGGACAGGGACATTAGTGCAGGTAGAGGCGCTCCCAGCTCCCCCGAAGGCAACACCGGACTCGGGCTCGCGGTGCGGCTGTGGATCACCGGCGGCAAGCGTGGCCAGGATCTCCAGCGGCTAGCGCTTGTGCACGGCCGGAGCGGCCTGTTCACGATATTGCCAGCTGCCGGAACCTGGATGCACGCCCTGGTCCAGCCAGCGGCAGACGCGAGGGAAGGCCTCGCGGGGCGCCTTGGCCCTCAAGCGGCTGACGCAAGCCGGTCGACTGCTTCCTTCAGTTGCGGCCAGGGGCCGGCGAAGGACATCCGCACGAATCCCTGCCCTCTCTCGCCGTACACATCGCCTGGCACCACCGCGACTCCCAGCGTGTGAAGCATGTATTCCGCGGTCGCCTGGCTAACGCTCTTCCCCCCGATTGCGAGCCCCTTCCGCTGCGCAAGCTGCTGCACGTTGACGAACGCGTAGAATCCCCCATCGGGAATGCCGGGAACTTGAAGTCCGGGGACTTCGCGCAGGGATGCGAGGAAGGCGCGGCCGCGGTCCCGTATCGCCCGCGCGTGCCGCGATACCTCTTCGTCTGCAGCGGGATCGGCGAGGGCGGATGCCGCAGCTTGCTGGACAGCGTGGCCGACGGCGAGGTTGAGGAACGTGTGGCACTTCGAGGCTTGCTCGACAAAATCAGGTTCGGCGATGAGCCAGCCCAGGCGCCATCCGGTCATCCCGAAGCGTTTGGAAAGGCTGTTTACGCATATGGCAGTGTTCCTGCCCGCGTTCAGTGCGAATGCCGGGAAGTGCAGCGTTTCGCCGGTGAATGAGTCGAGGACCTCATCGTGGAGGAGGCGAAGCCCGCGTTCGGCGCAGAGCCGGCACAGGGCCTCCATACGGCTCCGGTTGTGTACCGTCCCGGTAGGGTTTGCTGGCGAGTTGACTAGGAGCACACGGGTGCGCGGCCCGGCGGAATTCTTCACTGCGTCGTCTTCCAGGAGGAAGCCATTCTCTGCCGAGGTCGCAATGCGCTTGACCTGTCGCCCCAGGAGCTGCACCAGTGGCGCGTAAAGCATGTAGCACGGGTCCGCTAGGAGCACTTCGTCGCCCGCGTTCGTCGCGGTCAGGATCGCGGTACTCAGGGCACCTGCGGCTCCGTTCGTCACCAGCACTTCCTGGGCTGGGTCCACAGCGCATCCGTAGGATCTTCCGTAGAGCCGCGCGATCTCAGAGCGAAGGCCGAGATGGCCTCGGCCTGGGGCGTAGAGGTCCACTGGAGCGGGGTCGTCGCCGTTGTGACCCTGAAGGTCGGCGAGGGCCTTACGGAACGTCGGCGGGGGGCCGAACGATGGGACGCCCACTGTGAGGTCGATGATTTCCGGGTGTAGCGCCGCGTACTCTGATATTTGCTTGGACGCGTGAGGAGCGAGAGCATGTAGCACGTCGTTCATGGATCCTCCCGGCTGTGCGCCTGATTTCAGGTAGTCCTGCCCTGGGGTTCACGTGAAGTCGTATTGAGCTCCGGAGTCAGCTGGCTTTAGAGTCCGGCGCACGGCCCCTTCTAGACCCCGTTCACGTCGCGTACCGCGTTCCGCATCGCTGCGGCGCATAGGTCGATGTCTTCTGGCCTGACAGGCCCCATATGCCCGATGCGCAGCGCGGTATCTTTCCAGGCGGCTCGGCCGGAAGATACCCAGACGTCGTATTTTCCGGCTAGGACCTGCCGGACGCGCTGGGCGTGGCCGCCTGGTACGCCCACGGCGGTGACGGTCGGGGAGCACCAGGAATAAGCGGGGATCACCTGGAGTCCCTGCCCTGCGACGGCGTCCCGGCAGTGGCTTGCCGTGCTGGCGTGCCGTTGCCACGAATTCCGGATTCCCTCCTCCTCGATTGCGGTAAGTGCCGCGTCCAGCGCGAATACGAGGGAAAGCGCTGGCGTGTATGGCGTAGTGCCCTCGCGGGCGTGGCGGGCGGCCTCTGAGAGACTGAGGTAATTCGCTATAGCCCCAGGTTCGCCTGCCCGTGACATAGCGCGTTCGGAGGCCGCTATCAGTGCCATCCCAGGGGGGCAGGCAAGCGCCTTCTGCGTTACCCCCACTGCTATGTCGAGCCCGAGTTCGTCGAAGGCGATCTCGGTTGCTGCCAGGCTGCTGACCACATCAGCGAGGATCAGCGGGTCGCTGACGGAGCGGATGGCGGCGATCCAGTCATGCAACGGTGAGAGCATTCCGGTCGATGTCTCGTTGTGGGTCAGGAGTACGGCGTCGTAAGCGGCCGTAGACAGCTTGGCAGCAATGGCCCCCGGTTCCACTCCCTGTCCCCAGGCTTGAGGGACGACGGCATCAACCTGGACGCCGAAATGGGATGCGATCTGCGCAAAGCGCTCTCCGAAGTATCCGAGCTGGACCGAAAGCACGCGGTCGCCCAGGCGCAGCACCGAAGTGACGGCTGCCTCCAGCCCGCCGGTTCCCGAGCAGGTAAGCGGCAGGACGATGCCTGATGTTCCGAAGAGTTGCCCCAGACGTTGCATCACGCTGGTGAGGCGTTCACGGAACTCCCAGGACCTGTGGCTGATCATGGGTTCCGTCATGGCCTCCAGAGTCTGCTTCGGCACGTCAACGGGGCCCGTGACCCGGTAGTTCCGCATCGATTCACTCACGCTCGCTGACGGTGACCTGGGAAAGCACCCGGTCCATGCATGCCATGAGCTGGGCGCGTTCGAGCCGAATCGGCGTACCGGACATGCGATTGCATGCCATCCCCTCATCGACAATCAGTTCAACCAGCGTCGCCTTGCCGACGCCGACCGGGAAGGCGGGCATGAGCTTCCGGTATCGCAGCAGGTCCGCGATTGCGGTGCCGATGCCGTCTCGGATGGAGAGCCCATCGCGGATGGAGGCCACCGCCTGGCTGACCGCGCCAGGGCCGAGGGGATCAGCGACCGCGCGGGCGTCCGCGTCCTCGATCAAGGTGGCAAGCCACGTGAGATTGAGCGCGCAGGCCAGCCCGTGCGCGATTCCCAGGTGGGTTGTCAGAGGGTAAGACAGCGCGTGTCCGGCGGTGGTCCGGGTTATGTTGATCGCGCGGCCGGCGAGCACCGATGCCTCGGAAAGCACGTCCCGTTCCTCCGGAGTGGGGATCTCGTCCGCCTCAGCCAGGATCGGCGCGAGCTGGCTCAGCGCAGCGCGCGCGTAGAGCCGCGAACGCCTGGTCGACCGCACTGACCACAGCGACTCGATCGCGTGAGCGAGAGCGTCGAATGCGCAGCTCCACGTCAGGGGAGCAGGGCAGGCGTCGGTCAGCGCCGGGTCCACTACCGACAGGTCGGCCTGCACGCCCTCGGCATCCAGCGACGTTTTCCTGCCGTTCCTGTACAGCGTAGCGAACTGGGTGACTTCGCTCCCGGTCCCGGCGGTGGTGGGCACTAGGACGAGCCGGGCATGGCGCCGCGCTAGCGAGCGGCTAGCCTCTTCGGGAGGGCGGCCGGCACCTTCCCGGACGGCTAGGGCACGGGCGGCCTTGGCCACGTCCATCGCGGATCCTCCGCCGAGGCCGATGACTAGGTCAGCTCCGGATGCGTCGCGTTCGCGTGCCGCCTGGGCAGCATGATCGACCGTGGGGTTCGGCCGGAACTCGCTGAAGACGGAGGCATTGTCTGGCAGCCACTGGTCTGCATGCGTTCTGCGCAGTGTGCTTTCGGTGGCCACTATGAGCGGGCGGCTTCCGACAATGAGGCGGGAGATCTGCTCGGACGCACCCCGTCCCATGACCACTGTGGTCTGCGCCGGTACTGATGGGCTGGTCATGCGGAACCTCCCTGGTCACGGTCCGGCTCTTTCGTGACCGCGGCACGGAACCGCTTGGTGATCTGCTCCAGGGATGTTGAGTTGGTTGCGCGGGGATGGACTTCGCCGGGTGTGGGCTCCACCTCAAGGACGCACAGCACGGGTCCTGACGCGTGCATTGCCTCGGACAGTAGCTTGGGCAGGGCGGCGCTGGTATTGCCGCTGAGCACCGTCCTGTAGCCAAGACCGCGGCCGAGGGATTCCCAGTGGATGCTAGATGAGGCGCTCCCCTGGCATCCGGTCGACTCGTAACAGTGGTTGTCGACCACGATGTGGACCAGGGGCTCAGGGCGGGATGCTCCTATCGTTGATCCGGTTCCCATGTGCATGAGGAAGGCCCCGTCACCGTCGAGAACAACCACTCGTCCTGCTGCTGGGGATGTGGCGAGCCCTAGTACGGCAGCCGCATTTCACTAGCTGACCAGGGCAATCTCGGCATCGCGCGCGAGTCTGGCGCGTTTATGGAACCATCGTGAGCGGGCCTGGTGGCGGCGGGTCCATGCGTCCCAGTGGATGACGAGCCACCGGGGCGGGGGCCGGGTGGTGAGGGCGGCGAGCAGCCGCTTGATCTCCGGGATGGTCAGCGGGATCATGCCGGGCTCGGCGGGCGGCGGCTGATCGGGCCTGACCGGGGGCGGTGCCTGGGTATCGGTGCGGTCCCTGGCCAGGGCGGCGGTGACGGCGCAGATGGCGAGGGCGGCCATCACCAGGACGGCGTGGCGGGCGATCGCGGTGTACAGCCGGGCCTGGCACTGGTCGAGGCCGAAGCAGTCCTTGCCGAATTCGAAATCTTCTTCGACTGGCCATCTCAGCCCTGCGGCGCGGATCAGCCGGGTCTTGGTCAGGATCTGCCCATCGGGCACCCAGCAGTAGTGAAAGGCCAGCTCGCCGGTCGTCAGGTGGCGGCGGATGAGCAGGTGATGGCGCGGGGAGGCGGTGGCGAGCCACGCCCAGGCATACCAGCGCTCGCCCTTGGAGCCGCCGCCCGCGGAGCGGACCTCCCAGCGCCGCTTGTCCTTGAGCAGCGCCTGGACCGCTTCGGCGCAGGTCATTTTCGTGCCCGCGGCCAGGGTGAGGGTGAAGTTCGAGGGCACGCGCAGCACGTACGCCTGGCCGTGCTTCTCGAAGAACTCCCGCAGCTTCGTGCAGGTGCCGTAGAACCTCGTCGCCGCAAGCGAAGTCGAAGCGGATGCCGTCGGCGTACGCGGCGGCGCAGATGTCGATGGCCAGCTGTCCCTTGGTGCGGAACTCAAGGTCCGGCGGCAGCCCCATGATCAGGGACTTCACCGGGTCGTCGAGGTGCTCGCGGGGTATCCACTGGCGGGCGCCGATCAGCGCGTGCCCGGTCTTGTCCCGCACGTATGACAGGTGCACCGTGTTGATCCCGTTCGCAACCCGGCCCGCGCACCCCAGGTACTGTCTCTTCACTCCCGCGGTGGCTTCGCCGGCCTTTTCCTGACCGGTCTCGTCGATCGCGCCGACCACCAGGCCGCGCCGCCGGCGGCCGCGCCGGGCGGCCTCCTCCAGCCCGGCCACCGCGAACCGGCGCACCACCGCCATCGCCGCGAAGGTGTCCCAGACCGCGTGATTGAGCAGCCGCTGGGTCTTATCCGGCGTCCGGTCCCCGGCATGCCGGGCGATGCTCCACCCGTTGCGCTCCGGCAGCTCGCTCATCACCGCGGCGGCGTACTTGCCCGCCTGCAGCCACGGCCCGGTCCGGGCAAAGCACGGCCGCAGCAGTTCCAGCAGCTCAGCCCGTTTCTGCAGCGCCAGCCGGGCGCCTATGCTGACGGCAGCAGCCGTCTCTGATCTTGGACTCGTCACACAGGCATGATCACGAGGCGGCTGCGCTCACATCCGCCCATCCGGTAACAAGATCACATCAACCGCGCCGGGCGCCTTCACCCAGCTCACAGCACCAAGTGCGGCTGCCGTACTAGGCCTATTGCTGCGGCGTGCCCCATGGAGCCCTGCATGTAGAACGTGGCGTCCCGGTCGGACTCGAAGTGAGCCTGGCGGGAGAGATACCCGGTCGTGGTGACCAGAGCCTCGCTGGTCAGTACCTTCATGAGTTCTGCCACCACAACCGGGCGCGTCAGGTGGTCATCTTCGGGCGCATGACTGACGTTGCACGGTGTGGCCTGCCGGGGCCGGGCGCCTTCGATCGTTCCCCTCGGCACCAGGAGGAAGAAGGGCAGGCCCTGCCCACGCGCTCCGGCGGCTTGCTGGAGTTGCTCTTCAAGGCTATCTGGCTGCAGGACGGCATACGGGACCGAGAACGCCTCCAGGAGGGCCATGGTAGCGGTGCCCATAACCGCGTGCTGCGGCTCGTCGTGTGCCGGGTCTGGCCACCCCCGAAGGGTCATCACCACCAGGACCGGAATCCGGTAAGGGAGTATCAGCGAGGCCAGCGGATTGACCATGTTGCCGAATCCGGAGTTCTGGCACATCACGGCCGCTGGCGCGCCGCTGAGTTCCCACCCGGCAGCGATAGCCAGGGCAGCGCCCTCAGATGCGGCAGGAGTAAGCTGACCGCGATCTTCGAGCAACTGCCACGGGCCGGCCAGGTGGCCGCACGGAACTCCGGTAGCACGCTCGAGCCCATGCCGGGCAAGAGCGGCAACGAAGGTGTCGGCGGGGATGGGCATGCTCATGCCTTCTCCTTGCTGAGCCAGTCGTCCATGCCGGACAGGCTGAAGACTTCCTCGACCGAGGCGATGCGGGGCTCGACGGCTGCGGTCATCCCGTCACGCAGAACGGTCGCCCAAGTCTCCCGCATGGCTGATACCGCAGCACGCATGCCCTGGTTCGCATAGATCACCATCGCGATGCCGGCTTCTTCGGCCTCCCGGACGGAGAAGTTCGAGTAGGTGGTGGGGACCACGATGACCGGAGCGCGACGCCGCCACCGGGCCGTGAACGAGATGACCTGCCCGGAGTCGACTGCCTTGGAATGAACCAGCACGGCGTCTGCGCCGGCATCGACGTAAAGATGGCAGCGGCGCAGTGCCTCGTCGGTCGGCAGACCGCAGATGAACGTCTCCGTCCGGGCGATGACAAGGGTATTGGGATCTGCCTGCGCCGCCTTGGCCGTCGCGATCTTCCGCGCGAACTCGTCGGCATCCAGCATGTCCTGGCCGCCGTCTACGAAGCTGTTCCGCTTGGGGAATATCTTGTCCTCGAAGCACACGGCGGCGATGCCGACTGCCTCGTACCGGGCAGTGGTGTACGCGGCATTAAGGTTGCCGCCGAACCCGGTGTCGCAGTCGGCGATAACGGGGACAGTGACCGCGTGCCGCATCACTTCGGCTGCAGCTAGGTATTCGGCCAGGCCTAGGAGGCTAATGTCGGGTACGCCGTGGGCTGCGGAGATCTCCAGCCCAGAGGCCCACACTGCGTCGAATCTTGCTTCTTCAGCCAGCCGGGCGGTGAGCCCGTCATGGGCACCGGCTACCCGCAGAAGACGGCCCTCGGCGAGCTGGGCCCTCAGCCGGGCGGCAGGCGTGTCAGTCCTGGTGCGCTGATTTGGCGTGTAGGTTGTCATTCGGGCTCCTAACAGTTTCCCTGCTTGCGCTGGCACGGCGAGGGGATCCTCGCGCGGACGGCGATGACTCCTCACCGGGCCTGTTCGCGGAGAGGCTGGGCGCAAAGGACTGGCAACTCTAGGCCGGCCTCACGGGCGATTTGGCGTAGCTCGGCGACCACGGCTGGCAGGAGGGGGATCCCGCGGGCCGTGCGCTCGGCGGCGGAACGGTGTCTTCGGTCCCCGGGTAGCCGTACTGCGGTGCCGGGAACCCGGGGGGTTGCCGCCCGTAGCTCGGAGGCCAGCCTTCCTACCCGTTCGGTGACGGATTCATATTCGTCGAGCGCGCCGACGTTCAGGCAGATAACGAACTGCCCCAGCCCGGCGCCGTCTGCCCCGTAGGTGTGCCTGCTCCAGGCCGCGCCTGCCAGGGGCCCGCACAGCAGCTCTGCCAGGAGGGCAAGCCCGGACCCCTTGTGCCCGCCATAGTCCTCATTGATTCCTCCAAGCGGCAGCAGTGCGTAGCCGGCCCGTTCCTTGAGTCCTTTGACCACGGCTGAGGTATCGGTCGCGCTCTTGCCGTACGGGTCGAGTGCCCAGTTGGGCAGCATGGGGCGATGCTCTCGCCAGAGCCGTTCAAGCTTGCCCCGCGGCACGATGCTGGTCGCAGCGTCGAAGCAGATGGGATCGCCTTCCTGGGGCACGGCATAGCTGACCGGGTTGGTCCCGAACACCGCCTCCACGGCCCCGGCAGGGGACACCTGCGGGGAAGCATTTGTTGTCACCAGGGCAAAGTGCCCCGCGCGTGCTGCGCGTTCGGCGTACCAGCCGGCGATCCCGATGTGGTTGGACCTACGGACCGCTGCCGCTGCGATCCCGTGATCGCGTGCCCGCGCAGCGGCGGCGTCCACCGCGAAGGTCAGCGCAGGCTGACCGAGGCCGTTTCCTGCGTCCACGACCATGACGGTTCCCTGTTCGCGTATGACGCGCGGCTGTGCCTGACTATCAATGGCGCCGTTGCGCAGCCCGGCGACGTAGCGGCGCAGCCTGGCGATGCCGTGGCTGTCGACACCGGCGAGGTCCGCTACCACCAGAATCTCGGCAGTCAGGTCTGCATCGGATCGCCGTGCGCCGGCTGCTTCGAGGGCCGCGGCGGCAAACTGCTGCAGGGCAGGCCGCGCCACGTAGAGGGCGCGTGCAGCAGGCGTCACGGTCTCATTGCTATTGCTTGCGCGCGAAGCTCGCATGTTCCCTCGATTCCGCTGCCTGCCTGGACGCTTCCTCCGCTGCGCGGGCTAGCCCAGCAAGCAGGACAGGGCCCCGCAGCGGGCATTGACCGGATGCGCTCGGATCATTCACCAGGTGGTATGTGATGAGCGGGCTTCTCGGGATAGAGTCAAACGCGGCGGCAAGAATGGCTGTCGGAAGCCCGTTATCCGCCCGCCGCTCAGCTACCGCCCCTGGAATCTTGCCGAGCCAGGTAGAGGTGTCTACCTTTCCTTCGGCAGTAATGGCCCAGGGCGCCGTGTCGATAACCCGCCCTGGATCGACGAGCGCAAGCAGTTCAGCCGAGCCTGAGCACGCCTGCGCAGTTGCTACCGCAGACAGCCCGAAACCGATGCCGCCACCTGCGCCTCTCCACGGCTGGTGGAAGTACTGCCTCAGCTTCGAACTGCCGCACACGGGATCCGCGCTGGCCAGGAGATCCGCAAGATGTTCGATCGCTTTGAGCATTGACGGCCTGGTTGCCGCCGTCACTCCCTTCTGGGCTCCGAAGGTGAGGATGCTCTTCGCCAGGGGGATGCTTACGTCGGACAGCAGTCGCAGCTTCACTCCCCTCAGCAGCCGTTTCACCGGATTAAGGTCGATACCCGCCACTTGGAGGATCGTCCCAGGCACCGGTGTGATGGCCTGGCCGTCCGAGGCGAGAAAGCGCGCTCCCAGAGCCGCTAGGCATCCCGCGCCGCCATCGGCCACGGCTGTGCCCCCAAGTCCTAGCAGGACCTGGCTGGCGCCCTGCGAAATCGCCTCGGAGATTACTTCGCCGACTCCGGCGGAAGACGCCTGCAGCGGCCGGGTCTGATCCGGGCGGAGATCCGCGAGCCCGCAGATCCGCGCGGCCTCTACAACGGCGGTGCCGTCGCCGAGACTGAGCCATTCTGCGGCACGGGGCGTCCCGAAGGCGTCGGCCGCTACGGTCTCGTGCCGGACCGCGCTGACCGCGTTCTGCAGGATGTCCAGCGTCCCGTCTCCGCCATCGGCCAGCGGAATCGCAGTAATGGCGGCGCCTGGTAGCCCGCGCTGAACCCCCGCGCTCAGAGCATTGCTGACCTGCGCTGCTGAGGCGAACCCGCGCATGCAATTCGGCACGATGACGGCACCTGGATAACCTGGCCGGGCAGGCAGCCGAGTATTCACTGGACTCCGCCGGTTGTACGGCTTACCCATGTCCGCAGCAGCAGCCGCGAGTGCTCAGGGGCATCATGGAATTCCCTGCGGCCATGAAGCACGGAGAGGTTGTCGAAAAGCGCCAGTTCGCCTTCGCGCAGCTTCCCGACCTGAGTAAGTCGTCTGGACGCGATCACGGCATCCAGGGCGTCCAGGGCCTTGCGCTGCTCTTTGGTCAGCGGCGGCACACCGGCATGGTCATGACCTCGCTCCACATAACTGCGCATATACGTTATGGACGGTCGACCTCGTTGCGTGAACAGGACAGGCTTTGGAGTTGCGGGGAGTTCCCCAGCGTCATGGTCGCCGCGCCGGTCAAAGTAGAAGTTGGAGTGAAGGGCCTGAACAACCTCGGGCGTGGCTGAGAGCGCATTTTCCAGGTCGCGCACATGAAGGAACTCCAGAGCTCCCCCGCGCCGTGACTGGCGCACGCAGAAGAGAGTGAATATATCGGGTACCGGCAACGGTGATTCAGCCCCATCGGTGTGTAGGTTGCCGCCGTACCGTGAATCAGAATACCGGGCGCGGGCGCCCTCTCCGATGGATGTTCCGCGGTCTCGGACTTCTCTGACCAGTGTTCCCTCCCGGTCCTGCGGCAAGGGTCGCCCGAGCATGTGGCTGATGGCAAGTACGGCGCGTTTCCCGTGCTCTTGATCCGGGGGAAGGCCCGTCAGGAGCAGGACCCCGGGACCATCGTCAAGGTACCGCCGGACGAGGCTGCCGAGTTCGTTTACAGCAGCCGGAGAGGAGCTATTACCGCTGTCTCCAGTTGTCAGCGCCCGCGCCAGATCACGAGTAGCCCGGACACGTACGGCGTAAAATGCGTCAGCGAATTGTTCCGCAACGGCAGCATAACGGTTCATAGCATTCCTCCGGCACGGTCTCGCCTCTCTGCCGCAGATTGGATACTCGCGGACGTTCGCCTTCCGTTTGTCCGAAGTTCACCTCGTTCAAGATACGGAGCTAGCGCAATGAAGTCAATATGTTCACCCTGGGATCCTTCATCGAAACAGCGGAAAAGGTCGAAAGCATATGCGGAAAACCTCCGTCTATCTTAGGTCGGAGATGTCCCTCATGTTATTAAAGTGGCTAGATTCGACCATTGTTCAGTCAGGATAAAATGTTCTTAAAGCTCAGATACCGTTACTCGCTCGGTGCGAGTAACGGTATCTGAGAATATGCATAGCGATACCCGCGAGAGACAAATAGCGTTACCACCTGAAATTGCCGCGGGCGAGCGCGTCGGCTGCCTGCTTGTACTCGTCGCGTTCGGCGCGCATGTCATCGAGCTCGCGGCGCAGTTCTCTAACGTGCGCCGCTCATCGTCGAACAACACCAGCGGCGCCAGCCTGCTACCTGCCATGGCACCAGCAGACCCCACCCGCTGCCCAGGCGATAGCCCCAGGACCAGAACTGAGACACAAAGCGACTCACGTGGTGGCAAGGAAACTCAGGACCGGCTCAGTAGGAGCCGTCAGCCAGCAAGAAGCTGCAGCTCGACCACGGCCCGGTCCGCTCATCGCTCGGGTGGCGTGCCTCGGCACACTGCTCCTGGAGGGAGATCTCGCTCTCCCGGAGCTCCGCGAGCGCCCGCAGGTCCGGGCGGCTCCGGACCGCCGCGCGGGCCTCGCGGTACGTCCCGGCTGCCACGAACGCGAAGGTCCGCTGATGGCGGTCCATCACCTGCCACACCTCAGAGGGCCGGTCGCATGCCGCGCTCACCGCTGCGGCTCCCGCCCGGCAGGGCCAGCGGCGCGGGCCGCGCTGTCACGCCGGTCCGGATGCAGGTCGAAGAACCAGAGCTGGTCCGGCCGGTGGGCGGTATCCCCGTTCTCGTCAGCGATGGACAGGCTCATGACGGCCGTGCCGAAGCGCGGACTTATGCGGAGCGGGCCGGCAGCGGCGGGATCGAAGCAGCCGACCGTGACGGCCAGCACGCCGTCGACAACCTCAATGGTCACCGAGACGCCGGCGACGGTGACGGTGACGGTTTCCTGTTCAGTCATCCCGAACTTCCTTCCGTGCCCGGGCCTGATGATCGCCTTCGGTCAGGCCATTCCCAGGCCACACGACACATCGGTAAGCGCAACACGGCCTGCGGCAACACGGCCGACTCCCGGGGGAAAGACAGCGACCGCAGCTCGCGCTCGTAATAGCGGCGGACCAGGTCCGCGCCGTCCGCGTCGCGGGGGTGGCCGTTGCAGATGGCGTTATTTGGGGCGCCGATAGTTGTCCGTTGTCTGTTCGCTGGAAACGACAGCTGGCCACGCAGAGTGGCAGTGCCTCGGTGCCGACTAGCAGGCGCGCCTGCTTCTATGGCCTCGCGGGCGCTGGGTGAGTCAGTTCGGGAGCGGACGCTGCCAGCCGGCGGACGGCGCTGTCCAGATCGGCCTCGGTCGCCGCGCCAGAGAAGGCGAGACGCAGATGGGGTTCGGGTGCTTCGGCGGGGTAGAAGGGGCGCCCGGCCATGACGATGATCCCGCCGCGGCGTGCTGCTGCTGCCACTTCCACATCATCCAGGTGTCGCGGGAGCCGGACCCACAAGTGCATTCCGCCGGCCGGGAGCACGGCGTCGGCAGCGGGCAGGTGGCGGTTGACCGCATGGAAGAGGACCCCGGCCCGGCGGCTCAGGGCGCGGCTGAGGTCGTTGAGGTGCCGGTCCCACATCGGCCGGCTCACCAGCTCTAGCGTGGTCTCCTGGAGGGGGCGGGACACGAACATGTCATCTACGGCCCGCAGTGCGTGCAGTCGCTGCGCGACGGGACCGCGCGTGATCACGGCCCCCACGCGCAGGCTCGGCGATGCCACCTTGGTCAGTGAGGTGAGATAGACGACGCGTCCGTCGTCATCGTCCGCAAGGAGCGGTGCGGGGGGACGCTGGTTGTGAGACAGCCAGCGGGCGAAGTCGTCTTCGATCACGAACGCGCCTGCTGCTGCGGTGGCGCCCAGCACTGCCGGGCGCCGGCTGGTGGCGAGCACGGCTCCGGTGGGGTTGTGGTAGGCGGGCTGGCAGAAGAGCGCCTGGGCGCCGGTGCGCGCGAATGCCTCAGCGAGGTGCTCGGGGATGACGCCGTCCCGGTCGGTGGGCACCGGCACGGGGCGGATGCCTGCCGCCCGCGCAGCAGCCAGGGCTCCGGGATAGGTCGGCGACTCGACCAGCAGCGGAGCCCCAGCGGGGACGAGGGCGCGAAACGCTGCCGATAGCGCGCCCTGCCCGCCGCTGGTGATGAGCACGTCCCGGGCGTCAACGTCTCCGTAGCCGGCCTGTTGCGCGAACCATGACCGCAGCTCGTGAAGGCCCGCGGCCGGCGGCCGCTCCCATGTGTCAGGAAGGCGAGCTGCTCGCGCCAGGGCCGACCGCAGCGCCGCGAGCGGCATCAGGGACGAGTGCAGGTATCCGGTTGCCAGCGAGATGACGTCGTTGGCGTGCGGCGGGTCCGCCAGCGGCGACAGGCCCTCAGCATCGATGGCGCGCTCAGCCAAAGCAACGGTCTGCCAGGAATAGTCGCCTGGGTCGCCATGCCGTCCAGCGCGCGGCTGCGCTACGAACGTGCCCGCGCCCGGGCGGCTGGCGACAACTCCTTCCCTGCCGAGTTCGGCGAGGGCGCGGGAGACGGTGAGCGGGCTCACGCGGCGGGTCTGGATGAGCCAGCGTGTGGACGGCAGCCGCTGCCCGGGGCCGAGCCTGGCGGCCTCGGTCCTGAGCCATTCCTTGAGTCTCTCGCTACTGCTATCGTTGTTTATGAAAGACAAAGATACCGCTATCGCCCGCGGCGCGATACCGGTCGGTGGCACAACACGAGTTCCGGCGCTCTCCCGCGTCCTGCGCCTGGTGGGCGGGGCACTCATCCTGATGTGGCACGAAAGCGTCTGCGCGCACGAGTGCCTGCTGGACGTCCGGGTTCCAGCGGGGGGTTCCGGATCGCTCCGCTGGGAGCGGCGCCCGGGCGGGTGGCGGCTCGCTGGCTGTTACCTTCCGGCCGGGCTTCCGGGTTCAGCCGGGCTGCGGTCAGCCGAGATTCCTCGTCCCGGCTCATCAGGTGCATGATCTCAGCGCCGGAAGCGATGTTCATCGCAGCCGCCGGGGTGCTCTCCGGCATCGTGGGAACTGCAGGCGGCATCACCTCACTGATTTCGTACCCGGCTCTGCTTGCCGCAGGCGTCCCGGCGCTTCCCGCCAACGTGGCGAACATCGTCGCGCTCGTCGCCTGCTGGCCGGGCTCCGCGCTCGCATCACGGCCCGAACTGCAGGGCAAGGCGGCCTGGCTGCGGCACTGGGCCTGGGTAAGCGCGGCGGGCGGGGCAATCGGGGCCGTGCTTCTGCTGTCGACCCCGCCGGGGGCCTTCGGCCGGGTCGTTCCCTTCCTGGTAGCCGCCGGGTCTCTCGCCCTGCTTCTCCAGCCCAGGCTTTCCACCCTGCGCAAGCACCATGGTCACACGAATACGCCGGTACTGCTCGGTGGCTTGCTGTCGGTGTCCGCTTACAACGGCTACTTCGGAGCTGGATCGGGCGTGATGACCCTCAGCCTGCTGCTGCACACCGTCGACCAGCGCATGGTTACGGCCAACGCGCTCAAGAACATGCTCATCGGAGCGACGTCGGTGATTTCAGCGGCCATCTTCATCATCTTCGGTCCCGTCGACTGGGCCGCGGTTGTTCCCCTGGGCATTGGGATGTTCGCTGGCAGCATGATCGGGCCCCGGCTGGCGCGGCACATTCCCGCCCGCGTCCTCCGCTGGCTCGTCGCGTTCCTTGGGATGAGCCTGGCGGTCAAGCTGTGGATCGCTCCGGCATAATCGCAACGCTGGCGAAGCACGAGGAATTGCCCTGGTACCGCCAAGTTGCAATCGCCGATGCTCATCGACGTTGCCGCCATCCGGGCCGGGCGGCTCGGTCTTTCAATGAGGTTCCCAGCACAGCCAGCCGCTGCCCGCATCGGCTGACGCCGCAGCCGCGAGAGCCGCGAATGACCGCTCCCGGTCGCCGTCATCGGCGACCCACAAGCCGGCGTCGCCGACGGCGGCCTTGCGGGCCAGCCCGACAACCTCGCTGCCCGCGGCGAAGGAGCCGAGCGGCCCCGCCGCGTCCACCACGTCAGGATCGACGGATGGACCCCCTCGCCGGCCAGCCGAAGGTACAGGTCATGCAGGGCCGGGCCGCTCGATGAGGTCTCGGCATAGGGGTGGACGACGCGCGTGCTGTTGAACGGCGTGAACCAGTCCCGCACCGGGGCCACGTCGACATTCAGGGCCGCCTGCGCCGCCGGGTCGTCTTCCAGCCCGTCCATGTCCGTGCCGTACAAGAACTCGAAATCGGCGTCCTCCAGCAAGAACTCATCAGGCTCCAGCCACGGCCGGCCCAGCCCAGCCCCCTCGCACAGCTCAACCGCGATCACCCCGGGCGGCATGCCGGATGATCTCCTCAGCCGTGTACGCAGCCGCCCCGCCCTCCGGGTCGGCCAGGTCAGCAGCGACCTTCACCGCGGTGACGAGGACCTTACGGAAGAAGGTCTCGTCGTAGGCGGCACGATGACAGGGCGGGAACCACGCGAACACGAAGGAGCCCTCGGCGTCATCCGGATCGGGCCGGTGATCCTCGCCGAAGAACAGCACCTGCACGTCATCGATGCACGCATCAACGATGTCCAGGGCCGCCACCAGCACCGCGGCCCGCCGCATCCGGGCCGGCTCCCGCTCCTCCGCAGCGACATTCTCCTCGTCGCCGGGATCATCCGTAAATGCGTCTTCGTCGTCGGCGACAGCCTCCGGTCCGGCAGCGAAATACCCGAGGCGGAGGGCAGGGTGCCGGACCTTGCCAGCGGCAGCGAGCAGCCTGGACCACAGGCCATCCCCATCGGCACCCGGCAAGGATACACCTTCTTCTTCTGCCGGCATGGCATGATCCTTCCTGGCGGGTGCCGCGTGCTGGATCGTAAGCATACGGTCGCCGAGCGGCTCACCCGAGCGTACGCGCCGCCGTCACCATGATCCCGCCGGGCTGTGATCCGTCATCCGTTTACGGCGGGGAAGCCGCGCGATTGCGGCACCGGCCGCGGGCCAGTAGCAGGCCGGGGCCGAGCGGCAGCGTGATCGTGCTCGTAGCCGCCAGTGAGATCCCGCGCGGTCACCGGCTGCTGAACCGGGCAGGCCGGCCGGAGGTAGATGAAAAGTGTATGAGAAGTGCATGCGAGGTACTTGACTTGACACCGCTGTCCGGCCTCGGCGCCTCGCCGCGCAGCCGACTCCCGGGCCGCAGCGGTATCGCCTGCGGCGCAGCCGGCCCAGGGCGTGGCCATCCGCCGCGGTCGTGCGGCACGAGTGAGGGCACACCGCAGGCACGTTCCCGGGTTCCCCGGCGCCGGCCTTAACCGGATACGGCGCGCAGCGCGCTTCCCCTCTGCCTTCTCAGCCCTCGACGGCCGGGTACCCGTCCTCGGAGAGGAAACGGTACGGCAGCGGCCGCGGGCGCGCATCGCCTCGCATTCGGCGCGCTCCCACGACCACATCTCGCCGGCGCGCCAGGGCGAACCGCCGGGTGAGCCGGTGCATCGACGGCAGGTTGGACGGGGAGATGCCATCCCAGATGTCAAAGAACGCCGCGTGCCAGGTGCAACCGGCCTGCAGGACGCAGTCGCCATGCACGGCACAGCCCCGGCGATGCGATGGCCCCGGCCACCAGGTGTGAGCGTCGCCGCGGTGGATGTGCAGCCTCGGGTCCGCCGCCCACTGGTTCGGCGCCCCGTGCTCCCGGCAGCCGCGGGTGATCAGCGCGATCACGTCGGCGTCGATCTCGATAATGTCGATCCTGGCGATGCTGGCATGCGCGAGCAGCCACGCGAGGACGATGCCCAGGCCCAGCCCGGCGACCAGCACCCGCAGCCGGCCCGTCTGCCCGGCTGCGTAGTCCAGAACGGGAGCGCGCCCGCGATCTCGGCGGGCACATCGGACATGACCAGCCCGCGGTCCTGGTGGACCAGCGCGGTATACCGGCCGGGCGGGGTGACGGGCATCTCCTGGGCGCGGGCCATCCACCAGGCCAGGTCACCGGGCCTGGACACCGATGGCTCGATCCGCCACGAGCCGCGAGACTGCCACACGGCCACCTGGGCACGGTAGTCATCTCAGTGGACTGTTTCCCATCGCCTGCGGTCGTGGCCGGCGCGGGTGCTGGCCGGCGGTGGCGATCTGGCGGGCCAGGCCGGGGTACTTCTCGCACAGGTCGCGGGACACCAGGCCGCGGCTGTTCCCCAGGACCCCGCCAGACGGCCCGCAGGCGTCCGGCCTAGCCACCGTAATCGCGGCCGGCTTGCCGGCAGGCATTCCCAGCCTCCTCCTTCACCGGGTCGGCCCTCACCGTAATCCTTCCATCCATACTCCGGCAGAAGACCGGCGCCCTCCCGCCCTCATCACTCCCGGAAACAGTCAGGCAGCAGCCGTGCCCCGGCAAGCCCCGGCTGCTGGCCGGCTGGGCCGCCTGCACCGGCGGACAGCACCCCACGGCGGCGAAAGCGAGCGGTTATACGCGCCGCTCGTTCCGCCCGGACGCTGTCCGCTATATGTCCGTAACCACTGCCGCGCATCGACCCACGGTGACACGCCCTGATACATGGCGTGACAAGAAGAAAACGGCCCGCCGGGCTGCGTTCCCGCAGCGTGCGGGCCGTTTCCGCTGGTGGTGGCAGGTGTTGGGTTCGAACCAACGTAGGCTGAGCCGACGGTTTTACAGACCGCTCCCTTTGGCCACTCGGGCAACCTGCCGTGTGCCGCAGTGCTGGCGGCTCAGAGAAGGATAGCCCAAGACGAGACCGGACGGTAAGCCGACCGCATTTCAGCCGTACCGGACCCGCGATGCGGCGCGTTCGGCGTGACGGCCTGCCCTGCCGCGTCTAGCCTTGGAGCCGTGGCAGCCCAAGAGTCTTCCTTTGACATCGTGTCCAAGCTTGACCGCCAGGAGGTTGACAACGCGCTCAACCAGGCGGCCAAGGAGATCGGCACGCGGTTCGACTTCCGCGGCGTCGGCGCGTCCATCGCCTGGTCCGGTGAGCGCGCCGTCGACATCCGCGCCAACAGCGAAGAGCGCGCCAAGGCCGTCCTCGACGTGTTCAAGGACAAGCTGGTCAAGCGCGGCGTATCACTCAAGACCCTGGACCCCGACGACCCCAGGCTTTCCGGCAAGGAATACCGGATGAGCGTGGCCCTCAAGGAGGGCATCACCCAGGACAACGCGAAAAAGATCTCGAAGATCATCAGGGACGAGGGGCCGAAGGGTATCCGGGCTCAGGTCCAGGGAGAGGAACTGCGTGTCTCGGCGAAGAAGAAGGACGACCTGCAGGCGGTCATCGCGCTGCTGAAGGGCAAGGAGTTCGACTTCGCCCTGCAGTTCGTCAACTACCGCTAAACGCGCCAGCTCCAGGTAGCTGACCAGGGTCTTACCTGGTGGCACCATGCTCAGGGACGCGTCGTCCGCAAGCCAACGGTGGCGGCGCTGTTCGGCTGGATGGCGGTCATGGCGTTCGTGCTGTTCCCGGCACCGCAGCACCTCATGCCCAGCTCGGCCGCCTACTGGCTCCTCATGCAGATCGGCATGATAATCGGGTACTTCACCGCCCGGCCCGCAAACCCCTGGCCCGCAAACCTCTGGCTGGTCAACCGCGGCATCAAGGTAGCCATGTGAGCCATGCCCCGGGTGCACCGGCACGGCGGGCGCTCAGCGACGGTAGCCGGCCAGCGCCTCCAGTCGGCGGATTCGCTCGCCCGCAGGCGGGTGCGTCAGGAACAGCCGGGCGACGCCCTCGGGGCGGAACGGGCAGGCGATCATCAGGTGGCCGACCGAGGTCCGCCGTCCGTCCGGGGCGAGCGACAGCTCCGCCGTCCCGGCGTCGATCTTGCGCAGCGCGCTCGCCAGGGCCACCGGATCGCCGGACAGCAGGGCACCCGACGCATCCGCCCGGTACTCGCCCTCCCTGGTCACAGCCAGCCGGACGACGATCGCGGCGACCGGGCCGAACACCAGCATCAGCAGCGTCTCGAACAAGCCGAGGCCCGAGCCCCGATCCGAAGCCACGGCGTCAGCGGCCGCGGAGCGCGCGGAGTTACCAGGACGCGCGAACCTGGCCAGGCCGGCCGGGAACGTGATGACGGCCGCCAGGCCCGCGGACACCGATGAGGCCAGGACATCCCGGCTGGACACGTGCGCAAGCTCGTGCGCGAGCACGCCGCGCAACTCGGCCTCGTCGAGCACTTGAAGCAGGCCCTCCGTGCAGCAGATGATGGCGGTGCGCGGGCCGCGGCCGACGGCGAACGAGTTCGGCTGGTCGGCCGGCGACAGGTACAGCCGCGGCACCGGCAGCCGCCCGGCCTTGCTCAGCTCCCGCACCAGGCGGTAAAGCTCGGGCTGCTCTACCTCACTGACCGGCCGCGCCAGCATCGCGGACAGCGCCAGGCGGTCGCAGCTGGCGAAGACGGCCACCACGAGCAGCAACGCGATCACGATCGCGACGACCGCGCCGCCCGCGCCGGCGGCCGCGACCCCGAGGAGGGCGCAGCCGACGATCAGCAGGACTACCGACGTGGCCAGCCCGGCGGCCGGGCCGGCCAGTTCGGCTGCCCGCAGCGCGTTACCGCGCACAGCCATCTACCTCCCAGTGGCCACCCTCACGTCCCGGAGTGGCATGATGACAACGTTCCCGCAGGCGCGTGACACGCCCCTCGCCGGGGCACCGGGAGCCGGGCGTGCTACGCGGAACAGCGGAACACGCGCCGACGCCTGGCGACGAGGTTCTTACCGGAATCTGTCACAAACTACAATGGTGGCGCCAGGGCAAGCACCGGCCTGGGAATATCACGGGTCGTAAGGGCGTTGCTGCGCCTGTTCCGGCGTAATATTTGTACCGTCCTAACTGATGCCCCATGCCGTGGGGGTGGTGCCAGGTGAACGCCAGGCTGCGGCGTGCGGAGGAGGTCTTTCAGCTGTGACCAAGCAGGTCCAGAAGCTCGATCACGTCATCATCAGGTTCGCCGGCGATTCTGGTGACGGCATGCAGCTCGCGGGAGACAGGTTTACCCAGGAGACCGCCGTCTTCGGTAACGACCTGTCCACCATGCCGAATTTCCCGGCCGAGATCCGCGCGCCGGCCGGCACTCTCGCGGGCGTCTCGAGTTTCCAGCTGCAGTTCGCTGACCACGACATCCTCACGCCGGGCGACGCGCCGGACGTCCTCATCGCGATGAACCCCGCCGCCCTGAAGGCCAACATCAAGGACCTGCCGCGGGGCCGTGACCTGATCGTCAACACCGACGAGTTCACCAAGCGGAACCTGACCAAGGTCGGCTATGAGGGCAGCCCGCTGGAGGACAACTCGCTCGAGCCGTACAACGTGCACGCGGTGCCGATCACCTCGATGACCGTCAAGGCCCTGGAGGATTACGAGATCACCAGGAAGGACGCCGAGCGGGCGAAGAACATGTTCGCGCTCGGCATGCTCTCCTGGCTCTACGACCGGCCCGCCGAAGGCACCCTGGGCTTCCTCAAGGCCAAGTTCGCCACCAAGCCGGAGATCATGGCGGCGAACGTGGCCGCGTTCCGGGCCGGCTGGAACTTCGGCGAGACCACCGAGGCGTTCTCGGTCAGGTACGAGGTCAAGCCCGCACCGCTTAAGCCCGGCACCTACCGGAACATCAGCGGCAACACCGCCCTGGCCTACGGGCTCGTGGCCGCGTCCCAGCTGGCCGGGCTGCCGCTGTTCCTCGGCTCCTACCCGATCACGCCGGCCTCGGACATCCTGCACGAGCTGGCCAAGCACAAGCGGTTCGGGGTCCGCACGTTCCAGGCGGAAGACGAGATCTCCGCCGTCGGCGCGGCGCTCGGCGCCTCCTTCGGCGGCTCGCTGGCCGTGACGAGCACCTCGGGACCCGGCATGCTGCTGAAGGCGGAGACCGTCGGCCTGGCCGTGTCGGTCGAGCTGCCGCTGATCGTCTGCGACATTCAGCGGGCCGGGCCCTCCACCGGGATGCCGACCAAGACCGAGCAGGGTGACCTGCTGGCGGCGATGTTCGGCCGGAACGGGGAGTCGCCCGTTCCGATCGTCGCCCCCGCCAGCCCGGCGGACTGCTTCAACGCGGCGATCGAGGCGGCCAGGATCGCGGTCAAGTACCGGACCCCGGTCATCCTGCTGTCCGACGGCTACCTCGCCAACGGCTCCGAGCCGTGGCGCATCCCGGACACCGCCAGCCTGCCCGACCTGAGCCGGGAGTTCGCCTTCGCGGAGCCGGCCGGCCCAGCTGATGGCGGGGCCGCGGGCGAGTTCGAGCCCTTCCGGCGGGACCCGGTGACGCTGGCCCGGCCCTGGGCCATCCCGGGCACCCCCGGCCTGGAGCACAGGATCGGCGGCATCGAGAAAGCCGACATCACCGGGACGATCTCCTATGACCCGGACAACCACGACCGCATGGTCCGGCTGCGTCAGGCCAAGATCGACGGGATCGCGGCCGACCTGGCCCCGGTCGAGGTCGACGACCCGGATGGCGACGCCCGGGTCCTGGTGCTGGGCTGGGGATCGACCTTCGGCTCCATCGGCGCCGCGGTACGCCGGGCCCGGCAGGCCGGGCACAGCGTCGCCCAGGCGCACCTGCGTCATCTCAACCCGTTCCCGCCGAACCTGGCGGACGTGCTTCGCCGCTACAACAAGGTCCTGGTGCCGGAGATCAACCTGGGCCAGCTCGCGCTGGTGCTGCGCGGCCGGTTCCTGGTCGACGTGATCTCCTACAACCAGGTCCGCGGCCTGCCCTTCCGGGCGGCCGAGCTCGCCGGTGTCATAGAGGATGTGATCGGGCATGCCTGAGACGAACGGTCACGGCGCGGCTGCCGCCGGTAATGGCGAAGGGCATCGGCTGGCGTCGCTGACCCTGGTGCCGCGAGC
>CAWBKD010000032.1:0-32481 GCA_963789225.1 uncultured Actinomycetes bacterium
CCCGGGCGGTACCACCTCGCAGGCTGGCAAGTGCAGGAGAAGCGGGGAGGTGAGGGACGCGTGGAAGAGGTGGCGTTTGACGAGCCGCTGTACCGGGACCGGGTGTGCGGCATCGACATCGGCAAGGCGCAGTTGGTCGCGACGATCCGGGTGCCATCAGACCGGGATCCGGCGCGGCGGGCAGCTGAGACCCGTACCTTCGGCACCACGAAAAGAGAGGTGCTGGCGCTGGCGGACTGGCTGCGGTGCTGGCAGGTGCCCGCGGCGGTGATGGAGGAACCGTCGGACTACTGGAAGGGGCCGTTTTACCGGCTGGAGGCCGAGGGGTTCGACTGCGCGCTGGCCGACGCCAAACAGGTCAAGAACCTGCCCGGCCGGCCCAAGCGGGACCCGGCCGATTCGCGGTGGCTGGCGGCGTGCTTCGAGCGCGGCGCGGTCACCGCCTGCTTCGTGGCCACCCCGGAGTTCCGGATCATCCGGCTGCACACCCGGTACCGGCGGGACCTGACCGAAGAACGCACCCGGGAGAAGCAGCGCGCGGAGAAGCTGCTGGAATCAGCCGCGATCAAGATCTCCAGCGTGCTGACCGACCTGCACGGGGTGACCGGCCGGGACATCATGGACCACCTGATCGCCGGGGAACGCAACCCCAAGGTGCTGGCCCAGCTGGCCCGCGCCGCGGCCCGCCGCAAGATCAGCCAGCTGGAAGAGGCGCTGGAGGGCGCGGAGTTCTTCACCGCCGCGCACGCCGCCCTGCTGGCCAAGGTGCTGGCCCGCATCGACCGGCTGTCCGCCGACATCGAGGACCTGACCGCGGTGATCGAGGTGCTGCTGGCCCCGTACGAGGAACAACTGCAGCAGGCCGAGTCGATGCCCGGCTGGGCACGGCGCGCCGCCCAGGACGCCGTCGCCGAAACCGGCGTCGACATGACCAGGTTCCGCACCGGGCCGCACCTGGTCTCCTGGGGCGGCCGCGCCCCGCAAGACCACCAGTCCGGCAAGCGCGCCGGACGCGCCAAAGCCAAGAAAGGCAACCGGTACCTGGGCGCCATCCTCGGCGAGACCGCCGTGGCGGCCGGCCGCACCCAGACCCGCGAAGGCGCCCGTCACCGGCGGCTGGCCCGACGACGCGGCGCGGCCAAAGCCTGCGTCGCCACCGGGAACACCCAGCTGAAGGTCTACCACAAGCTGCTATCCAACCCCGGCATGCGCTACGCCGACCTCGGCCCGGACTACTACGAACGCCAGCGCGACATCCGCCGCCAGATCGCCCACCACGTCGGCAAGCTCGGATCCCTCGGCTTCGAAGTCACCCTCTGCCGCATCCCCGAACCGGATCCGGCCTGAAAAGCAGACGGTCGAGGATCAGCGCCGTGCCGCTGCGACTGTTGCCAATACTGTTGCCAAGCCACTGGACGGCGGCCGACGCACGTGGACAACCCTGGAACATCAACCCAGCGCACGGACCGCAACGGACGGTCCTGGACGATGTGCCTACTCCTACGGATCAGAAGGCTGAGGCGCTGATCTACGATTTGATCGTTGCCGTTCCATGGGAGAAACGTGATGGGTAACAAGGCACACCTCCGCCCTCATCGAAAGAAGCGGCAAGCGAGCCGGACTACCGGGCTACTCTTGGTGGTTCTCTTCATCGCGCTCGTCGCCCTCGCAACCGCCGTGGCGGCGAGCGGTCACGCCATCCTGCCCGCTGGGAGGATCATCCCGTTACGTGGGGGCCGTTGTCGTCGGCCTTCAAGGCGCGTGCCCGTTGCGTGCTCGATCGGGCAGCCGGGCAGCAACGCGAGCAGCAACGCCATCACACGGCACCGGATCTTGGTGCACCGCGGCAAACGCGAAGATCCAGGCTGAGCCGCAGGAACGGACGAACTTGGACGACTTGCGGCAGCAGGTGTCCGTCTCTTAATCCGCGGGTTCCACCTTCTCAGTGACGACGAGCGCCAGGGCGCCGGGTTGTCAACCATGGCGGGCGATCGCGGGCAACGTGCCCGTAGCGTGCCCGATCGGCCGGCCGATGCCGGGGAATCACGGTCACTCGCGGACACTCCAACTTGCCCGCCGACCAGCGCACAGGCAGGCCTGCGCCTAGCCACCCACGTCCTCCGAAGCAAAGGGTGGAAGGTCAGTTTCATGACGCCCCGATACGGGCGGGCGGCACCGCCATAGCCAGGCGCCCAGACGCGGCGCCAGGGTCGCTGGGCGGGGCGTTCCGCGGTATTCCCACGGGTATAAGACCAGGGTCTTCACTGGCGCGATCTGCCCGGTGCCGCACCAGACTTGGAACCGTCGCCTCGAAGGGAGCGCCGACGTGTCAGGAACTACAGCCGACCTCATCCCCATCATCATCATCCCGGTCGTCGCACTCGCCTTCATGCTGGTCATGGTGAATTACGCCAACAGCCACCCGCAGTGGGGCAGCCGGGCTCCGGCGGACACCGATTCCACGCACCCGCTGGAGGGCGCCATCCCGGCTCAGCGCCTGAGCAGCCCCGGGGCGGTGGTTCCTGGCCGGCGTCTCGGCACCGCTGCGGACGACCTCACCCCGGAGCAGGCGCGGGCCAGCGAAACCCGAAGGGAATAGCGTCATGACCGACGCGGTCAACCAGGGGCTACCAGTGGGCCCCTTCGGGGCGTCGGGGGCTGCGGCGGCGGCAGCGCACGCTGTGCGACCACGGCCGGTCAGTGATGCAGCTGGACGCTGTCCACGATGGCCACGAGGTGCGCAGGGTCAGCGTAGATTACCAGCACCGACCAGAGGCAGGGCCGTCCCGTCGGGGAAATACAACCACCACCTGCGGCTCCCGGCTGCCGGTATTCGACCAGCGCCGCGCTATCTTGGAACGCCGGACCCCCAGCGCGCCGAGCCAGCGCAGGAGTACCTCTGGACGGAAAGATCAAACAGCCGGGCCGGCCGTCGATGCTGCGGTAGATGATCCGGGGTTCCCCTGAAAGCGTGGACACTTCGAATTGGCTGATCGTGCCTGTCCGTGCTTCCTGATAGCTGCATATTCGCTGGAGCGCAGGCCCTGTCCAGGGAGGAACGACCTTGACAGGGGCGAGCACCGGCTGATCCTTGGTAGCGGAGAAGCGCGGGCATCTCAGGCTGCCTGTTCTTGCAGTGCTTGCTCATAGCGGACCGGGGTCATCATGCCCAGTGCGGAGTGGCGCGCTGGGTGTTGTAGTCCTGGATCCAGGCGCTGACAGGGCCCGGGCCGCTGCCTGGTTTCGAAGTGCTCGAGCGAGCGGAGCTCGAATTCCAGGGTTGAGTGCCAGGACTAGATGACCGCGTTGTCCAGCGCGGACCCGGGCAGGCCCATGGACTGGCAGATCGAGAGACGGGTGCAGGCCTGGCGGACCCGGCCCGCGGTGTACTCACTGCCTCTGTAGGTATGCATGATCACGCGGCGACCTGGCCGCGCGTACTGACACCGACATGAACAGGGCGCTGTAGGACAGCTGGGCGTCGTGGTGCTCGCTGAGCGCGAACCCGAGCACCCTGCGGGAGGCCATGTCCATCACCGAGGACAGGTAAAGCTTGCCTTCGCCGGTCTTGATCACTGTACCGTCGCCGTACCACTTGACGTAGATCTTGTCTGCCGGGAAGTCTCGCTTGACCAGATCCGCAGCGCGACAGCGGCCCTTTACCGGCCTGGTCGTAGACCGGCGCCTTTTCTTCCGCCGCGCAGCCAGGCCCTGCTCGCGCATCACCGCGGCCACGGTGTTCTCGCTTACCTGCCAGCCCAGCTCGCGCAGGTAGGCGGTGATCAGAGGCGATCCGTAGGTGCAACGGTGAGCTTTGAATAGCCGTCGGATCTCTGCGGTCAGGGCCTGACGCCGCGCTGTCCGCGCGGTCGGCCCGCGGTCTTTGTGCTTGAGAACCAGGACCTGGATACTCACAGCGCCCGGCAGGCAGTCGGTGCGGGATCTGGTGCACATCCCTCTGGGCGGCGATCAGGTCGGCCACCGCTACCGCCCCATCGCGTCCTTGACCCTCTCTAACCGGCTAATCATGGTGGCCATGATGAGCGACACGCCACGATGCGAGGGTGCTTGCGTTCATGCCGGGACATCTGCCATAACCGTGTCCCATGACGGAAGGAGAGCCCGGGCTCCGGGCGGAACTGCACGGCGGCCGCTGGCAGTTGGCCGGCGCGGCCGACGGCGACCTGATCAACGGCTACCGAGCTACCTGGCCGACCGCGGGTTCTCGCCGCGGACGGTACGAGCCTACGAGTTCGACCTGCTGGAGTTCGACCGCTGGCTGGAAGGGGAGAGCATCACTCTGGGTGAGGTCAACACCGATGTGATGCTGCGGTTACTGGACTGGTGCCGGACAGCGCCGCTGCCGGGAAGACCGAGCGAGAAAGTGTACTAGATCCGCGACGGCCGCAGCGCCGGGTACGCGCCGGCCACCATCAACCGGCGGCTGGCAGCGATGGAGGGCCTGTACGAGTACTGGGCGATGCGCGACAAGGCAGCGAAGAACCCGCTCCCGCGAGCAGCGGCGACCGCGGGCGGCTGGAGCCGAACGAGGCGGGCTCCTGGCACACCTGAGCAGGCCAAAGCGACGATAAGAGCTGCGAGTAAGAGAGCCGCGACGACTGCCGCGAGGACTGGACTGGGCCGAGAACACCGCGCTGCTGGGCAGCTTCCGCACTGAACGGGACCGGGCGATCGCCGGGCTGATGCTGTTTTCCGGGCTGCGCAAGGCCGAGGTGCTAGGCCTGGCCGTCGCCGACGTGGACATCGGCCGCGGCTGGGTCCGGGTGATGGGCAAGGGCGGCAAGGAACGCCGGGTGCCGCTGGACCCGGACGTGACCGGGCTGATCCAGGCCTATCTGCTGGCCGAGCGGCCCGAGACCTCCAGCAGGGAGCTGTTCGTAGTGGCCAAGGGGACGCACCGCGGGCAGCCGCTGACCGCGGCCGGGCTGCGCACCATCTACCGCTATCACCGGGGCAAGGCCGGGGTCCCGGCCGGGCACCCGCACGCGCTGCGACACTACTTCGGCACCGCTCTGGCCGAGGCCGGGGTGGACCTGGCAGTGCTGCAGGCGCTGATAGGCCACGACCACGTAGACTCCTCCGCCGCCTACATCCACCTGGCCCCGGCGCACGTCCGCGCCGCCACGATGCCGCCCGACAGCGACAGCGCGCCCTGTGACGGCCCGCGCTGACAGTCGCCGAGCGAGCTGCTCGGCGGCTACCAGGCGGCACTGGCAGCCGCGGCGCCGGCAACAAGTCGTACCAGTGCGCGGCCCGTTCCTTCCTGGCCTGCTGGACGGAACCGCAGGCCTGGGCTGCCGAGCCGCTGCCCGTGCGCCTGTCGGCCAGCAACTAGGCCAAGCCATTCCTGAACTACCTGAGCTGCCGGGCAGCTGCGCTCCGGCTATGACTACCTGCTGGAACGCAAGCTGCCCGCCGCGCTGCGCGAGGCCGCGGACGGTCCGCCCGGCCAGGACCGGACCCGGTTCCTGGCCGCCGCGGCCGAGCTGGGCTACCAGCCCCGGGTCGAGGCCGGGCTGTGCAGCCAGATCGAGATGCGGCTGCTTATCCAGGCAGGCCCGCCGCTGACCGGGCTCACCGACGCGGACATCGCTGCCTTCGACGAGGCGATCACCGCCCGGGAAGCAGCCTGCGGGCGGCCGCTGAAGCATTACCGCGACGCTCTGTAACCACCCGGACGGTACTTTACCACATGGGTGCTCCGATGCGCCCGGTCACCAGGAAGAGCACCGGCCAGCGATGGGAATGGGCGCGTCACTTAGAGGGAGACTCGCCGGAGATAGGGAGCTCGCTGATCGCCTACCTGGAGTGCGCTTCGGGCACGCGTCAGGTCCACTGTCTAGGGAATCGCCAGCAGGCTCGGCCACTTCGCCCGATTCCTCGCCGCCTGCGACCCGGTACTGGACTCGCTGGCGGGCCTGGACCGGCAGCGACACATCGAGCCATGCTGCCCGCGATCGCGCGCCACCCCCGCACCGGGGCCGTCCTGTCGGCCTGCGAGCGGCGCAGCCGGGTCCTCACAGTGGGCCGAATGATAGATGACATCATCGAGTGGGGCTGGCGAGAAGCCCCGGCCCGGCGGCTGATCTTCGCCCGAGACGTTCCCCGGCTGCCCCGGGCGCTGCCCCGCTACCTGCCCGCCGACGCCGACCGCGCTCTGCTCGCCGCGCTGGAGGCCTCGCCCAACGGGCTGCTCGCCGGCGCGCTGCTGCTGCTGCGAGCCACCGGGATGCGCATCGGGGAGCTGACTCTACCTCGAGCTGGACTGCGTGCACGAGGTACCCGGCGCCGGTGCTTGGCTGAAAATACCGCTGGGCAAGCTGGACACCGAGCGGATGGTACCGATCGACGAGGAAGCCCTCGCTCTGCTCGACCAGATCGCCGCGCACCGCTCGCCCGGCCGCCCGCTGCCCCACCCCCGCACTGGCAAGCTGGCCGACTTCCTGCTCACCCACCAGGGTCGCCGGGTCTCCGCGTACGCCCTCCGCGGCGAGCTGCGCAGCGCCGCCGCCGAGGCGGGCCTGGACGACGTGTTACCCCACCAGCTCAGGCACACCTACGCCACCGCCCTGGTCAACGCCGGCTGCTCGCTGCAGGCGCTGATGGCGCTGCTCGGACACGTGTCGGCGGAGATGAGCCTGCGCTACGGCTGGCTGTTCGACGCCACCGTCCGCGACGAGTACCAGCGAGCGCTGACCCTGGCCAAGGCCCAGCTCGGCCCGGCGCTGCCCGGCGAGCGGACCTAGCTGCCGCTGGCCGCCGTCACCGGCGGGAACTGGCGCGACGCGCCGCTGATCAAGGCCCGGCTGGTTAGCGGCTACTGCCTGCGCGCTGCCGCGCAGGGCCCCTGCGCCTACGCCAACCTCTGCGAGCACTGCCCGAACTTCTGCGCCGAGGCCAGCTTCCTGCCGGTGCTGCAGCTGCAGCGCGCCGACACCGAGGCGCTCGCCGCTGACGCCACCGCCCGCGGCTGGGGCGAGGAAGCCGCCCGCCACCGCCGCCAACTAAAAGGCTCGACTTGCTCATAGCCCAGATACATGCCAGCTGACAGCGACCAACTGGCCCGGGTCGAGTCAGTCTGCGCCGAGCTGGCCGCCGCCGGGCAGCCCGTCACCTTCAAAGAGATAGCGGCCCGCACCCAGATCAGCCGGACCACCCTCTACCGGCGGGCCGACCTGCGCCGTCGTGGACGAGCACCGCGCCCGCAGCCACGACGCGACCACCCTGACCGGCCTGACCGTCCAGATCGACAGCTGCGCCGCAGCCTGGAAGCCGTCGCCGCCAAGGTCCGCCGCCACGAGGAAACCATCCGCCGCCTCGAACGCGACCGCCGCAAACCCGGGTAACCCCCGGTCATCCCGGAGCAGTTATCCACAACTGAGGCGAGATAGCCGGATAACCAGAGGGCGACACTGCGTTTCAGCACATCACGCTCCATCGCCAGCTCCGCGTTCTCCTTCCGCAGCCGGGCCAGCTCAGCACGCTCGTCCTCACTCAGCGCGCCGTCCCGTCGCTGCGGCGCCGCTTATCGGCGTTCACCCAGTTCCCCAGGGTGCCCTCGTTGATGCCCAGGTCCTTGGCGACCTGCGCGATCGGGCGGCCGGTCTCCCGGACCAGCCGGACCGCGCCCTCCTTGAAGTCCTGATCGAACTTCCTGCGTGTTTCTGCCATCGCCCTGTCCTTCCCTTTAAGGGATGGTAGTTACGAGGGGATCAGCGGGTGCAGGCCGTAAGGGTGCAAGACGTTCAAGGTCTCGTCGTTGCACCTGGTATGTAGTCCAAACGGATCGGCGGTGGCATCCAATTCCACCCAGCCCGAAGTGCCGTCGTAGGCAAACTGCCCTGTGTAATTGGGCGTCGGCTGCCAGCCGACGGGAATCGAGATGGTGACGGCGTACGTCGACGACGTCACCGGGCGAGCTGGTGCAGCGGAGGCGGCGGTAGCCGCAGGGCTAGCTGACCGGCCGTGGCCCGGCGCCGCAGGGCCGGACGTCGAACTCGCCGTGCATCCGGCCACTGCGACTGCGGCCAGCAAGCCGAGCCAGCCCAGCACCTGCCGACTAGCCATGATCGTTCGCATCCTGCCTTCAAATCCCCAGCTAACTTGTAGACACGGCAAACTGCCCGTGAGTTGCGCATACCGCGTACCCCGGTCACACGCCCGCAGCCAGCCGACGTCACGACCCGAACTCTACGAGTTCAGTCTGGGTAACACATCGCAGATTAGAGCGGCGGCTGACCGCGCGTGGTATTGACAGTGGCCGGTCATTGGCATGACGATGAACGGACACTACCTGAGAAGGCGGGAATAACAGGCGGCCCGAAATTCACGATCGACGCTAGTCCTTTGGGAGGCTGCGATGGGGGATGGCGCGGTAATCGAACAAGACGGTGCGCTGATCGCCCCGGGCTGGATAGGCCCGGTCAGCCTATTCGTGCCGACACAGGGGCTGTCATATCGTTTCGGGGTATTTATATTGACCGCGGATAACCTGGCTTTCGCCGCGGATGAGCAGGTCGCTATGCAGGAACGTCGCGCTGATGTGAAGATCAAATGGCCGAGAAATCTATGGGGTGCCGGATTCCACATGCTTGCGCCAACCAGCCGTCACGCAATCTGCTTTGGTGCGCCGTTCTGGAATGTCCCGCGGCCAAGCCAGTCTTCAATCGCTAAATCGGCGGCCACCTTGGGCGCCATATCGGCTCTCGGCTTTACGGTCGGCCAAGACTGGCTGCCAAACGGAGCCATTGTCAGTCGCCTGCTCCACGCAATACCGTCTGTCTACTTCACCTGGCAGGGCCGCCCGGTCGCAGCACGGGTACGAGCAGCGCTGGAAGGGTGAATGCGGTTCGCGGCGCCTCGCCCGAAGAACCGCTCAGGATCCTCAGCCGTGGGAGGCCGCGTGCAAAGCGGCCACGACCACAGCGAGGATTACTACGGCGGCGCAGAACAGCGCCATGGCGAGCAGGAACCGTCGGACCAGCGGTTCCAGGTGGTAGCGTTCGATCGTCTGTTCCGGGCCGAGCCCGAGGAGATGTCGGCCGACCTCATCTGCGAACCGACCGTCATAGCAGAGCGTGCGCTCCTGTCCCGACGGGCCGCGATACTCGACGGCGGCCCAGAGATTCCCACGCCATTGATACTTGTGGATGCGCGGCTTGGTCAGCGGCCGCAGGCTGGCGCCCTGACGAGGATCGGAGAGCGCCAGTCCCCGGGGACGCTTCACGGCCCAGGACACCTCGACCATGAGCACCCGCCGATCGGTCACCGCCGTGTAGTAGACCTGTATGTCGCTGCTCTCCTGGATCATCCTGCGCACGCCGGCCACGCCGCGCCCGAACGCGATGGGCCTGCTGGAGAACTGGGCGCAGGTTTCGATGATCTCTCCGGGTTCCAGGTACGGAGCGACCGCCCGCCGGATGTCTCGCAGCACCGACTTCTTGCGAGCAGGCTGCTGCAGGTTAAGCGCGAGCGCGAGCGCGCGGTAGAAGTAACGCGCGCTGCTTGCCCGGCCAGTCCGGCCGTCCTGCCCCGTCATCGGATCCGCTCCAGTCCCCGGTCGAGGCTGGCGTGCCAGGCTGCGCGTGTCGTGGTCCCCGGCGTGTTCTGCGGGCTGACCCGGGAATTGCTCACTCATATCTTGATCCCGCCCAGGCTATTGGGTGCGGAAGCCGGTGCCGTTGCCCACGATCACGGCCGTGTTCGTGAAGGTCACCCCGTTGGAGAGCGTGGTGACGCAGTGGTCAGTGCTGGTGCCCGACGGCGTGCAGATCACGGACATGACGGTTACGCCCGGCTCGAAGTACTGGCCGGACTGGTCACTCAGCCGCTGCTGGATCACAGTCTTGAGCGAGGCCGCGACCACCGACGGGTTGTTGTAGTTCGGCTGCGGGTTGGATGTATGCACGATGAGCAGGGTGCACACGATGATGCCAATGAGCCCGATCGCGCCGGCCATTGTTGAGGCGATCAGCCAGACCCGGGACCTGGGTTGCGGCGGTCCAGGCGGGGCATATCCAGGCATGCCATATCCGTGCTGACCGTCTTCGGCCGTGGCGTATCCGGGCGGACCATATCCGGGCGGTGCCTGAATGTCCTGCCCTCCGGTGGGAGTATGCCCGTAACTCATGTTGGCGGCGCGCTGGGAGCGGGATCGGCGAACGGCAAGCACCAAAACCGTGATCGAGAGCAGCACCGCGCCGACCGACACACCGAGAAAGTAATCCAACCGCTGTGACCCGCCGTGATAGAGGCCAGTTACGAGGCCACCCACAAGGACCAGCACGCCGATCCATGGTTGTGTACCGGGCCGGCGCCCCTTCGGGGGCTGAGCTGGCATGGCGCTGACGGATTGGCCTGGTGCGGATGGCGGTGTGCTATGGGTGGACAGTTTCATCTGGAATTCCCCTCCTGACCTGGGCCAACGTGCTCACAAGCCAGACACTACGCCTGGATCGTCCCGGAAACGTTACGGTTCTGGCCCTCAGGGGAGTAATTGGACGATCGGACTCCTGGCCGTCGTGCTCGGCCTCATGACCTGACGCCGTCTGGCCCGGACGGCGATCGCCTGGTCTCATAGCACACTGTAGCAATCGGTGCTACAGTGCTTGTATGAGCACTCAGCCCGAAATCACCCAGCGTGACCTGAGAATGAGGTCCAAAGAGATCATGGACGCTGTCGAGCGGGGGCAGGCCTTCACGGTCACTCGCGATGGTCACAGCATCGGTGAGCTGGTGCCGCTGCGGCAGCGCCGCCGCTTCGTGTCCCGGGCCGAGTTCGCGGCGATGTCGCGCAACGCCCCGGTGATCGACGCGGAAGCGTTCCGGGCCGACCAGGACGCGGCCGCTGACCAGGCGAGAAGCGCCTATGACCGGTGAATCCGCGCGGCGCGGCCTGCTGGACACCAACATCATGATCCTCCGGAGCCGGATCGCTCCCGGCGAGCTTCCCGATGAGATGGCGATCAGCGCTGTCACCCTTGCGGAATTGTCCGCCGGACCGCATGAGGTACGGCCCGACACCGAGCAGGACGCCTACTTCGAGGCCGCTGAGCGGGCTCGCAGGCTGGATGTGCTGCAGCGGGCTGAGCACGAGTTCGACCCGATCCCGTTTGACGCGGACGCTGCTCGCGCCTACGGGCGGGTGACGGCAGCGGTGGTCGCGGCAGGCCGGAAGCCCCGCCGCAGGGCGGTCGACCTCATGATCGCTGCGACGGCGATCGCCGCCGAACTGCCCCTGTACACGACAAATCCCGATGATTTCGCAGCCCTGGATCACCTCGTTACGGTGATCCCGGTAACCAGGCCCGAAATCCCGAACGAGCGCGGAACTGGCCGATAAGAACGGCGCTAAGCACTTTCCCGCCGTCCGGCTCGCCGGTACCGCGTCGTGCTGTTCGCCTGCCTGGATCCATACCGAGAGGTGGGCGGGCTCCAGCGCCTGCTGCACCGAACTGGCCAGGTCGGCCCGCACCGCGTCCAGGTCGACCGCGTCTTGCAGGCGGGCCGCGAACGCGGCGATGATCCGGCCGGCGTCGTAGCGGGCCCGGTTGAACCGCCGCTCCACGATCGCCTGCACCCGGCGGCGCAGCGGGTTGAACAGCGCCGCCGAGTAGACCGCCCGGCGGCGCGTAACTCATCGGCGCCCTCGGCGCTTCGGGTTCGATACTGGCCGGCCGGTAGACTGAGGGTCAGCCAGACTACGACGCCGATCCGCAGGTAGCGGCCGGGTATCTGAACGAATCCGAGCGCGTATCGCAGCGACGCGGGGCGAAGGCGGGTGTCCTACATGGCGACACACCGGTTTCACGGTGATGAGCGGCGATTCGAAGTGACGGCCGACTTCATCGCAGCCCGGTTCCCGCAGGCCCGGACCGCGGCCGACGTGGCGGGCGGGCAGGGAATGATGGCGCGCCGTCTCCGTAAGCGGCACAACATCGATTGCGACGTCGTAGACCCGCGTGGCTGGGTCCTTCGCGGAGTCCCGAGCCGGGTCGAAGGATACCGCGCCGATATGGCGGGCTTTTACGACGTCATCATCGGCCTGCACCCGGACGCCGCGCTGCGTGAAGTGGTCAACTCGGCGCGGGTGCGGCCCGTGGTCGTCGTGCCGTGCTGCAATTTCTGGCTGCGGGACACCAAGCTCGGCCGGGACGAGCTACTCGACGCGATCGAGAAGTACCACGCCGCCTACGGCACCTCCGAACGAGTCGTCCTGGATTTCCGCGGTCCGCATAACCGGGCGCTGGTGTTGCGGCCGGTAGGCTGCAAAGGTCAACCGTGACTAGCCCGGAGCAGACCCATGACCGGCGATCGATATGAACCGAACCGGTTCCTCGGCTTCCCGATATCGAGAGACCCGGCGGCGAGACAGGGCGAATCGAGAGATCCAAAAAGCAGACAGGGCGAAGAGTCGCAACGCGTGATGGGTATACCGGTTGATTGGTTCAGCTCCCTCGACCACGACAACGAGGGGTTTCAGCCGCTGGCTCATCCCATTCGGAGGTTCCAGGACTGGCTGCGCCGGCGACGTTCGGGTCCGTATCTGACGGACGGGGACGAATCCGGGCCCGGAGACTGAGCGGCTCACTCTCCCCGGATGGCTGCTCGCTGCCGTTCCATCTTGTCCGCCTCGCGGGCCGTGATCGCCTGTGCTCCAAGCGCCAGGGCGCGATCACGCTCGCCCGCGGTCAGCGTGTAGTGCCGGGTAACCAACTCCTGCTGTGACCCGACCGGGGTACCAGGGTCCCGGCGAATGCCAAGCCTCGCGGCGAAGGCATGCAACTCGTCCTCAGCGTCGGCCGACAAGCCAAACAGGGGAGGCGGCGGGGCGGTCCTGCCCATGAGCAGCCGGCTCGGATCCCGCAGTTTGTACACGTACACCGCCATGGCATCCTCCACTCGCTGGCACTGCCCATGGCTACGCAGCCACCCTCATCGTTTCACAACACAGACTTCTGGCCCGGTCGACACAGTTGCCGACCGGGCCAGAAGCGGGTTCGCCGAGCCGCTAGTCGTTTCCGTGCGGCCCGCTGTCGGGAATGCTGGTGCAGGTGAGCGGGGCGTTGGCCACGATGAGCGTGAACGAGATCTCGTTCTCCTGCGAGTTCTGGCGGTAGCCGATGCTGAGCTCCACCCCGCTCGGGATGTTCGAGCCGTTGATCACGATGGGCCCGGGGCGGGCGGTCGGTTGCCCGTTGGTCGGGATCTGGATCTTGCCCGGACCGGAAAACGTGACCACATCGCCGACACCGGGAGCCGGCTGGACGGCCGTGCGGCAGAACTGCCCGGCCGTGACCAGCGCCGGGATGCCGTGGTCGGCCAGGGCCTGGCGGACCGCGTTCGGGTCGGCCACCTGCCCCGGGTACAGGGTCAGCGTCGTGGTGCCGTCGGGGCCTGCGGCGACCGTGAACGCCACCAGATGGACCGCGGACGCGTGGTGGTGTGAAGCCGGCGCGGCCTGTAGCGCCGGCCGGGCGGCCGGGGTTCCGCCGGCCAGGCCGACGACCAGCGCAGCGCACACCCCGGCAGCGGCCACGGCCAGCCCGCCCAAGCGGCGCAGCCGGCGCGCGCGGCCCCTGGCCTTGATGGCCTCCAGCCGAGGTGCCGTCGGCATCGGCAACCCGGAGATTGACTCGCGCACGGCGCTCAGTACGGCGCTGTCGTGCAGTTCGTCGTGGTCGTTCATCGGTCGGCCTCCATAGCTTGAGATAGGGAAAGTTCACGGCGCAGCGTGCTTACGCCCCGGGACAGGTGCGCGCGGACCGTTCCGGGGGCGATCCCCAGCTGCGCGGAGATGGTGTCGATGTCCAAGTCGAGGAAGACCCGCAGGGCGATCACCTCGCGCTGGCGACCCGGCAGGTGCCGTAGCGCGGTCAGCAAGTCGGCGTCCAGGCCGCCATCCTCATCGCGCAGGGCCTCGGCGTCGTGGCCGAGCAGCGGCAGCTCACGAAGGCGCCTGCGCCACCACGATGCCCCGACGTTGAGCGCGGTGCGCACCACCCACGCCCGGGGCGCCGGATGGCGGCGGACCTTCCGCCACGACAACCAAGCCCTGGCGAACGCCTCCGCCACCTGGTCCTCGGCCAGCTGCACGCTGCCCGTGCTCGCTACTACCGCCCGCAGGCACGGCTCCCAGCTGGCCTGGAAGAACTCAGCGAACTCCGTCTTTTCGCGGCTCACACTTCTTTAACTCACGAGGCCCGGCGTTTGCTTACTTCGCCGGGCGAAAGATGAAGCCGAGCCCTCCTACGGCGCCAGCCGCCGGATGTGCCAGTCGCCGTAGTCGCGGACGTACGCCAGCCGGTCGTGCATCCGGTTCAGGCGCCCCTGCCAGAACTCCACGACCTGCGGTTCGATCCGCCAGCCACCCCAGTGCGGGGGCGGCGGGATCTGCTCCACGCCGGCGAAGCGCTGGTCCACGTCGGCCAGCCTGGCCTCGAGCTCGGCGCGGCCGCCGACCGTTTCCGACTGCGGGGACGCCCAGGCCCCGAGCTGGGAACCTCGCGGCCGGGTGGACCAGTAGGCTGCCGTCTCGGCCGGGTCGACCTTCGCCACGGGGCCGCGCACGTGGGCCTGCCGCTGCATGGCGAACCACGGGAAGGTCGCGGCGGCCAGGCCCGTAGCCAGCAGGTCGCGGCTCTTGGCGGAGCTGTAGTTGGTGTAGAAGACCACGCCGCGGTCATCCAGCCCCCTGCACAGCACCGTGCGCGAGGACGGCCGGCCCTGCCCGTCGGCCGTGGCCAGGACCATGGCGTTCGGCTCGGGCAGCCCGGCCTGGGTCGCTTCGGCGAGCCATCGGGTGAGCTGCTCGTGCCAGGTGGCCGCCAGGTCAGACCCGTCCAGCGAGCCACGCTCGTAGGCCACCCGCATGGTCCGCAACTCTGGCGCGATCTCGCTCTCCGACATGTCCAGACCTCCCGGGACCCGCGCTACGCGATCGTGACCGGGACGTTACCGTATTCCGGTCTCAGGTTTGTTACCTCGGAATGGATGACAACACGGAGAACGATCGCGGTCGCGGCGGCGTTGCTGGTCACGTTGCTGCTGACCGCCTGTAGTCACGCCGCGGCCAAGCCCCTTCCCCCGCCGGTGACGCTGGGCTACTGCGACAGCAACCCGCAGGTGATGCCGGACGTCGTGCTGGTGGTCTGCGCTACCGACGACATCACGGCCGAGAACCTGGTCTGGTCCGACTGGGGCGCGCAGTCCGCCCACGCCAAGGGGTCGGCCACGGTTGACCTGTGCGCCTACGGCGATTGCGCGTATGGCGACTACATCTCCGTCCCCATCGACATGACCGCCACCAGGATCGTGCACTGCACGAAGACCAGGCGGGCGTACTCGACGCTGCGCTACGTGTTCCCCGAAGGATCGCCCTTCAAGAGCGTGCCCCTCGCGGCGGATTCCCCCGGCTACTTCGGCGGGCAGAACCAGCCCGTCCCGCCCAGGGATCAGATAGTCAGCCTCACCTGCTGAACCTGACGGCTCAGCCCTCCGCGGCCTGCGCCCGGGCCGCCGCCATCGCCTCGGCCGCGATCGGAGGCGGCGCCTGGAAGTCCCAGGCCCGGAAGAGCACGGCGTTCGGCACGCCCATGGCCCGGCCCTGCAGGGCCGTGAAGCCGGTGATCATCAGCCGAGGTGCGGGGTGGCCGGGGATCCCCGCCAGGTACTGGCCGTGCGCCTCCAGGGAGGCGATGCCACGCTGCAGCGGCTCTCCGGTGATGTCCACGCCGTGGGTGGGCCGCGGGTCCCCGCCGATGAGCAGCCACCGGGCCGAGTGCGGCTCCAGGCCCTCGTCGAGCAGTTCGCGGAAGACCCAGCGGTTGCCCGCGTCGCGCAGCGCGTCCACCGCGCACAGCCCCGCCACCCGGTGATCGGCCTGGTTCAGCCCGGCGGCGAACTCGGCGTCCCAGGGCCCGATCACCACGGCGTCCGGCTTGCGCCGGCGGATGACCCGCGCGATGTCGCGGCGGATGCCCAGGCCGTACTCGAGCATGCCATCCGGGTGATCGAGGAACTCGACGTCGGTCACGCCGACCGCGCGCGACGCCGCGATCTGCTCTTCGGTCCGCAGCTTCGCGGTCTGCTCTGGCGGGCTGGCGTCCATGCCGGCCTCGCCACGGGTGAGGAGCAGGTACGAGACCTCGACGCCGCGCGCGGTCCAGGCCGCGACGGCCGACGATATCCCGTACTCCACGTCATCCGGGTGCGCGACCACGCACAGCACGCTGCGGAAGGCGTCCTCAGGGAGCGGCGGAACCAGGTCTGGGGTCATGGGCGACAGCGTAGCGGGAGGTCAGTGCGCCGGTTCGAGCAGGACCTTGACCGCGCCGGTGCGCCGCGAGTCCTTCAGCGTAAGCACCGCCTCGTCCCAGCGCTCGAGCGGGAAGCGGTGCGTGATGACCGGGGTCAGGTCCATCCCGGCGAGGACGAAGTCGAAGTAGTGCTCCATGGAGTGCTTGGCGACGCCCCCTACCTCCTCGATGCCGAAGCCGTTCGAGCCGATGACGTGCAGCTCCTTGAAGTACAGGGGTGTCCACTCGAAGCGCTTCGGCGGTTCGACGCCGGAGATCACGAGCGTGCCGCCCGTCTTGAGCAGCCGCAGCGAGGTCTCGACGGTCTCGGTCGAGCCGATCGTGTCGTAGACCACGCCAGGGCCGTCCTGCAGCCAGTCGCGCTTGCTCCACGGCTCGAGCGGCGCCGTCCCGACGCGCCCGGCGACCTGCGCGACGAGTTCGTCGGGCAAGGAGGACAGCGTGGCGTGCGCGCCCAGGCGGGCCGCGAGCGAGGCCCGCGCCCCGGGTCGCGTCGCCGCCCACACCTCCGTGGCCGGGTACAGGTGGCGGAGCAGCGCGATCACCGCGAACGCGAGCGTGCCGGAACCGTAGACCAGGGCGGGCTGCCCGTCGGGCGGCGGCGCGAGCAGGACCGAGCGCAGCGACACGCTGACCGGGTTGGCCAGCACGGCGGCCTCGTCGGACACCCCGTCCGGGATGGCGAACAGCTGGGAGGGGTGCGCGCAGAACCGTTCGGCGTGCGCGCCGTAGGCCGCCGCGCAGTTCCCCAGGTGGATCGAGACGGGCAGGTTCCCGTAGCGGAAGTTGCGGCACCACGGGTAGCGCCCGGCCTGGCAGGCCTCGCACGGCGGGTCGATGCCGCGGGGCAGGCAAGACAGCCACGGATTGAGCACCACGCGCTGGCCGGTGTCGCAGCGACGCCCGACCACCTCGTGCCCGAGCACGTGCGGGAAGGACACCAGCGCGGTGAGCGGGTTGTCGCGTGATCCGTTCAGCAGGATCTGCTTCACGTCCGAGCCGCACAGGCCCGAGAAGATGGTCTCGACCCGCACCCAGTCCGGCGCCGGGAGCGGGAGGTCCTCGACGTCCTCGATGCGGACCGGCGCGAAGCGGGATACGTATACGCGCCGGTCCACGCGTCCGCCGATGGCCGAGGCCGCCTCACGGGTCAGGTTGTGCCGGAACACGAGCGCCTTCACGTTGCCCCTCCTTCACCGGGGCCACCCAACCTACCAAGGTGACCCCGGCTCGGGACCTACGGGACGGCTACCTCCCGCGCCTACTTCCAGCGCTCTACTTCCAACGCCAGGCGGGCAGGGTGAGCGTCACGCGCAGCCCGTGCGGGTAGTTGGCCGCGGCCATCGCCACGCCCTGGTGGGCGGCGGCGATCTGGCTCACGATGGCCAGGCCGAGGCCGGACCCGATGCGCTTCGAGGCTCCCGCGCGGTAGAAGCGGTCGAAGATGCGGGGGAGCTTGTCGGCGGGGACGCCGGGGCCGTCGTCGGTGACCTCGACCACGATCCGGCCGCTGCCGTCCTGGCGGGCGGTGACGATCGCGACGGTGCCCTCCGGCGTGTGGGTCTGCACGTTCGCGAGCAGGTTGTCGACGGCCCGGGACAGCTGCTCTTCGTCGCCCCCTACGGCCAGGCCGGGCTCGATCTCGGCCTGCCAGGTCCGCGACGGGTCGGCGACCTGCGCGCGCTCGACGCACTTACCGACCAGGGCCGTGAGGTCGACCAGGTCGCGCCGCTGGTCCGGGTGCTGGTCGAGGCGGGCCAGCCGGAGCATGTCGTCGACCAGCCGGCTCATGCGCTGGGCCTCCAGCGTGATCCTGCGCATCGCCTCGTCGACCTGCGAGCGCTCGACCAGGGCGCCCTGCTGGTACAGCTCGGCGTTGGCGCACAGCGAGGCCAGCGGGGTGCGCAGCTCGTGGCTGGCGTCGGCGAAGAAGGACCGCATGACCTCCTGGCTGGCTTCACGTTCGGCGACGGACGTCTGGATACGGCCGAGCATCCCGTTCAGGGCCGTCCCGAGCCGGCCGACCTCCGTTCCGGTGTCGGTCGGGGCGACCCGCTCGGTGAGGTCACCGGCCGAGATGCGGTCGGCCTGGTACGCCATCTGCTCGATGGGGCGCAGGCCCCGCCGCATGACCAGGCCGACACCGAGGAAGATGAGCAGGGCGGCGGCCGCCGAGCCGGCGCCGACGATGAGCTCAAGCTGCCTGACGGTGTCGTTGACGTCGCTGAGGTTGGTCCCGGCGACCAGGGTGCCCGCCTGGCCGGGGACGGCCATCGATACCACGCGGAACTGGCGAGCCGCGCGGATGGCGGTCACCTGCTTGACCTGGCCAACCGAGACGGTCTGGCCCTGGATGGTGACGGTCTGGCCCTTACCGCCTGCGGCCGCGGCCGCGACCACGTTATTGGCCTGGGCGTAGTAGTTCAGCTTCGCGATGGCCGGGGGCGTGAGGCCCGGGCCGCCCTGCAGGCTCACCACCGCGCCCTTGGCGGGCACCCACTCGATGGTGTACGCCCCGATGTTGGGCAAGCTGCTCCACTGGATGACGCCAGCCCGCACCACGCCGGCCTTGGCGAACGCCGGGAGCAGTTGGTCAAGCCGTGGCTTGGTCACGGTCAGCGCCGACTTCAGGCTCACGTCCGTCTGGCCCATCAGGTACTTTTTCAGCGCGGTGACCGCGGCGAAATCGAAGACGGCGAGCACGGCGAGGGTGATCGCCACGACGCCGGCCACCACCTTGGTGCGGAGCTTGCGGCGGCCGTTGGGGCGGGGCTGGCCACGACGCAGGCCTCTAATCATCATCGGTATTCCCTTCATCGCAGGGGTCTTCGGTCTCACCTGGCCGGGGCAGGCGGAGGCTGTAGCCGACGGCCCGCTGGGTATGGATCACATCAGGCCCGTACCTGGCCAGCTTGCGCCGCAGGTACGCGACGTAGGTCGACACCACCGTGGTCGACCCGCGGAAGTCGTAGTCCCACACGTGATCAAGCAGCTGGTCCCTGGTCAGGACCCGCCCGGGGTTGAGCATCAGGTAGCGCAGCAGGCGGAATTCGGTGGGTGACAGCTCGATGAGATGACCGCACCTGCGGACCTCGTAGGTCTCCTGGTCGAGTTCGATGTCCGCGAACGCGAGCACGGCCCCGGCGGCGCTTGGGCGCGTCCGGCGCAGCACGGTGCGGATCCTGGCCGCCAGTTCCTCCAGCCCGAACGGCTTGGTCATGTAGTCATCGCCGCCGATGCTCAGCCCCTCAACCTTGTCGGCCTGGGTGTCCCTGGCGGTCAGGAAGATGACCGGGACCTGCCGGCCGTCGCGGCGCAGTCGGCGCACGATGTCGAAGCCGTCGGTGTCGGGCAGCATGACGTCGAGGACGACCAGGTCGAACGGGCGGTCCCTGGCCATGCGCAGCGCCTCGGCACCGGTCTCCGCGGTGGTCACCTCGAACCCGAGGAACCGGAGCGACGCGGCGACCGCATCACGCAGGAACGGCTCGTCGTCGACCACGAGCAGTTCGCCGTGATCGGCGGGCCGGTCCGCCGCCGGGTCAGCCATCGCCTTTGCTCCTTCCCCCTCGCGGGTTATCCGACCACGTCATCGCGAACAACGCGTGTGACTCATGTGCGAGTTTCGTGTGAGCCCAGCGCTCACGCGAAACTCACGCGCGATCCCGACGGACCTCTGGCACTGGCCGAATACTTTTCGCTCCATGGTCACCTCTATCCATGACCAGAAGGCAACAACACGGGAGGAAGAATTAGCGTGAAGCGCATCGCGGCGGTGGCCGCATTGATGGTCACCATGCTCGGCGTCCCCGCGGCGGCGGCCATGGCCAGCCCGGTCCATAAGCCGTCCCAGACTTGCCCGCCGGGCCACGCCTTCGCCCAGCCGAAGGCCCTCACCTTCGCCGTGGCGTCGGGGAGCAGCACGGTTTACGAGGTTTCCGGGCCGACGCTGGCTCCGGCGGAGGAGTTCCGCTACGAGGGCAGCACCTACACCATCTGGTCGGTCAATCCCGGCGCGGACAGCTTCACGATGTCGCTGGGCGCGTCGCTGTTCGTGAACGAAGGCCAGTCCATCACCAGCGCCACCGGATACCTGATCTGCTCCGGCTGAGGCGTGTGCGCGGAATACCGGATCCACTACGGGGGGACCCGGTATTCCCCGGACACGCACCACCGCTCGTTCGGTAAAATGAACTTCGAGATCTCCGCTAAGCCCAGAAAGCATCGGTAACCAGCGTGTTACGGTAGAGTGCTGGTTACCGATCACGGGAGGGAGCCGGGGGGACGTGGAGCACGCGCGGGCCAGCGGTGACCCGTTCGAGGCGCTCGGGGATCCGCACCGGCGCGACATCCTGCGCCTGCTCAGCGAGGGCGACAAGCCGGTCAACCAGATCGCCGCGGCGCTGCCGATCAGCCGTCCCGCGGTATCCCGCCACCTGCGCCTGCTCAAAGACGCCGGTCTGGTGGCCGAGCAGGCCCACGGCACGCTGCGGATCTACCGCCTGCGCGAAGAGGGATTGCACGCCGTCCAGGCCTACCTCGAGCGGGTGTGGGGAGACGCCGCCCGGCGGTTCCGGTTGATGGCCGAGAACACCGAACCCCGGCCATGAGCACCCCGCTGCGGATGGCCTTCGAGGTCGAAGCGCTGCGCCCGCCTGGCGAGACACTATTGTCAGCGCGCGCGCGGACCAGGCACCATGGCCGAGTGATCGGTGTACCACACCGGACACCGGAGGGAGGCTGCCTTGACCGCCACCGCCACCGCCACCAGGCACCTGATCGGGTTGCTGCTCGGTACCGAGGACGACTGGCCGACGGCGTTCGAGGAGATCCTGCGCAGGCTCGGCCCGGTCCAGGACCCGTCCGGCGGGACGCACGAGTTCGACGTGGAGCGCATTACCATCGAGCCCTTCAGCCTGCGCTCCCGGCCGCGCTACAACCTGGTCATCGACCGGCTCGCCTACTGGTACTACCACCCGAGGGAATGGCTGAAGAAGATCGCCATGATGGACGGGGTGTACCTGCTGAACAGCCCGTTCACCTTCCAGTCGATGGAGAAGCACGCCGCCTACTGCGCGATGATGCGGCTGGGGCTCAAGATCCCGGAGACCGTGCTCGTCCCGTACAAGAACCCGGTCGACAACGCCCGCTACGCCTATACCTCCGCTCGCTACAACCAGCCCTTCGACCTCGACGCGATCGCGGAGAAGATCGGCTACCCGATCTTCATGAAGCCCTACGACGGCGGGGCCTGGCGCGGCGTCTCGCGGATCCGTAACGCCACCGAGCTGCACGCGGCCTACGACGCCAGCGGCGAGATGCTCATGCACCTGCAGAAGGCCATCGACTTCGACGTCTTCGCCCGCTCGCTGTCCATCGGCGCCGAGACCATGGTCATGAAGTTCCAGCCCGATGAGCCCATGCACGCGCGCTACGCGGTCGAGCACGGCTTCCTGCCCGCCCAGGCCGGCGCGGAGGTGGTGACGATCGGACGGCTGGTCAACGCGTTCTTCCGGTGGGAGTTCAACTCGTGCGAGACGCTCATCAAGGACGGCGAGGTCTACCCCATCGACTACGCCAACGCCTGCCCGGACGTGGCCCTGACCAGCCTGCACTACTACTTCCCCTGGGCCATGAAGGCGCTGGTCAAGTGGACCGTGTTCGCCCTGGTGACCGGGCGGAAGGCCAAGCTGGACCTGGAGACAGACAAGTTCTTCGCCGTCGCCGATGACCCCCACCTGTCCTACGAGGAGAAGCTGGAGGGGTACCGCGCGCTGGCCGACGAATACTTCGACGCGGCGCGCTACTACGACTTCTGCGCGAGCAGGATGCCGCACCTGGACGAAGTAGTCCTGGACTGGGTGGCCGGCCCCGACTTCGACCAGCTGCTGGTCCAGACGGTCAAATCGACGTACCCAGAGCATGAGCACGACCAGTTCATCGCGCACCTGCGCGGCCTGCTGGATCTGTGGGTCCGGGACGAGAGCGGAGGCCGCCATGGGCCGTGACATCCAGGCGATCAAGATCAGCGGCGAGGACCGGCGCAAGTACCGGGACAAGGTCCGGCGCTCGCTTGACGTGTTCGCCCGGATGCTGCGCGAGCGGATGTTCGAGACCAACCGGACCCTGGTGGGCCAGGAGATCGAGCTCAACCTGGTCGACGAGCACGGCGTTCCGTCCATGCGGAACGCCGAGGTGCTCGAGGCGATCGCGGATCCGGCCTGGGCCACCGAGGTCGGGCAGTTCAACCTCGAGATCAACGTGCCGCCCCGGACGCTGGACGGGGACGCGCTCGCGGAACTGGAGGCCGAACTCCGCGCCGACCTCAACGCGGCCGACGCCAAGGGCAGGTCCATCGGCAGCCACCTGGTGATGATCGGCATCTTGCCCACGCTGACCGAGGCCGACGTGAACGAGGAAACCATGTCGGCCAACGAGCGCTACAAGGTGCTCAACGAGCAGATCTTCGCGGCCCGCGGGGAAGACATGAGCATCGAGATCGACGGCGCCGAGCAGCTCCTCACGCACACCGACAGCATCACGCCCGAGGCGGCCTGCACCAGCGTCCAGCTGCACACCCAGGTCAGCCCGGATGCCTTCGCGAACTACTGGAACGCGGCCCAGGCCATCGCCGGCGCGCAGGTCGCGCTGGCCGCGAACTCCCCGTTCCTGTTCGGCAAGCAGCTGTGGCACGAGACGCGGATCACCCTGTTCGAGCAGGCCACCGACACCCGCCCGAATGAGCTGAAGGAGCAGGGCGTGCGGCCCCGGGTCTGGTTCGGCGAGCGCTGGATCACCTCGGTGTTTGACCTGTTCGAGGAGAACCTGCGGTACTTCCCCGCGCTGCTGCCGATCTGCGAGGTCGAGGACCCGCTGGCCGTCCTCGACGAGGGCGGCATCCCGCTGCTGGCGGAGATGAGCCTGCACAACGGGACGATCTACCGCTGGAACCGCCCCGTGTACGGCCTGGTCAACGGGACGCCGCACCTGCGGGTCGAGAACCGGGTGCTGCCCGCGGGCCCGACGATCGCCGACGTCATGGCGAACTCGGCGTTCTACTACGGGCTGGTGCGGTCCCTCGCCGAGGCGCAGCGGCCGATCTGGACTCAGATGTCGTTCGCCACCGCCGCAGAGAACCTGCACGAGGCGGCGCGCCACGGCCTGGACGCGCAGCTGTACTGGCCGGGGGTCGGTGACACGCCGGCCGCCGAGCTCATCCTGCGCCGCCTGCTCCCGCTGGCCCGCGACGGGCTGGCCCGCTGGGGCGTTAGCACGGCCCAGGCCGACCGGCTGCTCGGCATCGTCGAGCAGCGCTGCCTGACCGGGCAGAACGGCGCGGCCTGGCAGATCGCCACGGTCGCCGGGCTCACCGAGCACGGCGGGGTCGACCGCCGGGAGGCGCTGCGGCAGATGACCCTGCGCTACATCGAGCACATGCACTCCAACGAGCCGGTCCACGCCTGGCCGGTGCACCCCTAACCGGCCCCGCTCGCCGGGCCGCCCCGGTCAGGCCTCGTGCTTGGCGGCCGGGCTTCCCGCCGGGTGGAACACCCCGAGGACAGCGAGCAGGTCCTGCCCGGTGTTCTCCAGGCAGTGCGGCTGGTAAGGCGGCAGGTAGATGGAGGTGCCCGGCCCGATCTCGGCCGTGGCCTCGCCCAGGTGGACCACGCCGCGCCCGGCCAGCACGTGCACCACCTCGTCGTAGGTGTGGTGGTGCTCCGGGGCCCGCCCCGGCGGGATCAGCCCCGCGAACTGCGTGAACGCCATCCCCTCGCTCAGCAGGACCCGGAACTCCCGGTCCCCGGTCCACTCCGGCTCGCACGCGTCCAGCGTCACGACCCGCACCTGCGGCCGGCCGTCGTCCCCCGCGGATGAGGCCTGCACGGCGACCGCCACCGCGTCAAGTCCAGCGGCGCCCGCCCGGCACTCGTACCGGAGCCCCTCTCGCAGCCACACGGCCGTACCGGGCTCCAGGACGGTCGTCCCGTGCCCGTCGGTGTCCAGGGTCCCCGACCCGCGGATCACGTACCAGGCCTCGCCCCGCCCCCCGGCCGTTTCCGTGATCACCGTGCCGTCGGCCAGGCTCAGGCGCCGCTGGTGCAACCCGCGGCAGCCGTCCGCGTCGCCCAGCATCTCGCGGACCGTGACTCCCGGTGCCGCCGGACGGCCCGGGACCTGGTCCGGCGTCCGGACAGCGGGCGTGGCCTGGTTGCTCATGCCCTGGACGATACCCGGATCACAGTTCGGGGTACCGGCGGTCCGGGTTGTGCTCGGACAGGACCGAGGGGGGCCCGATGATGGCCCGGTCCGGCTTGCCGATGACTTCCTCGTTCTTGCCGTCGTAGTCGAACTTCGCGAGCACGTGCTTGATCGCCTCGATCCTGGCCCGCTTCTTGTCGTTGCTCTTGACCACGGTCCACGGCGCGTCGGGCGTGTCGGTGTAGTGGAACATCGCCTCCTTGGCCTCGGTGTACTCGTCCCACTTGTCCAGCGACTCGATGTCCATCGGGCTCAGCTTCCACTGCCGCACCGGGTCGATCCGCCGGATAATAAAGCGCGTCCGCTGCTCCGACCGCGTCACAGAGAACCAGAACTTCGTCAGGTGCAGCCCCGAGCGCACCAGCATGTGCTCGAACGCGGGCGCCTCCCGCATGAACTCCTCGTAATCCCCCTCATCGCTGAACCCCATCACCCGCTCGACCCCGGCGCGGTTGTACCACGAGCGATCGAACATGACGATCTCGCCGGCCGCGGGCAGGTGCGGGACGTAGCGCTGCAGGTACCACTGCGTCTGCTCGCGCTCACTCGGCTTGGCCAGCGCGACGACCGTGGCGCCGCGGGGGTTCAGGTGCTCGGTGAACCGCTTGATCGTGCCGCCCTTGCCCGCCGCGTCGCGGCCCTCGAAGATGATCACGATCCGCTGCCCGGTGGACTTCACCCAGTTCTGCAGCTTGACGAGCTCGATCTGGAGCGGGCGCTTGAGGTACTCGTACTCGCTCCGTGGCATCTTCTCGTCGTAAGGGTAGTCCTCGCGCCAGGTGTCGACCACCCGGCCGTCCGGCCACCGCAGGACCGGGTCGTCGTGCTCGTCGTCGTCGTCCACCACCAGGCCCGCCACCAGGACGGGATCGGACGCCCAGTCCGCCGGAAGCGCGTTGAACTCGTTGGCCGTATCGCTGGTCACACCACTAGCAGAGCACACCACGCAAGCCCGGTCACGGCCCGGCCAATCGTCGCGCGGCTGAACATCAAACCCCTTTATCCCGAACGGCGGTGGTATCACCCTCGCCACCTGCGGCGAACAGCACTCTAACCGCTGTGATCGGATGGGGTCATGAAGGTCCGGATCGGGATATCGCTGGGGCCGGCCGGTGCCGCCGAGGGATTCGCGGCGGCGGTCGACCTGCTCGAGCAGGCCGGGGTGGACTCGCTGTGGCTGCCGGAGAACGTGTACACCTCGCTGGTGGAGCCGTTCATTGGGATGGCGTTCGCGCTGGCCAGAACCCAGCGGCTCAAGGTCGGCAGCGGGATCTCCGTGCTGCCGGGCCGGAACCCCGTCCTGGTGGCCAAGCAGCTGGCCAGCCTGGCCGGGCTGGCCCCGGGACGGGTCCTGCCGGTGTTCGGCCTGCAGCCGGTCCAGCCCGCCGAGCGCGGGCTGTTCCCGGTCCCGGCCGGGCAACGGGCGGCGGTGTTCGACGAATCGCTGGCGCTGCTCAGGCTCCTGCTGACCACGCCGACGGTGTCGTTCGAAGGCTCGTTCTTCTCCGTCTCGGGCGCGAGCGTCGGGCCGCTCCCGGCCAAGCCGCTGGACATCTGGCTGGGGGGTTCGGCTCCAGGCGGGCTCCGCCGGGTGGGGCGCCTGGCCGACGGGTGGCTCGGCTCGCTGCTCACCCCCGCCGAGGCCAGAGCGGCGGTCGGCGTCATCCAGGAGGCTGCGGCGGACGCGGGCCGGGAGGTCGAATCCGATCACTTCGGGCTCAGCCTGCCCATCGCCTTCGACGGCATCCCGGAGCCGATGCTGGCCTCGGTCCGCCGCCGCAGGCCCGACGCCGACCCGGAGACGCTGGTCGCCTCCGGCTGGGCCGGCGCCCGCTCGAAGCTCGAGCGCTACGTCGAGGCCGGGCTCAGCAAGTTCGTGGTCCGCCCCGCCGCGTCGCCGGAGTCGCTCGGCTGGTTCGTGGACGGCCTGGTCAGGGAATTGCTGCCGCTGCAGAACTAGGCCCGCGTCGGTTTTCACCATAAGACCCTGGCCAGCTTCCTCCAGGCCTTCGCGACAGCAGACCTGACCATCCGGGTGGTCAGGGAGTTCTCCATACCGGGCCACGCCGTGCTTCCCTGGACCATGGCCTTCGCTTCCCTGGACCATGGCCTTCCTCGCCGAGAAGACCGGCTAGCACCCGGTCGGGAATTCGCCCGCGTTTCCCCTGGTCAACGCCGTTCGGAAGAATGATCACCCCGCCTTGCGGTGCATGCGGTAGCGGAGCACGAGGAACGGGATGCCGAACACCCAGAGCGCGTGCTCGGCCCGCAACTCCCCGCCGTCCGTGTGGACGTCAAGCCGCACGGCGAACCCGCGGACGGCCGCGGTGGTGAGTTCCCCGGTCTGCGGGTCGATGTAGGTCAGGTAGTGACCCGGCTGGTCCAGTTCGCTGCGGCTGTCGAGGACCAGCCCGCCGCCTTCCCGCGCGCTCGGCGCGAGCGTCGCGGTAAAGCTCGCGCGACCGGCGTCCCGTTCTTCATCATCGACCGCAAGTACGGGATCTCGGGCGCGCAGCCCGCCGAGGCGTTCCTGCACGCGCTCCGGACGGCGCGCGGTTAGGCTCGGTCCGGTGCGGGTTACGTCGCTTGGCTTCGGGACGGACCTGGCGCTGCGCGTCCTGGAGGGAGCCGAGGTCGCCGACCGCGGCGACTACCTCGTCATCCGCAGCCCGGGCAACCCGGATTACTGGTGGGGTAACTTCCTGCTGCTCGCCGAGGCCCCGCGACCTGGCACGGGCGAGGCCTGGCTGGACCGGTTCGCCGCCGAGTTCCCCGCGGCGCGGCACGTCGCCCTCGGTGTCGACGCCACCAGCGACGAGGCCGCGATCCCCGACGAGTTCACCGCCGCCGGGCTCGAAGTGGGCCGGGAGACCGTCCTGACCGCCGCCGAGGTCTGCCCGCCGCCCCACCCCAACTCCGAGGCGGAGATCCGCCCGCTGACCTCCGGTGACGACTGGCGGCAATCCGTCGACCTGGGCATCCGCTGCTTCGACGGCGCCGAACCCACCCTGTTCCTCGAGCGGAGGGCCGCGGTCCGCCGTCAGCTGACCCAGGCGGGCCGGGGTACCTGGTTCGGCGCCTTCTCCGGCGGCCGCCTGCTCGCGCAACTCGGGCTGTTCGACGTGGGCGACGGGTACGCCCGCTACCAGCACGTCGAGACCGACCCCGAAGCCCGCCGCCTGGGCCTGGCCGGAACCCTGGTCTGGCACGCCGGCCGCTACGGGACCGACGTCCTGGGTGCCCGCACTCTGGTCATCGTGGCCGACACGGCGGGCGAGGCCATCCGCGTCTACCGTTCCTGCGGCTTCGACCCCTTCGAAAGCCAGCTCAGCTTCGAGCGACCGTCAGCTGACTAAGGAATCTCCCGCAGGGTCGATCCAGAGTTCAGCCGTCGTCGCTGAGCGCCATCGGAACGTTGCCCCGCCGAGTTCATTTTCGTCGAGTCTGCATGCGTGAATATCCCGAGCACCCGCCCGCGTGTGGAGCGCATATCAAAGGGTGTTTTTCGCGGGTTGGTTCGTTAAGGTAGCGCGTACAAGCTCGCGGTACGGAAGGCGAATACTTTGAGCGTGAGCCGACGCCCTGCTGCGCAGGGAGCGCTCGCGGTCGGTGCTCTGGGGGTTGTCTTCGGGGACATCGGGACGAGCCCGTTGTATACCGTGCAGACGGTTTTCAGCCCGAGCGATCCGCACCCGGTCAAGGTGTCGCACGACAGCATTTTCGGGGTCGTCTCGCTGATCTTCTGGGCGGTGCTGATCATCGTCACCGTCACGTACGTCCTGCTCGTGATGCGGGCCGACAACGACGGCGAGGGCGGGATCATGGCGCTGATCGCCCTGATCCGACGACGGGCCTTGCCCGGAAGCAACCGGGCCAAGGCTGTGCTGGCGGGGCTCGGCATCTTCGGGGCCTCGCTGTTCTTCGGCGACAGCATGATCACGCCCGCTATCTCGGTGCTGTCTGCGGTCGAGGGCGTCCAGGTCGCCGCACCGTCTGTGTCGGGCCTGGTCATCCCCATCACGGTGGCGATCATCGTCATCCTGTTCCTGGTTCAGCGGCTGGGCACAGGCGCCGTGGGCCGAATGTTCGGGCCGGTCATGACCGTCTGGTTCACCACTATCGCCCTGCTCGGGATACGGGGCATCGCTGCTCACCCGGTGATCCTGGAGGCACTGTCGCCCAGCTACGCGATCGGCTTCCTGGCCGACCACTTCGGCACCGCGTTCTTCTCCCTGACCGCCGTCGTCCTCGCCGTCACCGGAGCCGAAGCGCTCTACGCAGACATGGGGCACTTCGGGCGCGCGCCGGTCAGGCGCGCCTGGCTGCTGGTCGTCTTCCCCGCCTGCATCCTGGATTACTTCGGCCAGGGCGCCCTGATCCTGGGCCACCCGGCCAGCATCAGCAACCCGTTCTTCCTGCTAGCCCCGGGATGGGCCCGGCTCCCGATGGTGTTCCTCGCCACCGTGGCGACCGTCATCGCCTCCCAGGCGGTCATCAGCGGCGCCTTCTCGGTCGCGCACCAGGCGGGGCGGCTCGGCTACCTGCCGCGGCTGCGCATCCAGTACACCTCCGAAGAAATGATGGGCCAGATCTATGTCCCGTGGGTCAACTGGCTGCTGCTGGTAGCCGTCCTCACCCTTGTGCTCGCGTTCCGGACCGCGGCCGCGCTGGCCTACGCCTACGGCACCGCCGTGACCGGCACGATCACGATCACCACCCTGCTGTTCTTCTACTACGCCCGCCATCAGTGGCGATGGCCGCTATGGGCCGTGGTGACGGGCGGCGGCGCTCTGCTCCTCATCGACCTGCTTTTCTTCGCCGCCAACCTGACCAAGCTGACCCACGGAGCGTGGTTCCCGCTGCTTATCGGCATCATCACCTTCACCGTCTTCACCACCTGGCAGCGAGGCCGCGAACTCGTCACGCAGCGGCGGATGCGCGCGGAGGGGCCGCTGCGGGAGTTCATCGCGCAGTTGCACGCCATGCAGCCCCCGCTGCACCGGGTGCCGGGCACCGCCATCTTCCTCAACCGCGGCAAGGCCACCGCCCCGCTGGCGCTGCGAGCCAACGTCGAACACAACGAGATCCTCCACGAGGAGGTCATCATCCTGTCGGTCGAGACGACGCCCGCGCCGCACGTCCCGGAGGCCGAGCGTCTGCAGATCGACGATCTCGGGTACAAAGATGAGCGGATCACCCATGTCACCGCCCGCTTCGGCTACATGGACCAGACGAACGTCCCGGACCTCCTGCCGCTGATCCGCGGCGCCGAGGACGAAAGCCCCCTTCCCAGCGACAACCTGTCGTACTTCGTGTCGCGCATCGAGCTCGTCCCGGGCCACGAACCGGGCATGAGCCGCTGGCGAAAGCGCCTGTTCATCGCGACATCACGGATCACCGCTGACGCCGCCGACTCCCTCCGGCTTCCCCGCGAGCGCACCGTCATCATGGGCTGGCGCATCGAGCTCTAACTGCCCGATGGCAGCCGACCACGGAGGCAGAAGCCAGCTCAGTGCCATGGCCTGGCCGCCCGCTCCGCCCAGTAGGTGTCGGGGGATTCGGCGAGGCTGAGCGCCGGAAGCTGGCCGACGGTGAGCGCGGCCAGGTTCTCATCCAGTTGCGTGCGGGTGACGGCGCCGGACAGCACCACCGATGCCCACGGCTGGGCCAGCGCGGCGGCTAGCGCGATCGCGTCTTCGGTGATACCGCGCGCCGCGGCCAGCGCGGTCAACGGCGCTGGGGGCCCGCCCGCCGCGGTCAGCCGTCCGTTGGCGACCGCCTCCTTGACCAGGATCGCCCACCCGGCCGCGGCGGCTTCGGCGGCGGCCGGGCCCGCCGATGGCTCCAGGAGGTTCCACGTCACTTCCGCCGCCGTGAATAGGTGCTGCCCGTCAACGGTCAGGGACAGCGCCCGGCGGATCGTATCCGCCTGATGCGGCCCGGTCGCGCTGAACCCGATGATCACACCCTCGGCGCGCAGCCGAGACAGTGCGGCCTGCAGCGCAGCATCGGTAAACACGGCGGAATCAAGAGTCAGCGAATGCACCTGATACAAGGCGAGCCGGTCACCGAGCAGGGCCCGGCTTTGCGCCAGCTGCGTCGAGAACATCGCCAGCGAATGTTCCTTGACCTCCTGCTGAGGAGCGTCGAGCCGCCAGTCACCGGTATAGCGGTACCCCCACTTCGAACCGATGATCACATCCGCATGGCCGCGCCCGGCCAGCCAGTCGGCCAGGAATTCCTCCGCCCGGCCGTAGGAACGGGCCGCGTCGACGTACCTAACGCCGGCCGCGTAGGCAGCGTCCAGCATCGAGAAGGTCCGGCTTCGCATGCCGGAAACGCTGCGGTCGGGCAGGTCGTCCTCCCGGCCGCTGGTGATGTACGCCGGGCGCCCCAGAGCGGCCAGCCCCAGCCCGATCCGGGAGACCACCGGTCCTCCGGCCCCGAGTGTCGCCATGGGCATGCGAATCCGGTTCCGCCGGTCGCTGACCATGGCCACTACCGTACCGGCGGCCGGCCCGTCTTGATCGCGGCTGCGGGGGCGCGTCCGGTAACGGCCAGGAGCTGTGCGCTAGGCGGAGCACCGGCCAGGGGGAGGGCCGGGGCTGCGTAGTGACCGGACAGTCGTGCCTGGCCGGTGACCAACAAGGGGGCGACGCTGAGTGCGACGACGGCCAGGTCTTCGCTGATCGTGTGGTCGATGCCTGCCCCGACGGCGATGTCCCCACTGGTGGATCACCGCGTCAAACAGGTTGATCCCCGCCGCCGTCGGACCGTCGAACGAGCCGATCGGTCACGGCCACCAGGTGATTGATGACGTCGAGCACACTCCAGCCTCGGCACGGACTCGCCCGGTCCAGGGAATCGCGGCGGCAGATCGGCCCAGATGCGCACTGCGGATAATCTCCACGATGCCTGCCAGTCTTCCTGACCCCGGCCGCAATCGGGAGTTCCGCCAGCGCCGCGGCCGGCAAGCGGGCCGGGGTCGTTACCCGGCTCGGGCGGGCGGGCTGTGGCTGTGGAGGATCTTGGTGTGGTCGGGGTTCCAGGCGGTGGTGGTGCCGTCCGGGTTCAGGACGAGTTGCCAGCCCCAGCGGTGGATGACGACCTGGTGGTGGAAAAAGCACAGCAGGACGCAGTCTTTGACGCTGGTGGGGCCGCCGTTGGCCAGGTGCCGGACGTGGTGCACCTGGCAGGCGGCGGCGGGCTGGTCGCAGCCGCCGGCCCACCGGCAGTGCCGGTCCCGCAGGGTGACGGCGTGCCGGATGGCGGCCGGGACGGTGTCGCTGTAGCCGATGTCCAGCGGCAGGCTGGGCCCGGCCAGCGCGGCGCCGAGCTGCTGGCGGCGCAGGAAGGACGCCAGCCCGCCCGGGCCGGACAGCAGCTCGACGGCCTTGCCGATGATGGCCCGCTCGAGCGCCTCCCGCGACGGGGAGGACGGCCCGGCAGCCGCGGCGGCCGGTCCGCGGTCCGCGCCGCCCGGATCCGCGGCCGGCTGGGCGTCCGCGGCCGGCTGGGCGTCCGCGGCCGGCCGCGGGTCCGCGCCAGCTGGGTCCGGGTTGTCCCACCGGGCTAGCTCCACGCACAGCCGGACCAGCCCGTCCAGGGCAGCCGGATCCACCTCGCCGGTCACCACCGGGGTGACCAGCGCGTCACACGCCACCGCGGCGGCCGCGGGCCCGGCCAGCCAGGCCGCGCCGTCGCTGCCGGTGACCGACGCGGCGGCGCGGTGCCCGGCCCACCGGGCCCGGACCGCGGTGACCCACTGCCCGAGCAGGGCCCCGTCGCCGTCCAGGGCGAGCAGCTCGGCCAGCGACATGTGCGCCCACGCCCGGACCGGCTGCCCGGCCCGCTCCGGCAGCAGCCCCGCCCCGAGCAGGCGCTG
>CAWBKD010000033.1:0-9334 GCA_963789225.1 uncultured Actinomycetes bacterium
TGGAGCCCCGTTACGGAATCGAACCGTAGACCTTCTCCTTACCATGGAGACGCTCTGCCGACTGAGCTAACGGGGCGCTGTTCTGTTGTGCGGTCTGGGTCTCATCGGCCTAGGAGAGCTTAGCGTACTTCTGGCGTTGTGGTGCCTCCACCTGTGACCTCGCTCGACGCCTGTGCGCACGTGGCGCGGCCCCTGTATGCCGACACATAAGTACTCCGATAGCGGATATGAGTACCCATACCCGTCCGTCTCCTTGTCGCCTCCGAACATACGAAGAGCACGCGGTAACCCTGACGAGCAGCGTAGACAGGCGACTCTCAGGCGTTTGGCGCAGGCACGTATAGCGGCAGTCAACTTGGTGAGCGGAGGGGTCCTGGCCCTGGGCGTGCTGGGCGGCGCCCAAGCGGCCCAGGTCAAACCGGGGCTACGGCTTCTACAGACACGCAGTGCCAGGCGCTTCCGGTTTCAGCCACGGGATCACCGTCGCCCTCACCCTCGCCCACGCCATCGATCAGGCACAGGACTGCCCCGTCTTCCACTCCCTCACCTAGTCCTTCTCCGTCCGAGACCACCTCCACGTCCCCGAGCCCCTCGACGTCTCCGAGCGGCCCTCCGACCCCGACCCCCTTGGCCTCCTCAGGCAGCCCGAGTGCTGGGCCCCCCTTGCAGGGTCCGGTGGCCGACCCGCCATCACAGTCGGGCTCATCGTCACCAACAGCCCCGCTGGCCAGCGCGGGCCGTGCCTCACTGGACGCGCGTACATTGCCTCGAGCCCGAGTCCCAGCCCAAGCAGTGCCAGCCCACCCGGGACCGCCAGCCCGAGCGCCGACGCGACGGCGCAGCCGGAACTGTGCGTGAGAATTCAGCGCTCGCAGGCGAGCATCACGCGCGGGCACCCGGCCATCTACATCGTGCAGGTCTCAACCCGGAACACCTACGCCCAGGACGTGCCGTTGGGCTCACGGCGCAGCCGACGAGTCAGAAGGCCACGTTCACCGAGGGCTGTACTGAGGGTGACGGGACATCGGCATGCACCGTCAGTTCGGTCTCGGTGAAGCACCCCGTCGTCCTGCATGCCCAGATCGCGGTCGCGTCGAGCGCGGCGTCGGTCAAGCCGGTCAGGTTGACGGCCACGGCCAGCATCGCCACCGCGCAGAACTGGAAACATTCACGGTGGCTGAAACCACCGGGGTTACCTCCGCCTCGGCGCGGTCACGCAAGCCGCCGCCGCTGAGCCCCGTTCCGCTGCCTGCGCTGCCGCTGGGACCGATCCCGGACCTGAACGGCGTGGGCAGCACGCTGATACAGGCCGGCAATGCGACGCAACTCTTCCCGATCATTACGCCCTCCCCTGTGCCCAGCGCCACCCCCGCAGCGCATCCGCGGCCGGGTAAGCCGAGGACGAGGCCCGGGTCTGATTCCCGGGCGCTCTCGCCCGGGTCGCCGCTCCTGCCCGTTTGGGCGGCCGGCCTGATCCTCCTAGCCCTGGCCATCGCCCTGACGATCACGCGCCTATTCCTGCGCAGGTCGCCCGGCTCAGGAAAGCCACGCGGCTAGAGAGGATTCCATGGACGCTGGCCGCGGGCGGACAATCACCAGCGGCTGGTCCTGGCTCGGGCGCTCGCACGCGGGCCGTCGGGTCCTCCTGCTCGACGAGGCCACCAGCGCACTCCACACGGTGACCCCGGGGCCGCGATCTAACGGAGCCCGGCAGCACCGGCGTCACGATCGCCACCCGCTGAGCACGGCCAGCCGCGCGGATACCAGCGTGGTCATGGACGGCGGCCAGACCGTAGGAAAGGGAGCAGGCACCCGCAGCGAGCTACTCGCGCACGGCGGCTTCCACCGGAAGCTCCCGTGCGCGAGCAGGTAAGACAGCGGGCGGAGACGCCGACTAGCTCTTGACGACGATCTCCAGGTCCGGCCGGACCGTCCGCATCACCCCAGCGAGCTGGGTGGCGTTCATCGTCGGGGAGACGATCTCGCCGAAGCTGTCGTTGTCGAACCAGACGCAGATGGATGCGGGGTTCGACGACCCGGCCCCCTCCTCGACGCACGCCGCCTGACCGCCGAGAGAGCCGGCGCTGACGACCTTGGCTCCGGGGAACTTCTGAATGAAGCCCGGGATGGAGGTGGCGGGCGCGGCGTTGGCCAGGTGGCCGCCGATGAACATGATGATCTGCACCGTGCTCCCGGCCGCCGAGTTCCCTGACTCGTACACCGCCGACTTCACGTCGCTGGCCTGGCCGGCGCTCATCCGGATGACGTCGGCGCGCAACTCGGCCAGGTGGGTCGTCTTCTCCATGTCGACGGTGCGCGCGAACGAGCCGATCCTGGCCGGGATCTGTATCTCGTGGACGGGCCCACTGTGCGACGGGAACTCGAACTTGATGATGGCGGTGATCGCCGCGGCGGCCGCGATGACCACCCCGAGCAGGGCGAGCCAGAGCCGGTGATCGTTGCTGCGCCCGCGCCGGCGGCCGGTCCGGCGGCTCGGCCCCCCACGGGAGCCTGAAGGCACGTCCTGGTCGCCGAACAGGCCGCGGTACTCTTCGTCCTCGTCGTCTTCCCGCCAGAAGTCCTCGAAGGAATCAAGCTCATCGGTCTGCGGCTGGGCCGGCCAGGATCCGGTGATCTCCGGTCCGTCCAGGCCGTGACCCGGTCGTACGGCGGGAGCCACGAACTGTCCCGCGGCGGGCGCGGACACGAACGTGGTCTCGGCCGGCGGGGTGTACGCGCGCGTGCCCGACGGCGGGGTTAGCACCCCGACCTGTACCGTGGGGGCTTCGCGGAAGCCGGGGTCCTGGAAGGCCAGAGCCTGCGGGGCGGTGGGAGCCGCCGGTCGGGCCGGGCCTGCACCGGGGCGCTGGCCAGTGCTGATCTCGCGCGTGGCGCGCATCTGGGGACCCTGACCGCCGCGGTCGTCACGACCCTGGCCGTAGCCGGAAACGCCGGACGCACCAGACGGGCCGGACGGCAGCTCACGGGACGGCGCCTGCGGGTAGCCGGGCTGCTGACCGCGGGAGGGACCGCGCGAGTCGCCGGGCCGCGGCGGATCGGCGGGGCGCTGTCCGCCGGTCGGCTGCCCCCCAGGGCGCTCGGGGTACGCAGGGGTGTTGCGGCGCAGCTCCTCGTACCAGGACACGTCGTCGTTCGGCTGGTTGTACCGGGACCCGCCGTACGCGGGCTCGTCGTCGTAGGCGGGCTCGTCGTAGCGCAGCTCGTCGTAGCGGATGCCCTCTAGGCGCGGGTCCGTGCCGTGGGTGCCGCCGTGGCGCGGGCCGCCGGCCCGCGGGTCGTCCTGCCGCGGACGCCCGCCGTCGTAGCGGGGTTCGTCGTAACGCGGCCCGTCCTGCGCGCCCGAACGCCGCTGATCTGAGTAAGCAGCCGGACCCTGACCGGTCCAGTACCCCGCGATCGGCTGTGGGCCGGTCGCGGGCAGGGCCTCCTGGGCGCCGGTGGTCGGGTAGACGTCCGGCTGGTAGCCGACCTGGCGCTGCGGGCCGGTATACCCGAGCCTGGGTATGGGGCCGGTGAACTGATTCCGCGGCCCGTCGTAGGAGGGGTCCGAGTAACCCGGGTCCCCGTAGCCGTAGTCGTCCATGGCCGGCTGCTGGTAGCCGCGCCGGGGTGCATGGCCCGCGGCGCTCGAACCGTAACGGGGATCGACGTGGTCGTACTGCCCGGTCCGGTAGCCGCCCGTACCGTACCCGGCCTCGAGAACCCGGCGGGACTCGGTGTCTAGACGGCGGAACCCGTTGGGCCAGGAGATGTCGGGACCGAACGTCGGTCCGCCCTGGTCATCGCGGGAGTCGCGGGAGTCGCGAGACTCACGGGAGTCGCGGGGGTCGCTGCCAGGACCTGACCCGTAGGGGCCTGGGCCGCTCCCGGCCTCATTCTGGTAGGGATGGTGTGCGGACGGCCATCCAGAGCCATCTTGAGCCGACGAGCCGCTCCTCATATACCGGGTCACTCCCCTGTCGGTAGTCCAGCAGGTCAATGATCACTAGCATCATGGCGACAAAATAGACACTCTGCTACCTGCTTGGATAAATACTAAGAATTGGTAAATATGAAGCAGAGGTCTGGACATGGACTCCCACGCTACTGCGCGGCGGCCATCCTTATGGTGCATTCCGTCCTTTACGGCAAGTCGCCCCCCCGTTGACTTGCTAACGGAGAGTACTCGGTTACGCATCGCGACGAGGCTTACTGGGCGCGAATCGCCGATCCCTTGACGACGCACCTGGCCGGCGTACGATGACCGTATCCTGCCGACGGTATACAATCTGGGAGGCGAGCCCTCCGTGCACCATGAACTCACCGTCTGGTCCCGCGGGATCATCATGGACAAAGAGGCGCGCGACGTCTCCACCTGCATCGCCGCGGCCGCCCGCAAGCTGGGCTACTACGCGGAGAACGTCAGCGACTACGTCGACGACCCCGACCGCACCAACTGCCTGGTCCGCAGGTACGCCCGGTTCGCCGACGAGCCCATCCTCGACCGCTTCGTCTACGAGAACCCGCACCCGGACTGGGTGGTGCTGGTCGAGGAGACGATCATCAAGGCGGTCAACTTCTTCCGGCTTACCCCGGACGGCGAGGGCGTGCTGGTCATCAACTCGGCGCGGGACCCGCAGTACCTGCTCAAGTTCCTGCCCGACCACATGCTGGCCAAGCTGGCCAAGCTCGTCGTGGTCGACGCGACCGGTCTTGCCGAACGACGCGGGACGAGCCCCTGGATGTTCGTCCGCGACCTGTCCGAGCTGGCCTTCGACCGGATGTCCACCGAGGGCGCGGTGGAGCGGCTGGCCATCGGGCTGGGCATCGCGGCCCCGCTGATCGGGGCCCTGGTGGCGGCGACCGGCGACCTGCCCGTCGACGCCGTAGCCGAGGTGGTGGCCGACCGGGACGCCATGCTCCGCGGGGCCAAGCAGCACACCGTCGTCGAGTACGCCAGGGAGCCCTAATGTCCGTGCGCGGTACCCACGTCCCCGAGCACCTGAGGCTGCCCATCGCGGGCGTCACGCCTCCGCCGACGGAGAAGGATGGCCAGCGGCTGTTCCCGACCGGCAACTTCCGCTTCTTCCGCCCCGTCTACAAGGACAAGAGGCCGCCGTGCAACCACGCCTGCCCCACCGGGGAGCAGATCCAGAAGTACCTGGACTACGTGAAGCACGACCGCTACCTGGACGGGTACCTCACGATCCTGCAGGACAACCCGATGCCGTCGGTCACCGGCCGGGTCTGCTACCACCCGTGCGAGACGGCCTGCAACCGGGCCGCGCACGACGAGCCGATCGGCATCCGGGGGGTGGAACGGTTCCTCGGCGACTACGGCCTGAACCTCGCAGAGAACCCGGTCAAGAAGGACCTCCCGCCGTTGACCGGCCGGACCGTCGCGATCGTCGGCTCCGGCCCCGGCGGCCTGGCCTGTGCCTACCACCTGCGCCGCCGGGGCTACGCGAGCGTGATCTTCGAGGCGCTGGCCAAGCCGGGCGGCATGCTGCGCGCGGGCATCCCGGCCTGGCACCTGCCCGAGGACATCCTGGACGCGGAGATCGCCAAACTGCTCGACCTGGGCGGCATAGAAATCCGCTGCGGCACCCGAGTCGGTGACGACGTCACGCTGGACCAGCTCCGGACCAGCTACGATGCGGTGTTCCTGGCCCTCGGCCAGGACATCGGCCGCCGGCTGAGCGCCGAGGGCGCGCAGGCCCGCGGCGTGATCGGCGCGATGGAGTTCCTCCGCGAGACCGGCCTGGGCCGCCCGGTCCGGATCGGCCGCGACGTGCTGGTGATCGGCGGCGGCAACACCGCCTCCGACGCGGCCCGCTCCGCGATCAGGATCGGCGGCGGCCGGGCGACGATCGTATCGCTCGAGGCCGAGGACGAATTGCTGATCCAGCCGGAGGACCTCGCCCATGCTAAAGAGGAGGGCGTCGGTCTCCGGCCGAACCACGCTCTGGTCCGGGTGCTCACCGACGACGGCGGCAACGTCAGCGGCGCCGTGCTCGCGCGGGCGCGGCTGGCCAGGGACGACACCGATACCGTCGTACCGCAGCTGACCCCCGGCACCGAGACCGAGATCCGCTGCGACACCATCCTGGTCGCGATCGGCCAGGTCCAGGTGCTCGGCTGGCTGCCGTCCCACTACGCCGAGCGCGGGCTGGTCCTGGCCGACGAGTTCGGTCGCGTACCGGACGAGGGCGGGACGGTGTTCGCCGGCGGTGACGTCATGCGAGGCCCGTCGATGGTGGTGGACGCGCTGGGCGACGGCAAGCGCGCGGCCCGCGACATCGACCGGGTGCTGTCCGGCGAGGCGCTGCGGCCCGACGATCCGGTCGAGGTCATGCCGTACGAGAAGCTCAACACCGCCTACTTCCGGCACGCGCCGCGCACCGAGGCCCCGGTGGCCCCGGCCGGGAGCCGCCGCAGCAGCCAGGTGACCGAGGTCACCCTGGCCTACAGCCGGGAGCAGGCCCTCGCCGAGGCCGACCGCTGCATGAGCTGCGGCGTCTGCAACGGCTGTGACAACTGCTACATCGTGTGCCCGGACGTCAGCGTGATGCGCGATACGCGACAAAACGGCCACTACTCGATCCGCACGCACTACTGCAAGGGCTGCCTGGTCTGCGTGCAGGAGTGTCCCACCGGCTGCCTGGAGAGGGTCCCAGAAATGGACTTCGACGAGCCCGATGCGGTGGTGCGGATGGAGACCCCGTTCGCGCCGTACGAGGGCGCGCACGCCGAGCAGGCGCCGTTCACCCGCCAGCTCATCGAGGAAGCGATCGCCGCGTACGACGCCTCAAGATCAAATTCCAATTCAGTTCAGCCGAACGGCGCTGGTGTCACGCCATGAGGATGCGTGCGGGCCGGGTCGTACACCCGAACGGACAAGGTGTCGCGTCATGAGGATGCGTGCGGGCCGGGTCGTACACCCGAACGGACAAGGTGTCACGTCATGAGGATGCGTGCGGGCCGGGTCGTACACCCTGAACGGACAAGGTGTCACGTCATGAGGATGCGTGGAGGCCGGGTCGTATCACCCGAACGAACGGGGTGTCGCGCCGTGAGCACCGTGCACGTGGATCCGGGGCGGCCGCTCGGGGAGTCCGCGGGCCCGCCCCGGCTCCAGCCCGCGATCCGGACCCCGGAGGGCATCACCTTCCTGCGCGGCCTGGCCGGGACGCGGGTCCGCCAGAACGGCTGCGCGGCGGCGGCCTACGCCGCGCTCTACGCGAACGTGGACGTGATCACGGCCTTCCCCATCCGGCCTTACACGGCGATCATGATGAACCTCGCGCAGTTCATCGCGGACGGGATCCTCGACGCCGCGTACATCCACGCCGACGGCGAGCACTCGCAGTTCTCCGCCGCGTTCGGGGCCGGGTCGTGCGGCGCCCGGGCCTACACCGGCTCCTCCGGCGTGGGCGTCACCTACGGGTACGAGATGTACTCGATCATCTCCGGGGCCCGCATCCCGATCCAGATGGCGATCGCCGACCGCACCCTCGACCCGCCTGGCGACTTCGGCTCCGAGCACACCGACGCGCTGTGCACCAGGGACATGGGCTGGCTGCTCGGCTGGGCGGCCACCCCGCAGGAGGTCTTCGACAAGTCCCTGATCGCCTACGCGATCGGCGAGGACCCCCGGGTCCTGCTGCCGCAGATGGTGGTCCAGGACGGCTACTTCGTCTCGCACATCGCGGGCGAGGTGGAGATGCCCTCGATCGAGCAGGTCGACGCCTACCTGCCGCCGTACCAGCTGCCGTTCCCGCTGGACCCGCGGCGGCCGGTGTCGCACGGCCCGCAGATCCACCCCGAGCAGGGGCCGCCGCTCCAGCTCGAACGGGCCCGGGCCATGGAGGACGCGATCCCGGTCATCCGGGACAAGACCGACGAGTTCGCCCGGGTGTTCGGCCGGTCCTACCCGCACTTCGTCGAGTCCTACCGGCTGGATGACGCCGAGATCGCCCTCGTGATCTCCGGCGGCCACGCGGTCACCTGCCGGGCCGCCGTAGACCGGCTCCGGGCGGCGGGGGTCAGGATCGGCATGGCGCGGCTGCTGTGGATCCGGCCGTTCCCGAGCGAGGACCTGCGGGAGGCGCTGGAAGGGGTCAAGGCGGTCGGCGTGGTGGAGACGAACCTCGGCCTGGGCGGGGCCAGCTACGGCGGCATCCTGTCCCTGGACGTGACCACCGCGCTCTACCAGATGACCGGCGAGCGCCCGCTCGTCACCTCGTTCATGGCCGGCCTCGGCGGCGAGACCGTGCCCATCGCCGAGTTCGACTGGATGGCCGGCAAGCTGACCCAGGCGGTCGCCCGCGGCCGCGTCGAGAAGGCCGCCCACTGGGTGGGATTCGAGGAGTAACCCATGGCATACGAAGTGATTCGTCAGCAGTTTCCAATGTTCGACGAGGACGGGCGCGCGGGGGCCACCGACGACGAGCACGGGCGTGACCTGTACTACCTCCCGGACCTGCCCGAGGAGGATCCGTACGCGGCCGGGCACCGGACCTGCGCGGGCTGCGGGCCTGCCATCCAGTACCGGTGGGTACTGAAGGCCGCGGGCCAGGACACCGTTGTGGCCGGGCCGACCGGATGCATGTACGTCGCCAACTCGACCTACCTGTGCACGCCGTACACGGTGCCCTGGGCGCACACCCCGATCGCCAGCGGCGGCTCGTTCACCTCCGGCATGGCGGCCGGCGACGAGGCCATGATCAGGAAGGGCCGCTACCCAGGCCCGTACCCGAACATCCTGGTCATGGCGGGCGACGGCTCCGCCGCGGACATCGGCCTCGGGTCGATCTCCGGCGCGCTGTACCGCAACCACGACGCGCTGTTCATCTGTTACGACAACGAGTGCTACGCCAACACCGGCATCCAGGTCTCGCCGACCACGCCGTACGCGGGGATGACCACGTTCACCCCGTTCGGCAAGGCGATCCCCGAAGGCAACAAGCTGCCGCCGAAGAACCTGGCCAAGATGATGGCCGAGGGACACCCGCACTGCTACGTGGCCACCACCACCGTGGGCTACCCCGTCGACCTGATGAACAAGACGCGCAAGGGCCTCAACCACGTGGGCGCCGCCTTCCTGCACTGCTACACCCCGTGCCAGAAGGGCTGGGTGTACCAGACCTCGATGACCGTTGAACTCGGCCGCCGGGTGGTCGAGGCCGGGCTCTGGCCGGTCTGGGAGTACGACCCGGCGCAGCGGCAGTACCACTACTTCCACCCGCCGGTCCAGCGGCCGGTCATCGACTACCTGGCCATGCAGGGCCGGTTCGGCCACATGCTCCCCGAGCACGTCGCGACCATGCAGGTC
>CAWBKD010000034.1:0-50619 GCA_963789225.1 uncultured Actinomycetes bacterium
CAGCGGAGCGCGTAGTAGCCGGTGTAGTTCTCGGCGAGGGTGGTGGCGGCCGCGCGGGACGCGATGACGTACCGCAACTGGGACAGCTGCAGTTCGGCGCCGAACTGGTCCTGACGTGGGTCGATGTGCAGCATGGTGGTCATCCACCAGGAGAAGTGCGTGGCCCGCCAGACCCGGCGCAGGCAGGTCTGCGAGTACCCTTCCGCGGCGCTCGGGTCGTGGTCATGCAGCAGGCTGACCAGCGCCGCGGCCAGCGCGGTCACGTCGGCGATGGCCAGGTTGAGGCCCTTGGCACCGGTGGGCGGGACGATGTGCGCCGCGTCCCCGGCCAGGAACAGCCGGCCATACTGCATGGGCGCCGCGACGAAGCTGCGCATCGGCGAGATGGCCTTCTCCGTGATCGGGCCCGTCTGCAGCGCCCAGCCCGGCACCTCGAGCCGGCGCTGCAGCTCGGCCCAGATCCGGTCGTCGGACCACCGCTCGATCTCGTCGTCCGCGGGCACCTGCAGGTAGAGCCGGCTGACCTGCGGCGTGCGCATGGTGTGCAGCGCGAAGCCGTCGTCGTGACGGCAGTAGATGAGCTCGTCGGTGGACGGCGGCACCGTGGCCAGGATGCCGAGCCAGGCGTACGGGTACTCGCGCTCGGCCACCCGCAGCAGGCCCGGCGGCAGGGAATCGCGGCAGATGCCGTGGAATCCGTCGCAGCCGGCGATCGTGTCGCACATCACCTCGTGCCGGGTGCCCGCGGCGTCGGTGTAGCGGAGCACGGGGGTCTTCGAACTCAGACCGGTCACCTCGGTGTCGGAGACCTCGAACTCGATCTGCGCGCCGGCCGCCAGCCGTGCCTGGATCAGGTCCTTGACGATCTCGGTCTGCGCCCAGATCGTCACCCAGCGGCCGCCGGTCAGGTCGCGGAAGTCCAGGTGGTACCGCTCCCCCGCGAACTGCAGGTAGATGCCGCCGTGCTCGAGGCCTTCGGCGTCCATGCGGGCGCCGAGGCCCACCTGGCGGAGCAGTTCGGCCGATCCGGCCTCGAGCAGGCCGGCCCGCTGCCGCGCCTCGCAGTAGGCCCGGCTGCGGTTCTCGACCACGATCGAGTCGATGCCGCGCAGGGCCAGCAGGTGGGACAACAGCAGGCCGGCCGGCCCGGCTCCGACGATGCCGACCTGAGTGCGGGCGCTCGTAGTCATGTCGAAGCCGACCATATCCAGCTAGAACGGATACGGGGTTATGTCGCCGCGGATCGTGACCCAGCGGGTATCGGTGAACGCCATCTTGCCTCGCCAGACCGCCTCATCCATCAGCGCCATGCCTGCTCCCGTCATTGACTGCGTGCGTAAAACGAACGATAGTTCAGAAGGCGAACGAACGGAGCCCGCGTCTATGAGGTCAGCGACCGAGCAGGGAGGTCCCAGTGGCTGACAGCCATGAACCGGGTCACGACGGGGACTTCGTGCAGTCGCTGGAGCGCGGCCTGTCCGTGATCCGAGCCTTCGACGCGGACCACCCGAAACTTACCCTGAGCGAGGTCGCCGCCAGCACCGGCCTGAGCCGGGCCGCCGCCCGCCGGTTCCTCCGCACGCTGGTCCAGCTCGGCTACATGCGCAGCGACGGCAGCCGGTTCGCGCTGCGGCCGAAGATCCTCGAGCTCGGCTACGCGTACCTGTCCAGCCTGACCCTGCCCGAGGTCGCGATGCCGCACCTGGAACAGCTCGTCGAGCAGGTGCGCGAGTCGTCCTCGGTCTGCGAGCTCGACGGCGACGACGTGATCTACATCGCGCGCGTCCCGACCAAGCGGATCATGACGGTGACGATCAGCGTGGGCACCAGGTTCCCCGCCTACGCCACGTCGATGGGCCGAGTGCTGCTCGCCGCGCAGCCCGAAGACCGCCTCGACGAGTACCTCGCCTCGGTCAGCCTGCGCGGGCTGACCGGGCACTCGATCACCAGCGCGACGGCGCTGCGCCGCGAGCTGCGCAAGATCCGCGGCCAGGGCTGGGCGCTGGTGGACCAGGAACTCGAGGAGGGGCTGCGCTCGATCGCCGCCCCCATCCGCGACGCGGACGGCCAGGTCATCGCCGCCGTCAACGTCTCCACGCACGCCGGGCGGCGCTCCCTGAACAACGTGGTGGACGACCTCCTGCAGCCGTTGCTCGCCACCGCGCAGCGCATCGAGGTGGACCTGGCGCTAGCGCGGGTCCCCGTGGCCGGAGGGTCGGGGGGGCCAGGGGGGTTATGGGGGGACGGGGAGTCCCCCCATGCGCGGGGGGGATCCCGGGGGGTCGCCCCCCGGGGTAGCACTGCGCGGGGGGGTTCCGAGGGGTCGCCCCCCCGGGCCAGCACCTGTCACACTAGCTTGCTATGCGCACGCTCGTCATCGATCATCCGCTGGTCACCCACAAGCTCACCGCGCTGCGGGACGCCGCCACCGACACCGCGACCTTCCGCAGCCTGACCGACGAGCTGGTGACGCTGCTGGCGTACGAGGCCACCCGCGAGATGCGGGTCCAGCCCGTCTCGGTCGTAACGCCGGTGGGCACCGCCCGCGGCGTCAAGCTGGCCAGGCCGGTGCCGCTCATCGTGCCGGTGCTGCGGGCCGGCATCGGCATGCTGGACGGCATGACGCGGCTGCTGCCGATGGCCGACGTCGGTTTCGTCGGGCTGCGCCGGGACGAGGAGTCGCTCATCGCGTCGACCTACGCGAACCGGCTGCCCACCGACCTGACCGGGCGGGAGACCTTCGTCCTTGATCCCATGCTGGCCACCGGCGGGACGCTGGCCACGGTGATCGGCGTGCTCGCCGAGCGGGGCGCCGCCTCGGTCACCGCCATCTGCCTGCTGGCCGCGCCGGAGGGGCTGCGCCACCTCGAGGAGTCCTACGCCGACGGCGCTGGGCCGTGGGTGCGGGTGGTCACGGCGGCGGTCGACGAGCGCCTCAACGACCGGGGGTACATCGTGCCGGGCCTGGGCGACGCGGGCGACCGCCTGTTCGGCGAGATCTAGCTCCGCGGTTCGAGCCCCATCCCCGGGAGAAACGGGGCGGCGTCACGGGCGGGGCGCCGGGCCTGCCGCAGGCGACACCTCGACGCCGACCGAATCCGGGGCGAGGCCCCCCCTACACCCCAGCCGGACGGCGCCACCGCATACATGGCCCGGCACCCTGCCACCTGCAGCCAACCAGGATCGCCTGGCTCGCGATATCCCCGAGTCCGGGGTACTGCCGGGCGGCCGGAATCGGGCCTAGACTGACCAGACCGCGCTGCCGCGCGAGGTCAAACGGGTAGGAAGCCGATGTCGTGCCAGATCCGCCGGAGGGCGTCATGCCGGTGAGCGCGCAGGTGAGTACGGCCGCGGGTCATACGGTGCTCATCGCGGAGGGGAACCAGATCGTCTTCGGCCGCGGGCCGGAGGTGGACCTGGCCATCTCGGCGGGCCGCGGGCTGTCCCGGCGGGCCGGCATCGTGACCGCCATGGCCGCGGGCGCGTGGATCGTCAACATCAGCCGCACCCACGCGCTGTACGTGGAGGGCGAGGGGTACCGGATCAGGCTGCCCCGGCTGGAGGACGACTGCCAGCCGACCGGGGGCTGGCTGCTGCACAGCGGGACGGCGCTGGTCGGATCCCGCGCGATGCTCGACGACGACCTGCCGCTGGCGATCTCGGTGACCAGCGAGCGGCAGGCCGACGGGAGCTACGGGTCGGCTCCGGCCCAGCCGGACGGCGAGGGCACCGTCCTGCCCTTCTACCTGGACCCGATGACCAAGCTGTTCCTGGTCGCCCTGCTCTGGTGCCGGCCGTGGCTGGTCGATCCCGGCGCCACCACGCCGCTGCCGCGCACGCCGGAAATCGCCAGGGGCGCGCTGGAAGTGACCGGCGCGTACCACGAGCTTGAGCGGTTCGAGGCCGACCCGGAGTTCCGCGACCTGCTGTCGGCGCGCGTGGCCGAGCACATCAAGGTGCTGCGCAGGAAGATAGCCGACCACGGGCTGGCCACGCGGGGGGCCCGGGGTTCGGGTGCCGAGGGCGACGTGCGGCTGTCCGATGAGGTCGCGGTGCGGATCCTCATCGAGCACGGCATCATCACCTCGGTCGACCTCGCCCTGCTGACCGACCCGATGTGGCGGTCAAGGCAGGAGGACCTGTGGTGGACCCAGGGGTTAGGTTAGGGTCGGCGCTTTCTGCTAGCCCGGTATCACCATGAATTGCGTGGAGACACGGTGACCGCCAGGTTCGGCTACCTCGACCGTGAAGATCCCCATCTTGAGCCCGCCGTTATAGATCCGGCTGACCGGGATGCTGAATGTCCCGCCCGGACCGATCACGCCCTTGACCGTTGACACCACGTCCAGGACCAGGTTGTTCTGCGGGTCAAGCCCGGTCAGCGTCACGGTCAGGGACGCGCGCGGAGCAAAGCCGCTCCCCCTGACCACCCATCCGGCATTCGCCGGGCCCTGGCTGAAGCCCGCCATGCACAGGCCCGGCCCGGGCCGGGGCTTGACGTGACCGCAGACCGTCCGCGGGGCGGGTGGCGGCCCCGGGGGCGGCTGCCCGACGCTCTGCGCGTTCGGCGACGTCGGCGTGGCGGAGCCGCTGAGCGAGGCACCGATAACCACCCCCACCGCGACCAGCACCGCTCCCCCGACGGCCCAGCCGACCCAGGCCAGGTGAGCCGCGACCCAGCGGCGCACGCCAGCCGGTAGCCACCGCGGCCCCCGGGCGGCTACGGCCCGGGATTTGGCCTTGGGCCGGTACGAGGCCGGCAGGTCGGTCTGGGAGGGGGAGGTGTCCTCGTGGTCCTCGCCGGGCAGCGCCCCGCCCGCCGGCAGCGGGCTCCGCTGGTACTCCCTGATCAGGTCCATCGCCGTTTCGGGCAGGTAGGAGTGCTCGGTGAAGTCCCCGAGCGTGGCCAGCACCGCCGAGGAGGTGGGGCGCATCCGCGGCACTCGCTCCATGCAGGCGGTGACCAGCTCGGTGAGGGCGTCGGGCAGGCCGGACAGGTCGGGGGGTTCGGTGGCCAGGCGGGTCAGCACGTCCATGGCCGTGTCACCCTGGTATGGCGGGTGCCCGGTCGCGGCGTAGGTCAGCGTCGCGCCCAGGGCGTACACATCGCTGGCCACCGACGCCTGCTTGGTGTCCCTGGCCTGCTCCGGCGCCATATAGGCGGGCGTGCCGACGGCGCCCTGCGCGGCGGTCAGCTCGATCCGCTCGGCCGCCCTGGCCACGCCGAAGTCGATCACGCGCGGGCCGTCCGGCGCGACAAGCACGTTCGACGGCTTGAGGTCCCTGTGCACCAGGCCGGCGTTGTGGATCGACACCAGCGCTTCCGCGCAGCCGGCCGCGAGCCACCTAACCGTGGCGGTCGGCAGCGGTCCGCAGGCCCGCACCAGCCGGTTCAGCGAGGGGGCCGGGACGTAGGCGGTGGCCAGCCAGGGCAGGTCGGCCTCCGGGTCGGCCTCGACCACCGAGGCGGTGAACACGCCGCTCACCTTGCGGGCGGCCGCGACCTCCTGCGCGAAGCGGGTGCGGAACCCTGCTTCCTCGGCCAGTTCCACCTTGATCGTCTTGACCGCGACCAGGCGGCAGGCCGGCGAGCGCCCCAGGTAGACCTGGCCCATCGCGCCCGCGCCGAGCCGGTCCAGTATCACGTAGGGCCCGATCCGGTCCGGGTCCCACCTGCGCAGCGCCTCGCGCCTCGACTGCGACACCATCATCAGGCCGTTCCGGCCGTCCTCTCACCGTCGATATTTACCGTCCATCATGCCGAACCTTCCACGCTATTGCACCGCACGCCCACTGACCTGTGACAACCGGGAATGGAGTGGCGCCAGCGCCGTTCTGGCTCGCGCGCCACGGGGCGGTTAGGGCATGCGGTGGGCCGGCCGCGCGGCCGAAGGAAGGTCTGCGGAGGGGGTACCAATGGTCGTTCGGTAGCAGAATTTTAACCCTGGTTGCGGGCGCCCAGCAGGCCCACGGGCACCACGGCGTCGCTCATCGCCCGCACGGTAGCGAAGCCCGGCTTGATGACCGTGTTGATCAGGCGCAGGCGCTCGTCGAAGCCGGCGAACGCGCTCTTCATCGCGTTGACGGTCAGCCATTCGACGTCCGACCAGCCGTAGCCGTACTCCCGCACCAGCGTGTGGAACTCCGAGCTGAGCGTGACCTGGCTCATCAGGCGGTTGTCGGTGTTCACCGTCACGCGGAACTGGAGCTGGCGCAGCAGGCGGAGCGGGTGCAGCGCGATCGACGGCGCGGCGCCGGTCTGGACGTTCGAGGTCGGGCACATCTCGAGCGGGATCCGGCGGTCCCTGATGTACGCGGCCAGGCGGCCCAGGTGGACGTTGCCCTCCGGGCCGATCTCGATGTCGTCCACGATGCGGACGCCGTGGCCCAGGCGCTCGGTGCCGCACTCCTGCACCGCCTCCCAGATCGAAGGCAGCCCGAACCCCTCGCCCGCGTGGATCGTGATGTGGAAGTTCTCCCGCTTGATGTACTGGAACGCGTCCAGGTGCCGGCTCGGCGGCCACCCCGCCTCGGCGCCCGCGATGTCGAAACCGACCACCCCGTGGTCGCGGTGGCGGACCGCCAGCTCGGCGATCTCCAGGGACCTGGCGGCCGTGCGCATCGCCGTGAGCAGCGCGTACACCGTGATCCCGCGGCCTTCGCTACCTTCTCGGAACCCCTCGAGGACCGCCTCGACCACCTCGTCCAGGGTCAGCCCGCGCTCGGTGTGGAGCTCAGGGGCGAAGCGGACTTCGGCGTAGACGACCCCGTCGGCGGCCAGGTCCTCGGCGCACTCGGCCGCCACCCGGCGCAGCGCGTCCGGCGTCTGCATGACCGCGACCGTGTGCCGGAACGCGTCGAGGTACACCTCCAGGTGCCCGCGGTGCGCGCCCGCGGTCAGCGCACGGGTCAGGTCCTCCACGTTGTTACCGGGCAGGTCGGCGTAGCCGATCTCGCGGGCCAGCTCAAGGACGGTCTGCGGGCGCAAGCCGCCGTCCAGGTGGTCGTGCAGAAGGACCTTCGGGGCGGACCGGATTTCCTCTAGTGTCGGCATCCCATCATTGTGCACGCCCTAGCCGACGACCTCGAGGACGGCCGGGGCGGGAGGCGGGGGCTCGCGCTCGCTGACCTGGACGGCTCCGTCTAGTGCGGCTAGGGCCGCAGCGAACCGGTCCGCGTCGTCGGCGCGGAGCTCGAGCAGCGGCTGGCCCTCGCGCACCCGGTCGCCGGGCTTGGCCAGGCAGATGATCCCGGCGGCCGCGCTGACCGCGTCTTCTTTCCTGGCCCGGCCCGCGCCGAGCCGCCACGCCGCCGTGCCCACCGCCAGGGCGTCCAGGCGGGTCAGCCAGCCCGTGGCGGGCGCGGGCAACGCCGACTTTACGTGGGCGGCCTGCGGGAGCAGCGCGTCCGGGTCGCCGCCCTGCGCGCGGATCATCGTGCGGTAGGCCGCCAGGGCCCGCCCGTCCGCGATGGCGGCGGCGGGGTCGGCGTCGATACCGGTCAGGTCGAGCATCTGGGCGGCCAGCGCGAGCGTGACCGCCATCAGGTCTTCCGGTCCTTCGCCGCGCAGGGCGGCCACGGACTCCTCCACCTCGACCGCGTTGCCGACCGCGCGGCCCAGCGGGGTGTCCATCGGCGTGAGCAGGGCCCTGGTCCGCACCTGGTGCTCCTCCCCCAGCGCGACCATCGTCTGCGCGAGCTCGCGCGCCCGGTCGAGGCTCTTCATGAACGCGCCGGTGCCCACCTTGACGTCCAGGACGAGCGCCCCGGTCCCCTCGGCGATCTTCTTGCTCATGATCGAGCTGGAGATCAGCGGAATGGATTCCACCGTTCCCGTCACGTCGCGCAGCGCGTAAAGCCTGCGGTCGGCCGGGGCCAAGCCGCTGCCCGCCGCGCAGATGACGCACCCCGCGCTGGCCAGGACGGCCACCGTCTCCTCCGGGCTCAGCGACGCGCGGAAGCCGGGGATCGACTCGAGCTTGTCCAGGGTTCCGCCGGTGTGGCCCAGCCCGCGCCCGGACAGCTGGGGGACGGCCGCGCCGCAGCTCGCGACCAGGGGCGCGAGGATCAGGCTGACCTTGTCCCCGACCCCGCCCGTCGAGTGCTTGTCGACGGTCGGCCTGGTCAGGGAGCTGAGGTCCAGGCGGTCGCCGGACGCGATCATCGCCGCGGTCCACGTGCGCAGCTCGGCGCGGTCAAGCCCGCGGAAGAAGATGGCCATCAGCAGCGCGGACATCTGCTCGTCGGCGACCTCGCCCGCGGCGTACGCGTCGAACAGCCACCTGATGTCGTCGTCGGCCAGCCGGTGCCCGTCCCGCTTGGCGGTGATCAGCGAGACCGCATCGGTCACCGGGACTCCCTCCTGCTGGCCAGGTCGGTGCCGCTGAAGGCGGCCGGGAGCAGGCGGTCAAGCTCGACCAGGCCCTGCGCGGTGTCGACGAGGAGGGTGGGGCCGCCGGCCTCGAGCAACAGCTGGCGGCAGCGGCCGCACGGGAGCAGCGGGGCTCCGTCACCCGCGACCACGGCGACGGCCACGAGCGAGGGCGGGTCCGCGGGCGGGGCCTGCGCAGGGGTTGCCGCGGGGGCCACGGCGGGGGCCGCGGCGCCTGGGCCGTGGAGGGCGGAGACCAGACCGCACTCGGCGCAGAGGGTCAGGCCGTAGGAGGCGTTCTCCACGTTGCACCCGGCGATGATCCGCCCGTCGGAGGTCAGGCCCGCCGCACCGACCCGCAGTCCTGAATAGGGCGCGTACGCCCGGCCGGCCGCCGCGGTGGCGGCCGCGCGCAAAACCGGCCAGTCAATGCTCACGCAGGCAGTCTAGAAGGCGGTAGCGTGGGTGGTGAGGTCCCCGGAGTTCCGGGGTCCGCGTGGGTAAGGCTGCAGGGTTGCCCCGTCCACGCGGACCCTCGCATCTCATCGGCGCGGCTGCGGCAGGGAGGCAGACGCGCCTGAGCAAGGAACTCTGTTAACTAGAATGCCTGGGTACTTCCTAAGGACCCAACCTGGAAGTTGTTCAGGTTTGGTTAAGATATTCGCCTGTTTGGGTTCTGGCAGGTTTCGTGCTTAGCGTGGAGGACGTGAACGCTCGTCTGGGCCGGGTTCTCGTCGTAGAAGACGACCCTGGCATTGCCGAAGGTCTGGTCCGCGGGCTGACCCGGGCCGGGTACGAGACGGGCAGCGTCACCACCGGCAGGGCGGCCCTTGACTGGCCCGTGCCCGATGTGGTCCTCCTTGACCTCGGGCTGCCCGACATCGACGGCGTGGAGGTGTGCCGCAGGCTCCGGCAGGCCGGCGACGCGGCGATCATCGTGGTGACCGCGCGCGGCGAGCAGTCCGACCGGGTGCTGGCCCTGGACGAGGGCGCCGACGACTACCTGGTCAAGCCGTTCGGGCTGGAAGAACTGCTGGCCAGGATCAGGGCCGTGCTGCGCCGCAGCCGGGCGACAACGGCGGTCCAGGTGCTGCAGCACGGCCCGCTGACCGTCGACCTGCGCACGCACAAGGTCACCATGTCCGGGCACCCGGTCGCGGTGACGCCCAAGGAGTTCGCCATCCTGGAGTGCCTGGCCAGCGATCCGGGACGGGTGGTCAGCCGGCAGGAGATGCTCGAGCGCGCGTGGGATGAGCACTGGTATGGCCCGACGAAGGTGCTTGACGTGCACATGGCCGCGCTGCGCCGTAAGCTCGGCGACCCGAACCTGATCGAGACCGTCTACGGACACGGCTTCAGGCTGGCCGACCTCGAGGACTTGTTATGACCACCAGAATCGTGCTGGCCCTAGTCGCCTTCACCGCCGCCGTGCTCGTCGGCGCCGTGGTCCCGCTCACGCTCAACGCGACCGGGCACGACCGGACCTCCTTCGTCCAGGCCACCGAGGCCGTCGCCCGCACGGACGCGGCCCTGGCCCAGGCCCGGCTGGACTTTCTCGCCCAGCAGCAGACCAGCGGCAAGCTCCCGTCGGCGGCCGCCGGTCGGACCGCGCTTGCGCAATGGAACCAGTTTTTCACCGCGCTGGAGGACATGCGGCAATCGGGCGACGGCCTGCTCATCCTGAGCAACACCCTGCAGACGGTGGCGCACGTGGGCATGCCGGCGGGTAACTACAGCGGGCTCGCCGAGGAGGCCGTCGAGCAGGCCCTGCCCGAGTTCAAGGCCGGCCAGGTGGTGCAGGCGGTCACCGAGACCAGGGGAACGGATGTCATCGCGGCGATGCCCGTCTTCAGCCAGGGCGGGGGCGGGCCGGTGGTGGGCACGGTGATCGTGGCCAGGTCAACCAAGTCGCTGGAGAGCGACATCGTGGCCCTGTGGGTCATCCTCGGGACGATCAGTGCGCTGGCCGTGATCGCCGCGGCCGTGCTGGCCTTCGGGCTGGCCCGGTGGGTCAGCCGCCCGCTGAAGGGGCTGGACGCCGCGGCGCGCAGGCTCGCCGACGGTGACCTGGCGATCAGGACCGTGGTTGGCTCGGGACCCCCGGAGCTGCGCCGGCTGGGCAGGACGTTCAACACGATGGCCGGTCGGCTCGAGGCCCTGGTCCACGGGAACCGGGCCGTCATCGCCGACGTGTCGCACCAGCTGCGCACCCCGCTGGCCGCTCTGCGCCTGCGACTCGACCTGCTCGCCGCGGACGCCGCCCAATCGGACCCTGCGACCAGCCATGAGCTCGCCGGGGCGCTCGACGAGCTGGCCAGGCTGTCCCGGCTTGTCGACGGCCTGCTGGCGGTGGCGCGGGCCGAGAACGTCGTGCCGGTGCCCGTCGCCGTGGATATCGCCGAGGTGGCTAGGGAACGCGTCGTGGCGTGGCACCCGGTGGCCGACGACCGGAGCATCGTGCTGACGGCTACCTCGGCGGGCGGGGCCAGTGCAGGGGACGCCTCGGTGCGGGCCTGGATCGGCGAGGGGCACCTGGAGCAGATGCTGGACAACCTGATCGCCAACGCCCTGGAGGCGCTGAGCCCAGGCCAGCGGGTCACCGTCATCGCGGCGACCACCCCGACCGGCGCCCGGATCACCGTCCGCGACCACGGCCCGGGCATGAGCGCCGAGGACCGCGAGCGCGCCTTCCTGCGGTTCGGCGTCTCGAGCCCGAACGGGACCGGCCTGGGCCTGGCCATCGTCCACCGGCTGACCACGTCCAACGGCGGCGCCGCCAGCCTGGCCGAAACGCCGGGCGGCGGTCTGACGGTCACGCTTGACTTCCCCGGGGTGCCCGCCTCGAACGGCGGCACCGCCTATCATGACGGCCGGCTTTCCTCCGCCGGCGGGCCGAATAACGGCGTCGCACCGACCGCCCTCGGCGTGTAGGGGAGTATTCAGCGCGGCGTTCGGTAGTCGTCGTTCTTGGTTCTTTTTGCCCTGTAGGAAAGCACCAAGACCCCTGGCGGCGGGCCGGGCGTTATGTCCGGCAAGCCAGGAATGCCATCATGATCGGATTCCGATTCGGCAACGAGCAGGCCCGAGAGTCGTGTGTCCCCTTCCCAGGCGAGGTAACCAGGCATAGCCTGCGGGACAACCCAGGACGAATGCGAGGTCAGGCGCTGTCAGTGCCTGGCCCAGTGGAGGTAAGCGTGAAACACAGCGCATGGGCCACGATGGCGCTGGCCGTGTCAGCAGCGCTGGCCATCGCCGGGTGCGGCAGCAGCAGCAGCCCGGCCTCGACCAGCACCACCAGTGCGCCGGCGGTGGCGCCAGCGGCGGCCAAGTTCCTCGGCTGCATGGTCACCGACACCGGCGGCATCGACGACAGGTCGTTCAACGCCTCGTCGTGGGCGGGCATGCAGGCGGCCGTCGCGGCCGACCCCAACATCACCGTCAAGTACCTGCAGTCGACGACGCAGGGCGACTACGTGCCGAACATCGCCACGTTCCTCAAGCTGCACTGCGGCATCATCGTCACCGTCGGCTTCCTGATGGCCGCCGCGACGGAGGCCGCGGCCAAGGCCAACCCGACCCAGAAGTTCGCGATCGTGGACTGCTCCTACGCGTCGGGCTGCCTGACCGGCGCCAAGGAACCCAACATCGACCAGCTGGTGTTCGACACCGTGCAGGACGGCTTCCTCGGCGGCTACCTGGCCGCGGGCATGACCAAGACCGGCAAGGTCGCGACGTACGGCGGGGAGAACATCGGAACCGTCACGATCTACATGGACGGCTTCTGGGACGGCGTGCAGTACTACAACTCCCAGCACCACACGCACGTGCAGGTGCTCGGCTGGAACGAGCAGACCCAGAAGGGCTCGTTCACCGGCAACTTCACCAATGAGACGACCGGTGAGACGCTCACCCAGACGTTCATCACCGAGGGCGCTGACATCATCTTCCCGGTCGCGGGCGGCGTCGGCCTCGGCACCGCGAAGGCGGTCGAGGACGCTGACAACGCGGCCGGCGCCGACAAGGTGAACATGTTCTGGGTGGACACCGACGGCTGCACCAACGCGCCGCAGTACTGCAAGTACTTCATCACCAGCGTCACCAAGGGCATCGTGCCCGCGGTGGAGAACTCGGTGCTGAGCGCGGCCAAGGGCACGTTCACCGGCGGCACGTACGTCGGAACCCTGGCCAACGGCGGGGCCGTGCTCTCTCCGTACCACGACTTCTCCAGCATCGTCCCGAAAGCGCTGCAGGCAGAGCTGAAGACGATCGAGACGGGTATCGAGAACGGCACCATCTCGACGCCGACCAAGAGCCCGGTGTAAGGGGCCTAGCAGCAGGGCACGTCCGATGTGGCAGCGGTGCGCGATCGTCATGCACCGCTGCCACATTGGCTTGCGACATCGGACGTGAAGGGCCGACGTGGAACTTGAGCTGAAGGGCATCACCAAGCGTTTCGGCTCGCTGGTGGCCAACGACCAGATCGACCTGTCGGTGGCCCCGGGCCAGGTCCACGCCCTGCTCGGCGAGAACGGGGCGGGCAAGACCACCCTGATGAACGTGCTGTACGGACTGCTGCAGCCGGACGAGGGCGAGATCCTGCTCGAGGGGAAGGCGGTCCGGTTCCATTCCCCGAAGGACGCTATCGCCGCGGGCATCGGCATGGTGCACCAGCACTTCATGCTGGTACCGGTGTTCACCGTGGCGGAGAACGTGACCCTCGGCATCGAGGAGGTCAACCGGGCCAGACTGCTCGACCGGCGCAAGGCGCGCAGGGACGTGGGCGAACTCTCCCGTCGCTACGGCCTGGAGATAGACCCTGACGCCCTGGTGGAGGACCTACCGGTCGGCATACAGCAGCGGGTCGAGATCGTCAAGGCCCTGGTCAGGCAGGCGACCGTGCTGATACTCGACGAGCCGACCTCGGTGCTCACCCCGGCCGAGACCGACGACCTGTTCCGGATCATCAAGCAGCTCAAGGACGGCGGCACGTCGGTCGTCTTCATCTCGCACAAGCTCAAGGAAGTCCAGGCCATCGCCGACACGATCACGGTGCTGCGCCGCGGCGCGGTGGTCGGCGAGCGGCCTCCGTCGGCCAGCGAGGACGAACTCGCCGCGCTGATGGTCGGTCGGAACGTGCAGTTGCGGGTCAGCAAGGAGCAGGCCAAGCCCGGCGAGGTGGTGCTCGACGTTTCCGGCCTGACCGTGGCCGACCAGACCGGCCGGATCTGGGTGAATGGGCTGTCCTTCCAGGTCCGGGCGGGGGAGATCCTGGGCGTGGCCGGGGTGCAGGGCAACGGGCAGACCGAGCTGTGCGAGGCGCTGATGGGGCTGCGGCCCGTGGCCTCGGGCCATGTGTCCCTGGACGGCCAGGACCTCACCCACGCCACGCCCGCGCGGCGGCTGCGGGCCGGCCTCGCCTACGTCCCCGAGGACCGGCAGGAAGACGGGCTGATCGGCGACTTCTCCGTGGCCGACAACATGGTGCTCGACCAGTTCGACCGGCCGCCGTTCGCCTCGGGCATCAACCTTAACCTCGGCGCGATCGCCAGCAACGCGGCCGAACTGGTCAGGGAATTCGACGTCAGGACCACCTCGGCCCAGGTGCCGGTCGGCACGCTATCCGGCGGCAACCAGCAGAAGGTGATCTTGGCCAGGGAACTCGGGCGCGAGCACAAGGTGCTCGTGGCCAGCCAGCCGACCCGCGGGCTCGACGTGGGCTCGATCGAGTTCGTACACCGCCGCATCGTCGAGCAGCGCGATCACGGCGTGGCGGTGCTCATCGTCTCCGCCGAACTCGACGAGATCTACGCGCTCGCGGACCGGATCGCCGTCATGTACGAAGGCAAGATCACCGGGTTCCGGCCGCCGACCGTTCCGCCCGAGGAACTCGGGCTGCTGATGGCGGGAGGAAGCGGTGAGGTCTTCAGCCCGGCTCCGGGCCAGCAGGAGAGCGAGATCGCGACCCCGGCACCGGGAGCGGGAACACCAGGAGCCGGTCAATGAGCGAACAGACGCCCCCGTCAGGCTCGAGCCCGGCTGATCCTGACCCCGGAGGTCAGGGTCCGGTCGTCCCTGAGCCGGCCGCGGCTCTGGCCGAGGTGGCCGCCTCATCCCCGGAGAACCCGGAGGCTCTGCCGGAGAGCCCGGAGGCTCCGGTCGACCGGTACAGCCGGGGCCGGTTCCTCCTCACCGCGGTCGTCGAGGGTAACTCGTTCACCGTCACGGTGCTGGCCATCCTGGTGGCGCTGGTCGCTGGCGGCCTGCTGAACGCGTTCACCAACACCACCGTGCTGCACGCCTGGGCCAACCTGTTCTCGGCGCCCGGCCACGCGTTCGCCGAGGCCTGGGATACCGCGACGGGCGCCTACGTGGAGCTGTTCGAGGGCTCGATCTTCAACCCGCACACGGTCGCGGCGCTGTTCCAGCAGGCCTCGATCGGCACGGCCATCCACAACGGCTACCTGAGCGCGGTGTTCAGCCCGCTGTCTGAGACGTGCGTCCAGGCCACGCCGCTGATCCTGGCCGGACTCGCGGTCGCGCTGCCGTACCAGGCGGGCATGTTCAACATCGGCGGGCAGAGCCAGTTCATCGGCGGCGCCCTCGTGGCCACCTACCTCGGCTACGGCGTGAACTTGCCGGTCGTGATCCACGTGGTCGTGTGCGTGCTCGGCGGTTTCGTCGGCGGCGCGGCGATCGGCTGGCTGGTCGGCGAGCTCAAGGCCCGGACGGGCGCGCACGAGGTCATCGTCACCATCATGCTCAACTACGTCATGCAGTATTTCCTGGCCTACCTGCTCTCCTACCACTACCTGATGCAGGGGGCGAGCAGCACCAACCAGATCACCGCGAACATCGCCGGGAACGCGCACCTGCCGCTGCTGTTCGGCTCGAACCTGCGGATCAACGCCGGCTTCCTGATCGCGCTGGCCTGCGCGGCGGGCATCTGGTGGCTGCTGAACCGCACCACCATTGGGTTCGAGTTCCGCGCCATCGGCAAGAACCCCAGCGCGGCGCGGGTAGCTGGGATCAACGTGGAACGGAACTGGGTCCTGGTCATGCTGATCGCGGCCGGGCTGGCCGGGCTGGCCGGCTCGTCGGTCATCCAGGGTACCGACTTCTCCCTCAACTTCCAGAGCTACGGGACCTACGGGATCGACGCGATCACGGTCGCGCTGCTCGGCCGGGGCAGGCCGGTCGGCGTGGTGTTCGCCGGCCTGCTCTTCGGGGCGCTGCACGCCGGGGCGCCGCTCATGCAGGCCGTCACCGGCACCCCGGTCGACATGGTGGAGGTGCTGCAGGCGCTCATCGTCTTGTTCGTCGCGGCGCCGCCGCTGATCCGGGCCATGTTCCGGCTGCGCGCGGCCAGGGCGGGCGGCGTCAGCCAGATCCTGTCCAGGGGGTGGAACGCATGACGATCACCGAGCGCGCCGCCTCCGTCCTGGTCCCCGGCGCCGCCCCAGTCAGCGCCTTCCGGCGGTGGCTGGCCCCCGCGACCTTCCTGGTCTTCGGGCTCATCGACATCCTGGTGCTCGGGTACTTCTCGCACTCCGGCGACGCGACGTTCGCGTTCTCCCAGCCGTTCGTCAAGGTGAGCGTGCCGAACCTGTCGCTGCCCGGCGCGGTCACCTGTGACGTGTGCGGCGGGATATCCATCGCGATCGCGGTGGCCCGCGCTGTCCTGCCGTTCGGCAAGGTGCTGCGCCGGGCGGCTATCGCCGTGGGGGTGTTCCTGTTCATCGTCGCGCTGCTGTGCTGGGCCGACGCCGGGCTGACCACCGCGTTCAACGTGCTGAACCTGCTGCAGGGGACCCTGGCCGGATCGATCCCGATCATGCTCGGCGCGCTGACCGGCGTGATCTGCTCCAGGTCCGGGGTGATCAACGTCGGGATCGAGGGGCAGTTGCTGCTCGGCGCGTTCACCGCCGCCATCGTGGCCAGCGGCACCGGCTCCCTGTGGCTCGGTCTGATGTCCGGCGCACTGGCCGGCGCCCTGGTCGGGGCGCTGCTGGCCGTGTTCGCCATCGGCTACCGGGTGGACCAGGTGGTCCTGGGCGTGGTGATCAACACGCTGATCCTCGGCCTGACCGGGTACCTGTACGACGACCTGATGGTGCCGTACGCCAACACGCTGAACTCGCCGTCCACGTTCGGCATCATCAAGATCCCGCTGCTCGGCGACATCCCGATCATCGGCCCGGTCTTCTTCGACTCCTCGATCTTCCTGTACCTCACCTACATCGCGCTGGCCGGAGTCCAGGTCGGCCTGTTCTCCACGCGGTGGGGGCTGCGGACCCGGGCCATCGGCGAGCATCCCATCGCGGCCGACACCGTGGGCATCCAGGTCATCGCGATGAGGTACCGCAACGTGATCGGGGCCGGACTGATCGCCGGCATCGGCGGCGCCTACTTCACGATCGGCCCGACGGGCGGCATGTTCCTTAAGGACATGTCCTCCGGTGAGGGCTACATCGCACTGGCCGCGATGATCTTCGGGCGGTACACGCCATTCGGCGCGATCGCGGCGGCGCTGCTGTTCGGCTTCACCTCGCAGCTGCAGTCCATCCTGGGCACGATCAACGTGCCGATCCAGTCGAACCTGCTGCTGATGACCCCGTACATCGTCACGATTATCGTGCTCGCCGGGCTGGTGGGCAAGGTCCGCGGCCCCAGGGCCGAGGGCACCCCCTACGTCAAGTCCTAAGATCCTTTATGCCGAACGAGCGGTGGTGCGTCCCTCCGTGATGGCGGGAGTGCCTCGGGACGCCGACTTATCGCGGAAGATCCGTGCCTGGCGGAAGAAAGGGCGCCGTATTTGGCGCCTAAATCTCTGTTGAGCACGGATCTTCCAAGATCTTTGGGACCTGAGTTATGGGAGTAGTTCACGTGGTAACTGAGGCTGAGCTCCGGGGCGTGGTCGAGGCATGGATCGCGGACGACCCCGACGCGGGGGACCGCGCCGAACTGCGGGCGCTGCTCGAGCGGGCCTTCGCGTGGCCTGGAACTGGCACCGGCCCCCACGGCGACCCTTCGGCCTCGGAGTCGGCGGAGTCTGCGCTGGGCGAACTGCGGGACCGGTTCGCGGGGCGGTTGGAGTTCGGGACGGCAGGGCTGCGCGGCGTGGTCGCCGCGGGTCCGAACCGGATGAACCGCGCGGTAGTGCGGGCCGCGACCGCCGCGGTGGCGGGCTGGCTGCTCGGCGCGGGGCCGGGGGACGCGCGCGGCGGGGGGTGGCTACCTGACGGGTCGGCCGGCTCGGGGGTCAGCGTGGTGATCGGGTGCGACGCACGGCACCGGTCGGCGGACTTCTCGGCGGAGGCGGCCGGGGTGCTGGCCGGCGCGGGCATCGCCGTGCACGTGCTCCCGCTGCCGTGCCCGACCCCGCTGCTCGCCTTCGCGGTCCGCCACCTCTCGGCGTCGGCCGGGGTGATGATCACCGCGAGCCACAACCCGGCCGCCGACAACGGCTACAAGCTGTACCTGAGCGATGGCGCCCAGGTCATCCCGCCCGTCGACGCGCGGATCGAAGAACGGATCGCCGGGCTCGGGCTGCTTTCGGCGATTCCGGTCCCGGCCGCGGACAGCCCGCTGATCACCCGGCACGGCGACGAGGTGGCGCGGGCGTACCTGGATGCCGTGGTCGCCATGGCGGCGGGCACGGCTCCGGGGCCTGCCGTCGACCTGACTGTCGTCTATACCCCGATGCACGGGGTGGCCGGGACACTCATGCTACGTGCCATGGCCCAGGCCGGCTTCGCGGCACCGCACGTCGTGGCGAAGCAGGCGGACCCCGACCCGGACTTCCCGACCGTCGCGTTCCCCAACCCGGAGGAGCCAGGCGCCCTCGACCTGGCCCTGGCCGACGCGCGGCGGCTCGACGCGGACCTGGTGGTCGCCAGCGACCCGGACGGAGACCGGCTGGCCGTGGCGGTGCCCGAACCGGCGGGCGGCTGGCGCGTGCTGACCGGGGATCAGGTCGGTGCCCTGCTCGGGGCCAGCCTGCTGGAGCGGACGGCCGCCGACCCGGCGCCGCAGGCCAGGCTGGTGGCCACCACGATCGTGTCCTCGACGCTGCTGTCGAAGATCGCGGCCGCGGCAGGGGCTCGCTACGCCGAGACCCTGACCGGGTTCAAGTGGATCACCAGGGCGGGCGACCGGATGCCGGGAACGCGTTTCCTGTTCGGCTACGAGGAGGCGCTCGGCTACGCAGTCGGCGACGTGGTGCGGGACAAGGACGGCATCGGGGCCGCCCTGGCCGTGCTCCAGCTCGCCATGGGGGCGAGGGCGGCCGGCCGTTCCGTGCTCGACCGGTACGACGAGCTGGAGACCGCTCATGGCGTGCACCTGACCTCCCAGGTCACACTGCGGACCGCCGACCAGGCGCAGGTCATGAGCCGTCTGCGGGCGGCGCCTCCGTCGGCCCTCGGCGGCGAGCCGGTATCGAGCATGGCCGACCTGGCGGACGGTGCGAGCGATCGGGGCGGGCTCCCGCCTGCGGACGTGCTCATCTTCCGGCTGCCCGGCGCCCGCGTGGTGCTCCGCCCGAGCGGCACCGAGCCGAAGATCAAGTGCTACATCGAGATCACCGAGCCGCTGGCCGGGCGATCCCTCCCGGCGGCCCGCGCGGCCGCGGCCCGGCGCCTAGGCCCGCTGCGACACGCGCTCGAGGCTGTCCTCGCCGACGCGTAGCGGCTAGCGGAACGTGGTTTCGGGCCGCCCCGCCCAGCCCCCACCGAGCTTGAGCGGGCGGGTCGCGGTCAGGCGGGCGTTCGCTGCCACGCCCTCGTCGGCCCGGCGCTGCACCCGGCTCCGCTCGTCAGGCGGCCTCGCCTCGTTGCTTACCTGCACACGGAGACGTTACGGGGTGAACCTTAAGCCAGCATGAAGCGGGCCCGGTCGACATCTTCGCGCATCTGGGCGACCAGGGCGTCCACGGTGTCGAAGCGTTCGGTGCCACGGAGGCGGGCGCCGAAGTCGATGGCAGCGTGGACGCCGTACAGGTCCAGGTCGTCACGGTCCAGCGCGTACGCCTCGACCGTGCGCTCGCCCTCGCCGAACGTCGGATTGGTGCCGACCGAGATCGCGGCCGGCCAGCGGCTGGTTTCTCTCCCGTTCAGGTCCAGGCTGGCCAGCCAGCCGGCGTAGATGCCGTCGGCGGGGGTGGCGGTGTGCGGCGGGGTTTCCAGGTTCGCGGTCGGGAAGCCCAGCGCCCGGCCACGCATGTGACCGCGGACGACCACGCCTTCCACACGATGCGGCCGGCCGAGCGCGGCGGCGGCTCCTTCGACATCCCCCGCGGCCAGCCGCTCCCTGATGTAGGTCGAGGAGATCGTCACGCCGTCGACCACCAGTAGCGGTACCCCCTCGGCGGTGAAGTCGTACTTCTCGCCGAGCTGGGCCAGCAGCGGCACGTCGCCCGCGGCCCGGTACCCGAAGCGGAAGTTCTCCCCCACCACGACGGCGGACGCGTGCAGTCGCTCAGACAGCACGACCCGGACGAACTCGTCCGGGCTGAGCCGGGAGAACTCCAGGCTGAACGGGAGGGCGCAGATGGCGTCGGCGCCGAGGGCGGTGAGGAGTTCGGCTTGCCGGCGCGGGGAGGTCAAGATCGGCGGATGCGAGCCCGGCCTGATGACCTCGTCCGGGTGCGGGTCGAAGGTGAGCACGACGAGAGGCAGGTCCCTGCTCTGCGCGATCTCGCCCGCCCGGTGCACGATCCGCTGGTGGCCGCGGTGTACGCCGTCGAATACGCCGATCGTGGCCACGCACCCGCCCCAGTCGGCGGGCACGTCGTCCAAGCCGTGCCAGCGGTACACGATCCCCGGTCCTCCTTTGTCGGCGGCGAGCACCAGCCTAGCCTTCGGCGAAGACGACAAGCGGGCGCGCCTGGCCGGACTCCTCGGTCAGCAGGGCGACGAGCGTGCCGTCGGGGGCGTAGGCGGCGGTGGGGCCCGGGTGGGCCGCGCTGGGGGCGGCGAGGGCGAGGCGGCCGCCGTGCGCCAGGCGGCGGGCCTCGTCTTCGGACAGGTCCCGGCGAGGGAACGCCGCCTGCGCCGCCTGGGCCAGCGGCACGACGTCGAACCGCTCGGCGAGTTGCTCCAGGGTCCGCGCGTCCTCGATGCGGTAAGCGCCGACCCTGGTCCGGCGCAGGCGGGTGAGGTGGCCGCCGACGCCGAGTTGGGCGCCCATATCACGGGCCAGGGCCCTGATATAGGTGCCGCTCGAGCAGCGCACGATCGCGTCGAGGTCGAGCAGGTCGCCGTCATGACGCACGGCGGTGATGGTGAACTCGTAGACGGTCACCGGCCTGGCCGCCAGTTCCGGCGCCGCGCCGGCCCGGGTCAGCCGGTAGGCCCGCTGGCCTGCGACCTTGACCGCGCTGACCGCGGGCGGCACCTGCATGATCTCCCCGGTGAGGCTGGCCGCGACCTTCGCTAGCTCGTGTTGAGTGAGCACTGCCGCGGAAACGTCCGCGGCGGACGCGCCGCCGGTGATCTCGCCCTCGGCGTCATCGGTGCTGGTCGACTGGCCGAGCCTGATCGTGGCGTGGTACTCCTTCTCGGTCGCGGTCAGGTAGCCGAGCAGCCGGGTGGCCTTCTCAACGCCGACCACCAGGACGCCGGTCGCCATCGGGTCCAAGGTCCCCGCGTGCCCGACCCGCCTGGTCCCGGCCAGACGGCGGATCCGCGCCACCACGTCGTGGGACGTCATGCCGCCCGGCTTGTCCACTATGACCAGGCCGTTCGGGCCGCTCATGCGCCTTAGTCGTCCTCGTCGGAGTCTTCGGCGGGCTTGCGGTAGGGGTCGGGATCTCCGGCGTGCAGGGCACCCTGGCGGCTGCGGGCCAGCTCGGCGTCGGCGCGCTTGGCCTGGGTGACCAGGTCCTCGATCCGCTGGGCGCTGTCGGGCAGCGCGTCGGCGACGAACTCAAGCGAGGGTGTGTGCCGCAGGCCGAGCTGCCTGCCGACCTCGGACCTGATGATGCCGGTCGCGCTGGCCAGCGCCATCGCCGTGTCGGCGCGCTCCTGGTCGGACCCGTACACGGTGTAGAACACGGTGGCCTCGCGCAGATCGTTGGTCAGCCGGGCCTCGGTGACGGTGACGAAGCCGAGCCTGGGGTCCTTGATCCGCCGCTCCAGCATTTCCGCGACGATCTGGCTGATCTGGTCGGCGAGCTTGCGCGCCCTGGCGGCGTCCATGTCCGTCACTCCTCCTCGTTGAACAGCCGCTGCCTGGCCGACAGCAGCTCGATCTCAGGGTGCCCGGCCACCAGGCGCTCGCACTCGGTGAGCACGCTCAGCGCGTTCGCGGCGGTGGCGGACACCACGGCCACGCCAATCTCGGCCCGCCGATGCAGATCCAGGTGGCCGGTCTCGGCGACCGCGACACCCGGGTAGCAGCGCCGCAGCTCGGCGACGAGCGGCCGGACGACGGCCCGCTTGGCCTTCAGCGAGTGCACGTCGCCCAGCAGCACGTCCAGCGTCAGCGCAGCGACGTACACGGCGTCGCTCCTACCCGGGGGCCCGGTGCTCGGATCGTCAGGCCCTTGGCTTCTCCCTCATCTCGAAGGTCTCGATCGTGTCGCCGATCCTGACGTCGTTGTAGCCGATGCCGATGCCGCACTCGAAGCCCTCACGGACCTCGGTCGCGTCGTCCTTGAACCGGCGTAGCGACTCCACCGACAGGTTGTCGGAGATGACCACGCTGTCCCTGATCAGCCGCGCCTTGCTGTTGCGGTGGATCGAGCCGCTGCGCACGATGCAACCGGCGACGTTGCCGACCCGCGGCACCCGGAAGACCTCCCTGACCTCCGCCGTGCCGAGCTGCACCTCTTCGAACACGGGCTTGAGCATGCCCTTGAGCGCGGCCTCGACCTCCTCGATCGCCTGGTAGATGATCGAGTAGTAGCGGATGTCCACGCCCTCGCGTTGGGCCAGCTCGCCGGCCGGCCGGCCGGCCGGACGTTGAAGCCGATGATCACCGCGTCCGAGGCGATGGCCAGGTTGACGTCGTCCTGCGTAATCGCGCCGACGCCGCGGCCGATCACCCGGAGGGTGACCTCCTCGCCGACGTCCAGCTGGAGCAGCGCGTCCTCGAGGGCTTCCACGGAACCCGACACGTCGCCCTTGATGATGAGCAGCAGTTCCTCGCGCTCGCCGGCCTTGAACGCCGACTCCAGGTCCTCGAGGGTGACCCGGCGCCGACCCTGGGCGAACTGGGCGATGCGCTCGCGGGCCTCGCGGCGCTCGGCGATCTGCCTGGCCATCCGGTCGTCGGTGACGACCAGGAAGTTGTCCCCGGCGTCGGGGACGGAGGTCAGGCCCAGCACCATCACCGGCCGTGACGGCGTGGCGTCGGGGATGGGCTGACCGTTCTCGTCGAGCATGGCCCGCACGCGGCCGAAGGCGTCACCGCAGACGATCGAGTCGCCGACGTGCAGCGTCCCGCGCTGGACGAGGACGGTGGCCACCGGGCCGCGGCCCTTGTCCAGGTGCGCCTCGAGGGCCACGCCCTGGGCGTCCTGGTCCGGGTTCGCGCGCAGATCAAGCGAGGCGTCCGCGGTCAGGACGATCGCCTCGAGCAGCTCGGTGATGCCGATCCGCTGGGTGGCGGATACGTCCACGAACTGCGTGTCGCCGCCGAACTCCTCGGCCACCAGGCCGTACTCGGTCAGCTGCGCCCGTACCCGCTGCGGGTCGGCACCCTCCTTGTCCACCTTGTTGACGGCCACCACGATGGGCACCCCGGCCGCCTGCGCGTGGTTGAGGGCCTCCGTGGTCTGCGGCTTCACGCCGTCGTCGGCCGCTACCACGAGCACCACCAGGTCCGTGGTCTCGGCGCCACGGGCCCGCATGGCGGTGAACGCCTCGTGGCCCGGGGTGTCGATGAAGGTGATCTGGCGCTCTTCGCCGTCGACCTCGGTGGTCACCTGGTAGGCACCGATGTGCTGGGTTATGCCGCCGGCCTCGCGCGCCACCACGTTGGTGTGCCTGATCGCGTCGAGCAGCTTGGTCTTGCCGTGGTCGACGTGACCCATGACCGTGACCACCGGCGGCCTGGCGACCAGGTCGCCCTCGCCGCCCTCGTCCGCGCCGAACTCGATGTCGAACGACTCCAGCAGTTCCTTGTCCTCTTCCTCGGGGGAGACGACCTGAACGTTGTAGTTCAGCTCCGCACCGAGCAACTGCAGCGTCTCGTCGTTGACCAACTGGGTCGCGGTCACCATCTCGCCCAGGTGCAGCAGCACCGTGACCAGGGACGCCGGGTTGGCGCCGATCTTGTCGGCGAAGTCGCTCAGGCTCGCGCCCCGGCTCAGCCGGACGACCTGGCCGTTACCGCGGGGAACCGAGACGCCGCCGATCGTCGGCGCCTGCATGTTGTCGAACTCCTGGCGCCGCTGCTTCCTCGACTGGCGAGTCCGGGACGGTCGCCCGCCGGGACGTCCGAAGGCGCCCGCGGTGCCGCTGCGACCGCGGCCGCCGCCCGGGCGAGCCGGGGCACCACCGCCGCCCGCACCGGTCCTGGGCGCGCCAGCGCCCGGGGCGCCGGCGTTACGCGGGCCGCCGGTGCCCGGGCCGCGGCCACCGCCGCCGCCGCCCGGCCGGGGACCGGCTCCGGCGCCACCGGGGCCACCGCGCCCGGCCCCGCCGGGGCCACCGCGCCCGGCACCAGAGGGCGCCGGCCGGGACGGCATGTTCATCGGGCTCGGCCGTGGACCACCGGGGCGTGGACCGGAGAACCCACCAGGACGGGGACCGCCCGGGCCGCCTGAGCCGCCCGGGCCTCCTGGCCCGCGCCCGCCGGGACGCGGGCCACCCGGGCCCCCTGAGCCGCGGGGGCCGTCGCCCTGCTGGCCGGGACGACCCGGCTGGCCGGGAACGGGACCCTGGGGCCGGGCCGGAGGAGCCGAGCCCATGCCGGTCGCGGTCGAGCTGAACGGGTTGTTACCGGGCCGCGGGCCGGGACGTGGCCCGCCGGGTCGCGGACCGCCCGGGACGGGCGGCCGGGGAGATCCCGGCCGGGGCGCGCCTGGTCCCTGGGGCCGCGGCGCGGACGGCCGAACCCCGGCGGAACCCGGAGCGCTCTGGCCGCCCTGGGGGTTCTGGGGTCCCGGGCGCTGCGCGCCGGGCGTGCCGGGGCGGGGCGCGGCGGGGCGCGCCTGACCGGTCCCCGGACTCCTGAAGTCCGCGGGGGTGACAGGCGTCCTCGGCGGTCCGGGGACGCGCGGCGGAACGCCGGCCTGGCCCGGAGTCCTCGGCTCGGACCGGGTGTCCGCGGGTGCCGGGCCGGGCCGCGATGCGGGCGTCGAGGGCACCGGCGGTAGCCTCCGGGCTGCAGCCTCAGCCGCATCCTGGCTGGGCTGGCTCGGGCTGGCCGCTTCGGGTGTAGCCGCCGCACCGGCCGCCCTCGCTGCGTCGGTGACCGCGCTGGGCGCGGAACCAGTCGCAGTTCCGGCCGCCGCGCCGTTACCGCCGGCCACTGCCGGGGCGCCACCGGCGCGCGCGCCAGCGCCTGGCTGCGCTGGCCCGCTGACGGCGGAACCCGGCGCAGCCGGGGAGGAGGCCCCGTCACGCGGCGCGGATGCCGCTGGCCTGGACCTTGATTGCTGATCCTGCGCCGTCGAGGCGAATGCCTCCTTGAGCCGCCGGACCACGGGCGCTTCTATCGTCGAGGACGCTGACCGCACGAACTCGCCCATTTCCTTGAGCTGGTCCATCACGGCCTTGCTCTCGACCCCGAACTCCTTCGCGAGTTCGTAAACCCGGACCTTCGCCACTACGCTCCCTCTCGGCCCTTCCCTGGGCCTTCTACCGGACCCCAGCCCGGGCAGAGCGTGCTCCGGGCGGGCCTCAGCCTATGGTCATCATCGCCGCGTGCTCATCGAGCGCTCATCAGCTTCTCGACCTGCTTTCCGACAGGTGTTCCTTCTTGCGTTACGCCTGCTGCCCAGCCAGACTGCTTCGCCGCAGTAATGCTATGCCGGGGATTCCGCGCGGCAAAGATACTCAGCCAGTAGGGCGAAACTGAGTGATCCCGCCGAGCGGAGCGCCCGGGGAAACGCCCGGCGCCGTTGCGCGAGCTCGAGACACGCCAGGCTGGGATGCAGGTACGCACCCCGGCCGGGGAGCCGGGCTCGCGGGTCGGGCTGGATGACGTCCCCAACCGCCACGAGGCGAAGCAAGCTGGACTTGACCGCACGCTCCTTGCAGCCCACGCAGGTACGCATGACGGGCATGCTCAACGCGCGCCGCTCGGCTCGTACGGCCATTGCCACCAAGTCTACCGTGTTCGCACGTCCCCGGCACCAGCCGGGAGTTGGAGCTGAAGGGGCCTACGCGGCAGGGGAGGCCGGAGGGGCGTCCGGGGCGTCCGGCGGCGAGCCGGGCGGAGCGTCGGGCGTCGAACCGGACGGGTCGTCGGGGGCGGATGGATCGGGGGCGGATGGATCGGGGGCGGGCGGGTCGGGCGCGGCGGCGTCGGGCGCGGCGGCGTCGGGCCTGATGTCGATCCGCCAGCCGGTGAGCCGGGCGGCCAGCCTCGCGTTCTGCCCCTCCTTGCCGATGGCGAGGGACAGCTGGTAGTCGGGCACGATGACCTGTGCCTCCCTGGCCGCCGCGTCGACGACGTGCACGCGGCTCACCCGGGCGGGCGACAGGGCATTGGCGACGAAGTCCGCCGGGTCATCGGCGTGGTCCACGATGTCGATCTTCTCGCCGTGCAGCTCGTTCATCACGTTCCGGACCCGGCTCCCCATCGGGCCGATGCAGGCGCCTTTGGCGTTGACGCCGGGCTGGTGCGACCGGACGGCGATCTTGGTGCGGTGGCCCGCCTCACGGGCGATCGCGACGATCTCCACCGTGCCCTCGGCGATCTCGGGCACCTCCAGGGCGAACAGCTTTTTCACCAGGCCGGGGTGCGTCCGCGACAGGGTGACCGAAGGGCCCCGGTGCCCCTTGTGCACCCGAAGCACGTAGCAGCGCAGCCGCTCCCCGTGGATATACCGCTCACCGGGAACCTGTTCCGCGGGCGGGAGTACCGCCTCCAGCTTGCCCAGGTCGACGAGCACCGTCCTGGGGTCCTTGCCCTGCTGGATCACCCCGGCGACGATGTCGCCCTCGCGCCCGGCGTACTCGCCGAAGGTCAGCTCGTCTTCCACGTCACGGAGCCGCTGCAGTATTACCTGCCGGGCGGTGGTCGCCGCGATCCGCCCGAACCCGGCAGGCGTGTCGTCGTACTCCTGTACCACCGTGCCGTCCGGGTTGGTCTGGATGGCCCAGACCGTGACGTGACCGCTCTTCCTGTCCACCACGACCCGCGCGGAAGGCGACGCGCCATCGGATTTGTGGTAGGCGACGAGCAGCGCGTCCTCGATAGCCTTGATGGCCTGATCGAGCGAGATGTCCTTCTCGCTCTCCAGGCTCCGCAGCACGCTCAGGTCAATGTCCATCGCCGGTCGCTCCCAGCTCTGCTTGCGGGTGCCCGAACTCCACCTGGACAGCTCCCGCGCCCAGCACGCCATAGGCGAAACGGCGGCGCGCACCCTCGACGTCCAGGGTCACCCCGTCGGCGTCGGCGGAAATAATGCGGCCGGCCACGGCACCGGAATCCGTGACGGGCACCCGGACCAGCCGCCCCACCGCCCGGCGCCAGTGCCGAACATCGGTCAGCGGGCGGTCCACGCCAGGGGAAGAAACCTCGAGCGTGTAGGGGAACTCACCCATCACCGCCACGGTGTCGAGCGCGGTGGACACATCGCGGCTGACCGCCGCGGCGTCGTCCAGGCTCACGCCCCGATCGCTGTCCACCACCACCCGCAGCAGCCGCCGGCGGCCCGCGGGGGTTACCCGGACGGACTCGAGGTCCATTCCGGCGGCGGCCACGACGGGCCGGATGACGTCCGCGATCCTGCTCTCGTCGTCCGACGGCGCGTGACGCGTACCAGCTGGCATCACGACCTCCTCGTCCACGACCTGCGGGATTGGCTCCTAGCCTATCCGCAGCTTGGCCATCACGCGGATAGGACAGGCCGGACCCTTCGAACGTCCGTGGTAGCTTGCCGGTGTGCCCGACCTCCTGCCGAGGCGCCGCATGCTGCTCGCCTCGGCGACGACCCTGCCCCTGCTGCTCGCCGCCACAGGCTGCCGCTCCTCAGAGGCGTTCGCCGGGCCCGATCCGCTGGCGGGACCGGCCAGCCCCGCCCCCGACGTGATCACGCTGGAGGCGGTCATCGCGGCGGAAACAAACCTGATCCACCTGTACAAGACGGCCATCACCGGCGTTTCGCGGGCAACGGCCCCCCTGCTCAGCCAGCACGAACAGCATCTCGCGCAACTGTCGGCGAGGCTCGTCTTGCCCTCGGCAACGTCATCGGCGCCGCGCCGCGGGGGTCTGGGGGGGACGGTTCCCCCCCAGGATCGGGGGGCTCCGGGGGGTCGCCCCCCCGGGCTAGCACAGCTGCGAGCCGCGGAGCGGGAATCCGCCGCGGACCTGGTGCGGCAGCTTGGTGCCGCCCAACCTGCGCTCGCGCAGCTGTTCGCGAGCATCGCGGCCAGTCACGCCACGCACGTGGCGGCCCTCGGCGGGTAGGGCGGGTTGATGGGAGCCGCACTCGGGGCGTTGTCCGCGCTGCAGGCCGTGCTCGCGGCCGAGGACGCGGCCATCTTCGGCTACGGGGTGGCCGGCGCCCACCTGACGGGAAGCCGGCTCACGGCGGCCGAGCAGGACTGGACCGGGCACAACCGGGCCCGGGACACGCTGACCGGCATGATCTCGCGGCTCGGCGCGGTGCCGGTGGCCGCGCAGGCCTTCTACCAGCTGCCGTTCCCGGTCCACGACGCGGCATCGGCGACGGCGCTCGCGGCCTACCTCGAAGACGGCGTGACCCGGGCTTACCTGGGCCTGGTCGCGGTCAGCGACCCCGGCTTGCGCAACTTCGGCGCGCTGGCCATGCAGGGGTCGGCCGAGCGCGCCGCGTACTGGCGGGGCAGTACGGAGGCCTTTCCCGGCCTGCCGGCCAGCGCGCTGCTCCCCGCCCCGCCCGTGGGCCAGTCGGGATTACCTGCCGTCCAGGGCCATGATCCCGGCGGCCAGCTCAAGCAGCCGGCGGTCGCCGCCGTAACGGCCGACCAGCTGGAGCCCGACCGGAAGGCCGGCCGCGGTCAGGCCGGCCGGCACCGAAATGGCCGGGTGCGCGCTGACCGTGACCCGCGAGCAGGACCGCATCCAGTCGATGTACGTGACCATGGGCTCCCCGTTGATCTCCGCCACCCATTCGGTCTCGACAGGGAACGGGACCACCTGAACGGTGGGCAGGGCCAGGACCTCAAAGGACCCGTCGGCCAGGAAGGACCTGACCCGGCCGAAGATCGCGGCGTGGCCAGCCCGCGCCGCGGCGATCTGCTCGCCGGTCAGCGCGAGGCCCTTATCGATGTTCCAGGCCAGGGTCGGCTTGATCTGCTCGCGATGGGCGCGCAGCAGCGGAGCCAGGTTGACGAGCAACGCGGCCCGCAGGACCTGGAAGACCTCATCGGCGTCCGACAGGTCCGGAGCCGTGTCGACCACCGCGCACCCGGCCTGCTCCAGCCTCGCCCGCATCGAGCCGAGCACCGACCGGACCTCGGGTTGCACGGGCAGGTCGCCTAGGTCGTACGTCCACGCCACCCGCACGCCGCGCAGCGACGCGGGGCGCAGGTCGAGGAAGTCGGCGGGGCGGTCGGGCCGTGCGAGCGGCAGCCCGGGATCGCGTCCGCACATCCCGGCGAGCAGCAGCGCGGCGTCCTGTGCGCTGCGGGCGAGGGGGCCGATCACGGAGAGGGACTCGAATGCCTCGTCAGGGATCAGCCCGGGCGTGGTCCGCAGCCCGACCAGGCCGCAGAAGGCGGCGGGGTTCCTGACGCTGGAAGCGAGGTCGGAACCGTCGGCGAACGGGACCATTCCGGTGGCGACGGCCGCGGCGGCGCCGCCGCTGCTGCCGCCGGGGGTCAGCCGGGTGTCGAACGGGTTGCGGGTCGGCCCGAAGACCGGGTTGAACGTCTGCGCTCCGGCGCCGAATTCGGGGGTGTTGGTCTTCCCAACCACCACCGCCCCGGCCTGCTTGAGCAGCGCAACGTGCGGTGCGTCGAACGACGGCACGTACGAGGCGAAGATGGGTGAGCCGAACGTGGTCCTGATCCCGGCCGTCTCGGCGAGGTCCTTCACCGCGATGGGCAGCCCGTGCAGCGGCCCGCGGAACTCCCCGCGCGCCGCCAGTGAGTCCAGCTCAGCCGCGGCTGAGGCGGCCTGTTCCGGGGCGAGCGTCACGATCGCGTTGACCGCGGGGTTGACCGCCTCGATCCTGGCCAGCACGGCGGCGAGCAACTCGGCGGCGGACAGCTCGCGGGACCGGATCAGCCGGGCGAGGTCGACCGCCGGGGTCGTGCACAGGTCCATCCGCCCATCACATCACGGGGAACAGTGACCTGGGTAAACGTTGGTCGGGCGCTCAGTCTTCGCGGCGGCGGGAGGCAAGCACGCGGACGATGGTGGTGGCAGCCAGGTCAAGGTCGTCGGCCACGGCGATCCGCTCCGCCCACGACCACCAGAACCACCAGATGCCATCCTTACCGCAACCGGCGTATACGTTCTCCTCGAGCGCCCGCGCGCCCGGGTTCACCACGTACAAGCTGGGCATGCGCCCGGGCGTTTCCATCAACCAGGCCTCAAGCCCTCGGTGGGAAAGCTCGTCGGCCAGCTTTTCCAGGTAAACCGCCTGCATGTGGTCCGCCCCCCTGGACCCCAGGGAATCGCGGGTCCTACTGGCTTCCATCGTCATCACCAGTGTTACCTTTCGCAATCAATTGAAAACTTAACGTTGTCGCGACTTACAGGATGCCTCCGCGGCGCAAGCCGCGCAACGAACATCGGGAAAGTCGCAGGTCGGGAGATCCGCGGGCACAACCGCATTTTCCCCTACTCATGCAGACGCTCCGGGCCGGGCATTGGTTCACTAATGATGCATTAAAGCCGGACAGACAATCACGAAGCCGGTCGTCCGGGGAGCGGGGCGGGTAGCGGCTCGCCGTGCAGGACGGTCAGCTGGGATACGGCCCTGGTCAGCGCCACGTAGAGGCGCTGCAGGCCGCGGGCCTCGGCGCGGGCGATGCGCGCGGGCTCGACCACGATGACGTGATCGAATTCGAGGCCCTTGGCCAGCGTCACTGGCACCAGCGTGAGGCGCGAGTCCGAACCGGGCGTGCCGTGCTCGACGCCCGCGCCGTCGAGGACGCCCGCCAGAGACCCGATCTGCGGGTCGGCGGCGATCACGGCGACCGACCCGGGCTTGGCGCAGGCCCGGGCGCAGGCCGCCACCAGGGCCGGGCCGAGCTTGGCGGCCGGGACCCCGACGATCTCCAGCGACCCGGGATCGGCCCGCAGCGAGGCGGCGGGCCGCAGCTCCGGGGCGATGGCGGCCAGCAGCGAAGACGCGTAATCGAGGATCTGCCTGGGCACGCGGTACCCCACAGAAAGCTCCCGCACGTCTGTATCCGGCTTGCCCAGGTTGGACAGCAGCGACTCCCAGGAGGACGCCGCCCAGGGCGTGGTGCCCTGGGCGAGATCGCCGAGCACCGTGGCCGAACCCGTCGAGCAGCGGCGGCCGAGCGCGCGGCACTCCATCGGCGACAGATCCTGCGCCTCGTCCACCACGACGTGGGCCAGGCTGGGGGTCCGCGTGATCAGGTCGCGCGCCTCGTCCATGAGCACGGCGTCGGCCTGGGACCAGCGCGCCGAGCCGGGGCCGCGCGGGGCGGGCGACCACAGGATCAGCTCCTGTTCGGCCGGGGTGAGCACGCCCTCGGCGGCCGCCGCCAGCGCCTCGGGGGACGAGAGCAGGCCGAACACCAGCCGGACCGGATCGGCCTTCGGCCACATCGCGTCCACCGCCGAACGGACCACCCTGGACCGACGGACCGACTCGTGGGTCCGGTCGTCACACGCCTCCCCCGCCGCCTCCATCTGGGTCAGGATCACGTGCGCGATCCGGTGCTCGAGCAGTTCGCGGGCCGCGCCGTAACGCACCCCGCGGAGGCGGAGCTCGTCGGCGAGCTCCGCCAGCTCGTAGGCCGGCACCCGCCACCGGCGGGACCCGCGGGGCAGCACCAGCGTGGCCTGCGGCCGGCGCAGCGAGGACCAGAGCGCGCGGGTCAGGACTTCGGCCATCCGCGCGTCGCCCTTGATGACCGCGGCCGCCTCGGAGTCGGTGCCCCGGATCGCGACGGGCCCCCGGGGGACGTCACGCGCGATCAGCTCGCCCACGGTGGTCTGGGTCACGTCGAGCTCCCCGAGCGCGGGCAGCACGTTGCGGATGTAGGAGAGGAAGGCGCGGTTCGGCCCGACCATGACCACCCCGCGCCGGCGCACCTGCTCCCGGTAGGCGTAGAGCAGGTAGGCGACCCGATGCAGGCCGACGGCCGTCTTCCCGGTGCCCGGCGCGCCCTGCACGCAGACCGTCTGGGCCGCGTCCGCCCGCACGATGTCGTCCTGGTCCGGCTGGATGGTGGCGACGATGTCCCGCATCGGCCCCGATCGCGGGCGCTCGATCTCCTCGAGCAGGATCCGGCTCGGCTTGTTCCCGGTGGCAGGCGGGCCGGGGCGCCCGGGGGTGAACAGCTCGTCCTCGTAGGCGGTCAGCTCGCCGCCGGAGAACCCGAAGCGCCTGCGCAACGCGAGGTCCATCGGGTCGGCGGCGCTGGCCCGGTAGAACGGCCTGGACACCGGCGCCCGCCAGTCGATCACCGCGGGCGTCCCGTCCGGGGCGTGCACGTGCCGGCGGCCGATGTGGAAGCTGTGCCCGGCTACGCCGTCGTCGCCGGCGGCGTCCGGGTCGGCCTGTCCGGCGTAATCGAGGCGGCCGAAGAACAGGGGTGCGTCCGGGATGTCCTTCAGCGCCTCGGCCCGGTGGTAGAGGTCGGCCTTGAGGTACTCCTCGGAGACCGGGTCCCCGCCCATCGCCCGCAGGGACAGGACGTCCTCACGCATCAGGCGGAGGTACTCGCGGGAGCGCTGCAACTGCTCGCGCTCGGAGGTGAGGACGGGCTCCTCGGAAGGCCGTTCGGGATATTGATTGTGTGTTTGTGACGCGGCCACGAGGACGGGAACTTACCAGGTCGAGGCGGCGAAGTCACGCGGTTTTCTGCTCGGGGGCCCGCCAGGCGCCCAGGCCGCGCGGGGTGAGGAAGGCGTCGAAGACGAGTTCCGAGGCGCCGGTCAGCGCGCTGAGGCTGCCCAGGGTGGACGGCAGCAGCGCGGGCGGGTGGTCGCGGCGGAAACGCATGAGGGCGGACAGGTACCCGGCCGTGACCAGGTCCGGGGCGACGTCGTACACCCGGGCGGCCAGGCCCGACAGGCCGACGGCCTCCGGGTCCAGGGCGTTGACCAGCGAGCCGATGCCGCGGCCGAGCGCCTTGGCGACGTGGGCCAGGGCCCGGCCGTACCCGCGGTCGGTGGCGGCCGCGGCGATGATCTGCTCGGCCTGGACCATCCGGTCGCCTTCCTCGGCCTGCCCGGCGGCCCGCAGCAGCCCGCGGGCGCCCGCATCGAGTTCCCAGCACCCGACGCAGCCGCACCGGCATCGTTCCTCGCCGCCGGTCAGCGGCATGTGCCCGAACTCCCCCGCCGAACCGTGCGCTCCGGTCGCCGGCAGGCCGCGGGACAGGAGCACCCCGCCGATGCCGGTCGCGACGTGCAGGTGCAGGGCCACCGATACGCCCCGCAGCACCCCCCGGCGGGCCTCGGCCAGCCCGGCCAGCGTGGCGTCGTTGCCCGCCAGCACGGGGCCGGGGGCAGGGCCGGGGCTGAGCGCCGCGGCCACGTCGATGTCCTGCCAGTCCGGCAGCGTCGGCTGTACCATGGCGCCGCCGTTTACCGGGGAGGGGACCGCAACGCCGATGCCGACCACGCGCCCGGCGAAGCGGCGGCTGGCCGCCCGCAGCCGGTCCGCGACGTCGGCGAGCACCCCCGCGCCTGAGCCCGCGTCGCGCTCCTGGCGGTGCAGGACCGTGCACCGCCCGGTGAGCTCGAAGGCGGCGACGGTATACGAGTCATCCCGCAGGTCGACCGCGAGCGCGACCGGCCCCTCCGGGTGCAAGGACGGTACGCCGGTCGGGCGTCCCCGCGTGCGCTGGACGGTCACGTCGGCGGTCCCGCTCAGCTCTTCGATGAGGCGACGCCCGGCCAGGTCCCTGACCAGCACGGTGGCGGTTCCCCTGGCCAGGCTGAGCTGCCTGGTGAGCTCGGCCCTGGTGAGCTGGCCGCCGCCGTCGTGGATGGCGCGCAGCAGCCGCGCGAGATTGTGGGCGCGCAACTCGGCACTGGTGGTCGCCGACCCCTCGTCCTTACGCACAGTCCGATCGTGCCACGCCACGCGGGCGGCGCGGACCGCGACTCCGGCCCGCCGGCCGACGCCTCGCGTTCGGCCAGCAGAAACACGGTCGCCGCGGCCGCTGGACCAGGGTAGATTGCATGGTATGACCGGTACCGACGGTCGCCCGAACTGGCTGAGCGACGAGGAACAGCAGGCGTGGCGGGCCACCGTGCACCTGTCCCAGCTGCTGATGCGCCAGCTCGACCGGGACCTGAACGTCCACGGGCTGTCCGGGCACGACTACGAGATCCTGGTCAACCTGTCCGAGGCACCGGATAACCGGCTCAGGATGACCGATCTCGCCGACGCCACCAGCCAGTCCCGGAGTCGGCTGTCGCACCAGATCTCGCGCATGGAGGCTCGCGGCCTGGTCCGGCGGGACGAGTGCGAGGGCGACAAGCGCGGCACGTTCGCCGTGCTGACCAGGGAAGGCATGGCGACCATCGAGCGGGTCGCGCCCGATCACGTGGAGAACGTCCGCCGGCATTTCATCGACCGGCTGACGCCGCGCCAGCTCGACGAGGTCCGCGACGCGTTCGGCCCGATCGTCGACTACCTGCGCAAGATCCGCGACCGCGACTAGAAGAGCACCGACATGAAACGCCCTGTCTCGGTGAAGCCGGCCCGGCGGTAGGCGGCCCGCGCCGGCGCGTTGAAGTCGTTGACGTAGAGCGACACCAGCGGGGCGAACGACCGTGACGCCTCGACGACGACCGCGGCCATGCCGGGGGCGGCCAGCCCGCGACCGCGGTACTCCGGGCGCACCCAGACGCCCTGCACCTGGCACGCCTGCGGGGTGACCGCGCCGATCTCGGCCTTGAAGATCACCCGCCCGTCTTCGATCCTGGCGAACGCCCGCCCGGCCCTGATCAGCTGCTGAACCCGCGCGCGGTAGGAGGCGCCGCCGTCCCCGGAGGTCGGCGAGACGCCCACCTCTTCGGTGAACATGGCCACGGAGGCGGGCCAGAGGATGTCGAACTCGTCCGGCCGCACCCGGCGGACCACAGGATCGGGGGCGACGTGCGGCGGTCCGTCGATGACCATGACCGGCTGGTCGGGCCGGACCTCCCTGGCCGGGCCCCACTGCGGCCGCAGCAGGGCCCACATCGCCTGCACCTCGGCGGCCGGGCCGACCACGGACGAGCACCGGCGTCCCTGGCGCAGGGCCCGGTCCGCGAACGCGGCCACCGCGTCCTGGGTGGCCGCGACGGGGACCAGGTTGGCGCCGGAGTAGCACAGGGACTCTAGGTGCGCGCCCGACCCGTGGCCCCACATCTGGGCGCCGAGCCTGCCCGGGTCCACGCCGAGGGCCCGGACGCGTGAGCTCACGAAGACGTTCGTCACCGGGTCGCGGTCGCAGATGGCCAGGACCGCTCCGCGGTCCCGCTCATCGAGCAGGCGCACGGAGGCAGACCGAGGCGGCTTCACCCGCAACATAAACGCCAGCCTATATGAGCCCACAGAAACCACCGGTGGCTTAGGTGCTTAGCATCCGGGGTTCGGCTTAGGTGCTTAGCATCCGGGGTTCGGCTTAGGTGCTCAGGGTCCGGGGGTCGGCGGGGGGATGGCGGGGCAGGTGGCGTTGACCAGGCCGGGGCCCTCGGGCAGGGCGCCGGTGGCGAGGTAGGCGTTCAGGTAGTTCTGGACACAGGAATCGGGAGGATCAGCCAGCGACTGGCCGTGGTTGCCGCTGCCGGTGACGACGACCATCCGCGCGGACGGGAGCAGCTTGTGCGCGTCCTGGGCGCCCGCGTACGGGGTCGCCGCGTCGAGCGTGCCCTGCAGCATCAAGATGCCGGGCAGCCCGGCCCCGCGGATCTGCAGGGGCTTGGCCGGGCCGCGCACGGGCCAGAACGCGCACGCGGCGTTGAACCAGGCGTTCGGCCACGCCTCGAAGGGAGCCGTCCGGTTGACCAGCTCCGTATCTGAGGTCCAGTAGGCCCAGCTGCGCGGCCAGTTGACGTCCGAGCATTCCACCGCGTGGTAGACGGCGAACTCGTTCTCGGCCGTGGTGCCGTGGGCCTCGTACTGGGCGACCAGGTCGGCACCCTGCCCGGTGTTGACGTACAGGGACAGGGCCTGGGCCAGGCCCGGCCACAGCTCGTCGTCGTAGCCGCCGGCCAGGAACGTGTCGTCGAGCTCATCCGGGCCGAACTGGCCGTTGATCGGGTGCGCGGCCAGCCGGTTCCGGGCCCGGTAGTACGCGGCGCGCACGCTGGCGGCGTTCTGGCCGAGGTTATAGGTCGAGTCGTAGCGGGCCATCCAGGCGTAGAACGCGTCCTGACGCTGGTCGAACGCGTAATCCTGGTCGATGTTGTCGGTGTACCAGGCCCCCGTGGGGTCGACGGTGCTGTCGAGGACCATGCGGCGGATCCGCGTGGGGAACAGGGTGGCGTACACCTGGCCCAGGTAGGTGCCGTAGGAGAAGGCGTAATAGTTGATCTTCGATACGCCGAACGCCGCGCGGATGGAGTCCAGGTCGCGCGCGGCGTCCTCGGTGGTCATGTAGGGCAGCAGCCAGCCGAACTTTTGCTCGCAGTCGTCGGCGTACAGCCTGGCCAGGCTGATCTGCGCCTGCTCGGCGGCGTTGTTGGCCGGGACGTAGTTCGGGCGCGCGCCGTCGAAGAAGCTCGGATCGCAGCTCAGCGCGGGCACCGACGACCCGACGCCGCGCGGGTCGAAGCCGACGATGTCGTAGTCCGCGGTCACGCCCGGGGCCAGGCCCTGCGCCACGGCGACCGCGAGGGTCAGCCCGCTGCCACCGGGGCCACCCGGGTTGACCAGCAGGATCCCCTGCTGCCGGCTCGGCGGGGCGGTGGCGGGGATCATGTCGAGCGCGAGGCTGATGTGCCTGCCGCCCGGGTCGGCGTAGTTGAGCGGCACGCTCAGCATGGTGCAGTCACGCACGCCTAGCTGACCCACCTCGCCGGTGCAGGCGTGCCAGTGCAGCGTGCTGGCGGTGGGGATGATCGGGCCTGTGGCCGACGCACTGGCTGAGCCTGGCACGGTGCCGGCGGTCGTAGCTGACGGGGCCGCGGAACTCGACGAGGTGCAGGCGCTGAGCGTGAGCAGGGCGGCCAGGCCTGCCGTCAGCGCCGCCGCGGCGGTGGAGCGACCGTCCCGGCGTGACCTCGACATCCTCACATCATGCCGGATGTTTCGCCGTGGCTCGGGCCGCCAGCTTCACACCTGGACGAATTCAACGCCGGCGAGCTGGCAGAAGACGCGCCACGAGGCGGCGTGGTGGCCGAGGTTCATCACCTCGTGGTGCGGCCCGCCTGCGGTCAGCCATCCGTTCAGGCACTGGCGCAGTCCGGAGGCCGGGCGGAACTGGCCGTAGGGCATCTCCAGCGCGGGCAGGGGCGGGCTGTCCAGGTTCTCCCCCTCGGCCACCACCAGGCGGAACCGCTCGCCCTCGAGCGATACCAGCGTGGCCAGCGTGGCCGGGCCCGGCTGGTACTGGAACAGGAAGGTCGGCGGGTCAGCCAGCCTGCCGATGCCGAGCGGGCGCTTGATCAGGCGCACCGGCCGGTCGGAACGGGCTATCTTCCAGTTGCCCTCGCCCATGTGGCTCATCAGCACCGAGTCGGACGGGAAATCCATCGCGTACATCTCGGTGAAATGCGCGTCGCCGATCAGCGCGTGACCGGCGTAGACCAGGCAGGCGGTCAGCACATCCCCTTCCGCGGCGTAGCCGTAGCCCTCGGCCATCAACGTGGAGGCGGCCGCCAGCGGCAGCCGGGAGAACCGGCCGTCCTCGCCGATCGCGTCAAAGTGCGCGGTGTACGCGCCGTAGCCGCCCCGGTCCAGGGTGGTTTTGATCGCGACCTGCATCCGCGCGTGGTCGGTGCGCTCGTCCGCCGACAGCGCCGGGTCGACCTCGAACCTGGCGTCCTCGAACGCGATCACCTCGGCCACCTGCGCGTCGGTGACCGCGAGCATGCCGCGGTACAGGTCGCCCTGCGCCACGGCGCGGACCTGGGGGCCGAGGCTGCGGATCAGCGCGCTCTCGTCCACCCGGATGTCGCCCATGTCGTTCATCGCGTAGCCGACCAGCGCGACCTTCAGTGATCGCCACGCGGTCACCGCCGCCGCGGCGCGCGCCCAGCGGCCCACGTCGGCGCGGAACGCCTCGCTGCGCCAGTCGTCGGTCAGCACCGAGAACCGCCGGCCGGCGCGGACCATGGCGTTGGCCGTGTCCTGCGCCCCGTGCACGCCCTGGTTGTACGTCATGTCCGCCATGTCCCACGCGGCGGTAACCGCAGGCTCGGGCTGGATGTTGGCCAGGCAGACGGGCAGCCGGGACTCGGCAAGCAGCCGCGCGACCCGCATGGCCGGGCCGTAGGTCAGCATCACCACGAGCACGCCGTCACAATCGGAGTTCTCGAACTCGCGCATGACCCGCTCGGCGTCTTCGCGGCACTTCACGACCTGGCCGGGGATGAACTCGCCGACCCCGGCCAGGCTCGCGGCCAGCTCGGCGGCGTACCCCTCCTGCCGCCGCGCGATGCCCGGGATCATGTCGTCGTACAGGTCCTGCATGATGCCGAGGATTCCGATCCGGGGCTTCCGCTCGCGCATTCATAGCCTCCCTGTGGGTTCCCTGTGGGTTCAGCGCTGGCCGTACTCGTTCTGGTATCGCCGGTACAAGGCGTCGATCTGAGCTTGCGGCAGCGGGGTGAGCTTGCCGGAGATACTCGCTAGGTGAACGGTGCAGGCCGCGTCCTCGCACATCACCGCCGCTTTCACCGCGTCGTAAGGGGTGGCGCCCACGGTGAACACCCCGTGGCTGCGCAGCAGCACGGCCGGTGAGCGATGGCCCGACAGCGTCGCGACCACCGCGTGGCCGATCTCCTCGCCGCCGATCGGCGCGAACGGTCCGAGCGGTATCTCGCCGCCGAACTCGTCGGCCATCGCGGTGAGCACGCAGGGAATCGGCTCGCCGCGGGCGGCCCAGGCGGTCGCGTACCGTGAATGGGTGTGCACGACGCCGCCCACGTCCGGCATGTGCCGGTAGATGTACGCGTGCGAGGCGGTATCGCTGGACGGGCTGAGCTCACCGCCGACCCTGGCGCCGTTCAGGTCGCAGACCACCATGGTCTCGGCGGTGAGGTCGCCGTAGGCGACGCCGCTCGGCTTGATCACGAGCAGGTCCGTGCCGGGTACCCGGGCCGAGACGTTGCCCGAGGTCCACACCACCAGGCCATTGCGCACAAGTTCGGCATGCAGGTCCGCGACGGTGTGCCGGGTCCGGCGGACCGCGTCGGCGGCGGAACCGGCAGGCATGGCCGGGTGGGGGATGGCGGCAGGGACCGGGCTCACGGCTGGCCGCCATCGGCGCCCGGACCGGCGGGCGCGCTGGCCCTGCTCCTGTCGCGTAGCGCCCGGAGCCGGTGCATGACCTCATTGGCGCCGCGCCCGAAATAGTCGTGCAGCACGACGTACTCGGCGTAGAGCTGATCGTAGACGTCCGCGTTCGCCGGGTTCGGCTGGTAGACGCCTGCGTGCATCCGGCCCATCGCGGTCGCGGCGTTCGGTACATCCGGGTAGGCGCCGGCCGCGACGGCGGCGTGAATGGCTGAGCCGAGGGCCGGGGCCTGTTCGGAGGCGACCAGGCTCAGCGGGCGGCGGGTCACATCGGCGTAGATCTGCATGAGCAGCTCGTTGCTCATCAGCCCGCCCGCGATGATCAGCTCGGTGACCGGGAGGCCCGCCGCCTGGAAGGCGTCGATGATGACCCTGGTCCCGAACGCGGTCGCCTCGAGCAGCGCCCGGTAGATCTGCGGGGCCCGGCTGGCCAGCGTCAGGCCGACGATGGCACCGGAGAGGTGATGGTCGACCAGGACGCTGCGGTTCCCGTTGACCCAGTCCAGGGCGACCAGACCAGCCGCCCCGGCGGGCTGCGCGGCGGCCTCGGTGCTCAGCAGCTCATGGAGCGTGAGCCCGCGGCGGCGGGCGGCGGCGTGGTATTCAGGCGGCACCAGATGCTCGGCGAACCAGGTGAAGATGTCGCCGACCCCGCTCTGGCCGGCCTCGTAGCCCCACGATCCGGCCACGATCCCGCCGTCGACCACGCCGCACATGCCCGGCACCTCGGCCAGCGTCTGGCCGTTCATGACGTGGCACGTCGAGGTGCCCATGATCGCGACCAGCTGGCCCGGCGCGATCGCGCTGGCCGCGGGCGGGGTCACGTGCGCGTCCACGTTGCCCACGGCGACGGGGATGCTCGCGGGCAGCTGGGTCCAGGCGGCGGCCCGCGGGGTCAGCTCGCCTGCGCGGCTGCCGAGCGCGGCGACCGGGTGGGCCAGCTTGTCGGTGGCGAACCCCGCGAAACCGGGGTGCAGGGCGGCCAGGAACTCGCGCGATGGATACTGCCCGTCCTGCCAGATGCCCTTGTACCCGGCGGTGCAGGCGTTCCTGGTCTCGGTGCCGGTCAGCTGCCAGATGATCCAGTCGGCGGCCTCGATCCACCGGTTGGCGAGCCGGTAGGTGTCCGGGTCCTCTTCCAGTAGCTGCAGCCCCTTCGCAAACTGCCACTCGGCCGAGATCTTGCCGCCGTAACGGGCGAGCCACGGCTCGCCGCGGGCGTGCGCCAGCTCGGTGATCCGGTCCGCCTGCGGCTGGCTGGCGTGATGCTTCCAGAGCTTCGGATAGGCGTGCGGGCGGTCTCGCAGCTCCGAGAACTCGCAGAGCGGGGTTCCGTCAGCCAGGACCGGCAGGACCGTGCAGGCCGTGAAGTCGGTGCCGATGCCGATCACCTGCTCCGGGTCGATGCCGGCGTCGGCGACCGCGGCTGGGACGGCCTGGCGCAGCACGTCCCGGTAGTCCTCGGGGTCTTGCAGCGCCCAGTCGGGCGGGAGCGGCCGGCCCGAGCTGGCCAGCACGGTATCCATCACGCCGTGCCGGTACTCGTGCACCGCCGTACCGAGCTCCGCGCCATCGGCCACGCGGACCACCAGGGCGCGACCGGACAGCGTGCCGAAGTCGATACCGACGACGTAGCCGCCCGGCCTGTTGTTAGCGCTCACAACGTCATTCTGGCGCATCGGGTCCGCCGGAGCGAGCCTGATCGCGGGACCCGTCAGATTGCCGGAGCCATCAGGGTATTGCCGGCGCCATCAGGGTGCTGGACCGTCAGCGCGGCCTGCGGCCACCGGCCGGCCCTGCGCTCGCCCGGACGACGAGTTCCGGTTCTATCGGCAGCGTCGGAAGGGGGGCGTGCTCGCCGGAGATGCGGTCCAGGAGCAGGTGCAGGGCGCGCCTGCCCAGTTCGCCGAAATCCTGGCGGACCGTCGTCAGCGGCGGCAGGAAGAACGCGGCCTCGGGAACGTCGTCGAATCCCACCACGCTGACGTCGCCGGGAACGCGACGGCCGCACTCGGCCAGAGCGCGGAGCAGGCCGAGGGCCATCGGGTCGTTACCGCACAGCACCGCGGTCACCTCGCGCATGGCGGCCAGCCGGTGGCCGACCTCGTAGCCAGATCGCGCCGACCAGTCACCGCGGAGCAGGTCCGGTTCTGGCGCGCCCGCTGAGCGCAGGGTCTGCCGCCAGCCTTCCACTCGCTCCTGGGCGTCCAGCCAGCTGTCCGGGCCTGCGATGTGGTGCACGGTCTGGTGCCCAAGGTCGAGCAGGTGCTGCGTGGCCTTCGCCGCCCCGGACAGGTTGTCGATGGCCACCGAGGGAAGGCGGGCGCGTGTCCCGCATCCCACGGCAACCAGCGGCATGTTGCCCGCCAGTCCGGTGAGGGCCTCCACCGCGGCGGTCTCGGGCGCGATGACGATGATGCCGTCGACGCCCTGGCCGAGGAACCGCTCCACCGCTTCGTCCAGCGACCGGCGGTCGAAGCGGGCCAGGCTGGCGATCGCCACCGAGTAGCCGGGATGGGCGGCCCGCTCGATGCCGTACAGCATCGACGCCGGGCCGTAGAGCGTGGTGTCGAAGCTGATCACGCCCAGCACGTTGGTCCGGCCGGTGACGAGCGTCCGGGCGGCGGCGTTCGGACGGTAGCCCAGGTCGCGGATGGCGGCCAGGACGCTGGCCCTGGTCTTCCCGCTGACGTTCGGGTGGCCGTTGAGCACGCGCGAGACCGTCTGGTGGGAGACGCCGGCCTGCCGCGCGACATCGGCCATGACCGGCTTGGCTGACGGGCGGCTCGCAGTCGACATCACGCAGTCATCTCTTCAGTCTTGGCCAGCCGTCCACCTGCGTTGCCGCCATGGCTGGGAACGCTCACACGCAACAAGGCCAGGTCAAGTATAGTCCGGTTTGCCGGACTTCCCAGCTCAGAGCCGAGTCCTCGCCGCTCCCCCACGGCAGACGGCACAATGGCCACAAGAATATCGGGATGCCTGGCCAGCCAGCGAACTCATGGAGGTCCGATGCCCGCTCAGCCTACGCCCGCCGACCACTTCACCTTCGGGCTCTGGACCGTCGGCTGGCCAGCCCGCGACCCGTTCGGCGATCCCACGCGGGCGCCGCTTGACCCCGTGGAGGCGGTCCACGAGCTGGCCCGGCTCGGTGCGTACGGCGTGACCTTCCACGACGATGACCTGATCCCGTTCGGGAGCGACGACGCAGCCCGCGCTCGCCACATCGACCGATTCACCGCCGCCCTGAAGGAGACGGGCCTGGTGGTGCCGATGATGACGACGAACCTGTTCACGCATCCGGTGTTCAAGGACGGGGGTTTCACCAGCAACGATCGCGCGGTGCGCCGGTTCGCGCTGCGCAAGGTGATGCGCAACATCGACCTGGCCGCGCAATTGGGCGCGCACACATACGTGATGTGGGGCGGGCGCGAGGGCAGCGAGTACGACAGCGCGAAGGATGTGCGAGCGGCGCTCGACCGCTACCGGGAGGCCGTGGACATGCTGGCCGGCTACGTGCAGGACCACGACTACGGCATCCGGTTCGCGCTGGAGCCGAAGCCGAACGAGCCGCGCGGGGACATCTTGCTGCCGACCATCGGGCACGCCCTGGCGTTTATCGCGAGCCTGGAGCACCACGAGATGGTCGGGCTGAACCCCGAGGTCGGCCACGAGCAGATGGCCGGGCTGAGCTTCACCCACGGCATCGCTCAGGCCCTATGGCACGGCAAGCTGTTCCACATCGACCTGAACGGCCAGCGCGGCATCAAGTTCGATCAGGACCTGGTCTTCGGTCACGGGGACCTGGCGAACGCCTTCTGGCTGGTCTACCTGCTGGAGTTCGGCGGAATCGGCGGCGGGCCGACCTACGAAGGGCCGCGGCATTTCGACTACAAGCCATCGCGGACCGAGGACAAGGCGGGGGTGTGGACCTCGGCCGCGGCGAACATGCGCATGTACCTGCTGCTCAAGGAGCGGGCGGCCGCGTTCCGCGCCGACCCCGAGGTGATCGAGGCCCAGGCCGCGTCCCGGGTGGCGGAACTCGGCACGCCCACGCTGGCGCCCGGCGAGACCTATGCCGGGCTGCTGGCCGACCGCAGTGCCTTCGAGGACTTCGACGCCGACGCCGCCGGGGCTCCCGGCTACGGGTTCGTTCGGCTCAACCAGCTGGCGATCGAGCACCTGCTCCGCGCCCGGTGAGCGCGCTGGTCGCGGGGATCGACTCGTCCACCCAGTCGTGCAAGGTGGTGATCCGCGAGGCCGACACCGGAGCCCTGGTGCGCGAGGGACGGGCGGCGCACCCGCCTGGCACCGAGGTCGACCCCGCCGACTGGTGGCGTGCGCTGCAGGAGGCCCTGGCCGGCGCGGGCGGCCTGGACGGTGTCGCGGCCGTCTCGGTGGCCGGGCAGCAGCACGGCCTGGTCTGCCTCGATGAGCAGGGCGGCGTCGTCAGGCCGGCGCTGCTGTGGAATGACATGAGGTCGGCGGGTGCGGCGGCGGAGCTGGTCGCCGAGCTCGGCGCGGGTGACGCGGCGCGTGGCGCCGCCGAGTGGGCGGATGCGGTCGGCAGCGTGCCGGTCGCCTCGTTTACCGTGACGAAGCTGCGGTGGCTCGCGGAGCACGAACCGGCCGCGATGGCGCGCACGGCCGGCGTCTGCCTGCCGCACGACTGGCTCACGTGGCGGCTCGCTGGTGGGCGGCTCGGCGACGACCTTGACCGCCTGAGGACCGACCGCAGCGACGCCAGCGGCACCGGCTACTGGTCTCCCGCGGCCGGAGCCTACCGGCCTGACCTGCTGCGGCGCGCCTGCGGACGCGAACCGGCCGTGCCGCGCGTGCTTGGTCCCGCCGAGCCGGCGGGAGAGGTGGAGGGAGGCGGGTGGCTTGGCCCTGGGGCCGGCGATAACGCGGCCGCCGCGCTCGGTCTCGGTGCGGCCGTCGGCGACGTCGTGATCTCCGTGGGCACCTCCGGCACGGTCTTCGCCGTGAGCGCCACCCCCACGGCGGATGCGAGTGGCACGATCGCCGGCTTCGCGGACGCCACCGGGCGTTTCCTGCCGCTGGTCTGCACGCTGAACGCGGCCAGGGTGCTAGAGGCGGTCGCCGTCATCCTCGGCACCAGCCTGGACGGACTCTCCACGCTGGCGCTCTCGGCCGGGCCCGGGGCCGACGGGCTGGTCCTGCTGCCCTACCTGGAGGGCGAGCGAACTCCGAACCGGCCGGACGCCACCGGGACGCTGCAGGGTCTGACCGGGGCGAATGCCAGGCCGGAGAACCTCGCCAGGGCCGCCGTGGAGGGGATGCTCTGCGGGCTCGCCGACGGGCTGGACGCGATCAGGGCGGCGGGCATCGGCGTCCGGCGCGTCCTGCTGATCGGGGGCGGCGCACGATCAGAAGCGGTGCTCCGGATCGCGCCCGCGGTCTTCGGCGTTCCGGTCGAGGTCCCCGAGGCGGGCGAGTTCGTCGCCGACGGCGCGGCCCGGCAGGCCGCCTGGCTCCTGGCCGGCGGCGAGGCGCCCCCCGACTGGGCGCTGGCGACGGCCCACCGGTACGAAGCCGAACCCGAACCCGCGATCCGCGATCGCTACGCCGCGGTACGGGACGCCTGGTCCCGGGCCGACGGCCCGGACGCGCGCGAACCGCGTGCCTAGCCGGTCAGCGTGTCTGGAGTCGGCTGGTTACCGATCGTGATGCGCCGATTTTCACTGCTTGGTCGCGCGCTTCGGTCTAGGGGTGGCCGACCCGGGTCACGCGCAGGAAGATGATCAGCACGACGAACAGTACGGCGATTGCTGCTGGTGTTAGTGTGCCGGCCCAGTCGAAGCCGGGACTGGGGGAGAACGGGGCGTTCGATGACCACCACGCTCCGAGCTGGCCGGCATGGGCCGCCATTTCCTGGATGAGCTCCGTACAAGTGGAACCGGATGCCGCCGGGCACGTACCTCCCGCCGGGGCGATGGTGGGGGCGAGGGCGGGGCCGTTGCTTAGGGCGTTCGTTGCGGCGACGGCGGCGAAGGTGGTGGCGGCGAGGGCGGATACGACCATGACGCCCCGGCCGCCCACGACGCGCAGCGCTCGGTCCGCGGCGGTGGCGGGGACACGATGTAGTGGCAGGTCGTCGAGCAGGGCGGTCAGTTCTTTCCCGGTGCGGGCGGCCAAGGCCTGCCCGGATCGCTGGTCGAATTCGTCGGCTGTGATCCGGCCGACCTGGAAGGCTTCGCTCAGCTCGGCCAGCGCCCGATCGCGGTCGGCGTCAGATACCCGGAAGTCGCCAGGCAGAAAGTCCCTCGCGGCACTGTCCATAATTCATGCTCCTTCCGAGCGAGTTCGGCGTATACCCGCATGGTAAATGCGCGGCGGGCGGTAAGCATCAGCCCGCCGGGCCGTTGGTGTGAGGTCGGCGTCCCGCCCGGGCCGGATCGATCACTGCCTCCCGATCACGCGGAACGTTGACGCTCCTGCAGTGCCCTGCGGTATTCCTCGATCACGATGTCGTTCAGTTCCTGGACCGAGGTGTCCTTGGCCAGCTTGTCCAACGTGATCTCGCCGTGCTGCAGCAGATTCACCCGGTCGCAGATCTCCAGCACCTGCCCGTAGTTGTGCGCGATGATGATGATCGACACGTCGCCCCTGCGCTTCAGGTCCTGGACTAGATCCAGGATCAGGGCCGCCTCCTTGGCGCCCATGGCCGCCAGCGGCTCATCGAGGAGCAGGATCTTCGCGGCGGTGAACACCGATCGGGCCACGGCGATGGCCTGACGCTGGCCGCCGGAGAGCGCGGCGACGTCGGCCTCGACGGACGGGATGTTCACGCCCATCTCGTCCAGGTACTGCCGCGCGAGCCGCTTCATCGTCCGGTTGCTGAGCAGCAGCCCGCGGACCCGCTCCCGGTTAAGGAACATGTTGTGGTAGACGCTGAGCTGATTGACCAGTGCCAGGTCCTGGTAGACGACGTCGATCCCGAGCGACCGGGCATGATCGACCGACTTGAGCGTGACCTGTTGCTCATCGAGCAGGATCCGGCCGGAATCGGGCTGCTGGAAGCCGCACAAGATCTTGATGAGGGTCGACTTGCCCGCGCCGTTGTCGCCGAGGAGGGCGAGCACCTCGCCGCGGGCCAGGTACAGGTTCACGTCCTGCAGGGCGGTCACAGCGCCGAAATGCTTCGAGATGTGCTCGGCCCGCAGCACGTTGGTGCTGACCTGCGGCGCTTCCGTCGTCATCGTTGTATCCTCCCCCTGGCGCGCAGCCGCGCGAGCTGGACGCTGGCGATCATCGAGATGAGGATGGCGCCGCCGAAGAAAATCTCCAGCGGGTAGGCGCTGATCCCCAGCACCGCGAAGCCGTCCTCGAGAATCGTGAGGACGGACGCGCCGAGGAACGCGCCGATCATGGTGCCGGAGCCGCCGAGCATCGAGGTGCCGCCGAGTACCGCGGCGGCGACCGCGTAGAACATCGGCTGGTAGGCGGCCCCGCCGGAGAACGTGTCGATGACGTTGGTCTGGAACGCGATCTGGATGCCGACGAACCCGCCGAGCAGGGCGGTGATCATGAAGTTCCCGTACTTGATCCGGGCGACGTTGACGCCGGCCTCGGCCGACCCGAGATGGTTGCCGCCGACCGCGATCGTGTGCAGCCCCCACCGGGTCCGCCGCAAGAGCACGTGGAAGACGACGACGAGGGCGACCGCCCAGATGATCTCGGCAAAGGCATCGGTGCCGAGCCAGTGGCCGATGCCGAGTACCTTCGCCGGGATGGGGGCCTGCTCGCCGTGGGCCATGGTCAGGATGAGGCCGTAGAGGACGAAGCCGGTGCCCAGGGTCGTGATGAACGACGGCACCCCGATAGTGACCGTGATAAAGGCGTTGACCCAGCCGATCGCCGCCGCGCAGACCAGCGCGAGGATGATCGCGAGGATGCCCGGTACGCCGTAGTACTGGATCAGGAAGTACATGATGTATGGCGTGAACGCGTAGATGAACCCGACCGAGATGTCGATCTCACCGCAGATCAGCAGCAGCACCTCGCCGAGCGCGATGATGATGATCGGCGCCGCGATCTGGCCGAGGTTGATCAGGTCGGCCTGCTCGAAGAACACGGCCCGGCCGGTCGAGGAGATCACGCCGAAGTAGAGGGTCAGCAGGACCACGACCACGAACACGGTGAGCTCGCGCTGGCGCAACAGGAACGTTCCCATTCCCCGCAGGTGCCGCCACGTGCCGTTCCCGCGCGCCGGGGATCCCGGGGGCTCTCCGGCCACAGCCGGAGTACGCTCGGCGGTCTCGCTCACCTCGGCCGCTCCCTTCCGTGTCCTTGCCGGCGGCACGCGTGGCGCGCCGACGCCGGGAAACCGGCCCGCGTACACAGGCCCAGTATCCGACGCCGGCGCGCCACGATCGAGTCAGGACTCCGAACCGCAGCCCGTCACGTGCTCGTGGTAGCGACCGCGTTGCTGATGGCGCCGGACCGCGGGACGAGGGTGGGCTTGGTGGCGCCCGTCGAGCCCTCATACGTGGTGCTCGTCGAGAGGTACTGGCCGACGGTGGACGAGTCAACGAAGGTCAGGCCGGTGTCGGTGTCCGGCGGGAGCACCAGCCCGCCGGTCAGGTTGAACAGGTACAGGTACAGCGTCGGCAGGAAGCCCTGCAGGTACGGGTCCTGGTTGATGGTGAAGTCGAGCTGGCCCGCCTTGATCGCGGTCAGCGTGCCCGGGGTTAGGTCGAATCCGCCCGCGTAGATCTTGCCCGCCAGGCCTTGGGAGGCGAGCTGCGGGCCGAGGAGCTCGGTCGAGCCCGCGTCCACCGCGAACGCGCCCACCAGGTCCGACTTGTTGGCGAGCAGGAAGGCCTTCTCGGGCGGCCCCTCGACCGCCGTCGACGCCCCTGTCGCCACCAGGCTCACCTTGTAGCCGGCCGGGGTGAGCACCGAGGCCGCGCCGTCGTAGCGGGGCTGGATGTTGGCTGTGCCCGGGGTGGCGATGAAGATGACGACGTGCCCCGGCTTGGTGTTGGCCAGGATCCGTGCTCCCATCTGCTGGCCGGAGACGTAGAGTGCCTGCCCGACGTAGCAGAGCCGGTTGGTCCCGGGTGTCACGACGCCTTTGAGGATGGGACCGTCGGCGTTGTAGCTGACCACGGGGATGCCGGCGCTCATCGCGGCCGCCACGGGGGTGGCGAACGTCGTGTCGCTGGGACTGGCGTTGATCACCGTGGTGGCGATCCCCTTCGCCCCCGCCGCGATCGCGGTCCTCATGTAGGCGACCATGTCCGCGACTATGGAGTTGTCCGAGCCGCCCCACTTCGGCGTCGGCAGGCCGAGCAGCGCGGCTGCGTCCTTGAATCCGAACTGGGTGGGCACGAAGAACAGGTTGGTGGTGACGTGGTTGTCGAACCAGAATTGCCACGCCGGGGTCTTCGGGAAGTTCCCTAGCGTGCTGACCACGGACGGTGCCGCCGTCGGGGCGGCGCTGCTCGAGCTGGACGAGGTGCAGGCCGCGATGAGCGCGGAGGCGGCGGCGGTGGCGCTGAACAGCCCAGCCCCCTCCAGCAGCCGACGACGGGAGGGCCCGTCCTTCATGTTAAGGGTCTCAATGGCTTCGTCGACTACGGGGTCGACCTTTTTCTTCATCTAGTGACCTCCATGGAATTTATCCCGGGGGACAGGGACTCTCCCGAGCCAGGCCCGCTAGGTCTGGTCATGATCACCCAATAAGGCACCGCAGAGACCCGAAAGATTTCGGGCCAATTCCGATACCAGCCTCGCCCTGAGCACGTACCTGCCGGTTGGCAAACAGACGCTAAGCCTGTTCATGATCACCTGTCAAGATTTCTGACATGTCCGAAACGTTTCGGACTCGCTTTTGCTCCGGGTTCTGTCCGAGCACGGAGAAAACAGCGAATCGCCGACGTAAACCTCGGTCTGCCGCGCCTCCCCTCGCCGCTTGGGGCGGTCGATCCGGTCGGGGCCATTTGCCGTGCGACGCTAGGCCCCGCCTCGCCCGCGCCGCGGTCATGAATGGGTCTCGGCCAAAGAACTTGTTCGGCAATGTTAACGCTAACATGTCACTTTACGGCAACGAACGCGAAACACCATCGATACGCCAACCGGCGCTCACGATCGGTAGCGCACCAGGACTGGATGTACCGGGACTGGATGGCCCGGAGGGCCTGAGCTCGGACCGCCTGGACCCGGATCGGACGGGACGCGGACCGGACGGACTCGCACTCTGGACCGGACGGACCGCACCCTTGATCGGGATGGATCCGGGCCGGATGGACCCGGACCGGCCGTATGCCCACCGAGACGCTGCCCTAAGGGCATCAGAATCTCGCCTGCTTCGGACATCGATCCCCGGAACCAAACAGCGTCCGGCAGCGTCTCAGTGACGACGGATGACGTGACCTGGCCCCACCCGCACGGGCCAGGGCGGCATCCGGTGACAAGGAGGTACGGCTGCGATGCTAGCCAGACACCGCCAGTCGCTTATTTTGGCGGCCGTCCGGAGCGACGGCAGCGCACGGGTCAGCGACCTGACCCAGCGACTGGGAGTCTCGGATATGACGATCCGCAGGGATCTTGAGGTTCTCGCCAGGGATGGCCTGGTGGAAAAGGTGCACGGCGGGGCGGTCCTGCCGGGGACGTCCGCCAGCCCTGAGCCGGGGTTCGAGGCCAAGCTCGTGCTCGAGCGGCCGGAGAAGAATGCGATCGCCCGCGCCGCCGCGCGGCTGGTCAGACCGGGGACGGCGATCGCGGTCACGGCCGGGTCCACCACGCTGGCGCTGGCTCAGTGCCTGCTCGACGTGCCCGGACTGACCATCGTCACCAACTCGCTGCGCGTGATGAACGCGTTCAACGGGACGCGCGGACTGGACGGGACGACCGACTCGGTGATCCTGACCGGCGGCGTGCGCACCGCCTCCGACGCGCTGGTCGGCCCCATGGCCGACCTGACCATCCGGTCGCTCCACTTCGACCTGCTGTTCCTCGGGTGCTTCGGGTTCGACGCCGAGGCCGGGCTGACCACCCCCAACCTCGCCGAGGCTGAGACCAACCGGACCTTCATCAGGGTCGCGCGGCGCGTCGTGCTGCTGGCCGACCACACCAAGTGGGGTGTGGTGAGCCTGAGCTCGTTCGCGCGCCTGAACGAGGTCGACGTGCTGGTCACCGACGACCTGCTGCCAGCCGAGGCCCGCGCCGAGGCGGCGGAGGCGGTCGGCGAGGTGGTCTACGCCGAGACGATGACGACGAGCCCTGCGCTCAGGCAGACCGGGTGACGACGGCGGGGAAGGGCCTCAGTAGGCGGTGACGACGGGACGGCCGGGGGCCTGCAAGTCGTCGTCCCCGGCCGCTGCGGCCTGCTCCGCTAGGCGCATGGCCTCCTCGATCAGCGTCTCCACGATGGCCGACTCGGGCACGGTGGCGATCACCTGGCCGCGGACGAAGATCTGACCCTTGCCGTTGCCCGAGGCCACGCCCAGGTCGGCCT
>CAWBKD010000035.1:0-13140 GCA_963789225.1 uncultured Actinomycetes bacterium
TGCCGGAGTTCATCTACGTGATGAGAGCCGTGCGCAAGGCGCACGGCAACAAGGTCGTACTCGACGAGGTCACGCTGGCGTTCCTGCCCGGCGCGAAGATCGGCGTCGTGGGCCCGAACGGCATGGGCAAATCGACCCTGCTCAGGATGATGGCAGGCGTAGAGCAGCCGTCCAACGGCGATGCGCGCCTGATGCCTGGCTTCACCGTCGGGTTGCTGGCCCAGGAACCCGAGCTGGACGAGACCAAGACGGTCCTCGGCAACGTCGAGGACGGCGTGGCCGGCACCATGCGGCTGCTCGCGGAGTACAACGAGATCGCCGAGAAGCTGGCGACCGACTACTCCGACGCGCTGCTCGAGCGGATGGGCCGCCTGCAGGAAGAACTCGACCACAAGGATGCCTGGGACCTGGACAGCCAGATCGAGCAGGCCATGGACGCGCTGCGCTGCCCGCCGCCGGACGCGGACGTCACCAGCCTGTCCGGCGGGGAACGGCGGCGGGTCGCGCTGTGCAGGCTGCTGCTGTCCCAGCCGGACCTGCTGCTGCTCGACGAGCCGACGAACCACCTGGACGCGGAGAGCGTGCAGTGGCTGGAGCAGCACCTGGAGAAGTACCCGGGCACCGTCGTCGCGGTCACCCACGACCGGTACTTCCTCGACGACGTGGCCCAGTGGATCCTCGAACTCGACCGCGGCCACGCCTACCCGTACGAGGGCAACTACTCCACCTACCTGGAGACCAAGGCGGCCCGGATCAAGATCGAGGGCGCCAAGGACGCCAAGCGCCGCAAGCGCCTCGAGGACGAGCTCGAGTGGGTCCGGTCCAGCCCGCGGGCGCGCCAGGCCAAGAGCAGGGCGAGGCTGGAGCGGTACGAGGAGATGGCCGCCGAGGCGGATAAGAACCGCAAGCTGGACTTCGAGGAGATCCAGATCCCGCCGGGCCCGCGCCTGGGCAGCGTGGTGGTCGAGGTCGGCAACCTGGTCAAGGGGTTCAGCGAACGGTGCCTGTTCGAGAACCTCTCGTTCAGCCTGCCGCGCAACGGCATCGTCGGCGTCCTCGGGCCGAACGGCGTCGGGAAGACCACCCTGTTCAAGATGATCGTCGGGGAGGAGCAACCCGACTCGGGTACGATCCGCATCGGCGAGACCGTCAAGATCGCCTACGTGGACCAGGCCCGGGCGCGCATCGACCCCAAGAAAAACGTGTGGGAGGTCATCTCGGACGGCGAGGCGCACATCCGCGTCGGCAACCTCGAGATCCCGAGCCGGGCGTACGTGGCGGCGTTCGGGTTCAAGGGCGCAGACCAGCAGAAGCCGGCCAGCGTCATGTCCGGCGGCGAGCGAAACCGGATGAACCTGGCCCTCACCCTCAAGCAGGGCGGCAATCTGCTGCTGCTCGACGAGCCGACCAACGACCTGGACGTGGAGACGCTGGCCTCGCTGGAGAACGCGCTGCTCGAGTTCCCCGGCTGCGCGGTCATCACCAGCCACGACCGCTGGTTCCTCGACCGGGTGGCCACGCACATCCTGGCCTGGGAGGGCGGCGCCAACTGGTTCTGGTTCGAGGGCAACTTCGAGTCCTACGAGAAGAACAAGATCGAGCGCCTGGGCGCCGAAGCCGCCCGCCCGCACCGCGTGACCTACCGCAAGCTCACCCGCGACTAGCCAGCCGAATCCCGCCGCCGAGCTCCCCGGCGTTTCCGCGGAAACGTCCCACGCAATTGCGTCAGACGTTTCCGCCTGTCAGGGCCGTTGAGCGGGCCTGCCGTCACGTTCCCCGGTCTAGCGTGGTCCGCGGCGGCCGGCGCGACGTGGTCCGCGCCGGTCGTCGGCGGCCCGCGGCCGGGGTACGCCGCGCAGCGCGCGGATGGCCGGGGCCGGGGCGGCGAGCGGCCACTCGTAGACCAGATCCTCCCCGACCCGGAGCCTGGCCCAGCGCGCCGCCTCGACCTGCAGTCCTCGCGCGGCGCGGCCCAGAGCCTCGGGCGGCGGCACGCGGGCGACGTCGGCCGGGTCCGCGCCCGGCTCGGTGAGGGGTATCGCGGACAGCTTCGCGCGGGTGAGACGCCGGATGTCCTCGCCGGACGGGGCGTCGAGCATCGCGACGGCCTCGACCAGGTTGGCAAGCAGTTCGGCCCGCATGATCCGCTGGCGCTGCGCTCGCTTCAGCTCGTCAGAACGCTCCTCCGAGTGCGGCGGTCGCCGGCCCTGCACGTGGTCCATGCTCGTGTAGACCATGCCCGCGGCGATGCCGCCCCAGATCCCGTCGGCGATGCCAAGCTCGCGCTCCACGACGAAGTGCCGCAGGTCGTGCGGCAACTCGGTCCCCGGCCTCGTGAACTCCTGCATGCGGTAGACCACGCCGTCGTCCCGTTCGATGACCGAGTAGGCCCTCGCATGATCGGGGAACCGCCGGAACGTGATGCGCATGAGCCCACTATGCGCATCTCATCCGCCGGCGGCCTAAGCATTTTCTGCGGGGGTACCAGGGCCAGCCGGGGGTGCCCGTACGGTAGCTTCACCGTCTGGAGTGAGGCTACGAACCGGGAGGCGGCGATGACGCGACGGGTTAACAGTGAGCTGCTGCTGGTAGGGAGCCTGCCTGCGGACTCGGCCGATGCGGCGCTGCGCGCCGCGGCCGGGTTCTTCGGCGACCTGGTGTTCGCGCTGCCGGACGGCGAGACCGGTCCCCGGGTGGCCTGGGTCGGCTACGAGCGGGAGCGCCTCGTCCGGCCGAACGCTGATGTCGTCGTAGTCCAGGAAACGGAGTCGCCGACCGGGATCCCCCGGCACGCGTACGAAACCCCGGTGTTCGCCCTCCGCCCCGGTGTCACCGAACTTCGCTGGGATTCCTGGCCGCGCATCGATGACGCGATCGCGGGCTACCAGGTGTTCAGCGCGCTGCGCGCCGAGGGCGTGATCCCCGCCGGCCTGCGGTTCCAAGTCGGGCTCCCGTTCCCGGCCAGCGCGCTGAACGGGTTCAAGGCCGACTTCTCCGCCGACTACCCGGTGGCGGCGCGGGCGTTCGAGGATCTGGTGGCCCGCGAACTGAACCGGCTGACCACGGCCGTGCCGCCCGCCGACCTGGCCATCCAGTGGGACCTGGCGTACGAGACACAAGACCTGGAAGGCGTCCTGGCGTGGACCGGCGAAGGCGCGTGGGAGCGGTTCGCCGGCCCGGTCACCCGGCTGACCCGGCTGATCCCGGCCGAAGTCCTGGTCGGCTACCACCTGTGCTACGGGACCTTCCCCGAGTGGCCGATGTACGAGGCGCGCGACATGGGGCTGCTGGTCCGGATGGCGAACTACGCGGTCGCGAACTCCGGGCGCACGGTGGACTGGCTGCACCTGGCCGGGCCGCGGTACCTGCGCAGTGAGGACCGCAGCTTCTTCCGCCCGCTGGCGGACCTGGAACCGGGCGACGCGCGCGTCTTCCTGGGCATCGTGCTGCCGATCGACGGGCTCGCCGGGCTGCGGCGCAGGCACGCCACGGCATCGCGCTACCTGTCCGACTTCGGCGTGGCGTTCTACTGCGGGTTCGGCCGCCAGCCCGGCCCGGACGGCCACCAGACCATGCGGGAGCACGCGCACGTGGTCCGCGCGATCCGGGACGCTGCGCCGTAAAAGACGCTGCGCCGTAACAGCGGCGGACCGCGGTCATGTCGCGGCCGACCGGGGCGTCCTATTGTTGGGGTGTGCTGAGCGGACCCCGGCTGCGCCAGGTGGCCCTGGTGGCGCGCGACTGCGACCAGGTAGCTGGTGACCTGAGCCAGGCCTTCGGCTGGCCGGCGCCCTTTCACGACCCGGGGGTGGGGCGGTTCGGCCTGACCAACGCGGTGTTCGCGGCGGGCGACACGTTCGTGGAGGTGGTGGCTCCCGTGCAGCCGGACACGACCGCCGGGCGTTACCTCGACAGGCGAGGCGGTGACGGCGGGTACATGGCGATCTTCCAGGTCCCGGACCTGGCGGAGGCCCGCCACCGGGTGGCCAGCCTGGGCGTCCGGGTGGTCTGGATCACCGCCGACCTGCCCGACATGGCCGGGACCCACCTGCATCCCCGGGATGTGCCAGGCGCCATCGTGTCGCTGGACTGGGCGGACCCGGAGCAATCGTGGCGGTGGGCGGGCCCGTCGTGGACGGGGCGGGTGCCCGAGCATGCCCCCGGCGGCCTGACCGGGCTGACGATCGAGGTCGACGACCCGGCCGCCGCCGCACGGCGCTGGGCGGCGGTACTCGGGATCCCCGTCAGCGGGGACACGACAGTAATAGAGCTGCCGGACCCAGGCCAGCGGCTGCGGTTCGTGCCTGCCCGGAGCGGTCGCGGCGAGGGAATCACCGAGGTAACCATCGCCGGACTCCCCGCCGGCGAGTCGTGGGTGATCGGCGGGGTCCGCTTCGCCGACGAGGAAGGATGACATGACCGCACTCGATACGGGCACCGAGGACCTGCGGGCCGAGATCGATGACGGCGTGGCGGTGATCACCATGAACCGCCCGGAGCGGCGGAACGCCTTCTCGCACGCCATGGTGTCCGCCCTCGGGGCGGTCTTGGCCCGGGTGGAGACCGATGATGCCGTTGGCTGCGTCGTGCTCACCGGGGCGGGCGGGGCCTTCTGCGCCGGCGGCGACGTCAAGAGCATGGCCGCCCCGCCAGCGGATCACGGCGACGGGGCCGCCCCGTCCCTCGACGCCCGCATCCACCGCCAGCGGCTGAATCAGCGCGAGACCAGCGGTCGCCTGTGGCGCATGCCCAAGCCAACGATCGCCGCCATCGGCGGCCCCGCGGCCAGCGCCGGCCTGTCGCTGGCGCTGGCCTGCGACCTGCGCTACGCGGTACCGGGGGCGGTGCTGACCACCGCCTTCGCCAGGGTCGCCTTCGCCGGAGACTACGGCGGGACGTGGTTCCTTACCCGGCTGGTGGGCAGCTCCAAGGCCAAGGAGCTGTACTACTTCTCAGAGCGGCTGAGCGCAGAGGACGCCCTGCGGCTCGGGATCATCAACGCCATCTTCCCGGCTGCCGACTTCGAGCGGGAGGTCATGGAACGTGCTCGTCGGCTGGCGCAAGGGCCGTCGGTCGCTTACCGCTACATGAAGGAGAACCTGAACCGGGCCGTATCCGGCGAGCTGGAAGACTGCATGGACCTGGAAGTGACCCATCACGTCCATACCGGGCTGACCGAGGATCATCGCGAAGCCGCTCAAGCCTTCGTGGACAAACGCGAACCACATTTCCGCGGCCGCTAACAACCCCGCTGGTTCAGGCCCCGCCGACTGACCGCGCGTTGGACGAGATATCGCCGGAGTCGATGCCGAAGGCCACGATGCGCGTCGGCCGGATCCGTACGATGGTGTCCTCGAAGCGCTCGCCGAAGGCCTTGCCGCCCGACGGGACCACCTCCGCGGTACCGCGCACCTCGATCATCCGCGGCTGCCAGGGCGGGAGCACGTCGTCGATCACGATGCTGGCGCGGCCCGAGCGCTGCACGTCGCGCAGCTTCTTGGTCTGGCTCATCCGCAGGCCGCCCACGTCGATGGCGTCATGCTCGGCGTTGTAGCGGAATGACGTCGGGACCACGTGAGGCTGGCCGTCCGGGCCGACGGTCGCGATCCGTCCCAGGCGCTGCCCGGCCAGGTACTCGATCTCCAGATCGGTGAAGACGCTCATGCCCCGCTAACCGGTTTGCCTGCGATGGCATTCCGCGGGCCCCGCAGCGCCGGACAAGCCGGACAATGGGTCAGTGGTCTACGTCGAACCCAGCCGTTTCGAGGAAATGGTCGTCACGGCGCTGGACGGGCTGCCGGAAGAACTGGGCAAGCTGATGGCCAATATCGCGGTGACGGTCGAGCACGGCCCGGGCCCGCCCGGCCTGCTCGGGCTCTACCAGGGTGTCCCGCTGACCAGCCGCACATCGCAGTACTCGGGGGTGCTGCCCGACCGCATCACGATCTACCGCCGCGCGATCTGCGCGATCTGCCGGACCGAGGACGAGGTCGCCAACCGGGTCCGCCGGACCGTCATCCACGAGGTTGGCCATTATTTCGGCATTGATGACGACCGGCTCCGCGAGCTCGGCTGGTAGCAGACCTGCTCGTTCCATCCGATTAGCCTTGACAGGCAACCTGTTATACAGTTTGACACTGTGTTGGAGGTCGTGTCCGTCGCGGACGCCGTCGCGAACGAGCTGCGTCGCCGGCTGCTGGCCGGTGAGTACGCCGCGGGCCAGGAGCTGCGTGACACCGAGCTGGCGGACGAGCTCGGTGCCGCGCGGCCGACGGTCCGCGCGGCCGTGCAGACGCTGGTTGGCGATGGCCTGCTGGAACGCGGCCGCGGGCGCAGCGCCCGGGTCCGGTCCTTCACCGCCTTCGATGCGGTGGACCTCTATCGCCTGCGCCAGCCGATCGAGGCCGCGGCGCTCCGGCTGGTCGTCGAGCAGCGGCGGCCGCTGGCCGGGCTGCAGGGCGCGCTTGACGCGTTCCTGGCCCTGCGGGACGACGTCTCGTGGGATGTCGTCGCCGATCACGACATCGCCTTCCACCGCGCCATGTTCACCGCGGCGGGCTCACCACGGCTGCTGCGGACCTTCAACGGCGTGGCGGCCGAGCTTCGCCTGCTGATCGCGCAACTGCGGCCGGCCTACCGCGGGGCCGGCGAGCTCGCTGCCGAGCACGCCGTCCTGCTACAGGTGCTGCAGGGCGGGCAGCTCGGCCCGGTCCTGCAGGCCGGGCACGAACACCTCGACATCGCCGAACAGTTCTTCCTCGACCTCATCCGGGAGCGCGACCGATGAAACTCACCGACTTCGAAGCGCTGAGCTTTGACTGCTACGGGACCCTGATCGACTGGGAAGCCGGCCTTTCGGCCGTTCTCGTCCCGTGGGCCCGGGAACGCGGGCTGACCCTGACCGCCGAGCAACTGCTGACCGAGTACGCCGGCCTGGAGGCCGCGGTCGAGGCGGAAGGCCCCGCCCAGCTCTACCCAGACGTCCTAGGCCGGAGCATGCGGCTGCTCGGGGCCAAGCTGGGCGCCGAGGTGACCAGCGAAGACGCGGCCCGCCTGGCCAGCTCGGTCCCCGACTGGCCCGCGTTCCCCGACTCGCGCGACGCGCTGCTCGCCCTGGGCAAGCGCTTCGACCTGATCATCTTGTCCAACGTGGACCGGGCCTCGTTCGCCGCGTCGAGCACCAGGCTCGGTGCCACCTTCGCGAGCGTCATCACCGCGCAGGACGTCGGTTCGTACAAGCCGTCACCGCGCAACTTCGACGCCCTGGCCGCCGAGGCGGCGCGCCTTGGCGTCGGGCCCGGGCGCCTGCTGCACGTGGCCCAGAGCCTGTTTCATGACCACCTTCCCGCGATGCAGGCCGGTCTGCCCACCGTGTGGATCAACCGGCGGCACGACCGGCCGGGCTGGGGCGCCACGCCCGCCCCGCCCGCGCCGGTGACGCCGGACTGGGAATTCCCGTCCATGGCCGCCTTCGCCGCGGCCGCCGACTCGGCCTGATCAGGCGACGGTCAGCGCTTCCGCCCCACCCCGCCGTAATTGGGGAGATCACGGCCGGTGCCCGGGTCGCCTGTTCCCGCGCGCCAGCGGTGCAGCTGCACCACGCCGGGCTCGATCAGGTCCGCGCCCGCGAAGAAGCTGCTGACCTGGGCGTGGGAGCGCGCCGTGACCGGGGCGCGAGCCTGCTGGTTGTAGCGCCCCATGGACTGGGACATCTGCTCGGTGTTGATATCGCTCGCGGGGTGGGCGATGACCAGGTAACTGCCGGACGGCACGGCCGCCAGCAGCCGGGTCACGAGCGCGACCGGGTCGTCCTCGTCGGGGATGCAGTGCAGGACCCCCAGGAGCATGATCGCGACCGGCCAGTCAAGATCCAGCACCCCGGCCGCCTCGGCCAGGATCTTGTCGGTGTCCCGCAGGTCACCGTCGATATAGGCGGTCGCGCCCTCGGGCCTGCTAGTCAGCAGCGCACGGGCATGCAGCAGCACGATCGGGTCGTTGTCCACGTACACGACGCGCGATTCGGGCGCCACCCGCTGGGCGACTTCGTGCGTGTTGTTGGCGGAGGGCAGGCCGGTCCCGATGTCCAGGAACTGCCTGATGCCCGTCTCTGTGACCAGGTAGTGCACCGCCCGGCCCAGGAACGCCCGTTGGGCGCGACGCTGATCAAGATGTCCGGCATGGTCTCGATGACCTGCTGGGCGGCCGCCCGGTCGACGGCGAAGTTGTCTTTGCCGGGATAATAGATATCAGTGCAGGTCACTGATCTGTCAGGTAGTCTAGAATCAGGCAAAAGTCAGGAACGCGAGATGCCGCACAAGCCCAGCACACTGCCGAACACACTCGTTCAGGCCACGATCTTCAAGAAGTGCGACCGAACCTACCACAAGCCCGGCAGCAACAAGGGCTGCGCCGGCGGGACCTGCCAGCACACGTGCGAGGCCCGTCAGGTCCCAGGGTGCGCCCACAAGTGGACCGTCCGCTACTCGGTCAACTCGCGGCAGCGCGAGCAGTCCTTCGGCACGCTGACCGAGGCGCAGACATTCCAGCTCACCCTGTCGACCGGCAAGCAGACCCAGGGCGCGATGTTCACCGACCCCCGCGCCGGCATTGTTGAGTTCCTGCCGCTGTGCGACGCGTACGTCGAGGGCATGGCCAAGGCCAACGCCAAGAGTAAGGCCACCTACCGCAGCAACTTCGCCAACCCGGCCGTCCGCAAGTTGCTTCAGGGCATGAGCGTGCTGGACGTCGCGCGGATGGACGCCGAGGTCAAGACCCTGTTGAACAAGACCCTCGGCGGCTACAGCGACGACTACCGGGGTAACGTCCGCCGCATTATCACTGGCACCCTGGATGAGTGCGTCAGAAGAGGCGTCATCCCCCGGCACACGCTGGCCGGCATCGAGCTAGCTCCCCGCCTCGTGACGGCCGAGCAGTACGAACAGCAGAACAAGGGCATGGTGGCGGTGTCCGATGACACGGTGCGGATGCTCGCCGAAGGGCTCACGGTCGCCGGCCGGGACCGGAACGGCCGTAAGCGCACCCGCGTGATGCCCGGCCTGGGCATCGCGCCCTGGCTCCAGCGCACGATGGGCCTGCGGATCAGGGAGGCCCTAGGCGTGCGTAAGGCCGATTTCAGGCAGCGCGCAGACGGCACCCGCTACCTGCACCTGTGCTGGCAGGCCAGCGAGAACGGCCGGGAACTGGAGCCGCTCAAGCACCGCAAGGCCGGTGACTTCCGGGACGTTCCCGTGCCCGACATGATCTGGGACATGGTCCAGCAGCTGCCGGACGGGCCGCTGTGCCCAGGCCCGAACGGCACTCCCTACATGCCCTACAGCACGGCCGGAAACCGGTTCGGCCGGATGCTGGACTACCTCGGGATCAGCGGAGTGCACACCCACAGCCTGCGCCACCAGTTCGCCAGCGAGGCCCTGGACGCCAGCCCGCGCGAGCTAGCCAACATCTCCCAGGTTCTCGGGCACGACAGCATCGAGACCACGCTACGGTTCTACATCCACGCCAGCGTCCACGCCGAACAGCGGATAGGCGCGATGATGAACGCCCGCTGGACCAGCAACCCCGCCCCCGCCAGCAACCAAGCCTAACCAGCGCCGACGACGCTCACCACCAGGGCGATAAACCCAAGCCAGCAGTCAGGAAGGGGGAGGTAGCACCAGGACCAGGCCAGCGCCGCATCGCGTCAAGGCCCACGCCGACTGCCTGCCGACTGCCAGCGTGAACACGCCCCGATGTCCCGCTAGCCGTTCTACCCACATACACAGCGCAGGGCCACTTTCGTGACACGAAAGTGGCCCCCCTAAAACGTCGGCCCTCCGAGCGACCCGCCTACAGCAGACGGCCCGACTCGGCCGCGTCGAACTCGCCGTTACGCACGCCAGCAACGAACGCGCGCCAATCGGCAGGGGTGAACCGGTGAACCGGGCCATGACCCTGATCCTTGGTGTCCCGCACCAAGATCATGCCGTTGTGACCAGCCACTTCAACGCAGTTGCCGCCGTTGCTGCCGCTCAGGCTGCTCTTGTGCCACACGGCAACCGTGCCGTTCGATCTGCGCGCAACCTCCGCGAGCGGGACATACAGGCCGTTGCACAGGTCGGGAAACAACTCCGTCAGTTTGGCGGCCACGTCATCCGACGGTGGACGGCCGCCAGTCTCGGCCTTGGTGATCACAGTCCGGTCGAACCCCAGCGCCCGCGCCAGCTGGTCCTGGCTTGTGTAGCCAGCGGCAAGCCGTGCACGGCGAAGCTCCTCGCCCAGCCACACGCCGAGGGGATCGCGATCGTTCGCCATGGCTCAGTGCCTCCTTGTGGCATCGCGACTAGGCCACGTGACCGATGGTGTTTCTTGGCTTTGCCACATAGCTAATTGTGCTCCCTAGCTGCCAGGTTGGATAGCGAGATCGCGCCGCTAGATGCCGCTAGGAAAGCTTCCCATGACCACTGAACCAGTGCCCGCCGAGCCCCAGCACCAGCTATCTCAGTTGACCACGTACGAGTTGCGTGATTACCGGCGCGAGCTTGAGAGCGCCATCGGGTTCTTTGACCGGCAGGACCCGGTCCCGCCGGCGCGTGGGCGATTGCAGGCCAGCCTTGACGCCGTGCTAGCCGAGCAGGCGCAGCGAGCGAGGATCGCTCATGCCAGGTGACAGACCGCACGACGTGAGCAACCTGACCAGCGCCGAACTTGAACGGGCCCGCAGGGACCTGGATGTCAGCCTCTCGCTGGCATTCCCCGGTTCGCCTGTGCGGGAACCGATCCTGGCGCACATGAGCGCCATCGACGCCGAGCTAGCCGAGCGCCGGGGCAACGCCAGCCTGGCGGAGGACCGATGATCGTGTTCCTGTGCTCGTGCGGCTTTGCCGCCGACGACCTGGACTGGCTCGACGGCCACCTGTTCGAGCATCCCGGCCATGAGCAGCGGCGCATGGTGCGGGACAGCCCTGATCAGCAGGTCAGTCCCGGTAGGCTCCCCGTTCGCACCTGAGTCCCTGGCGGGGTTCAGCGCGGCCGGGTTGAGGGGACGCCCCGGTGTCGCTAGGCGCCGGGGCGTCGTCATGCCGGGCCGCGCCGGCGGCCGGACGGGGTGTCCGGGGGCGGGACATCGGCCGGGACATCGGGGCGTGTTTGCGCTGGTACCAGGGGTTGGTGTCGCGGGTGGGACATCGGCCGGGACATCGGGTGGGTACCCCTAACCGGGGCAGGCGGGATGGGCGGGCCCAGGCCGCCCCCCGCCGAACGCGGCCGCACGACGACCGCGCTGCGGACCAGGTCGCTCAGCCCCAAGATGCACGATCGGTGCCCTAGCCTACACAGCCCCGGCCGGGCACCGCACTCGGTCCGGGCAGCCTGCGCGCAGCACCCCCACGCCGGGCGGTCGACCGGTGCGGGGCTGGTGCGGGCCGGGCCGCCGGGCCGGGGCCGGTGACCAGGCCGGACGGGCCGGCCGCGGCCGGCCGGGCGGGTGGCAGTCGGCCCCGCAGGGGCCGACGCTGGCCCGGTGGGCCGGCCGCAGGCCAGGACCACCGGGGCCAGGGGGAGGGGGCTGCCTCGGAGTCGGGCGAGTAGTCGCTGGCAAACTCGCCGTCTGGTCACCGACCCGATGGACTTCATCAGTTGCAGGTGTTCAGGACCCCGGAATTGTTTCAGGCTTCTTACGGGGCCGTCATGCGTCGAGCCACCTTGCCTGCCTGTCCGTAGTCAAGCATGTGCGACAGGTGCGCGTACCGCTAGCCCGGCTTGTCAATGACGGCCGCGGCCAGGCCTGACTGTCGCTCCCGCGCAGCATAGGCAACTTCGGCTTTTCCTGTGGAAGAAGCAATAAGGCTTATTCAAAACCCGGTCTCTCGCAAAGCGTCGTTGCAGGGCAAACGCCTGAGGAAGGAAAGGCTCTTGAATAACACGCCATACTTGGCTGAGCTCAGGATCAACGGAAGGTTACCGATGATCGTTTCACCGAGAATTTGCCGCACCATTACGATCGCTACTTGTGCTGTCGCGTTGGGAACTGGCAGCATTGCCGCCATGGCAGGTCCCGCTGCTGCGCATGCGGCAAGTCCCCCTGCCAGTCATTCTCCGCGCCAGCCGGTGGTGGCGCAATGTCAAGGCCGAGTCCAAGCGCCGGTCGAGACGAGGAGCGTACATGACAGGTACGTGGATTTCGACACGTGGGTTGAGTGCATCTCACCGGAGGTCCCTATAGACGAGATCCTATCGTGGATCAGGCTCGAGTTCGATTACAGGACCCCGGGCGGCTACGAAGAATGGCTTCCCCTCACCGGATGGCGCAAAAAGTGGTTTCCCGGAGTAAGCGAGATGAAGTTCTGGAACAACCAGAGCTTGCTGTGCGAAGGAGCCTACGATGGTCAGTTCCGGGCACAGGCTTACGCCAAGGGCTATTTCCTGGATGGCGGGGTGATCCGCTTCCCCCAAGGAGGCGGGTATGCTACCAGCACGCAGGTCGGCATCGACTGCTGAGGTCAGCGTGTCGGTGCCACTGGCCTGCCAGGTGCGATGGTAGTTCGGAGGATGCATGTTCGAGCCCATGAGAACCGGCGGCTTCGGGGTCTCAGGTCACCTCGTGATGGCCGGTACCTTCGAGATCGGCGAAGTCGATTACTGGTATCACACGCCCTATTACTGGCTCGCCGAAGAGAACGGCGAGGTCATTCTGCGCGAGGGCAGCCGCGATCAAGATATCGGCCGGGGCCAGCCGGCCGGGGCGCTGCGCATGTTGTCGAAACCCGTGTTCTTCGCCAGCAAGCTCGGCTTGCAGATCGAATCATATGAGGGAACTGCGACCACGCATCGTCCTACCGGCAGGCCTGCAACCGAAGTGTCCGTTCATGGTTCTCCCGCAAGACACACCGCGACCGGAACAATGGTCGTCGACAGGGAGACCGCGATAGTCCTATCGGTTGCCGTGCCGGACGGGCTCAAGCCCGATCCTCTTATCAGGGTTGAGACAACACGGTTCGCGGTCCACGACACCATGGATGCCGCGCTCTTCGGCGCTGAAACCATTGATGCTACCGGATATTACTCTGCCTATTACTATGGCCGGCCAGGTAGGACAGATCCCGAATAAACATCGGTGGAAAACGTAGTCAGGGTGACTCGGTA
>CAWBKD010000036.1:0-391315 GCA_963789225.1 uncultured Actinomycetes bacterium
GGCAAGATCCTCGGGGTCCGGATGCGCTGCGACTCCGACCACGGCGCGTTCTTCTCCGACGCCCAGCCGAGCAAGTTCAAGATCGGCCTGCTGCACTCGGCGTTCGCCACCTACGACATCCCGTACGCGCACCTGACCGACCGCGGGACCTACAGCAACAAGGCACCAGGCGGGGTGGCGTACCGCTGCTCGTTCCGGGTCACCGAGGCGATGTTCTTCCAGGAGCGGATGATGCAGGCCGCGGCCGATGACCTCGGCATGGATCAGGCCGAATTCCGCCGGATGAACTTCGTGCGCGACGATCAGTTCCCGCACCGGACGCCGTTCGGTTTCCTGACCGACTCGGGCCAGTACGGCAAGTGCCTGGACGTCGGGCTCCAGGCGGTCGACTACGAGGGCTTCCGCCGTGAGCAGGCCGAGGCCAGGAAGCAGGGCAGGCTGCTCGGCATCGGGATCTCGACGATGACCGAGCCGCTCGGCGCGGGCAACAGCCGCGAGTACGACATCCTGGGCATCAAGATGTTCGACTCGGCCGAGCTCAAGATCCACATGACCGGTAAGGCCATCGTCCGGACCGGGGCCAGGACCCAGGGCCAGGGGCACGAGACCACGTGGGCCCAGATCGTCAGCCACGAGCTCGGCATCCCGGCCGAGGACGTGGTCGTCGAAGAAGGGGACACCGACACCGCGCCGTTCGGCATGGGTACTTACGCGTCGCGCAGCACCCCGGTCGCCGGGGCGGCGGTCGCCATGGTGTCGCGCAAGATCCGCGCCAAGGCCAGGAAGCTGGCGGCGCACCTGCTCGAGGTGTCCGAGGAGGACGTCGAGTGGGAGCTCGGCCGGTTCTACGTCCGCAGCGCCCCCGACCGCGGCGTGACCATCCAGGAGTGCGCGATGGCCGCGTACAGCAACATGCCCGACGGCATGGAGCCCGGCCTGGAGAACACCGCCTTCTACGACCCGCCCAACCTCACCTGGCCGTTCGCCGTGTACATCGTCACCGTCGAGGTGGACCCGGAGACCGGCGTGTGGGACGTGCTGAAGCTGGTCGCGGTCGACGACTGCGGGGTCAGGATCAACCCCATGATCGTCGAGGGACAGATCATGGGCGGGCTCACCGAGGCCTACGCGATGGCCAACATGCAGTTCATCACCTTCGACGCCGAAGGCAACTGCGTGGGCTCGAACTACATGGACTACCTGCTGCCCACGGCCTGGGAGACGCCCGGCTTCGAGCTGCACAGCGAGGTCGTCACGCCCTGCCCGCACCACCCGATCGGCGCCAAGGGCATCGGCGAGTGCGCCGCGGTGGGCGGCCCGGCCGCCTACGTCAACGCGGTCATGGACGCGCTGTCCGGCACCGGGGTCCGCAACATCGACATGCCGCTGCTGCCGGACCGGGTTCTGGGAGGCCATCACGTACCGCCGCGACGTGTCCGGCGCGCCGCCGGTCCGCTCGGACGACTGAAGGCGGAGCATCTGGTGGAAGGCATAGCCATCCTGGAGGAGATCGGCGAACTGACCCGGCGCGGGCAGCCGTTCGCGCTCGCGACCGTGGTCTGGCGGCAGAGTCCGTCCTCCAGCCAGCCGGGCTCGCGGGCGATCATCACCGCCCAGGGCGAAGTGCACGGCTGGATCGGCGGTGCCTGCGCCGAGCCGGTGGTGATCCGCGAGGCGCAGCGGGTCATGGCCGACGGCGCGGCCAAGCTGCTCCTGCTGGGCACGCCGGACCAGTTCGGCCGGGCGGTGCCCGAGGGCATGACCGTCATCCCCATCGCCTGCCAGAGCGAGGGCGCGCTCGAGATCTACCTCGAGCCGGTGCTGCCGGTGCCGCACCTGGTGGTCGTCGGCAGCTCCCCGATGGCGCGCACCCTGGCCAGCCTGGCCGGCGCGCTCGGCTGGCGGACGGACCTGGTCAACGGCCCCGACTTCGCGACGGCCATCGCGGACGAGCGATCCATGGTCGTCGTGGCCACCCAGGGTCACGACGACGAGGACGTGCTGGAGCGCGCCGTCGCCGCCCGGCCGGCCTACCTGGGCCTGGTCGGGTCGCGCCGCCGGGGCGCGACCGTGCTCGGCTACCTCGCCGACCGCGGCGTGCCCCACGAGGAGCTCGACCGGGTCCGGGTGCCGGCCGGCCTGGACCTGGGCAAGACGACGCACACCGAGATCGCGGTGGCCATCCTCGCGGAACTCGTGCAGCTGCGAGCCTCTGGCGAGCTGCGGGAGCCGACGGCGGTGCCTGCCGCGCGGGCCGAGGCGCCGGCGCAAGCCGTGGACCCGGTCTGCGGGATGACGGTGACCGCCGACGCGTCCGGGCGCCCGCTCAGGCACGACGGCGCCGACTACTACTTCTGCAGCGCCGGGTGCCGCCGGGCGTTCCAGAAAGACCCCGACGCTTACCTGGAAAGAGAGACCCGATGCTGATCACTAACGATTTCGAGGTCGCTGAGCCGGTCAACCAGGTCTGGCAGTTCTTCCAGAACATCCCGCAGGTCGCCGCCTGTCTTCCGGGTGCTCAGCTGACCGAGGACCTGGGGGACGACAAGTACAAGGGCACGGTCGCCGTCCGGATGGGCCCGGTCCGCCTGCAGTTCGCGGGCATCGCCGACATCACCGAGCGCGACGAGGCCGCCAAGCGACTGACCGTCCAGGCCAGCGGCGCCGACGAGAAGGGCCGGGGCCAGGCCAGCATGGTCGTAACCGCGACGCTGGCCCGGACGAACCGGGGCACCACCAAGGTCAACGTCGTCCAGGACCTGCAGCTGTCCGGCGCGGCAGCCCAGTACGGCCGCGGCATGATCAGCGACGTCTCGGCCATCTTGATGCGCGACTTCGCCACGAACATGCAGGGCCGGATCGAGCGGCTCAACCTCGGTGAGTCCCCCGAGCAGATCGAGGCCACCTCTGCCGCGCCCGCCAGGGGCTTCACCCTCGGGCTGCGCGCCGCGATGCTGGCCCTGACCCGGGTCTTCCGCCGCTTCTTCATGCCTTACCAGCCCGCGAGCTGAGAAGAGGAGAACAAGTCATGGTCCTGTGGTGGATCGGCAACGTGATCCTGCTGGTGGTGGTCCTGCCGGTGGTCATCTACCTGCTGAACCGCGTGCTGGCGGCGGTGGAGCGGATCCGGGGGGCGACCGACGACATCCTGGCCGGCGGGGTCGCCCTCATCGGCGAACTGAACGGCTTGCCGGAGGCGCTGGCCGTCACCGACACCACCGTCAAGGAAATCTCTGTGGGCGCCGTCCGGTACGCCGGTTCCGTCGCCAAGCTTCTCGGCTAAGCGAAAGGAGACCGGCCATGCCAGCAGCCGCCTGGTTCACAGTAATCGTCTCCGCGCTGATCATCGCGATCACCGCGGTAGGCCTGCTCCGGGTCATCTTCCACCTGCGGGCGATCCGCGCGACGCTCGTCACCACCACCGGGGGAGTCGGGGCCGTCGCGCAGCTCACCAGCACGGTGCCGGAACGGCTGACCTCGGTCAACGCGAGCCTGAAGCCGGTCCGCGACTTCTGCGAAACGGTCTAGGAGGAGTCGGCCATGCATTCGCACGTTCTTGCCGCGGCGGTGACGGGCGCCACCAACTGGGGCTGGGTGGTGGGCTACACGATCGGCATCGTGGTCGTCGTGGTGGTCGTGGCGCTCGTGGTGCCGATCCTGATACTGGCCCGGGCGATCGGCAACGAGGCGCCGAAGATCAACGACGCGCTGACTGAGGCGGTGCATAACACCGCGCCACTCGGAGCGCTGCGCACGACCATCGAGCACGCCACCATCATCATCGGCGGGCTGCAGCGCGGCCGCGCCAGGCTGGGAGGATAGCCATGCACAACCTGGCGATGTCGTCAGCCGAGCACACCAGCTGGCTGGTCGCGAACATCCTCGGCCTGATCGTGGTGATCGCGGTCGCCGCCCTGCTGAGCCTGCTCATCTACCTGGTCAAGGTTATTGACCGCCGGGTCGTCGCCGTCCGGGACACGCTCAGGGCCGCGGCGGCGAACACCGCAGATGCCGTGCTGATCCCGCAGGTCGCGGGAGGCGTCGAGGCCGTCCTGGCCGAGGGCCTGCAGCACCACCTGTTCCTCGGCCGCGTCCTAGGCAAGGTGAAGTCATGACCGGGCTCGTCGTCTTCACGGTAATCAACGTCGTCCTGCTGATCGCCGGGCTGGCGTTCTACCTGTTCTGGGTCGGGACCCTGCTCACCCGCATCGCCGGGAACCTGGAGGAGTGCGCGGAGACCGTCCGGACCATCGCCGGGCACGCCAAGCTCATCGGGCCCGGGGTGGAGCACATCAACGAGACCGGCGGTGTGGTGGCCGGGGCGCTTCCCCTGCTGTACGGGATGGCCGAGGAGATCGTGACCGATGTGACTCCGCGGCCCGCGCCGCCCGAGGTGCCCGAGCCGGCCAGGCCCGCGTCCGGGACGCGCCGCTCGCGCCTGCTCGACGCGGTCGGCTTCCGCACGGGCGGGTAGCGACCAGAACCTCACCACGGCCACGCGGCAAGGGGGTGGTGGAGAGATCCCCTAGGGCTCGGGACGAGCCGGGTCCTTGGCCAGGCTGGGGGAGGATGACGTGGTCTCGCCGATCCACTGGTCCTTCCATGCCTGTTCGTACTGCTGGTCGTTGCACCGCGGGTGGTAGATCGCGGTGAGTTCCCTGGTGATCTGCTCCCGGTGGGCCCTAGTGCCGCCCGGTACCTCGTAGGTGCAGACGTAGACCTTCCACCTGGAGCCCGCGCGCCTGACCCAGCAGTGCGCGCGCGGGTGCTTGAACGGGAACCGTTCGGCCGCCAGATCGTCGGAGTGGTCGACGTAGATCACCGCGTACCGGTCGGGCTTGGCGTCGGGCTCCGGCTTGTACATGATCGCGTAGACAGCCGCCACGGCCGACGGCGTCCAGCCGGCCAGCAGGCGGGGTCCCTCGAACGGGTACCCGGCCAGCGACCCGAGCCTGATCATGGCTGCGCTTCTTCGTGCTCGCTGATGGCCTCGGTCCGCACCACCGGGGCGGGCGGCAGGCCTGCCTTCGCTGCGGCCTGTGCGAACTCCGCGGTCGCCTTGGCGATCGCCTCCTCGCGGCTGGCGGCTTCCACGATGATCTGGACGCCGAACCGGCTGGTCCCGATCCCGGTGGCGATGCCCCCGCTCCCGGCGACCGCGTCGGCCAGCTCGACCACCTCCTCACGGCTCAGCACGCGATCACCCTCGGCCTCGAGCCCCACGCTCCACCTCACCGGCCCACTCCCTTCCGGACTAGAGGTGAGTTTCCAGGGATCGGATGGTCGCGGTGCACGCGCTGGCGGGCTGGTTACCGGTCATCGCGCATATCGCAGCCGTCAGGTAGTTCGCCGTGCCGTCGATACCCTTGGCGACCTGGCTAGTCGGGTTGCTCAGGTCGGCCGCGATCTGGCTCCAGCTCAGCCCGGCGAGGACCCCTGGGCTGTAGCTCGCCCCGAAGATCGCGTACTTGTTGCCGAAATCGATGAACGGTATCCCGCCGGCATAGCCGGACGGGACGTAAGGCGGGGCGTCGTACTTGGCTATTAGCGCCCGTTGAGCCGAGGTGGGCGTCTCCAGGGTGGTGTAGCCGCCGGTAGACGGATCCGGGATATTGCTGAGGTTCTCGACCGGCGTGAAGGTCAGGTACTGGCTGGAGTAGCTGGATTTGGCGAACGTCCAGGTCGCCGTATTCGGATACGGCTCGGCGTCGCCAGCGCCGTCCGCGGCGGCCGAGCGGATGATGGTGAGCCCGCTGAAGGTGCCGAACCGGCTCAGCGCTCCGATCATTGCCCAGCGCTCGGCCGCGCAGAAGGGACAGAACTCCGAGCCTAGGTAGAACATCTCGGGCTTGCCGTTAAGGGTCAGCGCTGTGCCGCTGATCATGTGGGGCGTGGCCGTGACCACACCGCCGCCGTCCCCTACCGCGTCCAGCGCGCTTACGGGCACCGAGGTGACCTTGCCGATGACGGCGGCCGGTGCCACCCCGGCATTGCCGTTCGATACCGCCGAGGCCGACGGCGAGGCCGACGGCAACGCCGTTTTGGTGGTCAACTTGATGACGACGAAGGTCACCACTATCGCCAACGCGAAGAAGACGACGCCCGCCGCCACCAACATGCGCCAGCGCCGCTCGGTCCCGCCAGGGGGCGGCCCGCCGCTCTCAGCGGCCTGCCAGGCACCATCAAGTCCGGGCGGCCCGGCGGGTTCCGGCTCCTGGGGCGCGTTGGCATCGTAAGGCCCGTGACCCTGCGGATCCCCTGGCTGCAGGTCTGGATCCACCGCTACCTCCTTCTCCGTACGCCCACGTTAGTGCTCCGCGCGAACGGTACGGACCGGGGGCGGGCCAAGAGAACCAAACCTAACAAGTCCGGTCAGGCGTCAGCGGCTAATTCAGCCCCGGCAGCAGCGTAGCGAGCTTCTCCAGGCTGCTCAGGTCGTGGCCGGACAGCAGCAGGTCGATATGCGGGGCGGCGACCATCATGCCGAGCGTGCTCGGGCGCCAGCCCGGCTCGTCACCCTTGTGGGGGTTCAGCCAGACCAGCCGGTGGCTGAGCCTGGACAGCCGCTCCATCGCGGCGGCCAGCACGGCGGGATCACCGCGGTCCAGGCCGTCGGAGCAGATCACCACGATCCCGCCCCGGCACAGGCCGCGGCGCCCCCAGTTCCGTACGAAGGCGTCCAGGCTGTCGCCGATCCTGGTCCCGCCGTCCCAGTCGAAGGCCGCCCGCGCGGCCCGGTCCAGGGCCTCGTCCGGGCTGCGGCACTCCATCGCCCCGGTCACCCGGGTCAGCCGGGTGCCGAAGCAGAACACCTCAACCCGGCCGGCCGAACGCGCGGCCGAGTGAGCGAACTGGAGCAGGTTGCGCGAGTAATCGGCCATCGAGCCCGAGATGTCCAGGATCAGGATCAGCGGCCGCATCCGGACCTTGCGCCGCCGCCAGTACAGCCGGGCCGGCTCGCCGTGCATGCGCAGGGACTCCCTTATGGTCCGCCGCGGGTCGGGCCGGGTGCCGGCCCGCGCGGCGGAGGAGCGCCTGGTCCGGCGGCGCGGCGGAGTCAGCCTGATCCTGGCCATGATCCGGCGCAGGGCGGCGAGTTCCTCAGGGGTGCAGGCGGCGAACGACTTGTACTTGAGCGCCTCCACGTCCGACGCCATCCAGCCGAGCACGGCGTCGTCCTCGCGCTCGTCCCCGCCGGGCTCAGTGGACGGGATGGCCAGCGCGCCCTGCGCCGCCGCCGAGGCGCGCAGCATGAGCGTCAGCTCGTCCGCGTCCTGGCCGGCGGCCAGGAAGAACCGGCGGAACACCTCGTCGTAGGTGGCGATGTCGTCGTGCCGGCTGACCAGCGTGGTGCGCCCGGCCCAGTACAGGTCGACCAGGTCAGACGGATCCAGGCCCTGCAGCGCCGAGCAGTAAAGCTGGATGTCCCCCGACCCCACGGCCAGCCCGGCGGCGCGCAACTCCCCGGCGAACCTGACCAGCAGCCCGATGATCGGGACGCGCTCGGCCTCAGGAGCCCCGGGCACCTGAGGTGATCTCCTGCAGGTTGTCCAGGACGACCTCCAGGTCGTCCCGGTCCTTCACCACCGCGCCGAGCGTGTCCTGCGCCGTACGGACGTCCAGGTCCGATTCGCCGAGGAAGTCCAGGGTGCGGGCCCAGTCGATGGTCTCGGCCACTCCGGGCGGCTTGGCCAGGTCGAGCTCGCGGAGCCGCTGCACCGCGGCGACCACCTTGCGGGCCAGCCCCGCGGAGATGCCGGGCTCCCTGATCAGGACGATCTCGACCTCGCGGTCCGCGGCCGGGTACCCGATCCAGTGGTACAGGCAGCGGCGCTTCAGCGCGTCGTGCAGCTCCCTGGTGCGGTTGGAGGTGAGCACCACCAGCGGCGGGCTGTCGGCCTTGACCGTGCCGATCTCGGGGATGCTGATCTGGAAGTCGGAGAGCACCTCGAGCAGGAACGCCTCGAACTCGTCGTCTGCCCGGTCGATCTCGTCGATGAGCAGCACGGCCTGATCACCGGCCCTGACCGCCTCGAGCAGCGGCCTTTCCAGCAGGAACTTCGGGCCGAAGAGCTTGTCGACCGCGTCGGGATCGGTGACCTGATGCTCGGAAAGCGCCCGGATGTGCAGCATCTGCCGGGCGTAATCCCATTCGTACAGCGCCTGGTTGGTATCGATGCCCTCGTAGCACTGCAGCCGGATCAGCCTGCGGCCGAACGCCGCGGCCATGACCTTGGCCACCTCGGTCTTGCCGACCCCGACCTCACCCTCGAGCAGGACGGGGCGGTTCAGCGACATCGCCACGAACAGGGCTGTGGCCAGACCGCGGTCAGCCAGGTACCCGCCCAGGCGCAAAATCTCGGTCAGCTGGCCGACGCTCCGAGGGTTTTCCATTCAGAGGACGAGGTCCCGCACGCTGCTGCCGCCGGGGTTCAGCTTGCCCTCGCGGGCCAGCTGGGTCCGCCAGGCCAGGCGCAGGTCACCGTCGGTCTCCTCGGCCAGGCCGTCGAAGCCCACGTCGGTCATCCGCTGGCAGGACTTGGTGTTGCCGCAGGCCGCCTCGACATCCACGGCGGACTGCTCCTGGGCGGTCCACACCTCACGGAGCACGCCGAGGACCTCGTCGGTGTTAGCGCCCATCTGCTGGCACCCTCCTATCGCGAGCAGGCTTGCCTCCTACCGAGGGTATGCCCTGGTCCCTGAGGTGGCGACATCGGATTAAGAGTTCCCTTATGGGCGGGGATAGCTCCTCGGGGCCTGGCGGCCGATAAGTTTTGGCTGCGCGAACCGTCTACGCAGCATCGTGTAGCCAACCGGAGGTGTTGAGCGTGCGCAAGGTCGTCGTCTACGAACTGTCGTCTCTCGACGGCGTCGCCGAGGATCCCGACTCCTTCATCACCGACTGGGACGAGGTGATGGACGCCAACCTTGCTGCCGTCATCGCAACGCAGGACGCGGTCATCCTCGGTCGTCGCAGCTACGGCGAGTGGGCTGAGTTCTGGCCGGACAGCGATATCCAGCCCTTTGCGACGTTCATCAACGGGGTCGCGAAGTTTGTCGCGACATCCGCACCGCTCCAGCGGGAGTGGGCCAATGCGACCGCGGTCGACGGCGGGCTGGTCGAATTCGTCCGTGGCCTGAAAGCCCGGCCAGGAGGCGACATCGGAGTCCACGCCAGTATCTCGGTGGCCCAGGCATTGCTTGCCGCGGACGTTGTCGACGAGCTCAGGCTCGTGATCGCACCGAAGATCGCCGGCCGCGGCCGAAGGCTACTCGACGGGTTGCCGTCGATCCAGCTCGAATCGATCCGAAGCTCCACCTCACCAAGTGGCCATCTGCTGGTCGACTACCGCGTGATCCGGTAGCTGCCGCTAGCGGCCCGAGTGGGCCGGCCTAGCTTTCCAGGGCCCCGCGCATGGGGCGGAACTTCACCTGGGCCTCGGCCAGCTCGGCGGCCGGATCCGAGCCCGCCACGATGCCGCAGCCCGCGAACAGCCGGGCGGTCCGGCCGGACAACTGCGCACAGCGCAGCGCGATGCCCCACTCGCCGTTCCCCTCGGCGTCGACCCAGCCGACCGGGCCCGCATAGCGTTCCCTGTCCATGTGCTCGAGCTCGCGGATCAGCTCGAACGCGGTCCCGGTGGGGGTGCCGCAGACCGCCGCGGTCGGATGGACCGCCGCGGCCAGGCCGAGCGCCGACCTGGGGGCGGAACTCAGCGCAAGCGTGCCGCGGACCCAGGTGCCCAGGTGGTGCAGGTTCGGCAGCTTCAGCAGGGCAGGCCGCGCTTCCACCTCGAGCGCGTCGCACAGCGGTCCCAGCGCATCGCGCATCGACGCGACCGCGTAGGTGTGTTCCTCGGTGTCCTTAGCGGAGGCCAGCAGCCCCGCGCCGAGCGCCTCGTCCTCGGCGGCGTCGCCGCCCCGGGGCGCCGTGCCGGCCAGGACTAGAGCGCTGACCTGCCGGCCGGCCTGCCGGATGAGCAACTCGGGGGTCGCGCCGATCATGCCGTCGCAGGCGAACGTGTAGCACTCGGGGTAGCGTGCGGCTAGCCGTTGCAGCAGGACGCGGGCGTCGATGGGTTCGGTCGCGGTCGCGAACTGGTCCTGGGCGAGGACGACCTTGCGCAGCGCGCCCGCCTTGATAGCCGTGACCGCCTCGGCCACCGCTTGCTCCCACTGCGGCGCGGGCAGGCTGCCGTCGTGCCAGCGCACTTCCGTCGGCACCACCAGCGGCACGGTCGGCGTGGAGTCCCCGGGCGGCCACCCTGGGATCGCTGCCCCGGGTTCGGTCACCGTGGTCAGCCAGGCCCGGCCCTGGCCGTCCCGGCCTAGCACCGCGCGGGGGATGATCAGCACCGAGCCTTCGGATGACGCGTCGAAGGTGAACGTGCCGAACGCGACGGGTCCTGATCCGGGTCTGCGCACCCTGTCGTCGACGTCCAGAGCGTCGAACACCGAGCGGAGCCACTTCTCTCCGGCGGTGAACCTGTCGTCCCCGGCGGGCAGCGTGACCCGGGCCGCCTCGCCCCACCCGGCCAGGCCTGCGCCGCGGTGCACCCAGGCGACCACGTTCTGGCTGCGGTAGCTGCGCGAGGAGATCTCCGGGGTCCGGGACGGCCACGGTGCGGGCCAGGAGCCGCCCCGTGTCCTGGCGGCTCAGCACCGCCACGCTGCCGACTGCGTTACCCGCTCACCCGCCACGAAGCCACATTCTAGGTGCCGTCGGTCACTGAGCTGCGTTCCGGGTGCGCCAGCGCGCTCGGCCACCAGATATGCCGGCCGATGTCCAAGGTCAGCGAGGTCACCAGGACCGACCTGACCACGATGGTGTCGAGCAGCACGCCGACCGCGACCGCGAACCCGATCTCGGCGGGCCTGGTGCTGGCCGGGACGTTCGCCGTGCTCGGCACGCTCGTTAAGCTCCTGGGTCGACTCGGCCGACGCGGGCAGGTACGCCGACGCGTCGTTCTTCTCCGCACCCTGCAGCTTGCCCGCCAGCGATCCGGTGACCGCGACGATGATGAGCCAGAACGCCACGACCAGGTACTTGGACCGCCGGCCGCAGATGACCGCGATCAAACGGCCCCAGCGTCCCTGCCCTCCCGGTTCGCCAGGGCCCCGCGAGCCCCCGCTCCGGGACCGGGGCTCCACCAGGTCCGTCTCGCGGTCCCGGTTCGTCCCGGTGTCCCCGCCCCATGCGGGGACACCGGGATCTGGCGTGCTACGGGGCGCCCCCGTGGTCCCGTGTGCCACGTCGTCCTCCTGACGGCGATGAAGACTCTCACATTTTGTTTTCAGCAAATACGATGTATCGCGTTCGGCTTCGCTGTCAAGCTATATCTCAAAATGTATCCCGGTATCTTTCCGTCCCCTCGCTCCGACCCCGCTGAGACAGGCGCTATAACAGCCCGATCCCGCGCGGAACCAGCCCGGGGTGAGCTGGTCGGCCGGGCGCGCTGGCCACGCCCGGGCATACAGCGGGAGTGAGTTGACCGGTGCGTGCGGCCCGCCCGGGCTAACAGGAGCGCCAGCCGCCCCGGCCGGAGCGCTGGAGGGCCCGGGCTTATAGCAGGGTGAGCTGCTCGGCTGGAGCGTGCAGGCCGGGCTCGGGGGAGAGATCCGCCGGTTCCTCGGTGTGCCGCGGGGCCGGGATGACCCGCGAGGGCCGCCGGCCGTGACCGCGACCGGGCTTCGGCCGGCCGATTGCGTACTTGTCCGCGAGCTCGCGCACCTGGCCGGCGATCCTGGCCTGGTAGGCCTTCGGGGCGTAGGCGCTCCTGCCGTACAGGTCGAGGTACCGGCCGACCAAGCCGGGGTGCTTGGCCCGCAGCCAGGCGAAATACCACTCGCGCGTCCCCGGGCGCAGGTGGAGCACGATCGGCGTCACCCCCGTGGCACCGGCCGCGGCGATCTGGCTGACGGCCGCCTCGAGCTGGGCGGGGGAGTCGGACAGGAACGGGATCACCGGCCCCATGAGCACCCCGCACCGGAGCCCCCGCTCATTCAGCGCCGCGACCGCCTCGAGCCTCCGGGCCGGGGCAGGCGTGCCGGGCTCGACGGATCGCCATAGCTCCCTGTCGACAGACCCGACCGAGAAGTTGAGCCCCACATCGGTGATCTCGGCCGTCTCCGCGAGCAGCTCGATGTCCCGGAGGATCAAGGTGCCCTTGGTCAGGATGGAGAACGGGTTGGCCGCGTCCTTGAGCGCACCGATGATCCCGGGCATGAGCCGGTAGCGCCCCTCGGCCCGCTGGTAGCAGTCCACGTTGGTGCCCATGGCGATGTGCTCACCCTGCCAGCTAGGCGAGGCCATCTTCTTACGCACCAGCTCGGGCGCGTTCACCTTGACGACCACCTTGGTGTCGAAGTCCGTCCCGTAATCTAGCTCTAGGTAAGTATGTGAATACCTAGCGTAACAGTAAATACAACAATGTTGACAGCCACGGTAGGGATTTATCGTCCACTGGAAGGGCATGCGGGAGGCCTCGGGGACGCGGTTGACGATGGACTTGGCCTGGACCTCGTAGAAGGTCATGCCGCGGAAGCCCGGGGTGTCGAACGTGCGGGCGACCGCTCCGCGCTCGATGAGCGGGAGCGCCACGTCCCGGCGGGCGGCGGGGAACAGGGTGCCGTCGCCGGCGGCACCAGGCTCGTCGACGGCCTGGTCATCCAGTCGAAGGTTGTCCCAGCGCATATCCATCACGATAGAACGATTGTTCGAGCACGACAAGCTTGACACGCCGCCCATCGTCACGAATATTTATCTCGATGGCTTCCCCGTCGGGTTCGCGCCCGGCGAAAAAACAACAGAGGTACAAAGCCAGAACGATTGGATAAAGACCCACTCCTGAGAGATAGTGAGAGGGTACTGGCCGGGTGCGCGAGGCGGAGGTGGCTGTATGGCGCTGTCGCAGGACGAGCAGCGCGTTCTGGCGGAAATCGAGCGGCGGCTGGCCGCCGAAGATCCCCGGCTCGCGTCCTCTCTCGCGACGTTCCGACGGCCGACTCCGGCCGCGGTCCTGCGCTCACCCCGGGCCCGCATCATCGGCTCGCTGTTCACGGTACTGGTGGTGGCGATGGTCTCGCTGATGGTCTACGCGATGATTCCGTTCCGCGACCACAGCGGGCGAGCGCCCGCCACGCCGAGTGCGGCCTCTCAGGACCTGGCCAGCGTCGCGAACACGGGCAGCGCCGGTCAGGTCCACGCCGCGCGCCAGGCTCCCACCGCCAGCGGGGGCATCCCGGTCAAGACCGCCCTGGGCGCACCGAACTCCGCCGCACCCTCGTCAAGGGCGAGCACCGCCAGGACGCACAGCACCGCAGCGAGTCAGGCCACGGGGCGCACAACGCCGGCCGTCGGCGGGCCGTAACTGCGCGGATAGTATTCCCGCACGTCGTATTGGTGCGGCTCAAGGCCGCGATCAACGCGATAGCCGTGATAGCTGGGCTTGGCTAAGGACTCACGCCACAGCTGGACCAGGTAGCGCTCGAGGCCCTCGAGCGCCCGCTTCTCCTGCTGGAACTCATCGCTGAGCGGATTGCGGTGCCGGTCGAACAGGGCCGCGTAGCGACGGGTCACGATGTCGCGGTTGCCCGCGTAGACCCGCACCGAGTAGTCACCCACCCCGCCGCCGAGCCTGAGCCCGTGGACGGCGGTTCCCGCCAGGCCCATGTTGACGCTGAGCTGGCCGCGCAGGTAGATGGCGCCCTTCGCTTCCTCGTCCCAGGCGTCGCCGCACGGCGGTGGAGCCCCGTCCCACTCTTCAAGCACGAGCCGGACGTCGATGTCCTCCTGCAGGCTGCCGATCCACAGCTGTTCACGGTTCGTACTGATCAGCGCGCCGACCGGGGGCAGCGGGCCGCCCGGTGCATCTGGGTCGACGGCCGGATCATGGATGCGGAACATCCTCCGTTCGGGCGTCACCGGAATGACCAGCTGCATCAGCCTGCGGCTCATGGTCCCCCCCTCCAGCGTGTTGATCCCTCTCCCAACAACCTGCTTTGCTAGCAAATTTAGACCGCAGACTCATCCTGTGAGGCCCGAACGCGTTCTTAAATGCCCACAGTAGCCACTTGACTACCCAATGCATCGGAGTACCGTCATATCTGATATGAACCTTGTGTCCGAGCTTGACCTGCCGACGCTGGACTACATGGCGCCGGATTTCTCGGCTGACCGCTACCATCAGCAGCTGGCCGAGGTCCGCCGGCATGGCTGGCTGGCCAAGTCGCCGCTGGCTTACGTCGTGCTCGATCACGACTCCGGCGAGTTCTTCCTGCGGTCACGCGCGACGGCCTTCCCGGGCCGCCAGATCGCCGAGTTCTTCGGCATCACCGGCGGTCCGCTCGCGGACCACATAGACGCCAACATCCTGAACCTCACCGGAGACCAGCACCGGCGGCTGCGGGCGCTGGTCGGGCCGGCGCTCACGCCGCGGAAGGCCGACCGCTGGCGAGCGGCGATGCGCGGCTTCCTCGAGCAACTGTGGGAGCCGGTGGCCGCCTCGGGTGCCTGCGACTTCACGGCCGTGCTGGCCAGGCCGTACCCGTCGCTGACGATCGCGACCGTGGTCGGCGCGCCGCGCGAGGACGCCGCGCGGCTGCAGGAATGGTCCAACTGGGTGCAGCGGCAATTCGATATCCAGGCCCTGAGCACGAACCGCGCCGATATCGAGCGGGCGGTGACCGAGGTCCAGGAGTACGTGACCGCCCTGCTGGAGGCCAGGAGTGCCGCCCCGGGGGACGACCTGATCAGCGATCTGCTCGAGGCGCGTGATCAGGGGGACCGGCTGTCCGCGGCGGAGTGCGTGCAGCTCGTGGTTAACGTGCTCGCCGGGGGCATCGACACCACTACCGCCCAGCTCGCGCACGCCATCCGGCTGTTCGCCGGCCACCCCGACCAGTGGGCACTGCTGGCCGACGATCCGGGCCTGGTTCCGCGCGCCGTCGAGGAGGTGGCGCGGTACGAGCCGGTCACGCCGTTCACCGCGCGGATCTGCCTGGAGCAGATCGAGTACCGCGACGTCACCTTCCCGGCCGGCACGATCGTGGCGGTGTGCGCCGAACGGGCCAACCGCGAGGGGGACGGCGGGGAGGACTTCGACATCACCGCCGAACGCGACAGCAGGCTGCTCACCTTCGGCGCGGGACTGCACTACTGCCTGGGCGCCAACCTGGCCCGGGCCGAACTCGAAGAGGCGCTGGCGTTCCTCGCGCCGCGCACCCCGGGTCTCGCCCTGGACGGGCCGCCGCAGCTGGGCGGGGTCGAGGGCATCTACGGGATCGACAAGCTTCCCATCATCTGGTCGGGCTCGTCACGAGTGAGCTCGAACCCCGGCCGCGGGCCGGATGTGACGTAAGCAGCCGGTACCCGTCGGCGACGGGTACCTCCCCGAGGGGTTCGCGCGATGCAGGCACCAGTGCAAGACGCCCGGTTGAGGTCACTAAACGTGCCCGATCGACTACCAGAAGGGACATTGGTGCCGGTCCGGAGCCAGCCGCTGGCCCGCCGCGACGCCCACCTGCCGGTCGGTGCAGACGCCGATACCCCGGTGCGTGGGCGCCGGGCCCTGATGCTGGCGGTCTGCTGCATCAGCCTGTTCATGGTCGGCCTGGATAGCACGATCGTGAACGTGGGGCTGCCCTCCATCGGCCGCGACCTGCACGCCGGGGTCTCCGGGTTGCAGTGGACGGTCGCCGCCTACACCATCGTGCTGGCCGCCCTGCTGATGTTCTCCGGCGCGGTCGCCGACCGGATCGGCCGGCGGACCGTCTTCCAGGTCGGCCTCTCGGTGTTCATCCTCGGCTCGTGGCTGTGCAGCCTGGCCCCCAGCCTGGGCCTGCTGATCGGCTTCCGCATCCTGCAGGGGGTGGGCGGGTCGATGCTCAACCCGGCCGCGCTCGGCATCATCACGAACACCTTCACCGGCCGCGCCGAGCGCGCCCGGGCGATCGGCGTCTGGGACGGCGTGTTCGGCTTGTCGATGGCGCTGGGCCCGGTGCTGGGCGGCGTGCTGGTCGGCACGGTCGGCTGGCGCGGGATCTTCTGGGCGAACATCCCCGTGGGCCTGGCCGCCATGGCCCTGACCGCGCTGTTCGTGCCGGACTCGAAGGCCCCCAGGTCCCGCCGCGCCGACCCGGTGGGGCAGTTCCTCATCATCGTGATGTTCGGCTCGCTCGCCTACGCGATCATCGAGGGCCCGACCGACGGGTGGGTCTCGCCGCGGATCTTCGGGTTCTTCGCGCTGTCCGTGGCCGCGCTCGCCGTCCTGCTCGCCTACGAGCCGCGGCGCGCCGAGCCGATGCTCGACTTCCGCTTCTTCCGCAGCGCGCCGTTCGCGGGCGCGAACCTCACCGCGGTGTGCGCGACCGCCGCGATGGCCGGGTTCTTCTTCCTGTCCACGCTCTACCTGCAGGACGTACGCGGCCTGTCAGCGCTGCAGGCGGGCCTGACCATCGTGCCGATGCCGGTGGTCATGGCCCTGTGCGCCCCCATGGCCGGGCGGATGGTGGCCAAGCGCGGCCCGCGGATCCCGCTGGTCATCGCGGGCGCGGCGTTCACGGTCAGCAGCGCGGCCCTATCCCGCCTGACCGGCACGACCGAGCACCTGTACCTGGTCGTCACCTACGGCCTGTTCGGTGTCGGGGCGGGCATGATGAGCTCCCCGATCACCAACGGCGTTATGTCCGGGGTACCGAAGACGCAGGCGGGCATGGCCTCCGGGATGAACTCCTCCAGCCGCCAGCTCGGCCAGTCGCTAGGCGTCGCGATCGTGGGCTCGGTCCTGGCCGCCAGCATCCACGGGTCGCTCCAGACCGGCTTCATCCAGGCCGCCCACGCCGGCTGGTGGATCCTGGCCGGCTGCGGCTACGCCGTCCTCCTGCTCGGCCTGCTCACCACCACCCGGTGGGCCAGATCCACCGCCGCGCGCCTCGGCTGAAGCGCGTGCCCGGTGGGCGCGACCCGGCCAGCCGATCGGGCCGGAGCTTTCCCATCAGCGGTGATGATTACCTGGCACGGCCTGTCCGCAATCGGCGGTGATAACCATCCCGGTAACGCTGCTTAGCTGAGTCATGGAGAGCAGAACCTGCGCCGCCTCGGCGCTGGTCGAAGTACGCCCCAGGGCGGCCAGCTTCTCCAGTCGGCTGAAATGGTTTGGATCGGTTGCGTGCAGCTCCTCGGCATAGTCAGTCCTTACTGTGCCGAAAGCAACGACGTTGATTCTTATGCCGCGCCTGCCGAGCGGGACCGCCAGGGACTTGGTGAGTCCCGCGAGGCCTGCCTTCGCGGCAGAGTAAGCCGGATAGCCGAAGTCTCCGACAGAATTTATGGACGACACCATGGTGATGGACTGGTCGACGAACGTCGCAGGCCCGGGTATCGGCTCGTTTGCCGATTCAAACAGCGGCACAAAATGTTTAATGCAGGTGTACTGACCGGAAAGGTTAACATCGACGGACCTGCGAAATGCATCCAGGTTCAGGTCAAGCGGATCTGCGCGGACTTCCTCAGACAGGGCCCCACCGGACATTAGGATGGCGTGGGAAGGTGCCGCGAAACCGTCAAGTTCGCTGCGTCTTTTCTTTTCGATCTCCGCGCACGCATCCCGCACGGAATCCTCATCGGTGATATCGGTTACCAGATGATGGTAATGTTCTCTAAGCAGCGATCCCTTGCTTGGGGGATTCTTATCCAGGCCTATCACGGTGAATCCGGAGTTCAGCAGAAGGCGGGCAGTTTCGGTGCCTATGCCGCCTGAAACTCCGGTCACAATTGCCGTCTGGCCCATCACTCAGCGTGCTCCTGTCCCGTAGTGACCGGCGGGCCGCCCGCCAAGATCACTAGGTTCCACCATCAGCCGTTACTCCCGAGCCTCAACCCGCGCAGATTTACCAAAGCTTTACGGGCTCTACATGAAACAGGACGGAAGGTTGAGTTAAGTGTTACGAAAAGTCGACGCATAGCCACATAATCGCAGCTAAAGAGCACTGCGCGCGGCACCGCCGGGTTGTCGCCCAGCGACCCGCGCTGCCGCCTGGCGGTACCACCAGGCAGGAAGCTGCTTACCGACGGTGACGAATCTCTCAGGCGCGCTGGCTTGCCTGCCGCGTCTTGCCCGACGTTAGTTGTAGAGACGCAATTAGCTCACGTCGGTCAATCCGGGAGATAACGCTGCCAGATCTCAGCCCCCGTCGCCGCACGCTCGTGCTCGTCATCTGCTGCTCGGGCCTGTTCATCGCGGGCCTGGACAGCACCGTGGTCAACGTCGCCCTGCCGGTCATCGGGCGTGACCTGCACGCCTCGATCGCCGGGCTTCAGTGGAGCATCGACGGCTACGTGCTGGTGCTGGCTAGCCTGCTGATGCTGTCCGGCGCGACCGCGGACCGGGTTGGCCGGCGCCGGGTCTTCCAGGTCGGCCTGGCGGTGTTCACCGCGGGGTCGGGGCTGTGCAGCCTGGCCCCCGGCCTCGGTTGGCTGATCGCGTTCCGCATGGTGCAGGCGGTCGGCGGGTCGATGCTCAACCCGGTGGCGATGTCGATCATCACCAACACGTTCACCGACCGGGCCGAGCGGGCCAAGGCGATCGGGGTCTGGGGTGGCGCGTGGGGCCTGTCCCTGGCGCTCGGCCCGGTCCTCGGCGGGTTGCTCGTCGACGCCGTGGGCTGGCGAGGCGTGTTCTGGATCAACATCCCGGTCGGCATCGCCGCCATCGCGCTGACCGCGCGGTTCGTGCCCGAATCCAGGGCCCCGGTAGCGCGCCGGCCGGATGTGCTCGGGCAGGCGCTCCTCATCGCGATGCTCGGATCGCTGACCTACGCGATCATCGAAGGACCCGCGCTCGGCTGGCCGTCGCCGACCATCCTGGCGCTGTTCGCGGCGGCGGCCGTATCGTGCGCGGCCTTCGCGATCTACGAGTCGCGCCGGGTCGAGCCGGTGCTCGACCCGCGGTTCTTCCGCAGTGTGCCGTTCGCGGGCTCGGTGCTGACGGCGATCACCGCCTTCGCCGCCATGGGCGGTGTCCTGTTCCTCGCGACCTTGTACCTGCAGGACGCGCTCGGAATGTCCGCGCTGCGCGCGGGGCTGCATCTCATGCCGATGGCGGTCATCATGGCGCCCGGCGCGGTGCTCTCCAGCCGGATCCTCGCCCGGCGCGGCGCCCGGCTGCCGATGCTGACCTCGGGTCTGGGCCTCGCCGCGGGCGGTCTGCTGCTGTCGAGGCTGACCATCGCGTCAGGGACCTGGCCGATCGTCATCGCGTTCTGCGTCTTCGGCATCGGCGCCGGCTTGGTGAACCCTCCGATCACGTACGCCGCGGTGTCGGGGATGCCGACTACCCAAGCCGGGGTTGCGTCGGGCATCGCGTCCACCAGCCGACAGGTCGGCCAGTCCCTCGGCGTGGCGGTCACGGGGGCGATCTTGGCCGCGAGCCTGCACGGCCCGCTCAGGGAGCGGTTCGTACCGGCCAGTCACGCGGCCTGGTTGCTGCTCGCCGGCTGCGGCGGCGCCATCTTCCTACTCGGCCTGGTCACCACGGGCCGATGGGCGTTGGGTACCGCGGCCCGTACCGCCGCCAGGGACGACGACGCGGCCGAGCCGAGGACCGTGGTCACCACCCGCTGACCGGTGTCGGCTAAGCGGGTGCCGCAGACGTCACCAGCGCGCACCCGTGCCGTCGGACCATTCGTACAGTCGGACGTCCTCTCGCGATAGGTTGGCCGGCAGCGCCACGTTGTTCCTGACCGGAATATTCATGGCTATACAGAATGCCTCGGAATTTCCGAACGTGTCTTTCAGGTACTGCTCATTAGCGTCCCTGACCAGCCGATCGGTGAAGCAGAGGGTCGCGCCATGGACACCGCGGCTGGTAATACCGCTGAGCACAGTTACGGTGCGTCCAGGTACAACCGGATGCGCGACTCGGGCTATCAGGCCAACGTCCTGCACCAACGCTCCCTGGTCACGGGTCGATCGGAGCTCGCGCGTTTCGTCGCCGACGGTGCAACGGAAGAGATGCGTGTCGGTGTCCGGGATCTCTACGGCTTCTGGCAGCAGGATATCCTGAATGAAATATGGGTCCATGTTTCGGACCGCCGCGCCGCCTATGAGGACCAGATGGTTGAGGGCGAAGTCTTGCACCAGTTCCTCAGACGGCAGAATTCGGATCATGCTCGCCGGGTTCTCGGATCTCAGCTGCCCGAAAACCTCTAGCAGCGCGTCAAGGTCGGCATGCCTCGCGTACCGGCTGTAGTTGAGGTGGCCCGGGTCTGCGTACTCGGGCGGCACGGGCGCATCGGAACAGACAATGCTGACCGCCTTCCCATCCGGGAAGCGCCAGATCGAGTGATCGTGCCCAGCGAGGGATTCGGGTGAGGTGGTTGCCTGCGTCTCCAGCGCTCGCTCGCGCAGCGTGAGCAACTCGGCGTACAGGTCGGCCTGTCTCTCGCGCTCCTGTTCGGTGAGCTCATCATCACGCAGCAAACGCGGCGCCCCGGAAGCGAACGACCGGCTCGTGCAGAACAGGCGAGCGTACGCTTCTAGCCGTTGCGGCGGCGGGAGCCGACCCGAACCCGGCTTCTCCCACTGGGAAATCGTGGCGATGCTGAGCGGCTCCTGGCCGCCGAGGGCCGTGGCCAGCTGTTTCTGCGTGAACTGGCCGTACTCACGCTCTCGGAGATCCCGAAGGCGCTCGGCGAGCCTCCGAGCCGGAATGGACGGGTGATCGCTGTCGACAGCCATATGACCTCCGGTCTGTGACTCGTGTGGCCTAAGTGACCGGCGGGGTGACCTCCGGCTACTAGGTTCTACCATCGGCAACCACCCTTACGCGCAGGATCCACGGGATCTTGCTAAAAGTTTACCAAAGTTTAGCGGTCGTTCACAGCCTTTACATGTTTCGCGTCAAACTAGAGCGGGAACGCGTTAAACACGGCCAAAGTTAACGTAAAGGTGCGTAACGCCGGTTAGGGGCGCAGGTGACATAGGAGACGTTGGGAGGGCACCCGATGGATCATCAGCCTTACCAGCTAGTCCGGCGACGGACCCCGTATCTGGCCAGCGTGCCTGAGACAAACGATGACAGATCGCCGAGGCGCGGCAAGGAGGCGCGCCGGGGGGCCACGCTCCCGGTCTACCGGAACATCCTCGCGCTGGATATCGAGGGTTCCACCCAGCGGACCAACCCCGTCAAGGAAGAGCTACGCGAACTGGTGTACCGGCTCGTGATGGGGGCTCTGGGCATGGCGGGGATCGACGTGCAGACCTGCGATCCGTTCACGGACCGGGGGACGGCGTCCTGGTCCTGGTGCGGCCGACGGACGAGTTCCCCAAGCCCTTCCTGCTCAGCCGGCTGATACCGGCGATCGCCAGCCTGCTCTCCGCGCGTAACAGCGGGATCTCTCCGGCCGACAAGCCGCGCATCCTGCGCCTGCGGGCGGTCGTGCACGCCGGGGAGGTTCACCACGACGGCAAGGGGTTCTTCGGCGAGGACCTGGACGTCGCGTTCCGGCTGCTGGACGCGCCGCGGTTCAAGGACCACCTGAAGAAGGGGACGGCGCCGCTGGCGCTGGTGGTCTCCGACTCGTTCTACCAGTCGATCATCCGGCACGAGTACGACGGCATCGACCACGGAGAATTCCGGCCGCTCGTGACCGTGAACGTGGGAAATCAGCGCAGGAAAGGCTGGGTGCACTTCCCGTTCCCGCTCGCGGTTCCGGCGCAGGCCCATGCCGGCTGACCCGCGAACGGGCCGACCCTAGCGGCAGCCGCAGGCCCCGCCGCAGCAACCGCCGCCGGAAGAACTCATGCCCCGGTCACGGCCCGACGCCAGGCCACCGACCGAAACCGTGGACAGGAGCTTGACCGTGTCGCCGTGCCCCTGCGGGCAGGTGCACGGCGCCGATGACTCGGCCATCGGGCGGTTCAGCTCGAACGTGTCCCCGCAGGCCCGGCAGCGGTACTCGTAGCGTGGCACACCCGTATCTTAACCGGCGCCCGCCGCAGCGGAATCGCCAGCCACTGGGGTCGAGTCACGGTTCGCGGGGGAGAGGGCAAGTCCGTTCGGACTAATGGCAGGCGACGTAGGTGCGGGCGGGGCGGCGACGGCGGGACCGGTGGCGACCGGAGCGGCGGCGGCCTCTGTGGCGAGCGGGACCTCGTCGACCCAGTAAAACTGCTTGCCGCGCAGCAACGAGACCAGGGCGCCCGTGACCGACATGATGGCGGCCGCGGTGAAGACGATGACCAGGCCGTGGTGGAACGGCGCGGAGATCAGGTGGGGGAAGAACTGCCTGCCGGTCAGGGTCGCGGCGTGGCTCGCGGACAGCCTGGACAGCACCCCGGAGGGCGTGAGCAGGTTCTTTACCGGGTTGTAGCCGAGCAGGGCGGCGAACATCGTGCTGACCGGCGGCAGGTGGCTGACCTGCGTGGCCACCGAGGTCGGCACGCCCTGTGCGGTCAGCCCGCTGTACAGCGTACGGGGCAGGGTCGAGGCCAGCCCGGCGATCATCAGCGAGAAGAAGATGCCGATGGACAGGGACATGCCGGAGTTCTGGAAGGTGGACCGCATGCCGGACGCCACGCCCCGGTGCCTGGCCGGGACGGCGCTCATGATGGCGGAGGTGTTGGGGGCGGCGAACAGGCCGGAGCCGATCCCGTTGCCGAAGATCAGCAGCCCGAACACCCAGTAGGAGAAGTCCACGGGGAGCAGCATCAGGCCGGTGAAGCAGCACGCGGCCAGCAGCAGGCCGGAGGTCGCGAACAGCCGCGGGCCGTACCGGTCCGACAGCGTGCCCGATATCGGGCCTGCGACCAGGAAACCCGCGGTGAGCGGCAGCATGTAGATCCCGGCCCAGAGCGGGGTGACGGAGAAGTCGTAGCCGTGCAGCGGCAGCCAGATGCCCGCCAGCCAGATGACCAGCATGAACTGCAGCCCGCCGCGCGCGATCGAGCCGAGCAGGCTGGCCGCGTTGCCGGTGGCGAACGCCCTGATCTTGAACAGGGCCATCTGGAACATCGGCTCGGCGATCTTCGTCTCGAAGATGCAGAACGCGATGAGCATGGCGACACCGCCGGCCAGCCCGCCGATGATCCAGGGGTTCGTCCACCCGGTCGCGTGCCCGCCGTAGGGGCGGATCCCGTAGGTGATGGCGACGAGCAGGACGCCCAGGCCCGCGGCGAACATGATGTTGCCGATCCAGTCGATCCTGGCCCGCCTGGTGGTCGCGATCTCGCGCAGGCTCTTGTACGCCCAGACCGTGCCGAACAGCCCGATCGGCACGTTCACCCAGAACACCAGGCGCCAGTTCACGGCGGCCAGCAGCCCGCCGAGCAGGAGCCCGACGAACTGCCCGGAGATGCCGGCGATCTGGTTGACGCCCAGGGCCATGCCGCGCTTGTTGGCGGGGAATGCGTCGGTCAGGATCGCGGCCGAGTTGGCCATCAGCATGGCGCCGCCGAAGGCCTGCACGAATCGCCAGCCGATGAGCCACATCGCCCCGTGCGCGCCGGTCAGCGGGTCGAGGGAGAGCGCGATCGAGGCCAGCGTGAAGACGACGAAGCCGAGGTTGTAGATCTTCACCCGGCCGAACATGTCGCCGAGCCGCCCCAGCGTCACCACCAGCACCGACTGGACCAGCAGGTACCCGATGATCATCCAGAGCAGGTAGCTGATGTTGGACGGGTCGAGCGGGTTCAGGTGGATGCCGCGGAAGATGGCGGGCATCGCGACGATCACGATCGACCCGTCGATGGTCGCCATCGTCATGCTCAGCGTGGTGTTGGATAGGGCGATCCACCTGTAGCGGTCCGGGGGGCCGCCGCCGGCCCCGATCCGTTCGATGCCCCGTTCAGGTGGTTCGTCTCGGTACTTTGCCGCACGTTCACCCAGTCTACCGCCGAACACTTGCTTAATCACAACTATCTACTTAGCTAAGCTAACTCTTGCGTCAGGTTCGCGGCGCGGCGCCGCCGGGGGAGTCCGTGGCCGAGGGTTCCCCGGGGGCCGCGGGGGACGTGGGCGTGTTCTCGAAGATGTAGTACACGGCGATCAGGGCGATGATCACGAACGCGGCGATGGCGTTGAACAGCGCCACGACGAGGGCGAGCACGTACGCGACGCTGCCGCCGGCGAACCGGATCCGGGCGGCCCAGTGCCGTCCGGGCGGCACCGGGTTGGTTACCCGCCCGCCGTGCAGCGTCCATTCGAAGATCCCGGCGAAGCCGGCCGACATGCCGAGGAACACCGCGCTGTACAGCGCCATCGCGAGCCGGACGTCCCCGCCGCCCTTGGTGCCGGCCAGGTACGCGGACATGTACTCGGCCACCAGGCCGGTCGCGAACGGGATCAGCACGACCCACAGCAGCAGTACCAGGTTGAGGAAGAGCAGCAGCCGGTCGACGACCACGATGGTCCTGACCAGGGCGTGGTGGTTGACCCAGATGATGCCGATCACGAAGAAGCTGATCAGGTACGCCGCGAACGACGGCCAGTGCGAGCCGAGCTGATGGGTCAGCGCGCCGTGTCCCGGCCCGGCCACGGTGAGGTTGAGTACGAGCAGGGTGATCGCGACCGCGAAGACGCCGTCGCTGAACGCCTCCAGCCTGGACCTGTCCACCCCGGGCCCGCCGCCTACGCCCCGGCGGTCCCCGGCGCTTCGGCCGGCCCGCCGGGTATGCTGATGCCCGCCGCGACCGCGGTCCGCACGGCGTTCGGGTCGCCGCCGACCGCGGCGATCAGGTGCGCGAGCACCGCGTCCTGCGCCACCAGGTGCTGCTGGATCTGCAGGGCCTCGTGCAGGACCGCCTCGGCGTCCTCGTAGGTCTGCGCGGCGCGTTTGTCGGAGGCGTTGGCCTGCAGGTTCTGCCCCACGATGATGACGGGCAGGAGCACGAGTTGCAGGAAGTTGGACGAGACCCAGGCGATGATGACGGTCAGGTTGTGGCTGGTGATCGCGGACGGCAGGCTGACCAGGGCGATGATCGCGAACACGTAGCCGCAGACCATGGTGCCAACCAGGGTGGTGATCGCCAGGCCGATCTTGCCGTTGAGCCCGACCCGCCCGTCGTTGACCTTGACCGGCTTCGGCGCCCGGCCGGTCAGGTGCAAGGTGGTGCACGGATGCTGGATGTACTCGTAGATATGCATGCAGGAAACCTACGGCAACCTCGCCTCGGCCACCGCCGTTGTCGCTGGCAGTTAAAAGCTTTCATTATCCGAACGAGCGTTGGTGACGCCCCCGCGATACTCTGCTTGGCCCCGCGGCTAGGCCGGTACGGGCTATTCTGTCGGCCATGACCCGGCAGGGCGAGAACCGGCGGGGAACCGCGGCAGGGAGCGCGGCCAGCACCAGCAGGCGGGCGTTCCTCGGCCTCGGTGCGCTGGGCGCGGTCGGGGCGGCCGCGTCCTGCGGCGAACCGGGGACCCAGGTTCACCCGCCGGCCGGCTCGGCGAAAGGCTCCCACCGCAGCACGGGCCGCCGGAAGGTCGCGGAGAACTCGCTGCCCGGCGACCGGCACTGGGAGATCCGCCACCTGGGTTCGGCGGACGCGATCGTGGGTTACGCGGGCGCCGCCAGCGTGCTGACCGGCGAGTCCTTCCCGCTGTTCGTCTCGACCACCTCGTCGGGGTTCCGGGTCAGCGCGTTCCGGCTCGGCTGGTACGGCGGGGACGGTGCCCGCCAGGTGTGGCAGTCGGGCTCGCTGCACGGTCACAGGCAGAACGCTCCCGGCTTCACCGACGCGACCAACACGGTGCAGACCGACTGGGATCCGGTCATCGACGTGCCGACCGACGACTGGCCCGCGGGCTCCTACCTGCTCCGGCTCGACGCCGACTCCGGCGCGCAGCGGTACGTGCCGGTGACCGTCCGCTCCGCCACCACGGCGGGCGCGGTCGTGCTGAAGAACTGCGTCGCCACCTGGCAGGCCTACAACACGTGGGGCAGCTACGACCTGTACGTGGGCGGGCCCTCTCAGTCGTACGGGGACCGGTCGCTCGCGGTCACCCTGGACCGGCCGTACGACGACAACGGCGCGGCCATGTTCCTCACCTACGAGCGGAACGCCGTCAAGCTGGCCGAGCACATGGGCCTGCCGCTCGCCTACGTGACCGGCATGGACATCGCGGCCGACCCGCACCTGCTGGACGGGGCCAGCGCGCTGATCTCGCTCGGGCACGACGAGTACTGGACCCCGGGCGAGCGCGCGAACGTGACCGCGGCCAGGAACGCCGGGGTCAACCTGGCCTTCCTCGGGGCCAACGCGATGTTCCGGCGGATCAGGCTGGACGCTACCCGCCTCGGCAAGTCCCGGCTCGTCATCTGCTACAAGACCAGCTACACCGAAGACCCGATGTACGGGGTCGACAACGCGCTGGTCACCAGCGACTTCCGCGAGCCGCCCGACCCGGACCCGGAGTCCTCGCTGATCGGCACCATCTACGAGGGCTACCCGGCGGTTGCCCCCTACGTGGTGGTTTCCCCCGGCAGCTGGGTGTTCGCAGGGACTGGTGTGGCCGCTGGTGCCAGCTTCAAGAACCTGGTCGGCATCGAGTACGACCGGGTCAACCCGGGCTACCCGGTCCCGCGGCCCATCCAGGTCCTGTCCCACTCGCCGCTGGTCTGCCAGGGGGCCAGCAGCTTCGGCGACTCCGCTTACTACACGCACCCCGGAGGGGCCGGCGTCTTCAACGCGGGCACCATGCGCTGGGTGGAGGCGATCTACGGCGACCAGCCGCACGGCATCGGCGGGCAGACGCCCGGCTTCGTCAAGCAGGTCACCATGAACGTGCTGCGCGCCTTCGCCGATGGCCCCGCCGCCGCCAAGCACCCCGCTCACGACAACCTCGACGCCATGCACGAGTACGTCGGCGACCCGATCGGCAACCCCGCGAACCTCCAGTAGCGGACCGGCGGTCCTCGGGGTCTAGGCGGTCAGGCCGGCGTCGACGGGCAGGACGGCGCCGGTGAGGGCGCCGGAGTCCGGGCCGCACAGCCAGGCCACGGCGGCCGCGACGTCGGCGGGGTCCAGCAGCCTGCGGAGCAGGGCCTGCGCGGCGAAGGACTCCTGGTCGGGCAGGTCGTAGAGGGCGGCGCTGGCGGCCAGCATCGGACCCCGCGTCGACCCGGGGCAGACCACGTTCGCCGTCACCCCGGTGCCGGCCAGGTCGGCGGCCAGCGCGCGGACGTAGCTGACCACCGCGCCCTTGGCCGCGGAGTACGCCGCGAGCATGGGCATGGCGCGCAGCGCGGCCGCCGAGGAGACCGCCACGAACCGCCCGGCGCCCGCCTCGATCATCGACGGCACGCAGGCGTCGGCCAGGTGCCTGACGCCGAACAGGTTCACCTTCATCATCAGGCCGAACGCGTCGTCGGGCACCGCCCAGGCCTGATCACCCTTGATCACGCCGGCCGCGGCGACCACCGCGGCGGGCACCCGCCCGCCGAGCGCGTCCCGCAGCAGGTCGCGCACGGAGCCGTCCCCGACGTCGGCGATCAGCTCGTCGACGCATCTAGCGCCGGCCGCGAAGCAGTACCGGCCGACTACGGCCAGGTCGGCCGGGGCGGGCATCGGGTAATCGGCCGGCGGCTGCGGCGCGCACGCGTCGACGAGCAGGAGCGACCACCCGTCGGCGGCGAGCTTCCTGGCGACCGCCGCCCCGATCCCGCGTGCCGCCCCGGTGATGACGGCCAGGCGCTCCGGCATCTCAGGCCAGGCGCCCGGCGAACGCGGCGTCGAGCTGGCGCATCGCGGCGTCGAGCAGGGCGCCGAGCTCGGCGTCCTCGTCGTCCAGCCACTGCTCGTACGCCGCCACGGCGACGCCGAGGACGGCGTGGGCGATGGCCTGGGGCGCGAGCGAATCGGGGCGCAGGCCCGTGCGTTCGGCCACGAACTCGGCGATCACGGCGCGCCAGGAGGCAAACCGCAGCGTCGAGTGAGCCAGCAGCGCGGGCACCCTCAAGATGAGCTCCATCCGGCGCCTATGCCAGGGGATCTGCCCCGGCTCGACCCGGTTGAAGTCGACCAGCGCGACCCGGATGGCGTCCATCAGCGGCACGTCGCGCGGGCACTCCTTGAGCCGGGCCCGCATCCGCTCCAGCTCCACCTCGAACATGCCCCACGGCACGTCGTTCTTGGACGGGAAGTACCTGAAGAACGTCCGCCGCCCGATCCCCGCCGCCGCCGCGATGTCGTCCACCGTCGTCAGCTCAAACCCGTTAGCGGCGAACAGCTCGAACGCGACCTGCTCCAGCTCCCCCCTAGAGGTAACCCGCCTCCGCCCCGGCTGCCCACCCACGGCATCCTGCGCCCCGTCCGCGACCACGCTGTCCGGAACCGTCCCCGCCGCCAAGCTCGTCACCACCCAGGGGAGTCACCACCGCCCGTTCGGTGCACATACTACGTCCAACCTTGCCCAATGGCACTCAGTGCCGTTACCATGGCACCCGGTGTCACTACCCCCGGGAGGCCCCAAATGCCCGCCACCACCACTGTTGCCGAGCCCGCCGCCACCCCGATCGAGACCCCCGAGTCCGACCCCCTGCTGACCGACGAACTCCTAGTGGAGGAAGTCTCAATCGACGGCATGTGCGGCGTCTACTGATCCCCGCCGCCTCGTGTCCCCGCCCGACCCGCCCTTCGACCTAGACCGTCCCTGGCGCCTCCACGCGCGTGCCGCCGTCCGCCCGGAGCCCTTCGGCGCCATGCTCTACCACTTCAACACCCGAAGCCTCTCCTTCCTCAAGACCCCCACCCTCCTCCGCGTGCTGGAGAGCCTGGCCGACCACCCCACCGCGCGCGCCGCGTGCCTCGCCGAAGGAGTCCCCGAGCGGGAGCTACACACCTATCAGCGTGCGCTGGCCACCCTGGCCAGCTCCCAGATGATCGTCCCTGGTATTCCGCCCGAGCCGAGGCGCACGGCCCAGCCGGTTTATCCGCCGGCGTTCGGCACGACTGCCGGCGGAGAAACCGGCCCGGCCGGGAGCCGCCCCGTCCCCCTGACGGACCGATTCGAACAAGGACTCAACTCACCAATCTGCCTCACATGGGAACTGACTTACGCCTGCAACCTGTCGTGCGTACACTGCCTGTCCAGCTCAGGCCGGAGAGACCCGGGGGAGCTGTCTACCGCCGAGTGCCGGGACGTCATCGACACGCTCCAGCGGATGCAGGTGTTTTACGTCAATATCGGGGGCGGCGAGCCGACGGTCCGGCCGGACTTCTGGGAGCTCCTGGACTACGCGACCGCGCACCAGGTCGGGGTCAAGTTCTCCACGAACGGGATCAAGCTCGACGCCGCCGCCGCCCGGCGACTGGCCGCCAGCGACTACGTCGACGTGCAGATCTCGCTGGACGGCGCCACGGAAGAGGTCAACAACGCGGTCCGCGGGCGCGGGTCCTACCGGACGGCGAGGGCGGCGATGGCTTGCCTCGCGGCCGCGGGGTTCCGCGGCTTCAAGGTCTCCGTGGTCGTGACCAGGCACAACGTGTCCCAGCTCGATGCGTTCAAGGAGATTGCCGACGAGCACGGCGCTCAGCTCCGGCTGACCAGGCTGCGGCCGTCCGGCCGGGGCGCGGACGTATGGCCCGAACTGCACCCGACGAGCGACCAGCAGCGCGAGCTCTACGACTGGCTCGTCGCGCACGCCGGGCAGGTCCTCACCGGCGATTCGTTCTTCCACCTGTCGCCGTACGGGGCGCCGCTCCCCGGGCTGAACATGTGCGGGGCCGGACGGGTGGTGTGCCTGATCAACCCGGTCGGGGACGTGTACGCCTGCCCGTTCGCGATTCACCCGGACTTCCTGGCCGGCAACGTCAGGCAGCCGGGCGGGTTCGAGTCGGTCTGGCGGTCGTCGCCGCTGTTCTCCGGGCTGCGCCAGCCGCAGACCGGGGGAGCCTGCCGCTCGTGCGGTTCCTACGACTCGTGCCGCGGCGGCTGCATGGCGGCCAAGTTCTTCACCGGGCTGCCGTTGGACGGGCCCGACCCGGAGTGCGTGCGGGGCCACGGCGAGGCCGCGCTGGCCGCGGTCGGCCGGGCCGGCGCTATGGTGCCGCCCCGGCCCGACGGCGATCATTCGCACCGCCGGGTGCCGGTGACGATCGGGCGGCGCCCGCCCGTGCGCGGCTGCGATGAGGACCCCTTGGCCGGGTGGTCCCTTGGGTCCGGGGCCTGACGGCGAGCTGGCTCCGGCCGGACTGGTCATGCGGCCCGAGCCCGGCTCGCGCCTGCTGGCGGGCGGGACGGTCCTGGTAGGCGGTTCCCCGGTCCGGGTGCTGAGGCTCACGCCGCACGGGGCACGGATGGTGTCCGGCTGGTGGTCGGGCACGCCCGTCCGGGATAACCCCAAGGCCAGGGCGCTGGCGCGCCGCCTGCTCGACACCGGGATCGCCCACCCGGTGCCGTCCGCCGGCGGGTCCTGGGCGGTCGGCGACGTGACGGTCGTGGTCCCTGTCCACGACCGGCAGGCCGAACTGGCCCGCTGCCTGGCCGGACTCGCACCGCTGCCGCGCGTGATCGTGGTGGACGACGGCTCGGCCGATCCGGCGGCGATCGCCCGGGTCGCGGCCGGGACCGGCGCGCGCCTGCTGAGGCGGCCGGTGAACGGCGGACCAGGTGCGGCCAGGAACACGGGGCTGGCCGCGGCGGAGACCCCGCTGGTCGCGTTCCTCGATTCGGACTGCGTGCCGGGACCGGGCTGGCTGGACCGGCTGCTGCCGCACTTCGCGGACCCCGCCGTGGGGGCGGTGGCGCCGCGCATCGTCCCGGCCGAGCACGGGCGGACGTGGCTGGCGCGGTACGAGGGGGCCAGTTCCACGTTGGACATGGGCGCGCGCCCCAGCATCGTCCGGCCCGGAGCCCGGGTCCCTTACGTCCCTGGCGCGGCCCTGGTCGTGCGGAAGGACGCGGCCGGAACGGGTTTCGCCGAGGACATGCGGGTCGGGGAAGACGTCGACTTCGCCTGGCGACTCGCCGCGTCCGGCTGGCGGGTCCGCTACGAGCCGGATGCCGTCGTCCCGCACCAGCACCGCGTGCGCCTGTCGGCCTGGTTCGGCCGGCGCCGGGACTACGGCACCTCGGCCGCGCCCCTGGAACTTCGCCACCCCGGCGCGGTGCGGCCGCTGTACGTGTCCGCCTGGACCGCGCTGGCCTGGCTGGCCGCCGCGTCCGGCCGCCCGGCGGCAGGTGCCGCCGTCACCGGGGCGGGCATCGCGCTGCTCGCCCGGCGCCTGGCCCGCCTCACCGGCGAGCCATGGCTCCGCCCGGCGGCCGGTACCGCCTGGCTGCTGGCGGGACGCCTGGCGGGCGGCGGAACGCTCGCGGCGGGCAGGCCGCTGGGCAGCGCCATCTCGAGGACGTGGTGGCCCGCGGCCGTGCCGGCGGCGATCGCGGTGCGGCGACTGCGGCTCCCGCTGGCCGCGCTGGTCCTGGCGCCGCCGCTGCTGGACTGGCTGGACCGGCGTCCGCCGCTTGATCCCGTGCGGTACGTCGCCGCCCGGCTGCTGGACGACCTCGGGTACAGCCTGGGGGTATGGCAGGGCTGCGTCCGGCGCCGGACCGTCCGGCCGCTGCTGCCCGTGCTAACGGGCCGTTACTTGGACAAGCCGCGGCTGAAGTCGGCAGGAACGATGACGTCGTCGGGGGACAGGTCGTGAACCGAGGACCGGCCGAGCGCGAGCATCGTCGAGTCGATCCCGCCGCGCAGGACGTCGAACACGTTCTTCACCCCAGCCGATCCGTTGGCGGCCAGGCCCCACAGGTAGGCGCGGCCGATCATCACCGCGCGGGCGCCGAGCGCGAGCGCCTTGACCACGTCGCTGCCGCGCCGGATCCCGCCGTCCAGCAGGACTTCGATCTGGCCGCCGACGGCCTCGGCGACCGCGGGCAGCGCCCGGATGGAGGCCGGGGTGCCGTCCAGGTTGTTCCCGCCGTGGTTGGAGACCGAGACGGCCGTGGCCCCGATGTCCACCGCCCGGCGCGCCTCGTCGGTCCGCATGACCCCCTTGACCAGGAACGGCCCGTCCCACTGGGCTCGCAGCCACTCGATATCGGCCCAGGTGGGCGGCGGGGTCTGCATCCACTCGCCGTACACCCCCCAGAACGTGGGCGGCGGCCCGTCCGGGGCGGCCATGTTCGGCACAGTGAGGTCAGGCAGCCCGCCCGCCTTGAGCCACCGGCTGACATAGCCCGGCCGCACGATGCCTTCCGGCGCGAAGCGCACGAGGGTGCGCAGGTCGAGCTTCTCGGGAATCGAGGGGCTGCCCCAGTCCCGCCCGGAGGAGAACGACCAGTCCAGGGTGACGATCAGCGCCTTGGCGCCGGCCTGCCGGGCCCGTTCGGCCCGCTGCAGGATGGCGTCCTTGCTGCCCGACCAGTAGATCTGGAAGAACACCTTCGGGTTGGCCGCCGCCACGTCCTCCACGGGCATGCTGGCGAAGGAACTCAGGCCCATGGCCGTGCCCGCCTCGGCCGCCCCGCGCGCCACGCCCACCTCGCCCTCGGGGTGCACGGCCTGCACCCCGGTCGGCGAGGCGATCACCGGTAGCGAGATCTCCTGCCCGAGAACCGACGTCGCCATCTCCCTGACCCCGGGCAGGTCGGCGATATGCGGCGCGGTGAAGCGCAATTCGCTGAACGCGGCCACGTTGTCCCGCAGCGTGATCCCTTGCTCGGCGCCTGCCACCAGCGACAGGTAGACGGACCTCGGCAGGCGCCGCCTGGCTCTCCTGCGGGCCTCCTCGACCGTCTCGAACCACTCGCGCGTGCTTGCCATCGGTCTCCTCACACCAACCGGACTGTCGCAGGCCCGTCCTCGTCTTACGCGCCCGCGCCCGTCAGCCGCTCTATTTTGGCACTCAGTGCTGTAATTATCCAGCGCGGGCGGCCATAGTATCCACGATCATGCCCTCAGCCGTTTCCGGTGGCGAGCCGGTTCCGCCGGGCCATCCGGACCGGCTCAGGTGGAACTCCAGGTACGCCGAAGGCCGCGTGCCGTCGTTCACCCCGCACCCGCTGGCCGTCCGGGCGCTCGCGCTGGGACTGCTGCCGGAGGGCCCCGTGGCCGACCTCGCCTGCGGCCCGTCCGGCGCCGCGCTGCTCATTGCGGCCGGCGGGCGCCCGGTCACGGCGGTGGACATCTCCGACGTGGCCCTCACGATGCTCGGCGATGAGGCCGTGCACTGCGGCCTCGGTCCCATGATCACCCTGGTGCACACGGACCTGTCCGCGTGGCGGGCTCGGCCGCGGTCGTATGCACTCGTCCTGTGCACCGGTTTCTGGGACCGGGCGGTCTTCGCGACCGCGGCCGAGACGGTGGCCGACGGCGGGCTGCTGGGCTGGGAAGCTCTCACCTCCGAAGCCAGGCGGATGCGGCCCGCCCTGCCCCCGGACTGGTGCCTGGGTCCCGGCGAGCCCGCCAGCCTGCTCCCGGCGGACTTCACCGTTCTCGACCAGCACGAGGTGCCCGGTGACAGACGGCAGCTGCTGGCCAGGCGCGGCGGCAAACTACGGGGGTAAGCTCGTCCTCCGATGACACGTCGCCTCACGGATCTGCTGCCGCGACCGGTGGTCGTGGCGCCGATGGCGGGCGGCCCGTCGACCGTGGAGCTGGTCATCGCGGCCGCCCGGGCCGGAGCGCTGGGATTCCTGGCCGCCGGGTACAAGACCGCCGCGGCCATGACCGCCGAGATCGCCGCCGTCCGCGCCGCGACCGGGGCACCGTTCGGCGTGAACGTCTTCGTCCCCGGTACGCCGTGCGCGGACCCCGCGGAACTCCGCAGGTACCTGGACTCGCTGAACGCCGACGGGACCGCCGGGGACGCGAGCTGGGACGATGACCACTTCGACGCCAAGATTGCGGCCCTGCTGGCCGGCCCTCCGCCCGTCGTCAGCTTCACGTTCGGCTGCCCGCCCGCGGAGGTGATCACGGCCCTGCAGCGCGCGGGCGCCGCGGTGATCATCACGGTGACCAGCCCGGACGAGGCGGTGGCCGCAGCGTCGGCCGGAGCGGACGCGGTCTGCGCGCAGGGTTTCGAGGCCGGTGCCCACCGGGGAACGTTCGTCAACGACGACGCGCCCGGGCGGGATCTCGGGCTGTTGTCGCTCATCGGAGCGGTCGCCGCCGTCACCGGGCTGCCGCAGATCGCGGCGGGCGGCATCATGAGCCCGCGTCAGGTGAACGCCGTCCTGGCCGCGGGAGCGCTGGCCGCGCAGTGCGGCACGGCCTTCCTGCGCTGCCCGGAGAGCGGGGCGCACCCGCTCCACAAGGCGGCCCTCGGTGACCCGCGTTATACCGCGACGACCCTGACCAGGGCCTTCAGTGGCCGACCCGCCCGCGGGCTGGTCAACAGGTTCATCCTCGACCATGCCGGCGCGCCCCCGGCGTACCCGGAGATCAACAACGCCACCCGCCTGCTGCGTGCGGCCGCGGCCGCCACTGGCGATACGGAGCGGATGTCATTGTGGGCGGGGCAGGGTTACCGATCGGCGATCGATCAACCGGCTGGCGAAATCATCAAGCGATTGTCCGCGAACTAGTATCCCGCGCCCTGCTGCGTTTGCCCTCTTGATCCTCCTTGGTCTCACGAGGGCGTCAGCGCCACCACCCGCCCACGATCCCACCCCACGCGAAGAGTACGTCAGCGATGGCGGGCATATCAGGGAGTGACTCGCGGTTCACTGCTTCCGGGAGAACGGAGGCACGCAGGTGAAGGCAGTCCGCTTCGACGAGTACGGTCCGGTAGATGTCCTGCAGGTCGTGGACATACCGCGGCCGACGCCCGGACCAGGTCAGGTGCTGGTCCAGGTCAAGGCAGCGGGGATCAACCCCGGCGAGGCCAAGATCCGCGCGGGCCTGCTGGCCCGCATGTGGCCGGCCACGTTCCCATCCGGGCAGGGCAGCGACCTGGCCGGCGTGGTGGCCGAGACCGGCCAGTGGGTTACCGGATGGTCTGTCGGCGACGAGGTCATCGGCTATACGGACAACCGGGCCAGCCAGGCCGAGTACGTCGTAGTCGAGGAGGAGAACCTGACCGCCAGGCCGGCCGCAGTGCCCTGGGAGGTGGCCGGGGCACTGTTCGTAGCCGGGACCACCGCTTACGCGGCCGTAGGCGCGGTCGGGCTGACCGAGGGCGACACGATCGTGGTATCCGGGGCTACCGGAGGGGTTGGCTCGATCGCCGTCCAGCTGGCTCGCAGGGCCGGAGCCACCGTGATCGGGGTGGCCGGCGACGACCACCGCCAGTGGCTGACCTGGCACGAGGCCATCCCGGTGGCCTACGGCGACGGAGTCGCCGGACGGATCCGCCAGGCGGCCGGCAAGGTTGACGCGTTCATCGACACGTTCGGCGCCGGTTACGTCGAGCTGGCCCTCGAGCTTGGCGTCGAGCCGCCCCGGATCGACACGATCGCCAACCGGGAGGCCATCGCGAAGTACGGGGTCAAGGGCGACGGAAACGCCGCCGGGGCCTCCGCGAGCGTTCTGGCCGAGCTAGCCGGGCTGATCGCGGCCGGTCAGCTCGAAGTGCCGCTGACCGCGACTTTCCCGCTCGACAAGGTCCGGGATGCCTACCGCCGACTCGCGGAGGGCCGTGTTCTCGGCAAGATCGTCCTGCTGCCCTAGGCGCCCCGGGACAGGGCGACCTCGTGCGCGTACTGTCAAGGCATGAGCGAGACGCTGCCGTTGTTTCCGCTCGGCGCGGTGCTCTACCCCGGGATGGTGCTGCCGCTGCACATCTTCGAGGAGCGGTACCGCCAGCTCGTCCGGGACCTGATGGACAGGCCTGATCCCCGGCGGTTCGGTGTGATCGCGATCCGCAAGGGCCGGGAGACCGGCGTAGAGGGGGTGCAGTCGCTCTACGAGATCGGCTGCGCCGCGACCTTGCGCCGGGTGGAGCAGTACCCGGACGGCCGGTTCGACATCGTGACCGTCGGCACCAACCGGTTCAGGCTCCTGGCCCTCGACCAGAGCCTGCCGTACCTGCAGGCCGAGATCGAGCCCCTGACCGACGAGGCCATCGACCCTGACGCCGCGGCGCCCCTGGTGCGCGCCGTCCAGGTGGCCTTCCACGCGTACGTGGTCGCGCTCACCGAAGAAGGCGGCGCCGTCGTGAAGGTCGACGACCTGCCCAGCGAACCGACGCTGCTGTCGTTCCTTGTCGCCGCCGCCATGGTCATCGACCTGCCGGAACGCCAGAGCCTGCTGGCCGAGCCCGACGCGGTGCGCAGGCTGAGCGCGCAACGTTCCCTGCTGGCGCGCGAGACCGCGGTGCTGAAGGCCACCACGTCGCGCCCGGCCCCGGATCTGCGGTACACGCCGCAGAGCCCCAACTAATCCCCCCGACGCGCCTGTCCGCACGGTGAGCCGTCGCGATCACGGGTAGGGGTGGGATATGGCCGAACCAGGAAGCGAACCAAGCGAGATCTCGCTGCGCGCCGCGGAGGTCGCCGCGGACGCCAGCGAGGCCGAGCGCCCGCAGGACCGGCGCAGGCTGGTCGAGGCGTTCGCCAGGGCCGCGCATTCGAGCGGGCGGGTGGCCGGCCGCGGCACGCGGGCCGCGCGGGGCAGGGTGCGGGCGGCACGGGGTGGCGCCCGCTCGGGCACCGCCTGGCTGGCCACGCAGGTGACCGCCATGGCGCCGCGCCTGCGGGTACGTAACCAGGCGGCGCTGCGAGCGCAGTTCGGCGACAAATCCGCCGAGGACATCGCCGATGCGCTGGTCGAGGGCGCGGCTCGCGCCGCGGCCACGGCCGGGGGAGTCGCCGGCCTCTGGGCGGTGCTGCCGTCGCTGCCCGCCTTCCCGGCCGAGGTGGCGGCGGAGACCCTGGTCTTGGTGGGGATCGAGATCAAGCTCGTCGCCGAGCTGCACGAGGCGTACGGCATGCCCGCCGAGGGAAACGTGGCGGAACGGATGAGCGCCTACGTCGCGTCCTGGGCGCACCGTCGGGGCGTGTACATGATTCCCGGCGGCGTGGTCCTCGTCGCGGGGTCCCCGCTCGCGCGGCTGCTGCGGCGTCGGCTCGCCGCCCGCGCGGGCCGCAGCGCGTTCTCGCTGGGTCCGCTCCTCACCGGCGCGGCGATCGGCGCGTACCTCAACGGCCGCGAGACCCGCAGGCTCGGCCAGGACATCCGGCGCGACCTGCGCCGCCGCGTCCTCACCAGTGCCTGAAGACTCCTTACGAGCGGCCGGGGACGTTCTGCAGCCGCAGCTCACCGTGAGCGACGAGCCTGCCCGACTCGTCGGTGATGTCGACGCGCCACAACTGCTGGGTGCGGCCCTGGCTGAGCGCGGACGCCTCCGCGTCATCCAGAGGAGCGGCGTCCAGGCTCGGCGTAGCCCGGACCGTGCCGGTGTCGGTGTCAGCGCCCATCGCTGTTCCCCTCCCGGGCAGACCCGTTCCCCGGCGCCGGCCGGGTCTCGATGACAAGACAGGTCGTGGTGGCGTGCGCGTACAGCGTCCCGTCCGGCCCGGTGATCTGGCCCGAGGCGGTGGCGACCCGCCGGCCCGAGCTGATCACCTGCCCGGTGGCCACCACGCGCGGTGTGTCCACGGTGAGCGGCTTCACCAGGTTTACCTTCAGCTCCAGGGTGGTGTACGCCTGGCCCGGGCCCAGCCTGGAGTGCACGGCACAGGCCATCGCGGAGTCGAGCAGGGCGCAGAAGACGCCGCCGTGGACCGACCCGATCGGGTTGTACAGGTGCTCGCCGACGTCCAGCGAGAAGGTGACCCGGCCCGGTTCGACGCCGACGATGCCGAGTCCGAGCAACGTCGCGATCGGCGGGGCCGGGATGCGCCCCTCGGCGATGCCGCGCAGGTAGTCCAGGCCGCTCATCTCCAGCGCCAGGGCAGCGCCCACGCCGGGATCCTCCCAGGTCACCTCGCGGCGGCGATCAGGCGCCGCAGGGAACCCGTGACCGACGGCGGTCTCCGCCTCCGTGCTCACCGGGCGGCGGCCGTACAGTGTGTAAGTCTTCTCATGAAACTCATCCTAGAGACGGTGCGTTCTATTACGCAACCCACTATGCTGGGGTGGTGCAACGGACGAGTTTCGAGGACATGCGGTGCTCGGTCGCTCAGTGCCTCGACGTCGTAGGGGAGTGGTGGAGCCTGCTGATCGTCAGGGACGCCTTCCTCGGCGTGACCCGGTTCGACGACTTCCAGGCTCGCATCGGCATCTCCCGCAACATCCTCACCCAGCGCCTGAACCGCCTGGTCGATCATGGGGTCCTCAGACGGGTGTCCTACCAGGACCATCCGCCCCGGTCTGAGTACCGGCTCACGGACAAGGGCCGCGATCTGTGGCCCGTGGTGACGGCCATGAGCCAGTGGGGCGACCGGTGGGCGGCCCCGGACGGCCCGCCCGTGCAGATCAGGCACGCCGCCTGCGGCCACGTCGCGGTGGCCGTGCCGACCTGCTCGCACTGCGGGGGGCCGCTCGACGCGCGGGCGGTCACCGCGGAACCGGGACCCGGCGCCGCCGAAGGCGACTTCGACCGTACCCGCCTGGCCGTCATACCGTAGCTTGGCGGACCCGCTACTCTCTGGCTCATGGAAGGGAAGCTGTCGCTGGCGGAGTGGACGGTGCTGGCGCTACTGCGCGAGCATCCCGCCCACGGTTTCGCCCTGGCGCAGCTCACGGCACCGGGCGGCGAGCTCGGGCGCATCTGGCGCATCCCCAGGCCGGTCGTGTACCGCTCGCTCGGTCGGCTCGCCGAGGCCGGGCTCGTCACGCCCGAGTCGGTCGAGCCGGGCCTCGGCCCCCAGCGGACCATCTACGCGGTCACGGCGCAGGGCCGCCAGGAAGCAGAGAGCTGGCTTGGCCTGCCGGTGGAGCACGTCAGGGACATCCGGTCACACCTGCTGATCAAGCTGGCCCTCCTGTACCGGGCCGGCTTGGATCCGGCCGACCTGCTCAAGCGCCAGCGAGCCGTCCTGGAGCCGATCGCCCGGGCCATCGAGGCCCAGCGGGCCGAGCTGGACGGCTTCGACGCGGTCCTGCTGGCGTGGCGCCGCGCGACCGCCGCCGCCGCGCTCGGCTTCCTCGACGACGTCGCCCCGCAGGTCCCCGAATGCTCCGGAGCCCAGGCCAGCCGATCCTGACGATTACGCCTGGCTGGGCGCCTTCGCACGCAGGATGCGCATGAACTCCCGCATCCAGGCCGGGTGATCGGGCCAGGCACGCGCCGAGACCATCTGGCCGTCGATCACCGCCGCGCTGTCGACGAACTCCGCGCCCGCGGCCGCCACGTCGGAGGCCAGCGCCGGGTACGCCGCGGTGCGCCGGCCGGTCAGCGTCCCGGCCGCAGCTGTAGACCTTTCCCTGGGCGCGGGCCCGACGGAGGGACCGGCCCCGCCGCACGTCTGGCTAGCGCCTTACCTACTCGGTACTGGCCGCCCCGACCGTCTCCGCGGGGAGAGCCAACCCATCGGCCCCGAAGTACGGCGGGTCAAGGACGGTGACGACCGCCTCGCTGCCGGGATCCGGCGGCCGGTCGGGCAGGCGGCAGGTGATAGGCGCGTCGCCGACCCGCACGTCGGCTTCCCAGCCTGCTCCGGCCGGGCGGGTGGCCGCGACCACGCCGGCCAGGACGAGCCCCCGGTCCGGCCACGAGCCCGAGATCACCCGCTCGGGATGGACCCCGGCCACCGCCTGCTCCCCTGAACCGGGAGCCGCGGCGGGCACGAACCCGAGATACCCGATCAGCTCGGCCACCCTCCGGGAGGAAGGCCGGAGCACGACTTCATCCGGCGCGCCGGCCTGGAGCAGCTCGCCGTGATCGAGCACGGCCAGCCGGTCGGCGAAGGCCTGAGCGTCGGTGAGCTCGTGGGTGACGAGCACGGCGGGCACGCCTCGCTCGGCTACCAGCGTGCTCACCAGGTCCGTGAGCGTCCGCCGCAGGCTGGCGTCCAGGCCGGTGTAGGGCTCATCGAGCAGCAGCGCGTCGCAGTGGGCCAGGAGCAGTCGGCCGAGGGCGACCCGGTGCGCTTGCCCGCCGGACAGGCGGGCAGGCATCGCCGGCAGCAGGTCGCCGATCCCGAGCACGGAAGCCAGCGAGGAAAGCTCGGTCCCGGAGCGGGACGCGGAGGGCGCGTAACGCAGATTGTCCCGGACCGACAGGTGCGGGAACAGCCCCGGGTTCTGGCGCAGCAACCCGACCCGCCGCTGCCAGGGCGGTACCGCACGTACCGGGGGATCGGTCGAGGTGAGCACCCGGCCGTTGACCGAGATAAGCCCGCGGCGCGGCTGGACCAGCCCGGCGATGGTCTCCAGCACCGTCGTCTTCCCCGCACCGGACGGCCCGTAGAGGGCGAGGCGTTCACCCGGCGCCACTTGCAGCGTGGCCCGCACGGTGAACTCACGCCGGTCAACCTCGACGTCGGCGTGCAGCACGTGCGCTCCAGATATAAGCGGCAAGCGGCAGCGGTAGCGCGACCACCAGTAGGACCAGGGCATACGGCAGCGCTGAGGGCAGCCCGGTCTCCTGCAGCGTGGTATAGATCTCCAACGGTATCCCGTAGGGGTGGTAGGCGATGATGATGACCGCCCCGAACGCGCCCATGGCCCGAGCCCAGGCGATGGACAGCGACATGGCCAAGCCGGGCGCGGCCAGCGGCAGCGTCACCCGGCGGAACACCCGGCGCGGCCGGTCGCCGAGCAGGCCGGCCTGCTCCTCAGTGCGCGGCTCGACGCTGGCGAAGGCCGCCTGGGCGCCGAGCACGTAGTACGGCGCCGACTCGTAGACCTCCGCAATGACCAGGGCCAGGAACGTGTTGGTCGCGTTCTGGTGCAGGTCGGAGAGGATCTCGCCGATCGGGGTATACGGGCCGACCATGAAGATCAGCAGCAGGCCGATGACCAGCGGCGGCAGCAGCAGGCTGCACAGCACGCCCGCTTCCCACACACGCGGAAACGGCAGCTTGCCACGGGCGAGCATCCAGGACAGGGGCGTGCAGATAAACGCCAGCACGCCCAGCGTGACGAGTCCGGATTCAAGCGAAGTCGCGACCGGCTGGAGCGCTCCCGGCTGCGTGAGCGCGCTCGCGATCGCGCTGCCCGAGATGTGGTCGAACAGGACAATCACGGGGCCGAGCAGGGCCACCCAGATCACGCCCGCCCCGACGACCGACACGATCGCCGATGCCGAGCCGATCCGTGCGAGCCCCGGCGGGCGACGCTGGCCGGGAGGAGGGGAATCCCCCTGAACAGCGCCGCCCGCGGCTGCAGCCGGGCTAGCCGCCCAGCTCACTCAAGATCGCTGAAGGCACCGAGCTCCTGCTTCCTGTCACCGTCGGGGTCAGGATGGTGAAGCCGCCCCGCTTGTATTCGGCCAGTCCCGCAGCCGACAGCGTGTACCTGACGAACGCTATCCCGGCCGGAGTCGGATTGCCAATGAGCGTGATGTCGATGACCTGCGGCGACCCGTGCTTGACCACGTCGCCCGTGATCTCGACCGACGCCTTGGCGTACTGGGCCGCGTCTGCGAAGCTACCCAGGTTGATGGCGGCGGGCAGCTTGATGTAGTCCAGGTGCAGTTCGATCGCCTGGGTGACGAACGCGCTGGACGCGTCCAGTTGCCCCGACTGAAGAATCGAGTCGAGCGCGGATTCGGCGTAGATCTGGCTCGAGTCGGGCGTGCCGTAGTAGTTGGTGCCCAGGATCCTGGTCACCGTGTTCGACGGCAGGTGGTAGTAGGACTGGGCGAGTTCCAGCATGTAGATGAAGTCGCGGCCCTGCGGGTCGATGTTGGGATCGGTCCTGCCGAGCCTCAGACCCGGGGTCTCCAGCAGCCTGAACAGGCCCGCCAGCGGCTTGCTGCCGTCCGCGTAGGCCTTGAACTGGCTGGCGTACTTGCTGTGCGGGTTGTAGGCGATGACTATCGAGGTGCCCGCGTACTGGATGTACCACTTGGTGAACTTGGGCTCGAGCGGCGTGATGTTGTCCCCACCGACGCTCTCGAACACGTTCGGGCGGATCTCGCCGGCGGCGATGTCGGCCTCAAGTGCACCGGAGGCCATACCGAACCCGGAGAACTTGTAGCCGTCGGCCGCGGTGAAGGCCGGGCTGACGACCTTCTCATTGAGGTACTGAAGCGAGGACGCGTAGGCCACGTTGACCGTGCCCGTCGGCTTGGCGTAGGCCGCAGCCGCGGCGCTCGCCGGGGTCGACGTGAATGCGGCGGCGGCCAGGCTGGTGCACACTGTGAAAAGCAGAGCGACGAGAGGCGCTCGTTTCTTTGCGAAGACAGTGATCATTCCCAGAACATTGCCACCGATGGTTGCGCGACGCAAGAAGGAAGGACATCCCTTCTGAGGGGCTGTGCGCCATTTTTATCCCGGACTGCGCTTCGCGCAGTGTGATACCTACTTGGCAGCGCAACCTACCTGGGGCATCGTTGACCGGGTGAGCACCCCCGATGTCCCGACCGGGCCAGAACTCAGCGACCTCCGCGGGCTGGCGCGCGGCCTGCATCAGGTGGTCGATCTCGCGGCTGTTCTCCCTGCTCGAGGCCATGGACGGCGTCGGCGCCGACGCGGACGTGACGTTCGTGCTGACCACCAACCGGGCCGACATCCTGGAGCTCGCGCTCGCCGACCGGCCCGGCCGGGTCGACCTGGCGGTCGAGATCCCTCGGCCCGACGCGGCGTGCCGGGAGCGCCTGCTCCGCCTGTACGCGCGCCACCTGACCGTGGACGCCGACCTCGCTCATGTGGTGGCGAATACCGCGGGTGTCACCGCGTCCTTCATCAAGGAGATGATCAGGCGGACCGTGCTCGTATCGCTGCGCGCCGGTGAGCGCCCGCCCGTGCTGCGCGGCCCGCACTTCGCCGAGGTGCTGGCCGAGATGGGCGGCGAGCACAACGCGCTCACCCGCTCGCTCCTCGGCGCCCCGGCGGGCAGCGAGCCCGGCGGGCAGCAGGTTGCCGACCGAGAACCAGTCCAACACCCCAGGCCCTGGCCCGTTCACCCCCGCGGCTGATCGAGAAAGGTTCGCCATGTCCCGTAGGACCAGCCCCCCGTTCCGCGCCGACCACGTCGGCAGCCTGCTGCGCCCGCCGCGGCTGCTCGAGGCCCGCGACGACTTCGCCGCGGGCCAGATCACGGCCGCCGAGCTGCGCACGATCGAGGACGAGGAGATCGGCAAGGCGGTGCGCATGCAGGAGCAGGTCGGCCTGCAATCCGCCACCGACGGGGAGTTCCGCCGGGCCACCTGGCACATGGACTTCATCTACGCGCTCGGCGGCGTCTCCAAGGCCCCCGGTCACATCAAGGTCACGTTCACCAACCCGTCGGGAGACATCGAGTGGACCCCGGCCGCGCTGCACGTCGGGAGCAAGGTCCACATAGCCGAGACGATCTTCGGCGATGACTTCACGTTCCTGAAGTCGCAGGTGACGACCGCCGTGCCCAAGCAGACGATCCCCTCGCCGAACATGGTCCACTACCGCGGCGGCCCGGCCATGCTGGACCCGGCGGTCTACCCCGACATCGAGGAGTTCTGGGCCGACCTGGCCGCCGCCTACGCCGACGAAGTCCAGCGCCTGGGCGCCCTGGGCTGCACCTACCTGCAGTTCGACGACACCAGCCTGGCCTACCTCAACGACCCGGCCCAGCGCGCCGAGATCGCCGCCCGAGGCGAAGACGCCGACCATATGCACCTGCGGTACATCAAGCAGATCAACGCCGCGGTCAAGGACAAGCCGACCGGGATGGCCATCACCACCCACCTGTGCCGCGGCAACTTCCGCTCCTCCTGGGCCGCTTCGGGCGGCTACGACTTCGTGGCCGAGGCCCTGTTCTCCGAACTGGACGTGGACGGCTTCTTCCTGGAGTACGACGACGAGCGCTCCGGCGGCTTCGAGCCCCTGCGCTTCGTCCCGAAGGGCAAGCAGGTCGTCCTAGGCCTGGTCACCACCAAGCGCCCGGAGCTGGAATCGAAGGATGACCTCAAGCGCCGCATCGACGAGGCCGCGAAATACGTCCCCCTGGACCAGCTGTGCCTGTCCGGCCAGTGCGGCTTCTCCTCCACGGTCGAGGGCAACGCCCTGACCCAAGCCGAGCAACTAGCCAAGCTCCGCCTCATCGTCGACACCGCCAGCGACATCTGGGGCGACTGAGACAGAAGCGCCGATCGCCGCCCCGCCTCCCACCCGTTTACTGGAGCGCGTGGGGGGGAGTGTCGAGGGATACCCGGAGGGCGCAGGCTCGGTGCCCGGCGGCTTCCTCTTCAACGGCCCCCCATCGACCTACGAGAAGCTCGGGTTCACCCGTGACCGCCAGATCGGCAAGCACCGCTGGGTCATGACCAGGGTGGTCGAGCCGAGACCGTAGCAGACGCTGGCCTGCGCCCTAGGAGCCCTCGACCGCGGCGATGAAGCCGTCGGGGTCGACGAGGCTGATGGTCAGCGAGCTGACCTTGCTCTTGAGGAATAGCGTGGTGGGTTGCCGGGGGGTGTAGCAGGGCGGGTCGATGGCGAGCTCGACCAGGCCGGTGTACGAGCCGTTCACGAGCCAGCGCCCCCGCCTGCCGTGTACCCCGTAGGTTCCCCGGACCGAGCGCGCCGAGCGGGAGGCCGATCGAATCGACGCCCGCGGGACATCCAGGCGGAAACCGGGCACCAGAACCCTCAGCATGGTGGAGTCGAGCACCACGCCCCCGCGCCCCGGGCCCCCGCCATGCCGGGTGTCCGTCCACAGCGAGACCGGGCCCATGTCGCTGTAGTCGAGAGCGAAGAATCTCGCGCCGGAGGACGGGGCGACGCCCGGCCCGGCGTCGGCTTCCTGGTGATTCTTTATGACCTCGCGCCGGGCGGTGGCGTACGGCTCGCCTGTCTGCGCCATGCGCTTGCGGGCCGCAGCCCTGGTCTTGTCGTGCGACATCGTGCCTCTGCTCCGGTGGCCGCGTCCCGGCGCCCGGCCACCGCAAAGAGGAGATCACGATGGAAGGGAAAGACTCCACGCGAGGGCTGAGCCGCTCTTGTCCTCGGGCACTAACACCAGCGCCGGGCTGGCGTAGCTCGGATCAGGCAGACGTGGCTGCCAGCTGTCATAATACGCCAGGCTAGGTCAGATCCAGTACCTGGCCGGCTCGACGAGAACCACGCCTCATCAGGGTCGCCGTCACGTCGACCGATTCCGTGTTACTGGGCACCGGTCTGGTCGGCCTGCTGGCGGGAATGGCCGAAGGCGACCTCCACGGCAATCCATCCGATGATCATGTACAAGACACCGCGCGCCGCCAGCCCCGCGCGGGCGAGGACCCGCACCGCTGTGCTGTTCGCGGCCCGCCTGCCCGCGTGCCTGGTGCTGCGGCTGCTCCTGCGCCACGCTGTCCGGGTCGCCACGCCGGGCTCCTCTCCTCCGCCGAACGGCCCGGCTCCCTCGGCACGGGCCCGGCAGAACACACTTCCCCGAGTCCGCCGTCGTATGCCGGGGGGCGGCCGGCCATTGACCCCGGGGCCACCGCGGGCTCGGCCCGGGAACGTCTGCGAAGCTGTGGTCATGCCGTGGATTGACCTCGAGGGTGCCGTCAACGCGCGAGACCTGGGTGGCCTGCCGGACGAGGACGGGCGGCAAACCCTCGGCGGGAGGCTGCTGCGTTCGGACAACCTGCAGGACCTTTCGCCCGCCGACGTCGCGAAGCTGGTGGACGACTTCGGCGTGACGACCGTCGTCGACCTGCGCAGCTCCGCCGAAGTGGCATCCGAGGGGCCCGCCCCGCTCGACTCGGTCCCCGGGGTCAGGCACGCTCATCACCCGGTGATTCCCGAGCTCGGATCGGCCACGGATGCGATCGCCGAAGCCCTGCTGACCAGGATCAACCGCGACAGGTCCCGCTTCCCCGACGATCCCACCTGCGGGCACTACCTCGGCTACCTCGACGACCGTCCCGATCAGGTGGTGGCCGCGCTGCAGAGCATCGCCCGGGCCCCGGGCGCCGCGCTGGTCCACTGCGCGGCGGGCAAGGACAGGACGGGAGTGGTGGTGGCGCTCGCCCTGACCGCCGCCGGCGTCCGCCCCGAGGCCGTCGTTGCCGACTACGCCGCCACGGGCGATCGGATCGAGGCCATCCTCGGCCGGCTGCGCACATCGCGGACGTACGCCAGGGACATCGACAGCCAGCCGGTCGTCGCGCACCTGGCCCGGCCGGAGACGATGGAGGCGTTCCTGCAGCAGATGGATGTCCGCTACGGCGGGGTGGTCCGATGGCTAGCCGATCACGGCTTCGACGGCGACGACCTGCGCCTGCTCCGGGCCAAACTGCGCGATGACACAGACCCTCAGTCCGCGCCACCACCGAGTCCCACCTGATGGGGTCGGCAGCATAGGGACGGCTGCGCGCAGGCAGATACCAATCCGACCCGCAACGGACGCCCGGCCGCCATGAGCTTGATACCTCCCGTTCGTCTTGGCTAGCCATGATCTCGACTTGTCTAGCCAAGCTCCGGCGTATCGGTCCCTACCCGGGGACCGTGGTTTTGGGAGGGAACTTTGCGCGCAAGGCACGCGATCTCGGCGACTGCCGCGGTTGCCGCAAGCCTGTTGGTTACGGCTGCATGCTCCTCGAGCTCCAGCAGTAGCAGCAGCAGCACTACTTCCACAAGCAGCACAAGCAGCGTCAACTGGGCGACCGAGACCTCCGCCGCAGCCGGCGGCGGCATGAGTGCTCTGGTCGCGGCGGCTGAGAAGGAGGGCCAGCTCAACGTCATCACGCTGCCGTCCAACTGGGCCAACTACGGCGCGATCATGGCCGCCTTCACCGCCAAGTACCACATCCACATCACCGACGCGAACCCGGACGGGTCCAGCCAGGACGAGCTTAACGCCGTCAACCAGCTGAAGGGCCAGGCCCGCGCGCCCGACGTCCTGGACGTGGGCACGGCGTTCGCGGTCAAGGGCGACCAGGAAGGCATCCTGGCCCCCTATCAGGTGGCGACCTACAGTGACATCCCGTCCGACGCCAAGGCGGCCGACTCGACCTGGTACGCCGACTACGGCGGCTACGTCGCGATCGGGTACAACTCGGCCACGGTGAAGGTCGCGCCAACCTCGTTCAAGTCCCTGCTGAACCCCGTCTACAAGAACCAGATCGCCATCAACGGCAACCCGACCCAGGCGAACGCGGCGTTCTCGGCCGTCTACGCGGCGGCGCTGGCCAACGGCGGCTCGCTCAACAACATCGCGCCAGGCATCGCCTACTTCAAGCAGCTGCACTCTGAGGGCAACTTCGTGCCGGTCACGGCCAGCGCGGCGACCATGGAGAGCGGCCAGACGCCGATCATCATCTGGTGGGACTACCTGCTGGCGTCCGAGATCGGATCCAGCGTCAAGACCCTCAAGATCGTGATCCCGTCGGACGGCGTGTACGCCTCCTACTACGACCAGGCCATCAGCAAGTACGCCCCGGACCCGGCCGCGGCCAGGCTCTGGGAGGAATACCTGTACTCCGCCACCGGCCAGAACCTCTGGCTCGAGGGTGAGGCCAGGCCGATCGAGCTGCAGACCCTGATCTCGGACGGCACGGTTAACCAGACGGCCCTGAAGGCGCTGCCGCCCGCTCCGGCCGGCAGCGTTACCTTCCCGACCCAGGCGCAAGCGGCGACGGCAGAGAACGTCGTCGCGCAGCAATGGTCCAGCGTGATCGGTTAGCAAGTGGACCAGACTGTAGCGGCCCCGGGGTCCCTCGAGGATCCCGGGGCCCTCGGCTCCGCAGCCGCCAGCCCATCCGGGCCCCGTGCGAGGCTGACCGCGCAGGCGGCCCTGCGCTGGCTGCGCCGGATGGCCGGCGTCGTGCCCTTCGGCGTCTACGTGACGCTCGGCTTGCTCCTGCCGATGGTCGCGGTCGCGGTCGGGGCCTTCCAGAACAACAGCGGCGGCTTCACGCTGAGCAACGTCAATACCGCCACGCACGGCATCTACCTGCACGGTTTCTGGCAGAGCATCATCTTGTCCGTGCTCGCCTCCATCCTGCCGGGGATCTTCGGGCTGCTGATCGCGTACGCGATCTTCACGGCCAAACACGGGAACCTGCTGCGCCGGATGACGATCACCGCCTCCGGCGTGTTCGCCAACTTCGGCGGCGTCCCGCTGGCCTTCTTGTTCATCGCCACGCTCGGCTCCGGCGGGCTCGCCACCCAATGGCTCACCGACCTCGGGTTCAACCCGTACAACCATGGCTTCAGCCTGTACACCCTGGCCGGCGTCGTGGTCGTCTACATGTACTTCCAGATCCCGCTGATGGTGCTCATCATCCTGCCGGCCTTGGAAGGGCTGCGCCCGGCGTGGCGGGAGGCCGCGGAGAACGTGGGCGCGAGCAGCTTTCAGTACTGGCGCTACGTGGGCGGCCCGGTGCTGCTGCCGTCGTTCCTCGGCTGCCTGCTGCTCCTGTTCGGCAGCTCGCTGTCCGCCTACGCCACCGCCGAGGCCCTGACGAACGGGGCCATCCCGCTGACCTCCATCCAGATCGGGTCGTTCCTGAACGGGAACGTCATCGCCGGCCAGGAGAACGTCGGCAAGGCGCTCGGCCTGGGGATGGTCGTCGTCATCGCGATCGCGATGCTGATCTACGTCGCGCTCCAGCGGAGGGCCGCCAAATGGCTGCGGTAACACAGGAGGGCTTGAGCGGGTCCCGGAGGTCATCCCCCCGGGTCGAGCGCGCCACCGTCTGGCGCTGGGTGGTCCTCATACTGGCCGGCGTGTACTTCCTCGTCCCGCTGTGGTCCGCGCTACGGTTCGCCGGGATCGGCGCCTTCGGCTCGGTGATCGGCTTCGCCGGCTTCGCGTCTTCGCTCTGGCTGTCGGTCAAGCTCGCGATCATCACGACCCTGATCACGATCGCGCTCATGCTCCCCACGGCCGTCTACGTCCACCTGCGCCTGCCGAAGGTCCGGCGGCTCCTCGAGGGGATCACGATCTTGCCCATCGTCATCCCGCCGGTGGTACTGATCGTCGGCGTGCTCGCCATCGCGCCCGGCTTCCTGAAGAGCTCAGACCTGCTGCTCGCCCTGGAATACGTGGTGCTGGCCATGCCGTTCGCCTACCGGTCCCTCGACGCCGGCCTGCGCGCGCTGGACCTGAAGACGATCACCGAGGCGTCCCAATCCCTCGGCGGGGGCTGGATCACCACGCTCTGGCGGGTCATCATGCCGAACCTGCGGACCGCGATGCTGTCGGCCGTGGTGCTGACGGTGGCCCTAGTCCTCGGCGAGTACACGATGGCCAGCCTGGACCTGTACCAGACCTTCCCGGTGTGGATCTATGTCAACAGCCAGACCAGCGGCCAGGTCTCCGTCGCGGCTTCGCTGCTCGCGTTGTTCGTGACCTGGATCGCACTGATGCTCATCACGATGCTTGCCACCCGGCAGTCGCGCAGGACGGGCAGCGGCCAGGCCTCGCTGTTTACCGTCACCGCCCGTCAAGAAACGCGGGGTAACTGATGACCACGAACACCGCCAGCGATCCCGCCGCGGGCCGCGGCCTGCGTCCGGTGTCCGGGGCCCGCAGCGCGAGCGTGCTGCTGCAGAACCTGAGCCGCTCGTTCGGCGCCACCAAGGCCCTGGACGGGCTGTCAATCGAGATCGCGCCCGGTGAGCTCGTCGCGCTGCTCGGCCCCTCGGGCTGCGGCAAGACGACGGCCCTGCGCATCGTGGCCGGCTTCGAGCAAGCCGACACCGGGTCAGTCTCCGTCGACGGCAAGGACATATCCGCGGTTCCCGCCAACCGGCGCGACATGGGCATGGTGTTCCAGAGCTACAGCCTGTTCCCGAACATGAACGCGCTGGACAACGTCGGGTTCGGGCTGCGCATGCGCAAGCTGGGCGCGGCCGAGAGGCGCAAGAAGGCCGATGAGCTGCTCGACCTGGTGGGCCTGGCCCCGCAGGCGAAGCAGTACCCGCACCAGCTGTCTGGCGGCCAGCAGCAGCGCGTGGCGCTGGCCCGCGCGCTGGCCATCGAGCCCCGCGTCCTGCTGCTCGACGAGCCGCTATCCGCGCTCGACGCCAAGGTCCGCCTGCAACTGCGCGAGCAGATCCGCACGCTGCAGCAGCGGCTCGGCACGACCACCCTGTTCGTCACGCACGACCAGGAGGAAGCGCTGTCGATGGCCGACCGGGTGGGGGTCATGCGGAACGGCACGCTGGAGCAGATCGCCGCGCCCGACGAGCTGTACGAGCGGCCGGCCACCGCGTTCGTGGCCGAGTTCGTCGGCGTCATGAACCGGATTCCCGGGGAGCTGCAGAGCGACCGGCTGGTCGCCGTGCTCGGCGGCCTGGTGCCGGCCGCCGACGGCACCGGTGAGGTTCCCGGCGACGTGGACGTGCTCGTCCGGCCCGAGGGGCTCCGGATGGAACCGGTCCAGAATGGCAACGGGATCGTCACCAACCGGACCTTCCTCGGCTCAGTGACCCGGGTCAGCGTCCTGCTGTCCGGCGACGTCACAGTGCGGATCGACAAGTCGAGTTCGCAGGCTGCCGCTCTGGCTCCGGGCACGTCGGTCGCGGTGAGTCTCCCCGCGGACCCGGTTCTCATCGCACCCAAGCCCTAGGGCCTTACCCGCCGGACAAGGTTTTGAGCGGGAAGGGCGGGGCCACGCGCAATTCGACGTTCCTGTCCCCGACGTCGCCTGCCAGGGCCGAGATGGGCCAGGGGACATTGGCGGCTAGTTCGCGATGCAGCGCGGCGAGGTCGTCCGCCGTCTCCAGGGACGCGGGTGCGAGCGGAGTGTCGTGGTCGACCATCGTGGTCACGATGGACAGGTACTCACCGTGATCGAGGATTTCGACCACCCGCGTCTGGCAGGGCCAGTCCACCACGGCGCAGGTGGTGACCTCCCAGAACCCGCGCGAGGGGTCGTCGGGGTGGCGGCGCGGGCGAACCGTGTTGGTGTGCGTGTGACCATTCAGCCACAGGACGAGGTTGGGGAATCGATGCAGGAGGGCGAGAAGTTCGGCACCGCCTAGCATCGGCTCGCCACCCGGATCCGCGTGGGCGAGTCGGTCGTTGTTCAGGGTGTCGGTCCCGTGGTGCGAGAGCAGGATCACGAGCCGGTCATCGTGGCCGGTCCGGACGTCGCTCCCGTCGGATCCGCGGTAGCCCGAGTGCACCTCGCTGAGCCTGGCTTCCAGCCATCGGGCCTGCTCCCGGTCGAGGCATCCGGCCGCGCCGCCGGCGAGGCAGTTGGTATCAAGGGCGATGAACCGTGCTACGGGCGTGTCGTAGACGTAGTACGCGGTACCGTCCAGCCGGTTACGCTCGGTAAAACCATGTCCGAACGGACGTGAGCCAGCGCGGAGGTGAGCGTCGACGAAGTCCCGCCTGCTGACCGGCCTGCGGAACGGATCCGGCGTGACCTGCCTGGACGGGCCGGCCATGAACGCCTCGGGGTGCTCCGCGAAGAGCTCGAGCGCCTGATCATGGTCGAAGTTGTCCGGCAGCCCGGACGGCTTCCAACTCCCGGTCAGCGCGGCGGCCAGGCCCGGAGTCTGAGTGCCTACGCCCTGGTTGAGTGCCTCGTGATTGCCGAAGCAGGCCAGCCAGGGGACGCCCAGCCCAGTAGCTTGGAACTCGCGCAACGCATGCCGAAGCAGCCCAGGATGATTCGGGTAGCCGAATTCACGCCGGAAGAGGTCCGGACCGCCAGTGCCCGGTCCATCAGGTCGCCAGAAGATGTCACCCGGCCAGTCCGGCGACTGCACCCCCTCATAATCCGGCCCGCCGGAATCAAGTCTCACCGAGCCGCCCTCGAACAGCGCGAGGAACGCCTGTAGCTCGTTCCATTGCGCGTTATCGATCGCGTCGCCCGTGGTCACCGCCAGCCGCAACGGCAGACCGGTGGCCGGGCCGTGCACCGCATTGAGCGTGCGCAGGGTGGCGTCGACGGCGTGTGCCGTGAGCGCCTCCTGGGGGCGTTGCACGGGCACGATCGCGGCGTACCTGGGGTCGGCAAAATAGGCGTTGAGGAACTCGAATCGCGTGGGCGATTGAACATCAGCGAGCTGCAGATCGGTGATGTGAGCCAGGCAGAGCAGCGCACGGCCGCGGCCCGGTACGGAATCCGGCCCGGCGACCCCGAAGTCGTCACGGATGGAATGCGACTCACCAGGGCAGATCTCGACGGCGCGGTAAGAATCCGATGATCCGGTACGGATGACAGCGCCGCGACCGAGCCGGCGATGCGTGGTCAGCGGTGGATGGACGCCGCTCACTCCTCTTCCCCGGCCGTCGAACCGTCAGGGGACGAGCTGCTAGACACGAGCACCGGGTCGGGGCGGATCGTCAGCGCAACCCGGCTGCCCGCCGGCAGCGCGGTAGCGTCTGAGGTCGAGAGCTGGGCCAGAATGGTGGTATCCCCGAGATCCACCGTGACCCGGCTGGTCGCGCCGAGGAAAGTGACGGCGATCACGGTGCCGACCAGCGGGCCAGACTCCGGTGTGGTATGCGACGCCAGGGTCACCGCTTCCGGCCGCACTAGGGCCACCACCTGGCCGTCGGGCACGTCCTGCTCCACCAGCGGCAGCGTGCAGCCGCGGACCGTTACCTCGCCGGACCTGACCTCACCTGGCAGCCGGTTGGACAGGCCCACGAACTCGGCCACGAACGACGTCGCCGGGCGCGAGTAGACATCGGTGGGCGGCGCGAGTTGCTCCAGGTGCCCTTCGCGCATGACACCGACCCGGTCCGCGATGGCCAGCGCCTCTTCCTGGTCGTGGGTGACGAACAGCGTCGTGATGCCCACCTCGAGCTGGATCCGGCGTATCTGGTCTCGCAGCGTGGCCCGGACCTTGGCATCCAGCGCCGACAGCGGCTCGTCGAGCAGCAGCACCTGCGGCTCGATGGCCAGCGCGCGGGCCAGCGCGACGCGCTGCTGCTGGCCTCCGGAGATCTGGTGCGGGTACCGATCCGCCTGCGTCGAGAGCCCGACCAGGTCGAGCATCTCCAGAGCGCGCTTGTCCCGCCGCGCTGCATCGATGCGGCGCAGCCGCAGCCCGAACGCCACGTTCTGCCGCACGGTCATGTGCGGGAACAGCGAGTAGGCCTGAAAGACCATGCCCATATCGCGCTTGGCCGCCGAGACATGGGTGAGGTCCTTGCCACCGACCGTGATGTGGCCGCTGTCGGCGTCCTCCAGCCCGGCCAGTAGGCGCAGGGTAGTGGTCTTGCCGCAGCCCGACGGGCCGAGCAGCACGACAAGCTCGCCGGGCTCCAGGGTCAGGTTGAGGCGGTCGAGCGCGACGACGGGGCCGTAGCGCCGGCTCAGTGCCTCCATCCGCACTTCGACGCCGGTCCTGGCCGCGCCGTCCCGCGTTGTGGTGATCGGTGAAGTCATCAGCGGTACCTCATAACCGTTTGCCGCGGCGCAGGCGGCCGGCAAAGGAAAGGATCAACAGCAGGACGAAGGCGAACAGCAGCGCGGCGAACGACGTGGAGAAGATCACCCCGGCGTTCGGCGTGTTCCTGCTGATGGAATACAGCTCGACCTGCAGGTTGACGTAAAGGAGGAAGAACGCGATGGTGAACTCGCCGAGCACCAGGGCACAGGTCAGTATCAGTGCGTTCAGGACCGCGTTCCGCATGTTCGGCACTATCACCCGGACGATCACGGTGAACCAGCTCGCCCCGAGGCTGCGCGCGGCCTCGGACAAGGTGGTGGCGTCGATCGCGTTCAGCCCGGCGGCCAGGGCCCGGTAGGCGTACGGCAGGGCCAGGATCACGTAGACCCAGAACAGCATCAGCGCCGACAGGCTGAGGTGCGCGATCTTGTTGTAGATCGGGCCGAGCCCGACCACGAGCACGATCGCGGGGATCGTCAGCGGCAGCAGGCAGAGGAATTCCATGGCGCGCGCCAGCCACCGCACCCGGAGCCGGATCCAGATCATGGTCGGCACCACCAGCACCAGCATGACCGCGCTGGTGATGACGGCCAGCTCGAGGGTGATCTCGACCGCGCTGATCAGCGGGGGAATCCCCTCGTTCGAGGTGTAGGAGGCGATCTGCCGCCAGGCCGTGAACGACCAGCTGCCGAGCCTGGCCCCCTCCAGCGACCACCGGCCGAGCGCCCACATCGGCAGCAGGAAGAACAGCCCGAACACGGTGAAAACCACGTAACGGAACAGGTTCAGCCGCCTGCGGCGGCGGGTCTGCATGCCGCCTTGGCGCTTTGCCGGCGCGGCCAGGGGCGTCTCGCCGACCGAGGTTATCGCAGCCATCGCGCCGCCCTGCGCTGCAGCAATGCGTATCCCGTCATGACGATGGCCACCAGGACCACCATGCCGAGCGCCAGGGCATCGGCGTAGTTGATGTTGGCCAGGCCCACCTCGCTGGACATCGAGGTGTAGATCTGTTGCGGGACCGTATAGGGGATCGCGTCCTCCCAGGCCTGGAGAGTGGCGAAGGCCGAGAGGGCGTTGGCGAACAGCAGGAGTAGCCCGCCGAGGAAGGCTGGAAGCAGCAGCGGGCCGCCGACGTACCGCCAGTATTGCCAGGCGGACGAGCCCAGGCTCTCCGACGCCTCACGCCACTGGACCCTCAGCCCGTCGATCGCGGGCAGGAAGACCAGCACCATCAGCGGGATCTGGAAGTACGCGTAGATCACCGTGATGCCCCACGGGAAGCTGTAGTACCAGCTGGCGTGGAACAGCAGGCCGGCCGGGCCGATGAGCACCAGGAAGGCGAACGCCAGCGTGACCCCGCCGAACTGGGCGAGGACGCCCGAGCCGGACAGGTATAGCCTGCGGATCACGCCATCGGGGTTCCCCGACGCTATGGCGTAGGCCAGGATCGCGCCGCCCACGGCCCCGACCAGCGCCGAGATCAGCGACAGCTTGAACGAGCCGATGAAGAATCCGCGCACCTGCGCGTTGCCGAGCGCGGTGAGGCCGGACAGGGTGAACTTGCCCGTCGGGTTCTTGAACGCGTCCCACACCACGATCCCGGTCGGCAGCAGGAGGAAGACCCCGACGTAGCCGAAGAACGGAACGGTGCCGACCCAGGCGGGAACCGACGGCCGGCGTCCGGCCCACGAGGGCCGGACGCCGGTCCGTTTTGTCGCAGCAACGGCCACGTGTCCTCGCTAGCCCACGGCCTTCGCCCAGTTCGCCGCCAGGTACTGGGCGGCGGTGGTGCTCTGGGACTCACTGAGGAACACCGGCGTGCCGGTCACAGTCGGCAGCGCCGAGGCCGCCGTGCTGTTGATGCTGCCGTTGGAGGTCATGGCCGCCTGCTCCACCGGCCGGGCGCCGCCCTCGAGCCACAGGTTCTGCCCTCCGGCCGCGGCCTGCGAGTACAGGAACTCCTCCCACAGCCGCGCGGCCGCCGGGTGCGGCGCGTTCTTGTTGATGGCCTGCGCGTAGAACCCGCCGAGGACCGCGTTCTGCGGGATGAACACCTTCCAGTTCGACACGCCGACGTAACTCGGCAGGTTGAGGTAGTCCCAGTCGAACACAACCGGGGTCGTGCCCGACTTGATCGAGGCGCCGGTTGCCTCGACGGGGGAGAAGTTGCCCGCCGCCTTGAGCTTCTGGAAGAAGCTCACGCCGGGGCCGATGTTGCCGACCGATCCGCCCTCGGCCAGGCTCGCCATCATGACGCCGTTCAGGGCCGCGTTGGCCGAGGTCGGGTTGCCGTTCAGCGCGACCGCGTTCTTGAACTTGGGGCCGAGCAGTTGGTTCAGCGAGGTGATCGTGCCGAACTTGCTCGAGTAGCCGACCGCCATGTAGCCGCCGTAGTCCTCATACCACAGACCGGTCGGGTCCTTCTGCGCGGACGGGATGTCGGACCAGGTGCTGACCTCGTACGGCGCGAACAGGTTCGTGTTGGCCACGGCGACGGCCAGGCCGACGTCCACCACGTCGGGCGCCTTGGGCGAGCCGTTCTCCGCCTTGATCGCGTTGACCTCCTGCTGGCTGGAGCCATCGGGCAGGGCGGAATTGATCTTGATCCCGTAGGTCTTCTCGAAGTCCGCGATGATGGTGCCGTAATTCGCCCACGTCGGCGGTAGGGCGATGACGTTCAGCGTGCCCTCGGCCTTGGCCGCCGCGATCAGCGCGCTCAGGCCGCCGCCGGCTGCCGCCGTGGTTTCGTTTGACCAGTTAACCGAGCTGCCGCTCGAACTCGACGATGAGCTCGACGAGCATCCGGCTGTCAGTAGCGCGACGGCCGTGAACCCGGCCAACGCGTATCGATATGGCGATCTCACTAGTGCCTCCATGAAAGCTTCCCCGTCCCGAAGCGGATCGCGGCCGCCCGGAGCCTCCGGGCGGCGCCGAGGTGGTCTAGCGACCCCCCTCGCCCCCACTGAGAGTGCAGGTAAACGCGTCTAAAACGTTTAGCGTCGCCATGCTCACACGTGCGGCTTTAGGGTGTCAAGGAACGTTATCGAGTTGCTGCACGCAGCGGCGCAGGCGCTTTGTGAGCAGGAATTTCCGGGGTCTGGAGTGAGGCGCGCTCGACCAGTTGCACGGGGGCAACGTAGTCACTAGGCGTATTCCCTTCGACCAATCGCGCCATGAGTGCCCGGCCCATCTCCCTGCCGTCCAGGCGGATGGTCGCCAGCGGCGGATCCAGCAACTCGGAGGTGGGCAGGTCGTCGTGACCGATGACCGATACGTCCGGCCCGATCCGCAGAGACAGGTCACGGGCGGTCTGGTAGATCCCGAGCGCCGTGTAATCAGAATTGGTGATGATCGCCGTGGGGCCATCCCGGCGGCCCAGGAGCGTGCCGGCCGCCTTGCGCACGTCCGTGATCGTGAGGGCCGAGCGCATTACGTCCGGCTGGATACCCAGCTCGCGGGCGAGGCGCCGGAAGTGCCTGAGCCGGTCCGGGTCTGCCACCAGGCCGTGCGGCGCCGTCAGGAAGGCGACGCGGGAGTGGCCGAGTTCGGCCAGGCGGCGCATCGCCACTTCGACCGCGGTCGCGTTGTCCGGGTACACCCGGGAGACGCCTGTCATGCCTTGCACGGACGCGTTCAGGGCCACCACCGGGGTGCCTGGGCGCAATTCCTGCCAGAGCCGCACCGACTCCCCTCTCCCGACGGGGGCGATGGCCAGCCCGGCGAGGCGCTGCACGGCCATCTCCCGCACCAGCATGCGCTCGCGCTCCGCCGAGTAGTGCGAGTCGAGCAGCAGCAGGGTGGCCCCGGCCTGGCTGGCCGCCTGCTCGGCCCCCCTCAGCACCTCGAGGAAGAATGGATTGTTGAAGTTGCGGATCACCAGGCCGTAGCTCGTGGTCCGCCCGCGGCGCAGCGCCTGAGCCTGCGGGTTGGCTCGGTAGTGGAGTTCCGCCGCGGCGGCCAGGATCCGGCGGCGGGTATCCTCCGCCACGCCTGGCTGGCCGTTCAGCGCGAGGCTCACTGTGGCGACCGACACGCCGACCATCCGGGCGACGTCGCGGATTCCCGGCGGCGGCTGCGATCCGCCCTGCTGACTCGTCATGGCCTTACCCGCGCTTATGGCGCTCTGCGCCAACGGCGGGAGCAGAGGCACTGTGTTGAGCGCACATCCTAACCATCTGCCTGGGCCTTCGACCAGCGGGTCAGTCGTCGCGGAGGGTCACCCACCCCTCACCCGGTAACGTAGGGGAGGATGTCGGCGATCGTGTCGAGGATGAGCGGCGCGCCTGCCCGCTCCAGGTCCGCGCGCGAGCCGGCGCCGGTCAGCACGCCCGCCACGACCGCGGCCCCGGCGCGCAGCCCGGACTCGATGTCGCTGGTGGTGTCGCCTGCCACCGCGAGCTCGCTGACGGCACCGCCGCGCAGCTTCAGCAGCGCGGTCAGCGGCAGGTCGGGCCACGGGCGCCCGCGCCCGGCGTCGGCGGGGGACAGGGCCAGGTCGATCAGGCCGCCCCAGGCGAGCTCGTCGATGATCGCGTCCCTGGTCGAGGGGGAGAAGCCGGTGGCCAGGCAGACCCGGATGCCTGCGTCGCGCAGGCGCATGAGCGTGTCCTCGGCGCCTGGCACCGGCGCGATCGCGCCGTTCCGCACGGCGGCCGCGTAGTGATCCTCGAACGCGTCGTTGGCCTTCCGCGCGGCTGCCTCGTCGCCGAGGATCCGCCGGAACACCTCGATCTTGGACTGGCCCATGCTCGACCGGACCGCTGTCATAGCCCGGTCATAGGCGTCGGCGGACAGGTTCTGCTCCGTGATGGCCGTGATGAACGCCTCCATCACCGTGCCGTCGTCGCGCACCGTCGTGCCGGCCATGTCCAGGCAGGCCACCGTGATGCGGGTCATCGGAACGTCTCCTCTGCGATAGCCGGTGAACATGTCATGCCGCGCCCGCCCGGCCCGGTGACCAGGACCACGCCGGGCTCGACCTCGGATCGGTGGTAAAGCGCGGTGCCGGCGCTGACCTCGCTGTAGACGCCCGCCCAGCGACGCTGAACGCGCGGGACCGGCGCGCCGAGCAGTGCCTCGGCCCGATCGCGCAGGTGGTCGTAGGCATCCTCGCCCACGTCGAACGCGAACGGCTCGGTGTACTCGTGCGTGTCACCGATGGTGAGCCCGCCATCCGCCCGCTGGACGAGCAGCAGCTGGGCGCGAGTCTGCTCGGCCACCGCGGGCTGGGGCGGCAGCTGGTGGCGTCCCGGCAGGTCGTAGGCGGGGTAATAGCGCATGGTGTCGGCGTCGGCGACCGCGGTGCTGAGCCGCTCGGCCAGCGGAGCGGTCTGCATCATCTGCAGCCGCACCCGGCGCACCCCGTCGCGCGCGAGGTATCGGTGGTACCGGCCCACCACCCCGGTGAACGCGGCGCCGGTGCACAGGACGACCAGGTCGCACTGGTGCCACGCGCCGGTGTGATCACGCACGGCGTTCGGCGCGATCTCGACGACCTCCCGTCCGGGCAGCCACTGGTAGGCGCTGGCGCTCTCCGCGGTAGCGGTCAGGTAGCCGCGCAGGGCCGGCAGCACCTGACGCGGCTCGATGATCGCGTCGGCCCGGCATAGCAGGCCGCCCGCCAGCTCACCGCGCAGCGCCGGGTTGACGGCCCTGACCCCGGCCGGATCGAGCAGCTCCCATTCCCGCCGGTCCGCGTCAGGCCGGGCAGCGGCCTCCTTGAGCAGGGCGAGCTCGACGTCCCCGGCCGCCAGGGTGAGCGAGCCGGCGGCCCGGAACCCGATGCCGGGCACCTGGGCGGCCAGTTCCTCCCACAGCGCGCGGGCGCGCAGTGCGAGGCTGAGCTCCGGGCCGGCCTTGCGGCCGCTCACCCAGACCAGGCCGAAGTTCCTGACGCTCGCGCCGCGGGCCTCGGCTTCCCTTTCCAGCTGCACGACCTCGTAGCCGCGCCGCCGGGCCATCACCGCGTGCATCGTGCCGAGCACGCCCCCGCCGACCACCACGATCCGTTGCGTGAGCCTCACCTTCGCTAATATAGTCATCTTGATACTTGTATAGCCAACTTTTACCGGGGCGACGTGCCAGAGAATGGTTCAGGAGACCTGGAGCTGGACGTTGACGGACGGCAGCTGCGATTTCCCGCCGTCTGGCTACGGGATAACTGCCCGTGTGCCGAGTGCCTGGATCCGCTCAGCCAGCAGAAGTTCCTCGCCATCACCGACCTAAGCACCGAGCTGGCGGTGGCCGCGGCGGCCGAGGTGGGGGAGTCCGTCGTGGTCACGTACGCGCCCGACCGGCACCGCTCGGTCTTCTCCCGCGCGTGGCTGGCCGGGCACGCGCTCGATGGCTACGACGACGGTGCCGGGCGGACCGAGGACGACAAGGCGCTCTGGCAGCCCGCGGACCTGTCTGAGCTGCCCGCGGCGAGCTGGCCCCAGGCGAGCTGGCAGGAGTACCTGGCGGAGCCGGCGGAACGGATCCGCAGCCTGGCCGCGGTCATGCGCCTGGGCTTCGTGCTGCTGCACGACGTGCCCGCCGAACCCGGCACGGTGCTTCAGGTCGCCGCGACCTTCGGGTACGTGCGGGAGACCAACTACGGTGCGCTATTCGACGTCCGGGTCGAGCCGGCGCCAGGCAACCTGGCCTACACCAGCCGCGAGATCCTGCCGCATACCGACAACCCGTACCGCGACCCGGTGCCGACGGTCCAGCTGCTGCACTGCCTGCGCGCGCCGGGCGACGGCGGCGATACCGGCCTCGTGGACGGATTCGCGGCCGCCCGTGACCTGCGCGTCGCGGACCGGGGCTCCTTCGACGTGCTGACGAGAACCGCAGTCTCGTTCGGCTATAGCGATAACGGCACGGAACTACGGGCCAGTCAGCCGCTCATCCAGCTCAGCCCGCGCGGCCGGGTCCGCGGGGTCCGGTTCAACAACCGGTCGGCGCAGCCGCTGCGGCTGCCGTACGCCGACATCACCGCCTTCTATGCGGCCTACCGGCGGTGGGCCGAGCTGCTCGCGCGGCCGGCGCGGCAGCTCAACCTGAGGCTGGCGCCGGGCGACTGCCTGATCTTCGACAACACGCGGATCCTGCACGCCCGCACGGCCTTCAGCCTGCCCGCAGGCGCGGACGGGTCGCAGGGACGTCACCTGCAGGGCTGCTATGCAGACCTGGACGGCCTGGCCAGCACCCTGGCGGTGCTCAGCCGTCCCGGGGACAACAGGCGTGGGCCAGCACGGTCACGGGAGGAATCATGACCACGATCGAGATCATCGGCGAGCTGTTCGCCGGGCCGGGAGCGCGGGCCTACCTCGGCGAGCCGGTGACCATCGGCACGCATATGCTGCAGGCTGGGGCGCTGGCCGAGACGGCCGGTGCGGACCGCCCGCTGGTGGCCGCGGCGCTGCTGCACGACATCGGGCACCTGCGCGAGGAAACCGATGCCAGGCACGGCGAGGCGGGCGCTCAGTGGCTGAGTCAGTGGTTCGCCGAAGCGGTGACCGAGCCGGTGCGCCTGCACGTAGCGGCGAAACGGTTCTTGTGCGCCGTCGAGCCCGGCTACTTCGGGTTGCTCTCGGCCGAGTCGGTGCGCACGCTCTCGCGCCAGGGCGGCCCGATGACGCCCGAGGAGGCTGCCGCCTTCGAGGCGCTGCCGCACGCCAGCGACGCGGTCGCGGTACGCCGCTGGGACGATCAGGCCAAGGATCCCGAGGTCACGCCGCCGTCCTTCGCGCACTTCGCGGAGCTACTGGGCGCCCTGGTCCGGTCCTGACGGGACAGAAGTGCGGGACAGTGCGTTGACCGTGACGGAGTTGCGTACGCTGAACGCCACCGCGCTGCCCAGGTAGCGGTCGTCTGACCACTCGACGGGCACCCCGGCCAGGTCCGTAGTAAGGCGCCGCTCACGCAGCATCGGGATCCGCGGCCGGACGCCGAGCAGTCTCGCGTCCTCGGCGGACGCAGGCACCGCGTCGATGACGTGCTCCGCGTCCGCGAACACGATCCCCAGCTCTTCCAGCCGCTCGGTGATCGATTCCCGCTCCAGGTTCATCCCTGCTACCAGCACGCCAACCCGGTCAGGGTAGGCGCCGCGCTCGATCATCACCGGGCGCCCGGACAGCAGCCGCACCCTGACCAGGTAGTAGATGGGGGCGCCCGGTGAGAGGGCAAGACGCTCCGCTTCCAGCGGCTTGGCCAACCGACGCTCCATGCTGGCGACCTTGCCTGTGGGTACCTCACCCAGGGCCCTGGCCCAGCGGGAGAACGACAGTAGCTCACCGAAGCTCTGCACTCTCGGCCCGCCGATGACCACGCGGCGCGCGCCTCGCCGTGAGGCGATCACCCCGTCGGCGCGCAGCGCCGCGAACGCCTGCCGGATGGTCCCACGTGATACCGAATAGCGCTCGGCCAGTTCGCTCTCCGAAGGCAGCCGGGTGCCCGTGGGGTACGCCCCGGCCGCGATGGCCCCCTTGATGTCCTCGGCGACCTTGCGGTAAAGAGAAGGCAAACGGGAAACCCCCTAATCTACTGCCACCAAAGCAGAGCGTATCTGGCACTTCTCATGCTGACAGCAGGGACTCGGAACGAGGGAGGGCAGCGATGGCGGGGAGGTGCCGGTCACGATCGGGACTCGCGTGAGGTGTACCGATGGGGCCTGCGGCTGGGTGAGCCGCGTGGTCATCGACCCTGCCGCCGCCCTGACGGTCACCCACCTGACCAAGCGGCAGGTAAGGCATCTGCCGCGGTATACCGGGCCTTCCGCGCTGGGATAGCCTCCTGACCGATGCCTTTCCCGTCCCGGTGGCCCCGCCCGAGCCCGCGAGTGGCCGCCCTCGCGAGCCGCGGCGTGGTCGCCGCTGTGCTCGTCACCGCGCTGGCCGCCATTGCGCCGGGGGCCAGCGCGTCTGCGGGGATCACTGGGTCCAGCCCGCTCGCCCACGCGCCTGGTTTCCGGCAGGCGTTCGGGAAGCAGACGCTGGCCGACCCTTACGGCGTCGCCGCCGGCCCCGGCGGCACCCTCTGGGTGGCCGATACCGGTCACGACAGGATCGTCGAGTTCTCGCAGGCCGGGCACCTGATCACCAGCGTCGGCGGCGGGCTGGACCAGCCTGAGGGCATCGCCACCGACGCGGCCGGCCACGTCTGGGTCTCGGATACCGGCCACGACCGGGTGGTCGAGTTCTCCCCGGCCGGGCGCGTGCTGGCCGCGTTCGGCTCGGCGGGCAGCGGTAGCGGCCAGCTGGATCAGCCGGTCGCGCTGGCCCTCTCGCCTTCCGGCGACGTCTGGGTCGCCGACCAGGGCAACAGCCGGGTGGAGGAGTTCTCCGCCTCGGGCCGGTATCTCGCCTCGATCAAGGTCCCGACGCCGGCCGGCGTCGCCCTGGACGCCAGCGGGGATATCTGGGTGTCGAGCCCGAGTTACGCGCCCGGGAACGCGGTCGACGAGTTCTCGCCTTCCGGCCGGTCACTGCAGTCGTTCGGCACCACGCAGGCCGGCTACGGCGACCTCAGCGACACCGGGGGGATCGCGATCGGCCCAGCCGGGAGGGTCTATGTCGCGCAGCCGGACTACGGCTTTGTGTCGGTGTTCGGGCGTAACGGGCTCTTCTACACCGAGTTCGGTCTGCGGTCCGACCCCGCTCAGGCGAGCGAGGACCTGGAGTTCCCGCAGGGCCTGGCGGTCACCGCGACCGGGCAGGTGTGGGTCGCTGACAGCGGTGACAACCGGATCGCGGAGTTCGGCCAGACGGTCGGCCCGCGCGCGTCCGCGCCACCCAGCGGCGGCCCGCCGCTGCTGCTGGTCGGGGGGCTCGCCGTGCTCGGCGCGCTGCTGGCCAGAATCGGTCTCGCCTGGCTTTTCACACGCCGCCGCAGGCGCGCCGCATCACCCGCAGCGCCCGAAGCGGGGCGAGCGGAGCCTCATGCGGGGCCAGCGGCGCCAGATGCGGGGTCACCCGCGCCGGATGCGCCGCCGCACGCCGAGTTCAGCAGGCGCCAGGTGCTGGCCGGAGCCACGGCCCTATCCGGTGTCGCGGTCGGCGGGGCGGTCCTCCCGCTCAGCCTGCGCCGGGCGCTGAGGGCCACGCTCTCCGATCCGCCCGCCGGCACGCTGGCCGACGTCGAGCACATCGTGATCCTGATGCAGGAGAACCGCAGCTTCGACCACTACTTCGGCACCATGCCCGGCGTCCGCGGCTTCGCCGACCCGGCCGCCATCAGGCTGCCGGACGGTCGCCCGGTCTTCTACCAGCCGCGTCCGGCCCACGAGGGGCCCGGCTACCTGACCCCGTTCCACTACGACACCAGGACCACCAGCGCGCAGGCCACCCCGGGCACCGACCATTCCTGGCCGACCCAGCACCAGGCCTGGAACAACGGCGCGATGGACCAGTGGGTGGCAGCCAAGGGCCCCTACACGATGGGCTACTTCACGCAGGCCGACATCCCGTTCCACCGGGCGCTGGCGCAGGCGTTCACCATCTGCGACAACTACCACTGCTCCGTGCTCGGCCCGACCAACCCGAACCGGCTGTACATGTGGACGGGGATGATTGACCCGAACGGCGCGGCCGGGGGCCCGGTGATCGACAACACCCCCGCGTACAACAACGTCATCCTCTCCTGGACCACCTACCCGGAGCGGCTGGAGCGGGCGGGCATCAGCTGGCAGGTGTACCAGGAAGAGGACAACTTCGACGACAACGCGCTGGCCTGGTTCCATCAGTTCAGCCGCGCGCCGACCTCGTCGCCGCTGCGGCAGCGGGGCATGCAGACGCGCGCGGCGGGCTGGTTCGAGAACGATGCGCGCCAGGGGAGGCTGCCCCAGGTGTCCTGGCTGGTGGCCCCCACCGCTCAGTCTGAGCATCCGGACTACTTCCCGGCCGCGGGCGCGGAGTACATCGCCAGCAAGCTCGAGGCCATCGCGTCGAATCCCGACCTATGGCGCAGCACCCTGTTCATCCTGTGCTACGACGAGAACGACGGGCTGTTCGACCATGTGCCGCCTCCCACGGCGCCGTCCGGCACGCCAGCCGAGTTCGTCGGCGCCGAGCCGATCGGGCTCGGCTTCCGGGTTCCCGCCCTGGTCATCTCGCCCTGGTCGGCAGGCGGCCGCGTCTGCTCCGACGTGCTCGATCACACCTCGCTCATCCGCGTCATCGAGAAGCGGTTCGGCGTCGCCGAGCCGAACATCAGCGCCTTCAGGCGACGCACCTGCGGCGACTTCACCAGCGCGCTGAGGTTCTCCGCCGAGCCGACCGGGTTTCCCCGGTCCAACCAGGCCATCAGCCTGGCCACGGCGGAGGCAGGCCTGCTCGCCGCGCAGCAGGAGGTGTTCAGCAACCCGCCACCGCTGATCCCCGCGGTCAACGAGCCGGTCCCCGTACAGTGACACCATGCCTGCCGCCCGCCATTGCCGGCACTGCTACGGTGATTGCCCGGGCGATTGCCTGATCCCCGCCGGGCAGGGAGCATGCATTCACCGCCGAGCCCCCACCTCGTTCCGGCAGCAGCTGCGCATCTGGCTGTGGCGGCTCCGGCGGCGCTTAAAGCCCGGGGCGTCACCGGGGCTTGAGCGGGACGGACGGGAGCGGCGGTGCCTTCAGCGGGTCTCCGGGGTAGCCGCGGACTTCCGCGAACCGCCCGGCGGCCCAGTCCTCGCGAGCCTGCGCGATTTCCTCGCCCGTACGCGCGACGAAGTTCCACCACATCACCAGGCGCTCGGTGAACGGCGCGCCGCCCAGGACGAAGAACCGGGCGAGCCGCCGCCCTCCCGCCGGAGACAGCCGGACCTCCGACCGGCCCGGGGAAAGGTGCGCGAGCAGGCCCGGCGCGATGAGCGCCCCCTCGACCAGCGCCGATCCGTCCACGGCGACCACCCCGTACTCGAAATCCTCCCGCACAGGCAGGATGAAGTCATCGCCGCCTGGAACCGCCACTTCGAACCCGATGAGCGGGGTGAAGACCTCGGCTGGCGAACGCTCGCCCTGGTGCTCGCCGATGACGACGGTCACCTGGGCGCCGCCCGCACGCACCACCGGCAGGTCGGCGTGGTGCGCAAAGCGCGGCTCGGTGAACCGGTCAGAGCTGGGCAGGGCGATCCAGAGCTGCAGGCCGTGCAACACCGGCGGCCGACCCGCCGCCGACTCCTCAGAGTGCGCGATGCGCCGCCCGGCGGTCATCAGGTTCAGCTCGCCGGGGCGGATCAGCTGCCTGCTGCCGAGGCTGTCCCGGTGCAGGACCAGGCCCTCGAACAGCCAGCTCGCGGTCTGCAGGCCGATGTGCGGGTGCGGCGGCACCTGCATGCCAGGCCCGGTGCTCACGTCGTCGGGGCCGTAGTGGTCGAGGAAGCACCACGCGCCGATGGTCCGCAGCGCGCGCTGCGGCAGCAGCCTGCGGACTTCGGTGCCGTCGCCGACGGCCGCCTTGCGGGCCTCGAGCACGTCCACCGCGTGGTGCACGCCGGGGGAGACGACCCCGACGCTCGCGGGCATCGTGATCGCCTCTGGCGCCGGATCCAGGTTGCTCACCAAGACCTCCGGAGGAAGCCCCGGCCTTCAGGCCGGGGAGGAATCCGGTGCCACGCGAAGCAGGACGGGACAAGACAGTCGCCCGGACGGCGCGGCTCCCGCAGTTTTTCGATCAGATGTGCGATACTGTAAGTATGAGGACGGCGTACCGGTGCCGGGCATACCCCGACGAGGCGCAACAGCACCTGCTGGCACGCACGTTCGGCTGCGTCCGGGTGCGTGTGGAACCGGACCCTGGCCGCCCGCTGCGCCCGGTACGCCGCCGAGGGTACGGGCACCTCCTACGCGCAGACCGACCGGGCGGTCACCAGCAACGGGCAGCGGATTGCTAACCCCCGGCACCTGGCGCGCAAGGCCCGGAACCTTGCCCGCTACCAGCGGCGCATGGCCCGCTGCCGGAAAGGATCGGCCAACCAGGCCAAGGCCGCGGCGAAGGTAGCCCGCGCCCACCGCAAGATCCGCAACGCCCGCCGCGACTTCCTGCACCGCGCCAGCACCGGCCTGGTCCGCCGCAACGATGTCATCGTCATCGAAGACCTCGCGGTCCGCAACATGGTCGCGAACCGGCACCTGGCCCGCGCGATCTCGGACTGCGGGTGGGCCGAGTTCCGCCGCCAGCTCGAGTACAAGTGCCACAGGTACGGGCGGGACCTGGTCGTCATAGACCGCTGGTACCCGTCGTCCAAGACTTGCTCGGCGTGCGGGCACCTGCTCGCAGAGCTGAGCCTGTCCACCAGGCACTGGAGATGCCCATCGTGCGGCACCCGGCACGACCGGGACGCTAATGCCGCGAAGAACATTCTGGCGGCAGGTCTTGCCGTGTCTACCTGCGGAGGTGACGTAAGACATTGCGGGTCTTCCCGGGTGCGGTCGCCCGTGAAACAGGAACCCCGGCCCGCGAGGACCGGAATCCCCGTCCTTCAGGGCAGGGAGTAGTCAAAGGTCCATGATGTCAATGACCGAGCCACACCGACAGCGCGGCGACGCCGAACCAGGCGAGGCCGCTGATCACGCCGAGCAGCGTCTTCGGGCCGCCTGAAGTGCCGAAGGACGTCGCCAGGACCAGGCAGATGATCGTGACGATGGCCCCGCTGGCCAGCCACTTCAGCTGCTGGCGCCGGTCCCCGCTGCTGCGGCGCCAGCTCAGCGCCTGCCGGGCGATGAAGGCCAGCGACAGCCCGATGGTCACGAAGATGAGCGGGCCCTGGACGGCGTTGAACCAACCGGCCGGGTGATCCACCGTAGCCAGGCCGCCCGTGTTGTCCACCCGGATCGGGTGCGCGGTGAGAGCGCCCGCGATCGCCGCGCAGCTCGCGAGGACCAGCAGCGCGAAGGCCACGGCGTAGATCCGCAGGGCCGACCGCCAGAAGCGCGAGGCCAGCCTGCCATCGGGGAACAGCAGGATGTTCCGTGAACGTTACGACCAGCCGGGCACCTGCCGTTCACCTGCGCGTGTCTGGCGGCTGGCGCAGCGGAAAAAGTACAATCCGAGCGACCGTGTGGCAGTGCCGGACTGGCAGGGAGACTAATGACCGAGATCATCGCGGGCGCTCATCAGTCCGATACTCACCAGAAGGCGCTCCGGATCAACCTGGATCCGCGCTGGTACGGGACGATCGCGGAGATCGGGGCCGGCCAGGAGGTGGTCCGCTGGTTCTTCCGGGTCGGGGGCGCCGCGGGCACCGTGGCCAAGTCCATCTCCGCCTACGACATGGCGGTCAGCGACGCCGAGTACGGCAAGGCGGACCGCTATGTGTCCATGGGCCGGCTGCAGGGCATGCTCGACAAGGAATTCCAGCTCAACGTCGAGCGGCTCAACGAGGAGCGCGGCGACTCCAACTGCTTCTTCGCCTTCGCCGATACCGTGGTCGCGCGCAGCTTCCGGGGCGGCAACGAGTGCCACGGCTGGATGGGCGTGAAGTTCCAGGCCCAGGCGCACGACGAGCCTTCCCAGATCGTGATGCACATCCGCATGCTCGACGTCGAGGCGTGGCTGCAGCAGGAGGCCCTCGGCATCATCGGGGTGAACCTGCTGTACGGGGCGTTCTTCGAGCATCACGAGCCGGAGCGGCTGATCGAGAGCCTGCTGGACGGGCTGACCGTCGGGCGTATCGAGATCGACATGATCCAGTTCCGCGGGATCGAGTTCCGGGGCGTCGACAACCGGCTGATGGCGCTCAAGCTCGTCCAGATCGGGCTGAGCGGCGTGGCGATGTTCGGCCCCGACCGCGTGGTGCTGCAGCCGAGCGAGGTGCTGCGCAAGAAGGCGGTCCTGGTCGAGCGGGGCAGCTTCCGGCCGCCCACGCACGTGAACCTCGACATGCTCGAGACGGCCAGGGCCAGGTTCGCCGAGGATCCCGCCGTAGCCGGCAAGGAGATCCTCCAGCTCACCGAGATCACCATGCGGAACCTGCTCGCCGGCGGCCACGAGGTCGACCGGCGCGACTTCCTGGCCCGGGCCGAGCTGCTCGCCGCCTGCGGCGAGACGGTCCTGATCACCGACTACTTCGACTACTACCGGCTGGCCGCTTACATCGGGGAACGGACCACGGAGCGGATCGGCATCGTGATGGGCGTGCCGAGCCTGATCGATCTGTTCGACGAGAAGAACCACGCGCAGTTGCCGGGCGGGATCTTGGAGAGCTTCGGGCGCCTGTTCAAGAACGGCCTGAAGCTCTACGTCTACCCCCACAAGCCGACCCAAGATGACGAGCTCAGGACGGTCGACAACATCAAGGTCCAGAACGAGCTCCAGCCGCTTTACGACTACCTGTATCACCGCGGCAGCTTCGTGCACCTGGGCAACTACCGTCCAGAGTACCTGTCGATCTTCAGCCGTGACGTGCTGCGCCGGATCGCCGCGCAGGACGACTCCTGGGAGACGATGGTCCCCGAGGAGGTCGCGGGGCTCATCAAGCGCCGCGGGTTCTTCGGCTACGTCAAGCCGGGCCAGGACTAGCGTCCGGCCAGTCCAGGCGGCTCAGTCCAGGCGGTAGTCGTCCTGGGTGCCCGCGTATTCGGCGAACGCGTCGAGCGAGGCCGGGTTGGCCATCGCGTTGCGGTTGGCGGCCTGGTCAGGCGGCGTGCCCAGCAGGACCTTGCGGACGGGCACCTCCATCTTCTTGCCGGTCAGCGTGACAGGGATGGCCGCGACCTGGATGATCCGGTCGGGGACGTGCCGCGCGGTGTACTGGCGGCGGAGCCGGTCGTCGATCTTGGCCCGGAGCGGGTCGTCGAGGACGGCCCCGTCCTCCAGCGTGACGAACAGCGGCATGAAGAACCCGCCGCCGGGCAGGTCGAGGTTGACGATGAGCGCGTCGGCGACCTCCTCGACCGACTCGAGCGCGGCGTAGATCTCCGCGGTGCCGATGCGGATGCCGTGCCGATTCAGGGTCGCGTCGCTGCGGCCGAGCACGAAGCAGCCGCCGCGCTCGTTGACCTTGAAGAAGTCGCCCTGCCGCCAGACCCCGGGGAAGTCGGCGAAGTACGTCTGCCGGTAGAGCTGGCCGTCCTCGTCGTTCCAGAGCCGGACCGGCATCGACGGCATCGGCTGGGTGATCACCATCTCGCCGACCTCCCCGGTGACCGGCTGGCCCTGGGGGTTGAACGCGTAGGCCGACACGCCGAGGTTGCGGGCCTGATGCTCGCCGGCGTAGACCGGCAGCGTGGGCACGCCGCCGGTGAACCCGCTGCAGACGTCGGTGCCGCCGCTGCCCACGTGCAGCCATAGATCACGCTTGACGTTCCGGTAGAACCAGGCGCCTGTTTCCGCGGAGACCGGAGAGCCCGCCAACATGATGGCGGACAGCGCAGACAGGTCGTACTTGTCGCCGGGCACCAGGCCTGCCCTGGCCATCAGGTCGACGTACGCGGGGCTGGCCCCGAAGAAGTTTACGCGGGCGTTCTGTGCCATCTCCCACAGCACGTCCGGGCGCGGGTAGCCGGGGTTCCCGTCGTACAGCAGCGGCCGCACGCCCAGCACCAGCGAGCTCACCAGGAAGTTCCACATCATCCAGCCGGCCGTGGTGTAAAAGAACATCCGGTCACCCGGACGAAGGTCGTTGTGGAACGTCAGCAGCTTGAGCTGCTCGATGAGGATGCCGCCGTGGCTGTGCGTGAGAGCCTTGGGCAGCCCGGTGGTGCCGGAGGAGAACAAGATCCACAGCGGATGCCCGAACGGCACCTGCTCGAACTGGAATCCGGCGGCGGCCACCGGCGGGTGATCCATCAGCTCATCCCAGCCCCGCGCGCGGCCCGCCCCAGGCACGCCGGGGACGGCCGCCGCCAGGGGCCCGCGGACCCCGATCACGTGCTCGAGCCCGGGCAGCCGCGAGATGATCTGCTCCAGCTCGGCGGTGCGGTCGTAGTCCTGGCCGCTGTACCGGTAGCTGTCGACGCATAGGAGGACCTTCGGGGCGAGCTGCCCGAACCTGTCGCTCACGCCGCGCCAGCCGAAGTCGGGGGAGCAGCTGGTCCAGATCGCGCCGATGCTGGTCGTGGCCAGCATCGCGATCGCGGTCTGCGGGATGTTCGGCATGCAGGAGGCGACCCGGTCGCCGGGGCGCACGCCCATGTCGCGCAGCCGGGTGGCCAGGACGCGCACGCTGTTCGCCAGGTCCGGCCAGGGCAGGCCGGTCAGCGGCATGGTCTCGGACTGGTAATAGAGGGCGTCCTGGCCCGGCTGCTCGCTCCGCAGCACGTGCTCGGCGTAATTCAGCCTGGCCCCGGGGAACCAGTCCGCGCCGGGCATGGTCCTGGCGCCCAGGACCGCCCGCGGCGGAGCCGACGCCTGGACGCCGCAGTAGTCCCAGATCGCCTGCCAGAAGCCGTCCAGATCGGTCACCGACCATTGCCACAGGTCCTGGTAGGCACCGAAATCATGACCGCGTTCGGCCGCGAGCCACCGCGTGAACGCCGTCACGTTGGCGCGTTCCACCCGGTCGGGCCCCGGCGTCCACAGCAGGTCACCCTCGCGGACGGGGATCGGAGGACCTAGCGGCTCCACATCGCAGACGGTGCCATAGCCGGACCGCCGGTGGCAATGGGGTCCCCGCACTAATGGGCCTGGCGGAAATGCTGGCCGCGCCATGATGGCGGGGCCAAAACTGCCGTATAAGGTGTTGCAATGACTGGCCCGGACCCATCCGCGCTGCGCGGGATCGACGTGCACGTTCACGTCGAATCGGACGGGCACGGGCACACCTCCCTCGACGACGAGCTGCTCGCGGCGTCGGCCCGGTACTTCAAGGCGGATAACGACCGGGCCCCGACGGTGGAGCAGATCGCGGACTACTACCGGCAGCGCGAGCTCGCGGCCGTCGTGTTCACCGTCGACGCCTCGACCGCGACCGGCCACCAGGCGCTGTCCAGCGAGGAGATCGCGGACCGGGCCGCCGCCCACGCCGACGTGCTCATCCCGTTCGGCTCGGTGGATCCCCTCACCGGTCAGGAGGCGGTCAAGCGGGCCAGGAGGCTGATCGCCAACCACGGCGTCCGCGGTTTCAAGTTCCACCCGAGCCTGCAGGGTTTCTCGCCCGACGACCGGCGGTACTACCCGCTGTACGAGGCGATCGAGGAGGCGGGCCTGCCTGCCGTCTTCCACACCGGGCAGACGGGGATCGGGGCCGGCCTGCCCGGCGGCCGCGGGATCAAGCTGCGCCTGTCCAACCCCATGCTCCTCGACGACGTGGCCGCGGACTTCCCCGGCCTGCCGGTGATCCTCGCCCACCCGTCGGTGCCCTGGCAGGACGAGGCGATCTCGATCGCCACTCACAAGGCCAACGTCTACATCGACCTGTCCGGCTGGTCGCCGAAGTACTTTCCGCCGCAGCTGGTCCGCGCGGCCAGCTCCTACCTGCAGGACAAGGTGCTGTTCGGGACCGACTACCCGCTGCTGACCCCGGAGCGCTGGCTGCGCGACTTCGAGCTGCTCGAGATCAAGCCCGAGGTTCACCCCAAGATCCTCAAGGAGAACGCCGCGCGCCTGCTGCGCCTCGGCGACGGTCCCGGCGCCTAACCGCGTCGCCCCGCCACCCGCCGACGATCGTCCCGTCCACCTCCCAGGCACCACAAGTCACTGCGGCCACGCCGCGTTTGGCGCTTATGGCCCACAAGCCCCGTCTGCGGGATCAGGGTGCCACTGTGCGTTCGCTGTACGGGTGTACCGGGGTGCCACCGCCCCCGGCAACGGGTGGCGGGGGCCTCGGTACGCGCCTAGTTCAAGTGCCCCACGCGCGCCTGGCGAAGACCGCGGTTATGCGCGTGCGAGCCGGTCCGACACGAGCCGGTTAAGGCTCACATGCTGTTCGGCAGCTTCTCGGGCAAGGCGACGGTGAACCTCTGCCGGGACACGCACCACGAACCTGCCTGAATAGGTGCGCTCCGACAACGGCTGGGGAATCGGCTCGCCGGATGCGGCCAGATCGGCGAGCACGTCACGCACGACATCAGCCAGACCCGCGAGTGCTTCACCCGGGGTGGGCGCGAGCCAGGACAGTGACGGGAACTCCGCGACTGTAGCGACATGCTCGCCGTCTTCAGCGGACCACGTGACTCGGTAGGTGTAGTGGGTTGCGTCAGGCATCGTCGTCACTCTCCTCGTTCTTCTCGGCTTCCAGCCTGGCGATGGCATCGAGCACCTGCCGCACTTGGTACGCCTTGGCCTTGCCGTCCTTGCCGCGCTGGATGTTCACGCGGGGATCGCCTTGCCACGGCGTCTTGTAGACCTTGTGCGAGGTGCCGTCGTGCCGGGGTTCGCCGAAGTGGTCGGCGCAGATCTTGGCGAGATCATCGAAGCGGACGTTGTGTGGTGAGCGTCGCATCTGCTCGATGAGCTTCTCTGCCTTGCTCATCTCCGAATAGTATCAATAATGATACTATCAATGCAACGCTGACCTTGTTCGTCCAACGCATGCGCCAAACCCGGTCGATCACAGGTTCGCCATCGCTTGGATGGTCAACTGCAGGCATGGCCCCTCTACCGGGCATCGACGGCTATCTTCCGAGGTGTGCCCGACCGCGCGCCACGCTGTGAGCGCTCCCTATCCGGGGTGTGGTTCCCGGGTCAGCCTCGCTGCCGCGCTCTCGAACGCCGCCTGGTTGTGTTGGGCCGCAGTTGTGGGCTACGAGTCCGCTGATTGGCCGTAACACGCAGCCGTGCAGCGGCGAGTGCCTGGTAAGCGGCCGTGAGCCGTTGCTGCGCGGAGGTCACCCGTTGCTGGGCGGTCGTGACCTGCTGCTGGGCGGTCGTGACGTGCTGCTGTGCTGTGGTGAGCCTCTGCTGGGCGGTCGTGAGCCGCTGCCGCGCGGCGGTCCGCCGCTCGTCAGAACTGTTCGGCCGCCGAGCTCTCGTGACCTTCCACTGAGCGGCGTCGACGTGCCGCCGCGCACTTTCAACCTCCCGCTGAGCGGCGGAGACACCCCGCCGCGCGCTTTTGACGAGCCGCTGGGCGGCGGTGACCTGTCGCGCGGCCCTGGCAACCTGCTGCCGGGCCTTCTGGACCGGGTGGCCCTTCGGCCTAGTGCCCACGAAAAGGAACAAGACAACAGCTATCGCGACGGCGATCAAGGTGGGCATCCGTACTCCTCGGGGGGCGGACCCCATACCGCACTGGAGCCCGCTATGAAGAACGTGCCCACACACCGAGGTTACGTAACCCGCCGTGCGGGCTATTGCTGGGGCCCTATGTGCGAAGTGCTCCTATGCGCTTAAAAAAAGGACGCGTCCTTACCCTGGCCGCGAAGCCGCCGCGGGGACTACTAGATGAGCCTGAGCCCGTGTTGCGGTTCAGCTACGAATCGGCACCAAACTCTGTCGGGGTCTTGCCGCTGGCCGGGCACCAGCCTTGAATGTGGATTCATGCCGGAACCTCCTGTTCGTCATAACTAGGACAAAGAGTGATGAATCCGGGTTCAGTCCTGGAGGTCAGGAACGTCAGCGTCCGCTTCGGGGGACTGACGGCGCTGGACGGGGTCTCGCTCGCCGTCCCGCCGTGTCACGTCATGGGCGTCATCGGGCCGAACGGGGCAGGCAAGACCACGCTGCTCAACGTCCTGTGCGGGTTCATCAGGCCCGACGACGGCGAGGTGCTGTTCGGCGGTAAGCGCCTTCAGGTCCGGCCGCACCAGCTCGCGGACCTGGGCGTCGCCAGGACCCTGCAGGGCGTGGGGCTCTACGCCGGGATGACCGCGCTAGAGAACGTCATGGTCGGGGCCACCTGCCAGGCCAAAGCCGGGTTCTGGTCCGCGCTGCTCACGCTTCCGCGGTCGGGCCACGACGAGCGCATGCTGCGCGGCGTGGCCCTGCAGGCGCTGGACCGGGTCGGCGCCACCGATGCCGCCGGGGCGTTGCCGGGCGAGCTGCCCTACGGCATGCGCAAGCGGGTCGCGCTGGCCCGGGCGATCGCCGCCAAACCAGGGCTGATCCTGCTCGACGAGCCCGCCAGCGGCCTGGACGAGACCGAACTCGCTCAGCTCGGCCGGCTCATCCGCGACCTGGCCGCCGAAGGCTCGCTGATGGTGGTCGAGCACCACATGGACCTCATGATGTCGGTCTGCGACTCGATCGTGGTCCTCGATTTCGGGAAGGTGATCGCGACGGGATCGCCGCGCGAGGTCCAGGACAACCCCGCCGTCACGGCCGCCTACCTCGGTACCGCCGAGAGCAGCGAGCGGGCCGGCGGAACGGAGGGCAGCCCGGATGAGTAACGAGGCGCCCACCGGGCCCGGTCCGTCCGCACCAGGCGGCGGGTCGGCTTCCCTCGCGGTCGAGGGGCTGATCGCCGGGTACGGCGAGGTCGTCGCGCTAGATGGCGTGAGCGTGACGGCGGGAGCCGCCGCCATCACGGCCGTGCTCGGGGCCAACGGCGCGGGCAAGACGACGCTGCTCCGCGCGATCAGCGGCCTGGTCAAGCCCCGCCGCGGCCGGGTCCTGCTCGGCCCGACCGACGTCGCCGGGCGCAGTCCGGAGCAGGTGGTGCGGGCCGGGATCGCGCACGTGCCCGAGGGACAGGGCGTGATTGCCGAACTCACCGTGGAGGAGAACCTGCGTATCGGCATGATGTCCTGGCGGGCCAGGAAGGCGGACCGGGCGGCCGCGCTCGAGGAAGCCTACGGGCGCTTCCCTCCGCTGGCGGCCCGCAGGCGCAAGCTGGCCTCCACGCTGTCCGGCGGGGAGCGGCAGATGCTGGTGATAGCCCGCGCCCTGCTCGCCCGGCCGCGGGTGCTGCTGCTCGACGAGCCGTCGCTCGGCCTCGCGCCGAGGGTCATGGCGCAGGTCATGGACCTCATCGTGCGGCTCAGCCGGGAGCACGGGCTCACCATCGTGCTGGTCGAGCAGAACGCCCGCAGCGCGCTCTCGATCGCCGACCACGGCGTGGTGCTGAACCTCGGCCGGGTCGTCGCCTCGGCTGACGCTCCCACGCTCGCCGCCGACGTCGCGCTGCGCCACCACTACCTCGGGTTCTAGGCACGCAGGGGAGCATGCAGTGGTCGAGTTCCTGCAGTTCACGCTCAGCGGGATCGTCTTCGGGATGGTCTACGCCGCGATCGCGCTGTCCTTGGTGCTGATCTGGCGCGGTACCCGGCTGCTGAACTACGCGCAGGGCGGGATGGCCATGTTCACCACCTACGTGGCGATCGAGGTCATCTACCGCACCCACTCGTACTGGGCCGGGTTCGCAGTCGCCCTGGCCGCGGGCCTCGTGCTGGGTGCAGCCTGCGAGTTCACCGTCGTGCGGCCCACGAGGGGCAAGCCCCCGCTCAACGCGGTGATCGTGACCATCGGGCTGCTCATCCTCCTCGAGGGCCTGGCCGGCCTCCTTTTCGGCGGGTCGTACCGGTCGTTTCCCCCAGCGTTCTCCATCATCGGGCTGAGGGTGGGCACAACGCCGCTTGGCGTGTCCCGCTTCGACGTGTTCGTCGCGGCGGCGGTGCTGGCGGCCACGCTGGCGCTGGCCGTGCTGTTCCGGTACACCTCAGCCGGACTGCGGATGCGGGCCGCGGCGTTCAACGCCACCATTTCCCGCCTGTCGGGCATCCGGGTCGCGCGGGTGCTCACCGTCGGCTGGGCGCTGGCGGGCCTGCTCGGCGCGCTGGCGGGCGTCCTGGTCTCGCCCTCCACGTTCCTCTACCCGAACAGCATGGACACCATCTTCGTCTACGGCTTCACCGCGGCCGTGCTCGGCGGCCTGGACAGCCCCGTGGGAGCGGTGGTCGGCGGCCTCGTCCTTGGTGTCGCGCTCAGTTACGCGGGGGGCTACGTGGGCGGTTCCGTCGGCGCCGACCTCACCCCGCTGGTCGCGCTGGCGATCTTGGTGGCGGTGCTGATGCTCCGACCGGACGGACTGTTCGCCGGGTCGCGGATGCGGCGGGTGTGACGATGCGGACGCTGCCCCGCAGGCTCGGCCTGGCCATCATCGTGGGCGCCATCGTCGCCATCTTGTCCATCAGGCTGAACCAGTTCCGTGACTACCAGATCGCCGAGATCGCGCTGTACGTCACGGCGGTCGCCGGGCTGACCGTGCTGACCGGGCTCAGCGGCCAGATCTCGCTGGGCCACGCCGGGTTCATGGCCGTCGGCGCGTACGCCACGGCGCTGGTGACGCTGCACCTCAACTGGCCCTTCTACGCCGCGCTGCTGGTGGCCGCCGCGGCCGCGGCCGCAGTCGGAGCAGTGGTAGGCGTGGCCGCGGCCCGGCTGCGCGGACCCTACCTGGCGGGCGCGACCCTGATGTTCGGCGTCGCGATCACCGCGGTCGCCGACGCATTCCCCGGGGCTTTCGGTGGCGATCAGGGCCTGAACGTCATCTTCACCACCCCCGCCTTCCTCGGCGCGAACTTCCCGCCGACCCGGTGGCTGGCCTGGGTCAGCTCGCTGGTGGCGCTGGTCGTCCTGGTCCTGCTGGCGAACCTGAACTACAGCAGGATCGGCCGCAACTGGCGGGCGGTGCGGGACGACGACGTAGCGGCCGCGCTCGACGGCATCAACGTCGCGGCGACCCGCATCCGCGCCTTCGTCGTGAGCGCCACCTGCGCCGGGATCGCCGGAGCGCTGCTCGCCATCTACATCGGGACGGTCGCTCCCGGTGCGTTCACGATCACGCTGTCCATCGCGCTACTGACCGCGGCGGTGATCGGGGGGCTGGGCAGCCTGCCCGGCGCGCTGTGGGGCAGCCTCCTGATCGTCCTCGTCCCCACGTACGCAACCGACGTGGCCACCAGCCACGGCTTGTCCAGTTCCGTCGGAGCCAACATCCCGGTCGTCGCCTACGGCGTGATCCTCATCTTGGTCATGCTCGTCTTCCCGCAGGGCATCCAGGGTGCGCTCCGATGGGTGGTTACCACTTTCTTCGGTACCGATCAGAAATCCCGCACCTGGCGCGCCGCGCCCGCACCGCATGTCACGCCTTCGGCCGACGAAGCGACGGCCAGCCAACATGAGAAGGAAGGCACTTCATGAAAAGATCCCAACGGCTCCGCTGGCAGGCCACGGCCTTCATGACCGTGACCGCGCTCGCCGTAGCCGCCTGCTCAAGCAGCAGCAGCTCGAGTTCGGCGCCGAGCTCGAGCAGCAGCTCGAGCGCGGCCCTGACCGCGTCCGCGCCGGGCATCACGCCGACCACCATCACCATCGGCAGCCACCAGCCGCTCACCGGGCCCGCCGCGCCCGGGTACTCCGAGATCGCCCCCGCGTCATCCGCGTACTTCGCTTACGTCAACGCGCACGGCGGCGTCTACGGGCGCAGCATCGTCTACAAGTACCTCAACGACGCGTACGACCCGACCACGACGGCGACCGTGGTGCACCAGCTCGTGCTGCAGGACAACGTGTACGCGATCTTCAACGGCCTCGGCACGCCCACGCACCTGGCCGTGGTCCAGTTCCTGAACTCGGAGAAGGTCCCCGACGTATTCGTTGCGTCCGGCTGCGACTGCTGGGACGCGCCCACGACCGACCCCGAGACGTTCGGCTATCAGCTGGACTACATCCGCGAGGGGAAGATCCTCGGGCAGTACGTGGCCCAGCACTTCAAGGGCGAGAAGATCGGCTACTTCTACCAGGACGACGAGTTCGGCCAGGACGGCGTGAAGGGCCTCGATTACGAGATACCGAGCTCGCAGGTGGTCGCCAAGGAGAGCTACGTCGACACCAACACCAACATCGCGCCGCAGGTCGCGGCGCTGCGCGCGTCCGGGGCCAAGGTGGTCGTCGCCTTCTCCATCCCCGCCTTCACCGCCCTGCTCAAGCTGACCGGCCTGAAGCTCGGCTTCACCCCGATGCTGGTGGTCAGCGACGTCAACAGCGACGTGTACACCCTGGACGGGCTTCTCGAGTCCTTCGCGAAGTCCGCCGGCGCGACGGTCAACGGCAGCCAGCTCACCGACGGGATCATCACCGACAGCTACCTGCCGACGATCGCGCAGGCGAGCAACAGCTGGACCACGCTGTTCAAGATGGTCCACGACCAGTACGACGCCAAGGAGCCATGGGACGGTAACGCGTACTACGGCGAGGCCGTCGCGTACCTGTTCGTGCAGGCGATGCTCAAGGCCGGCCGGAACCCGACCCGGGCCGACCTGGTGAACGCGGTCAACGCCGGGCTCCCGCAGGGCCCGTCGGTCGCGCCGTTCGCCTACTCATCGACCGACCACGACGGCATCACCGGCGCCTTCATCGCGGAAATGGAGAACGGCGGCCTGGTCCAGGAGGGACCCGTCCTGGTCACGGACACGACCCCGACCGGCGCGATCACCGCCTATACGGGAACGGAGCAGACGGCACCAGCCAGTGGCATCCCGTCACCCTGACGGAGCATCGGCCATCCCAACAGGACACGGCAGGGATTAGCCGAAGATGACAACCGAGACCGGCCGGATGGCGGGCGGGCGCGCCCGCCCGCCATCCGCGCCGCCCGCGAAGCCGCCTGCAGAGCGGCCGCCAGCTGAGCGGCTGCTGATGGCGGCCGAGGAATTGTTCGGTGAGCGGAGCTACCACCGGACGACGGTCGCCGACGTGTGCGCCAGGGCCGGGATGGCCACCGGCAGCTTCTACTCCTACTACGGATCCAAGGCGGAGATCTTCGCCGCCGTGGTCCGGGCGATTAACACCGACCTCAGGCACGCCATGCGGGTGGCCCTCGAGCACGTGGGCGACGACCAGCGCAGCCGGGAGCGAGCCGCCTTCCGTGCGTACTTCGACATGCTCTCGAGGCGGCCCTGGATCGACCGCATCGTCCGCGAGTCCGAGTTCATCGATCACGGTCTGTTCCGCGAGTACTACGAGCAGCTCGCCCGGGGTTACGCGCGCGGCGTGCGGGCCGCCCAGCTGGCCCGCGATATCGACGCGCGCTATGACCCCGAGGTCATCGCCTTCGCCTACACGGGGATCGGCAACTTCGTCGGCATGCGCTGGGCCGACTGGACGGCGGGCGGGCAGGTGCCCGACGACGTGCTGGACGACGTGCTGGAGCTGCTGGCTCGCGGTCTGGCTCCACGCGAGACGTAGCTCCACAAGAACACACCGGCTGTGGATAACTCTGTGGACGTGATAGGGACGACGGCTGGGCTCAGTGGTTGTCGAGCGGAACCTCGTGACCGCTGGCGCCGATCAGGAAGTCGAGGTCGGCGCCCTCGTTGGCCTGCAGCACGTGCTCGGTGTACAGGCGGGTCCAGCCCCGGGTGGCGTGCGGCGCGGGCGGCTGCCATCCGGCTCGCCTGCTGGCCAGTTCCTCGGGAGAGACCTCCAGGGTCAGGGTCCTGGCCGGGACGTCCAGGCTGATCCAGTCGCCGGATCTGACCAGCGCCAGCAGCCCTCCCGCAGCGGCCTCGGGGGCGACGTGCAGGACGACCGTCCCGTAGGCGGTGCCCGACATGCGTCCGTCGCAGATCCGCACCATGTCGCGGACGCCGCGCAGCAGCAGCTTCTTCGGCAGGGGCACGTTGGAAACCTCGGGCATCCCCGGGTACCCGCGAGGGCCGCAGTAGCGGAGCACGAGCACCGTGTCCTCGTCCACGTCGAGCCCCGGATCATCCACCACGTCGTAGTACGCCGACGGCGACTCGAAGACCAGGGCCCGGCCGCGGTGCTTCAGCAGGTGCGGGGACGCGGCCGACTGCTTGATCACAGCGCCGTCCGGCGCGAGGTTGCCGCGCAGCACGGCGGTGCCGGTGCCCGCGGGCTGGAACGGCTCGGCGAAGGTCTTGATCACGTCGCGGTTCCAGCAGGGCGCGTCCGCCACGTTGGCGCCGACCCCTGACCCGGTGACGGTGATCGCGTCAGAATGCAGCAGGCCGCGGGAGTCCAGCTCGCGCATGACCGCGGGCAGGCCGCCGGCGTAGCAGAAGTCCTCCATCAGGTACGTCCCGTTCGGCTGCAGGTTCACCAGCGTCGGGACGTCGCGCGCCAGCAGGTCGAAATCGTCAAGCGACAGCGGGACGCCGAGGCGGCCCGCGATGGCGATCAGGTGGATCACCGCGTTCGTCGAACCGCCGATCGCGGCGTTCACCCGGATCGCGTTCTCGAACGCCGCCCTGGTCATGATGGCGGACGGGCGCAGGTCCTCCCGCACTAGGCCGACGATCACCTGGCCCGCGCGCTGCGCCGTCTCGAAGCGGCGGGCGTCCACCGCCGGCCAGGTCGCCGAGTACGGCAGCTGCATCCCGAGCGCCTCGGCCATCGACGCCATGGTCGAGGCGGTCCCCATCGTCATGCAATGCCCGTTGGACCTGGCCATGCAGCTCTCGGCGAAGGCGCACTCCTCCTGGGTCATCCGGCCGGCGAGCAGGTCCTCCTCGAACCGCCACACGGCCGTACCTGAGCCCACGTCCGTGCCCTGGTATTTCCCGCTGAGCATGGGCCCGCCGGTGACCATCACCGCGGGCAGGTCCACGCTGGCCGCCGCCATCAGCAGGCCCGGCGTGGTCTTGTCGCACCCGGACAGCAGGACCACGCCGTCCAGCGGGTTGGCGCGGAACAGCTCCTCGGCCTCCATCGCGAGCAGGTTCCTGTACAGCATGGCCGTCGGGCGCAGCAGCGTCTCGCCGAGCGCCATGGCGGGGAACTCCAGCGGGAACCCGCCCGCCTGCCAGACCCCACGCTTGACCGACTCGGCGACCCGGTGCAGGTGGACGTTGCACGGCGCCAGCTCGGACCAGGTCGTCGCGATGCCGATGACGGGGCGGCCGTCGAATACCTCGGGCGTGAACCCCTCGCTGCGCATCCACGACCGGTACGCCATCCCGTGCCGCCCAGTCGCGCCGAACCAGGCCCTGCTGCGTAGCCCTCGGGGCTGCTCGCCATCGATAGTTGCCATAGGGCTATAGGTAACACCACCGCCGTTCGGGAAAATAAGGGGGTGAGTCGCGTGCATGATATGGGCGGTCAGACTGGCTTCGGCCCTGTGCCGAACGCCGACGGTGACGAGCCCCCGTTCGCGGCCGACTGGGAGGCCCGGGTGTACGCGCTCGCGGCCGTACTCCGGCAGCGCGGCCTGTTCAACAGCGACGAGCTGCGGAACGCGATCGAGCGGCTGGCGCCGGAGGAGTACCTGGCGGCGTCCTACTACGAGCGGTGGCTCGGCGCGCTCGAGTTGCTGGCCGCGGAGAAGGGCGTGCCGTGAGCTACCCGGCGGGCGGGCGGGTCCGCGTGCGGGCGGGCGACCCGGACCACCACACCCGGGTGCCGAGGTACGTGCGCGGGCACACCGGGGAGGTCGTCGCGGTCCTGGGCCAGTGGCCGCTCCCGGACGACCGCGCCCGCGGCATCGTGCCGCCGCGGGTCGAGACCTGCTACGCGGTCCGCTTCTCCGCCGAGGACCTATTTGGGAGCGGGGACCACACCGTGACCGTCGACCTGTGGGAGTCCTACGTTGACTGGGCATGATGACGAGCCGGCCGCGGTCAGGACGCGGCGGCTCGAGGAGCGGCTGATCGCGGCCGGGCTGGCCAGCGACGAGGAGATAGATGCGTTCCTGACCAGGCTGTACGCGAACGCGTCCCCGGTCAACGGCGCCCGCATGGTGGCCCGCGCCTGGACGGACCCGGCCTACCGCGAGCTGCTCCTGGCCGACGGGAACGCGGCGGCGGGCGCGGCCGGGTTCGCCCTGGCCCCGTCGGGGCCCGGCGGCTTCCAGCTGCGCGTCGTGGCCAACACCGACCAGGTGCACAACGTGATCGTGTGCACGCTGTGCTCCTGCTACCCGGTGTCGCTGCTCGGGCCATCGCCGGGCTGGTACAAGAGCTTCGCGTACCGGTCGCGGACGGTCCGCGAGCCGCGGGCCGTGCTGGCGGAGTTCGGCGTCACGCTGCCGGATAGCGTCCGGATCTCCGTGTGGGACTCGACGTCGGAAGCCCGTTACATGGTCCTGCCGTCACGTCCGGAGGGCACCGAGGCGCTCGGCGCGGCCGAGCTGGCCGACCTGGTGACCAGGAACGGGCTCATCGGGACAGCCCTGGTTTAGCCTTCCGGGGCCAGGGCGCGCAGCGCCGTCAGGGGATCGGGGCCGAGGACCTGGATGGCAACGTGGTCGGCGCCCGCGTCGAGGTGCGCGGTGATCCCGCGGCCGATCGCCTCGGCGTCGCCGTGGAGCACTAGCGCGTCGATGAGCCGGTCGCTGCCGCCATCCGCGAGATCCGCGTCCGTCCAGCCGAGCCTGCGCAGGTTGTTCAGGTAGTTGGACAGGCCGAGGTACGGCTTCTGCACGCGTGGCCTGCCGATGGCGCGGGCCCGCTCGGGGTCAGTCTCGAGCACCACCTTCTGCTCGGGGGCCAGCAGCGGCCCGGCGCCGAGCAGCTGGCGGGCCTGCCGCGTGTACTCCGGGGTGACCAGGTACGGGTGCGCGCCGGCGGTGCGCTGGGCGGCCAGCGCGAGGACCTTCGGGCCGAGCGCCGCCAGCACCCTGCCCTCCGCCGGGACCCCGAGGGCGTCCAGCTCGTCGAGGTAGCTGACCAGCGTGGCGTAGGGCTGCCGGTACTCCTGGGTGGCCTCGGGATGGCCGATGCCCAGGCCGAGCAGGAAACGGTCCGGGTACCTGGCCGCGATTCGCTGGTAGGACGCGCCGACGGTCGCGGCGTCGTCCTTCCACACGTTGACGATCCCGGTGGCGATCGCGATGTGGTCCGTGGCGTCGAGCAGCTGGTCGGCGAGTCCCAGGTCCCCGTCGGGAGAGCCGCCGATCCAGATGGCCCCGTAGCCGAGAGCTTCCACCTCGGCCGCCAGCTCGGGGCTGAGCCCCGTGGCGTGCCGCCAGATACCGATCCTGCCCAGTTCGATGCCCATGTCACGGGACAGCCGAGCCTGGCAGTCTTTCATTCCGCTTCCCAGTAGATCGTCGCCACCGGGACAGCACCCGTGCCGGAATGTCAGATTCACTCCGCATCATGAGTGTAGCCGGGTTGTATCCGCCTCATGACAGAACGTCCTTCTTTCCGTCGTAGGAGACGACCGCCTCGGCACACGCGATCCATAACATCGTTGTTTGTCTAGTCCGGCTTTAGCAAGAGATCTAGCCGGAGTGGAGTACCATGGCCAAAGCGATACGCTACCGGACCCTGGAGCGGAAGCTGCGAAAACTGGGCTGTACCTCACGCGCCGGGAAAGGTGACCACGTGGTGTGGTACTGCCCGTGTGGCCAGCACACGGCCGTTGCCGTCAATAGCCGCGTCGTGTCGCCCGGCGTGGTCCGCGACGTCATCGTGAAGTTGGCATGCCTGCCGGAAGGGTGGCTACGGTGACAACCTACGAGGTCAGGGCCTGCCGCTGGAAGCACGGGTGGGAACTTCATATCGCCGACATCGGCGTCACCCAGTCTCGCAGCCTCGCCGAGGCCGAGACGATGGTCCGCGACTACATCGAGACGCTGACCGGCGTGGACGCGAACGGCGCGCAGGTAGTCATCACCCCCGAGGTAGGCGACGGCTTGGACGAGGAAGCCCGGGCCGCGCGGGAGGCCGTCGCGGCCGCCGATCGAGCTACGCGCGCCGCCGCGGCTCGCTCAAGAAAAGTGGCCCGCGACCTGAAGCAGGCGGGTCTTTCTGGCCGCGACATAGCCGCGATCCTCAAGGTTTCCGCCCAGCGCGTATCGCAACTCCTGAAGTCCGGCTAGGCCGTCCGTGCGATCACCCCTTTCGTTTCGCCGGTCGCGGACAGACTCCCCGCCAGATTCGGTTGACAGCGGCATAGGATAACGGATATCTATTAATAGCTAACCGTTAGGCAAGAGGAGGGCGCGTGCAGGAAGTCGTACTGGCCATGCTGGCGAAGGAACCGTCGCACGGCTACGAGCTGCGCGCGAGGCTACGGGAGGCGCTGGGGCCCATCGGGGAGTCCATGAACGCCGGGCAGATCTACGTGACGCTCGGCCGCCTGGAGAAGGCGGGCCTGGTGGCCTCGGAACGGGAGCCAGGGCTGGCCGACCGCCCGGACCGCAAGGTATACGAGCTGACCCCGGCGGGGCAGCAGCGGGTCGCCGGGTGGCTCGCAGAGGTGGGCTGGCCCGGGCCCGCCCCCGCAGAGTTCCACCTGAAGCTCGTGGCGGCGGCCGTCGGGAGGCTGGCCGACCCGCTGGCGATTGTGGACGCGCAGCGGCGCGAGCTGTTGCGACTGCTGCGCGACACGCAGCGTGCCGCGCTGGCCGAACCCGCTGGATCGACCGCCGGGCTGCTGCTCGAGGGCGTGGCCTTGCGGCTCCAGGCCGATCTGCACTGGCTTGAGGCGTGCGAACAGCACTGGGCCGCCCGGCCGGGTCAACAGGATCGAGAAGCGCTGAGGAGTGAGCCATGAGTCAGGCAGCTGACCGGCCACCGGTCGCAGGGACTGGACACAATCCGGTGCTGGTGAGCCGCGGGCTGAGGCCCGTCGCTGAACTCACATCAGGCTGAAAGGCGGGACCGGGAGTCGAGCTCGGCCGCGCGTACCTGCAGGTCACTCAAGGCCGCTCCGGCATGGAGCGAGAACGATTCGTCATTGTCCGCCCCCATCCAGCGCTCAACGGCGATTGCGAAGGCGAGCATCCCCACTTCCGCCCCCAGCCGGGCGGTCAGCTCGTCTGCGCCCCGTTCCCGCAGGGCGCCGGAGATCGACCTGGCGATCCGGGCGTGCTTGAGCAGTCCCCGCTCCTGCAGTTCGCTGTTCGCCGCGACCACCAGCACGCGCTGGGCGGCCTTAGCCCGCTGCTGTGCGGTCATCGCGACATCGGCGGCCGCGAACGCTGCCTGCAGGCACTCGGCGGGCGTCGCCTCTGGGGAGGCAGCCCGGATGGCGTCGGCGAACAGCCCGGCCAGCACGTCTTCCCCGCCGAACAGCACCTCCCGCTTATCGGCGAAGTGCCGGAAGAACGTGGCGCGGTTCAGTCCGGCGCGATCCGCGATCTGCGCGACGGTCGTTTCCTCATACCCGTTCTCCACGAACAGGTCCAGCGCGGCGGTCTCCAGGCGCTCACGCGCGTCCGGCGCCCATCTGCTCACCGTCACATCCTAGGCGAGGCGACCGGATCGCATCACCTGACAACTGATGCGACCTGGTCGCGTAAACGTGTTAGAGTTGATGCGACCGGATCGCATCGGCGTTCGGCCGCGGCGTCTGCGCCGCGCCGCGGGCACCGGGCCGATCAGCCCGGTTACCGCCGAGCCGGCGGTGTTCGCCACGCCGGTTACCGTGCCGGTCAGGGTGGTGGCCACCGGCCCGGCCACCGCCGCCACGGCACCGGCCACCGAACCGGTCACCGTGCTGGCCGCCGACGTGGCGTCGGTCACGCTGGTCACGATGTTTGCCGCGCTCGTGGCCGCCGTGCTCGCTGTCGAAGTCGTGCTGGTCACGCCACTGGTCACCGTGCTGGCCGCGGTCCCGACGGCACTGCTAGCGGTGGCGCTCGTACTGGTCACAACCCCAGTCACGCTGCTGGATGCGGGGGCGGCCGCGGAGGTCGTGCTGTTGACGGCGCTGGTCACGGCGCTAGCCGCAGGGGCGACCGCCGAAGTCGTGCTGCTCACGGCGTTGGTCACGGCGCTGGCCGCGGGGGCGGCCGGGGTGACCTGCGAGACCGTTGACGATGCCGGGGTGGTCAGGGCCGCCGGGCTCACGGCGCTCGTCACGGTGCTGGTCGCCCCGGTCGCGGCACCCGCGGCGGTGCTGGCCGCCGTGCTAGCCGTGCCGGTCGCTGCATCCGTCGCGGTACTGGCCACTGAACTGGCCGTACCGGTTGCGGTGCTGGCCGCCGTGGTGGCGGCACCGGTCACGGCGCTGGCCGCGCCGGCGACGGTGCTGGTCACGGATGAGAGGGGGCCGGGTGGGCCGGAATTGGATGGAACGGCGGCGGCCGCAGCGGGTGTAGCGGCCAGCAGACCTATGCCCACTAGGAGGCACAGACCGCCAAACGCCGCCCCGACGGTGTACAAAAGCACCTTCAGGGCCGGCTCGCACCAGCCCTTCATGCGCGTCACGCTAATCACTTAAAACACGGATGTCCATACCCCTGAAACCATTTCCCGGAGATTTTCCGATGGCCGCCGGATAATCTGGCACGGTTGCCGCGCATCACGTATTCCCGGCTTTCCGAAGATAATCCGTGATGCCTCACAAGTACCTTTGATCACGATATGATAGAAAAGCACGACGTGCTATACGATGACCTCCAGCTGCACATATGGTAACAATATGCCAATGAACTTACCCATCAGTGACATCGCGAATATATGGTGACAATAAACTCTTGAATATTCCAGCTTAGGTCCGCCCATACAATTTGACCGTCGCACGTAAATTGCAACGTCTGCGTGCCCGCTCGGAGTGCGACGACGCGCCGCATCAAGATCAGATGGTGACGGGAGTCCAGTGACGGCCACCATCACGACTGAGCCAGACCTGCTGCGGGAAGGCGCCTTCCTGGAAGGCGAATCCTTGAGTGTCGGTGACGGTCAAGCCCACCAGCGGGAAGCCCGCCCCGGCCAGACCGGCCGCGTTCTCCAGGCTGGGGCTCTCGTGCCAGCTTCGGCCCCGGTCCCAGGAGATATAGACGTCCATCCGCTCGCCGGACAAGAAGATCGTGCCCCCTGTGCTCATCGACGCGCCTGCGAGGTACCCGCCGAACGGCGGGCTAGCCAGCCTACGCCAGCTACGCGCGCCATCATGTGAAAGATAAGCGGCCTTGACCTGGTTGCCCGCACCGGGTTCAAGCCCGCATCCGAGGAAGAGCCAGCCACCCGGTGCCGCCGCCAGCGCTCCCGACCACGCGCCGGTGCACGGGTCGGCCCTGGGCCGCCAGGGCGCAGAGCCGTTGACCGGTCCCGCGAGCAGCAAGGGTTTCCCGAAGTCATGCGCTATGGCGAACACGTAGGCCACGTCATCAGACACGGCGAGCTGCGCCGACTGAACTCCCGCGGCGATCGCACCAGGGACAGCCCGCCAGTTATCCGACCCGTCCGGTGCGGAGTAAACCCGGAATATGCAGGCTGACTCGCCGTCCCGGCACTGAGAGGTGATGGCCAGCACCCGGTCTCCGGCCACGCTCAGGTCTTGCACCGGTCCGCCGGGGCCTTTCATCTTCCGCCAGGTGCCGCCGCCGTCGCTGGTCTGCCACAGCGCAGGACCGAACACCCATCCCGAGCGAGCATTGCTGAACAGGATCGTCCCGACCGCGGTCGCTGGCGGGCTGCCCTGGAACATGTCCGCGGGAGGCGCATCCGGGGCGTGAGCCTCGGACCAGCTCCGGCCTCCGTCGACCGTCTTGCGCACCACGATCGTGCGGCACGTCTGTACCTGATCTGCGCATGGCGTCGCCAGCAGCCAGCCCTCCGATGCGGACACGAAGCTGGCGGACAGGACAGTGAGCGCACCTGCACCGTCCGCGGCCGTGCCTAGGGCGCTGCCCGGCGCGGCTCCGCTGCAGGCGGCTGTCACGGTAAGCAGCGCAGCCGCGGTGAGGCAGGCCAGCGTGCGCCGCCATACCGTACCGGAGCCCGTCCCGATCACGCCCGACACCATCGGTCCATCCTGTGCGCGCCACCCGCGACCGCTGGCGCGGTCAACAACTAAGACGGCACACCGTGCAGGAGGTTGCGCTGCCACGCACCCCAGGACGCACCCAGGACATTTGTACTGCCGAGGCCTGGATCGATGAATCTACTGGCGGAGGCCCGCGGTGACCAGGCTTAAGACATGACAACTACGCAGCGCCTGTACCTGTCGGAGAGCACGGCACGGAACTACCTGTCCTCGGCGATCGGGAAGACCGGCTCGCGGAACCGCATCGAGGCCGTCCAGGCGGCCCGCGCCAACGGCTGGCTCTAGCGGGCAGGAAAAGCGGGCAGGAAAATGGCGTTGTCACCGGGACGGCCGCTGGCTATGGTCCGTTCGTGAGTTCTTCGGGCCACGTAGAGGTGGCCCACGTCAGTCACGTCCTGCCGGATGGCCGGACGCTGCTGGACGACGTCAGCTTCCGCATCGGCGAGGGGCTCACGGCCGCCCTGGTCGGACCGAACGGCGCGGGCAAGACCACGCTCCTCCGGCTGGTGGCGGGGGATATCCAGCCGCAGTCCGGCACGGTCGCGGCCACCGGCGGACTCGGCGTGATGCGGCAGTTCATCGGTAAGGCAGCCGTCGCCGAGGGGCCGGACGCCGACGGGCCGGGCGCCGCCCTGATGGTCCGCGACCTGCTGCTCTCTGTCGCACCGGCGCGGGTGCGCGAGGCCGCCACACGACTGGACGCCGCCGAACTCGCGATGATGGAGCGAGACGACGAGCCGGCCCAGCTTCGCTACGCGGCCGCGCTGACCGCGTGGGGCGAAGCGGGCGGGTACTCGGCCGAGGTGCACTGGGACGCCTGCTGTGTCGCGGCGCTCGGGATCCCTTACGACCAGTGCCGGTGGCGCGACGTGAGCACGCTGTCCGGCGGGGAGCAGAAACGGCTGGTGCTGGAGTCATTGCTGCGAGGACCAGACGGCGTCCTGCTGCTGGACGAGCCGGACAACTACCTGGACGTACCAGCTAAGCGCTGGCTTGAGCGGCAGCTGTCCGCGACGCCGAAGACGGTGCTGCTGGTCAGCCACGACAGGGAACTGCTCGCGGCGTGCGCGCAGCGCATCGTCACGGTCGAGGACCGGCACGTCTGGGTGCACGGCGGCGGCTTCTCCGGTTACGCCCAGGCGCGCGCCGACCGGATCAGCCGGCTGGAGGAACTGCGCCGCCGCTGGGACGAGGAGCACGAGAAGCTGAAGGAGCTGGTCCGCACCTACCGGCAGAAGGCCAGCTACAACTCCGACATGGCCTCCCGCCTCCAGGCCGCGGTCACCCGGCTGCGCAGGTTCGAGGAGGATGGCCCGCCGGAACTGGCCCCGCGCGACCAGAACGTCCGCATGCGGCTGCGCGGCGGGCGAACCGGAAAGCGCGCCGTGGTGTGCGAGAATCTGTCGCTGACGAGTACCACACGCACGTTCGGTATAGAGGTCTGGTTTGCCGATCGGGTGGCGGTGCTGGGCGCGAACGGGTCCGGCAAGTCGAGCTTCCTCCGCCTGCTCGCGGGGGAGCAGGTCCCGCACGAGGGGGAGGCGCGGCTTGGCGCCCGGGTCGTGCCAGGGTTGTTCGCGCAGACACACGCCCGGCCGGACCTGGAGGGGCGGGCCCCGGTCGAGATCCTGATGACCGAGCACGCGCTGCTGATCAACGAGGCGATGGCCGCGCTGGCCCGGTACGAGCTGCAGGCGTGCGCCCGCCAGCCGTTCGGCACCCTGTCCGGCGGACAGCAGGCCAGGCTGCAGATCCTCCTGCTCGAGCTGGCCGGCGTCACGCTGCTCCTGCTCGACGAGCCGACCGACAACCTGGACCTGCCGAGCGCCGAGGCCCTGCAGGAGGGTCTGGAGTCCTACCAGGGCACCGTGCTCGCGGTCACGCACGACCGCTGGTTCGCGCGGTCGTTCGAGCGGTTCCTCATCTTCGCGTCCGACGGGAACGTCCGCGAAGCGACCGAACCGGTCTGGGACTGAACGGCGCCCGCAAGGGCGGAAACCCCGAGGGCGGAACCCCGCGGCACGGCGCCGCGTCTCACCGGAGTGCTGAGCGAGGATTTCCCGGCGCTGCTGGTCGGGGTGCGGGCGGGCGCGCTGGTGGCGAGGTACCGGCTGGAGGAGCAGGTCGGAGCCGGCGGGATGGCGGTGGTGTTCCGGGTCCGCGATGAGCGGCTGGGCCGGCAGGTGGCGCTGAAGATCCTGGCGCCCTCGCTGGCGGCGGACCCGGCGTTCCGGCGGCGGTTCATCGCCGACGTGCTGTGGTCCAACCCGTCGGGCAGCGTCCTGATCGGCGTGGCCTCGCTGAACGGGAACGCCGAGGTCGGCGTGATCACGGCGGACACGTTCACCCCACTGCACGGGCTCGGCCCAGAAGACCAGTCCGACCAGGGTGCGTGGTAACGGAACCGAAGGCGCTGCGGCTCAGCCGCCGACCCTGGTCCCGCAGGCCGCGCAGAACTTAGCGCCGGCGGGCAGCTCGTTAGCGCACTCGGAGCAGTGCTGGACCGCGGGGGCCATCGGCTGGCCGCAGCCCATGCAGAATTTTGCACCCGCCGGGTTGGGCGCCTCGCACGACGCGCATACCGCGCCGGCCGCCTGGGCCCCCGGGGGAGCCGCCTGCGTGGGCGGAGCCTGCGGCGGGGCGCCCTGACCGTAGGGCGCCTGCTGCTGCGGCGGACCCTGGCCATACGGCGCCTGCTGCGGCGCGCCCTGCCCATACTGCGGCGGCGGCGGGCCCTGGCCGTAAGGCGCGCCCTGGCCGCCCGGCCCGTACGGCGGCATCCCCTGCTGCGCGGCCGCCTGCTGAGCCGCCTGCTGCTGCTGCATCGCCTGTCCCTGCTGCGCCCCGAACGCGCTGGCCAGGCCGAACCCGGCGCCGAGGAACGCCCCCTCGGTGCCCCCGCCGCCCTTAGCCATGCCCTGCCCGGCGCCGAGGGCCATCTCACCCGCGGCGTACTGCTGGAAGCCGCCGGCCAGCTGCGAGTAGCTGGTGTCCTTGGCTAGCTGCTTGAGCTGCGCCTCGTCCTCGGGGGCCAGGTTGACGTCGAAGTTGCCCATCCTGGTCAGCTCGACGCCGTAGTTGGCGAGCTGGCCGTTAGACGCCTCGACGGTGGACTGCTCGATCTCCGCCGAGTACGCCATCAGGCCGAGGATGGGCCACCCGTTGCGGATGATCTGGGTGGTGACGTGAGTCCTGAGCACCTTCAGGAGCTGGTCGCTCACCCACCCGGCGATCCGCTCGTTGTCGGTGACGTCGACCGTGGAGGTCAGGTTGGTGATCAGCCGCACCGGGTCGGCCACGTGCAACGCGTAGTCCCCGAACACGCGCAGGGTCACGACCAGCCCGGTCCGCGGGTCCTGGACGTCATCGACCCGGCCGCCGAACTTGAAGCCGGTGTACTCGCGCGTGCCGACGAAGTACAGCTCGGCGCGGTAGGCGTTGCCGCCGCTGACGTGGTCGATGATCGCGCCGAGCCCAGGCAGCTCGTTCGCGTCGATCTGATGCCGGCCAGGGCCGAGGGTCTGCACGACCTGGCCCGTGTTGACGAACATCGCCATCTCGTCCGCGTTGACGATCGCGCGCGTATAGCGGCGGATGGAGACGTCCGGCCATTTGAAGACGATCTGACCTTTGCGGTCATCAGGTACGGCGATGAACTCCCGCCCGAGCAGTGCCATGGGAGAACCATACCTTGGTCCGAACTTTAGGGCATACGGGCTTGTCAAACGTCAGTTCCCTGCTATCTTCCGGAGCGTGGAAATGATCCAGTGCCGGTGGTGCCAAGCGCAGAACCCGCCAGGCACCACCAGTTGCCAGACCTGCGGCGCTCCCCTCGACGAGCGGGACAAGGTCAGTGACTCCGGCTGGCGCGAGGCGCCCCGGCTGCGCGACATGGTCGAGTTCCGGTTCTCCGACAGCACCTGCCAGGTCGAGGGCGAGCTCGTCCCGGTGGCGGAGGTCAACCTCCACCCGCGAGACGGCCTCTACTTCGAGCATCACGTGCTGCTGTGGAAGGACGAGTCGGTCCCGCTCTCGTCGCTGAACACCGGCGGCGGCATGAAGCGCTCGGTCGGCGGCATGCCGCACCTCGTGACCGTGGCGAACGGCCCGGGCCGCATCGCGTTCTCCCGCGACGCGCCGGGCGAACTCGTCGTCCTGCCCCTGCACCCCGGCATGGAACTGGACGTCCGCGAGCACGCCTTCCTGGTGGCCTCGCACAGCGTCCAGTACTCCTTCGTGCGGATCAAGGGCCTGGTCAACCTGCTGCACGGCGGAAGCGGCATGTACATGGACCGCTTCGTCACCTCGGGCCAGCCCGGCATGCTCCTGCTGCACGGGAACGGGAACGTGCTCGAGCGGACCCTCCAGCCGCACGAGAAGATCCTGGTCGAGCCGGGCGGGTTCCTGTACAAGGACTCAAGCGTGCAGATGCAGGCCCAGCAGATGCCGCTCAAGACCGGGATGATGCGGCACGGCATGTACCTGGCCGAGATGACCGGGCCTGGCCGGGTCGGCATCCAGTCGATGTACGTCCACCACCACTCCGAGTGAGCTAACTACGACCGCCGCGAAGAGCCGAAGACACCCAGAGAGCGCGGGATGAACACCTACGTATGCCGGTACTGCCGGCAGCCCAGCGACCCGACGCAGCCGACCTGCCCACTCTGCGGGGCGCCGGTCGACATCAGGAGTTCGGTCAGCGACTCGGGGTGGGTCGAGCAGCCGCCCATCAAGGACATGGCCCGGCTCCAGTTCGGCCAGTCGCACTGCCAGATCGCCGGCACCACCGTCCCGGTCGCGGAGTTCAACCTGGCGCAGAACGACTGGATCTACTTCTCCCACCACACGCTGCTGTGGGCCGAGCCGGCGACCAGGCTCGCCAACATGCCGATGCGCGGCGCATGGAGCCGCACCATGGCCGGGATGCCGCTGATGATGCTGGAGGCCCGCGGCCCCGGGCACGTCGCGCTGTCCGACAACCACGCCGGCGAGGTCGTGGCCCTGCCGCTCCACCACGGCCAGCAGATGTGGGTCCGCGAGCACCGGTTCCTGACCGCCACGGGCAACATCGGGTACAGCTGGCATAACACCGACGTCTGGTACCAGACCGGCGACGGAAACGACCGCGAGACCCATTACCCGATGGGCCAGTTCGGTGACGTCTTCGCCGCGCACGAGGGGCCCGGCCTGCTCCTGCTGCACTCGCCGGGCAATACCTTCATCCGCGACCTGCAGCAAGGCCAGAGCCTGCTGATCCAGCCGAGCTCACTGCTCTACCGGGACGTATCGGTCCGGGCCCACCTGCACCTGGAGTACCCGCGGAACATGGGCTTCGCCTTCTGGAACAACCGGTGGAGCTACCGCAGCATCTTCCTGCGGCTGATCGGCCCGGGCCGGGTTGCGGTCCAGTCGGTCTACTCGCCGCCGGAGGACACCGAGATGATCCAGAACCACTCCTACGCGACCAGGCACCACTGGTAGGCAGTCCGCCGTACTGACCTAACCGGCCCCGGGGCTAGCCCCAGGGGCCGGTTTCGTCGTTCCGCGGCGGTGCGTCGACGGGGGTAAACCCCACCACGAAGACGGGTGGTGGCCGTGTTCCCGGCCGGGTCCTAGGTCCCTAGCGTGAATCCCGAACGCCGACGAGCGTGCCCGCCGTACGGGGGGCCGGGCACGCTCTGACCAGACTGGAGGGTTTTCCCATGATCGAGGCACGCGGCCTGGTCAAGTGCTATGGCTCCACGACCGCCGTCGACCACCTCAGCTTCGACGTCCGCCCCGGCACGGTGACCGGTTTCCTCGGCCCGAACGGCGCAGGCAAATCCACCACGATGCGCATGATCCTCGGCCTGGACCGGCCGGACGACGGGGTGGCCAGGATCAACGGCCAGGACTACCACGGACTGCGCTGGCCGATGCGCGAGGTAGGCGCGTTGCTCGAGGCCAAGGCCTTTCACCCGGGTCGCTCGGCCCGCGCCCACCTGACCGCGCTGGCCGCGAGCAACGCGATCCCGCGGCGGCGGGTCAACGACGTGCTCGAGATCACCGGCCTGGAGACGGCCGCGGACCGGCGGGCGGGCAAGTTCTCCCTGGGCATGGCCCAGCGGCTGGGCATCGCCGCCGCGCTGCTCGGCGACCCGGGGGTGCTCCTGCTCGACGAGCCGGTCAACGGCCTGGACCCCGAGGGCATCCGCTGGATCCGCACGCTCTTGAAGAACCTGGCCGCGCACGGCCGCACGGTGCTGGTCTCGAGCCACCTGATCAGCGAGGTCGCCCAGACCGCCGACCAGCTCATCGTGATCGGGCGGGGCCGGCTGCTCGCCCAGACCACGGTCGCCGAGCTGGCCGCCCGCAGCACCTCCCTCGAGGACGCGTTCTTCGAGCTCACCGCGGGCAGCACCGAGTGCTCCGCTATTGACGCCATCGGCAAGCTAAGGAGCCCGTCATGACCACCGCGACCCTGCCCGGGACCGCCCGCCGGGCCGAGGGGGGCTATGGCTTCCGCACCGTCGCCCGGATGGAGTGGCTGAAGCTGCGCTCCGTCCGCTCGACCTGGTGGACCCTGCTGGTCTTCGCGGCCGGCATGATTGCCCTGGCCATCCTGGTGCTGAACCACGAGCACTGGGCCACGCTGTCGCCCGCGGACCGTGCCTCCTTCGACCCGACCAACGACGGCTTCGCCGGGCTGGTGATCGGCCAGCTCGCGATCGGCGTCCTGGGGGTGCTGGTCATCACCAGCGAGTTCTCCTCGGGCATGATCCGCGCCACGTTCGCCGCGGCGCCCCGCCGCTCGGTGGTGCTGGCCGCGAAGGCGGCGGTGTTCACCGCGGTGGCGCTGGTGGCGGGGGAGATCCTGGCCTTTGCGGCCTTCGCCGCGGGCGAGTTGGTCCTGAAGGCCCCGGCCCCGCATGCCTCGCTCGCCCAGCCGGGCGTGCTCAGGGCCGTGCTCATGGCCGGCGCGTACCCGGCCCTGATCGGGCTCATCGGCCTCGGGCTCGGCGCGATCATCCGGCACACCGGGGCGCGATCTCCGCGGTAGTGGGAGTGGTGTTCGTGCTGCCGCTGATCCTGCTGCCGCTGGGCACCTCGATCCAGAACTCCGCCGGGAAGTTCATGCCGATGCTGATGGCGGAGAATTCGCTCAGCGCCGTCAAGGCACAGGCCAACACGCTGTCTCCCGGCGTCGCGTTCGCCCTGCTGTGCGGGTACGCGGCGGTGGCGCTGGCCGTAGGGGGCTGGGTCCTGGCGCGCAGGGACGCGTGACCGGGCGCGGTAACCGGGGACAATTAGACCCATGGACGACAGGATCCGGCTGGTGGCGGGCACCGTGCTGCGTGTGCCCTTCACCGGCCGGACCGTCCGTGAGCTGGTCTACTGCGGCCTCGGCGGGCTGGCCGGGGTGGTTGGGTTCTGTATCACCGTTTTCTCGTTCGCGGCCGGCCTGACCATCACCGCGTCGATCCTCGGCACCGTCGTCGGCCTGCTGCTGCTCACGCTGGCGCTGCTGGTCAGCAGGCGCCTGGGCGGCCTGCACCGGCGCATAGCGAGGCGCCTGCTCCGCTACGAGGTGGCGACGCCGCAGCGCTTCCAGCCGGGCAAGGGCATCCTCGGCCGCCTGGACCGCCGACTGCGGGACCGGGTGGCCTGGCGCGCGGTCTCGTACAGCCTGATCAAGCTGCCGGTGGGCGCCGTGCAGCTGTACGCGCTCACGCTCGCGGTGTTCGGCGTGGTCGACGTGAGCTACCCGGCCCTCTGGCTGCTGTTCCACCGCAATTCGAGCGGGCGCCTGGTGGCCGTGGTACCGCTGCCGTTCTGGGGATCCCTCCACATCGGGAGCTGGCCGGGCACGTTCCTCGCAGCCCTACTCGGCGCCGCCTGCCTGATTAGCGCAGCGTGGCTGGCGCGGGGCATCAACGCGGCGGACCGGGCGCTGGTCCGCGGGCTGCTCGGGCCGAGCAGGATCAGCGAGCTGGAGCGGACCAGGACGCTGGCCGTGGAAGACTCCGCCACGGCGCTGCGACGGGTCGAGCGCGACCTGCACGACGGCGCGCAGATGCGGCTCGCCGCGCTGGCCCTGAACCTGGGCATGGCCAGGGACAAGCTGAGCGATGACGACAAGACCCCGGAGGCCGCTACGGTCAGGGAGTTGCTCGACGCCGCGCAACGCAACGCCGTGGACGCCCTGGCCGACCTGCGTGACCTGGCCCGCGGCATCCACCCGCCGGCGCTCGACAACGGCCTGGCCAGCGCGCTGACCACCCTGGCCGCCAGCAGCGCCATCCCCGCGTCGGTCACCGCCAGCATCGGGCCGCGCCCGGCCCCGGCCATCGAGACCATCGCCTACTTCTGCGCGGCCGAACTGATCGCTAACGCGACCAAGCACAGCTACGCGAACGAGATAAAAGTCAATATTCATACCGAACGAGGCGGTGTGCTACGCCTCGAAGTGTGCGACGACGGCATCGGAGGGGCGGACGCCGCCCACGGCAGCGGCCTGGCCGGCCTGGCGCAGCGCGTGTCCACGGTGGACGGGCGGATCGACGTGTCCAGCCCGCCCGGCGGCCCTACCCTGGTGACCGTCACTCTGCCGTTGAAGGCTTAGGGACACCTTCACACGAGGGGAATCGGTCATGCGGGTCGTGATCGCCGAGGACGCCGCGCTGCTGCGCGAGGGGCTGATCCGGCTGCTCGAGGACCGCGGGCATACGATCTGCGCCGCGGTGCCCGACGGGGACGGCCTGCTCGCCGCGGTAGCCGAACACCGCCCGGACGTGGCCGTGGTGGACATCCGGATGCCGCCCACGCACACCGACGAGGGGCTGCGAGCCGCGCTGCAGCTGAGGAGCGAGTTCCCCGGCACCGGCGTGCTGATGTTCTCGCAGTACATCGAGACCTCGTACACCGCCCAGCTGCTCGAGGACGGCGCGGCGGGCGTCGGCTACCTGCTCAAGGACCGGGTGGCCAACGTGGCCGAGTTCGCCGCGGCGCTGGAGCGGGTGGCCGCGGGCGGGACGGCGCTGGACCCCGAGGTGGTCAGCCAGCTATTCCGCGCGAGCAGGCAGCGCGGCGGACTGGCCTCGCTGACCCCGCGGGAACGCCAGGTGCTCGCGCTGATGGCCGAGGGCCGCTCGAACTCCGGCATCGCCGCCGCACTCGTGGTCTCGGGCGGCGCGGTCGAGAAGCACGTGGCCAGCATCTTCACCAAGCTCGGCCTGCCGCCGGACGATACCGACAACCGCCGGGTCCTGGCCGTCCTGCACTACCTCCGCTCTCCGGCCTGACCCCGCCCGTTATATCCGCCTCTACCCCAACCTCAGATTGAGACATTTCGGACGTTAACCATGATCGTGGCCAGAAATGGTCCCCGGCGCTATTTGGCCCGAACTGGCCACGATCATGAAGGAACCTGGGCTAAGCCGGGTGTGGCATGCTGGGTTTACTCGCCGACTGGGGCCATAGGCGCCGGGGCGAGGTGCCAGGCCGCCGCCAGCTCGGTGCCGCCGCGCATCGTGGCCGCTGATGACCTGCTTGCGGCTAATGCCCTGCTCGGCGCCGCTGCCTCGGCCGGGCAGGTTGCCGGGCCGCTAGCCGCCAGCGCCGCCCTGGCCCTGTCCGGCTTTCCCGCCGCGTTCATCGTCGATGCCGTCAGCTACCTGATCGGCGCCGCCGTGGTCGCGCCGCTCCCGCTCCGGCCTGCTCCGGCGCCCGGAGCAGACCGCCCCGGCTGGCGGCGCGAGCTGTCCGAAGGCCTCCGCCTGGTCGCCCGCCGACGGGCCGCGCGCCTGGTCATCGCGGTCAGCGCCGCGGTAACCTTCACCCGGCTGGAGTTCCTGGACAACTACGACGCCAGGTTCGTTATCGTCACCCGGGGCCCGATCGATGAGGCACTGGAGTACAAGCGGCGGGTCGGCAACAAGATGACCTGGTACTCCACTGACGGGCGGCGCGGGCAGGCCTGCGGGCTGGATCCGGGGAGCTGGTTGACAACCCTTGGCTAATTAGATTAGCTTTAAGGCTATCTTAATTAGCCAAGGAGAAGACATGACCGAGTACCTGGACGTAACGGGCGGGCGGATCGCGTACGAGGTGACCGGGGAGGGACCGCTGGTCGTGCTCGCGCACGGCATGGGGGACAACCGCCACTCCTTCCGGTTCCTGGTCCCGCCGCTGGTGGCCGCCGGCTACCGCGTGGCCGCCGCAGACCTGCGGGGCCACGGCGAGTCGAGCACCGGCTGGCCGTCCTACACCAGGACCGACACGGCAGGCGACCTGCTCGCGCTGATCTCCCAGCTCGGCGGGCCCGCGGTCATCGTCGGGCATTCCTTCTCCGGCGGCTCGGCCACCATCGCGGCGGCCGACTCGCCGGACCTGGTCCGCGCGATCGCCGAGGTCGGCCCGTTCACCCTGGTGCCGAAGCTCAGCCTGGGCGCCTTCGTGACCAACCGCCGGTACCGCCGGGGCGGGCTGCGCCTGCTCGGGACCGCGCTGACCGGCAGCGTGGGCCTGTGGATGAGCTACCTGAACGTCGCCTTCCCCGGCCCCAAGCCGGCCGACTACGCTCAGGCGATGAGCGAGCTGGCGGCTAACCTCCGCGAGCCGGGCCGGATGGACGCAGCGCGGGCGATGGGCAAGTCGCAGCCGTCCGACGCGGCCGCCAAGCTGGGCAGCATCCAGTGCCCAGCCCTGGTCTTCATGGGCACCCTCGATCCTGACTGGCCCGACCCGAAGGCCGAGGGGGACAGGATCGTCGCGGGAATGCCGGCCGGCCTGGGCCACCTGGTGATGGTCGACGGGGCCGGGCACTACCCGCACACCCAGTTCCCGGACCAGGTCCTGGCCGCCCTGCTGCCGTTCCTGAAGGAGCACGCGGGTGCCTAGAGCGGGGCTGACCGGCACCGACGTCGTGGCTTCGGCCGCCGGGCTGGCCGACGAGATCGGGTACTCCGGCCTGACCATGGGCCTGCTCGCCGGTCGGCTCGGCGTCCGCCCGCCGTCCCTGTACAAGCACGTCGACAGCCTGGCCGACCTGCAGCACCGGGTCGCCGCCCTGGCCCTGGCCGAACTCGGCGCCGTGGTCGGTGACGCCGTCCAGGGCAAGGCGGGCCTGGACGCGCTGGCCGCCATGATGAGCGCGGTCCGGGCCTACGTGACCGCGCACCCTGGCCGGTACACGGCCACGATCGGCGTCGAGCCCACCGGTCCGGGCGACCCGCTCCAGGTGGCGAGCACCCGCGTCATCAACTCGATCACCGCCGTGCTGCGCGGCTACGGCGTCAGCGACGCCGACATGGACCACGCCCTGCGCACGATCCGCAGCACCATGCACGGCTTCGCGATGCTGGAAGCCTCTCGCGGGTTCCAGTGGGAGGCGGACCCCGATGAGAGTTTCGCCTGGATGATCCGGTTCATGGACCGCGGCCTGCGGCAGAGCTGAGCTATCCGGGCAGGCGGGTGCTGCGCAGGCACCGGCAGATCATCGGCAGGTCAACCTGGTCCCACGGCTGGCGGTCCAGGAAGGCGCGGACCTGCCGGGTGAGGTCGGCCCGCTGATGGGGGTCGAGCGTGATAACCCCGCTGTAGGTGCCGATCAGGCCGACCAGCTCGTCCTTGGTCCTCGGCAGCGAGAACTCCACCGCCCGCTCCTCGACCGGCGACAACGGAACACCTGGCGGGAAGGTGATCTCGCGCCTGCGTCTCCGGGAGCCCGCGGGCCATTGCGCGTCGTCGTCGCGCGCCTCGCGCTGCCGGACCGCCTCGCGGGCCTGGTGGGCCAGCCGGTTGAACTCGGCCAGCCAGGGCACCCGCTCGTCCCGGCCGATCCACATGACGCCGAGCCTGCCGCCGACGCGCAGCACGCGGGCGATCTCGGGGACCGCCTGACCGGGGTCCAGCCAGTGCCAGGCGGCGGAGATGACCACCGCGTCCACCGACGCGCCGGGCAGCGGGATGTCCTCGCCCCGGCCGGCCAGGATCTCCGCGCCAGGGCACCGGGCGGACAGCACGGCGCGCATCCGCTCGTCCGGCTCGACCGCGATGACCCGCGGCACGCGCCCGACAAGTTCCCTGGTCACGGCTCCGGTTCCGGCCGCCAGGTCCAGCACCGCCTGCGCGCCAGGCGGAATCACCCAGTCCAGCGCCTGCGGCGGCGGGGAGGGACGGTACCGGTCGTAGTCGGCGGCCACCGATCCGAACGACGTCCTGCGCGTTTCGCGATCGGTCACGGCTGCAGGGTATCGCGGGTGAACCGCCCCGCCGACCCGCCCGTGTATTTAGTCGGGACCGCGGGCAGGCCATGTCGCCTGCCCGGCACGGATAGCAGCCGGGCGGATCGCTTCCGGCTGGATATGGAAGGCAACGGGCCTTCCAGTGAGGGGAGCACGGTGAAGTCTTGGCGCCTTGCCAAAATCATGACCGCGATGGCAGGCCTCGGCCTCGCGGCGACGGCCTGTTCATCGACGTCGACCTCGAGTACGCCAACCACCCCGAGCGCGACGCCGACCTCGGCCGCACAGACCGCCACGTCGTTCCTCGGCCAGATCACCGGTGAGTCGCAGATCGCCTCCACGGTTCCGGCCAACGGTGACGTGAACCCCTACGGGGTCGCGGCCGTCCCGGCCTCCGCCGGCCGGCTCACGCAGGGCGACATCCTGGTGAGCAACTTCAACGACAAGGCCAACGTCCAGGGCACCGGCACGACCCTGGTGGAGGTCTCCCCGGGCGGCCACGCCACGCTGTTCGCTAACATCTCCGCGCTGCCGAAGGGCCAGGCGTGCCCGGGAGGCATCGGGCTGAATACCGCGCTGGCCATCCTGCCCGGCGGCTGGGTCGTGGTCGGCAGCCTGCCGACCACGAGCGGAGGCGCACTGCCGGGCCTGAACCCCGCCGGGTGCCTCATCGTGCTGAACGACCAGGGCGCGGTGGCCGAGACCATCACGAACAGCGACATCGTCGGCCCCTGGGACCTCACGGTGAAATCGGACGCGTCGTCGGCCGAGCTGTTCGTCTCCAACGCGCTGGGCGGCAACACCACCACCCACGACGGGGTGCCCGTGACCGGCAACTGCACCGTGGTCCGCCTGGACCTGACGCTCAGCGCCACGGCGCCGCCCATGCTCACCAGCACGACGGTCATCGGCACGAAGTTCCCCTGGGCCGCCAACAAGGCCGCGCTCGTCCTGGCGCCGACCGGGCTGGCCCTGGCGGGCAACGGCACCCTGTACGTGGATGACACGCTGACCAACAGCGTCTCGGCCATCCCGCGGGCGCTCACCCGCACCAACTCCGTCACGGCCGCGGCGACCACCATGTCGACGGGCGGGGCGCTCAACGCCCCGCTGGGGATGACGCTGGCGCCCAACGGCGACCTCGTGGTCGTGAACGGCAATAACGGCAACGCGGTCGAGATCACCCCGGCCGGCCGTCAGCTCACGACCAAGACACTGATCAAGAACGGCGCGGGCGACCTGTTCGGGATCATCACGACCCAGGGCGGCGACGGTCTCCTGGTGGCGAACGACGGGACCAACGCGCTCGACGAGTTCCGCGGCTGACGCCGCACCCGGATGCTAGGCGGCGTGCGCGGCCACGGCCGCGCACGCCCGGAGGGTGTCCAGGAGGTAGCCGGTGTGCTGCGCGTGGGGCCAGGCCGACAGCTTGACCACCACCGTGCGGGCCGCACGGTCGGCGTAGATCAGCTGGCCGTGGATCCCGAGGCAGACGAGGACGGGACCGCCGGGGCCGGGGATGACCCAGAACTGGCTCCGGTACCAGCCGCCCGGCAGGACGTACTCGTTGTCGGTGCGGGCGAAGGCCTCCCGGACCCCTGGTTCCGGGGCGCGGACGTCGTACAGCCAGGCCCCGGGGACCACGTCGCGCCCCAGCGCCGTGCCGTCGTCGACCAGCATCTGGCCGAACCGGGCCAGATCGCGCGCCGTGGCCGAGATCCCGCCGTCGTGAATGGCCGACCCGAGGGGATCGCAGGTGATCTCCGCGTCGCACTCGGCGCCGATCGGCTCCCAGATCAGGGCGGCGACGAGATCGGCCATGCGGATGCCGCTGACCCGCTCGCACGCCCAGCCGAGCATGTCGCTGTCGGCCGACCGGTAGGTGAACTCGCGCCCGTGCGGTCCGGCGCTGCCCAGCGTGGCCAGGTACGGGTAGGCGCCCTCCGGATCACCGGCCAGGGGCGGCCGCCAGCCCATGGATCGCTCCATGACCCGAACCTCGGCGTCCAGGGCGGTGTAGGTCTCCCGGAAGGCGACCCCCGTGCGCATGTCGAGCAGGTCGCGGATCGACGCCCCCGCGTAGCCCGAGCCGGCGACCTCCGGCACGTACGCCGTCACCGGGGCACCGGGATCGAGCAGTCCCCGGCCGGCCAGCACCCCGGCCACGCACCCGACGATGGACTTGGACACCGACATCAGCAGGTGCCTGGTGCCCGCGGTCATGCCCGCGTAGTACCGCTCGCTGACCAGCTCACCGTCGCGCAGCACCACCCACGCATCGGTGTACGTCCCGGCGAGCACGTCCTCCACGGTCACGGTGCTGCCGTCGGGCCGCGTGACCAGCGGGTTACCCATTCCGCTTGCGGAGGCAGGAAGCACCGCGGGCCCGCGCAGGCCGACCGGGATCACCTGGCTGGGGATGAGCTCACGCATGTGCTGGAACGCCCAGCGGTTGAACGGGGGATCCTGCCAGTTGGCCAGGGTGACCCGTGCGCCTGGCGGCGGGGGAAAGCCGACCATGAGCTCGGGCGTGCCGTCGCGCGGGGCCGTGGAGGTCGTCGGCCCGGTGCCTTCTTGGGTCATGGACCGCACATTAACCCACCATTCGGGCCGGGCGGCTCAACTAGGATTCGGCTATGTCGCTGGAGGGGGGCCCGGAGGTTCAGGGCGCATCCGTCACCGCCGGCAACTGGCAGGATCCCCCGTTCAACCGCTGGGCCTACTGGCACGTCGGCGAGTTCCTGCCGACCTACCGCGTGTCGCGCGGCGCCGGGCCCGCGCGCGTCCTGCCGCCCTCGGCCGCAGCCGCCGACCTGCTCAGCATCGGCCTGGCTCGCTCCGACGGCGCGGCCGGGACGGTGGGCGACGTGCTCACCGATACCTTCACCGACGCCTACGTGGTGCTGCAAGACGGCGAAGTTGTCGCCGAATGGTACGGCACGCTGGGAGCTCCCGACCTGACCCACGCGCTGATGTCGGTGTCGAAGTCCGTGGTGGGCTGCGTCGCCGCCGTACTCATCGATCGCAGGCAGCTCGACCCCGACCGCGAGATCACCGACTACGTGCCCGAGCTGGGCGCCAGCGGGTACGCGGGCGCCACGGTCCGGCATGTGCTGGACATGCGCAGCGGGGTCAGGTTCGTCGAAGAGTACGCCAACCCGCAGGCCGAGATCAGGCTGCTTGACCAGTGGCTCGGATGGCAGGCCGACGATCAGAGCTACCAGGCCGGCGGCCTCTACCAGTTCCTGACCACGTTGCGGGCCGAGGCCCCGCACGGTTCCAGGTTCCTCTACCGCTCCGCCGAGTCCGACGTCCTGGGCTGGGTGTGCGAGCGCGCGGCCGACGCGCCCATGGCCGGGCTCATCTCCGCGCTGGTGTGGGAACCGATGGGCGCCGAGTACGACGCCGACCTGCTCCATGATGGAGCCGGCACGGCCGTGCATGACGGGGGCCTGTGCGCCACGGCCCGCGATGTGGCACGGTTCGGCCAGATGCTGCTGGACGGGGGAGCGGTCCCGGACGGGACCGAAGGCATGCGCCGCGTCGTCCCGCCGAGATGGCTCCGCCAGGGCTGGGCCGTGGAATCCGATACGCGGTCGGCGTTCGCGGCATCGCCCGCGGAATGGGCGTTCCCCGGTGGCTGGTACCGCAACCAGTTCTGGTTCCGCCCGGGCGCCTACGGAGATGTCCTGCTCGCCCTGGGCATCCACGGCCAGATGCTGCACGTCAGCCGGCGCACGAACACCGTATGCGTGAAGTTCTCCTCCTGGCCGCAGGCCCAGAATCCGGCCTACCTGCAAGACACGCTGAGCGCCTTCGACGCCATCGGCGGCGCGCTGGCCGGCCGGGACCCGATCAACCCGGCCCGCGGACGGCGCCTGGCCGGCGTGGTATCCGGCCTGAGCCGCAGCGGCGATACCGCCCCGCCACCGCCACCGCGGCCGAACGTCGTCTGAGCCGGAGTTGCGGCCGAGATCTCCTCCTCGACGGCGGCGCACCCGGCAGCCTAGCCTGGCGGATATCAGTGATTGCCCTGGTGCAGAGGGAGGCTCCGTGACTGATGTGCCACGTCCAGCCGGCTCCGCCGGATCACCTGCCCGCCGCCATCTGAATGGCATCTCCGAGCTACGCACGTTCTTCAGAACCAACTCCGAGCCGATCTACTTCATCGGGCCGACGGCCTTCAACCTGCTCGGCATCGATCGTTGGGTCCGCAACTTCCAGTACATCGCGTACTACGACTCCTGGGACGGCCGCCATCCCCGGGTGTTCGCCCCCGAGAACCGCCCGTATATCGAATTCGAGTCGAGCGAGCAGATCAACAACTACCTGCTCCGCGACGCTGAGGTCCGGGAGTACCTGCGTCGCCGCGGGGGGGTGCCGAAGGTCGCGATGGTCTTCTTCGACGAGGAGACAGAGGAGATCTGCCGGGAACAGGGCTACGACCTGATCCTGCCGCCCGATTCGCTGCGGCGGCGGCTGGACTCCAAGATCGTGACCACCCAGCTCGGCAACGAGGCGGGTGCCCCGTCGGTCCCGAACGTGCTCGGGCACGCCGACAGCTACGCCGAGCTGACCGCGCTCGCCGAGGCCAGCGGGCTCGGCGCCGACCTAGTGGTGCAGACACCGTACGGCGACTCGGGCAAGACGACGTTCTTCATCGCGTCCGAGCGCGACTGGGATTCGTACGCCGCCGACATCCGCGGGCAGCAGCTCAAGATCATGAAGCGCATCAACAACCGGGCCGCAGCCGTGGAGGCCTGCATCACCAGGCACGGCACGATCGTCGGACCGTTCATGACCGACCTGACCGGATACCCGGAGCTCACCCCGTACAAGGGCGGCTGGTGCGGTAACGACCTGTTCCCCGACGCCCTGTCAGAAACCGACCGGGCCGTCGCGATCGGCCACGTCCGCAAGCTGGGCGACCGGCTGGCCCGGGAGGGCTACAAGGGCTTCCTCGAGGTCGACGTGCTGGTCGATATCGATACCGGCGCGGTGTACCTGGGCGAGCTGAACCCCCGGATCTCGGGCGTCTCCTCGATGACCAACGTCACCGCCGGCGCGTACGCCGACATGCCGCTGTTCCTGTTCCACCTGCTGGAGTTCATGGACGTCGATTACACGATCGACGTGGAGGAGATCAACGAGCGCTGGAGCGCGCTCGCGGCCGTGGACGTCTGGTCGCAGCTGATCATGAAGGAACCCGGCGACGAGGTCGAGCGGATCCTGGCCGCCCCGCGCACCGGGTCGTGGCGGATGACCGACGGCGGCGCACTCGCCTTCGAGCACGTCAGCAACGACTGGCACGAGATCACCAGCGAGGACGAGGCCTTCTTTATGCGCGTGTACGGCCCTGGCGACTATAAATTCCACGGCGCCGACCTGGGCATCCTGGTCACCAAGGGCCGGATGCAGACCGCCGAAGGGCTCACGGAACGGTGCCGCCGCTATATCACGGGCATCCGCGCCCACTACCAGTCGGAGCCGCTGCCGGCTGCGCCTGCCGTCAAACCCATCGCCTACGTCAAGTAGGGTCTCCCGCCGGGCGGAGCAGAGCGCGCAGCACGGCCATGACGTCCTGCACGCTGCCGACGGGGGTGATGTCTGGGTCGGCCAGCGACAGCGGGATGCCCAGCCCGTCCGCCGCCGCGATGGTGAGCACCGCGACCTTGTCCGGGTCGTACGCCGTGCCGAAGGCGCCCAGCTCGATGCCGCTCCAGCTGCTCCCACGGGTCGGCGATGGCGGCTACGTCGGTTTCGAGCGCGACGGAAATTTGAAGATCTTTTCCGGGCGTTGTCCTTGGGTACCTGACCGGTACGCGGTAGCCGCTAGCCCCGAGAAGACCCTGGAGAGAGATGCCCAGACGGGTTCGTCCCTACGGTTCGGCCGATGACGCCGAGAGCGCGGCGCTGGCCCGGAACCGGTCGAGGTCCGGAAGTGAGCTGTCCGGCGAACTGGCGAGTACGAGCATGGCGCGCGATTTCGCAGGCCAGGCGGCGCAGGCGGTCCGTGAGCTGACCGACCTGACCGCGTCCGGCCCGTACTTCGCGGGGCTGGATGACGTCCGCGACGTGATCGCGAGCCTGCGGCGGATGAGTCAGGACCTGCCGCGCTTGTGCGAGCAACTGGCCCGGATCATGGTGGCGCAGCGAGAGGACGGGCACCCGGGCCCGGATCCTGAGTTCTGGGTGATCGACGCGGTCGAGGCGCTCGCCGCGGCCGGCCGGGCCGCGGATATGCTGGCTGCCGCCCTCGCCCAGGCTGGCCGGGGCCCGACGACGCCGCCGCCCTCGTCCTGATCGCTAGGCGCGGCTGATCTCAGATCTCGCCCAGGTTCATGCGGATCAGCCGGTCGAGGACTGCGCCCGAGCTCACCCGCAGGCCGTCGTGCTCGTACTCATTGGTCACCCAGGGGCGCAGGCCGCGGATCGCCTGCGCGGTGGACATCGAGAACTCCCGGTCGACGTACATGTCGTCGTAGTAGACGGCCGCGGCCACGGGCACGTCGGTGGCCGCCAGGCGCGACGGGTCGTACAGCGGCGGCCAGTCGTCCCGTACGGCCAGCAGGTCGGCGGCCTCGCGCAGCGGGCGCAGCACCGGGTCCGCGTCGATCATCCAGGGGTAGATCATCTCCCCGGTGAACAGCAGGGGAGCGGACCCGTCGTCCTCGTCCCCGGCCGGGCCCGCGTCGAACTCGGGGAATTCCGCCCTGATCCGCTGCGCCGCCCACCGGGTCGCGCAGCCCTGGGCGTAGCAAGCCTCGTGCAGCAGCGCGTACAGCGGTGCTCCGGCGAAGCTGAGCCTGGCCTGCATGGCGTACAGGAAGGCATCCGACAGATCCTCACCCGCAAATGGATCCTCGAGCAAGTAGTGCAGCTCGTGGCTGCCGGTGCTCTGGCCGAGCAGGGACCCGATCGACTGGAACGCCTGCACCGACAGCAGGCCGCCGTCAGGCAGCCGGACCTGATGATCGGACAGGTACCTGGCGACCCGCCGTGCCTGCTCCGCGTCGTCCGGGTACCGCTCGTAGTGCGCGGCGTTCTTGCGCGCCACCGTCGGATAGGTGCGCCGGTAGACGTCGTCGGCGGTCACGGCCAGGCCGGGCAGGCCGCCGGTGATGAGCGCCTCGCTGATGCCGTGCGGGGCGAAGGACAGGTAGGTGACCGTGCAGAAGCCGCCGAAGCTCTGCCCGAGCACGCTCCACGGCGTCCCGCCGGCCAGGTCGCGCCTGATCAGCTCGGCGTCGAGCACGATGCTGTCGGCGCGGAAGTGCGTCAGGTAGTCGGCCTGCGCCCTGGCCGAGCCGAGGGCACCCAGCGTCTGCCGCGTCGCCGGGGTGGACCGGCCGGTGCCGCGCTGGTCCAGAAGCAGCACCCGGTAGTCCTCCAGCGCCCGGTCGAGCCAGGTCTGGATGCCTACCGGGCGGTGCGCGCCGAATCCGGGGCCTCCCTGGAGGAACAGCAGCCACGGCAGGTCCGCCTCCGCCTTGGTCGCGGCGACGACCTCACGGGCGAACACCTCGATCTGCTCCCCGTCTGGCCTGTTGTGGTCGAGCGGGACAGCGAACACACGGTCGGTCAGCACGGTGCCGGGCTGGCGGTAGCACGTCATGCGGCCGACGTTACGCCGGTAAGGTCGGCCGCATGGGACGTAGCCTTCGGGCGGTCGGCGCGGCGGAGCGGCGGGCCCGGATGGCCGTCCGGCACCACCTGGCGCCGGGGGAGCGGGCCGCCACCGTGGCGGCCGCGGTGGCGGGCATCGTCGCGCTGCACGGCACCGACCCCGCGTCGGTCTACCTGGCCGGCCGCGCCCGCACCGCTGATGTCGATAAAGCGGCAATCGAGCACGCGCTGTACGAGGAACGCTCGCTGGTCCGGATGCTCGGGATGCGCCGGACGGTGTTCGTCGTGCCTGCGGACCTGGTGCCGGTGATCCAGGCCGCGTGCACCGACCAGATCGCGGAGCGCCTGCGGCGGCAGCTCGCTGCGGTGGTGCAGGATGCGGGGGTCGCCCCCGACGCGGCGACCTGGCTCAAGGAGGTGGGCGAGGGCACCGTCGCTTTGCTGGCCGCGCGCGGGTCCGCGACCGGCGCCGAGCTCGCCAGGGACGAACCCCGGCTGCGGACGCAGCTCATCGCCGCGGCGGACAACCCCTACGGCGGAGCGGTGAACCTGACGACCAGGCTGCTGACGCTGCTATCCGCGGAAGGGCTTATCGTGCGCGGGCGCCCGCGCGGAGGATGGACCTCCAGCCAGTTCACCTGGTCTGCCGCTCCGGAGCGAACCGACCTGCCGGCCGGCGCCGCGCGGGCCGCGCTGGCCCGCCGGTGGCTGGCCGCGTTCGGCCCGGCCCTGCCCGCCGACCTGCAGTGGTGGACCGGGTGGACGGCCGCGCAGGTTCGGCAGGCACTGAGCTCGCTGGACATCGCCGAGATAGACCTCGACGGAACGCCCGGCATTGTGCTGGCCGACGACCAGGAGCCGGTTGACTCCGCCGAGCCGTGGGCGGCGCTGCTGCCCGCCCTGGACCCCAGCGCCATGGGCTGGCGGGAGAGGTCCTGGTACGTCGGCGGGCACGCGGCCGCCCTGTTCGACCGGTCAGGGAACATCGGCCCGACGGCCTGGTGGGACGGGCGGATCGTGGGTGGCTGGGCCCAGCGCGCCGACGGCGAGATCGCGGTCCGGCTGCTCGAGGACGCCGGATCCGAGGCCGCCGCTGCGATAGCGGCCGAGGCGGAGCGGCTGCGCGACTGGATCGGCCCGCTGTCGCGGACCCGGGTCATCCCGCGCTTCCGCACGCCCCTGGAACGCGAGCTAGCCAGCTGATCCAGGCGAGTTACCGGCCGCCCACCGCCGGATGGCGGCGGACAACCGGCTGGTCACGACGGCGGAGCCCCCTCAGCTACCTCGATCCCGCCGGCGCAATGCCTGTTATCAGCAATATGGCGAGCCGCCAGACCGTTTGCGCAATCCCCTCCCTGGCATTTACATGTTCAATGGGTCACGAGGGTCTTATTATGACATCGCCAACCGTGGCCGTTCATGGTCAAAAAGTTGACAGTATTTGACCGAGGTGACAAAATACGGTCACTAGTGACCGGCTAGGCTGCTGGGTGGGGACCCCATGGATACTCTGGGTGATGAGCTATGTCGGCTGCGCAGAGGGCGCGGAGTTATGGCCAGCGACCTACTCGAGCGCACCGGCCCTACGCTCCGTGCATTGTGCGGCCTTGATGACTCACCGACCGAGAACGAGGCCCGGCGCCGGCTGCTGGCGTATCTTAACGATCTCGCCGATGAACTGCCGGAGGATCTCCGCACGGCGTTTCGGGTCGGGTTGGCCCTTCATGAGGACGTGCAGTATCGATTTCTCGAAGAACGGATGCAGTGGCTGGCCACGAAACTGGACCGAGATGTGCGTACCGCCAGGCGCCGGGTCGACGAGGCGATCAGGTCGGCCGAGACTATGCGCGCCATTTCGGCGCCATCGGGTGACAACTATGCGCAAGACGGCTGGTATTTGGAGCGATTTCGCACGCTGCTCTACCTGGACGGTGCCCAGCCCACCGCCATCGAGGAACGTAAGGTAGTCGCCAGGCATGACTCGGTACCAGAGGTCATCATCTCGACCAGTATCCCTCGCCCGGAAGGCGCTGACCGCGAGCGGCACCACGCGGACCTGACCATTCTCTATGGCGGATCGCTAGCCCGCATCGAACGGCCGTCCAATACTTATTTCCGTTATTTCGTCCGGCTCCCGCAGCCGCTCAGACGCGGGCAGTCTCACGAAATCGGTGTCTCGGTGACAATTCCGGCTGATCAACCGATAAACCCCCGCTATGCGCTTCAGCCGTTGTTCCGCTGTGACGAGTTCGATCTACGCATACGGTTCGGCACGAGAAATCGATTGGCTGGCGTGTGGAACATGGCCGGGATTCCACGCGGAATGGCCGACGATTTCGCCGCGCCGGGCGCGCGCGTGACTCTCGACCACGCCGGCGAACTTCACCTTAACTATCAGCGCCTGCTGATCGGCCTGGTCTATGGAGCACGGTGGGAAATGGAATCAGAGACGGCCGCTGCGGTTCCCGCGGGTGCCGGGGCCCCGGCATTACTCACCCGCGTTGCGCGTTGATTACTCGCCGTCCGGATCCATTTTTCTCCCCTTTCGTGCTCGCGCCTGCTTTTGCGTCAAGCATGAATGGGAGCTGAAGCCCTGTCTGGTTAAGATGGTGCAGAGTTCCTGGCTGAAATGACATGACGTCTCTGGTTCAGATGACGCAGAGTCCGGGCATGAGCGATGGGTGACCGAAGGGCCGCCGGCCTGGGACCCGCAGCGCCTGATCCACCGGCAGACCTACATCGACCTGATCCGCGCCTATCTGCGGGATTACGGGTCACAGCACGACCTGGCGCGAGCGCTGGGCCTGTCCGAGGCGTACGCCTCATACCTGCTGGCCCCGTTGCGCCTCGGCGATGATCGTCGGCCGGCGCACTGGGCAGGCCTGCTGACGGCTCGCGGCGACGAAGTGGCCGAGGCCTTCAAGTTCGCCAAGACGCCATCGCAGCACCGGGCTCGCCAGATCGCGGATCTGCTGTGCACCGATGCCGAACGTCAAGAGGTGCTGCTCCACCACATCGGCCTGGCCAGAAGACAATCCCGGTTCCCCGCCCGGGATGGCGTTCCGCTGCCCGGCCCTGAGGCCAGGGCCGCCATCAACGCCGTAGCCGAATTGCATCACTCGGCGCTGCATGAACCACGCCCAAATATGACCGCCGTCACATATGCACGCGTATGGCACGACGCCAGGTCGCTTTCGGAGTCGATCGATCCGCGGCGCAACCCGGCCGGCTACGCGCAGGTGCTCATGTTCCTGCATGACGCGGCGCAGGTGTTCGGGCGGGCCGATATTGCTCTCGGGTGCGCCCGAAAAGCAATCGGCATCCTGCAATCGATTGGAACCGGCACGGCCAGCACCGATGACCAAGTCCGGCTGCACATCAACGCAAGATTCGCTGAGGTTGTGTCCCTGAACACACTCGGACTCCGGAACGAGGCGAGGGTGGCCATCGCGAGCGCCGAGCCGCTGAGGGGATACCACCACGAGCCCGAGACATGGCTGCGATCCTTCCTTGAGGAGCGGTTGAACTCGATAACGGGCTTCCCGCGCGCTTCGATTTACGACGCGGAGCGCACCGCCGATATGGCGCTCGACCTCGTGCCAGACGATGCCATTCTCCGGGCCGGCGTTACCCGCCGGCTTATGGACATTTACCTGACCCGGCTGACTGCGCGCAACCGGAGAAAGGCGGACCTGCTGGCGGACGGGCTCAGGCCCGTCGTCACCTCCGGCGCTGCCATCAGCCCGCTCCGCCGGGCTCAGCTACTCAGGACGCTCGCCAGGTATTCCCGGTCGGTGAAGGATACGGCCGGCACGGCAGCGATGGTCACCGAGTGCCTGCGCGTCACGGCTGAGGCCAACCTGATCCATCAGCGGGGCGAACTCGTCCGCGAGTTCAGCACCGCGGCCCGGTGAATCCCGCCCGGGCGGCTCGCGCAACGGGCCCTCGCGGTCTTCTCCGCCGCCGCACTAGCGGCCATCTGGGTGGCGGGGGAATCATTACCAACGTGGTCATCTTCATCATCTGGCTCTGTGTCATCGGGCTGATCGTCGGCGCCCTCGCCCGCCTGCTCCTGCCCGGCCGCGACAACATCGGGATCCTGGGCACCATCGTGCTCGGGATCGTCGGCTCCTTCGTGGGCGGGTTCCTGGACAACATCGTCCAGTACCACACCGCGAACGTGCACACCTTCCACGCTGTCGGCCTCATCTGGTCGGTCATCGGCGCCTTCGTCGTGCTGCTCCTGTTCCGGATGTCCGGCCTGGAGCGTGGCCACCGCCGCCGGCGCCGCTACCGCTGACCACCCCCGCGGAGGAAGACAGCCTCCGGAACACCGGTACGGCCTCGGGAAGCTGTCCCTCGCGCGGCGTGCACTGGCTGGTGATGCGCGCGGCCGCGTCCGGGAGGAAGGGCTCCAGTTCCCGGCCGAGCGTCGAGCACGCCCCGAAGAGCGCGCCGAGCACGGCGTCCAGCCGCTGCCCAGCCCCGGCGTCGCCGTCACGCTCCGCGCTGGCCAGCTCCCACGGGCGGACCCGGTTGGTGAACCGGTTAGCCTCGTCCGCGATCGCCCACACGGCCGCCGTCGCCTGCCGGAAGTCGAACCCCGCCAGGGCCGCCTGGGCGCGGTCGCCCGCCTGGCGGCACGCCGCGTCCAGTTTCTCCCCGCCGTCCGCCACCGCCTGCGGTCCTGGGACCCGCCCGTCCCGGTACCTGCGGATCATGGCGATCACGCGGTTGACCAGGTTGCCGAGCCCGTTGGCGAGCTCATCGTCGGCGCGCGCGATCAGCCGCTCGACGGTGAAGTCGGCGTCGCCGACCCGCGGCACCTCGCGGAGCAGCCACCACCGCACCGCGTCGGTCCCGTACTCGGCGGCGAGCGCGGCGGGGTCGGCACCGGATCCGGTTGACTTGCTGATCTTCCGCCCGCCCGCGGTCAGGTAGTCGTGCACGAAGATGTCGGTCGGCAGCGGCTGTCCCGAAGACAGCAGCATCGCCGGCCAGTAGACGGCGTGGAACCGCAGGACGCCCTTGCCGAGCAGGTGGATCCGGCGGCTTGCGGCGGCACCGGGGAGCCACCACGTCCCGTACGCCTCGCCGCCTGTGCCGTAGCCGAGCGCGGTGACGTAGTTGCACAGGGCGTCCCACCAGACGTAAATCACCTGGCCGGGGTCGCCAGGGACCGGGATGCCCCACCCGGCGGCGCGCATCGCGGGCCGCGACACCGAGAAGTCCTCGAGCCCGCCGTCGATGAGCGCGAGCACCTCGTGGCGGCGCCCGGCGGGCTCGATCCGCAGGTCGCCGCGGGTGATCGCCTCCCGCAGCGGCTGGGCGTACCGGGACAGCCGGAAGAACCAGTTCTCCTCCGCGACCTGCTGCGGCTCGGTCCCGTGCTCGGGGCAGCGCCCGTCGCGGAGTTCGGCAGGGGAGTAGAACTGCTCGCAACCGGTGCAGTACAGGCCCTCGTACCGCTTCCGGTACAGGTCCCCGGCGCTAGCGCAGGCCTGCCAGAACCGCTCCACTCCTGGCCGGTGCCGCGGGTCGCGGCTGGTGCGGATGACGTCGTCGACGGTCAGCGAGAGGGCCTGGCCCAGCCCGACGAACGCCGCCGCGTTGCGGTCGACGAACTCGCGCACGCCGACTCCGGCCTCCTGCGCGGCGAGCACGTTCTTCAGCGAGTTATCGTCGGTCCCGGCCTGGAACCTGACGCGTTCTCCGCGCTGGCGGGCGAACCGGGCCAGCACGTCGGCCTGCACCAGCTCCAGCGCGAACCCGATGTGCGGCCGCGCGTTCACGTAAGGGATCGTGGTGGTGATATAGATATGCGGCGACGTCATCGCAGCCTCCTTCGGTCAGGGGCTCCGAGCGCCGTAAACACGTCGAGGCCCCGTTGCAGGGCCTCGGAAACGAAAGCGTCCGGACGCGTCAGCGGCCCCGCGAGCGGGGCATCATGACCTGTTGTCCGTACGTGTTCACCCACCCAGAATACTGGTGACCGCCAGGTAGTCCGAAGGACTTTTTACCCGAACGGAGCTATGGTGGGCGTCCCCGATTTGGCCGAAGCCGACCTGATCCACCTGCGCCGCTGCGTGGAGCTGGCGAGCGAGGCCGTCGACGCGGGGGACTTCCCGTTCGGCTCGGTGCTGGTCGCCGGGGACGGGCGGGTCCTGGCCGAGGACCGCAACCGCGAGAACAGCCTGGGCGACGCGACCCGTCACCCGGAGTTCGAGCTGGCCCGCTGGGCAGCAGCGAACATGACGGCCGCCGAGCGCGCCGCCGCCACCGTGTTCACCTCAGGTGAGCACTGCCCGATGTGCTCAGCCGCGCACGCCTGGGTCGGGCTGGGCCGGATCGTGTACGTGAGCTCGTCCGAGCAGCTGACGGCCTGGCTGGCCGAGCTCGGCGTGGCACCGCCGCCGGTGCGCGCGCTACCGGTCAACCTGGTCGCCCCGGACCTGCTCGTGCAGGGCCCGGTGCCGGGCCTGGACGAGCAGATCCGCCTGCTGCACCACCGCTTCCGCCGGCTTGCTTAAACCGGATGCCCCGGGCGTGACGCGGGGGAGTAACTAGCGCCGTTCGGCAAAAAAGATTTTGAATTTAGACCAGGAAGACTTCGTCGCCGATGTGGACCCGCCCGGGGTTCAGCACCTCGGCGTAGACGCCCGCGCACGGCTCGGGGTCCGCGTCGGCCACGGGGGACAGTCGGTTGTGGCGGGCCAGCACGCGCAGGGCGTCGACGTCGCGGGGGAGCGGGCCGTGGGCCAGGGTGGGGACCGCGCACCGCGGCGTGCGGGCGATCACGCGCAGGATCAGGTCCTCGCCGACGGCCACGTACCGGTCCAGCCAGTCGTTCTCTTCGAAGCCGGGAGCCGCGGTACGGATGACGATGTTCGGCCGGTAGCGTTCCGGGTCGGCTGCGCCGCGCGGGCTCAGTCCGGCGATGCGGTCGAGCGTGGCGGTGGTGAGCAGGTGGATCGGGGCGAAATCGACGAAGGTGCCCGGCGGCGCGCCCGCGCCGATCTCGATGATCTCGGCGGGCACCTCGGCGGTCACGCCGTGCGCCAGCACGGCCTCGGGGACGGCCCGGTCCAGAGACGCGCCGGGCGGCGGGGTCGCGGTCAGCGTCACCGGCTCGCTCAGCAGCGCGGACAGGACCTGGTCCACATCGGGGTCGGTGCTCTTGACGATCCCGCCGTCCGGCAGTGTGATCCGCACGCCCGCGGCGGCGTCTTCGTCTCCGGCGGGATGGTCAGCGGCCGCGGACAGGGTGAGCAGGGCACGCCAGAGCCTGGGGTACTTCGCGCTCGCGACCTTGCCCGTCCGGCGGCTGACCACGGCCAGGCGCCGGTCGTGATCCAGGCCGCGGAACGTCACGTCACCGGCGTCCAGGTCCTCGCCGAGCATCGACTTGACCGGGTACCGGCGCAGCCTGTCTACCGTTCCGACCATGCTTTCATCATCGCAACGAGCCCAGGGACTTCCCGAACTGGCTCCGTGACAGGCTCACCGCCTGCGCCGAACCCTGCGGGCCCGGAGGCTCTCTGCGCCACGGCGGTGCTTGGCGGCATGCTGATCGAGATGTACAACGCGCAGCTCATCGGAACCTGGCGCCGTCTCAATCCGCGGCTCCGCTCGAGTGCTGCGGGTCAGGGCTGGTCGCCCACGAGAGCGATTGCGCGCGTCTCGGGAACTCCCAGCATCAGCAGGCTCGTGATCGTCGCTGCTCGGGCGCCGAGGGTCCCGTTCGACAGGTCGCTGTCCGCGATGGCGAACACGACGCCGTAGGCAACCTGGCTCAGGATGCCCGCCGGCAGGTGCTGTGCGAACACGTCGCTGTCCTGGCCCCGTTTCACGAGGTCGGCGAGGAGCTCATCGACTGGCCCGAGCAGGCCGTGGATCGCCTCGCCGTACTCGCCACGGCGCAGCGCCAACAGCACTCGGTACCGGTGCGCCACCGGCCAGACGTGGGCGATGAATTCGACCCACGTCGCGTCCGCTTCTGCGTCGGAGGCGTTGACTTCGGTGAGCACGGCTGTCACCTCGGCGACGGCCCGTTCCGTGAGTGCCCGAACCAGGTCGAGGCGCGAGGGGAAATGGCCGTAGACCGTGCGACGGACGACGCCGGCAGCGGAGGCGATGTCGCCCATTCCGGCGTCGGGGTTCTCTCCCAGCACATCGAGGGCGACGTCGAGGATGCGATCGCGTGTCTCGTTCATCGAGCGCACACGGGAGGACTCGGTGGGCACGCCACCATTGTTGCACACCAGTGTGCAATGAAGTAGACTGCACACCAGTGTGCAACGGAGAGAGGTTGCGCTGTGCTTCGAAGCTCAGGAGAAGAGAAGAAGGCAATGACCGCACCGACGCCGCCGACCTCGACCCTCGTCCGCCCGTTCACCGTCTCGATCCCGGATCCGGAGATCGACGACGTGAAGCAGCGACTGGCCAGAACTCGGTGGCCGGATCCGGAAACGGTGGGCGACTGGTCGCAAGGGGTTCGCGTAGAGAACGCCAGATCTCTGGCCGACTACTGGGAGCGCGGCTACGACTGGCGGCGCTTCGAGTCCGAGCTCAATCGCTTCCCCCAATTCCTGACCGAGATTGACGGGCTGGACATCCACTTCATCCACGTCAGGTCCAAGAACCCCAACGCGATGCCGCTGATACTCACGCACGGATGGCCGGGCTCGATCGTCGAGTTCCTGAAGCTGATCGGCCCGCTGACCGATCCGGTTTCGTTCGGAGGAGACGCCGCCGATTCATTCGACGTCGTCGTCCCGTCGCTCCCCGGGTTCGGGTTCTCCCAGAAGCCCGCGAAGACCGGGTGGACTGTATCGCGCATCGCAAGCGCGTGGGCGGAGCTGATGAAGCGTCTCGGCTATACGAGATGGGCCGCGCAGGGCGGCGACTGGGGTGCCGTCGTCACCACCGCCCTCGGGGCCATGCGACCTGAGGGGCTTCTCGGAATTCACCTGAACACCCAGTACGCCTTTCCCGCACAGATACCCGGCACCTTGTCGCCCGAACAGCGCCACGCCGTGGAGACCGTCGCCCTCTACACCGGCGATCTCGGCGGGGCGAACCACCTTCAGGGCACCAAGCCGGAGACCGTCGGATTCGCCCTGGCGGACTCTCCCGCTGGTCAGGCAGCCTGGATCTACGACAAGTTCCAGTCCAAGACCGACAACCACGGGCTCGCCGAGGACGCCCTCAGCAGGGACGACATGCTCGACGCGATATCCCTCTACTGGTTCACCAACAGCGCAGCATCGTCCGCCCGCATCTACTGGGAGAACAAATCGGGCACCTTCGCCGGCCCGAAGCTGACGCTTCCGGTCGCGGTGACCGTCTTCCCGAAGGACATCCCGCTCTTCCCGCGAAGCTGGATCGAAGACACCTACAGCAATCTGATCCACTACGGCGAGGCCGACAAGGGCGGGCACTTCGCGGCCTTGGAACAGCCCGAGATCCTGGTCAGCGAAATCCGCACCGGCCTGCGCACCCTTCGTTCCTGACGCCAACGCGCGAGCTCAGGAGCGCACGCGTATCACTCGGGCTTCACTGAATCGACCAAAGGCGCTGGGGGTCACCAGGGTGGCAGCGTCCTTCCGTCGCGCGACCTGGGGGTGAACGCCCGGCCCGCGGCCGCGGCTGGCTTCCCGGTCTCCTCAGGCGCTGGCTGCGGGACCTTGCCCGGCTCGGGCAGCAGGAGCTCGCCGGGCTCGCAGCCCAGGACGGCGCAGATGACGTCGAGCTCGTCGACGGGTCTGGAAGCCGTACGCTAGGCCCGATCGGGGCAGCAGGACGCTAGCGGCTAGCTGGTGAACTCACGCACTGTTGCGTACCCGGCCCGGGGGAGGGTTCAGGGCGCATGCGCGGGGCTCCCGGTCCATGACGGCGTAGGCGGGCAGCAGGAGGATAGCGGCGTGGAGTCGCTGGCGGCGGCGCGAGAGGAACGGGCGTTCATGTGCCGGCTCACGCCGGACCGGGCGCTCGGGTCGCTGGATGAGGCAGACGCGTTCCTGCGGGACCGGGGGATGCTCACGCGGACCGCCGACAGCGCCCTGCCCAGCCTGTACGAGGCGTGCCACGAGGATCCCTACAAGCCGGGCAGCCCAGGGTTCGCGACCTGGCCAGCGACGAAATGGCCGTGGTTCGGCGAACTGGCGGAGCGTGGCTACCTGATCGTTGCGGTCCATCGCGCCAAGAACCTGCTCGTATCCGGCGACGCGGCACGGCTTCTCGACCCGATCTGCCGCGCCGAGACCACGCGCATGCGCGCCGCCGACCGCGACGCGGCCCGGCTCCTTGACCACCTGGCCCGCGCCGGGCCGTCTAGCGTCGAGGACCTGCGCGTCGAACTGCGGATGAAGCGGCAGGAGCTGAACTCCCTGCGGGCGCCGATGGAGCGGTGCGGCGTGATCGTCTCGCGTTCGCTGCACGTCACCGCGGGGGAGGGGCAGCCGCATTCCAGCGAGCTGGCGCGCTGGGACCAGGCGTACTCTGGACCGCGCGGAACCGACGCGGAGCCCAGGGCGGCGCTCAGGGAGCTCGTGGCCGCCGGCGTTCGGGCCAGCGTGGTCGCGCCAGAACATGAGCTGCGGCGCTGGTTCTCCTGGCTGTGGTACTGGACCGATTCGATCATCGATGACCTGGTCCACGACGGACGCGCCCACCGGCTGGACGGGCACATCGTCGCGGCGGCGAGCAGGGGTGAGTCCGTGGCTGACGAGGTGCGGTTCGCAGACGGATCTGTTCCGGGGGACCGCCGGGTTCTACGACCGGTACCGGCGGCCCTACCCGGAAGCGATGCTCACCGATCTGGTCCGGCGGGCGGATGTGTCGCGCAGCGGGCGCCTGCTGGACCTGGCCTGCGGGACCGGCCAGCTCGCCTTCCCGCTGCGCCGGTGGTTCCGCGAGGTATGGGCCGTGGATCAGGAACCGGACATGGTGGAACTGGTCCGGGCTAAGGCGGCCGCCGGGGGAGCGGCGGAGGTCCGGGCGATCGTGTCGAGCGCCGAGACCTTGCGCGCCGAGCCGAAGTTCTTCGAGCTGGCCGTCGTCGGTAACGCGTTCCACCGGCTCGACCGCGACCTGACCGCCGGCCGGGTCCTCGGCTGGCTCAAGCCCGGCGGGCACCTGGCGCTGTGCTGGTCGTCCCAGCCGTGGTCAGGCGATTCAGACTGGCAGCGAGCGCTCGCCGGCATGCTGGACAGGTGGATGACGGCGCTCGGCGCGCAGGGCCGGATTCCCGCGGGCTGGGACCTGACGCGGCAGCGCCGACCCGATCTCCAGGTCCTGTCCGACGCCGGATTCGAGGCGGCCGGGCGCCACGACTTTCCGGTCGCGCATCGCTGGGGCCTGCCGGAGCTCGCCGGGTTGATCAGGTCGACATCGTTCCTGTCGGCCGAGGTACTCGGCGACCACGGCGCCGCGTTCGACGCCGACCTCGTGGCCACGCTCGGCCCGTACGGCGGTGCCTTCAGCGAGACCATGAGCTTCAACTACGAGCTAGCCCGCAGGCCTGCGCTCGTGTCCTAGGCCACCTCAGATCTTCGCCAGGCGCCGCTCGAACAGCCGGCGTTCGGCGGTGTCGTCGCTCAGCGCGGCAGCCTGGCGGTACTCCTCCCGGGCCTCGGCGGCGCGTCCGAGCCTGCGCAGCAGCTCGGCCCGGGCCGAGTGCAGGTACCGGTAGCCGGGCAGCTCGATGCGGTCAAGCAGCGCCAGCCCCGCCGCTGGCCCGTCCGCCTCGCCGACGGCCACCGCCCGGTTCAGGGCGACCACCGGCGAGCGGTCGATCGCCGCCAGCTGCCCGTATAGCGCTGCGATCTGCGGCCAGTCCCGCTCGCGCTCCAGGTCCCGCCCAGCCGGGCGTCATGACCGCGGTGGTCGCGGCGATCACCACGGCGGGAACCGCGAGGAGCGAGGCCGCTCGGGCGACGGGACTTTGGCGCGCCACCCTCCGGTCCGCCAGGGACGGCCGCCGCAGCAATGCCGCGCAGCCGACGATCAGCCCGAATTCCAGGACGCAGCTCACCACGTCCAGCGCGCCTACCGATTCCGGGCTGTGCAAGTCGGGACCGAACGGCAGGCCGACGGTGCGCGACGCCACGTACACCGCGATGACCATGGCGTTCCCGGCGATGCCCAGCCACAGCCAGAGCCGCGACGGCCGCCAGACCAGGACCACGGGCCATATCAACTGGGCCCACGAGATAACCAGGAAGAAGACGCCGTACAGCGCATATTCCGCAAAATGTTCGAACACGACCGCAAAGTGGATGGCCGCGGCGCCGACCGAGAGCGACGCCAGGCCACCCAGAAGGTATGGCCGGACGGTGGGTGGGCTGGTGCCGACTTCCTTGTCCTGGAGGACTGGAGTGCTCATGCCTCCGAGGCTAGGTTCGCAGTCGCGCGGCCGGCATCGGCCCACAGGCCGATGTCGAGCTACATCTTGAGATGTACGCGGGCGGGCGAGACGCCGCCTTCCAGGCTCCGCGGCGCGCCGAGCGGCGCTGCGCAGGGCATCCCAGCAATCGGAGCTAGACTGCCTGAACAGAGAGCACGAAAGGGGAAACCGTGAACTCGGAAGCGTCTGATATGGTCACGATTCCCCGTGTTGAATTTGACGCTCTGAACGCCGAGCTAAGACGACTGCGGCTCGAGGCCGCGCGGACCGTAGCGAAGGCGCGCATCCAGGCCGATCCCGGCCCGGGGGACGGCGCACCCGTGTTTACCCGTGATCAGCTCGCCGAGGCGTGGGGGCTGAGTGAGTGATCGGTCGGTCCGCTTCGCGGGAACATCGTGGCAGCAGATCGAAGCCCTGCCTCAACCTCTGCGCTGGACTGTCCAGCGCACGATCTTTCACCTGCTGGACGAGCCAGTCCCAGTCCTAGCGGACCCTTTCCCCAGGGACGATCCGCTGCCCTGTGCTTACGAACTGCGACTGCCCGCCGATTTCATCACGATCTGGTACACGGTCACTCCGTACCGCGGTCAAGAGGTCATCAGCATTCAGTATGTACGCGTGGACACCTGACTTGCTCATAGCGCCTTCGTGACGGCTCGGACAAAAATCAGGCCGCGGTGGCGGCGGACATGCGGATGGCCCGGGCCTGCGGAGTGATCCGGTGATTGCGATCTCCAGGTCTGTCCGCCCGGGCGGGAAGGCCGCGGCCACACGGGCCGCCACGCTGGTCCTGATGATCGGGCTCCCGGGAGCCGGGAAAACCACCCGGGCCAGAGAACTCGCCGCAACGCACCAGGCACTGCGGCTGACCCCGGATCACTGGATGATCCCGCTGTTCGGGGATTCGATGGCCGACGGCAAGCGCTGGGTGCTCGAAGGCCGGCTCATCTCGGTCGCCCTGCAGGCGCTGCGGCTGGGGTCCAGCGTCGTGCTCGACTACGGACTGTCGAGCCGCGATGAGCGGTCGGCACTGCGCTGGCTGGCCCGGTCGGCCGGAGCCGCATGCCAGGTGGTCTACCTGCCTGTGGACAAAGACGTCCAGCTCGCCCGCATCGCGCACCGCCAGGAAACAACACCGAACCAGACATTCCCGATGAGCGAGGCCGACGTGGACACTTGGCGGGAGCAATTCCAGGTGCCTGACGCCGCCGAACTCGACGGCGGTGAGATCCCCGCCCCGCCAGCAGGGTGGCCGGGCTGGCCCGAGTGGGCAGCAGACCACTGGCCCTCATGCACCGACAGCTAACCCGGCTCGGATTCCGTACTACTTTACATAATGCTCATTATCGGCGCTGGACGGAACAGCTACTGAGGGATCTGGGCCTCGACCAGTGTCCCGTGGACCAGTGTCCCGTGCCAGCCATCATGTCGTTTGACGGCGATCTTGTCGTTTACATGTCGTCGTGACAGCCATTATGTTGTCGGCCCTGCGGCACTGCGACATCACGCAGGCGGGCGCAGCCAGAGCACGCCGCCGCAGCGGGCTGTCTCGCGGTCGGCCGCGGCGGCGGCGAGTGCCGTCCCAAGCCGGGACACATACGCTTTCGTCCGTGGGAACGTGAGGTCGGACGTGTAGATGAGGCCGGGAACCCCGTCTCCGGCCGCCTCGTGTGCACGTCGGAGGCTCTCGAAGTCCGGGCCGTTGTTCGTCACGAGGACCCGGCCCTCGGTCAGTGCCGCCTGGAAGATCTCCAGGTCCGACAGGGCGCGCAGGACAGGATCCGCAACGACCGAACGGCAGTCGATGCGGCGGGCAGTGAGGTCGGTCGCGATCGCGGGAGAGAACATCTCGTCGAGGAGCAACGCGTCGGGCACATTACCGGGGCCCATGCTCACAGTCCCAGCAGTCCCTGCTGCCGTTCCCATGCCGCCTGTGCCTGTGCAGCCTCGGCGCGTGCCCTGTCCAGGAAGTCCTCGACCTCCTCCGGATAGTCGCTCCAGTAATCCAGAGCCGCGCGTATGAACGGTACGGGCGTCCCTGACGTCTCGGCGGCGACCTCGAGAACCTCGTCACCCACCAGTGCAGGCTCAGCTTCGCGGACCGACCGGATGGCGCCAATGACCTCCCACACGTCAGGACCGCCGACCAGCCTGGCCCTGCGCCCGGCCGGGCCATCCTTGAACGTGATGAGCGGGTGCTCACGGATCCGGAGCGCCTCATCGACGAGCCTGCTGGTGGCGCTGGACAGGGTCAGATCCCGGTGCGCTGCAACGAACGCGGAGAGTCGCTCGAACACGCGCGGTTCGAACCGGACCGACGACGGGCCAGGGGTAGCTACCATGTATGACAATGTAGGCGAGCGTAGGCGGGCAGTGCAAACGACTTGCATGCTACTCGGGGACCGGTATGGAGCCAGGCTCCGTAGTCTCCCGGGCGGGTCGGCCGCGCGAGGAGACCAAGAGCACGTCGGGTGCCCACTCCCCCGGCCCACGAGGCAACTCCCCCGCCACCCGTGCCGACTTCGGAAACGACATGATGGGTGAGACAAGTGGCGGCTCAGCGTCTCAGAAACATGTCGTTTCCCAGGTTCAAGCCGACGTGATCGCTGAGACGGGACATCGTCGTTCATGCGCTCTGCCGAGCACGCGCCAGCACCGCTGTCCTATGACATCGAACTTTCCTTTTTGCCAATTAGTCGTGCTCGACCGGCGCCGTCTGCCACTCAACTTTCCTCGGCCCGCAGCCGACGGCCTGATCCCCGACATGTTCATGCAGCCTGGGAACCTGCCAAAGCTGTCACCCAAGCGCCCTGAAAGTCAAACTTCGTTGTCACGACTGGCCGCTCCTGCGGCCAACGAAACGGGCAAACCGGACTCCCTGCCGACCGAAGATTGACAATACAGATTCCTCTTCGCAGGTCAGCAACGCGGGTCGCGGAATCTTCGATGTCACAGGACAACCGCGTCCATCGTCTCCATGATCGAGATGGTCTCGTCCAGCGGCATCAACGGGCTCTCCAGGTCACCAGCGGCCAGCCGACGCGCAACCTCGTCGGCCTCGTGGCGCAGGCCCCGACCCTGGTGCACTGACGCGACGCGGGTCGGGGCGCCATTCCTCGGTACGAGCGTCACGGCTGAGGGAGCGTAAAAGTCGCCCTCAACCTCGATCCTCCCGTCGGTACCGACGATCGCAGCCCTCGTGGGACTCTGCGCCCGCAGGGTGCACGTCAGCACCGCCTGGGCGCCGCTGTCGTAGCCGAACAGCATGGACGTCTGCGCGTCCACGCCGGTGAACGCCGGGTCGCTCATGGACACGATCCGGCTCGGCGTGCCGAGGACCATCGACGCGAACGACACCGGGTACACGCCGAGGTCCAGCAGCGCGCCGCCGCCCAGTTCCGGTGCGAACAGCCGGAACTCGGCGTCCTGGGCGAACCACTGGCCGTGGTCCGCGGTCACGGTAACAATGTCGCCGAGCATGCCCCGTGCCAGCCAGTCCCGGATAATGGCCACGTGCGGCAGGAACCGGGTCCACATCGCCTCCATGGCGAACAGCCTCTGCTCCCTCGCTACCCGGACGATCTCGCGAGCCTCGGCGGCGTTCATCGCGAACGGCTTCTCGACCAGCACGTGCTTGCCGGCGCGCAGCGCGAGGATGGCGTTGTCGTGGTGCATCGGGTGTGGCGTCGCCACGTAGATCACGTCGACGTCCGGATCGGCCACCAGCGACTCGTAGCTGGCATGCCGGTTCGCGATGCCGAACTCGTCCGCGAAACGGTCCGCGGATCCTTGGCTGCGCGACCCGACCGCGACGGCAACGCCGGAATCGGTCAGCCGGAGATCGGTCACGAATGTGTTCGCGATCCCGCCCGTTCCGAGGATTCCCCACCGCACGGGGCTGTCTGCCACGTCTTCGTCCCTTCGCCGGTCAGTATCGGTGATCAGCCTATTTAAGGCCGTGGCCCGCGGCTGGGTCCACGACCTTGAGCGAAAGGTCAAGCCTGATTCCCGTCGCATCGGTACGCAAGCGCGACACCCTGAGTCGAGATCGGAGCGAATGATGAAGGCAGTGCGTTTCAGCCGGTTCGGGGGCCCGGAGGTCCTCAAGGTCGTGGATCTCCTCGATCCGCATCCGGGCCCCGGCCAGGTCAGGATTGCGGTGCGCGCGGCCGGGGTCAACCCGAGCGACTGGAAGAAGCGCAAGGGTCTGATGAATGGGGACCTCCCCCAGACCATGGGCCACGAGGCGGCGGGCATCGTCGACGAGCTCGGCGAGGGCGTTGCGGACGTGGCCGTCGGCGATCGCGTGTTCGGCTTCGACTCCGAGGGCGCGGCTCAGGCCGAGCTGGCGGTGCTGTCCCACTATGCGCCGATCCCGCCGTCGCTTGACTTCTCCGGCGCTGCCGCGCTGCCTGCCGCCATCGAGACGGCCACGCGCGCGCTTGACCAGCTCGGCGTCGGCAGCGGCAGCACGCTGCTCATCAACGGCGCCTCCGGAAGCGTCGGCAGCGCCGCGGTTCAGCTCGCCATGGCGCGCGGCGCGCGCGTGATCGGCACCGCCAGTCCGGCCAACCACGAGTACCTCCGCTCGCTGGGGGCCGAGCCCGCCGCCTACGGCGAGGGCCTCGTCGGGCGGGTTCGCGCGCTCGCTCCCGGCGGCGTCGACGTCGCGCTCGACGTCGCAGGGAGCGGGGTGCTTCCCGAGCTCATCGAACTCGCCGGGGGCGCTGGGCAGGTCGTCACGGTCGCCGACTTCAGCGGAGCCCAGGAGCATGGGGTGAGGTTCAGCAGCGGCGACGCCGGGCGGGCGGTCCACGTACTCGGCGAGATCGGCGAGCTGATCGAGTCCGGGCGCTTCCGGGTCCCGGTCGTACAGACCTTCCCGCTCGCCGGGGTTGCCGAGGCTCACCGAGTCAGCGAGCAGGGCCACGCGCGCGGGAAGCTCGTGCTGCTGGTCGGCTGAGACAATGCCGACGAGGGTGCGGTCACGGAACTATCTGGTGGGCGGCCGGCAACCTGGCTTGACCCTTTATGCGCTTAAGGGGTCCCAGTAGCAATCGCGGAAAATCCAACGAACCCACCGCTGGCCTGCGGTGATCTGGCGTTATTCGGGCCTGGTCAGCGAGTCCTGCGTCGTGCTGCGGGGTCTGCGTCGGCGGTGACCTGGGCGGAGGTCTGCTCGCCGAGCTGGACGTACCGGCCGAGGCTGCCCAGGTGCAGATGCCGGGACTTGGCCTGGAGCTCGGGGGCGGTGCGTCCGTCGGCGGCCAGGTGCTGGAGGGCGGAGTGGCGGAGCTGGTGGAGCGTCCAGCCCTGCCTGTGCGGGTCGTGGGCAGCGGTGGCCTGCTTGAACAGGTACTCGGCGCACGGGTAGGACAGCCGGCCGCGTCCGGTCTCCGGGCAGACATCCGCCTCGGCAGGGGCTCGCGAACCGGACAAGGGCGCGCGCCGGGCGGTGAGGAACACCGGCCTGAGGTGCGACCGCGTAGCAGCCGGGGCAGGAGGCGGGCGGTGCTGGTGGCCCAGTGGACGTACTCGATCGCGCCGTCCTTGGAGGTGACCCGGCCCCGCCGGAACTCACAGGACGGCCCGGCAGGGCGAGGCGGCCGAGGGATTCCTGGGGTGGCCGTATCACCCAGCGAATTCAGGGCCGATCTGCTTGATGTCCAGCTCGCCGCCGAGCACGGAAGGACGCGCCGCTAACGTGACTTCAGCAGGGGGCGAGTGCAGCAAGGCTCCTGCAGTCGGCGGAGCGTCCCGGCGACCGGCGGTGCACCTACATCGAAGACATGGTCACGTGAGCCATCCGGGGCGCACCAGGCCGGTCTCGTAGCCGAGCACGACAAGCTGGGCGCGGTCTCGCGCTCCGAGCTTGGTCATGATCCGGCTGACGTGCGTGCGGGCGGTTGCCGGGCTCATGTAGAGCCGCGCTGCGATCTCGTCGTTGTTCTGCCCTCCGGCCACGAGCTGGAGGACTTCTCGCTCTCGGCCAGTGAGCACGGCCAGTTCCTTCGCCGGGCGAGACGGTTTGGCCTTGGTGGCGAACTCCTCGATGAGGCGCCGGGTCATGCTCGGCGAGATGAGCGAGTCACCGGCTGCCACCACCCGTACCGCGCTCACCAGGTCGGCGGGCTCGGTGTCTTTGACGAGGAACCCGCTTGCTCCGTAGCGCAGGGCGTCGAAGAGGTACTCATCGAGGGCGAACGTGGTGAGGATCACGACCCGCACGCCAGCGAGCTCGGGATCGGCGGCGATCAGGCGGGTGGCTTCCAGGCCGTCCACCGCGGGCATGCGGATGTCCATCAGCACGACGTCGGGGGTGAGCCGTCTGGCCAGCGCGACAGCTTCGTGGCCGTCGGCCGCTTCGCCGACGACCTCGATGTCGTCCCGGGCGTCGAGGAGCGAACGGAAGCCGCCTCGGACGAGGGCCTGGTCGTCGGCCAGGACGACACGGATCATGATGTGCCTCCGAGCGGGAGATGAGCGGACACGGTGAACCCCCCGCCGGCCCGGGGCCGGCGGAAAACCGTCCGCCGAGCGCTAGCGCGCGTTCGCGCATGCCGGCGATGCCGCTGCCGGTCCCGGGCAGACGGCTCCCGCTGCCCATCGCGGCCCGGCCGTCGTCGCTGATCTCGACGTCGAGCCCGTCGACCCCGTAGGCGAGACGCACCGTCGCGATGGCTGGGCAGGCGTGGCGGGCGACGTTCGTGAGCGACTCCTGCACGATGCGGTACGCGGCAAGATCGACGGCCGTCGGCAGCGTCCGGCATTCGCCGACGGTTTGGAGCGCGACCGCGATGCCCGCCGCCCGGGTGAGCTCCACCAGCTCGTCCAGCCGGCCGAGGCCGGGCGCGGGGGCACGGGGGGCGTCCTCCTCCGCGTTACGGAGGGCGGCGAGCATGGCCCGCAGCTCGTCGAGGGCCTCCTTCGAACGCCGTCTTGATGGCGCCGAGCGCAGCCCGGGCCGCTTCGGGCCGGGTGTCCATGAGGTCGAGGCCGACCCCGGCCTGGACGTTGATGAGCGAGATGTTGTGGCCGATCACGTCGTGCAGGTCCCGGGCCATCTGGAGCCGCTCCTCGCTCGCGCGGCGCCGGGCATCGACGGCCCGGGCAGAACGCGCGTCGGCCGCCCGCTCACGGCGGAGCCGGACGACCTCTGCGGCGATCACAAGGACGGCCAGCCAGCCGCCGAGCGCCAAGGCGAAGGTGAGCGAGACTCCTCGGTTTCCGAAGGCGAGCGGAGCGAGCCAAACTGAGGAGAGGTAACCGACGGCGATCACGACCCAGGCGGCGTGGCGATGGCCGGAGGTGGCGGCGAGGAAGAACGCCACGATCAGGCTGAGGTTGGCGGACCACGCCCCAGACGGGGTGAGCGTGGCCGCGAACGCGACCCACAATACGGCGACGGGCCAGCGCCGCCAGAACAACAGCGACAGGGGGCCCACGATCAGGAGCAGCCAGTCGGCGGCTCCGAGGTGCCTGGCCCGACTGTGGTGGCCGGCGACGGTCGCTGCGGTCCCGGCGAGCTGCAGTACCAGCAGCACCGTCGGCAGTGCCAGGTCATGGCGCCAGTCGAGCCCTTTGAGCCAGCGCACGAGCTGTTGGCCGGGCCGGGCCGAGCCGTCGCATCGGTGGTTCACGTGGTCCATCCTGCTCAACGTACCCGGGGGTGTCCCCCCGCCGCATCGGCTCCGAAGCGGCTTGCGAGCTGCGCTGCTGGACGTAGCCGCGAGCTCGCCGGTACGCCCGCCGGCGTAGTTCACAAGCCGCTTGCTGCCGGACGACGTGGGCCGCCCGAGCCGTCACCATCGTGGTCATGGACCAGCACACACGAACCGGCGACACCCCGGGCGGCCTGCGATGGCCGTGATCGAGGTCGACCACCTTACCAAGCGCTTCGGCAGGCTGACGGCCGTCGACGACGTCACCTTCGCCGTCGAGCGAGCCAGCGTGGTCGGCTTCCTTGGCCCCAACGGGGCCGGCAAGACCACGACGCTGCGCATGCTTCTCGGCCTGGTCACGCCCACGTCGGGGACGGCGAGGATCAACGGGCACCGTTATGCCGACCTCGACGAGCCCCTCCATGTCGTCGGCGCCGCTCTGGAATCGTCCCTTGCCTACCCGGGGCGCAGCGCCCGCAACCACCTCCGCATCGCCGCCGTTGCCGGTGGCGCCCGGCCAGGGCGGGTCGACGAGGTGCTCGACCTCGTCGACCTCACCGAAGCCGCGGACCGCCGTGTCGGAGGTTTCTCCCTCGGGATGCGCCAGCGGCTCGCTCTCGCCACCGCCCTGCTGTGCGACCCCGAGATCCTCATCCTCGACGAACCAGCGAACGGCCTCGACCCCGAGGGCGTGCACTGGCTCCGGACCCTGTTGCGGAACCTCGCCAGCGAAGGACGGACCGTCCTCGTCTCCAGCCACATCCTCCCCGAGGTCGCCCAGACCGTCGACAGCGTCGTCATCTTGGACCACGGCCGCCTCGTCACCCAGGCCACCCTCGCCGAGCTCACCGCCGGAGGAACTCAACTCCTCCGGATCCGCACCCCGCGGGCGGTCGACCTCGCCGGCCTCATCAACGCTCGTGATGGCGCCGCCCGGGTCGTCGCCGACGACCGCATCGAGGTCACCGGCGCCACCAGCGAGCAGATCGGCCTCATGGCCGCCGAGCACGCTATCCCCATCTTCGAGACCACCACCGAGGCCGCCGACCTCGAAGACGTCTTCCTCGGCCTCACCGCAGGCCACGAGCAAACGAGGTGACCCGATGACCTGGCTCGTCCGCACCGAACTGCTCAAGCTCGCCACGATGCGCCTCACCTACGGGCTGCTCGCCGTAGCTGCCGCGCTCAGCGCTCTGTTCTCTCTTCTTGAGAACAACATGGCCGGCACAGCCGGCAGCGGCGTCCCGCCGATCTCCACGGCCGACGGGTTGCGCACCGTGACCACCGTTACCGGCTTCGCCATGCTCTTCGCCGCCGTGCTCGGATCGATCGTCGCCAACGGCGAGTTCCGCCACTCCACGGCCACCCTCACCTACCTCGCCACCCCAAAGCGGACACGCGTGCTCCTCGCCAAGGTGATCGCCTCGTCCTGCGTCGGGTCGCTCTTCGGACTGGTCGCCGGGATCATTGCCACCGGCGTCGGGCTCGCCTTTGTCGCCGGCCACGGCTACCACGTCGCCCTCTCCGCCGGCATCCTCGCGGGCCACGTCGCCGGCGCCGTCGCCGGCGCGGCCCTGCTCGCCGCGCTCGGCGTCGCCATCGGTTCGCTGGTCCGCTCCCAACTGGCCACCGTCATCGGCATCTTCGTCTGGGCGATCATCATCGAGTCCCTGACCGGCGGCCTCTACACGTCGACCCGTCCGTACCTGCCCTACACCGCCGCCACCACCCTGGCCGGAACCACGCTCGGCAGCGCTGCCTTTGGCCCGGCGCACGGGCTTAAAGGCGGCGGCCCCCTGCCTTTTGTCGCCGGCGCCGCGCTCATCGCCGCCTTCGCCGCTGCCGCCGCGCTCATCGCCGCCCGCACCACGGTCCGGCGTGACATCACCTAGCCCGCAACCTGCCCGGCCGAGCGCGGGCGCCCAGCCCGTCAGGAGAACCCATGCATCACCAACTGCTCACCGCCACCACACTGCTTACCGCCACCGCCGAGAGCACCAAGGCCTTCCACATCGGCCCGTGGATCATCGTCCCGATCCTCATCCTCATCGCCATCATCGCCACCCCGATCTACATCGTCAGGGACCGACGCAAGCGCCGCTCGGAGCAACGGACACGGTGACCACGCCCCGCCCGGCCAGCAAGCGCGTTCCCAAGCCCGCGCGAACAGGAACTCCTCCAGGTCCTTCCGGCGCGGCCCGTCCACCTGCCGCCAGCCGGGGTAGGCCGCGCCCTCGCGCAGGTGACCGGTGCGCGTCTGCTCGCGGGCACCGTAGCCGCGCAGCTCGCCGACCTGGACGCCCCGCGCGCAGCCAAGCCCGGCAAATCCAGCCGCGACCCGGGCCCCGTTACCTGGCCGTGATCCTAATGGTTGTTCGCTGGATGATACGGCGACCCGTTTTTGGCCGAAGCCACGGCCGCCCGCGACGGCAAGCGCGATCTCGCCGAGCAGTTCCAGGCCCCGGGCCCGCGCCGCCGACGGCGACCCGCCACCCGTCGCCGCCACAACCCCAGCACTCTCGCTGACCTGTGGCCCAGGGCTTATCGAGAAATCCCGGCCAGTACACGACCCCGGGATCTACTCGGGCGGTCAGCGTTACCGGCCGGAAGCAGGTCCAGTACCGACCCCGTTCATGGGTTGAGCATGAAGGAGGTGCCGGACTCGGTGACAGTGGCGGGGCGCAGCGGCCGCCATCCCTCGATGAGCTTGGCGAGCTCGGCTTCGATGTCGACGCTGATGAAGCCGAAGAAGTTGATGTTCTCGCGGTGGCCGGGGGCGATGAAGGACAGCAGCTCGTCGGGAACGTCGCGGCCCTGGCCGCGTAGCTCGCCGATGCCCATGCCGTAGTACTCGGTGGTCAAGCAGATCACCGAGTTCGTGAGCAGGGTGAGGCACCAGGCTTGTTCGGTCTGGTCTTGGAGGTGGGGGCGGACGATGGTGCCCTGCTGGGCGTAGTGCAGGTCGCGGCGGAGCGCGTGAAGGCTCTCGCCCTTGTTGAGCTGCCAGGAGATCTTCCTGCGGTAGACCGGGTCGGACAGGTAGCGGGCGGCGTGGATGGTGCGCCGCATCCGGCCCCATTCCTTGAGCGCGGCCGCGAGGGTGTTCTGGCGGGAGGCGGCCGACCACTCCCCGACGATCAGCGACGCGGTCGCCTCCCCGAACTTCAGCGACCCGCCCATGCGCAGCAGGTCGGGGTAGCACTCGGCCACCAGGTCCTCGTTCCACCGGTCGGCCAGCAGCGGCCCGGCGTGCGGGTACAGCGCGTTGGTGGCGGTCGGGGAGTCGCCCCGCACCAGGGTGATCTTGCCGAGATCGCGGATCCGCGGGGCGAGGGACTTGCCGACCAGGTCGAACAGCCCGAAGTTCACCAGGGTCGCGCCGTGGGTGTCGGTGGCGTGCTCGCGGATCGGCAGGTCGGTCTCGTTGCCGAGCAGCTCGTCCAGCGTGTAGTGACCCTCGCGGTGAGTCGCCACGATCTGCTTCGTCCCGTACGTCGACCACTGGTCGGAGACGTGCGTGTAGGTCGACAGGACGCGTCCTCCGTGGATGACCATGTCGCGGCCGGTGAGGGACTTACCGCGGACGGGGAACCGCTGCCCGTCCGAGGACGACATGGTGCCGCCGCCGAACTTCCTGGCCAGCTCCAGCCGGTAGTGGTGGTTGACGATCACGGTGTTGGCGTCGCGGAGCGTGTCCTCCCGCACGTACCATTCCCGGGTCTAGGCCAGGGTGTCGTAGGAGAGGCCGCACGCCTCGGACATGCGGGTGAGCCCGAGGTTGGTGGCCCCGGCGATGAGCACCGCGAGGATGTTGCGCTTGAGCTCCACTGACTGGGCGGACTTGCGGCCCCCGGCGTGGGTGAAGCACGCCAGGAAGTCCGTGCGGGCATCCAGCTCGATCAGCAGCGAGGCGATCGGCACGAACGGCAGCATCGAGGCGAGCTCGTCCCGCAGCGCCTTGGCCTCGGCGGGGACGTCCTCGGCCGACAGCGGCGGGATCACCAGCTTCCCATCCTTATCCAGGCGGATCGCGCCGACATCGTCGTCCAGACGTGCCTTGAGCTCACTGAGGCTGAACTCCTCATCCCAGGCATGGTGTCGGCCGAGGGACTCTAGCTCGGTGTTCGAACACAGCCTCGATGCGGCATGGATGTCAATGAGATCACGCGGTAGCCCTCTGCCCGCGAGAGCCCGAACCTTGGTCCCAATGACGTCGTAGAGGGCAAGGACCGGACCGTATGGCGTAATTGCCGGAGGCTGGCTGAAAACTTCCCTGAGGATGTCCAGCTCGCATTGCTCGGACGTAGCCGGATCGGTGGCCATCATGCGAGCTGAGCGCGGGTCTACGCCGATGATGTACATATCCCAGCCGCGCGCGGTCGGCCCGGCCACGACGGCGGCCGTGATGTCTTCCATTGGGATGCTGCTGTCAGTCGCTACGTCGATGTCACGGCTAAGCCGATCGACAAGCCGGTGCGCCTGGATCGCGTATCCGCCAGTGATAACAAGTGGCAAGCTGTTGCCAACCTCCAGAACGTCCTGCATCAGTCTGCGGTGCAGGGCGTTTAGGTTCACGGCGCGGCTGGCTGCCCTTCGCGTAGTTCGGGGAACGCGGACTCCCAGACACCCCGGACCGCCTTGCTGATTAGGGTCCGCAACACCGGCCACTGGCTGACGAGCAGGTCGCGGTTAAGGTACGTCGTCACGTCCGCCAATTGGCCCTCTGCTAGCACAATGCGGTACATGTGCATGCACGGCTTGGGAAGGTCCAGGTCAAATGCTGTCTGGCCGGACCAGGCGACGTGGAGCGGCAATTGCACAGTGCCGTGAGCCGGCCCGCAAAGGTCGTCAAGGGCCGCAGGTAGCCTGCTGCGGTAGCGCTGTTCCATCACCGATGGGTAGGAGACCGGGGCGGACGGGATGTCCATGCCCTCGAGTATGGCGCACTCAGCTGGGCCCGTGCTGAATCACGAACTGCAGGGCCGCCGTGTGTCGCGTGGCCCCGTCTATCAGCAGCTGATCGTCGACGAGGGCATCGAGCCGGTCACGGCGCGGATGTCCGCGGACTGGCTGGATACCGTCTCCGCGCTCGCGGCGCAGGGGCTCGCCGATGAGACCAACGTCGGCGTTTTCGCCATATCGATGGGCGTCCGGTTCGGGCTGCCTGTCGCTGCCGCGCTCGGATCGCGCCTCAGGTGCGCTGTGTTCGCGAAGTTCGGGATCCGCCAGACCGGGCTGCTCCATCCCGGGCTCTGCGCCCCGGGCCTGATGATGACGGCCGCGCGTGCCGTCTCCGCCCCCGTGCTGTACCACGCGCAGTGGGATGACGAGCTCTTCCCACGCGACGGGCAGTTCGAGCTATTCGACGCGCTGTCATCTGCAGACAAGCGCCTAGTCGCCAGGTCAGGCCCGCACGCCGAAACCCATCCCGACGACGAGGCGTCGTGGCAGGAGTTCCTCAGGATCGCTTCACCAGGGGCCTGATGCTGGTTGGTATCGGCCCGCTCCAGATCGTCTCGCGTCGCAGGTACGGGCGTTGACATGATGTCGGCATGCCGTTCCCGAATCTCGAAGGCAAGCACGCTGGCCGACCGTACGTGACGGCGCGGCGCCTGCTGGACTACAGCGAATCGCTGGGCAACGCGCGGTCCGCAGCACCCCGTGCCGTGGTGTTCACCTGGCAGGGCCGCCTAGAAGACCGGGTTCGGGAACGCCGTGACCATCAGGAGGAGCAGAGCGTCGGGGTTGAGTCGCGGATGTTGCGACTGACGCCAGACCTAGGCTTTGTACGGCTCCCGATCGGGGCGCCGACCGCGGCCATCGCTGTCGAGGAGTTGTCCGCTCGGGGCACCGAGCTGTTCATCGGCGTCGGTTCCGCGGGCGCGGTCAGCGAGCGGCTGGCGGTCGGCGACCTTGCGGTCTGCTCCGCGGCGCTCCGGGACGAGGGAACATCGCATCACTACGCGCCGCCGGAGCCCTTTGCCCTCCCGGACCCGGCCCTCACCGCACGGCTGCGCGAAGCGCTGCCTGCGGCAGCCTACGGCCCGTCCTGGACCACCGACGCGCCTTACCGGGAGACCGGGGAGGAGATCGCGAAGTACCGCGCCGAGGGGATCCTCACCGTCGAGATGGAAGCCTCCTGCCTGTTCACGGTGGCCAGACTCACCGGCGGCGCGGCCGCCGCCTTCGTCGTATCTGACGTGCTGCACGGCGAGCAGTGGGAGCCGCACTTCAGCTCCCCCGATGTCCTGCGTGGCCTGTGGACGCTCTTCGAAGCCGCCGAGGCATGCCTGTCCTCAGGCATGTCTCAGTAGTTCGCGGACTATGTCGGCCAGCCGGTCATAGTCGCCGGGGGTGTTGTACGGCGCCGCCGCGATGCGCAGGTAGCCGGCTCCGCCGAAGTGAACCGGCGCGACCTCGACACGCTGCTGCGACAGGGCCTCGTAGAAAGGGCCGACCTGTTCAGGCGTGGTGAGGACGCCGCCTGGCAGCGGAACCAGCCGCATCGCAGGGGCAGGCGTGGCCGGAAGCCGCTCAAGCGTGACCCCCAGCGCGTCGGCCACCCTCTTCTGGCCGTCGGCCACCAGATCGGCGAGGCGGGCCACGGCGTCCCACCCGCCCAGCGCGTCCCAGTACGCCAGGCCGTCCACGGCGGCCAGCCAGCCGGCGTAGTCCCACGTGCCTGGATGGTCGAATGACGCGGCGTATCCGTCCTCCAGCTGCCAGCTGAGCACGGTCGGCGTCACGCGAACGCCCGGCCGGCTCCACAGGATGGCGCTGCCACGAGGGGTGTACGCCCACTTGTGCAGGTTGCCGATCCAGTGGTCGGCGCCGAGTGCCGGGATGTCGTCTGGAAGCTGGCCGGGCGCGTGCGCGGCGTCGACCAGCACCGAGGTCCCGGCGCCGGCGACCGCGGCGGCCACGGCCGCGACCGGGAGGACGGTGGCGGTCGGCGAGGTGATCCGGTCGATCACGACCAGCCGCGTGCGGCGTGAGCGGGCGGCGGCGTACGCCGACACGATCGCGTCATCCCCGGCGCCGACGGGAAAGGCCGCCTCGACGATCCGCGCTCCCGCCCGCGCCGCGTGATGGCTGAGCGCCTTACGGACCGCGCCGTAGCCGTGCGTGCTGGTGACCAGTTCGTCGCCAGGGTGCAGATCCAGCGAGCCCAGGACGGCGGACACTCCCTCGGACACGTTGCGCACCCAGGCCGCGCGGGACGGGTCGACGCCGAGGAACCCGGCCGCGTGCTCCCGCGCTGCCGCCACCAGCCCGCGGACCTCGACGCGGTTGAAGCGGTGCGGATTGCGCTCGGCACGCTCGCGCCAGGCGGCGGCAGCCTGGCGGACGACGACCGGTGCGACGCCGAACGAACCGTGGTTGAGGTGCAGGACGTCAGGGTCGAGGCCGAACGCCTCCAGCAGGGCAGAGTCCACGGAGCCGATTTTGTCAGCCGGCGTAATGGTGCCTCGGTCGGGCGCCGACGTAGGCGGCCAGGTGCTCGCCGGTGAGGGTGGAGCGGGCGGCGACGAGGTCGGCGGGTGTGCCCTCGAAGACGATCCGGCCGCCGTCGTGGCCCGCGCCAGGGCCGAGGTCGATGATCCAGTCGGCATGCGCCATGACCGCCTGGTGATGCTCGATGACGATGACCGACTTGCCAGTGTCGACGAGCCGGTCGAGCAGGCCGAGCAGGTGCTCGACGTCGGCGAGGTGGAGGCCGTTGGTCGGCTCGTCGAGGACGTAGACGCCGCCCTTCTCGGCCATGTGGGTGGCCAGCTTGAGCCGCTGCTGCTCGCCGCCGGACAATGTGGTGAGCGGCTGGCCGAGGCTGAGGTAGCCGAGCCCGACGTCGGAGAGCCTGCCGAGTATCGCGTGCGCGGCCGGCGTGGCCGCCGCGCCCCCGCCGAAGAACTCCTCGGCCTCGCTCACCGGCATCGCGAGCACCTCGCTGATATCGCGGCTGCCGAGGCGGTGCTCGAGTACCGAGGCGTCGAACCGCTTCCCTTCGCATACCTCGCAGGTGGTGGCGACGCTGGCGAACACCGCCAGGTCGGTGTAGATGACGCCGACGCCGTTGCAGTTGGGGCAGGCGCCCTCGGAGTTGGCGCTGAACAGCGCCGGCTTCACGCCATTGGCCTTCGCGAACGCCGTGCGGATCGGGTCGAGCAGTCCGGTGTAGGTCGCCGGGTTGCTGCGCCGGGAACCCTTGATCGGAGTCTGGTCGACCGACACCACACCCGCGGCGGCGGGGATCGACCCGTGCACGAGGGAACTCTTGCCGGAGCCGGCGACGCCGGTGACGACCACGAGGACCCCGAGCGGGATGTCGACGTCGACGTCCTGCAGGTTATGCGTCGTGGCGCCGCGGATCTCCAGGGCTCCGGCAGGAGTCCGCACCTTCTCCTTGAGGGTAGTCCGGTCGCCGAAATGGCGGCCGGTGGTGGTGCCGCTGGCGCGCAGCCCCTCGACGGTGCCCTCGAAGCAGACGGTTCCGCCCGCCGTTCCGGCCCCGGGGCCGAGGTCGACGACGTGGTCGGCGATCGCGATCGTCTCCGGCTCGTGCTCCACCACCAACACCGTGTTGCCCTTGTCCCGGAGCCGCAGTAGCAGGTCATTCATCCGAACGACGTCATGTGGGTGCAAGCCCGCCGTGGGCTCATCGAAGACGTACGTGACGTCGGTGAGCGGCGAGGAGCCGACGTGGCGGATCATCTTGACGCGCTGCGCCTCGCCGCCCGACAGCGTGCCCGACCGCCGGTCGAGCGAGATGTAGCCCAGCCCGATCTCCACGAACGAGTCGAGGGTCTGCTGCAGCGTGGCTAGGAGCGGGGCCACCGAAGGCTCGCCGACGCCGCGGACCCATTCGGCCAGGTCGCTGACCTGCATCGCGCAGGCATCGGCGATGCTGATCCCCCTGATCTTCGACGACCGGGCCGCCTGGCTGAGCCGGGTGCCTTGGCACTCGGGACAGGTGGCGAAGGTGACCGCCCGGTCCACGAAGGCCCGGATGTGCGGCTGCATCGCCTCCTTGTCCTTGGACAGGAACGACTTCTGGATCCTCAGGATCAGACCCTCATAGGTCATGTTGATCCCCTCGATCTTCATTCTGACCGGCTCGCGGTAGAGGAAGTCGTGCATCTCCTTCTTGGTGTACTTGCGGATCGGCTTGTCCGGGTCGACGAAGCCCGAGGCGCTGTACAGCCGGTAGTTCCAGCCGCCTGGCGTATAGCCGGGGATGGTGAGAGCGCCCTCGGCGAGCGACTTGGAGTCGTCGAAGAGCTGGGTCAGGTCGATATCGGAGACCATGCCGCGGCCTTCACAGCGCGGGCACATGCCGCCGGTGATGCTGAAGCTGCGGCGTTCTCTCGTGGTCCGTCCGGCGCGCTCGAACGCGACCGCACCCGCTCCGCTGATCGAGGCCACGTTGAAGGAGAACGCCTGCGGCGAGCCGATGTACGGCTGCCCGAGCCGGCTGAACAGGATGCGCAGGACCGCGTTGGCGTCGGTGGCGGTGCCGACCGTGGAGCGGACGTCGCCGCCCATCCGCTGCTGGTCGACGATGATCGCGGTCGTCAGCCCCTCGAGCACGTCGACCTCGGGCCGGGCCTGCGTCGGCATGAAGCCCTGCACGAACGTGCTGTAGGTCTCGTTGATCAGCCGCTGCGACTCGGCCGCGATCGTGTCGAACACCAGCGAGCTCTTGCCCGAGCCGGAGACGCCGGTGAACACCGTCAGCCGGCGCTTCGGTATCTCGATGCTGACATCCTTGAGATTGTTCTCGCGCGCGCCGTGCACGCGGATCAGGTCATGGCTGTCGGCCACGTGCGGCGCAGGCGACGGCCCGTCCGTCCTCGCGTCGATGCTCAACTCACGGGGTCCTGAACCAGCCCGAGCACGTTGCCATCGGGGTCGGTGAAGGTGGCCACCAGCCGGCCGCCACCTACGTCGCGTACGGGATCCTTCAGCGTGGCACCCGCGGCGGTTACCTCGGCCAGCTTCGCTTCGATGTCCGGCACCTGCCAGTAGGCCACCGGCGAGGTCATGCCCTGCGGTCCGCCGCCCGGCACCAGCCCGATGTGCTGGCCCGCCGCCTCGTAGCCGACGTAGTAGGACGAGTCGGCCTGCGGCGGCAGGCCGAGCAGGGCGGTGTACACCGCCTTGGCCTTCTCCAGATCGGTCACGGGATGCAGCACGATCTTGATGCCCTCGGTGGAAGAGTCGGTCATGTTCACTCCATGCAGGTCCGGTGAACGGTGATGTCCACGCCGGCCACGCTACCGGCAGGTCGCTGACCGGCGCTTCTCCATTCCTGATCAGTCACCTCCCACCACCCGATCGAGGTGGTCTTTCAGCGCGTCGAGCGAGCTGTCCCAGTCGCGGGCCAGCGCGGCCAGGAACTGCTGCGCCGCCTGCATCGGCGCGGAGCGCAGCCGGTAGCGCACGCGGCGCCGCTCCCCCGGCTCGGCCGTCACCAGGCCGGCTTCGGCTAGCAGGGTCAGGTGCTTGGCGATCGCCTGCCGCGTGATCGGCAGGCAACCGGCCAGGTCCGTGGCCGTGGCCGGACCACCAGAGGCCAGCTCGGCGAGGATGGCCCGCCGGGTCGGGTCGGCCAGGGCCACGAAGACCTGTTCGGCGATGGCCTCGATATCAGGCGGCATCGATATCAGGCGGCATCGAGGTAGTCGACCAGTTCGCCGAGTTCCTTGGCCCAGCCTTCGGTGTTGCCGTCGTACGCGGTGCGGAAGGCGTCGTCCGGCAGCTGGGCAAAACCGGTCTCGACCACGGTCAGCCGCGTGCCCGCGCCGACCGGTTCGAGCGTGAACTCGACGTAGGTGCGGCGCGGATCGTCCTCGGGCAGCCCGAAGATGTGCCAGGTGAAGCCGAACACCGTCGGCTCCTCCACCCGTTCGATGCGCATGTCGGCCGCGTGTCCCCCGCCCCACTTCATCCAGGCCGACCCGCCCGGGCGCAGGTCGATCGCGGCCTCGTCGCCGAACCAGGCGCCCAGGCCCTCGGCCGTGGTGAGCGCCGCCCACACCTTCTCCGGCGGGTGGGCGATCTCCACGGTCCGCTCGATGCGATCAGGAAAACCCATGACGCCCTCCAGACTAGAAGTAGCAACCTACCAGTTGCCACTTTATAGCAACTTAACAGTTGCGTCAACACGCTCAGGCGGAGGTGAGACGACTCATCTCCCTGGCCGAGAGCCGCAGGGCGCCCGCGGCCACGTTGTCCTCCAGGTGATCCGGGTTTCCGGTGCCCGGGATGGCCAGCACGTGGGGTCCGAGTTGCAGGGTCCAGGCCAGCCGGACCTGCGCGGCGCTCACGCCGTGGGCCTCCGCGATAGGGAGCACCGCTGCGTCATCATCAGCGGGGTCCGCGCCGGTCTCGCGTCCCTGGCCGGCGATCGCGAAGAAGGGCACGTACGCCACGCCCTGCTCACCGCAGGCCAGGAGGAACTCGCGCTCCGCGGCGGGCGCCCCGACGCCGAAGGCGTTCTGCACGCAGACCACCGGCGCGATCGACTGGGCCTGGGCCAGGTGGGCGGGTGTGACGTTGGAGATGCCCAGGTGCCGGATCAGCCCGTCCTCGCGCAGCCCGGCCAGGGTGCCGAAATGCTCGGCGATCGAGCCGGTCTTCATCCGGCGCGGCAGGCGCAGGTTGACCACGTCGAGGTGGTCGCGGCCAAGCTGGCGCAGGTTCTCCTCGACCTGCCCGCGCAGTTGCGCCGGGCTGGCCCACCACCACTCGCCCGAAGGGTCCCGGCCCGGCCACACCTTGGTCGCGATGACCAGATCGTCCGGGTAGGGTGCGAGGGCCCGGTTGATCAGCTCGTTGGCGGAGCGCAGCGGGGAGAAGTAGAACGTGGCGGTATCGATGTGATTCACGCCGAGATCGATGGCGCGCCGCAGCACCGTGATCGCCCGGTCGCGGCCGGCTGGCGCGCCGTCGGAGTTCCTGGTCAGCCGCATCGCGCCCAGGCCGATCCGGCTTACCGTCAGGTTACCCAGCGTCCAGGTACCCGCGGCGCCCGCGGTGATCGCCTCACTGGCCACCCGACACAGTTTGTCACGGGGGCATCAAACCCGGCGAACTTACGTTTTACAGAGGTAGCGGGTATTTTGACGCATGATGCCATCGACCTCGTTTGTCCCCGGGCCGACGTGTGCGGAGGGGCTCATTTGACGGACGAGGCGGACGCCCGGGCCAAAACGGACACGGAGTCAGCCCGGGCCAAGACGGACACGGGGGCAGCCCTGGCCAAGCCGGGGACGGGGGCCGCGGTATCGGCGCGGTCCGATGCGCACCTGGTACCGGCGGGCGCTCAGCGCCGGTACGGCCTTCGGCGGACGATCCTCGCCGCGCTCGCCCTAGCCGTCCTGGTCAGCGTGATCGTCATCGCGCGGCATACCCTGGCCGACTCGCTGCACGTGCTGGCCCACCTGAACTGGGCGTGGTTCTTGCTCGCGCTGGCGTCCGAAGCCGTCTCCCTGATCAGCTTCGGGCTGAGCAGGACGCTGCTAGTGCGGGTCAACGGCCTCCGGACCAAGCTGAGCTCGGTCATGGCGCTCACCTACGCGGCGAACGCCCTGTCGATCTCCATACCGTTCGCCGGCGCCGAACTCGCGATGGTCTTCTCGTACCGACAGTTCCGCAGGTACGGCGTCGACGCGGCCACCACCGGGTGGACCCTGGCCGTGTCGGCGATCTTCTCCACCTCCGCGCTCGCCTTGCTCCTGGTGGTGGGAGCGCTCGCAGGCAACGCGTCGCTGGCCAGTGCGGCCGGGCTGGTCGGGGCGTTCGTATTCATCGTCCCCGGCGCCGCCGTGCTCCTGGCGCTGCGCTTCGAGACCGTCCGCCGGGCCCTGCACCGGGTCATCGCCTGGCTGGTGGGCGTGTCGAGGAGCATCTTCGGCGTTCCCAGCCAGGGCGTGAACGGGCTGGATGAGTTCCTCGACCGGGTGGCGAGCATCCGGATGTCCTGGGTCAGCTACGCGCAGGTGTTCGGCCTGGCGGTGCTGAACTGGGCCGCGGACTGCGGGGCGCTGGCCTGCGCGATCCGGGCCACGGGCCAGTCCGTTCCCTGGCATAGCCTGCTGCTCGTCTACGGAGCAGGCGCCGCGGTCGGCAGCACGGGAATCACACCGGGCGGATTCGCGCTGGTGGAACTCGCCCTGACCGCCGCCCTGACGGCCGCCGGGTTGCACCGGTCACCGGCGCTGGCCGCGGTGCTCACCTACCGGCTGGTCAACTTCTGGCTGATCCTGATCGCCGGGTGGATCCTGATGGCGTACCTGGCCCACCGCCGGGCGGGACCTGAAGGAGATTCCGCTGGCCCCGGCGGGGGCGGAAACGGCGGGTAACGTGCGCCGAGCGGATACGCCCGCGGCAGCGGTCACCCTGGCCGGGCTGGACACCGATCCGCACCCGCTGCTGGCCGCCATGCGGGCCGACGGGCCGGTCTGCTGGGTACCGGCCCTCGGCGCCTGGCTGGTTACCGGGTACCAGTGTGCCGTTGACGTCCTCCGTGATGCCCGCACGTTCACGGTCGACGACCCCCGCTTCTCCACGGCGAAGGTGGTCGGCCCGAGCATGCTCTCGCTGGACGGCGCGCAGCACGCGCGGCACCGGGCCCCCTTCAGCCGCGCGTTCCGGTCCGAGGAGGTGCACGTGCGGCTGGCCTCGTTCACTCAGGCCGAGGCCGGCCGCCTGGTGAGCGCCATTGCTCCCCGCGGCGAGGCGGAGCTGCGCCGTGCCGTCGCCGGGCCGCTGGCCGCCGCGGTCATGGCCGAGGCGCTCGGCCTCGGCGACGCCGACCCAGCGCAAATCCTCGCCTGGTACGACGGGATCGTCGCCGCCGTCCAGGCCGAAGCCGCCCTCCAGGCGGAAGCCACCCGCCCAGCGAAAGCGGGAGCCGCCGGCACCGTGGGGCAAGCGGGGGTGGCCGCCTTCGCCGGGCTGGCCGCCAGCCTGCGGCAGGTGATCGCGACGGCCGCGCACCAGAGCCTGCTGGCCGAGGCGGTGGCCACGCCCGAAGCCGGGGAAGAGACGGGGACCGACGCCGGGCCGCCGCTGACCGAGGACGAGGCGATCTCGAACGCGGCGGTCCTGATGTTCGGCGGCATCGAGACCACCGAGGGCATGATCGCCAACGCCGCGCTGCACCTGCTCACCCATCCCGGTGAGCTCAACCTGGTCCGCGCGGACCCCAGCCTGATCCCCGCGGCGATCGAGGAGTCGCTGCGGCTCGAGCCGGCCGCGGCGGTCGTCGACCGTTATACCACCGCCGCCGCGCTGCTCGGCGGCGTCCGCATCCCCGCGGGCGAGCAGGTTACGGTGTCCATCGCCGCGGCGAACCGGGACCCTGCGGTGTTCGCCGACCCTGACCGGTACGAGGTCCGCCGGGCCAACGCGTCCCGGCACCTGGCCTTCGCCCACGGCCCGCATTACTGTCTCGGCGCGCACCTGGCGCGCCTGGAGGCCCGGATCGCCATCGAAACGCTGCTGGGCCAGCTCCCTGCGCTGCGCCTCGACGACCGCTCCCCTGCCGCGCCGCGGGGCCTGGTCTTCCGCAAGCCCCCCGATCTCGCCGTTCGGTGGAATCTGCCCTGACGTCAGGACGGGCGTCAGTGCCGGCGGTGCTTCAGCTCCTCGCTTTCCAGCGGGATCTGGAAGAACGTGGAGCGGAGGATGTAGCGCGCGGAGAACATCAGCAGCAACCCGGCGGCGACGATGCCGATCAGTGACCAGCGCTGGGTCCACGGTGCCCGGCTGAACGACAGGACGAAGACCCAGCCGAGGAAGCCGGCCGCGCCGAGCGGGAGGATGCCGATCGTCACGAAGTCCCAGGAGCTGCTCATGATGCGGCGCCGGTAGTACGTCATGGCCGCGAGCGCGGTGAAGACGTAGAAGATCGAGAACAGGAACCCGGTCACGTTGATCACGTCGGTGAAGGCGCCCTGGACCGAGGTCGCCAGGAAATAGACGGCGCTGAGCACGACGATGAGCAGGCCGACGAGGATGCTGGAGGCCACCGGGGTGGAGAACCGGCGGGACACGGTGCCGAGGAACTCGGGGAGCACCCGGTAGCTCGCCATGCCGTAGACGATGCGAGCGCCGAGCACGATGCCGGTCCCGGTGGTGGCCACCACCGACAGGGCGATCGACAGCGCCATCGCCTTGGCCCAGAACCCGCCGCCCAGCGCCTGGGCCACGGCGACCAGCGCGGTGCCGTTCTGAGCGGCCGCAGCCAGTTTGCCCGGCGAGAGCACGCCTTGGAAGCCGACCTGGGCCAGCGTGTAGATCACGGCCAGCAGGGCAACCGCGATGACCGCGGCGCGCCCTGGGTTCACCCGGCGGTGCTTGACTTCCTCGTTGACGTACAGGGTGCCGTCCCAGCCGCCGTAGACGAACACCGCGACCAGGAACCCTGACACGACGCCGCCCTTGGCGCCGATGCCCGACAGGCTCAGCCAGCCGTGGCTGAACGGTACCGAACCGGCGTGGTGGCTAAGTACCCACACCAGGCCGGCCACCGCCAGTCCGATCAGGATCAAGTACTCCACTAGGGCCATGCTGACCTGCACCCGGGCCGTGAGCTTGATCCCGACGACCGCGATCACCAGCATGATCAGGCCGAGGGCGACGCCGATGCCCACGAAGGCCCACTTGTTCGTGGAACTCGAGCCGAACACGGCCAGGATCGACGGCCCGAGCAGGAGGACCTCGGCCACGGTCCCGATGACGTACGCGGCAATCATCAGCCACCCGGTCAGGAAGCCGAGGTAGGGACTGATGGCCCGGCCCACCCACTCGAAGGAGGCGCCGCAGTTGGCGTTCCACAAGTTACATCTGCGGTACGCGTTGGCGATGATCAGCATCGGGATCGCGGTCAGGAGGAGGACCGGGCCGGCGCCGTAGGCGGTCGCCACGGCCAGGCCGGCGAAGGTCAGCCCGACGGTGGCCGCCGGGGCGGATGAGGCCATGCCGATGACGGTGTCCTGGGCCGCGCCGATCGCATTGGGCTCGAGCCTGGCGGCCGGAGCCGGCACGCGTCCCGCGACCGACGCGGAATGATCCGTCATCTATTCTCCCTGGCCAGGTGCCGACCGGCGCGCCACGCGCAGCTGATGAGGGGTCCCGCGCGAGCAGACCCGGCCTGCCCACTTGCGCGATCATAGCGGTCCGTACCCGATTGCGGGCGTTACGTGTGACAGTACCCAGGTTCCGGGTCGGCGCATCAGGTTAGGGTGCGGGAGTGACCATTCCGAAGGCGACGATCCCCGAGCCGGCGTTTTCTGCCCGGCTCCGCATCCGGTGCGATGACATCTGGGCTGGCCTGCATGCGCACCCGTTCATCGGCGAGCTGACCCGCGGGACCCTGCCGCTGGACAAGTTCCGCTTCTTCATCGAGCAGGACCTGATGTTCTTGCCGCCGTTCGCCCAGTGCATGGCCATGGGAGCCGCCAAGGCGCGCAGCGAGGCGGAACTCGAGTTCTTCACCAGGCAGGCGGACGGGATCATCCGGCTGGAGATCCCGAGCAACCGCCGCCTCCTTGAGCAGGTCATCAGCATGGGAGCGCAGGACCGGGGCGGGTCGCTGGCGATGGCTCCGGCCAACGTCGCCTACACCAGCTTCCTGCTGGCCACGGCGGCGACGGGCACCGGGCTGGAAATCACCGCCGCCATCCTCCCGTGCTCCTGGAGTTACATCGAGATCGCCCGGGATCTGCGGGGCGAGCTTGCCGAACACCCCGTGTACTCCGACTGGGTCGGCTTCTACCTCAGCGACGAGGAGAGCAATCTCGTCCTGAACATGCGCCATACCTTCGACGACATGGTGCGCGAGGAGGTCCCCGGCGAGACCAGGCGCCGCGAGCTGGAATCCATCTTCATGATGAGTTCGCGGCTTGAGCGCATGTTCTGGGAGATGGCGTACACCTTCGAGCAGTGGCCCGATCTGCGCTAAGGAAGTCCCGGATAAGCTGGCCCGGTTAGCGACGACGGCGCGGGCGGGTCCCGCCCGCGCCGGTCACCAGCGGAGGAGGCGTGATGACGCAGGAACAGGAAGATGCTAACGAGTACTCTGGCGAGTTCGCCGAGCGGTTCCACCGGAACCGCAGGGAGCACGGGGGCGAAATCGACCGCGAGGACGACGACCAACTCGCCCGGCTGACCGAGGAAGAGCGCGTCGCCGCGGGGCTCGACCCCTACGACCCGGACGAAGTGCCCCCGGCCACCGATACGCCGCCGCAGACGAAGATCACCCAGAGCACCGAGTACCAGGAAGAGCGGGCCGAAGTCCGCCGCGAGTACGACAAGGGCGAGCTGTACCCCCTCGACGAGGAGCACCCGTTCCCGCCGACCCGCTACGAGTAGGGCGCCGGCCGGACGGCTACCTCCTGTGGGCGGCCAGGGCCACGCTGGCCTCGGTGGTGTAGGCCAGGAACGTCAGGGATTCCTGGAAGTACAGCTGCACGTATTCGCTGTCGTGGGACAGGTAGCCGATCGACAGGTCCTCGCCGAGGTGCAGCTCGAAGTCGCCGCCGCGGGTGGTGAGCAGGAACGCCCCCTCGATGGCGGGCGCCCAGATAATCTCGCCGTCTACCACGCGGGCCAGGTGGTCGCGGATCGGGTAGCCGTGATCAGAGGTCTCGCTCACAGCCGTGTAGGCGGCGGCGGACAGCAGCAGCGAGTAGGGCCCGCCCACGCCGGCGAGGCGGAGCGCGCTGACCGCCTGGCTGATCACGGCCGGAAACTCGGTCGCCTCTTCAGGCAGCGCCAGTACCGGGTTGGACGAGCTCTTCCTGATGCCGGTGATCCCCGCGGCCGGGTAGCCCTCGAGGATCGCCCGGTCCTCGGCGAAGGCGATGTCCCTGGCCGCTTCCTTCACCGGCTGCCAGTCGGAGTCCTGCGCGCCGCGCTCGACGTCGTCCACGTCCTGCCTGCTCACCGTGAACGGGACCCTGAGCTGGACAAGCTGGTGCGACCCCCGAAGCCAGGCCAGGATCCCGCCGGTCTCGCCTGAGGGCGGGTCGATCCCGGCGAGGTGGCCGGTGCCGACGGCCGCCAGCCCGGGCCCGGCCGGCCCCCGCACGTCCACCACCCGGCGGGCGGCCACGTGCTGCTCGAACGTCCGGCGAGCCTCGGCCTCGATGCTCGCCCACGCGGCGCCGGAGACCGGAGCGAGCTCACGGTACAGGTTGTTCATGGCTCAGTTCTCCTCTTCAAGCTGCCGATGCCCAGCGAACCAGTGCCCGCCGAACTAGTGCCCGCCGAACTAGTGCCCGCCGAACTAGTGCCCGCCGAACTAGTGCCCGCCGAACTAGTGCCCGCCGAACTAGTGCCCGCCGAACTAGTGCCCGCCGAACTAGTGCCCGCCGAACTAGTGCCCGCCGAACCAGTACCCAAAGAACCAGTACCCAAAGAACCAGTGCCCCCCGGACCGCCCCCCGCTTCCTCCTGCCCGGACCCCAGCGCCTGCCCGGGTGCGCCAGGCGGGTCGGGCAGGTCGTCGAGGAAGTCGGCCGCCGGGGCGAAGTACAGGCACCCGGTGACGGCGGTGGAGAAGTCCAGGATGCGGTCGTAGTTACCGGGCGGGCGGCCGATGAACATGTTGACCAGCATCTGCTCGGTCACGCTGGGCGTGGCGGCGTACGCGATGTAGTACGTGCCGAATTCGCCCCGGGCCAGGTCGCCGAACGGCATGTTGGCGCGCAGGATCTGCCGCTGGATCCCGTCGGGGTCGATGATCGTGTTCACGGCGACGTGGGAGTTGACGGGCTTGGTCTCGTCGGACATCTCGATGTCGGACAGCTTGGACCGCCCGATCGCCCGTTCCTGGTCCTCCACCGACAGGGCGTTCCACGCCTGCATGTCGTGCAGGTACTTCTGCACGATGACGTAGCTGCCCCCGCTGAACTCCGGGTCCTCGCTGCCGACGAGCGCCGCCCCGGCCGCCGCGTTGCCGACCGGGTTCTCGGTCCCGTCCACGAAGCCGAGCAGGTCACGCTCGTCGAAGAACCGGAAGCCGTGGACCTCATCGACCACCGTCACCGCCCCGGCCAGCCGCCCCATGACCTGCGTCGCGAACTCGAAGCACATGTCCATCCGCTCGTGCCTGATGTGCAGCAGCAGGTCTCCCGGCGTGGCGGGCGCGTGGTGGCTGCTGCCTTGCAGCTCGCGGAACGGGTGCAGTTCGGCCGGGCGGGGGCCATCGAACAGGCGATCCCAAACCTGCGATCCGAACGCCGCGATGCAGGCGAGCGGCGGACCCGGGGCCCGGAAGCCGACCGCCCGCTGCAGGCCGGCCCAGTCCCCGAGCACGTCCCTGACGGCCGCCTCCCCGCCCGGGTTGACGGTGAGCATCAGGAAGATCGCGGCCGCGGTGAGCGGGCTCAGCACCGGCTGCGGCTCCGGCGGTGAAGGCGGTGAGGCCGGCGAAGGCGTCACGGGACCTCCTCTCCTTCCGCGGGCACCAGGGCTCCCACCGGAACAGGTTAGCGTCAGGCCTCCGGAACCCCACCCCCGGCTCACATCCAGCCGCGCCGCCTGAACAACAGGAGCAGGCCCAGGGCGGCCACGACCTCCGTGCCGAGGCCCAGGCCGAGGAAGACGCCCAGGGAACCCAGCCGTTGCACCATCCACCCGAAGTTCTGGCCGAAGAACCCGGTCAGGAAGGACAGCGGCAGGAACACGGTGGCGATGATGGTCAGCTGCTTCATGACGTCGTTCAGCCGGTTGGACACCACCGACATGTACGCGTCGAGCGACCCGCTGAGCAGGTCACGGTAGCTGTCCACCATGTCGCTGATCCGGATCAGGTGGTCGTACAGGTCGCGGATATACCGCTCGGAATCGGGCGTCATGCCGGGAATCGCGACCACCTGCGACAGCATCGCGGACACCATGTCCCGCTGCGGGGTGACCAGCTTGCGCATATCCACGAGCTTGCGCTTGAGGGCGAACATGGCCGCCAGCTCGTCCTCGGTGGGCTTGGCGAAGACCTGGTCCTGCAGCTCGTCGATCCGGTCGTCGAACGCGGAAAGGAACGGGAACATGCTGTCGACCAGGCTGTCGAGCAGCCGGTACAGCGCGACGAGCCGCCGGTCGGTGGGCAGCCGGGAGAGCGCGCGGCAGGCGTCCGTGACCGCGGGCATCTCATCGCGGTGCACGCTGACGAAGAAGTGCTCGGCGTAGAAGCAGTGCACCTCGACGAACGGCTGGTCCAGGCCGCGCGCGCCGTAGGCGACCACGTAGACGAAGTCGTCGTAGTCCTCGACCTTCGGCCGCTGGTCGAACTCCTGCGCGTCCTCGATGGCCAGCGGGTGGATCTTGAACACCTCGCGCAGCAGCGCGATGGTGTCCGGACCGGTGTCGGCCAGGTCGAGCCAGAGCAGTTTGTCATCCTTGAGGGCAAGCTCGATGGCCGGGCGGGTGACCTCGTCCTCGATGCAGTTCGTGAGCAGCAGATGTCCTTGCACCCGCCCATCGTCCCAAATCCGCCCGGGCGAGCGTCGTTAGACTGGGCCACCATGAGCACCGAGCCAGTCACCGAAGCTGAATCCGCCGCCGAACCCCCGGCCGCCAAGCAGGTGCCCAGCGAGCGCACCTACCACGGCGACACGGTCATCGACGAGTACGCCTGGCTCGCCGTCAAGGACGACCCGGACACGATCGCGTACCTGCAGGCCGAGAACGCCTACACCGAAGCCGCCACCGCCGGGCTCGACCCGATGCGCGATCAGATCTTCGCCGAGATCAAGGCGCGCACGCAGGAGAGCGACCTGTCGGTCCCTGTCCGCAAGGGCGGCTGGTGGCACTACGCCAGGACGGTCGAGGGCCAGCAGTACGCGGTGTACTGCCGGCGCGAGGTCCGGCCCGGGGAGCTCATCCCGCCGATCCCGGCCGACGGCGAGCCGCTGGAGGGCGAGGAGGTCCTGCTGGACGCGAACGAACTCGCCGCGGGCCACGACTTCTTCAACCTCGGCGCGTTCCAGCCGAGCCCGGACCAGCGCTGGCTGGCCTACTCCACCGACTTCACCGGCAATGAGCGGTTTACCATCCAGATCAAGGACCTGGCCACCGGCGGCCTGCTGCCCGACGAGATCCCGGACACCTACGCCGGATGCGCGTGGTCCCTGGACGGCTCGACGCTGTTCTACGTCACGGTCGACGCCGCCTGGCGGCCCTACCGGGTGTGGCGGCACCGGATCGGAACGCCGGCCAGCCAGGACACCATCGTCTTCGAGGAAGCAGACGAGCGCTTCCACGTCTACGTGAGCCTGACCCGCAGCGAGCGCTACCTGCTCATCAGGTCGGCCAGCGTGCTGACCAGCGAGGTGTGGCTGCTGGACGCGACGACGCCGGACGGCGGGTTCACCGTGGTGGCCCCGCGCCGGCACGGCGTGGACTACGACGTGACCCACGCCGGGGACCAGCTGTTCATCCTGCACAACGACGGCGCGGAGAACTTCGAGATCGCCACGGCCCCGGTGACCGACCCGGCGGACTGGACGCCGCTGGTCGCGCACCGCGCCGACACCAGGCTGCTGGGCCTGGACGCGTTCGCGGACTTCACCGTGGTGCACTTCAGGCGGGACGGGCTGACCGGCCTGCGGATCCTGCGGCGCGACGGCGAGTACGAGATCGCCTTCGGCGAGCCGGTCTACCGCGTCGGACCCGGCCCGAACGCCGAGTTCCAGGCCACCAGGTACCGCCTGTCCTACACCTCGCTGATCACCCCGGGCTCGGTCTACGACTGCGACATGGCCACCGGTGAGCTGACCCTGCTCAAGCGCCAGCCGGTGCTTCCCTCGCCCGCGGGCGTGCCCTACCGGCCCGGGGACTACGAGGAGTACCGGGAGTGGGCCGTCGCCGACGACGGCACGCGGGTGCCGATCTCGCTGGTGTGCCGCAAGGGGACGCCGCGCGACGGAACCGCGCCCTGCCTGCTGTACGGGTACGGCAGCTACGAGCTGTCCAGGGACCCGTCTTTCTCCATCCCGGTCCTGTCGCTGCTCGACCGGGGCTTCGTGTACGCCATCGCGCACATCCGCGGCGGCGGCGAGATGGGCCGGGCCTGGTACACCAATGGCAAGCTGCTGCACAAGAAGAACACCTTCACCGACTTCATCGCCTGTGCCCGGCACCTGGTAGACGAGCGCTGGACGTCGGCGGACCGGCTGATCGCGCGGGGCGGCTCGGCGGGCGGGCTGCTGATGGGCGCGGTGGCGAACATGGCGCCGGAGGCCTTCGCCGGGATCGTGGCGCACGTGCCGTTCGTCGACGCGCTGAACACCATCCTCGACCCGTCGCTCCCGCTGACCGTCACCGAATGGGAGGAGTGGGGCGACCCGCTGCACGACCCGCAGTTCTACGCCTACATGAAGTCCTACAGCCCGTACGAGAACGTCGCCGCGCAGGTCTATCCGCCGATCTTCGCGCTGGGCGGGCTGAACGACACGCGGGTGCAGTACCACGAGCCCGCCAAGTGGATCGCGCGGCTCCGGGCCACGGCCAAGGGCGGCCCGTTCCTGCTGAAGATCGAGATGGAGGCGGGTCACGGCGGCCGGAGCGGGCGCTACGACGCGTGGCTGGAGGAAGCTCTCGTGCTGGCCTGGATCGTCAGGACGGCCCAGGCCCGTTAACCCTCGCCGAGGACGAGCCGGGGGCTACTGGTCGAACAGGGCGCTCACGGACTCGCCGTCGTGGATGCGGCGGATGGCATCGGCGAGGGCCGGGGCCACCGACAGGACGTGCAGCTTCGGGTGATCGAGGGGCACCGGGGCGGTGTTGGTGCACACGATCTCGGTCACGTCGGCGGCGGCCAGCTTGTCCAGCGAGTTGTCGGCGAACAGGCCGTGCGTGCACGCCACGGCGACGGAGCGGACCTCGCGCTCGTGCAGCCGGTCAAGCAGCTCGAACACGGTGGTGCCGCGCGAGATCTCATCGTCGAGGATGATGGCGTCCCGCCCGGTCACGTCGCCGATGATGGCGGAGATGGCCACCTGGGTGTCGCTGATCCGTTCCTTCGCGCCTGCCGCCACCGGCACGCCCAGCCTGCGGGCGAACGCGGCGGCGCTCTTGGCGTGGCCGAGATCCGGTGAGACCACCACCGCGTTGGACAGGTCACGGCCGCGGAAATGCGTGGTGAACTCGCGCAGCGCGTGCAGGTGGTCCACCGGCACGGAGAAGAACCCGTGGACCTGCGGCGAGTGGAGGGTCATCGTGAGCACGCGGTTGACGCCGGCGGTGACCAGCAGGTCGGCCACCAGGCGTCCGGCGATGGAGATCCTCGGCTCGTCCTTCTTGTCGGACCTGGCGTACGCGAAGTGCGGTATCACGGCGGTCACCCGGGCGGCCGAGGCGCCCCTGGCCGCGTCCGTCATCAGCAGCAACTCGACCAGGTGCTCCTGTACCGGCCGGACCAGCGGCTGGATGATGAACACGTCCCGCTCGCGGCAGTTGGACTGCAACTGGACCTCGAGGCAGTCGTTGGCGAACCGCACGAGCCGGACCGGCCGCTCCGGCACCGAAAGGTATTCGCAGATCTCCGCGGTCAGCGCCCGGTGAGCGCTGCCGCCGAACACGACGATCTCACGCACTCCTGGCTCCCTCCCGCCGGGGCGGCAGGCCGAGCCGCTGCCTGATCTCAGCCTGGACGGCCCCGGCCGGCGGCCGAGCGTCCACAGAGATGACGTACTCCTTGCGGCGGAACAGCTCAAGCACCGGGGCGGTCTTCTCGTGGTAGTCCCTCAGCCTGACGGCCAGCGCCTCGTCGGTGTCGTCTTCCCTGGTCGTCAGCTCTCCCCCGCAGGCGTCACACTGCCCGGGCACCGCCGGGGTGCTGCCGATCAGGTTGTAGTTGATCCCGCATCCCTCGCACACCCTGCGGCTGAGCACCCTCCGGCGGACCTCGCTGTCCGGCAGGTCAAGCGCGATCACGCCGTCGATGTCGTAGCTCTCGACGAAGAACTCGGCCTGCCGGCAGTTCCGCGGGAACCCGTCGATGATGAAGCCGTAGTTCCAGTCGTGACCGGTCAGCCGGTCCCTGACCACCGACTCCACCAGGTCGTCCCCGACCAGTTCTCCGGCCGCCATGACACGGCGCACCTGCGCCCCGATCTTGGTGTGGTTCTGCACGTTCCAGCGGAAGATGTCTCCGACGCTGATATGCACGAGGTCCAGGTCGGCCGCCAGCAGCTGGCTCTGGGTGCCCTTTCCGCTGCCCTGAACCCCCATGATGACGTACTTGCGCATGCCATCAGCCTGGCATACCGGCAGGTTTCACGCCCCGGTAGGGCGGCGGGAGTGCGACCGCGCGGCAGGCGCGCGCAGCCCGAGCTTGCGCTCGCAGGTCCGCCGTACCTTGCGGCTGACCAGCACGCGCAGCTGCGGCCAGTCCTCGCTCAGCCGCTGCGCGTTGACGAGCCGGACCAGGTCGATCCGCCTGCCCTGGCTGAGCAGGGTGCTGTACAGCTGAAGCCTGGACTTCTGGACGGCCACGTCGAACTCCCGGTGCCCGTACCAGGCCAGGTGGACAGGAAGCACGACGATCCCCTGCCACGGACCGTGCAGGTCTTCCAGCCGGCCGGGCAGCCGACCGCCCTCGCCGGAGAACCCCGCGGACAGACCCATGGGTGAATTATCTATCTCTTCGGTGTGTCCGCGGTGCCGTCCAACCCGGCCGGGCGCGGCGGAGCGGCACTCAGGCTACAGCGCTACCCTCATGGCATGGAGAACGCGGCTTCGGCGGGACACAGCGCCCCAGCGGGGGACGCCGTCTCCGCGCCGGGCGCCGCCCAGGCCGGGCCGGCCTGGCGGTTCCTGATCCAGCCGCGGTGGCTTGCGTGGCACCTGCTGATGGTGGTCTCCTTCTGGGGCATGCTGTGGCTCGGCGACTGGCAGCTGCACCGCGCGTTGGGCGGCAACGGGCTGAGCTGGGCGTACACGTTCGAGTGGCCTCTGTTCTCCGGCTTTGCCGTGGTCTTCTGGGCCAGGACGATCAGGGACGAGTTCCGGGTCAAGCGCGGCGGCATGACGGCTAGCCCCGACGCCGAACCGGCCGAGCTGCCCGCCAGGATCGGCGGTGTCAGGGCCGTCCAGGTGAGCACGGCGGAGCCCGCCGACGACGAGGACGAGGAGCTTACCGCCTACAACGCCTACCTCGCGCGGCTCAACGCCGAGGTCAAGCGCACACATGGCCGGTGGCACGGACTGAGGTGAAGAGCGGGAGATGAAATCCTTCGAAGGAACCGTGCGCCTGGACCGAGCGGTGCGCCGGTACCGGGTAATGGCCTACGTGACCGGCACGGTGCTGATCATCTTGTGTTTCGTCGGCATCCCGCTGCAGGTGGCGGGCCACCCGGTCGTCGCCAACGACGTCGGCGTGGTGCACGGCATCTTGTACATCATCTACCTGGTGTTCGCCTGGCGCCTGTCCAGGTTGCTGCGGCTGGCGAACAAGCCGACGGTGATCATGCTGCTGGCCGGGACCATCCCCATCATGACGTTCATCGTCGAGCGGTGGATCACCCGCCGGTTCATCACGCCCGCGCTGTCCGGCGACGCCCCGTCGGCCCAGGTCGTGCGCTCATGACGGCGTGAGCGAGCATTACTTCTCGCCGCAACCACACGCCGCGCACCGCCCCGGCCTGGTGCGGGTGATCCTGCCCGACGTCTACCTGGAGCTGGCCACCGACGCCGGGGTCTTCTCCCCCACCCGGCTCGACCCGGGCACCCGCCTGCTGCTCGAGGCATCCCCTGCCCCGCCGCCAACGGGCGACCTGCTCGACCTGGGCTGCGGGTACGGCCCGATCGCCTGCGTGCTGGCCGCCCGCGCCCCGGGCGCGACCGTATGGGCGGTCGACGTCAACGAGCGCGCCCTGGAGCTGTGCGCGCGGAACGCGGCCGCGGCCGGCCTGCAGAATGTCCGCTGCGTCACGCCCGAGGACCCGGCGGTCCCGCCCGCCCTGACGGCGATGTGGTCCAACCCGCCCGTCCGCGTCGGGAAGGCCGCCCTGCACGCGCTGCTCAGCGGCTGGCTGGGGCGCCTAGGCCCGGCCGGCCAGGCCTACCTGGTCGCGGGGCGGAACCTGGGGGCCGACTCGCTGCACCGCTGGCTCGCCGAGCAGGGCTGGCCCGTGACGCGCCTGGCCGCGCGGAGCGGTTACCGCCTGCTGCACGTCACTATTTCTGCCGAACGAGCGGTGGTGACTCCCCCGTGAATGCTGTGCTTCCCCCCGGGGGGACGACCCCCCCGGTGACCCCCCCGGAACGGGAGGGCTCTCCGCCCCCCCGTACCCCCCGACCCCCTCGGCCCCCCCAGCACGGGAGGGCTCTCCGCCCCCCCGTACCCCCCCGAGACAGTTGCGCCCCGTCGAGGTCAAGCGGCTGAACCGCGAATGGCGCCGGGCCAGCGACGCCCGGCTGGCTGTCCTGCTCGACTCGGTCGCCCAGCCGTTCAACGTCGGCTCCATCGTCCGGTCGGCGGCAGCCTTCGGGGCCGAGCACCTGTGGCTGTGCGGCAGCACGGCCCCGCTCAGCCACCCCGGGGTGAGCCGGACGGCGCTCGGCACGCAGCGGCTCGTGCCGGCGACCACCGAGCCCAGTCCGGTCGAGGCGGCCAAGGCCGCGGCGGCCTCGGGGCTGCGGGTGGTCGCGATCGAGCTGGCCACCGGTGCCGTCCCGCTGCACGAGGCGCCCTTGGACGGCGACGTCTGCCTGGCCATCGGCAATGAGGACCACGGGTGCACCGCCGGGCTGCTGGCCATCGCCGACGCGATCGCGTACATCCCGCAGCCGGGGCGGGTCGGGTCGCTGAACGTGGCGGTGGCGGCCGCCATCGCGCTGGCCGAGGCCCGGCGCCGCGCCTGGACGGGGCCACGGTGACCTGATCAACCGCCCGACACCCGCAGTTCACCGGAACGGCCCTGGCCGCGGGCATACTAACGTCGTGCGCGTTCCATTCCTCGACCACCCGCGTCCCATCGCCTTCGCCCACCGCGGCGGCCCGGTGCACGCGCCGGAGAACTCGTGGACCGCGTTCGAGAACGCGGTCGAGCTCGGCTACGCGTACCTGGAGACCGACGCCCGCGCGACCTCGGACGGGATGCTCATGGCGTTCCACGACCGCACGCTGGACCGGGTGACCGACGCCTCCGGGCCGATCAACGCGCTGCCGTACCGCGAGATCAAGGCGCTGCGCGTGGGTGGCTCTGAGCCGATACCGCGCATCGAGGACCTGCTCGGCGCCTGGCCCGACGTGCGGTTCAACATCGACCTCAAGGACGAGCCGGGGATTTCCCTGCTGGCCGAGGTGCTGCGCCGGACCGGCGCGTGGGACCGGGTCTGCGTGACCTCGTTCTCCGGCAGCCGGCTCCGCGCCGCCCGCGGGCTGCTCGAGCAGCCGGTCTGCATGACCACCTCGCCGGCCGCGATCGCCGCCGTGCGGTGCTCCATCAGCGCTACCCCGCACGGGCCGCAGACCCGGCTGCTCGCCGGGCGGTTCTCGCGGTCCCAGATGCGCTGCACGCAGGTGCCGGGGAGGGTGGCGACCGGGTCGTTCATGCGCCGCGCCCACGCCCTCGGCCTCGACGTCCACGTGTGGACGATCAACGACCGGGCCGCGATGACCCGCTTCCTGGAGCTGGGCGCCGACGGGATCATGACGGACGACATCGAGACGCTGCGCGACGTGCTCATCGAACGCGGCCAGTGGCACCCGCGGACCGCCAGCTAACCGGGCCCGCGACGGCGCGCGGCGGGCCGCCCGACCCGGGTCAGCCCGCCCCGTAGGGCCTATAGCTGCGATCTTCTGCCAGAAAAACGATTGGGTAACGCCCGTAAGGGGAATCTTGTCCGGGTACCCAGCGTTGCACAACAAGACCGCTGATCGCCTGGGAGGCAGTGAGCATGGCCGAACGCGCACTTCGCGGCACCCGGCTCGGTGCGACGAGCTACGAGAACGACAGGAACACCGACCTGGCGCCCCGTCAGGACGTCGCCTTTGACTGCCCGAACGGGCACCATTTTAGCGTGCCGTTCGCGGCCGAGGCGGAACTTCCTGCCACGTGGGAGTGTCGTGTCTGCGGTTCTATCGCCATCGCCGCCACCGGGGAATCCCCGTCCCCGAAGAAGGCGAAGCCGCCGCGCAGCCACTGGGACATGCTCATGGAGCGGCGCACGGTCGAGGACCTCGAGGCGGTCCTGGCTGAGCGACTCGAAGTGATCAGGGAGCGCCGCAGCGCCGAACGCGGCCAAGGCCTGGGCACGGACCAGCCGCACCGCCGGAGCGCTTAGCTCTCCCGGTTATTCGGCCCGGCCGGAGCGCCTAGGCCCTTCCCCGCCATTCAGCGGGTCCGGCGCGACCTGAGCTGACGGAGCCTCCTGGCCACTCCCCACTGCGCGACCCGCCAGAACGCCTCCATGATGATGCTGTTGCTCATCTTGCTGGCGCCATGCTCACGTTCCACGAACGTGATCGGCACTTCGACGATCCGCAGGCCCGCGTCGGCAACCCGCAGCGTCAGGTCGATCTGGAAGCAGTAGCCGGTCGACTGGACCTGGTCCAGGCTGATGGTCCGCAGGGTGGAGGCCCGGTAGGCGCGGAAGCCCGCGGTCGCGTCGCGAACGCCTACGCCCAGCATGGCCCCGGTGTAGATGTTGGCGCCGCGGGAGAGCAGCAGGCGGGACTTCGGCCAGTTGAGCACGCGGCCGCCGCTCGTCCACCGGGACCCGATGGCCAGGTCCGCGTCGGCCAGGGCGCCGACCAGGGTGGGCAGGTGCTCGGGCAGGTGCGAGCCGTCCGCGTCCATCTCGACGATCACGTCGTAACCGCGCTCAAGCGCCCAGCTGAACCCGGCGATGTAAGCCTTCCCCAGGCCCGCCTTTTCCGTCCGGTGCAGCACCTGCACGTGCGGGTCGGTCTCGGCCAGCTTGTCCGCGATGTCACCGGTGCCGTCCGGGCTGTTGTCGTCCACCACGAGTAGGTCAGCCTCCGGCAGCGCCGCCCTGACCCGGCCCGCGATCGACTCCAGGTTCTGCCTCTCGTTGTAGGTGGGCATGACGATGACCGTCTGGCCGATCGGCTGATCGGCGGCTGGGTGTGGCTCAGTCACTACCTCTGCCTATCGCTGCGTTGGTTAACAGCCGTTAACCGCGGACGTGCAGGACATGATATCCCCGTGCTCTCGCGCCCGGGCCCGACCGCGCACGCGGCGTTGCTCCCGTGATTATGCCAACGAACCGGCGACCAGGTTCGTGCCCTACCCGGGCAGGCGGGACATTCGCGCCAAAGGAAAAGGACCCGGGCAGCACCTTCGGACCGGAGTCCGTCCCGTTGGCAACGGGCTCGACCTCCGTTGTCTACTGGTTGCCCGGGTCCTTTCCACGCCCAACCCCCCATCCAGCCGGATGAGCGTCCCAGACCCGTTCGGCCCGATCGGGCTACGCCTGGTCTCGAGGGCGGCTGGATGCGAGCGCCTCCTGCCGGGGCGTTGCCCTAAAACCTGACGAGTCTGCAGGTCCGGCTGACGAGCCCGGTGCTGGACCTGAGCAGCAACTTACCCTCGATCACGGCAATGTCAACCGCGGTTGGTTTACGTACGGGGAAGGTTCGATCACATTCAGTAACCACTAGGGGGAATGTCGCTGGGCCTTTTCACGCGTCGCCTACTGCCCGTCACGCCGACCGCAGCCATCTGTCTGGCTTTGTCTGACGAAGGCCGGATTTTTTGTCTCTCCTCAGAAAATATGCGGGCGGCGGCCTCTTGCGTGACGTGCTTTCGGGGTATGGATTCCCCCACTTGGCGTCTTCGACGTCCCGCGCGCTTCCGCGGCTAACCCCGCTGGCCCCCCTGGAGGTGATCGATGGATGATAACGCCGACCGGTTCCTCGACCTTATTCACCAACTCGAGGACTTCACCCGCACCGTAAGCCCTGATCAGGCGCATGCCGAGTTTGACGAGACAACGCTCCAGGTGTTCTGGATGCGGTGGCCGCAACTGTCGGCGTGGGCAGGTTCGCTGTGGCGCCTGCTGTCGGAAGAACTGGCCGGGCCGTCGGCCCCGCATGACGACTCGGAACTGTACGAGATCGGCGAAAGTGGCTGACAACGGCCGCCGGATCCTGACGGTCGGCGATGTCATGCACACGCGATTGGTCTCGACCAGCCCAGACACCCCGGTCGCGGAGGCGGCCGAGGCGATGGTGCGGGAGAAGGTGGGCTCCGCCCTGGTCATGCAGGGGCCCTTCCTGGCCGGCATCCTCACCGAGCGTGACGTGCTCAGGGCCGCGGCTTCGGGGACCGACCTCACCGCCGTCGCGGTCTCGGCGTGGATGACCGCCGACCCGCAGTCCACCGGGCCCGAGACCACGGTGGAGGACGCCGCCCAGATGATGCTCTTGAACGGCTACCGCCACCTCCCCATCGTGGAAGGGCGCAACGTGCGGGGCGTGGTCAGCCTCCGCGACCTGTTCGCCGCCAGGATCAGCCGCCCGCCCCAGCAGCGCGGTGCCGCCCTCTAGCCCCGCGTCCCTCCCCCAGGATCCCGGCTAGGCCGCCCCGGATCTGGTGTAATCGGCACATGCTGGAGAGCTCAGGGCAGCCATGACCGGCGATCTCGATGTGATTGGGCTGCTCCAGCGCGCGGACTGGACCAGGCTCGCCATCTCGGCCAGGGTGAACGACGGGTCAACCGTGCTGGTCGCGCCGGGCCGACGGTACCGGGAGCAGACGGCGGAGGGCATCAGGGGGTGCGACGGCGAGCACGCGTGGACATCGCCGCCCTGGGCCGCGGACGGGACCGAGCACTGGGCCGGGGGGCCCGAGCCGCCGCTGCGCACGCTGCTGTGCCCCTCCTGGCTGCTGCGGGACTCCCGGCTGGAAGTCAGGGGCCCGGTGCGAGCCTGCGGGCGAGAAGGGCTGGACGTCGTGGTGACGGCCCGGCCGAGCCTGCGGGACGTGACCGGGGCGGCCCGGTCCCGGATCGGCCGCACCGAGGTCATCGTGGACGCCGAGCTCGGCATCTTGCTGCGCGTCGCGCAGACCGACGGCCGCCAGCCTCCCCGGGTGACCGAGCTGGTCAGCCTGGACGTCAACCCCGTGATCGGGGCGGCGCAGTTCGCCCCGCCGCCGGGCAGCCGGGTCGGCGAGAGCCTGCGGACGGCTGGCGGCGCCGGCGATCCCGTCGTGGCGGCCTGGAAGACCGCGGCGGGGCTCGCCGCGGACGGCCTGGGTGCGTGGCACAGGTACTCACCGTTCGGCCGGGGCCGGAACACGGCCGACGCGGAGGCGGCCATGCCGCGCGACGACCCGCCACCCCAGGTGTCACCGGACGGCAGGCTCGCCGGACCCGCGGTCGGTGACGACGTGCTGCACCTGCTGCACGGCAGCGGCACCGCCGCGTTCGCCGCCACGCTGCACCAGTGGCTCGACCCCGGCGCCCTGCTGGCGCAGGTACCGGACGCGGTGCGCCGGACCGGGTTCGGCGGACTCGGCCTGCTCGCCAGCGCGCTGGGCGAACCGGCGGCCGCCCCGCACCTTGTTTCCTCGCTCCGCATCGGCGGCCCCGGCCGGTACCAGATCGACCACCGGTACGATCCCGCGCGCGGGCCGAAGACCATCGCGTGTGACGGGCAGCGCCGCTGGCGGGTCTACCGCTACCGCGTGATCGCGGGCCCGGCTCAGCCTCTCCCCAGTGACCTCGCGGACCTCGCCGACGCGTCCTGGCTGCTCGAGTGCCGGCTGTCCGACGGCACGCTCGTCATGGCCAGGGACCGCCCGGCGTACCGCGTCGACGTGGCGCGCGGCGATGCCCCGTGGTCGTTCTCCCTGATGTTCTCCCCCGCCGTCGCCGTGGTGGACGCAGAGCTGGGGATCCTGCTGTCCCTGACGTCCTACCTGGGCGGCCAGCCGGTGCGGCGGTACGAGCTGAGGGACATCGCAGGCCCGGCCTCGCCCGGTGAGTTCCGCGTGCACATCCCTCCCGGCCTGCGCCTGGAGCAGGAGACCGATCCCTGGGAAGGGGTCAGGGAGGCGACGAAGTCGGCCAGGAACTTCCTGCGCCGGATGGGCCTGCCCTGACCGGTCAGGCCGGCCGCCGGTCCCGCCGCGGCGTAGGTGTCAAGCAAGCCCGCGCCGCTGGTGCCGTACTTGCCCCAGCGGATGAAGACCTCGCCCAGGCTGCCATCCTCGCGCTGGCTGGCGTCAGGCACAGCCGTTCGGCGCCGATGGTCACGGTAACGGTCTGGCCGCCGCACCTCCGAACACCGACCGTCATCATCCCTGCCTCGACCTGATAGCGAACAGGAGTATGAATTATTCATGTTACGTGCTCAATCTACCCGCTGACCAGCGGTAGGTAGGGTAGCGATCGTGAACCACGTCCTGACCACGGAACGGCTCGTCCTGCGTCCGGTGACGGTCCGCGACCACGCCGCGCTGCTGGCGCACTGGACTGTGCCCGACGTGCGGCTGTTCCTGTTCGATGGAGGGATCATGTCGGCGGAGGAGGTTACCGAGGCCATCGAGGACAGCGCGCGGGACTTCGCCGCCGCCGGGTACGGCCTGTGGCTGATCCAGGAGAAAGACCAGTCGGATCTGGTCGGTACCGCCGGGCTGCGGCCGCTGGAGGATCTCGGGCTGGAGATCTTCTACAGCCTGGCCCCCGGCTCGTGGGGCCAGGGATACGCTACCGAGGCCGCCCGGGCCGTGGTGGAGCTGGCGCTGGGCCCGCTCGGCCTGCCCCAGGTGCTGGCCGAGGTGGACGAGGGCAACACCGCGTCGGTCCGGGTCATCGAACGGCTCGGTATGACCCCGTTCGAGGTGGTGCCCGGCGTGCTCGGCCCCATGACCCGCTTCCGCCGGGCAGGCCAGACCCCCTAGCCCCCGGTCATGGCGCGGATTTCGGGCCCATGACCCGCTTCCGCCGGGCGGGCCGGACCCCCTAGCCTTCGATCATGGCGCGGATCGTGGTGGTGGGAGCCGGGGTAGTGGCACTGGGGACCGCGATGCTGCTGGCCGGTGACGATCATCAGGTCACCGTGCTGGAGCGGGACCCAGACTCGCCGCCGGGCAACCCGGCGGAGGCCTGGGAGCGCTGGCAGCGCCCGGGGCTGAACCAGTTCCGGCAGGGGCACGTCTTCCTGCCCGGATTCCGGTCGATCGTCGAGGCGGAACTGCCGGAGGCGGCCAAGGCCCTGCAGGTCGCGGGCGCGCTGCGGCTGAACCTGATCCGCGACGTCCTGCCCGGGGCGTTGACCGGCGGCTTTCGGGACGGCGACGAGCGCTTCGACTGGCTCACCGGCAGGCGCGCGCTGGTAGAGGCCGTGCTCGCAGCTGCCGCCGAGTCGACTCCCGGCGTGGAGATCCGCCGCGGCACGGTCGTCGTCGGCCTGGTCACCGGGTCGCGGGCCCGTCCCGGCGTCCCGCACGTGGTGGGAGTGCGGACGAGGCTCGGCGAGTCCATCCCGGCCGACCTGGTGGTGGACATGAGCGGGCGACGGTCGGCCTTGCCCGCCTGGTTCCGCGGCGTCGACGCCCGCCCGCCCGTCGAAGAGCTAGAAGACAGCGGGTTCCTGTACTACGGGCGGTACTTCAGGTCGGCGGACGGATCGATGCCCGCCATACGCGGGCCGGTTCAGATGAACTGGGGCACGATCACCTCGCTCACCCTGCCCGCGGACAACGGGACCTGGGCCGTCGTCCTCGTGACCGGGTCGAAGGACACCGCGCTGCGGCCGCTGCGGGAGACGGCGCGCTGGACGGCTCTGGTGCGCGGCCTTCCGCTGGTCGCTCACTGGCTGGACGGAACCCCGCTGGACGACGAGATCCAGGTGATGGCCCGGCTGGAGGATCGCTACCGCGGCTTCGTGATCGACGGCCAGCCACTCGCGACCGGCGTGGTGGCCGTGGCCGACTCCTGGGCCTGCTCCAATCCCGCCAACGGGCGCGGCGCGTCGATCGGCCTGCTGCACGCCCTGACCCTGCGGGATCAGCTGCGCTCGGCCGGCCTCGGCGATCCTGCGGCGTTTGCCGACGCATTCCACACCGCCACCGCCGAGACCGTCGAGCCGTGGTACCGCGCCACCCTGGCCAGCGACCGGCACCGCCTCGGCGAGATCGAGGCCGACCTGCGCGGCGCGACCTACGATCCGCCGGACCCCGCGTACCAGCTGGAGAAGTCCCTCGACGTCGCGTTCGAGAAAGATCCCGATTGCGTGCGCGCGATGTTCGACATCCGGTTCGTGCTGGAGACCCCCGCGGAGGTCTTCGCCCGCCCCGGGCTGCGCGACAAGACCCTCGCGCTAGGGTCAGACTGGCGCGACGAGCGGCCATTCGGCCCGACCCGCCAGCAGATCCTCGCGCTGGTGTCCGGCGCGTAAGCACCGATCGACTGACAGGAGGAGGCCGGATGGGCCGCGTAGACGTGGGTGGGGTCGGGATCGAATACGAGGTCACCGGGGCCGGGCGCCCGGTCGTGCTGCTGCACGGCTTTCCCGACTCCGGAAGGCTCTGGCGGCACCAGGTACCGGCCCTAGCAGAGGCAGGATTCCAGGTCATCGTCCCGGACCTGCGCGGTTACGGCCGCTCCGATAAGCCCGAGGACGTCCCCGCCTACTCGATGATGCTCCTGGCCGGCGACGTCCTGGCGATCCTCGCGGCGGAGCAGGTCGACCGGGCCCACTTCGTGGGGCACGACTGGGGCGCCGCGCTGGCCTGGGGGCTTGCCTCCCTGGTGCCCGACCGCGTCGACCACCTGGCCGTGCTGTCCGTCGGCCACCCGGCCACCTTCCGCCGCACCCCGCGGCAGCGCGAGAAGTCCTGGTACATGCTGCTGTTCCAGTTCCCAGGGATCGCCGAGCGCTGGCTGTCCGGGGATGACTGGGCCAACTTCCGTAACTGGGGCGGGCACCCCGACGCCGACGGCGTGATCGCCGACCTGGAGGCGAACGGCTCGCTCACCCCGGGCCTGAACTGGTACCGGGCCAACGTCCCGCCGGAATCGTGGGTGGCGCCTGCACCCCAGCTCCCGCCCGTCCAGGCCCCCACGATGGGCATCTGGAGCACGAAAGACCCGGCCCTTACCGAGATGCAGATGACCGACTCCGCGGAGAACGTGGCGGGCCCGTGGCGCTACGAGCGCCTTGAAGGCCCCGGCCACTGGATGCAGCTCGACGCCCCCGACGAGGTCAACGCCCTGCTCCTGGACTTCCTGCCTAGTCATGACTGAGCAGCCTGCGGTGCCCGCGAAGGCTGAATCCCGTCCCCGCCCGGTAACCGCCCCCCGCGCTACCGCCCGAGCCGGTACACGCGGCTCGCGGTGCCCGCGAAGATAGCCTCGCGTTCGGCGTCGCTGAGGTGATCGGTCAGGTCGCGGGCGGCCTGGAGCACCTCGTCGTAGCTTGCGGCCAGCGTGCAGACCGGCCAGTCGGACCCGAACATCACCCGGCCCGGGCCGAAGGCGTCGAGGGCAGCGTCCGCGTAGGGGCGCAGATCGGCGACCTGCCATGCGGTCCAGTCGGCCTCGGTGACCAGGCCGGACAGCTTGCATGCCGTGTTGGACAGCGCCGCCAGGCGCCGCAGGTCTCGATCCCACGGCTGGGTGCTCCCCGACGCGATCGCCGGCTTGCCGAGATGGTCCAGGACGAACAGCAGGTCGGGTACGGCGGCCGCGGCCTCGGCCGCGGTTTCCAGCTGGCCCGCCGTGATGACCAGGTCGTAGACCAGGCCCGCACCGGCGACGGCGGCCAGCCCGCGCAGGACGTCGGCGCGGGTCAGCCACCGCGGGTCGGGTTCGCTCTGCACCTGGTGGCGCAGGCCGACCAGCTTGCCCCCGCCCGGCCCGGCCCTGAGCTCGGCGATCCGGTCGGCCAGGCCCGGCGCGGTCAGATCGGCCCAGCCGACCACCCCGGCGATCAGGTCGCTGATAGCGGCCAGCGCGAGCAGCTCCGGGGTCTCCCCCGGCACGGTGACGGTCTGCACGACGACGCTCGCCCCCACGCCGTTCTGCGCGGCGAGGGGCTGGTAGTCACCGAGCAGGAAATCGCGGCGCAGCGGCGCGAGCGCCGTTGCGCCGCTGATCCAGTCCTGGTCCCGTACGCCAAGGTCCCACAGGTGATGGTGCGCATCGACGATCACAACGTCTCTCCGTCCTGCGGTTTTGGCGATATGTCATACTCGGACAAACATCCGATCTTTGCGGAGTGGGGGTACGCGCACCGTGGCCGTCACCGACGAGGCCATCGAGAAGATCAAGGCCATGATCACCTCCGGCGCGCTGCGCGCGGGTGACCGGCTGCCCAGGGAGGCGGATCTGGCCGCCGACCTGGGCCTGTCCCGGAGCTCGCTGCGGGAGGCGGTGCGGGCGCTCTCGCTGGTCAACATCCTGGACGTGCGGCGCGGCGACGGGACCTACGTGACCAGCCTGGAACCGCGGCTCCTGCTTGAGGCGCTGAGCTTCATCGTGGACTTCCACCGTGACGACACCGTGCTGGAGTTCCTGCGCGTCCGGCGGATTCTCGAGCCCGCGGCCACGGCCATGGCCGCGGAGCGGATCACCGACTCCGAAACCGAGCACCTGCGCAAGCTGCTCGACAGCATCGGGCCGAACCCGGAGGCCGAGGACCTGGTGGCGAACGACCTGGAGTTCCACCGGCGGATCGTCGCGTGCTCGGGTAATTCCGTGCTCTCCTCGCTGCTCGAGTCGATATCGGCGCCGACGACCAGGGCCCGCGTCTGGCGCGGGCTGACCCAGACCGGCACGCTGGCCCAGACGCTGGCCGAGCACCGGGCCATCCTTGATGCCCTGGCCGCCCACGAGCCCGAGGTAGCCAGGTCCTGGGCGACCGTGCACATCGCCGGCGTCGAGCAGTGGCTCGCCTCGGTGCTCTGAGGAAAGCTCACGGCGGGAGGCCGGCCAGGTCGGTCCACAGGGCGTCCGGGATGTCCAGGGACAGGTACCCCGCGTCGGCGCGGATCTCGTCCGGAGTGCGCGCGCCGACCACGGCGGCGGTGACCGCGGGGTGACGCAGGACGCAGCGCAGGGCGGCCGCCGCCACCGGGACGTCGTAGCGGGCGCAGACCTCGGCGATGCGGCGCGCCTGGGTCAGCAGGCCGGGCGGAGCCAGGGCGTAGTCGTAGCGATCGCCACCAGCCAGGATCCCGCTGTTGAACACGCCTGCGGCCAGCACCGCGACCCCGCGGTCCACGCAGAGCGGGAACAGCGTCCGCGCCGCGGAGTCGTCTAGCAGCGTGTACCGGCCGGCCATGAGCACGCAATCGAGATCGCAGCGCGTCACGAACCATTCGGCGAGCGAGGCGGAGTTGACCCCCACGCCGATCGCCCCGACCGCGCCCTGCGAGCGCAGCGTGGCCAGCTCGGGGTAGGCGCCGTCCAGCGCCTCGGCCATATGCTCGTCCGGGTCGTGGATCAGCACGATGTCCACCCGGTCCAGCCGCAGCCGGCGCAGGCTGTCCGCCAGTGAGCGCAGCGCGCCGTCCGCGCTGTAGTCGCGCACCCGCCTCAGTTCCGGCGTGCCGTAGAAACCGTCGACGCCTTCGACGGGCCCGGCCGCGGGCACCAGCCGCCGCCCCACCTTGGTGGACACGACGAACTCGGCGCGTGGCTGGCCGGCCAGGAAATCGCCGATCCGCTGCTCGGACAGCCCCACCCCGTAGTGCGGCGCGGTGTCGAAGGCGCGGATCCCCGCGTCCCAGGCCGCCTGGAGCGTGGCCGCGGCCCCCTCGTCGCTCACCGGTGCGTACAGCCCGCCGATGGGAGCGCCGCCGAAGACCAGCGAGCCGGGGAGTATCACGGGCTCGGCTGCCAGGCCGGGCCGGACGGAAACGAGAATTCGGCCAGGGCCTCGGGCCTGATCTCGGTGGAGGCACCCGGCGTCTCCGGCGCGCGGTAGCGGCCGCGCGACACGACGGCGGGGCTGGCGAAGTGCTCGTGCAGGTGGTCGATCCACTCGATCCTGCGCCCGTCGGACGTGCCGGACAGGGCCACGTAGTCGAACATCGACAGGTGCTGGACGATCTCGCAGAGGCCCACCCCGCCGGCGTGCGGGCAGACCGGTACCCCGAACTTCGCCGCCAGCAGCAGGTTGGCGACGTTCTCGTTCACCCCGGCGACGCGGCAGGCGTCGATCTGCATGATGTCGATCGCGGCGGACTGCAGCAGCTGCTTGAACATGACCTGGTTGGCGACGTGCTCGCCGGTGGCGACCTTGACCGGCCGCACGCCGCTCCGGATCGCCGCGGTGCCCAGGATGTCCTCCGGGGCGGTCGGCTCCTCCACCCACGCGGGCCGGAACGGCGCCAGTTCCCTGATCCACGCGATGGCGGTCGGCACGTCCCAGACCTGGTTCGCGTCGATCGCGATGCCGAACTCGTCCCCGAGCACCTCGCGCGCGATCGCACACCGGCGCTTGTCATCGTCGAGGGCCGCCCCGACCTTGAGCTTGACCTGGGTGAAACCCTGGCCGACCGCCTCGGCGCACAGCGCGGCCAGCCGCTCGTCTGAGTAGCCGAGCCAGCCGGGCGCGGTCGAGTAGGCCGGGTAGCCGTCGCGCCGCAGCGCCGCGATCCGCTCGGCGCGCGCCGGGTAGCCACGCTCCAGCAGGCCCAGCGCCTCGTCCGGAGTCAGCGCGTCGGACAGGTAACGGAAGTCGACCAGGCTGGTGATCTCCTCCGGGGTCAGCCCGGCCAGGAGGAGCCACAGCGGCTGCCCGGCCCGGCGGGCGGCCAGATCCCAGCACGCGTTCAGCACCGCGCCGGTCGCCATGTGCACCACCCCGCAGGATGGCCCGAGCCAGTGCAGCGGGCTATCGCGGACCAGCCGCCGGTACAGCTCGCCCAGGCGGCAGGGGCCGGCGACCTCGCCAAGGATCTCGTCCAGGTCCTGCCCGGCCAGGAACGGCTCGAGCATCCTGATCGCGGCCAGCTGGACCTCGTTGCCGCGCCCGATCGTGAACGCGTACCCGTGCCCGGCCAGCCCGTCCGCGTCGGTCCTGACCATGACGTACGCGGCGGAGTAGTCGGGCGCGTGGTTCATCGCGTCCGACCCCGCGAGGCTCCGCGACGTCGGGAAGCGCACGTCGTGGAGCTCGAACCCGGTGATCTTGGTCATTCGGCGCTCGCCTCGCCGCCAATGACGCGGGCCAGGAACAGCGCGAACAAGATCACGCCTCCGTCGATCGCCTCGATCCAGTAGTTCGGCGCGTTCTCCAGGTCCAGGATGTTCTGTACGAACCCGAGCAGGATGACGCCCGACGCCGCGCCGACCATGTTCCCGCGGCCGCCCTGCAGGGACACGCCGCCGATCACCGCCGCCGCGAAGACCGAGAAGATGATGCCCTCGCCGTAACCCTGCGTCGGCGCCACCGAGGAAACCCGGCCCGCCTCCATCAGGCCGCCGATCGCCGCGAGGATGCTGCCGGCCACGTAGACGCCGATCCTGACCTGGTCGACCTTGATCCCCGCCGCGCGGGCGGCCTCCCGGTTGCCGCCGACGGCGTAGATCGCGCGGCCCAGCCGGTGATACCGCAGGAACACCCCCGTACCGGCGAAGATGACCGCCGCGACGATCAGCGACAGCGGGATCGACCCGATGTAGGCCGCGCCGAGGTAGCCGAACGCGGTCGGCAGGCTGAACGGGGCCTGACCCTTGACGATGCCGTCCTGGATCCCGGCCAGCAGGATCGTCATGCCGAGCGTCACGATGAACCCGTTGAGCCGGCCCTTGACGATCAGCAGCCCGTTGACCAGGCCCACCGCCGCGCCGACCGCGAGCAGGATCACGATGCCTAGGTACGGGTTGAGCAGCATGCCGTTGCCGGCCGCGGCCACCGGGACGAGCAGCCAGGCCGCGAGCATCGGGGCGAGCCCGTAGGTGGACTCGAGCGAGAGGTCCAGGCCGCCAATGAGCAGGATGAGGGACTCGCCGACCACCACGACGCCCAGCGCCGAGATCTGCTGGCCGATCCCGGTCATGTTCGACACCGTGAGGAAGTGGCTGTTCAGCACCGCGCCGACGATGAGGAGCACGGCCAGGACGGGGAGCAGCGCGGCCTCGCGGATCCACGAGATCGCGGCGGCGCTCCTGCTCCGCCTGCGCGCTAGCGCGGACTCCACGTCGGCGGCCAGGGCAGCGAGGTTGTCCTTGGTTTCACTCATGAGGCTCCCAGACCCTCGGTGGCCGCGATCAGCGCCTCGCGGTCGAAGGGCGGCTCGGTGAACTCCGTGAAGATCTCGCCGCGGACAAGCACCACCACCCGGTCGCAGATGACCAGGTCGTCAAGTTCGTCCGTGGCCAGGAGCAGGCTGGCACCGGTTTGCGAGGTGACCCGCTCTAGTTCGGAAAGCAGTAGTTCCTTCGAGGCCACGTCCACGCCGCGGGTCGGGGTGATCGCGACGATCAGCACCGGATCGCTGGCCAGGGCCCGGGCCACCGTCACCTTCTGCTGGTTGCCCCCGGACAGCTCGCGGACCGGCTGGCTGAGCCCGGCCGACACCAGCGACAGCCGCCGGGCCAGCGGCGCCGCGAGCGCCTCGCGGCGCCTGGGGCCGATGAAGCCGCCGCGGGCGAGCCGGTCGGTGACCGTCATCGTGATGTTCTCCGCCGCGCCGAGCAGCGGCACGAACCCATCCGCCTGCCGGTCTTCGGGGATGTAGCCGATACCGGCCCGCAGCGCCCCCGCCCGGTCTCCGGGGCGCAGCACCTTGTCACCGAGCCGCACGCGCCCCGCACCGGGCGTGGCCGCGCCGGCCACGATCCTGGCCAAGGTGGTGGCCCCGGACCCGCGCAGCCCGGTCACGCCGACCCGCTCGCCGCCGCTGATGGTCAGGGAGACGTTGCCGAGGAAGACGCCAGGGGAGGCGAACGTCACGCCCTCGACCACCAGGACCGGGTGTTCGCCGCGGGCGTCGGCCGCGGAGGGCTCGGTCTGGGCGGGGGGTGAAGCCAAGGGTCGTTCGGTATGAAGGAGTTTCTGCCCCACCATGGCGGCCACCAAGTCATCCTTGGTCACCTCGCCAAGCGGGGCGGTCAGCACCATCTCGCCGTCCCTGAGCACCGCGATGTCGGTGCAGATCTCGAAGACCTCTTCGAGATGGTGCGAGATGTACAGGATCGCCACGCCCTGGGCCTGCAGCTGGCGGATCCGCTCGAACAGGCGCTGCGCCGCGCCGCGCTCCAGCGCCGCCGTCGGCTCATCGAGCAGCAGGCAGCGGGTGCCGGCCGCCAGGGCCCTGGTGATCTCGACCACCTGCCGCTGCTCGACGGTCAGGTTCCCGCAGGCCGTGTCGGCGTTCACGTCAAAGCCCCACTCGGCCATCACCTCCCGGGTCTGCTCGCGCATCCGGCGCCAGTCCACCACGCCGATCCCGCCGCCGCGGCGTGGCTGCCGGCCGAGGAAGACGTTCTCCGCCACGGTCAGGCTGGGCACCACCATGGAGTGCTGGAAGACGGTCGCGATACGGCCGCGCCACGCGGCGATGTCGCCGAGCGAGGGGGCCGGGCGCCCGTCGAGGCGCACCTCGCCTGCGTCCGGCGGGTACAGGCCGGACAGGATCGAGACCAGCGTGGACTTGCCCGCGCCGTTGCGCCCGACCAGGCCGAGGCAGCGGCCGGTCTCCAGGCTCAGGTCCACGCCCCGAAGCGCGCGGGTGCTGCCGAACCGCTGGTGAATCCCCACCGCCTCGGCCGCGGGCGCGATCCCGTGGTCCGAGGCGGCGGGGATTACCGGTTCGCTCATCCTCCGGAGGCCGAGGCGCTGCAGTCGCCGCCGTGAGCGGCGCCGTAGACGTTGCCCCACAGGGCGGAGTCGCTGACCGGGGTGGTGGTGACGCTGCCAGACTGGCCGTCCACCGGGGTGACGGTGAACGTCTGCGCCGTCTTCGTCACGAACGGGGCGACGATCGGGTCGCCGAGGTTGCTGTCGCCCGCGTAGCTCACCATCTGCAGCGTGGGCGCGCCGCCGCCGGGCTGGCCCGCGCTCAGCGTCACGCCGTTCGCGGCGTCCAGCGCGTACTTCAGCGCCCAGAATGCGTACAGGTTGGCCGGCTGCGACTGGGACGCGTTGAGCGTCCCGTTGCCGATGTCGCACATCTCGAACGGAACGCCGTCATCGCTCACCAGGATCACCTTGCCGGTCAGGCCCTTGGACTTCAGCAGCGGGAGGATACCCGTGTCGGGGCTTGACCATTGCGAGTAGATGGCCTTGAGCTGGCTGCCGTAGGCGTTCACCGCGTTCTGCGCGTCCGTGACCGCCGTGGCCTCGGTCCAGACTGTGGGGTCCTTGAGGAGGTGGACGCCCGGGTCGTTCGCCGCCATGCAGGCGTCGAAGGCGTTCGTCCGGTCCGCGCCGTTGGATGAGGTCAGGTCGCCCTCCAGGTCCAGCACGTACCCGGACTTGACCTGCGAGCTGATGTAGGCGCAGGCGTCCATGCCGTACAGGATGTTGGAGGCCCGGACCACCATGTACACCTTGCCGACGCCGACGATGGTGTCGACCGAGATGAGCTGGACGTGATGAGCGGCTGCGTACGAGATCGCCGGGCCCAGGCTCGTGGCGGTCTCCGGGTTCACCACGATGGCCTTGGCGCCCTCGTTGACGAGGGTCTCGATCTGCGTGTTCTGCAGGCTGGCGTTGGCCGCGGCGAGCAGCGGGCCGAGCAGTTTGATGTGGAGCTGCGCGGCGTACTGCGTCTCGTAGTTGATGTAGGCCGCCCAGAAGGCCGTGTCGTTGTAGGTGAGGTCGACGCCGATGGTGGTCGGCCCGGCCGTTGCCTGGCTCGTCGCACCGGTCGATACGGTCGAGCTCGACGAGCTGCTCGAGCTGGAGCTGCAGGCGGCGAGGAGCGTCGCCGTGGCGACCGCAGCCGCCACGGCGGTGATGGCGCGGAGGGAGACCCAACTCCCCGCGCCGGTGCGCAGTGTCATGGAACCTCCTCGGGGCTGCCTCCGGGGCTGCGGCGCGCGCCGGTGCGGGCTGCGGGGGTGGAACGTCCGGAGGGCCGTGTGAGGAAAATAGATCCGATGTCTGCTGGTGTCAATGCCTCGAAAGCCCGCGAAACGCGGCTGATACCAAACGGATATCTGGCCGGTCATCCGATCTTTGCGGTCGCGTACGGCACTAGCCTGGGGTCAGTGGAACAGGCGGCGGGTCACCACGCCCCGCCCGACGTCGCTGCCGGACCAGAGGCTGAAGTGGCTGCCGATATCAAGGTAGTCGGCCATGTCGTCGCCGATGACCCGCAGGGTGACCACGACCTCGGGTCTCCCCGGCCGGAACGGCCCCTGCTCGTCGGCATCGACCAGGGCGGCGAAGACCTGGCTTCGCTTGGTCTCGCTGTTCTCCACTCGCAGCACCATGCGGTGCGACCCGGAACTGAGCTTCGCCCGGGCCTCGTCGCTGGCGTTAGGGGTAACCAGAGCCTGGAATTTGCAGCGCTTCATGTCGCCACCGCCGATCGCTGTAGCATATGTATCGTATCGCGAACATCAGTCCGTCGGGCAGTTCGGTAACCGCCTTAGCCGCGCCCGCTCCTTGGCTAGTTGGATATATCGTACTACGATATTTACATCCGAGAGGGTACGGCTCGCTCCCTGTGCCCAGCGATAACGCAGGCGTGCTTGGCCGCAGAGGCCGATGGGTGGGGCGCGGTATTTCTCGTTCCTCGATATAGCTCCTGGCGTAAGATATGCTCCGTACATTCGCTGACCGCCCCCATTGAGTTCAGCTGAAAGGTGACCATGGATCGGCTGACCCACCAGGACTTCGAGAGGCTGTTGGAGTTCCGGGTCACCTTGCGCCGGTTTCAGCGCTGGAGCGAGGACCAGGCGGCCGCCGCCGGTCTGACCCACGTTCAGCACCAGCTACTGGTGGCGATCAAAGGGCACCCGGGCGGCGAACCGCCTACCGTCGGCGATCTCGCCGGCTACCTGCTCTTGCGGCCGCACAGCACAGTGGAGCTCATCGACCGGGCCGAGATCGCCGGCCTGGTCGAGCGGACCAAGGACCCCGCCGATGGCCGGGTGGTGCGCGTCCGCCTGACCCCGGAGGGGGACCAGATCGTGCACAAGCTCACGCGGGCCCACCTGGAGCGCCTGCACGAGCTGGCCGCCGTCCTGGAGTTCGTGACCCGCCACGAAGACCAAAGATCCGCCCTTCCCTAGCGGGATGCTGGCTCCGGCGGTGCGGGGGGCGGATCCCCGTGCCTTCGCGATGGTGATGGCCACCGGGATCGTGTCGGTGGCGCTGCGGCAGGCCGGAAGCGCCCGGCTATCGGCGGCTCTGCTCTGGATAGCGTCCGCGGCCTTTGTCGTTCTCGTGGCCGCGTCGGTGTGGCGGGCCGCGGCGTTCCCGGCCGATGTGCGCGGTGACCTGGCCCGCTCGGACCGGGTCTTCAGCTTGTTCGCCGTCCCGGCCGCCGCCAGCGTGCTTGCTGCCCGGGTGACCGACCGAGGCCAGCACGTTGTCGTGGCGGCCCTGACCGCTTGCACGGCGCTCGCGTGGGTCGCGGCCTGCTGCTCGGTCATCGCTTTCCTCGCCGCCCGAACGGGCCCGCTCCGCGAGCGGATCACGGACGTGAACGGCACCTGGCAACTGTGGGTGGTGGGAACTCAGTCGGTCGCGATCGCGGCCGGGTCGGCGTACGCGGCGGGTCTCGTGCCGGACCGGCTGGCCGCGTGGGCGGCCCTGATCGCGTGGTCCGCCGGTGCGGTGCTGTACCTGGCGGTCACGGCTCTGGTCAGCACGCGGCTGGTCACGGTCGGCCTGGCGCCTGGTGATCCGTTCGCGCCCTACTGGGTCACCATGGGCGCGGCGTCCATCACGGTGTTCGCCGCGGCGCAGTTCCTGCACATCACCGCGCTGGCCGTGCTAAGCGCGCCCCGACCGGCGGTGACCGACATCGCGCTCGCGTTCTGGGTCGCCGCCACCGCGCTCATCCCGGTCCTGGCCGTCACCGGCGTGGCCCGGTGGCTGCGTGGCCATTCGCCCAAGGGGTTCCGCCGGGAACTGTGGATGATCGTCTTCCCGGCCGGCATGTACGCGACGGCCAGCATGCGGATCGGCGCCGAGGCCGGGCTGCCCCCGATCCGCGAGCTCGGTACCGCCGCCGTTTGGGTCGCGGCGGCGGTGTGGGCAGCGGTATTCGCCTGGATGGTCGCCTGGCCCATCACCCACCGCCGGGTAGTCTGAGGTCGTGGAACCTGATCCCTACATCACCTGGCCGCCGCATCCGGATGACCATGTTGAGGATCTGTTCCGCCAGGCGAACCGGGATGACTTCGTGATCGTTCATCTGGATGGCATCTACACGCTGATATCGCCGGACGGCACGCGGGAAATGCAGTTCCAGGATTACGTGGTGCCCTCGTCGGCAGCCTGGCGGGTCGTGGTCAGGCAACTGAGCTCTGGTTAGAGCAGATGAAGAATGACTCAGGGGGGCAGTGATGGCAGCGTTCAAGATCAGCATCAAGGCGACCGTGAGCGGCTGCTCTGACGACGAGATGGTGCAGAGCGTCAGGGCCGTTGCCCGGCAGTTGGACGAGGTCCAGCGGAATACAGCCCGCTTCCTGGCTTTCACCCTGTCGTCGGATCGCTCGGCCAAGACTGCGCTGTTCGCGATGTGTGTGGAAGAAGACGACCCGGTAAAGGCAGTAGCAGCGGCGTACTCCTGGGTAGTTACGGCCATCAACGCCACAGGAGATGGTGCTTACGGATGGGAGATGGCTGCTCGTCCGGAAGAGCGTGAGCGCATCCTGGCATAGCCATCAGCAGTCGGCACTCTTCCTAGCAGGAACGACGCCTGTCAACGGTGCCGGGCCGGCGGGCTGGCGGGCGTAGCTGGTACGGCCGGGTCGCTTCGCGCGCCGCCAGGCGCGCGAAGCGCTTCGATAGTCAGCCTCCGCGCTTGGCCAACGTGGGCAGAGTTGGCGTGGTCCCCTCTATCGGTGCTCGTGGCCCGCGAGCCCGCTCGGGGTGTCTTGGTGGCGGCGGCGGTCCCGTGAGGTGCCCCTCGCCGATCACGATGCGGCCGCCCAGGCCCGCCCGGGGGACGGCGTGGACCCGGCGCTGATCGCGGCGCTTCGGCGCTTGCCTGCTCGCCAGCGCGAGGTGCTGGCGCTGCGGATCTTCCTCGACCTGGACACCGAGACCACCGCGAAGGTCATCGGGATCGCGCCGGGGACGGTGATGGCGCACCTGTCCCGCGCCGTCGCGGCGCTGCGCCGAGATCTCCCCATGGTCAACACAGAAACGAACACCACGGAGGTCACCCGATGAACGAGCAGGATGTCATGTCCCAGGTGCGCGAGTCCTTCTCCGGGCTGCGCATGGACCTGCCGGTAGAGGCGGTTCTGGCCAGGAGCCGCCACCGCCGACGGCAACGGCTAGCCGGACTTACGGCTGCGACCGCCGCGACGGCGGGGGCCGCGGTGGCCATCACGCTGACTCTCGGCGCACCCGCTCCCGCCCGCTCCGGCCAGGCGCCGTCGGCGAGCCCGGGTTCGGCCAGCAAGGGCGCGGTCAGGCTCGCCGCGTTCACGGTGACTGACGGTCCCGGTGACAGCACCACACTGGTCCTGCGCAAGGACGCGCCGCTTGACCCAAGCGCGCTGCGTCAGGCCCTGGCGCAGCACGGCATACCGGCCCTGGTCACCGTCGGCAGCTTCTGCCGTACCACTCCCCTCGCGCCGGTCCCCTTCGGCCAGGTCGTGCAGCCAACGACCCTGGCTGACGGATCGGACGCAATAGTGATCGACGGCCAGGCGATGCCCTCCGGGGCTGAGCTCAGCATCGCGGTCTTCCCGCAAACGGTCAGGATGTCGCTCATCGAGAAGGGCGCCCCCCTGTCGTGCTTCAGCACTCCCGGGCAGCCCGGTCAGCCCGCGATCCACATCACGGGGACCCCGACCCAGGGGTGACAAGACAGACAATGAGCTGAGCGGGTGATCAACGGCGGCTGGTCACCGCTCAGCTCGCAGCGGGGACTACGACCGTGCCGGTGGCGGTGACCACGACGATCGGGTCGGCCAAGACGGAGGCGGCCGAGTCGCCTCGGGACGGGTCGGCGCGGCAGACCACGCGGGCCTCGAACGCAAGCTGCCTGCTGCGCCGGCCGACGGCCGTCACCGTGGCCGTCGCCTCGATGACGTCACCGGCCAGGACCGGCGCGCGGAACTGCACGTCGGAGTACGACGCGAACAGCCCCTCGTCGCCGTCCATCCGGATGGCCGCCTCGGTCGCCACGTCGCCGAACAACCCGAGCACATAGGCCCCGTCCACCAGGTTGCCCCCGTAGTGGGCGTCGCCGTACTTCACGTACCTGCGGTGCGTCACGGACAGGCCAACGGCCTGCGACAGGTCCCCGCTCATGCGGCCTCGTTTTCCGGCGCCAGGGCGTGGACAAGGTAGCTGGCCACCTCGCCCGGCGTGGTGCCGCGCCCGAAGATCTTGTCCACGCCGAGGTCCTGCGCGGCAGTGGGATCGAACCGGGGGCCACCCACCACGAGCAGCGGCCGCTGCTGACCGAACCCAGCGTGGAACGCGGCCGACATCTCCCGCGTGTTGGTCAGGTGGGCGTCGCGCTGCGTCACGACCTGGCTGACCAGGACCGCGTCGGCGTGCTCGGCGGCGGCCCGCGCCACCAGGTCCGGCACCCCGACCTGGGCGCCCAGGTTGACCACGCGTATCTCCCGGTAGTACTCCAGGCCCTTCTCCCCCGCGTGCCCCTTGACGTTGAGGATCGCGTCGATCCCGACGGTGTGCGCGTCGGTGCCGATGCAGGCCCCCACCACGACGAGCTTGCGACCGAGACCCGAGCGAATCCGAAGGTTCACTTCCGCGGCTGGGAGCAGCGGGAACTCCCGCTCGGTGACCGACACGGCCGACAGGTCGACCAGGTGGCTGACCCGTCCGTAGACGATGAAGAAGGTGAAGTGGGGCCCCATCCCCTTGGCGTGCACGACCATCGCCGGGTCCAGGCCCATCTTGGCCGCGAGCTGCAGCGCGGCCCCCTCGGCCCGGGCCCGTTCGGTCTCGTCGCCGAACGGCACCGGCAGCGTGAACGACACCTGTACCCGCCCGTCCCCGGTGGTGTCACCGTACGGGCGGACGATCCCGGTCAGGCTCACGAGCTCACCTCCAGCATCTCGGCCGCGGGGTTGTAGTAACCCTCGGCACGCTCCACGACTCCGTCAAGTCCGCGCCCGCCGTCCGCAGGCCGCTTCGTCACCCCGAAGGTTCCGTCGGCGATCGCGTGGAGCAGGCCCTGCGCTCCGATCTTGCTCAGCAGGTCGATGGTCTCGTCAAGCACCTGCCGGGCCCGCCTGGCCACGAAACCGTCCGGCTCGGGCCGGAACGAGGCGCCGAGCTGCCCGGCGGCGCGCTTGACGTAGCGGACGTTCTCCAGGGCCAGGTCCCGGTCGGACAGGAACGGGGTGTGGATCCCCTCGGTCATCATCCCGATGAGCAGGATCGACTGGTCGGTCATCACGCCGCACAGGTTGAAGAACGCGTCGAGCAGGTAGCCGGCGAAGACGTTGCCTGTCATGTGCTTGGTCGGCGGCATGTACTTCAGCGGGGCGTCCGGGAACAGCTCCCTGATCAGCTGGGCGTGCGCCAGCTCCAGCAGGAACGAGTCGGGCACCTCGGGGTTGATCTCGAACGCGTGCCCCAGGCCCATCTGGCCGTCGGCCAGGCCGGCCTCGCGCGCGAAGAACTCGTTAAGCAGCTGGGACACCACGACCGTGTGCGCCGCGTCCACCGCGTCGGCGGTCGTCAGGTAGTTGTCCTCGCCGGTGTTGATGATGATGCCCGCCCGGGCGTGCACCTGCCGGGAGAACCGCTGGTCGATGAACGTCCGCACCGGGTTGATGTCGCGGAAGATGATCCCGTACATGCAATCGTTCAGCATCATGTCGAGCCGCTCGAGCCCGGCCAGCGAGGCGATCTCCGGCATGCACAGGCCCGAGGCGTAGTTGGTCAGCCGGACGTAGCGCCCGAGCTCGCGCGAGGTTTCGTCCAGGGCGGCGCGCATCAGCCGGAAGTTCTCCTGCGTCGCGTACGTCCCCGCGTACCCTTCCCTGGTCGCGCCCTCGGGCACGTAGTCGAGCAGCGACTGCCCGGTGGACCTGATCACCGCGATGATGTCGGCGCCCTCCCGCGCCGCCGCCTGCGCCTGCGGGATGTCCTCGTAGATGTCGCCGGTGGCCACGATCAGGTAAATCCACGGCATGGCCGGGTCCGACGTGGCGGTGATCATCCGGCCGCGCTCCGCGCGCTGGGCGTCGATCCTGGCGATGCCCTTTCCTACCGAACGGCGTGCTGCCGCCCTGGCCGCGTCCGCTTCACCCCCCGCAGGGAGGCGGAACTTGACCAGCCCGGCGCCCGCGTCGGCGGCCAGCGTGCGCAGGTCGGGGTACCCGCCGGCCAGCATCGCGTCCCAGGCGGGCAGGGCGACCCCGTACTCGAGGCCGACCGACTCGCGGACCGCGTCGGCGAGCCGGTTGACCCACGGCATCCCGTCCTCGTCGGCCCCCTCAAGCCCGGCCAGCCGTAGCACGGCCCGCTCCACGGAGACGGTGGTGTGCGTCCTGGCCAGCTCGACCACCGGCTGCCCGGCCGCAGCGGCCAGCTCGCGGGCCTGGCGCACCAGCGCCGGGTCGAGGTTCAGCTTGCTCGTCACCGGCGTTCTCCCTCCAGGACGCGGCGCTCGAACATGGCCCGCAGGCTCGGGGTGCCGCGGAGCAGGTCGAGCGCGAGTTCGGCGTGACCGGGCACGTACCCGTTGCCGACCAGCATCGTCACGTCGGCGGCCATGCCCTCCGCGCCGAGCGCGGCGGCGCTGAACGAGGTGGCCATGGAGAAGAAGATCACCGTGCCGCCCTGCGCCGTCGACAGGATGGCGCCGCCCTCGCACCCCGCAACGTCCACGCAGACCACGGTCACGTCGGCCGGGCCGCCCGCGGCGGCCACCCGGTCCGCGAGGTTCACCGGATCCCGGGCGTCGGCGATCACGATCTCGTCCACCAGGCCGTCGGTACCGCGCAGCAGCGCGGCCTCGGCTTCGGTCGGGACCACACCGATGACCTTCGCCGCGCCGGCCTGCCGGGCGGCCGCGGCGGACAGCGAGCCGCTCTTCCCGGCCGCGCCGATGACCAGGACCACAGAACCCGGCCGGACCACGCGTTTGGTCAGGGCGGGTGCGCCGCAGACGTCCATCACGGCCAGCGAGAGGGGGACGGGCAGGTCATCGGGGAGGACGGCGGCGATCGACCGCGCGAACAAGATTGCATGCCCCTCGCAGGGGACCTGCTCGGACTGGCCGTCCCAGCGGTACAGGCCGTCGGAGATGGCCAGCGGGGTCAGCGTGAGCGAGACCAGGGTGGCGATCCGCTGGCCCGGCCGCAGGCCGAGCGGGGAGTCCGGTCCCACCTCCTCGACCGTGCCGGTCAGCATGCCGCCGGACCCCGTGACCGGGTTCTGCATCTTGCCCCGGGTGGCGATGATCTCGCCCACCGCGGCCCTGATCTTGTCCGGGTCGCCCGCGTAGGTCTCGCGGATCTGACGGTAGGAGGCGGCGTCGAGGTTCAGCCGGTCGACGCGGACCCGGACCTCGTCAGCAGCGATGTCCGGGTCAGGGTCGAGCCTCCAGGCGGCCTGCGGGAGCACGCCCGGCGGTTTGATCACCCGGTGCAGCCCGAGCGCCGACTGCGGCGGCAGCGAGGTCGTCATGCCTTGTTCCTTCCCGCGGCCCAGGGCGGTCCAGCCCGGTCCGCGCCCGCCCGTCTGTGGGTGCACAGACGGTGACGTAACACACAGATCGTTCGGGAAAATCTTCTGCTATGATCGCTTAAAACAGTAAGATCTTCGGTAGAAGTACTATCATAGCGTAAATCTTGCTGCAGCACACTGTTGGACCCGGCCCCTGCCGCCCCGAGGGCGGCCACGCGGAGCGGGTCACGGACGGTTACGTAACACGTGGGTCGTTCGGGAAAATCTGCGGTCTACCACGTTTTGTACCGCAGGTCCTTCGGTATCATGCAAGGAACGGGAGGGCTTCGTTCATGATCTCGCAACCGTATCCCTACACGCGGCATGAGCTGGCCGAACCCGACTGGCGCCGCTTCCCGGGCTGGGCCGGGGTGTCCGAGCAGGACTGGGCCTCAGCGCAGTGGCAGCGCGCCCACTGCGTCAAGAACATCCGGCAGCTCGGCCAGGTCACCGGCCCGGGGCTCGCCGAGGCCTTCTTCGCCGACCTCGAGCGCGACCAGCGCGAGCGGGCCACGATGTCGATGCTCGTCCCGCCGCAGATGATCAACACCATGGTGCCGTCGCTGGCACCGGACGACGCCGGGTTCACCGAGGCGTTCTACGCCGACCCGGTGCGCAGGTACATGATCCCGGCGTTCAGCGACCGGCGGGCCGACTGGCCGTCTCACCCGTACGCGCAGCGCGACTCGCTGCACGAGGCCGAGATGTGGGCGGTCGAGGGCCTGACCCACCGCTACCCGACCAAGGTGCTCGCCGAACTGCTGCCGACCTGCCCGCAGTACTGCGGGCACTGCACCCGGATGGACCTGGTCGGCAACCCGACTCCGATGACCGACAAGCACAAGTTCGCGCTGGCCCGCGAGGACCGGCTCGAGGCCATGCTGTCCTACCTGCGGGCCACCCCCGGCGTGCGCGACGTGGTGGTATCCGGCGGGGACGTGGCGAACCTGCCCTGGCCGCGGCTGGAGTCGTTCGTGGCCGCGCTGCTCGAGATCGACTCGGTCCGGGACATCCGGCTGGCCAGCAAGGCGCTGATGGGGCTGCCGCAGCACTGGCTGTCGGACGAGGTGCGCGCGGGCATGACCAGGCTCGCCACGACGGCGCGGGAGCGCGGCGTGAGCATCGCCATCCACACCCACGTGAACGCGGCCCAGTCGGTCACGCCGCTGGTGGCGAAGGCCACCAAGGCCATGCTGGAGGCCGGCGTCCGGGACGTGCGGAACCAGGGCGTCCTGCTGCGCGGGGTGAACAACAGCTCCGTGGCGCTGCTCGACCTGTGCTTCGCGCTGCTCGACGGGGCGGGCATCATGCCCTACTACTTCTACATGTGCGACATGATCCCCGGCAGCGAGCACTGGCGGCTGACCGTGGCCGAGGGCCAGGCGCTGCAGGCCGAGATCATGGGCTACCTGCCCGGGTTCGCGACCCCGCGGATGGTCTGCGACGTGCCGTACGTGGGCAAGCGCTGGGTGCACCAGCTGGCCAGGTACGACACCGAGCGCGGCATCTCCTACTGGACCAAGAACTACCGCACCGGGATCGAGCAGGACGACGACCTGGCGACCAGCCGCGAGTACCCCTACTACGACCCGATCTACATGCTCGGCGAATCGGGGCAGGCCTGGTGGCGCGCGCAGAGCGCTCAGGGTGCCCGGTCGTGTGCCGGGGCGGCCTAGCTACCGGTACCGGCGGGACAGCTCGTCGAGGTGCTGCCTGACCGCGGGCCATTCGGCCGTGGTGACGGCAAAGCGCGCCGAGTCGCGCGGGGTCAGGTCCGCGCCGAGCCGGTGCGCGCGCAGGGTGCCCTCGTACCGCAGGCCGATCCGGGCCATGGCATCCCGTGATCGCTGGTTCCTGGCGTCGGTGTGCAGGCACACCGACTGCACCCGCCAGGTCTCGAAGGCGTGCGTCAGCATGAGCCGCTTCATCTCGGTGTTCGCGCCGGTCCTGATGGCCTTCGGGCTCAGCCACGTGTAGCCGATCTCGCAGGTGTCCGGGCCGCTGCCGTGGGCGTCGGCGGCGGCAGCGGGCCACGGCCAGTACTCCAGGTCGAAGAACCTGGTCGAGCCGATCACCGCGTCGTCCTCGGCCCTGATCACGGCGAACGGCTGCGCGTTACCGCTGTCCCTGGCCGCGACGGCGGTCTCGACGTACTGGCGGACCTGGGCCTCGTCCTGGGGCACCGGGGACCAGCGGTACAGTTCGGCGCCGCCTGCCGACGCCGCCATCAGGCCGGGCGCGTGCCGGTGCTCCAGCGGCTCAAGCCGGACGACCTTGCCGATCAGCGTCGGCGCCGCTGCCTCCTGACGAGCGCCAGGAGACGCGGGCGCGGCCCAGGCCCCCTGCGGGGCGCGTTCCATGAAGCGCCCGTTGGGCCGGGTGAAACCGAACTGGCGGTACAGCCCGTGCGCGTCCGACGTATGCAGCATCCAGCGCCAGCCGGAGCCCGGGCCGTCCTCGATCATCGCCCGCACGATGGCCTTGCCCAGCCCGGTGCCCCGGTGATCGGGCAGGACGTACACGTCGGCGAGGTAGGCGGTCCCGTCGTCGCCGAACGCGCGGGCGAAGCCGACCATGGCCCCCGACCGGTCATACGCGCCGACCACGCGCGAGGCCGCGGCGATCTGGCGGCTGATGCCGTCACCGCCGCGCCACCGGCCCCAGTACGCCTCGGTGGTCAGGAACGAGATCGCCGCCGCCACGTCGACGCGAGCCTTGTCGTCGTCGATCTCGTAGTCACCAAAGGCCGAACGCATCACGGCACCTCCAGCGTGTCCAGGGCTTGGTCGATATCGGTGATCAGGTCGGCGGCGGGTTCCACGCCGACCGATAGCCGGATCAGGCCATCAGGCGCCGTCTCCCCCGCCCACCTGGCCCGGCGCTCCCAGGTCGACTCCACGCCCCCGAAGCTGGTCGCGGGCAGGATCAGGCGCGAACTCGCCACCACCTGGTCCGCGGCGCGGGCCGACTCCAGCTCGAAGGAGAGCAGCGGGCCGCAGCCGTGCGGCATCTGCCGCCGGGTTAGCGCCGCCGTAGACGGCTTCATTCCCGGGTAGTGCACGGCGTGGACCCGAGGATGGCCGGTCAGGTGCCTGGCGATCCTGCCTGCGCTGTCCGACTGGCGCGCGATTCGCAGCGGCAGCGTCTTCATCCCGCGCAGCGCCAGCCAGGACTCGAACGGACCCGGGATGCCGCCGCCGCTGGTCCGCCAGGACCGCAGCCCAGCCAGCAGTTCGGCGTCACGGCTCACGACCGCGCCCAAGATCACGTCGGAATGCCCCGAGGCCGCCTTGGTCAGCGAGTACAGCGACGCGGCCGCGCCCCAGTCAAGCGGCCGCTGAAGCAGGCTGGTGGCGGTCGTGTTGTCCACGATCATGGGCGCGTGCGCGGCCGCCGCGACCTCGGCCAGCCCGGCCAGGTCGGCGATCCGCAGCAGCGGGTTCGTCGGCGTCTCGGCCCACAGCACCGAAGGCCCGACCTTCAGCTCGCTGGCCACGGCGGCCAGGTCCTGCTGGTCGGCCGGGACCGGGACGGCCCCGTGCGGCCGCAGCTTGTCCGCGAGTACCCGGGTCCCGTAGTAGCCGTCGGCGGGCAGCACGATCCGGTTCCGGCCCTCGGCCAGCGTGAGCATCAGCGCCATCGAGGCCGCCTGGCCGGAGGCGAAGGCCACCGCCTGCGCGTCCTCCAGGCGGCCGAGCGCCTCCTCCAGCGCTTCCCAGCCCGGGTTGCCGTCCCGGCCGTAGGTCCGTTCCCGCCACGGCTCGCCCTCGGACACGTAGATGCTGGTCAGGACCAGCGGCGGAGTGACCGACTGGCCCGCGCTTCTGTCGGTGCCCGCGTGAATCAGGCTGGACTCGGCGGAGAAGTTGTCGCTCATCGGCGTCCCCCGCCACGGCCCCTATGGCTCGCGCTCCGGCCACGTCCCCCGTGGCTCGCGCTCCGGCCACGTCCCCCGTGACTCGCGCTCCGGCCACGTCCCCTATGGCTCGCGCTCCGGCCACGTCCCCAGTGGCTCGCGCTCCGGCCACGTCCCCCGTGGCTCGCGCTCCGGCCACGTCCCCCGTGACTCGCGCTCCGGCCACGGCCCCCGCCCCCGTGGCTCTCGCTCACGAAGAATGTTACAGTACAAATTATGAACATACTGGTACGATATCGCCCGCAGGGCGGGACCGCCAGGGAGATATCGGCCAGCGTGGAGGCGGGCGTCCGTACCGGGCAGCTGACCCCGGGCGACCAGCTCCCCCCGGTCCGGGAGCTGGCCATCCAGCTCGGCGTCAGCCCGACCACCGTCGCGGCCGCCTACGCCGACCTGCGCCGCCGCGGCATCACGGCCGGAGCGGGCCGGGCGGGCACGCGGATCCGCGCCGCTCCCCCGGTCAGCGTCCGCGGGTACCTGCCGGTGCCCGCGGGCGTGCGCGACCTCATCAGCGGCGGCCCCGATCCTGACCTGCTGCCCGACCTGCCCGCCCGGCCCGCCACGGCCGGGCCTGCGCGGATGTACGCCGAGGCGGCCGTCGCGCCGCGGCTGCGCCGCCTGGCCACCGATCAGCTTGAGGCCGACGGCATCGACGCGACCCACCTGATGGTCACCGGCGGGGCCCTGGACGGCATCGAGCGGGTCCTCGCGACCTGGCTCACGCCCTCGGCCCGGGTCATCGTCGAGGACCCGGGCCACGCGGTGACCTTTGACCTGCTGGCGGCCATGGGCTACACCACGGTCCCCGTCCCGGTCGACGAATTCGGCATCCGGCCGGCCGAACTAGCCGCCGCGCTCGCCCGCGGCGCGGGCGCCCTGATCGTCACGCCGCGGGCCCAGGCTGCCACCGGCGCCGCGTGGAACGCGGACCGGGCCGCCGCGATCGCCGAGACGCTCCGGCGCTACCCGTCCCTCGGGGTCATCGAGGACGACCACGCCGGGCCCGTGGCGGGCGCGCCCGCGTTCACCGCGCAGGGCGGCCGCAGCCGCTGGGTCACCATCCGCTCGGTCTCCAAGTCACTCGGGCCCGACCTGCGGCTCGCGGTGCTTGCGGGCGACGAGGCGACCGTCGCGCGCGTCGCCGGACGCCAGGCCCTCGGCACGGGTTGGGTGAGCTACCAGCTCCAGGGTCTGGTCGCGGACCTGTGGGCCGACCCGTCGGTCCCCCGCGCGCTGGCCTCGGCCGCGCGGGTCTACGCCAGCCGGCGCGAGGCGCTGCGGACGGCGCTGCGCGAGCACGGGATCACCACGACCGGCCGATCCGGCCTCACCTGCTGGGTCCCGGTCTCCGACGAGGAGGGCGTCGCATCCCGCCTGGCCGAGGCAGGCTGGGCGGTAGCCCCCGGGCAGCGGTTCCGCATCGCCGCGCCCCCCGGCGTCAGGATCTCCTTCGCCACCCTGGACGCCGCGGACGCCCCCTCCTTCGCTGCCGACTTCGCCCGCGCGCTCCGCCACCGTGCGTCCCGCCTGGATTGACGGAGTGTTTGATGGCCGACGGCCGCAGCCACGCGGCACGGCGCAGTCCGGCCTTGGGCCCGCCCGGCTTGCTCGATGCCTCACCACCCCCGCCGTCCCCCTCCGCAGCTTCGGGAACACCTGTTCGTTATTTAGCCAGGATTTGCGTGGAAGATCCGGGCTTGGTGGAAGATCCGGGGGTCTATAGTCCCCCAGATCTTCCATTGAACCCGGATCTTCCATGATCTTTTCGCGGCGGAGGGGCACCACGGCACACCCCGGCGTCACCACCTGCCGCCATCGACCGGAAGGCGGCACCGGTGCTGCAACGGCACGCTCGGCCGCATCGGACCCGGCAGCCTCAGTCCCGGGCGGACAGGATGCAGAACTCGTTGCCCTCGGGGTCGGCCATGACGACCCAGGTGGCCGTGCGGGGATCCTGGCCGACGTCGACGCGGGTGGCGCCGAGGGCCTCGAGGCGGCGGACTTCGGCCTCCTGGTCCCCGTCCGCCGGCGGGGCCAGGTCGATGTGCAGCCGGTTCTTCACCGCCTTGCCCTCGGGCACGGGCACGAAGACCAGGCCAGGGCCCTGCTCAAGCACCGGGATGTCGCGCGCCTCGTCCAGCGCGTGCGGCGGGACCACGCCCACCTCGTCGTCGGTCTCGAAGACGACCTGCCAGCCGAGGGCCTCCGCCCACCAGCGGCTCTGGGCCTTGATGTCGTGGCAGTCCACGACGACCGAATACCAGCGGATGCTCATGGGGAAGAAGGTAACCCAGGATGCCGGGCGGCTTCCTCGCGAACCCGGACGTCCTACCTATACCTTTTACCCATGGCACGCCGAACCGAGCAGATCAGCATGCACCTCAACGCCTACCTCACCGCGCACAGCAGCCCGCCGGACGCGGTGCTGAGGGAGCTGGCAAACGAGACCACTGACCTGTTCCCGAACGAGTCCGGGCTGCAGATCGCGCCGGAGCAGGGGACCCTCATGACCCTGCTCACGCAGCTGACCGGGGTCAGCAACGCGATCGAGATCGGCACGTTCACCGGTTACTCCTCGATCTGCATCGCCCGGGGGCTCCTGCCCGGCGGGCGGCTGCTCTGCTGCGACATCAGCGAGGAGTGGACCTCGGTGGCCAGGAAGTACTGGGAGAAGGCGGGCCTGGTCGACCGGATCGAGCTCCGGCTCGCCCCGGCCATGGACACGCTCCGCTCGCTGCCCGACGAGGAACTGTTCGACCTGGCCTTCATCGACGCCGACAAGAGCGGGTACCTCGGGTACTGGCGCCAGGTTGTGCCCCGGATCCGCCCGGGCGGCCTGATCATGATCGACAACACGTTCTCGCACGGCCGGGTGATCGACGCGGGCAACGACAGTCCCGCCGTGATCGCGGTCAGGGACTTCAACGACCACGCCGCCGCCGACGACCGCGTCAACCTGGTCATGGTCCCCATCGGCGACGGGCTGACGCTGGCCCGCAAGAAGTAACCTTGGCCCCCAGAGTCTCCCCAACCCCGGCCGCACCAACCGTTACTTCGTATGCCTCGGTCTCCCACCCATGGGTGCGGCACCGTAGCGGGAAGAATCTGTAGTAAGTGGCACCCATGGATTCCGGACCGCCGCCCCGGGGCCGGAGGTCAGCCGGACCGCGCTAGCCCTTCGCGTCCGGCGATTCCTCCAGGGCCCCGCCGAGGTAGAGCGCCCCGATCTCCGGGTTCTCCAGCACCTCGCGGCCGGTACCCGACAGCCGGACCCGGCCGCTCTCCATCACGATGCCGTGGCTGGACAGCCGCAGCCCGGCCCGGGCGTTCTGCTCGACGAGCAGGATCGTGGTCCCCGCGGCGTTCATCTGCCTGACCGCGTCGAACACGGTCCGGCCGATCTTCGGCGCCAGGCCCATCGACGGCTCGTCGAGCAGGAGCAGCCGGGGCTCGAGCATCAGCGCCCGGGCGAATTCGACCAGCCGCTGCTGCCCACCGGACAGGCTGCCCGCCTTCTGCCCGGCCCATTCCGCGATCTGCGGGAAGACGTCGAACACGGCCGCGACCCTGCGGGCGGTCAGCGCCCGGTCGGACAGGATGTACCCGCCCAGCTCGATGTTCTCCCGGACCGTCATGTCGCGGAACAGGCTGTGGTTCTGCGGCACCTGGACCACGCCCAGCCGCAGGATCTGGCGCGGCGACCGGCCGACGAGGTTCTCCCCGTCCAGCACCATCGACCCGAGCCGCGGCCTCAGCAGCCCGCTAATCGCCGCCATCAGCGTGGATTTGCCCGCCCCGTTGGGCCCGACCACGCAGGTGATCCCGCCCTGGACCACCTCGAGGGACACCCCCCGCAGCACGTCCCCGCCGCCGTACCCCGCGACAAGACCTTCAATCGTCAATACCGAACGAGCGATGGTTCCCGCCCCGGATCCACCCTGGGGTTCATCGGCCGGCCGCCTCACGCGTCCTCCCCCGCGCGCGGTTCCAGGGCCTCTTCCGCCGCTTCCAGATCCTCAGCGTCCGGATCCTCGCCGAGGTAGGCGTCGAGCACCCGCCGGTCGGTTCGGACGATGGCGGGCGGCCCGGCCGCCACCACGGTGCCCGAGTCGAGCACCGTGACCTGGTCGCATAGCCCCATCACGAATTCCATATTGTGCTCGACGATCAGGAAGGTCACGCCGGCGGCGTTCAGCTCGCGGATCCGGTCGGCGATCTGGTTGACCAGCGTCAGGTTGACGCCGCCGGCCGGCTCATCGAGCAGGACGATGGCGGGCTCCGCGACCAGGACGTAGGCCAGCTCGAGGAGCTTGCGCTGCCCGTACGAGAGCGTGCCTGCCTGCTTGGCGTGATGTCCCGCGATGCCGACGAACTCGAGCTGCTCCATCGCCCGCTTCCTGGCGGAGGCCCGCCCGTGCTTGGAGGCGACCAGCATGTTCTCCATGACCGTGAGGCTGGCGAAGATCCTGGTCAGCTGGAAGGTGCGGCCGATGCCGAGCTCGAACACCTTGTCCGGCGCGATGTTGGTGATCCGCCTGCCGCCCAGGTACACCTCGCCCGCGTCCGCCTTTGCGTACCCGGTGATCACGTTGAACAGGGTGGTCTTGCCCGACCCGTTCGGCCCGATCAGCCCGGCCACCTCGCCCTCGCCGATCTCCACCGTGCACTCGTCGAGCGCCCGGACGCCGCCGTAGGACTTGTGCACCCCCTCGGTCCGCAGGAGCACGCTCATCGCTGCGCCTCCTGGGTCGCCTGTGCCCCCTGAGCCGCCGCGGGAGCCGCGGCGGGCGCGACCGCAGGACGGCCCCTGGTCCGCAGCCTGGTGATCCACTCGGCACCGGTCGGGATGATGCCCCGCGGCATGAACAGCACGACCGCCAGGAACAGCACGCCGAGCAGGATCTGGGCGAGGTAGGCGTTGGTGAAGATGGTGGTGAGGTACAGCTGGCCCGGCTCGATGATGAGCGCGCCGAGGACGGGGCCGGACACGGTGCCGAGGCCGCCCAGGAAGGCCATCAGGACCACGAACAGGTCGAACAGGGGGTCGAAGCCGGTCGACGGCTCCACCTGGGCGATGTAGTAGAACCACAGGCCGCCGACCAGCCCGGTGATCGCGGCGGACAGGACGAACGCGGACAGCTTGACCCGCATCGCGTGCACCCCGAGGCCGCGCGCCCGGTCCTCGTCGTCCCTGATCGCCCGGAGCTGCAGGCCGAACCTGGAGCGCCGGATCAGCCAGGCGAGCGCCGTCGCGACAGCGGCGCAGCCCAGCGCGCTGTAGTAGAACGGGTTGTTGAAGGTCTGCGAGTTCCAGGACAGGAACGGGGCGTCCAGGCCGCTCGAGCCACCGGTGAAGGAGAAGTTGTAGGCCATCAGCTGGAAGATGAAGAACATCGCGATCGTGATCACGATGAAGGTGTGCCGCCTGACCCGCAGCGCCACCAGGCCGAACGGCACCGCGATCAGCGCCCCGACGACCGCGCCCAGCGGCATCAGCCCGAACACGCCGACCCCGCCGACGTGCCAGTCCCGCGCGGCGACGCCGACCGCGTAGGCCCCGCTGCCGAAGAACACGGCGTGGCCGAGCGAGATGTAGCCGGAGAAGCCGGAGAAGGTATTCCAGGCCGAGGCCACCGCGACGAAGATCATCGCGAACACGCCGTAGTTTGTCACCGCCGGATTGGTGAAGACCTGCGGGAAGGCCACCGCGGCCGCGAGCACCGCGACTACGCCCGCGGCCCGCAGCCCTTGTGCTCTCGTCATTGTGCTCGCACCGGCGCCCGGCCGAAGAAACCGGTCGGGCGGATCAACAGGACCAGGACGAGGGCGGCGTAGAAGACCGCCGTCGCCCACTGCGGCTGCCAGATGTCCACCAGCGACTGGAGCGTGAGCATGAAGACGGACGCGGCGAGCGCGCCGCCGATGCTGCCCAGCCCGCCCAGGATGATGATCGCGAGCAGCCGCGAGATCAGGTCATAGCCGCTGTTGGGGTTGAACCCGCCGTTCGTCGCCCCGAACATCATCCCGCCGACCGCGGTCACCGCGACGCCGATCCCGAACGTGAGCGCGGCGACGCGGTTCGTATCGATGCCGACCAGCCGGGCCGCCGTCTCGTCCTGCATCGTCGCTCGCACGCTCCGGCCGAACCCGGTCCGGTACAGGAGCAGGTACAGGGCCAGCACCAGCACGACCGCGAGCGCGAAGCCGAACAGGTAGATGTCGGCCAGGTAGAAGCCGAACAGATGGATGCTCGAGGTCACGTACCACGCGTTCAGGTTCCTGACGTCGGGGCCCGCGATCTCGTACAGGATCCCCTCGATGATCAGCGCGATCGCGTAGGTGACCAGCAAGGTCATCGACACTCGCTCCCGGCCGCGCAGCGGCCGGATGAACGCCCACTGGATCGCCACGCCGATTACGAACATGGCGGGCACGGTGACCAGCAACCCGATGAACAGGTCGATGTGCAGCCGTGCCGCCAGTCCGTAACTGAGGTAGGCACCGAGGATGACGAGGATGCCCTGCGCGATGTTGATGATGTCGAGCACGCCGAAGATCAGGGTCAGGCCGACCGCCATCAGGGCGTAAACGCCCCCGATCAGGATCCCGTCGACGATGGCCTCGTAGATCTCCCGCGCCACGCAGCCTGCCTCCTCGGTTACCCGTCTACCGTGTGCTGCTAGCTGGTCCAGGCCGGCTTGGTCGCGATGATCGGCTTGGAGCCCGCCGCGTTAGACGGCAGGACCTGGTTGAAGACGTCGCCCGTCTGCCACTGGAACACGAACGCGTCGGACGCGCCGTTCTCACCGAGCGAGTCGAACTTCACCGGCCCCTGGACGCTGGTGAGCGTCACGTTGCTGTGCAGGTAGGAGATGATCTTGGCGTTGTCGGTGCCGCCGGTCGCCACGATGGCCTGGTCCATGACCTGGCCGACCGAGTAGGCCTCGGCGACGTCGGCGCTGACGCCCGACGGGGTGCCGCCGTACTTGGCGACGTACTCGCTGATCAGGGTCTGGCTGGCCGGATCTGAGAAGCCGGGGTACCAGCCGTTGGGCACCATCATCCCGATCGCGTTGCCCTTGCCGACCACCGAGGTGAACGCGGTGCCCTGGTCGGGACCCGCGGCCGCGATGAACAGCTTCGGGGTGTAGTGCTGCTGCTCGAACGCCTGCATGAAGGCGGCGACAGTCGGCACGTCGGTGGAGCCGAGGACCACGATCTGCGCGCCGCTGGCCGCCACCTGGTCGGCCGGCGCCTTATAGTCCGCGACCTCCTCGGGGAAGATCTTCGAGTACACCGTCTTCACCCCGAGAGCCGAGAGCATCTGCTCCGCCAGTTGGACCGGCGGGTCGGCGAACGGGTCGTCGGCCATCGGGTAGGCCGCGGTGGTGGGCCGCTGGCTGGCCGGCAGCGACGCGATGTAGTTGACGAACGGGACCATCTCGTCCCTGATCGGCAGGCTGACGTCGAAGATGTTGTGGTCGGCCAGGTTGGGCGGGCTGTTGAAGACGGTCGGCGCGCCGCCCGCGCCCTCGACGAACGCGTAGCCGGCCCGGGCCACCACGCTGTCCGCCGGCGTGGTCAGCAGCGACGAGAAGGGCCCGAACGTCAGGTCCACGTGGTCGGTGTTGATCAGCGTCTGGTAGTTGGTGACCACCTGGGAGGGCGAGCTGTTGTCGTTGAGGATCTTCAGCACGACCTTCCGGCCGAGGATGCCGCCCTTCGCGTTCACGTCGGTGGCCCAGAGCTCGTACCCGTGCTCGTAGTTGATGCCATCCGCGGAGAAGTCGCCGGTCAGGGACAGCGAGGCACCGATGACAATCGGAGCCGTGGTGGCTGGGCTTGAGCTCGTGGTCGTGCTGGAGCTACTGCTGCTACTGCTCGAACTGCTGCACGACGCCAGCATGCTGGCCGACAGCACAGCAGCCGCGGTCGCGGCGATGGCTTTCCTGGAGAGCCAGGGGATCTTGCGTCCCACGCCTGGTTCCTCCTTCGTCTTATGTTGCGGTCTATTCGGGTGTGTGCATGGATGAGGTTTCGCTGGGGCCGAGACCGTCGGGCACGTCAGCGTGCTCGCTGACGAGCGGCAGCCCCGCCGAATCCGCCTGCTGCTGCAGGAGCGCCGCGAAGTCCGATTCACCGTACCCCCGTGCCACCAGGCTCTGGATGAGCTGGTAGACGGTCGCCGCCACGGGCATGGGCACCTCGCGTTCCCGCGCTGCGGCCAGGCCCAAGTCGAAGTCCTTGCGCAGCAGCGAAGCCGTGAACGTGGGTGTGAAGTCCAGGTTCACGTAAGCGGGGGTCTTGTACCCGGTGAACAGGGAACCCATCACGCTGTTGTTGAGGCAGGCCAAGAACGCTTGCCTGCTGATACCGCTCTTTTCTGCGAGAATGGTCACCTCGGCTAGTGACTGGGCCACTACGCCGAGAAATAGATTGTGGCAGAGCTTCACCGTCCTGGCCAACTCGCCCTCGCCGACGTAAGTCACGCCGCGGCCGAGCATACTCAGGTACGGCTCTGCCATGTCGAACGCTTCCCTGGGCCCCGAAACCGCGGCCGTCATCTTCCCGGCCCGGACCACCTTGGGATTCCCCATGACGGGCGCGGCGAGGAATGCGGTGCCGCGCTCGGCGGCCTCGGCCCGCACGCGGGCAGAGGCCTCGGGAGAGACTGTGGAGCAATCGACGATCACCTTGGGCACCGCTCCATCGGGCCCGGACATCAGCCCGCCGGCACCGAGCACCGCGGCGACCAGGTCTTCGGAAGACCCGACCGTAATGAACACGACGTCCGTGGCACCTAGCTCCGCAGCGGAGGCGACGGGCTTGGCGCCGAGCCGTACGAGCGGCTCGGCCTTGGCCGACGAGCGGTTATAGACGGCGAGATCGCAGCCGGCGGCCAGCAGCCGACGACCCATCTCCACGCCCATGCGCCCGGTGCCCAGCCAGCCGAGTCGGCGCGCATCTTCGTGTCCGACCATGGCGCCCGATCCCTCCCGACTCTGGTCACAATCGTTTGCACACGAGATTGGCCTCGCGGCCCGTCCTTTGTCAATGCCGGATGTCCAACCTGTTACCAAAGCCGTACCAAAATGGTTTCTCTGCCGGTATATGACAGCTCACAGGCGTTCTGCATGGAGCCGTACGGTCACGGCGACATCAGCAATCGATTGCAGGCCGCCGACCCTGAGGGAACATGCTGTCCTGAGATTGGGAAGGTGCCTCGCTGCGATCGGGGCGGCGGGCTATCCCTCGCGAGCCCGGCGAGACGGAGCCTGGTGCAGCGGCACCGGCGGGTTGCGGGATTCGGCCGCCTCACCCTGGCCACCCTGCGAGGTCGCGCCGGATGGCGGGGCGGTAGACCCGCGGACCACGAGCTCCGGCGCGAGGTACATGATCTTCACCGGCCCATCGCCCTCGAAGATCCGCTCGAGCAGCAGTTGCGCCGCCTCGGTGCCCAGCTGGTAGTGCGGGAAGCGCACCGTCGCCAGCGGCGGCCTGAGCCGGTCGATGAACGGCATGTCGTTGAAGCCGATCACGGAAACGTCGTCGGGGCACTGCAGGCCGGCTTCGTCGAGCGCCGAGTAGCACCCGACGGCCAGCATGTCGTTGGCGGCCGCCACCGCCGTGAACCCGCCCGGCCTGGCCAGCAGCTCGGCACAGCAGCGCGTGCCCTCCTCCACCGTGTACCGGCTGGAGTAGGCGATCAGGTCCTCGCTGACCGAAAGCCCGGCCGACGCCATGCCGTCCCTGAACCCGCGCAGCCGGCTGACGCCGGTGGACGCCTCCTGCGGGCCCGCGACGTGCGCGATGCGGGTATGGCCGAGCCGGGCCAGGTGAGTGACCGCCATCCGGGCCCCCTGCTCGTTGTCGACCGAGACCGAGGGGAAGCTGTAGTCCTGCGAGAGCCGGTTCATCAGGACGACAGGTAGGTCCGCGGCCGCCGCCTCGGCGAGAAGCGCGTCGTGCAGGGTTGCGGTGGCGAGCACGAAGCCGTCGACGTGACGCGCCCGCATCTGCTCGAAGATCATGCGCTCCCGGCTGGCGTCGGCGTCGGTATTGCCGATCAGGGCCACGTACCCGGCCGCCGCCAGCTTGTCTTCCAGGCCGCGCACGATCGGCGGGAACAACGGGTTGTTCAGGTCGGGAATCAGCACCCCGACGGTATGCGAACGGCGGGTCCGCAGGCTCCGGGCGACGGGGTTAGGCCGGTAGCCGAGCCTGGCCGCGGCGGCGGTGACCCGCCGCGCGGTGTCCTCGCTGACCAGGATGCGGGTTTCCGGGTTGAGCGCGCGGGACGCGGTCGCCGGATGGACGCGCGCCGCGGCCGCCACATCCCGCAGGGTGGCCGGCCGGTCAGGCATGACTCATCTCGCTCCCCACCACACACGTTTGCGCTATACGGTGCGTCACCACCAACAGTATCTGGCTACCAGCACGGAAGCACTGAACCAATCATCACTATGTGATAGCGGAGCCGGTGGTCCCGCGTGCCTCACGCCGAGGGCGACCAGCGGCAGTACCTCCCGGGTGGCCTGCCCGCGCGCTACCATCGCGGACGCCGAGGCCCGCCGTGCGACAGTTGGGTGGACTGTTACACTCCCGGTTTATGTGGGGGGTTACGTTCTCCGATCTGATATACCGTTATCGGCAATTCCTTATTGCCATAGTGGGAGCTGGAGTCGTATTTGCCATGGCGCTGGCCATGACCGGGCTCGCCGCCGGATTCAGCGCGGAGATTAACTGGACTATAGGCGGAATTGGCGCCGATCGCTGGGTGCTTAATGACAATGCCCACGGGCTCATCTCCAATGGGCAGCTCCTTCCCCAGGCCCATGTGACGGCTATCTCTCAATCTCCCGGAGTGACCAGAGCGGACGGGCTGGCCGTCTTCCCCCAGCAGGTGGCGCATATAGATGGCCGGAGCAAGACGGTTCTGGTGTTCGGCGTGGAACTGGGGGGCATCGGCGATCCCGCGGTCACGTCCGGCCAGGCGCTGTCGGGATCGGGCCAGGTGGTGGCCGACACCCGGGTTGGCGCGGCCGTCGGCAGCCAGATCACCATAGGTTCGATGTCGTTCCGCGTGGTCGGTCAGGTGGTGAACCGCACGATGCTGGCGGGCAGCCCGATCGTGTTCATACCCCTGCGAGACGCCCAGGTTGTCGTCCTCGGGGGAAGGCCGCTCATTACCGCGGTGGTAACCCGCGGCATCCCGTCCCAGGTGCCAGCCGGACTCGCCGTGCTGACCACTTCCGAAATCGAACACGACAACCTGACGCCCCTGGCCGGGGCGATCGCATCCATCAACAGCTTCAAATACCTCATGTGGGTGGTAGCCGCCATCATCGTCGCCGCCCTGCTCTACGTGTCGGCCCTGCAGCGGGTACGGGACTTCGCCGTGCTCAAGGCGCTGGGATCCTCGTCCCTGCTGCTCTTCGAGAGCCTGGCCGTTCAGGCCGTGGTGGTCACCCTGGTCGCCGCGGCCCTGGCGGCGATCGTGGCTAACTTCCTTGGCGTCTTCTTCGCCCAGCCCGTCGTCATTCCTGGTAGCGCTTTTGGCACGCTGCCGGTCATCGCCATCGTGGTCGGGCTCTTGTCGAGTCTGGTGGCCGTGCGCCGCGCCACGTCGGCTGATCCAGCCGCGGCGTTCGGGGGGTGAGACACACGTGTCCCTGTCCGTCAAGACCCTCACGGTTGAGTTCAGCGTCGGCGGCTATAAGATCCGGCCGCTCAACGGGTTCTCGTTCGACTGCGACGACGGCCAGCTCGTGGTCCTGCTCGGGCCGTCCGGATGCGGCAAGACCACGCTGCTTTCGTGCCTCGCAGGCCTGCTCAAGCCGACCTCCGGCGCCATCTCGTTCAACGAGACGGAGGTCACCGGGCTGCGCGGCCCCGCGCTGTCCAACTACCGCCGCCACACCGTCGGAGTGGTGTTCCAGGCCTTCAACCTGATCCCGAGTCTCAGCGCGCTGTCCAACGTGATGGTCCCGCTGCGCTTGTCGGGCACCTCACGCAGCGTCGCACGGGACCGTGCCGCGGCCCTGCTCGCCCAGGTCGGACTCGACGAGCGGGCCAGGCACCGGCCCGAGCAGATGTCCGGCGGGCAGCAGCAGAGGGTCGCCATCGCCCGCGCCCTCGTGTACGACCCGCCGCTGATCCTGGCCGACGAGCCGACTGCCCACCTGGACTACATACAGGTGGAGGCCATCCTGCGGCTGCTGCGGTCGCTCGCTTCCGACGGGCGGACCGTGGTGGTCGCCACCCACGACCAGCGCATCACGCAGCTCGCCGACAAGGTGGTCGAGCTCGTCCCGCACCTGCCCGCGGACCAGCTCGAACCGCGGGAAGTCATGCTCGAGGCCGGGCAATACCTCTTCCGGCAGGGAGACCCAAGCGATCTGGTTTACCTGGTCCAGTCGGGCGACGTCGAGATCCTCCGCGACATGGCCGACGGCACCGAGGAACTCCTGACGGTGATCGGTCCGGGTGCCTACTTCGGTGAACTAGGGCCGATGCTGAACCTGCCGCGCAGCGCCTCGGCGCGGGCCCGCGGCCCGGCCGTCCTGACCGGGTGCTCGGTCCAGCAGTTCCGCAAGCTGGCCAGCCAGCTACGGTCCCCCTACCGGAACCAGGCCAAGTACGAAGCCGACCAGGCGACGGCGTTCGCGGGCCGGATGCAGGACACCGTGGACCTGGACACCGTCAGCACGGACCTGCTGGGCGTGGTCGATGAAACGCTGGATCCTGCGCACGTGGAGCTATGGACGCCGCCGATCGAGTGAGCGTGGCCTCAGACCAGCTGGGGTGACATGCTGACCAGGGTCAGCCCGGTCACGGCGACGCAGATGCCAAGCACCTGGAAGGCGCTGAGCCGCTCCCTGAAGACGACGAGACCGAGGGCCAGCGGTATGACCGGGTAGGTGCTCGAGACCGCGGCGGTGACCGCGACCTGGCCTGCCTGCCCGCCGCGGGCGAACGCGACAAGCGCCACCGCCTCGGCCAGCCCGGCGGCGACCGCCCAGCTGGTTCCGGCCAGCCCGCCGCGCGGACGCTGCTGCCTGCAGATCAGCGCGGCCAGGAGCACCGTGACCGAGATGATGTAGACGGTCAGCGCGGAGACGAGCCACCCCGCGGACGCGGCGTAGGCGCCGAGCCAGAACGCTCCGGTTCCGTAGGTCAGGGCGGAGGCGAGCGCCAGCAGCAGACCCCACGGCCTGCTCCGGGCGCTGCGATCCGGAGCCGCCCCATCCAGCGCCCACTGGCGCGGCACCGGGATGCCGTCGATCGTGACCGCGGCCCGCGGCTTCCCTGACGTCTGCATGGCGGCCGCGGCCACGCCCGCGACGGCGAGCGCGTCCCCGATACCGCCGAACCTGCCGAGCGGCTCCCCCAGGACGATCAGCGCCAGGATCGCGGTCACCCCGCCGTAGGTGGCGGCGGCTCCGCTGACGATCCCGACCGGGCCGTGTTCGAGGGCCCGGTAGTAGGTCAGCCAGCCCACCAGGCTGAACAGCCCCGCCCCGGCCAGTCCCAGCACGGTGGTGCTGGCCAGGGTCGGCAGGTGCGGGTGCAAGGCGGCCAGCGCCGTGCCCAGCACGATGGTCCCCGTAACCTGGCTGATCAGCAGGGCCGCCAGCGTGCCCATCCGCCTGGCCGCGTGCGCGGCTGCGACAGAGGACAGGCCCCACCCCGCCGCGGCGACCAGCCCGTACACCATCCGGATCATCCACCATAAGTAGCTATTGCACTACTTATCGTGACTCACTGGATAAGGCGGGTCAATACCTTCTGCTACTCGATGAGTCCGAGCAGTCACGTTAGGTGGCAACCGTGCGATCCGGCCCTGACCCGTCACGCCGTCTGCCGGGCAGGCCGCGAATTCGTGCAGCACGTGCACAGGGCCTTCGCCGCCGCCGAGGGTAGCCAGGCCGTGGGCCACCGCCTGCCCGGCCAGGAGCGCGGCCTGCTCGGCGGCCTCGGGGAGCGGCAGGCCCGCGGCCAGGCCTGCCGCGAGGACGGCCGAGTGGGTGCAGCCTGCGCCGTGGGTGGCGGCGACGGGATGGCGGACGACCGGGATGCGCAGGTGGCGGGAGCCGTCGAAGAGGTGATCGACCTGGTCGGCACCGTGGCCCCCGGTCACCAGGGCCGCGCGGGCGCCCATCGCGACCAGGCGCTCGGCGAGGACAGCGCGGTCCTCGGTCGCCAGCGTCGTCAGCGCCTGGGCTTCGGGCAGGTTGGGGGTCACGACCGTGGCCAGCGGGAACAGCCGCGACACCAGCGTCCCGACCGCGTCGGGCTGGAGCAGCCGACTGCCCGAGCTGGCCACCATGACCGGGTCCACGACCAGGGGCAGGTTTCGCGGCTCTAGCGCGTCGGCGACCGCCCCGATCAGCGGGGCGGAGAACAGCATGCCGGTTTTGACCGCGTCGGCGCCGATGTCGTCCAGGACGGCGTCGATCTGGGCTCGTACGAACGACGGCGGGACCTCATGGATGGCGGTCACGCCCAGGGTGTTCTGGGCGGTGAGCGCGACGATGGCCGACATGCCGTGCGCGCCGCAGCGCGCGAACGCCTTCAGGTCAGCCTGGATGCCCGCTCCGCCGCCCGAATCGGACGAGGCGATGGTCAGGACCCTCGGCACGCGGGGGGTTCCGGGGGGTCGCCCCCCCGGGCTAGCACTGCCACTCACGCGGGGAGTTCCGGCAGGCCGGCGACCGGACTCGAGGCCTGGGCGTGCCAGCGGCGCGGGATGCGGCCCGCGGTCCTGGCCGCGTACCCGGCGGCTACCGCCAGGCGCATCGCGGCGGCCATGCGCGCCGGGTCGGCCGCGCGGGTGATGGCCGAGGCGATGAGGACCGCGTCGCAGCCCAACTCCATCGCGAAGGCGGCGTCGCTGGCGGTCCCGATCCCGGCGTCGAGGATGACCGGAACGCCGGCTTGCTCCACGATCATGGCGATGTTGTGCGGGTTGCGGATGCCCAGGCCGGAGCCGATCGGTGAGCCGAGCGGCATGACCGCCGCGCAGCCCGCCCGTTCGAGGTGACGGGCGAGGACCGGATCGTCGTTGGTGTAGGGAAGCACGGTGAACCCGTCGGCGACGAACATCCGGGCCGCGTCGAGCAGCTCGACCGGGTCCGGCAGCAACGTGTGATCGTCCGCCACGACCTCTAGCTTGACCCAGTCGGTGCCGAGCGCCTCCCGGGCCAGCCTGGCCACCAGCAGCGCCTCGCTCGCGGTGTGGCAGCCGGCGGTGTTCGGCACGATGTGCACGCCAGAGCGTTGCAGGGTGCCGAGCAGCGAGCCTTCCGCGTCTGCGACGGGGGTGACGCGCCGCATGGCCACGGTGGCCAGCGCGGTACCGGAGGCCTCGACTACCTGGCGCAGCACCTCCAGGCTCTGCACTCCCCCGGTCCCGACGATGAGCCGCGAGCCCAGCTCGCGTCCGGCCAGCAGCCACGTCTGCGAGATGGCGGCCTGGGTCAGCACGTCCGTATCGGTCATTGTCATCCTCCTTGCACGGCCGTGACGACCTCGATCTGGTCGCCGGCCCGAAGCAGCGTGGCGGCCCACGAGCCGCGCGGGATCACGTCGCCGTTGACGGCGGCCGCGACGCCGGTGCCGAGAGCAGTCAGCTCGGCCACCGCCTGCGCGACGGTCGTACCTTCGGACAGCTCGCGCGGCTCCCCGTTGAGCTTCACCTCGACCGTCACCGCGGTCCCTCCCCGCCGGTGAACCGCTGGGGAGTGAACGGCGCCCACTCCGGGGCGGGCGGCTGGCCGGTGAGCAAGGCCACCGCGGCGTCCGCGGTCACCGGGGACATCAGGATGCCGTTGCGGTAGTGGCCGGTGGCCATCAGCAGCCCGTCCGGGCCGCACCGGCCGGCGATCGGCCCGTTATCGGGGGTTCCCGGCCGCAGTCCCGCACAGGTCTCGGCCAGGATCAGCTCGCTGGTCACGGGAAGCACGCTCATCGCGTCGTGCAGCAGGTCGTGGACGGCGCCTGCGGTCACCGTCTGGTCCGGGCCGCGCTCCTCCTGGGTGGCGCCCACGACCAGCTCACCGTCGGCCCGGGGCACCAGGTAAAGGTCGATGCCACGCACGATGGCGCGGACCGAATGGGTCAGGACGGGCGGCAGGACATCAGGGTGGCGCAGGCGCAGCAGCTGACCCTTGACCGGGCGGACCGCGGCCCGCACGGCGTCCGGTACTCCGGCAACGGAGCCGGTCCAGCACCCGGCGGCCACCACGACCTCGGCCGCGTCGACCTCCCCGCCGTCGGCGAGCCGCACGCCCACGGCCCGCCCGCCGCGGACGCGCACTTCGAGCACGCGGTCGCGGATCGTCCGTGCCTTGACCACCCGCATCGCCTCGCGCAGCGCGGCCGCGTACCGCCGGTTGTCGACCGACCAGTCGCCGGGGAACAGCACGCCGCCGCGCACGTCCGGGGACAGGAACGGCTCAAGCGCGCGGCAGGCTCGGCTGTCGAGCTCCTGGGCGTCAAGCCCGGCCGACCGGCGGAACGCGGTCAGCCGGACCAGCGCCGCCTGGTCGCCCGGGTCGTACGCGATGGCCAGCGTTCCCTCGCGGCGCAGCCCGACTTGGTGGCCGGTCAGTTCCTCGAGTTCGCTGGCGAAGGATCCGAACCGCCCGACCGCCAGCAGGTTGAGCCGCAGCAGCTCCGCCTCGCCGAACAGGCTCTCGGAGACCGGCGCGAGCATCCCCGCGGCCACCAGGGTTGCGCCGTCCCCGAGGTCCGGGTCAACGACGACGACGTCGAGCCCGGCGGCCGCCGCCCGCCAGGCGATTGCGGTTCCGATGACGCCGCCGCCCGCGACTACGACATCTGCGGTCTCGGCCAAAGAGCGCTCCCTTCGCCGGCATTACCCGGATCAGGTACGACGGTCGGAGGCGCGCGCCGGGGGTTCACGGGGGTCGTCCCCCGCGGGTGCACTGCCTCCCTCTCAGCCCGTTTGGGCTCCCGTGGTCAGTTGCTAGCCTATCTCACCCCCGAGATCACCTTCGTGCAGGTGATTGGATGGCGGAATGACGGTCGACGTGCGGGAGCGGCTGGCCGACGCGCGGCTCTACCTGTGCACCGATGCCCGTCGCACGCAGGGGGACCTGGCGCCTTTCCTCGACGCCGTGCTCGGCGCCGGGGTGGACATCGTCCAGCTCAGGGAAAAGGGCCTGGAGGCGGGCGAGGAACTCGCGCTGCTCGAGGTCTTCGCCGACGCGTGCCGGCGGCACGGCCGCCTGCTGGCGGTGAACGACCGGGCCGACGTAGCGCTCGCGGCCGGCGCCGACGTCCTCCACCTGGGCCAGGACGACCTGCCGGTCCCGGTAGCGCGGCAGATCCTCGGCCCGGGGCCGGTCATCGGCCGGAGCAGTCACAGCCCCGCCCAGGCCGACGCGGCCTCCCGTGAGGCCGGCGTCGACTACTTCTGCGCCGGGCCGGTGTGGGCCACGCCCACCAAACTAGGACGCCCGGGGACCGGCACCGGCCTGCTGGCCCATGTGACGCAGGCGGCGCCGCACCGACCGTGGTTCGCGATCGGCGGGATCAGCCTGGCCCGCCTCGACGAGGTGCTCGCGGCCGGCGCGACGCGCGTGGTGGTGGTCCGCGCCATCACGCAGGCCGACGACCCCGCCGCCGCGGCGCGATCGTTCGTCCGCAGGCTGCGTATGTCACGATGAAAATATGCGGATCGCTGGCGTCGAATCGACTGACCTGTTCGTAGGGACTGCGCAGCGCCCGCTGCAGGTCGTGCGCGTTACGGTGGTGAATGACGGGCCCGCCATCGCACCCGACACGCCGGCCTTCGTGCACGTGGAGGGGCACGGAGTGAGGCACCACCGCCCGTTCCGTATAACCGGGATGAACCAGGGGGAACAGGAGACCTTCGAGGTTCCCGTGGAATTCTCGGTTCCCTACCAGCCAGGGAGCACCCGGCGGGTCACGGTAGCGGTCGAGACCGACTCGGCGCGCAGCCAGACCGAGGCGGACATCACGGCCGCCGAGCCGGGCTGGACGATGTGGATGGTCAGCCACTTCCACTACGACCCGGTGTGGTGGAACACCCAAGGCCAGTTCACCGAGGCGAAGCTCAGCCTGCCGGACGAGAACGGCAACCTGCCCGACATCCAGATCCGCCTTCGAGCTGGTCGGCGCGCACCTGGACAAGGCCAGGAAGGACAGCGATTACAAGTTCGTGCTGGCCGAGATCGACTACCTCAAGCCTTACTTCGACGCCTACCCGCAGGACCGGCAGGACCTGCGCCGGCTGATGGCCGAAGGCCGGGTGGAGATCGTCGGCGGCAACTACAACGAGCCGAGCACCACCCTGATCTGCGCCGAGGCCATGATCCGCAACGCCGTCGCCGGGATCGGGTTCCAGCGGGACGTGTTCGGCGGGGACCCGAGGACGTCGTGGATGGTTGACGTGTTCGGGCACGACCCTGGGTATCCGGGCCTGATGGCCGCGGCGGGGCTGACCTCCTCGGCCTGGGCCAGGGGGCCGTTCCACCAGTGGGGCCCGCGGGGGGTCGAGGGCGGAATCGGGCGGATGCAGTTCAGGACCGAGTTCGAGTGGATCTCTCCGGATGGCGGGAGCCTGCTCACGCACTACATGGCGCACCACTACGGCGCGGGCTGGCGGCTGAACTCGCTGCCGGACCTGCAGGCGGCCGAGCGCGAGGCCTACGCGCAGTTCAGCGCGCTGGCGCAGGTCGCCGCCACGCGCAACGTCATGCTGCCGGTCGGTGTCGACCACGTCATCCCGGCGCGCTGGGTGACGGACGTCCACCGGAGCTGGAACGACAGGTACGTGTGGCCCCGGTTCACCACCGCCGTGCCCAGCGAGTTCTTCGCCGCCGTCCGCGCCGAGGCGGGCCTCGGGGACCGCGCAGGGGCATGGATCACCCCGCAGAGCAGGGACATGAACCCGGTGTACACGGGCAAGGACGTGTCCTACATCGACGGCAAGCAGGGCCAGCGGGCCATCGAGACCGCGGTCCTCGAGGCCGAGCGGCTGGCCACGCTGGCCTGGCTGGCCGGGGCCCCGTACCCGCACGCGGCGCTGGACAAGGCGTGGCGCCTGCTCGCCTACGGCGCCCATCACGACGGCATCACCGGGGTCGAGTCCGACCAGGTGTACCTGGACCTGCTGGCCGGCTGGCGCGAGGCCTGGGACCTCGGCTCTTCAGCGCGGTGCGCCGCCGTGCGCTACCTGGCTGGACCTGACCCGGGCACCGTCAGCGTCTGCAACGGCCTGGCCCGGCCGCGGAGCGGGCTGGCGCGGATCACGCTGGAGGTGCCGGACGACGGAACCCGGTGGCTCGAGCTCAGGGGTCCCCTCGGTCAGCAACTACCGTCGCTGGCCGAGGGGGTCCGCCGCCGGCCGGACGGGTCGCTGGCCGGGGTGACCCTCACCTTCCTGGCCAGGGACGTGCCCGCGCTCGGGTTCCGGGCCTACGCGCTGCACCAGGCCGAGCCCGACGAGAAGACCGGGTGGCAGGACGTCACCGCCGCGCAGGGGGTCACGATCGAGAACGGCGCGTACGTGGTCACGGCCGATCCGGCCCGCGGCGGGACGGTCACCGTCCTGGACAAGCGCACCGGCGCGAGCGTGCTGACCGGGCCGGGCAACGAGCTGGTGCTGCAGGACGAGTACGCGCAGCATCCCAAGCACAACGAGGGGCCGTGGCACCTGTCGCCGAAGGGCCCCGGGCAAGGATCGGCGTCCGGGCCGGCCCAGGTGCGCACGGAGCGCTGCCCGATCGGCTCGCGGCTGGTGGCCTCCTACCAGCTCGGCAAGCTCGAAGTCACCCAGGAGATCCTGCTGTTCCAGGGCGAGGACCGGGTCGACTTCCGCACCCACATCGACGGGTTCGACGGGCATGACCAGCTGCTCCGCGTGGCCTTCCCCGCCGACGTGCCCGGCGGGCTGCCGGTGTACCAGACCGCGACCGCGGTGATCGGCCGGTCGTTCGGCGTGGTGGACGTAGATTCGGCGGACCACTGGTGGACGCGCGACTGCGCCGCCCAGCAGTGGTTCGGCCTCAGCTCGGTGGCGCGGGTCCGCACCAGCGGCCCCGCCGGGCTGACGGAGGCGATCGGCATCGCCGAGGTCGTCTGCCCGGACGACCCGGACGGCCTGCGCGGCGAGGTACGTGACCTGGTGGCCGCCCTGGCCGCGACGGGCGTGACCTCGACGGTCAGCGAGTCTGACGGGCCCAGGTACGGGGCGATCGACGCGGACTCCAACCTGCCCGACGTCAGGATCGCGGTCGGCGGGCCCGAGGCGAACTCATTCACCGCCGAGGTCCTGTCGCACGCCGGGCCCGGCTACGCCAAGGAGCTCGGGGCCAGGCTGGCCGCGAGTTCGGGCGGCGGGATGGCGCGGCTGTGGGTCCCGTCAGGGCGAGGCCGGGAGGACGCCTTCGGCCCGGATCCTGACCTGCGCGGGCCGGGTGACCTGCCGGTGCTGATCGTGGCGGGCAGCGGTCCCGGTGAGCTGGCCGATGCGGTCACGGCCCTGGCGACCGACCTGGCGGACGCCCTGATCGACGCGGGTGACCAGGTCGAGGACGGCGACGGGACCGAGTCGCCCGGGGCCGCAGCGTCGGTGCCGCTGGCGGACCGGTCGGTCGCCATCTTGAACCGGGGCACGCCCGGCTGCGTGGTCACGCCCGACGGCACGATGCACATGTCGCTGATGCGCTCCTGCAGCGCGTGGCCGTCCGGGATATGGATCGACGGCGACCGCAGGACCGCGCCGGACGGCAGCAGTTTCGCCTGGCAGCACTGGAGTCACACGTTCGAGTACGCGCTGGCCTCGGGCGCGGGCGACTGGCGGGCGGCCGGCTTCGCGGCCCTGGCCGAGGACTACAACCACGACCTGATCGCGGTCGCGGCCGGCGGCGTTTCGCCGCTGGCGGCCGGAGCTCCGCTGCTGACGGTGGAACCGGCCACGGTCACGCTGAGCGCGCTGAAACCCCGGGGCAACCCGCTCGCCTCGGGCCGGACGCCAGGCGTCCCGGACGCAGCCGAGGCGGCCGTCGCCATCCGCCTGCGGGAGACGAGCGGCCGGCCGACGACCGCGCGGGTGCGGCTCGCCGGCGGGGTCGCCGGGGTCCCGCAGGCATTTCTCACCGACCTGCTCGAGGAATCGGATGGCGTGGCCCTGCCGGTCGGCGAACTAGGGGACGGCAGCATCAATGTCGACATGCCGGCTTTCGGGACCGTGACCCTCGTGGCGCGGACGAACCCGCGCGCGCCCGCAGGCGGCGGGACGGTTCTCGTTCCAGCTGGCCCGCCCGCCGAACCGGTCGAGCCGATCTACGCCCGCTACTGGCTGCACGGGAAGGGCCCGGCGCCGGCCGGGAACGTCCCGGTCGCGGCTCACTTCTCCCCCACCAGGGTCGCCCTCGCGGACGCGGGCGACACCGCGACGCTGACGCTGACCGTGGGCTGCGGAGCCGAACCGGCCGCCGGGACGGTCGAGCTGGTCACGCCCGCCGGGGTGATGGTCAGCACCGAACAGGACCTGCGGTACGAACTGGCGCCCGGCGGATACGCCGCCTGGGAGCTGGCGGTGCGGGCCGCGCCTGGTACCGGGCCGGGACGCTATTTCGTCGCGGCGCGGATCCGCGACGGGCTCGGCCACGTCCTGGAGGACACGGCCATGGTCGCGGTCGGCGAGCGCCGCTGGCCTGACCCGGCCCTGCCGCCCGAAGAGGCACTCGATGTGATGCAGGCCGACTACGCCGCGGCGGCGGCCGAGGTGGACGTGGCGGTGCTGACCCCGGAGCTGAACGTGGCCCCGGGCGGGCGGGGCGAGATAGTGGTCAATATCACCAGCGGCCTGGGGTCGGAGCTGCACGGCGAGGCCCAGGTGGTGTCGCCGTTCGGCACGTGGGACGCGTTCGGTCCCGCGACGCAAGGGTTCAGCGTCATGCCGCAGGCGACCACGGCGGTGCGCTTCGGCGTCCGGCTGCCGGAGACCGCCCGGCCGGGGGCTCATTGGTGGGCGCTGGTCAAAGTGATGTATTACGGGCGAGTCCGGTACACACCGGCCATCGCGGTTTTCGTCCGTGCCGAATAGTGACCCCTAAGCTGCGGGCGAACAGGGTAGGTTTGTTGTCGGCTTTATTAAGCATTTCAACAGTGCGAACCCAGAGGAGCCATGCAGTCGGCCACCGCTCTGCTCAGCGGTAACTTGCCCGCGGAGCCAAACAGCTTCATCGGGCGCGAGCGGGATCTCGTCGAGCTGGCTCGGCTACTCGGTGAGGTTCGCGTACTGACGCTGAGCGGCCCCGGCGGCATCGGCAAGACCAGGCTCGCGGTCCGGCTCGCGCGTGACGTGATCGACCAGGCGGGCGCCGGGGACGGGCTCGATCTTGACGAGGCGTGGCTGGTCGAGCTGGCCGACTGGCACGGCCCGACCGCCGACCTGGTGGCCGCTACGATCGGCGTGCGCGAGGAGCAGGGCGTGCCGCTCGCGCAGACGCTGGCCGAGGCCCTGCGGTCGCGGCACCTGCTGCTCGTGCTCGATACCTGTGAGCACCAGGTCAGCGACTGCGCCACCCTCGTGCAGCTCCTGCTGGCCAGGTGCCCGTGGCTACGGATCATCGCCACCAGCCGCGAGCCGCTCCGGGTCCGCGGCGAGACGGTCTGGCGGGTGCCGCCGCTCGACCTGCCGCCGGAAGGCGCCCGCACCACGGACGTGACCGCGCACGAGGCCGTCCGCCTGTTCGCGGCGCGGGCGGCGGGCGCGAGGCCCGGCTTCATCCTGACCGAGGAGAACGCGGCGCCGGTGGCCCGGTTGTGCCGGACGCTGGACGGCATTCCGCTGGGCATCGAGCTATCTGCGGCCCGCGTGCGCGCGCTGTCGGTCGAGCAGATCGCCGACCGGCTCCGTGACCGGTTCCAGCTGCTGGACTCGGGCGACAGGACCGCGCCGCCCCGGCAGCAGACGCTGCGGGCCACCGTCGACTGGAGCTACGAGTTGCTCGACGGCCCCGAGCAGACGCTGCTGCGCCGGCTGGCGGTGTTCTCCGGCTGGAACCTGGACATGGCCGAGCAGGTCTGCTCCGACGACATCATCCCGGCCGACGCGGTGCTCGGGCTCCTCATCTCCCTGATCGACAAGTCACTCGTGGTCCTGGACGGCGAGGCGGCCGGGGACGCCAGGTACCGGCTGCTCGACACGATCAGGGAGTACGCGGCCGAGCGGCTCGCCGCGGCGGGCGAGCAGGACGCGCTGGCCATCCGCCACCGTGATTACGTGCTGGCCCTGGTCGAGGAGACGGCCGACCGGATGTTCCGCCGCGGCGAACCGCCCTGGGCGGTGCGCCGGGCCATCTTCCGCCGCGGCCTCGCCGAGTACGGCAACTTCCGTCTCGCGCTGGTCACGTCCCTGGCGCACGGCCACATCGGTGAGGGCCTGCGGCTATGTGCCGGGCTGCGGTACATCTGGGTCCCGCACGGCGACCAGCGCGAGGCAGCCTCCTGGTTCGACCGGTTCCTGGCCGCCGAAGCCGACCACGTTTCCCCCCGGGTGCGCGGACGGGCGCTGGCCGGCCGCGCGGACATCGCGTTCGACCTGCAGGAGTACGACGTCCTCCTGCGCAGCGCACAGCAGGGGCTTGAGCTGAGCCGGGCGTCCGGTGATGACTTCGCGGTCCCGACCGCGCTGCGGACCCTCGGCCAGGCGGCGTTGCGTGCGGGCCGGGTCGCCGACGCCACCGCGCTCATCGACGAGGCCGTCGCCGCGGCCGAGACCGCCGGCAACGACTGGGAGACCGGGATCGCCCTGGCCGCCAGGGCCGCGATCGCGGTCCGCCAGGGCAAGCTGAAGGCGGCCCAGCGGTCCTACGAGGCCGCCCTCGAGGTACTCAGCGATAACGTCCGCTGGGGTGTCGCGCAAGTCCAGTACGGTCTGGGCACCGTCGCGCGGGCCCGCGGCGACGCCGACATGGCGGTGCAGCACTTCGAGGACGCCACGGACATCTTCCGCGAACTGGACGCCAAGCCGGAAATAGCCCGCTGCCTGGCGGGAGTCGGCTGGACCGCGCTGAGCCGTGGCGACCTTGACCTAGCCGAGAACAGGCTGGCCGAGGCGCTGCAGCTGAACCAGGCCGCCGGCCAGCGACTCGGCGTCGCTCGCGGCCTTGAGGCGTTCGCGGCGCTCGCGGCGGCCCGGCAGCAGCCGGAGCGGGCGGCCCGCCTGGCCGGAGCCGCCTGCCAGCTGCGCGAATCCCTCGGACACCCGTCCGGCCTCGGCTCCAGGGTCGAAGAAGTGCTGGAGCTAGCCCGCGCCCGGCTCGGCGTGGCGGCCGCCGCCGCCCTGTTCGCCGCCGGGCGCGAGATGACCGCGGAATCGGCCGCCGTTTACGCGCTCGCGCCGCAGGCCCAAAGGTCCGGCCACGCGCCCGCGGCGACCTCAGGGCCCGTCGAGCCAACAGAGCCCGCGTGGACCGACCCGGCCTTGCTGGCCGCCACCCTCTCGCCGCGTCACGCCGCGAACGGGCAGCTGGCCAGGGGCGCCTCGCCACTCACTCCGCGCGAATACGAGATCGTGCTCCTCATCGGCCGGGGCCTGTCGAACAAGGAGATCGCCGACGAGCTGGTGATCAGCCCAGCGACCGCGGCGCGCCACGTGGCGAACATCCTCGGCAAGCTCGGCTTCAGCTCGCGTACACAAGTCGCCTCATGGGCCGCACGCCACGAGCCGCCTCGCCCGTCCTGAATGGACCGTCCGGCGCCACAAGATGCACACCGGAATGCACAGTTCGGCGCATGTGTACATCACCCCCAAGCGCATAGCGTTCTACAGGTCGCTCAGGCACGGCGGCGTTTGGGTCCCGAGCCCGACGCATTGCTGGTTCCCAAGGGGGGGTGGGAGCCCGCAACGTGCCGCTGCGGCCGGGCGGGTCCCGGCTCCAAGCCAGGACCCGCTCGTTATGCACTCAGGCGGGAGGTTCTGGTGGAGTTCGGCTTCAGTGCCGCGGCGAGCATCGAGGCGGAACCGAATTGCCCGGGCGCGGACGGGTCGCACCGGGCGATTACCGGGCACATCCTTCGGCTGGCTGACGGGGCGGGGTACGGAGCTGCCCTCATCGACGCCGCCGACGGCAGCGTGACCTCGTGGCCGCAGTTCGCGCACACCGTGCGTACGGCCGCTCACGGGCTCGCCAAGCGCGGCCTGCAGGACGACGATACGGTCGGCGTCTTCGTCGCGGACGCGGCGAGCCACGCGGTGGCGGTCCACGCCGTGCGCGCGGCCGGAGCCGCTGCCTGGCCGCTTCGCCCCGCGGCGACCATCGGGGATATCGCCGCCCAGCTCAGCGCCTGCCGGGCCAGGCTGCTGATCACGTCGGCCCCGCTGGCCGAACTCGCCATCGAAGCCGCCGAACGCAGCTGGGTGCGCCAGATCTTCGCGTTTGGCGACGCCCCGGCGACCACCCCGTTCGAGGCCCTGCTCGACGCAGCGGAACACGACAGGCGGCGGGAGAACGGCAGCACCGACCCGGGCGCGGTGCCGATCTCAGACGCGCCGATCTCAGACGCGCCGATCTCAGACGCGCCGATCTCAGACGCGCCGATCTCAGATCTGGCCGGGCTCACCCTGGCCGGAGGGCCGCGGCTGACCCGCTGGGACGTGGTGGTGGCCGGCCCGCCGTCCGGCGAACCCGACGCCTACACGCTGCTGCTCGACCTGGCTCTCATCGCCGGGGCCACCATCGTGGCGGCACCGGCTGACCGGATCACGGACGCGATCGCCGCCTACCACGGTACCGCCGCCATCGCACCCTGCGGCGCGAACGTCGAGGGCCTACCGACGGGCCGGGTCTTCAGGGTCGGCTAGGCCGCACAGATTCCAAACGGGTAGGGCTCACAGATCCGGCGGGCGGTTCTCGTACGGGGTGCTGAGCACCACCGTGGTGCGGGTGGACACCCCGCCTATGGTGCGAATCTGGTTCAGCAGTTCCTCGAGCGCGGACGGCGAGCGGACCCGCACCTTCAGGATGTAGTTCTCGTCGCCCGCCACGCTGTGGCAGGCCTCGATCGCGGTCAGGTGCTCTAGCCGCTGCGGCAGGTCATCGGGCGCGGCGGCGTCAAACGGCTTGATGGATACGAAGGCCGTCAGCGGGAGGCCGACCTCCTCGGGGTCGAAGATCGCGACATAGCCGTTGATCACGCCGTCCTGCTCGAGCCTGCGCACGCGCTGATGCACGGCTGACACCGAGAGCCCGGCCTGCCTGGCCAGCTCGGTGAAGCTCATCCGACCGTTGCGCGCAAGCAGCGACACGATCTTGCGGTCAATGTCTTCCACGTGGTCACGTTAGCGCAGCCTGAGGCCGCCAGGGCCCTAGCAGCCGCCGCGCCGTGCGAGACTGTAAGGATGCAGCGGAACCCGGAGGAACTCTACGAACTTGGTCCCGCCGCGTCCGACATCGCGAACGCGCCGATGCTGCACTACCTGGAAGGCTTCATCGACGCTGGCAACGCGGGCCGCCTGCTCGCCGAGCACGTGCTCAACAGCTTCCCGCATGAGACCGTGGCGCGGTTCGATGCCGACCGGCTCATCGACTACCGGTCCCGGCGCCCGCTGATGACCTACGACAACAGCCGCTGGGAGAGCTACGAGGTCCCGGAACTCGCCCTGCACCAGCTGCGTGACACGGCCGGGCGACCCTTCCTGCTGCTGACGGGTCCGGAACCCGATCACGAGTGGACGCTGTTCACCGAGGCCATGCTCGGCCTGTGCGCCCGGCTGGAAACCGGCCCGGCGATCGGCTTCCTCGGCATCCCGGCCGGAATGCCGCACACGCGCCCGCTCGGCGTGATCGCGCACGCGACGCGCGAGGGCCTGGTCGCCGGCCATCAGCGGCTGCCCAGCCGCATCCAGGTGCCCGGCAGCGCACCGGCACTGCTGGAGCTGCGGTTCGGCGAGGCCGGACGGGACGCGCTGGGCTTCGCCGTGCAGGTGCCGCACTACCTGGCCCAGACTCTCTACCCTGCGGCGGCGCTGGCCCTGCTCGACTCCGTGATCAAGTCGACGGGCCTCGAGATCCCCGATGCCGAACTCCGGGATGCGGCGGGCCGGATCAACGAGGCCATCGAGCGCCAGGTCGGCGAATCTGCGGAGGTCGCCGAGCTGGTCCACGCCCTCGAGCAGCAGTACGACACCGTAGCCGAGGCGATACAGGCCCAGGACACCATCGGCGGCGACGCTCACCTGGGCGCCGGCCTGCTGGCCGAGGGCGAGACCATGCCCACGGCCGATGAGATTGCGGCCCAGTTCGAGCGGTTCCTGGCCGAGAATCAGGGGCGCATCGACCCGCCGGGACCCCCCGGTTCCCCCGACAGGTAAACGCCTGACTCCCCTGGCTGCGGCCAGCCCAAGCGTGCCCTGCTGGCCGGACCTTTGTCCCATGCGCATTCACCGTCCCCATTGACCACACCGGTATGCAATTAATGGGTGTGGAATGTACCAAATATTTCCAGCAGGCTGGCGCTTTCATATGATTTTCGGGCGAAGAATGGAATAAGTCACAGATAAACAAATAAGTCAATAATTGAGACAGTTAAGCAACAAAGCCTAACATCGGTGTACGGGCGGCCAACCAGGGCCGCCCTCTGCATGAGAGGGCAGTACACCATGCCACGAGTACGCAAGATCCTGCTCTATCCCGTGATGGCCCTGCTGCCAGCGCTCGGCCTGATGCTGGTCTTCGGCTCGGCCGGCGGCGCCACCGCCAGTGCCTCCCAGGCACCCGGCGCGGCCGCGGCGGCCCGCGCCGCCATAAGCTCGATCAAGCTGTTCAAGATCGGTCACCACTCCCCCGACCTGCGGGTACCTACGGCCCAGCGGGAGGTCGACGGCGTGAGCCAGGTGGAAAGCACGAACTGGTCCGGTTACGCGGACACGGGCAGCGGCTTCAGCCGGGCGACGGGCAGCTGGACGGAACCGTCGGCCAGCTGCAGCGGGAGGTCGACGTCATACGCCGCGTTCTGGGTCGGCATCGATGGCTACAGCAGCAGCACGGTGGAGCAAGACGGGACGATCATCGAGTGCCTCCGCGGCCACGCTTACCAGTACTCGTGGTGGGAGATGTACCCGACCAACGACATCCAGGTCGTCGGCTCGTCCGTCGCCGCGGGCGACAGCATCAGCGCCTCGGTGGTCAGGAGCGGCACCACCTACACGCTCGCGGTCACCGATTCCACTCACCCGGCCAACAGCTTCTCCACCAACCAGAGCTGCTCTGACTGCGCGAACAGCAGCGCCGAGTGGATCGCGGAAGCGCCGAGCGGCTCGAGTGGCATCCTTCCGCTAGCCGATTTCGGCACCTGGACAGAATCAGGCGCGACCGTGACAGAGGGCTCGACCTCGGGCGTCATCTCATCGTTCACCGACGACGAGATCACCATGGTCGACTCGTCCGGCCTGGTCAAGGCCCAGCCCAGTGCGCTCAATGGCAGCGGCAACGGGTTCACCGTGACCTGGGAACGCAGCAGCTAGGAGTATCGGCTCAGCAAGATCGCATTCGGTTACCGGCCATACCGCGCAGCGCCCGCACGTCCGGGCGCTGCGCGGTCCCTTATCGGGCACCGGCCGCCATCGTGCTGAGGCGTGCCCAGGCGCTAGCCGACGACGATCAGCTCGCGCGGCGAGTGGTTGAGTCGCTCGCAGCCGTCAGCGGTGCAGACCACGATGTCCTCGATCCGCGCGCCGTGCGGACCGGGGTAGATGCCCGGCTCCACCGAGAACGCCATACCCGGCTCGAGCAGCTCGCGGTTGCCCGCCACGATGTACGGATCCTCGTGGGTCTCCAGGCCGATGCCATGCCCCGTCCGGTGGAAGAACGCCGCGCCGTAACCGGCCGCGGTGATCGGCTCACGCGCAGCCGCGTCGACCGACTCGGCCGTGACCCCCGGCCGCACGGCCTCGCACGCGGCCTCCTGGGCGTCTCGCAGGACCTTGTAGTACGCGGCGAACTCCGCGGGCGGCTCGCCGATCGCGTACGTCCTGGTGCTGTCCGAGCAGTACCCGGAGGGCATGGCGCCGCCGATATCCACGACCACGACGTCGCCCACGGCCAGGACCCGGTCGGACACCTCGTGATGAGGGCTCGCGGCGTTGGGACCGGAGCCCACGATCACGAAATCCACGGTGGCGTGCCCCTCGGCCAGGATGGCCTCGGTGATGACCGAGCCGACGGCCCGCTCGGTCAGCCCGGGCCGCAGCCATTCCGGCACCCGCGCGTGCACGCGGTCGATGGCGGCGCCCGCCTTCCGGAGGGCCTCGACCTCGGCGGGAGTCTTCCTGATCCGCAGCGGGCGCAGCGCGCCGGAGGCCAGCACGAGGCGGGCGGCGCGCAGCACGTCGCGGAACTGCAGGACGAACAGGGCCCACATCCGATCGGACAGGCCGACCGTCTCGACGTGCCCGAGACGGGCCGCGACCATCCGGTACGGATCGGCGGTCTCCTCCCAGGGCACGAACTCCACCCCGAGGGACCCGGCCGGCGACGCCTGCGCCGCGGCCAGCTCCAGGCGCGGCACGAACAGCGCCGGGTCGCCGTCGGCCGGAACCGCGAGGCAGGTCAGCCGTTCAAGCTGCTTGGCGTCGTAGCCGGTCACGTACCTCAGGTCCGGGCCCGGGGTCAGCAGTACGGCGTCCAGCCCGGCCGCGCGGGCGGACTCGCGCACCAGGTCCAGCCGGTCCGCAGGGAACAGATCGCCAGTCGCGTGGGTCGTCACGAGATAGATGCTAGGCCCGCGTCACCGCGGTGAGGAACTGCGTGAGCGAAGAGCCCAACCCCCACCGATCGCCAAGCTCCTTCAGGCGGGCGGCGTCGGGCGGCACGGCCGGGAGCTGCCCGTCCACGGCTGGCAGTGGGGCGTCGTCGACCACCCGGACGACAGAGAGCGCGATGTCCAGGTAACCCCTGGCCCGCTCGAGCTTCTCCCTGGTCCCGCGCGGGAACCCGCCGTGCCCCAGGTCCAGCGCCCTGGCGATGCCCTCGATGCTGCCGAACGCCCTTATCAGCGCGGCCGCGGTCTTCTCGCCCACGCCCGGTATGCCGGGCAGCCCGTCGCTCGGGTCCCCGCGCAGCGCCGCGAAGTCGGCGTAGGCGCGCCCCGGGATGTCGTACTTGGCGGTCACCGCCGCCTCGTCGATCACATCCGGCCGCAGCAGGCCCTTCTGGGTGTAGATGATCCGGACGCCCCTGGTGTCGTCGACGAGCTGGAACAGGTCCCGGTCCCCGGTGACGACGTTAACGGGGTCGGCCGAACGCGCGGCCAGGGTGGCGATGATGTCGTCGGCCTCGAAGCCGGGATGCCCGACAGCCGTGAGCCCGGACGCGTACAGGACCTCCTCGATCAGCGGTATCTGGACCAGGAGCCCGGGCGGTATCTCTTCCGAGACGCCGTCCGCGGACAGGCGGTGAGCCTTGTACGAGGGGACGGCCGCGACCCGGAACGCCGGCCTCCAGTCCGCGTCCAGGCAGGCGACGAAGCGCGCGGGCCGCCGGGCCCTGACCAGCCGTCCGATGGCGTCGAGCAGCCCGCGGACCGCGTTCACCGGGGTCCCGTCGGGCGCGCGGACCGTATCAGGCACCCCGAAGAACGTCCGGAAGTACAGCGACGCGGTATCGAGCAGCATGAGCGATCCCACGTCGCCATATTGCCCCAGGGGGGTAACGGGGGGGCGGGCGGCCCCCCCGTGCGCGGGGGGTTCCGGGGGGTCGCCCCCCCGGGTATCACAGCAGGATGATCGTCCCGCGGACGATCGTGATGCGCTTCTTCGGCAGGGGCGCGGGGGCCGGACCGGTGACCACCGAGCCGTTGGTGATCCTGAACCTGCTGCCGTGGCATGGGCAGTCGATCGTGCCGTCGGCGACCTGGTTGAGCAGGCACCCCACGTGCGTGCAGACGGCGCTGAAAGCCCGGTACTTGCCACGCGCCGGCTGAGTCACCACGACTCGTTCGGTATCGAAGATCTGCCCGCCGCCGACCGGGATCTCACGGGCCGCGCCGAGGACCACGCCGGTTACCTTGGTGCGGCGATCCTTTCCGCGGGCGGTCCTGGTGGGGTGAGGCGACGCCGGCGGGGCGGCCGGCAGGGTCATCGAGGACGGAGTCGGGCCAGGTTGCGGTGGCAGGACGCCCGCTTCGTCGGCACCGTAGGGAACGGCCGCGGTACTGCACCCCGCCAGCGCTCCGCCGAGTCCGGCCAGGCTCGCGCCGAGCAGCACACCCCGCCTCGTCGGGCGCCGGCCGTCCCGGGGTTGCGCAGTCATGGGCCCTTTGTACGGGACGGCGGCCGGGACACGCCCGGCGTCCGACGGCACTGTAAGAGTGCGGTAATACGAGCCGGACGGGAGCCGCCCCCCTGATCGGTGCGGATATCGTCAGATCGTGACGGGAACCGACCGGCACTCACACGGCCCGGCCTCCGGCGCGGACGCCAGGTGGCTGTCGGCCGCCCTCGCGCTGATCCTGGCCTTCATGGCCGGGGAGGTCGTGGCGGGCCTGGCCGCGCACTCGCTCGCGCTGATCTCCGACGCTGCGCACATGCTGACCGACGCCGCGTCCATCGCCCTGGTGCTGATCACGGCGCGGCTGGCCGCCCGGCCGCCCGCAGGCGGGTACACCTACGGCCTCAAGCGCACCGAGATCATGTCCGCCCAGGCCAACGGGATCACCCTGGTCCTGCTCGCGGTCTGGCTCGCTTACACCGCGATCCGGCGCCTGGTCAGCCCGCCGACCGTGACCGGCGGCACCGTCCTTGGCGTCGCGCTGGCGGGCGTGGTCGTGAACCTCGCCGTGGCCCTGCTGATCGCCCGGGCCGGGCCGCACGGCCAGAGCCTCAACCTCAAAGGAGCGTTCCGGCACATCATCACGGACCTCTACGCGTTCATCGCGACGGCGATCGCCGGCCTGATCATCCTGCTCACCGGGTTCGCCCGGGCCGACGCGATCGCCACGCTGATCGTCGTGGTGCTGATGGTTTACGCGGGTTCAGGGCTGATCAGGGAGTCGGGACGGATCTTCCTCGAGGCCGCGCCTGCGGGCCTGTCGCCCGCCTCCGTCGGCGCCGCCATGGCCGATCGCCCGCACGTCGCCGAAGTCCATGACCTGCACATCTGGGAGATCACCTCGGGCCTGCCCGCGGCCTCCGCGCACGTGCTCGTCGCGCCGGGCGAGGACTGCCACGCGGTCCGCGCCGACCTTGAGGCCTTCCTGAGCAAGGAGTACGGCATCACCCACGCCACCCTGCAGGTCGACCACGCGGACGCCCCCGTTCCGGAGCCGCACTGCGACGACGCACACGGCCCGGCGTACCGTCCCGCCGATTCCTAGCTGACCGTCTGCTCTACGGAGAACCATTACTCCGAACGAGCTATGGTGACGCCTCCCCGACTTGCGAGCCCGCGTGGCAGACGCTGGTCAGCCGCCGATGGCGGACATGGGCCGGTCAGGTTGCAGGAAAGATGGGTCGTTGATGCCGTGGCCCGGGAGCTTCCCGGCCACCGCGCGCCGCCACCGGTCCGCCAGTTCGGGATCGCTCGCGCCGGCCCGCAGCGGGCTGCGCAGGTCGCTTTCCGTCCGGGCGAACAGGCAGTTTCGCACCTGGCCGTCGGCGGTCAGCCGGACCCGGTCGCAGTTGCCGCAGAAGGGCCGCGTGACGGACGCGATCACGCCGACCCTCGCCGGGCCGCCGTCAACCAGGAACGTCTCGGCGGGCGCCGATCCGCGCGCGGCCGGGTCGTCCGCGGTGAGCGTGAACTCCTTTTCCAGGGCGGCGAAGATCTCATCCGCCGTCACCATCTCGGCGCGCTTCCACCCGTGCTGCGCGTCGAGCGGCATCTGCTCGATAAAGCGCAGCTCGTAGCCGTGATCCAGGCAGAACCGCAGCAGCGGCACGGCCTCGTCGTCGTTGAGGTCGCGCATCAGCACGGCGTTGACCTTGACCGGGACCAGCCCGGCCGCGGCCGCGGCGGCCAGCCCGTCCAGCACGTCCGGCAGCCGGTCCCTGCGGGCCAGCTTGCGGAACGTCTCCGGCCGCAGCGTGTCCAGCGACACGTTGATCCGGTCGAGCCCCGCCTTGTGCAGCGCTCCGGCGGTGCGCGCGAGCCCGATCGCGTTGGTGGTGAGGGAGATCTCCGGGCGCGGGCGCAGTTCGGCGGTCCGTGCGACGATGCCGACCAGGCCCTTACGCAGCAACGGCTCACCGCCGGTGAACCTGACCTCGCGGACGCCGAGCAGTTCCACCGCGACCCGGATCAGCCGCACGACCTCGTCGTCGGTGAGCAGCTCGGGAGAGGGCAGCCAGTCCAGGCCCTCGGGTGGCATGCAGTAGGCGCACCGCAGGTTGCATCTGTCGGTGAGCGATACGCGCAGGTCAGTAGCGACCCGCCCAAAGGAGTCGGCCAGCATCGTCTAAGACTATGCCTACCGTTCGTCCCGGTTGTCGATCATCGCCGGACCGCACCGTACGCTCGTTCGGCCTTGATCCGTACCACGAGGCGCCGGTCGCGCACCATGGCGGCCCGGTAGTCGTCCCAGTCCGGGTGCTCGCCCTGCACCGCGCGGTACAGGTCGATCAGCTCCTCGACCGCCGCGTCGTACGGATCCTGGGCCACGGCCGACAGTTCGGCGTGCCCGTCCACCACCGCGTAGGACCAGAAGTCCCCGCTGGTGACGTGGAAGCTGACCCGCGGGTCACGCCGCATGTTGCCGGTCTTGGCCCGATCGTCGGTGGTTGACACCCGGATGGTCTGCGTCTCGGGGTCCCACCCGTAGTTCACGTTGGACAGCTGCGGCCATCCGTCCTTCCTGAGGGTGACCAGCACCCCCTGCCGCCGCCCGCCGATCAGTTCGGCAAAACCCTCATCGATCATGCCCCGTGAACAACCCCGGCCGGCACGATGTTCCGCCTCCGAAGAACATGCTCGCGCCGGGCCTAGTGAAGGACTAGCGTGAGCAGGGCGCGGCGGCGCCCCCCCAACTACCCGCCGCCGCGCCTGTCCGCCTGGGACGGCAGTCCCGCGGTTCTGATTCAGGCCCCTGCGTGACACGGGAGATCACCCGACATGTCCGACCCATTCAGCCAGGAAGCCTGGGATGAGCGGTACCGGTCGAAAGACAAGCTCTGGAGCGGCAACCCCAACCCGCACCTGGTGGACCAGGCGACCGAATTGCTCCCGGGCCACGCGCTCGACGTCGGCGCCGGCGAGGGCGCCGACGCGATCTGGCTGGCCAGCCGCGGGTGGCACGTGATCGCCGTCGACCTGTCCACCGTTGCGCTCGAGCGAGCCTCCGCCCATGCCGACCTGGCCGGCGCGGACATTGCCGGTCGCATCGACTGGGTCCACGAAGATGTCACCTCATGGGACGCGGGTTCTGGCCGGTACGACCTCGTGTCCGTCCAGTACGTGCACCTGCCGCCCGCGCTCAGGCAGGCCATGCTTGAACACCTGGCCAGAGCCGTCGCCCCCGGCGGGAGCCTGCTCATAGTCTGCCATCACCCCTCCGACCTGCAGACCACCGTGCCTCGCCCGAACATGCCCGAATTGTTCTTCACCGGCGACGACATTGCGGCCGAACTCGACCCAGGCCAATGGGCGATCATCACGAACGCCGCTCCCGGGCGGAGCGTTACCGATCCCGAAGGAAATGCGGTCACCGTGCATGACACCGTGCTCCGGGCCGTGCGACTCGCGAACTGAATGGAACCAGATTTCCTGCGCAACACTCGCGCGTCCTACGATGCCGTAGCCGTCAGGTACGCCGAGTGGCTGCGCGACGAGCTAGCGGCCAAGCCGCTGGATCGGGCGATCCTGGCTGCCTTCGCTGAACTCGTCCGCGCCGCCGGTCAGGGTCCGGTCGCCGACATCGGCTGCGGTGCCGGCCGCGTAACCGCGCACCTGAACGAACTCGGGCTGCCGGCGTTCGGGATCGACCTGTCGCCGCAGATGGTGACGGTGGCGCGGCAGACGTATCCGGGACTCCGGTTCTCGGTCGACCTCTACCAGCGACAGCCCGACACCGTGGCCGAGTTGCTCGCCCGGGCCGGACTCGCGGTGCGGGCCCGGTTGATCCGCGAGCCCGACGACGAGGGCGACTTCACCGAGCGCACGCCCCAGGCCTTCCTGATCGCCCGCAAGGACCGCGCAGAAAATCTGTAGAAAGTCGAATATTTCAGCGTGTCGGTGACCCGGAAATGTCGGGCCGGCTTGGTAGTCTTGGATTAGAAAACAACACCGAAAACGACGCGCAGGCTGTCTGGAGAGTGCCTCGGGGGAGGTGAGACAGACGATGTGCACCGAGGCGGTTCCGGCGGGCGGCGGCGAGGCCCTGGCGACGCTGCGGTCCGTGGCCGGCTACCTGGCCGGCCTGGACGCGGCGAGTATGTCGGCCGAGGCGCTCGGCCAGTACATCCGGGAACTAATCCAGGCCAACGCGGTCCTGACCGCGGCACTGGCCCCGATGCTGGCCGCGTACGACGCCAAGGACGGTCACCTGGCCGAGGGGCAGCGGTCGCTGCGGACCTGGCTGGTGCACATGGCCCGGGTCACCCGCGGCCAGGCCGCCCAGTACCTGGCGATGCGGGCCCTGCCCCGCGACCACCAGCCGCTGCTGGCCGGGCTCCGCGCCCGGGCGCTGACCACGTCGGAGGCGCTGCAGCTGGCGAAGTGGACCCAGGCGATCCCGGCGGAGTTCCGCGGCCCGGCCGAGGAGATCCTCGTGGCGGCGGCCCGGGCCGGGGCGGACCTGCGGGCGCTGGCGCAGATCTGCGCCGAGATCCGGTCCCGGACCGCCCCGCCGGACCCCGACGGGAACGACCCGGCCCTGGACCGGGCCCTGTTCCTCGACACCACCCTGGACGGCGCGGGAGTCATCCGCGGCGACCTCACCCCCGAATGCGCCGCGATGGTCCAGGCCGTCCTGGACGCGCTGTCCGCCCCCGCCGGGGCCGGGGACCTGCGGACCCGGCCGCAGCGCTACCACGACGCGCTGGCCGAGGCGATGAAGCGGCTCCTGGCCTCCAGCCTGCTCCCGGCCCGGGCCGGGCAGCCCGTCAAGGCGCTGGTCCACGTGACCTTCGCGGACCTGTGCGAGCTGGACGTGGACTCCGCGCTGCAGGAGGCGTGGATCGCCGGGTACCGGGCCCGGTGGGCGGCCCAGCGGGCCGCCGCGTCGGTCAGCACCGGCGACGGCGGCGCCTGGCTCGAGGGCGACGCGGCCCGCCGGGTCGCCTGCGACGCGATGCTGATCCCGGTGGTCACCGGTGACGTTGACCCGGGCGCGGTCGAGGACCTGATCGGCCTGTGCGTGCAGTACGACCGCCTCCGCGGCCACGCCGCGGCCGAACCGGGCCAGGACACCGCCCAGGCCGCCGCTGGCGCCGAGGACGGCACCGTCATCCCGGCCGGACCAGACCACACCCCCGCCGCGCAGGACGGCCGGACCGGGCAGGTGCTGGCCATGCTGGAGCACCAGATCCTGGCCACCGTCCTGCAGATCGTCTCCGGCCCCGGCGGCGTCGCCTCGTTCCTGCGCCGCAACCTGCTCGGCAAGGGCCTGAACGGCCCCTCCCTCCCGCTGGACGTCGGCCAGACCGACGACATCCCCCTGCACCTGCGCCGCCTGGTGGCCCTGCGCGACCAGACCTGCCAGTACCCCGGCGGCTGCAGCCAGCCCGCCGCCAGCTGCGAACCCCACCACGTCATCCACCGCCAAGACGGCGGCCACACCAGCCTGGCGGGCCTGAAAGATTACTGTCACTGGCACCACCACGTGGTGCTGCACCAGATGGGCTGGCAGCTCACCGTCTACCCGGACGGCACCAGCCAGGTCAAAAGCCCCAGCGGGAAGATCATCCGCAGCCACAGCCCGCCACCCAGGCCCGGGTAACCACCCCGGCCGGGACAACGGGACCGTCGCCGACCAGGACTTCGGTCCACGATCGGGGTCCCCCCGTCGGGCAGTTATCAGGTCCCGGTGATGGGAGCCGCACCGACCCAGCGGTGGTAGGCGTCTACATCGACATTGCTGCCGCACACGATGGTGACCACGTGCCGACCGGCGAAGCGGTCACGATCTTCGAGGATCGCCGTCGAGCCCCCGGGCGCGACCGGACCAGGCGAGGGCTTGACCGAGGTTGCCCGCGCTGGCGCATGACGCGTCTCCGGCACGACACAGCAGCGTAACGCCACCGGCCCTGTCTCATTTTGATGAGCACCCGGCGACCGGTGGCCGTACTGAGAGGTGAGCCAGCACCGAGAACCGTTGGTCACCGCCTCGACCGCGAGAGTAACAAAGGTGGCCGTCCTGGCGCTGATGTAGGTATGACGACACTGACCGTGGCTGGCGCTGACCCGCGAGCCTGGCTGACCTCTTACGCCAACGCGGTCGGGTCGGCGGTCAGGTGGTCGCGCCAGGAATGGCGGGGCTCGTAGCCGAGTGCCTGCCGGGCGCGGTCGATGGCCAGCAGGGTGCCGAACTCGCTGATCTCGCTCCTCAGCTTGACATCGGGGAAGACCTCGGCGAGGAGTTCGGCCGACGGGCGGTTCATGACCGTGTCTGCGGCGGCGATGATGAAGCTCGGGCTGCCCGCCACGGCCTCTTGGGGGGCGCTCAGCGCCAACCTGCACGCGGCGGCCACATCCCGCTCGTCGACGTAACCCCAGAGGTTCCACTTGCGGTCGGCAGGGTCGGCCCAGTACGAGGGAAATTCCTCGTAGTCGGCAGGCGCCATGATGTTCGAGAACCGCAGCGCGATGAAGGGAATGCCCGACCACTGCGCGATGTGCTCGGCGATGGTCTCGCTGACCACCTTCGACAGCGCATACGTTGTCGTGGGCAATGGGTAGTGATCCTCGTCGACCGGCGCGTACCGCGGTGGCACCCCGAACGGCAGGCCCAGCGTCGTCTCGCTCGATGCCCACACCACGCGGCTCAGGCCGAGCCTGGCGGCGGCCATGAATACGTTGAAGTTCATCGCCACGTTCGCGTTGAACGTGACCGCCGGGGTGGCGATCTGCGGCGCCGGGATGTTCGCGAGGTGGACGACGGCGTCGGTGCCGCGTAGCTCCTCCGCAAGCTCACGCACGGCGCGCGGCACGCCAGCGGCGGCGGGCCAGCAGGTGGCCTCGGGGCCTTGCAGTGCCTCAAGCGCCTGGCCGTAATCGGTCAGGTCAGCGCGCTGCATCCCTTCGTAGAGGTCCTCCCTGGTCACCGCGATGTCGGTGGCCACCACGTCGTAGCCGTGCTCGCGCAATTCCCGGACCACGGCCCGGCCCGCCTGCCCGCTCGCTCCCGTCACGCAGATGCGCTGCCCCATCGCAGTCCTCGCCTTCTTCTCGGCCGCTGCCCCGGAGTCATCAAGGATGCTAGGACCTATAGTCGGCTCTAGGTCAAGCCCGTATCCTTGGCGCGTGCTTGAAGACGAGCCGCACCTGAGCATCGGACAGGTTGCCGAGCGCACCGGGCTGAGCGTCCACGCGTTGCGCTTCTATGAGCGCGAGGGCCTGCTCGTCACCCCGGTTCACCGCGGCACGGACGGACGCCGGTCATATACCGACTGGGACCTGGAGTGGCTCGAGGTCTGCGTCAGGCTCCGCGCTTCCGGCATGCCGCTCACCGCGATCCGCCGGTACGCCGATCTGGTCAGGCAGGGAGAAGGCAACGAGGAGGACCGGCTCAGCCTGCTGCGCCAGCACCAGCAGCGTGTAACCGCCCAGATCGCGGAGCTCACCGAGTGCCTGGACCTGATCACCTTCAAGATCCGGCTGTACGAAGCGTGCCCCGCGGAGGGACTCGCCGACCCCCTGCTCGCCCCGGAGGATGATTCGAGCGCTCACTAGGATTCGGTGAGGCCATTGATCTAAGGGGAGACGCGTGAGCGGTGACGGGCATGTCTGGTGGGAAGACGCGATCGTCTACGAGGTGTACCCGCGCAGTTTCACCGACGCAGATGGGGATGGCGTGGGTGATCTGCCCGGGCTGCGCTCGCGCCTGCCGCACCTGGCCGACCTCGGCGTGGACGCCATCTGGTTGACCCCGTTCTACCCTTCGCCACTGGCCGACGGCGGTTACGACGTCAGCGACTACTGCGCGGTGGACCCGCGGCTCGGGACCATGGCGGACTTCGACGCCCTAGTCAAGGACGGCGAGACGCACGGGATCCGGGTGATCGTCGACCTGGTCCCCAATCACTGCTCGATCGAGCACCCGCTCTTCCGCGCCGCGCTGGCGGCGGCTCCCGGGAGCAGGGAACGGGCCCGGTTCATCTTCCGCGACGGGCGCGGTCCCGATGGGGAACTGCCGCCGAACAACTGGCTATCGTCGTTCGGGGGCCCGGCGTGGACCCGCGTGACCGAGGCCGACGGCCGCCCCGGGCAGTGGTACCTGCACCTATTCGCTCCCGAACAACCGGACTGGAACTGGCGCGATCCAGATATTCCCCCCATGTTCGCCAGGGTGATCAGGTTCTGGCTCGACCACGGCGCGGCGGGCCTGCGGGTGGACGTGGCGCACGGCCTGTTTAAGGACCCGGAGCTGCCCGATGAACCCGAGCCCGACCTGACCTACCAGCTGAACATGCCATCCCCGTACCGCCACCGGCCCGAAGTGCACGCAATCTACCGGTCCTGGCGGAAGATCCTGGATTCCTATCCCCCGAACGTGTTCCCCGGAGCGCGCACGGCGGTCGGCGAGGTCTGGTACGACTCACCCGCCACCCTGCGGCCCTACCTCGCGGCTGAAGGGCTGCCTCAGGTCTTCAACTTCCAGCTGATCATGGCGGACTGGAACGTCACCTCGCTCAAAGCCGCGGTCGACGGGGTGCTCGCGCTGGCCGGGGGTTCGCGCGCGCCGTGGGTCATCGGCAACCACGACGTACCCCGGCCGGTGAGCCGGTACCAGCTCGACGAGGGATTTACTCCGCAGACGATCGACCGGCTCATGACCCTGGGCCATGCCCGCGCCGAGGTCGGCGTGCGGCGCGCACGGGCCGCGGCCCTGCTCCTGCTGGCCCTGCCCGGATCGGCCTACATCTATCAGGGCGAGGAACTCGGCCTGCCCGAAGTCCTGGACATCCCCGCCAGCGCGCGCCAGGACCCGCGGTTCCATAACACCGGCGGCCGCTCGCCCGGCCGCGACGGCTGCCGTGTGCCCCTGCCCTGGTCCCTTGGTGGCTCCGATTTCGGCTTCTCCGACGTGGCCGACGCGGCGGCCCCCTGGCTGCCCCAGCCGCCCGACTGGGGCACGTACAGCGTCGAGGCGCAGGCCGGTGACCCCTCGTCGTTCTGGAACCTGTACCGGGCGGCACTCCGGCTGCGCCGCGACCATCCGGCCCTCGGCCGCGGCACGCTGCGCTGGCTGGAGGACGCAGGTACCGACCTGCTCTGCTTTGCCAGAGAGCCAGGTTTCGTCTTCGCGGCGAACTTCGCCGCGGCCGATGCCCCGCTTCCCGCGCACCGGGCCATCCTGCTCGCCAGCGAGCCGATCTCCGGGAGCACCCTGCCGCCCGACACCGCAGCGTGGCTGTCCACCTGAGGGCGAGCGCGGGACGAGGCGCCTGGTGTCCACGTCGCGAACCTCACCCCCGGCCGAGGAATAGTACCTGTCGCCCCGGGTAGTCGCGTACGGTCAGGCCCGCCTACGACTCATATCGGTACTCACTCGGGAAGTGATACGCAATGGCCGGGATGCTGCAGATGCGGCGCAGCCGCGGGGCAGCCAGCGGATTCCTGCTGGTCTTGCTCGGGATCTGGGGCGCGATCATCCCCTTCGTCGGACCGTACTTTCACTACGCTTACACGCCGGACACGGACTGGACCTACACCACGGCGCGGCTGTGGCTGGAGATCCTGCCCGGGGCGGCGGTGTTCCTCGGCGGTGTCCTGCTGATCATCGCCACTGGCAGGCACATCGCGATGTTCGGCGCGATCCTGGCCGCGGCGGCCGGGGCGTGGTTCGCCCTGGGCGCCATGCTCAGCCCGCTGTGGAGCACGGGCGGCGCCACGCTGGGCGGGACGCCGGTCGCCTCCACCACGCTCATGCGGATCATGGAGCAGGTCGGATTCTTCACGGGCCTCGGGGCCGTGGTCATCTTCTTCGCCGCCGCGGCGCTCGGCCGGATCTCGGCCGTCCCGGCCGGGCTCAGGGAGGTCGAGACCGTCCCGGCGACCACCGGCCCGATCAACGCCGAACCGACCGACGTGCTCCCGGTCCGGAACGCCCGGACTGAGGAAACTCAGACCACGACGGCTTAAGGGCCGACCCCCGGACTGCCCGTCGGCCCGGGTCGGCACGGGCCGACCCGTCGATGCCCCTCGGGGACGCCCCGGATTCCCAGCGACCCGGGTCGGCGCGGCCCAGAGCCACTATCATCGGCTGGCACAGCACATTCGTGCCAGCCGATGATTCTCGGCGCTGGCGAAGGGACACTCGGTGCGGGCAGAGCCAGCCGCGGCCGCCGAGGTGACGGCGCCCCGGGCGACCGGGCGCGACGGCCCCCGGTGGCTGCTGCCTGTCTGCGTCGTCGCGCTGGCCGCCGTGCTGGCCGTCTACCTCGCGGATCTGGTCACGCATCTGCCGGTGATGGCCGCGATGCGGGACCTGACCGTGTACCGGGAGGGCGGGCTGATCGTCCGGCACGTCTCCCCCGCCTACAACGGCCGCCTGGCCTCGCCGCTGTACGACTGGACCGGCCAGAACGGCGTCCAGTTCACGTACCCGCCGTTCGCCGCGGTGATCTTCGCGGTCGCATCCGTGCTGCCGTGGACGGTGCTGCGCTGGGCGATGACGCTGGCCAGCCTGGCCGCCCTGGGGTTGTCGCTCTGGCTGACGTTCGGCGCGCTCGGGTACCGCGACCGGCCCACGGTCCGGCTGGCCGCGACGCTCGGGGTTTCCGCGCTGGCGCTGGCCACCGAGCCGGTGCAGCAGACGCTCGCCCTCGGCCAGGTCAACCTGCTCCTGATGCTGCTCATCGTGGCGGACCTGCTCACCGCGGGCGCCGCCGACGGCCCAGGCGGCCGGACGCGCTGGTGGCACGGGATCGGGATCGGCGTCGCGGCCGGGATCAAGCTGACCCCGCTCATCTTCATCCCGTACCTGGTGCTCGTCCGCAGGTACCGCCAGGCCGCGACGGCGACGGTGACCTTCGTGGCGACCGTTCTGCTCGGCTACGCGGTCCTGCCGCGCGACTCGGGCCGCTACTGGGTCCACGGGCTGGTCTTCAACGCGAACCGGATCGTGTTCCTCGGCACCCGGGGCAACCAGTCGCTGCGCGGCGTGCTGACCAGGCTGGTCGGCAGCGTGACGGCGGGTACCGCGCCCTGGTTCGCCGTCGCCGCCGTGGTCCTGGTCATCGGGCTGGTCGCCGCCGCCCTGCTGTACCGCGCCGGGCACCCGGTGCCCGGGATGCTGGCCTGCGCGCTGACCGGGCTCCTGGTCTCGCCGCTGAGCTGGGACCACCACTGGGTCTGGGTGGCGCCGGGCCTGGCCCTGCTGGTTCACCTGGGCGCGCAGGCCCGCGGCGCGGTCCGGGCGTGGTGGTGGGCGGCCGCGGCCATCCTGTTCGTCGTGTTCGGGGCCTGGCCGCAGTTCTGGGATCTCGCGCAGGCCGGGCTGACCCCGGCCGGGCTGTTCTGGTACGGGCCCGCCACGTACTTCGCCCGGGGCGACCAGCCGTGGTACCACGAGTTCCACTGGCACGGCCTGCAGATCCTGGCCGGGAACAGCCTGGTGCTGGCCGGGCTGGTCGCGCTGGCCGCCCTGGTCGTGGCTGCCGTTCGGGTACGGCATCGGGTAGCCAATAGTGGGCGATGAGCTCACGCGGATGCGGGAGCGGCTGGCCGCACAGGTGATCGCGGCCAATCAGATCGTCGGCGAGACCGTCGCGAGCGCTCTGCGCGACGTGCCGCGGCACCTGTTCCTGCCGGAACTGCGCCCGGAGGTGGCCTACACCGACGACGCCATCGTGACCAAGCGCGACGAGTCCGGCCGGCCGATCAGTTCGTCGTCCCAGCCCGCCATGATGGCCATCATGCTGGTCCAGCTCGACCTGGCCCCGGGTCAGCGGGTGCTCGAGATCGGCGCGGGCACCGGCTACAACGCCGCGCTCATCAGGCATATCATCGGCGGTTCCGGCCAGGTGACCAGCGTGGACATCGACGGCGAACTCGTCGAGAAGGCCCGCGCCCACCTGGCCGCCGCCGGGTACCCCGACGTCACCGTGCTCTGCGCCGACGGCGCCTGGGGCTGCCCCGCGTACGCGCCCTACGACCGGATCATCGCGACCGTCGGCGTCAGCGACCTCGCGCCGGCCTGGCTGGAGCAGGCGGAGCCCGCGGCCAGGATCGTAATGCCGCTCGACGTGCGCGGCACCCAGGTCTGCGTGGCGTTCGCGCGCGCCGGTGACGGGCACTGGATCAGCCGGTCGCTCGCGCCCTGCGGGTTCATGCGGATGCGCGGCTCGATCGCAGGCCCCGAGGCCATCGTGCCGCTCGCGCCCGGGCTGTACGTCACGCTGCCCGACGGGGTAATCCAGCCAGGCGGCCAGGAAGCCGACGGCGAGGCGCTGGGCGCCGTCATGGCCGGATCGCCCGTGCTCCGCCCGACCGGGGTCAGCGCCGGGCCCGCGGAGGTGTTCTGGGAGCTGGGCCTGTGGCTGGCCACCCGGGAGCCGCGCGCGTGCCGCGTCGACGAGGAATGGCCCGCCGACCCGGCCGTCACCGGGCCGCGGCTCGGGCACGCGCCGCTGCGCGGCCGGGGCTGGCACGCCACCGTCGGGATCCTGGACCCGGGGAGCATCGCCGTGCTCACCGCCGCGTCCGGGTCTGCCGGGCCGTCGCAGGACGATGCGTCAGGACCGGTCAGGCTGGTCGCCGCTGGGTTCGGTCCCGCCGCAGCTCAGCTCGCCGACGACCTGGCGGCGCACGCCATCGCCTGGGACCGGGCCGGCCGTCCGGGCGTGGCGGGCCTGCGCGTCGACGCCTACCCCAAACCGGCGGCTCGCTCTCTGGAGCCCGGCCACAACGCCCTGATCATCGAACGACCCTCCACCCGGTTTGTCGTGTCCCACGCGTAGCCTTGAGCCGTGACGAACAGCCCGGGCGAGCACCTGGAAACTGAGCAGAAGTACGACGCCGACGCCGATTTCGTCCTACCCGACCTCGCCGGTCTCGGGGGCAGCGCGAAGGCGAGCAGACCGCGTAGGTACTACCTGAGCGCCACCTACTTCGACACCGACGACCTCGACCTCAGCAAGAACCGGATCACCCTGCGCCGGCGCGTCGGCGGCACCGACGAGGGCTGGCACCTCAAGCGGCCCGTGCGCAAGGACACCAGGAAGGAGCTGCGCGTTCCGCTCGAGGGCCCGGCGTCAGACGCGGCGACCGTGCCGGCCACCCTGGCCGCGCAGGTTGAGGACCTCACGGCAGGCCAGCCCCTGCGCGCCATCGCGATCCTTGATACCGAACGAACGGTGGTGACCCTGACCGATCCTGCGGGCGAGCCGCTGGCCGAGGTGGCCGACGACCGGGTCACGGCCACGCGGCTCTCCGAGCCGCGCACCGAGCCGCTCACCTGGCGCGAGATCGAGGTCGAGCTGCTCGGGGAGAACCCCGCGGCGGCCCCGGGCCTGCTCGAGGCGGCTGGCCAGGCGCTCCGCGAGGCGGGCGCGCGGCGGTCATCGTCCGCATCGAAGCTGGGGCGGCTGCTCGGCGCCGGCTGAGCCGGAGTTCAGAGGAGATTCAGAGCTGAATCTGACCCGCCAGTTATCTCGTTCGGATGAAGTAGAAGCCGAAGAAGACTATCCCTGCCATGGCGGGGGTATAGGCACCCATCCGATCGTGACGAGCGAGCCAGGGGAATATGGACAACTTCGCCGCCGACGCGCCCGGCCGCGGCCGGGAGGCCGGCCTTACACGGGCAGACGGAACCCCGGTGCGGGTGCTCGTCGTCGACGACGAGCCGAGCCTGGCCGAACTCCTGTCCAGCGTCCTGCGCTACGAGGGCTGGGCCGTCCGCACCGCGGGCACCGGCGCCGAAGCGGTGCGTGCCGCGCGCGAGTTCCGCCCCGACGCGGTGGTCCTCGACATCATGCTCCCCGACTTCAACGGCGTGGAGGTCATGCGCCGGCTGCGCGCCGAGATCCCGCAGGTCTGCGTGCTGTTCCTGACCGCCAGGGACGCCGTGGAGGACCGGGTGGCGGGCATCACCGCGGGCGGCGACAACTACGTCACCAAGCCGTTCAGCCTGGAGGAGGTCCTGGCCAGGCTGCGCGGCCTGCTGCGCCGCGCCCACCTCACCCGCGTGCACACCGAGGGGTCGCTCGCCGTCGGCGACCTGACCATGGACGAGGACGCGCGGGAGGTCCGCAGGGACGGTGAGGTTATCGACCTGACGGCGACCGAGTTCGAGCTGCTCAGGTTCCTCATGCGCAACCCCAGGCGCGTCCTGTCCAAGGCGCAGATCCTGGACCGCGTGTGGAATTACGACTTCGGGGGCCAGGCCCACGTCGTGGAGCTGTACATCAGCTACCTGCGCAAGAAGATCGACGCCGGCCTGCCGCCGCTCATCCACACCGTCCGCGGCGTCGGGTACGTCCTGAAGCCAGCGAGCTGATGCTCGCGCACCTGCTGTCGCCGAGGACGATCAGCGGAAAGCTCATCATCGGGCTGTTCGTGCTGTTCGGGCTGGCCAGTGTGGTGGTCAGCCTGGTCACCGCCGCCTCGCTCAGCGGCTCGCTGATGTCCTCGCTCGACGGGCAGCTCCAGGCCGCGACCAATACCTGGTTCAGCTGCGTGCAGATGGCCTATCACGACCAGGACGGCGGCTACGGCCAGCCGCCTGGCCAGGATCAGGGCACCGGGCAGCCAGATCTGGGCAACTGCAGCGCGCAGGGGCAGGCTCCGGGAACCTTCGTCGCCGTGCTGGCCGGAACGCAGGTCACGTACAAGGACTACGTGCTCAAGACGTGCACGCTCACTCCCTCCAACACGGTCATGCTCGCGGATTTGCCGTCCCGCCAGGGCGCTCACCCGCCGGATCCGTCCTTCCCGCCCCCGCATTCCTCCGGTTCGGCGCGCTCCTCCGGTTCGGCGCCGCCCGTGACGACCTATAGCCGGGAGCTGGACTCGCTCGGCATCAAGTTCCTGTTCACCAAGGTGCCCGGCCCGAACGGCACGGAGCTGGTCACCGGGCTGCCGCTGACCACCGTCGACGCCACGCTGGATAAGGTGGAGAACACCGAGCACCTGCTGTTCGGGGGCGCGGTCCTGCTGGCCGTGATCCTCGGCGCCGCGCTGGTGCAGCTGTCGCTGCGGCCGCTGCGCCGGGTGGCCGCCACCGCCACCCGGGTGACCGAGCTGCCGCTGGATTCGGGCTCGGTCACCTTCCCGGCCGGGGTCCCCGACACCGACCCGCACACCGAGGTCGGCCAGGTCGGCGCCGCGTTCAACCGCATGCTCCAGCACGTCGAGCGGGCCCTCGGCCGACGCGAGGCCAGCGAGGCCAGGCTGCGCAGGTTCGCGGCCGACGCCTCGCACGAGCTGCGCACGCCGCTGTCCGCGATCCGCGGGTACGCCGAATTGGCCCTGCGGCATCAGGGCCCGGTGCCCGAGGACGTCATGCACGCGCTGGGCCGGGTCCAGTCGGAATCGGCCCGGATGAGCGTCCTGGTCGACGACCTGCTGCTGCTGGCGCGGCTCGACGCGGGCCTGCCGCTCGAGCGCGCGCCCGTTGACCTATCCCGGCTGGCCATCGACGTGACCAGCGACGCGCGCGTCGCCCGCGGGGACCATCAGTGGCGCCTTGACCTCCCCGGTGATCCGGTCCTCGTCCTCGGCGACGAGCACCGCCTGCACCAGGTCCTGGCCAACCTGATGAGCAACGCGGGCAAGCACACGCCGCCCGGATCGACGGTCACGCTCGCGCTCGCCGTCGGGGCCGGGGTCCCGGCCGACGACACGTCCGGAGTTGGGGTGGTACGGCGGGGCGTCAGGCCGGCCGGGCCGCGCGTCCGCGTCAGCATTACCGACGACGGCCCTGGCGTTCCGCCCGAACTGCTGCCCGAGTTGTTCGAGCGGTTCACGCGGGCCGACACGTCGCGAGCGCGGGACGCTCAAGACGCGGGAAAGAGCACCGGGCTTGGCCTCGCCATCGTGGACGCCGTGGTCGCCGCGCACGGCGGCAGCATCACCGTGACGAGCAGGCCGGGCCTGACCAGGTTTGCCATCTTCCTTCCCCTGCTGCCCGGCCAACCGGACTGACCGTGTGCTAGTCCTAGATTATGGACAGCGACCAGCGTCAGCTCCTGGCGACGATGCCGCTGCACGCGATCACCTCGACCTACGGCGAGCAGGGGCTGAGGGAGCGGTTCGCGCTGGAGATCGCGTCCTGGCCGGAAGACGACCGTGCGCGTCTCGAGCGCGCGCTGGACCTGGCCGCCCGGCTGCACGCCGGCGACCGCCGCGAGCGGGAGCCTTATCTCAACCACCTGCTCCGCGTGGCGATCCGGATCGTCTCCCGCTACGGCGTGCATGACCCGGACGTGATCTGCGCCGCGCTCCTGCACGACGCCGTAGAGGATCACCCGGACGAGCTGGCAGGCGCCGGAGGGCAGGAGGGCGCGCTGCGGGTGCTGGCCCTGGAGTTCGGGCCGCGGGTCGCGGAGCTGGTCGCGGCGGTGACCAACCCGCCGTATACGCCTGACCGAGACGCGCACGACCAGTACCGGGAGCACGTCGCGGAAAGCCTGGCCGCCTTGCCGTGGGCCAGGGTGATCAAGGCGTCGGACTTCACCGACAACGGCGTGGGCCTCATCCACACCACAGGCCCCCGCCTGCTTACGCTCGCAGCCAAGTACGAGCCGCTGGTCCCGGTCCTGCGGGACCTCATCGCGCGGCCGGACACTCCGCTGTCCGACGCCGTCAAGGAGCACATCCTGGCCCAGCTCGACCGGGCCGCCGACCGGTTCGCCGCGATCCGCGGGGGCGCGGCCTAGATGCCGGAACTTCCCGAGGTCGAGACCGCCCGCCGCCTGATCGCGGACCTGGGCCTGGGCCGGCGCATCACCGACGTGGACGACGCCGACACGTTCGTATGCCGGCCGCACTCCCCCGGCGAACTGCGCGACGCGCTGACCGGGCGGACGCTGACCGCGGCGCACCGCCGCGGCAAGGCGATGTGGTGCGAAACCTCCGGCGTGGACTCCTCGCCGGGACCCGGCCCGGACCTCGGCATCCACCTGGGCATGAACGGGCGCATCGTGATCGTCGCGGCGGACGGGTGGGTGGCCGAGGGCGGGGACCCGCCGGGCCGCGACGCCCAGCCGCGCAAGGCGCAGTGGAACCGCTTCACGCTCGAGTTCGCCGACGGCGGCCGGCTGTCGCTGTTCGACAAGCGCCGGCTCGGGCGCGTCCAGCTGAACCCCGACATCGACGCGCTCGGGCCCGACGCCGGCGAGGTCACCCAGGCCGACTTCCGCGCGCTGATCACCAAGGGGACGATCGCCGTCAAGGCCCGCCTGCTGGACCAGTCCAAGATCGCCGGGGTCGGCAACCTGCTGGCCGACGAGGTGCTGTGGCAGGCCAAGGTGCCGCCCGCCACCCCGGTCAGCCGCCTGCAGCGCAAGGACGCCGACCGCCTCTACCGCGCCCTGCGGTCGGTCCTGGCCTCCGCCGTGACCAAGGGCGGCGCGCATACCGGCGACGTGATCGCGGCCCGGCATCCCGGCGGCACGTGCCCGCGCTGCGGCCACGAGATGCTGCACGGCACGGTGGGCGGCCGCTCCACCTGGTGGTGCTCCCGCGAGCAGGCCGCGTGGCCGTGAAGCAGCAGACGCAGAGGAGCTGAACTGGTGAACATGAAATACGGAGGTCCGGAGGACCTGAGTTCTCCTGACCCGAGTGCGACGGTGATCGTGACGGTCGCATCCAGCCGCCCAGAGGCGGAGCTGATCGTCGGCATGCTGCGCAGCGGCGGCTTGAGAGCAGCCATATCGGCACATGGCTCCGGCGCGCGGGATCTGCGACAACGAGGCGTCGCGGTGCTGGTCGCCCCAGCTGACGAGGAAGCGGCCCGTGAGTTCCTGGCCACGGTCGAGGACCGCTGACGAATGGTGTTAGACGAGGTCGGCGAGGAGGGCCGCGGCTCGCCTGGCTCCGTCGGTTTCGACGGGGCGGTAGCTGACCGGGCGCATGATTTCCTCGGCTATCGCTGCGGCCAGTTCGTCGGGTCCGGTCTGGTCGTAGTCCACGCACCGGCCCGCGCCGTACTGGGCCAGCCGGTGCGGGACGTGAAGGTTCTGCTCGAAGTGGCGGCGCAGCGGCACGTAGATGAACGGCCGCTGCGCGGCGGTGAGCTCCATCGTGGTGGTCAGGCCGCCCTGCACGACCGCCAGGTCGCAGGCCGCCAGGTGCCGGTACAGGTCGTGCACGTACCCGTGCACCTCCAGCCCGTCGTGAGCCGGCAGGCAGCCCGGGTCGATCCGCGGCCCGGCCACCATGATCGTCCTCAGCCCCGGCACCTGCCGCCGGGCGGACGGGAACGCCGCCGCCACCCGGCGGAGCAGGTCGGTGCCCACCCCCGAGCCGCCGACGGTGACCACGCAGACCTTTTCCCCGGGCCGGTAGCCCAGATCGGCGCGGATCGCGTCGCGGTCCGCGGGCGGGATCCCGGTGACATACCCCGAGAACTGGTAGTTCCGCCCGACCCAGTCGCGGATCAGCGGCAGCCCGTCCCCGAAGGTGTACGGCACCACGTCGCCGGGGTTGCCAACGAATACGGACCGGTCGCGCAATCCCGGGAAACGCGCAACCTGCTCGATCATCTCGGCGTTGTAATCGGCGGTGAGCGCCTGTTCCCTTATCCCGCCTTCCGGCATGGGCAGCCAGCCCACGAAGTCGGTCATCCAGGCATACGGCGACCGCTTCAGTTCCGGGTTCTCGTGTAGGAAGTAATCCAGGTCCCAGGCCTCATCACCGACCCACAAGTCGAAGTGTTCCTGCTCAACCAGGTCGGCGAACACCATGAAATTGCTGACCAGGATCTCGTCCATGTTCCGGAACGCCTGGAAGACGTGCAGGTCGTGCTCGGCCGCCTCCGATTCGATGTGCCCGGACTCACTGGCCAGGAACGCCGAGGCGGGGTGGATCAGCTCGGATCGCCGCTCCAACAACTCGGTTACCGGATGCTGGGCCAGCCAGTGCACCTCAAGACCCGGCCGCAGCGCCCGCAGCTCATCGGCGATAGCGAGGTCACGACGCGCATGACCAAGACCGATCGGCGAGGACACGTACAGCACCCGCTTCGGCCGGCTCAACGGCCTGGTCCAGGTTCGCGACATGGGCGCTCGTGGGCCTAGGGACTCAGCGAAGCCCCGGATAAGCAAGTTTGTCTGGACCGGATCACGCATCGTAGGCGCGTGGCCGCCGCCGCGGATCGTCACCATGCGTCCGCCAGTCCAGCGGGCCAGCGCCGCGCCGGTTTCATGCGGCACGATCCCGTCCTGGTCACCGTGCACGATCAGCACCGGGCAGCGCACCAGCCGACAGACGGCCTCGGCGTCGGCGACGCTCGGCTCCGCGACGCCCGGGGTGGTCAGCAGCAGCGTCTCGGCGGTCGTTTCCAGGCCCCAGGCCGCCCCGTCCTCCCGCTGTTTGGTCGAGTGCGGCTCGGTGAACACCTGGGACATAAAGAATTCGACCCAGCCGCGGTAGTCGGCCACCCAGTAGTGCCGGTTGGCCTTGCCCCAGCCTTCGTAGGAATCCCGGGGCTCGTCAAAGTCCGGCGGCGGCGGCCAGGGTAGTGCCGCGCCGATCGCGACGACCCCGGCCGCCCGTTCGGGATGCCAGGCCGCTAGCTGCAGCGCGTGCCGTCCTCCGACGGACAGGCCGACGATCACGGCGCGGTCCACCGCGGTTGCGTCCAGCACGGCGACCGCGTCGTCGACGTACTCCCGGTCCAGGTAAGCCTCTGCGGTCACCGGCCGGTCGGCCCGGCCGTTACCCCGGCCCTCCACGGTGATCACCCGGAACCGGCGCGCCAGGTACGGCACCTGGGCCTTCCACTGCCGGGCATGCACGATCGCCCAGGACGTGAGCAGCAGTATCGTCGGCTCCCCCGCGCCGAACACCTCGTAGCCGACCTTGACTCCGCCGCGCTCGATGAAACCCTCGGCATCTGGATACCTCGCGCGCATGTTGGCTCCCTAGGGTTTGCGGGCCAGGTAGCCCACGACCTTGATCTCGGCCCGCAGAGGCAAGCCGTCCCGTAGCTGCCCTTGAGCCTGCTCGACGGCTGCGCGATGGAACTCAGCCTCGCCGACGTTCTGGATGGCCTCATAACCCGGCCCGGTGGCGGCCAGCGCGCGCGCGTACACTTCTGGGTCCGCGAACTCCAGGGCGAACGGAACGTCGAGGCGCTCAACATCGGCGAACCCACATGACTCAAGGACTTGCTCGCCCGCACCAGGCCGGCCCAGCGACACCATCATGGCCTGGTTGTCGACCTTCTCCGCCGCAGCCAGACGGAACGGTGCCAGCGCCCAGGCTCCAGGAGAAATCTTCAGGTGACCCCACACCGTTATCCCCACGCGTCCGCCGGGGCGAAGGACCCGGTGGATCTCGGCCACCGCGTCGGGTGTGGTGCCCCAGATCCCCCGGAAGCTGGTAACGACGTCGAACGACGCTTGGTCCCACGGCAGGGCGTGCATATCGCCGACCCTGATGTCACATTCCGGGTTCCGGTCGCGGGCCACCCCGACCAGCCTGGCCGAGGCGTCGATACCGGAGCAGGAGGCGCCGCGCAGGCGAGCTAGCTCGATCGCGAGCCCGGACCCGCACGCCACGTCGAGCAGCCGGTCTCCGGCATCGACGCCGAGCCGGTGGTGCACAGCGACGTACTCCCGGCAGTTGCTCGGCTCGCTGAGGGTCGCGAAGTCCACCGCCTTGCGGCCCCAGCCCTCGTCCACCATCGCCCACTGGGGAGAGTCTGTGCTCGGATGATTCATTGCCGCTCCTCCGTGTCGCCGGTCACTGGCCAGCCAGCAAGGTGGCGATGCGCGCGGCGGCGCGGGCCGCGCCGCCGCGCGGGACCTTCCGGTAACCGGGTGCAGTGCTGGCCTCTGCCAATGCTGCCCGCATCGTGGTGGCCAGGTCGTCTGCTGTGGTCGTCGTGTAGTCCATCCGCAGGCCGGCCCGGTAGTGGTTGAGCCGGTGGGTGACGAAGTGCCGCTGTTCCCAGTGGCGGTGCAGGGGGAAGTAGATGAATGGGCGCCCGGCGGCGACCAGTTCCATCGTCGTGGACAGCCCGCCTTGGACGATGGCCGCGTCTGCGCACGCCAGGTGCTCGAAGAGATCGGGCACATAGCCGCGCTTGTCCATGCCCTCGGTGTCCGGCAGCAGCCGGGGATCGATGCGAGGGCCGGTGACCAGAAGCATCCGCGCGTCTGGCACCTGCTTGCGTAGCCGCGCGAAGGCGTCGCAGGTCAGTTCCAGCAGGCTGACGCCGACCGCCGTGCCCCCTACCGCGGCCACGAGCAACGGCTGGTGCTGGGGGTAGCCGAGCCGGCTCCGCAACCGCGCACGGTCACGATACTCAGCGGGATTGAACGGGAGTACGTAAGGGACCGAGGTGAACCACCGGCTGGACCATGACCGTATTCCCGGCAGCCCGGGCCCGAACGAGAGATCGGGCAGCTCATCGAAGGAGCCGATGAACATGGACAGGTCCCGCAACCGGGGGAACCGCTCGCGCTTTTCGATGGAGTCGGCGTTGTAGTCCGCGCACAACTCGGCTTCCCGTGGGTCGCCGGGGTCGGTAGGCAGGAAGCCGATCACGTCGGTCATGAAGACGTACGGCGCGATCTTCCGCTCGGGGTTCTCGTGCAGGAAGTAGTCGATCTCCCAGCACTCATCACCTACCCACAAGTCGTAGCCGGTGTCCCTGACCACGTCGTCGAACAGCAGGTAGTTCGCGCACATGATCTCGTCCATCCGGCGGAACGCGTAGAACGCGGGCAGGTCGTGGTGCGCGGATTCCGACTCCCAGTGGGCCGACTCGGAAACCAGATCGGAGCTCGCCGGGTGGATGATCTCCCCGGCGCCGGCGAGTACCTCGGTCACCGGCGGCTGCGCCCACCAGTGGATCTCCAGGTCCGGCGCGCGCTGCCGCACGGCCCGGGCGATGGCCAGGTCCCGCTGGACGTGGCCCAGCCCGATGGGCGAGGAGATCCACAGCGCCCGCCGGGGGCGGCTGTGCATCGTATGCCAGACGGCCGGCGTGCGCTGCCGATGAACCATCCCGTCCACGAAGTTACGGATGGCGTGGTTGACCGCGACCGGGTACCGGACGTGCGGCGCGTGCCCGCCGCCTTCGATCACGAGCAGCTCAGCGCTCGTCAGCTCGGCGATCCGTCGCGTGCGCTCCGGCGGGACGATCTTGTCCTGACCACCGCCGATCACGAGTACCGGGCACGCCAGCGACCGGCAGAGGCGGATCGCCTCCTGCTCGTCAGCGACCTGCTGAGGGGCGTCGGCATCGCACAGCAGGGTCTCGGCGTCGGTTTGCATGCCCCACTCGACGAGATCGTCGTAGGGCTTCGTGGAGTGCGGCTCGGTGGTGATCTGGGACATGAAGAACTCGACGTATCCTCGCCAGTCCCGTCGCCAGTAGTGCCGGTTCTGCTTCGCCCACCCATCGGTGGTGTCGAGCACGTCGTCGAAAGCATGCCCGTCTCGTTCCCAGGCGTCGGCTGGCGGGATCGGCAGGGTCGGCGCGATCGCCACCATCCCGGTCACCCGCTGCGGATGAGCCGCCGCGAACAACAGCGCCCAGGGGAAGCCGCTGCAGAACGCCGCGAGCACCGCCCGCTCGGTGCCGGTCGCGTCGAGCACGGCCGCAGCGTCACTCGCGAAGACCGCGTCGGCATAGGCCGCCGGGTTCCTGGGCCGGTCGGACCGGCCGTTGCCGCGCGGGTCGAAGGTGATCACACGGTAGTCCCGGGCCAGGAACGGCACCTGCATCTTCCAGTGCCTGGAGTCCACGATCGCCCACGTGGGCAGCAGCAGGATCGTCGGCTGGCCCGTGCCGTGCACCTCGTAATGGATCCGCACGCCTGAATTGACGACGTAACCGGACTCATCGGGTAGTCGTGCGCGCATCAGTTGCACCTCCAACGAGCCTCGCGTTCCTCCCTTGATACGCCGGCTGACCGGAAGCGGCTATCGGGGAAAGCCATTAGGTACCCGTCCTGGACGCCTACCTGGCCCGGACATTGATCACGCTGGAGCGGACAGGTGATGCGTGGCGGCCCAGGCGGCCACTTCGGCCCGGCTGCGGGCATCTAGCTTGGACATCACATGGTGCAGGTGGACCTCGGCGGTCTTCTCGGAGATCCCGAGCACCCTGCCGATCTGCCGGTTGGTCCGGCCGGAGGCAACCAGCGCGGCGACTTGCCGCTCTCGCGGGGTGAGTGGCACGTGATGGGAGCGGTCCGCGTCACCGGGTGCGGCGCCCAAAGCGACCGCTATGGCAAGATCCGCGGCCTGCTGCGCGGGCATTGTCCGGCCGGCGTTGATGAGCGTGTCAGCGTCCTGAGTTCCCAGTGCGCGGGGAAGTACCCGCTCCACCGCCGAAGTCCTCGCCCGCTCGCCATCGGACTGGCGGGCGGCCACCCGCTCGCGCAGCGCCGCGGCCGCACCGATCAGCCGCGCGGCGCTTTCATAGTGCGCCCGTTCACTGGCGACATAGGCGAGCGCTTCCAGGCACTGGGCGATCCCCCGGGGGTCGTTGAGGTCGGTGTAGATCCGCAGCGCCTCGGCCAGCAGCGGGCCTGCTTCGTCCAGTCGGCCCTGCGCGCTCAGCGTGGTGCCGAGCCCCCACGCCGACCAAGCCGTCGCCCACGGATAGTCCAGTTCACGGAAGTCTCGCAGGCTCGCGCGCAGGAGTTCCGCAGCGCTCTCCAGGTCGCCGTGGTCCCGGGCGAGCAGCCCCAGGTCGTGCCGCGCCCACGCCCCGCCCTGCGTGCTGCCCTCCTCGCGGAATCGCGCCTCTGCCCGCCGATGCCAGTCAGCAGACGCGTCCCACTCGCCGCCAGCGCGGGCCACGTGCCCCAGAAAGGCGCACGCGAACGCCCCGCGACGCGCATCGCCACGCTCCTCGCTGCGCTCGAGCGCGCCGCGCAGGAGGCCCTGGGCACGACCCATCTCTCCCGTCGCGAAGGCCAGTACCCCGGCCACGATGAGCGCGCCAGTCTGGGCTCCCGCCGTGGCGTCCTCGCTCATAGCCGCCGGGTCATAACCGTCCGCAGCCGGGGGGAGAACCGCGTCCACGAGTGCCCGGCCATGATCGAGGTCGCCATGGGTGTAGTGGTACCAGCCGAGTGCGGTAGCGAGCGAGAGCGCCAGCGCATCCTGGCCCGCGCCCAGACAGTAGTCCAGCGCGGCGCGCAGATCCGCGTGGTGGCGGCCGACCCGAAGCAGCCAGGCTTGCTCCCCAGGCAGGCCGATAGAAGCCTCGAACTGCGCCGCGAAACCCGCGTAGTGGCCAGCGTGCCTAGCCCGCGCCTCCTCGGCCTCGGCGCTGGCCGCCAGCTGCTCCGCCGCATACTCGCGCAAGCTCTCCAGCATCGAGAACTGAGCGGTCTGCTCGTCATCGGGCAGCCGCCTGATCAGGCTCTTGTCGAGCAGCGACTCCACCATCGTGAGCGCGTCGCCCGCATTCACGGCGCAAACGCTGCCCACGTCAGCAAGCGTCCAGCCGCCAGCAAAAACCGACAGCCTGCGAAAGAGCGCGCGCTCGCCGGAGTCGAGCAGGTCGTAACTCCAGGCGATGGCGCTGCGTAGCGCACGCTGCCGGACTGGCACGTCCCGCGTACCGGAGGCCAGCACCTCCATCCTGCTGCCGAGCCGGAACACCAGCTCCCCCGGCGTCAGGACCTTCAGCCGGGCGGCGGCCAGCTCGATCGCCAGCGGCAGGCCCTCCAGCCGGACGCACGCTCTGGCCAGCAACAGCGCGTTAGCCGCAGTGAGAGCAAAGCTCGGGTTGGTCCGGCGCGCGCGATCCAGCAGCAGCGCCACTGACGGATTCGCCGCCAGGCAACCGAGGTCGGCCACGTCCGCCGGCGCGGGCATGGCCAGCGGCGGGACCGGGAACTCCTGCTCGGCGGACAGCCGGAGCCGTTCCCGGCTGGTGGCGAGCACCCGCAGCCGCGGACAGGCAGCGAGCACCTTCCCGATGTCTGGGGCGGCGACCAGAAGATGCTCGCAGTTATCCAGGATCACGAGCCGCTCCTCGTGGCCCAGCGCAGCAGCCAGCTGGCCGGTCAGATCCGTCCCGCCCCGCAGCTCGACGCCCGCCGCCTGAGCCAGTTCGACCATCACCAGCGCCGGATCCCGGACCGGAGCCAGATCAACGAACACCGGGGCGCATCCGCTGCGCTCGGCGTGAGCCGACGCGCATGCGACGGCGAGACGGGTCTTGCCGATGCCCGGCGGCCCGGTGAGCGTGACAAGCCGGGTCTGGGCGTGGGCCAGCATCGAAGACACGGCCTCCAGCTCGCCGTCCCGGCCTACAAACAGGTCGGCAGGCGACGGCAGGCCACCGGGCGGTGCCTGCCTCGCGTCTTGCATCCGGCTGCCCCCACCCATCTCCTGTAATCCGTGCAGCCACGAGGCCATATCCGAGCATACGACGGCGTACCGCGCCGCCGCCATCGCCCGCCCAACGAGGGCTAAGACTGCCCAGACCATACAGCCATGTAGGGGAATCCCCCGATACCACGATGAAAGCCTCCGCCCGTACAACGGTTTCATGACGACACCCCGCAAACACGAGGCGCTCAGCGTAGGGCCAGAGTCGGCCGCCGCCGGGTCGTTCCTGCAGGGCCTGGCCGCTCAGGACTTCACCGAGCTCGGCGGCGCGCTCGCACGTGGTGCCTGTATGCGTGCCTTGCTGCCTTCGGGATTGCGGGAGTGGACCGGCGCCGAGGCGATCGCACACCGGTTTGCGCGCTGGTTCGGCGACACCAAGGCTTTCGAGCTCGTCGAGGCGACCGTCGGCGAGGTCGGTGGCCGCCTGCACCTGCACTGGCGGCTCCGGCTCCAGGCGGAACGGCTCGGTGCTGGCTGGTTCACCGTCGAGCAGCAGGTCTACGCCGATACCGACGAGAGCGGCCGCATCGCCGGGCTCGATCTGCTCTGCACGGGCTACCGGCCCGAGGGCGACCATGACTGACATCCTGACCACCTGGGGCGACTGGCCACCAGCGATTCGCGACAACCCCTTCAGCCACTTCGCCGAGGCCCGGGCCCGGTGCCCGGTGCAGCGGGTGCGCCTGCCTGGCGGTGACCGGGCCTGGGTCGTGCTGGGCTACGACGCTGCCCGGCGAGCGCTCAATGACCCTTGCATCTCCAAGGACATGCTCGCCGCCCTGCAAGGCAACGGCGACGTCGTGGCCGAAGGGCTGCCCGGGCCGGCGTTCTCACGGCACATGCTCAACGTCGACCCTCCGGACCACACCCGGCTGCGGCGGCTGGTATCCCGGGCCTTCGTGCCGTCCAGGGTAGCCGCGCTGGAGCCTGCCATCCGGGGCATCGCCGACAACCTCCTTGACGCGCTGGACGACGCCGGCCCGGGCGCCACGGTCGACCTCATCGAGGGATACGCCTACCCCCTGCCGTCGGGGGTGATCGGCGAACTGCTCGGCATCCCCGCCGCCGACCGCCCGCGCCTGCACGCCTGGTTCGGTGTGCTGCTGACCGGGTGGGCCGGTGACCCTCCGCCGGAGGCGGTCGAGGCGTCGGACGGCATCGTGGCCTACCTCCGTGAACTGGTCGACGCCAAGCGCCGGAGCCCAGCCGACGATCTCGTCAGCGTCCTGATCACCGCCGCCGAAGGCGACGCGCTCACCACGCAGGAGCTGCTGTCGAGCCTGTTCCAGCTCGTGGTCGCCGGCCACGACACCACGGCCAGCCTGATCGGAAACGGGGTGGTGGCCCTGCTGGATCACCCTGGCCAGCTCCAGGCGCTGCTGGCTGATCCCGGGCAGCTTCCCGCGGCGATCGACGAGCTCATCCGCTTCACCGCCCCGGTACCGCACGCCACGTTCCGGGTGACGGCCGAGCCGGTGACTCTCGACGGCGTGCACATTCCGGCCCACGAGCAGGTGCTGGTATGCCTGGCGGCGGCCGATCGCGATCCGGGCCGGTTCCCGGCCCCCGACGTGCTCGACATCGGCCGCGGCGATGGGCCGAACCTCGGGTTCGGCCACGGGATCCATTACTGCCTCGGCGCGCCCTTGGCCCGGCTCGAAGCCAAAGTCGCCTTCGAGATCCTGCTCAGCCGTCATCCGGGCCTGCGACTCGCCACCGGCCGAGACGCCCTGGCCTGGGCCCACGGCGACGGCCTGGTCCTGCGCGGCCTCGTCGCACTCCCCGTCGTTCTCGGTCCGGCCTGCGGCCGGGATGACCGTGTCCGATCCACCCCACCCAAGGAGACACCGATGACCATCACCGACAGCCCGGTCAACAACGGCGTGAACGTCCAGGCCCTGCTCGGGGCCCGCGAGGCGCTGTCCGCCGCGCCGGAAGCGGCCGAATTCACCTGGCGGGCCAGCTGCACCTGGCGCAAGGGCACCCACAGCCACTCCACCGTGACCGGGTTCACCGGGCTGGGCGCCGAGCAGCAGCACCGCAACACCTACGAGTACGACGTCGACCACCCCGAGTGTTTCGCGTCCGAGGACAACGGCGCCACGCCCGTGGAGGTCGTGCTGGTCGGCCTGGCCAGCTGCCTGACCGCCGGCGTGGCCGCGGTCGCCCAGTACCGGGGCATCCAGCTCCGGTCGGTCACCGCCACCATCGAGGGCCAGATGAACGTCCTGGGTATCCTGGGCGGCGACCCGGATGTCCGCAACGGGTTCGAGGCGGTCACGGTCCGGTTCGCCATCGACGCCGACGCCTCCCGCGAGGACCTCCAAGCGCTGATCGCCCAATCGCAGAAGCGCTCGGCGGTCTTCGACATCGTGACCAACCCGACGAAGGTCCTCGTCGAGCTGGCCTGATCGCCACGGCGCGGACGCCCGCATGATCAAGACCACGGCCGTGGTCGTCGGTGCCGGGCACGCCGGCCTGGCCATGAGCCGCCGCCTCACCGAACGCTCGATCGACCACCTGGTCCTCGAGCGCGGTGAGGTGGCGAACTCGTGGCGGACCCAGCGCTGGCCCACCCTGCGGCTGCTCACCCCGAACTGGCAGACCCGGCTGCCCGGCCACGACTACGCCGGCGACGACCCCGACGGCTACATGCCCGTCAGCAACGTCGTCGCCACCATCACCCGCTACGCGCGTCTCGTCGGCGCACCGGTGCACACCGCCACGACCGTGCGTACCGTACGCGCGGCACCGGAGGGATTCGATATCCAGGCCAACGGCGATCTCCTCCGCGCCCGGGCGGTGGTGCTTGCGACCGGGGCGTGCAACCTGCCGGCGATTCCGGGCATCGCCGGCACCGTCCCCCCGTCGATCACGACGCTCACTCCGCTCACCTACCGTGACCCCGGCCAGCTCCCCGACGGCGGAGTCCTCGTCGTCGGCGCGTCAGCCACCGGCGTTCAGCTCGCCAGCGAGATCCACCGGTCAGGGCGCCCGGCAACCCTGGCCGTTGGCGAACACGTCCGGCTGCCCCGCACCTACCGCGGCCGCGACATCTTCTGGTGGCTGGAGGCAACGGGCCTGCTGGCCGAACGCTACGACGAGATCGATGATCTCACCCGTGCCCGCCACCTCCCCTCGCCGCAGCTCACCGGTACTCCCGAACCCGTTACGACCGACCTGAACACCCTTACAGCGCTAGGGGTCCGCATCGTCGGCCGCCTCGGCCGTGTCACCGATGGCGTGGCCCAGTTCTCTGGGGCACTGGCCAACACCTGCGCGCTCGCCGACCTGAAGATGAACCGGTTCTTGAACCGGGCCGACCAGTGGGCCACGGCCTCGGGCCTCGACGACGACCTACCGCCACCGCACCGCTTCGCGCCCACGTACGTCGACCCCCGCACGCCCCTGGAGCTAGACCTGACCAGCGGGGAGATCACGACGGTGCTGTGGGCGACCGGTTTTCGCCCCGACCACTCCTGGCTCGACATCCCCGTGCGTGACCGCACCGGTCACATCCGCCACGACGGCGGCGTAGTCGCTGACGCTCCCGGACTCTACCTGCTCGGCATGCCGGTGCTCCGGACCCGCGCCTCCACCTACATCCACGGCGCAGCCAGCGACTCCGAAGCCCTGGCTAGCCACCTCCACTCCTTCCTCAGCAGCCGACACCAATGACAACCAGCGGCTCCTTGAGAGCAGCCATATCGGCACATGGCGCCGGTGGGTTAGCTCCAGGCGGCGGCGCACCGACTCGTCGCTGGCCCGGCTTGCGGCATGCCGGGCGGGAAGCCCGGACCATTTCGCGGTGCCTCAGCGGGCCAGCAGGGGAATGAGGACCTGGGCGTCCGGGGTACCCCAGCCGGTGACTGGATCCCAGCCGGGTCCCGCCTGGTAGCCGGTGATCGTGACCGGCGGCGAGGTAGAGGTGAGGACCACCGTGTTGTTGCCGGTGGTGATGTCGTGGAACGCCTGGTGGTACAGCGGGCCGCGGGCGATCCGGTAGATGGCGGGGTTGACGAAGCCGAGCGGGTGGCCGGCCTCCTGGTCGGCCAGGGCGATCAGGCCGGCCCAGAACGGCGCGCTGGCGCTGGTGCCGCCGGCCCCGACGAGGATGTAGCCTTGGCCGCCGCCATGGCTGAACGCGAGCGCCATGCCGGTGGCGCCCGAGGCGTCCGCCGCCACGTCGGGCACGCCGCGGGTGCCGCCGATGCCGGGCACGCCATCCTGGTAGGCGGGCCGGGCGAACAGGTGGCTGAACCCGCCACCCGACGCGCCGGGCTGCGGGGGCAGTCCGGGGGTGTTCCAGGCGGTCTCGCTGATGTACGCGCCGGTGACCGGGTTCGCGGTCAGGCTGGTGCCGCCCACCGCGAGCACGAGCGGATCGGAAGTAGGCAGGATGACCTCCCTGACCGGCGTGGACGAGTCCTCGCCGATCGCGCCCTCGTCTCCCGACGCGACCACGACGGTGACATGGCGGGCGGCGGCGTACTCCAGCGCCGAGTTCATGGTCGCCACCTCCGCGCTGGTCCAGGAGTCCTCACCCAGGTTGAAGTCCTGGCCGATGCCGCTCTGGGAGATCACCTCGCCGTTGCGGGCGGCGATCCGCACCGCCGTGGCCCACGTGACAGCGAACTTCGCCGGGGTGCTCACGTCGGCCGGGTCGACCAGAAGCTCACGGATGGTGGCGTCCGGGGCGACGGCGTGTACCAGCTCGGTATCCTCCACCTCCTCCACGCCGGCCAGCCACGGCGAGGCGGACGAGCCCGCCAGGGTCGTCCGGATGACCTGGATCCGTACCGGGGGCAGGCCGAACCGGCTGTCGAAGTCCGCCATGTCCTGCCGGATGTCGGTGACCGCTGGGGGCGGCGCCGGCCCCGTTCCGGTCGGCCCCGCTCCGGCCGGCCCCGTTCCGGCCGGCCCCGTTCCGGCCGGCCCCGTTTCGGCTTGTTCGGGCAGCACCACCGTGACGCCGCGGCCGTCGATCCCGCGATCTAGCAGCGGCTGGATGCCGTAGGCGGCCCGGAGCTGCCGGGGTGTGTAACACGGCTGGGAGCCCAGGCATTCAGTCGCCGCGGCGCCAGGCGGGCTGGCCGCCGCCGGCGCTGTGGCGCCGCCCGTTCCCGTGCTGCCGGCAGGCAGCAGGTGCTGGCAGGCGTCATTAGCCCGCGCCAGGCTGTTGCCGGCGGGGTGCCCGCTGATGCTGATGCTGAAGCCGCCCGATGGATTGGGATCCAGGAAGACCGGCACGCCGTGGGTTTGCATGCAGTGCGCGTAGGCAAGGGCCGCCTGGTGGGCCGCCGACCCTGCCGGGGCAGAGCCGCCGGAGGACGAGGGACTGCCGCCGCACGCCGTTAGCACGGCGGCGGCTGCCACGACAGCCAGGGCTGCCGCCCGCCGCGGGCCCCGGTTACCGCCGGCCTTGCCGTACATCGGACTCCTCAAAAAGGCCAAACGGAACATCGTGTCTCCAGCCATCATTGGGTCGGGCGGATCAGCCGGCCGAGACGGGCGCCACGCTGATCGCGCCGAGCGCCTCCTGGATCGAGCTGGGCGAGCAGTCCTTTACCGACACGCTGACGTGCGGCCCTGACGGGAGTTGCGAGACCGCCGCCACTCCTCGGGCCAACAAAGTCCCGTCCGATCCGGCCTGGCCAACGGCGAAGATGCTGGCGCCGACCTGCAGCTGGTCCGGGCTGGCATGGGGCACTACGACGAGCGTGTCGCCGGAGGTGGTCACTGGGACCCGGGTTCCGGTGGACGTCACGAGGGTGAAGCCGACGGTGCTCACGTCCGCTGCCGTCCCCTGGAGGGGGACGAAGCCCGACGGGTTCACCGCGCTGAACGGCTGTCCGACGGTGACGATGGCGGCCGCGATCGTCCCATCGGAACTGTAGCCGCGGACCATGACCGACGCTCCGTCCGTGACGTCCCTCAGCAGCGCTCCGGACATGGACAAGAACGTGGTCGCCGTCGTGGTCACGGTCACCGGCTGGCCGCTGGCCGTCCTGACGACCAGACTGCTGCCGTTCACCTGCTCGAGCGTCCCGTCGGCCTGCTGAAGCTGGGTGCACCCGACCACCGCCTTGAGGGTCGTCTGGGTGCCGGGACCGGATAGGTGCACGTGCACGTACCCGGTCGCCTCACCGATCCCTACGAGCAGGACGAGCGCGGCGGCCGCGCTGCCAGCCACTACCATGGCACGCCGCCAGGGGCCCGCCAGGACACGCCGACCGGCCCGGCGCGGCCGGGCAGGCTGGGCTGTTCCGGGCGCGACGGCCGCCAGGCCGCGGACCCCCTCGGCCACGATGTTCCACCGGGTCGCCTCGCGTCGGCAGAGTTCGCAGCCGGCCAGGTGCTCCCGGGCCCGGTCGCCTATCGGCTGGCCAGCGGCCTCGGCGATCAGGTCCTCCAGGTCCAGATGGGGATAGCGGGTGCCGACAGGGTCTGCGTTCATCGGTTCTGGCCCTTCTCGTCAAGAATCCGGTTCAGTGCGATGCGCGCCGCGGCCAGGCGGCTCTTGACCGTCCCGACCGGGATCTCCAGCACGCCGGCGACCTCGGGGAGGCTGAGCCCGCCGCCGAACGCCAGGCCCAGCACCTCCCGGTGGGCTGATGCGAGCCCCCGGATCGCACCCATCACCTCGGCCAGTTCGGCCCGGTCCAGGGCCATCACCTCCGGCCCCGGACCGGAACCCGGCTGATCGGCCAGGAAGGCGTCGTCCACCACCCGCAGCCGGCGGCCGCGCAGCCGGTCCCGGGTCTGCCGCCGGGCGATGGCGATCACCCAGGACCGCACCGACGACTCGCCCCGGAAGGACCCCGCGCCGCGCCAGACGGCGAGCATCGTGTCCTGCACGATCTCCTCGGCCAGCACGCGCTCACCGGTCACCAGCAGAACCTGAGCGAGGACGACCCGGCCGTGCTCGCGGTAGAACTCGGCCATCGCGTCCTCGTCGCCCCGGCCGATCCTGCGCAGCAACCCAGCATCGTCGCGGGCACCGTCCCGATTGCCGGTGAAGACCGCGGCACCGGCGTCCCCGCGCGGATCGTTCACCTGTGGCCTCGGAGTATTCCCATACAGAGTTAGTAGCAGCAGGCGGCGAACCGGTTCGGCTCGCCGCCCAGGTTTCTCGCCGCGAACCCCGGGGTGCCCGGCGGGGTCGCAGCGGACGGCTATACGCTGGCCCGCAGCCCGGCCGAAATGAGGTAACCCCGTAATGACCCGCCTGAGCGCGCAGGCCGCCCGGCTTGACGTGGGCAGCTACCCCGTGCGGTTCGCGTACCGGACCCTGTACAGCGATATGGACACGAACCGCCACTTCAATAACGTGGCCTTCGGCCGTCTCTTCGAGGAGGGTCGTGTCGAACTCCATCGCCGGGCGTTCGGCTGGCCCGCGACGCCCGGCCTGACCATGATGCTCGCGACCATCACGATCGAGTTCCTCGCCGAAGCGCGGTATCCCGGCTCGGTCGAGGTGGCCACGGCCGTGGCCCGGGTCGGCGGCTCGTCCTTCACTTTGGACCAGGCCGCCTACCAGGATGAGACGTGCGTGGCGCTGGCCAACTGCATCATGGTGAAGGCCATCGAGAGCCGACCCGTCCCGCTAACCGAAGCTGAACGCGAGCGCCTGACCACACTGATGTTCGCCGGCGCGGAATCCGGAGGTCCACAGTGGTAAGCCCATCGGGATTGGTACCTGCGAACGGCGTGGAGATCGCTTACGAGACGTTCGGTGACCGTGACCAGCGTCCGCTGATCATGGTCATGGGGCTCGGCGCGTCGATGCTCATGTGGCACCCCGACCTGTGCGCGATGCTGGCCGAGCGCGGGTTCTTCGTGATCCGCTTCGACAACCGTGACGTGGGGCGCTCCACGCATCTGCGCGACGCGCGCCCGCCCGACGTGATGGGCGCCCTGATGCGCGGCGACGTCTCCTCCGCCTCCTATTCACTCGACGACCTGGCGCAGGACGGGTTCGGCCTGCTCGACGCTCTGGGCGTGCCGGCCGCCCACGTCCTCGGGGCGTCGATGGGCGGGATGATCGCGCAGGTCATGGCGGTGCGCCACCCCGAGCGGGTGCTTAGCCTCACCTCGATCATGTCCACGCCCGCGCCGGCGCTGACCAACCCGACACCGGCGGCCACGGCCGTGCTGATGCAGCCCCCGGCGACCACGCGGGAGGCGGCGATCGCCCAAGGGCTCGAGGCGGCCAGGATTACCGGCTCGCCCGGGTACCCGGCGGACGAGCAGTGGCGGGCCGAGCTGATGGGCCAGCTGTGGGATCAGGGCCCGGACCCGGCCGGCATAGCACGGCAGCTGATGGCGATCTACGCGTCGGGCGACCGCACCGAGGCCGTCCGCGGTATCGCGGTGCCCACGCTCGTCGTCCACGGCGACAGCGATCCGCTCATCAACGTCTCGGCCGGTCGGCGGACCGCCGAGCTCATCTCCGGGGCGGAGCTGCTGATCATTCCCGGCATGGGCCACGACCTGCCGCGCCAGGTATGGCCCGCGATCGTCGATGCCGTCTCGGCGGTGGCGGACCGGGCCGAGGCGGACCGGGCCGAGGCAGACCAGGCCGAGGCAGACCGGGCGGGGACGGACCGGGCCGGGTCGTGAGCGGGCCCGAGCTGGCCGGCCGGGTGATCCTGGTCACCGGCGCCAGCACCGGCATCGGCGCCGCGGCGGCCCGCGAGCTCCACCGGCGGGGCGCGACCGTCCACGTGGCCGGGCGTTCCCCGGATCGGACCGCCGCCGTCGCGGCCGACCTGGGCACCGAGCCGATCGTGGCCGATTTCGCCAGGCTCGCCGACGTCCGCGAGGTTGCGGCGCAGGTCCTCGGCCGCTGCGACCGCCTCGACGCGCTCGTCAACAACGCCGGTGTCTGGGTGACCAGCCGCCAGGAGACGCAGGACGGGCACGAGCTGATGTTCCAGGTCAACCACCTGGCGCCGTTCCTGCTCACCGCGCTGCTGAAGGACCTGCTCATCGCCTCCGCACCCGCCCGGGTGGTCACCACGGCCAGCGTCGCGAACCTGCAAGGCTTCGTGCGCCTGAACGACCTGGAGAACAGGCAGTTCTTCTTCGGCTACACCGTCTACGGGACGACCAAACTGGAGAACATCCTGTTCACCCGGGAACTCGGCCGCCGGCTGGCCGGCACCGGCGTGCTCGCCACCTGTTTCAACCCCGGCCCGGTGGCCACCGACCTGGGCCGCGGGACACTCATCGGCGCGGCGTACCAGCTGCCGCTGAGCCGCCTGGTGATGAAATCCCCCGAGCGCGGCGCCGATACGCTCGTCTGGCTCGTCACCCAGCCCGCGGACCGGCTGAGGCAGGGCGGCTACTACAGCAACCGTCGCCCTGGCCTGGTCAACCCGCAGGCCCGCAGCGGCCTCCTGGCCGGGCGGCTCTGGGATCAGACCGAGCAACTCCTGCTAACCGCAGCAGACGGAACGTGAGACCGGCCCTTGCTACGTCTGGAAGAGTTCTGGACCTGGGACGGCGCCGTCCTGCGCGCGGAAAAGCTGGTGCCCCGGGCGCGGGCGGTGCGTTAGCTTCGCCTAGTGGACGACGAGGAGTTCCCCGGCTACGTGGCCGACCGCCTGGCCGAGCTGCCGTCCGTGGACGCAGTCAACCTCGGGGGCTCGCGGGCGCGCGGGACTCACCGGCCCGACAGCGACTGGGACTTCGCGATCTACTACCGGGGTCACTTCGACCCGCAGGCGCTGCGCGACGTCGGCTGGCCGGGTGAGGTCTTCGACGTGGGAGGCTGGGGCGGCGGGGTGTTCAACGGCGGGGCCTGGCTGGAGGTCGACCACCGCCGCGTGGACGTCCACTATCGCGACCTCGACGCCATCGATCACGAACTGGCGGAGGCACGCGAGGGCCGGTTCCGCATCGAGCCGCTGATGTTCCACCTGGCCGGCATCCCCTCCTATCTCCTGCTGGCGGAACTCGCGGACAGCCGGACCTTGCACGGTCAGCTGCCCAGACCGGGCTACCCGCCGGCGCTGCGGGAGCAAGCCCCAGCCGTCTGGTGGGACCGGGCCGAGCGGACGTTCTGGTACGCGCGCGAGTACCACGCACCGTACGGACGGCTGGCTCAGTGCGCCGGGCTGATCGCGCAGGCCGCGTCGCAGGCGGCGCACGCCGTCTTGGCTGCGCGCGGCGAGTGGGTGACCAACGACAAGACCCTGCTCACCCAGGCCGGCCTGCGCCAGATCGATGAGTTCCTGGCCGTTAGCGGACCAGACCCGAGCCTGCTCCAGACCAGCGCCGAGCGGTCCCGCGCCCTGTGCGCAGATGCGGTGCGCGTGGCGACCACTGCCCGTGACACTGTGGCTCAGACCTAGCCGATGAGAGTGGCACCGTACCGGTTCTTCCAGGTAGGCCGCCGCTCCCAGTCGTTCAGGGCGGCGTAGGCCCCGCCGTCCCCGTCGTTGGTGGTCAGCTCCTCAACACCGGTGATCGGCGTGCTCTCGGCGTCCGTCACGGCTCAAGTCTCCCCACCCACCGCTCGCCCCGATCCCCGCCTTCTGACGTATTTGCACCCCAGCCGGGTGAGCGGAGCATCGTGGATAGAGGCCGCAGGCAACCGATCACGGGGGCATGGAGTGTAGTGGGCATGAGACCAAGGGCCGACCGGTACGCCCCGGACGATACGGCGGATCGCCCGACGTCATCGGCGGGATCTGGCTTCGCCGAGGCGTACCGGATGCACCGGCCCGGACTGGTCAAGCTGGCCGCGTTCATTGTCGGTGACCAGGCCACCGGGGAGGACGTCGTCCAGGACGTCTTCGCTCGGCTGCACCAGCGCTGGGATATGCTCGCCGATCCGGGTGACCCGCTCCCTTACCTGCGGACGGCGGTGGTCAACGGCTGCCGCTCGGCGATCAGGCGGCGCGGCCGAGCCAAGCGGCACGCCGACCATGACTCACCGAGCCCGCCGCTGTCCGTCGAGGAGTCGGTGCTGCTGTCCGAGGACCGGCAGCAGGTGCTGGCCGCGCTGGCCGGGCTCTCCCGTCGACGGCGGGAGGTGCTGGTGCTCCGGTTCTACGTCGGGTTGTCGGAGGCGGAGATAGCTGCCACCCTCGGCATCAGCGCCGGGACCGTCAAGTCCACCGCGGCCCGCGGGCTCGCGGCCCTCGCTCGCACACTGAGAGAGACCCGATGATTCCGCAGGAAGAGATGGACGCGACCGCGGAGCGGCTGACCGACGCGCTCACCGCCGCGGCCGCGATCATGCCCCCGGATGAGGCCCACGCGCTCAGCAGCCTGATACCCAGCCGGCTGGCGTCGCCGGCTTCGGGACCGGTCCGGCGCCGGATGGGCCGCCTGCGCGCCTGGCTGGTTCCCGTCGTCGCCGCGGCCAGCGTCACCGCGATCATCCTGACCGCCGTGACCCTAGCCGGTCACCAGGGGACGGTCCCGGCTCCGGGGACGGGCCCGGGTCAGGCCCCGGGCAGCACCGGGTCCGGCATCGCCTCCCTGGCCGGGGTACCGTCCGATCCGGGGACGCCGACGCCGCCGCCGTTCTACGTGACCATCGTGACCGGGGGGCTCAGTCGAGACGGTCTCGAGCTGATGACAGTGCAGGTCCGCCGGACGAGCGACGGCAAGGTCACCGGCACCGTGCCCGCGCCCGCTGGCTGGATCCTGGGGCGTAGCATCTCGGTCACCGCTGATGACCGCACCTTCACCATCGCGGCCGAGACGCAGACGGTGTGCCCATCTTCGACTCCGACCCAAACGCGCTTCTACCAGTTCAGCGTGACGAGTACCGGGCACGTCACCGGCCTGCGGGCGGTGGGCAAACCCGTCACCGGCGAGCCGGTCAGCGAGTTCGCCGCGTCACCGGATGGCACCAAGGTCGCGTACGCGGAGCAGGGCTGCGTCGCGCCGCTTTCGGCGGCCTCGTACGCGGGCGTCATCTACGTCATGAACGTGACCAGCGGTGCCGTCCGCAGCTGGCACAACATCGTGTCCGCCGCCACCCCGGCCCGGGTCACGACCCAGATCGGGGCGTTGTCCTGGACGGCCAACGGCCGCACCCTGGTCGCCGACTATCTGTGGCAACCGGAGGAAGGATCTCCCGACCTGGCTATCCTTGCCCTGGACGCGACCAGCTCTGGCGGTTCACTGCAAGCTCACAGCCACCTGCTGTTCAGCCAGGGCACCCGCTGCACCGTCTGCGTGTACACCGCGCTCATCAGCTCCGACGGATCCACCCTGACCGCGGTAGCGGAGACTTCTGTGCCGCCGCTCCCGAGCCATCCCGGAGATCCCTGGTACCGCCTGCTGGTGCTGCAGCTCTCCTTGGCCACCGGGCAGCCGAGCGGCATCTTGTACCGCTCGGCCCCCTCGGTCGGCTCATACGAGGGGCTTGTTCCCGTGCTTTCCACCGATGGCCAGGCACAGCACTGGTTGCTCTGGAACGATCCAGAGGGGTTCGGCTGGATCTCCGGCGGCAAGCTGATCTGGCTCCCAAAGGCACCGTCGGGGGTGCTGGCGATTAGCTGGTGACATCAATGCAGGCAAACCCGGCATATCAGGCGACCCGCACCCAGGTGATTGAAGGACCCAGGCCGGGCGGCGGCGGGCCAGGAGTCGAGTGGGGCGCCCAGCTCGCATCGGGAGGAATGCGCCGCTAGCGCGGTGGGGGGGTACCTGGATCGGCGGGCAGCGCCCGGTGGAGCTGATTGCGGGAGCTGATGTCGAGCTTGGTGAAGACCTTGCCCAGGTGGTACTGGACGGTGTGGGAGCTGATGAACAGCCGGGCGCCGATCTCCGGGTTGGACAGCCCGTCGCGGGCCAGCCGCGCGACCTGGGCCTCCTGGGCGGTCAGCTCCTGGCTGGCCTGAACGGCGGCCGGCGCGGTGCGCTTGCGGGCGGTTTCCCCGGTGGCCAGCAGTTCCCGGCCGGCCCGTTCGGCGAATGCTTCCATCCCGATCTCGTCCAGCATGGCGTGGGCGGTGCGGAGCTGATCGCGGGCCTGCACGCGATGGCCCTGGCGGCGCAGCCATTCGCCGTAAAGCAGGTGCGCGCGGGCGAGTTCGGGGCGGAGCTGGGTGCGGCCCAGCCGGTCGATCGCCTCCCGGTACATGCCCTCGGCGGCCTGGCCCCCGGTCACCAGCGCGCGTGAGCGCGCCTCGATGCCCAGCCCGAAGTCGGTGCCGCCGGCCTGGGTCGTTTCCGCCAGCCGCGCCAGGGCATCACCGGCCATGGGCATATTCCCGCTGCGTGCGGCGGCCTCGATCAGCTCGGGCAGCGCCCACGTGGAGACGTAGAGCCCGGATGGGTCCCCGGCGGCCTGCCGGGCCGCCTCCCTCGCCTCGTCGTAGCGGCCCAGGCCGTTGTACAGGACGGCGGCCATCCAGCGCGCGGCGGTCGCCGTCAGACCCTGGCCCGCGGCTTCGGCCGCGTTGATCATGGCGTCGAACAGCGGGACGGCCTCGGCCTGGCTGCCTCGCAGACCAGCCAGCACAAGGGCGGCGTAAGACGGGATGCGCGCCCCGGTCGCCTCGCAGACCGCCTCGGACTCCGCGATCAGAGCAGCCGCCGCCCCGAAGGCACCGCTCCAGGCCGTGATTATGCCCGCCGTCGCCAGGTGGAGCGGCAGAGTCTCGAGGGCGCCCGCGTTACGGGCGAGCCGGACCTGCCCGGCGACGACCGCGCGCCAGCCGTCGTCGTCCCACAGAAGCAGGGGCGGCACCGAGGCCAGCCAGCCCCACCGGAGTCCGTCGCCGACCGAAATGCTGTCGCTGGCGAAGGCGCTCGCTGCGTGCCGCAACGCCGGCGCCGCGGCGGCCAGTCCGTCGGTGATCAGCAGCGCCAGGCCATCCAGCAGCAGTTCCACCGGACCCGGGTCCAGTGACCGGGGCAGCGCCCGGGCGGCACGGGAGATCTCCGCCATATCGCCGGCCGCCAGATGCCCGATGGCAAGTGCCGCACCCCAGGCGTCGAGATAAGTCTCGCGGGCCAGGCCCAGGTTGAGCAGCTCCAGCCGCCGGGCCGCCTTGAGCAGCAGCGAGGGGGCGTCACTGCTCAGGCCCGAGGCGAACGCGACCAGCCCGCGCAGCAGGTCCACCCGGGCGCTGGCGAAATCATCCAGCGGCCAGGCCTCCGCCATCACCAGCAGCCCCAGCGCCTGGTCGAACGCCCCGGCCCGCACATTGGCCTGCGCCGCGGCCAGCGTGCGTTCCGCCAGGCGCGCCGGATCGGCGGTCATCCGCACCGCGCGCTCCAAGAACGCCGCCGCCGCGGCCAGCCCGCCGCGGGCCTGCGCACGCCCCGCCGAGGCCTCCAGCTCCGCCGCCACCTCCTCATCCGGGCCGTCCGCAGCCTGCGCCCGGTGCCAGGCCCGCCGATCCGGATCAGCCGCCGGATCAGTCGCCTCGGCCAGCGCCCGGTGCACCTGCTGCCGGTCCGCAAGCGACGCCGACCGGTAGGCCGTCGAGCGCACCAGCGGATGCCGGAACCGGATCCGCGCGCCGAACTCGGCCAGACCCGCCTCGGCCGCCGGCACCGTCGCCTGCACCGGGAGCCCCAGCCGACCCGCCGCCCGCCAGACCAGCGGCGGGTCACCCGACGGATCGGCCGCCGCCAGCAGCAGCAGGCGCCGGGCCTCGTCCGGCAGGGCGTCCAGCTGCCGCCGGAAACTGTCCTCGATCCGGCCAGTTAGCGACCCGGCGCCAGGCAGCCCGAACCCGCCCGCCAGCTCCGCGGGCGTCATCCCGCGCGGCAGTTCCAGCAGGGCCAGAGGGTTCCCTGCCGCCTCGGCGACGATCTGGTCCCGGACCCGGGCATCCAGCGGCCCGGTCAGCGCCGAGTCCAGCACCGCCCGGGCATCGCCCTCAGCCAGCCCTGCGACTTCGAGTTCCGGCAGGCCGGCCAGTTCCCCACCCGGTACCCGGGCCGCGAACACCAGCCCGACCGGGTCGGCGGCCAGCCGCCGCGCGGCGGACCCCAGCGCCTGCGCCGACGCCTGATCCAGCCACTGCTGGTCATCGATCACGCAGACCAGCGGCCGTTCCCTGGCTACCTCCGACAACAGGCTCAGCACCGCCAGCGCGACCAGGAAACGGGCCGGCGCCGGGTCCTCACTCAGGCCGAACACCGTCCGCAGCGCCTCCTGCTGCGGCACCGGCAGCTTGTCCAGATGATCCAGCATCGGCACCAGCAGCTGATGCAACCCGGCGAACGCGAACTCGACCTCGGACTGCACGCCCGCCGTGCGTACCACCCGGCAGCCCTGCGCCTGCCCGGCCAGCTCGTCCAGCAGCGCCGTCTTGCCGACGCCCGGCTCGCCGCGCACCACCAGTACCCGGCTCTGCCCCGCCCGCACGGCCGCGACCAAGCCGGCCAGCACACTCAATTCGGCGCCGCGGCCCCTCAGTGGCACGGCGCGTTGGCGGGAGGGACGAGGGTTAGCAGCCACCGGCCCGGCCCTAACACGGCGCCTGGGTGGCCGACATCACCCAGCCTGGTAACAACCTTCATATGGCCTCCCAGGCAAAGCACCGCGAACCGCATAATCGCGTTCCGCGCAAGCATAACCCCGAGGCCGCGGGTGGAGCGTGCCCTACCCGCGCCCGGCTTGCGGAGATCAGAATCTGTACGTCGCTTCGATCATCAGCCGGCGCGCCAGGTTGCCTGGGCGGATGTGGGACTTGCTGGCGGGACGTCGGGCTGACCGGCGCGAGAGACGATACGCCGCCTGAAGGAATGCTCGGTGTTGGCCAGAAGGAGCGTGCGGGCGAACCGGCTAAGGCCCTGCTCATAGCTCGCACATAAGTTAGCTTCAGCCGACGCCGAGCGTGGTCACCGATTCTGCTGGTCATGAGGGTTCCGCAGGTAGACATCGTAGTGCCGGTGCGCAACGAGGAGCACGATCTCGCGCCCAGCATCCAGCTCCTCGTCGGGTATCTGCGGCGCGGGTTCCCGTTCACCGCGCGGGTCACCATCGCGGACAACGGCAGCACCGATCGCACCTGGGCGATCGCCGACAAACTGGCCCGCGAACTGCCCGAGGTGCGGGCGGTCCGCCTGGAACAGCCCGGGCGGGGGCGGGCGCTGCGCGCCATCTGGTCGCAGAGCGACGCCGAGGTCCTGGCGTACATGGATGTCGACCTGTCGACAGACCTGAACGCGCTGCTGCCGCTGGTGGCGCCGCTGCTGTCCGGGCACAGCGACCTGGCCATCGGCACCCGGCTGGCCCGGGGGTCGCGGGTCATCCGCGGACCCAAGCGCGAGCTGATCTCCCGCTGCTACAACGTGCTGCTGCACGCCTGCCTCGGGGCGCGGTTCTCCGACGCCCAGTGCGGATTCAAGGCGATCAGGCGTGAGCAGGCCCAGGCGCTGCTCCCCCTCACCCAGGACACCGGCTGGTTCTTCGACACCGAACTGCTCGTGCTGGCCGAGCGCGCCGGGCTGCGCATCCACGAGGTCCCGGTGGACTGGGTGGACGACCTCGACTCGCGGGTCAACATCGTCGCCACCGCGGTGGCCGACCTGCGCGGGATGGTCCGGCTCGGCAGCGGCCTGGCGCGCGGGTCGATCGTGGTCCCCCAAATGCGCGGAGCAATCCCCCGCATCGGCCCCCGGCCGGCTCCCGGGGAGCTTCCGTTGCAGATCGCCAGCTTCGTCGCCGTCGGCATCGTGTCGACGATCGCGTACGTGCTGCTCTACCTGCTGCTCCGCGGGTTCATGCCTGCTCAGGGCGCCAACGTGCTCAGCCTGCTGGTGACCGCGGTCGCCAACACCGCCGCCAACCGGCGGCTGACCTTCGGGATCAGCGGGCGGCTGCACGCCGCCAGGCACCAGGTCAAGGGGCTCATCACGTTCGGCATCGGGCTGGCGCTGACCTCCGGCTCGCTGGCCATTGTGCAGGCCGGCCATCCCCATCCAGGCCGTGTCCTGGAGGTCTCGGTCCTCATCGCCGCCAACCTGGTGGCGACCGTGATCAGGTACGTGCTCTACGGGGCCTGGGTCTTTGGCGGACCCAGGCCCGGGCACGGCCATCAGGTATCCCACCGAAAGGAATCAGTTGAGCGCGACCACCTCCCTGGCGAGGCATTCGAACCACATCCGGCCGCGGCCCGCGCGAAGCCGGGCCCAGCGCCTGCTGCGCGGGCCTGACGCTGATCCTCGGTGGGCGCGCCCGGCGCTGTTCGCGCTGCTGGCGTTCACGGCCCTGTTCTACCTGTGGGACCTGACCCGCAACGGCTGGGCGAACGACTTCTACGCGGCGGCCGTCCAGGCCGGCACCAAGAGCTGGAAGGCGTTCTTCTTCGGCTCGTTCGACTCCTCCAACTTCATCACCGTGGACAAGACGCCGGCCTCGCTCTGGGTGATGGAGCTTTCCGGGCGGATCTTCGGGTTCAGCAAGTGGTCCATGCTGGCCCCGCAGGCGCTGGAGGGCGTGGCCTCGGTCGCGCTGCTGTACGCCGCGGTGAAGCGCTGGTTCGGGCCGGCGGCCGGGCTGATCGCCGGGCTTGTGCTCGCGCTCACCCCGGTCGCGGCGCTGATGTTCCGGTACAACAACCCGGACGCCCTCCTCGTGCTCCTGATGACCGCGGCGGCGTACGCGCTGGTCCGCGCGCTCGAGCACGGGCGGTCGCGCTGGCTGGTGGCGTGCGGCGTCCTGCTCGGGTTCGCGTTCCTGGCCAAGATGCTCCAGGCGTTCCTGGTGCTGCCGGGGTTCGCGCTCGCCTACCTGTGGGCCGGGCCGCCCAGGCTGGGCAGGCGCGTGTGGCAGACGGCGGTCTTGGGCGCCGGGGTCATCGCGGGGGCGGGCTGGTGGGTGCTGCCCGCGCAGCTGACGCCTGCGGCCGATAGGCCCTACTTCGGCGGGTCGACCGACAACAACATCCTGCAGCTCGCCATCGGTTACAACGGCCTCGGCCGGCTCGACGGTAACGAGACAGGATCGATCGGTTTCGGCGGCGGCCGTGGCGGGGGCGGGGGCGGGTTCGGCGGCGCGAGCGGGCTGCTCCGGCTGTTCGGCTCCGAGTTCGGCGGGCAGATCAGCTGGCTCCTGCCCGCGGCGCTGATCGCGCTGGTCGCCATGCTGTGGTGGTCTCGGCGCGCCGCACGCACCGACCAGACCAGGGCCGCGGCCCTGCTGTGGGGCGGCTGGGTCCTGGTCACCGGCGCGGTGTTCAGCTACATGGCCGGCATCATCCACCCGTACTACATGGTCGCGCTCGCGCCAGGTATCGCCGCCCTGGTCGGCATCGGCGCCATGGCCGCCTGGCGGGCCCAGCTCGGACCGCGCAACATCGCCGGCCGGGCGGTGGCCGCGGTGGCCGTGGTCGGCACCGCCGTGTGGTCCTACGTGCTGCTCGACCGGACGCCGGGCTGGCTGCCCTGGCTGCGCTGGCTCGTCCTGGTCGCGGGCGTCGCCTGCGGCGTCGTGGTGCTGGCGAGCCCCTGGCTGACGGGGCTCGCCGGCAGGCGCCGCGGACGGCTGGCGCTGGCCCTCGTGCCGGCCGTGCTGGCCCTGGTCGCCGGCCTGGCGGGACCCGCCGCCTACGCGCTGGACACGATCAACACCGCGCACACGGGCGCGATCCCGAGCGCGGGGCCGCAAGAGGACGCGTTCGGTGGTCCGGGTGGCTTCGCGGGCCGGCCCGGCGGTTTCGCCGGCCGCGGCTTCGCGGACGGCGCGTTCCCCGGTGGGGGCTTCCCCAGGGGCGGCTTCCCTGGCGGGCAAGCGGGCCAGTTCGGCGGGACCGGCGGGTCCACCGGGCAGGCCGGTAAGGGGACCTTCCCCGGGCGCGCGGGCGGGTTCGGCGGCGGGCCGGCCGCAGGGTTCGGCGGCGCAGGCCGCCGGGGCGGTCCCGACGGCGGGGTCGGCGGCGGATTTGGCGGCGGGCTCGGCGGCGGCACGCAGGTGAGCAGTGCGCTGGTGAAGCTGCTCGAGCAGGACGCCTCCGGCTACACGTGGGTGGCGGCGACCGAAGGCTCGACGGCGGCGGCACCGATCGAACTCGCGACCGGGGACGCGGTCATGGCCATCGGCGGGTTCAACGGCACCGACCCGTGGCCCACCCTGGCGGCGTTCGAGAAGCTCGTCGCCGAGCACAAGGTCCACTACTACGTGGGCCAGGGCAGCGAGAGCTTCGGCGGCGGCAACGGCTCATCGGCGATCGCCTCCTGGGTGGCGGCCCACTTCACCTCGCAGACCGTCGGCGGGCAGACCGTCTATAACCTCACCAAGCCGAAGAGCTGACGACCTGGAGCACCCGAAAAAGGAGCACTAGCCAGCCCGATCGTGGGTAGGGCGATGCTCGTGGCCCTCCAAAAGCAGTCCGCGGCTCCCGGCCGGCCGGTAACACCCGGCCGGCCGGGGCCGACGGCTGGTCCGCTCGCCCGGGGGTACGCGTTCCTGGTCGTGAGCCTGCGGTGGCTCATCATCGGCGGGTGGGCGGCGGCGGTGGCCGCGGCGATCGTGTTCCTGCCGCCGCTCAACCCGACCTCCTCGGCCACGCTGTCCCAGCTGATCCCGCCTGGGTCGCCGGCGGCTCAGGCGGAAAGCGACGTGACCAGGCTGTTCGGCTTCCCGCTCGACGCGGCGGTCGCCGTGGTCCAGCGTGACCCGCACGGCATGGCGAAGGCCAACCAGTACCGCGCGGTCCGCCAGGCCATCACCGTGGACCAGGAACTGGCCGGGACATCCGGTCAGGCGGCAGGGGCTGACCAGGCCGCGGCGGCCGTCGCGCTGGCCAAGGCCGGCCTGCCTGCCGCCGCGCAGGCCCTGACCGGCCCGGTCAGCCCCGGGCCGCCGGGCGGCATTCCCGGCCTGGTCGGGGCGTTCCCGCTGCCGAACACCTCGGGCCTGCTGCATGGCACTGGTGAGCAGTCCACGACGGTCATCACGTTCCTGGACTTCCGGCCGAGCACTTCGTTCGCGGCGCAGATGGCAGGCGCCCAGGCCTACGTGCACTGGTACCTCAGCCAACCGGGCGACGACGTGGTGGGCATCACGGGACCCGTCCCGGCCGAGTACACCCAGGGCCTGATCATCCAGCGCGACCTCTTCTGGGTCGAGCTCCTCACCGTGGCGGCCATCGCGGTGATCGTGGGCCTGCGGTTCAGGACGGTAGGCGCCCCGCTGGCCGCGCTGGCCTGCGCCGGCACGGCCTACGTCCTCGCCGTCCGGATCGTCGCGTGGGTCGCCCAGCGGATGGGCGCGTCGCTGCCGCCGGACCTGGACCCCGTGCTCGTCGTCCTGCTGCTCGGGGTGACCACCGATTACTCGGTGTTCTTCCTCGACGGCATGCGCCGCTACCTCGCCTCGGGCGTGCCGCGCGCGAAGGCGGCCAGGCTGGCCACGGCCGAGGTCACGCCGATCGTCGTCGCCGCGGGCCTGATCGTCGCGGCGGCCACCGCGTCGCTCGCCGTGGCCAGGACCCCGTTGCTGCAGGCGTTCGGGCCAGGCCTGGCGCTGACCGTCCTGACCGCGCTGGTCGTGTCGATGACCCTGGCCCCCGCGCTCATGGCCGTGCTGGGCCGCGCGCTGTTCGGGCCCAGGTGGGCCCGCCCCAGGCCGGCCCAGCCCAGGCCGACTCAGCCCAATCCCGCCCAGCCCAATCCCGCCCAGCCCAATCCCGCCCAGCCCAATCCCGCCCAGCCCAAGCCGACCCAGCCCGGGCTGCGGGTCAGGACCGCGCGGCTCGCCGCGAAGCGGCCCATGGCGCTGCTGATCGCCCTGGCCTGTATCGCCGGGCTGCTGGCCGCCGCCTGGGGGGTACGCGACCTGCGCCTGGGATCACCGCTGATCAGGGAACTCCCCGCGTCGTCAACCATCGTGCGCGCGAGTACGGCCGCCTCGGAGGGCTTCGCGCCCGGCATCTTGTCCCCCACCGAGATCCTCGTGACCGGCCCCGGCGTGGCCAGCCAGACCGCGGCGCTGGCCCGACTGCAGCGGGAGCTGGCGACTCAGCGCGGCGTGGCCGAACTGGCGGGCCCAGCGAGCCTGTCGGCCGTCCCTGCGTCGCTGAACCCCATGCTGGCCCGCTCCGGCGACGCGGCCAGGTTCGTGGTGGTGGAGCAGACCGACCCCCTCGACGCCACCGCCATCGTCCGCGTCCATGCCCTGCAGGCCGATCTCCCCTCGCTCGGCCGTTCGGCTGGGCTGTCCGGGGTGCGGTTCGAGGTGGCCGGCCAGACCGCGCTGACCAGCGATTCCATCAACGGGATCTTCGCCGACCTCTGGCCCGTGGCGCTGGCCATCGTGCTGGCCAGCCTGCTGCTCCTCGCGTTGTTCCTGCGGTCGCTGCTCGCCCCCGTGTACCTGCTGGCCGCCAGCATCCTGGCGGTGTTCGCCTCCCTGGGGCTGACCATGCTGATCTGCCGGGAGTTCCTCGGCTCGGCCAGCCTGGTCTACTTCGTGCCGTTCGCGGCGGGCGTGCTGCTGGTGGCCCTCGGCTCGGACTACAACGTCTTCGTGGTCGGGCGCATCTGGGAGGAGGCGAAGGTCAGGCCGGTCCGCGACGCGGTGGCCATCGCCACGCCCCAGGCCTCACGCGCGATCACCACCGCGGGCGTGGCCCTGGCCGCGAGCTTCGCCGCGCTGGCCGTGATACCGCTTGAGCAGTTCAGGCAGCTGGCCATCGCCATGGCCCTCGGCGTCGTCCTGGACGCGATCGCGGTCCGCTCGCTCCTGGTCCCGGCGCTGGTCGCGCTGTTCGGCCGGCTAGGCATGTGGCCGGCCGGAACCAGGCTGAGGCGTCCCCGGGCCTAGACCCGCTCGATGGTCGCCAGCCACGCTTGCGCGCTGGGCGTACCGAAGAGGCCGACGGCGGAGGGCACCAGGTCGAACGTGTCGGCCACGATGGACTCCACCGCCCACCCGTCGCCGAACGCCGCGCGTAGCTCGTCCTCGCTGACCCGCCGCGGGCCGACGGTTCCCGGCTGCCGGTCGCTGAAGCACATGAGGTAGCAGGTCCCGCCCGGGCGCAGTACCGACGCCAGGCTCTCGACGTACCTGGCGCGCCCGCCGTCGTCGAAGACGTGGAACAGCCCGCTGTCGATGATCGTGTCGAAGGTCAGGCCCAGATCGGCCAGGTTCAGCGCGTTGGCGACCTCGAAGCGGGCCTTGATCCCCCGCGTGGCCGCCTTCTCGCGGGCCCGTTCGATGGCCAGCGGCGACAGGTCGATGCCGACGGCGTCCGCGCCGGACGACGCGGCCAGCAGCGTGTGCTCCCCGGTGCCGCACCCGGCGTCCAGTACCCGGCCGGCCAGCAGGCCATCGTTCGCCAGCCGCGCGAACGCGGGCTGCGGCCTGCCGATGTCCCAGGGAGCCTGGCCGCCCTCCGCGTAGGCCCAGTCCCAGCTCGGCGTCGTCATGATCCCCCTGCTATACCGAAGGAGTGAGTGCCGACAGCGTACCCGGGCAGATGCGAACGGCCGCGCGGGCCCTCCTGGCCGCGCTCGGCGACGAGCAGCGGGCGCTGGCGGTCCATCCGTTCACCGACGACGCGGCCCGGCGGTGGCTGGAGTACCGGCCGCGGCGGCGCCCGGGCGCGTGCCTGACCCAGCTGGACAAGACCGCGCGCAAGGCCGCCCACCGGCTGCTAGCCACCGGGCTGAGCGAGCACGCCTACGCCCAGGCGATGGGCATCATCGCGCTGGAGGAGGTGCTTGACCGGCAGGAGCAGTGGCGGCGGGGCCGGCACAGCAACGACTACTGGGTCAGCGTCTTCGGCGACCCCGCGGGCGAGGCGCCGTGGTCGTGGCGGTTCGAGGGGCACCACCTGTCCGTCACGATGACCGTGGCGGGCGATCAGGTCTCCCCCGCCCCGGTCTTCTTCGGCGCCAACCCGGCCCAGGTCAGCTACGCGGGACGGCCGGTGTCCCGGCCGCTCGGCCCGGAGGAGGACCTGGCCCGGGCGCTGCTTGACGCGATGGGACCGGCGGGGCGGTCGGCGGTCGTGGTGGCGGGCAGTGCTCCGCGGGACATCCGCACCGGGACGAGCCCGGCGGCCAGCCAGGGCATCGCGCCGCTCGGCGTGCCCAGCGGCCGGCTCGGTCCGGCGGCGCGAGCCGTGCTCGGCGAACTGGTCGCGCTCTACCTGGGCCGGCTCCCGCCGGCCTGGCGGCCCGCGAGGCCGCCAGGCTCGGGACCGGCGAGCTGCATTTCGCGTGGGAGGGCCCGGTCCTGCCCGGCACGCGCCACTACTACCGGGTCCAGGGCGATGACCTGCTCATCGAGTACGACACCACCGACGAGGGCAACCACGCGCACACCGTGCTGCGCCGCCCGCGCAGCGACTTCGGCGCGGACATCCTCGGGGCTCACCACCGCGACGCCCACCGGGCACAATGACGGCCCGGGCACAATAGCGGCATGGCATCACACGTCGCGCTGCTGCGCGGGATCAACGTCGGCGGGAAGAACAAGGTCCCCATGGCCGAACTGCGGGAGGTCGTAACGTCGCTCGGGCACACCGGGGTGAGCACCTACATCCAGAGCGGCAACGTGCTGTTCTTCACCGCGGAGACCGACACGGCGGAGCTGGCGTCGGCCCTGGAGGCGGCCATCGCCGGCAAGTTCGGGATCAACCCGGCCGTGGTGGTGCTGTCCAGGGACGAGCTGACCCGGATCCTGGGTGCCAACCCGTATCGCCACGAGCCGAACCCGAAGTGCGTGCACGTGGCGTTCCTCGGCGCCGAGCCGAGCCGGGAGCTGCTTGACCGCATCAAGGCCGCCGAGAGCGCGGCCGCGGCCAAGGGCAGCCGCGACACCATCACGGCGGTCGGCAAGGCCCTGTACCTGCACACGCCGGACGGGTACGGGAACAGCGAGCTGTCCGAGGCGCTGTTCCGCATCACCGGGGCGGGCCAGCACAAGCTGGCCGTGACGGCCAGGAACTGGTCCACGTCCACCACGCTGCTGTCCCTGTGCGAGGAGCGGTGACGCGCGCGGTCCTGGTCACGGGGGCGTCCCGGGGCATCGGCCGGGCGGTGGTGCAGGCCTTCGCCGTCCAGGGCGACCGGGTGGCGGTCCACCACCGGGACTCCGCCGCGCTCGCGGAGGAGGTGGTGGCCGCGCTGCCCGGGCGCGGCCACACGATCGTCCGCGCCGACCTGGCCGACGCCGAGGCCGTCCGGCGGATGGTCGACGCGGCCGCCCGCGACCTGGGCGGCCTGGACGTGCTGGTGAACAACGCCGGGATCTACCTCTGGCACCCGATCACCGAGGTGTCCTACGAGCGGTGGCAGGAAGCCTGGCGCGAGACCCTGGCCGTCAACCTCACCGGCGCCGCCAACGTGACCTGGTGCGCGGTGCAGTACATGAAACTGACCGGCGGCCGGATCATCAACGTGACCTCGCGCGGCGCGTTCCGGGGCGAGCCCAGGAACCCGGCCTACGGGGCCAGCAAGGCGGGCCTGAACTCGTTCGGTCAGTCGATGGCGCGCGCCTTGGCCCCGTACGGGATCGCGGTGGCCAGCGTGGCGCCCGGGTACGTGGAAACGGAGATGGCCGCAGCCGACCTGGCCGCGGAGCACGGTGAGGAGATCCGGAGGCAGAGCCCGTTCAACCGGGTGGCGACGCCCGAGGAGATCGCCGCCGCGGTCGTCTACCTCGCCTCCGATGCCGCGGAGTGGGCCAGCGGCGCCATCCTCGACCTCAACGGGGCCTCGTACCTGCGGTCCTAGGCCCGCGGTGTCAAGACAAACGTCAAGACAAGCGTCAAGACACCGGCCGCACGCCGTCAGCGGACGGGGCAGTGGGCAGCCCGGTCATCACCCGGCCCCAGGCCAGGTCGGCGCCCGCGGTCAGGCAGCCGTCGACGACCGCATCGGTGCCGAGGGCGCTGACCCTGATGGCGGGCAGCACCGGGGCGATCTTCTCCAGTTCCCTGCTGACCGCCTCGGCGAAGCCGGGGGCCCGGCCGATCCCGCCGCCCAGCACGATCAGCTCCGGATCCACCACGGTGATGACGGCACAGACGGCCCTGGCCACGAGCCTGGCCTCCTCGGCCACGACCGCCGCGGCCCGCTCGTCACCGCCCTCGGCGGCCGCGAAGACGCGCCGTGCCGACACCGGACCCCGCATGCCGCCGTGGCGCGCGGCCCGGACGATCCCGGAGGCCGACGCGGCCGCCTCGAGGGCCCCGCGCTTGCGGGCCTCGTGCTCGTCGGCGCCCATGCTCCCGGACATCGGGAGGAACGCGATCTCCCCGGCGACGCCGTGCGCCCCGCGCAGCAACTGGCCGCCGAGGATGAGCCCCATCCCGATACCGGTGCCGATGTGCACGAACGCGAAGTGGTCAACATCGCGGCCATGTCCCAACGCACGTTCGGCCAATGCCGCCGCGTCCACGTCGTTCTCCATCACCAGCGCCGGGCCGAACGCCTCCCGCAGCCCCACTAGCGCCGCCGGGCGGTCCCAGCCGCGCAGCCCGCCGGTGAGCTTCATGGCGTTACGCCGCGGGTCGTATACGCCGGGGCTGCCGATCACCGTCTGGGTGATCGCCGACCTGGGCACGCCGGCGGTCTCCCCGAGCTGGTCGGCGAGCCCGACCAGCTCGGCGACCCGGCCGCGCACGCTGGTGGCGCGGGCCCGCGACGACTCCCTGGCCCTGACCTCACCCGCGAGGTCAGCGATCGCGCCGCGGACGTACTCGTGCCCGATGTCCAGGCCGAGCACCAGGCCCGCGTCGGGCCTGATCTCGTACAGCCTGGCCGACCGGCCCGGGACGCCGGTCCGGTGCCCGGCGACCCGGACGAGGCCCGCCCGCTCAACGTTGTCCAGGGCGAGCGACACGGTGGGCTTGGACAGGCCGGAGACGCGGGCCAGCTCGGCCCGGGAGCAGGCCCCGCGCTGGCGGATGTGCTCGAGCAGCAGCTGCTCGTTCATCGCCCTGATCAGCGAGGGACGCGCCGCGAACAGGACACCGCCCGTGCCCTCCGGGGGTGGCAGGGCGGAGGCCGGTTCGGCGCTGGGCACGATGCCGCGCGTACCTTCCGACAGGGCTGTCACGGCCACCTCCTCCACCATTGTGCTCGAAATCTATCCCTGGATTGCCGGTTCCCAACTGTGCCCAAAGCGGTCCTTACAGGCTCTTGTCGCGGACAGATAGTTAGGATACTGTCCTAACAAACTTTAACGGAAGGGGCAACCCGGTATCCCCGCAGAAGTGCCCCACCGCACGTGCCTGCACGGACCGTGCCCCAACGGACGTGCCCTTCACGGACCAAACGGCAGTAAGGACGAAACGGCATGAGACGCCTCACTAGATACGGGGTCATCATCACGGCCGGCCTGCTCGCGAGCGCCGCCTGCAGCTCCAGCTCCCCCAGCAGCACCAGCACGAGCAGCGGAGCCACCGGCGCTAGCGGCACGCTGGTCATCGACAACGAGAACGGGGCGCTGTGGACCTGCGGCTTCAGCCCGTTCAACCCGACCGACACGCTGGTGTCCGTCGGGTTCGTCTACGAGCCGCTCGTCTACGTCAACCCGCTCCAGAACGGCGCGACCACGCCAATGCTGGCGGCCTCCTGGACGTGGGGCGCAGGCAACATGTCCCTGGTCTTCAACATCCGCCAGGGTGTCAAGTTCACCGACGGCACCCCGCTGACCGCCGCCGACGTCGCGTACACGTTCAACCTGATCAAGAAGTACCCCGCCCTGGACCTGACCGGGGTGTGGTCGGTGCTGTCCAGCGTGACCCAGACGGGTCCCTTCCAGGTGACCATGAAGTTCAGCACCCCGGCCGTGCCGTGGTTCTACTACATCGCCGACCAGACGCCGATCGTGCCCGAGCACATCTGGTCGAAGATCTCCAACCCGGTGGCCTACCCCGACGCCCACCCGGTGGGCACCGGCCCTTACGAGGTCAACCCGTGCACCCCGGCGAACATTACCTACACGGCCAACCCGCACTTCTGGCAGCCGGGTGAGCCGCATATCGCCACGCTGAAGTACCCGGCCTTCCTGAGCAACAACACGGCGAACGACGACCTGGCCAACGGGCAGGCCCAGTGGGGCGCCCAGTACATCCCCGGCATCCAGCAGTTCTACCTGTCCAAGAGCCCGGACTTCCACTACTGGTTCCCGCCGGTCCTGAACGTCTCGCTGGTCCCCAACCTGACCAACCCCCTGCTGAGTAACGTCAAGGTCCGGCAGGCCATCGCGTACGCGATCAACCGGCCCCAGGTCTCCAGCATCGGCGAGTCCGGTTACGAGCCGGCCGCCAATCAGGCGGGCATCGTCACGCCGACCTACACGAGCTGGCTCGACAGTTCCGAGCTGGCGCAGTACGGGAACTACGCCTACAACCCGGCCAAGGCCAAGCAGCTGCTCGCCCAGGCGGGGTACCACCTGGGCTCGAACGGCATCATGGTGAACTCGGCGGGCAAGCAGCTGGCCTTCACCGTCATCAACATCGGCGACTACTCCGACTGGGTCGCCTCCATGCAGGTGATCCAGCAGGAGCTCAAGGCGGTCGGCATCTCGCTCACCCCGGACAACCTGACCAACACCGCCTTCACGACCGACCTGGACCGCGGTGAGTTCCAGCTGGCCTACTACGAGCAGCAGACGATCGGCCCCGGCCCGTACTACGAGCTGACCGACTGGCTGGACTCGGCCGACACCGCACCGGTCGGCCAGCAGGCCGCCAGCAACATGGAGCGCTACATCAACCCGGCCACCGACAAGCTGATCAACGCCTACGGCGCCACCACCAGCGTGGCCACGCAGCACTCCATCATCGACCAGCTCGAGGGGGTCATGCTGAGCGCCGTGCCCATCATCCCGATCACCGAGGGCGTCGACTGGTACCAGTACGACACGGCCAACTTCACCGGCTGGCCGACCCAGAGCGACCCGTATGCGCAGCCGCCGGTCTGGGCATATCCGGACAATGAGCAGGTGCTGCTGCGCCTCAAGCCCCGATAGCCCCGATAACCCCGATCACAGACCGCGTACGCCAGGGGAGCGGGCCTCCGCTCCCCTGGCCGGCCTGCCCGCCCGCGGAAAGGAGCCGACGATGACCACCTGGGGACTTACGTGAGATTCGTGCTACGCCGGCTCGGCTTCTTCGCGCTGACGCTGTGGGCGGCGCTGACCCTCAACTTCCTGCTGCCGAGGCTGATGCCGGGGAACCCGGCGCTGGCCATGGTGTCCAAGTTCCACGGCGAGCTCACCCCGCAGTCGCTGAAGGCCCTGGAGATCCTGTTCGGCGTCAACACGCACGCCAGCGTGGCCTCGCAGTACGTCAGCTACCTGCACCAGGTGGTGACCCTCAACTTCGGCATTTCGCTGACCCAGTACCCGGCCACGGTCAGCTCCGTCGTCGGCAGCGCGATCTGGTGGACGCTCGGCCTGGTCGGGCTGACCACGGTCCTGGCGTTCGCGCTTGGCACCGGGCTCGGCATCGTCGCCGCCTGGCGCCGGGGCGGGTGGCTCGACAGCGTGCTGCCGCCGGTGTTCGTGATCGCGTCGGCGGTGCCGTACTTCTTGGTGGCCATGGTGCTCGTGCTGGTCTTCGGGATCAGCCTGCACTGGCTGCCGTACGTCGGCGGCTTCAACGTCATCACCGACACCCCGGCCTTCTCGCTGAGCTTCATCGGCGACGTGCTGAGCCACGCCATCCTGCCCGCGTTCTCCCTGCTGATCACCACCATCGGGACCTGGATCCTGACCATGCGGAACACGATGATCACCACGCTGGCCGAGGACTACGTGCGGATGGCCCGCGCCAAGGGCCTGCCCGGCCGGCGCATCATGTTCGACTACGCAGCGCGCAACGCGCTCCTGCCGAACCTGACCGGCTTTGCCATGTCGCTCGGGTTCGTGGTCAGCGGCGCCATCCTGATCGAGTACGTGTTCAACTACCCGGGCGTGGGCTTCCAGCTGCTCCAGGCGGTGGAGGGCGAGGACTACCCGCTGATGCAGGCGCTGTTCCTGCTCATCACGGTGGCCGTCCTGGTGGCGATCCTGATCGCCGACGTCGCCACCGCGGTGCTCGACCCGCGGACGAGGGCGGCGAGGTAGCCGTGTCCGTTCCCTTGTCTGTCGTCCAGCCCGACGCCGGGCGGATGCCGACCACCCACGCGCTGGCCCGGATGGCGCGCGCGGTCCGGTCGAACCGCAAGGCCACCGTGGGCGCCGTCCTGATCGTGTTCTTCATCCTGGTCGCGCTGTTCCCCGGCGTGATCGCCCACGACAACCCGAGCCTGGACGCCTACCGGCCGAAACTGGGCCTGTCCACCGCGCACCTGCTCGGCACCACCGCGTACGGGCAGGACATGTTCGCCCAGCTCGTGTGGGGCACCAGGAACGTGATGATCATCGCGTTCACCGTGGGCCTGGCCGCCACCGCGATCGCGGTGCTGATCGGGGTGGCCGCCGCCTACCTGGGTGGGCTGTGGGACAGCACGCTCAACGTCCTCACCGACGTGCTGCTGGTCATCCCGCTGTTCCCGCTGCTGATCGTGATCGCCGCCTACGCGCGCAACGGCGGCACGCTGGTCCTCATCCTCGTCATTACGGCCACCAGCTGGTCGTACACCGCGCGCCAGCTCAGGTCGCAGGCGCTCACGCTGCGCAACAGGGACTTCCTCGAGGCGGCGCGGGTGCGCGGCGAGCGCAAGCTCTACGTCATCGTCATGGAAGTCATCCCGACCATGACCTCGCTCATCGTGGCGAGCTTCCTGACCAACGCCCTGTACGCCATCCTGTTCGCGTCCAGCCTGCAGTTCATCGGCCTGGGCGACCCGAACACGGTCAGCTGGGGCACGATGCTCTACTGGGCGCAGAACAACGCGGCCCTGCAGACCGGCCAGCCGCTGTGGGCAATCGCGCCCGGGGTCTGCATCGCCGCCCTCGGCGCGGCGTTCGCCCTGCTCAACTACGCCTTCGACGAGATCGGCAACCCGGCGCTTCGGCCCGTGCGGAGGAGCAAGCGTGTCCGAAGTGCTTGAGGTCAGCGGCCTGTCCGTGGACTACGTCCTGGACCGCGGCGACGTCCGGGCGGTGGACGACGTGTCCTTCACCCTCGACCGGGGCGAGTTCCTCGGCATCGTCGGCGAATCGGGCTGCGGGAAGTCGACGCTGCTGTTCGCCGTCGCCCAGCTGCTCGCCCCGCCGGCCAGGATCGCCGCGGGCAGCGTCCGGTTCCAGGGCACCAACCTGGTCGGCCTGACCGACGGGCAGCTGTCGGCGATCCGCTGGCGGGACCTGTCGGTCGTCATGCAGAGCGCGATGAACGCGCTCAACCCGGTCAAGTCGATCGGCGCCCAGTTCAAGGACGCGATGCGGGCGCACGGCAAGCCGACCGCCGGACAGATCGCGGCCAGGTCCGCCGAGGTCCTGAAGATGGTCGGCATCGACCCGGTGCACCTGGGCAGCTACCCGCACCAGCTGTCGGGCGGGATGCGGCAGCGGTCGATGATCGCGATGGCGATGCTGTTCACCCCGGACCTGGTGATCATGGACGAGCCCACCTCCGCGCTGGACGTGGTCGCGCAGCGCTCGCTGATGGTCCAGATCAGGGAACTCCAGCTCCGCCTCGGCTTCGCCGTCATCTTCGTCACCCACGACATGTCCCTGATCAGCCACTTCTCCGACCGCCTGATGGTCATGTACGCCGGACAGGTGGACGAGCTTGGCGCGACCAGGACGGTCTTCGACCGCCCGCTGCACCCGTACACCCAGGGCCTGCTCGAGGCCTTCCCGTCCATCCGCGGCCCGCGCGTCCCGCTCAAGGGGATCCCGGGCAACCCGCCCGACCTGGCCCGCCTCCCGGCCGGCTGCCGGTTCCACCCGCGCTGCCCGTACGCCGTCGAGCGCTGCGCGCAGGTCGCGCCCGAGCTAACCGACACCGGCCAAGCGCTGGTGCGCTGCCTGCGGCGTCAGGACGGGAGCCTGAACTGATGACCTCCCCTGAGCTCCTCCGGGCCGAGCACCTGACCAGGCACTTCAAGATCGGCGGCACGCTGTCCCGCCGGACGCTGCACGCCGTGGACGACGTGAGCTTCACCATCGGCGAGCGGGAGATCGTCGCGCTGGCCGGCGAGAGCGGCAGCGGCAAGTCCACCATCGCCCGCCTGCTGGCCAGGATCTACTCCCCGACCAGCGGGGAGGTCTACTTCGAGGGCAAGCCGGTCTCCCGGATCCGCTCGCGGCGGGACCGCCTGCGCTACAGCGGCCTGGTGCCGATGGTGTTCCAGGACCCGTTCGGGTCGATGAACCCGGTGTTCCGGGTCCAGCACGGCGTGCTGCGCAGCCTCAAGCTGCACCGCCGCGAGCTGTCCGGCGCCCAGCGTCGCGACGAGGCGGCCCAGGTGTTCGACGTGGTCGGGCTGGGCGCGGACATGCTGGAGCGGTTCCCCCACGAGCTGTCCGGCGGGCAGCGCCAGCGGGTCGGGTTCGCCCAGGCCCTCGCGATGCGCCCGAAGCTGATCCTGGCCGACGAGCCGGTCTCGATGCTCGACGTGTCGATCAGGATCGGCCTGCTCAACCTGATGGCCGACCTGCGCGACACGATGGGCGTGTCGATCCTGTACATCACCCACGACATCGCCAGCGCGCGGTACGTGGCGGACCGGCTGATCGTCATGTACGCCGGGCAGATCGCCGAGACCGGGCCGATCGAGGACGTGCTGACCAGCCCCAGGCACCCGTACACCCAGCTGCTGCTCTCCGCGGTGCCCGATCCCCGGGCGCCGCTGTCGGTGGCGGCCGAGACCGACCGCGGCGAGCCGCCCAAGGTCATCGACCCCACGCCAGGCTGCAGGTTCCGCTGGCGGTGCCCGCTGGCCATCGACACCTGCGCGCAGGTCACCCCGGTGCTTTTGGAGCTGCTCCCCGGGCACGACGTGGCGTGCCACGTGGCCCAGGCCAGCGCCGAACAGGTGCAGGCTCCCCTCATTAAGGAGACATCGTGAAGCTCGCGGTGGTCGGCGGCGGGTCCACGTACACGCCCGAGCTCGCCGACGGCATCGGGCGGCTGCTGCCCGACGTCGCGGAGCTCGCGCTCGTCGACCCCGACCCGGACCGCCTGGCCGTGGTGGGACCCGTCTCGGCGCGGATCATGGCCGCGCACGGCCATCCCGGGCAGGTCACCTGGACCGGCCGCCTGGAGGAGGCCGCCGACGGCGCGGACGCTATCGTGATCCAGCTGCGGGTGGGCGGCCAGGCGACCCGCCACCGCGACGAGACCTGGCCGCTGGATTGCGGGTGCGTCGGGCAGGAGACGACCGGCGCGGGCGGTTTTGCAAAAGCGCTGCGCACCGTACCCATTGTCTTGGATGTAGCCGAACGAGCGATGCGCCGGGCTTCGCCCTCTGCCTTCCTGATCGACTTCACCAATCCGGTTGGCATCGTGACACGGGCGCTGCTGTCCGCGGGCTACCGGGCGGTCGGATTGTGCAACGTGGCCATCGGTTTCCAGCGGGAGTTCGCCGCCCTGCTCGGCGTGCCGCCGGACCGGGTGGCGCTCGGCCACGTAGGCCTGAACCACCTGACCTGGGAACGGTCGGTGCTCGTGGACGACAAGGACGTGCTGCCCGACCTGCTGGCCACGCGGGCCGATGAGATCGCGCCGCATACGGGGATGCCCGCAGAGTTCATCAGGCACCTGGGCATGGTGCCGTCCTATTACCTGCGCTACTACTACGCCCACGACGCCGTGGTCGCCTCGCAGCGGGGAGCGGTCACCCGCGCCGAGGAAGTGGCCAGGCTGGAGCGCGAACTGCTGTCGCTATACGCCGACCCGGCGCTTGACCGCAAACCCGATCAGCTATCGCAGCGCGGCGGCGCGTGGTACTCCGAGGCGGCGGTGGACCTGCTCGCCTCCCTGACCGGCAACCGCCGCGACGTCCAGGTGGTCAACGCGGGCAACGGCCTGACGCTGCCGTTCCTGCCCGCCGACGCGGTGATCGAGGTGCCGTGCACGGTCGGCAGCGGCGGCGCCGTCCCCGTCCCGGTCAACCCGGTCGAACCGCTGCTGCGCGGGCTGATCGCGCACGCGTACGCGTACGAGGAACTGGCGCTGGAAGCAGCCCTGGCCGGCGGCCGGGACCGGGTCTACGACGCGCTGCTCGCCCACCCGCTGGTCGGGCAGGCCGAGGTGGCGCAGTGCCTGACCGACCGCCTGATCGCGGAGAACGCGCCCTACCTTCCCTGGGCTTGAGGAGACTTTAGATGAGACGCACATGGTCGACGATCCTCGTGGCAGCAGGTATCGCGCTGGGCACTACGATCCCGGCCGTCACGGCCGCGGCGGCCGCGGCCGCGCCCACGGCCGCGGCCCAGGTCCGCGTCAACCAGGTGGGGTACCCGTCCGGGGGCTCGAAGGTTGCCTTCGCGATGCTGGCCAGGCCCGTGAGATCGGTGAGCTTCGAGGTCACCACCCCGTACGGCGTCGCGTACCAGGGCACGTCCGCCGACGACGTGGGGTCGTGGAACTCCGCCTACCGCGCGGTGTACCGGCTCAGCTTCTCGGCCGTCCAGACTCCCGGCGTCTACCGGGTCCGGGTCACCTTCCCCGCCGCGGCGGTCTCCCCCGCGTTCGTCATCGGCAGCGGGGCGCAGCTGTACACCCAGCTCGTGGACAACGCCGTGCAGTACTTCACCTCCGAGCGCGACGGCCCGGACACCGAGGCCTCCGTCCTGGACCGCCAGCCGGCCAACCTGACCGACGAGCACGCCTACGTCTACGCCGACCCGAAATACGACAGCAACGACAACCTGCTCGGCACGTTCAAGAAGATCGGCGGCCCGGTGGACGTGTCCGGCGGCTGGTTCGACGCCGGCGGCGGCTACGAGAAGTTCGCGTACACCGCCAGCTACGCCGACGCGCTTATGCTCATCGCGGCGCGGGACTACCCGGGGACGTACCCCACGCTCCTGCCGGAGGCGCAATACGGCCTGCAATGGATCACCAAGCTGTGGAACCCGGTGCTCAAGGTGCTGTACGCGCAGGTCGGGATCGGCAACGGCAACGCCAGCAACACGATCCAGGGCGACTACAACTTCTGGTTCCCGCCTCAGGACGAGGACCAGATGAACGTGAGCCCGGGCGGCAACCCCGGCCCGACCGCCTACTACGTCAAGTACCGGCCGGTCTTCGAGGCGGCCCCGCCCGGTAAGCCGGTCAGCCCCGACCTGGCGGGCCGGTTCGCCGCCGACTTCGCGCTGGGCGCGCAGCTCGACGCGAGCAGCGACCCGGCCCAGGCCGCGAACCTGCTGAGCCTGGCCCGCGGCGTGTACGCGATGGCCAAGACGACCAACGTCGGGCAGATCGTCACGACGTTCCCCTACGACTACTACCCGGGCACCGAGTGGAAGAGCGACATGCTCTGGGGCGCGGCCGAGATCGCCCTGGCCGACGAGGCGACCGGCGCCCCGGTCGCGCAGCTGAGCGCGGACCTGGCCACCGCGGCCCGCTGGGCCCGCGCCTACATCGCGCAGGGCCACCCCGCCGACGGCGACACGTTCAACCTGTACGACAATGGCGCGGTCGCCGAGGGCGAGCTGCTGCAGGCCATGCGGCAGGCATCGGGCGCCGGGCTGAGCCCGGTGATCCCGCCCGCCACCCTGCTCGCCGACCTAGCCGCCCAGCTGCGCACCGGCGAGGCCTGGGCCAAGGGCGACCCGTTCGCGCTCGGCACCCAGCTCGGTCCCTCCGACGCCTCGCCGCACGCGTTCGGCCTGTTCATCACCGACGCGCTGTACCAGGAGTACGGCGGCTCGAGCCAGTTCGCCTCGTTCGCCCAGCAGCAGCTGAACTTCGCGCTCGGCGCCAACGCGTGGGGCAGTTCCTTCGTCGTCGGGGCGGGCACGGTGTTCCCGCACTGCATGCAGAGCGAGATCGCCAACCTGGCCGGCTCGCTGTCAGGGACCGGTGACATCCAGCTGGGCGCGACCACCGACGGCCCGAGCAGCATCGGCAATTTCGTCGGCCTGGGCACCGTCTCCGGCATGCGCGCGTGCAGCGCGGGCAACTTCGCGCCGTTCAACACCTCGACCGCGGGCTACGAGGACAACGTGGTCTCCTGGCCCTCGGTGGAGCCCGCCGACGACTACACCGCCGCGTCCCTGCTGGCGTTCACCCTCGGCGCGGCCGGCCTTGGCTGACACCCCCGCCGCCGAGCACGCCCGCGACCCCGCCGTGCTGGCCATCGACGGCGGCAACAGCAAGACGGACGTGGCCCTGGTGGCGCACGACGGGACCCTGCTCGCGTCCGCCCGCGGCCCCGGCATCAACCCGCAGGACGTGGGCGCCGAGCAGACCGCGCTCAACCTGGACGCCCTGGTCAGGCAGGCCGCGAGGCAGGCAGGGCTGCTAGCCCCCTCCGCCTGGATCGCCCGGCACACGGTCGCGTGCCTGGCCAACGCGGACCTGCCGGAAGAGGAAGCCGAGCTGACCGCCGCGGTGCAGGCGCAGGCGTGGAGCCCGACCGCCACCGTGGTCAACGACACCTTCGCGATCTTGCGCTCGGGCCTGACCGACACCGACCAGCCGCACTGGGGGGTGGCCGTGGTCTGCGGCGCGGGCATCAACTGCGTCGGCGTCGCGCCGGACGGCCGCGTCACCAGGTTCCTGGCCCTGGGGACGATCGCGGGTGACTGGGGCGGCGGCTATTTCCTCGGCCTCGAGGTCCTCTGGCACGCGGCGCGGGCCGAGGACGGCCGCGGGCCGGACACGGCGCTGTCCGGGCACGTAACCAGCCACTTCGGCGTGGAGCGGGTCGAGCAGGTGACCATCGGCCTCCACCAGGGCAAGATCCCGCACGATGACCTGATCGGCCTGGCCCCCGTGCTACTGCGCGCCGCCGACGAGGGCGACCCCGTCGCGCGGTCGCTGGTGGACCGCCAGGCCGACGAGATCGCGGTGATGGCCATCACGGCCATGCGCCGCCTGGATCTCACCGGCCTGGCCACCCCGGTCATCTTGGGCGGCGGCGTCATCACGGCGCGGAACCCGCTGCTGATGGCCAGCATTACCAGGCAGCTCGCCGAGGCGGCCCCCCGCGCGCAGGTGCGCGTCATCGAGGTTCCGCCGGTGGTCGGCGCCGCGCTGCTCGGCCTGGACCACGTGAGCGCGCCGCCCGAAGCCGAATCGCGCCTGCGCGCCGCCTACGGCCTCCCGCGCCCCTTACCCGGGGATGAAGACCTCCGCTGACGCGCCCAAGCCGGTCAGGAAGTCAACCAGGCCAGCAGGTCAGCGTTGATCGTTGGGGCCTGCGTGGTCGGCATGCCGTGCGGGAATCCGTGGTAGGTCTTCAGCGTCCCGTTCGGCAGGAGCTTCGCGGACAGCGGGCCGGAGTCAGGGTAGGGCACGATCTGGTCATCATCGCCGTGCATGACCAGGACCGGCACGGTGATCTGCTTCCGCTCCGGCTGTCATGGCCACTGGCGAAGCGCCGGTTGTGAAGCGTCCACCCACTGCTGGCGAACAGGAGCGATTTGGACAACTGGCCAGGCTCCTCTCTCCCGCAAGCGCGTCGCTACGCAACGGTCTTCGAGGCGCCACCGCTCGTTCCGTACAGGAGAACATCAGCCCTGTCGATAGATCCAATAGCCAGGGCCACTGCCGCGATAGATGGCAGCTTGCCGAGGCGGCCTTCTGCGTCCTGGCCCGGAACGGCCGATCCGACTTTTGCGGCAGGAACACGCGCTGTTACGCTGAGCCCAATGGCGGATCAGATAGCGGAGGCAACACCGGCAGTCGTGGTGCTTCCGGCCGAGATCGACGTGACGAACTGCGAGCTGGCCTTCGGCTTGCTCGCGGCGGCGCTGGCACCTGGCGTGCCCCTGGTGATCGCCGACCTGACCGCCACGTCCTTCTGCGACACGTCCGGCGTCCGCGCCCTAGTGAAGGCGCATGAGCAGGCCGGGGCGCGCGGTGCGCAGTTGCGGCTGGCGATAGCGCCGGGCGGATCGGTGCGCAGGGTGCTCGAGCTGACCGGCCTCGGCCGTCGGCTGAACGTCTACCCGGGGCTCGACGAGGCGATCGCGGGCTAGATCCGGCGCAGCGCTATCATCGCCACGTCGTCCTGGCGGGAGCCGAAGACGGACATCAGGTGGTTGCTGAACGCCTCGACGTCCGCCGAGGCCGCCTCCAGCGCCGCGGCGCGCAGCGTTTCCAGGTTGTCGTCAAGGAGGGTGTTGCGGTCCTCGACCAGTCCGTCGGTGATCAGCAGCGCGGTGCCTCCGACGGGCAGGACCGCGGTCTCGGTGTGTGCCTCGTGCCAGGGCAGCCCGAGGATCAGGCCGCCCTCGCCCCGGTACTCGGCGCGGGGGGCGTCGATGAGCAGCAACGGTATGTGGCCGCAGTTCACGATCTCGAGCTCGCCGGTGGCCGGGTCGAGCAGCGCCAGGCACAACGAGGCGATGACGCCCGGGTGGTAGCGGCGCAGCACGTCGTTGACCAGGCTGGTGATCGCCAGTGGCGCGTGTCCCTCGCTGGCGAAGGCGCGCAGCGCGTGCCGGAGCTCGCCCATCACGGTCGCCGCGTGCAGGGAGTGTCCCTGCACGTCGCCGATGGCGATCAGGAGACGGTCCCGCCAGGCCAGCGCCTCGTAGAAGTCGCCACCGACCGCAGCCTGGTCGCTGGCCGGGATGTAACGGAACGACATGGCCAGGCCCGGCACCTCGGGCAGCCCCGCGGGCAGGAAGCTCCGCTGCAGCGTCAGGGCGATCAGGTGCTCTTCGGCGTAGGAACGCAGCGCCTCGACCGCGAGCGCGACCGACTGGGCGAGCTGGCGCAGGACCTGGGTCTCCTCCTCGCCGCGGGCACCTTCCGCGGCCACGATGAGCGCGACCGGCGGCCGGTCCGGCTTGGTTCGCGCCGCGGCCAGGCAGACGTCCTCGCGCAGCGTGCTGTCGGGTATCAGGCGCAGCCATTCCTCCGCGCTGAGCGACACCACCGCGCTGGCCTGCCGGTCGCCGAGCGCTTTAGCGGCGACGCGGTCGGCCAGGGCGGGCGGACCGCCGCGCCGCACCGGGTCAGGCCGCTGCGGCGAGGCGGATGTCCTGCTGACCTGTCCGTCGGGCATCTGCAGGAGGAGGACGGCCTGGACGCCGAACAACCGCGCGGCGCCGGCGGCCGCGGCCCGGGCGAGCCCGCCGAATGTCTCGGCCGCGTTGATGTCCATGGTCACGCTCGCCAGGACGGACAGCAGCGCGGCCATCCGCTCCGCGCGCTGCCGGGCCCGGGAGTAGCGCAGCATCGCCGTCACGGTGGCGAGCAGCTCTTCGGGTTCGCTCGGATCGATCAGGTAGGCGTCGGCGCCCTGGGTGAGGCCGTGGGCTCGGTCTGTGACCGCGACGGCGGTGGCGGAGACCTGGATCACCGGGATCGCGGCCGTCCGCGCGTCGCCCTTGATCGTGCGGCAGACGTCGAAGCCGCTCATGTCCGGCAGGTTCACATCGAGCAGGATCAGCTCGGCCAGGCCCGCGCCGGCCAGCGCCTCGGCGCCGGTACCGACCTCGGTCACCGTGTGGCCGGCCCGCCGCAGCCAGGTGGCCATCACGTAGCGCTTGGCCTCGTCGTCGTCCACCAGCAGCACAGAGCCCGCGGCGCCGGTCATCGCGCCTCCCCGCTGACGCGACGGATGGTGAACGCCAGCCGCTCCCTGGTTAGCTCGTCCTTGCGAAGCAGGGCGGCGGCCCGCGGCGGCTGCTGGACGTCGAGGCCGGTGATGAGGATCGCCGGCATAGATGCGGGCAGCCGGTCCAGCAGCGCCCCTCCGTCCATCCCGGGCATCCGCAGGTCGGCGAGCACCAGGTCGACGTCATCCTCCGCCACCGCGGCGAGCGCCGCGTCGCCGTCCTCGGCCTCGATGAGCCGGCCGGCGATGCCGGTGAGCATCGCCCGGAGCACCCCGCGGAATCCGGCGTCGTCGTCCGCCACCAGGACCGTGCCGACTGATGGCATGCCATACGGGATGCTGAGCACCACGGTGGTCCCCGCCCCGGGCTCGCTGGTCAGCGTCAGCGTCCCGCCGAGCAGCCCGGCGAGCCTGCGGGCGTAGGGCAGCCCGAGTCCCGTCCCGCCCCGGCTCCGGCCGGGTACCTGATAAAACTCCTCGAACACGCGTTCCTGGTGGTCGGGCGGGATCCCGGTGCCGGTGTCCGTCACGCGGAACTCGACGGTGTCGTCGGCGGCCCGCCGCGCGGACAGCCGCACCTCTCCTCTGTCGGTGTACTTGATCCCGTTGGACAGCAGGTTGCGCAAGATGGCGGTCAGCGCGGCCTCGTCGGTCAGGACGTTGGCGGGGGCGCCCTCGGCGCTCACCACCACGTTCACCGGCTTTCCATCGGCGAGCGGGCGGACGAGTCCGCGCAGCGTGCCGAGCACTCCGGGGAGGGCGACAACCGCCGGGTCGATGCTCAGCCGTCCCGACTCCGCCTTGGCCACGTCGAGCAGGTCGTTGACCAGCGCGAGCAGAGTGCTGGTGGAGTTCCTGATGAGCTCTACCTGGTGCAGTTGATCGGTGTCGAGCGCCCCGGGCGAACCGGGATCTTCCAGCAGGAGGGTCAGTCCCTTGATCGAGTGCAACGGCGTGCGCAGCTCATGGCTGACGTTGGCCCAGAACCTGTCCTTGGCTTCTGCCGCCGCCCGCAGCTGCTCGGATTTCTCGTCCAGCTCGGCGTAGAGCGCGACCACGCCGCGGTTGGTCTGATCCAGTTCCTCCGATAGCTCGGTGTACAGGGCCATGACACCCCGGTTGGTTTCCTGGAGTTCGGCGTTGAGCAGCAGCAGCTGTTCCTTCTGCCGTTTGAGGTCCTCCAGCGCCCCGATCAGGTCCTGGTTGTTCCGCCGCAACTCATCCAGCGTGGACGGGGGAAGCAGGTCGGCCAGCTCCGCGCTGACGGCGGCCAGGTCGGTCCGGACCGTGGCGGGCAGCGGCTTGGTCATCCTGACCACCTGGCCGCTGACTCCCACCTTGTCCATGAGCCTCGCCGCCGCGGCGACGCCCTCCGCCGGCGGCTCGCCGTTGACCGTGACGGTCAATATCAGGTCGGCCTCGTCGGCACCGAACACGATGACAGCGACTCGGCCGGCGACGAGCGCGCTGCGGCATATCTCGCTGAGCGCGGTGGCCACCCGGACCTGATCCTGATGCTCCAGCGCGAGTCTGGTGGCAAGTTCGCGGCCGATCTGACGGGCGGCCAGCACCCCGGATATGTCGCGCACCTGAAGGGTGGCCAGTTCGGTCAGCACGGCTTGACCACCAAGATGCTCGCGTCGTCGCGCCTGGTCCCGGCCTCGGCTAGCAGCGCCGCTGCGATGACCAGCGGGTCTCTGGAGGCCAGGCCCGGCAGGGCGCCGACCTCCCAGCGGCTGCTAAGGCCGTCCGAGTGCAAGACGACGGCCGCGCCCGGGCCGGCCACGTAGTCGAACTGGCGGATGGCGCGCGCCTGATGTCCGGCGATGCCCGGTACCGAGAGCATGCCCTTGCGGCTGCCGTCGGCCAGGATTGTCGCGGTGATGTTGCCCAGTCCGCCGAAGAGGACGGTCGTCCCGGTCACCTGGACGATGCCGATCGCGCCGCCGCGGGTGCGCCCCATCCGGCTGTGCGCGCGTTCAAGGAGCACCGCGGGTTCGGGCGTGGTGTCCTCAAGCACCGCGGCAATCGCCGCCGCGGCCGCGGCAGCCGCGAGCGGGCCGTGACCGAGCCCGTCGCACAGCACGCCGGTCACGGTGCTGGCGGCTGTGGTGCCGGTCGTGGCCGCCCCGAAGTTGTCGCCGCACTCAGCCTGGCCGGTCATGGGCCGGGTAAGTCCGGCGTACCGGACGGTAACTTGGCGCCGCGCTGGCCAGAACCGGGCGACCAGCACAGTGCCATGGCCTGGTACCGAATACAGGTCGTAGAAGTCGGCCAGCCGCCGGATCGCGCCCAGGCCGATGCCCAGCGTGCCGGCGGTGGAATGACCGTCGCGCAGCGCCGCGCCGGCATCACGCAGACCCGGGCCCGTATCCACGGTGATCAGCTCGATGCCCGGCTCGTCAGTGTCGCGGCCGATGCGCACCAGCAGGGATCCCTGGCGGGCGTGCTTGTGCAGGTTCGACGCGGCCTCGGTGACCGCCAGCGCGATCTCGTCTAGGCGCGAAGCAGGGAACCGGAGCCGGGCGGCCAGCGCCACGCCCGCGCTGCGGCACGCGGCGATAGCGCTCGGGTCCTCGACCCGGAGCCAGCGCATGTCGCCGGGTGCCGGGGCACTCAGGGGCCGGTTCAGCGTGACCACTTGACGACCACGACGCTAGTCCCTCTGCCAGGCTGCGAAGTCAGCTCGAACTCGTCGACGAGCCGCCGGGCGCCGGACAGGCCCAGGCCCAGTCCGTCGCCGGTAGTCCAGCCCTCGGTCAGCGCCTGACCGACGTCAGCGATGCCGGGCCCATCGTCGGTGAAGCCGATCCTGACGCCCTTGCGCCCGTTGTCGGCCTTGACCAGTTCCACGCGGGCGGTGCCGCCGCCGCCATGGACGAGCGCGTTGCGGGCCAGCTCGCTCGCGGCGGTCACCACCTTCGTCTGGTCGACCAGCGACAGACCGCTGTCCGCCGCCGCCATCCGGACGTGCTGCCGGACCCGTACCACGTCATCGCCGGACCGGATCGGCAGTTCGTCCATCAGGCGGAGCCGTTCAGGAGCGCCAGCCCCTTCTCCGCGTTGAGTGCGGTACGGACCCCGCGCAGAGACAGTCCGAGTTCGGTCAGCGTGATCGCCACGGCCGGGCGCATGCCGACGATGACCGTCTCAGCGTCAAACAGCCGGGAGATGGAACCGATCATGGTCAGCATCCGGCCGATGAACGAATCGACGATCTCCATGGCGGTGATATCGATGATGACACCATTCGCGTGGGTGGCGGTCAGCGCGTCGGCCAGGTCCTCCTGGAGCCGCACGACGCTCTCGTCCTCCAGGTCGATCTGGATGGACACGAACAGCGTTCGCCCGATCTTGACGATCGGCACGCGCTCCATCAGGCCGGCACGACTTTCAGCCCGGCTTGGGTGAGCGCTAGCGCCAGCGCGTCGGCGAGGTTCGCCTTCGTCGCGATGTCGCCGAACTCGATGCCTAGTGCCACGATCGTCTGCGCGACCTGCGGCCGGATGCCGCAGATCGTGCACTGCGCGCCCAGCAGCCGGGCCGCGCTCACGGTCTTGAGCAGGTGCTGGGCCACTTCGGTGTCGACTGTCGGCACGCCGGTGATGTCGATGACGGCGTGCTCCGCGCCGGTGGCCAGCAGGGTATCGAGCAGCTTCTCCATGACGAGCTGAGTGCGGGCCGAGTCCAGGGTGCCCACCAGCGGGACCGCGATGATGCCGTCCCATAGCCGCACCACCGGTGTCGATAGCTCCAGCATGGCCGTCGTCTGGTCGGAGATGATCTGCTCTCGGATGGCCGAGTAGGTCTCGAAGGTGTGCAGGCCGAGGTTGTCGACCATGCGGGAGAACGCGAGGAACTCCGGCACGACCTCGACGGTGTCCGCCACGAGCTCGTAGACCGCGTCTTTCACCGAGAACACGCACAGCGCCGTCTCACTGGGAGTGAAGCCGTTCACGGCGCGGGTTCGCGACATCTCGTCGAGCGCCGCCCGCAGCTCACCGGGCGCGTCCTCGTCCTCCTGCGACATCACCCTGAGCAGCAGGGCGTACAGGTCGTCCAGCTCGTGCCGCAACTCGTCGGGCGAAATCCGCCCGCGGACATCTGTTATCGCTAGTTCGCACCATCGGCTCACAACCTTGTCGTGATGCTCGCGCAGATACGCAGCCATACGGGTCTGTCCGCCGTATACGTCCATAGATAAACGTCCTACCAAACTTCGCAGATGGGAAACGTAGGACCCAAGGTTACATCTGGCCTGAACGCCAGCCATACCATCCGGATCTCCGGCGTGAGCCCAAGCTATCCCGGGACCTCGCCCTTCACGATACACATCGCCTCGGGCGGTTCCGGTCCGGAGGGTTTCGGCCACGGGCCGGCGGCGCCGGCCCGGGCGGGGATGGCGGTGAGGCCTGCGACGGCGATCACGGTGCCGAGCACCGCGCCAGCCAGCCACCAGGCGGGCGGCTGGCTGGCGCTGCCGCCCTGGCTCGCGACCGTGAACAGCACCGTGCTGAAGATAGCGGCTAGCTACGCCCTGGGCCAGCACTCCTGGGCGCAGGCACGCGTGCGTTCGTCAACTACGGAAACGGTCAAACCGGACGCCGCCCAGGCCGCGGCCCCGGCGCGCGACCTTACCCCAAGCTGCCGCTGACGGACTTGCGGAAGACCGCAAAGAGGCCTCTTACCTGGCCTGAAGTTACGCATCGGTTACCGCGACATCCCTTGACAGCGACGGAGCGACGGGGCTGTAATGGGGCCACGGTCGGTTGTCGACATTCGACCTTAGGCAGCCCGCTGGCCGACGGCCAGGCCAGGTCGGGAGGTCCTGGCCCGTTCTGGCGCGGCTCAGCCCGTGGCGAGAGGACGGACAGAGCGATGGCGAATCTGAATGGCTCACTCCCGCGCGGCACGCACCGGTTCCGCCCTCGCTGGATACGCAGCGTCATAGCGGCTATCGGCGTCAGCGCCACGCTAGCCCTGGCCTCGTGCTCGGGCGCAGCAGCAGCACTAGCTCGTCGCCATCGGGGACTAACTCGACGCCGACCAGCGGCGGGGTCGTGACCTTCGCGGAGTCCCCCGACTACTCTCCCACCTGGATCTTGCCGTTCTACTCCGGCGAGTTCTTCACCATCCAGGAGCAGGGCTGGTTCGAGAGCCTGATGTGGCCGCCGCTGTTCAACCAGGGAAACGGCCAGAACCCGAGCGTGAACTACAGCACCAGCCTGGGTAACCCGCCGGTGTACTCCGACAACAACACCGTCGTCACGCTCACGATCAAGCACTGGATGTGGTCGGACGGCCAGCCGGTCACCACCCGCGACATCATGTTCTGGCTGAACATCCTGAAGGCGAACAAGACGCAGTGGGCCGATTACACGCCCAAGCAGTTCCCGGACAACGTCACGTCGATCAAGATCGTCAGCCCGTACGAGATGGTCATGAAGCTCAACGGCTCGTACGGGGCGAACTTCTTCACCGGGAACGAGCTGTCGCAGATCACGCCGATCCCCCAGCACATCTGGGACAAGACCAGCGCCTCCAGCCCGGTTGGTAACTACGACGAAACGACGGCGGGCGCGCAGGCGGTGCTGTCCTACCTGCAAAGCCAGGCCAAGGACCTCAAGACCTACGCCACCAACCCGCTGTGGCAGACCGTGGACGGCCCGTGGAAGCTGAGCGGGTACACGCTGACCGGCAAGGTCACGTTCGTACCGAACAAGTCCTACAGCGGCCCGGCCAAGCCGAAGCTGTCGGAGTTCGTCGAGGTCCCCTTCACGAGCGCGGACGCCGAGTACAACGCGCTGCGAGCCGGGGACCTGACGGTGGGCTACATCCCGGCGAACGACTACACGACGATCCCCGAGATCGAGGACCTCGGTTACAGCGTCGCGCCGTGGGAGGTGTACGGGTTCAACTCGCTCTTCATCAACTTCAACAACCCGACGCTGGGGCCGGCGTTCCAGCAGCTCTACTTCCGGCAGGCGCTGCAGTACCTGCTGGACCAGCAGCTGCAGATCTCGAAGGTCTTCGGCGGGTACGCCCAGCCGGACTACGGCATGGTGGTCAACGGGCCGGCGTCAGAGGAGGGCGCCGAGCCTGACGCCTATCCCTATAACCCGGCGAAGGCCATGGCGCTGCTGACCGCGCACGGCTGGGCGGTCCATCCCGGCGGCATCACCACCTGTGCGGACCCGGGTACAGGTCCGAACCAGTGCGGGGCGGGCATCAAGGCTGGCTTCCCGCTCAACATCAACCTGCTGATCTACAGCGGCCAGCTGCAGCAGGAGATCGCCATGAACTCCTACAAGACCGTGGCGGCGACGGTCGGCATCGACATCAAGCTCGTCAACAACGTGAATGTGTTCGCCGCGGCTCCGGCCTGCACGGCGAGCCAGTCCGACTGCAGCTGGCAGCTCGCCGACTGGGGCGGCGGCGTCTACACCCCGCCGAACGGCTACCCGGTCGAGGCCGGCTATACCGACTGCGGCGGGAACAACAATCACGAGAACTACTGTGATCCGGCCCAGGACAAGCTCGACATGGCCGCGGCCTCGGGCAGTGCCACGCTGGCCAGCTACAACGCCTGGGAGCAGTTCGTCTCGCTCCAGCTGCCCATGATCTGGCAGCCGAACTCCGATTTCGAGGTGATCGCGGTCAAGAAGAATCTCTCCGGCCCGATCCCGGCCAACACCACCCTGTCCGTCTTCCCTGAAAGCTGGTATTTCACGAAGTGACGGCGGCGCCGGGTATCGCCGAGGTCCCGGGAATACCGCTGCTCGGTTACCCGAGCAGGTGGAGTGTTCGCGCTGGCGAACGCCTCGAGTTCATGGTCAGCGCGGACGTGGCCAGCTACGAGGCCGAGATCATCAGGATCACCGGCCGCGGGCCGCGGCCGGACGGCAGCCCGCCGCTCAGTTACGTGCGCGTGCCAAGCGAGGTGGACGGCACGTACCCGGGCGCGGTGCACCAGACGGTCTCGGGGTCGTATGGGACCTGCAACCAGGTCCCACCCTCGGCCGCGGGCGAGGGCTCGCTGCTGGCGTGGGTGTACCCGACGCTGCCGGCCCTGGGCCGGTGGCAGGGCATCCTGACCTGGCTGGGCCAGGACGGCCAGTGCGGGATGGGCCTCGGGCTCGACGGTGACGGGTACCTAGCGCTGTCCTACCGGCGAGCGGACGGCGGTGCCGGCTACCTGCGCGGGCCGGGTCCGCTCGCGGCCGGCCGCTGGTACTACGTCGCGGGCAGCGCCAGTCCGGCCAGCGGCCAGCTGACCCTGCTCTGCCGTGAGCGCGCCCGCGCCGGCCCGGACGCCGCGGTCGTCACCGGTTCCGGGGACGTCGCGGGCGCGGCGCTCGGGACCCGCGCCCACATCGCGGCGCTCGGACCGGGACCGCTCGAGCCGGGCACCGCGACCTCGGTCGTGGACGGCAGCTACAACGGCAAGGTCGACCGGCCGCGCCTGCTCCCGCAGGCTCTGGACCCGGCCGGGCTCGCGGGCCTCGCCGATGGCGCCGGTGACGACGAGGCGCTCACCGCCGTCCGCTACGTAAACTCTCCGCTCCGGCGCGTGACGGGGCACGGCTGGTCCGGCCGGGCCCTGGACTGGCGCGTGTGCCCGGCCGAGTACCAGGCGGTCTGGTATCACGACGATGACCTCGCCGACGCCTGCTGGCCGCCCGCGTTCGCCTGGCAGGTACCCGCCGATGTCCGTAGCGGCATGTACGCCGCTCGGCTGACTGCGGGCGGTCGCGAGGACGTCATCTCGTTCTACGTGCGTCCGGCCGCGGGCGCACGCCCGGCGCCGATCGCGGTGCTCGTCCCGACGTTCACGTACACGATCTACGCGAACTTCTACCACCCGGCTCGCGCGGTCACCGCGACCAGCGGCAGCACCGAGGACGAGGCCGCGAACGCGTTCCTGGGCGAGCGCCGCGAACTCGGCCTGTCCCTGTACTGCAAGCACCGCGACGGATCGGGCGTCGCCCACGTGTCAGCGCGCCGGCCCATGGTCGACCAGCGCCCCTGGCACCGGATCGTCACGCGCGGCAACGCCGGCCGTGAGCTCAGCGGCGACCTGTACCTGCTGGACTGGCTGGAGTTCGAGGGCATCGAGTACGACACCATCACCGACGACGACCTGCACGCCGAGGGAGCGGACCTGCTGATGCCCTACGCGGGCGTCGTGACCGGCGGGCACCCCGAATACGTGAGCGAGGAGATGCTCGACGCGCTCGGCGCGTATATCGATGCAGGCGGCAACCTTGCCTATCTGGGCGGCAACGGCTTCTACTGGGTGACGACGGTCGCGCAGGACGCGCCGCACGTGCTGGAGGTCCGCCGTGGTCGCAGTGGTTCCAGAACCTGGACCGGCGGGCCGGGCGAGGGTCATCATACGGCGGGCGAGCCAGGTGGCCACTGGGTCGATCGCGGCCGGGCGCCGCAAGCACTGGTGGGAGTCGGATTCGCCGCCCAGGGCGGCGGGCCGGGAGCCGGATACCGGCGGCTCCCGGACAGCGACGACCCGCGAGCCGCGTTCATCTTCGCCGGTGTTGGGCCGGATGAGGTCATCGGCGACTTCGGCCTCAAGCTGGGCGGTGCCGCCGCGGACGAGATCGACCGTGCCGACGACGCCCTCGGCACGCCGTCGGGGACTCTGGTCCTGGCCACCACCCGTGGCGCCCACGACGACTCCTATCAGCGCGCGGTGGAGGAGGTCGAGGAGATGACCTCGCGCGCCGGCGGCTCCCAGTCGGAGCACGTCCGGGCCGATATGACCTATCTCGAGACGCGCGGCGGCGGGTCAGTGTTCAGCGTCGGCTCGATCGCCTGGACCGCCAGCCTCTCCCACGACGGCTACGCCAACAACGTCGCCGCGGTGACCAGGAACGTCCTGCAGGAGTTCGCCCGGCGGGGCGCGGAGCGGATCGCATGACCCGATACCTCGTCTACCGCCTCCTTCACTCGATCGTCGTCGTGATCGGCGTCACGATCATCGCGTTCCTCCTGCTGCATCACCTGCCCGGCGGGCCGGCCCGCGCCATCCTGGGCGCCAAGGCGACCCCGGTCACGATCGCCGCCTTCAACAAGCAGTACGGGCTGGATAACCCGCTGTTCGTGCAGTACCTGAACTACGTCGGCCAGCTGCTGCACGGGAACCTGGGCTACTCCTACAAGCTCAACATCAGCGTCAACTCGCTGCTCGCGCTCGACCTGCCCAAGACGCTGTTTCTGGTCGGCATCTCGTTTCTCATCTCCGCGGTGATCGCGATCCCGATCGGTGTCACGCAGGCGATCCGCCGTAACCGGCTCGCTGACCACAGCCTGACCGCCGTCTCGTTCCTGCTGTACTCAATGCCGACCTTCTGGCTCGCGCTCCTGCTCATCGACCTGCTCTCCGCCCGTTTCCGGGTCTTCCCGCCCGAGGCACCGCAAGGAACGACCCTGGGCCAGGTGCTCACCGATCCGCTCGCGCTCGTGCTTCCCGTGCTGACCCTGGTGCTGATCAACTTCGCGCTGTTCAGCCGCTACATGCGCGCCTCCGCCATCGAGAGCCTGGCCCAGGACTACATCAAGGTGGCCAGGTCGAAGGGCCTGCCCGAGCGCAAGATCATCTGGAGCCATGTGCTCAGGAACTCGATGCTGCCGATCATCACGCTGCTTGGCCTGTCCCTCCCCTGGCTGTTCACCGCGGGCCTGGTGATCGAGCAGATCTTCAACTACCCCGGCACGGGGCTGCTGTTCTTTACCTCGGCGCAGAGCCAGGATTACCCGGTCGAGCTTGGTATCACGATCGTCATCGCGGTCACGACGGTGCTCGGCAACCTGCTGGCCGACATCGCCTACGCCGTCCTCGATCCGCGCATCAGGTACAGCTAGGGGGCCCGCATGACGATGTTCTACCGGGCGCGGGGTGCCGCCGAAGTCGCCGGGGCTGGCGCGGACGCCGCCGGGCAGGCGCCGGCGGGGGTGCCGTCCGGTCGCGTACCCGCGTCCGCGTCAGCCCGCTCGGCATCATCGGTCTCACGATCATCGTGCTGGCGTGCCTGTTCTGCTTCGTGGGGCCGCTGCTGTACCACACGAACCAGGTGGCCTCCAACCTCGCCGCGGCGAACACGCCACCGGGGAAGGGACATCCGCTCGGCACCGACGAAAACGGCTACGACATCTTGGGCCGGCTGATGGTGGGCGGTCAGAGCTCGCTCGAGATCGGCGCGGCGGTCGCCGTCATCGCGACCACCACCGGGGTGATCTGGGGCGCGATCGCGGGCTTTTCCGGCGGCCTCATTGACGCCGTAATGATGAGGATCGTCGACGTGATCCTCGCGATCCCGGCGTTGTTCCTCCTGCTGATCCTCGCGACCAGCGCGCCGCCGAGCATCCTCGAACTCATCATCGTGCTGTCGTTCCTCGCCTGGCAGGTACCGTCCCGGCTGGTGCGCGGCGAGAGCCTTTCGCTGCGCACCCGCGAGTTCGTGCAGGCTGTCCAGGTGATGGGGGGCGGGTCGGCCCGCTCGGTGATCCGGCACATCATCCCGAACACCATGTCGACGATCGTCGTCAACGCCACGTTCCAGGTCGCCGACGCGATCCTCGTGCTCGCGGTGCTCAGCTACCTCGGCTTCGGGCTGCCGCCACCCGCCGCCACCTGGGGCGGCATGCTCTCGGACGGCTCCAGCTACATCTTCGCCGGCTACTGGTGGCAGGTATACCCGGTCGGCGTCCTCATCGTCATCGTCGTCGTAGCGTTCAACTTCCTGGGCGATGCGCTACGCGACTTGCTCGACGTCCGGCTGCGATAGGTGAACGAGTGAGCCTGCTGGAGGTCAGCGGCCTCAGCGCCGAGATCAGGATGCGCGACGCCACGGTGCACGCGGTAGATCAGGTCAGCCTGACCGTGAACGAGGGCGAGACGCTCGGGCTGGTCGGCGAGTCCGGCTGCGGCAAGACGATGCTGGGGACGTCCATCATCAGGCTCCTTCCGCCGGGCGGGCGCATCGTCGGCGGCGAGGTGGTCCTCGCCGGGCGCGACCTGGCCCGGCTGTCCAACGCGGAGATGCGGAAGGTGCGCGGCGGCGAGATCGGGATGGTGTTCCAGGATCCGATGACCTCGCTGGACCCGACGATGCCCATCGGCCGGCAGATCGCCGAGAGCGTGCGGCAGCACCAGGGCGTCGGCCGCAAGGCCGCGTTCGACCGGGCCGGCGAGGTGCTGGCGCTGGTTGGCATGCCGCGGCCGAGCGAGCGGCTCAACGACTACCCGCATCAGCTATCCGGCGGCCTGCGGCAGCGCGTGATGATCGCGATGGCGCTCGCGAACGAGCCCCGGCTGCTGATCGCTGACGAGCCGACGACGGCACTCGATGTCACGATCCAGGCCCAGATCCTCGACCTCATCGACAGCCTGAAGGACCGGCTCCAGATGGCGGTCATCCTCATCACGCACGACCTCGGGGTGATCGCCGAGCGGGCCGACCGCACCTACGTGATGTACGCGGGCCGGATCGTCGAGCACGCGACCACCGTCCAGCTGTTCGACCAGATGCGCCACCCCTATACGGAGGCGCTGCTCGCCTCGATCCCGAAGATGGACCAGGACGCCCGGCACCGGCTGTACTCGATTCCCGGCCTGCCGCCCGAGCTGACCCGCCCGTTCACTAGCTGCCGGTTCGCGCCCCGGTGCCGGTACGCACAGGAGGCCTGCCGCGAGGAGGACCCGCCGCTCGACGGGCCTGACCCGGCTCACGAGTTCGCGTGCTTCTTCCCCACCCACACCAACGCCGACGATGTCGAGGCGATCGGCGAGCTCGGCGGCACCGAGGCGGCCGCCGTCGTCACCGAGCCGATCCCTGCCGCGGGGGGGCCGGGGGGGTCTGGGGGGAAAGGCTTCCCCCCAGGAGCAGGGGGGGTCTGGGGGGGATCGTCCCCCCGGGGCAACGCAGACACGCCGGACAGGGCGCGCCGACTGGTTCCGCTGCTGCAGCTGACCGGCGTGAGCAAGGAGTTCCCGGTCACGGCCGGAGTGCTTCAGCGCAAGACCGGCTCGGTCAAGGCGGTCACGGACGTCAGCGTCGAGGTCCGGGTCGGAGAGACGTTCGGCCTGGTCGGAGAGTCCGGCTGCGGAAAGACAACGATGGGCCGGATGATGGTGGCGCTGGAGAAGCCGACCGCCGGGCGCGTCGTCTTCGAAGGCAACGACCTGGGGGCCCTCACGTCAAAGCAGGTCCGCAAGCTCCGCAGCGACCTGCAGCTCGTGTTCCAGGATCCGTACGCATCACTCGACCCTCGGATGCGCGTCGGCGCGATCCTCCGCGAGCCGCTGGCGATCCAGGCCATCGGTACCCGCGCAGAGCAGCGGCTGCGGATCGAGGAGCTGCTCGACGAGGTGGGGCTGAGCCGCAACGCGGTCGAGCGGTTCCCGCACGAGTTCTCCGGCGGCCAGCGTCAGCGGATCGGGCTAGCCAGGGCGCTCGCGCTGAACCCGAAGCTGATCGTCGCGGACGAGCCGGTGTCCGCGCTTGACGTGTCGATCAGGTCGCAGATCCTGAACCTGATGAAGCGGCTGCAGGCCGATCACTCGCTCACGTACCTGATCATCTCGCACGACCTGTCGGTCGTGCGCTACATGGCCGACCGGGTCGGGGTCATGTACCTTGGCCGCCTCGTCGAGATCGGCACGGTCCGCGACGTGTACGAGCGGACGGCGCATCCCTACACCTCGGGGCTGCTCGCCTCCATCCCGGTGCCGACGCCACGGCATTATCGAGCCGCCGACGTGGGCGTGAAGGGCGAGCTGCCGTCGGCGCTCGAACCACCGTCGGGGTGCGTCTTCCGCACCCGCTGCCCGCGGGCTCAGCAGATCTGCGCCGACGAGGTTCCGCCTGCCGTCTCGTTCGGCGCCGAGCACCTGGCCGCCTGCCACTTCCCGCTGCAGTCCTCGGGGAGCCTGCCGGACGGTCAGGACCGCTCGCGGCCCGTCACCCAGTCGTAGCGCACGTCGTCATCGATGATCGGACCGCCTGACCGGACCCCCACGCCGGATCCCCCGTCGACGTGGTAGACCGATCCGGTCACGTAACTGGCTGCGCTCGAGCACAGCCAGAGGACAAGGTTGACGACCTCCTGCGGCTGGCCCGGCCGGGCCAGCGGCAGGGTGGGGATGCGCCGGGACAGGCTCTCGGCCATCGCCGGCGGCAGCGGCTTGGGCTGCGTGTCGATCAGGCCGGGACTGACGCAGTTAACCAGGATCCCGTAGGGCGCTAGCTCGATCGCCGCCACCCGGGTGAAGCTCTCCGTGGCCGCGCGGCTGCTCGCGTATGCGGCCGCGCCGGCCGAGCCGCGGCTGCTGACGCCGGAGGAGAAGTTGATGATCCGGCCGCCCCCGCCCTGATCGATCATCGCCTGCCCGGCCCGCTGGGTCATCAGGAACGTGCCGCGGCAGTTCACCGCGTAGACCATATCCCAGACCTGGACGGTCTCCTCCAGCAGGCTCGTGTGCGGCGCGACGGCGGCATTGTTGACGCAGATGCTGAGCCTGCCGAAGTGGCTGACGGCGCTGCCGATGATGCGTGCGGCGGCGGCGGCCTGGCTCACGTCGGCTTGAACGGGCAGCACTGACTGCGGATAAGGTGCGCAGGTCTCCGCCAGTCCCTGCTCGTCCCTATCGGCGGCGACCACCTGGCAGCCCGCCTCCGCCAGCGTGCCCACCAGCGCCCGGCCGACGCCCCTGGCCGCGCCGGTGACGACCGCGACCTCACCCGAGAAGTCATACGTAACGTTCATGTGGCCACCTACGCCGACGGGAAGCCGGTCAGGTAGTGGGCACGAAGCTCGGCCCGCAGCCGGGCCAGGTCCCCGTCGTTGACCGCGTCGACGATGCCCAGGTGCCGCCTGACTGTCTCGGCCATGTCTATGCCCTGGCGCTCGAGTTCGGCCCGCATGAGGGCACCCATCTGGCTGTTGAGCATGCACCACAGGTCCTTGAGCCGCCGCCGTCCGGAGACGTCGATGAGCACCTCGTGAAACTGGGTATCGCTGTCGACCAGGGCGTCCATGTCATTGAGCCGGGCGGCGACGGACATGTGTTCCAGGGCTAGCCGCAGCGCCTTCACCAGTTCTTTGCGGCGGGCGCCGAAGTCGCCCACCAGGCTCGCGTCCTCCAGCACGTACCTGGCGTAGCACACGTCTTCGGCGTCCTCGGTGGACATCCTGGTGACGACGCTATAGCGGCGCGGCACGATATCGATCAAGCCCTCGGCCCGCAGGCTGCGCATGGCATCGCGGATGGTCCCGCGGCTGACCCCGAACTCGGCCGCGATGTTGGCCTCGACCAGCCGTGACTCGGCGGGAAGTTCGTTGTTAAGGATGCGGTGACGCAGCACGCGGGTTACCGCTTCGGGAAGTGAGACATGCTCGAGAATGGCCCTATACCTGCTTCCTGCACGCGGCCGTCGCCCGTCGCTGTGGTTATAACTCGCCAACAGTCAACAATCGCACAACGGCTTCGGTCAAGCCCACGTGACCCGCCCGGTCCGGCGCTGCCCGCAGCACCTCCGCTGGGCCCGTGAGGATCGGCGTGATACCGGGCCCGTGGCCGGGCAGCGGGCTCGCGCCGTGCACGATCACGCCGACCGTGAGCCAGCCGCGACGATACCCGAGGTTGAACCGCGCGTCCAGGTCGGCGACGGCGACCAGGTCGCCGAGCAGCACGTCCCCGTCGGCGGCCGCGCCGGGGTCGGCCCGGCCCTCCGGCCCGTTCCCCGCCGCCGGCCCGGCGAGCTGGAGGTCCAGGTCCCAGCCGACCGCGGGCCGACCGATGCCGTTGCCCGCCAGCTTGCTCGGCACGACCGCCCGGACTCCGGCGGTCACGCTCGCGCCGTCGCCGCCCACGGTGATCGGCAGCAACGGCAGGGCGGCGGGGTCGGTATTGAGCAGGGTGACCTCGGCGGGGAAGCCGGGCGGCTGCCAGCCCTGGCCGCAGGTACGGACCGCGACCTGATCCGATGGCCGCATCCTGGCGAGGTCCTGCTGGTCGAAGCTCACCACGACACGTCCCTGCTCGCCGCGCTTGCCGATGACGACACCCCGCGCGCCGACCGCCTGCCCGGTCCGAACGGTGGCCTGGTTGCCGATGCAGGAGTAGATCGTCAGCGCGTGCCGGGCGGCCGGATCCGGGTGCACCAGGCACGCGCCGGGCGCGGCGTGGTCGGCGTCCCGGCCGAACGACGACTCGCCGAGACGCAGGCTGAGGACGATCCCGCCGTCGCCCGCCGGCACGTACGGGCGGCCGTCGGCGCTGATCCGGTACGGCGTGTCGCCAAGCTCCGGGTGTTCGACCAGGCCGAGCAGGTTCACCGTGACGGCCCGGACGTCCTGGCTGGCCTGGCCGGTCATCGGCTCACCTCCTGGGCGGCGTGGAACCAGCTGGCCAGGTTGGCATCAGCGTCGGTGACCAGGCGGAACGCTTCCTCCGGCCCGCTCAGTAGCGTGCTCGGCCCAGGTCCGTGCCCGAAGAGCATGCATTGCCCGGTGGAGATGACGCCGATCGTGCGGTAGCCGCGCCGGTATCCGCGGCCGAAGCGGTGGTCGGAGTCCTGCAGGGCCACGACATCGCCGATCCGCAGACTCTCGAGCCCGAGGGACAGATCCGGACCGAGCCCTGCGTAGGCGCCCATCAGGTCGGTATTGGCGTACTCGGAAACCATGCCTGCGCCGGCCCCGATCGCCTCGGCGGGCACGACGGCGGCGACATGGACCTCAAGCCGGCCATCGCCCGTGGTGCCGCCGGGAAGGCTGGCCAGTAGCTCGGGCGAGCAGTTCTTGACCGTGATCGCCGGGTGATCGGTTAGCGCGAGGCCCTGGCCGGTCGCGGTCACCGTGACCCGGTCCCCTGTGGCGATGCCCGCCATCGTCGCGGCCGGGAAGTCGACCAAGACGTAGGCATGCTGGCCGATCACGTGGCCGACGGCGCCCGTCGCCGGGCCGCTGGCTACCTCGACCGGATTCCCGACACAGGTCAGGAACTGCAGGGCCATATTCGCGCGCGGATCCGCATGCCGGACGGACGCGCCGGGCTCGAGGTGGTCCGACGCGTAGCCGGTGGCGGGGTCACCGCAGTGCACCCCGAGCGTCACCCCGCCCATGCCAGGCAGCGCGAACGGCTGGCCGTCCGGGCCGACCCGGTAGGCATGCCGGTCCGCGAGTGCGGGCCAGACCTCCCCCGCGAGCACCTGGCTGACGAGGCGGGCGGCATTCGAGGCGACCCTCACGAGGCGGTCTTCGCGCTCGCACCGTGGCCGCTCGAGGCCTGCGTGCCGGCCGGGACGTCCGGCTCGCCGAGCGGGAAGCTTACCCAGGCGCGGGTTCGGAAGGAGCGCTCGAACGCGTTGATCGTCTCCTGCACCAGGGCGCCCTGGGCGAAATCCCCCCCGCCCGGCCGGGCCGGATCGAGGATGTCGCTGATGAAGTCGCTCACCAGGCCCGAGTAGAACAGGTACTCCCACGGCTCACCCGAGTGCCCGCCAGGCGGGAAGTAACTGGCCGGGATCTGCACCTCGGCGAACTCGACCGCGCCCTTGGTCGCGGTCTTGATCGTCTGGCAGATTCCGAACTCGTCCACCAGCCGTACGATCAGCGCCCCCTCGGAGCCGTAGATCCGGGCCTCGATGCCGGGGTAGTTCCCGATGGTGACGTAGGAGGACTGGATCGACGCGAGCGCACCGGAGGAGAACTCGGCGATCCACATGTCCCCGTCGTCGATGTTGGCCCTGGTCATCTGGCCGGTGTCGCGGATCATCCGCTTGGGCACGAAGTTGCGCATCGCGCCGACCACTGCGGTCAGCGGCGAGCCGAGCCACCAGTGCATGATGTCGATGATCGGTGCGCCGTACCCCTCGATCGAGGACACCGCGATCTGCGCCGGGTCGGCCTCCAGATCGACCTGCCGCAGCGGCGTCGCCGGGTCGATCCACTGGCTGTTCTGCTCGAATCCGTTGAAGATGAAGGGCTCGCCGACGAACCCGGAGTCGATCAGGTCCTTCGCGTACTTGACCGCGGGCGCGTACCTGAAGGTGAACCCGAGCTTGGTGCGCAGGCCCTGCTCGGCGGCGAGCCGCGCGGCCGCCCTGGTCTGCCGGTAGTCGGCGTGCACCGGCTTCTCGCATAGCACGTGCTTGCCGGCCGACAGGGCGTCCCAGGAGATCTGGAAGTGCGGCCGATTGCCCGTGGCGACGTCGATGACGTCGATATCCGGAGCGTCCAGGAGCTCCCGGTAGTCGGTCACGGCCCGAGGAACGCCGAATGTGCTCCTCGCTTCGGCCAGGGCTGCCTCGTTCACGTCGGCGAGCGCGACCACCTCCGCACGCGGATCGCGCAGCCAGCCGGGGATATGCGCGACCTGCGCCCAGTGCCCCGTGCCGACGACCGCGACCCGGACCCGGTCTGCTGTCATGACCTCCGCCTTTCCATCCGCCGCCTGCCGCTAGTACCCGGCGGCGCGGTCGTAGACGTTGCGCAGCTCCCGGCCGTCGAGCCAGCGCCGCAGGTTGTCGCAGAACAAGTCGGTGATGAGACCGTTCTCGGCGGCGACGGTGGCCGCCGAGTGCGGGGAGATGACGACGTTCGGCAGCGCCCACAACGGCGAGCTCGGGGGCAGCGGCTCCACCGCGAACACGTCGAGGAACGCCCCGCCGAGGTGCCCGGAGGTCAGCGCGTCGATCAGCGCATCCTCGTCGACAATCGGCCCGCGGCTGACGTTCACCACGACCGCGCCACGCGGCAGCAGCCGCAGTTGCCTGGCCCCGACCAGGCCTGCTGTCTCCTCGGTCAGCGGGCAGGCGAGGATCAGCGCATCCGCCTCAGGCAGCGCCTCGTCGAGCCGGTCGGAGCTGACGTAGGAGCTGACGCCGGGTACGTCGTACCTGTGCCCTGGCCGCCCGACCCCGCACACCCGCAGGCCGACCTGTGACAGCAGCCGGGCGACCGCCTGGCCTATCCCGCCCAGGCCGACGACCACGACGCGGCGTCCCGCGAGCTGCGCGGTGGTATGCCGCTGCCAGTGCCGTTCGGCCTGCCAGGCCGCGAGCTGCGGGATGCCCTTCGCGAAGTACAGCATGCCAAGGAGCGCGAACTCCGCCAGTGGCGTCCCGTGCACCCCGGCCGCCGTGGTGAAGATCAGGTCAGATCGGACCAGGCCAGTCCGCTCCAGGAAGCCGCCCAGTCCCGCGCTGGTGCCCTGGACCCAGCGCAGCCGGGGGCAGTTCCGCGGCATGCCGGCCGGGTCCTGCCAGTCAAAGTCGAAGCTGACGTCGGCCTGGGCCCGGATCCGGGACCATCGGTCCTGCTCGGCCGCGGTGAGCTGGCGTGGCACGCCGGAATGATCGGCGGCGTACCGCGGCGCGGGGATCAGGTCGGGCTCGTAGAGCGCGCGCACGCGCGGGTCCGCTTCCTCAATCCGGGCCACCAGCTCTGGCTCGAGCGGGGTGGCGACGAGGACGCGCACGGCGTCGGGCTTCATCGATCCTCATCAAGCCAATTGTCGATAGTCAACCATGACTATGGCCTAGTCGCCTCGGTCGGTCAAGCCTGGGCTGCGTGCCTGTACTTATTGACGGGTGGGTTCGGTTTAGTCCACGATGGAACTGCTGTCGACAATCGACGATATTACGCGGCTGCGCCGCTGCGTCCGCCGCTGAGCCAGGAGGACGGAGCGCATGGCAGCGAAGCGACTCGGCGTTGGCGTCATCGGAGCCGGACGATGGGCGAACTGGGCGCACCTGCCCGGCTGGGCCAGGGATGATCGCTGCCGGATCGTCGGCGTCTGCGATCTCGACCCGCAGCGCGCCGGCGAGTCGGCCGCGAAGTACGGCGCACTGGCCTTCCAGGATTACCGGGAGTTGCTCAAGCGGGACGACATCGACGTCATCAACGTCGTCACCCGCGACAACGAGCACTTCGAGATCAACATGGCGGCCCTCGAGGCCGGCAAGCACGTGCTCAGCGAGAAGCCGGTGGCTCACGATCATCACGACGTCCGGCGAGCGGCGGAACTGGCCGCCGCGAGCGGCCTCAAGACGAAGGTCGGCCTGACCTTCCGCTACAGCCCGGCCGTCCGCTACCTGAAGGACCTGATCGCGGGGGGCGACCTGGGTACTCCCTACATCTACAACGCCTACGAGCAGAACTCACAGTGGCTGAATCCGCAGACTCCGCTGCGGAACAGCTCGCGCGCCAACGACGGCCCGATCAAGGTAGCTTCACTGGAAGGCTACGGCGCCCCGGTCATCGACATCGGCCACTGGCTGATGGATTCCGACCTGACCGCCGTCGTGGGCGTGCTGCGCAACTTCGTGCCGGAGCGGATCATCGCCGACACCGGCCTGTTGACGCGTACCAACATCGACGACGGGGACATCTTCATCGGCGAGTTCGCCAGCGGCGCCATCTGCTCGGTGCAGAGCAGCTTCGTGACCGTCGGTAACTATCCAGGGATCGAGGTGCGCGTGTACGGGAGCAACGGCGCTGCGATCGCACGGCTGGTCGAGGAGTTCGGCATCTGCGAGACGTTCAAGATGGCCCGGCCGGACGACGTGGAGTTCCGCGACGTGGAAGTGCCGGAGCGTTACTACCCGGCCGGAGGCAGCCCGCGGGAGTCCTGGCGAACGCTGTACTACGCGAACCTCACCGCGAATTTCGCCAGCGAGATACTCGGCGAGATCGACGGGAACGAGGGCAACTTCGACGACGGCCTGTGGGTCCAGGAAGTCATCAACGCCGTGGAGATCTCCCACCACGAGCGCCGGTGGGTCACCCTTCCGCTGGACGGCGGCCCACACGCGCACGCGGCCGGCCATGATGGCGGTACCGAGTCGAATCCGGACGCAGAGGGGCTGGCATGACGCCACCATGAGTGCCAGTGGGCAGGTGCGGTGGGGCATTGCCGGCACCGCGAATATCGCGCGGGCCCAGTTCCTACCGGCCCTCCGGCAGGCGGGCGGCATCGCCGCGGCGGTGGCCAGCCGGGACGCGGCGCGAGCCGCGCAGTTCGCCAGCGACAACGGCATCGGGCGATCCATCGCCGGCTACGAGAACCTCATCACCGACCCCGGCGTCGACGCGCTCTACATTCCCCTGCCGAATTCCATGCACGCCGAGTGGACGATCCGGGCGCTCGAGGTCGGACGGCCGGTCCTGTGCGAGAAGCCGCTCTGCGGCACTCTGCCCGACACGGAGCGGGTGCTCGAGGTCGCCGGACGGACGGGGACGCCACTGTGGGAGGCCTTCGCCTTTCCGTTCCACCTTCAGCTGCACGAGATCAAGAAGCTGCTCAAGGACGGTGCCATCGGCGAGCTGATGGAGATCAAGTCCAACTTCCACTTCCGGCTCAGGAACCCGGCCAACATCCGGCTCTCCCGGCAGCTCCAGGGCGGCGCGCTGCTCGATGTCGGCTGCTATCCGGTCCGGCTCGCACAGGAACTGTTCGGGCCGACCTACGATGCGGCCTGGGCCAGTGCCGTCATGGGCGGTGACGGAGTCGACGTGGACACCTGGGGCGTGCTCAACTACCCGGGCGGGCGGCGGCTCATGCTCTCTAGCGGCCTGGGCCGAAGTTATGACACCTTCACGACGCTGGAGGGGACGAGCGGCCAGATCCGCATCACCAACCCGTTCCACCCCGGCCCGGCTGACTCCTACCAGCTGGTCGTCGGGTCATCCGAGGACCAGACGTTCAGGTCCGGGGCCCACGAGCCCTCGTTCACCGCGGCTATCCGTCACATCAACGCCGTGCTTGGCGGCAGCGAGCCGCCCCGGCAGCTGGCGGTCGAGACGTCGCTGCCGACGGCCAGGGCGCTTGCCGACCTGGCCGCGTGCTTCCGCTCGACCTGATCAAGCGCTGCCCTCCTCTCCGGACGCGTCGGCGGTGGGACGGTGCCTAGCTTTCCCGCTGCACCGTGTCCGACCGGCCGAGCACATGGCCGCTCGCGTCGTTCGCGGCCACGGCGAAGTACGGCCCGGTGGAATTCACCGTGATCATCGTCTCGAAGCCGGTGCGCCGCTGCGACCCGGCCTCGCTGAGCTGGGTCGCCGTGCTGCCGGCCAGCACCATCCAGCTGCTCAGCTCGGTCGCCCCGTTCCAGCTGGCGTACACGACCGAGCCGCCGGCCTGGTTCACCCGCGCGGCGACCGCCGGCTGGTCGGTGGGGTAGCCGGTCCAGCCTGCGGTGAACGCGCGGTACGACTGGTCTCCGATCGGGAACTGGCCGTCGAGCAGCAGCGTCCCGTTCTCGGCGAACTCGGTGAAGTACGGCAGGTTGCCCCAGCCGACCAGCACCCGGCCGTCGGCGAGCAGCTGCATGCTGCCCTGGTTGGCGGCCAGCAGCTTGGCCGGATGGGTGTAGCTGCGGCTCAGCGTCGCGCGCATGGCGGCAGTGTCCAGGTCGAGCAGGATGGCACGGGACTGCGGCTCTTTCTGCGGCGACGCGGCGTCGTCGAACAGGGACAGGCTCTGCGTTCCTCGCGGGCGGGCGTGGTGCTGCCACCAGAACGTGGCGCCCGGGCCCATCTGGAAGCTTGACCGCCGCCCGCCGAGCCGCCACTGCAGCTCACCGCCGGGTCTTGCGATCTTGTAGACGGTGCAGGTATTGCGGGCGGAGATGATCAGGTTCCCGTCGTGCGCCACCGCGATCGAGTTGATGTGGAAGTAGTCGAACGGCGCCTTAGCGGTCCCGCCGGAGAACGCGGCGTAGGTGTCGGTGACCGGCACCCAATCCAGGCTGTTCCACTCGAACAGCACCGCGCCGGACGCGATGTCGATCTCGAGGACCGAGCCGGTCAGCGCCGTTCCGTTGGCCGGGCCGCCGAGCGCGGACAGGTCCGCCGGCCTCGGCCGTACCGCCGTGATCAGCGCCGTATCCTGCGGGCTGATGATGAACTCGTGCAGGTCGGCGGACAGGCCATCGCCCCCGCTGATGGTGGCTATGGTGCGGTAGGAGCTGTCCGCGATCACCGCCTGGCCGTAACCGACACCCTGGCTCACCCGCCCTTCCCACCAAGTGAGCACCGGCTGCCCCCGGTACGTCTGAGTCTGCAGGTCCACCCGCCCCATGCCCTTGTCCGCGGGGTAGCCGGTGTTCGGGGAGAACCAGACCAGGTTGCCGTACCGGTCCAGGATCATCAGGCCCGGCTGGCCGGGCCCGGTCAGGGGATAGCCGGCCGGGGCCAGGATGAAATACGGCGGATCGCCGGCGGCCGGAGGGCTGTGGCGGGTGACGGTGATGGCCGGCGGGGTGAGATCGGGGCGGGTCACGAAGTGCAGCACGCCGCCGCTGTTGTCAGGCGTCACCGGGGCGCCCGGCGTGCTCGCGGCTGCCTCGCCCGCCGACGCGGGGTGCGGCCAGGCGTACCCGCCGATGCCCGCCAGCGTCAGACCGGCCGTGCCCGCGACGGCTGCCCCGCCGTACCGCATGATGTCCCGGCGGGTCAGTCCGTCGCGCGCCATATGCCACCTCCACGTGAGCTGGAACCATACTGACCTGCACAGCTGGAGAAAATGGCCAGGAAACCATCAGGTTCCCGTTGAGAAGCCGCAGAACTCGCTGAGGGCCGGGTGGCCGCGAGCTAGGGAGTACGGGGCTCGGGCCCGCTGTCTTCCGGACGTTCTGGTGGGGAACTGGGCTCTTCGAGAGCGGCACGAAGCGCGGCCATCCCGCGGGCGGTGTGGGATTTCACGGCGCCGCAGCTGATGCCCATCGCGGCGGCGATCTCGTCCTCGGGCATGTCCGCGTAATAGCGAAGGAGGATCGCTTCGCGCTGCTGGGCGGGCAGGCCACGCAGTGCGGCCACGGTGGCGTCCCGCGTCAGCAGTTCGACGACCGCGCCCGCAGCGTCCGGTCCGTACGGCGCCCCTGAGGGGTTCTTGTCGGCCATGGCCCGGTGCCGCAGCACCGACCTGGACTTGTTCACCACCGCCAGGCGCAGGTAGGCGAGCGCCTTCTCCTGGTCCCCTCGCCGTGACCAGCCGGCGTGGAAGGCGACGAACGCGTCCTGGACTATCTCTTCGGCCGTGGCGGTGTCCCGGACCAGCATGGCGGCCAGCCGGATGAGCGACTGGTAGTGCTGGGCGTAGAGCTCGAGCACCGCCTGGTCAGCGTCCGGCTGCGGCTCCGCTGTGGCGTGGTCCCGGAGCCAGCCGCTGAACCGCTCCAGGCCGGCGGCGGCGTCGTAGCCGGCGGCGTACCGCTCCGCCTGGACCTCGATGATCTGCTGGTATGCGCGGCAGAGGAATTCATCCTCGCGCGTGCTTCCTGTGTCATTCCCGGCGGTGGTCATGACGATGGTCCGTCCTCGCTGCCGAAGGGGTCATACGGTCCCAGGGCTGCTTTCAGCTTGCCCCGCACGGTTGACAGGTGCGCCGCGACGGTTCCGGCGGCGATGCCCAGCCGCGCCGCGATCTCGCTGTTGGTCATGGCGAACAGCCAGCGCATGACCGCCACCGCGTGCTGTTGCGGCGGCAGGTCCTGGATGGTCTGCCAGCACCGCTGCAGCGCGATCGCCGACAACGCGTCCGCGTGGGTGTCCGCGGGCGCCGGCCGGGACCGGGCCTCCAGCCGTGGCAGGCGATCACCCAGGGCCCCATTGCGCCGGAAGCTGCTGACCGCCAGGTGGCCGACCGTCGTTTGCAGCCAGCACCAACGCTGGGCATCACACAGGCACCGCATCGTGGACCATTGCCTGGCGGCGGCCACGAACGTGGACTGCACCAGGTCATCGGCCAGGGCCTGGTCCCCGCGGGTAAGCGCGCACGCGTATCCGAACAGGCGCGGGGCGTGCGCGGCGAAACAGTCACCGAGCTCGTCGGCGTACTCCTTCGGAATCCTGTCATCGTTCACCCGAGCCTCCGGACCACAACCCCTGAGGTCACCGCAGGCACCTTCGGACCGGAATCAGCCTCACATCTTTAGGTCGCACAAGGACAGCCAACCGTTTAGCTCGCGCCTTGTGGCTCCCCGAATGCCGGGTTACGAAGGACCTCGGCAGCAACCCCTATAGTCACATCGCTTCTTCGACGCCCTGGACCTGGTCGAGCCGGGCCTGGTCGCGGTCCAGCAGTGGCGGCCCGCGTCCGACCTCAAGGCCGCGGCCCGGTCCGCCATGTGGGGCGGCGTGGGCCGGAAACGCTAAGGCGGGGGGCCGGGGTTCAGCTCTGGTCGGCTGGGGACATCGGCGGTCGGCCCGGCGCTGATCAGGTGGCGGTCGGCGTTCTCGCCGAGCATGGCCCGGGACAGCTTGGTCAGCAGTTCGCCCAGCTCCGCGTACTGTTCGGGCGCCCAGTCGACAAGCAGTTCGCGCAGCCCTTCGCGCCGGGCCGCGAACAGGCGGTCGGCGGCGGCGTGACCGGCGTCGGTGAGCTGCAGCGTCCCGTTGGAGCGGATCACCATGCCCGCGGCGACGAGCCGGTCGACGTACGGCCTGCCGTAGTCCACCGGCACCTGGGCCTGCCTGGCCAGTTCCTCGCCCGCGACGGCGCCCTGCTTGGCCAGCCGGGTGAGGATCCAGCTGCTCCCCGCGGGCAGGTCGAGGCCGGCCCGCTCGGTCAGCCGCTCGTAGCCGCGCTGCCTGAGGTCGGCACTGCCGAGCCTGGTCAGGGCTCGCTCCACCTCATCGACCGAGGAGCGCGCGGGCGGAGTCGCCCCCAGCCCCTCGCCGAGGCCCACCGAACTGGTGGCGCGCAGCGGGACCTCCTTCAGGAACCAGGACAAGACGAACGCGACCAGCGCCACCGGGATCGCGTAGATGAACACCGGGTGCAAGGCCAGCGAGTACGCGTGTTCCACAGCTGTCCGGATCGCGGCGGGGAGCTTCTTCAGCAACGCCGGGTCGGCGGCGGCGCTCGCGACGTGGAGCCCGGGCGGGAGCGGGACGCCGCGCAGCGCCGAGACCAGCTCGCTGGCCAGCCGGTTGGAGAAGATCGCGCCGAACACGGAGACTCCGAACGCCCCGCCGATGCTGCGGAAGAACGTCGCCGCGGACGTGGCCGTGCCCAGGTCGGCGTAGTCGGCGGAGTTCTGCACGGCGATGACCAGGACCTGGATGATCAGGCCCAGGGCGAAGCCGAGGACCAGGAAGTCGACGGATGTGATCGCGGTCGAGGTGTGCTCGTCCAGGCGGGACAGCAGGAACAGCGCGACGCACAGCACTGCCGTGCCGACGATCGGGTACACCTTGTACCGGCCGGTCCTGGAGATGAGCTGGCCGCTGCCGATCGAGGTGATGAGCAGGCCGCCGACCATCGGCAGCAGGTACACGCCGGACAGCGTGGCCGAGATGCCGTGGACCACCTGCAAGAAGAGCGGCAGATAGGAGATGGAGCCGAACATCGCGAAACCGGCGGCGAGCGCGATGGCCGCGCTGATACTGAACACCGGGTTGCGGAACAGCTTGAGCGGGAGCACCGGCTCGGCCGCGTACCTGGCCGACAGCCACCAGGCTGCCACGAGAACCACCGACGCGGCGAACAACCCGATGATCAGGCCCGAGCCCCACGGGTAGGTGGTACCGCCCCACGAGGTCGCCAGCACCACGCAGGTGGCGAACGCGGCGATCAGCGTGGCGCCCAGGTAGTCGATGTGATGCTTGCGCCGGGCCGAGGTGGCGGGCAACACCACGGTGATCACCACCAGCGCCACGGCCCCGATCGGCAAGTTGATGTAGAACACCCATCGCCAGGACAGGTTGTCGACGAAGAACCCGCCGAGCAGGGGCCCGATGACGCTCGCGACGCCGAACACCGCGCCGAACGCCCCCTGATACTTCCCCCGCTCCCGGGGCGGGACGACGTCGCCGATGATCGCCTGGGCCAGCACCAGCAGGCCGCCGCCGCCGATGCCCTGGAACGCGCGGAACGCGATCAGCTCGGTCATGGTGTGGGACAGCCCGGACAGAGCCGAGCCGATCAGGAAGATGACGATCGCGGCCATGAACAGGTACTTCCGGCCGTACTGGTCGCCGAGCTTGCCCCACACCTGTGTCGTCGCCGTGCTGGCGAGGATGTAGGAGGTGACCACCCAGGACAGGTGGGACAGGCCGCCCAGGTCGCTGACGATGGTGGGCAGAGCGGTGGCGACGATCGTCTGGTCCAGCGCGGCCAGCAGCATGGCCAGCATCAGCGCGCTGTAGATGACAGCCAGACCGCGCTGCTGCGCGGGCTGGCTGTCCGCTGCCTCTCCTGCCACGTCGGACTCCCCCGTTTCCGGGTAAGCGGATGACGAACGCGTGATACCCGACTGCCGGTCAGGCGAACCTCCGGCCGGTCACCAGCCGTAGGTGCGCCCCTGGGCCGGCCGGAGCGGGGGCCAGGCCCAGGGGACGGTAAAGAGCCCTTTGGTCAGGCTCAGGTGAGATCAGATGCGGAGAGCGGGATCACGTTCCACACTCCGGTGACGACGTGCGTCGTCAGCGGAAATGCGCCCTTGAACGTGTAGAGCGGGTAGCCGTCGTACGTCATCTGCTTGGTGCCGTCCGACCTCGCGACCAGGCCGAACGTTCCCGGGAAGCTTTCACCGAGCGCGGTCTTGGGCACTCCGGTGACCGGGACCCATATGTCGGCGCACGATCCGGTGCAGGTCGGTGTCCCGCCCTTGGTGTCATGGGCGTACGTGTAGACGACCTGTCCGTTGGCCTCGGCGAGAACGTAACCCAGCTTGGACTTCTGCACGATCATGACGGTCGTGCCCAGCGGGAATGGGTTTGGTCCCCCGCCGCTGGCCGCCGGCTGCGCCGCATGGGACGACGGCGCGCTCGTCCCGGCGTTCGCGCTGGACGGCGCCGTCGCAGGCGACGACGATGCCGCCGACGTCGACGCCTGGCTGGCGCCGTCCGATGACGCGGCCGAACTTTGCGGAGCGGACGTCGAGGCCGCAGTCGGGCTCGACGACGATCCGCACGCGGTCAGCAGCAGCGCCAGCGAACCAAGTCCGGCAGCTACCGCCCACCCGCTCTTACGCATGAGGTCTCCTTACAGGCCCGCCAGGGGACCTACGTGTCTCAGCCGCCGACGCTGACGATGTCGTTCGCGGACAGCTTGATCACGTGCCACAGTCCGTCCATGCCGTTGCCGGTGGTCATGAGCGGCTTCTCGGACTTGAAGATGTACAGCGGGTACCCGTCATAGGTGATCTGCTTGGCCCCGTTGGCCGCGGTGACCACGCCGAGCGTGCCTGGCAGCTTTTCTCCCACGTTGGTCATGGGAATGCCAGTCACCGCAGGCCAGACGGCAGCGCAGGAACTCGTGCAGGTCGGCGAGCCGCCCTGCTTGTCGTTCTTGTAGGTGTAGACGACATCCCCGTTGGCCAGGGCGAGCACGTAACCAAGACTGGACTTCTGCACGATCAACACGGTGTCGCCCGGCGAAAACTGTCCGATGTTGCTGCTGGGCTGGCCGCCAGCCGTCGGCGTCGTGCCCGACCCGCCGGCCGATGACGACGATGATCCCCCGCCGCAGCCCGCCAGCAGCAGTGCGAGCAACCCGAGCGCGGCAGCTACTGCCCACCCGCTCTTGCGCATAACGTCACTCCGTTCAAAAAGTTCCGTGGGATTTGACCCGTTCCCGATACGCCGGAAAGCTACCAGACGGCCGTGCCTGCTCGTGGCTACTTAGCTCGTACTTAGTCATCCGGCTAGACCGCTCTGGGTCCACCCATAGACGCGCCCGTAGTGTTCCTTATGAGCGATAAACGGAGATTGTCCCAGGCGGCTGCTAGCCTCCCCGAGCCTGGCTCCGGAGCGGGAGGCCAGGTCCGGCGGAGTCCGGCCCGGGATCGCGGTCGGCGGAATCCGGCCCGGGATCGCAGTCGCCGGAGTCCGGCCCGGGATCGCAGTCGCCGGAGTCCGGCCCAGGATCGTAGCCGAGCCGGGATGCCGTGCGGAGGGCGGGATTCCGGGTCCGCCAGGCCACCGCCACGGTCACCGCGAGCCCGGCGGCGCAGGCGATCCCGGTCAGCCCGAAGGCCACCCGGGCGCTGAGGTGCTCGGCGGCGAGCCCGGCGGCCAGCGGCCCGGCCACCGCCGTCGCCGCCCAGATGCCGTTGAGCAGCCCCACCGCGGCACCCAGCCCGGTCCCGCCGCGCCCGGCCACGGCGGCGGCCAGCGGGTAGCTGACCGTCCACAGGACCGACCGGGCCGCGGTGGCGGCGCACAGCATCACGATGATGGCCAGCGGTGCCGTGCTCAGGACGCCGATGCAGAGGGCGGCGGTCACGGCGAGGATGCCGGCGCAGATCACGCGCAGGTTCACCGCCCGCCGACCGGCCGCGGCGGTCAGCGCGCTCCCGGCCGCGAACAAGATTCCGGCGGCCGCGAAATCCAGGCCGATCTGTCCGGAGGAGGCCCCGGCGGCGTGCAGTCGCGCCGGGACGAGCAGGGCGCAGACGCCGGTGCTCAGCCCGGCGACGATGACCGCGGCCGCGGCGCCGATGATGTCGCGGTCCCTGACGGCGGCCCGCAGGCCAGCGGCCGCCGCCGACCGGGGCGCAGCCGGGACGGGCGGCACCCGGAGCACGGCGAGCGCGGCCGTGATCACGGCGAAGCCCGCGGCGGCGGCCAGCAACGGGACGGCCAGCCCGAGGTGCTGGGTGAGCGCGCCTGACGCGGCGGGGCCAGCGACGCCGCCGACGCCTGCGCTGGCGATGGACCCGCCCAGGGCCGGGGGCCCTCCCGCGGCACCGACGAGCCAGCAGAGTCCCGCGGTCCACACCACGCCGTAGCCGACCCCGAAGGCGAGCCGGGCGGCGAGCAAGAGGCCGAAGCTGCCCGCCTGGGCCTGCGCGAGCATCGCGACGGCCATCAGCAGGCCGGCGGCCAGCGTGATCCGCCGGGCGCCGAACCGGTCGGACAGCGTCCCGGCGGGCAGGGACACCGCCAGGCTGGCCAGCCCGGTCGCGCCGAGCACCATCCCCTCCTGGAATCCGGACAGGCCGAGCCGGTGGGCGTAGACGGGCATGACCGGGATCAGCGCGAACTGGGCGGCCGCGCTGGTCAGGATGAGGGCGTAGATCAGCAGGCGGAACGGCCGTGCCCCGGTGCTCGTCCGGGTGGCCTGAATCATGGTGTCCTCCTCGCTCGTACTGCGGGTTTGCCTGGTGCCGGCGCCGACGCCCAGTTTAGTGTGAGGAAAACTTAAGCTAAAGTGAAGAAATGTCGCAGCTACGATCGATTCAGCCGATCAAAAATGGGCTCGGACTGCGCGAGCTGCAAGCGGTCCTCGCGGTCGCCGAGCTCGGGTCATTCCGGCGGGCGGCGGCGGCGCTCGGCTACACCCAGTCCGCGCTGTCGCACCAGGTGTCGGCGCTGGAAGCGGCGCTGGAGCAACCGCTGTTCCACCGGCCGGGCGGCCGGGCGCCCGTGCGCCTGACCCCGGCGGGCGAGGCGGTCTGCCGCCGGGCACGGCGGGCGCTCAGTGAGGTCGAGGCCGTGGCCGCCGACGCCGAGCAGGCGGCGCGCGGCGAGACCGTGCGGGTCCGGGTCGGCGTCACCCAGACCACGGCGGCCGAGATCATGCCCGCGGCGCTGCGCGCCTTCCGTGACGACCATCCAGGCGTCGAGGTCGTGCTCATCGCGGCCGACGAAGCGGACACCTCCCGGGCCGCCCTGCGCCGCGGTGACCTGGACCTGGCGTTCACCTACGATACGGAGGCCGACGAGTACATCGAGGCCATCGCCGTCATGGAGGATCCCTGGGTCATCCTCACCCGCCGCGACAGCGCGATCGTGAGCCTGGATCGCCCCGGGTTCGAGGTCCTTGACCAGCGGGAACTGGTGGCCTGGACCCGGCGGTGGCCCGCTCAGGCCGAACTCGAGGACGTCTGGGCCAGGCGCGGCATCGCGCCGAGGATCGTCTACCGCACCGACGACAACCTGGCGCTGCAGCGGCTGGTCGCGGCCGGGCTCGGGGACGCGTGCATCGGGCGCATAGCCGCCAGCCGGGCCGTCGATCCTTCGCTGACCTGGCTGGAGCCGCACCAGCCCCTGGCCCCGCGGACGATCGCCCTGTGCTACCCGAGGCACCGCCCGGTCACCGCCACCACCCGCTCGCTCATCTCGGCGATCCGCGCGCAGGCCGCCTCTCCCAGCCGTGCTGCGTGGTCAGGTTGACGGGCGTCGCTCCCCTGTTAGGTACGGGCCCGGAGTGATTCGTGCGCCGCGAGGGCCGCGGTAATGAAGGCGTCCGCGGCGCCGAGGTAGCCGGCCGCTCGAGCGCCGACTCGACCTGCTCGGCGGTGACGCCCGCCGAGGCGAGGCGGCCCTCGAGCTTGGGGACGGCCAGCAGCACGTCGCGGAGCGGCAGCCCGGCGCTCACCGCCCGCTGGGCCGCCTCGGCCACCAGGTCGTGGGCCTGCGCGGCGCCGAGCACTCCGGCCAGCAGCGAGGTGACGTGCTCGGCGAGCGGCAGGTCCTTGGTCGCGGCCAGGTTGGCCGCCATCCGCGGGGCGTCCACGACCAGCCCGGGCAGCATCTCGGCCGCCCAGCCGGCCGCCGAGGCGGTCAGCCGCAGCAGCGCGCTGAGCGGCTCCCATTCGGCGTGCCAGGCGCCGGCCGCACGCTGGTGCTCCTGCTCGGCGCACGCGACCAGGGTCGCGAGCAGCCCGGGGACCTGCCTGGTGCACCCGAGGATGGCGACCGCAGCGACCGGGTTGTGCTTGTGTGCCATGGCCGAGGAGCCGCCGCGCCGCGGGGGCGCCGCGGGCCCGTGGCCGGCGGAGTGGCTGGCCGAGCCGTTCTGAGCGGACGGCACGGCCGGGGTCGCGGTCCCGCCGGGCGGCGCGGAGCCACCGGGGGCAGCTGGGCCGCCCTGGGCCGCTGACCCGGCGGGTGCGCCCCTGGCCCCGCCACCCTCGCTGACCTCGCCGACCTCGGACTGGGCGAGCAGCGTGACGTCCCTGGCGATCTTGCCGAGGGCTGCCGTGACGCGGGCCAGCGCGGCGGCCAGGTCGATGATCCGTAGCCGGTCCGTGTGCCAGGGCAGGACGGGCACGGCCAGGCCCAGTTCCTCCGCGAGCAGCGCCGCGACCCGGGGGCCGTCGTCACCGAGCGAGGCCACCGTGCCCGCCGCGCCGCCGAACTGCACGGCCAGCCGGCCCGAGCTGACCGCGGCCAGCCCGTCGGCGGCCTCATCCACCGCAGTCAGCCAGCCCGCTGCGACCAGCCCGAAGGTGACCGGGACCGCCTGCTGGAGCAGGGTCCGGCCGATCATGATCGTGGACCGGTGCTCGCCGGCCAGCGCGGCCGCCGCGTCCGCGGCCGTGGCCAGGTCGGCGAGGACGACGGCGATGACCCGCCGCGCCAGCAGCATGGCGGCGGTGTCGAGGATGTCCTGGCTGGCCGCGCCCTGGTGCACGGCGCGCGCGGCGGGCGGAGGGACCATCCGGGCCAGGGCCCGGGCCAGCCCGGGCACCGGGTTCCCGGTCAGGCCCGCGAGTTCGCCGAGCTCGTCCACCTGGAAATGGGCGGCCTGCGCCGCGGTCGTCACCGCCTCGCCGGCACCGGCGGGAGCCAGCCCGGCCCGCTCGAGCGCGCGCGCCAGCCCCGCCTCCGCGTCCAGCATGGCCTGCAGCCACGCCACGTCGCCGGTCTCGGCGTCGCTCCTGGCGAAGACGCCGCCGAACAGCCCCCTCCCGCCCGGCCCGCCTCGGTCAGCCATAACGGAACCCTAGACCCGGCCTGCCACCCGACCGCCCGGATTGGGCGGATACCTGCACCGGCGGAACCCCAGACCGACCCCACTCCCCGAGGCCCCGCACTGTCCGGATACCTGGACCAGCGGCGTTCGGGATCATGATTTATGGTCTTGACATGACCCAGCATGAAACTGGCGAGAGCCGCCTCCCTCAGCGCCGGAACCTTGTCACCGAGATCCCCGGACCTGCCTCACGTGACCTGCTGGCCCGGCGCGAGCGCGCGGTGGCCCGCGGGGTCAGCACCATGCTCCCGGTGTTCGTCACCGACGCGGGCGGCGGCGTGATCGTGGACGCCGACGGCAACTCCCTCATCGACTTCGGAGCCGGAATCGCGGTGGTCTCGGTGGGCAACGCGGCCCCCCGGGTGGCCGCGCGGGTGGCCGAGCAGGCGGCCAGGTTCACGCACACCTGCTTCATGGTGACCCCGTACGAGGGCTACGTGCAGGTCTGCGAGGAACTGGGCAGCCGCACGCCGGGTGAGTACGAGAAGCGCTCAGCGCTGTTCAACTCCGGCGCGGAGGCGGTGGAGAACGCGGTGAAGATCGCCAGGCACGCCACCCGCCGGCAGGCCGTCGTCGCGTTCGACCACGGCTACCACGGGCGCACCAACCTCACCATGGCGCTGACCGCGAAGAACATGCCGTACAAGGACAAGTTCGGGCCATTCGCGGGCGAGATCTACCGGATGCCGATGGCCTACCCCCTGCGCTGGCCTGGCGGTCCGGAAGCGTGCCGCGAGAACGCGCTCCCGATGATCAAGTCCCTGATCCACACCCAGGTCGGTGAGGACAACGTGGCCGCGGTCATCATCGAGCCGATCCAGGGCGAGGGCGGGTTCGTCGTGCCGCCCGACGGGTTCCTGCCCGGGCTGGCGGAGTTCTGCCGCGAGCACGGGATCGTGTTCATCGCCGATGAGATCCAGACCGGGTTCTGCCGGACCGGCGACTGGTTCGCGTGCGAGCACGAGGGCGTCGTGCCCGACATGATCACCACCGCGAAGGGCATCGCGGGCGGGCTGCCGCTGGCCGGGGTGACCGGGCGCGCCGAGATCATGGACTCGGTGCACGCAGGCGGCCTCGGCGGGACCTACGGCGGCAACCCGGTGGCCTGCGCGGCGGCGCTCGGCGCGATCGAGACCATGGCGGCCGAGGACCTCGCGGGGCGCGCGCGCCGGATCGGCGAGGTCATGCTGCCCAGGCTGCACAAGCTGGCCGAGACGTACCCGGTGATCGCGGAGGTCCGCGGGCGCGGCGCGATGCTGGCCATCGAGCTGACCACGCCGGGGACGCTGCAGGCGGAACCGGGCCTCACCACGGCCGTCTCGAAGGCCTGCCACCAGGCCGGGCTGGTCACGCTGACCACCGGGACGTTCGGCAACGTGATCCGCTTCCTGCCGCCGCTCGTCATCGGCGAAGACCTGCTCGACGAGGGGCTGTCGATCCTGGAGGACGCGTTCGCCGCGGTCTGCGGGTAATGCCGCAAGAGGCCGAGCTAGCCAGGCTGGTCCTCGCCGCGGAGCCGAAGCCGTTCTGGCTGGACCGGCCGGATGCGCCGCCCGCCCGGGCTCCGCTGCGCGGCGAGGTGGCCTGCGACCTGGCCGTCATCGGCGGCGGGTTCAGCGGGCTGTGGACCGCGCTGCTGGCGAAGGAAGCTAATCCCGAACGAGCGGTGGTGCTTGTCGAGGGACGGCAGGTGGGCTGGGCGGCCAGCGGTCGCAACGGGGGGTTCTGCGAGGCCAGCCTCACCCACGGTCCGGGGCTCGGCGGCGCTTTGGCCTATTTCGAGTGGATCGCGCCTTGCGCGATGGCGTGCAAGTCGTACGCTGCCCGTGTGAACAGCGAGCCGCTGGACGCGGTTCCGCTCGCGGCACGCCTCCGGTTGCTGCGGACCCGGCTTGGATTGAGCCAGGAGCAACTGGCGCACCGGCTGGGCGTGTCGTTCGCGACCGTGAACCGATGGGAATCCGGGCGATCGCGTCCGTCGGCACGCGCCAGCGTGGCCCTCGAGGAGCTGGAGGCGGCGACCACCAGCCGGGAGCCGCCAGGCGGGCCGGGACCGGCCGAGGACAAGCCGGATCGGCTGCCGATCGCGCTCTCCAGCTTCGTCGGCCGCGAGCGCGAGCTGGCCGCTCTATCCGAGCTGCTCACGGGGTCGCGGCTGATCAACCTGACCGGGCCCGGCGGGGTCGGCAAGACTCGCCTGGCCATCGAGGCCGCCCGGGAGTGGGCAGCGACGAACGGCCACGACGCCGACCTGGTGTTCGTGTCGCTCGATGCGATCCAGCCACCCCGTCCGGTGGTGTCGGTGCTCGCTTCGCGCCTGGGCCTGCGCGAACGGCCAGGCGTGTCCTGGCGCGAGGCGGCGCTGGCCGAATTCGGGGGACGGCCCTGGCTGCTGCTGCTCGACGGCGCCGAACACTGCCGCGAGGAGGTGGCCGAGCTGGCTGGGGACTTCCTCGCCTCTGCTCCGCGCCTGTGCATCATGGTCACCAGCCGGGTCGTGCTCGGGGTGCAGGGCGAGGTGTGCTGGGCCGTCCCTCCGCTCGACTGTCCCTCAGTCGCGGCGGGCGCACCCGAAATCGCGGCTTCTGACGCGGTCCGGCTATTCATCGCCAGGGCCAGCGACCGGCTGCCGGGCTTCTCGGCGGCCGACGTGCCGCCGCACGCGGTCGGCGAGCTCTGCCGCAGGCTAGGCGGGCTGCCGCTGGCCATCGAGCTGATCGCAGGCTGGGTCGGGACGTTGTCCGTCCGCGAGATCTTGCAGCAGCGGGTCGCGCTGCTGGATTACGACCCGCCCTGGGGCCAGGGCAGCCGCAAGCTCGTCGATGTGCTGCGGGCCAGTTACGATCTGCTCCAGCCCGGCCAACAGCGAACCCTGCGGCTGCTCAGCGTGTTCACCATGCCGTTTAGCCTGGCGGACGCCCGGGCCGTGACCGGCGCCAGCGAGCAGGAGGCCGCGGGAGCCGTCCGCGGGCTGGTGGAGGCGTCCTGGCTCGTGGTCACCCGCGACCTGGAGCAGAATCGGTTCAGCATGGTCGAGGCCATCCGTGAGTTCGCGACCGCACGACTGCATGAGGCAGGCGAAGCACCGCAGGCTCATAGCCGGCACGCGATGCATTTCGCCGACGTGGCCGCCCAGAGCTTGAGCGCCCTCGCCGGGCCGGATGCGCGTCGCTGGGCCCTCCGGCTGGCGTCATCCGTGGACGACCTGCGGGCGATGATGCAGTGGGCCCTGGACAACGGCGAGATCGACCTTGGCCTGGAGGTCGGCGCGGCCCTGTGGCGCTGGTGGCTGACCAGTGGGCGCTTGTCCGCTGGCCGGACTTGGCTCGACAAGTTCCTCACCGCGGCCGGCGAACACCCCGTGCGGAAACCGGAGGAAAGCCAGCGGATCGGGCGAGCGCTGTGCGCGGCCGCGGTGCTGGCCGTGGAGAACGACGACTACCCGGAGGCGGTTCGCCTAGCCAGGCGAGCGCTCAACATCTTCGAACCGCTCGACCCCGGCGAGGACCTCGCCCTCGCGGCCACCGTGCTCGGATCGGCCCAGCGTTACCTGGGCGAGCTGGCCGAGGCTCGGCGCAACTTCCAGACCGTGCTTGACCTACGGGCCGCCGCGGGCGACCGGGCGAGGCTGGCCATGGCGATCAACAACATGGCCCTGGTCGAGCTCGACGACGGGAATCTCGACGGGGCCATGGAGCTGCTGGAGCAGAACCTCGTCATCAAGCGCCAGCTCGGGGAGCCCCTCTCGGTCGCGATCGGCCTGATCAACCTGGCTGAGGTGCTGATCCGCGTCGGCCGGTGGCAGGCTGCCCGCGCGGCCGTCGCCGAGGCCGTCCAGCTGGCCGTCGACCAGCCTCAGCTCACCAGCCTCGTGCTGTGCAATCAGGGCCATCTCGCGGCCGGGCAGCGAAACTGGGAGCAGGCGGCCGGGCTCTACCGGGAGGCGGTGGCCGCCGCCCAGGCGGGTGGCCACAAGCACGTCGCGGTCGAGGCCATGATCGGGTTGGGCCGCGTCAGCTACCAGCTCGGCCTGGCCGACGAGGCGGCCCGACAGCTCCGGACGGCGGAGGCGCTGGCCCACAAGATCGCGAACCGCCGGCTGATGGCCGAGGTGGCCGCGGCCCTGGCGGAGACCGACGGCCAGGCCGGCCGGCTCCCGGGCAACCTCACCTCCCGCCAGGCCGAAGTGCTGCGGTTGCTCGCCGACGGCCTGAGCAACAAGGAGATCGCCGCGCGGCTCTACCTGAGCCGCGGGACCGTCGAGCGGCACCTGACCACCATCTACCACAAGCTCGGACTCGGCGGCCGCGTCGACGCCGCCCGCTACGCGGTGGAAAACGGGCTAGCCGGGCGCTGAGGGCCAGGATGTTATAGCACGCCCGCGATTCGATGCCCCGATTCGTGTCAGCCGAAAACCTCAGTGATGCTCTGGGATTCATGTTCCTGGGGGGACCAACAGAATGTATGAACTGCGGGATTCGTCGCACCCGCCCATACGTATAGAAATGCCGCATATGCTTCCGCCGCGCTCAAGCATCTGATGCTTGGGGGCGTGGTGAGCGCGGCGGAGCATATCAGCGTGGCACGGGCGCAGGCGCGCGGCGGAAGCACCGGCGTGCGATCGGGGCAAGCACACCGGAAGCGTCCCGACACGGGGAGGGGCGGCCATGCGAGATCAGCTCCTCGGTGCGACGCAGCCGGTGCTGTCGATCTCGCTTGACCCCGGCGAGAGTGTCGTCGCCGAGGTCGGCCGGTTCGCGTGGATGACCGACTCGATCGAGATGGCGTCGGGCGGCGAGGCCCAGCAGGAGCCGCGGCTTTGCCTGTACACCGCCACCGGTGAGCCCGGCGTCGTCGCGTTCGCGTCGAAGTTTCCCGGCAGCATCGTGAGCGTCGATATCGGCCCCGGCTACGAGGGCTGCCTGGTCCGCGAGTCCAGCTTCCTGGCCGGCACTCCCGGCGTACAGGTCGCCGTCGATACCGGCCCCTTGACCCCCGGGCTCCCAGACGGCGACCAGCTGACGCTGTGGCGGATCGGCGGCACAGGACGGGCCTGGGTCGAGCTACCCGGCGATGTGGTCAGACGCGAACTGACCGCGGGCCAGTCGCTGCGTGCGCACCCGGGGCACATCGGCATGTTCGACACCACGATCACCATCCAGGTCACACAGGTCCGGGATATCTCCGGCCGCGACGATGCCTACCCCTGCGCCGTACTGTCCGGGCCTGGTGTCGTCTGGCTACGGTCGATGCACGCCACCGCATCTTCGGAGGGGGGGACCATCGCTCGTTCGGCGTAAAGAAACTCAGTGGGGACGCTGGGCGGCGAGCAGCGGGATGGCGGCGATCTTCTCCTCGGTCAGGTCGTCCCACTGCAGGCCGGCGGCGGGCCGTGGGCCGTGCCGGGGGCGGCAGTCGATGACCCGCTCGGGGGTGATGATGAAGTCCACCGGTACGTCGTGGCTAGTCAGCGGGATCGTCCCGGGCGGGAGGACCTGCAGTTCGTGGACCGTGGTGACCGCGGTGGTGTGCGGGCCGATCAGGCCCGCCGCGGTGGCCAGCGCGAACTCCAGGTCGGCGAAGCCGCCGCCCTTGCCCAGCCGCGCGCCGTCCTCCGCGGCCGCGACGCAGCCCATCACGACCAGGTCGACGGGGAGCAGCTCGGCGAGGGTGATCCGCCGGGCCGAACGCGACGCGCCAGCGATCGAGGCCGCCTTGCGCGGCGGATCGCTGAGGTGCGCGGGATCGAGGGCGAAGAACGGCTCGGGCTCGGCCAGCCGCGGCACGGCCATGTACACGGTCTTGCCGTCCTGGAGGGCACGCTGGCGGACCGGCAGCTGCGCTGAATCCGGGTTGGCCTTGAGGGTCTCGGCGGCCTGCCAAGCCGGCAGGGTGCGGAGCCGCTCGGCGGCGGCCTCGGCGCCGGTGAAGTTCGGGATGCGGCCTTCGGCGCCGGGGAACCTGGCCACCCTCGCCGCGCGCATCGCGGACCACACCTCCTGCCGCAGCGCGGCCTTGGCGGCCAGGATGTCGGCGGGACCGCCGGCATCGTGATCGTGGCGGGGCATGGCTTCATCCTTCCGCACGGGCCGGGACCGTGATCAGAGGGCCTGGAGCAGGATGGCCCTCAGGTCGTCGTGGCTCAGGGCGACGGGGTTACCCTGCATGCTGCTCGAGGTCAGGGCCTTGGCGGCGATGTCATCGGCGTGCTGCGGGCCGACGCCGAAGGCGGCCAGGCCGGGTACCTCCAGCAACGCCAGGGTCTCGCGGATCCAGGCCAGGCCGTCCCCGATCGATGCGGTTGGGTCGCCGGTGAGCAGCCGGGCGGCCTCGGTGTAGCGGTCGAGGGCGTCCCGGTCCGCGCTGGCGGGCCCGGATCGCAGCGCCCGCACGTTCGCCTCGACGACCGGGGCCAGGGCCGCGGCGCAGGCGATCGCCTTGAGCTGGTGCTCCGGCACGGCGAGCACGGCATTCGCGGTCACCTCGGCCCCGGTCCCCGCGGTGGTGGGGACCGCGACGCACGGCGCCGCCGGCCGGGTGATCGGCCGGCCCGACCCGACCACCTCCAGGTAGTCCAGCGGATCTCCGCCGTTGCCGAGCAGCATGGCCACGGCCTTGCCGGTGTCGATGACGCTGCCGCCGCCGATGGCGGCGATCACGTCCGCTCCGTGCTCGCGCGCGGCGGCGACCGCGGCGCGGGCCAGCTCAACCGTGGGCTCACCCGGCACGGGGAATACCGCAGCGGGCAACCCGATGCCGGCCAGCAGCCCGGCATGACGCGACGGGTCGGCGCCGGTGCAGACCAGGACCTGGGACCCGAGCCCGGCCAGGACGCCCGGCAGGTCGGCCACCCGGCCGGGTCCGACGATGATGTGGCCGGCCGTGGTGAAGTCGAAGCTGCCCGCCGTCACGGCGAGCCGCTGGCCCAGCCCTGACCGTCCGCAGGGAACACCGCGGAGAACCGAGTCGATTCACGCGGCTGCACCATCAGCTCGGCAACCGCGTCGCGCCAGCTCGCGTAGTGCGCGGTCTGCTTGTGCGCCGCCGAGGCCTCCTCGTCGCGGTAGACCTCGACCAGCACGACGTGGGCCGGATCGGCCTGATCCTGGATCACGTCGAACCGGAGCACTCCGGGCTCGGTGAGCGACGCCCGCGCGTTGACCTGCGTCGCGGCCAGGAAGTCCTCGACCCGTGCAGGCTCGACGCGCGCGTGAACATGAACGACCAGCATGTGCCCATCCTGCCGCTAGCGGCGCCGCGATGGCACGAGCATCATGGAAGCCAAGGGAGAAGGTGTCAGCACATGACTCGTTACCTCACTCGGGACCAGGCCGCGTTCGCCGCCGCCATCGCGGCGCCCCTGGCGGTGGCCGCGATCTTGCTCCCGTGGCGCTCAAGCTGGTCGAACACGAACGTGGCGCTGCTGCTGGTCGTGGTCGTCGTCGCGGTCTCGGCGATCGGCAACCGGGTGGCCGGCGCGCTGGCAGCGGTGGGGGCAGCGGTCTGGTTCGACTTCTTCTTCACCGTGCCCTACGAGCGGTTCACCATCAGCCATTCGGCGGACGTGACCACGTTCATCCTGCTGCTCGCGGTCGGCGTGGCCGTGTCGCAGCTCGCGGCCCGCGCCCGCCACCTGAGGGTGATTACGATCACCGACGAGAACTACCTCAGCCAGATCCACGAGACCGCGACGCTGGCTCGGTCGGCCCGGTCACCCAACGCGGTCGTGGAGCACGTCCGCGAGCAGCTCATCGGCGTGCTCGGCCTCAGTGACTGCCGGTTCGAGTACGGGGTCCTGCTTGGTCACCCGCCACGGCTCGAGCAGGACGGCACGGTGATGACCAGGAACGGCCACTGGCCCGTGGACCTGTCCGGGCTGCCCGCCGAGGAGGTTGAGCTGCGGACGTTCGGCAACGGGCAGTACTACGGCAGGTTCATGATGACCCCCAAGGCGGAAGCCCGGCCGTCGCTGCAGGCGCGCCTGGTCGCCGTTACCCTCGCCGACACGGCCGGGCGCGCGCTGGGGACCACAAGCTCGTCCCCCGCCGAATCAGCGTCCTAGCGCTGGGCCGGGACCAGGTCAGTGTGCCATCCCGGTTGGTTAGCGGAATCCGACGCCTTCTGCGATCATCGGCTGCGTGGTTGCGATCGACTTCGAAGAACGAGAACTTGAGGCCAGCGTCCCCGACCTGGCGGCCGGCGGGGCCTGGACCCGCGTGCGGCTGCGCTGGCGGCGCGACCCGCTGACCGGGGCGAGTGCCCGCATCCTGACCGGGGAGAAGCTCCAGCCGCAGACCCGGACGGACCTGACCAAGCTCACGGCCAAGCCGGCCTTCTGCCCGTTCGACGCAGAGTTCCTCGAGAAGGCGACCGTCCCGTTTCCACCTGAGCTGACGACCGAGGGCCGGATCCGCGTCGGCCACGCCGTGGTGGTCCCGAACATCATGGCGTACGCGACTCACAGCTCAGTCGGCATCTACGACCCTGGGCGGCACTTTCTTGACCTGGATGAGCTGACGCCATCCCTGGTAGGGGACGCCCTGATCGCCATGATCCGGCACGCCCAGGCCGTACGGCGGATTGACCCGTCGGCGCTGTGGAGCTCGATCAACGCCAACTTCCTGCCCCCGGCGGGCGCCTCGCTCGTCCATCCGCATCTCCAGTCCAGCCACGACGCATGCGGCGTGACCGGCCAGCGCGTACTGGTCGAGCAGGCCAGGGCCTGGCAGGAGCGGAGCGGATCCTACTGGGCTGCGCTGGTCGAACAGGAGGCCAGCGGTCCCAGGTGGCTGGGACAGATCGGCCGGGTCGCCTGGCTGACGCCCTTCGCGCCAACCGGGTTCCACGAGGTCTGGGGCGTGGTCGAGGGCGTCGCGGACGTGACCGAACTCACCGAGGAGGACTGCCATTCGCTGGGGCGGGGGCTGTCCCAGGTCCTGGCGGCGTACAAGGACTCGAACCTCACCTCGTTCAACTACGGCGTGATCGGCGGCGGGCCGCACGCGCACGAGGACGGGCACCAGGTCCTGCTCAAGGTGGTCAGCCGGTCCAACCCGGATCCCGTTTACCGCAGCGACGCCACCTACTTCGAGCGGCTGTGGGGCGAGGCCATGATCGACCTGAGCCCGGAGGAAGTGGCCGAGAGCGTCCGGGCACGCTTCTGATCCGTATCCCCATTTGCGCTCGTAGGCGTCGAGCACCCGTCCGATGGAAGAGTGGCCTAGTACGGTGAGTGCGCCGAAGGGTTCCCAGACCCAGTAACCTCAGGCGGCCAGCCGTACTTGAGTTCGAACCAGACCGCACGGACTGGCGCATCGCCACTATTCCAAAAGCGATGCGGAACGGTAGAGTCAAACGCGATAGAGTCCCCGGCCTCAAGGATATATTTCTCAAAACCGACCTGGACTGCAAGGACGCCTTCAAGTACGAGACCATACTCACGACCATTGTGCATAATGGCCTGATCACCGGAAACGGAATCACCGCCAACGTCGTAAAATAGTTCAAGAAACTCCGCGCCAGCCTCCGGGAGCGGGTTGAGACGCTCCCACCGAACCCTATGCTCAAGGTTGATGTGCGGTCGACTAGCCCGGCGCTGGATCAGGACGTGCTCAGCGCCTGCAGTGGCGGACTCGGGGGTTAGCAGAGGCAACGACTCAAGCCGGACACCAGGATTGGCATCCCATTCCTCTCCGGTGACGAAGAGGCTGTCCATAGACACACCAAGGAAACTGGTGAGCGAATAAAGCGTACTCACAGAGGGCGCTATCCTGCCGAGTTCGATCTGGGAGATCAGGCTCGCCGAGCAGTCTGTCTGGCGGCCGAGTTCACGAACTCCAATCCCCCGACGCTCGCGTGCTGCTCGGAGGCGCGCCCCGAGTAGACGGCGGTCGCTCGCGGCCTGCTCTGGTGGATTCTCCGTCACGGACCCTCCGGGCATGTTGCCAATATAGACCGATGTCTGGATGTACTGGACGCACCGGACACACGCCATCCGCAAATGTTTAGTATGGTAAGTAGCACTGCACACTCCGGTCAGGCATGCGATACAGACGCCGATCCATACCAAACGCGCGGGGGCAATCGAGGTCACTCACCGGGCAACCACCTGCCGAACAGTGTCATCTTGTGCGGGTTGGCTAAGCCTTTCACCTCATAACCAGCGTCTTCCTTCGAGCTCGCTCCAGCCCACACCCAAATCATCTCGGCCTCTTCGGTCGATGAGGTGTTATAGAACCCATGCCACTCGCCCTGCGGGTGGAATGCAATGTCACCGACTCCGAGGGCGATCTCTTCGTCACCGTTGGTCGCCACGCCGGAGCCGCGGACTAGGTACACCACCTCCTCGGCACCAGGATGCCTGTGCAGCTCGTGCACTGATTCGCCTGGCGCAAAGATGGTCCGGCCGAACACGACCTTGCGCGCGGCGCCATGGGCGTGATCAACGAGGAACTGAACGGCCATATTTACCCAGCCGTCGTTCGGTGCGAGGGTCGGGTCGGCTGCGAACTCGGCGATGTTTACCTTGTAGCTGTGCACACGCGTGTCTCCGTCTTCTGTTAGCCTTCTACTCCCCGATAGCCGCCCCGCGCCTGATACGCTGCTTGACGGGCCGTATCTTGAATAGCACCCGTTGGGAAGTAATCAGCCGCGGGTCGAATAGGTGACCCAAATACTTCTCTGACAATTTATCGATATGTTCTCGCGCTGCCGTTCCAAGCAGCCGTTCGATTACGATTCCTTGCACCTCGGCATAATGACCCATGTCATTACGGTCAACGATCAGAATGCTTACCCGGGGATCGTTGCCGATATTCCTGTACTTTACACGATGTTGTTCAGTGTTAATTAGTACATGATTCTCGTCGGCATCGACCCACATAAGACTAGCGGTTGGAAATCCTCCCGCCGCCAGCGTAGTGAGGATAGCGTAGTTGGCCGCGGTAGCCAATTCAAATACCTCGCGATTGATCTTGCCCAAAAGTCCCTACCCTTCTGATCGCCAGGCTGGTAACTATTGCCTCCCGCTACCTTCTTCACTCAGCCAGCAGGACGCACAACGAGCCCGTAATCGCCGCACCAGCTTGCACGAGCAGAGACTCGTCCGGAGCATGGGCGTTGCTGGCAGGAGAGATTGCGCCGCAGACGCCAATTCTGCTCGCGCTGAACATTCGATTTAGCTGCTCCACAGGCGGGCAAGTTCCTCCGTTGCCGATCTTGCCGGATGGCTTGCCGAACCAGGAGCGTGACGCCCTGTCTAGTGCCCTGGTTATCTCGCTCGATTCGCTATCGGCTACCCATCCATCTATCGCAGCAAGAATTTCGAGGTGCGGTATCACTCCCGACGTGCCTTCGATCGATCGGCGGACGAGCTTGCGTTGCAGTTCGTCAACCACTTCGGATGCGTCGGCCGTGGGTGGAATCCGTAGCAGCCCGCGAAGCCTTAGGGCGGCGTGCAGCACTACGACAGCGTTGGCTACGGGTGGAATACCGTCCAGGCCAGTTACGGCGAGTGACGGCCCCCAGGTTAGACGCATCATCTGTTGGGCAACGTCATCTTGACCGTGCAGCGCGATGCCATCCAGCGTCCTGAAGCTACCGACTAGGCGACCGCCTAGCTCGGCGGCGGCAGTCTCTATCTCAGCCACGGCGTGCTGCGGGATTTCCGCCTGGACGGAGTCCAGATAGATCTCGCCAGTAACTTCGTCCTCCAGCTGCGAGAGCAGGCGCCGGAGAATTCTAAATGCGGACGGAACGACCCCACCGCCTACTCCGGAATGCACTGACTGCTCGAGCACCGCGATCGAGATATTCATGGATATCGCTCCCCTGAGCGACGTTATCTCCCATAGCCGATCCTCGGTTGGACCGCCTCCATCGAGTGACACGATCACCCCGGGTTCTCTGATCGAAGGCCGCAGTCCCTGCATGTACTCGGGAAAGCCGGCGCTGCCCGATTCCTCCGCGCCCTCGATCACCAGCACCAATCTCCTGTGGGGTACGCCGCTGGCCTGTAGCGCGGCAGCGGCAGCAAGTCCGCTGAAGACCGCAAAGCCATCATCAGCGACACCCCGGCCGTAAAGCCGACCGGCCTCCTCCCACGCGTCGAACGGCCCGTGTCCGGACCGCCACCCGTCCCCTGCCGGTTGCTTGTCGTAGTGTCCGTACACGACCAGGCTCGAGGACTCCGGGCGCCTATCACCATCGATGTCGATCAGGACTAGGGGCGCTCTCTCACGAAGCCGCACCACCTCCGCCCGGAGCCCTCGCACTGGTATCGTGCTGCTCCAATCAGCGATGAATGATGCTGCGCTCTCGAGTTCGCCCCGTTCAAGCCACTTCGCATCATAAGCCTGAGAAATGCACGGGATCCGGACGTAATCCTTCAGCGCAGGAACCACGGCATCCTGCCAGTATGCATTGACGCTTGGCGCTATGTGGCGCAGAAGCTCATCGTCAGGTTCGATGCTCCTGGTCATTAAATACCCGCCTTCCTTATACGCGGATCGAGTGCGGCCTGAAGCAAATCCACGAGCAAGTTAAGAATTACATAGGCAACCGCCACTATGAGGACGATGCCCTGGACGGTGGGAATGTCCTTGTTACTAATGCTCTGAACGAGCAAGCTGCCCAGACCCGGCCGTCCAAAGATTACTTCGATCGTGACGGCGCCAGCCACCATTGATGCTATCTGAAGGCCGATCACCGCCAGTACAGCCGAAATAGAATTACGTACAACGTGGTTCGCGATCAATGTAACGTTCCGTATTCCCTTAGCGCGCGCTACGAGTACGTGAGGACTTTCATATATCTCAATTATCTTATTACGGAGGAGGCGCGTTATTATGGCAGCATAGCCAATGCCCAGCGCAACACTCGGGAGAATCAGGCTATTTAGACCCCCGGTACCCAGCGCCGGGAATATCCTCAAATCGACTGCGAAGATCATTACCAGCAGGAGCGCAAGCCAAAAGTAGGGTATGGCGGTGCCGATGACCGCCAGGAACATTGCTACGCGGTCAGCTATTCCATCTCGCCGCACCCCAGCCAAGATGCCAAGGGAAATACCCACCACAAGTGCGACGGTCATTCCCCCGATGGTAAGCGCAATAGTGTACGGTAGGTAACTCGTTACAAGTGACCGCACCGACATGCTAGAGACGTACGAGTATCCAAGATTTCCGTGTATCAAGTTATTCAGATATGATACATACTGCAGCCATAGCGGCCTATCGAGACCCAGTTGGTGGTCTAGGCGCGCGACGTCGGCAGGTGTCGCATTAGTCCCGTACAGAAGAATCTGGCCTGGGTTACCCGGTATCAGATGCAGCGCTATGAAGACAATGAACGTGACTCCCAAGAGCGTGGGAACAACGCTGACTACCCGCCAAATGATAGTACGTGACATCACCCATCCTCCATTAGGTCACTCCCTGCGCTAACCATTTACCAGTCACGAACATCGGGCCACATGACTTGTCGTGGCACAAGTGGCATGCGCCGGACCTGTACGGGATCGTGACCGTACAGCAATCTGGCTCCGCGATCGTAGGCGATATGCCGCAGCGCGTATCCGCTCTCTCTGGCCTGGGCAGGTTCTGCATGAGCGGACCACGCCTCCAATTCCATTGCCTCATGGCTATAAATGGCGTCTCCGCACACGAGGACCTGCTCCCTGCCGAGCCTGACAGATACCGACTGATGGCCGGGCACGTGGCCGGGAGTGGGAATGACTGAAACGCCTTCCCATAGGTCTACGGCTCCGGACAGCCCTTCGTAATGCCTACCCTCGTCCGCCCAGTACTGATTAGGGCAGGCGGGGTTGCCCTTCGCCCAGTCCAGGTGCTCTTGCTGAACGAGATAGCGTGCCTGCGGGAACATCAGGTTGTTCCCTGCATGGTCGAAATGCAGGTGAGTATTTATGATGAACGTGATATCTCGAGGCCGCAGGCCGAGAATACTCAGCTGAGCGCCGATCCTGTCGCCCGTGGTCATCACCGGGACAAGTTCTCGCTCGAGGTCAGTTGCCCGCCACGTCGAGCCCGGATCTTCGACATGCCCGTCGTGCATGCCGGAATCAATTATCACGGCTTCGCCCGATGGCAGTATGAGAATGCAAATCAGGACGGGCGTATGCACCCGATCGCCGTCCCGTACACCGGGTATCGTCAGCCGCGTGTCGACGCACACCGTGCCGACTCGCGCGACATACATCTCCAGCACTACTTCACCTCCTCAGCACCCTGGTAGATCACTGAGCTTCCTCGCGCCTTCGGTCCGATTGCGCCCTGTCGGCTAGCGTGCAGAAGGTCAGCAATCACCTCTCCCGTATAATTTGCGCCCAGGATCAGCAGGGTTAGGCATATCCCTGGTGCCAGGGAGATCCACCACGCGAGCCTCAGGTACTGGTCGCCGGCGGCCAGATCCGCGCCCCAGTCCGGCGTCGGGGGCTGGGCGCCTACGCCCAGGAAGCTCAGGGTGGCGATGAGCAGTACAGCCCACCCGATACCGCTGCTGACCAGCACGGCCAGGTCCCCCACCATAGTCGGCCATACGTACCTAGTCAGGATCCGCCACCGTGAGCACCCGACCACCCGGGCGGCCGTTAGATACTCCTCGCCCATGAGGCGGGTAACGATACTGAAGGCCAGGCGCGCGAATACAGGGATGAAGGCCACGCCCGCGGCGAGAATGGCAGTCGCCCCGCCGGGTCCTTCAATTGCTACTATCAAGAGCGCGAGCATCAGCGCGGGAAATGCCAGCGAGATGTCGACCAGACGCTGGACGACGCCGGCCGCCCATCCGCCGACGTAGCCAGATATTGCACCAATCGGCACCCCGACGCATGCCCCCAGGCCGATCGCCAGGACGCCTTCCGTGAGTGCCGACCGGGTACCCCAGATGGCCCGGGACATTACATCTCGGCCAAGCGCATCGGTCCCCAGCAGGTGCGACCAGCTTGGCGGTTGCAACGCTGCTCCAACGATGGCGTCGGGCTGATATGGCGATATGAACCCGGCCAGGAGCGCGGTCAGTACCAGGAGCACTAGGACTACAACTCCAGCACTTCCGACACGATGTGACGAGCTATAGCGAGCCATGCTCCGGATTGCCTCTTTGCCGGACCTAGCCACGCTCCCGGCCATGCCGTCGAGTTTCCGAGCCGGCACAGACATCTCGGCGCCCGCATGCCTGGTCATATCGACATCATCCCGAACTTGATCTTCCGTTCCCCTCTGCCGTTGCGACTCGACTCTCTCACCGTCCCGGTCAGGTCACCTGCATGATCACCCGCGCCTTCCCCTGGTCTCCGATGCGTGGTGCGCTCGCCTACGAGTTTCGTGCGCTGGTCATGATGGGAAGCCCGGCGATAAACTTCACGTCGGTGAGCGACTTACTCGTCGCGTAGTTGTAATCCAGCGCCTGGATCGGGATCCAGATCGCCGCGTTGTTAATTTGCTGCTCCGCTGTGATGTACGCGCTCGCGCGTGCGGTCGGATCGGCGATACCCGACGCATTGAGCAGCAGGTTGCTGACCTGCGTGTCGCAGTAGTGCGACCAGTTGTATCCGCCTGTCGCAATCTCCGAGCACGTGAACACCGTGGATAGCACGGATGGATCTGGCGACGTATAGAACCAGAAGTTCAGGTTCTGGCCACCATCATTGAATACCGTCTGTATGGCCGGGAACGACTCCTGGCTGATGGTACTGCTGATCCCGACCGCTTGAAATTGAGCCTGCATGAGCTCAGCGATGGGGGTGAATCCGAAGTTGGCGGCCACCACGAACTTCACGAGCAAACTCTGGCCCGCTTTGGTCCGCGTCTTGGCCCCCGGGCTAAGCTTCCACCCAGCCTGATCCAGGAGCTGCCTCGCGAGTGTCGGATTATAGCTAGCCGACGCATCTGGCGTGTAACCGAGCATACCGGGTGTCAGAATTCCGTCAGCAGCGCCGACGAATCCGCTGTAGAGGGTTTTGACGATAGATTGGGAGTCTGTCGCCGCTATAAGAGCCCGGCGAACGAGGATATCGTTAGTCGGTGGCTTGGTATAATTGATCTCGACCCCCCACGGCATACCCGTGGTGCTGGCCGTGAGGATCTGATTCCCCTGCTGTTGCGCGGTCTTGAGCTGACCAGGGCTCAGGTTCGTCGCCAGCTGCAGCTCTCCGGTGGCTAGCGCGCTCGCCTGCGCAGCCGGATCGGTTAGTATTCGGTAAGTTAGCCCCGAAAGTGCCGCCGGGCCCGTACCGACCTGCGGAATGCCCCAGTTATAATCCGGGTTCCTCGTGACCGTGACCTCATTGTCTATCAGATAGCTCGTAAACTTGAAAGGTCCCGTCCCGACCGGATGCTGTCCGTACGAATGCCCGTACTTCGTCAGTGCCGTAGGCGACGACGGCGCGAGGCTGATCGAGGTCATGTTATTGTAGAATGCGGCATAGGATGATTTGAATACTACCTGTGCCGTATAGTCGTCTACCACGATGGTTTCTTTGTATGGCCCCAGGTAACCGATGCCTGAGCCGGCCCGCGTAGAAGGGCTGACTATGTGATCGAAGGTAGCCTTGACTGCCGCGGCGGTAAATGGAGTCCCATCGTGGAACTTTACGCCCTTCCGGAGTCCGAGTGTATAAACTGTGGCGTTTGAATTCGAGCTGACGGTCTCTGCCAGTCCGGGAACTCTTTGACCATTGGGCAGAAGCCATACCAGCGGATCGAACATGGAATAGTCTATTTCCGTTACCGCGAGCAGGTCGGTAGACCCCGGGTCGAGCGTGTCTGGAGTCTGCGCCACGCCAAGAGCCGCGGTGCCGCTACCGCCCGACGATGACGAGCCAGTCGCGCTGGATGACCCGCATCCAGCCAAGCTAGCGCCCGCTCCTCCGAGAACCGCGGCCCCGAGGGCCAACTGGCCCGCGCCCACCATGAAGGTTCGTCTGTTAACTAGCGTACGCTGGTCACTTTCGTTTCGCGGTTCCGCCTGGATATCCATCTTCCCTCTCCCTTCACTCCTTGGCTCTCTAAATGTAAGATCGCTGAGCGGCGACACCATTCGAGGTGGCCGACACCGGCGATCATTGGCGCGTACTGAAGCATTTCCCTGATCCGTCAACGCCGTCTGCGGCCGCACTCCTGTTCATCGTTCTCAGGCTCTCCGCAAAATGGCATGCCACGAAGTGGTTATCGGCTACTTCGCGAAGGGCTGGAGCGCTTTGCCGGCAGATCGTGTCAACAAACGGGCAATGTCTCGTATAAATGCACTCTGCGCCATGCGGGGTTAGCGGACTATATCTTTCGTTCTTTCTGCCGGGCGCCTCAGCCGACTCGTCTTGGTACATTACCGGTTTATGAGCTCGCTTGCCGAGATCGCCCGTAACAGCCTTCGTCAGCAGGCGGGTGTATGGATGAATGGCTGTCCTATCGAAGGTATCGCGAGTGCCGAGCTCTACGATTCGGCCGCCGTACATGACGCCAACCCGATGACTCATATGCCGCACGACACTAAGATCGTGACTGATAAATACGTACGCCATGTAGCGTTTCTCTTGCAGATCCAGCATGAGGTTGAGAATCTGCGCCTGGATTGACACGTCTAGCGACGAGGTCGGTTCATCGGCTACGACTATCTCTGGGTGTGTTGCGATGGCGCGGGCAATATTGACTCTCTGCCGCTGGCCACCGCTGAGCTGTTCGGGGTAGGCACGGGCCAGGTCGCGTCCAAGTCCTACGGCGTCGAGGAGGTCATCGACTGCCCCCGGGCGCTTGCCAGCCTCCGCAGCATGAATGAGCAATGGCTCTCGTAGCAGCGCGCCGATCCGTCGATTAGGGTGCAAGGAGCTCGCCGAGTCCTGAAAGACCATCTGAATGTTTCGGCGCAAGGGACGCCGCTCCCGTTCACTCAGGCCGCTGAACTGCGATCCGTTCAGGACTACCTGGCCATGTGAGAGAGGGACCAGCCCGAGTAGGGCCTTTGCAAGGCTGGATTTGCCGCAGCCGGACTCACCGACGATGCCTAGCGTTTCGCCCGACGATACCGACACGCTGACGTGATCGACGGCACGGAGGTTCCTACGTCCTCGCACTCGGTAATCCACCACCAGATCGGTGGCGCTGAGGATGGGATCGCTGGTACCTGGCCCAGGGATCCGCGACGGGACGGCGGTTTCATTCACGACTCAGCCCCCACCGCGGCCCTCCGCCCACGGCAGTCGCGACGAAGCCGGGACGATCCGAGCAGCGTGGACAGAATCATGATTTGCCGCCAAGGTGCTCCTTGGTCCCGGTAGTGGCCGGCGTACCGGTTTCCTCTCGGCCGATGGCGTCCATGACGTCCAGGGGTGCCGTTCCCTCTCGCTCGGTCACCCAGCAAGCGGCGAAGTGCTCGCTTGAGCGCTCCGAGAACGGGGGAACCTCCGCAGCACATTGATCGACCGTCAGCACGCAGCGGTCGGCGAAGGCGCATCCTCCCTTAGCCAGTGCATCGGCCGCCACCGCCGGTTGGCCCGGGATCTGCACAAGGCGCTTACGCGTTGGCCCGTGAGGCTGAGGTCGCGCCCGGAGCAGCCCTCGGGTATAGGGATGTTGCGAGCCGCTGTGCATGATGTCGACCGGACCAGCTTCTACTGCTCTACCTGCGTACATGACTATTAGCCGGTCGGCTACCCGAGACAATAGCTCCAGGTCATGGCTCACCAGCACCACGCTCATATCTCTTTCGCCTTGCAAGCGTACGAGCAGCTCGAGTATCTCTGTCTGCACGGTCGCATCCAGAGCTGTCGTAGGCTCATCGGCGATCAGCACGCGCGGATTCAATGCGATTCCGATTGCTATCAATGCTCGTTGCCGCATTCCCCCGCTTAGCTCATGCGGATACCGCAGGACCAGGTCTTCTGGGTCGGGCAGACTGACGTCCTTGAGCAACTGAAGAACTCGCGCCCGCGCCTGATGACGGTTAAGACCCCCATGAGCACGGACTGCTTCACTGACTTGACTGCCGATTGTGCGAAGTGGATTAAGCGCAACAAGCGGATCCTGGTAAACGAGCCCAATTTCTCGCCCGCGTATCATGCGCATATTTCGTTCAGACAAGCCCAGCAATTCTTTTTCGCCTAGCATTGCCGAACCTTGGACAAGAGCACGCCTCGGAGGCAGCAACCCAAGCACTGCTAGACAGCTGACCGTCTTGCCGCTACCCGATTCACCTGCTATTCCGACGATCTCACCGCTTTTCACGGTGAACGTCAGGCGGTCCACTACCTGTCGTACCTGCCCGTGGACCCTAAAAGCGATGGACAGGTCCGTGACTCGTAGCAATGGATTGCTAGCCGGCACAACCGTCACACCCCTTTACCCGGCTTCAGCTAGACCCCAGCTAGTGAGGTTCATCCCAAAAGGCTTGTGGCCCCTTCGAGGCGACGCGTCAGCCAGCGGCTACCCACGGCGTTGCCCTGCCCGAAGGGTTCCAAACTAGGTGTTTAGTAGTGTTCAGTGTAAGTATACACCAGTGTGCAGTGATTTCAACTGTGCGTTGCGGAGGCGCGTGCTAGGCCTAGCTTCACTGGGTTGGCCCGAGCCGGACTTTCCCCTCGCAGCGTGGGCACATCGGCCCAGCAGACGGCAGCGCCACGCTCAGCGGATGCCGGTCGTGGAGTCGGACAGGGAGCGCGGGTCGCGGGGGCGCCAGGCGCCGCGGGCCACCGCGGCCAGGAACCTGTCCACGGCGCGGTTGAACTCCCCGGGTTCCTCCAGGTTGGCGGTGTGGCCGGTGCGCGGAAGGATGACCAGGCCGACGGCCGGAATGGTGCGCTTGAGCATCAGGGCCGCCCGGTGGCATCCCTCGTCCTCGTCGCCGACCAGCAGCAGGACCGGGACCGGGACCCGGGCGAGTTCGTCGGCCAGCCCGAACAGGGACGGCCTGGCCGCCTGCACACCGCGCATGGTCAGGGCGGCGCCGAGGGAGTCGTGCTGGGCCAGCGCGGCGGCGAACTCGGCCCAGCCGCGCGGGTTCTTGTTCTGGAACTGGACCCGGGCCGGGCCGACCGCGTAACGCTGGGCCACCGTGGTCGCGCCCTCGGCCTCGAACGCGTCCGCGATGGCGTGCGACTCGGCGCGGAACGCCGCGGCCCGCTCGGGTTCAGCGCCGTAGCCGGCCCCGGCGACCACCGCCGAGCGGAGCCGGTCCGGGTGGTACATGGCCAGGTGCAGGGCGGTGAAGCCGCCCATGGACAGGCCGACCGCGTGGGCGCGGTCGATGCCCAGGCCGTCCAGCACCGCGACCGCGTCGGCGACCGCGCGGGCCTGCGAATAGGCCTGCGGCTCTGTGGGCACCTGCGACGGCAGGTACCCGCGCGCCGCGTAGGTGACGCACCGGTAGGACGCGGAGAAGTACCGGACCTGCGGCTCCCAGCTCCGGTGGTCGCCGGCGAACTCGTGGATGAACAGCAGCGCCTCGCCCTGGCCGGTTTCCTCGGCGTGCAGCGCCACGCCGTCGTCGGTCACGATCCGCGGCATCCGAGCTGATCCTCTCCTAGTCCTTGACCGGGGCTGCGCCCATGATGTGCTGGTACGTCCGCTCTGAGGCGGCGGTGGCGTCTCCGTCGGCCAGCGCCGACAGGATCGCATCGTGCTGGCGGGCGGACTCGGCGTGCGTACGGGACACCCGGGGGCCCGGGTGCAGCGACGCCCACAGCAGGCGCATCAGCGACAGCAGCAGGGGGCTGCCCGCGCAGGAGTACACGGTGAAGTGGAACTCCCGGTTCAGCTCCGCGTAGTCGGGGTCGTCGTCATCGCCGAGCGCGCGCATCTTGGCGTTCAGGTCCCGCAGCCTGGCCAGTCCGTGCGCGTCGATCTTGCGCGCCGCCAGCGACGCGCCCAGCGACTCGAGCGCGGCGCGGATCTGGAAATTCTCCTCGACCCGGCCGTCGTCGGGCGGGACCACGGTGAATCCCCGGTGGGTGTCGCAGATCAGCAGCCCCTCGGACTCCAGCCGGCGCATGGCCTCGCGGACCGGGGTCTGGCTGACGCCGAACCGCTGGGCGAGGTCGCGCTGGCGCAGCTGCTCCCCCGCGGCGAGTTCCCCGGTGATGACCAGCTCGCGGAGCAGGGCCGCCACCAGGTCGGTCTTGCTGACGTAGCCAGGAACTTCGGTGGTCATGCGGCGCCTCCAAAGGCGAGCCCGGCCTGCTCGGCCAGGCGGCGCACCCGCGCCGGGGTCAGCGGCAGCTGGCCGACCCCGCCGGCCAGGCCGAGCGCGTCCCGCACCGCGTTCGCCACCGTCGCGCCGACCGCGTTGATCCCGCCCTCGCCCGCGCCCATCACGCCGAGCGGGTTCCCCGGCGCCGGGGCGTCCTGCGAAACCAGCAGGTCAACCGGCGGGACCTCGGCGGCGGTCGGGATCCGGTACTCGATGAACGTGACCGCCTGCGGCTGGCCGGCGTCGTCGTAGCTGAACTCCTCGAACAGGGCGCCGCCGATCCCCTGGGCCACGCCGCCCCTCAGCTGCCCCTCGACCAGCATCGGGTTGACCGCCCGGCCCACCTCGTACGCCACCAGGTACCGCAGCACCCGGACCTGCCCGGTCCCCGGGTCCACCTCGACGACGGCGGCGTGCGCCCCGTACGGGTAGGTCATATGGGTGACCTCGAAGCGGCGGCGGGCCGACAGTCCGGCCGGCTCGCCGGGCCTCAGGTAGCGGCTGGTGGGCTGGGCCGCCCGGGCGATGTCGGCCAGGGTGACCCGGGCACCACGCGGATCCGGGTCGCCGCGGACGCTGACCGACCCGTCGCTGACCTCTAGGTCCTCCTCGGCGGCCTCCAGCATCCGGGCGGCCAGCTGCACGGCCCGCTCCCGCACCGCCGTCGCAGCCAGGTGCACCGCGCTGCCGCCGACCACGGTCGACCGGGACGCCCACGACCCGCCGCCGAACGGCTGGGCGGCCGTGTCACCCGTCGTGACCCGGATGAGCCGAGGGTCGACGCCGAGCGCGTCCGCGGCGATCTGCGCGAGCACGGTCTGGATCCCCTGTCCCAGCGAGGTGCCCCCGGCCAGCACGTGCACCGCGCCGGACTTGCTGACCACCACGTCGGCGGTCTCCTGCGGCCCGAGGCCGCTCTTCTCCAGGAACATGGCCAGGCCGAAGCCGCGCAGCGACCGCCGGCCGGTGGCCGACCCGGCCGTCCGGACGGCGGCCAGGGCGCGGTAGCCCAGGCGGTCCGCCTCCTGGGCCGTCGCGGCGAGCAGGGCCGGGTAGTCGCCGGTGTCCAGGACCACGTCGGTGCGCAGGGTCACGATGGGGCGCTTGTGCGGCATCTCATCCCTGGTCAGCAGGTTCCGCTCGCGCAGCGCGATCCGGTCGATGCCGAGCTGGTCGGCGGCCACGTCCAGCAGGTGCTCGCGGGCCGCGGTGCCCTCGAACCGGCCGGGGGCGCGGTACGTGCCGCACGGCGTCTTGTTGGTGAGCACGACCCGCACCCGGCCCCGGTAGGCGGGGATCCGGTAGGGTCCGGGCAGCATGGCCACGGTCAGGTCGGGCACCGCGACCCCGTGCGTGCGGCAGTAGGCGCCGTTGTCGTGGACGATGTCATCCGCCAGGCCGGTGATCGTGCCGTCGGTGTCGAAGGCGGCGCTGATCCGGTGGTACTGCTGCCGGGAATGGTTCACCGCGACGAGGTGCTCGGCGCGGTCTTCCGCCCACTTGACCGGGCGGCCCAGCCGCATGGCCAGCCAGGGGATGAGGAAGTCTTCCGGGTAGAACTCGCCCCTGACCCCGAAGCCGCCGCCCGCGTCGACGCCGTGCACCCGGATCAGGGTCTCGTCCACGCCGAGCATGCTCGCCAGCAGGTCGCGGTTCCACACGGGGACCTTGGTCATGCCGAAGATCTCCAGCGACCCGGAGTCCGGGTCGGGTACCGCCAGCAGGCAGCGGGGCTCGAGTGGCACGCCGGTATGCCTGCCGATGGCCAGCTCGATCCGGACCACGTGCCGGGCGGCGGCGAAGGCGGCGCCGGCATCTCCGTAGCTGGCGCCGAACTCGGCCGCGATCGTCCCGCCGGCGGCGCGCGCGTCGAGCGCCGCGGGGGCCTCGGCGATGTCGATCTCCACGAGCTCGGCGGCGTCCTCGCAGCCGTACGGGTCGTCGCCGACCACGACCGCCAGCGGCTCGCCCACGTAGCGGACGGTGCGGGAGGCCAGGATCGGCTGCAGGTAGCTGCTGAGGTCGATGTCGGCCGCGGCGAGCCGGACCGGGATGGCCAGCCCCGGCGGTAGGTCGGCCGCGGTGACGACGGCGGTGATGCCCGGGGCTTTCGCGGCCTGAGTGACGTCCAGCTCGCGGACCTGGCCGTGCGCGAAGGGCGAGCGGACGACCCGGGCCCACAGTTGGCCCGGCGCGCTGAAGTCGTCACCGAACCTGCCGCGCCCGCGGAGCAGGCGGGGATCCTCACTGCGCGGCAGCCGGGCGCCGATGGCGCTCATCGGTCGCCCGCAGGTTCGCCGTCGGCGTGCCCCATTGTCCCGCCGGACCGGCGGGACCGGGCGGTAGCCACGATGGCCTCGATGATGCCCTGGTAACCGGTGCACCGGCACAGGTTCGAGGCGACCAGCTCGCGGGCCCGCTCCTCGGACAGGGGCCGCCCGCGCTCGGCCTCGCCGTGCTCGGCCTCTTCGGCGAGGTACGCCTCGGCGAGGTACGCCTCGGCGAGCATGAGGAAGCCGGGCGTGCAGAATCCGCACTGCAGGGCGTGATGGTCGCTGAACGCCTGCTGGAGGTCCGACAGCTGGCCGTCGGGCCCCTCGGCGAGTCCCTCGACGGTGCGCACGGAGGCGCCGTCGGCCTGAACGCCGAAGACCAGGCAGGCGCGTACCGGCGAGCCGTCGAGGAGCACGGTGCACGCCCCGCAGATGCCGTGCTCGCAGCCCAGGTGCGTGCCGGTGTAGCCCAGGTCGTGGCGCAGCATGTCGGCGAGGGTCCTGCGGGCCTCGACGGCGAGCTCGTGGCGGCGGCCATTGACCGTCAGGCAGATGGCGTGCGTGTCCTTCATCGGGTGGCCCTTGACCGGCTGAGGGCGGCGCTCACGTCCTGCGGCAGCACCGGGATGTGGTCGAAGCGCACGTCGGTGCCGGACAGCGCGTCGTTGATGGCGTTCAGGACCGCCGCCGGGGCGCCGATCGTCCCGCCCTCGCCCATCCCCTTGGCGCCCGTCTCGCTGAACCGGGAGGGCGTCTCCAGGTGGACGATCTCGATCGGGCACAGTTCCGCGGCGGTGGGCGCCAGGTAATCCATCAGCGTCGTGCTGACGGGCTGGCCGTCCGGGTCGAAGCAGACCCGTTCGAGCAGCGCGGCCGCCGCGCCCTGGGTGACGCCCCCGCGCACCTGGCCGTCCACGACCATCGGGTTGATCACGACGCCGCAGTCCTCGACCACCAGGTACCGGTGCAGCCTGATCCCCCCGGTGCCCGGGTCGATCACCACCATCGCCGCGTGGCAGGCGTTGGAGAAGGTGCCCGGGGGGTCGTACGAGGCCCGGGCCTCCAGGCCGCAGCGCAGGTCCTCGGGCACCCGGTGAGCCTCGAAGTGGACCACCCGGGCCAGCTCGCCGATTCCGATCGCGGCCGCGGCGTCGCCGCGGATGCGGGCGGCGCCCTCGGCCAGCTCGACGTCGTCCGGGCTGGCCTCGAGCAGGGCCGCGGCCACCCGGCGCAGCTGGCCGGCCACGATGTCCGCGGCGCGCGCGGCCGCGCCACCGCCGATCACGACCGAACGGCTGCCCCAGGTGCCCCAGCCGTACGAGGCCAGGTCGGTGTCGCCCTGGCGGAGGCGGACCTGGTCGGGGTGCACGCCCAGGCGGTCGGCGACGATCTGCGCGAACGTGGTCTCGTGTCCCTGGCCGTGGCCGCACGTCCCCGTGGTCACGATGACCTCGCCGGTCGGGTCCATCCGTACCATGGCCGTGTCGTAGCCGGGGGTCATCCGCATCCGGCGCTGCGACATGGTGGGGGTGCCGTACGCCGTGCGCTCGGAGAAGCAGGCGAAGCCGATCCCGGCCAGCTGCCCGGCCTGGCGGAGCTGGTCGCGCTCGGCGGACCAGGCGCGCTCGGCGACCTGCTTTTCGGCCAGGTCGAGGGACTCGCGGTAGCTGCCCTCGTCGTAGGTGATCCGGTTGACCCCGGTATAGGGGAACTCCCCCGGGCTGATCAGGTTGGTCCGGCGGACCTCGAGCGGGTCGAGGCTCAGCGCGGCCGCCGCCTTCTCCATGAGCCGCTCCATGACCAGCACGATCTGCGGCCGGGAGACGCCACGGTACGGCGCCGTCGGCGCCTTGTTGGTGGTGACGGCGCGACCCCGCGCCCGGTACGCGGGCACCTTGTACACGCCGGGCAGCTCCGTCGCGGCCATCAGCGGCTCGACCGCGCAGGTGAAGGGGAACGCCGAGTAGGCGCCGATGTCGCACTCGATCTCCACGTCCAGGGCGAGGATCCGGCCGTCGGCGTCGAAGGCGGCCCTGACCTGGTACCGCTGCTCGTGACCGTGGAACGAGGCGGTCAGGTTCTCCTGCCGGTCTTCGGTCCAGCACACGGGCCGCCGCAGCCGCAGCGCGGCCGCGGCCACGGCCACCTCCTCCCGGCCGACCACGCACTTCAGCCCGAATCCCCCGCCGACGTCGGGCGCGATGACCCGGATGGCGCGTTCCGGCAGGCCCAGCGCCTGGGCGACCCCGGAGCGGACCTGGTGCGGGACCTGGGTGGAGACGTGCATGACCAGCTGATCGTCCCGGTCATCCCACTCGGCCAGGCAGGCGCGCCCTTCCAGCGGCAGCGCCGCCACCCGCGCGCTGGCGAAGGTGGCGCCGACGGTCAGCGCGGCGCCCGCGAAGATCCCCGCGAGCCGGTCGTCGTCGAACATCAGCAGGTCAACCAGGCAGTTGCCGGCCGCTTCCTCGTGCAGTCGCGGGGCGTCCGCGGCGCGGGCGGCCTCGATGCCGGTCACCGCGGGCTGCGGGGCCCAGTCCACCTCCACGTCCTCGGCGGCGTCCTCGGCCAGGTAGGCGTCGTCGGCGACCACGAGCGCGACCGGCTCGCCGACGAAGCGCACCCGGTCCCAGGCCAGGATCGGCATCCGGGTGGGCACGAACTCGTCCCGCTCGAGCATCGCGAGCAGGTGCGGGCAGCCGAGGCTGGCGGCGGTGAACACGCCGGCCACGCCGCCATGCTCGGCCGCGGCGCCCACGTCGATTCCGATAAGGCGGGCGTGCGGGTAGGGGCTGCGGACGAACGCGGCGTGCAGCAGGCCGGGCCGGGCCAGGTCGGCCACGAACCGGCCGCGGCCGAGCAGCATCCGGCGGTCCTCCTTCCGCGGCACCGGGACACCGATCCAGCGGCCATCGTGCCGGGTATGCCCAGAGGCGAGCTGGCTCATGGCCGGGCCTGCTCCGGGAGCCGGCTCGCCTCGGCCAGGGCCCGCGACACCAGGGTGGCGGTCAGCGCGCGCCGGTACTCGGCGCTCCCGTGCGTGTCCTCGGGCGGGTCGATCTGGCCCGCGGCGTGCTCGCCCATGGCCTGCCAGGTACCTTCGGTGGCCGGCTGGCCGGCCAGGGCACCGGCGTCCACCTCGACGGGCAGCGGGCCGACCCCGCCGAGTACCACGCGCCCGGACCGGCAGGTGCCGTCCTCGACGTCGGCCGACACCGCGGCGGCGACGACCGCGAAGTCCCCCTGCCGCGGGGCGAACTCGGTGAGCACCGCGCGCGGCGTCGGCCGCGGGAACCACAGCTCGGTGATCATCTCGTCCGGGCGGGCGGTCGTGGTGTAGTAGCCCTGGAAGAATTCGCGGGCCGGGACGGCGCGTTCCCCGCCCGGTCCTGTGAGCACGACCTGCGCATCGAGCAGCGCCGCGAGCAGGCACCATTCCGAGGCGGGGTCCGCGTGCGCGATGCTGCCGCCGAACGTGCCCCGGCTGCGGATCGGGTAGTGCCCGATCCAGTGGGCCGAGCGGGGCAGCACGCCGAACCCGCTTAGGACCGCGGGATCGCGGCTGAGCTCCACGGTGCGGTGCGTGGTGAGGGCGCCGATTCGCAGGCCCCCGGCCGGGTCGGCCCGCAGGTAACCAAGGCCCTCGATCCTGGTCACGTCGACCAGCGCGGTCGGCCGGGCGAGCCGGAAGTTCATCATCGGGACCAGGCTCAGGCCTCCGGCCAGGATCTTGGCGTCGTCACCCAGCTCGGCCAGGAGCGCGACCGCCTCGCCGACGCTGTGCGCGCGGTGGTAGACGAACGGCGCTGGCTTCACCTGGCTGGCTCCTCAGGGCACCGATGAGCGGTCCGTCCATTTGGTATACCATATTTCAGACGTTCCGGGAGCCCCGCATGTCGCATCCTCACCTGGTGGTCGACAACCGCCCGGCCGGGTACCGCTGGCTGCGGCTGGACCGGCCGGAGCGGCGTAACGCGCTGGACCTGACCCTCATGACCGCCGTGCGGGACGCGCTCGCCGCGGACGCCGGGGTGCCCGTCCTGCTCGGCAGCACCGACCCGCGGGTGTTCTGCGCGGGGGCCGACCTGACCGTCACCGACGCCGAGCGAGCCGCGATCTCTGACCTCGTCTACGACTGCTGCGAGGTCATGATCACCAGGCCGGGACCGGTGATCGCCGTGATCACCGGGGCGGCGGTCGGCGGCGGGGCGCAGCTGGCGGCGGCGTCGGACCTGCGGATCGCGGGCCGGGGCGCACGGCTGCGCTGGATCGGGCCGCCCGGCCCCGACCTCGCGGTGGGCGCCTGGCTGCTGCCCGACCTGGCCGGCCGCGGCGCGGCCCTGGACCTGGTGCTGACCGGCCGGTGGGTGGACGCCGGCGAATCGCTCGCCCTCGGGCTCGTTAACCGGGTAGAAGATGATCCCGAACGAGCCGCCGAGGAGCTCGCCGTGTCCCTGGCCGCGCGTGGTGCGGGAGCCGCGGTCAAGGCCGTGATGGCGGCCGGGGGGCTGCTCGACCGCCTGCGCGCCGAGCGTGAGGTCAACCGTTCGGCCTGGGCGCGGGTGACCGGGGTCAGCCCCGTCAGCCATGAGCGGTTCTAGGGCGTGGAGCCATGAGCGGTTCTAGGGCGTGGAGCCATGAGCGGTTATCGGGCCTGGAGCCATGAGCGGTTATCGGGCCTGGAGCCTGGCGGGCTGGCGGGCGCACCTGAACCACCTCCCCGGGGTCGCCGACGTCCAGTCGTTCGCCGCGGACCTGGGCGAGGACACGATACCGGGGCTGGCCGCCGCGTCCGCGGCGGCGGTACCCGGCCGGGTCGCGGTCACCGTCGACGGCGAGCCGGTCACTCACGCGGAGCTGGACGACGCCGCGGCGAGGGTGGCGGGATGGCTCGCGCGGCGGGTCAGCCCGGGCGACCGGGTCCTGCTGGCGGCGGCCGCCAGCGTCGGCTTCGTCCGCTGCTACCTGGGCGCGCTGCGGGCCGGCGCGGTGGTCGTCCTGGCCAACCCCGGCTACACGGCCGCCGAACTGGGGCACCTAGTCGCGGACTCCGGAGCGGTGCTGGCCTTCGCCGACCCCGGCCCGGCCCGGCTGCTGGCCGCGCTGGCCCCGGGCGGTGAGCCGGTTGAGACGGCCGACGTCCGGATGCTGCCCGACGATGCGAGCCCGGCCCCCGGGCTCGCGGCCCGCCCGGACGAGGTGGCGCTGCTCGCGTACACCTCGGGCACGACGGGCCGGCCCAAGGGCGTCCCGCTGACCCACCACCAGCTTGCGGTCTCGATCCGGTCGGCGATGGCGGCGTGGGGCTGGAGCGGGGATGACGTGCTGGCCCACGCGCTGCCGCTGTACCACCAGCACGGGCTGGGCGGGGTACACGCGGCCCTGATCGCGGGCGGCACGGTGCACATCAGGTCCCGGTTCTCCCCCGCCGACCTGGCCGGGACGATCCGGGACACCCGGGCCAGCGCCCTGTTCGCGGTGCCCACCATCTACCAGGCCCTGACGGACTGGGACGCGGTCACCGCCGGGCACTTCGCCAGCCTGCGGCTCGCGGTCTGCGGCTCGGCTCCGCTGAGCCCCGACCTCGCGGAGCGGCTGACCGCGGCGTTCGGGCGTGTCCCGCTGATCAGGTACGGCACCACCGAGACCGGGCTCAACGTCTCCAATCCGCTTGATGATCCGCGCGGCGACACGGTGGGGGTACCGCTGCCCGGCGTGCTCGCCCGGATCCAGGCCGAGCCCGGGGTCGAGGCCGACCTCGGCGCGGACGGGGAGATCCAGCTCCGTGGGCCGCAGGTCTTCGCGGGGTACTGGCGCGATCCCGCCGCCACCGCGGCCGCGTTCACCGCGGACGGCTGGTTCCGCAGCGGCGACATCGGGGCGGTCGACCCGGCTAGCGGGCACCTGAGGGTCCGCGGCCGGACCAAGGAGATGATCATCACCGGCGGGCTGAACGTCTACCCGCGCGAGGTGGAGATCGTGCTCGAAGCCCACCCGTCGGTCGCCGAGGCCGCGGTCACGGGCGTCCCCCACGAGCGGTGGGGCGAGCAGGTCACCGCCTGGGTGGTGGTCCGGGACGGCCACGGGTTCGACGAGGCGGACCTCATAGCGCACGCCAGGACGCGGCTGGCCGGGTACAAGTGCCCGAAGCGGGTGTTCCAGCTCTCGGCGCTGCCGCGCAACCACGTCGGCAAGATCGTCCGCAGCGCGCTGGGCTAAGGCAGTCCAAGGAAGAGCCTCGGCAAAAGCCGTCGACACCACGCAGGAGTCAGGTCCGGGGCCAGTCCGCGAACCGTTCGCGCAGTCTGGCCACGTCCTGCGGGCTCAGCCCCAAGGGGGTGAATGCCGCGTCGGGCATCCGGTCCAGCCGCGAGACCACGTCGGCGAGGCCCGGCTGTCGAGGCCGGGGTCGAGCCGCCGGGCGAAGCCGATCAACTCGGCCCGGGTCCACCGGCCGAGCAGCGCCGAGGTATCCACATAATCACGGCTGTAGGCGCGCCCGGCTTCTCTGAACTAGGACGGCGGCGCGTGCCCTGTTGCGGATGAGCGCTGTCTTAAGACCAGAAGTCCTCCCGGGTCGCAGCGAGTTGGTCTTCCTGCCGGGCGCGGCGGTCCCAGTTCTCGGCCATGCGCTGCAGCATCCGCCGGGTGCGTGGCCACTGGGTTCCGGTGCGCTGCGCGTAGGCCTGGTACTTGTCCGCGAGCGCCCGCTCGGGCTGGCCTCCCGTGTCCAGACCGCGAAATGTGAAACCCCCGCCGTTGAGGATCACCCTGTCGATCCCCTGCTCGATATCCTGGCTGCGGGCGGCCTCGATAATCTCGCGTACGGGCTGGCCCGGCCAGGTGCCGTCAGGGTCCTCAGGTGTCTGGCTCAGGATCTGACCGATGAGCCGGTCCCCGGGGCGGAGTAGGCCGCGCTGGGTGAGCGCGACACGGGCTTCGATGACCCATTGCGCCAGATCTGGGCGGTCGGGGATTCCGGAGCTGCCCAGGGTACCGGGAACGGTACGCCAGGACTGCGGGTTCTGCGAAACTGGCGTGTCCTGCGGTTAGGCGTGCCGCTGGTCAACGTGGACCCCAGTTCTGGCCGCTGCTTACCAAATGCTGTGGCTACGCCGGGACCCGCTCAAGCTCCTCCGGGTGCATAAACGCCGCCCATCCCCTGGTGCTGTCCCCGATCGCGGCGATAGCCGTCTGCGTCCATGCGTAGGCAGCCCTGCTCGCATCAGCCGGTTCGTCCTCTTCCACGTACAGGCTGAAGCGGACCATGCGTTCCGCCCGGTCCGACGACAGGGTGAACCCCAGGAATGCGGGCGTGGCCTGCTGGATCTCGTCAAGCTCGCAGGCAACGGCCTTGACACTCTCGGTCATCGCTTCCGTCGTCCCCCCTATGACGGCCGCCTTGATCACAATATTGAAAGCCATGGTCAAACCTGCCTTCCCGGTGCCCGCCGCCCAGTGAACTCCAGCCATTCCCGCAGCTCCCTGACCATGTGCCGCCAGGCTGCCGACGAGGGCACCACGCGCCCGACGAAGTAGTAGTCGTCTAAGACGTCGGGCGTCACCAGCATATAAACGCCCTTGACTTGCACGATCGTGTACCCGGCACGGTCGGCGTCCCTGAACATCTGCTCTACCAGCGGGTCCGGGTGCGGCGGCCACGTGATGTAGCGGTCGCCTCCGCTGACAGGCTCCATAAATCCACAGTACGCCTCCGACCCGGCCTCCATCGCCGCCCGGGCCAGGCAATACGGAACATAGTGCGTCGTCTCCGTCGTCAGAGACGCGGCCAGCGCGCGCATGCACTGCACGACAGCCTCGAGGTAGAGCGCGCCGCCGTGTACACCGCCCGCACCGGATCCTCACCCCAATCACGCATCCAAAATAGATGCAAAAGGGGGTCGACCTGATCACCACCACGAGGCCGACATATCGCTTCGGCGGTGCCGGACAGGACCTACGGCTGGCTGGCGAGTTCGGCTTCGAGCTCGCCGAGGAGCCGGTAGCAGGACAGGACGTCGCGGACGCTGGAGTTCGGTTCGCGTCCCTCGCGGATCGCCGCGACGAACTCGCGGTCCTGGAGTTCGATGCCGTTGGTGGACACGTCGAGGCCGGAGACGTCGATCGGCTCCTCGCGCCCGGTGACCAGGTCGTCGTACCGGGCGATGTACGTGCCGTTGTCGCAGATGTAACGGAAGAAGCTGCCGAGCGGGCCATCGTTGTTGAAGCTCAGCGAGAGCGTGCAGATCCGCCCGGCGGGGGTGCGGAGCTGGATGGACATGTCCATCGCGATGCCCAGGTCAGGATGGATCGGTCCCTGCACGGCGTGGGCGATCTGGACCTGTTCGCCGGTCTGGTACTGGAACAGGTCGACGGTGTGCGCGGCGTGGTGCCAGAGCAGGTGATCGGTCCAGCTGCGGGGCTGGCCCAGGGCGTTGGTGTTCGTGCGGCGGAAGAAGTACGTCTGCACGTCCATCTGCTGGATCGACAGGTCCCCCGCGGCGACGCGGCGGTGGATCCACTGGTGCGACGGGTTGAACCTGCGGGTGTGCCCGACCATGGCGGTCAGGCCGGTCTCCTGCTGCACGGCCTCGACGTGGCGCGCGTCCGCCCAGCTGTCCGCCAGCGGAATCTCGATCTGGACGTGCTTGCCCGCGCGCATGCAGTCGATGGCCTGTGCCGCGTGCAGACCGGTCGGGGTGCACAAGATGACGGCGTCGACGTCGTCGCGCGCGAGGGCATCGTCCAGGTTGACCGTGGCGTGGGGGGCGCCGTATTTCCCCGCGACCTGTTCGGCCTGCTCCAGCCTGCGGCTGATGACGGACGTCACGGTGACGCCGTCGATGAGCGCGAGGGCGTCCAGGTGCCTGATGCCGAACGCGCCTGCGCCGGCGAGGGCGATCCGCATGCGTTTAGTCCTCTTCCTGGCCCGAGTCCTCAACCGGCCGCACCACGAGGTGCCCGACCGCGGTGTTGGACCCGGGGACGTGGTAGAAGCGGTGGAGTTCCTCAACCTTTCCGCCCATGGCGCCGCGCATGATCAGCTGCATGACCAGCTCGATGCCCTCCGAGCCCGCCTCGCGCACGTACTCCAGGTGCGGCACCAGGGCCAGGTTGTCCGGGTCGTGAACCAGGCGGTCGAAGAACGCGTTGTCGAACTCGGAGTTGATGAAGCCCGCGCGGGGGCCCTGCAGCTGATGGCTCATCCCGCCGGTACCCCAGACCTGGACGGACAGATCCTCGGGGTAGCTGTGCACGGCCCGGCGGATGGCCTGGCCCAGCATGTAACAGCGGTGCCCGGTCGGGGGCGGGTACTGGACGACGTTCACGGCGAGCGGGATGACCCGCACCGGCCAGGCTTCCGGCTGCCCGTAGACCAGGGAAAGCGGGACGGTCAGGCCGTGATCCACGTCGAGCCTGTATAGCAGGGTCAGGTCGAACTCGTCCAGGATCAGCGACTGCGCCAGGTGGGCGGCCAGCTCGGCATGACCCTGCACGACCGGCACCGGGCGAGGGCCGTACCCCTCGTCGGCCGGAGCGAATTCATCCGCGCACCCGAGCGCGAACGTCGGGACGAACTCGGGCGTGAACGCCGACGCGTGATCGTTGTAGACCAGGATCACCACGTCCGGGACCTCGGCGGCGGCCCAGGCCTTGGTCCACTCGTACCCGGCGAACAGGGGCTTCCAGTAGGGCTCCTGCGTCTTGCCGAGGTCGATCGCGGCGCCGATGGCCGGGATGTGGCTGGTGGTCAGCCCCGCGGTGATCCGCGCCATGTCAGGTCCCGTCCTTCACCGAGCGCCAGCCCTCCGGCGAGCGCCCGCCCGAGAGCATCATCTTCTGGTAGTCCTCGATGTTCATGCCGGTCATGGTGGAGACCGCCTGCAGGTAACTCAGGCCGTCGGTGGCGAAGATCTTCGCCAGGAAATAGATGTTCCCGCCAAGTTCCAGCATCGCGTTGTAATCGCGGGCCAGCACCGCCTGCTTCTGCGCCTCGGTCATCGGCCACTCGTCCAGGTAGGCGCGTTCGTCAGCCTTGAACCGCTCGCGGTTGGCCGCCTTCATCAAGCTCATGCAGAATTGGTTCAGGTGGTAGCCCTGCTTCGCGCGCTGCGCCGTGAACACCCGGGTCCCGGGGATGTCATCGAACTCATGGGTGTACTCGCTCATCAGGCCTCCCAGTACAGGCGCTGCGGGTTATCGACCAGCAGCGCGCGCTGCAGGTCCTCGGTGGGGGCGATCCGCGGGACGAGGTCGACGAGCGCGCCGTCGTCGGGCATGTGGCTCTTCATGTTCGGGTGCGGCCAATCCGTCCCCCACAGCACGCGATCCGGGAACGTCTCCACGATCCGGCGGGCGAACGGGACGAAATCGTCGTAACCCGGCGGGCCTGATACGGACAGGCGTTCCGCGCCGCTCACCTTGGACCAGACGTTTTCGTGCTCGGTCATGAACCGCGTGAACAATTGAAAACTGGGCCCGTCGACCGGCTGCGTCACGTCGGGCCGGCCCATGTGGTCCACGACCACGACCGTCGGGAGGGTCGTGAACAACTGCCAGCGTTCGGCCAGGTCGGGGGCCTCGAAGTAGACCACGATATGCCAGCCGAACTCCGCCACCAGGTCGGTCAGGCCGCGGTAGTACTCATCCGGCTTGGGGTCCACGAGGCGCTTGACGAAGTTGAAGCGGATCCCGCGGACCCCGGCGGCGTGCAGGTCGGCCAGCTCGGCCCGGGAGGTGCCGGGCCGGATCGTCGCCACGCCGCGGGCCCGCCCGTCGGCCGCGAGCAGCGCGTCGACCATGGCCCGGTTATCGGCGCCGTGACAGGTGCCCTGGACGATGACGTTGCGCTCGAAGCCCAGGAAGTCGCGCCGCGCGAACAGCACCTCCTTGCCCGCATCCGTCGGCGTGTACTTCCGCTCCGGGGCGTAGGGGAAGATGTCGCCGGGCCCGAACACGTGGCAGTGGGCATCGACCGCGCCCGGGGGCGGGACGTAGCCCGGCTTGCTCGGGTTCGGGTCGAAGGAGAGCCAGTCGGCGTCGGGGGTGAAGGTGGCCGCCATCTACCGTCCTTGGGCGCGCAGGGCATGGTCGAGACGCGGGTATACGCGCCGGGCGTTACCCGAATACACCAGCTCGGCGTCGGCGGAGGCCAGGCCAGCCGCGTCGACGTACCGCTTGGTGTCGTCGAAGTAGTGGCCGGTCTGCGGGTCGATGCCGCGGACGGCGCCGACCATCTCGGACCCGAACAGGATGTTGCCCGCGTCGATGACCTCGAAGAGCAGGTCGATCCCCGGCTGGTGGTACACGCACGTGTCGAAGAAGACGTTCCGCATGACGTGCTCGCCCAGCGGCGGCTTGCCCAGCATGTCGGCCAGCCCCCGGTAGCGCCCCCAGTGGTAGGGGACGGCTCCCCCGCCGTGCGGGATCACCAGGCGAAGCTCAGGGAAGTCGGCGAACAGGTTTCCCTGGATGAACTGCATGAACGCCGTGGTGTCGGCGTTGATGTAGTGCGCGCCTGTCGCGTGGAAGACGGGGTTGCAGCTGCTCGAGACGTGCACCATGGCGGGGACGTCGAGCTCGATCATCTTCTCGAAGATCGGGTACCAGTAGGGGTCGGTGAGCGGCGGGGAGGTCCAGTTGCCCCCGCTCGGGTCGGGGTTGAGGTTGCACCCGACGAACCCGAGTTCGAGGACGCAGCGTTCCAGCTCGGCGACGGAGGACTTCAGCCCCGCCCCAGGCGACTGCGGGAGCTGGCAAACGCCGGCGAACGTCGCGGGGAACAGCCCGACGACGCGCCCGATCAGGTCGTTGCACGCGCGCGCCCAGGCTTCGCTGACCCGCTCGTCGCCCTCATGGTGGGCCATGGCCGAGGCCCGCGGGGAGAAGATCGTCAGGTCGGCGCCGCGCTCGCGCAGCAGCCTGAGCTGGTTCTGCTCGATCGACTCGCGGATCTCGTCGTCGGAGATCGCCGGGTAGGCGGGCGCGGCCCGGCCCTCGCGGAACGCCTCGAGCTGGCTCTTGCGCCAGCGGTCATGCTGCGGCGGCGCGGTGGTGTAGTGCCCGTGGCAGTCGATGATCACCGCGCGGCTCCGGGGGTCATGCCGGGTCCTGCCGGTTCCAGGTCGACGACGGGATCATGACCTCGCCGCGCATGAGCAGCCGGGCCGTGCGCAGCAGGGCGGACCGCGTCACGGTGGGCACGCCGTTGCCGGGCTTGACCTCGATGGTGACGGTGAAGAAGCCGGTGGGGTGCTCGACCTCGAGGTCGATCGGGCCGTCGGACTGCTCGGGAAGGACCGCCACCTCGTACGCCACAGAGCCGGGCAGCACGCAGGCCGTGGCGACGGACACCGCCCCCAGCACCCCGATGGCCTCGTGCACGCGGTGCGGGATGAACGTCCGGGTCGAGACCGCACCGCCGTGCGCCGGGGGCGACAGCAGGCTCATCTTCGGCACGGTCTTGTCGGTCACGTCCCCGAGGTTCATCAGCGGCCCGGCCGCGAGCCTGATCGCCTCGACCCGCCGCCTCAGCGCGGCGTTGTCCTCGAGTTCCGCCGGTGACTCCTGCCCGGAGATCAGGAAATCGGACGCCGCGAGGCACACGACCGGCATGCCGTTGTCGATGCAGGTCACCGTCGTACCGTCGATGACGTCGGTCGCGTGCCCGGTCGGCAGGAGCGCGCCGCACGAGGACCCGGCGACGTCGGCGAACTCGATCGGGATGGGCGCGTGGGTGCCGGGCACGCCGTCGATACGCGCGGGCCCGTCGTAGCGGACCTGCCCGCCGGGCGTCTGGACCAGCGCCGTGGCCAGGGTCTGGGTGTTGCGCATCCAGATCCGGACCGGCGTTACCGGGTCGCCCGCCGCCACGAGCCCCTGATCGATGGCGAACGGCCCGACCGCGGCCAGCATGTTCCCGCAGTTCTGGCTGTCGGAGACCTCGGCCCGGTCGGGCCAGACCTGCAGGAACAGGTACTCCACGTCCGCGTTCTCGCGGGCCGACGCGCTCACCACGGCGACCTTCGAGGTCAGCGGGTGACTGCCGCCCATGCCGTCGATCTCCCTCGGGTCCGGGGATCCCATGGCGGCCAGCAGCACCGCGTCGCGCGTCTTGGTGTCCGCGGGCAGGTTCTCGGCCAGGAACACCAAGCCCTTCGATGTCCCGCCCCGCATGACGGCGCAGGGAATGGCGGTCTGGGTCACGGCGCGTCCTCGTAGTCGACGTAGCGCAGTCCCTTGGCGGCCAGCCGGTCGCGCATGGAGTACAGGTCCAGGCCGAGTTCACCGGCGTTCAGCCGGGGGCGCTTGGACGCCTCGCTGGCCTCGCGGTCCCGGGCTGCCTTGAGCACCGTCGCCGCCTCCTCACGCGGCACGACCACCACCCCGTCGTCGTCGGCGACGACCACGTCACCCGGCCGGATGTAGACGCCGGCGCAGACGATCGGGGTCTGCACGTTCCCCGGCGTCTCCTTCACGGTGCCCCGGGCGGAGATCGCCTTCGACCAGACCGGGAAGCTCATCTCGGTCAGCGTCGCGACGTCCCGCACGCCAGCGTCGATGACCACTCCCCGCACCCCGTGCGCGCGCAGGCTCCCCGCCAGCAGGTCGCCCACGTACCCGTCGTCGCACGGGCTCGTCGGGGTGACCACGAGGATGTCGCCGGGCTGCGCCTGCTCGACGGCCACGTGGATCGACCAGTTGTCGCCGGGGGCGACTTCGCAGGTCAGCGCGTTGCCCGCCACCCGGGCCGGACGGTAGATGGGGCGGATATCCGCCCGGAGCAGCCCGGTGCGTCCCTGCGCCTCGTGCACCGTCGCCACCCCGGCGTGGGCCAGGCCGTCCACGACCTCCAGATCGGTGCGAGGGGTGTTCCGAACGACGAGCGGCACGTGAGGCTTCCTCTCCCGAACAGGTGGGTCTGGATCTAGATGTTACGAGGCCCTGGTTGCGCCAGGCGCACAGGTGTGCGGTGCCTCGCCGCCGATCCCGAGCCATCTCCCTGCCTACCCCCAGCTGGGCGGGCAGGGAAGAGGGGAATCTCAGCATTTGACACGGACCACAAGCATCGCGGTTCACCGCACCGCGCTCACCACAAACACGCTCGCCGCTCGGGCCTGCCCGCTTGAGGAGTCGACCTCAGGCGTCGACCAGCGCGGCCGCCTTGTGGTGGTGAGCTTCCAGGTACCGCCGCGTCATGAGCAGGGCGGCGATCCCGTCTCCCACCGCCGAGCCGAGCTGCTTGGTCGACCCCGAGCGCACGTCGCCCGCGGCGAACACCCCCGGCAGGGACGTCTCCATGGTGGGACTGGTGACGAGGAACCCGCCGGCGTCTCGCTCCACTTCGTCACCCAGGAAAGCGGCGTTCGGCTTAAGGCCTATGAATATGAAGGCCGCGGCGGCCGGGAACCGGTGCGTCTCCCCGGTGTCGCGGTCGCGGGCCACGACGGCGGCGAACCGGCCCTGGTCGCCCTCGAGCTCGGTGATGTCCAGGCCGGTATTGATGGTGAACTGCGGATCGGATCGCACCCGGTCCACCAGGACCGGCGAGGCGTGCAGCCCGGTGCGGGCCAGCACGCGGACCCGCTTGGCGAACTCCGACAGGTGCAGCCCCTCCTCCAGGGCCGAGTTGCCGCCGCCGACCACGATGAGCTCGTCGGCCCCCTTGTAGAAGGGGCCGTCGCAGGTCGCGCAGAAGTGGACGCCGGCGCCGATCAGCTCGTCCTCGCCGCGCACGTTGAGGACCTTGTACGTCGAGCCGGTGGCGGCGATCATCGCGTGCGAGGTGAGCTGCTGGCCGCTGGACAGCGTGGTCAGCAGGTCGTCGCACTCATGCTGCACGGCGGTGACACTCACCGCCGACACGAGCTCGACCCCGTACCTGCGGGCCTGCGCGATGAACCGTTCGGTGAGCTCAGCGCCCGAGATCCCGTCGGGGAACCCCGGGTAGTTATCGACCCGGTCCGTGATCGCGGCCTGCCCGCCGAGCGCGCTGGCGTCGACCACGATGGCGTCGATGCCCTCGCGGGCGGCGTAGATCGCGGCCGCCAGCCCGGCGGGTCCTCCCCCGACGATGACCAGGTCGTAGGCGGACCGGTCGGCGGTCACAGTGAGGCCGATGCGGCGGGCCAGCGCCTCGTTGCTCGGGTTCACCTCGTGGGTCCCGTCGGAGAAGACCACCGTCGGGATGATCTGCCCGCCGTTCTGCAGCTCCTTGAGCCTGTTGATGGCGTCCGGGTCGGTGTCGATGTCGACCAGGGTGTAGCGGACCTTGTGGGCCGAGAGGAACTTCTTGACCCGCTTGCAGTGCGGGCACCACGGTGCCGAGTACACGGTCATGATCGGCTCGTCCGCAGCGGTCATCGCGCGACCACCCTCCCCTGGTCCCGACGGGACCTGCGCGGCTACCTTATGTCGTCACCACCAGTTTCCCGCTCACCTGGTCGCCTTCCATCGCGCGGTGCGCCTCGACGATCTCGTCGAAGCGGTAGACGCGGCCGATCGGCACCACGGCCGTGCCGGCCGCGACGCCGTCGAGGAAGCCCTGGAGCAGCCGCGGCGGGAGGTCGGCGGCCTCGCCGCCGTAGGCGGTCAGCCGCACGCCCTTGGGCAGGTACTCGATGGGGTAGAAGTCGCGTACCGTCCACTGGTTGGACAGCATCCCGGTGAAGCACACGACGCCGTGGACCCGGACGGACCGCAGGGTGTCGGGCAGCGTCGGCGTGCCGACGAGCTCGAGCGCGGCGTCGGCGCCGTCCGGGACAATCTGGCGGACCTGGCGCGCAACGTTTCCGTCGTCGATGAGCACGTGGTCCGCGCCGACGCCGGTCAGCGCGGCGCTCTTGGCCGGATTGCGGGTCGTGGCGAGCACGGTCATCCCGCGCTGCCTGGCCAGGACCGCGGTCGCCATCCCGACCGACGACGTTCCGCCCCTGATCAGGATGGACTGCCCGGGCTGGGCGTCCAGGCCGACGGTGAGCGACCCGTAGGCGGTCTGCAGCATCTCGGGCACGGCGCCGAGCACCGCCCAGTCCAGGTCGCTGCGGAACGGGATCACCTGGCCGGCCGGCACGCAGGTGTATTCGGCGTACCCGCCGTCGAAGGCGCGGCCCATGCCGCCCATGAGCGTCGCGACCTGCTGCCCCGGCGGGAACTCACCGCCCGGGCACTTCGCGACGACCCCGGCCGCCTCGATGCCGGGCACCCGCGGGAACGTCACGCCCTGGGCCAGCCCCAGCCTGGTATGCAGTTCCGAGCGGTTCAGCCCGAACGCCCGGACCCTGATCAGGACCCAGCCGGCCGCCGGATCAGGCACCGGAAGGTCGCGGATGACCAGCGCCTCGGGCGGGCCGGGGCCGTCAAGCACGACGGCGCGCATAGTCTCGGTCATGGCCTCGATGCTATCATGGTAGCTTCCACGGAACGTACTCTCGCGGAACTCGGTTACCCGTTACCAGGCTAGGCGATGTCTTCCATCTCGGCGCGATGCCCGGCCGCGCGCAGGCGGGAGAGCGTGGCGCCGAATTGGCGCAGGGTCCGCTCGGGCACCGCGGCCCCGAGCCGGCGTTCCAGTTCGTCGTCGAAGGCCTCCCCCGCCTCGGCGAACAGGCGCTGCCCCGCCGGGGTCAGCTCCAGCAGCGACGAGCGCCGGTCCTCTGGGTTCGGCAGCCGCCGACAGTAGCCGCTGGCCTCGATCCGGTCTACCAGCTTGCTTGTGCCGCCCGTGGTGATGCCCAGCTCGCTGGCGATGTCGTAGACCCGGCACTTAGGCAGCCTCTCCATTACCGACATCGGCTCGAAGTGCGTCAGCGGAAGGTCGAAGTCTCTCTTGAGGCGGGCATCGATCGCGTTCCACAGTTCGATCTCAAAGCGGATCAGGTCGTTGAACACGTGCCTCAGGTCCGACATGACCGGCTCACCTCCGTAATCCAGCGTACCGGCTGGTGAAAGCAACTTCCGGTCAGGCCAGTTCTCCGGAAGCGACCCTCGATCGAGGTGTCCGGCGACGTGCCGACCGAACCGATGCGCTCAGCTGACTCCCGGGCTGCCGTCATTGGCGACGTAGGAGCTAAGGACAACCGGGGTGAGCCGCCGGTGCTCATACCGCAGGCTGAGCATGAGCGTGGCGAGCCCGGCGACCACGCCGATGCCCGCGGCGGCGGGCAGTGGCGCCTTGAAGGCCAGGTCGCACAGCAGCGCGATGGTTGCTCCGCCCAGCATGCAGTTGACCGTGATGACCATGCTCGCCATCGTGAACAGGAACGACCCCGCTGCGCTACCGAGGTGACATCCGTTGAGTGCCGAATCATCGTCCCAAGCCGCCGCGGTCCCCGGGCTGACCCGGAGCGACCCGCACGGTCCGGGAATCACCAGGGAACGGATCAGCGGCGGGTTCGGGTATCACGATCCCGCCGGAGCCGAAGTCACGAGTCCGGAGATACTGCACCGCATCGGCGGTCTCGCCATCCCGCCGGCCTGGAAGGACGTCTGGATCTCGCTCGATCCGCTGGGCCACATCCAGGCCACCGGCGTCGACGGCCGGGGCCGGACCCAGTACCGCTACCACCAGGTGTGGCGTGAGCAGCGTGACGCCCAGAAGTTCGCGCATATGCTCCGGTTCGCCGGCGCGCTGCCCGCGCTGCGGTCGGCCACGGCACAGGATCTGGGCCGTCGCCACCTCGACCGCGACCGCGTGACCGCGGCCGCGGTCCGGCTGATCGACCTCGGCCTGTTCCGGATCGGCGGGGAGAAGTACGCCGAACTCGATCACCACTACGGGGCCACCACGCTGCAGAAGCACGACGTCACGCTGATGCGCGCCGGCGTCACGTTCGACTACATCGCCAAGGAAGGCAAGCGTCGGACGATCACCATCAGCGACGATGCGGTCAGGTCAGTCGTGCGGGCGCTGGTCAGCAGCGACAGCGCGTCCGACGCCCTGTTCTCCTATCAGGACGGGGACACATGGCGCCCTCTCCGCTCGCAGGGGGTGAGCAGCTACATCGCCACCCGCGCCGGCGGCCACTTCACCGCCAAGGAATTCCGCACCTGGAACGCCACCGTGCTGATGGCGCTGCTGCTGGCCAACGCGGACCCGGCCCTGACCTCGCGGAGCCGCACGAGCACGATCACCGCCGCCGTCCGCGGAGTGGCGGACTGGCTCGGGGACACCCCGACCGTGGCGCGCGCCTCCTATATCGATCCCCGGCTGATCAGCCGATACAGCTCCGACGGGCAGCTACCCACCATCCCGCGGCTGCCCGCCGAGCTCCCCGCCGCCGCCGAGGCCGAGCTCAGCGTGGCCGCGCTGCTAACCGACGAATCGAGCCCCGATCATTAGCTGGTGACCGGCTCGTTGACCAGGGCGATCTTCCCGGGCGGGTGCTGGCCGGTCAGGGCCGCGAACGCGGCCGGGGCCCCGCCTGAGACCGGCGGACGGGCCCTAACCGGGCCAGCTCGCCAGTGTTGCTTACCCTTCGATCACGCCGCGGACGGCCGGGACTATCTCGCTGGCCCAGCGGGCCAGCGCCTGGGCGGCGGGGGTCTCGTCCGTGCTGCGGAAGATGAAGCCGCGGGCGCCGTATTCGAGGACCGCGTCGGTCAGCTCGTCGACCCACTGCTGTTCCGAGCCGCCGATCCAGCGCCCGTCGTCGCCGCGGGTGACCGCGAGCGGCTCACGCGTGATGCGGCCGCCAAAATTGAAGATGTCGGCGATCTCCGCCGGATCCCGGCCCGCCTCAGCCGCGGCATCGTCGATCTTGGGCCGGGACTCGCGGTACAGCTTGCTCTTCCAGTCCGAACCGCCAGGCACGACCCAGCCGTCGGCGGCCCGGCCCGTGACGGCCAGCGATTTCGGTCCGACCGAGCCGGTCCAGATCGGCGGCGCCGGGATGCCGGCCGGGTCCAGGCCGGACACGTGGTAGATCTCCCCGTCGAAGGTCACAGGCCCGTCTGAAGCGGACAGCGCCCGGATCAGCGTGATGGCCTCGTCCAGGGCGCGCACCGCGGAACCGGGGTCCAGCCGGGGCACCCCCTGTTTCACGATCATGTCCCAGATCGCCCCCGCCCCGATCCCGAGCACGATCCGGCCTCCGGACAGCGCGGACAGCGACGTGATCGTGCGGGCCAGCACGGGTGCGAGACGGCTCGGCAGGTTGGTCACCGCGACCGCGCCCGTGATCCGCTCGGTCCGGCCCAGGAGGAATGACACCAGCGCGTACGCGTCCAGCTTCTCGCCGAAATACGGGTGATCGGCGACGGTGAACAGGTCGAGGCCCTCCCGGTCCGCGTAAGCGACGAGCCGCGCGGACTCAGCCGCGCTGGCCACATCCGCGCCGTTCCAGGCGCCCAGACCGGTACCGAACCACACCTTCTGCTCTGCCATGAGCGGTCCTCCTGCGCTTAAGTGGTTCACGATCGGCGTCAGCGGACGCTACAGCGACCGCCTCAACAGTGAATCCAGGTTCTTGAACGAGCTTTCCCAGCGCGCTCTGGCCGCTTCGCTGATCTCCTCGGCAAACGGACCTTGCCGCAAGTCAAGCCGGGTCTGGCCGGGCCCTTCCTCGAGGAACTCCAGCCGCAGCCTGGTCCGGTCGGCCGGCCTCGCGCTGCCGATCCGCTCGACCTCCTGGTGACCGTCGAGCAGCTCATTCTCAACGACCTCGCTGAGCGTCACCTCAACCTGGTAGCGGCCATCCGGGTCGTCGACGTTCTCCATCACGAAACGCTGGAAACCGCCGGGCCTGGCGTCGATCTGCACCGTCTCGCACGGCACGTAGAACCCGTCAGGTCCGTACCATTCGCAGAGCTGGTCCGGGTCGACGAAGGCCCGGTAGACCAGCTCGCGCGGTGCGTCGAACCCGCGCGACATGGTGATCTCGTGCTTGCTCTCGTCGTTCACCGATCTTCCCCTTACCGTCTAGAGCCGGCGCGTCACCTGACGGGCGGCGGGGTGCCCTCGGCGCTGGCGGCCAGGGTCATGTCCCAGCCGCAGGACACGCACGCGTGCTGGAAGGCGGACCGGGCGAACTGCACCGCCGCCGCGTGCGGATCCGGCGCCGACCGGACGTCGTCCCAGTCCAGGATGTACTCCCCCAGCGTCGAGTCCCAGCGCGCCGCGGCCAGGGCCAGGGCCGCGCCGCCGAACTCCGGCGTGGCCGGGTGAGCGTAGGCGTAGAACGCGGCCCGGCCGTAGCGGGCGTCGCCCGGCCACCAGCCGACGGCGACCTCCTGGGAGTCCATCGCGTTGCGCATGATGAAGTCATTCGACGGCGGCTCGGCGGGCAGCCCGGAGAACAGGCTCACCGCCAGGTCGAACGAGCCCCACCAGGCGTTGACCGGCGTCGAGCGGCCGCGGAAGGGCGCGCGGTACGCGGCCAGGACCAGCGCGGCCTGCGTCGCCGCCGCGAAGTAGCTGGCCACCTCGTCCGGGTCGTAGTGCGCGTGCTCGGTGTCCTCGTCCAGTGGCGCGCTCCAGGGCACCTCCTGCGGCCTCGGGTCGATCTCCACCGGCCCGCCGAGGCCGCGCACCGCCGCGAGCAGCTCGCGCGTCACCTCGCCGACCGCCCGGTGCGGGGTCAGCGCGACGGCGACGCCCCGGCCGTCGCTGTGCTCGGCGACCGCCTCATGCCGGCGCAGGTCGAGCGCCACCACCAGCGCGCCGGAACCGTCGGGCGCGGGCAGTGGCGCCGTTTCCCAGCCGCGCGCCGTCAGGCGCAGCGCCGCGTGCTGCAACTCCGGCTCGGGCGGCGCCAGCTTGACCGCCAGCTTCCCGAGCACCTGGGTGTGCGCGTGCAGGGTGTCGCACGTCGCTTGCCACTGGTCATACGAGACCGACGGCCAGGCTGAGACCATAGCTGGCAGGCTATCGAGGCCGTGAGCGCGCGCTCAACCGGGTCCCCGATAGGTTCGTGACGTGGAGGAGAACCCATGGTGATGCCGCTGGCCGGCCGCATCGTGGCCGCGGTGATCGGCGGCCTGCTCGTGCTGACGTCGATGTCCAGCCTCATCGGAACGCTGATCGTGTCACGCCAGGTCAGCAGCCGGCTCACACGCTGGGTCGACACCGCGGTCGACTGGGCCTACCAGCTGGCGGCCAGGCACATCACGGAGTACCGGCGGCGCGACCGCCTGCTCGCCACCCAGGCGGCGGCGGTCTTGCTGGCGCAGCTGGCGGCGTGGCTGATCGTCGCGTACGTCGGGTTCGCCCTGCTGCTGTGGCCCTTCGCCGTCCACGGCGCGGTGTCGGCCTTCATCGACGCCGGGTCCTCCATCTTCACCCTGGGCTTCGCCGTGCCCAGCGGGGCGGTGCCCGCGGTGATCGTGTTCATCGCCGCGGCAACCGGCCTGGTCATCATCACGCTGCAGATCGCCTACCTGCCGACGCTGTACGCGTCGTTCAACCGCAGGGAGACCGAGGTGGCGCTGCTGAACGCGCGGGGCGGTTTCCCGTCCTGGGGCCCCGAGCTGCTGGCCCGCACCCACTACGCGCTCGGCACCGACACGTCGAGCCTGGACACGATGGGGGATCTGTACACCCAGTGGGAACGCTGGGCCGCCGACGTGGCCGAGAGCCACACCACCTACCTGCAACTGGTCCGGTTCCGCTCCCCGCAGCTGCTGTCGTCCTGGGTGACCTCGCTACTGGCCGTGCTGGACTCCGCCGCGCTGTTCCTGGCGCTGTCACCGAAGTCCGCGCCGGAGATACCGGCCCGCCTGTGCCTGCGCGCCGGGTTCTCGTGCTTCAACCGGATCGCCCGGGCGATGGGCTTCGACATCCCCCTCGAGGCCGATCCGGAGGCCGGCATCACCGTGACCTACGCCGAGTTCCTCGACGCGGTGAACCGGATGCGCGAGGTCGACTTCCCGATCGAGCGCGACCCCGAGCAGGCCTGGCCGGATTTCGTCGGCTGGCGGGTCAACTACGAGCAGGGCGCCTACGCGGTGGCCGCCGCCGTTCACGCGGTGCCGGCCATGTGGTCAGGCCCGCGACGGCCTCCGGAGCCGCCCATCCCGCCCATCCGCCCGCCGGGCGGCCGCGACGTCCAAGTCCGCCAAGTAAGCAGAGTCCGCCAAGTAAGCAGACCAGCTCCCACCTGGATCGCTACCCTTCAGGTGGTGCTTACGAGGGGGAGAACATGACCGACCGGATCGGGGTGGCCGTCATCGGCGCCGGGATGGCGGGGCGCGCTCACGCGCACGGCTACCGCTCGGCCGGCACCGTGTTCGGGCTGGGGCTGCCCGAGGTCAGGCTGGTCTCGGTCGCCGACGTGGACGAGGACCTGGCCCATGACGCCGCGGCGCGCTACGGCTTCGAGCGGGCGGACTCCAGCTGGCAGGCGGTCGCGCAGAACGGCGACATCAACGTGGTCAGCGTCGTCGTGGCCAACTTCCTGCACCGGGACATCGTGACCGGGCTGGCGGCGGCGGGCAAGCACGTGCTGTGCGCGAAGCCGCTGGCCGCGACCACCGTCGACGCCCGGGCCATGATCGACGCCGTTGAGCGCGCCGGCGTCATCGCCCGGGTCGGCTTCACCTTCCGCCGGTCCCCGGCCATCAGCGGGCTGCGCGACCAGATCGCCGCGGGGCGCCTGGGCCGCCCCGTCCACTTCAGCGGCCACTACTGGGCGGACTACGGCTGCGATCCCCGGGCGCCGATGAGCTGGCGCTACCGGGGCGGCCCCGGCTCGGGCGCGCTCGCCGACCTCGGCAGCCACCTGACCGACGTGGCCGAGTTCCTGTTCGGGCCGGTCGAGTCCGTCCGCGGGGCCACGCTGGCCACGGTGGTGGCCGAACGGCCGGTTCCGCTCGGCCACGTCGTCGGGCACGCCAGGGCCGCGATCGGCGAGGACCGTGAGCCCGTGGAGAACGACGACTTGGCCAGTTTCGGCCTGAGCTTCGCCAGCGGCGCGACCGGCGACCTGAGCGTCTCGCGGATCGCGTTCGGCCACCGGAACACCCTGAAGTTCGAGGCCTTCTGCGAGGAAGGCGCCGTCGCCTTCGACGTGACCCGCCCCGGGGAGTTCGAGATCGCCGCGACCGGCCTGCCGGAAGCCTCCCGCGGCTTCCGCCGGGTCATCGTCGGCCCCGCCGCGGGCGGGCTGGCCATGGACGCGGCCTGCCTCGGCTTCGGAAGCCACGACAGCTTCGTGTACCAGGCGCGCGCGTTCCTGGATGAGGTCGCGGGACGCGACGAACTGCCGCGGTGCGCGTCGTTCGCCGAGGGCCTGCACAACCTGGAGGTGCTCGACGCGGTCGCGCGTTCCGCCGCGGGCGACTGGGCCGCCGTCCCTGTGGCCCGCTGAGCCGGGCCCGCCCGGCGCTGGCCCTACTTACCCGCCGGGGTCCGGCGCGCGACGCGGTACAGGTCGACCAGTTCGAGGGTGGTGGTGGCGTCCTCAGGCGCCTTGTCGTCGCGCCAGCGCCCGGTGAACCGCGGGAATCGCATGGCCAGCCCGGCGTCCTGTTTGATCAGCCCCCAGGCCGCCGAGTAGTGCGGCGACAGGGTCAGCTCGGCGGACAGGATCTCCAGCACGACCCCGGGCTCGAACCACACGTCGGGCTGCTGCCTGGCGTCGACCCGGGCGGGTCGTTCCGGGTGGGCGAACGGCGCCAGCTTGCCGGGCAGCGCGGCCAGGTCGGCGTCGGAGAACCCGGTGCCGCACTTGGTCACCGTGCGGAACACGTCCGCATCCGGGTCGTAGGCGGCCAGCAGCACCGCGCCGTAGGTGCCGGCCCGCCGACCGCGGCCGGCGAACGCGCCCACGATGACCAGGTCGACCGAGTCGGCGAGCTCGGTACGGTAGTCCCGCTTGAGCTTGATCCACAGCCAGCCGCGGTTCCCGGCCTGGTACACCGAGGCGGGGCTCACCGACTTGCACATCAGGCCCTCGCAGCCGTCGGTGATCGCCTCCTCGAACGCCGCGTCCAGCGCGGCCGGGTCGCTCACCTCGGTCGCGGTGGTCAGCCGCAGCCGCGGCCCGGTGGTGAGCGCCTGCGCCAGGGCGGCCCGCCGCTCCGGGTACGGCCGCTGGGTCAGGTCCTGGCCGTCCGCGTAGAGCAGCTCGAAGCAGAACAGCGCGACCGGCACGTCTCGCACCGCCTCGGCGATGCCGTACTTGCGCCGCCTGAACATGACCTCGGCGAACGGGTGCAGCTCGTCGGTGGCCGCGTCGAACGCGACGACCTCCCCCTCGATGATCGCCTCGGCCGGGCGCAGGCTCGTGGACAGGATCTCGACCACATCGGGGAACTGGCTGCTGACCTCCTCAAGCCGCCGGGTCCACAGCTCGATCCGGCCGTCGGCGGTCTTGTGCGCCTGGAGCCGCATGCCGTCGTACTTGTACTCGGCCGCGCACTCGCCGCCCAGCTTGGCCAGGATCTCGGTGGCGTCGGCCAGCCGCTGGGCCAGCATGACCCGCACCGGGTGCCCCGGGCTGACGCGGATCTGCTCGACCGCGGCCAGCCCGCCGCTGGTCAGGGCGGACGCGACCAGGCCCAGGTCGCAGCAGATGTTGTAGGCGCGCTCAAGCACCGGCCTGGCCTTCCGCCCCCCGGCGTAGACCTGCGCGAGAGCGTCCAGGATGGTCGGCGTGCCGACGCCCAGCCGCAGGTTCCCCGTCACCTGGCGGACCAGGTACCTGGCCTCCAGCGGGGTGGCCGCCTTCAGCAGCCCGGCCAGCAGGTCCAGCTTCTGGCCCTGTGAGCCCGTCCCCTCGGCGTTGGCGATCTGGCGCAGGGTGTTCACCACCGTGACGACCGTCAGCTCGGCCGGACGGCCGACGGCAGTCGCGGCCAGCAGCTGCTCGGCGGTCTGGCCCAGGTCACCGGTCTCGCGCACCCGGGCGGCCACGTCCACGGCGTCGACGCCGGTGGCGGCGGCGACCGCGCGGACGGCCATCTTCTCGGCCAGCCCGAGGTCCACCCCGGCGAACTCCGGCGCGATCAGGCCCTGGCCCAGGTAGCACACCACCGGCAGGAGTTCGGCCGGAGTCTCCTCGATGAGGGCGGCCAGACGCTCGATCAGCGCCAGCCGGCTGCTCACTTGCTCCAGGTCACGGTAGGCCTCGGCGACGATCTCGTACTTCACGGTGCCCCCTTCGCAGCGTCCGGCCTCACGATCGGGGTGTGGCCATGGTAGGCGGGTCCAGGTCCTTGTCCATCACCCATTGTGCGTAGACGCCGTCCCGGCCCCTGACGCGATCGGCCAGGGTGAAGTCGACTCCGGACGTCTGTACCCAGAGCTGAGGGACGTCCTGCCACTCGGTCTCCAGGAGCGCGCAGTCGGCGAAGAGCGCGGCGATCTCGTCGCGGCGCGCGGGCGGGACGAACTGGAGCAGGAGACGTCCCTGGTAGCCGCACCGCTCGTAGAAGCCCACCGCCCCATCGACGCTCCCGAGCGTGAGCTGTCGCACGCCCAGGCTGCGGGCTCCTGATTCCAGCGCCGCCAGCAGCCCGCGCCCCAGGCCCCTGCCCCGCGCGGCGGCAGCGACCCCGACTTGATCGACCGTCCCGAGCCCGCCGCGCTCCACATGGCCGAGCGCGACGCCGACGATCTCCTCGTCCCGCTTGGCGGCTAGCATCATCGGCGACTGGTTGGCCAGCTGCTCGCCTGAGAAGCGGGGGCCGGGCCTGCCGGCCTCCTGGGACGGGAAGATCCGCATGAGGAATCCGTAGGCAAGATCCAGCTCCTGCGGTGTCTGGATCGGCCCGATCGTGAACTCGCCCACGACCGGCATTCTACGAACACCGCAACCAGGTGCAATGTACTCAGAGCACGCACCACCGCCGTTCGGAATAAAGATCTTGATATTCCCGAACGAGCGGTGTGTTACCGCCCGAGCAGCATCAGGGCCAGCAGCTCATACGCGACGTGCGCGGCGGCGACCGTGGTCATCTCGGCGTGGTCGTAGCCGGGCGCGACCTCGACCACGCCGGCGCCGACCAGGCGCTTCCCGGCCAGGCCGCGCAGGATGCCGAGCAGCTCCCTGGAGGTCAGGCCGTCGGCCTCCGGGGTTTCCGGTGCCCGGGGCGCGTGGGCCAGCGCGACCGGGCCGAACCGGCGCCTGGTCACCCGCAGCAGCGGGTAGGCGATCGTGTGGTCGCCGCCGATGGCGAGCAGGTGGCTGGCCCTGCGCACGACGGCCGCCGCCCCAGAGGGCTAGGGTGGCCGGGTGACCGCTTCCTTCGTGCCCGACGACTTCGTGGTGCCGCACTCGCTGGTCACCGAGGCGTTCCGGCTGGAGCCGCTCGGCCCAGAGCACAACGAGGGCGACTACGCGGCCTGGCAGTCGAGCATCGACCACATCAGGTCTACCCCGGGCATGCAGGGCCGGTCCTGGCCCAAGCCCGAGATGACGCTCGACGATAACCTGAAGGACCTGCAGGGACACGCGCGGGACTTCGCGAACCGGACGGGCTTCACGTACACGGTGCGGGACACCGACAGCGGCGAGATCATCGGCTGCGTCTACATCTACCCCCGGAAGGACGACCCGGGCACGCGCATCCTGTCCTGGGTCCGGGCCGACCGGGCCTCGCTTGACGAGCCCGTGTACGAAGCGGTCTCGGAGTGGCTGCGTACCGTCTGGCCGTTCACTTCGGTCACATACGCCCCGCGCTGAACAGAGGTTCCATTGGGCGCGAGTCGGTAACGGGCGTTGGGGCACCCCGCACCCGATAGGCGGGCGTTGGGGCACCAAAAAACGGGGCTTGCGGGCCACCGGCCCCGATAGAAAGGGCTTGTGAGGCACAAGCCCCAAACGAGGGCATCGTGGCCAGCGACTAACGGTGCTGTGGGCCTGCCGGGAGCGTAGTGACCAGGACGTCTGACACGGGCGAGCCGGGCTGCTCGCCACGCGTCCGGGCCACCTTGCGCCAGCCCCAGTTCCTGAAGGCATTTTGGGCCGGGGTGGCCGCGGGCGGGACGGTCAGCGCCGCGCGCTCCTCAGACCGGTCCCGGAGGATCAGGTCGTGCAGGGCCCGGCCGATGCCCTGCCGCCGCCACGACGCGCGGACCACGAGTTCGACCAGCGCGAAGGTGCGGCCGGGGTGCTCGGCGGTGACCTCGTCGGGCAGCGGGGTGGTCAGGTGCCGCCACCAGTCGGTCGATGGGCGCAGCGGCATCCCGAACGCGTAGCCCACCAGGTAGCCGCCGTGGCGGGCCTCAGCAAGGACGAACCCCGGCTGCCTACGCTGAACCACGAAACGGTCGGTGAACGGCACAGCATCATCGGCGTCATCGGTGCAGACCTCGGCGTGCAGGGCCTGCAGTTCGCCGGCGTGCGCCGCGGTCTGCGCCCCGCCGAGCAACTCGAACGTCACGCCGGGCTCCGACACGACCGCCCTTCTCCTCGGTGGTCCGATCCTACGGATACCAGACCGGGCGGCTCGGCCCGAACCTGACCCTAGAAGCCGGCGCGGCGTGCGGGATTCCGCCGGCGGCCTGGTTATGTTCATATGCATGTTCGATGAGGACGGCATTCTGGGCGGGCTGAACGAACAGCAGCGGCGGGCGGTGACGCACCAGGGCGGCCCGCTGCTGGTCTTGGCCGGCGCGGGGACCGGCAAGACCCGGACGCTGGTGGCGCGGGCCGCCTGGCTGCGTGCCTGCCAGGGCGTGCCGGCCAGCCGGATCCTGCTGCTGACCTTCACCCGCCGGGCCGCGGGCGACATGCTGGCCCGGGCCGAGTCCGCATCAAGGTCCGGCCGGGACGGCGCGCAGGAGCGGATCTCCGGCGGGACGTTCCACGCCATCGCCCACAAGATCATCCGCCAGCACGCGGAGTCGTTCTCGCTGCCGCCCCAGTTCACCATCCTCGACCCGGCCGACATGACCGACCTGATGGACGTGCTGCGCCCGGAGGCCGGCCTGGCCGAAACCGGCCAGCGGGCCCCCAGGGCGGGCACGTGCACGGACATCTACACCCGCTGCGTGAACACCGGCAGGCCGGTCAGCGAGGTCGTCATGGCCAGCTTCCCGTGGTGCGCCCCATTCACCAGCCAGCTGGCCGGGCTGTTCCGCGCCTATACCGCGCGCAAGCGCGCCCGCCACCTGGTGGACTTCGATGACCTGCTGCTGCTGTGGCACGCGGCGCTCGCGGACCGGACCGCCGGACCCGTGCTGCGCGGCATGTTCAACGCGGTCCTGGTCGACGAGTACCAGGACGTCAACGCCGTCCAGGCCGGCATCGTGCGGCTGCTGCAGCCCGACGGGCAGCAGCTGACCTGCGTGGGTGACGACGCGCAGGCCATCTACGGGTTCCGCGGCGCCGACCCGGCGCACCTGCGCCGGCTGGCCGACGCGTACCCGGGCCTGGACATCGTCCGGCTCGACCGCAACTACCGGTCCCGGCAGGGGGTGCTGGACCTGGCCAACCTCATCCGCCCGTCCGAGCCGGGCCTGGACCTGGTGCTGACCGGCGACCGCGGCCAGGGGCGGCCGCCGCTGCTGGTCCGCTGCCACGACGAGGCCGCCCAGGCGCGCGAGATCTGCGCCCGGGTGCTCGACGCCTACGAGGAAGGCATCGCGCTGAAGGATCAGGCCGTGCTCGTCCGGGCCTCCCACCACAGCGACATCCTGGAGATCGAGCTCAGCGCGCGCCATATCCCGTACGTGAAGTTCGGCGGGCTCAGGTTCACCGACACCGCGCACGTCAGGGACTTCCTCGCCATCGCCAGGATCCTGGCCAACCCCGCCGACGAGCTGGCCTGGTTCCGGCTGCTGCGCCTGCATGAGGGCATCGGCCCGGTCCACGCCCGCCGCATCCTCGACTGCCTCGCGGCCGGCCAGGACCTTCCCGACGGCGGCTGGCAGCAGGCTGCCGAGGTCGTCCCGGCCCGGTCCAGGGCCGCGCTGGCGGCTACCCTCGGCCAGCTCGCCGCGGCCGCGGAACAAGCCGCCGGCGCCCAGGCCACCTCGATCCTGTCGGTGCTCGACCCGCTGGTCCGCGCCAGGTACGCCGACGCCGCGGCCCGCCTGGCCGACCTGCGCCGGCTCGCCGACGCGGCCGCGGCCCACCCGTCACTGCACGACGCGCTCGCCGAGCTGACCCTGGACCCGCCGGTGTCCGCCGCCGACCTGGCCGGACCGCCCCGCCTCGACGAGGACTACCTGACCATCTCCACCATCCACGCCGCCAAGGGCCTGGAGTGGCCGATCGTGCACGTGCCGCACCTGGTTGACGGCGCGCTGCCCAGCGACATGGCCCTCGGCGACCCGGACGGGCTGGCCGAGGAACACCGCCTGTTCTACGTCGCGCTGACCCGGGCCCGCGACCACCTGTACCTGTACGTGCCGCTGCGGCTGCATCACCACCGGCGCGGCCGCGACGACCGGCACGGCCTGGGCCAGCTCACCCGCTTCCTCCCCCCGCGGGCCGTGTCCGCCTGCGACAGCGCCACGGCCGCCCGCCCGGCCCCTGCGCTACCCGTGGCCGGTCCCCTCGCCGTCCAGGTCGACGCCGCCCTCGGCTCCTTGTGGGATTGCTGAAGGGGCGATGCCGGGCTGCCCACCAGCAGCAACAGGCCCTGACCTAAGCCGCCTGGCCAGGGCACCCAGGATGCCGCGCATCGTCGCCGTCGGCTCGGTCGCCGCGACGCTGCTGCACCATTCGCCCTGACCGGTCGCCGTCGTTCACCCGCCAGCCCGCTAGCTCTGCTCCGGGCCGGCCGGAACGCCAGGGGGCGAACCAAGGTCGGGGCACGCTTGCCAGAGCCGCTGGTAGACCCCGCCGGAACGGACGAGCTGGGCGTGGGTGCCACGTTCGGCCACCCTCCCGCGGTCGAGGACCACGATCTCATCCACCTGGTCCAGGCCGTCCAGGTCGTGCGTGATCAGCAGGGTGGCCCGGCCGGCCGTCGCCGCCAGCAGGTCAGTGGTCAGGGCACGGCGGTTGTCTGGATCGAGGTGAGCGGCCGGCTCGTCCAGGACGAGCACAGCCGGATCGGCCAGCAGCGCCCGGGCGAGGGCGAGCCGCTGCCGCTGCCCGCCGGACAGCGCGGCGCCGTGCGTGCCCACCGGGGTGTCCCAGCCGAGCGGCAGCGAGGTGATCCAGTCAAGCAGCCGGACGCGGCCCGCGGCCGCGGCGAGCTCGGCCTCGCTCGCCTGCGGTCGGGCCAGCTGCAGGTTGTCTCGGATGGTCGTGTCGAAGATGTGCGGATCGGCGGCACAGCCGCTGACTACTGCGCGGACATCATCGGGGTCGTATCCGGCCAGGTCACGTCCGTTCAGCAGCGCGATGCCCGAGCTGAGGTCGACGAACCGGAACAGGACCGCGGCGATCGTGGACTTCCCCGAGCCGGTGGCGCCGACGAGCGCGACCCGCCGCCCCGGCCTGAGGTCAAGATCAATATCCCGAACGGCCGGTGGCGCGTCCGGCGAGTACCGGACCGTACCGCCCCGGATGGAGATGCTCACCGGCCTGCCCGGCGGCGGGAACGGATGGTCCGGGTAGCAGAACCGGGTCCGGCGCGTCCAGCACGCCCGCGATCCGGTCGGCCGCGGCCCGCGCCTGGCCGAGCTGGAGCGCGGCCGCGGGCAGGGCGCTCGTCGCCTCGAAGGCGGCCAGCGCGGTCAGCGTGATCACGGCCAGCGGCACGCGGCCCAGGGACCCCGACCCGGTGACCGCCACGCCGAGCAACAGCACGCCCCACAGGGTCAGGCCGCTCGCGGCGGCGCCCAGGCCGGCCCCAGGCCTGACGCCGACGCCGATCGCCGGGCCAGCCGGGTCAGTTCGGCGTCCGCGGCCCGGGCCCGGGCCAGACCGGTCTCCACCGCGCCGAACGCGTGCAGTTCGGCCGCGCCACCCAGCAAGTCGGTGACGGCGGCACCCAGCTCGCCGCGGGCGGGAGCGGCCTGCCGCGCGGCCCGGCGCGCCGCCATGGCGGTGACCAGGGGCACCAGCACCCCGGCGGCCAGCAGGCCGGCGGCGAGCACGGCCGCCGCGGGGGCCAGGATCAGCAGGACCGCAGTGGTCGCCCCCGCCCCGACGAGTGCCGCCGCGAGCGGCGGGGCGATGCCCCGGATGAACAGGTCCTGGGTCGCGTCGACGTCGCTGATCAGCCTGGTGAGCAGGTCACCGGACCGGAAGGCGGCCAGGCCTGCCGGGGCCAGGCGCTCCAGCCGACGGTAGATGGCCACCCGCACGTCGGCCAAGACCCGGAACGCGACGTCGTGCGAGAACAGGCGCTCGAGATAGCGCAGCAGTCCGCGGCCGACGCTGAGCGCACGGACCATGACCACCGCGACCGAGATCGCCACGATGTTCGGGTGCTGCGAGGCGCGGGCCAGCAGGAAGCCCGAGACCGCGAGCAGCGCCACCCCGCAGCCGCAGCCGACTGCGCCGGCCAGTACGGCCAGGAGCAGTTCGCCGCGCATGGGCCGGGCCAGGCGCAGCAGCCGTACCAGCGGGCGGCCGGCTGGAGCCGACCCGGGCGGCGGCGTCCGCACCGGAGCGCCCGCCGAGATGATCGCGGTCATGACGGCACCGCCGCCAGGGCGACGGGTGCGGGCCCCGCCGGCATCAACGCCAGGACCTGGGTGAGCCGGCCATGGTCCAGGGTGAGCACCCGATCGCCGCCACTGGCGCGGCCCGGTGCATGGGTGACCTGGATCACGGTGCGGCCGGCCAGCAGCGTGCTGATCGCGGTGTCGAGCCGGGCCGCGCTGGCCGCGTCCAGGTGGGCGGCGGGCTCGTCCAGCAGGAGCAGCGGCGCGTCGCGCAGGAACGCGCGGGCGAGCGCGATCTGCTGGCGCTGTCCCGAGGAGAGCCGGAGCCCGTGCTCGCCGACCATGGTGGCGTACCCCTGGGGCAGGTCCTCGATGAACTCGGCGGCCCCGGCCGCCCGGGCCGCCCGGGCGATGGCCTCGCGGCTGGCCGCCGGGTGGCCCAGCGCGATGTTGCCGGCCACGGACGCGGCGAACAGGTACGGCTGCTGCGGGACCCAGGCGATCTGGCTGCGCCACTCGCCGAGCGGGACGGACGCGAGATCCGCGCCGCCGACCTCGATGCGCCCGCTGCTGGGGAAGGCGAAGCGGAGCAGCAGCGCGAGCAGCGAGCTCTTGCCTGCTCCGCTCGGCCCGGCCAGCGTAATCCGGTCGCCAGGCCTGATAGTCAGGTTCACGTCGGACAGGGCGTCGTGATCGCGTCCCGGATAGGTCAGCGTGACCCCGCTCAGCCTGATGACGTCGGTGCGCAGGCAGACGGGACGGCCGGCGGCCGGTGCCCGTGCGGGCGCACCTGCCGCCGACAGCGGGGTGTCGAGGATCTCGAAGACGTCCCTGGCCGCCGCGGCACCCTCGGTGCTGGCGTGGAACTGGGCGCCGACCGCGCGCAGCGGCAGGTAGGCCTCGGGTGTGAGCAGCAGCACGAGCAGCGCCGTCTGGTAGCTCATGTGCCCGGCCAGCAGCCGCAGCCCGACCTCCACCGCGACCAGCGCGGTGGCCAGCGCGGCCGTCAGCTCCAGGACGAATCCGGACAGGAACGCGACTCGCAGCGAGGCCATGGTGGCGGCGCGGTACTCCTCGGTGACCGTGCCGATCACCTCGGCCTGCCGCTTGCCCCGGCCGAACAGCTTGAGCGTGGGCAGGCCCTCCACCACGTCGAGGAAGTGGCCGCCAAGCCGGGCCAGCAGCCGCCACTGCCGCTGGGTGGTCGCCTTGGTGTGCAGGCCGACCAGGATGGCGAAGACCGGGATCAGCGGCAGGGTCAGGCCGATGACCACGCAGGAGATCCAGTCCGTCAGCCCGACCCGGATCAGCACCGCGAACGGCACCACGCAGGCCAGCACGAGCTGCGGCAGGTAACGGGCGAAGTAGGCGTCCAGCCCGTCCAGGCCCCGGGTGGCCAGCGTGGTCACCTCACCCGACCGGTTCTTGGCCAGCCAGGACGGACCCAGCCGCAGCGCGTGGTCGGTGAGCCGCCGCCGCAGCTGGGACTTCACCGCGGCCGCGGCCCGCAGCGCGGCGGTCTCGCCGCCGTAGCCGGCTGCGGCGCGGGCCAGCAGGACGGCGAGCAGTATCGCGAGCGGGCCGAGCAGCACGGCGACGCCGGTTCCGGTCGCCGCGCCGGCCAGCAGGTGCGCCAGCAGGCTGGCCTGGACGAGGATGAGGCCGGTGGCGGCCAGGCCGAGCGTGACCGTGACCGCCAGGTAGCCGCGCGCCGCGGCCGAGTAACGCAGCAGGCGCGGGTCCAGCGGCCTCACGCCCGCCCGCCGGCGGGCTCCGCGGATTCCGGTCCGGTCCCGGGCCGCGCCGCCGGTGCCTGCTCGGGTGCGGGTATGTCCGAGCGGGTCAGCCGCTTGCGGAACACCCAGTAGCTCCAGCTCTGGTAGCCGAGCACGACCGGGGTGAAGATCACCGCGACCCAGCTCATCACGACCAGCGTGTAGTGCGCGGACGAGGCATTGTTCACGGTCAGGCTGTAGGCCGCTGACGTGCTCGACGGCAGCACGTTCGGCCACAGGTCGCCGAACAGGGTGGCCACGGCGAGCAGGAGGGTCAGGGCCGTGCCGGCGAACGCCCAGCCCTCCCGGCCGCGCATCGCGGCGGCCGCGCCGCCGATCAGGGCCACGGCGGCCACGGCGGCGGTGACGTCGGTGGCGGGCCGGCCGTGGCCGACCTGGGTGACCGCCAGGAAGATCGCGGCCAGCGGGATGGCGCCCAGGGCGGTGCCGGTCGCGGCCCGCCTGGCCCGCTGCCTGAGCTCGCCGGTGGTGCGCAGGCCCAGGAAGATCGAGCCATGCAGGACGAACAGGCTGAGCGTGACCAGCCCGCCGAGCAGGCCGTACCAGTTCAGCAGGGTCAGCAGGTTGCCGGTATAGACGTGCTGCGCGTTCAGCGGGACGCCGCGCACGATGTTGGCGAAGGCCACCCCCCACAGCAGGGCCGGCAGCGCCGACCCGGCAAAGATGGCCCAGTCCCAGGTGGTCCGCCACCGCGGGCTGTCCACCTTGCTGCGGAACTCGAAGCAGACGCCCCGCACGATGAGCGCCGCCAGGATGAGCAGCAGGGGCAGGTAGAAGCCGCTGAAGAGGGTGGCATACCACTGCGGGAAGGCGGCGAACGTCGCTCCTCCCGCGGTCAGCAGCCACACCTCGTTGCCGTCCCAGACCGGCCCGATCGTGTTGATCAGGACCCGCCGCTCGGTGTCGTCGCGGCCGAGGAACGGCAGCAGGATCCCGACCCCGAAGTCGAATCCCTCGAGGACGAAGTAGCCGGACCACAAGATCGCGATAAGGATGAACCAGAAGGTCGCGAGGTTCATGACGAATCCCTAACGGTGCTCAGTAGGAGAAGACGGGGAGAGGTTCTTCGCTGGCGGGGTGATCGGTCTCCTCCGGGGCGCCGCCCTTGACGTGCCTGATCGTCAGCCATCCCGCGATACCCGCGAGGCCGGCGTAGAGCAGGGTGAACACGGTCAGCGAGATGATCACCGAGGAGGCGGTCACGCCCGCCGAGACGCTCTGGGCCGTGGTCAGCAGGCCGAACACGGTCCACGGCTGGCGGCCCATCTCGGTGAAGATCCAGCCCATCGTGGTGGCCAGGTAGGGCAGGGCCACGCCCCACAGCGCGGCCCGGTAGACCAGCGGCTGCGCGGGATCCGCCTGCGCCTGGTCAGCCAGAGCCCGATCGCGGCCAGGAGCGCGGCGAGGCCGCCGAACCCGATCATGAGGCGGAACGACCAGTAGGTCACGGGGATGATCGGCTTGTAGCTGCCCGGCCCGTACTTCTTGTCGTAGGCGCGCTCGACGTTGTTGATGCCCTGCACGGTGCCGTGGGGGTTCAGGGTGGCGATGAGGGAGAGCAGGTAGGGAACCCGGATGCTCCACAGCTCCTTGCTGCCGTTCAGCGATCCGATGGTGAACAGCGAGAAGGAGGCCGCATCGGAGGTGTTGTACAGCGCCTCGGCGGCCGCCATCTTCATCGGCTGCTGCGAGTCCATGAGCCGGGCCTGGACATCCCCGGTGACCGCGGTGGCGATCCCGGCGGCCAGGGTGATGGCCAGGCCGAGCCGCAGGACCCGGCGGAACACCTCGAGCTGGGACTTGCGGGCCACGTGCCAGGCGCTGACCGCGATGAGCACCGCCCCGGCCACCATGAACGACGCGAACCACACGTGCGGCCAGGCGGCGAGCACGGTCGAGTTGGTCAGCAGCGCCCAGATGCTGGTCAGCACCACCCGGTGCGTGCCGGGGATGACCTTGTAGCCGACCGGGTGCTGCATCCACGAGTTGGCGGCCAGGATGAAGTAGGCCGACAGGCTGGTGCCGATGGCGGCCAGCCAGATCGTGGCCAGGTGCAGCCGCGGCGAGAGCCGGTTCCAGCCGAAGATCCACAGGCCGATAAAGGTCGACTCCATGAAGAAGGCGAGCAGCGCCTCCATCGCCAGCGGCGCACCGAACACGTTGCCGACGAATTCGGAGTAGGCCGACCAGTTCATGCCGAACTGGAATTCCTGCACGATCCCGGTGACCACACCCACCGCGAAGTTGATCAAGAAGATCTGCCCGAAGAACTTCGTCATCCTCAGGTAGACCGGGTCCTTCTTGATCAGCCAGGCCGTCTGCATGCAGGCGACCACCAGGGACAGCCCGATCGTCAGCGGAACGAAGATGAAGTGGTACACGGTGGTGATCCCGAACTGCCACCGGGATAGGTCGAGCACGGTCATCGGTTATCTCTCCGGGTCGTCGTCGCTGGCCTGCTTCCGCGCAGATGGCGGAGTTACTACCTGACCAGGTCACGAGCCGGGCGCCCCAGGGCCGAGCGGCCCCCAGGTTCCGGGACCTTGGTCACTGTCCTGCCCCGCGGCCGAGGTCATTTGCCGGCCGGGTAGCGACCTTAGGCCTTGTGCAGCAGGGCGGTGTTCTGCTCAACGTTGTCGGTCCAGCGGTAGGCCAGGTCCGCGCCGTGCGGCGTGAACGTCACGGTCCCGGCCACGCACTGCACGGTCTGCGGCTCGCTGAACGTGAGCACCTGGCCCGTCTGGCCGGTCAGGGTGAGCGTGTTGACGCAGCTCTGGTTGTTCTCGGAGATGGTCCTCGCGCCGGCCACGAACGTGAACGTGATGGGGTTCGTCAGCGAGACACCGGATACCCCGATGACGGACATGGTGGCCGTGCCGGTCCAAGTCCCGGCGAACGCGGCCGGGACCGTCGGGCCCGTGGCCGGCGCCGAGGCGGGCGCTGAACTGCTGGCCTGGCTGGCGGTAGAGGTGCCCACAGTGGGGGAATTCCCGGCCGATCCGGCGCTGGTCACCGGGTGCTTGGTGAGCAGGAGAACCCCGGCGACAATGAGCGCCGCCACCACCGCGCCGCTGCCAGCCGCCACGACCAGCCCTCGCCGGGATCGCGCGGGCCGGGTGGGCGGCCCGCCCGGCGCGAACGCGGATGCGGATCCGGCCATGGCGGGTACCGAGTCGGCGGGAAAGCCCGGGCCGGGGCGCCGCGGGTCCGTGTAGACCGAGTCCGAGGGCAGCGGCTCGGTGCCCGGCGGTTCGGGGTGGAGCGGTTCGGGGCGGAGCGGCGCGGTCCTGGCCGCCTCGTAGGCCCCGGCCACCGGCCGGGTGGGGGCGACGGCCGGGAACGGCACCGACGGGTCGACGAGGCGGAGCAGGAGATCGCGGGCACTGGGCCGTCGCTGCGGGTCCTTCTCCAGGCAGTCCCTGACCGCCGGGACCAGCGACGCGGGCAGCCCGGTGAGGTCGGGCTCGGTGTACATGATGCGGTGCATGACGGCTGGCACCGTGTCGGCGCCGAACGCCGATCGGCCGGTGGCCGCGAAGATCATGGTCACGCCCCACGCCCAGACGTCGACGGCGCTGGTCGGGCGGGCCCCGGCGAGCTGCTCCGGTGCCATGTAGGTCGGGGTCCCGATCAGCCCGCTCGTCATCGTCGACGCGTCGGTGAGCCGGGCGATGCCGAAGTCGACGACTCGCGGGCCGTCCGGGCCGAGCAGCACGTTGGCCGGCTTGAAGTCGCGGTGCACGACCCCCGCGCCGTGTATCGCGGTCAGCGCGGTGGCCGTCCCCACCGCCAGGCGCTGCAGCTCGCCCTCCCGCAGCGGGCCGCTGGTCAGCACGCGCTCGGAGAGCGATGGCCCGTCGATGAACTCGCTGACGATGTAGCGCAGGTCGCCCTCGGCCGAGGCTTCGATGACGCCGGCGGTGACGAAGGGCTGCACCTGGTGAACCGCGTCGAGCTCACGGCCCAGCCGTTCGAGGACCGTGGGATCGACGCTGGACCGCAGCACCTTGACGGCCACCCGCTCTTCCCCCGGGCCCGCGCCTTGGCCGAGGTAGACGATCCCTTGACCGCCCTCGCCGAGCCTGCCGAGCAGCTCAAAGCGGCCCAGCCGCACGGGATCGCCAGGCTCCAGCGGCTTCGGCGCCATGACTTCTCCCGGATCGCTAGGTAGCTACGACAACGCTGCCGCAATTCCCTGTGTCCCGCAACGTGGATCATGAACTCGGATAAGGCCTGGCTACCCTGGCGGAACCGCATAACGGGCGAGCGCGTCCAAAGGTCAGTTTTCCGGACTTCGGGGTGAGGGACCATGAAGAGTTTGCGTACCTGCGCGTGCCTGCTGGCCACCCTGGCGCTGGCCGGATGCGCTACGGCCAGCCAGTCCGGCCACCCGAGCCTGACCAGCAACACCGGCGCCGCGGCCGTGACCGGCCACCTGACCGGCAGGTTCGTCATGGAGGGCGGCCCGATCAGCCCGACCGGGCAGCAGCCGGGCGAGCGGCCCATCCCGGGCACGGTGACGTTGACCGCCACCGGGCACCACTCAGTGACGATCCAGGTCGGAGCCTCGGGGAAGTTCGCCGCGTGGCTGCCGCCCGGCCGGTACCAGGTTTCCGGCCGGTCGCCGGACATCGAGGAGGCGTCGAGCGTCCAAGCCGGCTCGGGAGCCAGTCAAGGCGTGGAGCTCCCGTGCTCGCGGCCCCTGTCGGTCACGATCACCGCCGGGCACACCGCCGCCATCACGCTCACCTGCATCGTGCCATAAGCCGCGACGCCCCCTAGACCTTCCGCCGTGATGATATTTGGTATACCATCCTCCTGACCGGGGGCTGAGGCTGCGGTCCTGCGGTCCGGCTGACCTGCGGGAAGGGGTTGCGGTGGAGCTGCAGCTGGACGGGAAGGTCGCCTTCGTCACCGGCGCGAGCAAGGGCATCGGGCGCTGCGTGGCCGAGTCCCTCGCCCGCGAGGGCGCCGACGTGGTCATCACGGCCAGGAACGCCGAACCGCTGGAAGCCGCAGCCGAGAAGATCGCCGCCGAGACCGGGCGCGCGGTGCTGCCGCTGGCCGGGGACATGAGCGTATCCGCCGACGTGCAGCGCTGCGTCGATGCCACCCTGGAGCGGTTCGGCGCCATCGACATCCTGGTCACCTGCGCCGGCAGCTCGCCGGGCGGGCTGCTCGAGGACCTGACCGAAGAGCAGTGGATGTCGAGCCTGAACCTGAAGTTCATGGGCTACGTGCGCTCCGTGCGCGCCGTCATCCCGCACATGCGGCAGCGCGGCGCGGGCGCGATCGTCCTTGTCGTCGGCAACGACGGCCTCAAGCCCAGCTACTGGGAGATGACCGCCGGCGTGGCCAACGCCGCGGACATCAACTTCGCTTCCTCGGTCGCCGAGCAGTACGGGCGGTACGGGGTCCGCATCAACACGGTCAACCCCGGCCCGGTGAACACCGACCGGTGGGACACCCTGGAGCGCGCCTTCGCCCGGGACAAGGGCGTGACCCAGGAACGCGCGCACGAACTGGCCGAACGGTCCATCCCGTTCGGCCGGATCTGCGAACCGGAAGAGGTGGCGGCGCTGGTGACGTTCCTCGCCTCGCCCCGGGCCAGCTTCATCAACGGGGCGCACATACCGATCGACGGGGCACAGCGCAAGGCCATCATGGATTACTAAGGGAGGCTGGCCATGACCGACGCTACCGGCGCCGCCGAGGTGCGGCCGCTTCATGTCGAGATGAACGGCATCAACGTCATCGCCGAAAGCGAGCGCAAGGGTCACCCGCGGGACCTGTTCTGGCCCTGGTTCGCCGCGAACATTTCCGTGCTCGGCCTGTCCTACGGCGCCTTCGAGCTGAGCTTCGGCATCTCGTTCTGGCAGTCGCTGATCGTCGGCGTGGTCGGGATCGTGCTGTCGTTCCTGGCCTGCGGGTTCATCGCGGTCGCGGGCAAGCGGGGCTCGGCGCCGACGATGGTGCTGAGCCGGGCGGCGTTCGGGGTCAACGGCAACAAGCTCCCCACGGTGATCTCCTGGCTGCTGACCGTGGGGTGGGAGACGGTGCTCGTCATCTTGGCCACGCTGGCCACGGCCACCGTCTTCCACCGGGTGGGCGTAGGCGGCGGCGACGGCACGAAGGTGATCGCGCTGATCCTGGTGGTGGCGCTGACCATCTTCGGCGGCGTGATGGGCTTCGACCTGATCATGCGGCTGCAGGCCTGGATCACCATCGTGACCGGGGTGTTCACGGTGGTGTTCATCGCGCTGGTGGCGGACAAGATCCACTGGCACGCCGTGTCCGCCATCCACACCGGCTCGGCCCAGTCCCTCATCGGGGCGCTGGTGTTCACCATGACCGGCTTCGGGCTCGGCTGGGTCAACTGCGCCGCGGACTACTCGCGTTACCTGCCGCGGCGGGCCTCGGGCTCGGGCGTGGTCGGCTGGACCACGTTCGCCTCGTCCATCGCGCCGATCTTCCTGCTGCTGTTCGGCCTGCTGCTGGCCGGCTCGTCCACCTCCCTGAGCTCGGCGATCAGCGCCGACCCGATCGGGGCGCTGACCACGCTGCTGCCGACCTGGTTCCTGGTGCCGTTCGCCATCGTGGCCGTGCTGGGGCTGATCGGCGGCTCGGTCCTCGACATCTACTCCTCCGGGCTGGCCCTGCTGACCCTGGGCGTACGGCTGCCGCGGTACCAGGCCGCGCTGATCGACGGGACCGTGATGACGGCCGGCACCATCTACGTGGTGTTCTTCACGCACAACTTCATCGGCCAGTTCGAGGGCTTCCTGATCACGCTCGGCGTGCCGATCGCGGCCTGGTGCGGGGTCATGCTGGCCGACATCGCGCTGCGCAGGCGCGACTACGCCGAGCCGGAGCTGTTCACCACGTCGGGCCGTTACGGCGATATCCGGTGGGCTCCGGTCCTGGCGGTCGTGGTGGCGACCGTCGTCGGCTGGGGGCTGGTCACCAACACGGCGGCGAGCTGGCTGACCTGGCAGGGCTACCTGCTCAGCGCGTTCGGCCTGGGCGGCAAGACCGGCGCGTGGGCCTACGCCAACCTTGGCGTGCTGGTGGCGCTCGCCGCCGGCTTCGTCGCCCACCTGGTGTTCGGCCGCTCGGACGTCCGGGCGGAGGAATCGGTACCGGTGTCCGCCGCCGCGCCCGCCTAGCCGTAGCTACCTGGACGTCACCCTAGGGTCTTTATCGCGACGTATGCGCGATTTACCCTGACGGCATGGGGAGGCTAAGGGCGAGCCCGGCGGTCCGCCGGCGTCGCCGACAGCGGCGGATGATGTGGGTGCTGACCAGCATGACCATGCTGGCGCTTGTGGTCATCGCCGTGGTGGTCAACGACATCGCCAGGGTCCCGGCGATCGCCAAGGTCCCGTCCGCGGCCAGGCCGGCCGCGCTCTCCGCGCTCGAACCGGCGACGGCCTCCGCGTCAGCCCGGCCGCGACCGGCTGACCCGTCCGCGTCAGCCTCGGGCTCCACTCAGGGCCCGCAGGTGACCGATAGCTCGTCGGGCCTGTCCTACCGGCTGCTCTCCTCCCCCTGGCGGCCGGGCTGCCCGACCGCGCTAGACACGCCCATGTTCAGCTGGAGCGCGGGCGAGAGCGCGATAGCCGGGCCCGCATTCATCGCCGGGTCCACCACGGACTGGTACGGCGACGCCTGCTCCGGCCTGCTCCAGCAGCAGTTCCAGTATTCGAGCGTCGCCGACCTGGAGCCGACCGCGACGAGCCTGGCCGACGCGCTGGACCTGGCCTACTATTCCGGGCTGCCGCACTACCTCACGGTCCAGGACAGCTCGGGGATGCAGGTCAGCGGGCATCAGGCCTGGGTGGTCACGTTCCTGATGACCTACCCGGCCGCCGACAGCGAGGGCCTGGCGTGGACCAGCGAGGCCGGAGCGGTGGTGCTCGTCGACCGCGGCCCCGGACAGGCTCCCGCGCTGTTCTACGTCTCGGTGCCCAGCAACCTGGGGACCTCCGCGGTGGGCACCCTGGTCAGCTCGCTCCGCCTCGGCTAGCTCTGCGTGATGCTGATGTCGCCGCCGCCGCTGTCGAGGGTGATCTTGTGCGGGGACGCCGAGCTGTACAGCGAGGACGGGTAGCTGACGTTGCCGCCGGAGGTATTGGGGGTGGAGATGTCGTACTTCGTGTCGCCGGGCGGGAGGACCAGCGAGATGTTGCCGTCGCTCGCGGTGATATGCAGGTCGGTCGGCGGCTGGGTGAACACCAGCGTGACGTCGCCGCCGCCGGTGTCGATGGTGAGCTGCGGCGAGGACACCGAGTTACCGTTGACGTTGCCGTCCTCGGTGGAGATCTGCACGTTACCCGACAGCCCGTTGGTGGTCAGGTCGCCGCCGCCGGTGTCCAGCCGAACCGTCCCGGCCAGGTCGTCGGCGTTAATGTTGCCGTCCTCGGTGGAGATCTGCACGTTACCGGTCAGCGAACTGGCGGTTAGGTCACCGCCCCCAGTGACGATCTGCAGGGTGCCGGCGAGGCTGCCAGCGTTAATGTTGCCGCCGCCGCTGGACAAAGCCAGGTGTCCTGTCCAGTCGGAGATCACGACGTCGCCGCCATTGCTCCCCAGCGAGACGGCGGTCTGCGCCGGAACCACGAGGGTCGCGTCCATCCCGCAGTCACTGGCTATGCCGTCACAGTTGATGCCCACGCTGGTTCCGGTGGCCGCGGTGTTCTCGGTGAGGCCCGGGCGGATGAGGCCGTACTGTACGGTTCCGGTCAGCCGGGCCGCGCCGCCTGAGCCCCGCCGCAGCGTGACGTCGCTGCCGTTGACGTTCAGCGCCACCTGCCCGTCGTGCACCTGGACCGCGTAGCTGAACGCGTAGCTGCCGCGAGCGATCGCGGTCACCAGGTCGAAGCCGGTCCAGCCGATCAGGGCGATGGCCACCGGCACCGCCAGGGCGACCGCGACCCAGCGGCCGGGCGTCATCCGCAGGTGGCCCGAGGCGCGGCGCGCGCCTGCGGCTTGGGTGAGCGTCATGGTGGGACCCCGTTTCAGCCGGTGCCGAGATAGCGCAGGACGGCGAGCACGCGACGGTGGTCGCGGTCACCGGGCGCCAGCCCGAGCTTGGTGAAGATGTTGTTGATGTGCTTTTCCACCGCGCCGCCGCCGACCACGAGCGCGTCGGCGATGGCGGAGTTAGACCGGCCTTCGGCCATGAGGGCGAGCACCTCGCGCTCCCGCGGGGTGAGCTCGCCGAGCGGGTGGCGGCTGCGGGCGAGCAGCTGCGCCACGACTTCGGGGTCGAGCGCGCTCCCGCCCTCAGCCACCCGGCGCAACGCGTCGAGGAAGTCGGCCACGTCTGCCACCCGGTCCTTCAGCAGGTAGCCGACCCCGTGCGGGCGGCCGGAGATCAGCTCGGTGGCGTACCGCTCCTCCACCCATTGGGACAGCACGAGCACGCCGACCTTCGGCCACTGGTCCCTGACCACCAGGGCGGCCCGCAGTCCCTCGTCGGTGAAGGTAGGCGGCATCCGGACGTCCACCACCACCACGTCGGGTTCGTGCGCCGCGACCGCGCGGAGGAATTGCTCGCCGTCGCCCTCGGCCGCCGCGACCTCGTGGCCGGCCTCGGTGAGGAGCCTGGTCAGTCCCTCGCGCAGCAGGACGGAATCCTCCGCGATCACTACCCGCATGGCAGTACCGCCGCGATGATCGTGGGCCCGCCCGCCGGGGACTCCACCGAGAACCTGCCGTCTACGCCGGACACCCGGTCGGCCAGCCCGGCCAGCCCGGGGCTGTTCGCGTCCGCGCCGCCGATCCCGTCGTCGCTGACCATGACGGTCAGCGTGCCAGGGAAGCCGTGGCCCTCGACGATGACCTTGGCGTGGCTGGCGCGGGAGTGCTTGGCCACGTTGGTCAGCGCCTCCGCGACCACGAAGTAGGCCACCGCCTCCACCGCGGCCTTGGGCCGTACCGGCACGTCCACGTGCATGTCGACCGGCACCGGGCAAAGCGCGGCCAGGCCGGACAGGGCCGCGTCGAGGCCCCGGTCGGTCAGCACGGGCGGGTGCACCCCCCGGACGAGGTTGCGCAGCTCGGTGAGGGCCTCCTTGGCCTGGGCGTGCGCCTGGTCGACGAGCTCCCTGGCCCCGTCGGGGTCGTCGGCGAACTTCGCCTTGGCCCGGCCGAGCTCCATGGCCAGCGCGACCAGCCGCTGCTGCGCGCCGTCGTGCAGGTCACGCTCGATCCGTCGCCGCTCCGCCTCGGCCGCGTCGACCACCCGCTCGCGGCTGGTCTCCAGCTCGATCACCCGGGCAGCCAGATCCCGGCGCGGGCCGAGCAGGCGGCGGGAGATGGCGGCGTCGGCCCCGGCCAGGCCGCGCGTCACCTGCGGCGCGGCGAGCAGCAGGACGGCACCGAGGACCACGGAGACCACCAGGACGCCCGGGCCGCGCAGCACCTGGCCGTCGAGGTTCGGGCCCCCACCGGGCATGGCAAAGCCGTAGGCGGGCAGGGTCAGCGCGACCAGGCCCGCCGCCCAGACCCCGATGCTCACCGTCAGCGCGACCGCGGTGATCGGCAGCCGCAGCAGCCCGTAGCCGAGTTCGGCCCAGGTCGCTCGCTCGGTGAACATCCGCCAGCGCGGGATGATGACCCACCGGTAGCCGGCCCGGCCCTGTTCGGGCCAGGGCGGGATCGCGACGCCGGCCAGGAAGGCGAACCTGGCCCGCTCGGCGCGGGCGAACCAGGTGGCCAGCCGCAGCGTAACGCCCAGCAGCGGGATGCCGATCAGACCCAGCCAGATGAAGCCGAACCCGAACCCGAGCCCGAAGGTGAACACGAAGATGGCCGCGGTCCCGATGAACAGGCCGGCCAGGTGCTGGGTCATGGCGAGCCAGGTGCGCGCCGACACCAGGTCGCGGAGGAGGAACATGGCTCCGACGCTATGACATGGCCCTCCGGGTGGCCATCAGCCGCACCCCCCGGATCGTGGTGAGGCTAACCCCACCGCGCTTCCGTAAGGTCGCACCATGGCTGGACGGGGCCTAGGCCCTGGAGGCTGGGCGGCATGGCTAACAAACACAGGGCACCCATCGTGGAACGAGTGGCCGGGTGGTCCGCCCGGCACCGCAAGACCGCCGTGTTCGGCTGGCTGCTGCTGGTCGTCGCGGCGGTAGTCATCGGCCAGCGGCTCGGCACCGATAACCTCAACAGTTACGACCCCGGGCAGGCGGGCCAGGCCGAGCGAGTGCTCGCGCTCCCCGTCGTCCAGCAGCCCGACAGCGAGAGCGTCCTCATTCAGGGCCGCTCCGCGGGCCAGACGTACTCCAGCGACCCGCAGATGCGGCTGGCGGTCCGCCAGGTGGTCGCCGCGCTGCGCGCGGTGCCGCACTCCGCGACCGATGTCATTTCACCGCTGACCACACCGGGGCTGGTCAGCGGCAGGTCGGCCCTGGTCACCTTCAACGTCGCGGGCAACCCGAACAACGACGACCAGGCGGTCGTGCCCGCGGCGAACGCGGTCGCCGCCGTGGCGGCCCGCCATCCGGGGCTGACCATCGAGGAGGCGGGCGGCGCCACCCTGGACCGGGCGACCGGCAGCATCACCGATCAGGACTTCCACAAGGCCGAGCTCACCTCGGTGCCGATCTCGCTCGTCCTGCTGCTGATCGTGTTCGGCGCGCTGATCGCGGCGGGCATCCCGCTGCTGCTGGCCGGGACCGCGGTGATCTCGGCGATCTCCCTGCTGTCCATCCCCAGCCGGTGGCTGCCGATCGACAGCACCACCTCCGCAGTCGTGCTGCTGGTCGGGATGGCGGTCGGCATCGACTACTCGCTGTTCTACCTGCGCCGCACGCGCGAGGAGCGCGCGGCGGGACACGACACGCACGAGGCCCTGCGCATCGCGGCGGGCACCTCGGGGCGGGCCATCGTGGTGTCGGGGGTGACCGTGATGGTCGCCCTGGCTGGGCTGTTCCTGACCGGCATCGACGTGTTCTCCGGCATCGCCGTCGGCACGATCATGGTGGTCGGCGTGGCCGTGCTCGGCTCGCTGACCTTCCTGCCCGGGATCTTGTCCATGCTCGGCAAGTGGACGGACCGGGGCCGGATCCCGTTCCTTGGCCGGCGGCGCACCGCCGCGCACGAGTCGCGGTTCTGGGGCCTGCTGGCCCGCGCGGTGGTGCGGCGGCCGCTGGCCTGGGGCGGCGTGGCTGCGGCCGTTCTGATCACGCTGGCCGTCCCGGTGCTGTCCCTGCACCTGGAGGACCCCGGCATCCACGACCTGGAATCCAACGTGGCCGTGGTGCGCTCGCTGATCGCCATCTCCGACGCCTTCCCCGGCGGCCCCGAGCCCGCCGAGGTGGTCGTGACCGGCTCCGATCTCGGCGGCCCGCAGGTCAGCCGGGCGGTCGCGGCGCTGCACTCGCAGGTGACGGCCACGCACGGGGCGATCCGCGAGCCGATCACCACCGCGATGTTCGGGCACGACCAGGTGCTGATCGTGTCGGTGCCGCTCGCGGGCGACGGGACGGACGCCACGTCCAACCAGGCGCTCACCACGCTCCGCGACCAGGCGCTGCCCGCGACCCTGGGCCACGTGCCCGGGATCAGTTACGCGGTGGCCGGGCTCACCGCAGGCAACCACGATTTCGACGCCCAGCTGGCTAAGACCGTCCCGTGGGTGTTCGCCTTCGTCCTTGGTCTAGCGTTCCTCTTGCTGGGCACATCGTTCCGTTCGGTATATATACCGGCGCTGTCCATCGGCCTGAACCTGCTGTCTGTGGGCGCCGCGTACGGCCTGATGGTGTTGATCTTCCAGGACGGCCACCTGCAGCGGACCCTCGGCTTCACGGCTTACGGGGGGATCACGCCGTGGCTGCCGCTGTTCATGTTCGTCCTGCTGTTCGGGCTGAGCATGGACTACCACGTGTTCATCCTGAGCCGGATCAGGGAGCTGTGGCTGGGCGGCGCATCGGCCAAGAACGCGATCACCGGCGGCATCGCCCGCAGCGCCGGCGTGGTGACCAGCGCGGCGGTGATCATGGTCGCGGTGTTCTCGATCTTCGCCACGCTGTCGCTGTTCGAGTTCAAGGTGTTCGGGGTGGCGATGGCGGCCGCGGTGCTCATCGACGCCACCGTGGTCCGCGGCGTCCTGCTCCCCGCCGGGCTGGCGCTGCTCGGCGACCGAGCCTGGACGCCGCGGGGCCGCCGGAACTACGGCGCGACCGCCTCGCTGACCGTAAGCGAGCCGCCGCGGGAGACGAACGGGTGGTCGCGGACCAGGTCCACCGCGGACTCCATGTCGTCCGCCCGCAGGATGGAGTAACCGCCGGTACGACCCTCCGCGTGGCCCTCGCGCACGCCGTCAACCGAGACGGTCATCGCCGGGCCGAGCGGGGCGCCTGGGTCGGTCAGGGCATCGCCCACTGTGCCGACCCAGGCGCCGAAGGCGGCCATGGCCTGCTGGCGGCCCTCCTCGTCGGCGGGCATGCCGCCCCCGTGGTAAGTGACCAGGAACGTTGGCATTCGCTGCTCTCCCTTGTTTCGAAAATTCATACGGATCTTGTCCCGAGCATGGCCGGCCTGGTCGCGCAGCGTCTATGTCTAGCAGGACCGATGACTTGTCCGATCGTCCGGAGCCCCTGGTACGGTCGTTCGGAAGAAAGGTCTTCGCACCCACGATCAAGGGGAGCGCCGGTGGAACTGCTGACCGCCGCCCAAGACGACGACCTCAGCGCGCTGCTCGAGCGGATCAACGTCCGCAGCGCCGTGTTCTGCCTGTCCGACCTGGGCGCCCCGTGGGGGTTCTGGGTGGACGGATCGGCGACGGCCAAGTTCCACCTGGTGCTCTCCGGGCGGGCCATGCTCACGCTCGGGCAGCCCGGCGCGGTGCCAGCTGAGCTGTCGGCCGGGGATCTCGTGCTCCTGCCGCACGGGTCGGCCCACCTGATGCAGGACCACCGCGACTCCCCCGCCCCGCCGCTGGACCATATATTGACCGAACGATCCTTGGCCGGGGGTTCGCAGGCCGCCGAGCGCCTAGTGCGGGCGACGTTCACCGGGTAGCGCCCCGGGTTCGCCATTGAGCCCGGGACGCTACCCGGTGGTCTAGGTGTTGACCGGGAAGCCGAGGTTGACGCCGCCGTGGCTGGGGTCGAGCCAGCGGGACGTGACCACCTTGCCGCGGGTGTAGAAGTGCACGCCCTCGGTGCCGTGCACGTGCGTGTCGCCGAACAGCGACGCCTTCCAGCCGCCGAACGAGTAGTACGCCATGGGCACCGGGATGGGCACGTTGACCCCGACCATGCCGATCTCCGCTTCGGAGACGAACCGGCGGGCCGCTCCCCCGTCGTTCGTGAAGATGGCCGTGCCGTTGCCGTAGCGGTTGCCGTTGACCAGGGCGACCGCCTCCTCGTAGGACGGCGCCCGCACCACGCTGAGCACCGGGCCGAAGATCTCGTCGGTGTAGCAGCTCATCTGCGGGGTTACGTGGTCCAGGACGCTCGGCCCGAGCCAGAAGCCGTGAGTGTTTCCTCCTAGCACCGAGTGGCGCCGGCCGTCGACGGCGAGCGTGGCGCCCTCGCGGACGCCAGTGTCCAGGTAGGACGCGACCCGGTCCCGGTGCGGCCCGGTGACCAGCGGCCCCATCTCGGACCGCCCGTCGGAGCCGGGCCCGACGCGCAGGCCCGTTATGCGCTCGGAGATCCGGCTGACCAGCTCGTCCCCGATCGGCTCGACGGCGACCACCGCGGAGATGGCCATGCAGCGCTCCCCCGCGGAGCCGAAGCCCGCGGACACCGCGGCGTCGGCGGCCAGGTCAAGGTCGGCGTCGGGCAGGACCACCATGTGGTTCTTGGCGCCGCCGAGGGCCTGCACGCGCTTGCCGTGTGTTGTCCCTTGCTCGTAGACGTACCGCGCGATGGGGGTGGACCCGACGAAGCTGACCGCGGCGATGTCGGGGTGGTGCAGGATGGCGTCCACCGCCACCTTGTCCCCCTGCACGACGTTGAACACGCCGTCCGGCAGGCCGGCCTCGGCCCACAGCGAGGCGAGCAGGAGCGACGCCGACGGGTCCTTCTCCGAGGGCTTGAGCACGAAGGTGTTCCCGCACGCGATCGCCAGCGGGAACATCCACATCGGCACCATGGCCGGGAAGTTGAACGGCGTGATGCCCGCGACCACGCCCACCGGCTGGCGGATCGAGTACGAGTCGACCCCGGTGGAGACGTTCTCCGAGTACCCGCCCTTGAGCAGGTGCGGGATGCCGCAGGCGAACTCCACGACCTCCAGGCCCCGCGATACCTCACCCGCGGCGTCCGTCGCGACCTTGCCGTGCTCGTCCGTGATCAGCTTGGCCAGCTCGACGGCGTGGTCGCGGACGAGCTCGCGGAACGCGAAGAGCACCGACGCGCGCCTGGCCAGGCTGATCCGCCGCCAAGTCTGGAACGCGTCCTTGGCCGCCGCGACGGCCAGGTCCACCTCGGCCGGGCTGGCGAAGTCGACCTGCCCGGTGACCTGCCCGGTCGCCGGGTCGTAGACGTCGCCGTGCCGCTCCGACTCACCGTCCCAGGGCTTGCCCCCGATCCAATGGGTAACGTGCTTGCTCACTGCGCCTTCGTCTCCTCGTTCACCGCGGTGAGGGCGTCGATGAGGATCCCGAGGCCTTCCTTCGCGTCGGCCTCGCTGAGCGTCAGCGGCGGCGCCATCCGCAGCGTGTGCCCGTACAGGCCGCCCTTGCCGACCAGCAGGCCGCGCTCCTTCGTCGCCTCGAGCATCTTCGCCGCCAGCGGCGGGCTCGCCTTCCCGGTGGCCGGGTCGACCAGGTCGACCGCGAACATCAGGCCCTTGCCGCGCACGTCGCCCACGATGTCGAGGGAGGCGGCCGCCTCGCGCAGCCCGTCGATGATGATCCGGCCGGTGACGGCGGCGTTGCGCTGCAGGTCGTGGGAGAGCACGTAGTCCAGGGTGGCGTTGGCCGCGGCCGTGGCGAGCGGGTTGCCGCCGAAGGTGGAGATGCCGTTGCCGCGGATCCCTTCGAGCAGTTCGCCGCGGGCCACCACGCCGCCGATGGCGAAGCCGTTGGCCAGTCCCTTGGCGAACGTCATCGCGTCCGGGGTAACCCCGTGCGCGGACATGCCCCAGAAGTGCTCGCCCGTACGGCCCCAGCCGGTCTGCACCTCGTCGGAGACCAGCAGGATCCCGTGCTCGTCGAGGACTTCCTTGTACGCGGCGAACAGCCCGTCGGGGGCCATGGTGAACCCGCCCACGCCCTGGACCGGCTCGGCCAGCAGGCAGCCGACGTCGGCCGGGTGGACACCGGCGGACAGCAGCGCCCGCAGATCGTCCACGCACGCCTTGATGAACTCGGCGTCCGACAGGTCGCGGTACGCCGGAAGCTGCCGGTCCGTGCCGTGCAGGTAGTGGGTGCCGAACGGGTCGAGGCTCGACATCTTCCAGGCCGCGACCCCGGTCACGGCGACCACGCCGAACGAGCGCCCGTGATAACTGCCGCGCATCCCGAGCACCTGGTTGGCCTTGCGGGCCGAGAGGGCGGCCAGCAGCGCGACTTCGTTGGCCTCGGTACCGGAGTTGGTGAAGAACACCTTGGCGTTGGCGATGCCCGAGAGCTTGATGATCTTCTCGGCGAGCTCGACCTGGTTGCGGATCAGGTACAGCGTCGAGGTGTGCACGACTCCGGTAGCGATCTGGCGCTGGACGGCCTCACGTACCTCGGGTACGTCGTACCCGAGCATGTTGGTGAGGATGCCGGCGAAGAAGTCCAGGTAGGTGCGGCCCTCGCCGTCGGTGACCCGGCAACCCAGGCCGCTGACGATCTCGATGGGCTCGTTGTAGTAGATCCCGACCCAGTTCGGGATGACCGCGCGATGGCGTTCAAGAAGCTCAGACATGGTTCCTAGTCTGGTGGATCCTTGGTGGCGGGCGTAATCGACATCATGTAAGACTTGTGCTGCTTTACTTGACGTTGTGCTTCCCACCGTCGGCGACCTGCTGGGCCTGGACGTCATCCGGCGCGGCAGCCCGCAGGTGCTGGCCGGGACCGACGGCCTGGGCGCGCGGGTCCGCTGGGTTCACGTGCTCGAGATAGCGGACGCGGCGCACCTGCTGCAGGGCGGCGAGTTCGTGCTGACCACCGGGATCGCACTGCCGTCTGATCCTGCCTTGCTGGCGCGGTACGCGGCTGACCTGGCCGGGGCCGGGGTGAGCGCGCTCGCGGTCGAACTCGGCCGACGGTTCGTGGGGACGCTGCCCGCCGCGCTGGTCAGGGCCGCCGCAGGGACCGGCCTGACGCTGATCGCCTTCGAGCGCGAGGTTCCCTTCGTCGAGATCACCGAGGCGGTCCACGCCATGATCATCGACGCCCAGCTCGAGGAACTGCGCGCCTCCGAGCGCCTGCACGAGGTGTTCACCGAGCTGTCCGTCGCGGGCGCCTCCCCCGACGAGATCGTGCGCCAGGCCGCGATCCTGGCCGGCCGGCCGGTCATCCTGGCCGACCTCTCGCACCGGGTGCTGGCCTGCGAGCCGGGCAGCGCCGACCCGGCGCGGCTGCTGGCCGGCTTCGCCAGGCGCAGCCGCGCGTTCAGCCCGTCGGGCTCCTTGGGCTCCTTTGGCTCCTTGGGCTCCCGAGCGGGCGGCGGCGCGGGGGGCCGCGCGGGGCGGACGGCGTACGACGAGGCGGCGGGCTGGCTGGTCACGCCGGTCGGCGCCCGCGGCGAGGACTGGGGCCGGGTGATCCTGGTCTGCGACGGCCCGCCGACGGGCACGGACACCGTGCTCATCGAGCGGACGGCGACCACGCTGGCGCTGGGCCGACTGCTCACGCGGCACAGCGAGAGCCTGGAACGGCAGGCCCACCGGACGCTGATCAGCGGGATCATCTCGCAGGCGCACGCCGATCCGGCCGAGGCCGCTGTCCGGTCTCGCGCCCTCGGGGTACCGGTCGACGGGCGCCAGCTCGTCGCCATGGTGCTCAGGCTCCGCGATTCCCCCGGCGCGCTCGGGGTTTCCGCGCACGCCCGGGTGCTCGACCTGGCCGACGCGGCGGCCGCCGCCTGCCGGGCCGAGCGGATCCCCTCACTGGTCGGGACGCTGGATGACGCCCGCGCCGGAGCCATGCTCTCGTTCGGCCCGCGAGCCGAGCCCGATGACGCGCTGACCAGGCTGGCCGCCCGGATCTCCGAGCGGCTCGGCGCCGAGCCTGACGGCCTGGTCATCGGCGTCGGCGAGGCCGTCACCTCGATCAGGGACGTACGCCGCTCGTTCCTAGAGGCCAGCCAGGTCGCCGACGTGGCGGCCGAACGCCCGGACGACCGGGATCCGCGCGCGCCCCGGTTCTCCCGGCTGCCCGACCTGCGCCTGCGCGGGCTGCTCCACCTGCTCAGGGACGACCCGCGCCTGCAGACCTTCGTGGAGCGGGAGCTCGGCGCCCTGCTCGCGTTTGACCCGGATAGCGGGCTCCTCGGCGTGCTCGCTGCCTACCTGGCCGCCGGGGGCAACAAGGCCGAGGCGGCCAAGGCCTCCCACCTGGCCAGGCCCACCTTCTACGAGCGCCTCCGCCGGATCGAGCGGATCTTGGGTGCCGACCTGAGTTCGGCCGAGTCGCGGACCTCCCTGCACGTGGCGGTGCTGGCCCTGGACACGGCCGCCCGGGTCGAAGACAAACAGCACAAGACGCACCGCCCGACTGCTTCCACGTGACTTTGACCGCGGCCCGGCCGGACGGGGTCACGCACCCCGTGCCAGCTTCTGGGCCGACTTACCCACGACGTGGTCACCTATGATTCACGTTGATCCACCATCCGGGGCTCCTGCGCTTGACGACGAAACGCCGGATCGGCCCCCCCGGTCGCCTGCTCAGCGACAGCGTTCCGCAGCGCCAGCCCTTCTCCTGTTGCCGCCATGCGACCTTGACCGTGGCCGGGCCGAGCACGCGGCGCGCCCGTAGCCCGGTGAGTGCAACCGTGGCTTCGTCAGGCGTCGAAGACCCGGCCCGCCCGCTGGGCGACGGGAGCCTCGAAGCTCCAGAGGCGCTACCAGGCGACACCCGTTCTCTTGTACTCGCTAATATGTATGAATTTATTCTTTCACATGTAACTAACTGATCTCAAATACAACGCGGTGAGTTGCGTGCGACTGGGCGCGGGAGTATAATTTCGAATATAGAGACGATCAAACTTCGGCGCGACAGGAGGACGAGTGCTAGATCCCGCGGCTGACGGGCCCGGTGACCCCCTCCAGGATGAGTTGGCGGGGTGGCGGTTGGTGCTGCCCTCCGGGGCGGACTGGATGGATGACGGGGAATGGGCCGCGTACCTGGCGGCCGAGCCCGTGGACCCCGGCCTGGGCCTAGACCTGGATGGCCCGCCGGAGGTCAGCCGGGCGGAGATGGCCGCGATCATCACCGAGTGCCGGGAGATCGCTGAGGACGAGGCCCGGGCCGCCGCGGCGGCCGCCCGGATGGGGACTACGGGGGCGCTGGCCGCGATCGGCGCCACCCTGGGCCGCCGCGGACCGGGCCAGCCCGGCTCGGCGGAGCAGTTTGCCGGCGAGTACGCGGGCCCGGCCGGTGCGTTCGCCACCGGGATGATCCTAGACGCCGCGCCGGGCGGGGTGGAGCTGGCCCTGTTCGCCGCCGACGCCGCAGGGACCGGTGACCGGTACCCCGGCGCGAGCGACGATGAGCTGGTCGGGGCGATCTGCGCCTGGGACCGCGCCGAGGCCCACGCCGCGGCCCGCAAGCACGCCGCCATCGCCGAATTCATCCGGCGCCGCCCCGCAGAGGGCTGCACCTTGGAGGGCCCGGCCCGGATGCCCGCGGCGTGGGACGAGTTCGCTCCTGACGAGCTGTCCCTGGCCCTGGCCGAGTCCAAGGGCGCCGCGGCGGGACTGCTGGACCTGACCTGGGACCTGGAGGTCAAGTTGCCCGGGACCCGGGCCGCGTTCCGGGACGGGACCCTGCGGGTGAGCAAGGCGCGGATCATCGCCGACGCCGCCCGGACGCTGGACCCCGGGCAGGCCCGCGCGGCCGAGGCGCTGGTGCTGGGCCGCGCCGGGCGGCTGACGCCGGGCGGGTTGCGGGCGGCGATCGCCCGGGCCGTGATGCAGGTCGACCCGCAAGCGGCCCGCAAGCGCCGCGAGGAGGCCGCCAGGGACGCCCGGGTGGAGCGGTGGGCCGAGGACTCCGGGAACGCTGCCCTGGTCGGCCGGGAACTGCCGCCCGCTGAGGTGCTTGCCGCGGACCAGCGGATCACCTGGTGGGCTACGGAGCTCAAGAAGGCGGGCTTGGCCGGTGATATGGACGAGCTGAGGGCCCGCGCCTACCTGGATCTCTTGCTCGACAAGGACTCCCGCCCCGTCGCCGGGACCGGCCAAGACAGTCCACCGGACGGCGGATCAGGCCCGCCGGGACCGGCCGGGCCAGACGGCCCGCCACCGGCACCGGGCTCCCGGACCGGCGCGGTACCGGCCGGATTGGCCAGCCGGGTCAACCTCACGGTCTCGGTGGCCACGCTGCTCGACCTGGCGGACCGGCCCGGCGAGATCCCGGGGATCGGGCCCATCGACCCCGTACTGGCCCGGGACCTGGCCCGCGCCGCCGCCGCCCACCCCCGGTCCACCTGGTGCGTGACGGTCACCGACCAGGACGGGCACGCGATCGGCCACGGCTGCGGCCGACCCGAACCCGCAGGCCTCGCGCCCGGCCCGGCCCGACGCCAGCAACCAGCCGCTCCCGGCGGCCACGACCCGCCCGGCCCGACCACCGAAAGCGGCGGACCGGGGTTCACGTTCAACCCCGCCAGCCAGCCCGGCCCGCCCGACGGGTATGGGACCTGGCGCCTGGCCACCGGCATCCCCGGGCAGCCAGACCAGATCATCTCGCTCGGGCCGATCGCCACCGGCGAGTGCGATCACCGGCACGAGGTCCGCGGCCACGATCCGGGCGTCACGTTGCGGCACCTGTCCCAGGTCCGGCACGCGACCTGTACCGCGCCCACCTGCCGACGGCCCGCCGCCCAGTGCGATTTCGAACACAACACCCCATACGAGGCGGGCGGCAGGACGTGCTTGTGTAACGGCGATCCAAAGTGCCGCCACGACCATCGCATGAAGCAGGATCCCCGCTGGCAAGTCGAGCAACTCGGAAACGGCGAGGTCCGGTGGACCAGCCCGTCGGGACGGCAGTACACCAAGGAACCGACCCGGTATCCCATCTGAACTGCGGCCTCGTTAGGCGTCGAGGACCTGGCCCGTCCGCTGGACGACGGGGGCCTCGCAGCTCCAGGGGAAGTTGATCCAGCGGTCGGTGCGCTTCCAGACGTAATCGCACCTGATCACGGAGCGCGGCTTCTCGTAGATCACCGCGGTGCGCACCTCGTCCACCTGGTCCTTAATGAAGGTGTGGACGAGCTCTATGGTCCGGCCGGAATCGGCAACGTCGTCGGCGATGAGCACCTTCTTGGCGGAGAAGTCCACGGCGCTGGGCACGGGCGGCAGCATGACCGGCATGTCGAGCGTGGTGCCCACCCCGTCGTAGAACTCCACGTTCATCACGTGCAGGTTCTTCACGGCCAGCGCGTACCCGAGGGCTCCGGCCAGGAACAGGCCGCCGCGCGCGATAGACAAGATCAGGTCGGGTTCGAACCCGTCGGCCGCGATGACCATCGCGAGCTCACGGGACGCCGCACCGAACGCCTGCCAGCTGAGGTCCTCACGCTCGTCCATAGTCCATTCTCATCCGCGGCCCGCTCTGGCGGGAGTCCGGTTCGCTCGCGCAACGTCCCGCTGACCTACTGTGCTCCTAGGTGGTCAGCCGCCAGCCTCCTCGACCGGAACGTAGCAGCCGATCAGCAGGTTGAGCGTTACGCCGTCCGGGTCCTCGGTCCCGTCATGCTTCTGGCTGTCCATGATCTCCTTGAGCTTGCTTACTAGCTCCGCGGCCTGAGCGGGCGAAAGCTTCAGGTCGGAGTAGAAAAGCACCGGCTTGCGGTAGGACTCCTCGGCCAGGATCTCGTTCTCGGGCAGCCGGTCCGCCCGGAACGCGGCCCTGAAGCCGTCGAAGTACCGGTCAAACACCGCCTGCACGACCAGCTCGGACTCGTCGGCGTGTTCGTACAGGAAGCCGCGGGCGAGCGTCAGGTCCCGCTGGCAGGCCTGATACCGCTGCTCAACGATGCCTGACACCAGGCGAGTACCGGCCACCCTGATCAGGCCGGCTGCTTCTAGCTGCTTGACGTGCCGGTAGAGCTTGGTTTGCGGCTCACGGAGTTCCGCGGCCAGCTCCTTGACCGACATGACCGGCAGGTCGCCACCCGACTTCATCAGCGCCGACAGGATGGCCAGCCGAGTCGGGTCTGCCATCGCCTTGAGCATCTCGACGTCGTTCACGGTCCGGACCGCTGGCGGCTCCGCCTCCACCGAGGACTGTTCCATGGAGACATCTTGCCATACACTCACGATCATGCCATCATTCACGTAAGCATGAATGATGGCGAATGAGTGAGAGTTCAGGAAGATGCAAATGGATGCGACCATGACAGTGACAGTGGCCGAGCAGGCAGCAGCGGGGACCGCGATCGGGCCGCCGCCGCTGCGACGCAACCTGCGGTTCCAGACGCTGTGGATCGGGATGACCGCCTCCACCGTGGGCGTCTCGGTGGCGGACGTGGGCTACCCACTGATCATCCTGGCCATGACCGGCTCCCCCGCCCTGGCCGGACTGTTCGCGGCGGTACAGGCCATCGGGATGCTGGTCGCGGGCTTGCCGGCCGGCTCGCTGGCCGACCGGTACGACAGCCGCACGATCGTGATCGCGACGGAGGCCGCCCGGGCGGCCGTGACCGCGGGTGTGGTGCTGGCGCTGGTGGCCGGCCGGCTGTCGCTGCCCCTGCTGCTCGCTGCCGCCGCGCTCCTCGGCATCGGGCAGGCGATCAAGGGCGCCGCGGGCCTGCTGCTGATGCGTGAGGTGGTGGCGCCCGAGCAGCTCACCCGGGCGCTCACGCAAGATGAGGTCAGGATGAACGGCGCGGCGCTGGCCGGGCCGGCCATCGGCGGCGCGCTCTACGGCGTTCACGCGCTGGCCCACGCCCTGCCGTTCGTGTTCACCGCGGGCTCCTTCCTGGTGGCGCTGGCCGCCGCGGCGCTCATGGCCGTCGTGCCCGGCCAGCCGAGGTTCCGGGTCCAGCCGACCGGGGGGCCCGAGGACTCTGCCGGGTCGGACGGCACCGCCGGGTCGGGGGGCACTGCCGGGTCGGGGGGCACTGCCGGGTCGGGGGGCATGCTGGCAGGCCTGCGCACGCTGTGGGATCAGCCCGTGCTCCGCGCGGCCACGATGCTGATCATGTTCGTGAACACGATCGGCGCCGGGCTCGATCTGGTCATCATCGTGATCCTGCGCCACCAGGCAGTGCCGCCGGACATGATCGGGGTGGCCCTCGGCGCGGGCGCGGCCGGCGGCCTGGCCGGAGCGCCCCTGGTCAGGATCCTGCACCGGCTGCGGCCGGGCGTGCTCATGCTGGGCATGTGCCTGCTGGACGTGCTGATCCTGGCGCTGCTGGCCCTGCCGTTCGGCCCGTGGTGGGTGGCCGGCCTGCTCTTCATCGTCATGCTCGGCGTCCCCGCGATCCGGGTGATGGTCGACATCCTGGTCATCAGGCAGGCGCCGCCTGAGCAGCGCGGCCGGGTGGTCGCCGCGCTCATGACCCTGATCGGCCTGGGCATTCCGGCTGGCCTGGCGGGCTGCGGGCTGCTCCTGCAGTACGTGCCGGCCCAGGCCGCGATGCTCACCCTGGCGGCCATCGAGGCCGCCGGCGTGGCCTACTGCTCGACCAAGCGCCAGCTATGGCAGGCCCGCTGGCCTGCCGACCCAGCGGCGTAGCGACAAACCACAGTTCTGACCAGACAGGAGAAAACGATGTTCATCAACCCGCAGATCAGCAAGCAACTGACCGACCAGCACCGCCGCGACCTGATCGCCGACGACCAGCAGCAGACCCTCGCCCGCCAGCTCCGCGCCGGATCCGGCACCGCCAAGCACCGCCGGCCGCTCACCAACCGCCTGTGGCGCCGCCGACGCCCGGTCACCCGCCCCCGCCTCGAGCCCCAGGTCTGACCACGCAGCCCACACCCACCACCCTGCGGCCCGCGCCCACAGCCGGGCCGCAGACCCACGCCCACCCGGCGGGGGCCCCCGCGGCGTGGCGACAGCTCGTGTGAGACCCCTTCCCCGACCACATATTCTCTGACTAGAGTCAGAGAATGGACGGTGTCATGATCGATCAGGTCCGGAGGTTCAACCGGACCGTCACGCAGCGGATCGGCGCGCTCGACGACGCGTTCCTGTCCCGCGACCGGCCGCTGGGCCAGGCGCGCCTGCTGTGGGAGATTGGCCGCGATGGCAGCGACGTGAGGGAGTTGCGTTCCCGGCTCGAGATGGATTCCGGATACCTGAGCCGACTGCTGCGGTCGCTCGAGGGCGACGGGATGGTGGTCGTCGAGCCGAACCGCACCGACGCGCGGGTCCGCACGGCCCGCCTGACGAGCGCTGGGCTAGCCGAGCATGCCGAGCTTGACCGCCGCTCCGACGACGCGGCCGCCGCGATCCTCGAACCGCTGAGCGTCCGGCAGCGCGACCGGCTGCTGGCCGCGATGGCCGAGGTCGAGCGGCTCCTGCTGGCCTCGGCGGTACGGTTCGCGGTCTGCGATCCGCGGCACCCCGATGCCCGCCGGGCCGTGCGCGCCTACGTCACCGAGCTGTCGGAGCGCTTCGAGGGCGGCTTCGACCCCGCCCTGAGCATCTCCGCGGCCGACGACGAGCTCACCCCGCCCGCCGGGTTGTTCTTGGTCGCGACCCTGTACTCCGAACCGGTCGGGTGCGGGGCGCTCAAATTCCACCCCGGGGCCCCGGCCGAGCTCAAGCGGATGTGGGTCTCCCCCGCGGTCCGCGGTCTCGGCCTGGGCCGTCGGCTCCTCGCCGAGCTTGAGGCTCTGGCCGCAGCCCGCGGGGTCCGCACCCTCCGCTTGGAAACCAACCGTGCCCTCGGCGAGGCGATCGGCCTATACCGGACGGCCGGCTACCGCGAGGTCGCGCCGTTCAACGACGAGCCCTACGCGGATCACTGGTTCGACAAGACCCTGCCAGGCTGACGCCAGACACCTAAAGTGCG
>CAWBKD010000037.1:0-136278 GCA_963789225.1 uncultured Actinomycetes bacterium
GGCCTCCTGGCTCGCACCTGATGGCTGGCTGGTACCCCGGGGAAGCCCGATTTCGGCGTCCAAGGTGAGGGCCAGGCATCGGTGCCTGAGCTCCTGGGTGCGCGGGCGAGCTCATCGCCGCGCGGGCCGCGCAGGGCGCCGCGGCGGCGATCATGCTGCCGCAGGTGTTCGGGCTGATCAGGGACCTGTTCGAGGCGCACGAGATGGGCAAGGCGTTCGGCGTCTACGGACCGGTGATGGGCCTGTCGGCCATGCTCGGGCCGATCGCGTCCGGCGGGCTGATCAGCGCCAACATCCTCGGCACCGGCTGGAGGATGATCTTCCTGGTGAACGTGCCCGTCGGGCTCGTCGCGCTGGTCCTCGGGGCCCGGATCCTGCCCGCGGGCTCGCCGTCGTCGGGGGCGGTGTCACCCGAGGCAGTGTCATCGGAGGCCGGCGGATCCGCGCCGCGGCGGGAGCGGCTGGACCTGCCGGGCGCGGTCCTGGCCGGCGTGGCCATGTTCGGCCTGGTCTTCCCGCTGGCCCAGGGGCACGCGCTCGGGTGGCCGGGCTGGCTGTTCGGCATGTTCGGCGCGTCGGTCCTCGTCCTGGCCGGTTCGCTGCGTGCCAGGTCCGCCCGCAGCGCGGCGGCCGCGCTCCGCTCGTGGAGCCGTCCGTCTTCCGGCACGCTCCGTACCGCGCGGGCCTGGTGTTCTCGATCGTGTTCGTGGGCTCGCTGGGCGGGATCGTGATGATCTTCAACGTGTTCCTGCAGAACGGGCTCGGCTTCACCCCGTGGCACTCGGCCCTCACGACCGCCCCGTGGGCCGCGGGCGCGTTCGTCGGTTCGGCGGCGGGCGGGATCGCGATGAGCAAGCTCGGCCGTAGGGTCCTGCACGCCGGCCTGGTGGTGGAGGCGAGGGAGAGGTAGGAATACAGCGCGGTCCTATCCCCCCGGCGCGGCCTTCCGCGCCGGGGGTCCGCGTTCGGTGGAAGATACTCTGGCCGATGCTGGTGCGGCGTTCCAGGTTGGGGCGGGCGTTAGGGCCTCAGCGCGGGGAGGACCTCGGCGGCCAGCCGGCTGACCTGGCCCGCCGGATCGTCACCGGCCGGGATGAAGTTGAACGCGGTGAAGCCGAGCCCGGCGTACCGCCGCACGCTATCGACGATCTTGGCGGGCGGCCCGGTGAACTCGTCCGGGTGGCGGCCGTGGCGGTCATCGACGGTGACCTGGGTGTTCAGCGCGCAGGTGAGGTCGGCCGGGTCGCGGCCGGCTTGCCCGGCCGCGACGATGACCCGGGCGCGCATGGCGGGAAGCGCCTCGTCTGGGACGTAGCCGCGGGACGGGATCCAGCCGTCGGCCACGCGCCCGGTCACCTCGAGCGCGCGCTCGCCGAACGTGCCGAGCCAGATCGGGATGCGGTGGGCGGGCTTGGGCTCGAGCTTTGCGTCCTCGGTGTGGTAGATCGTCCCGCGGTGCGTGAGGCTCGGCTCGGACCACAGGCCCCTGACGATGCGCACCGTCTCCTCGAGGCCGCGGACCTTCTCGGCTGGCGTGCGGACCGGCAGCCCGAGCGCGCGGAACTCGGAGTCGTCTCCGCCGGCGCCGAGGCCGAGCAGGAGCCGGCCCCCGGACAGCCGGTCCAGCGACTCGGCGGCCTTGGCGACCAGCGCCGGCGCGCGGAACGGGACGCCGAGCACACGGGGCAGCACGCTGACCCGGCTGGTCGCGGCGGCGATCCAGCATCACGTGAACCGGATGCAGGCGCGCGGCCTGGTCGGCCGCGAAGCCTGCCCGGACGACGGGCGGGGCGCGGTCATCTTCCTGACCGCGAGCGGCTGGGCCACCCTGCGCGCGGCGGCGCCGTGGCACGTGCGGTCGGTCCGCGAGCACTTCATCGACCTGCTGACCGAGGACCAGATCGATGCGCTGGCCGAGATCGCCGCGACCGTGATCGCTCACCTGGCCGAGGTCGGCCACCCCGCGACCTGGGATTCCTGACCGGAGCGCGAACGGGTCGGACCTGCTCCGGCAGGCAGACGTTTCCCCGGATGATCAGGAGAAGGAGGATGGCGATGGTCAGGAGGAGAGGGATGCCGATATGACGACACAGCGCGGTACCGTGCCGGTCGCCTGCACGCTGACCTCAGCCGACCTGGCGGCGCAGCGCCAGCGCTGGGAGCGGCTCGCCGCCCGGGCGATGACCGGGCGCACCGAGACCGCAGACGGCCTGCGCATGTTCTTCCGGCCCGAGCCAGGGGCCGAGGAAGAGCTACGCGCGCTGGTGGCGGTGGAGAACGAATGCTGCCGCTGGGCCGACTGGACGGTGGAAGCGGACGACGGGCAGATCGTGCTGGCCGTCCGCGCGGCCGGAGACGGCATCGCCGCCCTGCACGGCATGTTCACCGGGATAAGCGGGTAACGGCGCCAGCCAGGAGGCGCTCTACCGCTTCGGTGATCGTCTCGGCCAGCGGCGGCCAGGGGAACCTCGGCCGCGAGATGCGCAGGCTGACGAGGCCGTGCGGCTGCTGCCAGATCAGCTGGGCGGTGAAGAATCCGGCGGGTCGGCGACCTCGATGAAATATAGCCGCTGGTCAAGGTCCTGTTCGTGCTCCCGCCACTTCGCCGCTTCCATGGTGAGGATCGGGCAGACCGACACATCGGCGACGGCGGCCGCGTGGGCGTCCCACGGGTCGAGGCCCATCCTGGCGATGACCTCAGCAAGACTTATCGCCTGTTCGGCGTCCCGCAGTGGCGCCACTAGCGCTCCCTCCAGCCGTTCCAGGCCTTCTAGCAATTCAGCAGCCTCATCGCTGCGCCCGTTCAGGGACGCGCCCGCGACGGCCAGGGCCGGGACGATCAGGGGGCGGCCACGGGCGTCAAGCTCCTGGACGAGCGTCATGATCGCGGTATCCCCGCGCGCCACCGCGACAAGGACGCTTACGTCAAGGACCCACGGCGCCGGGACAGGGCCGTCGGTCTCGCTCACCGGTATCTGTGAGATGCCGGGAGTTGCTCGGCCTGAGCCTCGGCGTGCGCGATCATCCGCTCCACCCGGGCCATGTCCGCCTGGGTGGTGAGTTCCTTCCACCGCCGCGCGATGCGCTTGTCCCGCTCCACGCGCTCAGCGAGGGCGTCGTTGAACACGGCCGACACAGACGGTGCCTTGCCCGCTTCCACCAATTGCTCGGCATACGCGGCGAGGTGGGGGTCGATCGTAACGGTCAGGCGTGTCTTCCGGTCGCTCATACCCGGATCATACTGTTAGCAGAGCGTGGGACGGTGAGCGCCGCGCCCTAATGCAGGGCGGGACGCGCTGGTCCGTCAGGCGGTCTGCCAGTAGACCGAGTAGTACTCGTGGGCGGCGCGGCTTACCGGGATCAGGCGCACCGGCTTGCGGCCGGAGACGGCCGCGAACGTCATCGGCGCGGCGGCGGTCTGCTGGACGGACGCGACGTCGAGGACGGGGGTGAGGGGGCCGGGGTCGGCGGGGTAGACGCCGCTCAGGACGACCGGCCCGTAGGTCACCGCCTGGACGTCGGGATAGTCCGGCGTGGGCTCGAACGCCAGCCGCATCGGCAGGGTGACCTCGAGCACGTCACCGGTCTGCCACCGGCGGCGGAGCGAGATCCAGTGTCCGTCGCCCGGCATCAGCGCGGGCACCGGGCCGGACACCGGTGCGCCGTTGAGCGTGACCACGGGCGGCCCGGCCGCCCAGCCCGGGACGCGGACCCGCAGCGTCATGGAGGCCGCGCCCGAGATTACGGACAGGCTGATCACCGGATCGTCCGGGAAGCCGGTCACCTGCCGGAGGACGAGCCCGCCGAACCTTACCTGCGAGGGGACGAACAGGTTGACCGAGAGGCTGTCCGCGCCATGGGTGTAGATGGTGTCCGCGAACTTGGCCTGGGTCTCGAGGCCGGTGGCGGTGTCGCAGGTAAAGGTGTCCCAGTCGGTCGCGTACACGTCGGGGTTGCCCTGGGGGAAGTAGTTGAGCGGCTGGCGCTTGAACGCGCCCGCCGACAGCCCGGTGTAGTAGCAGTTGAAGCCGTGCGGCGAGGTGGGGTCCTGCTCCCCCAGCATCTGGTTGAACAGCGTGCGCTCGTAGTAGTCGATCAGGTCGGTCCGGGAGGGCTGGTGGAAGTGCAGCAGCCTGGTCAGCTTGAGCAGGTTGTAGCCGACGCAGTTCTCGCAGGTGAAGTTGGACAGCTGCGAGGCGACCGCGTCGGGCGGCTGGAAGTGCTCGTAGTTGCCCGCGCCGCCGATGACGTAGACGTGGTGCGCGGTCACGATGTCCCAGAAGTTCTGGGCGATGTCGCGGTAGGTGCCGCTGCCCGTCTCCTCCCACATCCGCACGCACGCGATGATCTTCGGCGTGGTGACGTTGGCCTGCAGCCCGGCTAGCGCGTCCACTCCGTCGGCCAGCGGGTCGAGCACCTGGGCGTGGTAGAAGCGCTGCGCCGCGGCCAGGTATCGCTCCGCGCCGGTGATCGTGTAGAGGTTGGCCAGCGCCTCGGGCAGCCCGCCGAACTCGGTCTGCAGGACCATCTGCATCTGCGCGTAGGGCAGCCGGGCCGTCCGCCAGTCCACCCAGTCGCCGAGCTTGACCGCCACGTCGAGCGCCTGCGCGTCCCCGGCCAGCTGGTACTGGTCGATCAGCCCGGCCAGGTACTTGTGGATCATGTAGTACGGCGACCACACCGGCCGACCCTGCTCCAGCCAGTCGAAGAAGACCTCGGGGAACGCGGACAGGTACCCGGCGTGGAACCCCGCCTGCCGCGCCCGCGCCTGCAGCATGGCGAGTTGGCCCACGAGGTACCGCCCGCGGGCCAGGGCCTCGTCGTTCCCGGTGTTCGCGTACGTGAGCGCGAGCCCGGACATCAGGTGCCCGGTCATGTGACCGCGTACCTGGGACTCCGGCCGCTCCCACCCGCCGCAAGGCAGCGCGGCCGAGGTCAGGCCGTAGTTCAGGCGGAAGGAGCGCAGCATGCGTTCGGGATCGAGGAACAGCAGGTAGGCCGTGTTTCTCAACTGATTTTGGCTGAACGCGCTATCGAGGAGCTCCACGTCGTGCAACGGCAGCGCGGCGGTCCGCCCGGCGGTGCCGTCGGGCGCGTAGCCGCCGGGCATCGGCTTCGCGTTGCCCCGGCCCAGGAGGCTGGCGGACGCCTGGCCCGTGGCACGGACGGGCGACGATGAGCCGGTGAGCAGGGCCTGCTCGGCGACCAGCGCTCCGGCGCCGAGAACGGCCAGCGCCCTCCGCCTGCTCAGGCCCGCCGGCTTAGCGCCCGCTTCATCCACGTCGAGGTCCTTTGCCCCTCTCCGCCCCGGGGATGATCGTACCCAGCGCCGCTGCACGGCAGGCAGTTCTTACGTGGCTATTACGTACGCTGCTGTCCGTGAGCCAAAGGGCACGCTCGGTCGTAGTACTAGGTAGTGGCCAGTGCCACGCGGCAGCGCCAGATCATGGGTTTTCATCGTGAACGCTCCCCGGCCCATGATCGCTCGTCTCCCTCCTATCCGTGAAAGCGCGCCGCGGGCACTGGCCACGACGACGTCAGGGACTCAAGGAACGGGGATCAGCCCCGGATCACCAGGGCGGTGAGCGCCGCCAGCGTGAGGGTGACGGCGGCCGCCCCGCCGTGTACGAGGATCAGCCGCCTGGTGAAGGACGGCGTCGGCTGGCCAGCGTCGTCGCGCCGGGCGGCACGGGTGTTGGCCGTGAACCAGGCCAATCCGATGCAGGCCGTGGCGGTGATCAGCCCGAACGCGATCCAGCCGAGCACCAGGAAATGGACCAGCGTGTAGCCCAGCCAGAAGCCGAGCCCGCTGATCCCGAACGCCGGGTGGGCAAACTCCGCCACCGAACGCAGGTCCGGCACGATCGGCGCCTGCCTGGATGCGACCAGCGAAGCCGGGGCGAACTGATCACGGTCCACCCGCCGCGGCGCTGGTCCCGCGGAGGCCGCGACGGAGCCGGAAGGCGTCACAGCGGCTGGTGATGAGGCAGAAGCCGGAGCGGCTTGTGTGACTAGAGCGTCCTGTGTAGCTGAAGTGGGCTGCCCGCTGGCCGCGGGGGACTCGGCCCTGGCAGGGCGGGCGCGGCTCAGGTTGCTGGTGAAGAGCAGGTAGAACCCGGCTCCCGCGGTGAACAGCCAGAGCACCAGCACCACGATGGCCATCGCCGTCCCACCTCCGCCTGGAATCTACCCGAGGTCGATGAACGCGCAATTATGACGGAGCGCTTACGGGCGCGTTCCCGCCCCGGCCGCGGGCGGCCGGGGCAGGCAGAATCGGTCGCGGCCCCGAGCTTTAGTTACGGATCACTCAATATCGGGCAAACCCGGTCGAGAGCCCATAAATCACTCTGCGTAGCCAGTTCTGTATTTTGTATGCGAAGCCACAAGCGGCGCTATACGCTGGATCATCCGGTAAACACCGGGTGTGACTTGGATTATGTTCCGGAATGCCGGAAGAAACACTGCTAACCTGACTCTCAATCCCGCTTCAAGCTATCCGTCATCCACAGGGGCCGTGATCACGGATGGTGACCCAGGAACCATCGCTCGTTCGGCATGAACGGGTTTTTCCTGGGTAGCGGGCTGCGGAAGATCAGTTCAAAGGGGAACTCATGATTCCGGCTATCGGCATCGCCACCTACGACGACGAGGCTAGCTGGCGCAACTGGAGCACCCGGGCCGCATTGCTGCCCTACTCGTACGTCGACGCGGTACGGGCCAGCGGGGGACGGCCGGTGCTGTTGCCGCCCGGCGGGACCGACGACGAGGCCAGCGCCGCGGTCGCGGGAGTAGACGGGCTGATCGTGGCGGGCGGCCCGGACGTCGACCCGGTCAGGTACGGCGCGGCGCGCCACTCGCAGACGCAAGCTTCCGTACCGGTGCGCGACGGGTGGGACCTGTCGGTCACCAGCAGCGCGCTGCGGCTCGGGGTGCCGCTGCTGGCCATCTGCCGGGGCATGCAGGTACTGAACATCGTCCGCGGCGGCACGCTGCACCAGCACGTGCCGGACCTGGTCGGGCACCATCGGCACGGCGGCCCGGAGGTCGGTTTCGGCACGCACAAGGTCCGGGTCAGCCCGGGCAGCATGCTGGCCGGGATCCTGGCCCCGGAGGCGGAGGACGGGTACTTCGAGGTGGCCGAGGATACCTACCACGACGTGCCTACCCGCCACCACCAGGCGGTTGAGCTGCTCGGCGACGGGCTCGCGGCGGTCGCCTGGGAGCAGGACGGCCTCATCGAGGCGGTCGAGGCCGGACCGTCCGCGCTTGATCGCTGCTCCGGCTTCGTGCTCGGCGTGCAATGGCACCCCGAGCAGGGCAAAGACCTGCGCGTTTTCGCCGCCCTGATCGCCGCCGCGGCCGAGCGGGCCGCCCTGCGGGCGCGGGTACTTGCGCCTATGGTCTAGTCTTCTGCGTTAAGTGCTGTATGCGCAGTGCGCAGCTTTGGCGATCAGGAGTTACCACCGTGCCCGGAGGGTCCCCCGCCATCATCGCCGCGGTGTTCCGCGCCGTGCGGACGGGCAACGCCTTTGAGGAGACCGTCGAGCGGCTGCTTGAGGGCGTCAAGCTGGGCGTCTACGCGCCGGGTGACAGGCTGCCGCCGGAACGTGAGCTCACCCGCAGGCTCGGGGTCAGCCGGATCACCCTGCGAGAGGCGCTGCGCGAGTTGGCCGCGGCGGGGTACGTGGAGACCAAGCGCGGCCGGTTCGGCGGGACGTTCATTATCCGCACGCCCGAGCCGATGGTGCCCGACGAGGTCTCCCGGACCGCGCGCGAACTGGGCCACGAGCTCGACGACGCGCTGACGTTCCGGCGGGTGGTGGAGACCGGCGCGGCCGAGATGGCGGCCCGGGCCAGCCTGACCAGGCAGCAGCGGGAGAGCCTGGCCGAGTGCCTGGCGGTCATGGCCGAATGCGGGCCCTCCGGGTACCGGCAGGCGGACACCCGGCTGCACCTGGCCATCGCGGACGCGGCGGGCTCGCCGCAGCTGACCGCGAGCGTCGTCGAGGCGCGGGTCCGGCTCGTCGACCTGCTCAACGCCATCCCCATGCTGGAGCGGAACCTCGAGCACGCGAACGTCCAGCACGCGAGCATCGTGCGGGCCATCCTGGCCGGCGACCCGGAGCGGGCCCGCAAGGTGATGGCCGAGCACGTGGCGGGGACCGCCGCTCTGCTGCGCGGGTTCCTCGCCGACTCCTGAGCAGTGTTAGCCCGGGGGGGGCGACCCCCCGGGATCCCCCCGATCATGGGAGGCCTGCCCCGCCCCCCATACCCCCTGGACCCCCCGATCATGGGGGGCCTGCCCGGCCCCCCATACCCCCTGGGCCCCCCGATCATGGGGGGCCTGCCCGGCCCCCCATACCCCCTGGGCCTCTTGACACGCTCCCTGGCGTGGTGGGTGAATACCTTCATTCAATGGACTAGTTCCAGCCATATCGTGCTTGCATCCCGTAGGGAGATCGCATGGCCGACGACATAGCCGCCGCGACGACGGCAGGCGACGATGAGCGCCGCCTCCACGAGCTTGGCTACGCGCAGGAGCTCATGCGGCGGATGTCCGGATTCTCGAACTTCGCCGTGTCGTTCACGATCATCTCGATCCTGTCCGGCTGCCTGACCCTGTTCTACTTCGGGATGGAAGAGGGCGGTCCCGCGATCATCGTCTGGGGCTGGCCGATCGTCGGGATCTTCACCCTGCTCGTCGGGCTGTCCATGGCTGAGGTCTGCTCAAGCTTCCCCACGGCCGGCGGCCTGTACTACTGGGCGGCCAAGCTCTCCCCCCGGCACGGCCCGGTCTGGTCCTGGTTCACCGGCTACTTCAACTTCCTGGGCCAGGTGGCGATCACCGCCGGCATCGACTTCGGCGCGGCGCTGTTCATCAACTTCCTGTTCAGCCTGTGGTTCAACTTCAGCGTGTCGACGCACTGGCACACGATCGTGATCTACGCCGCCGTGCTGCTGCTGCACGGCCTGCTGAACCAGTTCGGCATCCGGCTGGTGGCGCTGCTGAACAACGTGAGCGTCTGGTGGCACATCACCGGCGTGCTGATCATCGTCGGCACGATGATCTTCGGCCTGAAGGCGGGCGCCCACCACGAGTCGGCCAAGTACGTGTTCACCGACCTGCACAACCTGTCCGGATTCCACATCGGCTGGTGGTACATCCTGCCCATCGGGCTGCTGATGGCGCAGTACACCTTCACCGGATACGACGCCTCGGCGCACATGACCGAGGAAACCCATAACGCCGCGCGCAGCGGCCCGCGCGGCATCGTCATGTCGATCCTGATCTCGCTCATCGCGGGCTGGATCCTGGTGATCGGCATCACGTTCGCGATCCAGAAGTCGAACTACCTCGGCGAGGCGACGGCGGTCGTGGCCCCGGGCCAGATCTGGATCGATGCGATCGGCCGGACCGGCGCCGAACTGCTGCTGCTGGTGGCCATCGGCGCCCAGCTGTTCTGCGGCATGTCGTCGATCACCGCGAACTCGCGGATGATCTACGCGTTCTCCCGGGACGGCGCGCTGCCCGGCTCGCGGATCTGGCACGTGGTGAACAAGCGGACCAGGACGCCGACCAACGCGATCTGGCTGGCGGCCGGCGGCGCACTGATCCTCGGCCTGCCGTACCTGTGGAACTCAGCGGCCTACGGCGCCGTGACCGCGATCGCCACCATCGGCCTGTACGTCGCCTACGTGGCCCCGACGTACCTGCGGCTGCGGCAGGGCAGCAACTTCAAGCGCGGGCCGTGGCACCTGGGCCGGTGGAGCTACGTGATCGGCTGGATAGCCGTCGTCTGGGTGGTGTTCATCTTCTTCCTGTTCATGCTGCCGCAGTTCGGGCCCATTGGGTACAGCACCTTCAACTACACGTGCATCGCGGTGGCCGTGGTGATCGGGTACGCCACTCTCACCTGGCTGCTCTCGGCGCGGCACTGGTTCACCGGGCCCAAGGTCCAGGGCACGCCTGAGGAACTGGCCGCGATCGAGCGCGAGCTGTCGTCCACATGACGGACGGTCACGGTCACGGTGACGGGCCGGGCGGTCCGGCTGGGCCGGACCGCCCGGGCGGGGGGCGGCGGGGCACGCTGACCCTGGACCGGCTGCGCGAGGACGTCGCAGAGGCCGCGATCGATACCGTCGTGCTCGCGTTCACCGACATGCAGGGGCGGCTGGCGGGCAAGCGCCTGTCGGCGGAGTTCTTCCTCGAGGAGGTCGCCGAGCACTACTCGGAGGGGTGCAACTACCTGCTCGCCGTGGACGTGGACATGAACACCGTCGACGGGTACGCCATGTCGTCCTGGGAGCGCGGTTACGGCGACTTCGTGCTCGTGCCGGACATGAGCACGCTGCGCCGGGTTCCCTGGAATGCGGGCACGGTCATGGTCACCGCCGACCTGACCTGGCTGGACGGCGCGCCGGTGGTGGCCTCGCCGCGGCAGATTCTCGCCGCGCAGACCGCGCGGCTGGCCGAGCGGGGGCTGGTGGCGCTGGCCGGGACCGAGCTGGAGTTCATCGTCTACCGCGACACCTACGAGGAGGCCGCGGCCAAGGACTACCGTGACCTGGTTCCGGCCAACCTGTACAACGTCGACTACTCGATCCTGGGCACGGCGAGGATCGAGCCGCTGCTGCGCCGGATCCGGCTGGACATGGCCGGGGCCGGCCTGTACGTGGAGTCGGCCAAGGGCGAGTGCAACCTCGGGCAGCACGAGATCGCGTTCCGCTACGCCGACGCCATCACCACCTGCGACAACCACTCGATCTACAAGACCGGGGCCAAGGAGATCGCCGCGCAGGAGGGCATGAGCATCACGTTCATGGCCAAGCCGAACGCGCGCGAGGGCAATTCCTGCCACATCCACCTTTCGGTCCGCGGGACCGACGGGACGCCCGTGATGGCGGGCGACGGGCCGTTCGGCCTGTCAAGGCTCGGCGAGCACTTCCTGGCCGGGCAGCTCGACGCGATGCGCGAGATGACGCTGTGCTACGCGCCCAACATCAACTCCTACAAGCGCTACGTGCCCGGCAGCTTCGCGCCGACCTCGGTACGGTGGGGCCCGGACAACCGGACGTGCGCGCTGCGCCTGGTCGGGCACGGGCCCTCGCTGCGCGTGGAGAACCGGGTCCCCGGCGGCGACGTGAACCCGTACCTGGCCGTGGCGGCGATGATCGCCGCCGGCCTGCACGGCATCGACCACGAGCTGCCGCTCGAGCCGCCGATGACCGGCAACGCCTACACCGATACCACGACCCGGGTGCCGCACACGCTGCGCGACGCGCTGGAGGAGTGGGAGAAGAGCGGGCTGGCCAGGCAGGCGTTCGGCGCCGATGTGGTGGAGCACTACGCCAACTACGCCAGGGTCGAGCTGACCGCTTACGACGCCGCGGTGACCGACTGGGAGCTGCGCCGCTGCTTCGAGCGCCTATGAAGCCGGCGCAGTGAAGCTAGCACCGTGAAGCCTGGCACCACAGGAGAGGGAAAGGCGCGCATGACTGAGTTCACCGTGCTCAACCCCGCCACCGAGGAGCCGGTCACCACGGTGACCCAGGCCTCGGCGGAGGAGGCCGATCTGGCGATCGAAGCGGCCGCGGCCGCTTGCGCCGCCTGGCGCGCCGTTTCGCCCGGGGACCGGGCCCGGCTGCTGCGCTCGTTCGCCGCGGCCGTCGATGCGGCGTCCGAGGAGCTGGCCGGGCTCGAGGTCGCGGGCTCTGGCCATCCCGTCGGTGCGGCCCGGTGGGAGGCCGGGCAGGTCCGCGACGTGCTGATGTACTACTCGGCGGCGCCGGAGCGGCTCATGGGCAAGCAGATCCCGGTCCCGGGCGGGCTGAACGTCACCTTCCACGAGCCGGTCGGCGTGGTCGGCCTGATCGTGCCATGGAACTTCCCGATGCCGATCCTGTCGTGGGGCATGGCCCCGGCCCTGGCCGCGGGTTGTACCGTCGTGGCCAAGCCCGCCGAGATGACCCCGCTGACCGCGATGCGGATCGGGTCGCTGGCGCTGGAGGCCGGGCTGCCCGAGGGGGTGTTCCAGGTCCTGCCCGGGAAGGGCAGCGTGGTCGGGCAGCGACTGGTCGACCACCCCGCGGTGCGCAAGATCGTCTTCACCGGGTCGACCGAGGTGGGCCAGTCGATCATGGCGGGATGCGCGCGGCAGATCAAGCGGCTCACCCTGGAACTCGGCGGCAAGAGCGCGAACATCATCTTCGCCGACGCCGACCTGGAGCGGGCCGCGGCGACCGCGCCTTACGCGGTGTTCGACAACGCGGGGCAGGACTGCTGCGCGCGGTCGCGGATCCTGGTCCAGCGCTCCGTCCTCGACCGGTTCATGGAGCTGTTCGAAACCGCGGTGCAGGGCGTCGCGGTCGGGGACCCCGCCTCGGCGGCGACGGAGATGGGGCCGCTGATCTCGGCGGCGCACCGCGCGCACGTGGCCTCCTATGTACCTGACGACGCGCCCGTGGCGTTCCGGGGGCACGCCCCCTCCGGGCCGGGGTACTGGTTCCCGCCGACCGTGCTCGCCCCGGTGAGCCCGGATGACCGGGCGTACACCGAGGAGGTGTTCGGGCCGGTGGTAACCGTGACGCCGTTCGAGGACGAGGCGGACGCGATTGGTATCGCGAACGACAGCCCGTACGGTCTTTCCGGGTCGATCTGGACCTCCGACGTGGGCCGCGCGATCCGGGTGGCCCGGGGGGTGGAGACCGGCAACCTGTCGGTGAACTCGCACTCGTCGGTGCGGTACTGGACGCCGTTCGGCGGTTTCAAGCAGTCCGGCCTCGGCCGCGAGCTCGGACCGGACGCCCCGGACGCGTTCACCGAGACCAAGAACGTCTTCTTCTCGACACAGGATTGACATCCTCCCTCGCCCTGAAGACGGGGGATTCCAGCTACTCGCGTCCGACTAAGGAGGCAAGCAGTTGAGGTTCGCGGTTCGCAGGCCCGGCATCCCGGAAGCCTCCCCGCGCAGTCACGGCGTGCCCCGCCGCGATGTTCCTGGCCGCGTTAACGTCAGCATTGCAGGCGAATCCGCAGGCCGTACACGCGAAGCGCGCTTGACTCTCGCGCGACTCCGGGTCCACGTGCCCGCACGCCGAGCAGCGCAGGCTGGTAAACGCGGGTTCGATCTTCTCCACCCGGCCGGGCGCTTTGTCCTCCAGGCGGCGTACCAGCAGGCCCCACCCGGACCGCAGGATGCTCCGGTTGAGCCCGGCTTTCTGGCGGACGTTCCGGCCCGGGTTCTCCCGGGTGCCTTTTGCAGATCGGGTCATGTTCCTGATCTGGAGGTCCTCGACCCTGATCAGATCGAACCTGCGCGCGATGTCTGTGCTGGCCTTCTCCACCCAGTCCTTGCGCCTGTCGGTCTCTCGGGCACGCAGCCGGGCGATGGCGAGCCGTACCCGTCCGCGGCGGTTCGAGCCTCGCTTTGCGCGGGCGAGCTTGCGCTCCAGGCGGAGCATGCGCGGCTGTTCCCGGGGCCTCAGGCCAGGGGCACGCAGCATGTCCCCCGTAGACAGCGCGGCGCTGACGGCCACGCCGCGGTCGATCCCTATGACCTCGCCGTTATCAGGCGCGGGAACTGGCTCTGGTATCACGGCGAAGGCGATGTGCCACCGCCCTGCGCGGTCACAGGTGACTCGGTAGGACTTCACGCCCGGCGGTACCGCGCGGGACCAGCGGAACCGCACCCACCCCACCTTGGGTACCCAGACTTCGCCGGCATTCCGGCTGAGCCGCCGCACATGCTCCGGCTTTACGGCGACAACCCGGAACCCCTCGTCCCGCCCGGCCTTGCGCCACGACGGTCGCCTAGCCGGGTTCCCCGGATCGAAAAAGGCGGCCATCGCCTGGGCGAAGTCCCGCAGCGCTTGTTGTTGCACCATCTGGGAGCCCGCGGCCAGCCACGGGTGCTCGGTTCGGGCGGCGGTGAGCTGGCGGCACTGCGCCAGGTAGCCGGGCGCGCTGTTGCGGCCCGGGTGCCAGTGCGAGTGCTGCTCGACCGCGAGGTTCCACACGAACCGGGCGTGCGCGCAATGGTCTCGGAGCACTTCCTGCTGGGCAGGCGAGGGGCGCAGCCGATATCGGGACATACGAACACACTAGCGAGTACTACCGACATTTCAGGGGAGGTGAAGCGGCGTTGCCTCCCCGGCCTGAAGGCTGGGGTCTCCACGCCGCGATCACGATGAGGTTCGATGGCAAGACGGTGGTCATTACGGGCGCGGGCAGCGGGATCGGGCTCGCTGCCGTGCGACTCTTCGCAGCGGATGGCGCCCAGGTGGTCGCCGTCGACATCGACGAAGTGACCGGAAAGAAGGCTGCAGCGGAGACAAATGGCCTGTTCGTGCACGCCGACGTCACGAACCAGGCCGACGTGGCCGCGGCCTTCCGCGCGGCGCGCGACGCCTACGGCTCGGTTGACGTCGCGTTCAACAACGCCGGGATCTCACCCCCCGATGACGACTCGATCCTGGAAACCTCTCTCGATGCCTGGCGCCGGGTCCAGGAAGTCAACCTAACCTCGGTTTACTTGTGCTGCAAGGAAGCCATCGGGTACATGCGGGCGCAGGGCAAAGGCGCGATCGTGAACACGGCCTCATTCGTCGCGGTGATGGGTTCGGCGACCTCGCAGATCTCCTACACCGCGTCCAAGGGCGGCGTGCTCGCGCTCTCTCGAGAGCTCGGCGTGCAGTTCGCGCGGGAGGGGATCCGGGTCAATGCGCTGTGCCCGGGTCCAGTAAACACCCCGCTGCTCCGCGAGTTGTTCGCCGCCGACCCGGAACGGGCGGCGCGCAGGCTGGTGCACGTGCCAATGGGACGTTTCGCCGAGCCTGAGGAGATCGCCGCCGCGGCGGTGTTCCTGGCCAGCGATGAGGCATCGTTCATTACGGCCTCGACGTTCCTGGTCGACGGCGGAATATCGGGCGCCTACGTGACGCCGCTGTTATCCCCCGACCGCGCTTACCTGCTCCGATAAGGGACGTCGGTGCGGTGTTGCCTGCGCTGTCAGGGAATCCCGCAGGTCCGTTAGAAGTCCCTTTCTTAAGTTCCGGCGAGGCGATCCGGCGTGACGGGGCCTGCTTGGCTTCGTGGCCGTACACGTGTTGGCGGTCCTACGCCCAGCGGCCGGTCGCTGGTAAGACACATATTCGTTAGCGGGGCTGCCGCCACCGGGCGTGATCGCTGACCGGGAGCTGCAGATCAGGCTGCTCTACGATGGGGCTTGTCCAAGCACGCCGAGGTTCGAGCACGGGAGGTCCGATGTCTGCGATCTATGACTGGGCCACTCCGGGGAATCTTCAGCCCGAGCCGATCACCGAAGAGATCTGGCGGAACCTGCCCGAGGAGTTCTGCCGCCAGGTAGAGGTCGTCAACGGCCAGGCGGTCCGGTGCGACTCGCCCAGCCGGGCTCACCAGACGGCCGTGCGCCGCCTGGCGAACATGCTCGAATCCTGGGCCGATGAGTACAGCTCGCTGCACGCTGACTCCTGCCTGGACGTCAGCAGCGGCTTCGACGTCACTCTCTGGGAGCTTCCGAGCACCACGATCAGGCGCCGGATGTTGCGCTGTTCGCCTGCGCACCCGAGGATCTGCGCCCGCTCCCCGCTTCGTACCTGAAGGTCGTCGTTGAGGTCGCGTCCCCCGGCAGCGACAAGACCGACAGGGTCGAGAAGATGAGCGAGTACGCGACGGCCGGCATCCCGTTCTACTGGCTCGTCTGGGTTTCCGGTGACAACGTGGCGTCCATCGACGCGCACGTACTCGATCACACGCTTGGCGCCTATCGTCTTTTCCGTACCCTTGCGCCGGAGGACGAAGCGAGCATGATCGAAGTACCCGTCCGGATCAGGGTGGAATGGAACCGGCTGATCAATCTGGTCCGCTGACGGTATGCCCGCTAGGCCGCCAGCACATATCAGTCTGGGAGAAACCCCTGGTCTGGAGGCAAAAATGTGGTCTCAGCCGGTGGTGACGGCCAAGGCTAGCGGGAGGACGACGGGGGCGCCGGCCTCCCGGAGCTGCTTGGCCGCGATGGTCATGGTCCAGCCGGTCTCGATGCGGTCGTCGATGAGCAGGAGCGGACCGGTGAGCCGGCTGAGTGCCCCGCGCAGGTCGTCCGGGACGGTGAGCGCGTGCCACAGCGAGCGCAGCCGCTGAGCGCTGTTGTGGCGACGCGCGCCGGGGCCGTCGGGGCTGGCGTAGCCGAGCGAGCCGAGGTAGGGCAGCCTGCCGACCTGCGCGATCCGCTGGCCGAGGCTCGTTATCAGGACCGGCCTGGTGCGCGACGGCACGGTGACAACGCCGGCTGGGCGCTGGCTCCAGTCCCAGGCGGTAAGGACTTTGACCACGGCGTCGGTGAGCTGGTCCGTGACCGGCCCGTCGGGAGCCTCGTCGGCGAGCAGCGCCCGCAGCGTGGCCCCCCAGCCGACGTCGGTGAGACGACCGAGCGCGCGGCCCGGCTCGGCCGTACGGTCCGCGGGGATCTTGCCCGAGGCACCGGAGATCCCCAGGTCCTTCATCCCCGGCGGCCACATCCGCCGCGGCTCGACCCCGACGCCGGGGCGGAGCAGCCGCTGCCGCGCTGCGTCCGCGCCGGCCTGCGGGACTTCCTGGTCCGGCTCCCGGCCAGTGCAGTTGTCGCAGCGGCCACAGCGGGCAGCCTCCGGGTCGTCGAGCTCGCGGCGCAGGTACTCCATCCGGCAGGCATCGGTCGCCTGGTAGGCAAGCATGGACTGCTGTTCGCGGATGCGCTCCTGAGCGACCCGCTGGTACCGCTCTTCGTCGTAGGCCCACGGCCGACCGGTGGCCTCCCAGCCGCCCGCGGTGCGGCGCACCGCGCCGTCGACGTCGAGCACCTTGAGCATGGACTCCAGCCGACCCCGGGACAGGTCGACCCGGGTCTCCAGCGCGGTGGTAGACAGCGGCAGGCCCGCCTCGGCGAGCGCGGTGAGTGCCGCCCGGACCTGGTGCTCGGGCGGGAACGCGAGCGAGGCGAAGTACGCCCAGATGTCCCGGTCCTCGCGGCCGGGCAGCAGGATCACCTCCGCTTTGGCTACGGCCCGGCCTGCCCGGCCGATCTGCTGATAGTAAGCGACCGGGGACTGCGGGGCACCGAGGTGCACCACGAACCCCAGGTCGGGCTTGTCGAAACCCATGCCCAGCGCGCTGGTCGCCACTAGCGCCTTGACCCGGTTGGCCACCAGGTCGTCTTCGGCCTGCAGCCGCTGCGCCTGGTCGTCGCGGCCGCTGTACGCGGCAACGTCGATTCCCTGGTCGCGGAGGAACGCCGCCGTCTCGTAGGCCGCGGCGACCGTCAGCGTGTAGACGATCCCGGATCCCGGCAAGCCGCCGTCGGCGAGACGGGCCGCCAGCCAGGCGAGCCGCTGGTGGGCCGTCGCCAGGCCCACCACCGCGAGGTGCAGCGACTCCCGGTCCAGCGGGCCGCGCAGCACGAGCACGTCGCCTGGGTCTTGGCCCGCGCCGAGTTGCTCGGCGACGTCGCGGGTGACGCGGGCGTTCGCGGTCGCGGTGGTCGCCAGCACCGGGATCCCCGGCGGAAGAGCCTGCAGCAGCGTGCGGATCCGCCGGTAGTCAGGGCGGAAGTCGTGGCCCCAGTCGGAGATGCAGTGTGCCTCGTCGATCACGATCAGGCCCGCCGCGGCGGTGAGCTTCGGCAGCACCTGGTCGCGGAAGCCAGGGTTGTTCAGGCGTTCGGGGCTGACCAGCAACACGTCGGCCTTGCCGTCCGCGACCTCCGCGTAGACGTGGTCCCACTCCTCGGAGTTGGCGGAGTTGATCGTGCGCGCGTAGATCCCGGCCCGGCCTGCCGCCTCGACCTGGTTGCGCATCAGCGCGAGCAGCGGTGACACGATCACCGTCGGCCCGGCACCGCGCGCCCGCAGGAGCGCGGTCGCGACAAAGTACACCGCCGACTTCCCCCACCCGGTGCGCTGCACCACCAGCGCCCGGCGCCGGGCGGCGACCAGGGCGCTGATCGCCGTCCACTGGTCGTCGCGCAGCCTTGCGTGGTCGCCGGCCAGCGCACGCAAGTGCCGTTCAGCCTCGTCGCGCAGGCCCTGGTCGTTCTGCTCCGGTACCGGTCGGTCTATGTCGGCCATGCCCCCATTGTTACCAGGCGGCTACGACATCGAGTCAGCTGAGGCGGTTGCCTGCCGAAACCCGTGGCTTGGGTGGCGACAAGCGGCGCGCAGGCTCGTGCACATCCCGATGGGGCGGTTCGCCGAGGCGGACGAGATAGCCGCCGCGGTGGCCTTCCTGGCCAGCGACGACTCCTCGTTCATCACCGCCTCGTCGTTCCTGGTCGACGGCGGGATCAGCGGCGCCTACGTTTCGCCGCTCTAGGTCGCCTGCCGCGGGTCAGGCCGCCGGGGCGGCCGCGGCATCTTCTTCGGCGGCTACGGTGCCGGGACGGCACCTCAATCTTCACCTGTTCAGCCTGCATCTCCACCTGACCGCCGACCTGCTGTATGGGCTGGTCGCCCTGCTGTTCCTAGGCGCGGTGGTGCTCCGAGTCTGGTGGGTTCGGCAGTACCGTGGCTGGAGGTACTGCATCCGGCCCGGCCGCGGCACACGGCGGTGCTCGGCGCCGCGCTGATCGCCTACCTGCTGGCTACCCATCTGGCCGAGTCGGGGGCCTCCCCCGGGGTGCTCCGGCCGCAGGTCCGGGTGCTAGCCCTCGGCGCGGGCCTGCTCGCGCTCGGTGCGGCGGCCGGTATGGCGGCCCCGGCCGGCCCGGGGGCAGGCTCGGCGCTGCTGAGGCTGGTGGCGGCGGGCGCGCTGATCACCGCGGCCGTGCTGGTGCTTCCGTACGTCGCGGGCGGGGCAGCCCGCAGGCCGGCGCCTCACCCGCTGACCCGGGGCGCCCAGATCCGGTCCCGGGATCGCGTCCGGGAGACGGTCAGGACGAGGTAAGCCCGGTGGGCGTCAGCTCGAAGATCGGCTGCTGCTGCCCCCTATGCCCCAGGTCGCGGCGGCGAACACGGTCAGGACGAACAGGATGAACGTGAGCGCGTGCACGCTGGTGCAGTACAGGCAGATGCTCCCGATGATGAACAGCTCGGCGTAGAGCAGGTACAGCACGAAGCCCACGCCGGCGATAAGCGCGGCGATCCTGACCAGGTGGACCTCGCGGCGGGCCGCCCGCCACGCCCACGGGCTCATGATCGCCACCATGAACACGTAGAAGGCCAGCCCGAGGACCGCCACCGGGATGCCGAACACGTACGACTGCGGGCTGGTGGTTACCTTCGTGCAGTTCACCAGCCCGGCGGTCTCATTGCACCCGGCCAGCGTCGCCTCGGTGAAGTGCGCGATGGTCAGGTAGGTCGACACGCCGAGGCCGGCCAGGGCCACCAGGAACGTGGTCAGCCGCAGCCACAGCGGGACCGCCGACTCGCCCGGCGACATGACGCTGGCCAGTTGGGCCCGGACCTTCGCGAGCAGGCCGCCCGGCGCCACGGGGGTGGTGACGACGGGAGCCTTCGCCTGGCCGTTAGTGCGGGTAGTTGGGCCCGCGCCGGTCGCGCCGGTCCTGACCGCAGGCCCGGCCTTGGTCACGGTCCCGCTCTTGACCGCGGCCGGCTGCTTGACGGCCGGGCCGCCCGGCCTGGTCGCGGTGCTGCCCCTGCTGGCCTGGCCGACCGCCGCGTTGCCACGGCGGGCCGCCTGAGCGCGGGCGTTCCTGGCGCGACTTGACTTCGACGCTGTCATCCGGGACTCGCCTCCGGTGGTCTTTCGGCTGCTGGCCTGACGCCCGATTCTAACCGGCCAGGTCAGCCGGCTATGGATCCAATCTTGGTTTCCAGCGCCTGAATGGTGCTGTTGCACACGGTGGCGGGCGTGTTCCCTGTCATCCCGCAGATCGCCGCCGTGATGTAGTTCGCCGTCCCGTCGACCTGCTGGGCGACCGTGCTGCTCGCGTTGTGCAGGTCCGACGCGATCGTGGCCCAGCTCAGCCCGGCCAGCGTGCTCGGCAGGTAGCCGGCCCCGCCGATCGCGTACTTGTTACCGAAGTCCACGAACGGGATCGCGCCCGCATCGCTGGCCGGGACGAGGGGCGGGACGTCGTACTTCTCCAGCAGCGCCGTCTGGGCGCTGGTCGGCGTCTGGAGAACGGTGTAGGCCTTGTTCGCGGTGTCCGGGATGTTCGTATACGTCTCGACGGGAGTGAAGGTCAGGTACTGGCTGGTGTACTTGGCGTGGACGAACGTCCAGGTCGGAGTGTTCGGGTACGGCTCAGCCTCGCCGGCCCCGTTCGCCGCGGCGGAGTGAATGGTGCTCAGGCCGGTGAACGTACCGAACCTGCTCAGGGCCACGATCATCCCCCAGCGCTCGGCCGCGCAGTACGGGCAGTACTCGGCGCCGATGAACAGCATCTCGGGCTTGCCGTTCGCGGTCAGCGCCGAGCCCTTGATCGACTCAGGCGTCGCGATGATCCCGCTCCCCGCGCCCACGGTGTTCAGGGTGCTGGCCGGGACGCTCGTCACCTCGTTGACCACCGAAGCCAGGGCCGAGCCGGTGGGGCCATTGGAGGAATTGTCCGACCCCGACTTGCTGTTCAGCTTGACCACGACGAAAACGATGACGACCACCAGGACAACGAGGACGCTGCCCGACGCGATCAGGATCCGCCTGCGCTGCTCGGCACGACGGGCCGCCGCCTGCTGTGCGGCGATTTTCTCCCGGCGGGAGACATCGACCTTGGTTCTGCTTGCCTTGCCCATGTTCGCTCTGTCCAACCTCGTCAAGCCAGCGGTGGTCAGGCCTCAGCCGCCGGTTCCGTACCCGCGCCTGCGCGGCGGGAGTAGCCCGTCATCCCGGTACCGCGCTCTATGGTAGGCGTTCCCGGGCACTGGCGTGCATCCGCGTGGCGACTGGGTCGGCTAATCTGACGCCGGCCGCTGCGCGGCCGCATGCGGCCGGTCCACGGGCTGCGCGGCCGGCTGCGGCCGGTCCACGGGTGTCCTGCGCCTGGCCAGCACGCCGAGGTAGGCGGCCGCCGCGATGCCGAGGTACGCCACGTAGACCAGCAGTTGCAGCGGGGTGGGCGCGTCGCTGTAGCCGAAGAAGCTGTGCAGCACGTCCCCGAACGCGCTGTTCTCCGACAAGAGCCTGGCCGAGTGCCACATCGGCGAATCGAGTACCGGCAGCCAGCCGAGTTGCTGCAGGTTCTCCACCGAGTCGGCCAGCAGGCCGGCGGCGAAGACCATCAGCAGGGTGCCGATGATGGTGAAGAACCTGGCCAGGTTCAGCCGGTGCCCGAGATGATAGATGACGAAGGCGATGCCCAGGGCCCCGGCCAGCCCGATCGCGGCGCCGGCGAGGGCGCCGGCCGTCGAGGTGGAAAAGATGATGGCCAGGGTGAAGACCACGGTCTCCAGGCCTTCCCGGCCGACCGCCTGGAAGGCCAGCAGCCCCAGTCCCCACCGGGCCCGGCCGTCGAGCGCGGCGTCGGCGCGGGCCCGGAGTTCCTTGGACAGGGACCGGGCGTGCTTGCGCATCCAGAAGGTCATATAGGTCAGCACGGTGGCGGCGACCAGGAAGGTGACGGTCTCGAAGATCGCCTGCACGCGAGAGCCGTCGTAGCTGCGGATCGTCTCGTAGGCGGCGACCCCGCCCGCCGTGGCCAGGATCAGCGCGGCGCCTACCCCGATGAACACGTCACGGAAATGCTCCCGCCGCCCGATGCGGTTGAGGTAGGCGAGCAGGATCGCGACGATCATGCTGGCCTCAACGCCCTCACGCAGGAAGATGACGAGCGTGGCGAGCATCCGCGAGCCTCCAGCCGTTGGCGAGATCAAGGTAAAGTTAGCTTAGGCAAACCTTATTTGGTGACGCGCCGCGGCGCCAGGGTATCCGCGCAGATCGCCGCGTCGCGATCGTCGCGCAGTTCGACGCGTGGCGAGGGTATCCGGGCACTTCGCGGCGGCACTAGGGACCTTGGTACTTCGGTTGGGTGCCGGAATGTCACGTAGTCGCGCGGCCGCCAGAACGCGGGTCGCTAGGGTTGACCCCGGTCGGCTGCGGCAGGACAAGGAATCTCTAGAGAATCTGGATTTTTTCTAGATGGAAGGCGCAAATCCTGTAGGCTAAACAAAACGTTAACCGCCCAGGTGGGGGGCGGACTGCGGTGGCGGTCTCGTGAGCGGAAGGTCGGCGAAGCCTTAGTGTTGCGCGTCGGCGTGCTTGGCCCGGTGACGGCTTGGGAAGGCGATCAAGAGCTGCGCCTGGGCCAGCCCAGGCAGCAGGCGGTTCTCGGCATCTTGGCCATGCGCGCCAACCGGGTGATCTCGCGCAGCGAACTCGTCGACGCGGTTCTGGGGGCATGAGCCGCCGTCCAGCGCGGAGGGCGGGGTCTACACCTATATCGCCGGGCTCCGCCGCATCATCGAGCCTGGCCGGTCCGCGCGGGGACAGGGCCGCATCCTGGTCTCAACCGGGGCCGGCTACGTGCTGCACCTAGTACCGGGCCAGCCGGACGCCGTGGCGTTCGAGCAGCACCTGGGCCGGGCGCGCCAGCTACGCAAGGGCGGTGACCCGGCCGGGGCGGTGACCTCGCTTGACGCCGCGCTCGGGCTATGGCGCGGGGTCGCGTTCGCCGCGGTGCCCGGGCCGTTCGCCGAGGCCGAGCGAGCGCGGCTGGCCGAACTGCGCTCCCTGGCCACCGAGGAACGAGCGGACGTCCTGCTTTCGCTCGGACGCCATGAGGAGGTTGTGCCCGACCTGACCGCGATGGTGGCGAGCCAGCCACTGCGGGAGCGGATGCGCGGGCTGCTGATGATCGCGCTCTACCGCAGCGGCCGGCAGGCCGAAGCCCTGCGCGTGTTCCAGGAAGGAAAGCGCGTGCTGGCCGAGGAGCTCGGCATCGAGCCCGGCCTCGACCTGACCCGCGTTCACCAGCAGATCACGAGCATGGACCCCGCGCTGAACCTGTCCGGCGCGGCCGACGGAGGGAACGGCGCGGGCCGCGCGGACGGGGCGGACGGTACGCCCCGCGCGTTCGGGACCGGGGGAACCGGAGTCGTGCCGTCTCCGCGGCACGGCGGGCGAGGGGGTCCGGGCGGGCAGGCCGCCGCGGGCCCAGGGCAGCCGGCCGCGTGGCCGGGAGGGCAGGGCGTTCCCCGGCCGGCGCAGCTGCCGCTCGACCCGCAGGGCTTCGCGGGCCGCCAGGACGAGCTCCGCGCGATGCAGGCGATCCTGCCGCCCGCCAGGCGCCCGCGGGCGGGCGACTCGGTCGGGGTCATCGTCATCTCGGGGACGGCCGGGGTCGGCAAGAGCGCGCTGGCCGTCCACTTCGGGCGCCAGGTGGCCAAGCGCTTCCCAGCCGGCCAGCTGTACGTCGACCTGCGCGGCGGGGACCCGGATCGGCCGCCGATGACACCGGTCGAGGCGCTGGGCTTCCTCCTGGTCGGCCTGGGCGTACCGGCGCGCCGCTTCAGCATTACCGCCGAGGAACGGGCGGCCATGTACCGGAGCCTGGTTGACGGCAAGCGGATGCTGGTCGTGCTGGACAACGCCACCAACGCGGCCCAGGTCCGGCCGCTGCTCCCTGGCTCGCCAGGCTGCCTAGTCGTGGTGACCAGCCGCAACGAGCTGGCCGGGCTGGTGGCCGCGGAGGGCGCGGCGCTGCTCACGCTCGACGTACTCACCCACGCCGAGGCCCGGGAGATGCTGGCCCGCAGGCTCGGCCGGGACCGGGTCGCGGCCGAGCCCGAGGCGGCCGATGAGATCATCGAGGAATGCGCCAGGCTCCCGCTGGCGCTTGGCATCGCGGTCGGCCGCGCCGCGGGACGGGGCAGGCAGCCGCTGGCCGAGCTCGCGGCCGAGCTCCGAGACGCCAGGCGCAGGCTGGACGCGCTCGAGGCGGGTGACGCGGCCACCGACATGCGGGCGGTCCTGTCCTGGTCATACGACCAGCTCAGCGAGTCGGCGGCGCGCATGTTCCGCCTGCTCGGCCTGCATCCGGGCCCGGATATCTCATTGCCTGCCGCGGCCAGCCTGGCCGGGGTTTCCAGGGCCGAGGCAGGCGTGGCGCTGCGCGAGCTGACCCAGACGCACATGGTCGCCGAGCGTCTGCCCGGCCGCTTCACGTTCCACGACCTGCTCCGCGCCTACGCCGCCGACCTGGCCGAGCGGTCGGACGCCGAGCAGGACCGGCAGGCCGCCGTGCACCGCATGCTCGACCATTACCTCCAAGCGGCGATGGCGGCCAACCAGCAGTTCAGCCCGGGCCGGTCGGCGCTTCGCCTGGCCGCGCCGCAGCCGGGTGTGCTGCCGGCCGAGGTGACGGACAAGGACCAGGCGGCAGCCTGGTTCGACGCCGAGGTCCCGGTGCTGCAGGCGCTGATCGACTACGCCGCCGCTCGCGACTTCGATACGCACGCCTGGCAGATCCCCTGGGCGCTGAGCCCGTACTTCAACCGGCGCGGATGGTGGCGCGCGTACGTGGCCAGCCAGGAGACCGCGCTGCACGCCGCGCACCGCCTCGGCGACCCCCTGGCCCAGGCGCACGCGCACTACTTGCTCGGGCACGCGCTCGCCACCACGGACGACTACGAGGCGGCCGACCCGAACGTGCGCCGGGCGCTTGACCTGTTCAGGCAGCTAGGCGACCGAGCCATGGAGGCGGTCGTGCTCAACGGCCTGTCCGCCATGCTGGAGAGCCAGCAGCGCTACCCGGAGGCGCTCGCCGTCGCGCTCGACGCGCTGCGGATGATCAAGGCGGCCGGGCACTGGTGGACGCAGGGCAACCTGGAGAACGGCGTCGGCTGGCTCTACGCTCACCTCGGTCAGTACGACCAGGCGCTGACCCACTGCCAGCGATCCCTCGGCCTGCACCGGGAGTCTGGAAATCGCGCCGGTACCGCCGACACGCAGGACAGCCTGGGCTTCATCTACCGCAGCCTGGGTGACTTCAACCAGGCCAAGGCCTTCTACCGGCAGGCCATCGACGGGTACCGCGAGCTCGGCGCGCCGTTCGGCCAGGGCAACTCGCTGAACGGGTTCGGCGACGTGCTCGTGGCCGAGGGCGACCACCACGGCGCCCGGGAGGCCTACCAAGCGGCCGCGGCAATCCTGGACACCCTCCCCCACCCGCTCGCCGACGAGGTGCGCGGCAAGCTCCGCGACCTGGACCTCGACCCACCCGACCCCGATGACAGACCGGAGGCGGCCACCACCGCTCGTTCGGTATAAAGAAAGGGGTTTACGGGGAAAGGGGCGGGCAGGCGCGTGGACACGCTTAAGGCGCTGCTAGTCGAGAACATCCATCCCGACGCGTGGGCGCGGCTCGCCAAGGAGGGCTACGAGGTCGAGACGCTGGCGCGGGCGCTCGGCGAGGATGAGCTCATCGAGGCCCTGGCCGGGGTGAGCCTGCTCGGCATCAGGTCAAGCACCCACGTCACCGAGCGCGTCCTGGACGCCGCGTCGGCGCTCGTGGCGATCGGCGCGTTCTGCATCGGGGTCAACCAGATTGACCTGACGGCCGCGAGCAGGCGCGGGATCGCCGTGTTCAACGCGCCGTTCTCCAATACGCGCAGCGTCGTCGAGCTCGCGCTTGCCGAGATCATCGCGATGGCGCGGCGGCTGCCGGAGAAGAACGCGCTGATGCACGCGGGCACCTGGGACAAGTCCGCCACGGGCGCCCACGAGGTCCGCGGGCGCAAGCTCGGCATCGTGGGTTACGGCAACATCGGCACGCAGCTTTCCGTGCTAGCGGAGAGCCTGGGGATGTTTGTCTACTTCTACGACATCGCCGACAAGCTGGCCATCGGCAACGCGCGGCGCTGCTCCACCCTGGCCGAGCTGCTTGAGTCGGTGGAGACCGTCACCCTGCACGTCGACGACCGCGACGGCAACCGCGGGTTCTTCGGCGAGGCCGAGTTCGCCGCGATGCGACCGCGGTCGCTGTTCCTCAACCTGTCCCGCGGGTTCGTGGTGGACCACGCTGCGCTGCGGCGCGCCATCGAGTCCGGGCACCTCGCCGGGGCGGCCGTCGACGTTTTCCCCGACGAGCCGAAGGGCCGCGGTGAGGAGTTCGTCTCTGAGCTGCGCGGGCTGCCGAACGTGATCCTGACCCCGCATATCGGCGGCTCGACCGAGGAGGCCCAGCAGGACATCGGGGAGTTCGTCGCCGGGAAGCTGGCCGACTACATGGCCTCGGGCGCCACCTCGCTGAGCGTCAACCTGCCGGGCCTCGCGCTGCCCGCGATGAGCGGGACGCACCGCCTGGTCCACCTGCACAGGAACGTGCCCGGCGTCCTGGCCTCGATCAACCGCGTCCTCGCCGACCACGGCGTCAACGTCGAGGGGCAGCTCCTGCGGACCAGGGACGAGTACGGCTACGTGCTGACCGACATCGGCTGCCAGTACAGCGAGGACGTCCTCGCCGAGCTCCGGGCCATGCCCGTCACCATCCGGCTGCGCACGCTGCGCTCGCCCTAGGCTTCCGGGGACCAGTCGTCGGCGAAGGTTTCCATCTGGTCGAGGACGCGCTTGATCGCGTCGGCCTCGGCGTCTGGGGGGTAACCGTACTTGGCCAGCAGGCGTTTGATGGTGGAGCGGATCTTGGCGCGGACGTCATCGCGGGCTACCCAGTCGGTGGTGACGTCGCGGCGCAGGGTTCGGACCAGGTCCCGGGCGATGTCGGCCAGGACCGTGGTGCCCATCTCGGTGACGGCGGATTCGTTCTGAGCCACCGCGTCGTAGAAGGCCAGCTCGTCGGTGTTGAGCGGCGGGGCAAAGGTGGTCCCGCGGCTGGCGTCTGCGGCGACCTCTTTGGCCAAGGCGACTAGTTCGGCGATGATCTGGGCGGCGGTGAGGTTCTGGTTGGTGTACTTGCGCATCAGGTCTTCGAGGCGCTCAGCGAAGGACTTCTGCTTGACGATGTTGTGCTTCGTGACGGCGCGTGTCGGGCAGCTCCCCGCCGATCCGGATGTCCAGGTCACGCCCCTGGACGCCGTGGACGAGCATCCGGCGGCGCGCCAGCCGCGCCAGCGCCGGGTCGGGCTCGACCGCGGCTATCCTCGGCGGGTTGTCGACGCTGAGGAGCCGCACGACCTCGGCAAGCAGGTCGCCAGGCCCCGCTGCTGGGTCGGCCACGACGAGCTGACCGCGCCGAGCGCGCTCGTTGGCCCCGCTCAGCTCAGCGATCAGCCGGGTCAGCGGCGGGGTCAGCGCGCTGGTGATCAGGGCGTCCGGCACTTGGGCGGCCGGGCCGAACCGCTGGCGAACCACCATCACCCGCTCGAACGCGTCGCGGCAGTTCCATGAGGCCTCGATGAGGTCATCGACCAGGCCGATCAGCCACCCCGCATGGGGAGGAATGGAGCGGATCTCGGCGAGAATCACATCATCGCTCGGGTCGAAGTCAAGAGCCAGCGTGCGAACTGCGGCGACCGGCTCACCTGCGCCGTCGGCGAGCGGGTAGTTCTCTCCCGCCAGGTAGCGCAGGCAGATCAGCGCGGTGACTGCGGCTACGGCGTCCTGCCCCGGGTAGCTGGCGGCGAGACCGGTGAGCATGAACAGGGCTAGCTCCTGCTCGGCGCGGTCACGCTCGATGCGGCCTGTAGTAAGCAGCCAGTCGGCTACCTCGTGCGGGTCGAACTACGGATGTGCCTCATCACCACCGGCCTGGGCGGGGAAGGAGTCCGGATAGCGGCGGCGCCACGTGGTAATCAGGGGACGTGGTTTGTCGGCGAGTTCGGCGATGTCCGTCATCGTCATGAGAAGTGCGGGCCGGGTCAGCATTCTCGCTGGCATCGCACCTCCGCGTGTCTGGACTGCTCTTGCGGGACAACGCAACGCTAGTGCGGCATGACTTATTTCGGCAGTCGAGATCTTGATAACCCCCGTTAACAAGACTTCAACACTCTAAGGTACCAGAGCGGTGAGGCTGGATGATCTTCGCCTGGGTGGACACAAGGTAACGGAGGTCTCGCTGCACCACGACAACCTAAAGCAGCCATCTAGATTTATTCTCGTGTTACGTTGTGGAGTACGACACGCCGCAAGGCTGGTTGACAAACGTTCCCTGGATGGGGTAAGGGGCAAGCGGTGGCGGTGCAGGCAGAGTCGGCAACACCCTGGCAGCGGCTGTGTTCAACCATACGGCGGATCGTGCGCGCCTTCGAGACCGACCGGGAAGACGGCCACGCGGAGTGGACTCTCACAGTGCGCGTCGGACCCGCTACCCTTGACGGCGGATGGGTGGCGGAGTGCCCCGAACTTCCGGGCTGCTTCTCTCAGGGCGAGACACGGGAGGAGGCGCTGAGCAACCTCTCCGACGCGGTTGCAGGCGTGATCAGCCTGCGTCTTGAACAGCAGCTTTCGGCCACACCGGATTCAGGCACTACGGAAGAACTCAAGGTGGCCGTAGCGTCATGAGTCACGCGAGGCTTCATGGGACTGTCCGACTTGCCGTTGGCAAACGCCGAGAAGCATGCTGCCTGCTTTGAGCGCTTGGGTTGGACTCGCGACTACAAGCGACGCGGACGGGGAGTGCACATCCTGCTAACCAAAGATGGCGTACGGACCACGTTGTCGATACCGATTCAACGCGAGGTCAAGCGCCCGCTCCTTGCTGGGCTGATACGCGCAGCAGGGATCACGCAAGAGCAGTACATCGAGGAGTTCTACAAGTAGCTTCTCGGCGTTGCCTGTCTGGGGCAACGATCACGGAATCTTGGGCCTGCGCTACCAGCGACACTGATCTGGGGGCCTTGCGGCCACGGCGGCCAGCCCGGCTGGGGCTCGGGGAAGGCTTCCGGCCGCGTAGACCTGCCCGCAGCCTCCGGTTACCGTTAACCTGACCGCGCAACGGAGAAGGGAGAGCCCGGTGACCGCCGTGCCTCAGGATCCGGCGACTGTCTTGCCCGGCTGGATGGACCTGCCCGACGGCCTGGGCGTCGCGGAATACGAGGCGTTGCCGGAGGACATCTGCCGCCGGATCGAGATCGTCGACGGAGCCGTCATCGCGAACGCCGACCAGACCGACAAGCCAGCCGAGTACGCCGCGTCCCGCATCCCGCACTACTGGCGCGTCGAACACGACCTCGCCGAACAAACCCTGTCCGTCTTCTGCTACCGGCTCGATCCCACCACCGGCACTTACGCATCAGCCGGAGTCCACACCGGGAAGATGACCGTCACCGAACCGGTCACCATCACCGTCGACCTCAGCACGCTGCTCTGAACTCACGCCGTCTTCTCCGGGCACGCTGCCGAAAATCGGCTCATTGGTGACGAGCCATTACATATTCCTCATGTTCGGGCCCGGGCGAGGTCACGGGCGGAGTCACGCACTAGCCTGTAGGGACACTAGGCCTGGCCGCGCGCCACGAGAGGAGCCGATTCCGTGCCCGGCATGAATTCAGGCCTGAATCCGGCCGACCCCACGCTAGTGGCGGCGTTCAGGTCTGCGCTGCTGCACCAAGGGGCGATCGCGCTCCTCGTCATCGCGTTCCTGTGGCTCGTCTGGGCGTCGACTCGGGCCTGGCGGCTGACCGCACCCGGCGCGAAGGCGGCGGGGAACGGGTCGGGGGCCGGGGCGGCCGGCGGGGTGAGCGCCGGGACGCGGTCGGCCGCGGGCTGGCTGGCGGGCTGGGCGGGGCGCGCGGGCCGCGATCCAGGCTCGCCGACCGAAGCCAGGGGGCGGTGGCTGCTGCGGGTCGGGTTCGGCGCGATCTGGATCCTGGACGGGATCCTGCAGGCCCAGCCGAAGATGGCGGGCGGGCTCGCCTCGCAGGTCATCGAGCCGACCGCGGCGGCGTCACCGGGCTGGGTCCAGCACGTGGTCAACTGGGGCGGGACCAGCTGGTCCTTCCATCCCATCCAGGCCGGCGCCGCCTCCGTGTGGATCCAGGTCGGGATCGGTGCCTGGCTCATCGTCGCAGCGCGCGGGCCCTGGTCCAGGCTCGCCGGGCTGGCCAGCGTGGGCTGGGGACTCGTCGTGTGGGTGTTCGGCGAGTCGTTCGGCGGGATCTTCGCGCCGGGCCTGAGCTGGCTAACCGGGGCGCCCGGTGCGGTGCTCATCTACGTGGTGGCCGGGGCGCTGATCGCGCTGCCTGAGGACGCCTGGCGGAGCCCGCGCCTGGGGCGGCTGCTGCTGGGCGGCATCGGGGTGTTCTTCCTCGGGATGGCGGTGCTGCAGGCCTGGCCCGGGCGCGGTTACTGGCAGGGGACACTGCAGGGCCAGCCGGGCACCCTGGCCGGCATGGTGCAGCAGATGTCCACTACCTCGCAGCCGCACTTCCTTTCCTCCTTGCTGGCCAGCTTCGGGTCGTTCACCGCTAGCAACGGCTTCGCCGTGAACCTGGTGGTAGTGATCGTCCTGGCCGCGATGGGCGGGATCTTCCTGACCGGGAATCCGCGGCTGGTCCGGTACGCGGTGTGGTGCGGCGTTGTGTTCTGCCTGGCCGACTGGGTGCTGGTCCAGGACCTCGGCTTCCTCGGCGGGCTCGGGACGGACCCGAACAGCATGATCCCGTGGGTCTTGCTGTTCTCGGCGGGCTACCTCGCGCTGACCCCGGCGCCGCAAGAGGTCTCTGAGACTTCCGCGGCTGATGAGGTCGTTGTAAATAGCGGGGACTCGGTTGTGGTGAGTGGTGAGGACTCGGCCTCAGGTGGCGGGCGGCGTGGGGGCCGGGGCACGTGGTCGCCGAAGGCGCTCGGGGGCGTGATCGCGACGGCGAGCGTACGGTCGGTGGCGGCGGTCGCGGCGGTGGCGGTCATCGTCATCGGCGCGGCGCCTATGGCGGTCGCGGCGGCGAACCGTAACGCGGATCCGATCCTGGCCCTGGCCATCGCGGGCGGCAGCTATTCGATGGACGAGCCCGCGCCGGGGTTCGCGCTCACCGACCAGAACGGCGCCTCGGTCACGCTGGCCAGCCTGCGCGGCAAGGTCGTGCTTATGACCTTCCTCGACCCGGTCTGCACGACCGACTGCCCGATCATCGGGCAGGAGTTCAAGCAGGCCGGGATGATGCTCGGGTCGAAGGACTCCGACGTCGAGCTCGTCGCGATCGTGGCCAACCCCACGTACCGGGGCATCGAGTTCACCCAGGCCTTCGACCGGGAGGAAGGGCTCAACACGGTTGGGAACTGGCTGTACCTGACCGGGTCGCTGAGCGCACTCGGCAAGGTCTGGGACGCGTACGGGGTCACCGTGGAGGACCTGCCCGCCGGCGCGATGTCCGCGCACAACGACCTGGCCGTGGTCATCGACCGGTCGGGGAAGATCCGCCAGGAACTGTCCGCCGACCCCGGCCCGGGCACCACGAGCACCAAGTCCTCGTTCTCCGTACTGCTCAGCCAGTACGCCCGCCAGGCGCTGGCCGACTCGTGATCTCGCGCAGGGCCTGGCTGGCGTTGCTGGGCGCGGGCCTGGCCGCGGGGTGCGGGTCGCAGAGCGCCCCGGTCAGCGGTCCCAGCCTGACGGTGGTAACCGCGCCGCTGTCCACCTCGCTGGTCAACGCCCAGGGCACGTGGGCCGTGACGGTCATGGGCGGGTCGGCCGCCTCGCATAACAACTTCTGGCAGCTCTTCGTCCGGCCGACCGGGGCCACCCGGTGGTCGCTGGTCACCCCGGAGGGCGTGGCCGACAACGGCGGGCTGGTCGCGGCGGGCGACGCGGCAGGCACGTCGCTGCTGGCCGGGTTCCGGCCCAGCCAGGGCCTGGCCTTCTCACCGCTGGCGGCGAGCAGCGACGCGGGCAAGAACTGGACACCCGGCCTGCTCGACGCCGACCTGGCCGACGTCCCTGATGCGCTGGCCGTCGGCGCGTCGGGGCAGGTGCTCGCCCTGCTGCACGACGGCAGCATCGAGGAGGCGCCCACCGTCGCGGCGGCGACCGCCGGGCACTGGTCGCCGCTGACGACCCTCGGTGCGCTGGCGGCGTCCGCCCCCGGGCGCTCGTGCGGTCTCGCGGGGGTGAACGCAATATCGTTCGGGGTCAATGATTCCCCGATGGCAGCGGGTAGCTGCGTACGGCGGGGGGTGGCCGGGGTTTTCGCGGAGAGCGGCGGGACGTGGCAGGCGGCCGGGCCGGCGCTGCCCGCGGCGCTCGGGGGTGATCAGGTGCAGGTTCTCGGGCTGGCCAGCGGCGGGACCACGGTGCTGATGGCGGCCGGGACCAGCCTGGTCTCGGCCTGGTCGGGCGGGGCGGGGTGGACGGTGTCGGCGCCGGTGGCGGCGGGCACCGTGGTCGCGTCAGGGTTCGGGCCCGCTGGGAGCGTCTGGGTGCTGCTCGGCCGGAGGCGCGCGGCGGTCATCGGCGGGGCCGGGGGCGCGTGGCGGGCGCTGCCGACCGTGCCCGCCGGGACCCAGACGCTCGCGCCGCTCACCGGCGGCGGGTACGACGCGCTGGCCGTCTCGGGGTCCAAGCTTACGGTCTGGCAGCTCGGGACAGCGCCCACCACCGGGGCCGGGGCCTCCTGGGTCCGGGTCCAGATGATCACCGTGCCGATCGAGTACGGCTCCTCGAGCTAGGGGCGGTCATGAGCTATCTCACCAACCACTGGTCCTACAACCCGTTCCTCATCCTGGCGATCGTCGTCGCCGTCTGGCACGAGATCGGGCTGTGGCGGCTGGCCCGGCGGTCCGGACCCGAGCGGACCCGTGAGCGGCGGCTCCGGTCGCTGTGGTTCTACGCCGGGATCGCGGTGGTGCTGATCGCGGTGCAGTCGCCGATCGGCTACTGGTCATACGACTACTTTTTCGTGCACATGATCCAGCACCTGCTGCTGATGTTCGCCGCGCCAACGCTGATCGTCGCAGGGGCGCCGTGGCAGCCGCTGCTCGACGCGCTGCCGGGCCGGTCGGGGCGGAGCGTGACCCGGGGCGTGCTGACGGGGGGCTGGTCCAGGCCGCTGCGGGCGCTGGGGTCTTTCGTGGTGCGGCCGTGGGTGTCGGTGGCCCTGTTCAACGCGGTGATGCTCGTCTGGCACCTGCCGGGCCCCTACGACCTGGCCGAACGCAACCAGGCCGTGCACATCTGGCTGATGTACGCCAGCTTCTTGGCCGCCGGGGTGCTGTTCTGGCTGCAGTTCATCCCGTCGCCGCCGTTCCGCCGCAAGATGCCCCTGCTGTCGCGGGCGGGCGCGCTGATCGTCACCAACGTGATCATGATCGGGATCGCGATGGCGCTGAGTATCTTCGCCTCGGGCTCGGTGTATTCGGTCTACGACCACGTGCCCGGGGTGACCCTGCCGCCGTTCCAGGACCAGCAGATCGGCGCGGCGATCTTGTGGGTGTGCGGGGACTTCTGGGCGATGCCCACGTTGATCGTGGTCGTCAGGGCGCTGATGTCGACCGAGGGCAGCATGGGCGCGGCGCTGGAGGCGATACTGAACCGCGGCGCGCTGCGGGCCTCCCCTACAGCATGGGGGCGGCCGCGCTCGGGCGTCCTGGACAGCCTGCGGGCTCAGCCGCCCTCGCCGCCGGACGCGGGGCCGTGAAGGCGCGGGCCGCGGGCGCCGTGGCGGGCTGAGGCGCCGGGGAGCGGGCGGTCGGCCGGGCCGCCGTGCGCCCTGAAGTGAATGGAGTTGCCGGGCGGTTTCCGGCCGGGCTCGCCATCGGGAGGCGCGGGATGCTGCCCGGGCAGGATGTGCTCGGGCAGGATGTGCTCGGTGATCTTCCGCAGCCCGCTGAAGGCCGACGAGCGCGCCACCGCGATGACCCCGACGATCAGCGCGGCGATCCCGCCCGCCTGGATCGCGAGCATGCCCGGGGTGATCTGGATGCGGTCGCCGAACACTACGATTCCCAGCGCGATCCCGGCGATGGGCTCGCCGGCGGCGATGGCGGGCAGCGAGGCGTGCAGCGGGGCCGCGCTGAACGCGTTCTGCATCAGGTAGATGCCGACGATCCCCGCGCCGACCAGGGCGTAGGGTGCCCACGCCGTGAACAGGACGGTGAACGAGTTGCCCTGCAGGATCTCCAGCGTCTGCCTGGTCAGCGCGTCCTGGATGCCGAAGACCAGGCCGGCCGCCAGGCCCGTCAGGGTGGCACGCGCCTGCCCCGTAGTGCGGCGCCCGACCAGCACGGCGACCAGCGCGACGCCCGCGATGATCGCCGCCGCGTACCACTGCGAAAACGAGCCGAACGACAGGCCGATAGGGGTGATCGACCGCGACACCGACAGCAGGGTCACGCCGCCGATCAGGATGACGGCTCCGATCACCTCGGCCAGCTTGACCCGCTGCCGGGACATCGGGACGGCCAGCACGAGCGCCCACACCAGGTACGTGGTCAGCAGGGGCTCGACGAGCGTCAGCTCCAGGTGGCCGATCGACCACGCCGCGCACAGGTAGCCGGCCACCATGCAGGCGACGCCGAGCAGCCACCGGGGCTTGCGGAGCAGGTCGGCCATGATGCGCAGGCGGAGGAAGTGCGAGTCGGGCTCCTGCTCGGCGGAGTACTGCTGGAGCACGAACCCCACGCCCAGGAGAACGGCGGCCACGAGCGTGGTCGCGTAGTTCACATCCAGGTCCACGGCGCCCTGTCTCTGCTCGGTGCACGGTGTGCGGGTATCAAGGACAACGTGCACCGCTGACCGCTAGTTTCGGCCCGGCCCGCACGCGATTGCACGTGCGCCGATCGTATGCCACCCGGCCGCGTGCGGTGGGCCGCCGCACCGGACCTTGACCGGCCACCGGCACGGTGAGCGACGGGTGAAAATAGCCCGGTCGCTAGTCCATCTGGCCCATCGTGCGGCGCGGGGTACGGCATCATTGGTCGGGTGGAGGGGGCGACGCAGGATGGTGTGTGCAGTCTGGCCGACGATTGGCTCCCGCTGCTGCCGCGGCGCAGCCCGGGCGAGCCGCTGATCGAGCAGGGCGCGGACCCGCCGCGGGCGCTGCCGGACCTGGACGTGCTGCGGCAGGTCCTGGCTGGGCTCAGGCGGCTGGACTGAGTCTTCGGCCGAGCGCCCTGGCCGGCTAGGCGTCCCGGCGGACGAGCAGCCAGCCGCAGGCGACCAGGAGCACGGCGGTCCACAGGCAGAACACGCCGAAGCCCTGCCAGGGGGACAGCACGTCGCCGGGCTGCTGGGTCGTCTGGGCGACCAGCTGGCCGGCGATGGTCGGCAGGTAGCCGTGCACGTGGTTGGCGATGGTCCCTGGGATCAGGCTGACCAGCGGGGGGACGACGATGACCACGCCGAGCACGATGAGGATCGCGGCCGCGGTGTGCCGGATCAGGCCGCCGATCGCGAGCGCGAACAGGCCGAGGACGACGAGATACAAGATCCCGCCGAGGGTCGCCCGCAGGACGCCCGGCTGGCCGAGCGTGACGTCGACGTGACTGCGCAGGATCGCGGTGCTGAGGAAGAACACCGCGAACACGGTGATCGCGCTGACCACCAGGTCAAGTCCGACCCACACGACGGCCTTGGCCGCCAGCATCGGGATCCGCTTGGGCACGGCCAGCAACGACGCGCGGATCGCGCCGGTGGTGTACTCGGTGGTAATCACCATCACGCCGAGCACGCAGATGGCGAGCTGGCCGAGGCCGAAACCGGCGCCGTAGATCACCGAGGTCGGGTCGGTGAGCAGCCTGACGTGGTTGGGATGGTTGCCCGGCGCGTTCCAGTCGTGCGCGATGACCACCGCGATCAGTACGGAGAACCCGATGGCTACGACCACGAAGGCGAACAGCGACCACAGCGTGGACCGCACCGAGCGGATCTTGGTCCATTCCGCGCGCAGCAGGCCGCCGAAGCCAAGCGCGGGCGGTCCGGCGGGGGTGGTCAGCACGGGTGCGGCGGGGGCAGGCGCGGTGGTCATCGAGCGCTCCGTTCGGCTGGCTGGGTGGCCGGTGCCGCGCCTCGCGCGGCTCTGGAGGCGTGGTCACCGTACTCAACGCTGTCCGCGGTCAGTTCCATGAACGCCTCCTCCAGGGAGGCCAGCCTGGGCGTCAGCTCGTAGAGCACGATCGACTCTGACGCGGCGATCTCGCCGATCCGCGGGGCCTGCAGGCCGGTGACGATCAGGCCGGCGGCGCCGTCGACGACGCTGGCCCCACCGCCGTTACCCGGGGCGGCGGCCTCGGGCTCGATGACGCCGCCCGCCGCGGTGATCAGCTTGGCCAGGCGGTCCGCCTGGGGCGTCCGGACCAGCACGGACCGTTCGGAGCTCCGCTTGATGAAGTCGTCCGTGCTGGACTCGGCGATCAGGCGGCCCCGGCCGATGACGATGAGGTGGTCGGCGGTGACCGCCATCTCGTTCATCAGGTGGCTGGAGACGAAGACCGTTTTGCCCTCGGTGGCGAACTGCCGCATGAGGTTGCGGACCCACCGGATGCCCTCCGGGTCCAGGCCGTTCACCGGCTCGTCGAGCAGCAGCACGAAGGGATCGCCGAGCATCGCCGCCGCGATGCCCAGCCGCTGCGTCATGCCGAGGGAGAAGCCGCCGACCCGCTTACGGGCTACGGCGGTGAGCCCGACCAACTCCAGGACCTCGTCGACCCGGCGCGCGGGGAAGCCCTGGGTCTCGGCGAGGAACAGCAGGTGGTTGCGCGCGCTGCGGCCGGGGTGCAGCGCGCGCGACTCGAGCAGCGCGCCGACGGTGTGCAGCGGCCTCGGCAGCTGGTCGTAGGTGAGGCCGCCGATCGTCGCCGTGCCGGACTGCGGTCGGTCCAGACCGCAGATCAGCCGCATCGTGGTGGACTTGCCCGCGCCGTTCGGGCCGAGGAACCCGGTCACCCGGCCGGGCTCGACGGAGAACGACAGGTGATCAACGGCAACCGTGTCGCCGAACCGCTTGGTGAGCTCGCGTGCCTCGATGAGCCCCGGTGCCTCGGCCACGTCATCTCTCCCCGTACCGGGCGGCTCCCGACCACCGGGCGCGCGCTACCGGTTACGCGCCCTAGAATGCCCGCTGTCGCGTAGCAACGCAAACCAGATGTCGTGGCCTGATAATGTCGGGCCGTGAAGGCTCTGGTCAAGGCGCGGGCGGAACCCGGCCTGGTGGTCGAGGACGTGCCGGTCCCGGAGGCGGGCCGGGACGACGTGCTCATCCGGGTGCTCAGGACCGGCATCTGCGGCACCGACCTGCACATCTACGACTGGGACGGCTGGGCGCAGGCGAACGTGCCCGTCCCGCAGATCATCGGCCACGAGTTCGTCGGCGAGGTCATCGAGGCCGGGTCGGACGTCCACGACCTGTACCGGGGTGACCTGGTCAGCGGCGAGGGCCACCTGGTGTGCGGCCGCTGCCGAAACTGCATGGCCGGCCGGCGGGTCCAGTGCGCGCGCACCAAGGGGATAGGCGTCAACTACCCGGGCGCGTTCGCGGAGTTCATCGCGCTGCCCGCGACGAACGTGTGGCGGCACCCGCGGGACATCGACCTGGATGTGGCGGCCATCTTCGACCCGTTCGGTAATGCCGTGCACACCACTTTGACGTTCCCCATCCTGGGCGAGGACGTGCTGATTACCGGGGCCGGCCCGATCGGGCTGATGGCCGCGATCGTGGCCAGGCACGCGGGGGCCCGCTACGTGGTCATCAGCGACGTTTCGCCGTACCGGCTGGACCTGGCCAGGCGGATCGGGGTCACCCTGGCCGTGGACGCCGCCAGCGTGACGTTGCCTGAGGCCATGAGCGAGCTGGCCATGCGGGAGGGTTTCGACGTCGGGCTCGAGATGTCGGGTAAGCCGGCCGCGCTGCGGGGCATGCTCGCGTCCATGACCCACGGGGGCAAGGTCGCCATCCTGGGCCTGCCGACGGAGCAGTTCGGGATCGACTGGGCCCACCTGGTCACGAACATGCTCACCATCAAGGGGATCTACGGCCGCCAGATGTTCGAGACCTGGTACGAGATGTCGGTGCTGATCCAGTCCGGCGTGGACATCTCGCCGGTGATCACGCACAGGTTCGACGCCGCCGACTACGAGCAGGCGTTCGCCATCGTGCGCAGCGGGCTGTGCGGCAAGGTGGTCCTCACCTGGACCGACATCTGAGAGGTTGGGGAGTTGTTCGCAGGCACACAGCAGCAGATCCGCAGCGAGCTTGACCAGATCCGCGCCGACGGCCTGTTCAAGACCGAGCGCGTCATCGTCAGCCCGCAGGGATCGAGCATCCGCGTCGAGGACGGCGCCGAGGTGCTCAACTTCTGCGCGAATAACTACCTGGGCCTGGCCGACGACCCGCGCCTGGTCGAGGCGGCCAAGGAGGCGCTGGACCGCTGGGGGTACGGCCTGGCCAGCGTCCGGTTCATCTGCGGGACGCAGGGCGTGCACAAGGAACTCGAGCAGCGGATCTCCGGGTTCCTCGACACCGACGACACGATCTTGTACTCCTCGTGCTTCGACGCCAACGGCGGCCTGTTCGAGACGATCCTCGGCGAGCAGGACGCGGTGATCAGCGACGAGCTGAACCACGCGTCGATCATCGACGGCATCAGGTTGTGCAAGGCCCGGCGCCTGCGCTACCGCAACCGGGACATGGCCGACCTCGAAGCCCGACTGCAGGCCTGCGGTGACGCTCGCCGCCGGCTGATCGCCACCGACGGCGTGTTCTCCATGGACGGCTACGTGGCCCCACTCGGGGAGATATGCGAATTGGCCGAACGGTACGACGCGATGGTCATGGTCGATGACTCGCACGCGGTGGGGATCGTCGGCGCCCGCGGGCGGGGCACCCCCGAGCTGCACGACGTCACCGACCGCGTGGACATCGTGACCGGGACGCTGGGCAAGGCCCTGGGCGGGGCGAGCGGCGGTTACACCAGCGGCCGCCAGGAGATCATCGACCTGCTCCGGCAGCGGTCCAGGCCCTACCTGTTCTCCAACTCCGTGGCCCCCGCGGTGGCCGGTGCGTCGCTGGCGGTCCTCGACCTGCTGGAGGGCGGCGACGACCTGCGGGCTCGCCTGCGCGAGAACACATCCTGGTTCCGCACCCGGATGACCGAGCTCGGGTTCGACGTCCTGCCCGGCGACCACCCGATCGTCCCGGTCATGATCGGGGACGCCGCGCGCGCCAGCCGGATGGCCGACGTGCTGCTGGGCAAGGGCATCTACGTGATCGGGTTCAGCTACCCGGTGGTCCCGGTCGGCAAGGCCAGGATCAGGACGCAGCTGTCCGCCGCGCACACGCGCGAGGACCTGGCGGTCGCGGTGGCCGCGTTTGCCGCCGCGCGCGACGAGCTCAGCTGATCGTGTGGTAGACGCGCTTGGCGTGGCCGGCGAGGACCCCGGCCAGGGTGTCGTCGGGGAGCCCGAGCGCGGCGACCGCCCGCACGTTCCTTGCCACGCCGGGGACGCCAGGCCAGTCGGTCCCGAAGATCCACTTGCCGGCCAGGGCCGTTAGGTCGAAGCCCGCGTAGTAGTCCGGCAGGCGCTTGGGGGGCAGGCCGGCCAGGTCAAGCCAAACATTGTCCCTGGCCAGCGCCATGCGGGCGGCCTGGGCGTAGGTGCCGCCGCGTCCGCCGTGGGCCAGGACGAACGGGACGCCTGGGAAGTTCGCGGCGATCGGGTCCATCAGCATCGGATCGCCCGCCTCGGGGTCCGAGCCGGGGAAGATGCTCGGCCCGGTATGCACGATCACCGGCATCTGGCGCTCGGCGCACAGCTCGTAGACCTCGTACATGCCGGGGGTGTCGGGGCGGAAGCCGCCGTGCACCGGGTGCACCTTGACCGCGACCGCGCCCAGGTCGAGCTGGCGGGCCGCCTCGGCGGACGGCGGGTGGTGCAGGTGCGGGTTGACGTTGGCGACCAGGTGGAACCGGGCCGGGTGGTGGGCGATGATCGGCAGCAGGTCCTCGACCGGCTGGATCCCGGTCGCCCGCGGGCTGTACTCGGCGAACAGCAGCGCGGCGTCGACGCCCTGTCCGTCCAGGTAGGCGTCCAGCCGGGCCGGGACAGGATCGCCGTCGGGGCCGAACACGTCTCGCCAGCCCGAATCCTTGCCGTAGTCGATGGCCCACTGGAACCACGCCGGGCTGACCGTGGACAGGCGCGGCACGTGCATGTGGGCGTCAATTACCGGCAGGCCGTCGATCATCGTGGGGCCCGGGTCAATCGCCGTTCGGGTAAATAGGGTCGAGTCGCCGGAGTTCGGCCCGGTAGCGGCGGGCGGACGCGATGTACGACTGGACCGACCCCCCGACCCATACGGCGGGCATGTTGGTCTTCTTGATGGTGGCGGGGACCCCGGCGACCAGGGCGCCCGGCGGGACCTCGAAGCCTTCAGGGACCAGGGCGGCGGCCGCCACGATCGCACCCGTGCCGATCCTGGCCCGGTTCAGCGTGACCGAGCCCGAGCCGATGAGGCACCTGTCCGCCACGACGCAGCCTTCCAGGTGCGCGTTGTGCCCGACCACGCAGTCGGCGCCGATGAGCGTGGGCCAGTCGTGGGTGGTGTGCACCACGGTTCCGTCCTGCACCGACGTCCTCGCACCCACCTCGATCCGGCCGTGGTCGCCGCGCAGCACCGCGCAGGGCCACACGGACGCCTCCGGGCCGATCCGGACCTGGCCGATGATCACCGCGTCGGGGTGGACGAAGGCCGATTCGTCGATGTCCGGTTCGAGCGGGCCCAGGGCGTAGATCGGCACGGCACCCCTTCTCAGGTCAGGTTCAGGTCGATCACGCCGAAGCGGTGCTGGTCCCAGAGGTGCAAGGACGCCTGTTCCGGGTAGCGGGCCACGTCCGGCGGGTCGTCGAAGATGCGGGTGAGCCGGCTGCCCGGGGTGTACTGCGGCCAGCCGGGGTCGCCGTCCGCGGCGAACGCCGTCCACTGCGAGCGCATCAGATTCCCGAGCGTGACCGCGCTGGCGGGCGGCTCCGGGCCGAACAGCATCCGCCCGAGATCGGCGTGGACGCCGAACACCAGGGGCACGTCGATGGCGTGGCAGGCGCCGAACCCGCCCACCGGGGCCGGATAGGTGACCTCGTACAGGTACGTCTGGCCGCCGCCGGCGGCGTGCGCCTGGGCGAGGTGCAGGCTCGGCATGCGGAACAGCCAGTCGGACAGGACCAGTTCGTACAGCGAGTCCGCGTCCGCCTCCGGGTAGGTGGTCCGGTAGGCCCGCTCCCCGCCGGGGCCGGGCGCCAGGGCCCGCAGGGCGTCGGTGGCCCACTCGTCGGTGATTGTCCCGCGGATCCCGTAGACCTTGGTGAACAGCCGGTACTCGTCGCGGTTGTGCCCGGTGATCAGCTCGATGCCTCTGGCGGCGCCGGCGGCCACGGATCGCCAGGGCGCGGAGGGCAGCACCTCGCCGTCGACGACCGGGGCGAACGGCACGCGGATGCGAGCGACCGGTCCCCAGCTGGCGAGGTGGTCACCGGGCCGCACGTCGTCGGACGCGGCGGCCAGCTTCACCGGATCGGCCGCGGCGAAGGCCGCCGCGGTGGCGGGCAGGCCGGCCCGGTCGGCGATCGCGGCGGTGACGTCGGCGGCGAGGTCGGGTGAGAAGAAGGTGCCTGGCACGCTCTGCGCGATCGCCCGGTGGAACAGGTCCGCCGCGGACGGCATGACCAGGAGGGACGCGATCGCCCCGGCCCCGGCCGACTCGCCGAAGACGGTCACCCGGCCCGGATCGCCGCCGAAGGCCGCGATGTTCTCCTGGACCCAGCGCAACGCCGCGACCTGGTCCAGCAGCGCCCGGTTGGCCGGAACACCCGGCAGGTAGGCGTACCCCTCGACGCCGACCCGGTGGTTGAAGGTGACCAGCACGACGTTGCGCCTAGCCAGCGGCGTTCCGTCGTAGCTGGGGTTGCTGGACGCGCCGGCCCGGTAGGCGCCGCCGTAGATCCACACCATGACCGGGAGCCGGGCCGCGCCCAGGTCCGGCGAGAACACGTTGACGGTCAGCCAGTCGTACGGGTCGGTGCCGGGCGCGGGCCCCGGGACGGGGGTCAGCTGGAAGGCGGACTGGGGTGGCGGCGGGCCGAACGCGAGCGCCTCGCGGACGCCGTCCCAGGGCTGCGCGGGGTGCGGCGCCTGGAACCGCAGTTGGCCCATTGGCGGGCGGGCGAACGGGATCCCGCGGAAGACGGCGATGCCGCCCGGCTCGGTCCGCTGACCGCGGACCAGCCCGCTGGCGGTGCGGACCACGGGCTCGGCTAGGTCCATGCGCACACCCCTCTCATGCTCGGGGCGATCCGGGAGGCGCGGGTACAGTCAACCGCATGGCTGACACCCCCAAGGCGGGCAGGTCCCCGATTGAGCTCACCAGGCACGACGGTGACCTGGAAGCGGGCGAGCCATACGACCGGGTGCTGTTCGCCGATGTGGCGTTCGAACGGGCTGCCGCGGGAGGTTGCCACTTCATGGACTGCGCGTTCCGGAACGTCTCGTTCGACGGCGGCAGGCTGCGGAAGGTCCGGTTCACGGACGTCACCATGGCCGAGGTCCGGTTCGTTGCCACCGACCTGGCCGAGACCGGCTGGCAGGACGTGACGCTGACCGGGTGCGCGCTGGCCGGGGTAGCGGTGTTTTCCGCCGGGCTGCGGCGCGTCACGTTCCGCGACAGCAAGCTCGACTCGGTGAACTTCCGCGCCGGCACGCTGACCGACGTCACGTTCGAGAACTGCCTGCTGCGCGACCCGGACTTCGGCGGCGCGACGCTGCTGCGGGTCAGCTTCGGCGGCTGCACCCTGACCGGGGCGGACTTCACGAAGGTGACCTGCACGGACGTGGACCTTCGCCGGGCTGACCTGGGCATCACCGCCGGGTACGAGTCGCTGCGGGGCACCACGATCGACACCGGCCAGCTCGTCGGCCTGGCCCCGCTGCTGGCCCGCCACCTCGGCATCACCGTCGCCGGCTGAACAGGGGGTTCGGAATGGATTACTACCGGCACGACCTCGCCCTGATCCACGCGCGGGGGTACGGCGGGTACGCCGACCACTGCGCCCCGGGCATCCTGTCGCTGCTTGAACCGGTTCGCGGCGGGCTCGTGCTCGAGCTCGGCTGCGGCGCCGGGGCGCTGACCCGGCACCTGCTCGACGCGGGGTTTGCGGTCATCGCCACTGACGCTGCCCCGGCCATGCTGGAGCTGGCCTGGGAGGCGCTCGGCGGGGAGGCGGACCTGCGGCGGCTCAGGCTCCCTGACGATCCGCTGCCGGCCGCGGACGCGATCGTGTCGGTGGGCCACGTGATCAGCTACCTGCCGGACGCCGCGGCGGTCGACCGCGCGCTGGCCGCCATGGCCGGGGCGCTGCGGCCGGGCGGGGTGCTCGCGTTCGACATCTGCGACCTGGAGTACGGCCCGATCCGCGCGGCCGAGGGGACCGTGGCCAGGACGGGCCCGGACTGGGCCATCATCACCGAGTTCGCCGGGCTGGCCCCCGACAGGATCGTCAGGGAGGCCACCACGTTCGTCGCCGACGGCCACGGCACCTGGCGCCGCGGGTTTGAGCGGCACGAGAACGTCTTGGTGGACACCTCCCTGATCCCGGCGCTGCTGGCCTCGCACGGGGTGGAGGCCACGGTGGGGACGTCGTTCGGCGCCGCGGAGGTGCCGCCGGGGCTGCGTGCGGTGATCGGGACGAAGGCTGGGTTATGAGGTGACCTGGGTCTGGTGATCGGCGATGGCGCGCATGGCGTGGGCGAAGGCCTCGCTGCGGTCGCGGTAGTCGCGGAAGTGGCCGAAGCTCGGCGCGGCGGGTGAGAGCAGGACCACGCCGTCCGGGCGGGCCCAGGCGAAGCCGGCGGCGACCGCCGTCTCCAGGTTGGGGCAGTCGGTCACCGCGGCTAGACCCGTGCCGAAGAGTCCGCCTGCTGCGGCCTCGATTTGGGCCTTGATCCACGGACCGTTGTCGGGGAGCGTCAGCACGTACGCGGGCGCCTCCCGGTGCACTAGCGCCGGGGCCAGCGGCCCGTAGTCGATGCCCCGGTCCTGCCCGCCGACGATCAGGGCCACGCGCCGGAGCCCGAACGCATCGAGTGCGGCGACCGTCGGGAGGACGTTCGTGGACAGGCTGTCGTCGACGAAGGTCACGCCCTCGACGTCGCCGATGACCTGGAGTCGGCTGCTCAGCGGCTGGTAGCCCCGCGCGGCCTGGCGCATCGCCGCGTCGTCGGCCGCCTCGGGCACGCCGAGGGCGACCAGGCACCGCCGGGCGATCAAGGCATTACGGCGGTTGTGATCACCGAGCAATCCCAGTGGACCCATCCAGGTCGCGCCGGGTTCGTCGTGCGAGCTCACCCACTCCACCCGCGGGCCGAGCAGGCCGGCGCGCTCGCGGATCAGGTCACTGTCACCGTTGGCCACGGTCAGGTCGGCGCCCGGCTGCGAGCACACCGACAGCTTGTCGCGGAAGTAGTTCTCCACGCCGCCGTGCCAGGGCAGATGGTCGGGGTGAAGCGAGGTGACGCCCACGACCGGCGGCGAGGACGCCAGGTCCGTGGCCTGGTAGCTCGACACCTCGATCACCCAGTAGTCCCACGGTTCCGCGCCGAGCTCGGGATCGTACGGTGGATAGCCGATGTTGCCGCCGACCATGCCGCGATACCCGAGGCCGTCCAGCAGGTGACCGGCGATGGACACGACGGTGCTCTTGCCCTTGGTGCCGGTTACACAGACGACGCGCTCGACCGGCGCCTCCTGCAGCCACAGGCCGAGGCCGCCGACCACTGGAATGCCCCGCTGTTCCAGCTGGGCCACCTCCGGGCGGTAGCGGCTGATGCCCGGGGTCTTGACCACCACGTCGCACCGCTGCAGGGCCTCGATCCCGCCCGCATCCGTGGCCAGGAGCGGAACGCCATCGACGTCCGGCACCGCGGGCTGGTCATCGACCGCGATCCGGTCGGCCCCGAGGCCGCCGAGCTTGCGCCAGTTAGCCATGCCCTCGCGGCCCAGGCCCCACACGCCAGCCCGCGCGCCGCGCAGATCCGACCAGGAAAGCTTCGATCGAGTCATGGGGCGGCAAGATCCTCGGTCGCGAACAGGGCAGGAATGAAGTGCTCGCCCACGGGCCGCAGCAGGTCAGCCTGCGCCGCCGCAGACGGCGCGTCCGGCAGGTCCACCACCTCTGCGGCTAGTTCCTGGAGCAGCTTGCTGTCGGCGCGGTCGCCGCGCCGCGCGGCGAGGAGCGCCGCCGCCCGGCACTCGTTGACTTCGCCCACGCACTCGAAGGGCTTTCCGGTCTCGGAGGTGGCGAGCAGGGTGCGGAACCGGTCCGCCTGGGCCGGGTCGGACAGCGGTTCACGACTGTCCTCGCTGGACGGCAGGTCTCCGCCGGCGAAGATCCGCTCCAGTTGGGTGACGGACATGAACGGCGCCAGGATCAGGTCGATGAAGCAGCACTTGTCGCAGTGTCCGCACCAGTGATCCAGGCGAAGGGTCCGGTCGATGTGGAAGGCCCGGTTACAGCTGCGGAACGTGTCGTGGTACTTGGTCAGGCCGGCGAACTTTTCCGCCACCCAGAGTTCAGTCCGGGGTCTGAGCAGAGAGAAGTAGTCAGGCATGACGGCCCCGGAATCGGCCAGCACAGCCCGGAACCCCGTCTCGAACGAGATGCTCTTGGAGTACTGGTGGTTGATCGACCGGTCGCCGAATTCGAGGGTGGGAATGGACGACGACCACTCGTTGGACATCACCACGGCGTCACGACCGTCAAGCGCAGCCGCGAGTACCGCGATCGCGGACAGGATCCCGGTCACCGGCACGTGCCCGTTGAGGAAGCCGAGTTCCTTCGAGCGCAGCAGCTGGGGATCGATCTCGCGGTCGGCGCGGACCACGGGCAGTTCGGCGACGGCGGCTGGACGCTCGATGGCGGCGAAGCGGTCGCCGGGCCGGCTCACGACGAACAGGGCGGCGTCGGTGCGATGCCTGACCAGCTCTACGGTCACGATCGAGTCGATCCCGCCGCCGAACGGCACCAGCGCTCTGGCGGCCGCGGCGGGGGCGGGCACCGGGGCCCGGGCGGGAAGCGACGGGCCCTCGATACGCAGACGGGTCAGGTCGATCTCGTTCTGGTAGGCGAACTCGCCCAGGCCCTGGAGGTAGTACTCGTACAGGAAGTTACGCTCAGTTTCAGTGATCGCGGTCTGACCGAGGTCAACGAGGTCAGGCGCGGCCGTCTTGTAGTAGGACACCCCCGCGAGCAGGAACACCAGGCGCGCCGCGGCGCGGGCCGCGGATGAATCCCACTGGCCTTCGCGGCTCAGCGTTATCCGCTCCTCGAACCTGCGGCCGTCGGCGCTGTACCGGCAGCTCAGCAGGCCCGCCGCAGCATCGATCTCGTACCCCTCGTAGCGGAATACATCCCCGCGACGACCTGGCGTGCTCACCACGCGTCCCGGGGTAGCAGTCGCGCCACGGCTGCGAACCGGCCGCAGGGCCGGACCTCGCGGTCGCTGAAAAACAGGCCGGGATCCGATCCGGTCGGGATCTGCGCGACGTGCAAGTTCTCGTCGGGTACGCCCGCTTCGCGCAGCACGATCCGGTTGGCCGCCCACAGGTCGAACAGCCATCGGCCGGTCCCGTCCGGGCGGATGACCCGCTCCGCGGCGTGGTCACCGAGTCCGTCGACAGCAGCCTGGCGCACGTCCTCCCCGACCTGGTAACGATCCGGCGCTATGGCGGGCCCCAGCCCGGCGATGATGTGCTCCGGCCTGCTGCCGAGCGCGCGCATCGCCGCCACCGCCGCCTCGCTGACCCGCGCCACCGTGCCGCGCCAGCCCGCGTGCACGCAGGCCAGCACGTGCGCCGCCGGGTCGTACAGCACGATCGGCACGCAGTCTGCGACCATGACGGTCAGCGCCACGCCCGGCTCGGCGGTGACCAGCGCGTCCGTGCCGGGAACCGCGTCCTGCTGGGTTAGCGTGCCCCTCCCCCGGTCTTCTGCGCTGACGACGTGGACGTTCGGGCCGTGCGCCTGAACGCAGAAGACGAAGTCGCCGGGGTCGGCGCCTAGGGCGACCGCGGCCCGGTGCCGGTTCTCCAGTACGTCGGCTTCCGCGTCGCCGACGTGGAGGCCGAGGTTGAGCGAGGCGTACGACCCGGAGGAGACGCCGCCGTGCCGTGTCGTCACCATCACGTCCACGTCGAAGGCGTCGAAGACCGGCCAGGTGAGCACGTCGAGGCCACCGCGTCGGCGCAGTACCGCGGGTGCCGCCGCCGGTGCCGTCATCAGCCTGGCCTCCTCAAACCGCGAGAGTTCACGCCGCAAGGCTATACGGACGGCCCAGGCCGCCGACGCCCCTTAGACCGTGTTAGCCGGGGACGCGAGTCCCGGCGTCCGGTGCGTGATCGGTCCGGCGGTGCTCGGGTCACGCAGCCGACCGAACGCGGTCACCGCTCCTTCGGCTACGTGGCTAAGGGCCTCGATGATCACGCCTCGCCGCTCGCCACGGCTGCCCGGTCGACGGGTTCCAAGGTAAGGCGAAGGGTCTGCATCATGTCCGAGGATCGCTCGCCAGCGACGCCCAGCGAGATGGAGCCCGTCTTGGTTACGCCGAACGAGAGGCTGACGGTGCCCTGCTGAAGCTCCCACGGATCGTTGCCGGTAGCGGCGCTAGCCATCGTGTCCCTGATGGTCCTGATGGCATTCACTAGTACCTTGTCCATCGCAAGCCCGCGGACCCCTCGGGGCTTGGGATGTGCCAGCGGAGTCAAGGTCATGTCGATGGTCTCAGTGTCCTTGTTTGTCAGCTTCGCGCCGCCGCCGACCTCAGCTCCGATGAACGGCACCGTAACGGAAACGTCCGCGCCGCGCGATTTCGTCGCCAGGACTTCAAGAGTGATCTGTATCGAGGCGACGCGCAAGTCTTGGTCCTTGGACAACCGTGACACGCCGCTCTCCCTAACGGCTTCTTTCAGCAGCCAGACAAGCGTTTCGACCGGCATGCCGTCATCAGCTGGCATTGTCACTTCCTCCTGACCCTTCGCTCAGCTGACGGGACAGCCAGCCCATTCCTTCTTGGCTTCTTCCAATATGCGCGCCACGGCAGCCGCCCCGTCATTGCGGCCGAGAATTCCGACGGCCGAGACTTTCATGATGAAATCCATGGATTTCCGCATGTCGGAGTCGCGGAGCACGGCGCTCGAGCGGGGACCTGCCAGCCCGGTCACCACCTTACGGCGCTGCTCCATGGCCTCGGCAGCGAACCTGAACGCGTCGGCAAGTTCGCCGGTCGTTCCGAGGAGCACCGCCCGGAAGTATGCCACGAGCGCTTGGCCGTGCACGCAGGAGGCTAGATGCGGATGTGCGCGTCCACCGTAACGCAACTCACGCAGCGTCCTTACTGCCGTGTAGACGTTAGCTGCCTGCCCGAGGTCCTCCTCGGCCCGGCTGAGCAGTTCGCCGCCGGCTTCAGAGTCTGTCCCATAGTTCATGGCGAGCTCATGATGAACCTTTGCCAGCTGGATATTGACCCCGGCCAGGTTGTAATACGCGCGTTCTGATCCGAGGCCATCGTCCGGTTCGGGCGGTGATTTTTCGGCCGGTTTTCTATCCGGCCGGATAATGCCCCGCCGACGCTCGTAAGACGACCATAGGTTCTCGCGGACCTCAGTGAGCAGTTCCTCGCGCCGCACCGGATCTTTCTCCCTGCCCACGATACGTTGAGTGATGAGCCAGGCCAACGCATTGCCTTGCTCGCGCAGTTGCAGCGCGTCCGTGTCGGTCAACGGTTCGAGGATGCGCCTGCCCTGTTCGACCTTCTCGCGGGCCGGTATAAGTTCCTCGTTCGTGGCCGAGTCCCGCTGATAGACGACGCGGGCCTGACCGATCAGGCATTCCGCGACCGGGAACGGGTATGCCGCCGCATCGAGCGTCCCGACTGCCGCGGTGAATGGTGCCTCCGATGCACTGACCGGACCCAGGCGTTCGCGCACATGACCGAGCCCATACCAGAGCAGTCCCGCACGACCGCTATCCGCGAGGAAGCGCGCCGCGCGTGTCGCCTCCCCGGGCTCTTCCGTCCGGGGGTCGTCCTCTAGTCGGATCAGCGCAGTGGTGTCGGCGGCGCCGGTGAAGAACCTCTGCCCTTCTCCAGTAGTCAGCAGCCTGTCGATCGCCCCAGCCGCGCCCGCAGGATCGTTGTCCCAGGTCCAGGATCGTACGACGGTCGCGAACAACCGGTGCATCTGAATGGCCAGGTTCCTATCGGCGGTGGCAGCAACGGATGGAATGACGAAGCGAAGCGCCTCCAGCCAGGCCGCCGCGGAGGAATCATCGAGCCCGGCGACCTTAAGCAGGCTCGGCACGTCCATAGACTCTGGCGGAGCCCACGCGAGAAGCTGGGCAAGCATGATCACGTCCGGCGCGGCGTGAGACGACGTACGCACCAGGTCCCACACCAGGTCAGGGCCATCCTCGGCGGCCGAGTCCGGCAGCTCGGTACCATTGCTGCGCAGCGCGGCAAGGGCCTGCGCGATAAGCGGCCGACCAGATACGGCGTTGTCCAGCCCTCGCGGCAGGCTGAGGTTATCCAGATCGCTCTCCTGTAGCAGCGGAACTTCCCACGGCTGCCAGCCAAGCTTCCGAGCGTGCTCAAGCCAGCCAGGATCCGTGGTGGTGACAATGACGAACTGCCCGGCGTGGTGCGGCTGGGGGACCAGTTCGGCCAGGCCAGGCGTGCTGGGACCGCTATCGCAGTTATCCAGCACCACGACCCATGGCCGTTCGGCCTCCCGGAGCCTGCTGAGGGCAGCGGATGCAAGCGCGCGGTCGTCACCCGGATCAGGCTTCTCACCGGTTTCCGGCGTCTCGCCGCCGATTAGCTCGCCACGCTCGGACTTCTCCTGTCGCTCCGCCTGGGCAAGAGATGTGGTGAGTATCTTGGCGTCGGTCGCATTGAGAAACCATCCGCAGCCGTTGTCGGCGGCCCTGGCCAGCCGGTGGGCAAGCATGCTCTTCCCAAGCCCGGATTCGCCTTGGAGAACCAGTACGGCGTGCGGTTTCCCGGGATCCACGATCTCATTGAGCTCACCGAGGAATTCCAGCCGCGAGGCGTAGTCGGTAAACGCGGGGAACGCAGGCAGATAACCGTGAATGGCGGGAACGGAGCGGCCCGTTGGCGGAGTGTGGAGCCAACGGCCGTTACGTTCGTGATCTGCGCACACGAAATCCACGTCGACCAGCGTCCACCTGTGATCGGGGCCCGCGTCCTTAAGCAGCTCGTCAGCGTCCAGCACGGCGTCGGAGTACGGCAGACCCATAGCCGCCCATGGGCCCGTCACCAGGCGATGACGCGCGGCGAGGAATACGTCGACAATCCGCCAGTTCCGCTGTTCGCCGAAGGAATCAGGGCCGGGACCTCCGGTCACGGCTGTCCATACTCCCGGTGTGCCTGGATGCGTTATGAACCCGTCCAGAGTCGTGGGTTCGTCTTCTCGCTCGGAAAGCGGGGTGTACACGTCGAGAATCACTCGGGCGTGCGGCACGCTGCCGAAGCGAACGGCTATCAATGGCCTCAGGTCGGCAGCCATCGCCATGCCGGCGAACACCAGGGCAAGGTCCAGGCACGTGGCAGGGCTCTGCATGGCCTCGTTAGGGCCGCGGATACGCTGACCGGCTCCAGCGGGATTCCAGGGTTCGTCCGCATACAGAATCCGGTGAGCACGCAGAGCCTCGTATAGTTTCTCGGCCCGGGCACGCCCGGCTTCATGCCTTGGCCACTTTCCGAGGCAATCCGCAGGGACATAGCTCCGCGTCCGGCTCATGTCGACGTAGCGCACCAGCTCGGCGATGGCTTCTGCGTCCTCTGCCGCGTTTTCGCTGCTGAGCGGCCAGTCAGGCCAGTCCGTCACGTCCTAAACCCCCTCCCCCTGCGCCCGTGCCTGGGGGCGCCGCTTCCCCCGGTCACTTCCACCGGGAAGCCTGACCAAGTGTGGTACCGCCCGTCAGGTCAGCACAGTTGCCACCCAGCTATTGTTTTGTCACCGAACGAAGGTAAACGGCACTCGCCTGGCGATCGTCATGATCAGCCTGGCGCGGCCGACCCGGTACCATCGGGTCGGTCCGGCCTCATGGAACGAGCAGAGCAGGCGAGGTGAACGCGCATGGCCGAGTTTCCCGCACCTGGCACGCGCTTCGAGGCCGTGCCGCTGCCGTCGCTGCCACCGGGGGAACTCACGACGGCGCGGCTGGGCCCGGTATTGCGGGAGTGGGCGTGCTCGGCGCCGATGCGGGCACTCGCGGACGCGTCCGGCTGGGATTGGCCTTCCGGCCTCGATACCGGCGCTCTGCTGACCCGGCTGGCTACACTGTCCGCTGATTGGGACTTCCGTGGTCGGGGGGGCGGCGTCGAGCGGAACTTTATCGGGGCTGAGGCGGCCGAGGTCAATGGCCGGGTGGTGCCCGAGGAGCTGATCACGGCGGCCGCTCGGGCCCTCGGGCTGGTCAGCGCGACGCCGGTGCCTGCGGAGCGGTTCACCTCGCTGGTGGTGTTGTCGGGGCTGGTCAAGGCCTGCGTCAACCGGACCAGGCACGCCCGGACCCTGCTGGATGAGAGCGTCCGGGCCGACTCTGTGACGGTGCTCGGCGGCCACCGGGAACTCCGCGGCGACGAGCTGGTGCTGGCCAAGGAGCAGGGGTTCGGCGACCTGTTCGACGAGGCCGACGTGGTGCTGGCCGCGACCCGGCAGGCCTTCGGGCTGGGCGAACCGGACGAGGCCGAGGCGATGGGGCCGTCTCGAACCGACTGGGACGACGGGATGTGGTCGGCGTGGGCGCGGTACCGCTGGCCGGGCGTGGAGGTGCTGATCGTGCCGTCCGGCGAGCCGGGCAAGCGGAGGGCCAACACCGCGGACCAGCTGCGCTACTGGGCGGCCCAGAACGGGATCGGCCGCGATGACCGGGTGCTGCTGCTCACGACCCAGATCTACGTGCCGTTCCAGCAGCTCAGCGGGTTGCAGGTGCTCGGCGTCGAGCGGGGGTGCGCGGTACGGTGTTGCGGGGTGGACGCCGAGAACTCGTTCCTGCCCGGCCTGTCCTTCAGCGGGCGCAGCTACCTGCAGGAGATCCGTTCGGCGCTGCTTGCTGCGGCACAGCTCATTACGACCGTCCAGAAGGCGGGCAGCTAGCCGTCCGCCGCGACGGTCTTCGTCGGCCAGGTCCTCAGGACGGGGCGCGGGCGGCGAAGGACTCGGCGGCGTGCAGGGCGCGCAGGAGGTTGCCGCCGGCCAGCGCGGCGCAGTCGGCTTCGGTCCAGCCGCGGTCGAGGAGTTCGGCGAACAGGTCTGGGTAGGTGGACACGTCCTCGAGGCCGACGGTGACATCGAGCGTACCGTCGAAGTCGCCGCCGAGGCCGACGTGGCCGACGCCCGCGACGTCGCGGACGTGCTCGATGTGGTCCGCGACCTGGGCCAGCATCGCCTCGGGCTCGGGGTGGGCCGCCTGCCACTCGGACCTGATGCTGAACAGCTCACCGAAGTCCCTTGGGTCCAGGCCGCGGCGCGCAGCCTCGGCCTTGAGGGTGGCCAGCCAGTCCGAGCACGGCTGGGAGACGAAGGCGGGCACGAACGTCACCATGCACACGCCGCCGTTGCCTCCTAGCCGCGCGAGCACGTCGTCGGGGACGTTGCGCGGGTTGTCGCAGAGCGCCCGGGCCGAGCTGTGCGAGAAGATCACTGGGGCCGCGGCGGCGTCGAGCGCGTCGTGCATCGTGGCCGGTGACACGTGCGACAGGTCGACCAGCATGCCGATCCGCTGCATCTCGCGGACCACCTCCCGGCCGAAATCGGTCAGGCCGCCCGCGTCCACCGCGTCGGTGGCCGAGTCGGCCCAGCCGACGTTGCGGTTGTGCGTCAGGGTCATGTACCTGACCCCGAGCGCGTACAGCATCCTGAGCACGCCGAGGGAACCGGCGATGGCGTGACCGCCCTCAGCGCCGAGGAGCGAGGCGACCCGGCCGGACGCGGCGATCCGCTCGACGTCCGCGGCGGTCCCGGCGAACTCCAGCGCCTGCGGGTAGCGCGCGATGATCGCGCGCGCCAGGTCGATCTGCTCGAGCACCGTGGTGACGGCCGTGTCCCCAGTGAGCGAGGCGGGCACGAACACCGACCAGAACTGCGCGCCCACCCCGCCTGCCGAGAGCCGGGGCAGATCAGTGTGCAGGTCCGGGACCGGCGCCGCCAGGTCGACCGCGGCAGGATCGCCGACCTTCTCGCTGGCCTGGGGCATCTCGCTGGCGCGCTCGCGCAGCGCCCAGGGCAGGTCGTTGTGGCCGTCAATCAGCGGGAACCGCCGCAGCAGGTCCCGGGCCTGGAGGATCCGCTCGCTCACGGGGCCAGCCTAATATCCCCAGGCCGGTGGCAGGCGTGCGGAGTATCCTGGCCTAGCGGGGGACGAGGGCGGTGCGCGATGAGCCTGGTCCGATGACCCCGCGGTGGGCCCCATCCCGCCACGTCGCCCTGGACGGCGCGGTGAACGTGCGGGACATCGGCGGCTACCCGACCACGTACGGGCTCGAGATCAGGCGGGACCGGCTGTTCCGCGGTGACGCGCTCAGCCAGCTCTCCCCCGCGGACGTGGAGCGGCTCGATCGGCTCGGGCTGCGGACCGTCATCGACTTCAGGACTCCAGGGGAGGTCCTGCTCAGCGGCACGGACCGGCTGCCTTACGGCGTCGAGCTCGCGAGCCTCCCGGTGGGCGGCGGCGACCTCGGGTCGCTACTCGAGGTGATCGCCAGCGGCGACCATGACCGGCAGCGCAGGGAACTCGGCGACGGGCGCGCGGCCTGTCTCATGGTGGAGATCAACCGCGGTTTCGTGGCGGACGGGCGGCAGCGGGAAGCGTTCGGCGCGGCGCTGCGCCTGGTCTGCTCGCCGGGGCGGCTGCCGCTGCTCTACCACTGCTCCAGCGGCAAGGACCGGGCCGGGTGGATGACCGCCATCGTGCACACCGCCCTCGGCGTGCCGCGCGAGCTCGTGCTGCGGGATTACCTATTGTCCAACGACTTCCACAGGACGGGATACCAGAAGCTCCGCTTTGACCTGCTCACAACCGGGATCGTGGACGATCCCGAGCTGCTGCGGCCGATCCTGGAGCAGAGTGCCGCCTACCTCAGCGCGGCGTTCGAGGAGGTGGACCGCAGGTACCCGTCGTTCGGCGCGTTCCTGACGCACGGGCTTGACGTCAGCGAGGCCATGCTGGGCGAACTACGGCGCGGGCTACTCGGCGAGCTGGCGCCGCCTGAGCCCGTGGTGTTAGCCCGTCCCGATAGCCTGCGGGGTTACCGCACCGCCCCCTCGGCCACCGTCTTGCGCCGGCGCGGGCCGAGGCGGCGCAGGCGCAGCGCGGCGATCACCACGAAGACCGCCGCGAGCGCGATCATGATGCCCATATCACGCAGCCAGTTGCTGGCGGTGTGGGCCCAGAGCGGGTCGACGATGTTGCCCAGGGTGGGGGTGATGACGTTGAGGTTGGTGGTGGAGGCCACCGCGCCGAATCCCCAGCGGGCCGGGGCCAGGTAGGCGAGCTGTGAGAGCCCCGTCTTCCCGCTCAGCGGCAGCACGGAGCCGGACAGGATGACCTGGATCATGGTGAGCAGCACGAGGACCGGCATCGCCTTCTCTGACGTGCTGACCAGGGCGGAGACCAGCAGGCCCAGGCACATCGACGCGAGCCCGAGCATGGCGATGCCGATCAGCAGCTCGACCAGCGGCAGGCCGGTCAGGAACGCGCCCTGGGAAGGCAGCGGTTGCCCGAGCACCCCGAGCAGGACGAGGACCACCGACTGCACCACGCTCATCACGCCGAGCACGATCAGCTTGGAGAACAGGTAGGCGCCGGACGACAGCCCGGCCGCCCGTTCCCTGACGTAGATCGCCCGTTCCTTGACCAGCTCCCTGATCGAGCTGGCGGTCCCCGCCAGGCAGGCACAGATGACCAGCATCAGCAGCACTTCCGTGGCGCTGGTGTTGCTGTGCGGTATCACCCGCCCGCCGATCCTGTCCGACAGGCCCTCGCTGGTCCCCACGAAGTGGATCAGGCCGCCCAGGACGATGGGCAGCAGCCCCATGAAGATCAGGTAGCCGCGGTCGGACGAGATCACCCGCAGGTACCGGCGGGTCAGCGTGCCGAGCTGCTGCATCGCGCCGCGCCGCTGCTCCTGCGGTTCGGCGGGCTCCTCCGGGCCGGCGGGCCTGGCGACCTGCCGCGGGCGCTGCCGGTCCGCCACGTACTGCTGGTACTGGGGCGACGCGGCGAACTCCCCGGCCCAGTCGCGGTCCGGGTAGCGCTCGAACGCCTGGAAGACCTCGGCCCAGCCGGGCAGGCCGAAGAAGCTAAGCCCGTCGCCGGGCGGCCCGTAGTAGGCGACCTTGCCGCCAGGGAACAGGACGAGCAGCCGGTCGCAGGTGTCGAGGTTCGCCACGCTGTGCGTGACCACGATGACCGTCCGGCCGTCGTGGGCCAGGTCCCGCATCTGCTCCATGACCGACTTGTCCAGGCCCGGGTCAAGGCCGGAGGTCGGCTCGTCGAGGAACAGCAGCGACGGCTTGGTCAGCAGTTCCTGCGCGACGTTGACGCGCTTGAGCTGTCCGCCGGACAGCCGGTCGGCGCGGGTGTTGGCGTGCCTGGTCAGGCCGAGCTCGGACATCACCTCGTCGACCCGGGCGTTGCGCTCGGCGGAGGTCGTGTCCGCAGGGAAGCGGAGCTCCGCGGAGTACTGCAGGGCCCGGCGGGCGGTCAGCTGCGTATGCAGGACGCTCTCCTGCGGGACCAGGCCGATGCGGTACCTGAGCTCGGCGTAGTTCGAGTACAGGTCCCGGTTGTCGTACAGGACCGTGCCCGTGTCCGCCGGGCGCATCCCGGTCAGCGCGCCGAGCAGCGTCGACTTGCCCGCACCGCTCGGGCCGATGACCCCGAGCAGGGCCTTCTCGGGGACCGGGAACGAGACGTGGTTGAGGATGATCTTGCCGCCACCCACGCGCACGACCAGGTCCTGCGCCTTGAAGCTGACCTCGCCTTCGTCCTCGTACACCCTGAGCTCGCCGCCGGCCAGGCGGAACGTCGAGTGCCCGATGCTGACGATGTCGTCCTCGCTGATCACCGCCGAGGACACCCGCCGGCCGTTCACGTAGGTGCCGTTGTGGCTGCCGAGGTCGACGATTTCGTAGGTCCCCGCGGGGGACTTGCGCAACTCGGCGTGATGCCGCGACACGTCGAGGTCGGGCAGGACGATGTCGTTGTCGGGGACGCGGCCGATGCGCAGGGCCTTGGCCGGCAGGGGCATCCGCATGGTGGGACGCCGGTCGACGCTCGGCAGCGGCTCGGGTGCGCGGCCGTCCGCCTGGGGCGCGGGCTCACGCCATTCCACGGCCTGTACGGCATCGTCCCACGCGGGTTCGCGCGGTACCGGCTGCGGCTGGGGCTGGCGCTGGGGCGAGGGCTGCGGCGGGCGGAGGGGGGCGGGGGGCGCCTGCGGCGCGGGGGCCTGGTAGGCCGGCCTTACCTGGGACAGCGGGCTCGCGGCCCACCAGGGCGCGGGGTGCGACATGGAGGGCGGGTCCACGGCCACACCCGGCCAGAGCTCCTTGTCCTCATCGGCCGGGGGGGCGAAGGGGGACTGAGGGGCCGGGGCGGCGAAGGGGGGCTGCGCCGCCGGAGGGGCAAAGGCCTGCGGCGACGCCGGAGCCGGTGGCCTGGCGGGATCCCCGAACGCGGGCTGGGGCTGCGGCGCAGGGGCCGGTGGCGTGGCGGGATCCCCGAACGCGGGCTGGGGCTGCGGCGCAGGGGCCGGTGGCCTGGCGGGATCCCCGAACGCGGGCTGGGCCTGCGGCTGGGGCGCCGGGGGCAGGAGCGGACCCGGCTGAGCGGCCGCGGGGGCCTCCAGTGCGAACCGCAGGATCGGTCCGTCTTCGGGGTTACCCAGCCGCACCAGGGTTTCGTTGGCGATGGGGACCCGGTCGACGCGCTGCAGCCCGACGAACGTCCCGTTGGTGCTGCCCACGTCCTCCAGAAGCCACCCGTTGCCTTCGACCCGCACCTGCCCGTGCCGCCAGGACACGCGCGAGTCGAGCACCACGATGTCGGCCGCGGGGTCGCGGCCGATGCTATAGGTGGTGCCGCCGTGCAGGGTGTGATCAGACCGCCGGGTCTTGACGACGAGCGCGGGAACCGCGGATCCGGCGGAGCGTGGCGCGGCTTCGGCGAGCCCGGCGGGCGCGGCTCCAGCTGCGGATGGCCCGGCCTGCGGCTGCTGCCCGTCGGACCAGTCGAAATGCTCGGGTGGCATGCTCAGAGTGTAGAGCCGCTTGCCGTAAACGGGAATCGGCTGCACGATTCAGGTTGACCGGGCGCGTTTGGCATTTTTGGGTCGCGGAGACCCTGATACTGGAGCATCAAGAACACCGTCTGTCGGCCGAGCCGTACGCCACCTACCGTGCGACTCACAGCTATCCTCTGTCACTAAGCGACACCACAGGGGTGGAACATGATCGTGGCGGATACCTATTGTGATGGTATGGCTACCATCGCCCCGGCCCTAGCGAGCATGCCATGAGCGAGGAACCCACCCGTCCGAGTCCCCAGTGGCAGCCGCCGCAGGCACCGCAGGAACCGCCGACGCGCGTTTGGCAGCCGCCCCAGAGCCCGGCACCGCAGAACCCGGCACCGCAGAACCCGCCGCAGCAGAACCCGCCGCAGCAGAACCCGCCGCAGCAGAACCCGCCGCAGCAGAACCCGCCGCAGCAGAACCCGCCGCAGCAGAGCCCGCCGCAGCAGAGCCCGGCACCGCCCGCCTGGCAGGCGCAGCCGCCCCAGAGCTCGGCGCCGCCCGCCTGGCAGGCACAGGCATCCCAGGACTCACCGCCCGCCTGGCCGGCGCAACCGCCTCAGGACTCGCCGCCGCCTGGATGGCAACCGCCAGGAGCCTACGGATCCGGTCAGGGGTCTCCGGTCGTGGCCCGCGGGCGGCGGCGCAGGAGATGGCCGTGGATCACGCTGATCGTGATCATCCTGGTTCTCGTGGCGGCCGATCGGGGCGCCCTCGCGATCACCGAGAACGCGATGGCCAGCCAGTTCCAGTCCTCGGTGGGCCTGTCCGGCAAGCCGCACGTGTCCATCCCGGGGTTCCCGTTCCTGACCCAGCTAGCCGCGCGCGACTTCAAGACGGTGAACGTGAGCGCGACCGACGAGACGACGGGGCCGCTCGAGATCGCCAGCCTGACCGCCACGGCGCACGGGATGCACATCCACGGGCTCAACAGCGCGGAGATCGATCAGTTCACCGCCTCGGCGCTGGTCACGTTCACGGCCCTGGGCAATGCGGGCGGGATCCCGCAGGGCATCACGCTGTCCGCCGACGGCCCGAACAAGATCCAGGCGAGCGTCAGCATCGGCCCGCTCAGCGACTCGGCTACCGCTCAGGTCACTCAGACGGGACCGAACAAGGTCACCATCAAGGTCATCGACGCGGGCGGGATACCGGTCTCGGTTCTCGGCAACTTCATGGATTTCACTATCACGATCCCCAAGCTCCCGGCCGGAGTGGCGATCCAGAGCATCAGCATCACGCAGCAGGGGCTCATGATCACCGCGACCGGCAGCCACGTCACGGTCAGCCAGAACTCCTAGCAGGACCGGGGGGCGGACGGCTCCGGTAGGCTCACGGCCGATGCCAGCATCGTGTGTCTTCTGCGCCATCATCCGCGGCGAGGCGCAGGCGGTAATCATCCTGCAGACGGATCGGCTGATCGCGTTCCTCGATCACCGGCCGCTGTTCCGTGGTCATACCCTGCTGATGCCGAAACTGCATGTGCAGCTGCTCAGTGACCTGCCCGCCGACCAGGTGCCCGAGTTCTTCCGCACCGCCCAGCGGCTGGAACGCGGGGTCGAGGACGGCCTCGGCGCGGACGGCTCGATGATCCTCATCAACAACGTGGTCAGCCAGTCGGTGCCGCACCTGCACCTGCACGTCATCCCGCGGAACAAGAAGGACGGCCTGCGGTTCTGGCTCGGGCCCCGGCAGCCCTACGACACATCCGCCCAGGCCGAGGCCTACGCGGACAAGATCAGGGCCGCCCTGCCCCCGGATTAGGGCGTACCGTGGGAATCGGGCACGCCCCGCGCTTCCCCGTCCTGCCACCGGAGAGGTCCCATGCCCGCTGACTTTTCTGATCCCAATCGCTTCGCCCGTGACCTGTTCGCTCCGCTCCCTGCCCGGTACGACCGCCTGGCCGAGATCCTCTCCTTCGGCCAGAACGGCCAGTGGCGCTCCGCCATGGTCGGCCACGTCCTGCCGGCGAGCGGCGTCATCCTGGACGTCGCCTCGGGCACAGCCGGGGTGGCGCTGCAGCTAGCCGCGCGCAGCGGGGCGGAAAGCGGGGTCAAGATCGTCGGCGTCGACCTGACCGAGCAGATGCTGCGCCTCGGGCGGCGCCGGGTGGCCGCGGCCGGGATGGCGGACCGGGTCCGCCTGGTGGCCGGGCGGGCGGAGCGGCTTCCGTTTCCCGACGCCCACTTCGACGCGCTGACGTTCACCTACCTGCTCAGGTACGTCAGCGATCCGCAGGCCACGCTGACCGAGCTGGCCCGCGTGGTCAAGCCGGGCGGCATGGTGGCCAGCCTGGAATTCTGCGTGCCGGCCGGGGTGTTCTGGCGGTCCGCCTGGTGGGCGTACACGCGGCTGCTGCTGCCCGCCGGAGGGCTGCTGCTCGGCGGGCACGAGTGGCTGGAGGTGGGGCGCTTCCTGGGCCCGAACATCTCCGCGCACTACCGGAGGTACCCGGTCGCCTGGACCGTCGAGGCCTGGCAGAAGGCAGGGCTGACCGAGGTGGGCACCCGCGTCATGAGCCTCGGCGGCGGCTTGGTGATGTGGGGCCAACGTGCCGGCGGCTGAGGACGGAGGCGAATCCGAGCCGCGGCCCGCGTACTACGCCGCCCGGTCGGGCGGGTGGCGGGACTGGTGGACGTTGCTGCATCCGCCGTACACGTTGTGGCACCTGTCCTACGCGGTCATCGGAGCCGCGCTCGCGCCGCGCGTGCAGACCAGCCGCCTGATCGCGACCGTGCTCGCGTTCTTCTTCGCGGTCGGCCTGGCCGCGCACGCGCTTGACGAGCTGCGCGGCCGGCCGCTGCGGACCCGGATCCCGGCCCCAGTGCTGGTCGCGGTGGTCGTCGTGGGCCTGGCCGGCGCGCTGGGGCTGGGCGTGGCCGGCGTGTCTCGGGTGGGGTGGACGCTGATCCCGTTCATGGTGGCGGGGCCCGTCCTGGTGATCGCGTACAACGCGGAGCTGTTCGGCGGCGTCATGCACACCGACTTCGGGTTCGCCGCCGGCTGGGGCGCGTTCCCCCTGCTGACCGCCTACGTGGCGCAGGCCGGCACGCTGGCGCTGGCTCCGGTCCTGGCGGCGTTCGGCGCGTTCGGGCTGTCCTCGGCGCAGCGCCGGCTGAGCACCCCGGCCAGGAACATCCGGCGCCGAGCGCAGGACGTCGAGGGCAGCATTACCTTCGCCGACGGCCGCGTCGTCCCCCTCACCGCCGACGTCCTGATCCGGCCCCTGGAGCAGGCCCTGCGGGCCGCCTCGTGGGGGGTCATACTGCTCGCCGCCGCCCTCGCCGTAGCCCGCCTGGGCTGACGGCCTCCGGCAAAGAAGGTTGTGTATTTCTGCCGATTCGCTGAGCAACCTTCCGCTCACACCATTACCCTGATTAGGTCAATCAGATATAAATGGTTCTTTTGAGGCTAAAAGTGAGTCACCGGAACAGCTGTCTGAACGTGCCGTCCGTGGCCCATAATTGACATGAGCGCAGCCAGTGATGCCATCAGGAGACGGCGCATGACATCGGGCATGTCCGCCAAGGGCAGCGCTCTCGGGACAAACGTTCCTGAGAGCGGTGTTCAGCTTGGGGCTGCCCAGGTGCTGCCCACCCAGACCACCACGGGCAACGGGATCCGGCGCGACCGCGGCGCTGACGTCCCCGACGGAAGCGCGGAAGCCCAGGAGCCCATCACGGCCGACATCGGCTCTGACGCCGCACAGCCGGTGCTCGGGGAGTCGGTGCGCACCCTCATCCTCGGGATCGACTACGACGGGCGCATCGTCCAGCACGACCGTAACGCGGCACTTATCCTCGCGCACCCGGCGGACGAACTGCTCGGCGCTCAGCTGATCGACCTGACGGCGGCCGCGCAGGGCAACTCGAATACGGGCCGGTCCGCCGACAGCATCGCGGCGGTCAACGGGCTGCTCGAGGCGGTCAGGTCCGATCGCGAGGGCCGCGCGATGCTGACGATCGAAACCCGCGACGGCCACCAGGCCGAGGCGGTGGTGACCGTCTACCCGATGCGCGCCGGCGGGACCAGCCTGGTGGCGCTGGCCATACTGCGCATCCCGGTGCCCCGGGCGGAGCGGTTCGTCGATCCCGCGGTCATGCGCAAGCACATGCTGGACGACACGTTCACGAGGATCGGCGACACCCTCGACATCGACCATCTGGCGCGCGAGCTGATGGACGCGCTCGTGCCGCACTTCTGCAACGTGGCCGAGCTCTTGCTGCTTGAGAGCCTGATGGGCAACGACGAGCTGCCCTCGCACGGCCCCGACGGGGCGCTCCCGCTGCGGCGGATCGCCCTGCTGCACGACAGGAAGGACCCAGCCTGGGAAGCGGCGTTCCCCACCGGAGAGATCCTGCGCTACCCGGCCCAAACGCCGTACTTCCAGTGCATGGACACCGGCAAGCCCGTGCTTGAGACGACGATCAGCGCAGGCCAGGCCTCCAAGATCGCCAAGGCCTGGCGGCGCAAGCCGGTGTCCAAGCTGCTGTCTGACGCCTCGATGCTCATGCTGCCGCTGGTCGCACGCGGCATCCTGCTGGGGTTCTTCGCCTGCACGCGCCAGGACGGGTTCCGCCGCTTCGACGCCTATGACATCGAAGTCGGGATGGACTTCGCGTCGCGCGCCGCCGTGTTCATCGACAACGCCCGCCGCTACAGCAGGGAGCACACGACCGCGCTGACCCTGCAGCGGAGCATGCTGCCGACCGGGCTCTCCGCGCCCTCCTCGGTCGAGGTCCGCCACCGCTACCTGCCCGGCAGCAAGCTCATCGAAGTCGGCGGGGACTGGTATGAGTCGATCGCGCTGCCCGGCGGGCGCGTCGCGCTCGTGGTCGGCGACGTGGCCGGGCACGGGGTGCGCGCGGCCGTCACCATGGGCCGGCTACGCACCGCCATCCACACCCTGGCCATGCTCGAGCTCCCGCCCGCCGAGTCGCTGCAGCAGCTAGACGAGCTCATGCACACCCTGGGCGAGCGCGAACCGCACTTCGCCACCTGCGCGTACGCCGTGTACGACGCGGTAAGCGGCAACTGCGAGGTCGCCGTGGCCGGGCACCTGCCACCGCTGCTCGTGCACCCGGACGGCACAAACGAACTGCTCGACGTCCCGCCCGCCCCGCCGCTCGGCATCGGAGACGGCGAGGTCGAGAGCCGGCAGTTCCAGGTGGAGGACGGCAGCCTATTCGTGCTCTACACCGACGGGCTGGTGGAGAACAAGGGCCAGGACATCAGCGACGGGCTGACCAGGCTGCGGGACATCTTCGGGCCCGGGTCGCCGACGCGCCCGCTCGAAGACCTGTGCAAGGCCACCCTGGACGGCGTGTACTCCGACCACCAGCGCGACGACATTGCGGTGCTCATCGCGCGGCTGCGCCGGCTGCCGACGGAGAACTACGTCTCGTGGACGTTGGCTCCCAAGCTGACGTCGGTCCGCCAGGCGCGTTCGGTGATCGCCGAGCCGATGCGGCGCTGGGACCTGGAAGAGCTGATCCCCACCACCGAGCTGCTCGTCTCCGAGCTGGTGACCAACGCGGTCAGGTACTCGCGCGGCGAGGTCACGCTCCGGCTGGTCAACGAGAAGGCGCTGGTCTGCGAGGTGCTCGACACCTCGGCCGCCCTGCCGAGGCTCCGCCAAGCCGGCGGGGAGGACGAGAACGGTCGCGGCTTGCAGGTCGTGCGCCAGCTCTCCAAGCGCTGGGGCGCCCGCCGGACGCCGACCGGCAAGGTCGTCTGGTGCGAGCAGCCCCTCCCCGGCGGTCCCATCCCCCTAGAGGCCTGGGAAACCCTCCACTGAACCGGTTACTCCACCGTGACGCTCTTGGCCAGGTTGCGGGGTTTGTCTATGTCGCGGCCCAGCTTGGCGGCTACGTGGTAGGCGAGGAGCTGGAGCGGGACGTTGAGGAGCAGGGGGTCGAGCTCGGGCTCGCCGCTGGGGACGCGGATGACCGCGTCGGCCAGGTAGAGGGGCAGGCCGGCGCTGGTGACCGCGATGACGGGGCCGCCGCGAGCCCTGATCTGCTCAATGGTGGAGATGTTCTTGGACAGGAGCTCGTCGTCGGGCACCACGACCAGGCTGGGCATCGAGGAGTTGATCAGGGCGAGCGGGCCGTGCTTCAGCTCGGCCGCCTGGTAGGCCTCGGCGTGGACGTAGGAGACCTCCTTGAGCTTCTGCGCCCCCTCGCGGGCGACCGGCCAGCCGCGGACGCGGCCGATGAAGAACATGTGCTCGGCGTCGGCGAACCGCTCGGCGACCTCGGCGATCACGTCTTCCTGGGCCAGGATCTGCTCGATCTGCCCGGGCAGGGCGCGCAGGCCGGCGACGATCCGCTGGCCGGACGCGGAGGACAGGTCGCGGACCCGGCCGAGCAGCAGCGCGAGCATGGCGAACGAGGCCGCCATGTTGGTCAGCGCCTTGGTGGACGCCACGGCGATCTCCGGGCCGGCGTGCAGGAACACGCCGCGGCCGCACTCGCGCCCGATCGCGCTGCCCACCACGTTGACCGCGCCGATGACCTGACCGCCCTTGCGCCGCAGTTCCTGCACGGCCATGAGGGTGTCCAGCGTCTCGCCGGACTGGCTGACCGCCACGTACAGCGTGTCCGGGTCGACGACCGGGTTGCGGTACCTGAACTCGGACGCGGGCTCGGCGTCGGAGGGGATCCGGGCCAGCTCCTCGACCAGGACCGCGCCCATCTGGCCCGCGTAGTAGGCCGAGCCGCAGCCGAGGAATTTCACCTGCCTGATCGCCCTAAGCTCGCGCGCGTCCAGGTTGATCCCGCCGAGCCTGGCGGTCGCGAACCGTTCGTCGAGCCTGCCGCGCAGTGCGCGGCGCAGCGCCTCGGGCTGCTCGTGGATCTCCTTGCGCATGAAGTCCTCGTACGGGCCGAGCTCGTAGTCGCCGGCCTCGGCCTCCACCGTGGTGGGTACCTTGCTGGGGCCCGCCGCGCGCCGGCCCGAGCCGTCCAGGGGCAGGACGCGGTAGTCGGTGGCGTGCACCGTGGCCACCTCGGCGTCGTCGAGGTAGACCACCTGCTTGGTGTAGCGGACGAGGGCGGCCACGTCGGAGGCGACGAACATCTCGGCTTCGCCGATGCCCAGGACGATGGGGCTCCCGTTGCGGGCGACCACCAGCTCGTCCGGATACCTGGTGTCGAGGACGACCAGGCCGTAGGTGCCTTCCACGCGGCGCAGCGTGGCGCGGACCGCCTCCTCGAGCGGGGTGTCGCCGATCGCCTCGGCGGCGATCATGTGCGCGAGCGCCTCGGTGTCGGTGTCGCTGGCCAGCTTCACCCCCCGGTCGGACAACGCGTCCCTGAGCTGCTCGGCGTTCTCGATGATGCCGTTGTGCACGACCGCGATGCGGCCGTCGGTGTCGGTGTGCGGGTGGGCGTTGGTGTCGTTCGGCTCACCGTGCGTCGCCCACCTGGTGTGGCCGATGCCGATCGTGGCCTTCGTCCGGTCGTTGACCCGGTCCCGCAGGTCCTGCACCCGGCCGGCCGTCTTGGTGATCTGGAGCTTGTTGCGGTGGATGACGGCCAGGCCGGCCGAGTCGTAGCCCCGGTACTCCAGGCTTCGCAGCCCCTCGAGCAGCACGGGGACGGCGTCTCTGCGGCCGATGTACCCGACGATTCCGCACACGCTGGCCTCTCCTTGGCTCCGACGAATGATCACTATCCGTATATAACACAGAACTATCCGTATACGATACGCCTGAGCTGCCGCTCCGAGAGATGGGGCGCGGCGAACCTGCGCTGCGCGAGGTCGACCGCGATCATCGGCCAGATCTCGTCGTTCTTGTACTGCCTGCGGTGCAACTCGCCGTGCCGACGGCGGACGAACTCCTCGATCGTCTCGCCGAAGTAGGCGACCACATCCGCGATGACCCGGACCGCGGTCGCCGGCGGCAGGTCCGTCGAGGCGGCGAGGTAGCGCACGAGGTCCGGCGGGAACTGGTCGGGCACGCTCCTTCTTATCGCCGACGGCGGGTTAGCGCAAGTTTCCTGCCCGTTTCCGGGCAGGAAACCGGAGTTCTGGGCGGTTAATTCGCGGAATTAGGAGGCCTGCCGGGTGGCGATCACGTGGGTCCTGTTCCGCCCGGTCTCCTTGGCGTAGTACAGGGCCGAGTCGGCGGCGGCCAGCATGTCGGTCAGCTCGCGCCGCTCGCCGTCCAGCGCGGCCACGCCGACCGAGATCGTGAGCGTGACGACGCGACCGGCCGGGTCGCCGTCGTCGACGGGAATCGTCATGGCGGCGATGTGCCTGCGCAGGCGCTCGGCGACGCCGAGCGCGTCGTACTCGTGCGTCTGCGGCAGCAGGATCACGAACTCCTCGCCCCCGAACCGCCCGGCCAGGTCGTAGTTGCGGAGCTGGCCGCGCAGCGCGTCGGTGACCGCCCGCAGGGCCTTGTCCCCGGCCAGGTGTCCGTAGGTGTCGTTGACCGTCTTGAAGTGATCGATGTCGACCAGCGCGAGGGCCAGCGGGCTGCCCGTCCTGACCGCGCGGGCGATCTCCACCGCCGCCTCGCGTTCCCAGGTCGACGCGTTGAGCAGCCCGGTCTTGGTGTCGATGCGGGACTGGGCCAACAGCTGGGCGTGCATAATGAACCGCCTGGCCAGCAGGACCGAAGGCACGGCGAAGACGGCCAGCACCGGGTTGACGGCGACGACGACGGTGATCAGGACGCCGAGGTCGAACTCGGCGAAGTCGGCCTGGAGCGCCTCGCGGCTCAGTTCCTGGTCGGCCAGCCGGATGGTGGGGTCGGAGATCTTGACCGCGAGCACGATGAGCGCGTTGTGCCCGCGGCCGCCGAGGATCTCGCAGATGGCCACCACCAGGGTCCAGGTGAGCACGTGCGAGCCCCGGCCGAGCGAGGGGCCGGCCAGCGACGCGGGGAAGGCGCGGAACACCACGGAGGCCGCGCCGTAGGCCAGGCCCATGGCGCAGGCGGTGAACACCCGGCGGTGGACGACGCCGCGGTGGATCACCCACTGGGTCATGGCAAGCAGCGGGATCGGCGCCACCATCGCGTAGACCGGCGGGAGCAAGATCGCGACCGGCAGGACCCACACTGTGATGAAGTCCCTGACCAGGGCGCCCTGCGTGTAGGCGATCCGCGGGGTCGCCGCGACCGAGATCAGGCCGCAGCCGAGCAGGAGCAGGAACTTGACCAGGTCCCCGGAGTGCCAGGTGGTCTGGGAGGCGGCGTAGCCGATCAGCGCGAAGGCGGTGACCGGGACGAGGCCCACGTAGCTGCGCAGTGGCCAGGGCAGCTGCCACCAGGCCCAGTTGCGGAAGTCCGCCCACGCGACGACGCGACGCGTGATAGACGAGGCTTCCATGCTCCACCGTTCCGGCTGAGACGAGACTGGCTACTGTCTAGTCGGAAGCTCACCGTAAAGGACTAGCTCCGTATAGCTACCTTAACCCATCTAGGCCATCTTGGGCACTATTGCGTCGCAATCGCCTACATCGGGTCACAAAGAGGGGCTAAATGGTGATTGACGAGCAACGATTACCCGGCGTGCTGACGCCGGGGCAGTGTCGCACACCGTCATTACGCCGCCGGGAGGGAGGCCGCGCCATGCGTGTCACCTGGGGATGAAATCAACCCAGAGTCCAGTCAGGCACTACCAGAGAGGGGACGCCTCGCGATGCGTGACACGTGGACATGAGCGGAACCCCTAGCCGCTAGCCAGATCCGCGTAGCGGCACCGATCTTCTAGCCGCGGCGAGACCGTGACTACGTCCCGCCGCGTGACGCCCGCCGGGTGGCGAGAGGTGGCGCCACCTGAGCGTCAGGACCAGACCAGAAATCGCTCCCAGACCTCCCCCAACCGCGATGACCGCCGCCGGGCTGAACAGCTCCGCCGCGGCGCCCGCCGCCACGAAGGCGGCCCCCTGGCCGACGATGACCCCCATGTTGGCGATCCCGAACGCCTGAGCGCGGCGCTCGCTCGGTACCCGGACCACGAAGGCGGTATTGGCCGCGACCTGGTAGATCCCGAACGCGGCCGACAGCGAGAAGATCGCGAGCGAGACGGCCAGAGCGGGGCGGAGGGCCGTGGCGACCAGGGTGGCACAGGTGAGCACCGCCAGCGGCCCCATCAGGGCGAGCCGCCGGCGCGGGCGGACAAACCGGGTGAACAGCGGCGTGACGATCGTCGTGCTGAACGCCGTGGACGCGATCACCAGACCGGTCGCGATCGGCCCTCCGCCGAGGCTGTGCGCGTACGGGGCGGCGATGCCCTCCGGGATCGTATAGAACACCACCAGCCAGCCGAACATCAGCAGCGTGCGCAGCGCGGGGTCGCCGAACACCAGCCTGATCCCGCCCCGCATCCGGGCCCACGGTGACTCCTGGGCGCCGTCGGCCTGGGCGGCGGGCCTGGCGCGCGTGCCCAGCGCGATGAGCAGGCCCGAGAGCACGAACGTAGCGGCGTCGATGACCAGCGAGGGCCGCACGCCGATGAAGGCGACGGCCACGCCTCCGGCGACCGCCCCGGCCACCTGGCCCCCCAGGAAGGTCGTCTGGATCACCGCCGTGCCGAGGACGTACCGCTCCCCCGACAAGATGTCCGGGGTGATCGCGGCGCGTGCCGACTCGAACGGGGGCGCGAACATGGTGACCGCGAAGAGCAACGCCACCAGGGCCGCGATGGGCACGCCCGGCACCGTCATCGCGGCGACCAGGACGGCACGGACCGCATCGCAGAAGACCATCACCGAGCGCCGCGAGCGCCGGTCGGCCACGTCGGCCAGGAACAGGCCGCCGATCACCCACGGCAGATAGCCGGCCGCGTACACGATCGCGGCGAGCAGGGGGGACCTCGTGCGACCATAAACGAGCAGCGTGAGCGCGACCAGGGCGAGGCGGTCACCCGCCACGGACAGGACCATGGACAACCACAGGGCACGGAACTCGCGCACCGCGAACACGTCGCGGAACGTGGCACGCGACGGCACAGCATTTGTCACTGTGACCCTCCGTCCAGGCGAGTTTCATCATGACCCGGCGGCGGCATATATCGCAACAAGTCGTGCGGTACCGGTCACCCAAAGTTTTCAGGATCGGAGGCCTTGGTGAGGCATCGGTTGCCCCCGCTGGTGGCGGAGCGCCTGCGCGCGCTCAGCGAGCGCCCAATCGAGCCGACGGAGAAGGGCTTCGGCTCGCGACCCAGGGCGGCAGCGGGCAACCGGGTTCGGGTCAGCGCGGCGAGCCTGGCGGCGGCCAGGCCGTCGCTGCACGCGGGGGGATTCAGCTATCCGCTGCTCACCCTGCGGGACGCCGCGCTGCGGAATAACGTCGCGGCGATGGCCGCCTTCTGCGGCCGGGCCGGCGTGGCGCTGGCGCCGCACGGCAAGACCGCCATGTCCCCCGAGCTTGCCGCGCTCCAGCTCGCACACGGCGCCTGGGGGATCACGGTGGCCAGCATCGGCCAGCTCCAGATGTACCGGTCGTTCGGCTTCCCGCGGTTCCTGCTGGCCAACGAGCTCGTGGACGCAGCGGGCATCGCCTGGCTGGCCGGCGAGCTGGCCGCCGATCCTGAGTTCGAGGCGTACTCCTACGTCGACAGCCTGGACGGGGTCCAGATCCTGGACCGGGCCCTGGCGCGGCACCGGGCCGGCCTCTCCCGGTCCTGGTCGAGATCGGGCACGCCGGCGGGCGCACGGGGTGCCGGACCGATGAGCAGGCGCTCGAGGTGGCCAAGGCGGCGGAGACCACGGCCACCCTCGCGGTGGCCGGCGTGGCCGGGTACGAGGGGGGCCTCCGCGGCGAGACGCAGGCCGACACGCTCGAGCTCGCGGCCGCGTTCTGCCGCAGGCTCCGGGGCTTCGCCGACGCCGTGGCGGCGGCTGGGGTCGGCCGGGACAAGCTCATCGTCAGCGCGGGCGGGAGCGCGTCCTTCGATGTGGTCGCGCGCGAGCTGACCGCGCCCGGCGCCACCCCGGTCACGGTGATCCTGCGCAGCGGCTGCTATCTCACCCATGATCACGGGATCTACGCCCGGGTCACCCCCGCGGCCCGCGGTGCGGCGGGCGCGCCGGAACTGCGGCCCGCGCTCGAGTTGTGGGCGCTGGTGGTATCCCGTCCGGAGCCAGGCCTCGCGTTGCTCGGGCCGGCCGGCGCGACGTGGCCTTCGACGCGGGCCTCCCGGTCCCGCTGCGGGTGCTGCGGCGCGACGGCAGCCGATCAGGCGGGTCCGGCACCGACGGCTGGAAGGTGACCGACCTCAACGACCAGCACGCCTACCTGCACCTGCCGGAAGACGCGGCGCTGGCGCCCGGCGACGTCGTGGGCCTTGGCATCTCCCATCCGTGTACCACGCTGGACAAATGGCGGGTCCTCATGGTGCTGGACGACGACGATCGCGTGATCGACGCGGTGCATTCTTTTTTCTAAAAGGTGCACAAAACCAGCATTTCAGGTAAAAGCCACTAAGGGCTCGAGGTTGATGCTGGTGGTGACACCATCGCCGTTTGGATTAAATGATTCTTTTCCGAACGACGGTGGTTTGGGGCCCGCGCGAGGCAGAATCCGCCTCAAGGGCATCTTCCAAAACGGAGCTGGAGCGAACTATGCCGGACGAATCTTTGGTGCAACTGCCTGGCAGCGAGCGCGCGGCGCTGCCTGGCGCGACGGCGGCCGGGCCGCTGGACACCTCGGCGCGGGCCGAAGTGACCCTGGTGCTCAGGCGGCGCGCCGAGCTACCGGAGTCGGTCATCACCGGGCCTGGCGCCCTGACCAGCGAGGAGCTGGCGGAGCGATACGGTGCCGACCCTGCCGACGTGGCGCTCGTCACGCAGGTCATGCAGAGCCGCGGGCTGGAGGTGACCGTGTTGCACCCGGCCACCCGCCGGATCAAGGTGGCGGGCACCCTGGCGGCCCTGCAGAGCGCGTTCGGCACCACGCTGTCCCAGGTGAGCAGCACGGATGCGACCGGGCGGCGGGTCACCCACCGGTACCGCGAGGGGCCGCTGTACGTGCCCGCCGCGCTGGACGGCGTGGTGACCGCGGTGCTGGGCCTGGACACCCGGCCGACGGCGCGGCCGCACTTCCGGCCCCGCGCGGCCGCGGCGCAGGGCACCTCGTACCCGCCCAACCAGGTGGCGGACATCTACCAGTTCCCGCCGGGGACCACCGGCGACGGGCAGACGATTGCGGTCATCGAACTCGGCGGCGGCTTCCAGACCAGCGACCTTACTTCCTACTTCGGGGGGCTGGGCATCCCGGTGCCCTCGATCACCGCCGAGAGCGTGGACGGGGCGGCCAACGCGCCTGGATCGGACCCGAACGGGGCCGACGTGGAGGTCGCGCTGGACATCCAGGTCATCGGGGCCGCCGCGCCCGGCGCGGCGCAGGTGGTCTACTTCGCGCCGAACAACGGTGACCAGGGTTTCGTCGACGCCATCTCCGACGCGGCCTCAGCCACCCCGGCGCCGATCGCGATCTCGATCAGCTGGGGGGAGTCCGAGGACTCCTGGACTGCGCAGGGGCGGCAGGCGATGGACGCCGCGATCGCCGACGCGGCCGCGCTGGGCATCACCGTGTGCGTGGCCGCCGGGGACAACGGCAGCGGCAACGCGGTCACGGACGGCCAGGTGCATTGCGACTTCCCCGCGTCCAGCCCGCACGCGCTGGGCTGCGGCGGGACCAAGCTGCTGGCCGACCCTTCGACGGGGGCCGTGACCTCGGAGGTCGTGTGGAACGAGACGGCTTCGAAGGAGGGGGCGGGCGGCGGCGGGGTTTCTGACCAGTTCCCGCTGCCGACCTGGCAGGCCAGCGCCGGGGTGCCCGCCCGGGCCAGCGGTTCCTCGGCCGGTTCCTCTTCCTCGGCCGGGGGGCGCGGGGTGCCCGACGTGGCGGGCAACGCCGACCCGACCACCGGTTACCAGATCATGTCCGACGGCAACTCCCAGGTCGTGGGCGGGACCAGCGCGGTCGCCCCGCTGTGGTCGGCGCTGATCGCCCGGCTCGCCCAGGCCACTGGCCAGCGGTTCGGCCTGATCAACGCGGCCCTGTACGCGGGGATCAGCCCAGGAGCCGACGTGCCTGGCTTTCGGGACATCACCAGCGGGAACAACGGCGCCTACTCGGCCGGGCCCGGCTGGGACGCCTGCTCCGGCCTCGGCGTTCCGATCGGCACGGACCTGCTGACCCTCTTGCAGGGCTGACGCTTCCGGCGTGAGACCGGGGTTCGGCGGTGGCCGGGCCCCGGTCTCATTGTGGTTGACAGTACCAAGTGAATGCTTCATACTTTTGGTAGTGACTCTCATTTAGGTGCTACTACCGAAGGGGTGTGAGTGTCATGGCGGAGCACTCGGCTCGCAAGTGGTGGGCGCTGATCGCGATCGCGGCCAGCGTCCTGGTGGTCGGGCTCGACCTGACCGTCCTCAACCTGGCGCTGCCCACGATCTCGGGGGACCTGCACGCCTCGACCAGCGACCTGCAGTGGATCCTGGACTCTTACAGCCTGGTGCTCGCGGCCGTGATGCTGCCCGCCGGGCTGCTCGGCGACCGGCTCGGGCGCAAGAAGGTGCTGCTGACCGCGCTCGTCCTGTTCGGGGCCAGCTCGGCGGCGTGCGCGTACGCGACCAGCGTGGGCGAGCTGATCGCCGCCCGGGCGGTGCTCGGCATCGGCGCCGCCGCGATCTTCCCGCTGTCCCTGGCGGTGATCCCGGTGCTGTTCACGCAGGAGGAGCGGCAGAAGGCGATCGCACTGGTGGCGTCGGCGACGTTCATCAGCTTCCCGATCGGCCCGATCGTGGGCGGCTACCTGCTCGACCACTTCTGGTGGGGCTCGGTGTTCCTGATCAACGTGCCGGTGGTGATGCTGGCCCTGGTCGCGGTGGTGGTGCTGCTGCCCGAGTCCCGGAGCGAGCAGCGGCCGAGCGTCGACTTCGCGGGGGTGCTCCTGTCCAGCGCCGGGTTGATCGGGCTGACTTACGGGTTCATCAGGGTGGGCGAAACCAGTTGGACGAACGCCGCGGCGCTGGCCACCATCGCCGCCGGGCTCGCGGTCCTCGTGGGCTTCGTGGCCTGGGAGCGCCGACTGACCCGCCGGGCCGCGTCCGTCCGGCCGCTGATCGAGCTGGGGCTGTTCCGGTCGGCCGGCTTCACCTGGGGCACGGTGCTGGCGACGATGGTCTCGTTCGCGATGTTCGGCATCTTCTTCGCGATCCCGCAGTACTTCCAGGAGGTCCGTGGCCTGGACGCGATGGGGGCCGGGGTGCGGTGGCTGCCCATGATCGGCGGCATGGTGGTCGGCATGATCGGCAGCACCCGGCTCGCGACGCCCCGCAAGGCCGCCGACGGCTCGGTGCGCCTGCCGCTGGCCAGCGCGAAGGGTCTCGTCGCGATCGGGTTCGCGGCCATGGCCGCCGGGCTCGCGTTCGGTGCCTTCACCAAGGCGGGCAGCGGCACGGGGTTCGCGGCGGCCTGGCTCGCGGCGGCCGGGCTGGGCCTCGGGCTGGCGATGCCGCAGGCGATGAACGCGGCGCTGGGCGCGCTGTCGGCTGAGCGCAGCGGGTCCGGCTCCGCGCTGATATCCGCGCTGCGCCAGGTCGGCGCCACCATCGGGGTGGCGATCCTCGGGACCGTGCTGGACTCGGTCTACCGTGGCCACCTGGCGGTGACCGGCCTGCCCGCGGCGACCGCGGCGCTCGCCAGGAGCAGCGTGGTCGCGGGCGTGGCCGCGGCGAAGGCGCTGGGTTCTCCGGTCCTGCTCGCCTCGGCGCGCAGCGCGTTCGTGCAGGGCATGGACACGATGCTGTGGGCCTGCGGCGGTATCGCGCTCGCCAGTGCGATTCTCGCGCTGGTCTTCCTCCCGCGCCGCGCAGGCGGGACCATGGGGATGGCTTCGGCTTCGGCTCCGGCTCCGGCTTCGGCGTCGGCTTCGGCTTCGGCCGAAGCTGACGCACCGCAGCGGGCAGGATTGGAAGTGTGACGAACATGGCTGGCGCATCGCCTGACGGCTTGCGCGAGCGGAAGAAGGCCAGGACGCGTGCTTCCATCAGGGAGCACGCGCTCCGGCTCTTCCGCGAGGAGGGCTACCAGCGCACTACCGTGGAGAAGATCGCCGAGGCGGCCGAGGTGTCGCCGAGCACGTTCTTCCGGTACTTCCCCACCAAGGAGGACGTCGTCCTGCAGGACGACATGGACGTCCGGATGATCGAGGCGCTCGAGCAGCAGCCGCCCGAGCTGGGGCCGGTCGCCGCCGTCCGGGCGGCCGTCCGGCAGATGTTTGCCTCCTACACCGCCGCCGACATGGATGTACTGCGGGAGACCACCGCGCTCACCTTGACCGTGCCCGAGATCCGGGCGTACTTGTCGGCGTCGATCAGCGCGCACCAGCCGAAGAACGCCCACTCGCGGACCTGCTCGCTCGTGACCGCGCCGGCCGACGGTGCATCGTTGGTCAGGTCGGTGCCTGGCGGGCTGGCCCTCCGGTACAGCTCCACGAAGTCCGGGGCGGCGTCCCCGCGGCGCACTTCAGCCTCGGCGATCACCGCCAGGTCGAGTTGCGTCCCGTCGGCGAACTGGGCGAAGATCCGCCGGGCGAACTGGTCGGCCCGGCCGGTCCGGTGCCGCAGCACGTCGACGAGCGGTCCCAGGCTGGGCAGCAGCGCCGTGACCGCGGCTTCCATCGCGAGCAGCTGCTCGGCGCCGGCCTGGCCGCGCTCGGCCGCGATGGCAAGCGCGGCGTCGATGTCCGACAGCGCGTCGCCGGCCCCGCGCCCGAGTGAGCAGCCGACCCACAGGGAGGTCACCAGCGGCGTGGCCGCGCAGAAGTCTGCAAGCCTGGCCATGACGCGGCGCTGGGCGGCGAGTTCGGCGGGCAGGCTAGCGAGCCATTCCCGGCCAGAGTTCACGCCGCTGGCGGTGTCGCCGCCCGGACTAGTCAACGCAGGCCACCCTCCGGGGCGATGCCTGCCACGCACACGGTGTGCGGAGGTTGCCGCCCGAAGGACCAACGGTCTTCTCGCGCCACTCATTTCCGCGGTGAGTTGGAGCAGTTAGCTGGTGGAATGAGTGGTAGCGAGTGGCCGGTGGACGAGTTAGAGCTGGTAGCGGCTTAGGTTGCGTGGGGTGGCGCGGGGCGTGGGCTGATATGTCGGTGATGAGCGCCGTGAGACGTTATCCGGGGCGGCGCGGGCCAGGCCGGGCCCGGCGCACGGCCTCTTGTACCCACATCATCAGGACCAGTCGGGGTGCGGACAGCAGGTAACTGCGGATCGCCGCGCCGCGCCGAGCGGCGGCGATCTCCGAAAGCAGGCTCTCCGCCTCCGCCAGCCACCGTCGCCCTGCGGGCCCGGGCATAAGGCGTGACACCACGACCAGCGCGCGCCACCGGTAAGACGCCGCGCCTATGAGCCCGTCATCTTCCCGGCCGGACGCACGAAGGGCGCTGCCCCTCCCGCTCCCGCGGCCGACGCGCAGGTCGCCGCTGATAGCCATCGCGGTGAAGGTGAATGCGGCGCTGGCGGCGAGGCCGAGGATCCAGGGCAGCCAGTACCAGGCACTGAAACGTGACCCGTCCACCGCCGCGGCAGCCGTCCCCGCGCACGCGCTGATCACAACAACGACGCGCACCCGCTGCTTTCTCCTCACCCCCTTCGGCGAGTCGAGGCCGGGCATCATGCCACGCCGCCTCTCCCGGCCAGACGGCGCAGCGCCGAGCCCTTGGGGCGCCGCGCCCCCGCGAGGGCGGCGCTGGCCTCGACCGCGCCGCCGGCCGTCAGGCGGTAGTACCGGCGGGCGGGGCGTTTCTCTGCCCGCGGGTCGACGTCCTCCCAGCGGCTGGTTACCCAGCCTTCGTGTTCCAGCCGCAGGAGAATGGGATAGGCGGTCCCGGGTTGAAGCCCGGTCTCCTCGGACAACTCCAGCCCGTACATTTCCTTGGCCGGATCGCGGAGAAGAGCCTGCAAGACGAGTTGTACCTGAACGGTCAACCGCAGTGGCATGTAAGAACTCTAAATAGGGTCCTTGATACCTGTCAAGTGTTCTATATAGGTGTGCGCCTCGTCAGCGGCGGTTGGGCAGTGGGGAACGGCGCGGTGGGGGAAACGGCGAGAGGCCGCGCTGCGGGAGGTGGCGCGGTGGGTGACGGCGCAGTTGGGAGGGCACGCGGTCGAGGCGGCTCAGTGGGGGCGCGGGCAGGTCTCCAGAGTCAGCTCGGCTCCGGCAAGGAGGCGGGCCGACGGCCTGGCGAGCTGGGATCAGGGCCGCAGCAGGAAGTGCGAAAGCTGCATGACCGCGAAGACGTACACCAGGTCGAAGAACAGCTCCATGTTCGTGCCCCGCTGGTCGCCTGAGCGGTCACGCAGCAGCTCACCAGGCGTAGTGCTCCGGGGCAGGCTGGTAGCCGGGGAAGATCTCGTCGAGCTGGCTCAGGATCTCCTCGTCCAGCGCGACGGCCAGCGCCCGCTGCGCGGCGTCGAACTGGGCGAGCGTGCGCGGGCCGATGATCGGCGCCGTCACCCCGTTCTGGTGCAGCAGCCAGGCCAGCGCAACGTTCGCGGGCTCCTCGCCGATCTTGTCGCACAGGTCCTCGTACGCCTCGATCCGCTCCTGGTGCCGGTCGACGAGCGCCTTCGCCCGGCCCGCGAGGCGCCGCCGCCCCTCGCGCTCGGACTTGAGCACGCCGCCGAGCAGCCCGCCTTCCAGCGGCGACCACGGGATGACGCCCACCCCGTAGGCGATCGCGGCGGGCAGCACCTCCAGTTCGATCGCGCGGGTCATCAGGTTGTACAGCGACTGCTCGCTGACCAGTCCGGTCAGCCCGCGTGCCCGCGCCGTCTCGCAGGCCCGCGCGATGTGCCAGCCGGCGAAGTTGGACGAGCCCACGTAGATGATCTTGCCCTGCGCGACGAGCACCTCCATCGCCTGCCAGATCTCGTCCCACGGGGTGCCGCGGTCGATGTGGTGCATCTGGTACAGGTCGATGTGGTCGGTGCGCAGCCTGCGCAGCGAGGCGTCACACGCCTGGCGGATGTTCAGCGCGGACAGCTTGCCCTCGTTCGGCCACGTCCCCATGTCACCGTACAGCTTTGTCGCCAGGACGGTCCGCTCACGCCGGCCGCTGCCCTTCGCGAACCACTCGCCGAGGATCTCCTCGGTCCAGCCGGCGTGCGACTGCGGGTTCTTCGCCACCTGCCCGGGCGGGCTCTGCGCGCGGCCGTAGGTGTTGGCCGTGTCGAAGAAGTTGATGCCAAGCTCGTGCGCGTGGTCCATGATCGCGTGCGCCTCGTCGGGCGGTGTCAGCGACCCGAAGTTCATCGTGCCGAGGCAGAGCCTGCTCACGGACAGGCCGGAGCGGCCTAGATGCGTGTATTCCATGCCGCTAGCTTTTCACGGGCGCCTACGCCGGCCCCAGCGGCGAACCTTGCCGTGGACTTCAGGTAGTCGCGAACCGCCTGCGTCCGGGCGGACGGCCTCATTTCATTGTGAGCGCCTGTCGTGCCCGAGCGAAACGACAGGGAGGAAAGCCAAATGCTCGTCCCAGCCACAAGCTTGACCGGTTCGCCCGACACCGCACGGCAGCGTTCGGCGGTTTTCGGAGCAGTTGATCGCGCGGGACGCCGGGCAGTTCCGCATCCTGACCGGGGACCGGCCGACCTGGCGAGGCTGGCGCCGCAAGACGCGATCGCCAGCGTCGTGCACACCGCGCGGACCATCACCGAGGTCGCCATTCAGTCCCCGGCACCAGGCCACCTACCCACCTGAGACGTCCGTCCGGCGCCCGCGCCCGGTGCTGCCGCAGCAGCCGAAGTTATCGGTCCCAACTTGTGTTGTTAAGACTTGCGCGGCGGGATGAGTCAACACCGTCAATACGACTGAGTTGGTGGCTGTGGCTAGCGGTATGAGTCCGGGGAATCGCGGTCTGCTGAATGCCCAAATGCTTGAGTCGCTAGCTGCGTGCGAATGCTATAAGAGGCCCGAAGTCTCTGGACGTATCTGCTGTTTGAAGTGCTGTGATGTAGCCGCGACGCAGCTGGCCTGTCTCGGTGAGTGAAGCTCCTCCCCAAGTGAACCGGTTGCCTCCGAGTGCCACGATGAGTGCGTCTGATGCTAGCCGTGACCACCGTCCGTTCCCGTTGGGGAATGGGTGGATTACCACCAGCCGGTACCCGAACCTGATAGCGCATTCGTCATCGCTGAATCGTGTCGCGCTGGTGCCGGCAAGCCAAGCCTGCACATCAGCTTCGAGATCGCGCATGTCCATGCGTATCTGCCAGTACGGCACGCCGAGGTTCCGATCGGTCGTCCTGTACTGACCTGCCCAGGCCCAGACCTGGTCATACATCCGCCGGTGCAGGCGCTGCAGCCACGCTTCCCGTGCCACCGACTCTGGACGGAGCCGACGCCGCGAGAGGAACAGCCATGTCATGGCCCGGGTGATGTTCTCCGCCTCAGTGCTGTTCAGCTCCTTGCGGGTAAGCACCGGCAACAGCAGCCCCTGGCGCTCTTCGTCTGTCAGCGGTGTGCCGTCGTCGGGCTCGTCGAGTGGATCACTCATGGGGCACTTCGACTCCACAGGCCGCCTCGTTCGACCAACTGCCGGGTAAGCCGGTCCTCCATCTCCCTCTCCTCGCCTGTCGCCTGATCCTCGAGCCGCATGGTCTGCTCGGTGGCAGCTACCTGCCAGCGGGCCAGTTCGCGGGCTCGGTCGCGTACGACCGTGGTCAGCGGGCGACGGGGTACGAGCAGATAGACAAGATCGCATCCGAGCGCATCGGCGGCGCGCCGCAATGTTTCCAGACGGATCCGGTCAGCGGCTTCAGACTGTTCGAGCCTGGTCACTGCCCCTGCAGTGGTACCTAGCCGTCCGGCAAGGGCTGCGGCGCTCATGCCTAGTGCTTCGCGGATGGCGCGAACCCAGCCGCGTGGCGGGCGCGCGAGCCCTCGGAGCTGCTGCCACTCCTCGAAGTGGCCATCGATCAGTTCCCGGCTCCGGATGGACACCTCGTTAGAGACTCTAGGCATGAGGAGACCATGCTTGTGAAGAGGAGTTCACTATAAACAGGTTAAATAGTGCAGCATAGCTCATCATGACTACATGTTAGCATGAGGCTTAGCGCATTATAGATACATCTCGATGTGATCTATAGCTCACTATAGGTGCCTGCACACCAGCCTCTGATGGAACACGCTACGACCGTTCGTCCCGAGATGCAGGCGCGGCGAGCGCCTCATGAAACCGCTTCAGTGATCTCAGGGCAGGATTCTCGCCGCGCGCCACACGCGGGTGCGGAGTACCGGGAGCAGGCTGAACGGGTCGGCTAGGCTGTCGGCGCGCCCGAAAGCGCGGTCAAGACCCTGTACCAGATGATCGGAGCAGCGCTAGGCACAGCAGGTCAACACGAGCTGCGCGAAGAAGGCCCGCTGCGCCCGCCCGTTGCCCTCGCGGAACGGGTGCAGGGCGTTGACCTCGCCCAGGTAATAGGCCAGCCTCCCGACGAACGCGTCGCGGCTCAGGCCGCGCAGGCAGTCTTCGTCGTGCAGCTCGCGGACGATAACGGCCGCGGAGGAATCTATGTACTGCGGGAGGCAGAACATGGCGCTCTTGGCGATGGCCACCGTCCGGATCTGGCCGGCCCACTCATATATGTCCCCGAAGATCCGCTGATGGATCTCCCGGAGGTGAGGCAGGTCGTAGCTGGGTGAGACGGGCGATTCGTGCAGCAGGATCAGGGCCGCATGAGTGATCTCCCGCTCCGCGGCCTCAAGCCCGGCGGCGGTGCTCAGCCCGAGCTTGTTGTACAGGACGCCGGTGACCGGATCACTGTACGGGTCTCCCGGCATTTACGGCTGCCGGTAGCGGGCAACCGTCCTGCGGTACAGTTCCGCCGCGCTGATCTCTCCGGTCACGTATGCCGTGACTTCCCGGTCATGATCTGGGCTGACCGGGCCGGGCAGCTCCACCTGCACGGACTGCGCCGCGTCGAGAGCAGAGTCCAGCCGTGCGTGCTGCCGCCAGAGCACCTCGTAGCGTTCGTAGACCTCGTACGGGAGGAGAATAGCCTCGGGCTTGCGGTGCGAGCCGAACGCGACCGGCTCCGCTGCCGCGCCCTCACGCCGGAACCGAGCGAGGATGCCGGAAAGCCGCTGTCGCACCTCGGACAGCGGGTGTACCTGGATCACCGCCGGACCGGTCATAGCAATAGTGTACTAAAACTTGTACAACATCGGCTGGGTAGCCGCCGCTCAGCACGCCCGTGACTGCTCCGGTGCCGGCGCCGCAGGCAGGACAACCTGTGTCATTACCGTTTGCGCGGTGGACTGTCTTCACACACACATCCAGGGCAGCTCGCGTGCTCTGCAGCGAGCGTGCCTCGTCTGGATTCCCACCTGATGTACGTCAGGCTGCCCAGGTCATTGCTGTAATGTTTCCCAGCATAGAGCTGTAAAGTTTCCCAGAAAGTCGTTCAAGAGTTCCCCCGCATGGCATCCTGAAGTGCATGAAGGCTACTAGCGGGCTGCGTCCTCGCCGACTCGCCGAAGTCGTCCCTCAGCGCATGAGCGAAGAGCCCGTCGTGATCCTCACCGGCCCGCGCACCGTGGGCAAGAGCACCTTGCTCGCTGCGCTCGCGGCCAAGTTCGACCGACCTGTCCTCGACCTTGACCGCCCGGACGCGAGAGCGGCGGCGGCCAGCGACCCCGGCTTCATCGTCTCCGGTCCCGGGCCGGTTCTCATCGACGAGTTCCAGCATGTCCCGGAGATCCTGGACGCGATCAAGGCCGAACTCAACACGGACACCAGGCCAGGGCGCTACGTGCTCACCGGCTCCACGAGGTACTCGGTCCTGCCGCAGGCGGCGCAGTCGCTGACCGGGCGGGCCCACGTCATCAACGTCCTGCCGTTGTCCCAGGGCGAGCTGCACGAGCGCCGGGAGAACTTCATCGACCGGCTCTGGGCGGACCCGGCCAGACTGCCGGAGATGCCATCGCACCCTGTGACCAGGGATGAGTACGTGGATCGCATCCTGACGGGCGGCTTCCCGATGATCTTGCAGCGCCTGACGACGAGGGCCCGCACGTCATGGTTCGCCGACTACGTGAACCTCGTCGTGATGCGCGACGTGCTCGACATCGCCAGAGTACGGCAACGGGAGGCGCTTCCCCGGCTGCTCCGCCAGTTCGCGGCGCAGACCGGACAGATGCTCAACATCTCCAAAGCCGGGCAGGCCATCGGCCTGGAAAGCAGCACCGCGAACCGCTACGCGACCCTGCTCGAAGCGGCCTTCATGATCCAGCGGCTGCCCGCGTGGGGCACGACCCTTGGCAAGCGGATCACCGCATACCCCAAGGTGCACGTCATCGACTCAGGGCTAGCCGGCTGGCTGCTCGGGCTCAGCGCTGCGAAAATCAGCAGCCGCGACCCCGCTGTGCTGACCGAGTTCGGGCATCTCGTCGAGACATTCGCCGCCGGGGAGATCCTCAAGCAGGTGAGCTGGTCCGAAGAGGCAGTCACGGCCGCATACTTCCGGACGCAGAGCGGGGACGAGGTTGATCTTGTTCTCGAGACCTGGGACGGCCGCGTCGCCGGGTTCGAAGTGAAGGCCGGATCCCGCGTCCAGGACACGGACCTGGGCGGCCTCCGGCTACTCCGCGACAGGCTAGGTGAGCGGTTCATCGCGGGCTTCCTGCTCAACCTCGGGGAACTCGCCTACCGCAAGGAGGAGAGGATCATGGTTATGCCGCTGTCCGGGCTATGGTCCTTAGCCTCCAGGCCGAGCTCCGCTCAAAGATCGGCGCGAAGTGTGTCGTTATCACGTGCGTTGGAGAATGCCTGCATCCGCATATAAGACACTGACCAGGCTGAACGGTCGTGTGATAACGTCCTGGGGACCTCTTGCTGCTGACCGCGCCGCCCCTCTCGGCATGGTCGCGCGGTGACGGGGCATCTGATTAAGGGCGTGGACGGGGCGCGGGCGGCATAATAAGGCGTGGATCACGGGTGAGCCGGGAAGTCTGGTCGGCACATGAATTAGCTCGGGGAGCCGACCATGTACCGTGGGGTTTTCTCATCGGGGGTGGCGTCGCACTGGCGGCGCGAGGTGCTGCGCACCAGCTTGTGGTTCGTGCCCTCGCTTGAGGTCATGGCGGCTATCGGGCTGTTCGTGGGGACGCTGGCGGCGGACCGGGCCGCCTACCGCGGTGACTTCACTCTCCCGCCGTGGGTGATAAGCGGGAGCGCGGACGCGGCCCGCCAGATCCTCACCACCATCGCCGCCGCGATCATCACGGTGGTCGGCGTCGTGTTCTCGATCATCCTGGTCACGCTTACCCTGGCGTCGACGCAGTTCGGGCCCCGGATGTTGCGGAACTTCATCAGGGACAGGGGCACCCAGGTAACCCTCGGGACCTTCGTCGCGACGTTCGTCTACTCGATTCTCGTCCTCGTCTCGATCGGGACCGGATCGCACGGCGACTTCGTGCCGCACATCAGCGTGACCGTGACGCTCGGCCTGACGGTCATCGACATGGCCGTGCTCATTTACTTCATCCACCACACGGCGATCTCGATCCAGCTGCCGCAGGTGATCGCCAGCATCGCGGCCGACCTGGCCGACGCGATCGGGGAGCAGGGCAGCGGCAACACCGGCCGGGCGCAGCCGGAAAGCGGACCCCCCGCGGTCGAGTTGCTGACCCGCGCCGAGACGCGCGGGGGCGTGGTGCTAGCTCCGGTGAGCGGATACGTGCAGTTCATCAAGCACCAGAACCTGGTCAGGCTGGCCAGCCTGGCCAACGCGGTGATCAGCCTGGAGCACAGGCCCGGGCACTTCATCGTGGCCGGGCACAGATTCGCCATGGTCTGGCCGCCCGAGGCGGCGCCGCTGATGCAGCGGGAGCTGGGGCGGGCGCACGTCATCGGCCCGTACCGGACCCTCACCCAGGATGCGTCGTTCGGCATCGACCAGCTCGTCGAGATCGCCATCCGCGCTCTCTCGGCCGCCGTCAACGACACCTTCACCGCCATGACCTGCATCGACTGGCTCGGCGAAAACCTGTGCAAGATCGTCACCAGGTGGCATCCCGTGCGCGTGCACCGAGACGGCCAGGGGTTCATCCGGGTCATCTCGGCCGAGCCGACGTACGACCGGCTGGTGCAGCGCTCGTTCGAGAAGATCAGGGAATCCAGCATGGGGATGCCGGCGATCATGATCCGCGAGCTCGAGGCGCTGGCCAGGATCATGACCGAGACCACGACCGAGGGCCAGCGCCGGGTGCTGCTCGAGCAGGCCGCCATGATCGACCGGGCCAGCGAGCGGTCGGTCCCCGAGGCGTGCGACCGGGCGGACATCCGCCGACGCTACGAGGCCATCCTGACCATGGAGATGAGGCTGACGGCGAGCGGGCGCTCCAGCTGACCCGAGGGGCGTGCCGGGATCAAGGGGCGTACCGTTCGAGGCTGACCGCGAGCGGGCGTTCCGGCCGATCCGCTGGAGTGTCGGAAACGGGGGCGTCCCATTCGTGGAATGGGTACCGGGGATGCCGGGGTGGCATCCGTCGAAACGGAGGAAACCGTGAAGTACGTCATTCTGCTCTACGACACCGAGGCGGCCAGGGGCATGACCGAGGCCGAGGGCCAGCAGTGGTACGCGGAGATCGGGGCCTGGTACGAGAAGGGCGGCGGCGGGTCGGGCAAGCTGGCCGACGGCGGGCACCAGCTCGCTCCGCCCACGGGGGCCAAGACGGTGCGCTCCAGCGGCGTCACCGACGGCCCGTTCATGGAGACCAAGGAAGCGCTCGGCGGTTACTCGATTCTCGACACCGACACCGTCGAGGAGGCCGTGGAGATCGCGAAGACCTGGCCCGGCGTCGAGCGCGGCTGGATGACCGTCGAGGTCCGGCCCGTCGTGGAGATGTGACGCCGGACGCCTGGTTAAAAGGACAGGCGGCGAGCGAGTAGCTCGCGCTCGGCCGGATTGCCGGCCAGCGCGAGCGCCCGCTCGCTGGCGGTCCGGGCCTCGTCTTCGCGGCCTAGCCCGGTAAGCAGGCCGGCCCGCAGCGCGTGGAAGAGCCGGTAACTGTCCAGTTCGGCGGCGAGCGGCTCGATCTCGGCCAGCGCGGCTTCGGGACCTTGGACGTAGCGGGTGGCCACGGCCCGGTTAAGGAGGATCACCGGGGATGGGGTCATCTCGTATAGCCGGTCGTAGATCTGCCGGATCTGCGTCCAGTCCGTCTGCTCGTAGTTGGGGGCCTGCGCGTGCAGCGCGGCGATCGCCGCCTGGGCCTGGTAGGGGCCGGGCTCGCGCAGCGCGAGCGCGCGGTCCAGGAGCCGGGTGGCCTCGGTGATCAGCGGCTTGTCCCACCTGGTCCGATTCTGGTCGGCGAGGCGGACCATCCGGCCCCACCCGTCGAACCTGGTCGCGGCCCGGGACTCGTGCAGGAGCAGCAAGGCGAGGAGCCCGAGGACTTCGGGCTCGCGCGGCATCAGCTGGTGCAGCAGCCTGGTCAGCGAGACGGCCTGGGCCGCGAGGTCGCGCCGGGCCGGCTGGCGCCCGGCGCTGGCCAGGTAGCCCTCGTTGAAAACCAGGTAGACCACGGCCAGCACCTCGGCGAGCCGGCCGGCGAGGTCGTCGGGGTCGGGGACGCGCAGGTCCGCGTGGGCGGCGCGAAGGGCCTTGCGCGCGCGCAGCAGCCGCTGCGTCATGGCGGGCTCGCTGGCCAGGAACGTGGCGGCGATCTGCGCGGTGGTCAGGCCGCACACCGCCCGCAGCGTGAGCGCGATCTGCGACTCGCGCGGGAGCGCGGGGTGACAGCAGGCGAAGATCATCCCCAGCAGCTCGTCGTCCGCCCCCTCGTCGCCGTCGGCGACGTCGGTCATCGTCGCCGCGAGGAGAGCGAGCTTTTCCTGACCGGCCCGGGCCCGGCGCAGCCGGTCGATCGCCTTGCGGTGCGCCGTGGTGGCCAGCCAGCCGCCGCAGTTGGGCGGCACCTCCTGGCCGGCCCAGTGCTCAATCGCCTCGATGAACGCGTCCTGGACGGCGTCGGCCGCGAGGCCTACGTCGCCGACGCGAGCGGCCAGCGCGGCCGTGATCCGGGCCGCCTCTTCCCGGTAGACCCGCTCGAGCTGCGCAGCGTCCAGGTCACGCGCCGGTGAACTTGGGCGGGCGCTTTTCGTTGAACGCGGCCACGCCCTCGGCGAAGTCGCCCGAGCCGGCCATCTCCCGCTGGATCTGCGCCTCGAACTCGAGCTGGTCGTCCATCTGGGCGTACAGCCACCGGTTCAGCTGGCGCTTGGTCCCGGCGTACGACCTGGTGGGGCCGGAGGCGAGGCGGTCGAGCAACACGTCGGCGCGCTCGCGGAACTCCTCGTCGGGCCAGACCTCGTTGATCAGGCCCCAGTCCTTGGCGGTCCTGGCGTCGAGGCGCTCCCCCAGCATGGCCAGCTGCGCCGCCCTGGTAAAGCCGACCCGGGACGGCACAAGCAGCGACGAGCCGCCGTCGGGGACCAGCCCGATGTTGACGAAGGCGAGCTGGAAGAACGCGGATTCGGCCGCGACGATCAGGTCGCAGGACAGCGCGAGGGAGAGCCCGATCCCCGCCGCCGGGCCGTTGACCGCGGCAATGACGGGCTTGGGCATATGGCGGATGCCGGTGATGATCGGGTGGTACCGCTGCGTCAGCCGCTGGTACACGTCCATCTCGCCGCCGGGTGCGCCCGCCTCCTTCAGGTCGGCACCGCTGGAGAAGGCCCGCCCGGCGCCGGTGATCTGCACGGCCCGGACCTCGGGGTCGTCGGTGACCGCACGGATCGCCGCCAGGAGGTCGAGGGCGAACTGGTTATTCCAGGCGTTCAGCCGCTCGGGGCGGTTCAGCTCCAGCCGAACGCCGTGCCCCCGGCGGATCACGTTGATGGTCTCGTACCCTTCCTCACTCACGCCGGCCATGCTAACAGGGCGTACCGTCGAAACGACGATGTCGACTACGGGAGACCATCACGGTGTCAGGCAAGGATCGCGGCCCGAAGCTGCCGAAGCAGGTCTACGAGCGAGAACTGTTCCGGCTGCAGGGCGAGCTGGTGAAGATGCAGGGGTGGATGCGGGCGACGGGCGCCAGGATCATCGTGATCTTCGAGGGCCGCGACGCGGCCGGCAAGGGCGGCACGATCCAGCGGGTGGCCCAGTTCCTCAACCCCCGGTTCGCCACGATCGCGGCCCTGCCCGCGCCGACCGAGCGGGAGCGGACCCAGTGGTACTTCCAGCGCTACGTCGAGCACCTGCCCGCCGGGGGTGAGCTGGTCCTGTTCGACCGCAGCTGGTACAACCGGGCCGGCGTCGAGCACGTCATGGGGTTCTGCACGCCGCAGGAGTACAGCAGGTTCCTGCACCAGTGCCCGATCTTCGAACGGCTGCTTGTCGAGGACGGCATCCTGCTCCGCAAGTACTGGTTCTCGGTCAGCGACGAGGAGCAGCAGCGCCGGTTCCGTGACCGGCTAAACGATCCCATGCGCCGCTGGAAGCTGTCCCCGATGGACCTTGAGTCGATTACGCACTGGGAGGATTACTCGCGCGCCAAGGACGAGATGTTCGTGCACACGGACATCCCTGAGGCGCCCTGGCATGTGCTGGAGAGCGACGACAAGCGCAGCGCACGGATCAACATGATCGCGCACCTGCTCAGCACTATCCCGTACAGCGACATCGAGCCGCCGAAGCTGAAGCTCCCGCACCGGCCGGCGTCGCAGGGGTACGTGCGGATCCCGCGGAACATGCAGGACTACGTGCCCGATCACGCCGCCGAGCTGATGGCCGGTAACTCGCGCTAGCCTTTATCGCCGAGCGCCTGCAGGAACGAGGCGTAGGAAATGGTGTCGGACGCGGCCGGCGCCGTGGCCTGGACCGGCGAACCGTAGTCCGAGTCGTACATGTCCAGGCTGCCCGAAACGGTGCCGCCCGGCCCGCCGGTCTGCAGGGCCAGGTTCATGCTCATCTCGGTCGCGGCCACGATCAGGAGCGTGCGTGACCTCTTCCGCGCGGCCTGGGCGCGCACTATCTGGGTAGCGCCGGAGGTGTATGCGTACTGGCCGATTGCGCCGCCTCGCGGCGGCGCTCCGCCCGCTGAGTACCTGCCCGGAACGGCGGCGGGGCCTGGTCCGAACCCTTCCGCCTCATCCTCGTCGTCGGGCTTGGGCTCCGACCAGATCGCCTCGCTTCGGTAGGCGCCGGGTCATCCGGAGTTTAGGCACTGGCGACTGTTATGGGCGGGCAGGCGGCAACGCGGACGGCGGGCATGAAACTATGCCGGGGGTAGGAACGACGCGAGGAGGCAGGACATGGCGATGACCCCGCTGCCGGAGCGGAAGGCGTGGCAGGCCCTGGGCCGGCACTACGACGAGATCGCCGGTGTGCATCTGCGCGAGCTGTTTGCCGCCGACCCCGCGCGCGGCGAGCGGATGACCGCGGAAGCGGCCGGGCTCTACCTGGACTACTCCAAGAACCGCGTCACCGACGAGACCATGCGGCTGCTGGTCGAGCTGGCCGCCGAGTCCGGTGTCCCCGAACGGCGGGACGCCATGTTCCGCGGCGAGCACATCAACGTCTCCGAGGACCGCGCGGTGCTGCACGTCGCGCTGCGCATGACCGGGACCACTTCCCTCATCGTGGACGGCGCGAACGTGATCCGCGAGGTCCACCAGGTGCTCGAGCGGATGGTGGACTTCGCCCTGCGCGTCAGGTCCGGCGTGTGGGAGGGCTACACCGGCAAGCGGATCAAGAACGTGATCAACATCGGGATCGGCGGCTCCGACCTGGGCCCGGTCATGGCGTACGAGGCGCTTCGGCACTACTGCACGCGCGACATCACGTTCCGGTTCGTGTCGAACGTGGACTCCACCGACTTCGTCGAGGCCACCCGCGACCTGAACGCGGACGAGACGCTGTTCATCATCTCGTCCAAGACGTTCGGCACGCTGGAGACGCTGACCAACGCCACCTCCGCGCGGAACTGGGTGGTCAGCGAACTCGGCAGCGAAGACGCGGTCGCCAAGCACTTCGTCGCGGTCTCGACCAACGCCGAGCGGGTCGCGGACTTCGGGATCGACACGGACAACATGTTCGAGTTCTGGGACTGGGTCGGCGGCCGCTACTCGATGGACTCGGCGATCGGCCTGTCGACGATGGTGGCGCTCGGGCCCGACCAGTTCGGCGACATGCTGGCCGGGTTCCACGAGATGGACGAGCACTTCCGCACCGCACCGCTGGAGCGGAACCTGCCGGTGCTTATGGGCCTGCTCGCTGTCTGGTACCGCGACTTCTTCGGCGCGCAGACCTGCGGCGTCATGCCGTACGAGCAGTACCTGAAGCGGTTCCCCGCCTACCTGCAGCAGCTCACCATGGAGTCCAACGGCAAGCACGTCACCCTGGCCGGGGACCACGTGACCTACGACACCGGCGCGGTCTACTGGGGCGAGCCTGGGACCAACGGGCAGCACAGCTTCTACCAGCTCATCCACCAGGGAACCGAGCTCATCCCGGTCGACCTGATCGGCTTCGGTAAGTCACTGAACCCGCTGCGCGACCACCACGACATCCTGTCCTCCAACGTGTTCGCGCAGGCGCAGGCGCTGGCGTTCGGCAAGACCGAGGCCGAGGTGCGCGCCGAGGGCACGCCGGAGCACGTCGTGCCGCACCGCGTGATGGAGGGCAACCGGCCGTCCAACGTGCTGCTCGCCGAGATCCTCACGCCCAAGGTCCTCGGCTCGCTGGTCGCGCTCTACGAGCACAGCGTGTTCACGCAGGGGACGATCTGGGACATCGACTCGTTCGACCAGTGGGGCGTGGAGCTCGGCAAGGTGCTCGCGACTCGGATCATCCCCGAGCTGACCGGCGTCACCGAACCCGCGCTCGACCACGACTCGTCCACCAACGCGCTCATCCGTAAGTACCGCGAGCTCAAGGCAATTTTCTGATGCCCTAGGGAAGGACCGACCAGCCATGCCAACTGACACGCCGATGCAGCTCGGGATGATCGGGCTCGGCCGGATGGGCGCGAACCTCGTCCGCCGGCTGATGCGCGACGGCCACCGCTGCGTGGCCTACGACAGGAACCCCAACGTGGTCAAGGCGCTGGAGGCGGAGGGAGCGACCGGCGTGGAGAGCCTGGCCGACTTCGTGGCCAAGCTGGACAAGCCGCGGAACATCTGGATCATGGTCCCGGCAGGCGTCGTCGAGTCCACCCTCCGGGACCTGCGCCCCCTGCTCGACGCCGACGACGTCGTGATCGACGGCGGGAACTCGTACTACCGCGACGACATCACGCGCGCGAGGGACCTCAAGCGCGACGGCATCCACTACGTCGACTGCGGGACCAGCGGCGGCGTCTGGGGCCTGGACCGGGGCTACTGCCTGATGATCGGCGGCGAGGACGAGGTGGTGCAGCGACTGAGCCCGATCTTCCTGACCATCGCGCCCGGCAAGGGCACCGCCGAGCCCACCCCTGGCTTGCAACCGGGCGGCACTGCCGAGCAGGGGTACCTGCACTGCGGGCCGAACGGCGCGGGGCACTTCGTCAAGATGGTGCACAACGGCGTCGAGTACGGCATGATGGCCGCGATCGCCGAGGGCCTGTCGATTATCAAGAGCGCGGACGTCGGCCTGCACCAAGAGGAGATCGACGCGGAGACCGCGCCGCTGCGCGACCCCTGGGCCTACGAGTACACGATCGACGCCGGCCAGGTCGCCGAGGTATGGCGGCGCGGCTCGGTCGTGTCGTCATGGCTGGTCGACCTGACGGCCGCCGCCTTCGCCAAGTCGCCGGACCTGGCTGACTTCAGCGGGCGGGTGTCCGACTCCGGTGAGGGCCGATGGACGGTGCTCGCCGCGGTGGACGAGGGCGTGCCGGCCTCGGTCATCGCCGCCTCGCTGTACGAGCGCTTCGAGTCCAGGGACAATGGCGAGTTCACCGGGAAGATCCTGTCGGCGATGCGCTCGGAGTTCGGCGGTCACGCGGAGAAGAAGGCCTGACCGGGACATGAGCAAGAACGGATCCCCCAGACCGGAGAACCACGTCATCGTGCTGTTCGGCGCGACCGGCGACCTGGCCAAGCGCAAGCTGCTGCCGGGATGGTTCCACCTGTACGCGGCGGGCCTGCTGCCGCACGAGTTCCGCCTCATCGGAACGGCACCGCCTGCTACGGCCATGACCAACGAGGAGTTCCGCGCCCACGCCAGGCAGTCATGCGCCGACTTCTGCCTCACCAAGCCCGACGATCCGCTGTGGTCGGAGTTCGTGAAGAACCTTTCGTTCGCGCCCTCCGATCAAGGTGACATGGAGGCCCTCGCGGGCGAGGTGGCGCGGGCGGAAAAGGAGATCGGCGGCTCGCCGCGACAGCTGTACCACCTAGCCGTGCCGCCCGCCGCGTTCACCTCGGTGGTCCAGAGCCTCGGCGCCTCGGGGCTGGCCACCGACCGGACCCGGGTCATCATCGAGAAGCCGTTCGGCACCGACCTGGCCTCGGCGCGCGCGCTGGACCAGGCGATCCACGCGGTGTTCGACGAGTCGCAGGTGTTCCGGATCGACCACTTCCTGGGCAAGGAATCGGTCGACAACATCCTCGCGTTCCGGTTCGCGAACGGGCTCTACGAGCCGATATGGAACCGTTTCCACCTCCGCTACGTGGAGATCGACGTACCGGAAACGCTGTCGATCGAGGGGCGGGCCGCGTTCTACGACGCGACCGGAGCCTACCGGGACATGGTCGTCACCCACCTGTTCCAGGTGCTCGCGTTCGTCGCCATGGAGCCGCCGACCGCGCTGAGCGCCAAGTCCCTGCGGGCCGAGAAGCTCAAGGTCTACGAGGCGCTGAAGCCGATCGACGTCCGGCACGTCGTGCGCGGCCAGTACAAGGGGTACCGGTCCGAGCCCGGCGTGGCGGCCGACTCACAGACCGAGACGATGGTCGCGGTGCGGGCCGAGGTGGATAACTGGCGCTGGCATGGAGTGCCGTTCTACCTTCGCTCGGGCAAGGCCATGGGCGCCTCGCGCCAGATCATCGTCCTCGGCTTCCAGCCGCCGCCGCTGCGGATGTTCCCCGCGCATCAGAAGGACACGCCGTACGGCCGGCAGAACGAGCTCGTCATCGATTTCGCCGACCCCGGCGCCATCAAGGTCAACTTCCTGGCCAAGGTCCCCGGAGCGGAGCTGAGCCTGGGCAACGCCGAGATGGCGTTCTACTACAAGGACTCGTTCGTCGAGTCGCACGCGCTCGAGGGCTACGAGCACCTCATCCTGCTGGCCATGATCGGCGACCAGTCGCTGTTCACCAGTTCCGACGGGATCGAGCGGCTGTGGGAGATCTCCGAGCCGCTGCTTGACAACCTGCCGCCGGTCGAGCCGTACGCCGTCGGGTCCTGGGGCCCGGAGTCGATCAAGCATCTGATCGCGCCCTACCACTGGCACCTGCCCCACGTTTAGGCTCGCGTGTCACGGCGCCCCGGCACCAGGTGCCGGGGCGCCGTCGTACTGTCACTAGTTGAAGTACATCAACTCTGGCGTGGCGTAGTACTGGGTCAGGTTCTCCCAGGCCTGCGGGTTCACCGCCGACAGCGTGTTCTTCCAGGCCCAGACGATGTCCGGGTTGGGCTGGAACTGCACCGGCTGGTTCTCGGTCAGGAACGACGCCTCGTTCTTGACCGCCGCCGGGTCGCCACCGGCGATCGAGGCGTTGATCAGGGAGTCGGCCGTCGGGTTGCTGTAGTCGCCGACCTGGGCGGGTCCGCCGGTGTTGAACAGGCCGAACGTGGTGGCGTAAGGCACGTCGGTCTCGCCGCCGAAGTCCACCATGGCCCACTTGTCCTCGTTCGCCGGCGCGGACGGGTCCAGGTAGTTGGCGATGATGTAGTTGAAGTTGCTGCTGGACAGGGTGACGTTGATCCCGGCCTGCCTCGCCTTGGACGCGAAGTCGGCGGCCTGGTCACCGATCAGCGTCGGCGAGGTGCTGTAGATGAAGTTCCACGCGAGCTTGGTGCCCGCTGGGATGCCCGCGCCGCAGTTACTCGGGCCGGTGCCCGGGCTCGAGCACACGTCCGTGCCACCGGGGTTGACGGTCCAGCCGTGCGCCTTCAAGATGCCGACGGCCGCAGCGACGCTGAACGGGTAGGGGTTGGTCGCGGCGTTGGCCGGCAGGTAGGGGCTCTGCGGGTCGGCCGGGATCGGACCGTAGGCAGGCGCGCCCGCGCCGTGCATGAACGCGGTGATCCAGCCCTGTTCATCCACCAGGTGCGCGAGCGCCTGGCGCATGTACAGCTGGTTGATGATGTTGCTGAAGTCGCCTGTCGTGTCCTTGAAGTTGTACGCCGCGAAGGTCAGGCCGAAGTCCGGCTCGCCGAAGTAGCTGTAGCCGAGCCGCACGACCGTCGGCAGCTGCGGGATGTCGTCGTAGGGCACGTTGGAGACGTCGATCGCGCCCGCCCTGATGGCGTTGAACATCGCGACGTCCGAGGTGAACGGGACGCCCTGGAAGTTCGACATCGGGGTCACGTGCGGGCCGCCGTAGGTGGTGTTCGGCACCATGGTGAACCCGCCGGTGGTCGCGTCGTAGGCGGACAGCTTGTACGGACCGTCCACGACCTGCCACAGCGGGTTGGTCGCGTAGGTGCTGAGCGACTTCGCCTGCGTGGTGAGGTAGTCGAAGATCTTCTTCATGGCGGCCGGGGTCCAGCCGGACGGCGGGATGACCGGGCCGCTGGCCGACTCCTTGGCCCAGACCGTGCTCGGCAGCGGGGTGATCGGACCCTGGCCGAGGTAGTCCTCGGTGAACCACGACGGGTTGACCGACTGGCTGAGGTTCATGACCAGCGTGCTCGAGTTCGGCTCCGAGGTGCTCACCAGGTTATCCGGGAAGTGGCCGGGCACGTAGCTCGCCCAGTTCGCCGCGGATTCCTTGATCGCGGCCTTGACCAGGTCGATAAAGAACAGGGTGTCGTTGGCCGTGATGGGCTGGCCGTTGGACCACGTGTAGCTGCTCTTCAGCGAGATCGTGATGGTCTTGTCGCCGTTGGAGTACACCGGCGCGTTGGCGACGCTCATCGGCGGGTACAGCTCGGGGTCGGTCCCGTACACCGTCCAGTACAGCGGCCGCCACATCTCCCAGATGAACGTGAAGTTGTTGTAGACCGAGTTGGAGGCGCCCGGCACGACAGGGAAAATCCAGTTCGGGGTGGCGCTGGGCAATTCCGACCAGGTGATCGTGCCCGCGTGCTTCGGGCCGTTGGCCGCCGCTAGCGGCACCGCGCCGATCCCGCCCGGCACCGTGACGGACCCGGGAGTGGTAGTGGTGGTCGTGGTCGAACTGTGACTGCTGCTGCAGGCGGCAAGCGCGGTCAGGCTCGCGACTGCTACGGCTACCCCGGCAGTCTTGTGGCAGAACTTCATGAGCGAATCGCCCTTCTGTTTCGAAGTTCGCCGGCGATCCGCTCCACCACCGTGGCCGGGGCCTGCGGACCGCGATTCCCGATCGGTCGCGACCCGTATCCCCCGGCATATCCGCGTCGGCCCGCCTGAGCCGACCGGTTACCGGTGAGTTAGCCGAAGCGTAAGTTCCGCATTGCATCGATCTTTCAGCGGAAATGTCACAACTTGCCATCAATCCTTCCCGCAGAGGCCGCGCAACGCCGCAGAATCTCCGGTGGGAAGGGTTGGAGGGCGATCTCCGATGGGAAGGGTTGGGGGGACGAGTCGGGGAGGTTGATCAAGGACAAGTCGGTCCTGAAGGTGATGGGCAGGCCCCGCACCTGCTGGCGCATCGGCGCGTTCCGCTTCCAATCACGCAGATTCAGGCCGAATACGGTCACCGCCCCCGCACCGGCGACGGCCACCCAGATATAGAAGATCACCGAACCCATATGATCCGAGCTTGCCCGATCCGGGGCGGAGAGGGCGGGACAATGGACCATGCCGTCCGTGGTGTTCGTGATCAACCGGGCGCTGGTCCGCGATCCGCGGGGGTTCGGCCGGCGGTGCCGCGCCGCGGCCAGGAACTTTGGGTGGGAGCCGGTCCTTGTCGAGACCAGCCCGGGCGAGAGCGGGCTGGGGCTGGCCCGCCAGGCGGTGGCCGACGGCGCGGGGCTGGTGTTCGCGGCGGGAGGCGACGGCACCGTGCGGGCCTGCGCGCAAGCCCTGGCCGGCACCGGGATACCGCTGGCCATCGTCCCGCTCGGGACGGCCAACCTGACCGCGCGGGCGCTAGGCGTCCCGGCCCGGGTCGGCCAGGCGATCGAGATGGGGTTCCGTGGGCGGGACCGCCGAATCGACCTAGCCAGCGCGGAGCTTGGAGACGCGGGTCACGGCCGCGCGGAGGCGGGGGCCGCGGAGGTAGGCGACGCGGACCAGGGCCGCGCGGGCGGCAGCGGGGCGGACGGAGGCAGCGGGGCGGACGGAGGCAGCGGGGCGGACGGAGGCAGCGGGGCGGACGGGGGCAGCGGGTCGGACGGGGACAGCGGGTCGGGGATCCTGTTCGCGGCCATGGCCGGGATCGGGCTGGACGCGGCGGTGGTGGGGGCGGCTCAGGCGGCGGGGAAGCGCCGGCTCGGGTGGGTCGCGTACGCGATGTCCGGGGTGGCGCACCTGGCGCTGGCGCCGCGGGAGTTCGTGGTGCGCCTGGACGGCGGGGAGCCGCTGGTCCGGCGGGCGCGGTGCGTGGTCGTGGGGAACGCGGGGCTGCTGCCAGGGGGGTTCTGGCTGCTGCCGGAGGCTCGGTGCGACGACGGGTGGCTGGACGTGGGAATCCTCGCGCCCTCGGGGGTCCTCGGCTGGCCGCGCGTGGCGGGGCTCGTGCTGACGCGCAGCCGCCGGGCGGACAGCCAGCTCGAGCGGTTCCGGGCGCGGCGCGTGGAGATCAGCGCGGCGATGGAACTCCCGCGGCAGGTCGACGGGGAGGTCATCGCGCCGGGGCGCGCGCTCGCCGTGTCCGTGCGCCCCGGGGTGCTGACGGTTCGGCAAGGGAACTCGGGGGCGGTCCGGGGCGGGGACCATCGCTCGTTCGGCATAAAAAGGGTGTAGTTGAATGAGGCCGTGGAGCACACGGCCAGCCTGGGCACGGTCCTGCGGGAATGGGGACGGATCGGGGTCACCGGGTTCGGTGGGCCGCGGCGGCGACGATCGGGCCCTGGCTCGTCCTGGTCCTGCTCGGGTGCGGGGGCTTCGAGCTCACGCTGCGGGCGCGGCGCTGGCCTGCCTCGGTGACCGTGATCGCGCCGCTGTTCCCGGCCGCGCTGAGCGGCGGGATCCTGCTTTCTGTCGCGTGGGGGCGCTGTCGTTCGGGGGCGGCTTCGTGATCATCCCGCTGATGCAGGCCGACGCGGTGGGCCGGCACTGGATGACCAACGACCAGTTTCTGAACGCCGTCGCGCTGGGTCAGATCACCCCGGGTCCCGTCGTGCAGACGGTCGCCGCGGTGGGGTACGCGGCGGCGGGGCTGCCTGGTGGGCTGCCGGCCGCGGCGGTCGCGTTCTCGCCCTCGTTTGCCTTCGTGCTCGGCGGGGGCCGGTACTTCAGCAGGCTGCGGGAGAACCGCTACGCGCTACTGTTCCTGGACGGCGCGGGGCCGGCTGCGATCGGCGCGATCCTCGGCGCGGCGGTCCTGCTGGCCCGCGCGCTGTCGGAGCCCTGGCAATTCGCGGTGCTCGGCGGGGCGGCGGTGCTGATGCTGGGGCTGCGGCGCGCAGTGGTCCTGACCTTGCTAAGCGCCGCGGCGGTGGGCCTGATCCTTGGTCTTTTGGGCGGGCCGCTGCCGCGGTAGCGGAATCGGCGCAGCCGCAGGCTGTTCGCGACCACCAGCGCCGAGGACATCGTCATCGCGGCGGCCGCGATGAGCGGGTTGAGGAAGCCCAGGGCGGCCAGCGGCACGGCCGCCGCGTTATAGCCGAACGCCCAGGCCAGGTTGTACCTGATCGTGCGCAGGGCAGACCGGGCGAGCGTGATCGCCTCGGGCACGATCGTCAGATCGTCCCTGACCAGGATCAGGTCGGCGGCGGCCAGCGCCACGTCGGTCCCGGAGCCGATGGCCAGGCCTAGGTCGGCGGCGGCCAGCGCCGGGGCGTCGTTGGCCCCGTCGCCGACCATGGCTACCCGGTGCCCTTGCGCCTGCAGGTTCCGGATGACGCCCGCCTTGTCGGCGGGCAGGATCCCGGCGATCACGTCGTCGATACCCACGGCCGCCGCGACGGCCCGCGCGGTCGCCTCGTTGTCGCCGGTGAGCAGGACGGGGTGCAGCCCGAGGCGGCGTACCCCGGCCACGGCCGCGGGAGCCGACGCCTTGATCGTGTCGGCCACGGCGAGCGCGCCCCGGACCTCGCCGTCCCAGGCGACCAGCACCGCCGTGCAGCCTTGCGCGTGCCACTGAGCGCACTGGGCCGGCACGCCGTCGGGGATATGGATGCTTTGGTCACGCAGCAGCCGCTCGCGCCCGACAATGACCTCGCGGCCCGCGACCATCCCGCGCGTGCCTAGGCCGGGCAGCGCCTGGAAGCCTTCCGCCTCCGGCAGCGGCCCTGTCACCTCGGCCCGGGCCGCTTTACTGATCGCGGCGGCGATCGGGTGCTCGGACGCGTGTTCCACGGCGCCGGCGTAGCGGAACAGCTCGCTGCGTCCAGTCTGCGGGGCGGTCATCACCGTCGTCACCGCCATCTGCCCGGTGGTGACGGTCCCGGTCTTGTCGAACACCACGGTGTCGATCACCCCGGAGGACTCCAGCGCCTGGTGTCCCTTGACGAAGATGCCGAGCTGCGCGCCGCGGCCGCAGGCCGCGACCAGGGCCGCGGGGGTCGCCAGGCCCAGCGCGCACGGGCACGCGATGATCAGCACGGCGAGCCCCGCGCTGAACGCCCGCTCGGGCGCGGCGCCCGCCAATAGCCAGCCGGCCAGCGTCAGCGCCGCCGCGGCGAGGACCAGCGGGACGAACACGCCCGCCACGCGGTCCGCGAGCCTGGCGATGGCGGCCTTTCCCGCCTGCGCCCGGCCGACCAGGGCGACCAGGCGGGCCAGCTGGGTCTCCTCACCGACGTGGGTGGCCCTGACCACCAGTCGCCCGGAGGTGGCGATCGTGCCGGCGACCACGGCGTCGCCCGCGGTGGCCTCGGCCGGGACGGGCTCGCCGGTCATCATGCTCCGGTCCACGGCCGACGCGCCGGACAGGACCTCGCCGTCCGCGGCGATCTTTTCCCCCGGCCGGACCACGAAGACATCCCCGCGCTCGAGGAGGTCCACGGGGACCCGCCGCTCGGTGCCGTCCGCGCCGAGCACGCAGACGTCCCTGGCGGCCAGCGCCGCCAGCTCGCGCATCGCCTTCCCCGCCGAGCTACGGGCGCGAGCCTCGTAGAACCGCCCGGCGAGCAGGAACGTGGTCACCGCCGCGGCGACCTCGAGGTAGATGCCGCCGCCCGAGGCGTGCGCCAGCTCGGCGAGCGCGCTCGAGGAGGACTTGCGGTCCAGATGGAACATGGCGTACACCGACCACCCGCAGGCGGCGGCGACCCCGAGGGACACCAGCGTGTCCATCGAGCACGTGCCGTGCCTGGCGTTCTGGGTGGCCGCGCGGTGGAACGGCCACGCGGCCCACAGCGCCACCGGCGCCGCCAGGGCCACCAGGACCCACTGCCAGCCGGGGAACCGGTAGGCGGGATACAGCGACAGCGTGATCGAGAGGTCACTGAGCGGGACGAAGAAGACGAGCGCGATCAGGAGCCGCCGACGTAGGTACCTGGCCTGGCCGTCGTTGGTGTCGTCTGTGGCGTTGGCCCCCGCGGCGCCGGCGGGGATCACGACCCGCGCCGTGTACCCCGCGGCCTCGACCGCCGCGACCAGCGTCTGCGGTGAGATGCCGGGCGGCGCCGTGATGGTCGCCCGCTCGGTCGCGAAGTTGACCGAGGCGACGACCTCACTGGCGATCGTGGCGAGCCTTTTCTCGACCCGCGCCGCGCACGCGGCGCAGGTCATCCCGCGGATCGACAGCTCGATGGTCCGCGCGGCGGAGGCGTCACCGGCCAGCGGTACCGCGGCCACCTCCTGCATCCGACCTCCGATTTCGATCCCCTGGACCTCGGCGCAAGGCCGTCGCCGCCCGGTTCCGTTACCGACCGTCGCAATTTTCGCTACGAATAGCGATAAATCCTTGCGCACGCTAACAGAGCAGTACCATAAGTGACTCCCCGACCTGGCGGGTTTGGCCACACATGTCCTCCTGGAGCGGCTCCTCACGTGATCCACTTTCACAACTTCACTTATGGTGCGCTGAATCCGGTCCTGGCTTACCTCGTGTCGTGCGTGGGCTGCTTCGCCGGGCTCCGGTGCACCACCCGCGCGCGTGCCTTGGCGGGCGCGGCGCGGGCGCGCTGGCTGGCCCTGGCGGCCCTGGCCATCGGGGCCACGGGGATCTGGACGATGCACTTCATCGCCATGCTCGGGTTCACCATCCCCGGCCAGCAGATCCGCTACAACGTGCCGGTCACCATCTTGTCCATGCTGATCGCCGTGCTCGTGGTGGGGATCGGGATCTTCATCGTCGGGTTCAGCCGGCCGGGAGCCTGGCCGCCGCTGCTGCTTGGCGGGGCGATCATCGGAGTCGGCGTCGCCAGCATGCACTACATCGGCATGGCCGCCATCCGGGTGCCCGACTCGCTGGTCTACAACCCGGTGCTGGTCGCGGTCTCGGTGGTGATCGCGGTGATCGCGGGGACCGCGGCGCTGTGGGCCGCGCTGCGGCTGGACAGCCTGTGGTCCGCCATCATCGCCTCGATGATCATGGGCGTCGCGGTCAGCAGCATGCACTACACGGGCATGGCCGCGCTGAGCGTACGCGCCGCCGCCCCCGGCCTGACGGTGAGCTACGCGTGGGCCGCCAGCGGGGAGGGGCTCCTGCTGCCCCTCATCCTGGGCCTGTCCTGCCTGGGGTTCGTCTTCTCGACCGTGCTCTCCCTCTCGCCGACCGCGGCCGAGATAGTCGAGGAGGCCCAGCTGATGGCCCGGCTCGGCCGGGCCCCGCAGCACGAACCGTACCGGCCGGCGGCCAGCCAGGCCTGGCCGGATGGTAATCAACGTGACGGCCAGGGGCAGGCGGGGAGCCTGTTCCGCCCCACCCGGCCGCGTCCGCCCGGGTCTTAGGGCGTGGCGGTTTCGATGCCGGCGGCGCGGAGGCGTTCGGCGTTCTGGTGCTCCTGGGCGGAATAGGCGCCGATCTCATCGAGGTAGGGCTCGCGGTCGGCGTTCTCGGTCCCGGTCCGGGTCCCGGTCTGGGTCCCGGTCCGGGCGAGATCGGTCGGGTCGACGTCGGCGCGGTAGACGAAGGTGGCGTTGCCCTGCACGACGGGGAACCACTGCCCGTCGCTGGCCCGCAGCGACGCCGCGGCCATCCCGCCCGCGTTGCGGATGAGGACCTCGCGTCCTGGGTCGGCGCGGCCCAGGCGTGAGTAGACCGCGCGGGCTGCGGCCATGCCAGAACCGCACGAGGCGGTCAGGCCTGCGCCGCGCTCGAAGGTCCTGACGAAGACCTCGTTTGGTGCCAAGGGGAGCAGAACCGACAGGTTGGCCCCGGCGGGGAACCGCTCCGGGCGCGCCGCCACCTGCTCCCCCATCGCGATCAGGTCGGATTCGACGTACTTGTCGACCAGGGCGATCAGGTGAGGGTTCGGGATGGTCACCGCGGTGAACGCCAGGGCCGGGTCAAGCTCGGGCAGGGCGACCTCGACCGCCGGGCTCAGGCCCGCTACCACCGGGTCCGGCGGGGCGAAGTCGACGGGCGGGTGCTCGAGCCGCACCTGCCGCACGCCGCCTGTCGTGGTCGGGCCGCGCCGGACCGTGTACTCGCGCGCGCCGCTGCGAATCGTGGCGGTGTCCTGGCTGCGCAGGTCGAGGATGACCCGGCCTAGGCAGCGCATCCCGTTGCCGCAGAACTCGGCGGCCGAGCCGTCGGGATTGAAGAACCAGGCCTGCGGAACCGGCAGGCTCGGGTCGTAGAAGTAGATGCCGTCGCCGCCGAACGGGCCCCGCCGGTCGCAAAGCCGACGGACGAACGTGCGCAAGTCTGCGTCGGACGCGAAGTCGTCCGGCGTTCGGGCCATGAAGAAGATGTCGTTCTTGGACCCGTGCGCGCTCAGGATCTCGGCCATCGCATGCCAGCCTAGCCCAGCGGCCGGGCTGGGCTGTGCCTATCGTTCGGGGCCTGCCGGTCGGGCCGGCCCGAGGCGTAGCTAAGCTGGCCCGGGCGTGCAGGCCGGGGCTGCGCCGGGCGTGGCGCCCGGGTCGCCGCCGGTCGGCGTCGGTTGGGTCAGCTTCGACGCGCGACCGCCAGATCGCCGCCGGTACGTCATCATCCAAGGCGGCGTCCGCTGAAGGCTTCCTCCCGCGCCGGGACTCCCCGCGATGCGAGCCCGTTAGTCCCAGAAAACCCATTAGTCCCATGTGCCCCACCCGATTGCCCGTTAGCACTGTTGAACTCGTTGTCCCCAGATGATTTGCCGCCCACGGAGGAGCCGTTCACCACGTGGAACCCGTTGGACCCGACGACCACCGCAGGGGCGAACGCCGGGTAGGTGGAAAAGCGCAGGCCGTCGGCGTAGTTCCGCAGCGCGACCCTCGCCCAGTCGAGCATGTTCGTCGGCAGGTCACCCACCGGGAACCAGCACACGTCGGCTGACGCCGGCTGGCCGGTCCAGCCGGAGACGGACAGGAAGAACGCGATGCGGCCGCTGCCGGACACGTCGTGCATGACATGAGCGAGCGACACGTTCTCGGCACCGATCACGATTCCTGCTTCGCTGGCCACCCGGATCGCCGTCTCGACGATCGTCTCCCGGTCGGCAAGCTGCCCGGACGGCGGCTCGTATGCGCCGTCGCCGTAGCCCGTGTTGGCCCGCTCCCGCAGCAGGATGCGGCCGTTCCTCGCCAGCACCAGGATGACGTCCACGACGACCCTGCGACGATGCGTTACGTCGGCAGCTATCGAAGTGTCGCCGGTGATGCCCATAGTGATCGCCTCGCCGCCGCCGTGCCCACCCCACTCCTGGGCCCCACTACCCAGGAGAGAGCACGGTATCGCCGACGTCTTGTGGATCGCCATGTGCACAAGGGCCGCGGAGCTGTGGACGGCAGCCGGGAATCGGCGCGGGGGCTGTGGACACCGGGGCGCGCGGACCTTGGCCTGCCTGGCTGCGCAGGCTGTGGATAACCCGGCGCGCATGTGGACGGCCGGACTGAAGATTAGCTGAAAATTGCACCTGCGATGATTTCCTGACCCGAGGATCGTCGTTACGACGGAAGGGAGTACCAATGACACGGATACGAGTCCTGGCCGGGACGCGCAAGGGGGCGTTCGTCCTGACCTCGGACGGGAGCCGCGCGAAGTGGCAGGTCAGCGGCCCGCACTTCGGCGGCTGGGAGATCTATCATCTGAAGGGCTCGCCGGCCGACCCGGACCGGATCTACGCCTCGCAGAACACCGGCTGGTTCGGGCAGCTCATGCAGCGTTCCGACGACGGCGGCGCCACCTGGCAGCCGGGCGGGAACGAGTTCACCTACGCGACCGACCCCGGCACGCACCTGTGGTACGACGGGACCCCGCGGCCGTGGGAGTTCAAGCGGGTCTGGCACCTCGAGCCCTCGCTGACCGACCCGGACGAGGTCTACGCAGGCGCGGAGGACGCGGGGCTGTTCAGGTCCCGTGATGGCGGAGCCACCTGGACCGAGCTGACCGGGCTGCGCACCCACGAGTCCGGGCCGGGCTGGCAACCTGGCGCGGGCGGGCTGTGCCTGCACACGATCATCCTGGACCCGGTGCACGCCGGGCGGATGTTCGCGGCGATCTCGGCGGCAGGGACGTTCCGCAGCGATGACCACGGAGAGACCTGGCGCCCGGTCAACCGCGGCCTGCACGATGAGGGCACCCTGCCCGAGGAGGAGCCCGAGGTCGGCTTCTGCGTGCATCATGTCGAGATGCACCCGTCGCGCCCCGAGACGCTGTTCATGCAGAAGCACTGGGACGTGATGCGCAGCGACGACGCGGGCGAGACCTGGCGCGAGGTCAGCGGCGACCTACCCAGCGACTTCGGCTTCCCGATCGGCGTGCACGCGCACGAGCCCGAGACCATCTACGTGGTCCCGATCACCAGCGACTCCCTGCATTTCCCGCCGGACGGGCGGTTGCGGGTGTACCGCAGCCGGACCGGTGGCGACGAGTGGGAACCGCTCACCCGCGGGCTCCCGCAGGAGCACTGCTACGTCAACGTGTACCGCGACGCGATGGCCGTCGACTCGCTCGACGAGTGCGGCGTCTACTTCGGCACTACGGGCGGACAGGTCTACGTGTCCGCGGACGCCGGTGACACCTGGGAGGCCATTGCCCGCGACCTGCCAGCCGTGCTGTCCGTGGAAGTCCAGACGCTCGCGTGACCGCGGTCCGGGTCGTCTTGCCTGCCCACCTGAAGAACCTGGCGCGCGTGCAGGGCGAGGTCACGCTCCACCTCGGGGGCGAGCGTGACCTCGAGGTGACGCGCCAGGTGCTGCTCGACGCGCTCGAGTCCGCCTACCCGGTGCTGCGCGGGACGATCCGCGACCAGGTCACAGGGAAGCGGCGCGCGTTCGTCCGGTTCTACGCCTGCCAGCAGGACCTATCCAACGAGCCTGCCGATGTCCCGCTGCCGGCCGCGGTCGTGGCCGGCAGCGAGCCGTTCCGCATCGTGGGCGCGATGGCCGGCGGCTAACAACGCGTGCAGAGAGCAGGGGTGGGCGGGGCTCAAGCGCGTCGGGCGGGTTGGCCGTGTGGCAGTATGGCGGCGCAGCCGCGTCGTCGTGATGGAGCCGAGATGTACACCAAGATCCAGGTCGTGTTCGACGCCGCCGAGCCGGAGAAGCTGGCCGAGTTCTGGGGGCTGGCGCTGGGCTACGTGGTCGAGCCGCCACCGGAGGGGTTCGAGAGCTGGGAACAGTTCGCCGGATCGATCGGGATACCGGAGAGCGAGTTCGGCGAGGTGGCCTCGAGGGTCGACCCGGCGGGTGAGGGCCCACGGCTGTACTTCCAGCGGGTGGCGGAACCTAAGGCGGCCAAGAACCGCGTTCACCTCGACGTGCGCGTGGCCGGGCGCGAGGTCCGGGGCGAGGAACGCAAGCGGCTGGTTAGCGAGCACGTGGAGCGCCTGATCGAGGCGGGCGCGACGCTGGCCTGGCGGACCGACAACGTCCGCGGCAGCTCCGTCACGCTGTACGACCCGGAAGGCAACGAGTTCTGCGTGGCCTGATATCTGCGAGGAGGCCGGTGGGATTCATGTCGTTTACCCGGCATCTGGCCGTTTCGCCAGGTATAACCAAGGACGTGAAGCCTGCCAGATTCGCCCTGGGCGTCGCCGTGGTGCTCGGCGTGGGCGTGCTGTCCGCCTGCACGAGCGCCAGCACCTCAACGTCGACGACCACGGCGAGCAACCCCACCGGACCGATCATCATCGGCGCGTCACTCTCGCTGAGCCCCGGTCCCGCCTCAAACCCGGACCCCTTCCAGGCGGACGGCCTGGCGTTCCAAAAGGGGTACAAGCTGTGGGCCAACGACGTGAACGCCCACGGCGGCCTGCTCGGCCGTAAGGTCGTGCTGAAGATCATGGACGACGGTGGCCTGACGAACAAGGTCGTCACCAACTACCAGGTCCTGCTCGGCCAGGACCACGTGGACCTGGCCTTCGGGCCGTTCTCCTCGCTGCTGTCCGCGCCGGCCTCGGCGGTGGCGGCCCGGTTCGGCTACGCGTTCGTGGAAGGGGCGGGTGGCGCGCCGTCGGTCTTCGACACCGTGTCCAACCAGGCCGACCGCAACACGTTCGACGTGAGCCTCCCGATCGCGGACGAGATGGTCCCGTTCGTGCACTGGATCGCCAGCCTGCCAGCGAGCGAGCGGCCGAAGACCGCGGCCTACCCGATGGCCCAGGACCCGTTCGCCGACCCGCCGGTCGAGCTGGCCCAGACGCTGCTGCAGAACCTCAACATCAAGACCGTTTACTCGAACACCTTCGCGGAAGTCCAGTCGGCCTATACGGGGCCCGCTCAGGCGGTCGCCGCATCCGGCGCGCAGCTAGTGGTCCTCGGGTCCACCGACGTGCCCACCGTCCAGACCTTCATGCAGGTGTTCCAGCAGCAGCACTACACGCCCAAGCTGTTCATCGCGGCGTCCGGGCCCGACCAGGGTTCCGCGTTCGTCTCCGCAGTCGGCCAGGGTAACGAGAACGGGATGATGGTGCCGGACGGCTGGTATCCGGGCTACGACAACGCGGCCAGCCAGCAGATGGTCAAGGAATACCTCGCCAAGTACGGCGGCACCGCGTCCGGCATCAACGCCGACGTGGCGGAGGCCTACTCGGTGGGCCAGATCATGGCGCAGGCGGTCATTGCCACCCACAGCACCGACAACGCCAAGATCATCGCCTACTTGCACAGCGGCGTCACGCTGACCACCGTCCAGGGTCCGGTGAGGTTCGACGCGCTGGGCGAGAACGGAGCCGCGGCGGCGTTCGTCTTCCAGTGGCAGCAGGGCAAATTCATCCAGGTCCTGCCGAGCATGGATGGCTCGACGGTCATCGACAAGACGCCCTGGATCAACGGGGCCCCGACGACCACAACCTCCCCGCCGGCCTCACCCTGATGGGCGAGTGCGTCGGCGGCCACCGGGCCGGGTCCTGGTCACATTTCCGCCAGTATCATGACATGATCATTTGCCGGATATTTGGCCACCCGTCCCACTACAGTTACGGCATCCCACACTGGTGCGGCCTGAGGCATTAGTTCTAAGTGGGTCAGTTGCGGCGGTCGAGGACATCAGCGATGGGGAATCACAGAGTGGCGAGCGTGGCACCGCGCGCCGGTAATGCCAGCGGTAATGCCAACGGTAATGCCAACCAATACGCCGCCGAGCCAGCGACCTCGCGATTCACCAGCCGGGGCGCGCTGAGGATGCGGAACTGGCCGGTATCCACGCGCCTGATCGCCGTGATCGTGCTGGCCCTCCTCATGGGCCTGGTCTTCGGTGGCCTGCAGATCGCGTCGGCGGCGGACAGCGCCTCCGAATTCGCCGGCGTGTCGCAGCTCGCCGACCTCGGGCAGCAGGTCACCGGCCTGGTGCAAGCCCTTGAGGACGAGCGCGACAGGACGACGGGGCTCCTGCCCATCACCAGCGTCGCGGACCTGAACGGCGTATACGCCGCGACGAACTCCGCGGCGGCCAAGGTCCAGTCGCTGGCCGCCGGGATCGGTAGTTCCTTCCCGGCCAACATCCAGGCCCGGGTGGCCACGGTGCTGTCCGATATCACGCACCTCCACGAGCTGCGGATCAAGGCCCAGGCCAGCGAGTCCGCGCTCGCGGTGATCGTCGACTACTCGGACCCCATCACCGACATGATCGCCCTGAACGACCAGATCGCGCAGGGCACGTCCGACGCCATCTTGGTCAACGACGTCCAGACGCTCGGCTCACTGTCCCTGGCCAAGGACCAGGCCGCGCAGCAGCGCGCGATCTTGTACAACGCGTTCAACCAGCAGCTCTTCGCCGATGGAGAGCTGCAGGCCCTGCTCACCGCCCAGTCCGAAGAGCTCACCGACCTGACGGCGTTCAATACCACCGCCACGCCGGCCGAGCAGAGCGCATACAACAACTTCGTGAACAACGTGTACGGGACCGCGGTGAACCAGGCCCAGAACATCGAGCTCTACGTCGTGGGCACCGGCGTCCCGGACATCGGCGCGGGCGCTCTGAACATCAGTGCGGCCGATGCACCCGGGGCGTGGTACTCGGCTCAGTCGGCCAAGGTCGACGCCATGCAGCAGACCGAGCTTGAGGTAGCCAGGAACATCGTCGCGCGAGCCCAGTCGCTGAAGGGGAGCGCGGAGAGCGCCGCGCTGGTCACCGCCATCGTGGTCGCGATCATCTTGCTCCTGGTCCTGCTCGCCACGGTCGCCGTGGCCCGGTCCCTGGTCGGTCCGCTGCGCAGGCTGCGGGAAGGCGCGCTCAACGTCGCCACGGTGGAACTGCCCGAGCGGGTCCGGCTGCTTGGCGAGGCCCAGGACGGGTCTATCAGCCTGGCGGTGGCGCCGATCGACGTGCTGTCCACCGACGAGATCGGCCAGGTCGCCCGGGCGTTCAACCAGGTCCACTCGGAGGCGGTGCGGCTGGCCGGCGACGAAGCCAGCCTGCGGAACAGCCTCAACGCGATGTTCGTCAACCTATCCCGGCGCAGCCAGTCCCTGATCGAGCGCCTGGTACGCATGATCGACTCCCTCGAGCAGAACGAGGGTGACCCGGAGCGGCTGTCCAACCTGTTCGCGATGGACCACCTGGTCACCCGAATGCGCCGGAACTCGGAGAACCTGCTGCTGCTGGCCGGGCACGACAGCGTGCGCAAGTGGAGCGAAGCGGTGCCGCTGGCGGATGTGGCCCGGGCCGCGGTGTCGGAGATCGAGCACTACAGCCGGATATCGCTGAAGGTCCAGCCGGGCATCGCGGTGACCGGGGCGGCGGTCTCCGACGTGGTGCACCTGCTGGCCGAGGTGATCGAGAACGCCACGATCTTCTCCGCCAAGGACACCCCGGTGCACGTGTCCGCGGAGGAACCGACCACCGGCGGCGTGCTGATCGAGGTCAGCGACAGCGGAGTGGGCATTCCCGAGGCCCGACTGGCCGAAATCAACTGGCGGCTTGACAACCCTCCCGTTATCGATGTCTCTGTCTCCCGGCACATGGGCCTGTTCGCCGTGGCCCACCTGGCCGAACGGCACGGGGTACGGGTCCGGCTGCGGCCCCGGTCCCCGCACGGGCTGACCGCCTTGGTCTGGCTGCCGGACAACATCACCGAGCGGGAGGCCAGCTTCTACGGCGCGCGGTCGAGGACCTTCGCCGCTCAGCCCGGCTTCCACGGCCGGGGAATCACGGGCGGTCACGTCATGCCCGCGCGCCCGGTTGCGGAGGTCCAGCCCGCGAACCACTGGCGCGATGTCGTCGTACCCGAGCCCGTCGGTACCGGCCTGCGCGACACGGGCGTGCGCGAGACCGGCCTGCGCGACACGGGCGTGCGCGAGCCCGGCCTGCGGGAGCCCGGCCTGCGGGAGCCCGGCCTGCGGGAGCCCGGCCTGCGGGAGCCCGGCCTGCGGGAGCCCGGCCTGCGGGAGCCCGGCCTGCGGGAGCCCGGCCTGCGGGAGCCCGGCCTGCGGGAGACTAGGCCGGCCATCGTGGCGACATCGGACTGGTTCCGCAGCCGCACGTCGCCGACTCCGGTAACCGGCAACGGCTCGGCGGGTTCGACCGCCGCAACGGCGGCGCAGCCGACCGTGACCGATGGGTGGGCGATCGGCAAGCAGCCGACGTCCGGGACCGATGGGTGGGCGATCGGCAAGCACGCCGCCCAGATCATCGCGGAGCCGGTCCGCGGCGACCTCACGGCCGCCGGGCTGCCCTCGCGCGTCCCGCAGGCGAACCTCATCCCCGGCTCCGCCACCGGCGGCCGCGTGGCCGGCGGCCCCGTCACCGGCGGCGGGGCCACCAGCCGTCCGGGATCGGGCGCCGAAGCACCGGCCCCGACCGCGCCGCGGTCGCCTGACCTGGCTCGCAGCCGCCTGAGCGGGTTCCAGCGCGGGGCACGCCGCGCCAAGGGCCTGAGCCCCAGTGCCCCCGACTCGCCAGAGGGAGCCGACCGTTGAGCTACGCATACCGCCAGGACCTGAACTGGCTCGTCACCGACTTCACCACGCGAGTCCCTGACGTCGCGCACGCGGCCGTGGTATCCGCGGACGGCGTGCCGCTGGCGCTGTCGGAGCACATCCCCGCTGCTTTCGCCGGCCAGCTCGCGGCCATCACCTCGGGGCTGACCAGCCTGATGCAGGGCGCGGCGCGGCTGTTCGAGGCCGGCCGGGCCACCCAGGCCCTGGTGGAGATGGAAGGCGGGCTGATGTTCGTCATGGCCATCAGCGACGGGTCTAGCCTCACCGTCCTGGCCGCTCCGGAGAGCGACACGGACTTGGTGGCCTACGAGATGACGCGACTGGTCGAGGCGGTCGGCGACGTGCTGACGCCGGCCGCTCGGGCCCCACAGGGATCGTTAGCGAGCACCGACATAGGCGTCTAGGTCCGCTAGATAGCGGTCGCGGTCTGCGGTACTCAGCCAGGCGATCTCGAAGGAGTTGCGGGCGAGCCGGGCCAGTTCGGTCTCGGTCAGGGCGGCCGCCTCGGCCGCCGCGGCCAGGTTCGCGTTCACGTACGCGCCGAAGTACGCCGGGTCGTCGGAGTTGACCGTGGCCCGCAGCGACCGGTCCAGCATGGTCTTGAGCTCGTGCGCCTTGAGGCCGTCGGACACCCAGCCGTTCGAGACCGGGCACACCGTCAGGCCGATGCCGTCCCGGGCGAGCCTGGCCACGAGCGCCTGGTTTTCCAGGCAATTGACGCCGTGGTCGATCCGCTCGACGCCGATGTCGTCCAGGCACTGCCAGATGTGACTGACTGAGTCGGCCTGATCGACGTCGCAGTGCATGGTGAGCCGGTAACCCTCGGCGCGGGCCCGGTCGAAGACCTCACGAAACTTCACCGGGGGGTTGTCCTTCTCGTCGGAGTCGAGCCCGACCCCGACGATCAGTTCCCGGTACGCCAGGGATTGCTCGAGGGTCCGCATCGCGGAGTCCGCTGGCATGTCCCTGAGGAAGCACATGATGAGTTGGACGCGAAGGCCGAGACTCGCCTGTGCCTCCACCCGGGCCCGGTGCAGCCCTCCTATCACGGTCTCGAAACCAATCCCGCGGCTGGTATGCGCCTGGGGGTCGAAGAAGACCTCGGCGTAGACGACGTTCTGGGCGCTGGCCGTGCGGAAGTAGGCCATGGCCAGGTCGTAGAAGTCCGGCTCCGTAAGCAGCACGGACATGCCCTCGTAGTAGGCGGCCAGGAACGACGTCAGGTCGGTGAACGCGTACCCGGCCCGCATCGCCTCGGCGGAGTCGTACGGCAAGCTGACCCCGTTGCGCGCCGCGAGGTCGAACTTGAGCTCGGGCTCAAGGGTGCCCTCGAGGTGCAGGTGCAGCTCGGCCTTCGGCATCCGCTGGATGAAGGCCCCGATACCGCCATCGGAGCCTCCATCCATCGCACCGTGGGTCACGTGCGGGTGACCTGGGCCGCCTCCTGCTGCACGCTGCGTCCGGCCAGCACCCAGTAGACCAGCGCGCCGACGACGATGCCGATCGCCCAGCTGAAGTCTCCGCCGGTGCCCGGCGTTGTTGCGGCCAGGCCGGGGAAGTGGTTGGAGATGTACCCGGTATAGGCCGGGACCGCGAAGGCCGCGTCGATCCACAGCAACGCGGCGACCATGCCGACCACCTGGGCGATGATGGCCGGCCAGTGGACCCCGCCGTTGCGCCAGTAAATCCCGTCACGCGCCGACCGCAGCGACAGCGAGTGGTAGTCGCGGCGGCGCAGCAGGTAGTCCGTGATCATGATGCCGAACCACGGCGCCAGCCAGACCACGATGTACAGCAGGAAGCCGGCGAAGTCTTTGTAGAAGTTCCCGTGGAACAAGATGATCCCGGTGACCACGGCGCACACCACGGTGTCGATGATGACCGCGCCCCAGCGCCGGACCGGCAGGCCCAGCGCCTGCAGCGTGACACCCGAGGAGTACATGTCGATCGTGTTGATCGCCAGCAGCTGGAAGATGGCGAAGATCAGGAACGGGGTCACGAACCAGCTCGGGAAGGACTGCGGCACGCCAAGCTGCGCGATGCCGACGGTCTTGGTCGTGATCGTGTAGGCGAACACGCCGAGCAGTTCCAGGATGATCGACGGGATCGCGCCGCCCAGCGTCGCGGACCAGAAGGTCCGGGACCCCGAGGTGCCGCGCGGCAGGTAGCGCGAGTAGTCGTTGCCGTTCTCCGTCCAGCCCAGGCCGCCGGTGGAGATGATCAGCACCAGCGCCGTCGTCCACACCGCGAACGTCACCGGGTGAGCGTGGAACGTGGACAGGTGCAGCCGGTTGAAGGTGAACCCGGCCAGCACCGCGAAGAACACGATGAAGACGTACGCCAGCCAACGCAGGATCTTGCTGATCGTGGCGTGGCCGAGCAGCGGCAGGACCATCTGGAGCAGGGCGGCCAGGATGATCACGACGATCTTGGCCGCCGAATCGAGGTTAGTCCCGTGCAGTGAGAAAAGCAGGATGATGGTCGCGACGACGAAATAGATGCCCTCGATTTCGAAGCCGACCTGGGTTCCCCAGTTGAATAGCGCTACCAGGCGGTTCCCGTTCTGGCCGAAAGGCGCACGGCTGACCATGAACGCGGTGGTACCCGTCTTCGGCCCCTGCAGGCTCGCGAAGCCGAGCAGCGCGTAGAACACGTTGCCGATCAGGATGGCCGCGACCGCCTGCTCCACCGACAACCCGAAGGTCATGATCAGCGTGCCGTAGAAGAGGAACTCCACGTTGAACACGGCGCCGGACCACAGCCAGAACAGCCCGGCTGGCGTCATCTTCCGCTCGGAGTCGGGGATCAGGTCAATGCCGCGCTGCTCGATCTTGAAGGCGGCGTATTCCTGCGGAACCTCCTCCAAGGCCTGGGTCTTGCCATGCCTGCCCGAGACGCTACTCATCTGCCACTCCCGAGTCTTGGTCGATGTGTGCTGTCCCCCACTGGCCCACGATCCTGCACTTCTCCGGTAAACATAGTGTTTCGGTCATCTAATGAACAGACATGCCCCCGTGATACTCGTGGGGATAGATGGCCTAGGCATTTTCACGGACCGAACCCACCATGTGGCACAGCGCCGGAAACGCCACTAGCATGCCACTATGCCGACCTGCTTGCACGTGCAGGAGGGAAGCACGCAGCGATCTCATCCGCGCTCTCGTTTAGGGGGCCAGCCGGGGTCGCGTGTAGTCGTGGGCGGCCGTGAACCTTTGGCGTCCGCTCACATCGCCAGGACTCGGAAGCCGGCCGGTCCGGAGTATCTCCCGCCGACCGCCAGCACATCGCGTGAGAGGCTGTGAACGTGGTCGCGCAGCAGCGTGCCGGAGCGCCGCCGCATCCGGGAATCCTCTTGTCGGGGAGCATCCCCCCGCTCACGGACTGGTACTTCCAGCGCCCCGAGACCGGGGTCGACCTGAGGTCAGGCCTGTTCCCCGGGCAGACCGTGGTACTGACCCACGGGGAACAGACCACCACGGCGCCCGCCGCCCAGGGCGGAACGGGCAAGACGCAGCTCGCCGTGGAGTTCACGCAGGCGCTGCGGAGCGCCGGCGCGGTCGAGGTCCTCATCTGGATCACCGCGACCAGCCGCGAGGCGATCCTGGTCAGCTTCGCCCAGGCGGCCGGCGCGGTCGGCGCCGGTGATCCCGACGCGGACGCCGAGGCCGCCGCCACGCGCTTCGTGGCCTGGCTGTCCCACACCGAGCGCCCGTGGGCGCTGATCCTCGACGACCTGTCCGACCCGGCCGACCTGGAGGACCTGTGGCCGGCGGGCCCGGCCGGCCAGGTCGTGATCACGACCCGGCTGCCCGGCACCGCCCTGAGCCCGCCGGCGCTGCGGGCCGGCGCGGATCAGGCGGCCCGCGGTCTGCGGATCGTGCCGGTCGGCGGGTTCAGCCGCCGGGAGGCGCTTGACTACCTCAGCTGGCGGCTCACGGACTATCCCGACCAGCGGATCGAGGCGCTCGACCTCGGCGAGGACCTGGACGGGCTGCCGCTCGGCCTGGCGCAGGCGGTCGCGGTGATGAACGTCAAGGGCCTGAGCTGCCGAGAGTACCGGGTCCAGCTCGAAGAACGGCGCAAGCACATGGAGACCGTGCCGGTGGAGGGGGTATCGGCGCCCATCCTGGCCACCTGGTCGCTGGCCGCCGAGTGCGCGGACGAGCTCACGCCCGCCGGGCTCGCCTGGCCGGCGCTCGCGCTGGCGGCCATGCTCGACCCCAACGGGATCCCGGGCGTCGTCCTCACCAGCGCGGCGGCGTGCGGCTACATCGCCGGGCGGCCGAGCGCCGGCGCGCCGCAGGACCAGGCGATGGTCCGGGCGGCCATCACCAACCTGGCGCGGGCCGGCCTGGTCAGCATCGACCCCGCGAGCCAGGTCCGCACGGTGCGGATGCACCCCAGCGTTCAGGCCGCGGTACGCGCCTGGATCCCGCGGGCCGATACCGAACGGGTCCTGCTCGCCGCCGCGGACGCGCTGGTCCAGACGTGGCCGGAACCCGATGACGGGCCGCAGGGCGGCGGGGTGCACGGCGGGGCGCCCGGCGACGCGCCCCTCGGCGGCGGGACGCCGATGGACCAGGCGCTGGGCGACTGCGCGGCCCACCTGCGCGCGGCCGAGGCGGCCGGGGAGGGAGCCGGCCGGCCGCAGGCGCAGCCGGGTCCCCTGTGGCAACCCGAGGCCCACCCGGTGCTGTTCCGCAAGGGCCTGAGCCTGGAAAACAGCGGTCTCTCCGACGCCACGATCGCGTACTGGCAGGCCATGGTGACCACCTGCACCAGGCTGCTCGGCCCCGCGCACGCCAGCTCGGGGGCGGCCAGGGACCGGCTCGCGCTAGCCTACGAGACGGCGGGCCGGTTCGGCGACGCGATCGCCGCCTTCCAGGCCGCGCTGGCCGACCGGGAACGCAACCAGGGCCGGGAACACCCCGACACCATCGGCGCCCGCGGTCAGCTCGCGCACGCGTACGCCAGCGCCGGGCGGCCCGCCGAGGCCGTGGCGCTCTACGAGCAGATGGTCGCGGACTCCAGCCGGCAACTCGGCCTCGGGCACCCGGTCACCATCAGGGCGCGGTCCGGCCTGGCGGAGGCCTACCAGGAGGCGGGCCGGGGCAAGGATTCGGTGGCCGCCTACGCCAAGCTCGTCGCCGACTCCGAACGCCTCCTCGGCGCGGGGCACCCGTCCACGCTGGCGGCGCGTGAGGACCTGGCCGACGCGTGCCTGACCAACGGGCAGCCGGGGGACGCCGTGGAGCAGTACCGGCGGGTCCTCGGAATTTTGGAGGCGGCCCGCGGGCGGGACCATCCCGACGTCATCGTGGCCCGGGCCAGCCTCGCCTCCGCGCTGCGCCGCTCGGGGAAGCTCAAGGACGCCATTGCCCAGTACGAGCGCGTCCTTTCCGACCGGGAGCGGGTCCAGGGCGCCGATCACCCGGACACCATCGCGGCCCGCGCCAACCTGGCCTTCGCCTACCGCAGCGCCGGGCAGCTCCGCGAGGCGATCCCCGTCTACGAGCGCACCTTGGAAGATAGGGAGCGCGTGCAGGGAGCCGACTACGCCGACACCCGCGGCGCGCGGTGCAACCTGGCCGGCGCCTACCAGCAGGCCGGGCGGCTGCCGGACGCGGTCAGGCAGTACGAACGCGCGCTGGCCGACAGCGAGCGGACGCTCGGGCCCGCGGACTCCGAGACGATGACCACGCGCGGCAGCCTGGCCTCGGCCCTGTTCGCGGACGGCCGGCTCATGGAGGCCATCGCCCTGCTGCGACGGGCCCTGGCCGACGCCGAGCGCACCCTCGGTCCCGAACACCCGATGACCCAGGCCGTCCGGGCCAGCCTGGATACGGCTACCAAAACCTGAACCAGGCACCCAAAAGCAGCGAAGTCGTTAGACTCAGCGAGCACATGATACGGATCGCGCTCGGACGGCCACGTTTCGCACCACAAGCCGCATTGCGTGACTTATCGCGACATATGTCCGCGGCGCGATGATCCTGATTATCATGCCACTTGAGCCCGGGTGAGAAAGGCCGTCACAGGTGGTCGCGCAGCAAGCAGGAACGCCGACGCATTCCCCGATCCTGCTGTCCGGCACCGTGCCGCCGCTGGCGGACACCTATTACTCGCGCACGGAAACCGGCCCCGACCTAGCGAACACCCTGCATCCTGGGGAAACGGTCGTCCTGGTGCCCGGCGAGGACAGCGGCTCGGCCCCGGCCGCCCAGGGCGGGACGGGCAAGACCCAGCTGGCCGTCGAGTTCACCCACGCCATCTGGAACGCCCGCGTGGTCGAGGTCCTGATCTGGGTGTCCGCGAGCAATCACGAGTCGGTCATCACCGGCTTCGCGCAGGCGGCGAACATGGTCGACGCCAGCCAGCCCGGCGAGGGCGCCGAGATGGCCGCGGCCCGCTTCATCTCCTGGCTGGCGCACACCAGGCGCCCGTGGGCGCTGGTCATCGACGACCTGGCCGACACCGCCCACCTGCAGGGCCTGTGGCCGGCGGGCGCGTCGGGCCGGATCCTGATCACCACCAAGCTGCCCGCCGCGTCCTTCGAGAACCAGGACGTCAGGGTGGTGCCGGTATCCGGGCTGAGCAGGCGCGAGGCCCTGTCCTACCTCAGCTCCCGGCTGACCGACCACCCTGACCAGCGGATCGAGGCGCTCGACCTGGGCGAGGACCTCGACGGGCTGCCCCTCGGGCTGGCCCAGGCGACGGCGGTGATCAACGCCAGGCAGATCGGCTGCCGCGAGTACCGCGCGATGCTCGCCGAACGCCGCAGGCACATGTCCGCGGCGGAGGGAATCTCGCCCGCGATCCTGGCCACCTGGTCCCTGGCCGCCGAGTGCGCGCACGAGCTCCCGCCTCAAGGGCTCGCGTGGCCGACGCTCGCGCTGGCCGCGATGATGGACTACCACGGGGTGCCCGGCGCCGTGCTGACCAGCCCGGCCGCCTGCACGTACATCGCGGGACGGCCGAGCACGGCGGGCGGGGCGGACCAGAACATGGTGCGGGCTGCCATCAACAACCTGGCCGCGGCGGGCCTGGTCACCATCGACCCGGCCAGCGCGGTGCGCACGGTGCAGATGCACTCCTCCGTCCAGGCCGCGGTGCGCGCCTGGCTGCCGCAGCCCGACCTCGAGCAGGTCGTGCTCGCCGCGGCGGACGCGCTGCTCGAGACCTGGCCGGAAGGTGACGGCGGGCCACAGCTCGACCAGGCGCTGCGGGACTGCACCGCCACGCTGCGGGCCAACGACGGCGGGATGCTGTGGAAGCCCGAGGCCCATCCCCTGCTGTTCCGGGCCGGGCTCTCGCTGGAAAACAGCAGGCTGTCCGACGCCGCCATCGAGTACTGGCAGAACATGGTGACCACCAGCACCCGGCTGCTCGGCCCCGCGCACGCCAACGCCGTAGTGGCCAGGGACAGGCTGGCCGCCGCCTACGAATCGGCCGGGATGTCGACGGAGGCCATCTCGGTGTTCCAGGCCGCGCTGGCCGACCGGGAGCGGAACCAGGGACCCGAGCACCCCGAGACGATCGCGGCCCGCGGCCACCTCGCCCACGCCTACCAGACCGCCGGCCTGCCCGCCGACGCCGTCGCCCTGTACGAGCGCACGGTGAAGGACTCCGAGCGCCTGCTCGGCGCGGGCCACGCGGTCACGCTCGGCTCGCGCGCCAGCCTCGCCGAGACGTACCAGACGGCGGGCAGGCGCCGCGAGGCCATCACCGCCTACGAGCAGCTGCTCGCCGATTCCGACCGCCTGCTCAGCTCGGGCCACCCCACCACGCTGGCCGCGCGCGCCAGCCTGGCCGCGGCGTACGCGGCGAACGGCCAGGCCAAGGACGCGATCGAGCAGTACGAGCGGGCGCTGGCCGACCAGGAGCGGATGCACGGGCGCGACCATCCGGACGCCATCGCCGCGCGCGCCAGCCTCGCCTCAGCGTACCGGGCGGCGGGGAAGCTGAAGGACGCCATCGGGCAGTACGAGCGGGTGCTCGCCGACCGGGAGCGGACCAGCGGCGCCGATCACCCGGACACCATCGCGGCCCGCGCCAACCTGGCCTACGCCTACCGCAGCGCGGGACGGCTCCGCGAGGCCGTCCCCGCGTACGAGCGCACGCTCGCGGACCGGGAGCGCGTCCAGGGGCTCGATCACCGGGAGACCCTGACCACGCGGTCCAACCTGGCCGGGTGCTACCAGCAGGCCCGCCGGATGACCGAGGCGATCCCGCAGTACGAGCGCGCGCTGGCGGACAGCGAGCGGATGCTCGGGGCAGGCGACATCGAGACGCTGACCACCCGGTGCAACCTGGCCTCCGCCTACTACACGGTGGGCCGCCTATCCGACGTCGTCGCGGTGCTGCAGCGCGCCCTGACCGACTGCGAACGGTACCTCGGACCCGATCACCAGATGACCCAGACCGTCCGCGAGAACCTCGACGAAGCGACCAAGACCTGAGCGCAGGCCGCCGGCGGGAACTTTGGAGGCACCACATGGCACCCCATTCCTATGACTTCGTCATTGCCGGCGGCGGATCGGCCGGCAGCGCGCTGGCCAACCGGCTGTCCGCCGACCCGGGGACGCGGGTCCTGGTCCTGGAGGCGGGGCGGTCTGACTACGTGTGGGACCCGTACATCCACATGCCCGCCGCGCTCACCTTCCCGATCGGGAACCGCTTCTACGACTGGAAGTACGAGAGCGAGCCCGAGCCCTACATGAACGAGCGGCGGATCTACCACGCCAGGGGCAAGGTGCTCGGCGGGTCGAGCAGCATCAACGGGATGATCTTCCAGCGCGGCAACCCAATGGACTACCAGCGGTGGGGCGCCGAGGAGGGCATGGGGAACTGGGACTACGCGCACTGCCTGCCGTACTTCAAGCGGATGGAGAACTGCCTCGCCGCCGAGCCGGGCGATGAGTACCGCGGCCGCAGCGGGCCGCTGGTCCTCGAGCGCGGCCCGGCCACCGGCCCGCTGTTCCAGGCGTTCTTCGCGGCCACGCAGCAGGCCGGTTACGCGCTGACCAAGGACGTCAACGGGTACCGGCAAGAGGGGTTCGGCCCGTTCGACAGGAACATCCACCGCGGCAGGCGCCTGTCCGCCGCGCGCGCCTACCTCCACCCGGTCATGACCCGCGCCAACCTCACCGTCGCGTGCCGGGCGTTCGTGACCAAGCTGATCTTCGACGGCAAGCGCGCCGTCGGCGTCGAGTTCACCCACCAGGGGAAGAGCAAGCGGGTCAGGGCCGCCGAGATCGTCTTGTGCGGCGGGGCGATCAACTCACCGCAGCTACTGCAGCTATCCGGGGTCGGCCACGGCGCCGAGCTGGCTGAGCTGGGCATCGAGGTCGTCGCCGACCTGCCCGGCGTGGGCGAGAACCTGCAGGATCACCTGGAGGTCTACGTCCAGTACGGCTCCAAGCAGCCCGTCTCGGTCGCGCCCGCGCTGAAGTGGCGCAACCGGCCCATGGTCGGCGCGAAGTGGCTGTTCGGGCGGACCGGGCCGGGCGCCACCAACCACTTCGAGGGCGGCGGCTTCGCGTGCAGCAACGACGAGGTGGCGTACCCGAACCTGATGTTCCACTTCCTGCCGATCGCGATCCGCTACGACGGTTCCCAGCCCGCGGGCGGCCACGGCTACCAGGTGCACATCGGGCCGATGTACTCCGATTCGCGCGGCAGCGTCAAGATCACCTCGCGCGACCCGGCCGTCCATCCCGCGCTGCGGTTCAACTACCTGTCGACCCCGACCGACCGGCGGGAATGGGTCGAGGCGATCAGGGTCGCCAGGACCATCTTGACCCAGCCGGCGTTCGACGAGTACAACGCGGGCGAGCTGTCGCCCGGCCCCGGGGTGGAGACCGACGAGGAGATCCTGGCCTGGGTGGCCAGGGACGCCGAGACCGCGCTGCACCCGTCGTGCACGGCCAAGATGGGCACCGACCCGATGGCGGTCGTCGACCCGGAGTCGATGCGCGTGCACGGCCTCGACGGCTTGCGCGTCGTCGACGCCTCGGTAATGCCGTACGTCACCAACGGCAACATTTACGCGCCGGTCATGATGACCGCGGAGAAGGCCGCCGACCTGATCCTCGGCAATACGCCGCTGCCGCCCGAGCCGGTCGAGTTCTACCGGCGGGACGCCGAGGGAAACGGGGGGTAGCACATCGTTCGTTCGGGAAAAAAGATCTTTAATATTTACCGAACGGACGGTGGTGTATCGCCCGGACCCCACAACGTGGGATTCTTTACCCGGAAACTAGACAGACCGGCTGTCACATCACCATGATCGAACTGCACGGGTGGCAGGCGGCACCGGTGCGCGGAGGAGCGAGACGGGCATGACGACACCAAACGGCATGCAGGCAGGCATGGGCCCGGCGGACGACCCGCTGCCCGAGGCGATGGTGCTGGTCCGTGGCGCGGCCGATGCAGGTCACCGGCTCAAGATCCTCGGCGGCCTCGGGGTGCGCGTGCTGTGCCCCGACTTCCCGCCACGGCAGCGCGCGGGCCAGGACATCGACCTGGCCTGCCAGGGCAAGACCTGGCGCAAGGTGGCCGAGCATCTCGAGCGCGCCGGCTGCGTGCCCGACAAGCGGTTCAACAACCTGAACGGTCACCAGCAGATGTACTTCAACGCCCCGTCCGGGCGGCCCATCGACGTCATGGTGGACCGCCTGTCGATGTGCCATACGCTGGACTTCCGGTTGTCCTTCGACTCGGCTTCGCCCACCCTGGACCCCGCTCACCTGCTGCTGTCCAAGCTGCAGATCGTGGAGCTGAACGCCAAGGACGCGCACGACATCATCCACCTGCTCTCCGGGGTGCGGGTCGGCCCCGACTCCGCCCGGCCGTACATCGACACCGACCGGTTCGGGTCCGTGCTGTCCGGCGACTGGGGCTGGTGGCGCACGGTGACCGGCAGCCTGGCCAAGCTCCCCGGCCTGCTCGCCGAGCAGCCCGGCCTGGCCCCGCCCTACCCGCGGTTCGACCCGCTGACGCAGGCCAAGCAGCTGTCCGAGGTTGCGGAGAGCGTGCCGAAGGGAATCAAGTGGAAGACCAGGGCAAAAGTCGGCGACCGGGTCCGCTGGTACGAGCTACCGGAGGAAGTGGACCACTGATCCCGGCCGGGATCCCTTGGGAATATAGGAAGGCGAGCGCATCACCATGAAAGTCTTCTTCGCCACGGACATCCACGGATCTGAGATCTGCTGGCGAAAGTTCCTGAACGCAGCCGCCTTCTACAAGGCCAACATGGTCATCCTCGGCGGGGACGTCACCGGCAAGGTGATGGTGCCGATCGTGTCCAGCTCTACGGGGCACTGGGAAGTGACGTTCGGCGGGCAGCGGGTAAAGCTGGATACTGCGGCCGAGCTCGAGGAGATCAAGCGCAAGATCCGCGACCGCGGGTACTACCCGGCCGTCATGTCGCTCGACGAGCTCGACGCCCTGAACGAGGAGGACGGCTCGGTGGACCGCCGGTTCACCCAGGAGATGACCAAGGGCCTGGAGGCGTGGCTCGACATGGCCGACAGCAAGCTGCGCGGCGGCGACATCCCCTGCATCCTGAACGGCGGGAACGACGACATCTGGGAGATCGACGACATCATCGAGCGGTCCCCCAGTGTCAGCTTCGCCGAGAGCAAGGTCATGGACCTCGGCGGGTTCTACCTGGCCTCGATGGGCTGGACCAACCCCACCCCGTGGGACACGTTCCGCGAGGCCCCGGAGGACGTGCTGGCCACCAAGATCGACGCGATAGTCTCCTCGATCCCGGACATGAGCAAGGCGATCTTCAACTTCCACGCCCCGCCGTACGGCACCGGGCTCGACGAGGCGCCGGCCCTGGACGAGAACATGCGGCCGGTGCTCGGGGGCGCGGTGATGAAGCCGGTCGGTTCCACCGCGGTGAAGGCGGCCATCATGAATTACCAGCCGCTCCTGTCGGTACACGGGCATATCCACGAGAGCAAGGGCGTCTGCAAGCTCGGCCGGACCCTCACCATGAACCCGGGCAGTTCGTACACCGACGGCGTGCTGCAGGGCGCGGTCATCGACCTGAACGAGAAGAAGGGCAAGGTCGCGCGCTACATTCTGGTAAACGGCTGACCGGGGACTTTGGGGGGCGGGTGGTCAGATCGTGATCTGCCAACCTCGCCGACATCACGTTTCAGACACCCCCAAAGCCCTATATTGGCGCTAGAAAATCACAAATACCCACAGAAGTAGCCCCTCGATCCCCGTTCACGCTGTACAAAACAGAAAACCTGGATAACCGGAGGCTTCATATGGCGGCAGGAGCAGTGGGCGAAGAGAGACCGACTCTCTTCCTCCGTAAGGCGACGGGCCTGGTCCGGGGCTGGTCCGTCAGGGACTCGATGATCTACGCCTGCCTGTCCACCAACGTGGTGACGCTGGGCATGATCGCGTGGGCGGAAGACCAGGATTCCTTTCCCAGGGGCCAGCTGATCACCTCGATCGTCATCGCGGGGATCTGGGTCTCGTTCCTCGTCATCGCCTACACCGGGCTGGTGGTCACCATCCCCCGGGCCGGCGGCGACTACGTCTGGCAGAGCCGCATCCTGGGGAGCGGGATCGGCTTCGTGCTGGCCGCCACCGGGTGGTGGTTCATCTTGTGGCTGTGGGCGCCGATCTACGGCGCGGTGCTGAGCGAGGAGTTCTTCCAACCGATCTTCGCGACGCTCGGCACACCAAGCCAGGCGGAGTGGTTCGCCAGCCATAACGGGGTCTTCGTGGTCACGCTGGTCACGATCGTGCTGGCCGGGCTGCTGGTCTCGATCGGTATGGCGGGCTACGCGCGGGTGCAGAAGTGGTGCTTCTACGGCGGCCTGCTCGGCACCGCGATCATCATCATCCTGCTCCTGGTCACGAGCCGGAGCACGTTCATCTCCTCGTTCGACACCTACGCGAACAAGCTCTTCGGCATCAAGAACGCCTACGCCTTCACCAATTCCAACGCGGTCAAGACCGTCGGCTACACCGCGCCGTCGCTGGGCTTCGGGCCGCTCGGGCAGTCCATGCTGCTCGTGCCGTTCATGATGTTCTACCTGCTGTGGCCGAACTGGGGCACCACCCTGTACGGCGAGGTCCGCGGGGCCAGCGACTTCCGCCGGGTGTTCAGCGGCATGTTCATCGGCCTGTGGATCACCGTGGCGCTGTCCGTCGTCTTCCTGCTGCTGTTCGCCAAGACCTTCGGCTGGGCGTTCTACCAGAACGCTAACGCGGAGTTCACCAACGCCCTCTACGCCCTCCCGGCCAAGGCGGCGCTGCCCATCTTCCCGTACCCGGTACTGCTGGCGGGCTGGCTGGTGCACAACAGCGCGTTCCAGGTCATCCTGCTCCTGCTGATGGGCCTGTGGTTCTTCGGCTGGGTGGGGACGCTGTTCCTGTCCTCGACCCGGGTCATCTTCGCGGCCGCCTTCGACCGCGTGCTCCCGGACCGGGCCGCGGAGGTCTCGGAGAAGCGCCGGGTGCCGTTCTACTCGCTGATCCTGATGCTGCTCCCGGCGGTGGGGCTGGGCGCGCTGTACGCGTACGACACGACGTTCGCCGGCTACACCCTGGACGCCACGCTGGTCATCGCGGTGACCTACCTGGGGAGCGCGATCGCGGTGGTCATCTTGCCGCTGCGCAAGCCTGACCTGTGGTACGCCTCGCCGGCCAGCAAGGTCAAGCTGTTCGGCGTGCCCATCGTGCCCGTCGCGGGCGTCATCACGATCGCGCTGCTGGTGTACAACCTGTACGAGTGGCTGTCCAACGACCTGTACGGCGTCAACAAGCGCGACTCGCTTTACTACATGGGCGGGATGTACGTGCTCGCCATCTTGATCTACGTGATCGCCAGGATCGTCCGAAACCGCCAGGGCATCGACCTCGGCCTGATCAACAAGGAAATCCCCGTCGAGTAGGGGTTTCCGCCGGTTCGTTATCGCGGGCCGTCACCCAGTTTCAGCTGGGTGGCGGCCCGCGATCCTAGATGGCCTTGGGACGGCGATTACCGTGGAAGTTTCGGGCTTGGTGGAAACTTTGGGGGACTATAGGCCCCCGGATCTTCCACTGAACCCGGATCTTCCATGATCTTTTGGGAGCGGTAGATGAACGAGGGTGAGCTGGGCGGGCGGACGTTTCTCGTTACGGGGGGGAATACCGGGATCGGGCGGGCTACGGCTCTGGGGCTGGCCCAGCGGGGCGGGCGGGTTTATATCGCGTGCCGTTCGGTTTCCAAGGGCGAGGAGGCGGCGGCTTCGATCAGGGCTTCGACGGGGAACGACTCGATCTGGGTGCTCCGGCTGGACCTGGCCGACCTGGATTCTGTTCGGTCGTGCGCGACCGAGTTCCTGGGTCGGGGGGAGCCGCTGCACGTGCTCGTGAACAACGCGGGCCTGGGCGGGGCGCGGGGGGTGACCAGGCAGGGTTTCGAAGTAACGTTCGGGGTCAACCACCTCGGGCCCTTCCTGCTCACGAACGCCCTGCTCGGGCGTATCACGGAGAGTGCGCCTGCGCGGGTGGTGAACGTGTCGAGCGACTCGCATTACGCGGCCAAGGGCATCGACTTCGACGCGCTGCGCCGGCCCGCGCGCAATATCACCGGGATGCACGAGTACTCCGTTTCCAAATTGTGCAACGTGCTGTTTACCCAGGAGCTCGCGCGCCGCACGGCCGGCACGGGGGTCACCACTTACGCGCTGCACCCGGGCGTGGTGGCGTCCGACATCTGGCGGCGGGTGCCGTGGCCGGTACGCCCGATCCTGACCAGACGGATGCTTTCGGTGACCGAGGGTGCGCAGACGTCGCTGTACTGCGCGACCTCGCCGGACGTGGCAGCGGACAGCGGGAAGTTTTACGAGAAGTGCGCGGAACGCACGCCCAGCCCGGTCGCTACTGCCGAGTTGGGCCGCGTGCTGTGGGAGCGCAGCGAGGAGTGGACGGCTGCCTACCTGGCCGCCGATGAGCCGGGGGCCGCATGATCGTCGAAGGCAGCGGGCAGTAAACACTCCTAAGTTGTCGTAATCGGGGAAGCTGGGGGCTATGGACCTTCCCGTCAACCCGCCGGTGGCGCCGATGCTGGCCAAGCCGGTGGAGAAGATCCCGCGCGGGGACTTCGTGTTCGAGCCGAAGTGGGACGGCTTCCGGTCGATCGTGTTCCGCGACGGGGACGAGATCGAGATCGGCAGCCGCAACGAGCGACCGATGACGCGGTATTTCCCGGAGATCGTCGCCGCAGTCCTGGCGTCGTTGCCGTCCCGGTGCGTGATCGACGGGGAGATCGTCGTCCCCGACTCGTCCGGCCGGCGGCTGGACTTCGAGGCGCTGCAGCTTCGGATCCACCCCGCGGCCAGCCGGGTTTCGCTGCTGGCGACCACGACGCCCGCGCACTTCATCGCCTTTGACCTGCTCGCGCTTTCGGACCGCTCGTATATGGAGCGGCCGTTCTCTGAGCGCCGGGCCGTTTTGGAGTCCGTGCTCGCCGCGGTGGCGTCACCCATCCACCTCACCCCGACGACCACCGACCCGGAGGTGGCCACCGGGTGGTTCAGTCAGTTCGAGGGCGCGGGCCTGGACGGGCTGATCGCCAAGCCGGCCGGCGGGACCTACGAGCAGGACAAGCGCGTGATGTTCAAGGTCAAGCACGAGCGGACCGCGGACTGCGTGGTGGCCGGGTACCGGGTCCACAAGAGCGGCGAGGACCGCATCGGGTCCCTGCTGCTGGGGCTATACAAGGACGACGGGAAGCTCGCCAGCGTCGGCGTGGTCGGCGCGCTCCCCATGGAGAAACGGGTCTCGCTGTTCACGGAGTTGCAGTCGCTGGTCACCACGTTCGACGAGCACCCGTGGAACTGGGGGGAGCACGAGGCCGGGCAGCGCACCCCGCGGGCGGCCATGGCCAGCCGGTGGAACGCGGACAAGGACCTGTCGTTCATCCCGCTGCGCCCGGAGCGGGTGCTGGAGGTCCGGTACGACCACATGGAAGGGCCGCGGTTCAGGCACACCGCGCAGTTCGTCCGCTGGCGCCCGGACCGGGAGCCGCGCTCGTGCACGTACGCCCAGTTGGAGGAGCCGGTCAGCTTCAACCTGGGCGAGATCCTGGGCTCCGAGGGTGCGGACCGTGGCTGAGCCGAAGCTGGTCCTGGAACTTTTGGGGCACGAGGTCGTGATCAGCAACCCGAGCAAGGTGTTCTTCACGCGGGCCGGGGTCACCAAGCTGGACATGGTGCGCTACTACCTGGCCGTGGCCCCCGGGGCCCTGGGCGGGGTGGGCGACCGGCCGATGGCGCTCAAGCGGTTCGTGAACGGTTCGGAGAGCGAGGCATTCTTCCAGAAGCGGGCCCCGGAGAAGCGGCCGGACTGGATCGAGACCGTGGAGCTGCGCTTTCCCTCCGGCCGGACCGCGGACGAGGTGGTGGTCAGCGACGAGGCCGCGCTGGCCTGGGTGATCAACCTCGGCTGCATCGACCTGAACCCGCACCCGGTGCGCGCAGCCGACCTGGATCACCCGGACGAGCTGCGCGTCGACCTGGACCCAGTGCCCGGCGTGGAGTGGCCGCAGATCAGGGATGTGGCCATGGTGGCTCAGGGGGTTTTGGCTGATTTCGGGTTGACCGGGTGGCCGAAGACCTCGGGGTCGCGGGGCCTGCACGTGTACGCGCGCATCGAGCCGCGCTGCTCGTTCAGCGACGTGCGCCGCGCCGCCGTCGCGGTGGCGCGGGAGATCGAGCGGCGCGCGCCGGACATAGCCACGTCCAAGTGGTGGAAGGAAGAACGGCACGGCGTCTTCGTCGACTACAACCAGAACGCCAAGGACCGGACGGTCGCGTCCGCGTACTCCATCCGCCCGGTCCCTGACGCACGGGTCTCCGCGCCTTTGACCTGGGCGGAGGTGCCGTCCTGCGATCCGGCTTGGTACACGATCTTTACCATGCCCGCGCGGTATTTGGAGATCGGTGATCCGTGGGAGGGGATGGACTCGGCGGCCGGTTCGCTCGAGCCGTTGCTTGAGCTGGCGGCTCGGGACGAGGCGGCGGGGCTGCCGGACGCGCCGTGGCCGCCGCACTACGAGAAACAGACCGGCGAGGCCCCCCGGGTGCAGCCGTCCAAGCGCCGGACTGGCACCGTCGCTCCCCCGGCGCCGGGCCAGACCGCCGGGCCGACCGGCCGCCGGCGCAGCACGATGCCGCTGATCGAGATCGCCCGGGCCGAGACCAAGGAGGAGGCGATGGCGGGCCTGGAGCGCTGGAAGGCCCGGCATCCTTTGGTCTGGCCGCTGCTGGAGGCGCGCGACGTGCTGGTCGACGGGATGCGCGGGCGGAGTTCGGTCTGGTACCGGATCCGGCTTAACCTCCAGCACGTCCCCGAGGACCAGCGCCCGGCGCAGGAACCCCTCGAAGTCGACTACGACCCGTGGGTCGGCTTCCGGCCCTAGGGTTCTTTCGCTCAGAGGTCCTGCGGGGCGACGTCGACCCAGTCCAGGGTGCGCTGTACGGCTTTGCGCCAGCCGGCGTAGCCGGCTTCACGACGGTCTTCGGTCCAGGTGGGGTACCAGCGCCTGGACTCGCGCCAGTTCGCGCGGAGCTCATCGGTGTCCCGCCAGAACCCGGTGGCCAAGCCGGCCGCGTACGCGGCGCCGAGCGCCGTGGTCTCGGCGACCACGGGACGGCTGACCGGCACGCCGAGGATGTCGGCCTGCAGCTGCATGCACAGGTCGTTGGCGGTCACCCCGCCGTCCACCTTGAGGACCTCGAGGCGGACCCCGGAGTCGCGCTCCATCGCCTCGGTCACGTCCCTGGTCTGGTAGGCGATGGCCTCCAGCGTGGCGCGGGCCAGGTGCGCACTGGTGTGGAACCGGGACAGGCCGACGATCGCACCGCGCGCGTCCGCGCGCCAGTACGGGGCGAACAGGCCGGAGAAGGCGGGCACGAAGTACGCACCGCCGGTGTCGGTGACCTGCGCGGCGAGGGTCTCGCTGGCTGCGGCGCCGCTAATGATGCCGAGCTGGTCGCGCAACCACTGCACCGCGGCGCCGGTCACCGCGATCGACCCCTCCAGCGCGTAGACGGCGGGTTCGTTGCCTAGCTGGTAGCACACCGTGGTGAGCAGGCCGGCCTGGGAGCGGACGATCTCGGTACCCGTGTTCAGCAGCAGGAAGTTGCCCGTGCCGTAGGTGTTCTTGGCCTCGCCGGGGGCGAAGCAGGCCTGCCCGACGGTGGCGGCCTGCTGGTCGCCGAGGGCGCCGGTGATCGGGAGTTCGCCCGCGAACGGGCCGGTTTTTTTGGTCAGGCCGTAGGGTTCACTGCTTGCGGACGGCGCGATCCACGGCAGCATCTGGCGCGGGACGGTGAACAACTCGAGTAGCTCGTCGTCCCAGTCGAGGGTGGCCAGGTTCATCAGCATGGTGCGGCTGGCGTTGGTCACGTCGGTGACGTGGACCCCGCCGGAGGTGCCGCCGGTCAGGTTCCACAGCAGCCAGGTGTCCACGGTGCCGAAGATCGCGTCACCCCGCTCGGCGTCGGGCCTCAGGCCGTCTACGTGGTCGAGCATCCAGCGCAGCTTTCCGCCGGAAAAGTAGGTGGCGGGCGGCAGGCCGGCCTTGTGCCTGATCACGTCGCCCCGGCCGTCGGCGTCCAGCGCCGCGGCGATGCCGTCGGTCCTGGTGTCCTGCCACACGATCGCGTTGCCGTACGGGCGGCCGGTGTGCCGGTTCCACACCACCGTGGTCTCCCGCTGGTTGGTCAGGCCGAGCGCGGCGAGGTCGGTGACGTGCAGGTCCGCGCGGTTCAACACGGTCGCGACAACGGCCCAGGTGCGCTCCCAGATCTCGATGGGGTTGTGCTCGACCCAGCCGGGGCGCGGCAGCACCTGCGTGTGCTCCAGCTGGTGCCTGGCCACCTCGGCCCCGGAGTGATCGAAGACCATGAACCGGGTGCTCGTGGTGCCCTGATCGACGGCGCCGACGAAATCCGCCACCTGCTCCCCCTTTGGATCTATTTGCCGTGATTCCGACATCGCAGGATAAACCGCTGTTCACCGGCGTGTCGGGGTTTGCCGATAGGTTGACGATGTACATACCCTAGAACCAGGGAAGCCCGGCTGGATGGGGGGACGAGTGATGCTGAGGGAAGCCCAGCTGATGGGGATGAGTAATGGGGAGTAATGGTGTCCTGGATGCCAGGGACCGCGCCGCGATGCTCAGCCGGCTGGCCACCGAGCGGTTCGATGTGCTGGTCATCGGCGGCGGCATCACCGGGGCGGGGGCGGCCCTAGACGCGGCGTCGCGCGGCCTGCGGGTCGCTCTGGTGGAATCCCGCGACCTGGCCTCGGGGACCTCGAGCCGGTCGAGCAAGCTCATCCACGGCGGCCTTCGGTACCTCGAACAGCTCGACTTCAAGCTGGTCTACGAGGCGCTGCGGGAGCGTGACCTGCTCGTCTCCAAGCTCGCTCCGCACCTGGTCAAGCCGGTCCGGTTCCTGTTCCCGCTGTACAAGAAGGTCGTGGAGCGGCCGTATGTCGGCGCGGGCCTAGTACTTTACGACGCCATGGAGGGCACCAGGCGGCCCGTGCCGTACCACAGGCACCTGTCCGCTCGCGGCGCGCTTCGGCTCGCCCCCGCCCTGGCCCCCGGTCGGCTGGCGGGCGCGATGCTCTACTACGACGCGCAGGTCGACGACGCGCGGTACACGCTGACGGTGGCCCGGACAGCGGCCGCGCACAGCGCGGTGGTGGCGACCCGGGCCACCGCCGTCGGGCTGACCCGCGGTGCCGACGGGGTTCGGGTCACCGGGGCCCGGGTGCGCGACGAGGAGTCCGGGCGCGAGTTCGGCGTGACCGCGGACAGCGTGGTGGTCTGCGCCGGGGTGTGGACCGACCTCGTGCACGAACTGGCCGGGGTCCGGGCAGGCTACCGGGTCCGGATGTCCAAGGGCGTGCACATCGTGGTGCCGCGGGGGGCGGTGCACGCCAGCACCGGGATGATCCTGCGGACCGAGAAGAGCGTGCTGTTCTTCATTCCCTGGGGCGACCACTGGATCGTCGGCACGACCGATACCGACTTCTCGGGTGACCGCGCCGAGCCCGTCGCGACCGAGCAGGACATCGACTACATCCTTACCGCCGCGAACCGGGTGCTGGCCCGCCCGCTGACCCGCGCTGATGTCATCGGTGTCTACGCCGGGCTGCGTCCGCTCGTAGCGGCCAGCGAGGGTAACGGCAAGGGGGACAAGCCCACGACCAAGGTGTCGAGGGAGCACGTGGTCGACGTGCCGGTACCGGGCCTGGCCAGCATCGCGGGCGGTAAGTTCACCACCTACCGGCTGATGGCACGCGACGTGGTGGACGCCGCCGTGTCGGACTTCGGGCGTGAGGTGGTACCCGCGTCGGTCACCGACCAGGTGCCGCTGCTTGGCGCGGACGGGCTGGCGGCGGTCCGCGCCGGGGCGGGGCGGCTGGCCGAGGACTACCGGGTGTCCCGCTCACTGGTGGAGCACCTGCTTGGCAGGTATGGGACGCTGGCGGCCGAGGTGCTTGGCCTCATCCGCACCGATCCCGAGCTGGCTCGGCCGCTGGCCGACGGCCACCCGTACCTGCGCGCCGAGGTCGCCTACGCGGTCACTCACGAGAACGCGCTGCACGTCGAGGACGTGCTGATGCGGCGGATGCGGCTGGTCTTCGAGTCCGCCGACTCCGGCGCGGGGGCGGCGGCCCAGGTGAGCGAGATCATGGGCCACCTGCTCGGCTGGAACCGGCGCAAGCGTGCCGTCGAGACGCGCAGGTACCTGGACCTGGTCGCGGCGGAGCATGCCGCCCTGGCTCCCGGTCCGACGCCCAGCGCGGATCTCGCCGTGAGCGCCGTGGCGGGATGACCGGCGAGGGCCTGGGCCCCCGGCGCCCTCTGCTGACCTTCCGCCTTGACGCGGAGCAGCGGCGGCGCCTCAAGGCACGCCTGGCCCGGGAGGGCCACACGATGTCCGAGGTCGTCACCCATGGCCTGCGCCAGTACGTCAAGCACACGCGCGACGGTGACGACACCGGGCAACCGGTCTCGACCACCCTCGTGAGGGGTCCAGTGGTGGGATCCGTGGCGAGTTCTGCCGTGGGAGGGGCAGTAGGTTCCGCGGGAGGCGTTCCTGCGGTGCCCGAGAGGCTAGCGACCCGGCTGCGGGAGCTGCGGTCGTCGGGGCGCAGCGAGCTGCTTTCGGCGACGCTGGCGGCGCTCGCCGAGGCGGGATGGCCGCTGCGCTCGCTGGGCGAGGCCCTGGGCATCAGCCGGCAGGCGGTACAGGCGCGCGTCCGCCGACGCGTGCCCGCCGAGCTGCGGGAGCACGTCGTGAGCTGCGAGCCTCCGCCGCCGTTCCCGCACCGGCGGGTGGCCAGCGCGGCCGGGCTCCGCCCTCACCTGACAATCAAGATCGACCGCGCGCTGCGCGCGGCCGCGCACCGGGCCGCCGCGCACGAGGGCCGCTCGCTCAGCCTGGTGGTGGAGTCCATCCTGGACCGCTACCTCAGGCACGGCCTGCCGGACGGGGATCAGCCGGTGCGATCGGTGTCGCGCCCGGCGCGCCGCTCCCGGTAGGCCGCCACGTGCTGCCTGTTGCCGCAGTTGCCCGTGTCGCAGTACAGACGGGAGCGGTTCTTGGACAGGTCTACCAGGACGGCCTCGCAGTCCGGCGCGCCGCATAGGCGCAGCCGATCCGCCTCCCGCAACCGGACCAGGTCGGCGAACGCGAACGCGGCCTGCGCGGCGATCCGGTGCTCCAGGGTCGCTTCGTGATCGGTCACGTGCAGGTGCCAGCCCCAGCCGCCGCCGTGATCGGTCAGCCACGGCCGCGCACCCGAAGCGCGGAGTAGCTCGTTGATCAGCTCCGCGAGATGCTCGCTGGTCGTGGCCTGCCAGACAGCCCGCAGCCGGGGCTGCAGCGCGCGCACGGCGTCGAGGTCGGCCTGCGTGGCGTGCGGCCGCGGGTCGACCTGGTGCTTGTCGAGGAACACCTCGAGCGCCCCGAGGTCCGTGAGCTCGTCGGCGTTGACCAGATCGGCGGCGAGCACGAGCGCGGCGGTCGTGTCATGAGCAAATACCACGTTGACTCCTGAGCACAGCACAGGCTAGCGTCATCACCATAACCCACTTTTGATGCTGACGAAGGGGAGGAATCTGGTGCCGGGGTGCGGGACGGAGCTGGCCATGACGCTGGAGTGGAACCGGCGTGACGGGTAGGCCGACGACGCCGATCGTTGCGGCGTTGCTGGGGGCGGCTTGCATTTCGAGTTCGGCTGTGGTGATGAAGCTGGCCTCGACCTCGGCCAGCATCACGGCGCTGGGGCGTTGCGTCTTTGCCTTGCCCCTGCTCGGCGCCCTGGTGATGTACGAGCGACGGCGCGGGGCCCGGGCGCTGCCCGCCCGCGGGCGCTGGCTGGCCCGGCTGGCGGGCGCGTTCCTCGCGGCGGACCTGATCATCTGGAGCCACACGATCGACGCGATCGGCGCCGGGCTGGGGACCGTGGTCACCAACCTCGAAGTGCTCATCATCTCCCTGATGGCGTGGCTGTTCCTCGGCGAGCGCCCGCGCCGGACCCTGATGCTGGCCTCGCCGGTCATGCTGGCCGGGCTGGTCCTGGTGGGCGGGCTCGCCGACTTCGGGCACGCGCGGGCCTACGGCACCGATCCCGGGCTCGGCGTGGGGCTCGGCCTGGTCGTGGCGTTCCTGTACGCGATCTACATCCTGACGCTGCGCCAGGCCACGTTCACCCGGGTCACGGAGGGCGCGGCCCAGGGGCCGCGCACCGCGGTGGCCGCCCCGCTGTTCGAGGCCACGCTCGGCTGCGCCGTCACCGCCGCGGTGATCGGCCTGGTCCTGCACGATTACCGGCTCGGACCGGTCTGGCCGACGCTCGGCTGGCTCGCGCTGCTGGCGCTGACCTCGCAGGTCATCGGCTGGCTGCTGATCACCGTGTCGATGCCGCGGCTGCCCGCCGGGATCATCGGCGCGCTGCTGCTCGTGCAGCCCGCGGGATCGGTGGCGCTCAGCTACGCGATCCTCGGCGAACGGCCCTCCGCCCTCCAGCTGGTCGGCGTGGCGCTGATCCTGACCGGCGTGCTCGTGGCCGTGGGCGGGCGGGCTCAGGCGAGCGCCGCGGCCGAGGATGAGCTCATGGCCGCGGGCTCCGCCGGGGATGGCTACTCGCGCCGTAGGACCAGGATCATCCGCCAGGCGTCCGTCGCGTCGACGGGCGCGTCGCCCTCGAAGTCCCCGTAGCTGGCCGCCAGGGTGAATCCCCCGGCCAGGCGGAGCGCGGCGGTCAGCTCGGTCGCGGTCCAGAAGCGGTTCGGCACGATGTCGGTGACCGTGCGGACCGCTCCGCCCCGCCTGCGGTAGGTGACGCTGACGTGCTCCCTGGTGACCTGTGTGACCGGGTCGATCTCGTCCTTCCCGCCGCCCCAGCGCACGCTGACCGTGCCGCCGTTGACCTCGGAACTCCACTCGCTGCTCGTCCTGCGCTCGGCGGAGAAGAAATCGGCGGGGTGGGCGAGCTCGGCGATGTACAGGCTGCCCGGGCTGAGGTGGCGAGCCACGCAGGCCAGGTGCGCGAGCAGGTCGTCCAGGGTCATCAGGTGGCACAGCGAGTTGAGCATCGTGATGGCCAGGTCGAACCGGCGGGCGAGGCTGAAGTCCCGCATGTCGGCCTGGACCACGGTCAGGCCGACCCCCGCCGCCTCGGCCAGGTCGCTGGCGCGCGCGCACATCGCCGCGGACAGGTCGAGCGCGGTGGCCTCGACGCCGCGGCGCGCCAGCTCGCGGGCGTGCTCAGCGGGTCCCGCCGCGAGCTCGAGCACGGAACGCAACGGGCCGGCCTGCGGTCCCCGGAGCGCGTCAAACCAGCGGAGCAGGGCGTCTACTTCGGAAGGAACGTCGCGGTAGGCGCACGCGGCCTCGTAAAACTCCGGCTCGTCGTAGATTCCGGGCACCGAACCATGATGCCCGACCGACATTTGTGTCCCAGAGCCGCCCGGCGCTGTGTCGGCTTTGCCTAGCCTCGCGCATCCGGCTACGGCAGACTGTCCTCGTGATGACAGAGAGCCAGGCGCTCGAGACCCTGACCCGGGAGGACCCGGAGGCGGCAGGCGACGCGAAGGCCGCCCTGGCCTGGCTGACCGGCGACGAGGGCCTGGAGACGATCTCGCTGCTGCGCCTGCAGGAATTCCTCTGGTACGCGCTCCCGGTCAAGTGGCCGATGTCCACGCCGGGCCGGGTCGGGGTGGCCAGGGCCCTCGGCCGGCTGTTCCTGCTGGCGGGCCTGGACCGGTACGCGGGAGTCTGCGCGTCGGGCGACACCGAGAAGATCATCACCGCCTACGCGACCGGGCATGAGAAGGGGATCGCCGCCTATACCGAGGCCATCGAGGTGTCCAACGCCGCGCCACCGGACACCGACCTGCTCGCCTGGGGCTCGGTCATGGGAGCACAGGAGCGGGCGGCCTACGACGCCTGCGCCGCCGCGCTCGAGCTGGCCTTTGCCTGCGGCGAGCTGACCGCGGGCGCGCGCGGCTGGCGCACCAAGCGGGCGGACCTGGTCAACCGCTGGCTGACCGGGCGGACCGAGGTCGCCTCATGCCCGCAGCCCACGGACGACGCCGAGGACGTGCAGCTGCCCGCCGGGTCGCTGAGCCACGACACCTGGCTGGGCCGGATCAGCGCCGAACGTATCGACGCGTGGGCGCACGGCCGACCGGGCGAGCGGTCCCGGTTGGCCCGCGGGCTCATCCCGCGCCTGCTCGAGCCGCTGGTCCTACCCGACGAGCCGCTGCCCACGCTGGCCTGGCTGCTCAGCCACGCCGATGAGGGGCTGCGCCTGACCGCACGGCACTACATCGCGCCCGCCCTGGTCAGCGAGGCGGTCGAGGTGTTCGGCTGGCGGGACCAGCTCGTCGGCACCCTGCGCCAGGAGCTGGACGTGTTCCCGCTGCACACCCTGCGCGGCATGGCCCAGGGCGAGATGGGCGCCGTCCGCCGCTACCGGACCAGCCTCGTGCTCACCAAGACGGGCAGGCTGATGGCGGCCGACCCCGCGGCCCGGTGGCACATCGGCACGGCCGCGCTGATCGGGTCCGACGACGGACCGCAGCCGGACTTCTGCGTCGCGGTGCGCGAGGCCGCCCTGCTCGTCATCCTGACCGTCGGCCCGACCGGGTACGACGAGCTCACCAGGCTGCTGACCGACATCCACGGCATGGAGGGCTGGGCGTCGGGGAGCAGCGTGGGCCTGGCCGGCGCCGTGCGCTCCGAGCTCTACACGCTCAGGCACCGGCTGTGGGCGCTCGGCCTGCTCGGCGGCGAGCGCGGATTTGCCGCGCCGCTGGCGCTGAGCCGGACCGGAGTCGCCGCGGCCCTGTCGGCGCTGCTCGCGCGCGCCCTGCGCCCCCGGCATCACCTGGGCCTCGGCTAACCTTCGCGGCTCAAGTTACGGATGCCGCGACGCATCAGCCGGCGGGCCAGGTATGCGCGGCGGATTCGCTGCAGCTGGCCAAGGCGGACATCCTGGCCGTCCCGGCGGCGGCGGATCTGGTCCGCGAGCGCCGCGGGAACCCCGAAGCCAGGCAGCCGGCGGATGGCCTCGGAAGCTCCGGCCGGTCCAGAGTCGCCGCCAGGCTGCTCAGTCTCCGGATGCCGCGCCGCATCAGACGCCGGGCCAGGTAGGCGCGGCGGATCCGCTGCAGCGGGCCGATCGCGACGTCCTGGCCGTCCCGGCGGCGGCGGATCTGGTCCGCGAGCGCCGCGGGAACCCCAAAGCCGGGCAGCCGGCGGATGGCCTCGGACTTGGTGATGAGGTCGCCGGTGGTCAGGAGGGCCTCGGCACGGGGCAGGGTGACGAGCCCGAAGTCAACCCAGGTGTCCTGGAGCCAGCACCGCCGCCGACGGGCGATCCGGCGCCAGTATCCGGTGATCTCCTCGTGCACGGCTGCCTGGAGGTCCGCGACCGCGACTGGCCCGAGGCCCGGCGGCGGCCACGGGCCGTACAGCGCGACCCCGGCCGCGGCCAGCTCCGCCTGGGTCAGCAACTTCACCTGCCACTGCGTCATCCGGTCGCCGTACCAGTACGCGCGCAGGAGGGCCGGGTCGGCCGCAGTCCTGCGCCGAGACGTACAGGCAGTGCAGTCGGCCGGCCGGGTCATCCGAGCTGGCCAGCGCCGTGTGCAGCTCCCGGAGTTCGCTGATCGCGACCCCGTCCGGCTCGCGCTCCAGCAGGACAAGGACGTCGATGTCGCTGCGGGCCGGGCTGAAGCCGCCGGTGACCAGCGAGCCATACAGGTACACACCCACCAGGCCCCCGCGCGCCAGCAGCGCGTCCCGCAACCGGTCCAGCAGCAGGGCGATGTCCGCGGGAATATGCAACAGTCCCCGGGTTCGTGAGCTTGCCGATGGCTGCCCGCTCACCCCGATCGGGCCTGTACCAGGACTTGTGAAGTTAGCCGGTTGTCGGCGAGTCGTCCTGATCTTCCTTCAGTCTCCGTGACATGATCTGACCCAAGCTGATGATCTGTCGTCCTGGGTGAAGTCGAGGGGGGTTACGGTTGGCTCTGGCGCTGGTGCGTGACCTGCGTGAGCATCGGATGCCGGCGAGCGCGGAAGAACTGGCCGGCTTCGAGACCGACGTGCTGGCCGGGTTCGTGCTGGCGCGGGCCTCGGCGGGGCTGGCCGACAGCACGATCCGTAACGACACCGGTCACCTGGACCTGATCCGGGACTGGTTCGGCCGGCCGCTGTGGGAGATGCAGCCAGCCGACGCCGATGCGTACTTCGGCAAGATGCTGCGCGGCGCTCGGCCGTCGACGCGCACCGGCCGGGCAGCTGCGCTGACGGTGTACTTCCAGTTCCTGGAGCTGCGGCACAAGATCGAGATCTACAACCTGACCGGCCGCGTGACCGAGTGCCCGCTGGATGAGATGAACCGGCCGCGTGCCTCGGTCGACCCGCAGCTGCGCGTGCCGCCGGCCGAGGAGGAGATCGAGCGGCTGTTCGCCGGGTGGCGCGAGGAACTGGCGACCTGCCGCAAGTTCGCCCCGGCCGCCCGCAACTACGCCGCCGCCCGGCTGGAGGCCGACGTCGGCCTGCGGGTCAACGAGGCCCGCCTGCTGGACCTGGCCGACGTGCGGTGGGAGCTGGGCCGGTTCGGCAAGCTCAACGTCCGGCACGGGAAGGGCTCGCGGCGGCGGGGGCCCAAACCGCGGCTGGTGCCGCTGATCAACGGCGCGGACCGGAACCTGCGCTGGTTCATCGAGGAGGTGTGGGGCCAGTTCGACGCCGACCACGCCCGGCCCGGCGCGCCGCTGTTCCCGTCGGAGCGCAAGTGCCGGGACGGGTCGTGCGCGCGGGCGACCGCGGATGTGTTCCGCCGGTCGCTGGCCGAGGCCGCCGAACACCACCTGCCGGCCTGGGCGGGCAAGCTCACGCCGCACGTAATGCGGCGCTACTGCGCCTCCCAGCTCTACCGGGCCGGGATGAGCCTGTTCGCCATCCAGGAACTCCTCGGCCATTCCTGGACCGGCACCACGGCCAGGTACATCCACGTTCACGGCACCCACGTCGAGGACGCGTGGGTGGCCGGGCAGCAGCGCGCCGCCGACCGATGGAAGGGACTGGCCCGATGAAGTGGAACCTGCGGCTGGCGGCCGCCAACCGCGGCATCTGGAAGGCCAGCGAGCTGCAGCGGCGGCTCGCCGAGCGCGGCATGGTGATCAGCGCCGGGAAGATGTCCGGGCTGTGGTCCGGCCAGCCGAACACCGTCAGGCTCGACGAACTCGATGTCATCTGCGCCGTGCTCGGCTGCGGGATGGAAGAATTGCTGCTGCCCGAACCCGAGACGGTGCCGCAGCCCGCGCCGGCGGCGCGCCGGCCCCTGCCGTTGCCGAGGCCCGCCCGGTCACCCCCCGCCCGCGCGGGGGCAGGTCACTGCCGCCCCGGTGACCTGCCTGCACTGCGGCGCCCTGATCCCTGCGGGAAGCCGCCGCGACCGGGTCTACTGCAGCAACAACTGCAGTGCGCTGGCCTCGTACTACCGGCGCAAGAGCGGCGCCGCGCCGCCGCCGCGCTGGCAGCATCCAGCGCTCGGCTCGGGCCACCCGGCGCTGCGCGCGGCCGCTGCCCGTGCCGGGCAGCTCGGCGAGGCTCACGGCTGGTCACCGTCCACCATCCGGTGCACCCTGGACGGCCTGATGGTGCTGGTCGGCGGCCGCCCCGCCGGGGAGCGCGTCACCCTCACCGAGATCCGGACGCGCACGTCCCGTCATACCTCCGCGCCGCGGGTCGCCGAAGTCCTGGCCGGGCTTGACCTGCTGGACGACGACAGCATCCCCGCGGTCCGCCCCTGGATCGAGCGCTGCGCCGGCGAGCTGCCCCAGGGTTTCGCCGGCGCGGTCCGGGCCTGGCTGCTGGTGCTGCTCGACGGCGACGCCCGGGCCCGGCCCCGCTCGCCCGCCAGCATCTACGTCTACTTCGCCGCCGTCCAGCCGCTCATCGGCTGCTGGGCAGCAGACCGCGGCCACCTCCGCGAGGTCACCGCCGCCGACATCAACGCCGTGCTGGACCCGCTGCGCGGCCACCAGCTCCGCACCACGACCGTCGCGGTCCGGTCGCTGTTCCGGTTCGCCAGAAAACGCGGCCTGGTCTTCGCCAACCCCGCCGCGCGGCTGAAGGCCGCCGATCCCGGCGGCAGCCTGCTGCCGATGACCGACGCCGAGATCCGGGCCGTCGAACAGGCCGCCGCCAGCCCCGCGCAGCGGCTGATCGTCGCCCTGGCCGCGGTCCACGCCGCCCGCTGGGCCGCGATCCGTGACCTCACCCTGGACGACCTGGACCTGCCCAACCGGCGCATCACCATCGGCGGGCACCGCCAGCGGCTCGGCGAGCTCACCCACCGGGCGCTGCGGGCCTGGCTCGGCCATCGCCGCGCCACCTGGCCGCGCACGCCCAACCGGCACGTCCTGATCTCCGAGAGGACGGCCCTGGGATCCGGGCCCGTCAGCAGGAGCTACCTCAGCTGGAACCTGCAGCGGCACGGCGTCAGCATCGAGCACATCCGCCGCGACCGGGTGCTCCACGAGGCGCTGACCGCCCGCGCGGACCCGCTGCACCTGGCCCTGATCTTCGGCCTGTCCCACACCACCGCCAGCAGGTACACGCTCATTGCCCGCGATCTCCTGGCAGGCCAGCCCGCCGAGGCTGCCGGGGAGCAGCACTGCGCTCCCGGTTGCGGGCGGTCATGAGGATCTGCCCGCTGGCGGTCACGAGGAGGGCACCGTGTCAGCGCACGGAATAAGCAGGTTCGCGGGTCGCTGCGCGACCGGTCCGCCGCCGCCAGATCCGGCGCACTGTTCAGGTCAGGAGTGCGCGGTGACGGGG
>CAWBKD010000038.1:0-22697 GCA_963789225.1 uncultured Actinomycetes bacterium
TACGGGGAGTTCGGCCACGTAGCGGGCACGCCTATCCGCGGCCTCCTGGCCGAGGTGGAAGCGTGGTTCCACGTTTTCGACGCGAAGCCAGCCGGGCAGTTCTTCTGTTCCGAAGACAACCTCGATGCCGATTTCGGGGAGCTCCTTCAGACGTCCATAATCACGTCGCGCAGGGCGGGGCTGACCTTCAAGATGTCCTGCCGGTCCGACGTCACCACTCCCGCGCCATGGTCCTCAGCGGCCAGGGCCACATGCACATCGGTGATATCGGTATGCCCACACGTACCGATCCTGACTCCGATCCGCTTAGCTGTCGGCGTGTCGAGGCGAAGCCTCGCGCACTGGTCCCTTTTGAGGCTGAGCAGAGCGGCCACGCGAGCCTGCCTGCCGCTGCCACCCCGCCAGACCTGCGCGATCACGGCGTCCGGGACCAGCATCCGAACCCCACCCGCACGGACCCGCATCAGCAAGGCGGTGATCTCGGGCCGCGCCTTCTCCAGCGCGATCAGGGCTCCCGAGTCAAGCACGAGCTCCGCGGTGATATCGGGTCCGGTCACGCGGCGCGCCCCCTGTCGCTTGGCACGGTGCGCTGGCGAGCCCTGCGCGCGGCGGCCACGGCTTCGGCCGCCCAGGCGTGCGCCTTCTCGTCCGGCTCGCCGGTCTCGGCCACCATGCTTGCGATTAGCAGGTCCAGCGGTTCGAGGTCGCGCGCGCTTTCCGCCGCCTGAGTCACGAAGGCCGAGACCGACTCGTACGCGCCGGATGCGACTTGATCCCTGATGTATTCGGCGAGTTCCTCAGGAACGGTTACCGTCATCTTGACCGTGGCCATACCCGGTATCCTACTTTAAGCCTTACCGAAGATCCGGAGCGAGCCGCGCGGACGTTCGGCCGACAATGGGCCTTCCGTGGGCTGCGGTCACCGTCACCTCGTTGAGGCCGCCCGCCTCGTCGGCCAGGCGGACCGCGACCTCATGACCGACGGCGGCCCGGACTAGAAGTCGGCGGCGGTTCCGGCGCCCAGGCGGGAGGCCTTCTCGTATAGGTAGGTGGCGGCGGCCAGGTCCTCGGCGGCCAGGCCGAGCGACTCGAACACGGTGATCTCGTCGTCGTCGGCGCGGCCCGGCGCGGTGCCGGTGAGCAGCTCGCCTAGCTCGGCCAGGGCCCGGCGCATCACGTCCGCGCACTCGTCGTAGGGCAGCAGCTCGTGGACGTGGTGGCCGGCCAGTACGAGTAGGGTCACGCGGCCTCCTGGTGCGGATCGGCCGGCCACCGGGTCGACGCGCCGGCGCGGTCGTGGGCAGGATCGGCGTTCGGTATAGGTTTTAACGGTGACGTACACGGGAGACGTACGTGTCGGCGGAGCGCCCGATACGCGGGAGATCGACGGCCTGGTCGTGACCAAGATAGCCGTGGGCCCGATGAACAACAACGCTTACCTGCTGCGCTGCACGAGCACCGGCCAGGCGCTGCTGATCGACGCGGCCAACGAGCCGGGGCGGCTCATCGAGCTGATCGGTGACGTGCCCGTGGGCACGATCGTGACCACGCACCGGCACGCGGACCACTGGCAGGCGCTGTGGGAGGTGCAGGAGTACACCGGTGCCGAGGTGGTCGCGCACCCGGCCGACGCGGACGAGCTGCCCGTGACCGTCACCCACCGCGCGGAGCACGGCGAGGTCCTGCGCTTCGGGGACGCCGAGGTATCCGTCATCCACCTGCGCGGGCACACGCCGGGCAGCATCGCGATCTTGTACGACGCCAGCGGCCGGCTGGCCGGCGAGCCGCACGTGTTCACCGGCGACTCGCTGTTCCCCGGCGGGGTGGGCAAGACGGTCACCCCGGAGACGTTCGCCTCACTGCTGACCGACGTGACCGAACGCCTCTTCGTCCCGCTTCCCGACGCGACCTGGGTGTACCCGGGGCACGGCAACGACACCATGCTCGGCGCCGAGCGCCCGCACCTCGGCGAGTGGCGCGAGCGCGGCTGGTGAAGCCCGCCGCAGGCTAAGCCGAATCGCGCCGCTTGGGCCGATTGGGGCGGTGCGGCATCGCCCGGCCTGGGTGGCTGGCGCGGACCACTCCTGCCTTCAGGCGGCCGAGTACCAGCGCCCACGCGCCCTCCATGAACTCCGCCTCGGCGGCGGTCTCGACGAGCTGGTGCACCTCGACGCGCGCGCCCTCCGGGTGCGGGTGGATCCGGAGGTAGCCGGTCATCTCACCCCCGGGGACGGGGATGTTGTCGTCGTCGAAGTCCCAGCGCATCACGATCAGCTCGGGTGGGCAGACCACCTCGTACCGGCCGCGCACGGTCGTGCCCCACTCCAGCGTGCACGCGAAGCGCCCGTCCTGGATCGACACGGGCACGCCGAGCCAGCGGGAGTAGACGGCGGGATCGGTGAAGGCGGCGAAGGTCACGGCCTGGGTGGTGGCGACCAGCGTGCCGGCGACCACCACCGGCATGGTCCTGACGTCCGATGAGGCCCGCTCGGGCAGGTCGTCGGCGTTGACCCACTTACCGGGGCTGCCGAGGGCGGCGTGCAGGCCGCGGAGCGCCTCCCGGCGGGCCCGGTAGCGGCGCGAGGTGCCGACCGCGGTGGCGGCCACCAGGCCCGCCTCGCGCAGGACGGTCAGGTGCTGGGAGATCGTCGGCTTGGTCACGGGGAACGCGGCGGCGATGTCACCCGCGGAGAGTTCCCGGTCCCAGATCAGGCCCAGGATCTCGCGCCGGACGGGTGAGGCCAGCGCCGCCATGACCTTCTGGATATCCCGCACCTTGCCTCCCGCCATCCTCCACCCTATGATGATGGCCGCTGATTCGGCAGTTGCCTAATTTAGCCTTCACCGAACAAAACGGGACGACAGCGGAGCGGCTGCCGCCCCAGGGGAGGATCCATGGATATCTGGCCTGTTATCCACGCCGAACGCAAGTCCCTGGCGGGCGACGTGAGGCCACTGACCGGCGAGCAGTGGGATACGGCGTCGCTGTGCGACGGGTGGACGGTCCGCGACGTGCTCGCGCACATGACCTCGGCCGCCAACCTGACGCCGCCCGTCTTCTTCGCCACGCTGATCGGCTCCGGGTTCAACTTCGAGAAGCTGCAGGCCAAGGGGATCGCCGCGCACCGGGGCGGCTCCCCCGCGGACACCCTGGCCGACTTCGAGAAGGCGCAGACCTCGGTCAAGCACCCGCCGGGGCCGACGAACACCTGGCTCGGCGAGACCATCGTCCACTCCGAGGACATCCGCAGGGCGCTGGGGATCGAGCACCGGTACCCCACCGAGGCCGTGGTGCAGGTGGCGGACTTCTACAAGGGCTCCAACACCCTCATCGGCAGCAAGAACCGGATCGCCAGCCTGACGCTGCGCGCGACCGACGCCGACTGGTCATACGGCACCGGACCCGAGGTCTCCGGTCCCATCCTGTCCCTGGTCATGGCTATGACCGGGCGCAAGGCGGCGATCGACGACCTCGAGGGCGACGGCGTGGCGACGCTGCGCGCCCGCGCCACGGGCGGCGCCCGTTAGCTGATGTCGCGGCCCGGGCCAGACGGCAGGGCCCGCTGGTAGCGGATCTCCGTGACTCCGCCCAGGCCCTGGAGGGCGTGGCTCGCGCCGTCCGGCGCGAACCCGGCGCGCTCGTAGAACCGGCGGGCCCGGGAATTGTCCCTGAGGACCCACAGCCTGGCGGACAGGTATCCGGCGGCCGAGGCCGTGTCGAGGACCCGGTCCATCAGGGCCCGACCGGTGCCGGTCGACCACCAGGACGGGTGGACATAGAGCGCGTACAGCTCGGCCACCTGGCCCCGCTGGCCCTCCGGGCTGAGCGGATGCGGCCAGGGCGCGCCGAGCACGTCCTGTTCCGGCCCGAAGAACGCGTACCCGACGATGCCGTCCGCGGCGTCGCGCTTCCGCCGCGCCTCCGGCGGGGGGACGGCGACGAACGTCTTCTGCCACGGCCGGGTCCTGAACGACTGCCTGACGCGCGCGCCGCCGTCGGGTGCGGTGACCTGGTCGATGACCTCGGGCGCGATAATGCCCCCGTAGGCGGCCTGCCAGCTAGCCCGCATGACCGCCGCGATCTGCGCCGCGTCGGCCGCCGAGGCCGAACGGATCACCACCACGCGGACAAGTTAGCCAATCCTCAGCGCGAGGAAGAAATCCACCTGGTCATCCAGCGAGGACAGGTCACGCCCGGTGAGCTCCTCGATCCGCCTGATCCGGTAGCGCACCGTGTTGACGTGCACGTACATGGCCGCCGCGCACGCGTGCCACGAGCCGGAGCAGGCCAGGAACTCGCGCAGCGTGGGGAGCAACTCGGCGCGGTGCCGCTCGTCGTAGGCCACCAGCGGACCGAGCAGCCGGTCCCGGAACGAGCGCAGCACGCTGCCGGGCACGCTGGCCAGCAGGAGCTCGTACGAGGCCACCTCGTCGCTGGTCACCACCGACACCGCGCCGGCCCCGGTCCCCGCCCGGATGACGGCGAGCCTGCGCGCGCTCTGCGCCTCGTGCAGGGCGCCGGCCAGCGCGGCCACACCCTCGGCCGGGGCGCTGACGCCGGCGCTCAGCCTGATCCGGGAGCGGTCACACTCCAGCACCGGCTGCGCGGCCCGCAGCCGGGCCGCGAACGCGTGCCCCGCGGGGGCACCCGCAGCGGGGGCCGTCTCCGCTGCCGCGGCGTCCCCTGGCTGGGCGCCTTCCGCGGCCGGGACCGGGACGAGCACGATGATCTGCTCCCCGAGCGCCGCGACGACCGCGCCGTCCGCGTCCGGCCCGGCCAGCTCCTCGGCCAGGTCGCTGCGCCAGTGTTCGGCGTTCGGACCGCTCACCCGGTCGGCCTCCACCCCGAGCGCGGCCACCAGGTAGCTCCCGTCGGGCCGCAACCCGGCCGCGCGCATCAGCGAGGCGATCTCGGCCGGCGCGGCGCCCTCGGCCCCCTCGGACGCCAGCATGGTCACGATCGCCTCGGCCAGCTTGCGGTCGCCGACCCGCCCGGCGCTCAGCCTGGCTTGCTCGAGCGCGACGTCCGCGGCGAGTTCGACGAAGGATTCGCGCAGCTCAGCCGCCCAATCCTGCTCCTGCCCCGGAGCGGCAAGGAACCAGCTGGTGATCCTCGGCTCGCCGCCCACGCCGAACAGTGAGTACCTGCCTTCGCTGCCTTCGGTAGACCGCAGCCCGCTGACTCGCGCGATGGCCGGGAGCCGGTCCGCCTTCAGGTACTCGCAGGCCAGCCTGACCGCCGTCGGCCTGGGGAGGGACGCCCCGGTCCCGCCGACCACCCGGCCGGTCCCGGTCAGCAGCCAGCATTCCGCCCCGATCTCGCGGCCCATCAGCCGGAACATCGCGTCGAGGCCCGCTCCCTCGGCCACCGCGGACAGCAGCAGCCTGCGCCGCCCGAGGACCTTGGTCATGGCGGTCGCCCGGTCCCCGTTCAGCCGGCGCGCGACCTCCTCGGTGACAGAGGCGAACGAGGTCTCAGCCGGAACCGCGAGCAGCGTGACGCCGTGCCGTCCGCAGGCCTGGATCACCTCGTCGGGAATCTCGCCGAGCGCCTCTCCCGCGCCGAGCACGCCCGCGCCCGACCTGACCAGCGCCCGGACGAACCGGTCGGCGTCGCCAGGCTCGCGGCACCAGATCATGCCGGTCAGCACCAGGTCCCCCGGGGTCAGGTAGCGGCTGGGATCGGGCAGGTCGGTGGTGTACACGTGCCGGATCGCGCGATCCGCGCCGGAGACATCGGTCAGCAGCCTGAGTCCAAGGCCGGGGACGTCGAGCAAGTCCCGCACGCGCACGGAAACACCTCCTTGCGACGGACCCTCCTCGCGCATCATGGCCATCACGCGTTTAGCGAAAGCTACAAAGCGGCTGTAGCCAGGTTACCGTTGATTGATCCGATGGCGTCTACCCGTGCGCGGTGTCGACTGATTGGATGCTCGCATGGCGAACCCGAGCCCACCGGAGTCAGCGCTGGCGGCCTTCAACGCGGCATCAGCGCAGGCTGCCGAGCGGGACGTGCTCGAGTGCTGCGCCTCGGCTTCGTTCGCCAAGCTGATCACCGACGGCCGGCCTTACCGGGACGCGGCTGCCGTCCTGGTCGCGGTGGACGCCGCGTTCAGCGCCTTGAGCTGGGACGATATCGTCGAGAGCATGAACGCCCACCCGCGGATCGGGGCACGCGCCCCGGAGGGCGGATGGTCGGCGGCCGAGCAGTCCGGCGCCGCGTCCGCCAGCGACCGGGTCCGTCATGCGCTGGCCGAAGGCAACGTCGCCTACGAAGAGCGCTTCGGCCACGTGTTCCTGATCTGCGCCAGCGGCCTTTCCGGCCAGGACATGCTGACCCAGCTGCAGGCCAGGCTCGGAAACGACGAGGAGGCCGAACGGGCGGTGGTGCGCCGGGAGCTAACGAAGATCACCCGGCTGCGGATGACGAAGCTGCTGAGCCTGTGACGCTGTCCACGCACGTCCTTGACGCGACGACCGGGCGTCCCGCGGCGGGAATCCTGGTCAGGCTCGAGCGCAGCACCGGCGACGGGTGGTCGCCGGAGGGCGGGGGCCAGACCGGCGCCGACGGACGGCTCAGGCTGCCTGATGACGCGGCGGCCAGCCCCGGCGTGTACCGCATTACCTTCGGCAGCGGGGCGTACTTCTCGGCCCGCGGATCCGCGTCGTTCTACCCCGAGGTCACGGTGACCTTCGAGGTGACCGGACCGGGCGACCACTACCACGTCCCGCTGCTGCTGAGCCCGTACGCCTATTCCACCTACCGCGGGAGCTGAGCCATGGCCATCGTGCTCGGCGCTAACCAGTACGGCAAGGCTGAGGTCCGCCTGCTGCACGTCAGGCGCGACGACGCCGCGGACGTCATCACCGACGTGAACGTCAGCGTGGCCCTGTCCGGCGAGCTGACCGCGACCCACCTGTCCGGCGACAACTCCGACGTGCTGACCACCGACGCGCAGAAGAACACGGTCTTCGTGTTCGCCAGGGAAGGCGGCGTCGGCGAGATCGAGGATTTCGCGCTGCGGCTGGCCAGGCACTTCGTGGCCTCGCAGGCGGCCATCTCGTTCGCCAGGGTGACCGTCGAGGAGTACCCGTGGGAGCGGCGGGCCGGGCATTCCTTCGTCCGGTCGGGCCGGGAGGTGCGGACCGCGACGGTCAGCCACGACGGCACCGATTCCTGGGTCGTCTCCGGGGTGAGCGGGCTGACCGTGCTGAACACGGCCGGTTCCGAGTTCTGGGGCTTCGCCAGGGACCGGTACACGACACTGGCCGAGACCACCGACCGGATCCTGGCCACCGCGGTCAGCGCGCGGTGGCGGCACGCCAGCGTGGCGGATTCCGCGCCGTACTGGGGCGAGTCCTACCGCACCGCCAGGGACCTGATGCTCGAGGCGTTCGCGGACACGCATAGCTATTCGCTGCAGCAGACGCTGTACGCCATGGGCGAGCGGGTGCTCGGCGGCAGGCCCGAGATCGCCGAGATCCGGCTGGCGCTGCCGAACAAGCACCACTTCGAGGTCGACATGTTGCCGTTCGGGCTGGAGAACGGCGGCCAGGTGTTCTACGCCGCCGACCGCCCCTACGGGCTGATCGAGGGCACGGTCACCAGGGATGACGCGCCGCCGCCCGGGAAAGCCTGGTAGCGGCATGGAGTTCCTGCAGCCCAGATCGCTCACCGAGGCGATCGAGGCCAAGGCCGAGGTCCCCGCAGCGGTGCCGATCGCGGGCGGGACCGACGTCATGGTCGAGATCAACTTCGACGCGAGGCGGCCCGGGGCCCTGCTCGACCTCAACCGGGTCGCCGAGCTCACCACCTGGGAGCGCGTCGACGGGTGGGTCCGCCTCGGGGCCGGGGTGACCTACGCCAGGCTCATTGCCGAACTCGGCGACGCGCTGCCCGGCCTGGCCATGGCCGCGCGCACGGTCGGGTCCCCGCAGATAAGGAACCGCGGTACCGTCGGCGGCAACCTCGGCGCGGCCTCGCCCGCCGGGGACTGCCATCCGGTCCTGCTGGCCACCGGGGCGATCGTGGAAGTGACATCGGTCCGCGGCCCGCGGCAGATCCCTGCGGCCGAATTCTTCCTGGGACCGAAGCGCAACGCGCTGGCGGCCGACGAGCTGATCACCTCGGTGTTCATCCCGGCCGCGCCGGGGCCTCAGCAGTTCGCCAAGGTCGGCACCAGGAACGCGATGGTCATCGCCGTGTGCGCGTTCGCCCTGGAACTCCGGCCCGGGGGCATGTCTTCGGCTCGGGTGGGTACCGGGATCGGGTCCGCGGGACCGACGCCGCTGCGCGCACCGCAGGCCGAGGAATTCCTGGACGGGGCGCTGTCCGAGGCCGGGCTGTGGGAGTCGGCGGGTCCGTTGCCCGAGGGGGTGGCGCAGCGGTTCGGCGAGCTGGTAGGCGCGGCGGCGCGGCCGATCGACGACGTGCGCGGTACCGCAGCGTACCGCCGGCACGCCCTGTCGGTGCTGGCCCGGCGCACCCTGGGCTGGGCCTGGGCGGCGTACCGGGAGAATCGGCAGGCAGGCGAGTGAGGGAGGCGGCCAGATGCGGGTGACGATGACGGTCAACGGCGAGCCTGCGACCGCCGACGACGTGTGGGAGGGCGAGAGCCTGCTGTTCGTGCTGCGTGAGCGGCTCGCCCTGCCCGGCTCGAAGAACGCCTGCGAACAGGGCGAATGCGGCTCGTGCACGGTCCTGCTCGACGACATCCCGGTCTGCGCGTGCCTGGTCGCGGCCGGCCAGGCGGCGGACCGCGAGATCGTCACGGTCGAGGGGCTGGCCGGCGACCTGGGCAGCGGCGCCAGGGGCGGGCGCGACGCGCTGCACCCGGTTCAGCAGGCCTTCATCGACGCGGGCGCCGTGCAATGCGGCTTCTGTACGCCCGGGCTGATCATGCAGACGCACTGGTTTTTGCGGCAGAGCCTGCTGCGGCGCTCCGCCGCGCCAGCCGACTCGGACATCCGCGAGGCCCTGGCGGGCAACCTGTGCCGGTGTACCGGGTACGAGAAGATCCTCGACGCGGTGCGGCTCGCAGCCAGCCGGATGGCCGGGGACCGCGCATGACGCCACCGCTGGTGATCGAGAACTGCGCGATCGCGACGATGGACGGCCAGCGGCACGACGACAGCGGCACCGAGTACGCGAGCGGCTACGTCGTGGTCGTGGACGGGCGGATCACCGCGGTCGGCGAGGGCCAGGCGCCGCCCGCGGCCGCCGACGGGGCCCGGCGGGTCGACGGCACCGGATGCCTGGCCACCCCCGGCCTGATCAACGCGCACCACCATCTGTACCAGTGGCTCACTCAGGGTCAGGCGCAGCAGTCCATCTTGTTCGACTGGCTCACCGAGCTGTACCCGGTCTGGGCCAGGATCGAGCCGGAGCAGGTTCACGCCGCGGCCACCGCGGGACTGGCCTGGCTGGCGCTGTCGGGGTGCAGCACCAGCACCGACCACCACTACATCTTCCCGCCGCGGGGAACCGCGGGGGCCGAGGTCACCGCGGCCGGACCCCGCGACGCACTCGAGGCGGAGATCGCCGCGGCCACCTCGGTCGGGCTGCGCTTCCACCCCTGCCGCGGCTCGATGGACCTCGGCCGGTCCGCGGGCGGGCTGCCGCCCGACGAGATCGTCGAAGACCCCGACACCGCCCTGGCCGCCACCGAAGAGGCCATCCGCAGGTTCCACGACCCGGCGCCCGGCGCCATGGTGCAGGTCGCGGTGGCCCCGTGCTCCCCGTTCTCGGTCAGCCCCCGGCTCATGCGGGAGATGGCGGAACTGGCCCGCGCGCTGGGCGTCAGGATGCACACCCACCTGGCCGAGACCCGTGAGGAGGACGCGTACTGCCGGCAGACGCTCGGCCGCACGCCCGCCGAGTACGCCGACGAACTCGGCTGGCTCGGCGACGACGTATGGCTGGCACACTGCGTGCACCTCGACGAGCCGGCGGTCAAGCGCTTCGCCGCGACCGGCACGTCGGTGGCCCACTGCCCGAGCTCGAACGCGCGGCTCGGCGCGGGCATCGCCCCGGTTCGCCGGCTGCTCCAGGCCGGCGCTCCGGTCGGTCTCGGGGTGGACGGGTCGGCCTCCAGCGAGGGCACCTCCCTGGCTGGCGAGCTGCGCCAGGCCCTGCTCGCCGCGCGGGTCAGGGACTCCGAGGGCGCCGCCGCGCTGACCGCCCGGCAGGCGCTGTGGCTCGGGACCCGCGGCGGCGCCCGCTGCCTGGGCCGGGCCGACGAGATCGGCGCGCTCCGGCCGGGCCTGCTGGCCGACATCGCGCTGTGGCGGGTCGACACGCTGGCGCACGACGCCATCGCGCACGGACCCAACGGGGCGGGGGGCGGCGATCCGGTCGCCGCGCTCGTGCTCGGGCCGCCCGCGCCGCTCGAGCTGCTCCTGGTCGGCGGCGCGCCCGTGGTCGAGCACGGCGAGCTGCGCACGGCCGACGTGACCGCGGCGGCCCGCGACGTCCGGGCCGCCCGGCTCCGCCTGGAGGCGGGCAGATGACAGAGACCGCGAGCCCGGCCGCCGGCACGCGCATCGAGACCGGCGTCCGGGGCGGCGTGGGCGAGAGCCCGACCCGCCCCGACGGGCGGCAGAAGGTGACCGGGGAGTTTGCCTACTCCTCCGACCTGTGGCTGGACGCGATGCTGTGGGGGGCCACCCTGCGCAGCCCGCATCCGCGGGCCCGAATCACCGGGATCGACATCGGCGCGGCGCTGGCCACGCCCGGGGTCGCCGCCGTGCTCACCCATGATGACGTACCGGGACACAAGACCTACGGGCTCGAGCACTCCGACCAGCCGGTCCTGGCCTGGGACCAGATCAGGTACCAGGGCGAGCCGGTGGCGCTGGTGGCGGCCGAGCACCCGGAGGTGGCCCGCCGGGCCGCGGCCAGGATCACCGTCACCTACGAGGTGCTCCCGCCGGTGACCGACGCGCGCAAGGCCCTGGCGCCCGGCGCACCCCTCGTGCACGCAGGCGGGAACCTGGTCCGCCACGTGCGGATCCGCAGGGGACGGCCCGACGCGTGCGCGGACGTCGTGGTCCGCGGCGAATACGAGGTCGGGATGCAGGACCAGGCGTTCCTCGGCCCGGAGTCCGGCCTGGCGATACCCGCCGAGGACGGCGGCGTGGACCTGTTCGTGGCGACCCAGTGGCTGCACGTGGACCGCGGGCAGGTCGCGGCGAGCCTCGCCCTGCCCGAGGACAAGGTGCGCATCACCCTGTCCGGCGTCGGCGGCGCGTTCGGTGCCAGGGAAGACCTGTCCATGCAGATCCACGCCTGCATGCTGGCGCTGCATACCGGCAAGCCGGTCAAGATGATGTACTCGCGCGAAGAGTCGTTCTTCGGCCACGTGCACCGGCACCCAGCCTCGCTCCGGTACGAGCACGGCAGCACCGCGGACGGCACCCTGGTCTACGTCAAGGCCGACATCGTGCTGGACGGGGGTGCCTACGCGTCAAGCTCCACGGCGGTGGCGGCCAACGCGGCGACCCTCGGCTTCGGCCCCTACGACGTGCCCAACGTCGAGATGGACTGCTACGCGGCCTACACGAACAACCCGCCGTGCGGCGCAATGCGCGGATTCGGCGCGGTGCAGGCCTGCTTCGCCTACGAGGCCCAGATGGACAAGCTCGCCGCCGCGCTCGGCATGGATCCGGTCGAGCTTCGCATCAAGAATGCGATGCATGAGGGGTCCGTGATGCCGACGGGCCAGGTGGTGGACTCGGCGGCCCCGGTCGAGGAGATCCTGCGCCTGGTGCGGGCCAGGCCGCTGCCGCCCGCGCGGGCGGGAACTTCCGGAGCTGACCTGCGGACCCTGCCCGGCGGTGTGTCCAACACCACGCACGGCGAGGGCGTGGTGCGCGGCGTCGGGTACGCGGTCGGGATCAAGAACGTCTGCTTCTCCGAGGGCTTCGACGACTACTCCACCGCCCGGGTGCGGCTGGAGCTGATCGGCGGCGAGCCGGTCGCCCAGGTCCACACCGCCGCCGCGGAGGTCGGGCAGGGCCTAGTCACCGTGCTGTCGCAGATCGCCAGGACCGAGCTCGGGGTCGAGCGGGTGGTGATCCTGCCCGCCGACACCTCCATCGGCAGCGGAGGTTCCACCTCGGCGTCCAGGCAGACGTACGTGACCGGCGGGGCGGTGCGCGCCGCCTGCCAGGAGGTGCGAGGCGAGTTGGACCGCCGCGCCCGCGAGCGCTACGGAGGGACCACGCCCGAGCTGGCCGTGCTGCTCGACGAGCCGGCCGAGGAGACGGTGACCTGGCGGCACCGGCCCACGCACACGCTGGATCCCGAAACCGGCCGGGGCGACGCGCACGTGCAGTACGCGTTCGCCGCGCACCGCGCCGTGGTGGACGTGGACACCGACCTGGGCCTGGTCAAGGTGGTGGAGATCGCGACCGCGCAAGATGTCGGCAAGGCGATGAACCCGCAGGCCGTCGAGGGCCAGATCCACGGGGGCATCGCCCAGGGGCTTGGCCTCGCCGTCATGGAGGAGATCCGGGTCGTGGACGGCGTGGTCAAGAATCCCTCGTTCACCGACTACCTGATCCCCACCATCCTCGACATGCCGCCGGTCCGGCTCGACGTGCTCGAGCTCGCCGATCCGCACGCCCCGTACGGCCTGCGCGGCGTCGGTGAGCCGCCGACCATCTCCTCGACGGCGGCCGTCGTCGCCGCTATCCGCGCCGCCACCGGCCTGGACCTGACCCGGACCCCCGTCCGCCCCGAGCACATCACGAGGACGTGACCGCATGCCCTACATGTTCCTGAACGGCGGCGGGATGCGCGGCGGGTCGCTCCACCAGCGCCTGCGGGACGCTCCGCTCGTCGCCGAGACCCGCACCGCGCCGCTCTACCTGTTCTACTCCTGCGGGGATCGCTACCCTGCCCTGGAAGCCGCGGAAGACGGCCAAGGCGCCGCGATCGAGGGCGAGGTCTACGACCTGCCGCTCGACGTGCTCCGCGATGAGCTCCTGCCCGCCGAACCGCCCGAGCTCGAGCTCGGCGTGATCACGCTCGCCGACGGCACCGCCGCGCTGGGCATGATCCTGCGCCGGCCGACCCCCGCGATGGACGACCTCACCGACATCACCGCCTTCGGCGGCTGGCGAGCGTACCTCGCCAGCCGCCGGGAAGGCTGAGAACGGCGCTCCGGCCGATCGCTCAGACGACGCCCGGGACGAAGATCATCCCCTGCGGCTCGACCTGGGCGCCGCCGAGGGACAGCGCCGTGAGCTGGCCGGTGAACATGTTCTCGGTGCCCACGTAGTTCGGCGGGAACCCGGGCCCCGGGCAGGTCGCCGGGGCGCCGTTGGCGTCGCACGGCGTCACCGCCACGAGGACGGTACCCGTCGGCCAGAAGGGGCCCGAGATCCTGTCGATGGTGTCCAGGTCATGGCTGGCCGTGTAGAACGCGCCGAACGGGGAGCTGGCCCAGGCGGTGTCATCGACCGAGTCCGACAGGTGAAGGACCCACAGGCGCTGGAACGGGGTATTGGCGCCCTGCACGAAGATCTGATCTTTGTCTCCCTGGCTGGTCAGCATGAAGTCCCCGGCGAAGCGCGGCGCGTCTGCTGGCACGTCCTCGTTGGAGTCCGGGTCGGTGAGGCCCAGCCTGACCGTGTGCCCGGCGTGCGGGCCGTTCGCGGCGGTCGCATAGGCCTCGTCGTAGAACAGCGCCCTGACGTATGCCACCCGGTTGGCCGGGTCCAGGGTCACGACGTACACGCCCGGGTAGTAGGGCTCCGGCGCAGCCGCGCCGATGGTGCCCGGCGCCGACGCGCTGATCAGCATCATGCCGTTGTAGAACTCGATGGCGTCGGTGCCGCCGTTATGCGGCAGCGGGTTCTTGTTGTACGAATAGTGCGTAACCTGGCCGGTTTCCGGGTCAATGGTGTTCAGGCTGGTATACCGGTCCTCGTCAATCGTGGCGACGACCAGCCCCGTGTACGGGTCGGCGGTCAGGCCGTCGCATTTCCCGCGCAAGTCCCACTGGTTGACGACCGTGCCGTTCAGCGTGAACTCGACGATCGTGCTGTCGCGGTTGCCGTCCGTGCTGGCCTGCCCCTGCGGGCCCACGCCGTTCTGGAATCCGGTGAACAGGTCGCCGCCGATCCTGGTGATGTCATCCGGCTGGGTCAAGGGCTCGGAGTGCCATACAGGGGATCCGGCCTGCTGGTACGAGTGATGCAGGCTCATGCCGGAAAGGATCGCGGTCGCGTGGTAGGTCACACCGGCCGGCTTCGCGCTGGCCGCAGGGGCGAAACTGGCCATGGCGAACACGACCGCCGTGACCGCGCCTACGGCCGCGGATGTCCTGGCTACGCGCCCGGCGATACCGAGCCTTCCGAACCTTTGCATGGTCCTGCGCCCCTTCCTATGCGATGGGCGTTAGTTCTGGCGGAGCGATGCACGTTAGGTCTACTGGGCGATGCAGGTTAGTTCTAGCGGGTACCTGTAACGGGCGGCTGACAACAAAATGGCGCGAAGATGAACGAACCAGACGGTGACCTTGCCGTGGCGCGCCGTGCGGCGGTCGGGCTGCCCCGCGCCAGATGGTGACAGACTGGCGGCTGTGCGCACCTACGGCCTGCGGTTCGACGTCAACTGCTCCATCTTGTTCACCGAGTTGCCGTTGCTCGAGCGCCCGGCGGCCGCGCGTGCGGCGGGATTCGACGCGGTGGAGTTCTGGTGGCCGTTCGCCGATCCGGTGCCGCCGGACCGGGAGGTGGATGCGTTCGTCGGAGCGCTCGGCGACGCCGGCGTTCGGCTGATCTTGCTGAACTTTACGGCGGGTGACTTCGCGGCCGGCGAACGCGGGCTCCTGTCCCTGCCCGCGGGATCGGGCGCGTTCCGGGACAACATCGACGTCTGCGCGGGTATCGCCGCGCAGACCGGCTGCACCGTGCTCAACGCGCTGTACGGAAATCGCGTCGACGGCCTGCCCAGGGAGCAGCAGGACGATCTGGCCGCCGAGAACCTCGCGCTTGCCGCGGCGGCCGCCGAGCGGGCCGGCGCCACCGTCGTGGTGGAGTCGCTGAACTCACACGACCACCCGCGAGCCGCCGTCGTCTCCAGCCAGTACGCGCTCGCGCTGGTCGCCAGGGTTCGCGCGGGCGGCGCCCGCAACATCGCGTTTCTCGCCGACCTGTACAACCTGGGCCGGATGGGCGAGGACCTGGCGGCGGTGCTGGCGCAAGACGCAAGCGACATCACCCACGTCCAGATCGGTGACGTGCCCGATCGCGGCGCTCCGGGCACCGGCGAGTTGGATTTCGAGGCGCTGTTCGGCCAGCTCGCTGTGCAGGGCTATCCCGGCTGGATCGGCTGCGAGTACCGGCCGGCCGATCCGGCTGACAGCTCATCGAGCTTCGGCTGGAGGTCGGACCATGCCGTATGACCTAGTGATCAGGTCCCGGCGGGCGGTGCTGCCCGACGGCACGCGGCCCGCCGCGGTCGCGGTCAGCGGCCCGGTCATCGCGGCCATCGACGGGTACGCCGCGCCGGTCGAGGCTGACCACGACGTCGACCTCGGCGACCTCGCGCTCCTGCCCGGCCTGGTCGACACCCACGTGCACGTCAACGAGCCAGGCCGGACCGAGTGGGAAGGGTTCGCGACCGCCACCCGCGCCGCCGCGGCCGGCGGCGTGACCACGATCTGCGACATGCCGCTCAATTCGGTGCCGCCCACCGTGTCGGTGGCGGCGCTGCGGGAGAAGCGCTCGGCAGCCGCCGGGAAGTGCTGGGTCGACGTGGCGTTCTGGGGCGGTGCGGTGCCGGGGAACGGCGACTCGCTGCTGCCCCTGCACGAGGCCGGGGTGGTCGGGTTCAAGTGCTTCTTGCTCGACTCCGGGGTGCCGGAGTTCCCGCCGCTGGACGTGGCGGGGCTGCGGTCTGCGCTCGGCACGCTGGCCGCGACGGACTCGGTCCTGATCGCGCACGCCGAGGACGCGGCGGAGATCAAGCCGGCGTCCGGCCGTGACTTCGGCTCGTTCGTGGCCTCCAGGCCGCCCGTCGCCGAGCGGCGGGCCATCGAGAAGGTGATCGCGGCCGCGGCCGCCACCGGGGCCCGGGCGCACATCGTGCACCTGTCGGCGGCCGAGTGCGTGGCCCTGATCGCCGGGGCCAAGGCGGCCGGAATCCGGCTGTCCGCCGAGACGTGCCCGCACTACCTGTACTTCGCGGCCGAGCAGGTGCCCGACGGCGCCACCGAGTTCAAGTGCTGCCCGCCGATCAGGGACGGGATCAACCGGGAGGCGCTGTGGCGCGGGCTCGAGGCCGGCGTCATCGACTGCGTGGTGTCCGACCACTCGCCCTGCCCGCCGGAGCTGAAGTCGCCCGAGACGGGGGACTTCGGCACGGCGTGGGGCGGCATCGCCGGGCTGCAACTCGGCCTGTCCGCGGTGTGGACCGTCGCCCGGCGGCGCGGGCGGACGCTGGACGACGTGGCCCGGTGGATGGCCGCGGCCCCAGCCGCCTTGGCCGGCCTGCCGGCCAAGGGGCGCCTGGCGGTCGGGGCCGACGCCGACCTGGTGGCGTTCGACCCGGACGAGTCGTACGTGGTGGACCCCGCCCGGCTGGAGCACCGGCACCCCGTGACGCCGTACGCGGGACGTACGCTAACGGGGCGAGTCCGGCAGACGTGGCTGCGCGGGACCGCGCTGCTCGACGCTGATAGCAAAGCGCCGGATGGTGAGCCAGGTGGCCGGCTGCTGAACCGGGGCTGACGGGGTTTCGCCGCGGGTACAGCTAGGTCATGGATGACCAGCTTCTGCCTGACCTGCTCCAACTGCGCGGCGCGGTCGTGGCGGCCAGCGACGAGTTCTTCGCCGCGAAGGAAAACCTGATCACTCCCGCCGCGCCGGCCTTCGCCCCGCACACGTTCGACGTCAAGGGGCAGATCTACGACGGCTGGGAGACCAGGCGCAGGCGCGGACCGGGCGGGGCGCTGCCTGACGATTCGGTGCGCGACTGGGTCATCGCCCGCCTCGGCGCGCCCGGCGTGATCCGGTCCGTCGTGGTGGACACGGCGTTCTTCACCGGCAACTACCCGCAGGCCTGCTCGGCGGACGCCTGCTCGGTGAGCGGGTACCCGTCGGCCGAGGAACTCGACGCCGACCCAGGACCCGGCGGCTGGCAGGAGGTCGTGCCGCGCAGCCTGCTCTCAGGCGATACGACGCACTCGTTCGCGGTCGAATCCGGGCGCAGGTTCACCCATGTCCGGCTGAACATCTTCCCCGACGGCGGCGTCGCCCGCCTGCGCGTGCACGGTGAGGTGGTGCCCGACCCCGCGTTGCTTGAGAGGATCACGGTCGACCTCGCCGCCCTGGAGAACGGCGGCGATGTCGTCGCGTGCAGCGACGAGTTCTACTCCTCGCCGCGCAACGTCATCTCCCCCGGCCTCTCGCGGGTGATGGGCGAGGGCTGGGAGACCCGCAGGCGCAGGAAGCCTGGCTACGAGTGGCTGGTCGTGCGGCTGGCCGGGCGCGGCGTCATTTATCTCGCTGAGATCGACACGTCCCGGTATCGCGGCAATCAGCCCGAGGCCGCCTCGCTGCAGGTCATGGACGCCGCCGCGGACGTGACGAGCGAGGTGCTGAGCGCCGACCGCGGGTGGCGCGATCTGCTGCCGAACGTCAGGCTGCTGCCGGACACGCCGCATAGGTTCCGGGTCCGCGGGACTCCGGCTACGCACGTTCGGCTGAACATTTTTCCCGACGGCGGCGTGGCCCGGCTGCGCTTGTACGGGTCCCTGACCGAGGACGGCCTGACCGCCGTCAGGCGCCGCTGGGAGGAAACCGGGTGACCTAACCCGGACGGACAGGCACGGAGAACAGGGCGGATAATCGTGTCATGAGAGAGGCCAGGCGCTGGTTGTTGAGGCGCATGATCGACTCCGAGCGCGGCGAGCCCGTAGCTCTCCAGGAAGAGCGCAGGTCGGCCCGGAACAAGTCAGGCACCAACGTTCCATCCGACCCTGATGCGCCTGAGTCCGATATGCAGATGGATGGACAGACAGGCCCGGTTACTGTAGAGATCCACAGGAAACGGGCCTAATGCCCGAGTCGTTGCCGACGACCGCCGTCGTCCGCGTCTCGCGCGGCAGCTTCGACCCGAGCCGGTTCGCTGAGGTCGACGCCGTGAACACGAAGGTCTCGGAGTACCTGGTCCCGGCCATCAGGCGGCTGCCGGGGCTCATTCACTGGTACGCGGGTGTCTCGCCGGAGGGCTCGATCGTGAACGTCAGCGTCTGGGACTCCGACGAGCATGCGGCGCAGATGGGCCGGCTGACGGAGATGACCGTCGACGCGCGCGGGGAGATGGAGGCGGTCGGCGTGATGTTCATCCCGATCGTCAACTACCCGGTCAACTGGACCATCTGACCTGATACCCCGAACCTGGTGCTGATCCTGGCGGGCTCGGCGCGTGGCCAGCCCTGAACCGGCGGGCGGAGCGATAGCCTCGTTGTCATGAGCGCTCAGCCTGTGCGGGAGCATGATCCGGATGACCCGGTTGAGACTCTGCGCGTGCTGCCCGAGCAGTTCCGTGAGCAGTTTCTCAACGAGTATGCGCTCGCGGCGGAAGCTGCCCGGAGGCCCGAGGGCTACGGGCACTTCATGACCTGCTCAGGTTGTGGCGCCTGACAGCAGCTGCCTACTCCGAGCCAGGTTTTGAGGCTCGCCTCGCTAGTATGCGGGAGGCTGTGCGGGCCGGTAGCCAGGAAGGGTCAGTGCCGATCGAGGAGATCGTCCCGGACTGGCCCGACCGCCTGAACCGCCAGTGACCTATCGCGTCCGGTTCGAGGCCTACGCCCTAGTCCAGCTCCACGGCCTGCCGAGCGAGGCTTTCGACGCGCTGCTGGACCGAGTCGTGGAATTGGTAGACGAGCCCTGGGACGCAGTCGTAATGCCGCCCGGCAACGATCCGGCATACCGTCAGTCCGTGTTCGGCTCCGGCTGGGGACTGCTACTCGTTAACGAAGTTGTGCACCGGGAAGACGATCGGCTCCGTCGGCTGCATGCCCGCTTGCTGGACGAGTGGCATCAGCTTTTCCCCGAACGCCTGAAACTTCTCAGGTGACTCCCAGACATCGACAACGCGCAGCCCTTCGGGCGTGGCCCCCGACACGTGCGACAGGCAGCCGCCGCCCGGCCAGTCTGATAGCGCGCGCAAGGGCTGCCCGTTGTTGAGGCCGCGGGATGCTTCGTCGTACTGCTCGATGGTCGCGCCAGGAAAGTTCAAGATCACGCCGATCGCCATGAGTCCCCCTAAGTCGCTGATCTGGTGCGGCAGGCTGCCCGACTGCCCAGCCTCATTGTGTCATTGTAACCAGGATACTGCATAGAGTTACGAGGCTGTGAGCCAGCGCTCCACCTTGGTTGCGCTGGCGGCGCGGCCGCCCTCTGCAGGGCGGCCTCGCGGCCGTCGGGCGCCGCTGGGAGGAAGCGGACTGACCTTGAACTTTGAACTAGGTGCCGTCTCACCTGCCGAGAGGGCGCGGGCGTGATCTGATGGCTCAATGAGCCAAGTGGTGATCGCTCCGGACAAGTTCAAGGGAACGCTCACCGCATCCCAGGTCGCCGGTCACGTGGCCGCCGGGCTGCAGCGGGTCCGGCCCGGCCTGCCGTGCGTCCTGGTTCCGGTCGCGGACGGCGGCGATGGCACGGTGGACGCGGCGCAGGCCGCCGGTTACCGGCGGGTCGAGATGGGAGTCCGCGGGCCGACCGGCAGCCCGGTCACCGCCGCGTTCGCGTTCGGCGAGGGAACCGCGATCATCGAGTCCGCGCAGGCGTCCGGGCTGAGCCTGCTGCCCGGCGGCATGCCCGCGCCGCTGATCGCCTCCAGCCGCGGGGTCGGGGAACTGCTCATGGCCGCGGCCCGGATGCGCGCGAAGCGGATCGTGCTCGGCCTCGGCGGGGTCGCGTCCACCGACGGCGGGGCAGGGATGGTGACGGCCCTGGGCGCCAGGCTGCTCGACGAGTCCGGCGCCGAACTGCCGCCCGGCGGGGCGGCTCTCGCCCGGCTGGCCAGGATCGACCTGTCGAAGCTGCGGGACCTGTCGGGTCTGGAGATCATCGTGGCGACGGACGTGGACAATCCGCTGCTCGGGGAGCGCGGCGCCGCGGCGGTCTACTCGCCGCAGAAGGGCGCCTCCGCGGCCCACGCGGCGGCGCTGGAGGAGGGCCTGGCCCGCTGGGCCGACGTGGCCGAGCATGCACTCGGCCGGGTGAAGCGGCACGACCGGGGAGCCGGGGCGGCGGGCGGCCTCGGGTTCGCGGCGCTGATGTTCCTCGGCGCCACGATGCGCCCCGGCATCGAGGTGATGCTGGGCCTGGCCTCGTTCGCACACCGGCTGGCCGACGCCAGGCTCGTCATCACCGGCGAGGGCGCGCTCGATACGCAGACCCTGCACGGCAAGGCCCCGGCCGGAGTAGCCAGGGCGGCCGCGGCGGTGGTCCCCGACGTGCCGGTGGTCGCGGTGGCGGGCATGTGCTCGCTGACCGACGCCCAGCTCCGGGCGGTGGGGATCGCGCGCGCCTACGCGCTGACCGACCTCGAGCTCGACCTCGCGCGGTGCCGCGACCAGGCGGGCCCGCTGCTCGAAGACCTCGCCGAGCGGATCGCGCACGACTGGATCACGCCCTGAGCCCTCCAGCGCCCCCGGTGACGAGGTCGTATTCGGCCAGCGCGGCGGCCACCGCGGCGGCTTCCGCGGGCAGCCCCTGAGCGCGGCCTGCCGCGGCCGCGCGCAGCCGGGCCGCTAGCGCGGGGTCGGTGAGGATCGCGCGGACCGCGTCGGCCAGGCGTTCTGGTTCGCCGGGAGGAACGAGCACGGCGGCGTCCTCGCCGACCAGGGCCGGGGAGCCTCCGACGCGGGTGGCCACGATCGGCACGCCGGCGCGCAAGGCCTCCTGCAGGACGAGCGGCTGGCCCTCCCACCAGCTAGGCAGCACGAAGACGGCGGCCGCGGCCAGCAGCCTGGGCACGTCCGTCCGCAGGCCAGCGAACTCCACTGTCAGGCCGAGCGCGGCCGCCTGCTCCTTGAGTTCCGCCTCGAGGGGGCCTTCGCCCACGATGACCAGCACCGGCGCGGGCCAGATGTCCCGCCAGCGGGCAGCCGCCTCGATCAGGGTGCCGAATCCCTTCTGCGCGGCGAGCCTGCCCACGGCGAGGACGACGGGTCCGCGCAGAGCCGCGCCGGCGGCGGCAGACGTTTCCGCGGAAACGTCTCCGGCCGGGCTCGTCGCGGCACGGGCCGGCGTCGCGGAGGCCGGCGTCGCGGTCAGGGTCATTACGGGGGCCGGGACGACCGCCCGCGCGACGCGCCGGGCGCCGGCGGCCTGCATCCGCTGTTCCAGGTCCGGGGAGACGCACAGGACCGAGTCGGCGTTGCGCGCGACGATCAGCTCGAGGACCCGGTAGATCGCGCCGGTCAGGGCGCCCTCGGGCGAGGCATTGTGGACGGTGACGACTAGGGCGGCATGCACGCCGCTCCGGCGCCGGGCGAAGGCCAGCGCGATCGCGGTGAGGGCGCCGGCCCGCAGGCCGTGCGCGTGCACCAGGTCCGGCTGGCCGACCTCGATGAGGCGACGCAGCCTGGCGATCGTCCGCAGGTCGGGCAGTACGCGGGGCCGGTCCGCGATATCGACCGCGGCGAAGGTTATCGGGGCGGGTGGTGAGGTAGGGGCGGATGGTGAGATGGAGGCGGGTGAGGTAGACGCGGGTGGTGAGGTGAGTGTGGTTGGTGAAGTGAGGGCGGGTGGTGGGGTGTCGCCGGTGGTGAAGCCGAAGGCGCGATCCGTCTGGGCGGGACCGAATACCTCCACCGGGATTTCCCGGGCCGCGCACCCGGCCGCGAGCATCTTGACGTGGCGGCCGGTCCCGCCCGCGCTGGTGCCCAGCACGAACGCGACCTTCATGCGCGGACCACCCGGCGTACCACCGCGAGCAGATCGCCGCCGTCGGCCAGGGCCACCACGGTCAGGAAGGCCGCCAAGACGGCGGCGCTGGCCATCAGGGTGAGCGCGACGTTCGGCAGGAAGCCGTGCGCGGGGACGGCCAGCGTCACGCCCAGCCCGGCGGCGCCCCCGGTCACCGCGCCGGCCAGGCCGGCCAGGGCGGCCCGCATGCTCCCGCGCAGCGCCCGCGCCCCGCGGAAGCGCCGGACCAGCATGCTCAGGACGACACCCGACACGGTGAGCCCGATCGTGGTGCCCGCCCCGAGCCACGCCACCACCGCGGACCTCGGCACGAACGGCACGATGAGCATGTCCGCCATGGTCACGAGGAGCCACCCGCCGCTGACCGCCGCGGCGGAGGCGCCGCTCCGCCCGATCGTGTAGAGCACCCGGGACAGGTTCGCGGTCAGGCCGTACCCGACCAGACCCGGCGCGAAGGCGGCCAGCGCGATCGCCAGGTGCCTGGCGCCCGCCGCCTGGGTGACGTGGGACTGGAAGACCCGGGCCAGCGGGATGCACGTCCCGACCATGGCCGCCACGCCCAGGCAGGACGCCACCGTCACCGCGCGGGTGGAGGTGGCGCAGGTCGCGTCGAAATCCTCGGTGCGCGCGGACAACTCGGGGAAGGCGCTGGTCGCGATCGGCACCGCGAGGACGGCGTAGGGGACAAAGAAGACCGCCCAGGCGAAGCTGTAGAGGACGAGCGAGCCCCCGCCGCCTCGCGC
>CAWBKD010000039.1:0-7920 GCA_963789225.1 uncultured Actinomycetes bacterium
TGGTCAGCGTGTCCGGTCGCTGTGACGCCGCGGGCACGCTCCCCCTCCGTCTGTGCTAGGAGGGCCCGGCGCCATCCGCCGCCCGGCTGGCTCTGGCGCGGGCCAGGTCTGTTACAGTGGCGCTGCCCTTCCGGGGTTCGCTCTGCAACATATGTCCTCCCAGCGTGACCGCGCACGGATGAGTGGTGCACGACACCGACCTGCCCACGGACAGCCCCCGCCCGTCGCAGGGCCCGGGGCAGCAGCCGGGTCTCGGCGGGGACCATCCTGTGCCCGGGCGGACGGCCGCGTGGTGGCGCGCCTGGGCCGGCTGGTTCGCGGCCTTCCTGCTGATCGGGGTCGGCTGGACGCTGGTGACACCGCTCAACCAGGCCCCCGACGAGCTAGACCACGTCTACCGCGCCGCAGCCGTGGTCCGCGGCGAGGTGTTCCCGCACATCGGCCCGTATATCTACGGCACCGGGGCGATCACGAACGTCCCGACAGGCCTCATGCGGGCGGTCATTTCCGGCCCGTGCACCCGGCTCCTGGGGCCCGGAGGCTGCTCGTTCGCGTCAGCCCCCCGGGGCCAGGTCACGGTGGTCACCGGCGAGGGCAGGATGTTCCCGTTCTACTACGCGCTGGTTGGCTGGCCCTCGCTGCTGTTTCCCGACCGGGCCGGCTGGTACGCCATGCGGCTGGACAACGCCGTCTTGTGCGCGCTGATCCTGGCGACCGCCGCTGTCGTGGTGATGTCGCTGCCGAGGCGGCCGCTGGTGCTCGCCGCCGCCATGCTCGTGGGGCTGGTCCCCGGTGCGCTCGCGGTGACCGGGGCCGTCAACTCAAGCGGGCTGGAAGTGAGCGCGGCGCTGTGCTACTGGGCGGTGCTGCTCGCGCTGATCCACGATAATTCCGCGCTGAGCCGGCGGCTTCTGGTCTCGCTGGGAGTGGCCGCCGCCGTCGTGCTGAGCCTGACCCGCGAATATGACTGGCTGTGGGCGGTACTGGCCATGATCCTGGCCCTTGCAACGGCGGGCAGGGAGCAGCGGCGCTCGTTCCTGCGCTCGGGCGTGGCCCGCGCGATGCTCCTCGTCCTCGCCGCGTCGGCGGCCGTGACCGAGATCTGGTCGGTCAGCTTCAAGGCCTACCAGGTCTATCCCGTGCACTCGCTGCCGCTGAGCCTGGCCGACGCGGCACGCAGCAGCCTGGCGGGCACGCCGAGGATGCTCGGGGAGACGCTCGGGGACCTGGCGGTCTTGCCGCCCGCAATAGCGGACGTGTGCTGGGTGCTGGCGGTGGCCGCGGTGGTGGTGATCGGCTTCGCCGCCAGCATGCGGGCGGGCCTGCTGGTCACCGCGGGCGTGGCGCTGGTCGTCGCCATACCGTACGTGATCGGCGTGGCCGGCTACCTGCATCCATCGGTCGGCTGGTGGGAGGGGCGTTACACGCTGCCGCTCGCGATCGGCGTCCCGTTGCTCGCCGTCGCCAGAGGCCGCCCCGGGCAGCCCGAGCGCCGGGTTGTCATCCTGCTGGCCCTGGTCATCACGGCCGCCGTGCTCTTCGGCCAGGCGGCCGTCTACTGGCACGCCACTGCGAACTGGCTGGCCAGACCCATCCAGCACCCGCCCTACCTGGACACGGCCCTGGGCAGCGGACTGCTCGCCCTCGGCGCGGTGGGCGTCCTGGCCAGCATCGCCTGGGCGGAATACCGGGCCGGCGTGTTCCGGCGGCTCAAGCCCGGGCCGCCGAGCGAATGACCTGGCGGGCCGGTCAGCAGCCCAGGGCGTCGGCGAGGGCGGTCAGGCTTTCGGCGTCGACCAGGCCGTCCAGGTCCGGCGGCTGCTCCGCGGGCGCGTCAGGGCCCCACTCGAGCGGTCGGCGGATGAACAGCGGGCGCAGGCCGAGCGCGGCGGCGGCCTGCAGGTCCGTCGCGTGCGCGGCGACCATCCCGGCCTCGCCGGGGTCGCATTCCAGCAGGTCCAGCGCCGTCAGGTACACCGCGGGGTCGGGCTTGTAGCTGGCGGCGAGCTGCGCGGACAGCACCGCGTCGAACCGGAGGTCGCCGAACTTGAGCAGGTCGGCGAGCAGCGCGACGTGGCCGTTCGACAGCGTCGCCGTGACATGCCCGCGGCGCAGCCGGGCGAGGCCCTCGCGGCTGTCCGGCCAGGGCCGCAGCCGCCGCCAGCCGCGCACCAGAGTTTCCCGGTGCTCGGCCGAGAGGGGGGCGGCGTGGCGTACCAGGCACTCATCTAGGGTGTCCCGCTGCACGGCATCGAGATCACGCCAGGAGGCATCCTCGCGGACCCTCTCCAGGGCGGGCTGGTAGGCGCGGCGCCAGTCGTCGACGATGGCCGGCCAGTCGGCCCGGGCACCGGTGGCATCGGCGATGTCGATGAGGCTGGATCGCCAGTCGACGACCGTCCCGAAGATGTCAAAGAGAAGAACGCGCACCGGGTCAGTATCCCCCGGCACGGGGGCATTGATTTTCGTGACGGGCTCGGCGATGCTGTGGCGGGCGGGACGACATCACGGGAGAAAAGATGACCGATCGGCCTGCAACTGCGGTAGCCGGAACGGCCGAGGCACCTCCGGCCGGGCTCGAGCCCGACGCGATCGGGCCCGCACAGGACACGGTCATCGGGATGGCCAACGCCGCTCCCGCGGTGTCGGTCGGGCTGACGTTAGCCGCGCTCGCCGCGGCGACCGCGTACGCGGTCGGGCCGATCATCGTGCTGACCGCGGTGCCGATGCTGATCATCGCCAACGCCTACCGCCGGCTGAACCTGTGGAAGGCCCAGTGCGGGGCTTCCTTCGAATGGGTCGGCCGCGCGATCAACCCGTACCTTGGCTTCTTCACCGGGTGGCTGATGATCGCCGGAACCCTGGTCGGGGCGACCTCTGGGGTCGTGGTGCTGGCCCCCTCGGTCCTGGCCGTCTTCGGCTCCAACTCGACCAGCACCTGGCCGAACATCCTGATCAGCACGGCCGTCATCCTGGTCATGGTCGTGATCGCGATCGTCGGGATCCGCCTCACCGCGCGGACCCAGGTCGGCATGGGGCTGATCGAGTACGTGATCCTGGTCGGCTTCGCGATCACCGGCCTCGTCCTGGTGCTCAGCCACCATCACGGCACGTTCCCGGTCACCCACGGCTGGTTCACCGTCAGCGGGATCGGGGGGAAGGGCAGCCTCGCGGCCGGCTTCCTGATCGCGGTGTTCATGTACACCGGCTGGGACGCCACCGTGTACGTGAACGAGGAGACCAAGCAGCGGAGCATCAACCCGGGCCGGGCCGCGATCCTCGCCGTCCTGTTCCTGGCCATCATCTTCACGATCTCGGAGGTCGGCCTGCAGGGGGTGGTGTCGCCGGCCAAGCTCCAGGCCAACTCGTCGTCGGCGCTGGTCTACGTGGCCCAGGTGATGGGCGGCGGCGGGTGGGCCAAGGTGATGGCGCTGTCCCTGGCGCTGTCGGTGATCGCCTCCACCGGCACCGGGATCGTGGTGCTGGGCCGGATGACGTACGGCATGGCGCGGCGGCGGGTGCTGCCGCCGTTCCTGGCCGCCATCCACACCCGGTTCTCCACCCCGGCGGTGGCCACCCTGATCATCGGCGTGATCCTCACCGCGGCCACCTGGGTGTACCTGCTGTCCAGCTCGATCGCGAACGCGTTCACCGACCTGATCGACGTGACCGGGCTGCTGTACGCCGGGTTCTACATCCTCACCGCGATCAGTGCCATGGTCTACTTCCGGCGGCGCATCCTCAGCAACGCCGCGGATCTGGTGCTGGTCGGCATCCTTCCGCTCTGCGCCGCGGCGTTCCTGGTCTGGCTGCTGGTCAAGTCGCTGCTCGCGGCGCCCGCCTCGCAGCTCTGGTCCGTGGTCGGGGTGGTCGTGCTGGGCATAGTGCTAATGTTCGTGGCGCGTTTTGTCCTGCGGTCGTCGTTCTTCCAGGTCCCGCGGGAGAGCGCCGCCCGGGAACGCTGACCGAGCCGCGGGGGAGCAGCCTGATGGCCGACCGCTTCACCGAGGAGCTGTGGCGGGGTTCGGCCGACATCTACGACGCGATCCTGGCGCACCCGTTCCTGGCCGGGCTGACCGACGGCAGCCTGCCGCGGGACGCCTTCGTGTTCTACGTGGTGCAGGATGCGCTGTACCTGCACGGCTACGCGCAGGCGCTGGCGGCGGTCGGCAGCCGGGCCCCGGACGCCGCCGGGATCGAGATGTTCTCCCGCGACGCCGCCGACATCGTGGCCGTGGAACGGGCCCTGCACGACTCGCTCCTCGGCGACCTGGGCATCGACCCGGCCTCGATCGAGAAGGCCGAGCCCGCGCCGACCACGCTGGCCTACGTCAGCTACCTGCTGGCCGCGGTCCGCGGCGGGTCCTACGCCGAGGGCGTCGGCGCCGTTCTCCCGTGCTACTGGATCTACTGGGAGGTCGGCAAGGAGCTGCTGCGGCGCGGCTCGCCCAACCCGCGCTACCAGAAGTGGATCGGCACCTACGGCGGCGAGGAGTTCGGCGACACGGTCCGCAAGGTGCTGGCGGTGACCGATGCGCTCGGGCCGGGCCTCGCGCCCGCCGAGCGGGCGCTGGTGCACCGACACTTCCGCGCGACCAGCCGCTACGAGTGGATGTTCTGGGACATGGGCTACCGCAAGGAAGCCTGGCCGGTCTAGCGCATCATGGGCCGCGGCTGCCCGTTCCCGCCGCGGCTGCCCGTTCCGCCGCGGCCGCCTGTCTCCGCGGCGCCGGCCTTGCTCGCGTCGCCTGCTTTCCCCCGCAGCGCCCGCCTTCCCCGCAGGTCATCTGGGACCAAAATTAGACTGAGCCCGAAAAGTCTGCTTAGTTCCGGGGAAGCCCGTCTGCGATCGCGGTAACGTGTGCCGGTGACTGCGAGGGGGATAGTCCGTGGCTGACTATGTTAATTCGCATTACTGCGTCTTATTCGCTGGTAACTGGCACGGCCGAATTCTGACTGGCCAATCAGTCAAAGGGGGACGGACGGCCGCCGGGGTCCCGGTGGTCGCTCCAGTGGGCCTGACGTCGCGGGCTGGCCGGTCCTGGAGGCGTGATGGGTGATGGGGGTGCCGGCGCTGCCAGGTTCTTGGGCGGCTTCTCCGCCGGTTCGCGGATTGCCGGATACCGCCTTGAGGAGCAGATTGGCCAGGGAGGAATGGCCGTTGTATTCCGGGCCCAGGATGAGCGGCTTGAGCGGCAGGTAGCCCTGAAGATCCTCTCGCCGGCGCTGGTAACGGATGAGGCATTCCGGCACCGTTTCATTCGTGAATCCCGGTCTGCGGCCGCGGCAGATGATCCGCACATCATTCCGGTGTTCGAGGCCGGTGACGCGGATGGGGTGCTATTCATCGCGATGCGGTACGTACCGGGCGGCGACGTGGGCGCACTCGTGCACCGGCTGGGGCCGCTGCCCGTCGAGCGTGCGGCGGCGATCATCTCCGGGGTGGCTTCGGCGCTGGACACCGCTCACGCCGCGGGACTGGTGCACCGTGATGTCAAGCCGACCAACATGCTCCTGGACGCGCGGGCCGGCCGGCCCGACCACGTGTACCTGTCGGACTTCGGCCTGACCAAGGGCGCGCTGTCGTCGGCCGACCTGACCGGATCGGACCGCTTCATGGGCACGCTGCATTACTGCGCGCCCGAGCAGATCCAGGGGCGACGGGTCGACGCGCGCACCGATGAGTACGCGCTCGCGTGCACGGCGTTCGCGTTACTGTCCGGTGGGCCGCCATTTTCCCGGGATGAGGACATGGCGGTGCTGTACGCGCAGGTGTCGGAGCCGCCGCCGCGGCTGACGTCGCGGCGGCCCGAGCTTCCGCCGGCCGTTGATGACGTCCTGCTCCGGGCCCTGGCGAAGGCTCCCGAAGATCGCTATGCGAGCTGCGGGGAGTTCGCTGACGCGCTCCGCGTGGCGCTCGGGCTGCAGCGGTACGCACTCGATGTGGCCGTCGTGCTGCACCAGCGGACCTTGGCCGATCAGCAGCACATACAGGGAACAGATGCGCTCGCTGCTCGCGCGAGCCCGGCTGCGGCCCGCGAGGAGGGCGGGAGTTCGGATCAGACGATCGCGCTGCATAAGCGCGCCCTGGCCGATCAGCTGGACGCGCTGGGGCCGGATCATCCGGGCACGCTGATCGCCCGGTTCGGGGTTGCTCAGGAGATGGCGGCCAGCGGCGACCATGCAGGCGCCGAGGACGAGTTCCGGCACGTCTTCACGTGGCAGCGGGCGCTGGGCGCGGATCACCAGGCCACGCTGGCCACGCGGTTCAGCATGGCCCAGCAGATGGCGGCGCGCGGCGATCACGCCGGGGCGGAGGAGGAGTTCCGGCACGTGTACCGGGCCCGGCAGCGGGTGCTAGGGCCGGATCATCCGGACACGCTGATCGCCCGGTTCGGGGTTGCTCAGGAGATGGCGGCGCGCGGCGATCACGCCGGGGCGGAGGAGGAGTTCCGGCACGTGTACCGGGCCCGGCAGCGGGCGTTGGGGCCGGATCATCCGGACACGCTGATCGCCCGGTTCGGGGTTGCTCAGGAGATGGCGGCGCGCGGCGATCACGCCCGGGCGGAGGAAGAATTCCGGGGGATGCTGCCCTATCTGCGGCGCAGCCTGGGCCCGGATCACCCGGACACGCTGGCTACTCGGTGCAGCATCGCCAGGGAGATGGCGGCACGCGGGGACCACGCCGGGGCGGAGACCGAGTTCCGGGACGTGCTGGCGTATCTGGAGCGGCAGCTGGGCTCGGATCACCCGGTCACGGTGATCCTCTGGGTCAACATCGCCAGGGAGATGGCGTCGGGCGGCGACCATGCCGGGGCGGAGGAAGAGTTCCGGGATCTGCTGCCGCACCTGGAGCGGGCACTGGGCCCCGAGCACCCGGACACGCTGGCGGCCCTTGAATGGATCGACTACCTGCAAGGAAAAAGGACGACCGGCCTGCTGAACCGTGCCGGAGCCCGCGAGGCGGGGCGGCACGCGGGCAGGCCGGCCTCCCGCCCGCGCAGAGGAAACTCAGGTCCTATCCGGACCAGCCAGGGCCTGGGCCCGAAGCTGTCCAGGTGCGGTCCTACCCCAGGTCCGGCCCGGCCGGGCTGGGCGACGTCGGCCGTTGATAGCGTGGCTGGTGCGACGGTGGCGGGGATCGGAGGAGCCGTGACGTACCCGACAGCGCCAGGCCGCGTCCCGGTCGGCGCGACAGCCGAAGGCGACGGAATCGTCGTCGGAGACGGCCCGGCGCGGGTCGATGCCTACATCGACTTCCTGTGCCCGTACTGCAGGCGGTTCGAGCTCTCGGCCGGCCCGACGCTGGCGAGCATGGCAGCCGACGGGCGGGCGAGCGTCGTCTACCACCCGATGAACTTCCTCGACCAGGCATCGACGACGAACTACTCCACCCGCGCCGCCGCGGCCTCGGGCTGCGCCGCGGACCAGGGCCGGTTCCTGGACTACGCCAGCGCGCTGTTCGAGCACCAGCCGCCCGAGGGCGGCGCCGGGCTGAGCGATGCCGAACTGGCGAGCCTGGGCCGGGGCGCCGGGCTGGCCGACGCGCCGTTTGCCGCCTGCCTGTCCGAGGCTCCTTACCTGGACTGGCCCTCCTACGTGACCGCCCGCGCCACCGCGGCGGGGGTCACCGCGACGCCGACGGTCATGGTCGCGGGAGTGGCGGTGGAGCCAGACGCCCAGGCGATCAGCGCCGCCGTCACCCGGGCAGGCCGCGGGCGGTAACGCAACCCTGCGGCGCTGTCGGCGTCAGGCCGGCGTCAGCCGGACAGGGCTTCGCGGGCCGCCCGGATCGAGGACCGTTTTCCCGAGTCCAGGTACTCCTCGATCCGGGTGATGTGCCCATCGCGCACCTGCAGGTACATCGCGGCGTGCAGCTCGACCTCGGTCCCGTCCGACAGCGAGCCGCGCAGCACGTGC
>CAWBKD010000040.1:0-16546 GCA_963789225.1 uncultured Actinomycetes bacterium
GGGGCGCGATCGGCGTCCGCGCCTGCGGGCTGGCGGTGCTGGCGGTCGCGTGCGTGGCGGTGTCGGTGGCCACGTTCCGCTCCTACCAGAAAAACGTCTTACCGAACGCCGAAACAGCGGGCCCCTTCCCCTGCCGGGGGCGGGGGCCCGCTGTTGTCGCCTGGACCGGGGTCAGCGGGCTCCCTTCGGCGGGCGGATGGGCCGAGCGCGGCAGGGGCATAAGCCAAGGTTATGACCTCATAGCCGATCGATCTCTACCGCGGCCGGGCGCGGGAGACGAGGCTTAAGCTATGGCTCAGCTCGTTGACGTTTCCGGCCAGGGCCTGGCTACGGCCGCCCCGCCGCGCCAGCTGCCGTTCGGCCTGCTCAAGGAGCTTGACCAGCCGGGGCACTTGTTCCGCGACCTCGGCCCGAACTGGTACGCCTCCATCATGGGCACCGGCATCGTCGCCGTCGCCGGGGCGCGCCTGCCGATGGCCGTCCGCGGGCTGCACGTGTTCGCCACCGCGGTGTGGGCTCTGGCGGCCGCCGCGCTGATCGCGCTGACCGTCGCGTGGGCGGTGCACTGGATCCGGTACCCGGACCGGGCGCGCGGGCACGCCGCCAACCCGGTGATGGCGCAGTTCTGGGGTGCCCCGCCGATGGCCCTGATGACCGTGGGCACCGGCGCCCTGCTCCTGGGCCCGGGCCTGATCGGGACCGGTGCGGCGGTGGCCGCGGACTGGGTGCTGTGGTCCGCCGGGACCGCGCTGGGCCTGGTGACCGCGTGCTGGATCCCGTACCTGATGATGACCAGCCATGACATCGGCCCGGACGCGGCGTTCGGCGGCTGGCTGATGCCGGTGGTCCCGCCGATGGTCTCGGCCGCCACCGGCGCACTGCTCATCCCGCACCTGCCGCCCGGTCAGGGCCGGGAGACGCTGCTGCTGGCCTGCTACGCCATGTTCGGCATCAGCCTGATCGCCTCGGTGATCATCATCTCCCAGATCTGGGGTCGGCTGGTCACCCACAAGACCTTGCCCGCGGTCTTGGTCCCCACACTGTGGATTGCGCTCGGCCCGCTGGGCCAGTCCGTCACCGCGGCCGGGAATATGGGCGCGGCGGCCACCGGGGTGCTGCGTGCCCCCTATGCCGCAGGCGCCGCCGTGTTCGGCCTGTTGTACGGGGTGCCGGTGTGGGGGTTCGCCATGCTGTGGCTGGCGCTGGCCGCCGCGATCACGCTGCGCACCGCCCGCCGGGGGCTGCCGTTCGCCCTGACCTGGTGGAGCTTCACCTTCCCCGTCGGCACCTGCGTCACCGGCACCATCGTCCTGGCCGCCCGCAGCGGCGACCTGGCCCTGCGCTGGGCCTCGGTCATCCTGTACGGCCTGCTGCTGGCCGCCTGGGTCATCGTCGCGGTCCGGACCGCCCGCGGCAGCGCCACCGGCCGCCTTTTCCGCACCGCGCCCGCCGCCACCTTGCCCGGGCCGGCCGACTCGCCGCCGGCCTGGCCCGTACCCGCCTGACCGGGCGAGCCTGGGCGTTGGGTGCCACAACACCCGTCTATCGGGTGCGGGGGCACCCATGCCCCATTCCGGGGTAGGTGCGGGAAGGCGGGTCAGCCGAAGAAGACTTCGGCTTCTGCGTAGCGGTGCGGGGGGACCAGCTTTAGCTGGCTGGTGGCCTCGGTAAGCGGCACCCGGACGATCTCGGTGCCGCGTAGCGCCACCATCACGCCGAACGCCTCGTCGTGCACCGCCTGTACGGCGTGGACGCCGAACCTGGTAGCCAGCACGCGGTCGAACGCGGTCGGCGTGCCGCCGCGCTGGATGTGGCCGAGCACCGTGCAGCGGGCTTCCTTGCCGGTCCGCTTCTCGATCTCGTCGGCCAGCAACTGCCCCACGCCGCCGAGCCGGACGTGGCCGAACGAGTCGAGCTGCCCCGAGCTGGTGGACAGATCCTCGCTGACCGGATGGGCGCCCTCGGCGACGACCACGATCGGCGCGAACCTGGTCTGGAACCGGTGCTGGACGTAGGCGCAGACGCGCTCGATATCGAACGGCCGCTCCGGGATGAGGATCACGTTCGCGCCGCCCGCCAGGCCCGCGTGCAGCGCGATCCACCCGGCGTGGCGGCCCATCACCTCGACGATCAGCGCCCGGTGGTGGCTCTCCGCCGTCGTGTGCAGCCGGTCGATCGCCTCCATGGCGATGTTCACGGCCGTGTCGAAGCCGAAGGTGTAGTCGGTGGCGCCCAGGTCGTTGTCGATGGTCTTCGGCACACCGACGACGGGAACGCCCTGCTCGACGAGCACGCTGGCAACGCCGAGGGTGTCCTCGCCGCCGATGACGACCAGCGCATCGACGCCCAGGCCGGCCAGGTTGTCCTTGATCCGCTCGATGCCGTTGCGGCTGCCGCCCGTGCTCTTCAGCGGGTTGGTCCGGGACGAGCCGAGGATCGTGCCGCCCAGCGGCAAGATGCCGCGGACCGCCTGAATGTCCAGGGGCATCGTGTCGCCTTCGAGCGGCCCGCGCCACCCGTCGCGGAACCCGACGAACTCAAGGCCGTATTCCTGCACGCCCCTGCGGACCACGGCGCGGATAACTGCGTTCAAACCGGGGCAGTCGCCGCCGCCGGTGAGTACTCCCACTCGCATGGCACCAACCTTAGTAGTCCGGAGGGCCGCGCGGATGGCTGCGAGAAGAGCCCGGAGAAACTAAGGCGCTCCCCCGTCCTCGCTGCCGTTGTCGCGGTCGGCGTCATGGCCTGCGGAGCGCCCCTCGGCGAGCTCGGCCTTGGCCCGGCGGGCGTCCATGTCGACGTATTCCTGGCCGGACAGCTTGGCGATCGCCTGCATGATCTCGTCGGTGATACTCCGCAGCAGCGCAGCGTCGGCCGGCTGGCCGCGGTAGCGGGAAAAGTCGAGCGGCTCGCCGAACTTCACGCCGGGCCGGATCCTGGGGTTCGGCCAGATGGTGCTGGGGGGCTGAAACTCGAAGGTGTCGATCATGGCCACGGGGACCACCGGGGCACCCGACTCAATGGCGAGCCTGGCGACGCCTGTCTTGCCGCGGTACAGCCGGCCGTCCGGGCTCCTGGTCCCCTCCGGGTAGATGCCAAGGACGTGCCCGGCCGCCAGGACGCGCAGGCCGGTGCGGATCGCCTTCTCGCTCGCCGATCCCCCGCCCCGGTCGATCGGGATCACGCCGACGCCGGCGAAGAACGCCTTGCTGATCAGCCCCATCAGCCCTGGCCTGGTGAAGTACTCCGCCTTGGCCAGGAAGATCACCTTCCGCGGCACGGGCAGGGGTCCGAAGAAGTGATCAGAGAACGAGAGGTGGTTGCTGGCGAGGATGACCGGGCCCCGCCGGGGAACGTTCTTGACCCCCGACGCGCGGGGCCGGAAGACAATCCGCAGGGTCAGCCCGAGCGTATATTTCGTCACCCAGTAGAACACGCTCCCATCGTCCCATGTCCCCGGGCGGTCCACATCGCCTGGCGAGCCCTGGCGTCGTACGGTCCTCGGCCAGGAGCCGGGCCTGGTGACGATCAGGCCCGGCTCCTGCCCTGGCTCGTTACTGGGAGCAGATTACGTATGCGGTGGGGTAATAGCCGCCTGTCAGGTCACTCACGTAGTAGATAGTCCACGACGTGGCCGCCTGCCCGCTGGGGATCTTGCCGCCAGAGTAACTAGGGTAGGACGAGGCTAGGGCGGCCGTGCCGCTGCCGCTGGCTCCTCCGCCTATGGCCTGGTAGCCCGACGGGCAGTCCGCGGTGGCGGTTATGCCATTCAGGGTGCCCTTGGTAACGACCGTGACGGTGCTCGACGCCGCGCTCCACTTGATGCTGTAGCCGGCGTCGTTCCAGACGGTGGAGTCGCAGGAGTAGACCTCGCCGTTGGACAGGTCGATATCGGTATCACCGCTGTTGCACGAGTCCGAGGGCTCACCGGCAGAGGTCAGGACGCTGGCACCGTTCGTTCCGTCCGCGCCGGGCGAGCCCTCAGGGCCGGGCGAGCCTTCGGGGCCAGGCGAGCCCTCGGGGCCAGGCGAGCCTTCGGGGCCAGGCGAGCCTTCAGGGCCAGGTGAGCCGGGCGAGCCCTCAGGGCCGGGCGAGCCGTCGGGGCCAGGCGAGCCCTCAGGGCCGGGTGAGCCGGGCGAGCCAGCCGGACCGGACGAGCCCTCGGGGCCAGGCGAACCGGGCGAGCCAGCCGGACCAGGCGAGCCGGGCGCGCCAGACGGGCCGGGCGAGCCAGCGGGCCCGGCAGGTCCTGCCGGGCCGGCCGTATTCCAGGTGATCGCCGTCATGCCGCGCGGGCAACTTCCGCCAGTCCGGACGATTATCAGCAGGCCTGTCCGGTTACTGACACAGCCATTAATGGTGCCATTGCTCTGCCATGGCGCCGCCGATGCGACGGCAGCGCCGATAGCCACAAACAGGACTAGCGCACCTATAATGATTAGCCACTGGCGTGGCGACCTGCCCCAGCGTGGCCTGACTGCATGCCTAACACTGTCACTAGCGCTCATCAGCGTCTCCGTCGTCGGGCGGCCGTGGAATATTCGCCTCGCGGAATTATCTCCTGCGGAACTTTAACATGCGTCACGACGGCCGTCGGGCATTCATTAGATTAGCCGCGCGGGATAAACGGACTATACTAACATCTTGTCGGAATAAACCATCAAATATCGGCGATCCTGCATTCTCGGTCTTTTCTAAGTTAATTTTAAAAGACCTCTAATTAGCGAGTCCGCTTGGCGCTGACGCGGGCCGCTTCCGGCGTGAGCCGGGATGCATGCGGTAGGCGCGAGGTGGCGGGCCGGGGCCACGCGGCGCGAGCTGACCGCGATCACGCGAGACAGCTTCTGGGCGCTGGTGACACTGCTTGTTAAAGTGCTCTGAGCAGTAGGGATAGTTCAGGCTGTATCCGGAGGATGTTGCACCATGTCAGCAGAGCATCCAGGCGCGTTGCTGCCGGGCGCGGAGCCGTTCGAGCACGCGGGCGGGCCGGTCGGCGTGCTGCTGTGCCACGGCTTCACCGGCAGCCCCCAGACGGTCCGCTCCTGGGCGGATTACCTGGCCGGGCAGGGCCTGTCGGTCAGCCTGCCCAGGCTGCCGGGGCACGGCACCACCTGGCAGGATATGGCGCGGACGGGCTGGCAAGACTGGTACGGCGCGGTGGACGCCGCGTTCACGGCGCTGGCCGCACGGTGCGAGCAGACCTTCGTGTTCGGCATTTCCATGGGCGCGTGCCTGGCATTCCGGCTGGCCGAGGCGCACGGCAGCGCGGTGCGCGGGCTGGTGGTCGTCAACCCGTCGCTGGCCGCGGACAACAAGCTGCTCACGGTCGCACCGGTGCTCAAGTACGTGCTGAAGTCGGTGCCAGGCATCGCGAGCGACATCAAGAAGCCGGGCGTCAAGGAGGTCGGCTACGACAAGGTGCCCGTCGCGGCGGCCGCGTCGCTGCCCGGGCTATGGGGCATCACCACCAAGCACCTGAACGAGGTGACGCAGCCGGTCCTGGTCTACCGCAGCGCCGTCGATCACGTCGTCGGGCCCGCCAGCATGCGCGTGCTGCTAGCCGGGCTTCCCGAGGGCCTCGTCACGGTCCGCGAGCTGGCCGACAGCTATCACGTCGCGACGCTCGACAACGACGCCGAGGCCATCTTCGAGGGCAGCTTGAAGTTCGTCCATGATCACGCCGGATAGGGATCGTTTATCCCTCCCGGCACCGGTCCGCGGGCGGCTATCGTTGAGGGCAGGCTTCGATTTCTGGCGCGGTGGGGACGTGGCGGACCGGGATAACACGGACAGCGGCGAGAGCGACGAGGACGCTGTTCTGGCGTGACCTCGTGGCCAGGTATGACGTCCCGCTGACCGCGGAGGAGCCAGTCCCCTGGCCAGAGCGCGAGGGTGACCCGGTGCTGGGGGACGCCGGGGTATCCGGGGTCGAGGTCGGCCGGGTGCCTGCGGCCGGATCCGACGCCGGGCCCGGGGCGCACGAACCGCAGGTGATGCCGGTCCCGCGGCTTGTGCGCGGAGCAAGGGATCCGGGGGGCAATACCGGTCGGAGCCTGCCCGCCGCCGACGATGACGACGATCACTACGTCCCGCCTCCCCCGCCGCCGCTGCCCAAGCTGGACCCCGTGGCCAAGGGCGCCTGGGTGGCGCTGTTCGGCGGGCCCGGCTACCTAGTCGTGGCGACGGGTGCGGGCTGGACGGTGCCGGGATTCGCGGCGTTCTGCGCTGTCGCGGCGTTCGTCGCCGGATTCGCCATCCTCGTGCTGCGGATGAACGAGCCGGGCCCAGGCGGCCCGGACGACGGGGACGACGGCGCGGTGGTCTGACAGGTCGCCGACCGCGGCCTGGGGGGCGGCATCCCTCTCGGGCGCGGCTTGCGTCCTGGGTAGGGCTTGGAGAGCCAGGCCCGCGGCGCCGACGATCCCCGCGTCCTCGCCGAGCTGTGCCGCCCTGACCTCGGCAAGCGGCCGGTGACCGCGCCCGGTCAGCGCCCGCTCGAACGCGGCGCGGGCGGGATCGAGCAGCAGGTCGCCCGCCTCGGACACGCCGCCGCCGATCACGAAGCAGGCCGGGTCCAAGATCGCGGCCAGGTCGGCCAGCCCCTGGCCCAGCCAGCCGCCGACGGTCTGGAAGCAGCGCAGCGCGGCGGGGTCGCCCTCGGTCGCCGCCTGGGTGATCTCCGGGCCCGAGATACCCTCGGGGGTCCCGCCGGCCAGCTGCAGCAGACGGCTGGCGCCCTCCGGGGTGCGCCTGGCGAATTCGCGTGCCTCCGCGACCAGCGCGTTGCCGCTCGCGTACTGCTCCCAGCAGCCCCGGTTCCCGCACCCGCACAGCCGCCCGTCGGGCACCACCCGGACGTGCCCTGGCTCTCCGGCGATGCCCCAGCGGCCGCGGTAGAGCTCACCGTCGATGATGATGGCGGCGCCGATGCCGGTCCCGACCGCGACGAACATCACGTCGCGGTACCCGCGCGCCGCCCCGTACCGCGCTTCGGCCCAGGCCGAGGCGTTCGCGTCGTTCTCGACCACCACGGTGCGGCCAAGGCGCTCTTCGACCCGCTGCTTGAGCGGCTCGTCGCGCCAGGCCAGGTTCGGGGCGAACAGCATGGTGGCCCGTTCGCTGTCGACGAACCCGGCGGGGCCGAGCCCGATGGCGGCCACCTCGTGGCTGGCGAGCAGTTCGGTCACCACGTCGGCGATCACCTGCTCGGTCCGCGGCGGGCTGGCCGCGGGCGTGGACCGCTTCAGCTTGGCGAGGATGTGGCCGCGGGAGTCAACGACCCCCGCCGCGACCTTCGTGCCACCGACATCGACGCCGATGGCCAGGCTCACTGGGCGGCGTCTCCGCGGTCAGGTGCAGGTGGCGGAGGAGTCACCACCGTTCGTTCGGCTGAAGGGGTTTGCTCTGGGGTTTTCATGAGCTGCTCGAACGCGGAGAACGCGTCCGCGGCCAGTCCGGCCAGGGCGCCGCCCGCGTCCGAGATCATGGCGCTGAGTCCGGGACCCGACGTGCGGGCCGCGCGGGCCGCCTGGCAGACGGGGCACCACTGGCACTCGGGCGGCTCGTTGGGCGGCGGCTCGTTGGTGGCCGTGTCCCATACGTCGCCGCGGGCGGGCTTCTCGGCGCCCAGGGACCGCTTGACCTGGTCGGCTACCTGGTTCGCCATGCTGCGAGCGCCCGCTTTCATGAGCCAGCGCTGGAAATCGGCGACGGGGTCGTTGCCCCGGTTGGACCGGCTGCCGCTGGCCGGCCTACTGTCGTCGGCACGGCCGTTGGTTCGTGACTGGCCGCTGTTGCCGCCGTCATCTCGGGATTCGGACACCTGACGCCTCCTTCCTTGATCGTACCGCTACCACTGCAGGACAAAGGGCGTCCCGGTGGCGCGGAAGTGGCCCACGTTCAGGCACTCCGTGACGCCGATCCTGGTCCGGCGGACCAGCGGCTGGTGGACGTGCCCGAAGATCGAGAACCTGGGGCGGGTGGCCCTGATCGCGTCCAGCAGGGCCGTGCTGCCCTTCTCCAGGCGCCTGGCCACGGTGTCGTAGAGGAGTTCGGGGACGGCGGGCGGGATGTGCGTGCACAGGACGTCCACCGCGCCGACCGCCTCGATCTTCGCCCGGAACTCCTCCTCGCTCATCTCGTTCGGCGTCCGGTAGGCCGATTTCAGACCGCCGCCGACGAAGCCGAACGTCCATCCATCCAGCTCGATCGTGCCGCCGTCGATGACGTGGTGCCCGGGCTTGGTGAACCGCTCCCACATCTGGGGGATGTCGACGTTGCCGTAGGTCAGGTAGGCGGGTTCGGGGAGGGCGCCGAACATCGCCGCGTACTGCCTGGCCATGGCGTCATGGAACAGGACGGTGGGGCTCTCGGTCCTGGCCGCGAGCAGGCGGGTGGACAGCTCCCTGGCCTCGTCGAACTTCCGCGCGGTGCGCAGCTCGACGTAGGTGCGCGCGTGCTCGGCCCCGAACAGGTCAGCGAAGATGCCCTGCCCGTAGTCGGCGTAGTCCAGGAACAGCAGCAGGTCGCCGAGGCAGATCAGCGCGTCGGCCCCGTGCCCGGCGCCCGCCAGCGCGTCCGCGCGCCCGTGCACGTCGCTCACCACGTGAACTCGCATAGCACCACGGTACGGCCCTGGGGCATCGGTTCTACGGGTCCGGGCCGACGCGCGCCTCGTGGCTGGGACAACGGTCGGCAGGCACCTTAAGCTTGGTCCTGCCAAGGATCGCTCAACCTGTCTGGAGGACCCGTGCGCGAATTCAGCGTCCCGGCCCTAGTCGAGATCCCCGCGACCGCGAACCTCGCCAAGGCCGTGTTCCGCCGGGCCGCCGAGCAGCCGCAGGCGGTGATGCTGCGCCGGCCGGGACCCGCGGGCCTGTCCGGGGAGTGGACGGACGTGACCGCCGAGCAGTTCAGGGACCAGGTGGTGGCGATCGCCAAGGGGCTGATCGCGGCCGGGATCCAGACCGGCGACCGGGTGGCGCTGATGTCGCACACCCGGTACGAGTGGACGCTGATCGACTACGCGATCTGGAGCGCGGGCGCGGTGACCGTGCCCGTCTACGAGACCTCCTCGGCCGAGCAGGCCGAATGGATCCTGAGCGACTCCGGCGCGCGGGCCGCCTTCGTCGAGACGGCCGACTTCGAGCGCCTGATCGGCGAGTTCCGTGACCGGGTGCCCGCCCTGGAGCACGTGTGGGTGATCGAGCCGGGCCAGGGGGCGTCGGTGGACTCCCTCATCGAGTCCGGGGCCGAGGTCGGCAAGGAGGCCATCGGCGAGCGCGCCTCCGCGGTCAGCGCGTCCGACCTGGCCTCCATCATCTACACCTCGGGCACCACCGGGCGGCCCAAGGGCTGCGAGCTCACCCACGAGAACCTGCTCTCCAACGTCCGCAACGCGGTAGCCGGACCGCTGAGCTTCGTCCTTAGCGCGGAGAACCCCGGCACGCTGCTGTTCCTGCCGCTCGCCCACGTCTTCGCCAGGATCATCCAGGTGGCGTACATCGAGAACGGTCTCACGCTCGGGCATTGCGGGGACCTCAACGCGCTGCTGCCTGCCCTGGCCTCGTTCCGGCCGACGTTCATCCTGGCGGTGCCCCGGGTGTTCGAGAAGGTGTACAACAGCGCCGAGCAGCGGGCCATCGGCGAGAAGAAGGGCGGCATCTTCGACCGCGCGGCCCGGACCGCGATCGCCTACAGCCAGGCACTCGATTCGCCCGGCGGCCGTCCCGGCGCGGGCCTGCGGGCCCAGCATGCGCTGTTCGACCGGCTGGTGTACGGCAAGCTGCGGGCCGCGCTCGGCGGGCGGGTGGCGTACGCCGTCTCGGGCGGCGCCGCGCTCACCGAGCGGCTGTCCCACTTCTTCCGCGGCATCGGGATCACGGTCCTCGAGGGATACGGCCTGACCGAAACGACCGCGGCAGGAACCGTCAACCAGCCCGACCGGAACAAGATCGGCACCGTCGGCCGGCCGCTACCCGGCGTCTCGATCAAGATCGCCGAGGACGGCGAGATCCTGATCAAGGGGCCCAACGTCTTCCCCGGCTACTGGCACAACGAGGCGGCGACCAAGGAGGTCTTCACCGAGGACGGCTGGTTCCGCAGCGGTGACATCGGCGAACTAGACGACGAGGGGTTCCTGCGGATCACCGGTCGGAAGAAGGAGCTGATCGTCACCTCGGGCGGCAAGAACGTCTCACCCGCGGTACTCGAGGACAGGCTGCGCAGCCACGCGCTGATCAGCCAGTGCATGGTGGTCGGGGACGGGCGGCCGTACGTCGCGGCGCTGGTCACGCTGGACGCAGAGGTGTTCGGGCCGTGGAAGGAACGGCACGGCAAGCCAGCCGACGCGACGCCCTCCTCGCTGCGCGACGACCCGGATCTGGTCGCGGAGGTGCAGGCCGCCGTCGACGACGCCAACAAGGCGGTCTCCCGGGCGGAGTCCATCAGGAAGTTCCGGATCCTGGACGGTGATTTCACCCAGGAGGCCGGGCAGCTTACCGTCAAGATGAGCATCCGGCGCAGCGTGCTGGCCAAGGACTTCGCCTCCGACATCGAGGCCCTGTACTCCTAGTGGTCGGCCGTAGGGAAGGCCGGGCCAGATGCGACAGGCCACGGGCTTTACGCGGATACCGGATGCAGGGCGGGTCGCCTTTGCTGTTGGTTTGACGATGGCTTCCGGCGAGGTGCCGGGCAGCGCGGTCGGCCAGTAGCGATTCTCATGCCGTAGGGCGGTTGCTTGCGGGTGCCCGTCCTGGCAGTCTGGCGGTCGTGGCCGACCGCCTCTCCGTTTCCCTGTCGGTGCTTGACCTGTGCCCGGTGCCTACTGGGGAGTCGGTGGGCGAGGCGCTACGCCGGAGCGTTGACCTGGCCCGTCACGCCGAGCGGTGGGGTTTCCTGCGGTACTGGGTGGCGGAGCACCACGGCATGCCCGGCATCGCCAGCACGGCGCCGGCGGTCCTGGCCGGGCAGCTCGCCGCGGCCACGTCGGCGATCCGGGTGGGCTCGGGCGGGGTGATGCTTCCGAACCACGCGCCGCTCACCGTGGCGGAGCAGTTCGGCACGCTGGAAGCGATGTACCCGGGGCGGATCGACCTGGGCATCGGGCGGGCGCCGGGCACGGACCGGGCCACGGCGCAGGTGCTGCGCCGCGGTGCCGGGGGTGGCCGACCGCGCAATTCCCCGCCGCGCTGGCCGAGCTGCAGGGGTACTTCGCCGAGCCGCCACCGCAGGACGGCCCGCACGGCCGGGTCCGCGCGATCCCGGCGGAGGGCAACAGGCCGGCCGTGTGGCTGCTCGGGTCCACCGGTCACAGCGCCGAGCTGGCCGGCCTGCTCGGCCTGCCTTTCGCGTTCGCCTACCACTTCAGCGCCTCGAACGCCAGGCCCGCGCTGGCCCTGTACCGCCAGGTCTTCAGGCCTTCGGCGGTGCTCGCCCGGCCGTACTGCCTGATCAGCGTCTTCGTGCTGTGCGCGGACGACGCCGCAGCGGCCCGGTGGCGGCACGGGTCGGCGCGCCTGTCGGCGCTGCGTCAGCGCACCGGGCATCCCTCCACAATGCCCAGCCCGGAAGAGGCCGCGGCGTACCGCTACTCGCCGGCCGAGCAGGACGTGATCGCCGAGGCGACGGCCTCGCACGTCGTCGGCGACCTGGCCACGGCCGTCGAGGAACTCGGCCGGCTCGTGGCGAGCACGGGCGCTGACGAGCTCATGGTCACCACGAGCACCTTCACGCACGCCGACCGGCTCGCCAGCTACGAGCTGCTCGCCCGGGCCGACGGCTGGGTGGAGGCTGGACCGGCGCGCTGAACCCTTCAGGCGGGCGCGCCGGCCAGCGGAATCGCCCGGGTCAGCCCGGCTCGGCGTTCGATTGGTAGGACTTGAACAGGTCGGCCATGCCGGAGGTCCCGGTCAGGCCGGGGATGCCGCCGAAGGTCTGGGGGTTCGGCGTGTCGTTCACCGGGGCCGGGGACACCGACTGCACGCTGTCGCCCGAGCAGATGTCGGCGGGGTCGAAGGCCGCGGTGCCCTCGAGCACCTGCAGCAGCGACTCAGACGGCGGGCTGATCGCCGGGCCGATCACGTCCGCGCTCGTGGGGATGGCGGACGGCGGCACGGCGTCGCGGACGGGGAAGGGGAGGAGGAGATCCCGGAGGTTGCGGGCGTGCGTGTCGCGAGCGGTGAGCGGCTGCAGGCCAAAGGTGGACTCGATCAGTGCGAGGTTGGAGCAGTGCTCGAACGGGCCGTCGTGCACGACCCGATGCGGCAGCGCGAGGTTGGTCACGACGAGGCCGGGGACCCGGGCACCCAGCCGAGGAAGTGGTCGAACGAGCGGTTCTCCATCATGAGGATGACGACGTGGCGGATGCCGCGCGAGCCGTTGGGCTGGATCGCGCTCGAGGCGCGGGCGGCCGCCTGGGAGAGGAGATCAGTGCCGGTGATCGCGAGGCCGGAGGAGGCGGCCGCGATCTGGAGGAACCTGCGACGGTTGAGCATCAGGCGACGCTAGGCCGCGAAGGCAGAAGCTAGTTCTCCGGCACGCTGACGGGGGACAAAATCACGACGACATCTTGGTGGATTCTGTTTCAAAATGGAGCATATCCCCGCTGACCTGGGAGTATGGCTGTCGCGTCAGGCGGCCGGGCGGCCCTGGGCCCGGTCGGCGGCTGGTTCGTGGCGCAGGGAACCTGAACTCCGGAACAAAAACTCGGCGTAGTCGCCGGGTGCCTGGTCGCCGCTGCTGGTTAGGTACGAGTCGGGGGTGGTCATCACGGTCAGCCACCGGCGCTGGGCGTAGTCGCACTCGGCGAGGGCCTCGGCGACACGCCGGCCGATCCGGGCCAGCCCGGTGGCAGGCCGGGCCAGCGCCGTCATCCGCCGAGTCATCGTCATGCTCCCCGGACCAGCCGGTGGTTGCGCCGGGCGGCGTGGGCTGCCTTGCGACGCGAGATACGCACCGCGCTGGACCGCCGGGCCGCCGCGGCCTGCTGCCGTGACTCCCTGATGTGATCCCAGACCAGGGCCTGGGTCGTGAACGGGTACATCGTTCCTCCTCGATGTCCGGCCATCCCTATGGCCGGTCACTATTAAGTCTCGGCGTAAGACCCCTTGCGCCGCATCGGAGGAAATCCCTATTTTGCCTGCTCAGAGTGGCCTTAGAGGGCTCCAGACCCGGCTTAGGCGACTTAGCGGCCGAGCGGGAGTTCCGGGCCGCCCGGCGGGAAACTGATCCATCTCGCCAACGCCGAAACGCGTTCCAGCGTCCTAGGGGCATGAACGCTATGCGCGCCGCCGCCACGGGCGCCGCCCTGCTGGCCCTAGCCGTCGTGACGGCATGTGGCACCTCGAGCGGGTCGGTGCAGTCCAGCTCCACGCCGACCTCGACTACGACGTCTGCTGCTGCCTCGCCCCCGCCGACCGCGACGCCCGCCAGCAGCCCGCTGGCTTCGGTCCGCCCCGGCTTCGCGGCCAGCGACCTTAGTTTCGTGTCGACGCAGCGCGGCTGGGTCCTCGGCTCCGGGCAGCTGCTCACGACCTTCGACGGGGCGGTGACCTGGAAGGCGCTTCCACCACCCCCGGCCGGAGTGACCCGCCTGCGCTTCGCCACCTCCTCGGACGGCTACGCGTGGAGCGCCGATGGCGCGTTGTGGCTCACCATGGACGGTGGCGTGAGCTGGCAGTCCGGCCGGCTCGGTCAGGTGCTCTCGCTGGAGACCGCAGCCGGCTGGGTCTGGGCCATCGCCGGCCCGCAGCCCTACCCCAGCGTCTGGCGCGCCCCGGTCGGCAGCACGACCTGGACCAACCTCGGCTCCACCCCGGACCGCAGCGCCACCCTGGTCGTACACGGGCCGACCGCGTACGTGGTCGGCCAGGAGGGCGCCGGACCCATTGCGCCTTCGGTCGAGGTCTACACCGGGACTCAGGCCGGGCGGCACCAGGCGGTGCCGTGTCCCAACTCCCTGCCGGTACCGTACGCCGAGCTGGGCGCCTCCACCGACGGCAGCCTGGTGCTCGTCTGCGACATTCAGGGCTCGGCCCAGTACGACCTGGCGTACGCCTCCACCGACGGAGGGTCGAGCTGGACGGCCATCAAGGCACCGCCGGTCTGGTCGAACGGCGTGACGGCGATCACCGGCAAGCGCTTCTCATGGAACGGCAACGTCCTGGTCTCTTCCGGGGAAGCCTGGACGGTCGCCCTGGCGGGGCCGCCGGGCGGGTTCTCGCTCGTCGGGTTTGAAACCGACCAGCAGGGAGTAGCGCTAGCCACCGACGGCGCCCTGTGGATCACCAGAGACGGGGGGTCCACCTGGAGCCGGGTGCTGTTCGCCGGGTAACGCGCCTCCCCCGCCCTGCACCGGACCGACTGCGCTCGCTCGCTACGCCCAGAACTCTGCCGCCGCGGCGGGATCAGATGAGTACGTCCAGACCTCGGTTGCCTTACCATTCTCGCAGTGGATGACGTGGACAAGGTTGAGCTGAAGCTGCTTTCCTGACCGTTCGGCGCGTATCGTGGCTAGGGCGACCGTGTGGTCATTGCTGACCAGGACGTCGTGCAATTCCGTTTCGACTGTGCCCCCGGACAGCTCGGAGATCTTGCCAAGCACTCCCATCACGTGAGCGATGCCCTCGTAGCGGCCAGCGAGCAGGCCCGTGCCGGCCACATGCCAGATGATGTTCTCGGCAAAGAACTGATTCTGCAGCGCGCTAAAGTCGCCTCTGCCGAATGCCGAGCTGGCCGCCCACGCCAAGTCCTCGTCTGGCTGCGTCACCGGATCTCCTGGAGGTCAATATGGCCCACCAATCATCAACGCTCGTCAGCAGGCCGTCAAGGGTAACTTGCGTGATCGCCTAGTGTCCATCCAACGGGTTTCGTCCGTTGATTTCTTGAGGGTATGGTCCACTATGTCGGGAATTAGCGGGATTTGTACGGAGATTTACAGAGAGCCCTGACGTGCCAGGTGCTCGGAAGGAAGCTGCGGGCATTCCGAACTTCTAAATCCAGCAATTATTCTCTGAGTTACCTAGTGTTACCGGCGCAGTCCGCTTACCGCAATTCAATCCCGCGCCAAGTTGCCGATTCGGGCGCGCCGAGCCATAGGCCAGGTGTGTTCGACGTGCAACGACCCGTCAGCGGCCGGTGGCGTGCACGAGGCTGCCGGGCAGCCAGGCGCGGTCAGCCGCGCAGTCGCACGCGATAAACCCGGCGACAATCGGTGATCATCTCGCGATAATGGCCGACGTGGCGGAGGTCAAGGTCGTCGTCGCCCATAACGATTGCGCGACGCTGCGCGTCGGTGACGTGTTCCTGAAGATCGACGCTGATCAGACGCGCACCGACGTCGAGGTCGAGGCGATGGCTATGGCGCCGATCCCGACCCCGGAGGTCCTGTGGCGCAAGCCGCCCGTGCTCGCGCTCGCCGCCCTCCGAGGGACGGCACTCGGCCGCCTCGGCCAGCCGTCAACCGCGTCATCGGCGGCGTGGGCCGCGGCAGGTGCCGCAGCGCGGATGCTGCACGACGCCCCGCTGCCGCCATGGCCCGGTCGGAGCCTCGACGAGTTGGCATCGAACCTCGACGGCGAATGCGAGTGGCTCGTCACGAACGGCGTCCTGCCCGCCAACTTGGTCACACGCAACCGTCAGGTCGCCGAGGCTGCGCTCCGGCCGTGGACACCGGTGTTCACGCACGGCGACCTGCAGGTCGCCCACGTGTTCGTCGACGGTGACGAGATCACCGGCGTGCTCGACTGGTCCGAGGCGGGCCCGGGCGATCCCCTGTACGACCTCGCCAGCTTGACGCTCGGACACGAGGAGCACCTTGGCGACGTCGTCGCCGGCTACGGCACCGACGTCGACCTCGACGTGATCCGCGCGGGGTGGTCGTTGCGAAGCCTGCGGGCGGTCCGCTGGCTGATCGAGCACGGCTTCGACCCGTGGCGAGCGGGGTGCGAGGTCGACGTGCTGAGATCCCAGCTGTGATGCGCCTGCGCTGAGGACCGGCAGTGCGGTCATGTCAGCACAGATCGGCTACCACGCCCCATGATCTCATCGCCCGGCCTACCGAACGGATTTAATGACCGCGATCCGTCAGACTCCCAGGCTGCTTTTCGCCACGGCCTCGAAGGCGCGGAACGGCAGCAGCCTTGCGCCCGCATGGCGGGCAGCACCTGCTGCAGCTCCTCGGCACAGGCCCGGCCGATTCCAGCCGACGCTCCGGTGACCAGCACCCGCCGTGGCCCGTCGCTCATGGGTGCCCCGATCTCCCTGTCGACGTCCCTTCGGACGCCGGGTGACCTGGGTTCAGGTGCCAGGATCGGGATCTTCGTCCTCGAGTTCGGGATCCACCCCGCCTTCACGGTGCTTTTCTGATGCGCGCATCACGGCCCGCATCCTGGCGAACTCGGCGGTGTCCCAAACCTCAGGCTCGCTGCCGCCCTGGCCGCTGACGTTTTCCGGCTCCGGCATGTCACTCATATCCAGATCCTCCTCCAGAAAGCTGCATCTGACACCCAGCACGGTACCGGTAGCGGGGGACGATCAGCCGAGGATC
>CAWBKD010000041.1:0-73961 GCA_963789225.1 uncultured Actinomycetes bacterium
GTCAAAGGCGCCGCGCCGGCTGACGGTGACGCTGGCCGCGGCTACGGCGGGGGCCAGCAACACCGCGATCAGGCCCGCCGCTAGGGCCGCGGCGAACCAGGTGCCGGTCCCGGTGACCAGGGCCCAGGCCGTCACGCCAACCGCCGCGAGGCCGACCGCGATGACGGCCGGGACCAGCCAGCCGGGGACCTGGGCCCCGGAGGCGGACGCCAGCCAGACCGCGTAGACCATGGTGCCCACGACGATGACGTCCAGGCCGATGACCCGGCCGACGGGGGTCTGTTCCGGTGACCAGGCGGCCACGACGCCGGCGCCGATGATGGCGGCCACAGGCGGGGACAGCGCCGCGGTGTAGTAGGCGTTGATCGTGGTGATCGCCGAGAAGACCGCGAACAGCGTCACCAGCCAGCCGCCCCACAGGATGAAGCAGGCCCGGAGCGGGTCGCCCCGCGGCTGCCTGCGCCGGCTGGCGATGCCCCACACCGCGACCACGAACGCGGCGGGAATGAGCCAGCCGGTATCACGCCCCAGGCCGCCGCGCAGCAGGCGGTAGGGCACCGCCGGAAGAGTGGGCAGCGCACCGCTGCCCGTGCTGGTCGAAGACCCCGGCGATGGCGCGAACTCAATCCTCGTTGATCCAGGTGCGGGCCCGGCGGACGGTGCTGCCGGAACCGGCGTGGCCCCGACGGGCGCTGACCCCGAAACCGGCGTGGCCCCGACGGGCGCTGACCCCGAAACCGGCGTGGCCCCGGCAGGAGCTAGTGTGGCCCCCACGGGCACTTCCACCGTAACCGGCGTGGCCCCGGCGGGCACTTCCACCGTAACCGGCGTGGCCCCGGCGGGCACTTCCACCGTAACCGGCGTGGCCCCGGCGGGCACTTGCACCAGGCTCGGCTGACCTGGCTCCGGAGCCGGCCGAATACCGGACTCGGCTGACCTTGCCCCGGAGCCGGCTGGCTGACCGGAGAACTAGCGCCGGACCTCACCAGCGCGGCCACCAACTGCTGCGGGGTCTGGTCGCCGAACCTCCCGAACCCATTGTAGACGAACACCTGCTCGAAGATCGAGTCGTTATGGCTGCCGTCCACGTAAGGGCGGTCCGCCTGGGGCACGAGCGAGACGGCGATCATCCAGGACAGCGAGACCAGCGCGGTCAGGGTTCCGGCGACCGTGAGCTGCACGGCGCGCCTGCCCGCCGACCCTGGCCCGCAGAGCAGGTACGCCAGCCCCAGCGCGGGCAGGACCATCCAGGCCTGGATCATCTTGGTCTGGAAGGCCAGCCCGACCCAGACGGCGGCCAGGACCAGCCCGCCTATTCCCTCCCCGAGCGGGCGGGAGTTCCCCGCGCCGGCGGTGATGGCCCCGGACACGGCGTCGGCGGCCAGCACGAGCAGCAGGATCAGCAGCGAGTCGGAGATGTTCCCGCGGTCCAGGGCCACGGTGGCCGGGCTGACCGCCAGGATCAGCGCGGCGATCAGGCCGGCGGTCGTCCCGGCGAGCCTGGACACCGCGCGGTACAGCACCAGCACGGTCAGGACACCCTCGACGGCCTGCGGAAGCACGATCGCCCACGGGTGGAAGCCGAAGGCCCGCACCGAGAGCGCCTGGATCCAGAACGCGCCTGGCAGCTTGTCCAGGGTGATCGTGCCAGCCGGATCGAAGGCGCCGAAGATGAAGTTATGCCAGCTCATCGACATGCTGCGGACGGCGGCGGCGTAGTAGTACTCCAGCGTGCCCTGGCCCAGGGCCCAGGCGTATAGCAGACCCGCCAAGGCGGCGATCGCGGCCAAGGCCAGACGGCGGAGCAGTACCGGCCTAGACACGGACTGCGCCAGCTCAGATATGTTCGTGCCCGATCAAACGCCCCACGACTCGCTCTGGTTCCAGGCGGCCTCCCCGTATGCTCATCGTATGCTCGCCGAGCGGCTGCGCGCGATCTGCCTGGCCCTGCCGGAGGTCACCGAACGGGCCAGCCACGGCGCCCCGACCTGGTTCGTCAGGAACAAGAGCTCCTTCGTCCAGCTCTGGGCGGACGGTCACCACGACAACCAGTTCCCGCACCTGTGGTGCGCGGCGCCGCCCGGAGCGCAGCAGGAACTGACGGAGTCGGACCCTGGCCGTTTTTTCCGCCCGCCCTACGTCGGCCACCGGGGCTGGGTCGGCGTCCGGCTCGACGGCGACGTCGACTGGACCGAGATCGCCGAGCTCTGCCAGGACGCCTACCGGGTGATCGCGCCCCGCGGGCTGATAGCCAAGCTCGATAACTGAGCTCGATGGCTAAGGCGAGAACGCTGGCGGCGATCTCGGCGGCGCAGCCCCACGACAGGGAGATGCCCGCGCCGCCGTGGCCGTAGTTGTGCCACAGGACGGTCTGGGGTGGGCCCGAGGGAAGAGTGGAGCCTAGCGGTTCGGACTCGAGCCGGACCTCGGGACGGCACGGGCGCAGGCCGACGCGGTGCCCGAGGATCTCCGCGTTGCGGAGCCTGGGATCGATCGCGGCACACCCGGCCAAAATGCGTTCGGCAATATGGGTTTTAGGGGTTTCATCCCAGTTACCCTCGTCGTTCGTGCCGCCCAGCAGGATCTGCTCGCCGTGCGGGAACATGTAGACGATCCAGGGCGGTTCCGGGTCCCGGTTGATGAAGAACTCCTCGATGCCGGGGTTGGCGGCGATGACCACCTGGCCGCGGACCGCCTCGACGGCGGGGTCGGGGACCAGATCGCGGGCGGCGGCGCCCGAGCAGTTGACCACGACGGGAGCCACGCCGGCCAGTTCGGCCAGCGTGCGGGTCGCGGCGACCTCGAGCTTGCCGCCCGCGCGCTCGAACCTGGCGCGCAGGTACCCCAGGTAGATGGGCATGGTGGCGACCGGGGCGGTGTAGTGCCAGCCGTCGGCGAACCCGTCGGGCAGCTCGGACGGCGCGCTGGACCGCAGGCCAGGCAGGAGATCGGTCCAGTAGTGCGGTTCGAGCGCGCTGCGGGAGACCTCCTGGCCGCTGGCCATCCGCACCCCGGTGCCCGGCTCGTCGGCGAGCGCAGACAGGACCTCGAGTCCGGTCCCGCCCCACTCCAGGACCCGGTCCGGCGGCCCGACCCGGACCAGGCCCCAGACCGCCCCGGCGGCCGCCAACGTCGTCTGCTCCGGCGGGGCCGCCGTCCTGATCGTCACCGCGAGCCCGGCCTCGGCCAGGCGGATCCCGGTAGTCAGGCCGCACACCCCGGCCCCAATCACGAGAACGTCCATGCCCCGACCGTATCCTTTGCGCTGTCACACCTGAGGGGAGGCCATCGTGAGCGAGCTGACCGACGCGCAGGCCAGGCTGATCGACCAGGCGACCGCGACGTCCGACGGCCCGGCGGGCCTGGACAACATCGAGCACGTCGTGATCTTGATGCAGGAGAACCGCTCGTTCGATCACTACTTCGGCACGCTGTCCGGCGTCCGCGGCTTCTCCGATCCCAACACCCTCGGCCAGTTCGTGGGCGGCCGGGAATACCCCATCTTCGACCAGTTCGGCTACCAGCCGGGTAAGGGCGCCGACCCGGCCGGCTACCTGCAGCCGTTCCGCCTGACCAGCGACCCGCCGCTGCGGGACGGCCAGACCCTCAACGACATCTCGCACACCTGGGCGACCCAGCACCAGAGCTGGAACCACGGCGCGATGGACAAGTTCGTGGCCACCCACGTGGCCGTCGACGGCGCGGTGCACGGCCCGGTGACGATGGGCTACTACACGCGCGCCGAGCTTCCCTTCTACTACGCGCTCGCGGACGCGTTCACCGTCTGCGACGGCTACTTCAGCTCGGTGCTCGGGCCGACCGACTCGAACCGGCTGATGGCCGTGTCGGCGTCGATAGACCCCGAGGGGGTGGCCGGCGGGCCGGTGTTGGAGACGTTCGGCGACCGGATCGCCGAATACGGCAAGCTGACCTGGGAAACCATGCCGGAACGCCTGCTGGCGGCCGGGGTGAGCTGGAAGGTCTACAACGACCCGCTGTGCGAGCTGGCGCTGAGCCCGCTGCCGTACTTCAAGGCCTACAACAACCCGTTCTCGAGCACCGGGATCCAGCTGGTAGGCCGCGGGCTGACCCCGCGCTTCCCCGACAACTTCACCTCGGACGTCCAGGGGAACAACCTGCCCGCGGTGTCGTGGATCCTGCCACCGCTGGCGGAGTGCGAGCACCCCGCGGCGCCGCCCGGGTACGGCGAGTACCTCATCCACAGCGTGCTCCAGACGCTGGTGTCGAACCCGGCGGTGTGGGCACAGACCGTCCTGTTCGTGGTCCACGACGAGAACGGCGGGTTCTTCGATCACGTGCCGCCGCTGACCCCGCCGCCGGGGACGGAGGGGGAGTGGCTGACGGCCACGACGCTGCCCGCCGCGGCGGCGGGGATCACCGGTCCGATCGGCCTCGGCTTCCGCACCGGGTGCCTGGTCATCTCCCCGTTCAGCCGCGGCGGGCGCGTGTGCTCGCAAGTCTTCGACCACACCTCGCTGTTGCGCTTCATCGAGACGCGGTGGGGCGTCGAGGTGCCCAACCTCTCGCCCTGGCGGCGCGCCTTCACCGGCGACCTGACCGCGGCGCTCGCGCTGTCCAGGCCGCCGGACACCAGCCTGCCCGGACTGCCGACGACCTCGCTCGGTGAGCTGGGCACGGCGGAGCAGGCGGTGCTCGACTCGCTGGCCGGCACGCTGAAGTTCGGCATCGACTACCCGCTGCCCACCAGTAACTCCATGCCATCCCAGGAGGCCGGCCCGCCGCGCCCGCCCGTGCCCTAGGCTCACCCGGAGCGCGGGCGGACCAGGGTGAAGGTCTCGAACTCGGTGTAGTCGGGGGTCGGCGCGCCTGCCGCCCCGGTGGCGGGGTTGACCGGGTCAGCGCCCACCGCGTGGTAGTACGTCACGGTGATGCTGGTCTGGCCGCCTGCCTCGGTGCCGGGGTCGACGTCGAAGACCGCGATGCCGTAGCCGGTCGACGTGTCCCGTTTGGCCGACCAGGTGGCGTCCTCCACCGCGTAGGACGACGGGCGGGAGTAGACGCCCGGTGTCGAGGTGACCGCCGGGCGATTGGCGCAGGTGAGGACCCTGGCCTGGTGCCGGCCTTCGGCCCCGCCTGTCCCGTAGTCGTCCAGGTTTTCCTCGGCACCGCCGCAGCCCAGGACCAGGTGCACGGTGCCCGCGCTGGTGTCGAACACCCCGGTATCCGCGGTCGTCACGGGGCGCGGTCGCAAGGTGTTGACCACGGCGCCGGTGGCCGGGTCCCGGCCCACGTCGGAGTCGGCGCCGCGCAGCGGGAACGACCGCTCGTAGTCGTGGTCGTGCCCGGCTAGCACCAGGTCCACCCCGTACCGGTCGAACAGGGGCAGCCAGTCCTGGCGGATGCCCAGGTCGGAGCCGTTCCCCCGGGCCGATGACGAGGCGGCGCACTGGTGCATCTGGACGACGATCCAGTCGACCGACTCATCGCCGCGCCCGGCCGCCAGCGTCCGCTCCAGCCACGCGGTCTGCGCGCCGCCCGAATAGCCGCGGATGTAGAACGACGTGCCGGGCTCGATCGGCTCGTTGCCGGTGGAGGCGGCAGGCACAAGCGCGGCCGGGCCGGCCACGAACGCGCCCGCGTCCTGGTACACGACGTCGTCGGCGTCGAGGGAGACGAACAGGACCGAGCCGACGCGCAGGGCGTACCAGCGCCCGTTGAAACCCGGCACCGTGTTATCGGGCAGCGTGTAGCGGGTCAGGTAGGACGTGAACCCCTGCGGTCCGTTGCCGAACTCCACCTCGTGGTTGCCCAGGCACGGCATCCACGGCCGGTTGGCGGCCGACACCTCGTTGTTGTCGCCGAAGTCACGCCACACCTGCGGCTGGACGGCCGGATTGAGGTTCGCATAGCACAGATCGCCGTTCAGCAGGTGGAACAGGGGCTCGAAGGACTCGACCGCCTCCACCGCGTACGCGCTCTGGCCGTAAGAGAGCACCCAGTCGGTGTTCGGCGTGCCCAGGTCGCCGAAGCTGGTGAAGCGGAACGGCGCTCGGCCCTGCGGCGCGGTACGGAAGGTGGCGCTGAACGGATCGGCGGCGTCGTCATCGTTGTCGGCGGTCACGGCGTACGCGTAGCGGGCGCCGGGGCGCAGCCCGCCGACGCGCGCGTGGTAGGTCCAGACCGTCTCGCCGCTGATCCCGTCGGTGCACGGCCGGGTCTCGGCGGCGATGACCCGCTGTCCGATCCTGACCTGCGGCCTGGCGGCCGGACCGGGCGAGGCCCAGGAGACGACGACACTGGTGGCGGGGTCATCGCCCCAGGTGAGATGCACCTGCTCGGGTGTGCCGTCGCCGGCCGCGGTGCGGGCCCCCCGCCGCGCCGTGGCCGCCCTGGCGGGGGTCGCGGTGGCCGCGAGCAGCCCCGTTCCGCCGGCGGCCAGCACTTGGCGGCGCGACAGCGAGGAACGGGGCGGCCGTGAGCTACCCGAGGTCGCCGGCATGACGGAAAACTAATGGGGACGAGTAAACGTCAGATGGCGCTACGGAGTGTGATGGCTCTACATTCCGATGAACAGTGCTGCGCTGCCCCCGGGGGGCGACCCCCCCCCCCCCCCCCCCCGGGATCCCCCCGCGCACGGGAGGGCCCCCCGGCCCCCCGGCCCCCCGGACCGGGGGGAATATCAAATGCGGGTCCAGGCTTCGGTGAGCACCTCGCGCAGGATCCGCTCGATCTCGTCGAAGTGCTCCTGCCCGCAGATGAGCGGCGGGGCGAGCTGGATCACCGGGTTCCCGCGGTCGTCGGCGCGGCACACCAGCCCCGCGTCGAACAGCGCGTGGGACAGGAACCCGCGCAGCAGGCGCTCCGACTCGTCGTCGGTGAACGTCTCGCGGGTGACCTTGTCTTTGACCATCTCGATGCCGTAGAAGTACCCGGCCCCGCGGATGTCCCCGACGATCGGCAGGTCGTAGAGCCGCTCCAGGGTGGAGCGGAACGCGCCCTCGTTGGCGCGCACGTTCCCCAGCAGGTCTTCCTTCTCGAAGATGTCCAGGTTGGCCAGCGCCACCGCGGACGACACCGGGTGCCCGGCGAACGTGATCCCGTGCAGGAACGTGGCCGTCCCCGTGCTGAACGGCTCCATCAGCGCGTCGCGGACCATCATCCCGCCCAGCGGTGAATACCCCGACGTTACCCCCTTGGCGAAGGTGATGATGTCCGGCTGGTACCCGTACCGCTCGGACCCGAAGTAGTAGCCGAGCCTGCCGAACGCGCAGATCACCTCGTCGGACACCAGCAGGACGTCGTAGGTGTCACAGATCTCCCTGACCCGCGCGAAGTAGCCGGGCGGGGGCGGGAAGCAGCCGCCGGAGTTCTGCACCGGCTCGAGGAAGACCGCGGCGACCGATGACGGGCCCTCGCGCAGGATCGCCCGCTCGATCTCGTCCGCGGCCCACTGCCCGAACTCCGCCTCGTCTCCGGACAGGAAGTCAGGGGCGCGGTAGAAGTTGGTGTTCGGCACCCGGACGCCGCCGGGCGGCAGCGGCTCGAACGGGTGCTTGATGTCGGCCAGGCCGGTGATCGCCAGGGCGCCCATGGACGTGCCGTGGTAGGCGATGTCACGGCTGATCACCTTGTACTTGCCGGGCTTCCCGGTCAGCTTGAAGTACTGCTTGGCCAGCTTCCACGCCGACTCGACCGCCTCGGAGCCGCTGGTGGTGAAGAAAACACGGTTCAAGTCACCCGGCGCCAGCTCGGCCAGCCGCGCCGCCAGCTCGATGGCCTTGGGGTGGGCGTAGGACCACAGCGGGAAATAGGCCAGCTCGGACGCCTGCCGAGCGGCGGCCTCGGCGATCTCCGTGCGGCCGTGCCCGACCTGGCTCACGAACAGGCCAGACAGCCCGTCCAGGTAGCGCCGGCCGTGCTGGTCGAAGACGTAAGCCCCGGACCCGCGGACGATCACGGGCACGTCGCGGTCCGCGTAGCTGGACATCCGGGTGAAATGGAGCCACAGGTTGCGCTTGGCGGCTTCCTGCGCGTTCTGGATGGCGTCGAAGGAGGATGTCATCTGGTTCCCCATGAGTAGGTTTGCTTGCGGAGTTTGAGGTACACGAACGTCTCGGTGCTCGTCACGCACGGCACGGCCCTGACCCGGCCGAGGATCTCGAGCAACTGGTCGTCGTCCTCGCAGACGACCTCCGCCAGCACGTCGAACGAGCCGGCGCTGACGACGACGTAGTCGATCTCTTCCATGTCGGCTAGCTGGTCGGCCACCTTCTCCAGGTCACCGTCGGTCTTGATGGCGATCATCGCCTGGCGCTTGAAGCCCAGCATCAGGGGATCGGTGACCGCGACGATCTGCATGACCCCGGTGTCCTGCAGCCGCTGCACCCGCTGCCGGACGGCTGCCTCGGAGAGCCCGACCGCCTTGCCGATCGCCGCGTAGGAACGCCGGCCGTCCTCCTGCAACTGCTCGATGATCTGCTTGGCGATATCGTCGAGTACGGCACTACCAGGGCCATGGTTCGGGAGCGTCTTTGGGCTGTGCGCCATCCGGTCGCCTCCTTCTCCTGGACGGGGTAATGTCCCAAACCAGCCAACTGATTTCGTAGGTATCCATAAAGATAGCAACTGATTCACTTGTGGAGATAGTGTATCTCTGCGAAGCTCGTCATACGTGTCGCATACGACCATTGGAGGGCTGCGATGGCTGACCGCGCGCTGCAGAACTTCGTCAACGGCAAGTACACCGACGCCAGCGAGGGCCGTGCCAGCGATGTGGTCGACCCTAGTACCGGCGAGGTCTACGCTCACGCGCCGATCTCGGGGCGCCAGGACGTGGACGCCGCCATGCAGGCCGCGGCGGCCGCGTTCGAGGGGTGGCGGGACAGCACCCCGTCCGAGCGCAGCCTGGCCCTGTTCCGGATCGCCGACGCGATCGCGGAGCGCGCCGGCGAGATCATCGAGGCCGAGACCCGCAATACAGGCAAGCCGGTCGAGCTGACCGCGTCGGAGGAGGTCCCGCCCGCGGTAGACCAGATCAGGTTCTTCGCCGGGGCGGCGCGCGTGCTCGAGGGCCGCAGCGCGGGCGAGTACATGCGGGAGCACACCTCGATGATCCGCCGTGAGCCCATCGGCGTGTGCGCCCAGGTGACGCCCTGGAACTACCCGATGATGATGGCGGTCTGGAAGTTCGCGCCCGCCATCGCCGCGGGGAACACCGTCGTGCTCAAGCCGTCGGACACGACCCCCGTGTCCACGCTGCTGCTGGCCGAGATCGCCGCCGAGTTCCTGCCGCCTGGCGTGTTCAACGTGATCTGCGGTGACCGCGACACCGGCCGGGAACTGATCGCGCACAAGACCCCGAGCATGGTGTCGATCACCGGCTCGGTGCGGGCCGGCATGGAGGTCGCGCGCGCCGCGGCCGACGACCTCAAGCGGGTCCACCTCGAGCTTGGCGGCAAGGCGCCCGTCGTGGTCTTCGACGACGCGGACGTGGAGGCCGCGGCTGCGGGGATTGCTGGCGCGGGCCTGTTCAACGCCGGGCAGGACTGCACCGCCGCTACCAGGGTGCTGGCCGGCCCCGGCATCGCCGCCGACCTGACCGACGCCCTCGGCGAGGCGGCCAGCAATACCAAGACCGGCGGGCTTGACGTGCCCGACGCCTACTTCGGCCCGCTGAACAACCCGAACCAGCTGGCCAGGGTGGAAGGCTTCATCGAGCGCAGGCCAGCGCACACCGAGCTGATCACGGGCGGGCACCGGGTCGGGGAGCGCGGCTACCTGTACGCCCCAACGGTGGTGGCCGGCCTGCAACAGGACGACGAGATGATCCAGGACGAGATCTTCGGCCCGGTGATCACCGTGCAGCGCTTCACCGACGAGGACGAGGCGCTCCGCTGGGCGAACGGCGTCCAGTACGGGCTCGCCTCGAGCGTGTGGACCAAGGATCACGGCCGCGCGATGCGGATGGCCAAGCGCCTGGATTTCGGCGCCGTTTGGATCAACACCCACATCCCGATCGTGGCCGAGATGCCGCACGGCGGGTTCAAGCACTCGGGCTACGGCAAGGACCTGTCCATGTACGGGTTCGAGGACTACACCCGGATCAAGCACGTGATGAGCTACATCGGCAGCTGACGGAGGGGTAGCGCTACCGGACCGGGCCGCGGCGTGGGTGACGGACGCGCTCGGCCCGGGCAGCAGGCTGCTGGCGGCCCGGCGGCTGCGCCCCGGCTCCTGGCACGTTAACCATGCGGTCGAGGTCGCCTGCGGCGACGGGCGTGTGCGCCGGCTGGTGCTGCGGCGCTGGGCGCGGCCCGGATGGGCGGCCGACGACCCCGACTACACCGTCGACCGCGAGGTCCGCGTACTCGGGCTGCTGGCCGCGACCCCGGTGCCCGCCCCGCTCGTGGTGGCCGCCGACCCCGACGGCTCGCGCTGCGACGTCCCGGCCATCCTGCTGACCCGCCTGACTGGCCACCCGCCGCGGCGGGCGGACGCCGAGGCCGAGGGGTTCGTCCGGCTGCTGGCGCAGACCCTGGCCCTGATCCACGCCGTGGGCGACGGAGCCAGGTCCGCCGTCGTCCCGTACCGCCTCTACTACGACCGCGCCCGGGCCGAGCCGGCCCCGTGGATGTCCGGGTCCCGGACATGGGCCCGGGCAGCCGCCGCGGTGCGCGAGGCGCCGCCGGCGGGCGTGCCGACGCTGATCCACCGCGACTATCACCCGGAGAACACCCTGTGGTGGCGCGGCCGGCTGACCGGCGTGGTGGACTGGACGCAGGCCTCCTGGGGGCCGCCCGAGCTCGACGTCGCGCACATGCGGTGGAACCTGGCCGCCGACCATGGTCAGCGGGTCGCCGACGAGTTCCTGGCCTGCTACCGGGCCGTTACCGGCCGGGCGCACGAGCACCAGCCGTACTGGGACCTCGTCAGCCTCCTCGACCTCCTGCTCGACGGCGACCCCGGCGACCCCGGTGACCTCGAGCCCGATGACCGGCGCATGTTCGAGGCCTACGCCGAGGCCGCGCTGGCCCGGCTCCAGCCCCGCTGAGTGCGGGTGAGCTCGCGGAAGCCCACGGCCGGCAGGAGCGGATATGCGGCCACTGCTCGGGCACGCCGTAGACGCCGGCCACGGGCAGTTCCCCGTCCGCGTGCTGCCGGGTCACCCGCCAGGCCCCGAGCTGGTGCAGGCACGCGGTCATCAGCGCGGCCGCCGCGTCCCCGGCGTCCGGCCAGCACGGATTGCCGGCCGGGGCGTGCGGCCAGTAGAGCAGCCAGCGGACCTCGCCGACGTCCCTGGCCGCCTGCCCGGCGCGCTCGTCGGGGTAGTGCCTGAGCAGGTGCGCGGCCGCGGCGACCCGGTTCTGCTGCTCGGCGACCAGGGTGACCCGCTCGCTCACCCAGGGGTCTTCGATGAACTCGCCGGGCTGGCGCTCCAGCGAGCCGAGGACGGTGTTCACCGACACGCTCATGCCGGGTACGACGGCCCCGGCGTGGGCGTTGACGAGCTGCGTGAGCTGGTCGCGGTCGGTGCGGCGGAACGGGCGCACCTGGATGGACGGCATGAGGGCCTCCTAGGCAGGCTGAACGAGGGATACTGGAGGCCGCTACCCGTGCGGTACAGCGCCAACGCTATCAACCGCCTGGCCGGAGAGCCGCAATGAGACTTGAGATCCTGCACGTGCCGGGCTGCGCTGGCGCGGACCTGCTGGAAACCCGGCTGGCGCCGCTGCTGGCGGCCCACCCGGGCGTCGAGCTCACCCGGCAGGTCCTGGTCGACCAGGCCGACGCGGAACGAGCGGGCATGACCGGCTCGCCCACCCTCCTGGCCGATGGGACGGACCCGTTCGCCCGGCCCGGGCAGCACCCTTCGGTCTCGTGCCGGCTGTACACCGATGAGCACGGCCGCCAGGGGCAGGCGCCCTCCCAGGACCAGCTCCGCCAGGCCCTCAGCCTGTGATCGCGTCGCCGGGCCTGGGCAGCAGGCCCGCACGCGTGAGCGTGCGCCGTCTCTTGCCCATGGGTGACGCTCGAGTACCCGTCCCCCGCTCCGCGACGCCGTCCGCGCGTCGCAACGCCGCAGCCGCAGCCGCACGCGGCACCTGAGCCCCGCCTAGCCCACCAGTATCGCGCCTTCAGGGACCAGGCGGGCCCAGCCCTCAGTCCGGACCGGGGCGGTGCCAGATGTCCCGCTCGTGCATGAGCTCGATCTGCCGGTCGATGACCTCGCGGCGGTACTCGGCGTGGGTGTACGGAGCGCGGTCCAGGTACAGGTTCTTGGGGTAGACCGGCTGTTCGTAGATGACCTGGTACTGCTCGGTGGTGAGGTCCTTGATCCAGTTGTCCCACTGCGCGCTGGCCCGGAACTTGCGCAGCGCCTCGACATCGACGGTCCCGGCGACCCACGAGGATCCTGCGCTGTAGTCGTGCCGGCCGACCACCTGGCCGCGGTAGTCGACCACCATGGACCCGCCGCCGAAGGTGTCGATCGGGACGTCGGAGTCGGTGTGCAGGTAGTACGTGCCGACGTTGCACGCGATCAGGTAGAAGTTGTTGTCCAGGGCCCGTGCCCGGTTCTGGATCTCGAACAGGCCGTTGCCGACGTGCGGGTGCGGGTAAGGGCCGCGGTAGACCACCTCGGCGCCGTTCATCGCCAGGCCGCGGGCGTTCTCGGGGTACGAACCCTCGTTGGCCATCAGGAACCCGAGCCGGCCGATCTTGGTGTCGGCCACCGGGTAGAAGGCGTCGAGGTTGCGCCCGTACAGCTCGATCCACTTGTCCCAGACGTTGTGCGGCGTCACCGAGTGCTCGACCGGGAGCAGCGGCACCACCTTGTGGTGCCGCAGGATGATGTCGCCTTCGGGGCTGAGGATGAAGCCGATGTTGAAGAAGCGCCCGGGGAACTCCGGATGACGGGCCTTGGCCTGCGCCATCAGGTACGCGTTCCACTGGCGCGCCAGGGCGCCGAGCGCGTCGGTCTCGGGTCCGGGGATGTCGATCGCGCACTCGCGGGCGAACTCTTCGTGATCCAGGTCGAGGACCTCGTCGTTGAAACCCTGCAGCGCGCCTTCGGGCACGGCGATGAGGCGCACAGGCAGGTCGAGGCTGGACAGCCACGACGCGGCCTTGATCAGGTGCGACACGTGCTCGATGTTCACGGCGATCTCGTCACGGCGGCGGATGCCGCGCATCGTGGGCACCAGGCCCACCGCCTGGTAGGGCTCGACCATGGCCTCATCCTAGGTCTGAGAGACTGACGCCATGCCCCTGAACATGAGTCACGAGGAGCGCGAGGAGTTCCTCGCCGGGTTGCACGTGGGGGTGCTCAGCGTCGCGTCGCAGGACGGCGACGGCCCGCTGACGGTCCCGGTCTGGTACACCTACTCACCCGGCGGCACCGTGAACGTGAGCACCGGCCGCGCCACGCGCAAGGCGGCGGCCATCGTGGCGGCCGGCCGGTTTAGCCTGTGCGCCCAGGACGAGAACCCGCCGTACAAGTACGTCACCGTCGAGGGTCCGGTGGCCTTCGAGGACGCGACCGAGGCCGAACGCCTGGAGCTGGCCCGCCGGTACCTGGGCGTCGAGGGCGGCGACGCCTACATCGCGTCCGTGCCCGGCGGGAACCAGTTCATGTTCAGGCTGACCCCCGAGCACTGGCTCACCGCGGACTATAGCAAGGGCGTCGGCTGACATCGGACGGTTCCTGATTGTGACGGATCGCTTACGTCGGGGTTCCGCCTTGATCCGCGTGCGTATCCGTGTCGTTCCTCCGAGTAGGAACAGGCTGATTTGGGTCGGCCCGGTGCCCGGCGGAACCCTGCGCCGCCGGGCACCTCCCGGGCTTTTCTAGACGATGATGCCGCGGACCGACAAGAGCGGCTCGGCCAGCGTTTGGTCACCCCAGAGCTGGACCTGGCTTGCGTCGTAGCGGGCGCCCGTGAGCAGCCGCCAGGCCGCCTCGCCGCTCATTGACAGGCGGGCGGCCGGGGCAACGGCCCCCCCTTCAGAAAGCGACCACCCGGTGGCTGTCCTGGTCAGGATCCACGCGCCGCTGCCCGGCACCTCTATGGCGATCGCCGTGCCGTCCGGGGCCGGTGCCCGGTACTGGTGCGGGAAACCCCAGACGAACGTGCGGAGAACCAGCTGCAGGAACTCGTCCGGCGGCTGATCGGACCCGGCAGGCAGGACGGCGTCCTGGATCTGCCGGTAGTGCACCCACCGTTCGGTGAACTCGCGGGCGAGGTCGAACCACAGCGGGACGTCCCCGGCCCAGTAGACCGAACTCGCGCCCGCCAGGTCGATCGTCCCGAGGTGGGCGTCGAGTTGGTCACCCGCCCACTGGAGCAGGCCGGTGATCAGGTGCGGGCTCAGGGTGCGGGCGCCGTCGACCCACCGCTGGTTACGCTCGCCCAGCGCGCGGACGAACTGCTCGTGCCGGGTGGACATGGGGATCATGCCCGCCCGGTCGTGGTCCCGGTCGCGGGCGACCCAGCTCAGGTCCACGTCGAGCAGGTGCAGGGCGATGTCCTTGACCGACCACGCAGGCGCCGCCGTGGGCGCGGCCCACTGCTCGTCGTTCAGCGACGCGAGCAGGCCCAGCAGCCGCCCGCGCTGCGCCGTCAGCGGCCCGCGCACGTCCACCATCGGAACCTCGGATATCTTCATGCCGCCTCCCCGGCCACAAGGTCGTCGGCCCGGTACCGGATGAGACCGGGCAGCAGGGCACACACCGCTCCCACGGCGGCGGCGCAGATCAGCCCGCCCGAGACGAGCGAGAACCGGACGCTGGTCAGGCTGGCCACCACGCCCGACCTGAGCTGGCCGGCCGGCGGGCCCACGCTGTAGCTCAGTAGCTCCACGCCCGCCAGCCGTCCGCGCAGGGCGTCCGGGATGGTCTGGTTCCACAGGGTCGTCCGGAAGATCCCGCTGATCATGTCGGCCGCGCCGGCCGCGACCAGGAAGCACAGGGCGGCGGCCAGGTCGGGGGAGAGGCCGAACCCGGCCATCAGGAGCCCCCAGGCGGCGGCCGACAGCGCGATGGCCAGCCCGTGCCGCCGGATCCGGCCCATCCACCCGCTGACGAGGGTCACGCCGAGCGCCCCCGCCGACGGCGCCGCGAACATCAGCCCGGTCGCCCAGCGCGCGTGCAGGTCCGCCGCCACGAACGGGAACAGCGCGTTGGGGTAGGCGAAGATCATCGCGGCCAGGTCGGCCAGGTAGGAGCCGAGCAGGTCCCGCCGGCCTGCCGCGTAGCGCAGTCCCGCGGTCAGGCCCCGCAGCGTGGCGTGCTCCTCCCCGGAGGCCCCGCCCGGCAGGGGGCGCAGCCGGGTGAGGAACCCGAACGAGATCACCAGGCTCGCCGCGTCGAGCCCGTACACCAGCCACGGGCCCGGAGTCACCGCGAGGACGCCGCCGAGCGCCGAGCCGAGCAGGAAAAAGGCGTTCTGCGACATCGAAAGCAGCGCCGCCGCGGCGGTGAGCTGGTCACGGGCGACCAGCCGCGGGACCGAAGCGTCGAACGAAGGCCGCTGCAGCGCCGCCACCGCCATCATTACGGCCGAGACCGCGAACAGCGGCCATGCCGCGGGGTGCGGCAGCACCGCGTTGAGCAGCAAGAGGACGGCGCAGCAGGCCTGGCCCGCCTCACCCCACCGCATCATCGCCCGCCGGTCAACGCGGTCCGCCAGCAGGCCCCCGTGCAGCCCGAACACCACCAGCGGGACGAGCTCCACCACGCCGAGCAGCCCGACTGCCAGCGGCGACCCGGTGAGCTGTTTGGCCTGCACGAGCAGAGCGACTTCGACGGCCAGGGTGCCGAGCGCGGTGACGGTCCGGCTGGCGAAGACGAGACGGAAGTCCGCCGAGGTCCGCAGCGGCGCCAGGTCCGGCCACAGCCTGGGGCCACGGGTCGGCTCTGGTTCCGGCACGGCGCCCACGCTAACACCCGCCGCCGCGTAGGCCCGCAGGACTTTCCCTGGGCCGGTGCGGCGTGAATTGTCGTACCGACCTGGTAGACCTGCGGATATGGACAATGATGCCGCCACCCGCCGCGCGAGCCCCGAGCAGCTGCGGATGGTCGTCGACGGCCCGTTCTCCCTGACCGCCGCGGCGGCCTTCGGGTTCGGCCCCAGCACCGGCCGCCCCTACCCGGGCGAAGACCTGATGCGGCTTGCCTTCGTGACCGACGACCTGCAGCACCAGGTGGGCGTCCTGCTGAGCCAGGAGCCGTCGCACGCCTGGCAGCCGTCTTGCTGCCTGCACCCAGGATACCTGCCGCCGCGAGTCGGCAACCGAATTCGCCGACAGACGCGCGGACCGGCCCTGAACTGCGGAAACCACTGAGTTTGACGTTTCGAAAGGTCACTCGCACGTTGGGCAGCGGCGCCTTCGCGGGTCCGCCCTCAGTTTTGCGCACCGGACGCCGATAGTGCGATGCATTGCAAGCGACTACAATTGTGGTGTGCGGGAGATCTGGTGGACGGACAAGTCCGAAGACCACATCGCCGCTCACAACGTCACGCCGGACGAGGTCGAGCAGATCCTCTACACCCGTCCTCGCCTGGTGCTGAAAGGCCGTGAGGCGACGGAGTACGTGTTCGGCACCACCGATGAGGGCAGGTACCTGCTGGTCGTGCTGACCGAGTCAACCGAAGGGCGGGCGTAGGTGGTCACGGCCCGAGACATGACCAATGCCGAGCGCCAGGCCTTCCGGCGGAAGGGAAGGTAGCCAGGATGAGCAAGCTGGACGAGATCGCCGACTACGCCCAGCACCACGACTTCGCAGCCGAGATGGAGCAGGGCACGTGGGAGGCCGACACCGACGCCGACCCGATGGTCACTACGTCGGTGCGGCTGCCTAAGTCGCTGCTGGACTGGGTCCGGCACCGCGCCGCCGCCCAGCATGTACGCCCAAGTGTGCTGATCCGCCAGTGGATCGAGCAGCACCGCGACGCCGCCGAGGTAGAAGGCGCAGGGGACCTCGCTGCACGGGTCGAGCGCCTCGAACGCGCCGTCTTCCGCGACACGAGAGCGTCGTAAGTTCTCCTGTCCGCCAGGGACCGTCGCACGACGGTGAGACCTCCTCGCTGTTGCGGGCCGTCCGCCGGCCTGCGTGCGGATTAGGGGTCATAGGTTGAGGAGGAGGATGCCCGCCGCGACCAGGACGGTCGCCGCGATGCGGGCCCGGCCGAACGGCTCGCGGAAGACCAGTGTGCCGATGATGGCGCCGAAGATGACGCTGGTCTCGCGCAGCGCGGCGATGGGCGCCAGCGCCCCGCGGGTCTGCGCCCATAGCACCAGGCCGTAGGCGAGCACGCTCAGCGCCCCGGCGAGCAGCCCGGTCAGCAGGATCCGCGGCGGCTGCTTGGCCAGCACGTCGCGCCGCCGGACCAGGGCGAACGCCGGCACGCAGAGGCTCTGGAGCAGCATCAGCCAGCCGATGTAGCCGACCGGGCTCGCCGAGAGCCGCACCCCGACGCCGTCCACCGTCGTGTAGGCCGCGATGGTCAGGCCGGTGCCGATCGCGGCCAGCAGCGCGGCCCGCCCGGGCCTGCCGCCGGCGAAGACCAGCGCGGCCAGGCCGCCCGAGACGACGGCCACCCCGGCGAGCTGGGGGAGGGCCAGGTGCTCGCCGACGAACACCGCGGCCAGGATCGTCACCACCAGCGGGGAGATACCGCGGGCCAGCGGGTACACCTGGCCGAACTCCCCGTACCGGTAGCACCGCATCAGCAGCAGGTTGTAGAAGACGTGGATCGCGACCGACCCCAGCAGGTACGGCCAGCTGGCCGCCCGGGGCGCCGCGACCACGATGACCAGCGGGATCGCCACGATGATGCCGCCCGCGCCGATGAGCCCGAACGCGAGGGTCTGATCCCTGATGCCGTGCGCGATGGCGTTCCAGGTGGCGTGCGTGATCGCGGCGGCCAGGACGGCCAGGGTGACCGAGAGGGGGAGAGTCGACGGGTCCAACGGGGCTCCTCAGGCAGGCTGAACTGGAGCCCTCAGGGCTTTTGTCCCGTCAGGTGTTCCCCCGCCGGCGGCCATCGCTGGCCGGCCGAGTCGCGGCGTCGCTCGGTCCAGTCCCCGCCGTCCTGATTGTGTGTGCGGAACCGGCGGACGGCCGGCGGAACCCTAGACGCAACCACGTGCTATGCCTAGGGTAAGCCCCCGCCGAAGGAGAAGCACCGATGAACCTGGCCCCGGCCGAGGCGCACACGCTGCGCACCGCCCTGGCGACCGCGGTCGCCGTGCCCGTCACGCCGCTGCACGCCGACGGCACGCCCGACTGGGACACCTACGCGATGCTGATCGGCCGGCTGGTCGACGCCGGGATCACGGTCATCACCCCGAACGGCAACACCGGGGAGTTCTACGCGCTCGACCAGGCCGAGACCAGGCAAGCCACGCAGACCGCGGCCCAGGCCGTCCGCGGACGGGAGCAGGGACCAGGGCCGGGGGCGGAACTGCTGGTCGGCGTCGGCCACGACATCGCGACCGCGACCGAGTCGGCCAGGCACGCCGGTGACCACGGCGCCCGCATGATCATGATCCACCAGCCCGTGCACCCCTACGTCTCCGCCCAGGGCTGGATCGACTATCACGTCGCCATCGCGAACGCCGTCCCCGACCTCGGCGCGGTCCTGTACATCAGGGACGAGCGGCGCACGGGCGCGCAGATCGCCGAACTCGCGGATCGGGCCCCGAACGTCATCGGCGTCAAGTACGCCGTCCGGGACGCAACCAAGTTCGCCGCGGTGGCCCGGGACGCCGGGATCGACCGGCTCACCTGGCTGGCCGGCGCCGCGGAGCTGACCGCGCCGGCGTTCTGGGCGGTCGGCGCCCGGGGGTTCACCTCGGGCCTGGCCAACGTCGCGCCCGGTCTCGCGCTGGCCATGTTCGGCGCGTTGCGCGCGGACGACTTCGGGGCCGCGATGAAGGTCTGGGACACGGTGCGCAGGTTCGAGGAGCTGCGCCTGGCGGACTCCTCGGCGGACAACGTGAGCGTGGTCAAGGAGGCCCTGGCCCAGCTCGGCCTGTGCCGCGCGGACGTCCGCCCGCCCAGCCGCCCCCTCCCTGCGGCCATCAGGCAGGAGATCACCGGGATCCTGGCCACCTGGGACGTCGGGTGAAGCAGCCGGAGGACCTCCGCAGCTTCCGCTGGTTCGGCGGGGCGCGGACGGCGGGACTGCGGGAGTTCAGCCACCGGTCCCGGATGCGCCAGCTCGGCGTCGAACCCGAGGAGCACCTCGGCAAGCCGCTCATCGTCATCCTCAACACCTGGTCCGAGCTGAACCCGTGCCACATGCACCTGCGCCAGCGGGCCGAGCAGGTCAAGCGCGGCGTGCTGGAGGCGGGCGGCTTCCCGGTGGAGCTCCCCGTGGCCACGCTCAGCGAGACCTTCCAGAAGCCGACCCCGATGCTGTACAGGAACCTGCTCGCCATGGACGCCGAGGAGTTGCTGCGCTCCTACCCGGCCGACGGCGCGGTCCTGATGGGCGGCTGCGACAAGACCACGCCCGCGCTGCTGATGGCCGCGGCCAGCGCGAACATCCCCGCCATCTACGTAACGGCGGGGCCGATGCTGCGCGGCAACTACCGCGGCCAGCCCGTCGGCAGCGGCACCGACATGTGGAAGGCCTGGGACGATGCCCGGGCCGGCCGGATCGGCGACTGCGAGCTGGCCGACCTGGAGTCAGGGATCGCGAGGTCGCCAGGCCACTGCATGACGATGGGCACCGCGTCCACGATGACCTCCGCCGCCGAGGCCCTCGGCATGACCCTGCCGGGCATGGCCTCGATCCCCGCGGTCGACTCCGCCCATTACCGGATGGCAGCCGCCAGCGGTCGGCGGATCGTGGAGATGGTCTGGGAGGACCTGACCCCGGACCAGATCCTGACCCGCGAGGCGTTCGAGGACGCGGTGGCCACCGTGCTCGCCCTGGGCGGTTCCACCAACGCCCTCATCCACCTGATCGCGATGGCCGGCCGCGCCGGGGTCAGCCTCACCCTGGACGACTTCGACGCGATCTCCCGGCGGGTGCCCTGGCTGGCGAACATCAAGCCGAGCGGGGCCTACCTGATGGAGGACTTCTACTACGCCGGAGGCCTGCCCGCCCTCCTGGCCCAGCTCGCGAAGGTCCCGGGCGCGTTGCACCTGGATCGGCTGGTGGTGAGCGGACGGTCGTTCGGCCAAAAGATTGAAGAAGCAGCCGTGTATAACCCGGACGTGATCAGGACCCCGGAAACGGCCCTGGCCGGCGAGGGCGGGATCGCGGTGCTGCGCGGCAACCTCGCCCCGGACGGCGCGGTCATCAAGCACATCGCGGCCGAGCCGCGGCTGCTCAAGCACACCGGCCCCGCGGTCGTCTTCGACTCCTACCGCGAGATGCAGCGGCTGATCAACGACCCCGCCCTGGGCGTCACCGCCGATTCGGTCCTGGTCCTCCGCAACGCCGGCCCGAAGGGCGGCCCGGGCATGCCCGAGTACGGCATGCTGCCCATCCCCGACTACCTGCTCGCCCAGGGGGTCCGCGACATGGTGCGGATCTCCGACGCGCGGATGAGCGGCACCAGCTACGGCGCCTGCGTGCTGCACGTGGCCCCGGAGTCGTTCGTGGGCGGCCCGCTGGCTCTCGTCCAGACGGGCGATCTCATCACGCTCGACGTGGAGGCCCGCGAACTCTCTGCCAACCTTTCTTCCGAACGAGCGTGGGTACTCCGCCGCGAAGCCTGGAGCCCCCCGGCGCCGAAGTTCGAGCGTGGCTACGGCGCCCTGTACAGCGAGCACATCACGCAGGCCGACCAGGGGTGCGACTTCGACTTCCTGGCCAGGCCCGGCCGCAACCCCGAGCCTGACCCCCGGTAGCGCTAGGCGGCCAGGGCCTGCAGGTAGCCGGCGATGTGGGGGTAGAAGGCCCGGAAGGCGCGGCCGAGGGCGACGCCAAGTTCGGGGCCCGGCCAGTCGTCTGGCAGCAGCTCGTCGGGGAGGTCTGGGTCGGCGGCACTGGCGTCGAAGATCGGCATCGTCGCGTCGGCGAAGGCGCGGAACGCCGCGGGCCCGGCCGGGTGCCGGTCGGCCTGGTCGGTCAGGGCCGCCGACTCGGCCAGGACTCGCCGGTAGCGGGCGGCCAGCTCGTCCAGGCCCCAGAGCCGCGGTGCGACCAGGCGGCTGTCGGCTTCGTCGAGCCTGATCTGGACCCGCAACAGCTGGCTGCCGGGCGGCGGTGAGTCGGGGACCAGCCCGGCGAGTTCCGCCCAGCGGTCGCTGGTGGCCACGAGCAGGCCGGGGCGCAGCGTGGCGTAGCCGAGGAGCTGGGCGGCGCGGCGCAGCCGGTCGCGGTAGGCGCGGTCGGGCTCGGGGATCTCGTACAGGAGGCCGTAGAAGAACCCCTCCCACGGCGGCCGCTTGCCGCGCAGCTGGCTCTCGATCCTGGCCTGCGCCGAGTTGATCGCGGGGGCCAGCCGGTACCTGGCCTCCCGCCCGGCCCGCTGCGAGTCGAGCCAGCCCTGGATGCGCATCCGCAGCAGCACCGACCGGGAGGCCGCCTCCGACAGGCCGAGGTCGGCCAGCAGCTGGATCAGCGCGCGCCCCGAGAGCTGCCCGTCGGGCAGCTGGCCGCCGAAGGGCACCGCCGCCGCGCCGAAGGCGAAGCAGACCAGGCCCATTCGCGGGCTTACCTCGGGTTCGTTCACCTCATGCCCTCCCCACTCCAACATAGTGTACTTCCTTCTACGACCGTGTGCTAATGTGAATGATATGAGCCAGCCGGAACCAGCCACGGGGGCACGGGCATCGGTGCGCGCCCGGGTGGGGTCGTTCGCGTCGATTGCCGTCTTCGACATCGGCGGGCCGCTGGTGGTCTACCAGGTGCTGCGGGCGCACGGGGCCAGCGAGGTCAAGGCGCTGGTGCTGAGCGGCATCTTCCCCGCCCTGGGGGTGCTGCTCTCGGTCCTCCGGCACCGCCGTATCGACGCCATCGGCGCCCTGGTCCTGCTCGGCATCGCCGTCGGCACCATCCTCGGGCTGGCCAGCGGCAGCGCCAAGCTGGTGCTGGTCGAGGGTTCGGTGCCGACCGGGATCTTCGGCCTGGTGTGCCTGGGTTCGCTGTGGGCTCGCCGCCCGCTGATATACCGCTTCGCCCTGGAGTTCATCGGCCCGGACACGCCCAAGGGCCGCGACTTCGCCAGCCGCTGGCAGTACGAGGGCTTCCGGCGCACCTTCAACGTCATCACGGTGGTCTGGGGCGTGGCCTACCTGGCCGAGGCCGCGGCCCGGATCGTAATCGTGGAGAACACCTCGGGTGGAACCGCCCTGACCATCTCGAAGTTCATGCCCTTCGCGGTCGCCGGCGTCGTGGTCGCCTGGATGACCGTCTACGGTCAGCACGCCAAGCGCAAGGGCGAGGCCGCGGGTGCGGCGTTCCGCGCCGCCGAGGCCGCCCAGGCCTCCCGGGCCTCCCCGGCGGCCGGACCGCTGCCGTAACCTCCTAGGGAACCGCCGATTCCCGGGAGGGCGCGATGATCCAGGGGTTTGACCCGCGTACCGGCGAGCCCGTGGGGGAGCCGGTGGCCGAGACCGCCGGCGCCGAGGTCGACGCTCTGGTGGCGGCCGCAGCGTCGGCCGCGCCCGGCTGGTCCGCTTCGTTGCGGCGGGCCGAGGCGCTGGAGGCCGTGGCCGACGCGCTTGACGAGCGGACCGGCGAACTGGCCGTGATCGCCGATACCGAGACCGCGCTCGGCGGCGAGCGGCTCACCGGCGAGGTGGCCCGCACCACCGGGCAGTTGCGCCTGTTCGCGGGGGTGCTTCGGGACGGCGGATACGCCGACGCGGTGGTCAGCCCGGCCGTGGGCGTCGTGCCTGACATCCGGCGGATCAATCGCCCGGTCGGCCCGGTGGCGGTGTTCGCGGCGTCCAACTTCCCTTTCGCGTTCTCGGTAGCCGGCAATGACACGGCCTCCGCGCTGGCCGCGGGCTGCCCGGTGGTGGTCAAGGCGCACGAGGCGCACCCGGTCACCTCCGACGTGACGGCCGGGATCGTCACCGAGGCGCTGGCGTCGGCGGGGGCCCCGTCGGGGGTGTTCGGGCTGGTGCACGGGGTCCAGGCGGGCCTGCGGCTGCTGCGGCACCCGCTGATCGCGGCCGCGGGGTTCACCGGATCGACGGCCGGGGGGCTGGCGCTGGCCAGGATCTGCGGGGAGCGCCCCGTCCCGATCCCGTTCTACGGCGAGCTCGGCTCGGTCAACCCCGGCGTCGTCCTGCCCGGCGCCGCGGCCTCCCGCCCGGCCGAGGTCGCGAGCGGGTACGTCGCGTCGCTGACCCTCGGCACCGGCCAGTTCTGCACCAACCCCGGCCTGCTCTTCGTGCCCGAGGACGCGGGCCTGCTGACCGCCATCGCGGACGCGGTCGGAGAGTCGTCCGGCGGCGCGATGCTGACCGGCCGGATCTTCGCGGGGTACGAGGAGGCGGTGGAGGAGGCTTCGGAGCACCCCGGGGTCAGCGAGCTAGCCGCCGGCCGGCCCGGGGCGGGGCCGTGGGGCGCCACCCCGCGGGTGTTCCAGCTCACCCTGAAGGAGTTCGCCGCCGACCTCGCGGTGCTGTCGCGCGAGCGGTTCGGCCCGGCCGGGCTGGTGATCACCTACCCGTCGGTGGACGACCTGCTCCCGGTGCTCGCCGCGCTGCCCGGCAACCTCGTCGGCACGGTACACGTCGGCGACTCGGCAGGGGACCTGGACCTGGCCCGCCAGGTGATCGGGGTTCTGGAGCGCATCGCGGGCCGGATCGTGTGGAACGGCTGGCCCACCGGCGTGGCCGTGGTCGCCGCGCAGCACCACGGCGGCCCATGGCCCGCCACCACGATGCCCGCCTACACCTCCGTAGGAACGGCGGCGATCCGCCGCTGGCTGGTCCCGGTCGCCTACCAGAACTTCCCGCCCGAGCTGTTCCCCCCGACGCTCCGCTAACCTGGCGAAAAGGCTAATCTGAGTACTATTCAGATTTTGTTTCGCGTTGCTCCGTCTCGGCTTCGGGAGCGTCCGGTGGCAGGTCTCGCCATAGGTGACTGGGTCACCATGCACGCTCGATACCAGCCCGACGCTGAGTGCATCGTGCGAGCCGACGGCAGCTCGATGACCTACCGCGAAACCGACGAGCAGGTGACGCGGCTGGCGCGGGCTCTGCTGGCCGCCGGGCTGCGCCACGGTGACCGGATCGGCGTACTTGCCTCCGACTCTCCCGAATACCTGATCCTCCTCCTGGCGTCAATGAAGCTGGGAACCACGTTCGTGGGGCTGAACTACCGGCTCTCGTCGCCTGAGATCGCGAACCTGCTCGCCTCCGCGAGCGTCTCCGCGGTCTTCTTGGGCGGCCGGTATCGCGATACGGCCGCGCAGGCACTGGCCAATCTGGACGGCCGGCTCCCGCTCATCGCGTGGCTGGACGGCGCCCAGGAGGAAGAAGTCAGCTACGCGGGCCTGATCGCGACGATGCCGGACTGCTCAGAACTGATCTCACCAGCTGACGACGACGACATCCTGAGCCTCGCTCTGACCAGCGGCACCACCGGAACCCCGAAGGGCGTCCTGCAGTCCCAGCGCATGATCAGGAACATCGTGCTGAGCGGGACGCTGGAGCTCGGCCTGCGCCCCGACGACCTTATTTATTCCGGCGCGCCGATGTTCCACGTATCCGGGTTCGGCCACATCCTCTACGGTCTCAGCCGGGGGAGCGCGTCACTGATCCTGCCGCAGTTTGACGCCGGCCAGCTGCTGGAGTGGATGCACAGCGGCCGTCTGCGGCATTGCCTGCTCGTGCCGAGCATGATCAGCACGCTGCTCGCCTCGCCCGGGCTCGCGTCCGGTCGGTACGACGGCCTGCGCTCGATCATGTACGGCGGCGCGCCGATGCCGCCGTCACTGGTCAGGAGGATGGCTGACGTTTTCGCCTGCGACCTCTACAACGGGTTCGGCGCAGGCACGGAGGCCGGGGGCCAGGCCATGCTGCGCCCGGCCGACCATCGCCGGGCGCTGGCCGGCGATGAGCATCTCCTGGGCTCGATCGGAAAGCCGATGTACGGCTGCGACATCAAGCTGTGCGATCCCGGCGGCGTCGAGGTGCCCGACGGCGACGTGGGCGAGATCTGGAGCAGGAGCGAGACCCTGATGTCGGGATACCTCGGGCAGCCTGACCGGACCGCCGCCGCCCTGAGGGACGGCTGGTTTCGCGCTGGCGACCTGGCCTGGCGGGACAAGGATGGCTTCCTGTTCCTGGCCGGGCGAGCCGACGACATGATCATCCGCGGTGGCGAGAACGTCTACCCGGTCGAAATCGAGGATGTCGTCGCCGGGCACCCGGCCGTCGCCGAGGTGGCGGTCATAGGCCAGCCGGACCAGCAATGGGGCGAAGTGATTGCAGCGGTCGTCCGTCTGGTCCCGGGAGGGGAGATCACGCTGGAAGAACTGCGCGCGCACTGCCGCGGTCGCCTGGCCGGCTACAAGATCCCGCAGCAGCTGATCGTGTGTGCCGAGCTGCCCAAGAACTCCACCGGCAAGATCCAGAAGGCCGCGCTGAGGCGCGCGATCACGGCGGGAGAGCTGACCTGAGCCGGATCGCGCATCCGGCCCGGCGGCTCGCTCGCGGTAAGGAAGATGATGCTCACTGGCCAGCAATACCTGGATTCGCTTCGCGACGGCAGGAAGATCTTCATCAACGGCAAGGCGGTGCCCGACGTCACGCGGGAGCCGCTGCTCAGCCGGGCCGCCTCCTGGGCCGCCCAGGGATACGACACCTTCTACGACCCTGCTCCGGACGCGCACGGCCCCTACTTTTTCATTCCCACCTCCGCTGAGGAGCTGAGGGAACAGCAGCACCGCCAGCTGAGCTGGGACTTTCCGACCACCTCAACCGCGACTGGTCTGCTGATGGTCCTGACTGCGGCCAGCCGGATCCGCGCGCAGTACCCGTTCTACGCCGACCGCGCTGAGGAGTATTTCCGCCAGAGCCGGCAGCGCGACATCCGCGGCGTCGTCACCATCACCGACGCCAAGGGAAACCGGGCCCTGCCGCCAAGCAAGCAGGACGATCCCGACCTCTATACGCGCATCGCCGACCGCGTGCCGGGGGGCATCATTATCCGCGGGGCCAAGCTGCATATCAGCTCGGCTGCCATAGCGCACGAGCTGATCGTGACGCCCACGAAGGCCATGAAGCCGGGCGAGGAGGATTATGCGGTGGCCTGCGCGGTGCCGGTGAACGCGCCGGGCGTCCGGATCGTCAACGCCAGCTTCGCGCCCCGGCCGGACTTCGATCCCGACTTCTACCCCTACAGCAGCCGCTTCCCGATGAACGAGGGGCTGGTCGTGTTCGACGACGTATTCGTCCCGGACGAGCGCGTGTTCCTGGCCGGCGAGGTCGAGCACTCGGCTACCTTCGCCCACTCGCTCGGCTTGTGGGAACGGCTCGGCAGCGTTGGCCACTACGCCGAGATGGCCGATACCCTCGTCGGGCTCGCGCAGCTCATCGCCGAGGCCAACGGCCTCGAGCGCGTCGCGCACATCAAGGACAAGATCGCCGGAATGATCAACTACGCGACGCTCATCCGCGCCGGCCTGGAGGCGGCGATCCAGAACGCCTCTTTCACCGCCGAGGGCTGGGCGTCACCTGATGAGCTCTACACGAACGCAGTTAAGTTCCACGCCGCGGCGGAGTTCAGCCGCATCGTCCGCGACCTGCACGACATCGCCGGCGGTTCGGTGCTCACGGCACCGAGCCTGCGCGACCTCGACAATCCGGAGACGGCTGACTACATAGGCAAGTACATGCGCACCATGGATGGCATCGACGCCGCCTACCGGATGCGCCTGTTCCATGCCATCCGTGACTACACCGCTGACGCCTACGGCGGCTGGCAGCACGTCACTATGCTGCAGGCGGGCGGCGGGCTCTACGCGCAGAAGGTCGTGGTGGCCAAGCACTACGACATGGACCGGGCCAAGTCCCTCGCGCTCGACGTCGCGGGCCTGAACGAGGACCGGTCGAGCAAGCTATGACGGGCCGGGCGGATCACGCGCTTCCTGCCGTGCTCGGGACGCCAGGGACTGCGCCCGAGCAGCGCGCCGTCTTCGAGGCGCTCGGCACGGCGAGATCGATGCGGTACCTGCGGCCAGACCCGGTGCCGCCTGATTACATCGAGGCGATCGTCTGGGCGGCCACCCGCGCGGCCAGCGCCGACAACTGCCAGCCCTGGGAGTTCATCGCCGTTACCGATCACGGGCAGATCCGGGGGCTAGCCGCGGCTGTGGTCCCGTTTCGCGAGATGGTCGCCGGGTGGCCGCCGCCCGCCGACGAAAGCGAAGCGCGGACTCTGGACGGCGCCAGATACCTCTTCGATCACCTGGCCGACGTTCCGCTGCTCATATTCATCTGCGGCAGGAACGACCTTGTCGCCGGCCTGCAGCCGGAACGGTACATGTGGCTGGCGGTCGCAGGAGCCGCGCAGAACGCGCTGGTGGCAGCCAGGGCGCTGGGTCTCGGCGCCGCCTACACCATGTTCCACCTGGGCGACCCGGCTGCGGTCCGCACGATCCTCGGCCTGCCGGAGGAGGTCCGGCTCGGGGTCCTGCTCGCGGTGGGCTGGCCGGCGCGGTCGTTCGGCCCCGTGACCCGCAAGTCCGTGGGTGAGGTACTGCGCTATGACCACTGGTGAGACCACGCGCGCGGCGGGTGCCGGGCTCGCCGACCCGGCCGACCAGGACCCTGCCGAGCGGCTGCTCGCCTCGATCGAGGGGGTGCGCCGTGCCGTACGGCGCCAGAACGGGGCCGAGCGCGAGGACCTCGGGCCCAAGGCAGAGCGAACCAGGGCGCGGCTGATCGCGGCAGCGCGGGAGGTATTCGCCGAGCGAGACTACTTCTCGGCGAACCCGGCCGACATCGCCGCACGAGCCGGCGTCAGCATCGGCACTTTCTACCAGTACTTCAGCGATCTCAGCGCGATCGTGCTCGTCCTCGCCGGAGAGCGGATCATCGACATGCTTTCCGCCCGCGTCGATGAGTGGGACCCCCGAGCGGCCGGCTGGGCCTGCGCCGGATGGTCTTCGCCTTCATCCGGAGTTACTTCGACAACGCGGCCTTCTACCGGCTCTGGCAGCAGGTGATGGCGGCCGATCCGCGGATAGCCGAGATCGGGCGGCGGTTCTGGGCGGCCTACAAGTACGAGATCGAGAAGAGCCTGCTCGCCGGGATATCGGCGGGAACGGTCCGGGCCGATCTGGAGCCGGCGGAGACTGCCCGCGCCCTCACACACATGATCGAGAGCTACTGCTACGACTTGTGTGTCTTCGATCCTCCTGCGGCGGCGGTGTCGCAAGACGCTGCCGCCGACCTGATCACCGCGTTGTGGGCCGACGCCGTCCTGCTGGCCGAGCCGTCGGCGCGCCTGCCTCCTGGCGCCGCCTAGCCCTTCAGAGCAGGCGCGTCGACGCTACCGTGTGCATCGTCACCGACTGATCGACGACGGATCCGGCCGACTGCGCTCGAAACGAAGCCAGGTGCGGGCTCGCCACATGCGAGCGGAAGGCTCCCTGATCCGCCCACTCCTCGGTGAAGACAAAGCAGCCGGGATGCTCGACGTCCTGGAGCAGGAAGTATGAGCGGCAGCCTGGCTCGGCGCGGGTCGCGCGGGTGAGGTCGTGCGCAGCAGCGAGGAATTCGTCCTCTTTCCCGGCCGCGACTGTCATCCGCGCCGTCACGACGATCAGCTCGTCGCCCATCTCAGCCTGCCGGTAGTTCGAGGTCGAGCAGCGGGACGAACTGAGCGGCGCTGTCCAGGTCGGTGTCCTGCGGGTCGCCGGCCACGGTGCGGCGCGGGATCGTGATCTTTATCGCGCTAGCCGCGGGGTAGTCGATGATGCGGACGACATCGGGGTCCACCTTCATCCGCGATGCCACCGACTCGGGATTGATCACGCCTGAGTCCCGCCACTGCCGGTGCAGTTCCGGAGTCGTGAAGACGATGTTGACGGACACCAGGAAGGCGCCCGCATTCCTGGTCCGGAAGGTCGTGGTGCAGTCGCGGATCGTTCCCATTACGTTGCTCCTTCTGCCACGTCGTGCTCTTCCACGTCGCGCAATCGGCGGTACAGGTCACGCCGGTGCTCGGCCGGCGTGCCGAGCAGCAGCTCGTTCGACTTGGCGCGCCGGTAGTACAGGTGCGCCGGATGTTCCCAGGTGAATCCGATGCCGCCGGTGAGCTGAACAGACTCCGTCGCTATCCGGCTGCCAGCCTCCGTGGCCTTGATCTTGGCTGCGGAAGCGAGCAGCTGCAGCTCCGCCAGGCTCGCGCTGGCGCTAGCGGCCGCCAGCGCCGTTCGGGCCACCTCAAGCTCCACGTACAGGTCCGCGCAGGCATGCTTGAGGGCCTGGAACGACGCGAGCGGCCGGCCGAACTGATGCCGGGTTCCCAGGTGGCTCACCACGCGATCAAGGCTCACGCCGGCCAGCCCGGCCGAGTCGGCGGCCAGCGCAACCTGGCCGTGGGCGAGCGCGGAACTCAGCGCCGTCGCGGCCGCGTCGCCGGCCGCCAGCACTACCGCGGGCACGCCTTCCAGCGTCACGCTGCACACCCGCCGGGTCAGGTCCAGCGTCTCCAGTCGGCTGATGCTCAGGCCCGGTGCGCCCCGGTTGGGCGCGGCGATCAGCCAGTCACCGGTAGTGGCAGCGGCCACGAGCAGCTGCGCGGCCGGATCGGCATCCACGACGGTCCTGACCGAACCGTGCAACGTCACCGTGCCGGCCTGCCCGGACGCCCTGGCCACGACGACATCCGCGGCCGACTGCGCCGGCTGGTCGGCGAACGCAGGCGCGACGAGCGTCGTGACCGTGCCCGCGGCCAGCTCTCCGGCCAGCTTGGCGCCGGCCTCACCGAGGGCCCCCAGGCAAGCTCCGGCCAGCACGCTGCCCAGGAACGGCCCGCAGAACAGCGCGCCACCAAGCTCCGCCGCGATCACGGCTAGCTCGGCCACCCCGAATGCCAGGCCTCCCTGCTCCTCGGGCAGGAGCATGCCGGACAGGCCCAGTTCGCCGGCCGCCCGAGCCCAGACCGCGCGGTCGTAGCCCTCCGGCGAGGCGATGGCCTGCCGCACGGCCGGCTCAGCCGACTGGTCGGCCGCGAACGCGCGAACGGTATCCCGGAGCAGCTCGAGGTCGGTAGGCCCGGCGGCCTGTACAGCCTGGCTGACCGGCGTCACTCAGGTCTGCCTTCCTGATCTTCCTGACCTTCCTGGTCAGCTGGATCTGCGACGCCCGCGACCCGCAGGGCGAGTTTCTTGGCCCGGTCCATGTCGTAGTACTTCTCCACGATCAGCCGTTGCGCGTGCAGGCCGCCACCGCCCTGGAGGACGGTGACTGTCTGCCAGCCGCCGAAGGTGTCGGCGGTGAAGTCCCTGATGCCATGGAACAGCCGCATGCGGTACTCGGCGTCGACGCCGTCCATCGTCCGCATGTACTTCTCGACGTATCGCGCTGTCTCGGGATTACGCAGGTCATCGAGCATCGGCGCGGTCAGGACACCGCCGCCCGCGATGTCGTGCAGGTTGCGCACCATCTCCGACCAGTTGGCCGCGGCGAAGTATTTGGCCGCATTGGTCATGAGCTCATCGGGAGAGGCCCAGCCCTCCGGGGTGAAGGTGGCCTGGCTCACCGCAGCCGCGAGTCCGGCCCTGATCATCGTCGCGTAGTTGATCATCTCGGCGATTTTCTGCCGGATGTGCGGGATGCGCCCGAGGCCGTTGGCCTCGGCGATGAGCCGCGCGAAACCGACGATGGTGTCGGCCATCTCCACGTAATGGGCCACGCTGCCGACGCGTTCCCACAAGCCGAGCGAGTGGGCGAAGGTAGCCGAGTGCTCGACCTCGCCAGCCAGGAACACTCGCTCGTGCGGCACGAACACATCATCGAAGATCACAAATCCCTCAGCCATGTTGTGTCGCCCGCTGTAGGGGAAGTAATCCTCGGGGAAGTCCGGCCTCGGCGCGTATGTGGTCGCGATTACCTTGACTCCGGGGGCGTTCACCGGCACGGCGCACGCCACCGACCAATCCTCCTCTCCGGTCTTCATCCGCTTGGTCGGCATGACGATCAGGTCGTGGTCGATGGGCGCTCCGGTGATGTGCATCTTGGCTCCGCGGATGACGAGGCCGCCGGGCTGCCGATCGACGATCCTCAGGTAGAGATCGGGATCATCCTGCTTGGTCGGGGGCAGGCTGCGGTCACCCTTCGCGTCGGTGATCGTCTGCACGCAGCGGAGATCCCGAGCCTTGCTCTCCTCGAAGTACCGGGAGATCCGCTCGGCATACTCCGGCAGGTCGCCGCGGATGCGGCTCGCCGCCGTCATCAGCATGAGCAGGCTGACCGAGGTCGTGCGAGTGGGATTGGACCATCGCAGCTGCCGGTACTCCTGCTCGTGCAGATCCTCGATGGAGCGCGGAATGAAGAACAACGGTCCGAAGGCATCTTCGGCAGGCTGGTAGAACTGGTCGTAGTCGGCCGCGGTCATCGCGATGCTCGTCGCGAACAGCGGCTCGGTGGTCACGTCGGGCACTCGCTGTCCCTTGATGTACACCTCGCGTCCGTCGCGTAGCGACTGGCGGTACTGCTCGCCGGTCATCATCGTGGCTTGGTCTCGCCTTCCCTGAGTGCCGTACCCGCATCGTCCCTGGCGGCCCTGTGCGGCGCCGACGGGTCGCGGGGCATGCCGAGTACGCGCTCGGCGATGATGTTGCGCTGGATCTGGTCGGCTCCGCCTGCGATCCGCTGCGCAGGAGAGGTCAGCAGGAAGTGCGCCCACGCATACATGCCCGGCTGGCCCGAATCGGCGACCAGCCGGTCACCGAGCAGCCTGCTGGCGGCGCTGGCGTAGAACATCAGGTCTGACACCATGGCCAGTTTGCCGGCGGACGGTGATGGTGCCCCGGCCCCGCCCGCAGCCACGCGCTCGGCGAGCACGTGCGACAGGTGCTCCCTGATCCAGGCCTCGGCCAGGACTTCTTGCACGGCCGGATCGCCGGCGCGGCCCAGCTCGCCCGCGATCGCGTTCAGCCGCAGGAACGGCCTGCTGATGTACCCGCCTCCGCTGCCCCGTGCCGTCATCCCGGCCCGCTCGACCCCGAGGGTGCTCATGGCGATCGCCCAGCCGCCGTTCACCGGCCCCAGCCGCGCGTCGTCGGGTACGCGGACCTGGTCAAGGAACACCTCGTTGAAGTGCCTGCCGCCGTTCATCTGATGGATTCGGCGCACTTCGACGCCGGGGGTGCTCATGTCCAGCAGGAACGCGGTGATGCCACGGTGCCGGTCCGCCTGCGTACCCGTACGGGCCAGCAGTTCGCCCACGTGACTGTAGTGAGCGCCCGAGGACCAGACCTTCTGGCCGGTTACGATCCAGTCGTCGCCATCCCTGACCGCGGTGGTTCGCAGCGAGGCCAGGTCGGAGCCAGCCTCAGGCTCTGAGAACAGCTGGCAGGCGATGGCGTCCGACCGCCACAGGGTCCGCAGCCAGCGCTCTTTCTGGCTCGTGGTTCCGTGCCGCCAGATGACCGGGGCGACGATGTTGTGCGAGACGGTGAGCAGCGACAGACTCGGGACCTCGTATTCGGCCAGCATGGATCGCAGCGCGACGGCGGTGTCCGGGTCGAGCCCGCGCCCGCCGTATTGCGCCGGCCCGTCAAGCCAGGCCAGCCGGGCATCAAATAGCGCACGCTGCCATGACCGGGCCCGCTCGAGCTCACTGGCCTCGTCGGTGCCGGGCACGTCGTGCGGGACGACGCGGTTCATCTCGGCCGCGATCAGGCCGTCGCCGCGCCGCCGATGCGCGTGGCTGTCGAGGAAGGCGCGAAGCTCGCGCTGGACCGCCTGCTGGGCGCTCACCGGACGACCTTCAGCAGGCGCAACTGGGCGATCTCGGCGGCGGTCAGGCCCGCGATCCTGCCCAGCACGTCGTCGGTATGCTCACCGAGCGCGGGAATCCCGGTGTCGGCCGCGGTCCGGCGGGCCGGATCGACCTCGATGGGCGACCGGATCTGCGGGACGCTGACGTCATCGCTGGGTACCTCGAAGAAGTACCGCTCGCTGATCGCCGGGTTCTCCGCGAACTGAGCGACGTTGTTGACCGGGCCGCAGGCGATGCCGGCTGCGCGCAGCCGCTCGCACCAGTCGTCGCAGGTGCGCTTGCGGAAGACGTCCTGCATCATGGTGGTGAACTCGCGCAGGTGCTCCCGGCGCAGCGCCATCGTTACGAAGCGCGGGTCCTCGGCCATGTCCATCCGCTCCATCACCTCGCACAGCCGCCGGTAGCTGCGCGGGCTGCCGACCGCCACGAATACCCAGCGGTCGTCGGCCGTCTGGTACGCGTCGCTCGGCACGGCTTCCCCGGCGGCGCCGGTCCGGCGCGGCACCTGGCCGGTGGTCAGGTAGCGAAGCAGGTCCGCTCCCATCAGGAAGGCAGAGCTTGACAGGAGCGACGTGGACACCCGGCCACCCTCGCCGGTCACCTGGCGGCGGATCAGCGCCGCCTGCAAGGCCACGACCGCCAGTATCGCGCCGGTCTTGTCTACGGTCGACTGGGCCACCCGGATGGGAGGCAGCCCTTCCATCCCGGTCGACATCATCATGCCGGACATCGCCTGCAGCACCGGGTCGTACCCGGCCCAGTCGGCGAACGGGCCCGCATCGCCGTAGCCGGTGATCGAGCAGCAGATGAGGCCCGGGTTGTCGGCCCGCAGCGACTCGTAGTCCAGGCCGAGCCGGGTCAGGACGCCCGGGCGGAAGTTGTCGAGCATGACGTCGACGTGCTGGAGCAGCCGGCGGCCGGCGGCGAGTCCGTCCGGCGTGCCGAGGTCGATGGCGACCGACTTCTTGTTCCTGTTGCACTCGACGAAGTAAAAGCCGTTGGCGCCGATGAAGGGAGGCACCGACCGGGCATCGTCGCCTGCTGGCTTCTCGACCTTGATGACCTCAGCGCCCAGGTCAGCCAGGATCAGTCCGGCCATGGGCCCGGCGACGAAGCCGCCGAACTCGGCGACCCGGATCCCGGACAGCAGGTCGGCTGGCATCAGCGGCCCCCGGTGTTCACGGCCACGGTGGCGGTGCCGCCTGGTACGCCCTGCAGGTCCGAGTTCGGCTGCGCCTCGGCGAGCAGGCCGCGGATCACCGGGCCGAGATCGGCCCCGGTCCAGCCGTCGCCGCTGACCGCGGCGGGCCCGCGGCGCCAGCCCTCGGCGATGCTGATGGTCGAGCCGTTTATCTCGAAAACCCGGCCTGTCACGCCCGCTGATTGCGGGCTCGATAGCCAGACGATCAATGCCGCGACTTCCTCGGTCCGCCAGCGGTCCTGGCTCGCGGCATCGGCGCCGGGCTCCGGCAGGCCGGCCTCGGTCATGCGCGTCCTGGCCACCGGAGAGACGGCGTTCACCTGGACGCCGTAACGGCCGAGTTCGCCGGCCGCGATAACAGTGAGTGCGGCCACGCCGGCCTTGGCGGCACCGTAGTTGGCCTGGCCCGGCTTGCCGTACAGCCCGGTGGCGGATGTGGTGTTGATGACGCGGGCGGTGACTTCCTGGCCTGCCTTGGCCTGGCTCCGCCACCAGGCCGCCGCCCAGTGCAGCGGCCCCATCGTGCCGCGCAGGTGCACCCGGATGACCGCATCCCAATCATCGGCGCTCATGTTGACGATCATCCGGTCGCGCAGGTTCCCGGCGTTGTTGATAAGTATGTCTAGTTGGCCGAACGCCGTGACGGCCTGGTCCACCAGGCGCCTGGCCCCATCCCAGTCCGACACGTCCTCGGTGCTCGCGACGGCGTTGCCGCCCCGGTCACGGATCTCGGCGGCGACCACATGGGCGGCACTGCGCCCGGCGTGTCCGTCCGCGCTGTCGGTCCGCAGGTCATTGTTGACGACGACGCGTGCGCCCGCATCGGCCAGCGATAGGGCATAGGACCGGCCCAGTCCACGGCCGGCGCTGGTTACGATCGCCACCCGCCCGGCGCAGGTCTGGCTGCGATCCCACCCGTTGACCATTAATGTATGCAATCACGCGTATAAACGGACCGTCAAGACGGCTGTCACGTCCCTCATCCATCACCCGGGCGCGGTCTGCCCTTCGGCTAAGCGGGCGGCCGCGCGCCGGGCGCGCCGACGGCCGCGGCCACGGGTCGCCGACGCCGCATGACGGCTCGCGACCGACGTCGGCACGACGTTGGTGGTCTGCGGATTTACGCCAAATCTGGCCACGCTTACCGGGGTCGGCTGCGGCGTGCCACGGTTCCTGCGCCGGACGTGCGGTCCAGCCGGTCCACCGCCAGCGACGCCGGGCCTGGCCCGGTCCGCACACCGCGGGGCCTGGTCTCGTGTTGACGAACCGATATTCTCTTGATTGTATACATAGTGACCTGGGTCGACCGTCTGAGCTGGCCCGTGGTCGCACGCATGACCCGATGCGGGAGGCGGCTAGGTGCGTAGGATTGCGATAACCGGCCTGGGCGTTGTATCCGCCCTCGGTCATGATGTGGACTCCTTCATTGGCGGGCTGACCAACGGCACGGTCCTGATCGAGCCGGCCCCGTGGGCGGGGGAGGGGCCGGGGGCCTACTTCTCCTGGATGTCACTCATCACCGGCTTCGACCCCGCGGACTGGATGGACGAGAAGGTCCGCGACGGCACCGATCTATTCAGCCAGTACGCGCTGGCCGCGGCCACGCAGGCGGTGCGGTCAGCCGGGCTGTCCGAGACCATTCCGGAGACCGCCGCTGTCGTGCACGGCACCACGATGGGAGGTGTCCGCGGCCTGATGAAGGCCCAGCACGACCTCGAGGCGAGCGGGCCTGCCGCGATCGACAGGAAGACCATGATCCGGATCTGGCCGAACATGGCGGCGGCCCAGATCGCGATGCGGTTCGGGCTGCATGGCCCCCAGCTGACCGTGACCAGCGCGTGCGCATCCTCGCTCGACGCGGTTGGCGTGGCGGCCGGGATGATCGCCAGCGGTCGGGCGCCGGTCGCGGTCGTCGGCGGCACCGACGCCGGGTGGCAGCTGCCGCCGGGGTCGGCCGACGATAGCTTCGTGCCGGCGCTGTTCTACAGCCGCTCCCAGTACGGGGTCAATAGCGCGGAACGCGACCCGCGCCGGGCTTCCCTGCCGTTCGACCGCGACCGCAACGGCGTGGTCGGCGGTGAGGGCTCGGCCTTCTTCGTCGCTCGAGGACGCGGCCGCGGCCCGCCGCCGCGGCGCGCCCATCCTCGCCGAGGTCGCGGGCTACGCCAGCCTGGCTGACGGCTACCATCCGTCCTCACCTGAGCCCAGCGGCAGGTGGGAAGCCGAGACGATGTTGCGCGCGCTAGGCGACGCTGACATTCCGGCGGCGGAGGTCGGCGCCGTCGTCGCGCACGCCACGGCGACGCCCAAGGGAGATACCGCCGAGATCCGCGCCATCAATACGGTCTACGGGAAGCACGCCAGCGGACTGCACGCGATGTCGTTCAAGGGACACATCGGTCATACCGGAGCGTCGGCGGGCGGCATGGGTATCCTGATCGCGGTCGCCGCGCTCAATCGTGGCGTGCTGCCGCACACCGCCTGCACCACCAATCCCGACCCGGAGGCGGACTTCCACGTGGTCACCCGGGCTCCGGTTGAGGTTGACACCCGGGCCGTGCAGGTGAACGCATTCGGCTTCGGCGGCCAGAATGCGTCGGTCGTCGTGGCCAGGCCAGCATGAGTCACGCCGGGACCTGGCGGACCAGAGTCGCCGACTGATGACCACTCCCATCGGCCCGGGTGACTGGCCGCTCATCGGCGCGCGCCGGGCTCCGGACGCTCCCTGCCTGGTCACCGACGGCCACGGCGCGATGAGCTATGCCGAGCTAGAGTCGGCGTCCTCGAGGCTGGGCACGGCGCTGCTGGCCGCAGGGCTGCGGCCGGGCGACCGGGTCGCCATTCTCGCGACCGACAGCATGCAGTACGCGGCACTGCTGTTCGCGGCCTTCAAGGCCGGGCTGGTCAGCGTACCGCTGAACTTCCGCCTGACGCCGAGCGAGCTAACTGCCCTGACCCAAATCGCGGCTCCCGTGGCGCTGTTCACCGAGGCAAGGTATATCCCGATGCTGCCGGCACTGACCGCCGCGGCCGGCCCTCAGCTGGTGCTGACCGCCACGCTGGATGACTCGCCCGGCGGTGCAAGCACGTACACGTCGCTGGTCTCCACGGGACGGCCGGACGCGTGCCTAACCAGCCCGACCGGCGACGACGACGTGGTGATGTGGCTGCTGACCAGCGGGACGACCGGAACACCGCGCGCCGTGATGCAGCCGCAGCGCGCGATCAAGGCAAACACGGCCAAGGGCGTGGTGGAGCAGTGCTTCAGCCTCGAGGACTGCCTCTATGCGGGAACCCCGCTGTTCCACGTGGCCGGCATGGGCTGGCTCTACTATGCGGTGTCACGGGGCGCGTCACTGTTCCTGCTCCCGCAGTTCAACGCGGACCGGCTGCTCCGCGCCCTGCAGGATGGCCGGGTCACCAGGTGCCTGCTCGTACCGAGCATGGCCATCGCACTGCTTGACCATCCCGACGCAGGGCGCAGCGACTATGCGAACCTGACCAGCATCGCTTACGGCGGATCGGCGATGCCCACGACGGTTGTCCGGCGCCTGCACGAGACCTTCGGGTGTGACCTATACAACACCTTCGGGGCGGGCACCGAAGCCGGCGGCCAGACCGTCCTGCGGCCAGCCGATCATCGCGCTGCGTTCGCCGGCCAGCCGCACCTGCTTGGCTCGATCGGCAAGGCCATGTACGGGGTGGACGTGAAGCTGTGCGACGCCGACGGGCGGGAAGTCGGCCCGGGGGAGATCGGCGAGATCTACTCGCGCAGCGACGCGATCATGACCGGCTACCTGGGCCAGCCCGAGCTGACCAGCAGCCGCATCGCCGACGGCTGGGTCCATGCCGGTGACCTCGCCTGGCGGGACAAGGAAGGCTACTACTACCTGGCCGGCCGCAGCGATGATGTGATCTTCCGCGGCGGAGAGAACATCTACCCGGCCGAGATCGAGAATGTGCTCGCCGCGCATCCGAAGGTTGCCGAGGCCGCGGTGATCGGCGTGCCGGATCCGTACTGGGGTCATACCGTCGCCGCGGTGGTGACCGTGCGCGAGCCCGCTGCGGCCAGTGAGCTCATCGAGTTCTGCCGTGGCTCGCTCGCCTCCTACAAGGTGCCGCAGCGCGTCATATTCGCCGATGAGCTGCCGGTCAATGCGTCAGGCAAGACGAGCAAGGTGATGCTCCGCCAGTTCGTCCAGGCCTGGCTGGCCGGGACGGAGGGCGAGCAGGGACCGGCCAGGCAGACCCCGGGCGATTCACCAGGCGCGCGCTGATGCTTGCTGCTCCGCAGACCTTCCCCGAGCTGATCGAAACACGGTGCCGCGAGTTCGCCGGCAAGGAGTTCCTGCGCACGGACGGCGAGATCCTCAGCTACGAGCAGCTGGGCCGGCAGAGTGCCGCGGTCGCCCAGCACCTGGTGGCCGGGGGGCTCCGGCCTGGCGACCGGGTCCTGCTGCTCATGCGCAATCGCATCGAGTTCGTGGTCGCCTGGTTCGGCGTGCTGCGCGCCGGCGGGGTCATCGTGCCACTGAACACGGAGCTGATCGGCGAGCACCTGGACTACCTGCTGAGCAGGGGCGGTGCCACGACGCTTATCGGGGACGCCGACCTGCTCTCGGCGATCGGCACTCCGCAGCGGCACATCACGCTCGTCATCAGCGAGGCGCCCGCCACGATGACCGCGTTTCCTAACGCAGCCTGCTTCCTGCTGCCTGACCTTGTCGTTCCGCCTGCCGTGCCCACGTCGCTGCCGCGGCCGTCGCCGTCTGACCCGTGCCAGCTGATGTTCAGTTCCGGGACCACCGGGCGGCCCAAGGGCGTCCTGCGATTCCAGGAACTGGAACTCGCCAAGGCGGCCCTGGCTGAGCCGGCCGGACTCGGCGCCGCGGACGTGCTCTACTGCAACGTCCCGCTGTTTCACGGCCTGGGCCTGAACTGGATCCAGATGGCGCTGTGGGCGGGCGGATCCGCGGCGATCGTGCCCCGGTTCAGCCGCACTCAGTTCGCCGCCGATGTCCGCAAGTTCGCCGCCACCGCGGTTCCGCACGTGGGCAGCATGGTGTCGGCCCTGATGGAGCTGCCGGCGAGCGGCTCCGATCGGCACAGCGGCCTGCGGATCTCGTTCGGCGTGGGCGTGCCGGCCAGCCTGTGGCGCGCCTACGAGGACCGCTTCGGCCTGTCGGTCGTGGAGTTCTACGGCTCGACGGAGACCGGCCTGGTCGCCTTCAATCCGCCCGGCGGACCGGTGGGTTCCATCGGTCGTCCGGTCGATCAGGTGGATGTGCGACTGGTGGACGCCCGCGGGGAACACGTCCCGCCAGGAACACCGGGAGAAATGCTGATCAGGTACCGCTCGGCCGCGCGGCCGTTGCCCAGCTACTTCGAGGACCCGGCGGCGACGGCCGAGCGCAGCGCGGACGGCTGGTGGCGGACGGGCGATCTGGTCCGCGCGGACGGGGCCGGATTCCTGTACTACAGCGGGCGGGCCCGCGACACCATCAGGCACCGCGGGGAAAACATCGTGCCCGAAGATATCGAGCGGACGGCTACCTCGCATCCGGCGGTCGCGGAAGCGGTCGCGGTCGCGATGCCGGGCGAACTCGGCGACGACGACGTGCGGTTGTTCGTCGTCCCCGCGGGCGGCCAGACGCTGGACATCCCGGCGCTGCAAACGTGGCTGCTGCCCCGGCTGCCGCGCTATATGCGGCCGGCGCTCATCGAGGTGATTCCTGAACTGCCCCTGACCGCGACGCACAAGGTCAAGCGCGACGAGCTTCGCAGCCTGCCCCTGCCGCGGTAGCGCTTGGCTCACCCGGGAGCGCTCTCCCGGCGGGCCCGCCGCAGGCCCCGTGCCGGGCGCTACACCGGCCGCGCAGGCCGGCGGAAAGCCACCGAGGGGCACTAAGGCTGGTTGATTGTATGCAAGCAGCGTGGGTGGAAGCCTGGGATGCGCCGCCAGAACTACCCCCAAGCCCGGTCCGCGACCGAATCGCAACCGTTCTGCGATTATCTAAGCAACGCCGGTCCTGACGCGCGTATTACGATTTCGTCACGCCGTTAGGGGGGTCCGCATGGTGCTCAGCCTGGCGCTGCTAACCCCTGCCTGACCAGGTTTCCCGGCTTCTTCACCGGGTCCGGCCGCAGAGTTGCGGCCCCTAGTCAATACGTTTACCTGCGACCGAAATGCTCACCCGTGCCGGTCTCGATCGGTGGCTTTGGCGGCGCCCGTACGGGCCGGTCTGGCAAAGCTTCCCATGAGGCTTGACGGGTGTCTTGCGGCCATGATTGCATACAGTGGTGGTGCTCCTCCGAGATGGGTGCCGACTACTTGGCCGGAATTCCAGCTCTGTACGCCACCGTGGCGGGCCAGGGGTACGCCCTGCCTGATCGCTCGGTGCGGCGGGCTGGATGGCGTGCCACGAGGAGGTTTTGGGTGCGGTCGCTCCCCGCTCGCGAACAGACCCCACAACCACACACGGGCATTCCGCAATCCGCCGATCCAGATCGGCTGTGTTAGCAATTGGGAGCAGTTATGAGCGGTTATGGTTCGAGCCACCGCCAGAGATTTTCCCGCAAGTCGGTCGGCGCGTTCGCGGCACTGGTGACCAGTGTCGTGCTGATGTCGTCTGCCTGTAGCTCCGCGTCCTCGGGATCGTCTTCGGCATCGACTTCGGGATCGTCTGGATCCCAGACGGCATCAACGGGCCAAAGCGCGGCTGCAGCCGGCCTGGCCAAGGCCCAGAAACTGCTCGCCTCCATCCAATCTCCATCGGCCATTACGTTCCCGTCCGGGACTACGCCGGTTAACCCGGGAGTGCACAAGGTCGCTGTGATCGCGGCCGGTCTCGGTAACCCTGGCGCTTCCACCCTAGCGCCCTACGTAATACAGGCCGTGAAGGCCATCGGCTGGACTTCCCCGCCGGTCTACGACGGCAAGTTCACCGTTAGCACCGAGGCTCAGGACATCGAGGACGCGCTCAACAGCGGCGCCCAGGCACTGTTCCTGATCGCGATAACCCCTGCATCCGTGCAGAGCGCTCTCGCGCCTGCGCTGACGAAGAAGATGCCGGTCATCTGCCTCGACTGCGGCGCGCCCACCGACGCCGGCGCCCTGCCGGGGGTCGTAGATGTCGAGGACTCCACGACGCTGGCCGGCCAACTACAGGCGGCCTACGTGACCGTCCAGTCGGGCGGGCATGCCAAGGTCGCTCTCTTCAATGACCCTGAGTACCCGAATGTGACTGACCGGTACAACGCCGCGCTCGCCGCGCTCAAGGTGTACTGCCCGGACTGCACCACCATCACGCAGAACATCGAGATCGCTCAGGTGCTGGCGCCGGGCGTGCCCCAGTTCACCGGCTTCCTGAGCTCGCACCCCGCGGGCACCGTCAACTGGATTATCGCGCCGTACGATGGTGCCTCGTCACTGTGGGCGCAGGCCGCCGCGCAGGCAGGCAGGACGGACATCAAGTTCGTCGGCTACGCGGCCCTGCCGCCCTTCTACGGTTACATCGCAGCCGGAACGCCTGCGGGAGCCGCCGCATCCGTGGTGATCCCGGTTCCCTACTACGGCTGGGCTGGCGTCGACGAGGCTGCGCGGCTGTTCAATCACATGCCCACCTGGTCCGCGATCACCCTGCCCGACGTCCTGGTGACCAAGTCCAATGCCAGCACCTTCGCAACCTTCGCGAAGGCCAACGGCGGGGTAGCCGGCTTCACCCCGGCGAACTTCGAGGCAAACTTCGAAAAGCTCTGGGGACGTCCGACGACAGGCTGACGGTCGGGCCCTGAGCCCGACCAGGGGAGGTGACGAGAACGGCAGATGAGGGCACGGGCGCCCTCCCGCCCGTCGGGGAGCCGCTGCTCGAAGTCCGGGGCGTGTCGAAGTCGTTCGGCGCGCAGCGAGCGCTCGACAACGTCACGCTGACGGTCCGGCAAGGTGAGTTCGTCGGCCTGCTCGGTCCCAATGGCGCTGGCAAGTCCACCCTCATCAAGATCATCGATGGCGTATACCGGCCAGACTCCGGCTTCGTGCAAATCGCGGGTATGCCGCTGGCACGGGCTCGGAGCCTGGTCGGTGTGGTTCACCAGGATCTCGGCCTGGTCGATGACATGAGCGTGCTGGAAAACCTCTGCCTGGGCGCACAGCGCAACTCTCGGCAGGTTCTGCGGCGTCGCAGCCAGGAGCGCGCATTCGGGCTGGCGCAGCTCCGCCAGGTGGGCCTTGAGTACCTGGATCTCTACCGGATGCTGCGGACCCTGTTGCCCGGAGAGAAGACGATGGTCGCGATCGCCAGGCTGCTGGCGAGCGGTTCCCGCCTCATCATCGTCGATGAGGCGACCTCGACCCTGCCGCCCAAGGATGCCCAGTGGCTGATCAGCACCCTTCGCTCGCACGTTCGGCAAGGCTATTCGGTGCTCATGGTCAGCCACAAGCTGGCGGAGATCGTCGAGGAGGTCGATCGGCAGATCGTCCTGAGGGACGGCCAGGTGGTATTCGACAACAGCCAGGAGCTGCTGTCGGTGGCGGAAGCGGCGGAGCTCATCAGCCCGGCGATAGTACGGTCCGCCGCGCACGCGGATACGGGACAAGCCGTCCCTGTCGACCGGTCCGGGCGCGTGGTGCTGCGGTTTTCTGCGGCCGCCACCCGGCTCTGTGGCCCGGTCGACCTGGAGCTGCATGCCGGGGAGATAGTAGGCGTTACGGGCTTGCTCGGATCCGGGCTGTACGACCTGGCCTACATGTCGGCCGGAACCACCCGGCCCGAATCGGGGCGGGTGGACCTTGCGCCCGGCACGACGATCGCGCTGGTGCCCCCGCATCGTGAGACCGAGGGAGTGTTCCCTGCCTTCCCTGTGCAGTGGAACCTGACGATCTCGGCGCTGCGCCGCTGGCGCAGCGCCGCCCGCCTGCTGCGCCTGCGCGCCGAGGCGCAGGCAGCGGACACCGTGGCAACGCGGCTCCGGATCACCCCGCATCGGCTCGCCCTGCGCCAGGACACGCTGTCCGGCGGTAACCAGCAGAAGGTCCTGTTCGGTCGCGGCCTGCTGCGGCAGGCCGACTGCTTCGTCCTGTGCGAGCCCACGCGGGGCGTGGACGTAGGCACCCGGGCCGAGATCTACTCCCTCATCAGGGACCTGCGCGATGACGGCGCGGCGGTACTGGTCTTGTCGTCTGACGTCCAGGATCTCTTCGAGCTGGCCGACCGCATCGGCGCGATGGAGGGCGGCCAGCTCACCCAGCTGTGGGACACCGGCGCGCTTGGCTCGGCAGAGCTCACGCAGCTCCTCTAGGTAAGGCGGGAACGGCAGTGGCGGACTCAACGGGCATGCGCGACAGGGCCGGCGAGGCGGGTAGCCAGCTACCGCAGCGAACGCCTGAGCCGAACGGAACGGCGAGCAGCCGCACGCCAGGCCGGATTCGCAGCTTCTTTGAGTCGGACATCGTGGCGATGAGCGCGACGCCCATCGGCTTCGCCGTGGTCCTGCTCGGCGTGTATGGCGCGTGGCTGGGCACCTCGTTCCTGAACGCGGACGCGCGCGTGTTCGACATCTACCAGAACACGCCGTCGCTGCTCATAAGCGTCGGGCTCATCTCCTGCCTGGCCTGCGGTCAGTTCGACCTGTCGGCCGGGGCCAACGCCTCGCTGGCCGCGGTACTGACGTGCGGGCTGTACCTCAAGGAGGGCCTGCCCATGGCGGCCGCGATGGTGCTGGCGGTGGTGATAGCGGGCGCGTTCGGCGTCATCAATTCGATCGTGGTGCTGCGCTTCCGGGTCAACGCGTTCATCGCGACGCTGGCCGTCTCCGGGGTCATGGACGGCGTCGCCAACGTGTACTCAGGCGGGTCGGATATCGCGCCTTCCACGACCGGGCGAAACTTCCCGACCTGGTTCGCCGGGGACACTTCCTTCGGCAGCTTCGTGCACAAGGTGCCATACCCGGTGGCGATCGCCCTGCTGATCGTGCTGGCCGGGTCGGCGGTCTTGGCGCTGCATGACCGCGCCGGGGCGCGCGGACAGCGCCGGCTGACGCTGGAGATTGCCGGGGTCGTCGTCATCGCCGCGGTTACGGCCCTGCTCATCGCGGTCGGCGTCCCGCGGCAGATCTGCTGGCAGATCGTCCTGCTGATGCTGCTGGCCTGGGTCCTGTGGATGGTCATCCGCTACACCGTCCTGGGACGATCGATGTTCGCCATCGGCGGCAACCCGACGGCCGCGAGACTGACCGGGATAAACGTGGTGAAGACCTCGGCGGCCGCCTTCGTGGTCTCCGGCTTGATGGCAGGCATCGCGGGCGTCTGCCTGGCCGCTAACCAGGCGTCGGCGACGCCTGGCGAAGCCGACGGCTACATCCTGTCCGCCTACGCGGCGGTCTTCGTTTCGACGGTATTCCTGTCCGTCGGCCGCTTCAACGTCTGGGGCACGATCCTCGGCGGCATCTGCCTGGTCTATGTCGGTGAGGGCCTGGTCGTCGGCGGGCTTCAGTTCAGCTGGACGGACGTCATCAACGGCGTGGTGCTGCTGCTGGCGGTGAGCCTATCCACTTCGATCCGGGGCATGGTCGTGCGCCGCTGAGGCGCGGCCCGCACGAGCCCAGCCTGACCTGACACGAGAAGAGGAGATCATGACATCTGCAGCGGACTACCTGGCGGGCGGCGTCCGGTTCGTCGCGCCGGCGGCGGTGCTCGGCGGCGGGTTCTCGCGCCGCTCGTTCGCGGCCGCGATGGCGACCCGGCCCGACTTCCTCGCCTGCGACGCGGGCAGCACCGACTGGGGGCCGTATTATCTCGGCACGGCCACGTCGTGGGCCGGCTTCCGGCAAACCCGCCGTGACCTTGAGCCGATGATCCTCGGCGCGCTGGACAGCGGTGCTCCGCTGCTGCTCGGCTCCGTCGGCTTCACCGGCAGTGAGGCCGGGATTGAGTGGTTCCGCGGCATCGTCGATGACATCTTGGCGCAGCACGGCCGGACCGCGAGGATCGCGACCATCCATACCGAGCAGTCCAGGGACTGGATCCTGAGCAAGCTCCGCGCCGGGCGCACCTGGGGCCTGGACGGGCGTCCCGAACTGACCGAGGACGATGTCTGCGGGGCCACCAGGGTGGTCGCCATGATGGGACCCGACCCGTACGCCAGGGCGCTGGAGGCCGGCGCCCAGATCGTGCTGGCCGGACGGTCCTCAGATGCTGCCATCTACGCCACGTTCCCCCTCGCCAAGGGAGTTGCGGCGGCTCCCGCCTGGCACATGGGCAAGACCGTCGAATGCGGGAACGCCATTTCCGAGCCGGCGGCCGCCGGCGAGTGCATCATCGGATCAGTCGACGACGAGGGATTCACCGTCCGTCCCGTGGGCGACACGGCCCGCTGCACGGTCGCCTCCGTCGTGGCGCAGATGCTGTACGAGAACGCCAATCCGTACGAGCTACGCGAGCCGCCGGGCACCCTGGTCACCTACGACTGCGACTACCGGCAGCTCGACGAACACACGGTTCGCGTGACCGGCGCTACCTTCCGGCCCGAGCAGTACAGCGTGCGGCTCGAAGGCGTCAAGCTCATCGGCTACCGCAGCATATGCCTGTTCGGGGTACGCGATCCGGCCGTGATTGCCGGGCTCAAGGACTTCACGGCGCGGGTCACCGAACTGGTCCACCGCACCGCCATGCAGCGTTACGGCCTCGCCGACTCGGATTACCAGTTCGGTTTTCGCCGCTACGGTTACGACGCCGTCCTCGGGGACGCCGAGCCGATGGCGGCCCGCGGGTACGAGGGCTGTTACGAGGTCGCGCTCGTGGCGGAGGCGATCGCGCCCACGCAGGAGCTCGCGCACGAGGTCGTGACCGGGTGCATGCCGTACTTCATGCACGGCGTGGTCATGCCGGGGGTCAAGCACTCGGCCAACGGCGCGCTCGCGTACGCCCCGTCGGTAATGGACGTCGGGGCGTCCTTCAGCTGGAACGTTTGGCACGCGGCCGCACTGGATGACCCGATGGAGCCCTTCACGCTCGAGGTCGAGGACTCGGCCGGCAGGCTGCGCGAGGCGGCGCCGGTAGGAGTCTGACCCGCGGTCGGCGGACCGCGACCCGTGATACGGCCGGCCGGAGTGGCCCGTGACTAGCTTCAGCGATCTGACGGTTGTCGAGACGGCGCAAGGGGTGGCAGGGCCCTATTGCGGCAAGCTCCTGGCCGACCACGGAGCGCACGTCGTGAAGGTGGAACCACCGGAAGGCGACTACGCCAGGGCGGCGGGGCCGTTCCCGTCCGGCGGCCCGGATCCGGAGGCGAGCGGCCGGTTCCTGCACCTGAACACCAGCAAGCATGGCGTGGCGATCGACTACAGGACCCCGGCCGGCGCCCGGCAGCTACTGGCCCTGATTCACGGCGCGCACCTGGTCATCGACGATGGCTCGCTGGCCGCAGCGGGCGTGCTGGCCGACGAGCTGGCCGGTGCGGCCGACCCGCTCGTGGTGCTCGAGGTGGGGGCAGGCGCGAGCGAAGCGCAGCGGCAGCGTGAGACCGCCGACCTCATGGCCTACGCCGAGACCCCGTGGATGTACGCGATGGGCGTGCCGGGCCAGCCGCCCGCCTATCCGGGCCGCGAATACCCGGCCTACGCGGCCGGCCTGTACGCGGCGTTCGGCGCCATGGCCGCACTGCTGCATTCCCGCCGGACCGGCCGTGGCCAGGTCGTGCGCGTCTCGGTCGTCGAGTCCGCCCTGTCGATCGACTTCTACGAGATCACGACCTACTCCTACAACGGGACGGTCAGGCACCGCCAGGGCAACCGCATATCCGGGGTTGCCGCGTCGGTCCAGCCGTGCCGGGACGGGTACGTCGCGCTGACCGTCAACACTGATCCGACCTGGCGGCGGTTCTGCGCCATCATCGGCCGCCCGGACCTGGCCGAGCCCCCGTTCGGCACCACGCAGCAACGGCTCGACCTGGTCGAGCAGCTCGAGCCAGAGATCCGCGCCGCGCTGCGCGACATGACCAGGTGCGAGCTGACGCAGGAATGCCAGCGCCAGCGCGTGGCCGTCTGCCCGGTCGTCTCCGTCCCTGAACTGTTCGGGCTCGAGCAGCTGGCCGTTCGCTCGTGGTTTCGCGCGGTGCAGCATCCGCGGGCGGGGCGCGTGCGGCACGCCGGGCCGCCGTTCCGGCTCGGCGCGCCGGGCTGGCGATTGGCTGGCCCGGCGCCGCTGCTCGGCCAGGACAACGCACGGTACGTGTCGCCCGACGGCGCGCAGGACGCGCCGGTGCCGGCCGACCCCAGGCGGCGACATGCGGCCGGTACCGGGCCGGACGCCAAGGACATCTTCGCGGGGCTGCGGATCGTCGACCTGACGATGGGGTGGGCCGGGCCGCTCGCCACGATGATGTTCGCCGACTTCGGCGCCGAGGTCATCAAGATCGAGGGGCCGGGCCACATCGACTGGTGGCGCAAGGGCAGCGCTTCCCGTCCCAGCGTGCCGATGGATTATCAGACGCGGTTGTGGGAGCACAGCCCGATTTTCAACGGCGTTAACCGGAACAAGCGCGGGATCAGCCTCGACCTGTCGACCGAGGCCGGACGCGCCGTGCTGCTCAGGCTGGTCGAAGTCAGCGACGTGCTGGTCGAATCCTTCGCGCCCAGGGTGCTCCCCGGCTGGGGCTGCGGATACGAGGAGCTGCGCCAGCGGAATCCGCGGCTGATCATGATGTCGCTGCCTGCCATCGGGACGACCGGCCCGTGGTCGTCCTATATCGGCTACGCGTCCACGACGGAGGCTCTGTCGGGAATGACCTCGCTCTGCGGCGACAGCACCGGGCCGATCCTGCAGAGCCCGTTCATCGCCGATCCCATCGGCGGGCTGAACGGCGCGGCGGCGCTCGCCATGGCGCTGTACCACCGCGAGCTGACGGGCGAGGGACAGTTCGTCGAGGTCGCGCAGGTTGAGGGCCTCATCCCCTTCCTCGGCGACGCCCTCATGGAGTTCGCCTTGAACCAGCGCGAGCTGCCCAGGTCCGCGACGGGGCGGCCGCCGCCATACGGCTGCTTCCCGTGTCGCGGCAGCGACCAGTGGGCCGCCATCGGCGTGTGCACGGACGCGCAGTGGGCGCAGCTGTGCGCGCTGATGGACCGGCAGGACCTCCTCGCCGACCCTGCGCTGGGCTGCGCCGCCGGCCGCGCCGCACATCGCGAGCTGGTCGGGCAGGCAGTAGCGGACTGGACGTCCGCGGGCGACGCCGAGCAGATAGCGTCCTTGCTGACCCGGCACGGCATACCGGCCACGCCGGTACGCAATGCCGCCAGGGCGCTCCGTCCGATGCGCGAGGCTGGTTTCCTGGTGGACGTGAGCCACCCCTCCGCCGGACCGCACCCGTATCCCGGCGTGACGGTCCGAATGTCCCGCACGCCCGGCCGGATCCGATCGCCCGCCCCGCAGTTCGGCCAGCACACCGGCGAGGTGCTGAGGGCTGTGCTCGGCATGAGCGACGGCGAGTTGGCCAGCCTGCGCGCCGCGCGCGTGGTCACCGACCTGCCGCTGCTTTAGGCCCCGAACGGCCACGGAGGAGGTAGTGCGAATGAGTGATAAGGAACTCGCGCGGTATGACGCCAAGGGCCAGGTCCGCGTGATCACCATGAACCTGCCAGGCTGCAACGCCATGAGTACCGGCCTGATGCAGCAGGTGACGAGCTGCTTCGAGGAGTTCCTGGCCGACGACGACGCCGAGGTCGCGATCCTGACCGGGGCGGGCCGGGGTTTCTGTTCCGGCTGGGACCGCCGGGAGGCGGCCGCGATCATGAGCATCGACGACGCGGGCGAACGGACGCAGCGCCAGCTCGAGTGGCGTCTGGCGCAGGACCGCTTCAACGAGATCGTGCAGCGGCGAGACAACCCGAAGCCCGTTATCAGCGCCATCAACGGCCCCGCCATCGGCGGCGGCCTGGGCATCGCGATGGCGGGCATCCTCCGCATCGCAGCGGAGAGCGCCTACTTCCAGGAGGTGACCATCCACATCGGAACGGGCCGGGCAGGGCACGTGCACTCTCCTGCTCCGCCGGAAGAAGGCAACCTGGCGGAAATCCTCGGGCTCCCGGATGCGATCATGAACGAGCTCGCGCTCGGCCTGCGCGTCAGCGCGGCCCGCGCCTACCAGGTCGGCATGGTGAACCGGCTGGTCCCGGACGGCGAGCTGATGACAGCGGCGATGTACTACGCGGACTACCTGTGCGAGCTCCCGCGTGCTGCGCTGCGCCAGGCGCTGGCGGCGCTGCACGCCCACCGCATCGTCCGCAGGCCGCAACTGGCCCGATCGCTGACGTCGGCCGGGCCAGCCGACCTGGCGCGCACGTTCTCGGCCGAGGCGCTCAGCTCGGCCAGGACGTTCGCGGAGGTGAAAGACGCCGTGCGCGGCCCGCAGCCGTCGGCCTAAGGAACGCAAAGGCACGCAGCCGCTGGCCTAGGGCCGGATGGGCTTGGGCTGGCTGACGTCGCCCCTGACCTGTGCCAGTACCTCGTCCCGGCCCTGCATGATGTGCTCGTGCATAAGCTGGCCGGCCCGCGTCGGCTCGCCCCTCGCGATCGCCTCGCGTATCAGCCTGTGGAACATGTTGGACTGGCCGAGCTGCGCCTCGCTGAATCCCCGTAGCGCGGCGAAAACGGCCGGGGCGTCCACCGTGATCGACAAGATGTGCGCCAGCCGTTCGTGGTTGGAGGCCAGGATGATCGTGCCGTGGATGTCACCGTTAGCGGCCGACACCCGCCGGGTGCGGTCCAGCTCGCTCAGGCTCGGGTCGAGCACCGCCGCGGTAAACGCGTCGATGCCCTGGTCGATCATGGCGAGCTGCTCCGGCGTGATCCTGGTAGCCGCTCGCTCGCACGCGTAGCCTTCAAGCCGGCCGCGCAGCTCGTACAGGTCGAGGACGTCGTCGCTGTCGAGCTTGCGCACCATCGCGCCGCGATGGCGCTCGGCGACGACCAGGCCGTCGGCGGTGAGCATCCGCACGGCTTCCCTGATCGGCGTGCGCGAAAGGGAGAGCTCCTCGGCTAGGCGCTGCTCGATCAGCCGCTGACCCGGCTGCAGCTGACCTTCGACGATAGCGGTCCGCAAGGCCTGGTAGGCGACCGCCGCCCCGCCTGAGCCCCGTCCGTTGCCGTCAACGCCGCCCTGGCTCTGGGCCGCGCCACCCTGCCAGACGCTGCTCCAGCTCCGAGCGGCAGGGCCCTTACCGGAGACCCGCAGGCCACCGGGTTCGTGCCCCCCGCTCGTGCAGGCCATCAGTAGTACACCGCAGGTGATGATCCGCCCGATACCGCTATGACCTGGCCGGTTATGCCGCTGGCGGCGGGCGAGGCGAGGAAGACGGCCAGCGCCGCCACCTCGCGCGGCTGGACGAGCCGGCGCAGGGCGCTGCGGGACCCGGCGGCGGCCACGTCCGCGTCTGTCGCCCTGCCTGCAGACCTGGCTGCCACTTCGAACCTGCTCAATACCGTCTCAGTCAGCACAACCCCCGGGTGGATGGCGTTAACTGTAATGCCATACTCACCGAGTTCCATCGCCATCGAGTGAGTAAGGTGCACGATAGCGGCATTGCGGGCACCCGAACTGATGTTCCGCCGGGCTAGGCGCGCCGCCTCACCGCCAATATTAACGATCCGGCCCGATCCGCTGGCTCGCAAGAACGGGAACGCCGCCCTCGCGCATCGCAGCGCGCCGACGACCTTCTCGTCGAAATCCTGTCGCATCAACTCGGGTGTCGTGGTGAAGAATCCATCCGGGCGGTCCCCAGCCACCCGAGCCGCGCTGTTGACCAGCACGTCAAGGCCGTCGAGGCGGGTCGCGATCTCCGTCACCGCGGCTGCGCAGCCTTCATCGTCGGTCACGTCCGCGAGCGCGATCGGCACCTGCCGGTGCTGCCGGGCGAAGTCCGACTCCAGCGCCGCCGCGCTGGCCTGAGTTCGGCAGATCACCCCGCATGCGGCGCCGGCGCTGACCGCGGCCTCGACGATGGCCCGGCCGATCCCGCGCGAGCCGCCGGTCACCAGTACCTTCCGGCCCGTCAGCGGGCCCCCGGTGCCGCCATCGGGAGCCGTCACGTGATCACTCCGTCCGCAGCAGTCACTGGATGACCCGTCTGCGGCGAGTTCGGCGCACGCCACCCCGTCGACCCCGCACAGCCGTCTGAGCACATCCGCCGTGTGCTCGCCCAGCCTCGGGCCGGTTGCCGCAACCGACCCCGGCGTCCGGCTGAACTTCGGCACGATGCCATTCATCGGAAGCGGATCCCTGCCCAGGTCGGGGTCTTCCGGCCAGATGATCATCTCGCGCTCCGCGAAGTGCGGATCCTCGGTCATCGCCCGCGCATCGTTGATCCGGCCCACCGGGACGCCGTGCTTGCGCAGCACCAGCACGATCTCGTCGGCAGTGCGCTGCCTGGTCCAGTCCGATATCAGCTCGTCAATCTCATCGGCGTGCAAGCCGCGCGCCTCGTGGGTGCGGAAGCGAAGGTCGGTGGCGAGTTCGGGCATGGACATGGCCGAGGCCAGCCGGGCGAATACCGAGTCCGCGTTGGCCGCTATGACGATGAGGGCGCCGTCAGCCGTTGGGTAAGAGTTCGACGGCGCCACCCCGGCAAGGACACCGCCCGAGCGCGTTCTGGTGACGCCCGCGGCAACGTAGTCGGCAACCGTCGACTCCATCAGCGCGAAGACCGCTTCGTAGATCGCGACGTCGACTTCCTGCCCTGTGCCGCTGTCGGCTCGTTCCACCAGCGAGGCCAGCGCCCAATCACCGCGAACAGGCTGGCGAGCGAATCACCAAGGCTGATTCCGGTCCTGGCGGGCGGATGCTCGGGATCGCCAGTCGTCGAACCGGACCCCGCCGACCGCCTCGGCCACGCTGCCGAAGCCCGCGTCGCCCCGGTACGGGCCGCTCTGGCCGAAGCCAGAGACGTGGACGACGACGATACGCGGATTCAGCTTGCGGAGCCGCTCGTATCCGAGCTGCCAGCGGTCGAGGGTGCCGGGCCGGAAGTTCTCCAGGACGATGTCGGACTGGGCGGCAATACGCCGGACAAGTTCCTGGCCTCGGGGATCGTGAAGGTTAATCGCGACGGACTGCTTGTTGCGCGCGATGGCCGGCCACCACAGTGACTCACCGTCGCGGGTCACACCCCAGGTGCGCATGGAGTCACCGGAGCCTGGCGGCTCTATCTTGATGACCTCGGCGCCGTAATCACCGAGCAGTTGGCCCGCGAACGGCCCGGCGATGAAGCTGCCGAGTTCCAGGACCCGAATCCCGGCCAGCGGACCTCGAGACACATGTCACCTCTCACGGCTGCGAGTGCCGACGCCGCCTAGCGGCGAGCGGCATCAGGACTCCGGTCTGGTCGACCTGGATCACGACGCGCTCACCGGGCGCCCCGTCCGTCTGGACTGCGGCCCATCAAGCACAGCTTCCGCCGTCGGCGGCTCGCGTCAGCAGCGGCATAGATTGTATGCAAACATCGCAACGCGCCTCTCGTCAAGTCCGAACAGGACAGGGCCCGATTGAACGGCCGCCCTGCGGGCTCGCTGCGCTATGAGGCAGCCGGGCCGCGGCGGCGATAGTCGGGGATAAGACCCAGTTCAGCCGCAATATGGTGGTAAAAACGGAGACGATCAGGGACGCCTGGCCGGTCAGGCAGGAAGAACTGCCGGTGCTTGTTGTGCGGGGTCCTGGTGGCCTGCGCAGGCCGGGCAGCCCGCCCCCTACCGATACGGCGGCCTCAGCCGTTCGGGGGTCTAGTATACAATTCCGGTTTGCCGGTGCTGCCCGGAAGAGCTACAACCGGTTGTGGAATCCAGCGTCGACCGGGATCTCAGAGCCGGTGACAAACCGCGCGCCGTCCGACACCAGCCAGGCAATTGCATTGCTGATGTCCTCGGGCTGGACCCACGGGACGCCCGGGGATTGTGGGACAGGAACGGGCGCTCGGCATCCTTGCGGGTCGGGTTGGCGACGTCGGGCAGGAACAGCCGGTAGGTCAGGTCGTTGTGGATCAACAGCGTGTCCACGGCGGTGGGGTGCACGGTGTTGACGCGGATGTCGTACTGAGCCAGTTCGTTCGCCATCGTGCGCATCAGGCCGACGACCGCGTGTTTGGTGGCCACGTAATGCGCCGCGTTCGTGATGCCTTTACGGCCGACCGCGGAGCTCGTCATAGCGATCGACCCCGCCCTGGCCGCCCGCAATCATCGCCGGAATCGCGGCCTTGACCGTGTGCCACACGCCGGTCAGGTTGACGCCGACGATTGCGTCCCACTCCTCCTCGGCCAACAGCCAGGTCTTGCCATACGTCGTCAGCCCCGCATTTGCGCAGACGATGTCGATGCGGCCGAACGCCTCCAGCCCCTCCGCGACGACAGCGTTAACGGCGTCCTGTGACCGGACGTCGGCGACTCCGGTCACGATCTTCCTTCCGCGTTCCTCGACCAGCCTCCTGGTCTCGTCCAGATCCGCCTTGGTCGCCATCGGATAGCCGACGTGCTCAACGTTGTCACAGATGTCTAGCGCGATGATGTCCGCCCCGTCGGCCGCCAGGCGCAGCGCGTGAGAGCGTCCCTGCCCGCGGGCCGCCCCGCTGATGAACGCAACTTTCCCGGTCAGATCGCTGGTCACTGTGCCTCCTGTTAGCGCCGCCTCAACGACAGTAGGCATGCCATCAAGGCCGCAACAAGACCTCGGGATGCCACGGCAGCGGGCCAGCCCGCAGGCGCGGCTCGCCTGCCATTGCTGATAACGCGTGCCTATCGGTTAATTGGAAATAACGACTGGTTACAGGCCGCCCAGCCTGGTCGGATAGAAGTGTTCTGGCCGTCATGCCGGGCGGGCATGCCCGGAACCTGTCCTGGAGGACCTGTTGCGCGACGCAGTGATCGTGGAGGCCATCCGGACGCCAATCGGCAAACGCAACGGCGGGCTATCCGGCGTGCACCCAGTCGACTTGTCGGCCCTGGTGCTGACCGCGCTCCTCGAGCGAACCGGAGTCGAGCCCGGTCAGGTTGACGACGTGATCTGGGGCTGCGTGAACCAGATCGGGGATCAATCCACGAACGTGGGCAGGCAGGCCGTGCTGGCGGCCGGCTGGCCCGAGTCGATTCCGGGCACGACGGTCGACCGGGCCTGCGGGTCGAGCCAGCAGGCGGTTCACTTTGCGGCTGCCGTGGTGATGTCCGGTCAGCAGGACGTGGTCGTCGCGGGCGGAGTCGAGTCAATGTCGCGGGTGCCGCTGGGCTCGACCAGGGAGACCGGCATGCCGTACGGCCCGCTGGTCCGGGCTCGGTACCAGACCGACGGCTTCAGCCAGGGCATCGGCGCGGAGATGATGGCGGACAAGTGGAACCTCAGCCGAACGGAGCTTGACGAGTTCTCCGTGCGCTCGCATCAGCTGGCCGCCCAGGCCATCGACAGCGGAGCGTTCGACGGCCAGATCATCCCGGTGCCCGCCGAAGGGGGTGTTGTCCGCATCGACGAAGGCGTCCGGCGGCAGACGACGGCCGAGGTACTGGCTAAGCTGCGCCCGGCCTTCCGGCCCGACGGCCGGATCCATGCGGGCAACTCGTCGCAGATCTCTGACGGGGCTGGCGCGCTCCTGATCATGACCAGCGAGCGCGCCGCCGAGCTGGGCCTGCGCCCGGTAGCGCGGTTCCATGCCGGGGCGGTGCGCGGCGACGATCCGGTCATGATGCTGTCGGCCCCGATCCCGGCCACGGCCGCCGTTCTGAGCCGGGCGGGGCTGCGGATCAGCGACATCGGGACCTTCGAGGTCAACGAGGCCTTCGCGCCCGTCCCGCTGGCCTGGCTGGCTGAGACCGGTGCCGATCCGGCTCGGCTCAATCCGCTGGGCGGGGCGATAGCGGTCGGGCACCCGCTGGGCGGCTCGGGCGCGATCCTCATGACACGCCTTGTGCACCGGATGCGCGACACCGGGAGCCGCTACGGCCTGCAGACCATGTGCGAGGCGGGCGGCATGGCAAACGCGACGATACTCGAGCTCGTCGCCTGAGCCGCTCCTGACCGCGTCTGGCCAGGTCAGCGGCTTGGCTGCGGGGCCGCTTCGGCCCCGGGAGCGACTGCAGCGATCTATGGTGGCATGGTGGAGATCCGCCAGCTCGAGTACTTCCTGGCCGTCGTGGACCACGGTGGCATCACCAGGGCCGCCGCGGTGCTGCATATCTCGCAGCCCTCACTGTCACAGGCCATCCGCGGCCTGGAACGCGAGCTGAAGGTGAGCCTGTTCCACCGGGTGGGCCGCGGGCTCGTCCTCAGCCCGTCCGGCGAGGCACTCGTCGGGCCCGCGCGCCACGCGATCCGCAGCATCGAGCAGGCCAGCGATCTCATGCAGCGGCTGAAGCGGCTCGAGGGCGGCCGCGTCGACATCTGCGCGCTGTCGTCGCTCGCTTCAGAACCAGTCGCCGCGTGGGTCGGCTACCTGCGCCGGCAGCATCCGGCGGTCTCCGTGCGGATGGAGGAGTCCGATGATCTGGCCGGGATCATCGAGAGCGTCCGGTCAGGAGCTACCGAACTCGGCTTCGTCACGCTGCCAGCTCCGCTGTCTGGCCTGGAAGCGCGCACGCTGAGCAGCCAGTACGTGGTGCTCGTCTGCCCGCCCGGCTGGAGCGGTAGCCCCGATGAGCCGATTCCCGTGGCTGCTCTCGGCGACGTCCCGCTCCTGGTCGACGGCCGTCACACCGTCGGCTGGGCGCACATCGAGCAGGTTCTGCAGGCCCATTCGGTCGACGTCTTCGTGGCGGCCGAGGTGCGCCACCCGAGTTCGACGCTGCACCTGGTGCTGTCGGGGGCCGGCGCCGCGTTCATGCCACTGCGACTGGCCTTGCTGGCCTACCGGCGCGGTGCGGTCATCCGGCCGACCGACCCGCCGATCGTCCGCGATATAGGGGTCATACACCGGCCTGAGCCGCTCTCCGCGGCCGCGCAAGCGCTGCTCGATCTCGCGGTCATGGACGCGGCCCGGTGGGTCGCCGCCAACGAGAGGCAACAGGCCAGCGGGCTCGGCTATGTCGAGGCGGCGCTGGCCGTGGACGACGCCATCTGGGCGGCCAGGAAGACCGCGTCGGCTCCTGACTACGCGCGCTGACCCATAGGAGGGGGCTATCGGCCCTGAGCGCACCCGTATTGGACAGCCGGGTCCATCGGGTCGTGTCATGTGAACGAGACAACGACTCGGGAGGTTAGGTGCGGCTAGCAGACACGACGATCGTCGTTACTGGTGCGGCTTCGGGGCTAGGCCTGGCCACCGCGGCCGAGCTTGCGGAGCGTGGCGCGAGGGTGCTGCTCGTGGACCTGCCGACCTCGGACGGGCCGGCCGCCGCGGCGCGGCTGGGCCCGGCGGCGCGCTTCGCGCCCGCCGATGTCACGGCCGAGGACCAGATCAGCGGCGCGTTCGAGATCGCCGCCCAGATGGGGAACGTGCGCGGCGTCGTACATTGCGCCGGCCGGGGCGGCAACCGGGTCCGGATCCTGGACAAGACAGGAACGCCCGGACCGCTGGACTCATTCGCCGAGGTCATCCGGGTGAACCTGATCGGCACGTACAACGTCCTGCGGCTCGCGGCGGCAGCGCTGGCGGCTAGCGAGCCCGACGACGGCGACCGGGGCGCCATCGTGCTGACGGCCTCGGTGGCCGCGTTCGACGGTCAGATCGGCCAGACCGCGTACACGGCGGCCAAGGCCGGCGTGCACGGCATGACCCTGGTCGCCGCGCGCGACCTGGCCAGCAGGCAGATCCGGGTGAACACGATTGCGCCGGGCATCTTCGACACGCCCATGCTCGGCCGGCTGGACCAGAAGGTGCGCGACTCGCTGGCGGCGACGGTGGTCCACCCGCGCAGGCTGGGCCAGCCCGCCGATTACGCGCGGCTGGCGGTCGAGTTCCTCGAGAACCCCTACCTAAACGGGGAGACGATCCGGCTCGACGGCGGCATCCGGATGGCGCCTCGATGAGCAGCGCAGGCGTGCCCGCTGCTGCTGAGTCGGCCGCCGGTGCTGAGGCGGAGGTGCTGACCGAATACCGCGGCGCGATCTTGGTCATCACGATCAACCGGCCCGGTAGCCGCAACGCCATCCGGGCGCAGACAGCGCAGGATATCGCAGCCGCGATGGCGCGGCTGGACGCCGATCCTGACTTGCGCGCTGGCATCCTCACCGGAGCGGGCGGCACCTTCTCCGCGGGCATGGACCTCAAGGCGTTCGCCGCCGGCGGGGACCGGCCGGTAGCGGCCGGGCGCGGTTTCGGGGGCTTCGTCGAGCGCCCGCCGGCCAAACCCCTGATCGCCGCGGTCGAAGGATGGGCCCTCGGCGGCGGGCTGGAGATGGTGCTGGCCTGCGACCTCGTAGTGGCCGCGGTCGGTGCCCGGTTCGGCCTGCCCGAGGTCTCGCGCGGCCTGGCCGCCCGCGGCGGCGGCGCGTTCCGGTTGCCGCGGCGGCTCCCGCCCACGCTGGCCATGGAGGTCATCTTGACCGGGTTGCCGCTGACCGCCGAGCGCGCCGCCCAGCACGGCCTGGTCAACCGGCTGGTGCCAGACGACACCGCGCTGGCCGTTGCGTGCGAGCTCGGCGCGGCGGTCGCCCGTAACGCACCGCTGTCCGTGCTGGCCTCCAAGCAGGTCGCGACCAGATCCGTCGACTGGCCGCTTGCGGAGTGCTTCCGCCGTCAGAACGAGTTCTTCAACCCGGTCTTCGCCTCGGCCGACGCGATCGAAGGTGCGGCGGCCTTCCGCGAGAAGCGGCCGCCGCAGTGGACAGGGCGGTAACGGCATGACCACTGGTCTGCGCGAGCCGGACCGCGACCTGCAGGCGGCGGCCCGGGCTTACCTGGAGGACACGATCGCACCCGGCGTCAGCTCGTGGGAGCGGCAGCGGGAGTTCCCGTGGGACGCGCTCGCCGACCTGTACCGCCTGGGCTACGTGCGCGGGGTCGTTCCCGAAGCGCACGGCGGCGATGCGGCCACGTACCTGCAGCAGGCGGTCCTGATGGAGGAAGCCGGCCGCTGCTGGGGTTCGTTGCGCACCACCGTCAACGTCCTCAGCATGGTCGCGCGGCTGCTGTCGGTGGCCGGCGACGAGGACCAGCGCGCCCGGTTCCTGGCTCCGCTGCTGGCCGGGCGGCGCTTCGGCTGGTTCGGCATGACCGAGCCCGACGCCGGCTCCGACGCCGGGGCGATGCGGACGACGGCTCGCCGTCAGGGCAGCACCTGGGTGATCACGGGCCGCAAGCTCTACATCACCAACGCGATGAACTGCGATTTCGGCGTGCTGCTCGCCCGCGTTGACGGCGAAGATCCTGGCGGCGTCACCGCATTCCTGGTCGAGAAGGACAGCTCGCCCTACGGCGTAACCGACATTCCGCACATGCCGGTCCGTGCGACGTCCAGCTGCGAGCTCACCTTCGACGCGACCGCGGTGCCCGACGCCAACGTGCTCGGTGACGTCGGAGCGGGCCTGCGGCTCGCGATGGGCGTGGTCAACCTGGGCCGGCTGAACGTTGCCGCGGGCGCTGTCGGGCTGTCGCAGGCCTGCCTGGAGCAGTCGGTGCGGTTCGCACAGCAGCGCGAGCAGTTCGGCCGGCCGATTGCGGGCTTCCAGCTGATCCAGGAAATGGTGGTCGAGATCGCGACCAGGACGCAGGCCGCCGGCTGCTGGCGTACGACGCAGCCCGGTTGCTCGACGACGGCAGCCCGCAGGCCCGAACGGCGTGCTCGATGGCCAAGCTGTACTGCGGGGAGTCGGCGAACCGGGCCGCCACGCTGGCGCTTCAGGTACATGGCGGCGCCGGCCTGATGGAGGAGTCCGCCGTGGAGCGCTACTTCCGCGACGCCAGGGAGGCGACGATCCCTGAGGGCACCTCGCAGATCCAGATCCTGCAGATCGGCAAGGCGCTGCTCGGCGTCTCCGCGATGCGCTAGGAGCCAGGAGCCGACCGCCCGGGCAGAAGCGGGCCCGCGGGCGGCTCAGGAAACGCCGGCCGGCGCTTTTCCCTGAACGCTGCGCGCCCCTCGGCCGACTCGGGCGAGGACCGCACCAGCGCGGATACCTCGCGCTCGAGCGCGAGTCCGGCCGCCAGGCCCAGGTCAAGCGCCTGGCTGGCACAGAACTTGGTCAGGCGGATCGCCTGGGGTCCGAGCACCGCGATCTGCGCGGCGAACTCGATGGCGCGCGGCCGCAGATCGGAAGGCTCGGCAAGATCGGTCACGAGCCCCCAGGACAACGCCGTGCGCGCGTCGATGGTCTCGGCCGACAGGAGCATCCGGAGCGCCCGGCCCAGCCCGATGATCCGCGGCAGCCGTTGGGTGCCGCCTACCGTCGCTACCATCCCGATCTTCGGCTCGGGCGCAGCGAACGTCGCCGACCGCGCGGCGATCCGGATGTCGCAGGCGAGGGCCAGCTCCAGGCCGCCGCCGACGGCGAGGCCGTTCACGGCGGCGATGACCGGCTTGGTCACCCCGCCGAGTTCGGACAGTCCGCCGAAATTCCAGCCGGGCTCATCCGGTGGCGTGCCGGTCAGGTCGTTGCCCGCGCTGAAGGCCCGGGTTCCGGCGCCGGTGAGAATCGCCACCCGCAGGCTGGCCTGGGCCTCGAAGCGTTCCCAGATCCTGCTCAGCTCGCCGGACATCGGCGGCGTCAGGGCGTTCAGGTGCCGCTCGTTGGCCAGCGTGATGAGCAGGACATCGGGACGGGGCGTGCTGCACGTGACAGCCGCGCCATCAGTCACGACGGCACCGCGGAGTAGGCACCCGCCGCTCCGAGCCGCAGGAGGTCGCTGATCTGGGCCTGCCCGTAGCCGAGGGACAGCAGGATGTCCTCGGTATGCTCGCCAGGCAGCGGTCCGGACGGCGCATTCATGGTGCTGCGCTTGCCGAAGCCCGGCACGCACGCGGGCTGGACCGTCTCCTGGCCGGCCGCGGTGACTCTCATCAGCCTGCCCGCCGCCTGCTCGGGGGTGGCCTGCGCGAGTTCGGCGAGCCGCAGCACCGGTGCCACGCAGGTATGCGGCTGGAGCCGGACGAACCAGGCGTCCCTGGAATCGGTCAGGAACGCTCTGGCGAACACCTCGGCCATCGCGGGGTGTGAAGACTGATCGTGCTGCAGGTCCGCAAACTCCGGAGCGGAAAGCTCGCGGCACAAGCCGGCGAAGAATTTTGGCTCGAGCGCGGCGACTGAGATCCACTCGCCGTCGGCGCACTGGTACGAGCGGTAGTACGGCAGTTCTCCGCCGAGCCGGTGCTCGCCCGGCTGCGGGAACGTTCCGGTCAGCGTGGCCTGGCTGAGATGCGGCCCGAGGAAGGACAGGACCGAGTTGGTCATGGACACGTCCAGGTGCCCGATGTCGCTGCCCTGGCTGCGGTTGTAGAGCGCAACCATGATCGCGAACGCGGCCGCGAGCCCGCCGCCCGCGTAGTCAGCGAGCAGGTTCAGCGGTGGCACCGGCCCGGCCGGGCCGTGCCCTACCATGCCGAGCAGCCCTGACATCGCCAGGTAGTTGAGGTCATGGCCCGCCAGGTCGCGGTGCGGGCCGTCCTGGCCGTAACCAGTGATCGAGCAGTAGATCAGCGTCGGGTTGTGCCTGCGCAGCTCGGCGAACCCGGCCCCGAGCCGGTCAGCGACGCCCGGGCGCCAGCCTTCCACGAAGACGTCCGATCGGGCGATCAGCTCGTGCAGGACCTGTACGGCCTGCGGCTGCTTGAGGTCGAGCACGATACTGCGCTTGCCGCGGCGCAAGGTCAGCAGCTGCTGCGCGCCGGGCGGCGTGTCCGCGCGCTGCACGGTAGGCCGTCCGACCACCACGACCTGTGCCCCGAGATCGGCTAGCAGCTGCGTGGCATAGGGACCAGGTGACAGTTCGCTGCAGTCCACCACGCTGATCCCGGCCAGGGGCGCGCCGGCGTCCGCGTGCTGGTGTGAGTTTGTCACGGGGCCTCCTTCGGGCCGGTCGGCGGCAGCCATGCCGCGGCGTCGACATCCCACCGCGGTAGCGGGCAGCTCCGCAATTCGATCCGGCGCAGCTTGCTGGTCGCGGTGTAGGGCAGGCTGGCGTGCACGGTCAGGTAGGCGGGCCGCATCGCTGATGGCAGCGCCGCGCGGATCTCGGTGGCGAGGGCGGCCATCTGCGCCTCGCCGAGCTGGCCCGGTGCCCCGCCGGGACCGGCCGCAAGGACCAGGCACAGCATGATGTCGTCGTCGCCGTACGGCGAAGGCACCCCGACCGCCGCGCACTCCTCGACGGTCGGCAGGCTGGTGACCGAGCGCTCGATGTCCTCGGGGACAATGTTCTCGCCGCGACGCCGTAGCGACTCCTTCTTCCGCCCGACGAAGTACAGGTATCCGTCCGCGTCGGCGTAGAGCAGGTCCCCGGTCCGGAACCAGCCATCCTGCTGGGCCGCGTGGGTGGCCTGCGGATCGCCGAAGTACTCGGGCCGCTTGCCGCCAGGTCCGCACGGGCGGGTCCAGGCCTCGCCCACTTCGCCCGGGGCCACGTCCTTATCGTCGTCGCCGACGAGCCGGACCTCATTGACGCCAGCCGGCCTGCCGACCGAGCCGGGACGCGCCGGGCGGTCATTGAAGGCCATCAGCCCCACCTCGGTCATGCCATAGAACTCCACGACCTGGACACCGAACCGGCGGCGGAACTCTTCCCAGAGCCGCATCGGCGCACCGACACCGAAGGTAAGCCGGACGCGGTGGTCCCGGTCACGCGCGTCTGGCGGCCGGCGGAGCAGGAACGACAGGACGGCGCCGACATGCTGGCTGGCCGTCACGTCGTAGGTCCGGCAGTCGTCCCAGAACCGGCTGGCTGAAAAGCGTGGCGCCAGCACGACGGTGGCACCGACGGCGAGGCCGTACTGGAACCAGCTCTGCGCGAGTCCGTGGTAGAGCGGAGCCGTGCACAGCAGCCGGTCCCCGGGGGTGAGGCCGACCCGCTGCGCCACCGCCAGAAGCCCGGTCAGCTGGCCCGCGCTTTGCACCGCGCCCTTAGGCCCGCCCGTCGTGCCGGACGTGAATATGACCTGGCTCGGGTGACCCGGTTCGAGGGCGACCGGAGTCACGTCGCGCCCGGGGCCCGCCGGATCGGCACGCCAGGCGGACACGTCGATGACCGGGACGCCCTCGGCCGCCAGTGCCCTCGCCGTCGCATCGGCCGGGGCACCCAGGCCGACCAGGCACACCCGCGGGCTGGTCAGGCGGAGCAAGTGGCGCTGTGAGTCCTCAGGCAGCATCGGGTTCAGCGAGACCACGGTGGCGCCGGTCAGCTGGCTGGCGTACCAGGCGAGAACGTACTCGGGACGGTTATCCATGAGCAAGGCCACCCGCTGGCCGCTACCGCAGCCCAGGCCCTGCAGGCTCGCCGCCCAGGCGCGGCACTGATCGGCGAAGTCAGCGAAGCTGATGGCCGGGCCGTCCATGGGCACCAGATAGGGGTGCCGTGGGCGCGCCGCTGCGGCGGTGTCGAGCGCGGTTGCGAAGGGGTTGGCGTCCATTGGCTCCCAGCGCGTGCGGACGTGGCTGCTGCCCCGCCGAGGCGGACTCTAAATCCCAGGATCGCATGCAACATGGTTTCTCCGCCATAGAACGTCACCTTGAGCGAGGCAGTTTGTAGCTGCATAATGGGCCTTGACTTGACAATGGATCACTGGCATGGTCATAAGTTGTATACATTCGTGGTCGAGCGGGCCATGCCAGGATCAGCCGCACAGGTAGCCGGCGGGTGCCTGCACGAAGATCAGAGGAGAAGCCGCCCGTCATGCCACGTCTTCGCCAGGTCAGCCGGGCCGAGGCTCAGAGCAAGGTCGTACTGGACTCCTACGACCGGCTGTTCGGAGATCGTGACCCGGTCGCCCAGCCGGGTACGGCGACCGGGACACCAGGCGACTGGTGGACGGTGTTCGCGCTCGTGCCGGACGTCCTGCGGCACGCGGTCTCTGGCTTCCGGCTCTATCAGAGCCCTGAACGCAGCCTTGATCCGCGGCTCCGCGAACTCGGCCAGACCAGGGCAGGGTGGGCGCGCGGCAGCCAGTTCGTGTACTCGCAGCACCGCAAGTCCTGCCGGGCCCTCGGCATTGACGAGGCGAAGATCGACGCGATACCGGCCTGGCAGGTGTCGACGTTGTTCACCCCGGCCGAGCGGGCCGTGCTCGCCCTGACCGACGCCATCGTGCTGGATGGCGGGCGGGTCGCGGACGTGGTATTCGAGCAGCTGCGCGAGCACCTGAGCGACGAGGCGATCCTTGAGCTGTCGTACATCACGGCCATGTACGAAATGCACGCCACGCTGTCCAGGCTGCTGCGGCTGGAGTATGACAACCGGGAGGATCCGGTCGTCGAGGTCGCCGCGCCGGAAGGCGCGGCCGCCCGCGACATCGGCCTCGACATCGCCGGTCAGCCCGACAGCGCCCCGGCCGGGTCCTGACTGAGATGCCTGCGGAGGGCTACTGGGAGGTTCCGCCGACACTGCGGACCGAATCCGGGTACGAGCCGGCCGTGTTCTACTCCGAAGCCGATCTGGCTGGCCTGGAACTTCCCGATCCGGGCGTCTATCCCTACACCAGGGGCCTGTACCGCGACGGATACCGCGGGCGCTTGTGGACTCGGCGCGAGATCGCCGGCTTCGGCGCTGCCGCCGATACCAACGAGCGCTTCAAGTACCTGCTGGCGGCCGGCGCCACCGGCCTGAACTGCCACTTCGACCTGCCCACCCATCTGGCCGTCGATGCTGATCACCCGCTCGCCGACGGCGAGATCGGGGGAGCAGGCCCGAGTATCTGCATCCTGGCGGACATGCGCGAGCTGATGAGCGGCATCCGTGCCGACGAGGTTAGCATGTCGCTGATCTCGTCCACGACATCGGCAATGGTGCTCCTGCCGATGTACGTGATGGTGGCCGAGGAATCGGGGGCCGAGCTTGGCAAGGTCCGGGGCACGATCCAGAACGATCCGCTGCACGCCCGCTACTGCGGCTACGAGGCATCGTGCCCGGTTGACCTGAGCCTGCGGTCAGCGTCGGAGCTGATGACCTACTGCCGTCAGTACCTGCCGCTCTGGTACACCAACAACGTCAACATGTACGACCTGCGCGAGCACGGCATCAGCGCGGCGCAGGAACTGGCGTTCGGGTTCGGGCTCGCGTTCGCCTACCTCGACCGGGCGCTTGAGCGTGGCGGAAGCGCTGACGATCTTGCCGCACGGATGGCGTTCTACTGCTCGCTGCACCGCGACCTGCTTGAGGAGGTCGCCAAGCTGCGCGCGGCCCGCCAGCTCTGGGCCCGGCTGCTGACGGCGAGGTACGGCGTGCCAGAAGGCAGCCGATCGGCCCAATTCCGCATCGGCTCGCAGACTGCGGGGTCGACGGTCTTCCCGCAGCAGCCCCTGGGCAACATCGTGCGCATCGCCTATCAGGCCCTTTCGGGAGCGCTGGCTGGCGTCTCGTCCATTCACTGCTGCGGATTCGACGAGGCCATCGGCCTCCCCTCACCGATGGCACACAAGCTCGCCGTGCGCACCCAGCAGATCCTGGCCTACGAGACCGGTGTCACGCTGGTCACCGATCCGCTCGGGGGTTCTTACTATGTCGAGGCCATGACCAGTCGGATCGCCGACGACGCCACGCTGATCCTGGCCGACATCGATGCCCAAGGCGGCATGCTCGAGTGCGTCCGCAGCGGCTGGCTGGAGCACGAGCTGGCCACGGCATCGCTGGCCGCGGTCCAGGAGATCGAGACCGGCGAGCGGCGGCTGGTCGGCGTTAACTACGCGGTAGAAGAACCAGACCAGGTGACGCCGGGCGGCGTGCACGAGTTCTCGGCCGAGATCAACGATCGCAGGATCCGCGAGATCACCGAATTCAAGGCCCGGCGGGACCGGGTCACGGTCGCTGACAGCCTGCGGCAGCTCCGGGCCGCAGTACGGGCAGGCCGGAACGAGCCGCTGCTGCCGCTAGTACGCCACGCCCTGGCCAGCGACGCGTCGCTCGGTGAGATTACCGGAACCGTCCGCGAGGCGTCCGGGCTGCACTACGATCCCCTCGGCGTGATCAGCTCCCCGTTCGGGGACGGTTAGCCGTGACAACGGTGCAGCGTCCGGTGAAGGTCATCATCGCCAAGGCCGGCCTGGACGGGCACGAGCGCGGTGCGTACGCGGTCACCAGCGCGCTGCGCGATGCCGGCATGGAGGTGGTCTATCTCGGCATGTTCCAGACCCCCGAGCGCATCGCCGAGGCGGCCCTGCAGGAGGACGCCGAAGTGGTCGGGCTGAGCAGCCTCAACGGGGAGCACATCCGTTTCACCCGGCGCGTCCTGGCGGCCCTCCGCGACCGTGGACTTCACGACGTGCTGCTGATCGTCGGCGGTATAGTCCCCGCCGAGGACGTGCCGCAGCTGCGCGAGATGGGCGTGACCGGGGTGTTTCCGCCCGGCTCCCCGATGCGCGAGATCGTCGCATTCATCACCGGCCAGACCCGGACCGCCGGCGACGGCAGGGGCCGCGATGCCTGACCCCCTATGTACCGAACGACGCGCCATCGAGGACCGGGCCGTGCTGGCTCGCGCGCTCACCACGGTCGAATGCGATGGGGATGCAGCGGCCGAGCTGATGCGGTCGGCCCGGGATCACGCCCGGCCGTCCTTTGATCCGGCCGTCGTCCTCGGCATTACCGGACCTCCGGGTGTCGGGAAGAGCTGCCTCACCGGGCAGCTCGTGGGGGAGGCGCGGCGCGCGGGACACCAGGTCGGCGTGCTGGCGGTCGACCCTTCCAGCCCCGTGTCCGGAGGTGCGCTGCTGGCCGACCGGGTCCGGATGGCCGCACACGCGGCCGACGCCGGGGTGTTCATCCGCAGCATCGCGTCCCGGGGCCAGCCCGGCGGCCTCGCCCCGGCGGTAGCCGATGCGGCGGAGCTGATGGAACTAGCTGGCTATCAGACTGTGCTGATCGAGACCGTCGGAGTCGGTCAGGACGCAGTCGGCCTGGCGGATGTCGCCGACGCGACCGTGCTGGTCCTCATGCCCGAGCTCGGCGATGAGCTCCAGGCCGCCAAGGCCGGCCTCGCGGAGATGGCGGACGTAATCGTGGTCAACAAGGCCGACCTGCCCGGGGCCGCGGCCGCCGTGCGGCAGTTGCGGACGATGGTGGCGCTGCGCGCCGCGGATCGCAAACGACCGCAGGTTCTCAGCGCCTCGGCCGCCAGCGGGGCCGGCGTCGCCGAGCTGTGGCAGGCAGCCACGGCGATCGCGGGAACTCGCGGACCTGAGCGGAACGCACGGCGGGATCACGCCCGCGCGGCCAGGGCGATCGACGCGGCCCTGCTCGAGCTCCGCACCGCGCTGTTGCAGCGCCGGGCCGGCCCGGCCGCACTGCTGGACGAGATCGCAGCCGGGCGGGAGAACCCGGCTGGCCTGGCGGCGTGGCTGCTCTCCGTGACGGCCGGCCGGGACCAGGCCAGGACCAGGTAAGCACACCAAGAAGGGACGGTCGCGATGGGCCTATCGGAGCGAACGGAATGGCCCGGTGGCTTCGGCAACTGGAACCGGTGGGCCCGGCCAGGCGGGACCATCAACCTGATCACCCCTGACGTCGTGCTGCGCGGCATCTCAACGGTGCGATCGGGCACGCCTTACAACTGCGCGCACGAGCTGACCCCGGAGAATTACCCGGGTGACCTCGCGGACTTGCACGGCTTTCACGAGCCGGGATTCGTGCACAAGATGCTCAGCGCGCACAGCTACGGCAAGGACCGGTTCGCAGCGGGGGACAGGATTTCCGTGAGCGTGCACAGCCTGGAGAACACGCACCTGGATGCGCTCAGCCATGTCGGCCACCAAGGCAAGGGCTTCGACGGCATCCCGGTGGATGAGATGGTCACGATGGAGTCGACTGCTCGCCGGCTGGCCATCACCGACACCCCGGTCGTGGTCACTCGCGCCATCCTGGTCGACATCCCCCGCATCCGGGGGATCGAGTTCATGACTCCCGGCGACTGGGTCCGGGTGGAAGAACTACAGGAGCATGCCGGCCATGCGCTGCCGGGGGACGCCGTGCTGATCCGCACCGGCCGCTGGCATGCCCCGGTCGTCCGGCCCGACTCCCCTGGCGCCTCGGGTGATGTGCACGGCGACTGGGCGGCCCTGCACGTCGACTGCGTCGGCTGGTTCGGGGAAAAAGACCTGGCCATCGTCGGTACCGACAGCACCGGCGATACGTTCCCGCAGCCCACCGAACACATGACCGTGCACATCTCGACCGAGGTCTACCTCGGCATGCCGCTGCTGCACAGCATGGACCTGGAGGCCGTGGCCGAGCAGTGCGCGGCGGAACAGCGGACCGAGTTCCTGCTTTGCGTCGCGCCCCTCAAGATCCCCGGTGGCACCGGCTCGCCCGTGGCACCGATCTGCATTCTCTGACGGGGCGGGCCGGTGAGGTGAGCAGGACTGCGCCAGGCACGGGCCTGGCCCTGCCGGACGTTCTCGAGCGGGCCGCACGTGACCATCCTGATGCGCCGCTGCTGCGCTGGCGGGACGGGCCGTTCGTGACCGCGGCGCAGGTGCTGGACCGGGCCCGGCGGATCGCTGGCGGCCTGGCCGGGCTCGGGGTCAGCCAGGGCGACACCGTCCTGCTGATGATGCCCAACGGACTGGATATCATCGCGGCCTGGCTCGGGGCCACCCTGCTCGGCGCGGTGGAGGTCCCGGTCAACATCCACGACCGCGGCAGCTTCCTCGCGCACGTGGTCAACGATTCGCAGGCCACGGTCATCATCTGCGACCCTGGCTACGTCCGTTACCTGGCGGCGGTCGCATCCGGCTGCGAGCACCTGCGCACGATCGTCACGACGGGCGAGCCCGCGTCCGGCCCGGAGTCGGCGCCGCGCCGCTGGGAGCACCGCAGCCTGGCCGATCTCGAGGGCGCCGCGCGCCGGTTCCGCCGACCTTCGCCCGGGCCGGGCGACCTGATGGCCATCCTGTACACCTCGGGCACGACCGGCCCGGCCAAGGGAATCATGATGACCTACGGGCAGGCGGCGCTCAACGCCGCGAATTACCTGGACGTCATGGTGGTCACCCCGGATGACACCCTGTACGTCTGCATGCCGCTGTTCCACAGCAACGCGCAGGTCATCCAGGTGATGCCGGCGTTGATGGCCGGCGCGATCTGCTCGGTCTGGCCCAGGTTCGAGGCCGGGAGCTGGCTCGATCAGGTCCGCTCGGTCGGCGCTACCGTCTCCAACACCCTCGGCGTCATGTGCGAGGAGATCTACGCCCAGCCGAGTCGCCCGGATGACCGCATGAACCCGCTGCGGCTGCTGCAGACGATCCCGGCCCCGCCCAGGATCGCGGAGGATTTTGAGCGGCGTTTCGATCTGCGGTGCATCGACGGCTACGGCCTGACCGACGTGGGCGTCGTGACCTACCGGCGGCCAGGCGAGCCGCTCGTGCCGGGTAGCTCCGGCCGTCCGTTGCCGCAGTTCGAGGTAGTGGTGGCCGATCCAGGCACCGACGTGCCGCTGCCGCCAGGCCAGGTCGGCGAGATCATGATCAGGCCGTGCCGGCCGTGGGGGATGATGGCCGGTTACTGGCGTAACCCGGAGGCCACCGTGCACGCCTGGCGGAACCTCTGGTTCCACACCGGCGACGCCGGATACTTCGACGAGGGCGGACTGCTGTATTTCCATGATCGGCTCAAGGACGTGATCAGGGTCCGGGGGGAAAACGTCTCGTCGGCCCAGCTGGAAGGCGCTCTGCTGGCCGACCCGCGGATAGCCGAATGTGCGGCCGTCGCACGCCCGGCGGAGCGCGGTGACGACGATGTCCATGTCTGCATCGTCCTGGCCCCGGACGCGCGCCTCAGCCCGGAGGACCTGATCGAGCTGTGCACAGGGAAGATGCCCTACTTCGCCGTTCCGCGCTACGTCACCTTCCTGGCCGAACTGCCCAAGACGCCTACCGGCAAGGTTCTCAAGCGCGAGCTGCGCGCCGGTCACCTGCCCGCTCCGACCTGGGACCGGCGCTCCGCGGGCGTCCGGATCAGCCGTGACTGACGCGCAGGTGCTAGCCGGGCGCTCGGCGGTCGTCGCGGGCGGATCGCGTGGCATTGGCGCCGGCATCGCCCGCGGCCTCGCAGCGGCTGGCAGCATGGTGGCCGTCTGGGCCCGCGACCCCGCCGTCCCCGGCAGTCCGGCCGGCGACGGTGATGGCTACGGCGTCGTCTGCGACGTCCGGAGCAGATCCTCGGTCGCCGCCGCGGTCACCGAGACGATCCGTCACCGGGGTCACATCGACGTGCTGGTCGTGGCGGCCGGCCGCGGCGGCTCCGACCGGCTATTCCCGGACGAGCCTGACGAGGACTGGGACGATATCATCGCGACCAATCTGACAGGCGCGTTCAACGTCGTGAAGCCGGTGGCCAGCCACATGATCGAGCGTGGCCGCGGCGGGAAGATCATCCTCGTCTCGTCGATCGCCGCCGACTTCGCGATGCCGCGGGCGGTCGGCTACGCAGCGGCCAAGGCCGCGCTAGGAGGGTTCACCCGGAGCGCCGCGGCGGCCCTGGCGCGACACGACATCCAGGTCAACAGCGTCCTTCCCGGCTGGATGCGGACCGATATGACACGCGGCATGCTGGCCGAGCGCGATCAGGAGACGAGGCTGGTCCGCCGGACGCCCGCCCGGCGCCTCGGAACCCCCGAAGACGTCGCTGGGGTATGCGTCTACCTGGCCTCGGACGCCTCCCGGTTTCACACCGGTGACGAGATCCGCATCGACGGCGGGTTCAGCATCGCCTGACCGGGGCCCGCGCGCGGCCGGCCTCTCCCGGCTAGTGGGCGAGCCTCGCTTTCGCGTCGGCGAGGTCCATGCCGTGCAGGCGCAGCAGGTTCTCGCCGAGGATCTTGCGCTTGGCCTGGTCGGTGAGCTGCGGGTAGCCGTAGCCGTCGCACAGGTCCTGCGGGATCGAGAAGTCCATGAACGCGCGCAGTGCCCACTGCGGGTGGAACAGCGGGGCCTCCGAGCCGTAGATGATCTTGTCCTCGCCGCACCAGAACAGGAGCTTGCCCAGGATCTCCGCGAACAGCCTGGGTGCCCGGACCACGAAGTTGATCGTCGCCGCGATCGACGCGTACAGGTTCGGGTACCTGATCAGCTGCCAGCAGGTCTCATCGAGGAACGGCAGCCCGACGTGGAAGATGACGAAGTTGATGTCGGGGAAGTTGGCCGCCGCCCCGTCCATGTCCCAGGTCTGGGTGTGCTCGATCGGCTGCGGGCCGAGCGGGACGCCCTTGTGCACGCCGATCAGGTTCACGCCGAGTTCCTGCGCCTTCTCGAAGATCGGGAAGGCGATGTTGGGGTCGTCCATCCGCCACGGGTACGGCTTCCCGTAGTCGTACCTGACGTTGTAGAACTTGAACGCGCGTGCGTTGTGCTCCCCGACCTGGCGCTCCATCAGGTCCAGCGCCTTGCGCCCCTCGAGCGGGTTGACCGAGCCCCAGAACACGGTCCGGTCCGGGTCCCGGCTGGCCAGGTCGGCGCAGGTCTCCCACGGCGACAGGCCGTCGCGGAACAGGTCGGTCAGCGGCAGCGGCATCGCCACCAGCATGTCGGTGTCGGACTCCTCGAACACCATGCGGCGGATGTCGGCCGGGGTCCACTCCCGCAGGAACTCCTCGGGCGGTAGCTTGTGCTGGTCGCCCTCGGGGGTCAGGGCGTTGTGGAACGCGTACAGGTGGTTGTCGAACATCAGGCCAGGCTGGCCGAACGCGTTCTTCGGGTCGAAGTTGAACACGTGCGCCACGCAGTCGAAGACGAAGGCATCGTCGATCATCGCGGGCTACTCCTTTGGTGAGGCGTGGGCGCGGATGTACTCGTCGCGGTCAGGTACCGCCGCGGGCGGGGGCAGGAAGCGGAGGATGGACCGGGCCCGGGGAGAGAGCCGGTCGGGGCTCCACACCTCGTCCCAGACGATCGACACGTCGGCGTCGCTGACCCCGGGCTGGCTGAGGATCTGCTCTTTCACCTGGGTGAGCACGGTGGCGGCGAACGGGCACCAGCCGGAGGTCAGCAGCAGCTCGACCGTGGCTTTGCCGTCTTCGACCCGGACCGAGCGCACCAGGCCCATGTCGATGACCGAGATGCCCTTCTCCTGGCAGCAGGGATCGTAGATCCCGGCGAGCGCGTCACGTGCCCACGTCGGCAGCTCGGACATACCGCCATCCTCAGCCGCGCTAACCCAGAAGGCAATAGTCAGGTCACGACGGTGGCGACGGGCTTGGGGGAGCGACCGCCTGCGTCTCGTTGGCCTTCCGCCAGGCGTCGAGTTCGGACCAGGACGTGCCGGCGTTGCCGGAGGCCCAGAGGAACGCGTTTTCGGTGGGGAACGCCCAGGCCTATGACGGGAAGGGCGCGCCGCCGCTGTCGTACGTCCAGCACTCCAGCGTCTGGCCGTCCTGCGGGGGGAAGTACCTGTTACTCCAGGGCACGATCCCTGTCTGGCTGCAGCCCTGCGGCGGGCAGCCCGTGCCCGCCGGAGCGGGATCAAGGCTATCCAGTTGTTGAAGTTCTGCAAGGTCGCCGGCGCCGGAACTCCTCGTCCGAGGCCAGCGCGGGCGCCAGGACCTTGAGGGCCACCTGGCGGCCGAGTCGCTCGTCCACGGCCCGGAACACCACCGCCATCCCGCCTGCGCCGACCTGCTCCTCCAGCAGGTACCCGGCCACCCGCGAACCCGGGGCCAGCCCGTCCAGCACCCCGCCGCCACCGCTACCACCGCTCCTCCAGCCGCGAGCCAGGCCCGGTGACCAAAGGAGGGTCCGGCAGTGTTTCCCAGGCGGGGCGCGCGACCCGATTATCCAAGCTGCGTCGTGGATTTATCAACGCGCCCGGCGCGGCCGTCGCGGTCCGGGCTCCGGTCGATTGCGGGTCCCGGCTGAACCGTGGTACAACGAGCCGAATGATCACCGCTCCGGACCCTGCGCAGCCCGCCGCCGCAGGTAATGAGGCCAACGCGGCGGCGGCCGTTCATGTCACCGGCCTGCTGAAGCGGCACGGCAACGTGGTCGCTCTCGCGTGGTGTCGATCGTGATCCTGCTGACGATCATTCCCGTGGTCCCGGCGGCGCGGCTCGCCGGCGCCGGGGCGGTCACCAGGTCCGCGCGAGGCGTCCCGGTCGGCGAGGCGGGCGGCTAGTGGGGCCTGAGGAGTTCCGGGCCGCTGGCCATGAGCTGATCGACTGGATCGCGGACTACCGGGCCAGGATTCCGCAACTGCCCGTGCAGGCACAGGTGGAACCGGGTGAGGTAGCGGCCAAGCTGCCGGGCCGGGCCCCGGAAGAGGCCGAACCGTTCAGCCGGGTGCTGGCCGACCTCGACGCCGTCGTGGTCCCCGGGGTAACCCAGGTCCAGCATCCGCGCTACTTCGGGTGGTTCCCCTCCAACGCCTCCCTGCCTTCCGTGCTGGGCGACCTGGCCACCTCCGGGCTCGGGGCGCTCGGGATCACCTGGCAGTCCGCCCCCGCGCTCACGGAGGTCGAGGAGGTCGTCGTCGAGTGGCTGCGCGAGCTGACGGCGCTGCCCGACTCGTGGAAGGGCGTCATCCAGGACACGGCCTCCACCGCGTGCCTCGTCGCCCTGCTCGCGGCCCGCGAGCGCGCGACCAACTACTCCGAGGCGCGCGGCGGGATGCAGGCCGAAGGCGCGCCGCTCACCGTTTACACCACCGAGCACGCGCACTCCTCGATCGCGAAGGCCGTCGCCCTGGCCGGGTTCGGGCGGGACAACCTGAGGTTCGTCGGCGTCGACCCGGTCACGTACGCGATGCGGCCCGAGGCGCTGGCCTCGGTCCTGGAGGCTGACGTGGCGGCCGGCCGGCGCCCCGCCGCCGTCGTGGTCAACGTCGGTACCACGGGCACGACGGCCGTCGACCCGCTCGCGCAGATCGTCCCGCTGGCCCGCCGGTACGGGATGTGGGTCCACGTCGACGCGGCCATGGCGGGATCGGCCCTGCTGCTGCCGGAGATGCGCTGGCTGATCGACGGCGTGGAAGGCGCCGACTCCCTGGCCTGGAACCCGCACAAGTGGCTGGGCACCGTGCTGGACTGCGCGCTGCTGTACGTCGCCGACCCCGGCCACCTGATCCGGGTCATGTCGACCAACCCGTCCTACCTTCGTTCGGCCGTGGACGGCGAGGTGACCCAGTTCAAGGACTGGGGCATCCCGCTGGGTCGGCGATTCCGGGCCCTGAAGCTGTGGTTCCACCTTAGGCTCGACGGAGTGGAGGCCATCCGGGCCCGGCTGCGGCGCGACCTGGACAACGCCCGCTGGCTCGCCGATCAGGTCTCCTCCACCCCGGGCTGGCGGGTCCTGGCCCCGGTCAACCTGCAGACCGTCGTGCTCAGGCACGAACCGGCAGGGCTGGTCTCCGGCACAGGCGCGGTGCTGGACGCCGATGCGCTGAACGCGCACACGCTGTCGTGGGTGGACTCGGTCAACCGGTCGGGGGCCGCCCTGCTCACGCCGTCCCTGCTGGACGGCACCTGGTCCGTCCGGGTCTCGATCGGAGCCGAGGCCACCGAGCGCGAGGATGTCGAGGAACTGTGGAGCCTGCTGCAGGTCACGGCCGTGCCTGCTGGACGGCACCTGGTCCGTCCGGGTCTCGATCGGAGCCGAGGCCACCGAGCGCGAGGACGTCGAGGAGCTGTGGGGCTTGCTGCCGCGAGCCGCTGGCAGGTCGTCCGGCGTCAGCCCGGCAGGGTCTTGTCGAACCAGTGATGCGCGTAGGGCTCGTCGTTGAACGGCGCGACCTCGCGGTAGCCGGCCGTCCGGTATAGG
>CAWBKD010000042.1:0-70738 GCA_963789225.1 uncultured Actinomycetes bacterium
CAGCACGGGCAGCGGTGCGCTGCCCACTCTTCCGGCGGTGCCCTACCGCCTGCTGCGCGGCGGCCTGGGGCGTGATACCGGCTGGCTCATTCCCGCCGCGTTCGTGGTCGCGGTGTGGGGCATCGCCAGCCGGCGCAGGCAGCCGCGGGGCGACCCGCTCCGGGCCTGCTTCATCCTGTGGGGCGGCTGGCTGGTGACGCTGTTCGCGGTCTTCTCGGCGATCACCACGATCAACGCCTACTACACCGCGGCGCTGTCCCCGCCTGTGGCCGCCATCATCGGCGCCGGCGTCGTGGCCGCCTGGTCACCGGAACAGACCCCCGTCGGCCGGGTCATCGGCCTGGACGTCATCGTCGTGGGCACCATGGTCTACGCGGTCTGGCTGGCGTCCGCCTCCGGGGCCCAGGTCCCCGGCTGGCTGGTCCCGGCCGTCATCGCGGTCGGCCTCGCGGCGGTTGGCGTGACGGCCTGGGCCCTGGTCACCGGGACCGGCACCTGGTTCGCCGCGGCCCTAGCGGCGGGCCTGATCGCGGTGTTGCTGGCCCCCGCCGTAGCCGCGGCCAGCGTCACCGTCAGCCGGCGCGGCGCCTTTGACATCCCGTTCGAGTCGGCCCAGACCGCGCAGGCCGTCGAGCGGGCCGGGCAGACCCCGGCCGTCATAAACTCCGACATCACCGGTTGGCAGCTCAGGCAGGACGGGGCACCGGACGTGATGGCGGCGCAGACCGTCGCGCTGCCGTCGCTGATCATCTACGACCGCGGTATCGAGGCGTTGCCCGTCGGCGGGGTCGACGGGACCACCCCGTCGCCGACCCTGAGCCAACTGCAGGCCGACATCCGCCAGGGCCTGTTCCACCTCGTCTGGATCCTGGCTGACACCGACCCCCGCATGCAGTGGATCGCCACCCACTGCGCCCGGCTGTCGCTTCGGTTCTACTTGTGCGAGCCCGCCGACGCCGGCTGACCGTCGCCGGATACCCTGCGGCATATGAAGTTCGCGATCGCCATCCCGCAGTTCTACGCCGACGGCGAGTTCGATCCCGCCGCGTTCCGGGCCTACCTGGCGCGCGCCGATGAACTGGGGTTCGAGAGCGCGTGGGCGCAGGAACAGATCCTCGGGTCCGGGTCGTGGAGCCAGTTCAGCCCGCTGGAGGCGATGACCTACGCGGCCGCCTGCACCGAGCGGCTGCGGCTGGGCTGCGTCGTGTTCGTCTCGACGCTGCACAGCCCGGTGCACCTGGCGAAGGCCCTGGCCACGCTGGACCAGCTCAGCCGCGGCCGGGTCGAGGTCGGCGTGGGCACCGGCGGCAAGTGGCGGCCCTTCGCCGCGTTCGGCGTGGATCCCGCACGCTACGTGGCGCGGTTTACCGAGGGGGTCACGCTGATGAAGGCGTTGTGGACCGAGCCCAGGGTCACCTTCGACGGCGAGTTCTGGCAGATCCAGGACGAGGGGATAGAGCCCAAGCCGTTCCAGAAGCCGCACCCGCCGCTGTGGTTCGGCGCGGCCGGGCCGACGGCCGTCCGCCGGGCGGTGCGGCTGGGCGACGGATTCTTCGGGGCCGGGTCCTCTCCCACCGCGCGGTTCGCCGAGCAGGTCACGGTGGTGCGAGAGGCGCTCGCCGAGGCCGGACGGCCGCCGGAGAGCTTCCCCATCGCCAAGCGGGTGTACATCACCATCGACGACGACGCCGACCGGGCGCGGGCCCGCACCAACGCCACCCTCGAGCGGCTTTACGGGTTCCGGTCGGAGGCCATCGAGGCGGCCGCGATCGCGGGCCCGGTGGCCGACTGCGTCCGCGAGGTTCGCCAGGTCATCGAGGCCGGAGCGGAACTGATCCTGTTCACGACGCTGTTCGACCAGGCCGAGCAGATGGAGCGGCTTGCCGCCCAGGTCATACCGGAGGTCAGCTGACCCCTGGCCCCGAGCGCGGCGGAACCATGGCCCGCAGCATGGCGATCACGCTGGGGTACGCGGGGTTGGCCCAGTCCGTGCTCAGCAGGCCGTAGGGCTCGGCCTGACCCCAGGTGTACTTCACCGTGTTGGTCCCGGGGTTGGAACTCTGGCCGTGTACCGGGTTGAGCGCCCACCAGCACCAGTCGACGTCGCAGTCGGTGAGCCAGGCCTGGATGTTGGTCCACCAGCTATTGCCGCTCGGATTGCTCGCCAGCGCGCTGACGGTGTCGCCGAACTCGCCGATCCACAGCGGGGCGATCTTCTCGGTGAGGATGTACCCGCCGGCCTTGTTCATCGCCTCGGCGTAGGCGGCCTCGGTCTGGCCCTGGGCGTGGAACCAGGAATAGTCGTGCATGCTGTACACGACCTTGTTCGCCTGCGCGAGCTTCACCGGGTGGCTGGCCACGCCTTGCAGGTCGGTGGCGTAGCCGAGGCCCTCGCAGATGATCAGCAGATGCGGGTTGAGCTCGTGGATGCCGTTGCCGACCGAGGTGTACATGACGGAGAAGTCGGTCTGATCTCCAGGCCCCCACGACGGGTTCATGAGGTGCCCGCCGACCGTCGCCGGCCGGGGCTCGTTCTTCACGTCCATCGCGACGACCAGCGGGTTCGAAGCGTACCGCTTGACGATGCCCTGCCAGGTCCCGGTGAATCTCTCCGCCGCCCAGCGGTCGTTGAACCATAGGCCGTTGTCATCCGTGTCGGCGCAGCACCAGCCGAAGTCGAGCAGGTGGCAGTTGGGGATGACCATCAGACCGGCTCCGGTGAGCGCCTCGACGCAGGCGTCGTAGACCTGTATCGGCGTGGCCCCGACCAGATCGGGGTTCGCGGCGACGTACTGCTCGGGGACGGCAGTGGTCTGCTCGGTCATCCACGCGCTGAACGGGAACCGCACGCAGTTGAACTCCATGCCGATGATCAGCTGAGCCAGCAGGTTGCGGTGGATGACATCCAGTCCGACCGGCACCCCGAAGTCCTCACTGGCGCCGTACCAGTTCACGCCGGCGAGCCGGACGCGATTTCCGTGCGCGTCGACGATGAAACGCCCGTTCGTCGACAACGGTGTAGCAATTGCCACGTCCACCACCCCGCTCTGTAGGTAACTGCGTTAACGCTAGGACATCGCGAGGATACCCCGCGGGGCGGTGGGAGAAAGCGGCAATATGCGGCGGCAGCGGAATTTCGGCCGGGAGTACCGGGTCGGGCTCGGGGTCCTGCCAGGCGGGGGCCAGTGGCAGCACGCCGGCCCAGACCGGAAGGGCCGCGTCGGGGGTGTCGCCGTCGTCGGGCGGGCCGGTGCGGATCTTCACCGAGGCCTCCGCCAGCGAGAGGGCGAGCAGGGTGGTCTTGGCCAGTTCCTTCTTGTTCGGGCGGCGGGCATAATCCCACTGTCCGGGCACGATGTGCTCGGCGAGCGCGCGCAGCCCGAGCGGGCACCCATAGGGTGGGGGGATGCGGATCGGATTCGGTGCCCCGGTTGCGGGCGCCTGGGCCACCCCCTCCTACCTCGCCTCCTTCGCGGAGCAGGCCGAGGAGGCCGGGTACGCGTCGCTGTGGACGTTCCAGCGGCTGCTGGTGCCCGAGGGCTCGGGTATGGACCCCGTGTACCGCAGCGTGCTCGACCCGATGGTCGCGCTCGGCTTCGCGGCGGCCAGGACGTCGCGGATCAGGCTCGGCGTGGCGGTGGTCAACATGCCGTTCGTCTCGCCGGCCTACCTGGCCAAGCAGGCGACGACCGTGGACGTGCTGTCCGGCGGGCGGCTCGACCTGGGCCTGGGCATCGGCTGGATGCCGGAGGAATTCACGATCACCGGCGCGTCGACGGCCAGGCGGGGAGCGCGCACCGAGGAGTTCCTGGCGGTCCTGCGGACCCTGTGGGACGACGGGGTCAGCTCGTTCGACGGTGAGTTCTACGCGATCCCGCCCGGGCGGCAAGATCCAAGGCCGGTCCAGCGGCCCGGCCCGCCGGTGCTGCTCGGGGGGATGTCACGGCCGGCCATGGAGCGCGCGGGGCGGCTCGCGGACGGCTGGATCACCTCCAGCCGGGCGGACCTGTCCGCCATCGGCGAGGCGGCCGCGGTGATCAGGGAGGCGGCGTCGGCGGCGGGGCGCGACCCGGAGACGCTGCGCATCATCTGCCGCGGGGTGGTCCTAGCCGGGACCGAGGCGAAGGGGCCCGACGGCGGGCGGCGGCTGCTCTCGGGCAGCTTCGCGCAGATCCGCGAGGACGCGGCCTGGCTCGGCGAGCAGGGCGTCACCGAACTGTTCTACGACCTGAACTGGGATCCGCACGTCGGATCGCCGTCGGTATCGCCAGAGTCCGCCGCGGAGCGGGCGGACGAGATCCTTGCCGAGCTCGCCCCGCGCTGAAATAGCTGCGGATCGCGGAGTACTTCGAGGTCCCGGTCGAGGTGATCTTCTCCGCCGAGCCCTTTCCCGCGCATCGGCGCCGACGGGCAGGCGCGGAGCTCGGCGTCCTTACGTCAGCGGCTGGCGGGCTCGGTGATCAGGCCCTCGCGGTGGGCGATGGCGGCGGCTTCCGTGCGGCTCGCGGCGCCCAGCTTGCCCAGGATGTTCGACACGTGCACGCTGGCGGTCTTCGGCGCGATGTACAGCACGGCGGCGATCTCGCGGTTGCTGCGGCCCGCGGCGATGAGCCGGAGCACCTCGCGTTCCCTGCTGGTCAGCGACGCGAGGACCGCCCCCTCCGCCTGGTCGTCGGGCACCGTCCCGATCCTGGCCCGGCGGGCCAGGTCGTCCAGGGCCCGGCGCAGCGGCCTGGCCTTGAGCTCGTCCGCCGTCTGGGCCGCCAGACGCCACTGCTCGGTCGCCTCGTCCCGGCGGCCCGCCTCGGCGAGCGCCTCGGCCAGCCGCCACCGGGTCCTGGCGATCTCGTAGACGTAGTCGGGGCCGAACGCGTCCATGACCGCCTGCCACGCCTGCGGGTCGTTGTCGCCGCCGACCCGGCGGTACTCCGCCTCGGCCCGGGCCAGCCAGCCGCGTCCCTCCGGACCCACGATGAACTTCGGCCGCTTGGGGAACGCCGCGCCCTCGCGGGCGGCGTCGAGCAGTTCGACGGCCGCGGCCACCTCGGCCGCGACGGCGCTGTCGTCGCCGACGGCCCGGGCCTGCGTCGCCCGGTCGGCGTGCGCGCTCAGGGCGACCGCGGCCGGCCTGATGACGGACGGGTAGTAGCCCCACAGCGGCTCGAAGCTGACGTCGATCGCGGCCTGGGCCTCGGTCAGGGCCTGCGCGGTATCGCCCTGCCACAGAGCGTGCTCGGCCAGCAGCCCGCGCGCGATGAACTCGTCCATCCCGTGCATCGGCCAGAACGGCTCGATCCAGGCGCGCCGTTCCTCGACCGCCGGGTTACCGCGCGCGACGTCGATGAACAGGGCCATCGAGGACAGGTAGGCCTCGGGCAAGTTGGTGACCCGGACCGGGAAACCGTCGGCGATCTCCTGCGCGTGGTCCCACTTGCCGTCGGCGAAGTGGCACTGGAAATGCAGGTGCTGCACGTCAAGGCCGTACGGCGCCATGTTGAGCCCGGTCTGGCTGGCCCGCTGGGTGCCCTCGTGCGCTACCGCCGCGCCGATGGTCAGGTCGCCCAGCTCGAGGTGCGCCTGCGCCAGGTAGCACGCGGCCCGCAGCTCCACCCCGAGGTTCTTCGCCTCCCGCGCCTGCCGGTGGGCCTGGGTCAGCACCTTGATGGCCTCGTCGTTCCGGCCTTCCCTGTTGCTGATGAAACCGAGGGTCACCAGCGCATCGGCCTCGACCCACGGCGCGCCCGCGGCGCGGGCCGCGGCGAGTCCATGCTCGGCCCACTCCCTGGCCAGGGTGTAGTCGTTCTCGGTCAGCAGCGTGTTGGCGTAGGTGGAGATCGCCCGGGCATGCTGCCACGTCGGCGGCTCGGTGGGGGTGGCATCCACCGTGACCCGGGCCACCTCGATGGCCTCGTCCCTGGCCTTGTAGTCGTCCAGCAGCATCAGGTACGAGGCGAGACGCTCGCCGATCCTGCTGGCCAGCAGGACGTCTTCGGCTAGGCCCTGCGCCGCCTGGGCGGCGAGCGCCTGCCGCAGCCGCCGGAGCAGGTGGACGGCGCGCTCGTAATCGCCGCTGTCCGCCGCGTTGGTCGCGGACTTCAGGCCGAGCTTCCCGCGGGCCATGTCGGCCGTCTTCTCCGGGTCGGCCACGCGCTCCCACAGGGCTAGCGCGTGGTCGTAGTGGCGGTGCGCCTCGGCCGGCGCGCCCAACCGCTCGGCCTCCTCCCCGGCCCGGACCGAGGCGGCGAACGCGCCCGGGATGTCGTGGCTGGCCAGGCAGTGCTGGGCCAGTTCCGCGGCCGTTCCAGGCATCTGGAGGCGGTGCTCGTCGGCTAGCAGGGCGCTCATGGTGGCGTGCAGCCTGGTCCGCTCCCCCGGCAGCAGGTCGCCGTAGACGGCCTCGCGCAGCAGGGCGTGCCGGAAGACGTAGCTTTCGGTGCCGTCCGGCACGAGCAGCTGGTGCGTGACCGCCTCGCGGACCGCGGCCTCGTATTCGTCCGCCTCCAGCCCCGACGCGGCCTGGACCAGCTCGTCGTCCGCCTTGCGGCCGGCCACCGCGGCGGCGCGGAGCACCCGCTGCGCGGCGTCGGACACCTGCTCGACCCGGCTGAGCAGCAGGGCGGCCAGCCCGGCCGGGAGGGAGCCGCGGTCGTGGGGGCCGCCGCCGACCGAGGCGGCGACGCTGAGGGAGGCGGCGAGCAGTTCCTCGGCGTAGTAGGCGTTGCCTTCGGCCCGGGCCACGATGTCATTGAGCACGGTGGCGTCGATGCGCACCGGGGCGGTGGCGGTCAGGTGTTCGGCCAGGGCCGAGGGATCCAGCGGCGCCAGGTCGACGGTGATGACGCTGGGCAGGCGCTGCAGTTCGGCCGCCAACGGCCGGAGCGGATGGCGCCGGTGCAGGTCGTCGCTCCGGTAGCTGCCGATCAGCGCGACCCGTTCCCTGTGCAGCATCCGGGACAGGAAGGTGACCAGGTCCCTGGTCGAGGCGTCGGCCCAGTGCAGGTCCTCCAGCACGAGCAGGACCGGGGCGGCGGCCGCGAGCTCGGCGAGCAGGCCGAGCACGCCGCCGAGCATCTGCTGCCTGGCCAGGCCGGACCGGTCCTCGTCCGGCTGCTGGCCGTCCGTGCCCTCGGGCAGCAGCCGGTTCAAGGCCGGGCGCGAGCTGAGTGCGTCGCGGACCCCGCTCGACTGGGTGGCACCGCGCAGCGCGTCGGCCAGCGGCAGGTAGGGGACGCTGTCGCCCAGCTCGGCGCAGTGGCCGGACAGCACGGTGAAGCCGCGCCCGGCGGCGAGCGCGACGGCCTCGCTGATGAGTCGGGACTTGCCCACGCCCGCGTCCCCGCTGACGAGCGCGACCACCGACCGGCCTGCCTCGGCGTCGTCGAGCAGGGTGAGCAGGCGGCTTAGCTCGCCGTCCCGCCCCACCATGCGCCCGGCCGACATGCGCAGAACCATGTGCATGAGTATCCCATCTAGCGGCTGCGATTCCGATTCGTTAAGGGCCCGGCGGTACCCTGCATGTCATGGACAAGGTCATCCGGACGGACGACGAGTGGCGGGAGCAGCTGACCCCGCAGGAGTACCGCGTGCTGCGGCAAGCCCACACCGAGGCCCCGTTCACCGGTGAGTACACCAATACCAAGACCACGGGTGTGTACCGGTGCCGCGCGTGCGGCGCCGAGCTGTTCCGTTCGGATGCCAAGTTCGAGTCGCACTGCGGCTGGCCGTCGTTCTACCAGCCGACCGAAGGGGACGCCGTGGTCCTGATCGAGGACGACTCGCTCGGGATGACCCGCACCGAGGTGCGCTGCGCCGCCTGCGACTCGCACCTGGGCCACGTGTTCGCCGGTGAGGGCTACGACGTGCCGACCGATCAGCGCTGGTGCATCAACTCGGTCTCGCTGTCGCTGGAGCCCGAGGAATCGTGAGCCTGCGGCTGATCCGGGCCGGATCGCTGTCGCATGGCACCGCGCAGACCAGCGGGATGGTCCGGACGGCCGCCATCTCCGGCGACCTGGTCGGCGCGCAGGCCCTGTGGATGGGCCGGACCGTGGTCCTGCCCGGGGCCTCCTCCGGTGACCACCACCACGGCGAGTCCGAGACGGGGATCTACGTGGTGTCCGGCCATCCGGTCTTCGTGTTCCGCGACCAGGACAGCGGGGAACTGGTCCGGCTGGAGACCGCACCGGGCGACTACGTTCGGGTTCCCCCGCACGTCCCGCACCGCGAGGAGAACCCGTCCCCGGACACCGAGGCCATCGTCGTGATCGCCCGGTCCACCCAGGAAGCCATCGTCGTCAACGTCCCCGCGCTCTGACTCGAGACCGCTGGTTTGGATTTGCGTGGAAGTTTCGGGCTTGGTGGAAGATCCGGGGGGCTATGATCCCCCAGGATTTCCACTGAACCCGGATCTTCCATGATCTTTCAGCCGGCCGGCCTGATTTTCGTGGTTGATCCGGGTCCTTCGGTTGATAAGGGGTACGGGAATGCACCGGATCAACCACGAAGCCCGGATCAACCACAATCTTTTAGGGGTGGAGGACCGGGCGGCGGGTGTGCGGCCTTGCTGTGCTGTTAGTCGGGTCTCAGCCGCCGTAGCGACGATCCGGCGGGCGACCACGGCTGGGCATCGGAACCGTGGTCGACCTGGACGCCTCCGAGGAGGCAGGCCCGGGCTGTCAGTTGTGCTCGCGGGTCCAGGTGGCCTCGGCGGCGGTGACGTCGCTGACCAGGTTGTCCTGGGTGAGGAACATGTCCCAGACGTGATAGCCGAAGTCGGTACCGCCGTCTTCGGTCAGGGTCGGTCCCTTGACCGTGCTGCCTGGGGTCTTGGTCACGTTCAGCCAGCTGGCTCCGTCAGCCTGCTCGCAGGTGGCGGTGTAGAGCCCGGGGAAAGCCACCCACGGGGTGGCGAGCTTGCCCTGGGTGGGGAAAGCCGCGTCCAGTGGGGCCGTCCCGCCCGACAGAGCGGCCGGGTTGACGCACACCACCTGCAGGCCGGTCTTGGCCGTCTGGTTGGACTGCAGCGAGACGCCCTGGCCGGGCCGGCCGAACAGGGAATCGGCGGGCGGCGTCGACGGGAAGCTCGAGAAGGCGATTACGCAGCCGGCCTGGCCCGGGCTGCTGCAGGCCGGGATGTGCTTGAAGGTGCCCCCGACCAGTTGCCCGCGTGGTACCTCGACGTTCCCGCCGAGGATCACGCCGGCCACGAGCCGGGCCCGCAGTGCCGGGTTGGGGTCGACGATGTTCTGCAGGAGGAGGTTGAGCATCGCCGCGCCCTGGGAGTCGCCGATGACCACGAAGGGCCGATCGCCCAGCTCATGGGTGAGGAAATCCTCGAAACCCGACCTGATGCTGTCATAAGCGGTTACCGTCTCGGCCGGGCCGAAGTTCAGGTCCGGGTGCGCTACGAGGTCGGCCAGGGTGACCTGGCGGTAGATGGGCGCGTACACCTGACAGACCGGGGAGAACGGTGAGCCCTGGTCGATGGCCGAGTTGACCTCGGTGCTCTGGATGGCCAGGTTGGCGTTGACCGAGGTCTCTTGCGAGACGGTGCCGTAGACGTAGAAGCAGGCGAAGCCGGCCGAGTTCGCAGGTTTCGGCGAACTGGCCGATATGGCCCCCGTCGGGCTCACGACGGTGGTCTGGAGGCTCTGTGTGCAGGGGTCATTCGGTATTCCCGGCTTGCAGAGCCAGATGGTCGACGGGGCGGACGCCGGTCCGCTACCGCCCGCTGACGTTGCCGTCGGGGTCGCCGTCGACGAGCACGAGGCGGCGAGGAGGGAGGCCGTCAGCAGCCCGGCGACGGCCGCCGCGAAGCGCCAGAACTGGTGTTTCTGCGCTGCGCCAGATAGGCAAGTTACTTGCATATCTCGCATAAGCTGTAGTGTGCCTGTCGATAGCCATGAACGCAAATCCGCCCTACCGCTTCGGTAACCTGCTCGCCCGGGCCCGCCGGAGCTGGATCGAGCAGATAGCGGAGCGCATGCAGGAAGCCGGTTTCCCCGGCTACCGCCGGACCGACGCCGCGATACTCGGCATCCTCCTCCATGGGCCGCTGGCGATCGGCCAGTTGGGGGAGGCGCTGGGTGTCAGCCGGCAGGCCGCCCGCCAGCTGGCCGACGGGCTGGTCGAGCGCGGTTACGCCGGCCTCGGCACCGACCAGGCCGATTCCCGTCGCACCCTGGTCGTGCTCACCCCGAGCGGCCATGTCTACGGGCGGGCGATCTGGGCGGCCCAGGACGCCCTCAACGAGTTGGTTCGGAGCCGGGTGAGCGAAGCCGATCTCGCCGCTGCCGATGCCGTGCTCCGGGCCGTTTTCCCCGACGAACAGACCCGCGAGCAAGTGGACGAGGCGCTGCCTCCGCCGGCCGCGAGGCCGGTGCTGCCGTTAGTCGGGGTCTCGTGTGTCGTAGCGGCGGGTGCGCTTGACCGCGGCGCGGTTGCGCTTGGCCTGCAGGCGCCGCTCGTTCGCGGCCCGGCCGGGCCTGCTCGGGATGCGCGGGCGCTGGGGCGGGGCGATCGCGTCTCTGAGCAGGGCCGCGAGCCGGGCCCTGGCGGCCTGACGGTTGGCGAGCTGGCTGCGCTGCTCGGACGCGGCCACGGTCAGGACACCATCGGTCAGGCGCCCGGCGAGGCGCTCGAGCGCCCTGGCCTGCGCCCACGCCGGGAGCGCGGTCGAGTGCTCGACGTCGAAGGAGAGCTCGACCCGGCTGTCCGCGGTGTTGACCGACTGGCCTCCCGGTCCCGATGACCGGGAGAACCGCTCGTGCAGTTCGACGGCCGGGATCACGAGCCAGCCGTTCACCTGCAGGTCGTCAGCCACCCCGCGGTCCGGGTCAGGCGAGGTCGGCGACGAGCGCGCGCACCGGCTTGCGGTGGCCGGTATAGAACGGGATCTCGACCCGGGTATGCAACCGGGCTTGCGCCCCGCGCAGGTGGCGCATGAGGTCCACGATCCGGTGTAGCTCGTCGGCCTCGAACGCGAGCATCCACTCGTAGTCGTTGAGCGCGAAGCAGGCGACCGTGTTGGCCCTCACGTCGGGGTACTCGCGCGCCATCATCCCGTGCTCGGCGAGCAGCCTGCGGCGTTCGGCGGGATCGAGGAGGTACCACTCGTACGAGCGCACGAACGGGTACACGCTCACGTACGCGCGCGGTTCCTCCTCCGCCAGGAAGGCCGGGATGTGGCTCCGGTTGAACTCGGCCGGGCGGTGCAGCGCCATCACCGACCAGACCGGCTCGCTGAGGCGGCCGAGGCGGGTCCGGCGGAACCGCACGTACAGCTCCTGGAGCTCATCCGAGGTCGGTGCCACCCACCAGAACATGTAATCCGCGTCCGCCCGGAAGCCCTGGATGTCGTAGCAGCCGCGGGTGACGATGCCCTTGCCGGCGGCCTGGTCGAGCAGGTCGGCGACCTCGGCCGCGGCGTTGCCGGGCCCGCCGGCCTCCAGCGCGGTCCGGTCGGCCACCCGGAACACCGACCACATCGTGTACCGGACCAGCTCGTTGAGCTCGCGCGCCTTGAGCTTGCGCGCCGCGTCGGCGGTTCCGTCGGTTCCGTCCGTCTCGGTGTGCGGGCCGCCCGGCTCGGTCATCCCGTGTTCGTCAGACATGCCACCATTGTCGACCACGCGGCCTGGCCATGCGGCACCGGTCAGCGCCGCGCCGCGAGGAACGCCGTGACCTGGCTGGCCGCCGCGCGGGCGGTGCCGATGCAGGCGGGTATGCCCACCCCGTCGTAGGCCGCGCCGCAGACGGCCAGGCCCGGCTGGGCCGCGACCCCCGCTCGGATCCTCGCCACCCGGTCGAGGTGTCCCACCGTGTACTGGGGCAGCGCCCCGCCCCACCGGGTCACGCGGGTGGCGGCCGGCCCGCCGCAGACCCCGGTCGCCGCCGCGAGCTCCGCGACGGCCAGCGAGGCAAGCTCGTCGTCGGCTCGCTGCAGCAGGGCTTCCTCGCCGATCCGGCCGACCGAGCACCGGACAATCTCGAGCGGCCCTGTGCCAAACTCCGGGGTCCCGGCCAGGTGCGGCCACTTGACCGTGGAGAAGGTGACGGCCTTGACCGCCCGCCCGTCGACGGCAGGGACCAGGTACCCGCTCCAGCCCAGCGCCGCCAGCCCGGGCGCGGGAAAGGCCGAGCGCGGGTACGCGAGCGTGATGATCGCCATGCTCGCGTAGCCGATCTCGGCGAGCGCCGCGACGGCGGCCGAGGCGCCCGGCACGCCGGCGAGCAGCCGGCCAGCGGGCCGCGCCGGGACCGCCAGGATCACCGCGTCGGCGTCGACCTCCTCCGGGGCCGCCGCCGATCCCACCATGAGCCGCCAGCCGCCCTCGGCCCGGGACAGCTCGCGGGCCATCGCGCCGATGCGCACGTGGGCGCCCGAGGCCTTCGCCAGGAACTCGGGCAGCGTGCCCAGTCCGCCGGCCAGCGTCGTGAACACCGATCTGCCGGGCGCGGTCCTGCCGTCCTGGTCAGCAAGCGGAGCCGGCGACGGGAGCAAAGACCCGGCCGCCTCCGCGAGCGACCGGTACTTCCGCGAGGCGGTGGCCAGCGCCGGCAACGTCGCTTCAAAGGACAGTTCCTCCGAACGTCCGGCGTACACGCCCCCGAGCAGCGGATCGACCAGCCGGTCGACGACCTCGGCGCCGAGCCGGGCCCCGACGTACCGCGCGACCGCCACGTCGCCGTCGCGGGCGGTCGGCGGCAGCTCGAGGTCCTGGCTGGCTCTGGCGACACCCTCGCCGGAGAGCACTCCGGACCTGGCCAGCTCGGTCATGTCGGAGGGCACGCCCATGAACTGACGCCCCGGCAGCGGCCGCAGCGCGCCGAGCGTCCAGATCGCCGAGGACGTCGTTCCCGGGTCGACGCGCTCGCCGCCCAGTCCCAGCTCAGCGATCAGCCCGGTGCCTTCAGGCCTGGTGACGAGCAGCGCCTCGGCCCCCTCGTCGACGGCGACGCCCGCGATCTCCGATACGCAGAGCTTGCCGCCCGGCCGCGGTGATCCCTCCAGGACGGTCACCCGGACCGGCTCGTCCCTGAGGAAGAACGCCGCCGCCAGCCCGGCGATCCCGCCCCCCACGATTACCACGTGCGGCCGCGCGTCCGTTGGATGCATGCCTCCAGCCTCGCAGATAGAAGGTTGTGACCGGGGTGCGGCCGGGCCGCTGCGCGATCGTGACCAGTACGACGGAACCGGGCGGGTGTGGCCGCCGTCACATCCGCATGCTGAACGTACAGGGTTTGCAGGGCCGGTCCGCGCGGACCTGGCGCACACGATTCGGGGTCGCCGGGCTGGCGGCTGTCGCCGCCATGCTCGGCGGAGCGCTTTTCCTGGCCGGCTGCTCGAGCAGCGCATCCAGCTCCGCTGCCACCACAGCGGGCACTCCGGCCAGGTCGTTGCCGTCCGGGGCAGCGATGGCGGGAGCACCCGCCGCGATTCCCAGCGCGCCCGCCGCCTCCGGGCTGTCGTCGCAGGGCAGCAAGGCCGTCACCACCGTCCAGCTCGCGCCCGGGAGCGACATTATCTACAACGCCCAGCTGACCGTGCGGGCGCAGAACGTCAATTCCGCGACCACCAGGGCCACGCAGATCGCCGAGGGCATCGGCGGATACGTCTCGAGCGAGAACAACTCGGCCAACCCGGATCACCCGTCGCAGGCCACCGCCTCCATCACGCTGAAGATCCCGGTGGCCTCGTACGCGGGCACCCTCAGCGAGCTCGCGACCAGCCTCGGCACGCAACTGTCGCTGCAGCAGCAGGCCCAGGACGTGACCGAGCAGGTAGCCGACGTGAACAGCCAGGTCGCGTCCTTCGAGGCGGCCATCGCCCAGCTACGCGCGCTGCTTTCGCACGCCGGCTCGGTCAATGACCTGCTCAACGTCCAGAACCAGATCAACCAGGAGGAGTCCCAGCTGGAGGCGCTGGAAGCGCAGCAGCGGGCCCTCAGCCACGAGACGACCTACGCGACGGTGACCGTCACCATCCTCGGCCCGAAGGCCAAGCCGCCGGTCCACCACCCGAAGGCCCCGCCCTCGCTGGGCGGCGGCTGGAAGGCCGGCTGGCGCGGTCTGCGGATCGCGGTGGACTGGACGCTGGCCTTCCTCGGCGCCGTCGCGCCGTTCGCCGTCGTCGCGGCCATCGTCGCGTTCGTGGTCTTCCGCGGCCGGCGCTGGCTGCTCCGCCGCAGACCGACGGCCCAGCCTGCCTCGCAGGACAACTAGCCGAGGTGAAGCTCTCGGCCGCAGGGTGATCGGGTAGCGTCCCGACCATGACGGGAAACTCGGGATGGCAGCCGCGGCACGACGATCCGCTGTTCATCTTGGCCATGGATCACCGCGAGTCGTTCGGCCGGACCTTGTTCGAGGTCAAGCACGACGACCCGGACCAGGTCCAGGTCGAGGCGATGAGATCCGCCAAGCTCCTGATCTTCGAGGGCCTGGAAGTGGCCCAGCCCTCGGTGAGGTCCGGGCGCATCGGGGTGCTCGTGGACGAGCGGTACGGCCAGGATGTCATCGACGCGGTAAAGGCCAGTGCCGATCCGATGGTGCTGGCGGTGCCGCTCGAGGCCAGCGGGCATGAGTGGTTCACCCTGGAATGGGGCGATAAGTGGCTCGAGCACGTCGAGTCGGTCAAGCCCGACTACGCCAAGGTGCTCATCCGCGACAACCCCGGTTTTGACGCGGCCCAGCGCGACGCACAGCTCACCAGCCTCGCGCAGGTCAGCGCCGGGCTGCGGACCGTCGGCGTGCCCCTGCTTTACGAACTGCTTGTGCCCGCCACCGACGCCCAGCTCGCCCAGGCGGGCCACGACGCCGGCGCGTACGACCGCGACATCCGCCCTGGCCTGGTCGTCCAGGTGATCGCCGACAACCAGGCGCACGGCGTGGAGCCAGCGCTGTGGAAGGTCGAGGGCCTGGAGACCGTCGAGGCCGCGCAGCAGGTGGCCGCGCAGGCCAAGGCGGGCGGCCGCACGACCGACCTGATCGTCCTGGGCCGCGACGCGCCCGCCGAACGGCTGGACCACTGGCTCGAGGTGGCCAGCCAGGTCGACGCGTTCGTCGGGTTCGCGATCGGGCGCAGCATCTGGGAGGACGTGGTGAGCCGGTACGAGGCGTTCGGTGCCACCGACAGCGCGGCGGTCAACGCGCGCCGCGAGATAGCCGACCGGTACCTCGGCTTCATCGCCCACTGGACGCCTTGACGGGCCCGGAGGGCCCGGCACGCTCAGGTGGGCGCCTGGGCGGACTCCTCGTGCACCAGGTCAGTGAGCCTGGCCAGCACGCCGGGATCGGTTTCTGGTAGCACGCCGTGCCCCAGGTTGAACACGTGGCCCTCGGCGGTACGCCCGCGCGCGATCACGTCCCTGGCCCGCTCCTCGATGACCTCCCAGGGGGCGAGCAGGACCGCCGGGTCCAGGTTGCCCTGCAGGGCCTTGCCCGGCTCCACCCGCCGGACGGCCTCGTCCAGCGGGATACGCCAGTCGACCCCGACCACATCGGCCCCGGCCTCGCCCATCAGCCCGAGCAGCTCGCCCGTTCCGACGCCGAAGTGGATGCGCGGCACGCCCGCGGACTCAAGCGCCGCGAAGATCCGGCTGGTATGCGGCAGGATGGCCTGCCGGTAGTCGTCCGGGCTGACCGCCCCGACCCACGAGTCGAACAGCTGGACGGCCGAGGCGCCCGCCTCCACCTGGATCCGGAGGAACGAGATCGTGATGTCGGCCAGCCGGGCGAGCAGCGTGTGCCACAGCTCCGGGTGGCCGTACATCAGCGCCTTGGTCAGCTCGTGGTTCTTGGACGGCCCCCCTTCCACCAGGTAGGACGCGAGCGTGAACGGCCCGCCCGCGAAGCCGATCAGCGGGCGCTCACCGAGCTCGAAAACGAGCATCCGGACCGCCTCGGTCACGTAAGGCACGTCACCGGGATCTAGCGGGCGCAGCCGCTCCAGGTCCGCGGGCGTCCGCACGGGGGTCGCCACCACCGGGCCGACGCCCGCCTTGATGTCGACGTCGATCCCGATCGCGCGCAGCGGTACCACGATGTCGCTGTACAAGACGGCCGCATCCACGTCGTACCTGCGCAGGGGCTGCAGGGTGATCTCGGTGATGAGGTCGGGGCGCGTGCACGAATCGAGCATCGAGACGCCCTCCCGGACCTTGCGGTACTCGGGCAGCGAGCGGCCCGCCATCCGCATGAACCAGACGGGCGTGCGGTCAACCGGCTCCCTGCGGCAGGCCTGCAGGAAAGGGGATGTTAGCGGGACTTCGGTCACGTCAGGGATCGTCTCACATGAGCGTGCCCGATATCGGAGGTCCGGACCGACGGCAGACACGCCGCCGGATATCCCACGGGCGGGCGCACGGGCGTGTCACTATCGGCATCAGATCGCTTTCAACCCTGCGCAGTCCGTGCTGAACCGCAAGGAGGAGGTCGCCAGGATGACGCATCTGACCCGGTACTGCACCGGATGCAGCGACGAGCGACTATTCGAGCAGTTTCACACGGAGCCGGGCGGCTGCCCGGACACCCAGGATGGCGACTGCCCGGAATGGGCCTGCACCGTGTGCGGCGACGCCGTGCTCATCGGCCTGCCGCTGGCCGAGTTCGCGACCAGTGACCGCACGTCCAAGGCGGCGTAACCGACCCGCTCCATCCGTACTGGTTCTAGGCTGAACCTGAATCGGTCGAACTTGCATGAAACACGGTGTTCGGGCATGAACCTTTGCGCCCCTCGCGCGAGAAGCATATGAGTGACACGTACGCTCGGGTCATGAAGCCTGGCGACGGGCCGGGGAGTCGGCGTTCCGCGCGATCGGGGGCGGCACGGCCGGGCGCGGCATCCGCTCCCGAAGCGGGAGGTACGCCGTTGACGGCGGCCGACCCGCCAGCGCCCGGCGCGGGCGGTCCGGCGGGCACTACGGCCGAGGTGACGTTCGGCGCCGCGGTGGCCGCCTTCAAGCAGGGCCGCGACGACCAGGCCCACCGGAACCTGGCCTTCGAGGACGTCCCCGCTCCCAAGCGGCTGGCCCCGTACGCCACGGCCATCGCGGCCGCGGTCCAGCGCGACGGCGCGGACATCGCGTGGGGACGGCTGGTGCTGCTCTACGACCCGGACGGCCAGGAAGGCTGGGACGGCGTATTCAGGCTGGTGGCGTACGTCCGCGCCGAGGTCGAGCCGGAGATCGCCGCCGATCCGCTGCTCGGCGAGGTCGGGTGGAGCTGGCTGTCCGAGGCGCTGGATCAGCTGGTTCCCGGCTACGCTCAGCCCAGCGGCACGGTGACCAGGGTCATCACCGAGGGGTTCGGCGCGAAGCGGGACGAGCTGCCCCTCACCGGGTTCGAGCTGCGCGCCTCCTGGTCCCCGGCGCCCCCCGGCGGCCCCGCCCGGACTACCGGCCGCAAGCGATCCGCGCGGACGTCCAGGGCCGACGGCCCGGGCGAGCCCGACCTGGACGTCCTTGACCTGCCCGCGCACATCGCGGCGTGGTGCGACTGCCTGTCGGCCGCGGCCGGCCTGGAACCGCCCGGTACCCGCGCGCTGCGGCCGCCGGGGCACGGGTGAGCGCAGGCGAAAAGGTCGACGGGTACGACGCGCCTCACGAGGTTGTCCCGCTACTCGAGCCGCGGGACGGCCTGCCTCCCGTGGTCGAGACCAGCGCCGCCCTGGCCGAGGTCACGGACCGGCTGGCCAGGGGTGAAGGCCCCGTGGCGGTTGACGCCGAGCGCGCCTCCGGGTACCGGTACGGGCAGCGCGCGTACCTGGTCCAGCTGCGTCGGGCCGGGGCCGGCACGGTCCTCATCGACCCCATCGCCTGTCCCGAGCTTTCCGGCCTGGACGCCGCCCTGGCCGACGCGGAGGCCGTCCTGCACGCCGCGTCACAGGACCTGCCATGCCTGGCCGAGGTCGGCTTCCGGCCCCGGCAGCTGTTCGACACCGAACTGGCCGGCCGCTGCTCGGGTACCCCAGGGTCGCCCTCGGCACGCTGGTCGAGGAGGTGCTCGGATTCCACTTGGAGAAGGGCCATTCGGCGGCCGACTGGTCGGTCCGGCCCCTGCGGACCGAACTCCTGCGGTACGCCGCCCTCGACGTCGAGGTCCTGATCGAGCTGCGCGACGCGCTGGCCGACGAACTCGCCGCCCAGGGCAAGACCGATTGGGCGCGCCAGGAGTTCGCGGCGGTGCTCGCCGCCAAGCCCGTGACGGTCCGGGCGGACCCGTGGCGGCGCACGTCCGGGATCCACCGCGTGCAATCGCGGCGCGGGCTCGCCGTCGTCCGGGAGCTGTGGACCACCAGGGACAAGATCGCCAAGGCCGCGGACCTGTCGCCGCGGCGCGTCTTGCCCGACACGGCGATCATCGATGCGGCCAGGTCGCTTCCTGTCAGCACCGGGCAGCTCATGCGGATCGGCGCGTTCGCGGGCCGCCAGGCTCGCAAGCACGAGCACGAGTGGCTGGCCGCGATCACCCGGGCGCGGACCAGCGCCGACTCCGATTTGCCCGATCCCACCGGCGGCGCGATTCCGAACGGGCCGCCGCCCGCGCATCGCTGGGCCGAGCGCGACCCGGCCGCCGCTGCGCGCCTGGCCTGGGTGCGTGCCGCGGTCACCACCGTCGCCGAGGCCAGTAGGCTACCTGTCGAGAACCTGCTTTCCCCCGACGTGCTGCGCAGGCTTTGCTGGGATCCCCCGCAGCCAAGCGACCCGGAGACGGTGGGCGCGGCATCGGCGTCGTACGGGGCTAGGGCCTGGCAGGTCGAGCTCACCGCGGGTCCTGTCGCCGATGCGCTCAACGCGGGGAAGAGCAAGCCGCCGGACCCGGGAGACACTGAGCATGGAGACTCTGGCTAGCGCGTACCATCATGGGCCTGCGCTGCCCGGGTTCCTCAACGCGCTGGCCGGCCCGATCGACCACTACGGCGTCGGGGCCATCGCCCTCCTGCTGCTGCTGGAGAACATCGGCGTCCCGGTGATCCCCGGCGAGCTCGCGATGATCGCGGGCGCCGTGTTCGCGGGCACGGGCCGGGCCGGCCTGAACGTCGTCGAGGTCGGCGTGGTGTCGGTCGCCGCCTCGATAGCCGGCGCCGAGATCGGCTACCTGATCGGCAGGTTCGCCGGGCGCGAGCTGGTCCTGCGCTACGGCAGGTGGGTCCTGATCAAGCCGCACCACCTGGACCGGGCCGAGGCGGTCGTCTCGCGCTTCGGCGGCATCGTCGTGGTTATGGCCAGGTTTATCGTGGGCCTGCGCGAGGCCAACGGCATCATCGCCGGCCTGACCCAGATGCGCTGGCTCACCTTCGGCTGGTCCAACGTGCTCGGCGCGTGCGCCTGGGTCGCCACCTGGGTGAGCATCGGGTACGTGGCCGGCGACGCCATCGGCGTGATCTACCGCGAGGTCAACCGGTACGCGCTCTACGTGCTCATCGTCCTCGCCGTCCTGCTCGCCGGCTACGTCATCCGCCGCATCGCACGCCGTCGGCGCCACCGAGCCGTCTCGGTAACGGCAGAGGCCTCAGAGACCTCAGAGATCGAAGAGGACGCCGAGACTGAGGAATCCTCTGTGGTCGAGATTGCCTCTGATGCTGAGGAGGTCTCTGGGACCGAAGAGGAGGACGGTACCGGTGAGGAGAACTTTGGGACCGGAGAGGACCCCGAGGCCGCCGGAGAGGACCCCGAGGCCGCCGGAGAGGACCCCGAGGCCGCCGGAGAGGACCCCGAGGCCGCCGGAGAGGACCCCGAGGCCGGAGAGGACCACGAGGCCGGAGAGGACCACGAGGCCGGAGAGGACCACGAGGCCGGAGAGGACCACGAGGCCGGAGAGGACCACGAGGCCGGAGAGGATCCCGTTACTGGGGATGACTCCGCTACTCGCGAGTCGCCCTGAGAGTCATCGCGGAATCCTGGGCATCCTGGGGTTCGCGGAGGTCGTAGCGCTCCAGGGCGGCCAGCTCCCCGGCGGCCGCGTGCACGACCCAGAACCCGCCCTTGGGCAGCTCCGGATCGTCCGGCAGGGCCGCCGGCGCCCCGAGCGCCGCGCAGGCCGCGGACAGCGCCTGCGGCAGGTTCTCCCTGTGCAGGCAGACGACCGCCGCCCGGCCGGCCGCCACCAGGTCACGCACGAGGGATGCGAGAGAGTCACCAACGCTCGTTCGGCCAATTGGAAGGTCGGAGGGCCGGCGCGGCACCGCCAGTGCGGCCTCAGCCTCGACGGACCCGCCGAAGTCCGCCGCGTACGGCTGCACCGTCTGGCGGCACCGCAACGCCGGCGAGGACAGGACCCGGGCGCGGGGCGCGAAGCAGGCCAGCAGGCCGGCCAGCAGCCGCGCGTTGATCGCGCCTTCGGCGTCCAGCGGGCGCCTGGCGTCATCGTCGGGGTGCGCGGTGCGCTGGCCCGCCGAGGCGTGCCTGAGCAGGATCAGCGGGACCGTCGGCCGCGGGCGGAGGGCGGCCAGCACGGCGGCGTCGTGCGCGTAGCTCAGCCGGCCGGCGGCCTGCGCGAGCGGCACCCAGGCCAGGGCGTCGATCTCGTGGCTGGCCGCGGCCATAGCATCCAAGGCGGCCGCCGACCAGTAGTCGACCCGCTTGGGCCGCCCGGCAGCCAGGTACTCCGTCGTCGGCAGCCTGGGGCCGAGCACGGGGCGGACGCTGGTCTCCTCGAAGACCTCCCGCACCGCGGTGAGCAGCAGGTGCTCGCCCGGCTCCCGCTTTCCCTTGGGCAGCGACCAGTCGTCGTACCGCGCCCTGTGGATCAGCAGGACCTCGGTGCCATCCGCGGCGGGCCGCCACACCAGCGCACCCGCCGCCAGGATCAGCTCACTCACAGGCGACGCTCACCGGGCGCCCCGCCCAGCGATCGCTAGGCGGGCCGGGCGGTAAGCCCGGCTCATCGGCCGAACGGAGCCGTCGTTCCCCCACCAGTGTCTCCTGCACGTCACGCAGCGGGTTCCCCCAGTCATCCCGGTTGTGCCGCGTCCAGTACCCGTCCGGGTTGAGCCACCACGACGAGGTGCCGTCGTCCATCCCGAGGTCCATGAACTGCCACACCCTCCGCTGGTGAGCGGGGTCGGTGACCTGCACGATCAGCTCCACCCTCCGGTCGAGGTTCCTGTGCATCATATCGGCGCTGCCGAACCAGACCTCAGTGTCCTCGTCGACCTCGGCCCCGAACGCGTAGATGCGCGAGTGCTCGAGGAACCGGCCGAGCACGCTGCGGACCCTGATGTTCTCCGACAGCCCCGCGATGCCGGGCCGCAGCGCGCAGATGCCGCGGATCCACAGGTCGACGGGCACCCCCGCCTGGGAGGCCCGGTAGAGCGCGTCGATCACCACCTCGTCGACGAGCGCGTTGGACTTGAACGCGATCCGGGACGGCCGGCCCGCCCGCGCCCGCTCGGCCTGGGCGTCGATCCGGCTCACGATGCCGCTCCGCATCGATTCCGGCGCGACGAGCAGCCGGTGGTACGAGTCGGGCCGACTGTACCCGGTGAGGTGGTTGAACAGTACGGTGACGTCCTCGCCGACCGCGGGATCCGCGGTGAGCAGTCCGAAGTCCTCGTAAAACCGGGCCGTGGTCGGATGGTAATTGCCGGTGCCGAGGTGACAGTACCGGCGCAGCGACCCGTCGGCCTCCTCGCGCACGATCAGCGCCATCTTGCAGTGCGTCTTCAGCCCCACGAAGCCGTAGACGACATGACAGCCCGCCTCCTCCAGCTTGCGCGCCCACGTGATGTTGGCCCGCTCGTCGAACCTGGCCTTGATCTCCACCACCACGACGACCTGCTTGCCCGCCTCGGCGGCCTCGATCAGCGCGTCCACGATCGGCGACTGGCCGCTGGTCCGGTACAGCGTCTGCTTGATCGCGAGCACGCCCGGGTCCTCGGCGGCCTCCTGGATCAGCCGCTCCACGGAGGCGGCGAACGAGTCGTACGGGTGCTGGACCAAGATGTCGCGCTCGGCGATGGCGGTGAAGATGCTGGAGTCCTTGGCGACCGCCCGGTTGGACGGGACGAACGCCGGATAGCGGAGCTCGCCGATGCTCAGGTCGGCGATGGCGGACAGCCCGCTCAGGTCGAGGGGCCCGTTCACGCGGTACACCGCGCGAGGCTCGATCCCGAGCTCGGTAACCAGCTTGTCCAAGACGTCGGCGGACATCGTGTCCTCGACCTCGATCCGGACCGCGGGCTCGAACCTGCGCCGCACGAGTTCCCGCTCCATCGCCTGCAGCAGGTTCTCCGTGATGTCCTCGTCGACCTCCAGGTCCCTGATCCTGGTGACGCGGAACGCGTGCTGCTCGATCACCTCCGCGCCGCCGAACAGGTCGGTCATGTGCGCCGCGATGACGTCCTCGATCGGCACGTACCGCTTCTCGGGCATCGCGAGGAACCTGGGCAGCAGCGGCGGCACCTTGACCCTGGCGAACATGGTGCTGTCGGTCCTCGGGTCGGCGATGATGACGGCCAGGTTGAGCGACAGCCCGGAGATGAACGGGAACGGGTGCGCCGGGTCCACCACCAGCGGGGTGAGCACCGGGTAGATCCGCTGCCTGAACAGCTCGCTGAGGGTGTCGCGCTCGTGCGAGGACAGCTCCTTCCAGCGCAGGATCTCGATCCCTTGCTCGGTCAGCTCGGGGCTGACCCGCTCGCTGAACGCCCGGGCGTGCCTGACCGTCAGCTCACCCGCCAGGTCCAGGGTGTTCTCGAGCACCTGGCGGGGCAGCCGGACCCCGGTCCCCTCGACGGGGAACCCGGCCACCATCCTGCGGACCAGCCCGGCCACCCGGACCATGAAGAACTCGTCCAGGTTGTTCGCGAAGATGGCCAGGAATCTCACTCGCTCGAGCAGCGGGACGGACTCGTCCTCCGCTAGCTCGAGCACACGTTCGTTGAACCTGAGCCAGCTCTCCTCTCGGTCGAGGTAGCGCTGCTCAGGCAGCTCTGCGTACACGCCCTGATGTGACCCTGCGGGTGGCCCTTCCATGAGCCCCATTTTCCCCGAACGAGCGGTGGTGTCACCCCCGGGCCGGTCAGGGCATCGGGAATCCGCCTCCCGGTATGCCCGGCCTGGGCTGGATCGGCTGCACGGTCATGAACGCCGGACCCTTCCTTGAGCATGCCGTCAGGTCGATCAGCACGAAGGAGGGGCGGGCCTGGTCCGGCAGCATGACCCTCAGCTCGGGCGCGGTCACCTGCGCGCAGGTGTTCGGCTGGAAACGGCCGGTGCCGGTGACGCGCAGGACCGCGTGCGCCGTCGCCCCTGGCTCGAGCATGACCGGCTGCGGGCGGACCGAGGTGTCGTCGACGGCCGCGCTGCCGACCTGGGCGCCGGCGTACGCGATGACCTCGGGATAGCCGTACAGGCTGCACGCGCGGGAGGAAACGTTGGTGAACTCCAGGGTGTAGGTGGCGCCCGCGCCCAGTTGGGGACGATGGCCGGTCCCGCGGGGCGAACCCGTCGTCCCGAGCCCCACCCACGCCTTGAGCCCCGACGTGGCGCAGGGGACCTGCGTGAGGTTCGAGGACAGGGTCGCCTCGGCAGGATGAGCAGGAACGCGGGTAAGCGTGACCGCGAGTGCGGCAGTTCCCGCGAAGGCCACTACCGCGATCACGCGCCACCCGATCTGGCCGTACCTCGTCATCGCGGACCCCATCCGGTGTTCCTTGGAACGATCCCCTGCCGCAGCGTGGGTTAACCCTGTAAACACGGTTTTCGTCAGCTTCGGGCGATTTCCTCCTATCCGCTCGTTTGGCCACCGGCTGGTGTCCGCACGTATCGTGACCGCATGAGCGCCGCGACGGGGGAGCCGGTTCCGCTGCGGCGCAACCGGGACTTCCAGCTGCTATGGAGCGGCCAGGCGGTGTCGCTGCTCGGCTCGCAGATGTCGAGGATCGCCTACCCGCTGCTGGTCCTGGCGATGACCGGCTCACCGGCCAAGGCCGGGATCGCCGGGTTCGCGGCCATGCTCGGCTACCTGCTGTTCCCGCTCCCGGCCGGGGCGCTGGCCGACCGGCACGACCGGAAGCGGATCATGATTGCCTGCGACGCGATCCGGCTGGCGGCGGTCGGCAGTATCGCCGTGGCCTACTGGGCCGGGGACCTCAGCTACGCGCAGATCCTCCTGGCCGGCTTCGCCGAGGGCAGCGCGACCATCTTCTTCAACCTCGCCGAGCGCTCCGCGCTGCCGTTGCTCGTCCACCCCACCCAGCGCCCCACCGCGATCAGCCAGAACGAGGCGCGCACCAACGTCGCGCAACTGGCGGGCCCGGCGCTGGGCGGCGCGCTGTTCGGGCTGTCCCGGGCCTTGCCGTTCGCGGCGGACGCGCTATCGTACCTGGCCTCGCTCGTCACGCTCCCCTTCATCAGGACGCCGATGCAGGCCGCCCGGGGGTCGGCGCCGCGCAACCTGAGGGCCGAACTCCGCGAGGGACTGGCCTTCACCTGGCGGCAGCCGTTCCTGCGGTACGCCTCGATCTTCGGCGCCGCGGTGAACCTCCTGCTCCAGGTGGTCGTCCTCGGCCTCATCGTGCTCGGCAGGCACGACGGGGCCTCGCCCGCGGAGATCGGCATCATCGTGGGCTGCTTCGGCGTGGGCGGGCTCGCCGGCGCGATGGTGGCCCCCTGGTTCCAGCGCAAGATCCCGGCCGGACTGACGATCACGGGCTGCATGTGGATCTGGGCGGTGCTCCTCGCGCTGATCGCGGTCGTGCACGCCGTGGCCTGGCTATACCCGACGGTCGTGGTCATCGGGTTCGTCGGCCCGGCCTGGAACGTGTCGGCCCAGACGTTCCGGATGCAGATCACGCCCAACGAGCTGATGGGCCGGACGAGCAGCGTCAGCCTGCAGGTGGCGTGGGGGGTCATACCGCTCGGTTCGCTCTTGGCGGGCTTCCTGCTCCAGGTGCTGTCCCCGCCCGCCGCGATGGCCGTGGTCGCCGCGGGGATGGCGGTCACGGCGATCGCCGCCACCGCGCTGGCGCCGGTGCGCAACGCTGGCCGCAAGACCTCCGGGGTCGGTAAGGCCGCCGCGCCCAGGTCGGCGGCGAAGGCGGCCAGGTCGAGCACCTGAAGCAGCGCATCGCACCACCGCTCGCCCGGCGGCCGGTCGTCGAAGTGCCCCAGGCACTCGTTGGCCGCGTCCAGGATCGCCCGCAGCACCGCGCCCTCGGGCGGCTGCGGCGGGCAGCCCTGGGCCCTTGAGCCCGGCTCGCCCTCCAAGATCGCCGCCGCCTTCCGCGCCATGGTCATCCCGAGCGCCCCGGCCAGGAGCAGCCTCTGCATCGTCAGGACGCCGTTGTGGTCAGTCATTCCGCCTTGCCTCCGTCATCCACCGTGGTCGTCCCGCCTTCGGGTCCATGATGCGGACGGGCAGTGACATTCCGGCCCGGCGTGCCTTCGGGCGCCAGAGTCCCTAGCCGGACGGCGGTCCGCCTGCCGTCGCCGCTGCGTTAGTCACGCGGGCGGCAGGCGGACCAGATGGCCTCGCTGTTGTGCAGCTTGACGCGCTCGCCCCGGCCGAGGGCCTTGGCCAGGTCGGCCTCCGCGGTCTCGATGCGCAGCCATTCGGCGTAGGAAACGGGGCTGATCCCGCGCCCGGCGAGCACGCCCGCCAGCGGCCACTCTTCCTGCTCGCCCGCCTCGGGCGCATCCGCCACGGGCGCATCCGCCTCGGGGAACTTGAGCAGGCCGGCGCGTGGCAACTGGACGTCGCCAGCGCCCGGGCCGCCTGCCAGGTCCTCCAGCAGGCAGCGGACGGTCTCCGCGGCGTCGGACTTGTTGGTCCCGATCACGCCGGTCGGGCCGCGCTTCAGCCAGCCGGCCACGTACTCCCCGGGCAGCGGCGACCCGTCGGGACCGAGGACGCGGCCCTGTGCGTTCGGGACCACGTAGGCCCGCTCGTCGAACGGCACGCCAGGCAGCGGCACGCTCTGGTACCCCACCGAGCGCAGCACCATCTGCGCGGGCAGCGTCTCGAACTGGCCGGTACCGCCGAAGGCCCCGCTGGCGTCGATGGCGGTCCGCTCGAGGGTGAGCCCGGTGACCCGGTCGGTCCCGAGGATCTCCGTCGGCCGCAGCCAGAACCTGATGACCAGCCGACGGGAATGCCCAGACGCCGACGGCTCGGCGGCCCCGCCTTCGGCCCACTTCGTGATCGCCACCAGGTTGCCGCGGACGCGCCGGTCCTCCTCCACGAGCGCCGCGCCCTCGCCGGCCAAGTCGAACGCGTTCAAGTTCGCCTCGTCGGCGTGGACGACCACCTCCACGCCGGGCAGTTCGCCCAGCTCGCGAAGTTCCTTGGTGGTGAACTTGCCGTGCGCGGGTCCTCGCCGCCCGATCATGTGCACCTCGCGGACCTTGCTCGCCTGCAGCGCCTCGAGGACGGGCTGAGATACGTCGGTCTCGTGCAGCTCGGCGGGGTCCCTGGCCAGGATCCGGGCGACGTCGACGGCCACGTTGCCGACACCGATCACCGCCACCGACTCGGCGTCCAGGGTGAACGCGTCGGGGTCCACGTCGGGGTGGCCGCAGTACCAGTTCACGAAGTCGGTCGCGGCGTAACTGCCCGGCAGGTCCTCGCCGCTGATGCCGAGCCGCCTGTCCCGCATCGCCCCGGTCGCGTAGATCACCGCGTCGTACGCCGCGACCAGTTCGTCCCGGGTGACGTCCTCGCCGAGCTTGACCCCGCCGACGAAGCGGACGTCGGGGCTTTCCAGCACCTTGCGCAGGTACTGCGCGATCGACTTGATCGACTTGTGGTCGGGCGCCACGCCGTAGCGGACCAGGCCGTACGGGGTGGGCAGGCGATCGATCACGTCGACCCGTACGGGGACCGGCAACGGAAGCGCCGCGGTCTGCTTCACCAGCGCCTCGGCGGCGTAGAGCCCAGCAGGACCTGAGCCGATCACGGCTACGTTCAGCATAGAGATTTACGCTACTCGACCGTGCCGCCTGGCGGTGCGGATGGCCGGACTTGAGCAGGTCAGGCCGCGGGAAGTCAGTCGAAAGGCCGGGCTTCAGGCGCGGCCTCCTGCGCGTCGGGCACCTCGCCGGATGACCGGCGGGCCACGGCCTCGGTGATCCGCAGCGCGAGCTGCTGTGCCGTCAGGCCTGCCTCTTCGAGCACCTCGTCGCGCGTCCCGTGCGTAAGGAACTCCTGCGGCAGCCCGAACGTCTTCACAGGAACGTCCACGTCGTGATCGCGCAGCAGCCTGGCCACCGCGTCGCCGAACCCGCCGACCCGCCCGTTGTCCTCGACCGCGACCACGAGCCGGTATTGCCGGGCCGCCTCGACAAGGGCCTCATCGACCGGCTTGGTCCACCGCGGGTCCACGACGGTGACGCCGATCCCGTGATCGGCGAGCCGGTCCGCGATCTCGAGCCCGGCCAGCGCCATCGGCCCGGCCCCGGCGAACAGGACGTCCATGCCGAGGCCCTCGGGCGGCCTCCGCAGCACGTCCATGCCGCCGAGCTTGCCGATGGCCTCGACCTCCCCGCCCACCTTGCCCTTGGGGAACCTGACGACCGTCGGCCCGTCGGACACCTCCACCGCCTCGTTGAGCAGCTCGGCGACCCGCTTGGCGTCTCTGGGCGCGGCGATCCTCATACCGGGGACGAGCTGCATGATCGAGCCGTCCCACATGCCGTGGTGGCTGGCGCCGTCTGGTCCGGTCACGCCCGCCCGGTCCAGCACGATCGTCACGGGGAGCCGGTGCAGGGCCACGTCCATGAGCGTCTGGTCGAAGGCGCGGTTGAGGAACGTCGAGTAGATCGCCACGACGGGGTGCAGGCCGCCCATGGCCAGGCCCGCGGCGCTGGTCACCGCGTGCTGCTCGGCGATCCCCACGTCGTAGGTCCGGTCCGGGTACGCCTCGGCGAACTGCGCCAGGCCGGTCGGGTACAGCATCGCGGCGGTGATCGCGACCACGTCGGACCGGCGCGCGCCGATGGCCAGCATCTCGTCGCCAAACACCCGGCTCCACGTACCTGGCTGCGCGCCGGCGGCGGGGACCTGGTGCAGGCAGTCGATCTCGTTCTGTTCGGCGGCCGGGTAGCCGAACCCTTTCTTGGTGATCACGTGCAGGAGCACGGGCCCGCCGAAGTCGCGCGCCCGGCGCAGCGCCGCCTCCAGCATCCGCTCGTCGTGCCCGTCGATGGGGCCGACGTACTTCAGGCCCAGGTCCTCGAACATCACCTGCGGCTGAAGAACATCCTTGATGCCCTTCTTGATGCCGTGCAGCGTCCCGTATAGCGGGGCGCCGACCAGCGGGGCCCGGGATACCGTGGTCTTGATGTAGTGCAGGACGTGCTCGTACCGCGGATTGACGCGGATCGCGGCGAGGTGCTCGGCCAGGCCGCCGATCGTCGGTTGGTAGGACCAGCCGTTGTCGTTGACGATCATGATGATCCGCGAGTCCTTGGCGGCGGCGATGTTGTTCAGCGCCTCCCAGGCCATGCCGCCGGTGAGCGCTCCGTCCCCGATAACGGCAACCACCGTCCGATCCGGCTCGCCGCGCAGCTTGAAGGCCTTAGCCAGGCCATCGGCGTAGGACAGGCTGGTGGAGGCGTGCGAGTTCTCGACCAGGTCATGCTCGGACTCGGCCCGGCTCGGGTACCCGGTCAGCCCGCCGCGCTGGCGCAGCGAACCGAACGCGGCGGCCCGGCCGGTCAGCAGCTTGTGCACGTACGCCTGGTGACCGGTGTCGAAGACGATACGATCCGTCGGCGAATCGAAGACGCGGTGGATCGCGATGGTCAGCTCGACCACGCCGAGGTTCGGGCCCAGATGGCCGCTGGTCTTGGCCACCGTCGGTCCCTGCGCCCACTCGATGAGGACGTCGCGGATCTCCGCAGCAAGGCGGGTGAGCTGGTCCTGGCTGAGTCCCTTCAGGTCCTCGGGGCCGTTAATGCATTCCAGCAGGGTCACGGTAGGTTGCTCCTCGCGTGCGGTGCGGGCCTGACGGGAACGTGGAAGCAGTTTACGGCGGCAAACCGGAGATGGCCCGTGGCGAGCGCCCCGTAACCGACGCGTGTGTCGCATTCGGGCCGGCGCCTTCTGGTCGCCGCCGCTGTCCGGATCGACAGAAAGCACCATCGGGCGCGCGGCGAGCACGCCCACGCCGAGCCCGGCCGCGGCCAGCACCAGCAGCAACGCGACCGGGACGTCCCAGCTGCCGGTGGCCGAGTGCAACAGCCCGAGCTCCAGCGGGCCGACGCTGGCGAGCAGGTAGCCGCCAGACTGCGCGAAGGCGGACAGCGAGGCCGCCGTGCCCGGATCCGGGGATCGCGCCGTCATGAAGTAGATGGCCAGGCCGAGGCAGGCCCCTTGGCTGAGGCCGAGCACCAGCACCCACAGCGGGGCCGTACCGAGCGGAGCCCAGATCGATCCGGCCAGGCCGACGGCCATCGCGGCCATGCTTGGGATCACGAGCGCGCGCTGGCCCGGGGTACGGTGCGCGAGCACGGGCGCGAGCGGGGCGGCGATCAGGTTGCCGACGCCCATCAGGGCCAGCAGGTTCCCGGCCGTGACCGCCGACGTACCCCGGTCCTGGAAGATCGTCGGGAGCCAGGACAGCGCCGCGTAGTAGAGCAGGCTCTGCACCCCCATGAACGCCGTGACCTGCCAGGCCAGAGCACGCCTGTGGACCGCGATCCTGGGCGGTGCCTGGACGGCAGGCGACGGGGCGGCGCCCGCTTCTGCGTACCTGAGCTGGGGCAGCCACAGCAGCATGGCCAGCAGGGCCGGGGCGGCCCACACGCCGAGCGTCAGCCGGAACGAGTCGCCGGAGGCGTGGTAGAGCGGCACGGCGAGCAGCGAGGCGAGGATGGCGCCCACGCACAGCGCGGTCAGGTAGATGCCGATCAGGAATCCGGCCCGCTCGGGCCAGCGCCGCTTGGCCATGCTGGCCAGCAGCACATTCAGGATGGCAATCGCGCCGGCCGCCAGCGCCGTCCCAGGGAACAGCATGACGCCAGGCGCTACTCCCCGCAGAAGCAATCCCACGGCGAGTACGGCCAGGGCGACCAGCAGGACGCGCTCCTCGCCGTGGCGCCGGTTCAGCCAGGCCGCGAAGGCGGAGGCGATGCCGAAGAAAAGCACCGGCGTGGCCCCGAGCAGGGAAAGCGCCGCCGTGGACAGGTGCAGCCGGGCCGATAGGTCAGGGAAGAGCGGCGGAAGGTTGGAGATCGCGATGCGCAGGTTGAATCCGGCCGCGGCCATGGCGACGATGAGCAACGCGGTCTGGGAGAGCCGACGGCCGCGCGGCGGTTGGTCGCCCGTCACGGTATGAGGAGCAGCTTGCCCGTGGTGCGCCGGGCGGCCAGGTCTTCCTGCGCCCGGCCGGCGTCGGCCAGCGGGTAGGTGCCGCCGATCCTGACCTCGAGCTCGCCGCTGGCGACCATGTCGAACAGCTCACCCACACGCCAGCGCAGTTCCTCGACGGTGGCAACGTAGTCCCCCAGGGTGGGCCTGGTGGCGAACAGCGACCCTCCCGAGTTCAGCCGCTGCAGGTCGAACGGCGGGACCTGCCCGCTCGACGCCCCGTAAAGCACCATCATCCCGCGCGGGCGCAGCGCCGCGAGGCTGTCGTCGAAGGTGTCTTTGCCGACCCCGTCGTACACCACGTGCGCGCCCACGCCCTCAGTAGCCTGATCTACCGCGGCGCGGAAGTCGTCGTAGCCGGTGACGTGGTCGGCGCCGGCCCCGCGCGCGAGCACCGCCTTCGGCCCGCCTGAGGTCGTGGCGACCACGATCCCGCCGCGCCGTTTGACCAGCTGGGTCAGCAGCAGCCCGACCCCGCCGGCGGCCGCGTGCACCACGGCGACATCGCCGTTGCTCACCGGGTACGTGCTCGACACCAGGTAGTGGGCGGTCAGGCCCTGCAGGATGACGGCCGCGGCAGTGTGCAGGCTGACTCCGGCCGGGACGGGGACGGCCCGGCTCGCGGCCAGGACCACCTGCTCGGCGTAGCTGGCGGGGGCGCTGGCCCAGGCCACCTGGTCCCCGGCGGAGAGCCCGGTCACGCCCTCCCCCACCGCGGTGACGGTTCCCGCGCCTTCCCCGCCCAGGACGAAGGGCGGCTCGCGGCGGTACCTGCCGATGCCCTCGCGCTGGTAGATGTCGACGAAGTTCACTCCGGCCGCGGCGACCTCGACCAGGACCTCCCCCGGGCCCGGCTCCGGTGCCGAATGCTCCGTCACGCTCAGCACCTCAGGCCCGCCCCAACGCTCGGCCACCACCACGCGCATGCCCGCACCCTCCGTTCCGCCGCTACCAGCCTGACACAGGCTGGTAGCGGGCCAACCGGCGAGCAGCGGATTTGAACATGTTCAAGATTCACTCCGCGCGTACCGCGTGATGACCGTACCTTATCCGATATGGCCAACACCGCCAGGGGCGAGCAGACGCGGACCGCCATCGTCGAGGCCGCGCTGCGGCTGTTCGGCGAGAACGGGTACGAGGCGACCACGATGCGGGCCATCGCCCGGGAGGCCGGCGTCGCCACGGGAAACGCCTATTACTACTACGCCTCCAAGGAGGAGCTGATCCGGGAGTACTTCGCTCGGCACCAGGCCGAGCACGCGGCGGCGTGCCATCAGGTCCTGGCGGCAGAAACGAAGCTCGGACCGAGGATCGCCGGGGTGCTACGGGCGCTCGTCGACGTGCTCGCTCCGTGCCGCGGTTTCGCGGCCAAGCTGTACTGGCAGGGGGCCGAGCCCGCCACGATCGGCCTGTACGCCGAGGTGATCGGCGGTGCGCGCGGCCGGATCCCGGCCAGGGTGCGCGGCAGGCTCCCGGAGCTGCTGTGGCTGTACTCGACGGTGATCGTGCTGTACTGGGTGCGCGACACCTCACCCGGGTGCGCGAAGACCTATCGCCTTATCGATTCGACGGCCCCGATCGCGGCGCGGCTGATCCGCCTGGCCTGGCTGCCGGGATTGCGGTCCGTGACCTGCCAGCTGCTGTCCGCCCTGGACGACGCCAGGCGCCCGTGACGCAGGCGCGCGTCACACCGGCTTCGGCGCCGGGTTGTGCGGGTCGCCGGCCGGGTACCGGCGGGAGATCAGCTCGTTCTCGACGCCCTGCAGGTGCGAGACGGTGTTCGCGGACGGACCCGGGCCTGACGGCGGCGGGACGGTGACGACGTTGAGCACATCATCGCTCCGCGGCGTAGTGAGCGTGAGCACGTCACCGAAGCCGGGCGCGGCCTTGTCGCGCGCCGTCAGCGAGGGCAGGTTCCAGCGCTGCTCCACCGTCTTCAGGACCGAGGTGTGATCGAGGGGCGTCCCTCCGGCCGGGACCCGGTATACCGTGCCCGGTGCGATCAGCGGTGACACGAGCACGGCCGGCACCCGGACCCCGAACCGGTCGAAGTTGAACCCGAATTCCCCGGTGTCGCTGTCGGGCTGCACCGCCCCCCAGGGCGGCGGCACGTGGTCGAAGCACCCGCCGTGCTCGTCGTAGGTGATCACCAGCAGCGTTCCCGGCCAGCCCGGTCCCGTCCGCAGCGTCTCGTACACGTCGTGGATGAGCTGCTCGCCCAGGGCCACGTCGTAGTTGGGGTGCTGGTTGTTACCCGACGACCCCCAGCTCGGCTCGAGGAACACGAAGGGCGGCAGGGTCCCGGCCGCCGCTGCGGCCTGGAAGTCGGCGAACTGCCCGAAGTGGCTCGCCGCGGCGCTATTGATCTGCGTGAACGTCAACTTGGTCAGCGGCTCGGCGTTGTAGCCGTATATCGCCCAGCCCAGGCCGGCCGCGTCGAGCAGCCCGAAGATCGTCGGCGAGCTGAACGTGTGCGTCTTGTCGTCCATGTGCCCCTGGCTGGTCGCCGCGCAGGCGAAGGCCCGGTTCGGGAGCGTCTCCGTAGGCACCGGCGCGAACCACCGATCGCAGACCGCGTACCCCTTCGCCAGCGCGGATAGCACGGGCAGGGCCTCGGGCGTGTAGCAGCCCATGATGTCGCCCTCGATCGTGCCGGGCTGGATCGGCCACTGCGTGGGCTCCTTGGACTGCCAGCCCAGGGTGTAGCCGTAGTTCGTGACGAAGCCCTGGCCAGGCGCGGCCAGCCCGGCCGAGGCCGGGCCGTTGTTGTTGCCGTAGAGCTGGTCGTTGGTGGCCATGTAGCCTTCGCCGGGATCCGAGCCGGGCATGAAGTACGCGTGCGGCGTCGTCGGCTCGATCCGGAACACGGTGACCGGCTGCCCGTTCGTGCCGGGGTTCGACTCCGTCCCGGTCAGGCCGTCGAACGGCTGGCCCGACGTTGACACATTGCCGGGATACAGGAACCCGAGCATGTGGTCGAAGGACCTGTTCTCCAGCATCAGGAGAACCACGCTGTTCACCGCGGCCAGGCCGCTGCCGTTCGCCATCCCCTGCCCCCTCCGAGTCGCCAGGAATCCGACGAAACCTTACCGCGCGCATCCGGCCATATGCAGGGAATTGCCGCTGGAGGTCACTGGCCCCTATTGCGCGGGGGACGCCTCCGGGCTGGGCGCGGGCGCGGGTTCGGGCCCCGTCCCTTCGGCCGGGGCGGCAGGCTTGGCGGTCAGCATCCGGGCGACCAGCCCGCCGGCCGCCAGCGCGCCACCGATAGCGGCGACCGCGGCGAGCCGGCGGGGCAGCGCGGGCCCGAGGCGGAACCTGCCGGGCCCGGCCGCGGCCAGCGCGGCCGCCGCCGCCAGGTTGGTCAGCGGAAGCTCGAACCCGCCCTTGGCAGCCAGCGGGCCCTTGGCCCGGTGCGTGGTGGCGGCGACGCTCATGGCCCCCATGATCGCCAGGGGGCCGGCCGGGTCGGCGATGCCCGCCGCGGTGAGCAGGCCACCGCCGAGCTCGGTGATCCCGGCGGCCATGGCCATGTGCTTGCCCGGCCGCAGGCCTATGCGGTGGAAACCTGCGCCGGCCCGGTCCAGGCCGGCGCCGCCGAAGCTGCCGAACAGCTTCTGGGCCCCGTGCACCGCTAGGTACGCACCGAGCACCAGCCTGGTGCCGAGCAGGGCAGCGTCACGCATCATGTCCCGTTCCTATCGTCTCGTGATCATGTGATGTGGCTTCGGGTGCCCTGACCACGGGCGCGCCCGCCGCAGCCGCGCTCGGCGGCCAGCCGCACCATGGCCCTGGTCATCTGGACCGTCGTAGGCGGCTCGGGCAGCCCAGGCGAGTCGTGGCTGGCGAACGCATCCAGGGCCAGGGCCACGAACCGGCGCCAGGCGTCGGGCGCATCGGCGCGGGTGACCTGCATGACCGCGCCCGTAGCGATCAGCAGGAGCAGGAGATCCTCGCCGACGAAGTCGTCTCGCAGCGTGCCGCTCGCCTTGGCGCGCTCGATGAGCGTGATGACGTTGTCGTTGGCCGTCCTGCGGACCTGCTCGACCTGCTCGCCCGCGGACAGCGTCATCGACAGCAGGTCGCCAAGACCGCGGTCGCAGGCCTGCAGTTCGCAGATCCGCCGCACGAACCCGGCAAACCCGGCCCAGGGATCCGGGACCTCCAGGGCCTGCTCGGCGGCCCGGGCGTACTGGGCCACACTCTCCACGAGCGCGGCGGCGACGAGCCTTTCGCGGGTGGGAAACCGCCGGTACAGCGTGGCGATCCCGACGCCGGCCCGGGCGGCGATCACCTCGAGCGGGGCCTCGAGCCCCTGCTCGGCGAAGACGATCCTGGCCACGGCCAGGATCGCGGCGCGGTTGCGGGCGGCATCGGCGCGCAGCCCGCGCGCACCTTCAGCTCCCGGCGCACCGGGTCCTGACGGGCTGCAGGCTGTCATCCGCTTATGGTAGACGATCTGGAGGCGCCCCTCCGGAACCTGCTAGCATCTGGCGGGATCTGCCCGCATCGCGAACCGGAGGAAGCCATGGAAACCAGCCCGGGGCCGTGGATCGACGCCCTCAGGCACTCTCACGACCGGCTGGAAGCCATCGTGGAGCCGCTCGACCCCGGGCAGCTTGAACAGCCCGCGTACCCGAGCAAGTGGTCGATCGCCCAGGTGCTCTCGCATCTGGGATCACAGGCCGAGATCTTCGGCCTGTGGCTGGACGCCAGCCTGAGCGGGACGGAGCCGCCCGGCCGCGATGCGTTCGGACCCATCTGGGACTCCTGGAACGCCCGGAGCCCGCAGGCCCAGGCGGCGGACGGCCTGCGCGCGGACCAGGTCACGCTCGAGCGGATGGAGTCCCTCGACGCGGACCAGTTGGCTCGGCTGCACCTGAACCTCTTCGGGATGGAGCTGGACGCCGCCGGGCTGGGGCGGATGCGGCTCGGTGAGCACGCCGTCCACACCTGGGATGTCGCGGTGGCGCTCGACCCGACGGCGATCGTCGCACCCGACGCTGTGGGGTTGCTCGTCGACACGCTTGGCCCGTTCATCGGCCGGGTGGCCAAGCCGGACGGGGTGCACCGCCGCCTGCGGGTGATGACCACCGACCCGGAGCGGGACTTCATCCTCGCCACCGGTGAGTCCGCGACGCTCACGCCGGCCGACGGCGAAGCAGGCCTGCCCGAGCTACGGCTGCCCGCCGAGGCGCTCATCCGCCTGGCCTACGGGCGCCTCGATCCGGCCCACACCCCTGCGGTGCAGGCCGCTGGCGTCGACCTAGACGAGCTGCGGGCCATCTTCCCAGGATTCTAGGGACGTCCGGGCCCGCTCAGGCGGTGCCGATGACGACCGTGGCGCCCAGGTCGGCGGAGGATTCCACCCGCGCGGCTAGGCCGCAGGCCGCGAAGGCCGATACGGCCCGCGGCGCCTGGCCCTCGCTGGTCTCGATCAGCAGGTGGCCGCCGCGCCCGAGCCAATTCGGCGCGCCGGCGGCCACCCGGCGCAACACGTCGAGGCCGTCAGGCCCACCGTCGAGCGCGACGCGCGGCTCGTGCACGCGGGCCTCAGCGGGAAGCAGCCTCACCTCGTCGCTCGGCACGTACGGGACGTTGGCCACGATGACGGCGACCTGACCGCGCAGTGCCGGAGGCAGCGGATCGAACAGGTCGCCCTCGTAGACCTGGCCGCCGACGCCCTCGAGGTTGCGCCGGGCGCAGGCCACGGCGGCCGGGTCGATGTCGACGGCGTGCACCTGTAGCCGACTCAGTGAAGCGGCCAGGGCGGCGCCTATGGCACCCGCCCCGCAGCACAGGTCGACGATAATGTCCCGGGGGGGCCAGGGGGGAAAGGCTTCCCCCCAAGATCGGGGGGATCCCGGGGGGTCGCCCCCCCGGACTAGCAGGGCCTGCCGGACGAGGAACTCCGTGCGGCGGCGCGGGACGAAGACGCCGGGGTCCACGGCGATCCGCAGGCCGCTGAACTCCGCCCAGCCGATGACCTGCTCGAGGGGCAGGCCGGCGACCCGCCGGTCCACCATGACCGTCAGTTCTTCCGGGGTGTGCGCCGCGGAGGCGAGCATGCGGGCCTCATCCTCCGCGAAGACGCAGCCTGCAGCCCGGAGCCGGGCGATGATGCGGGCGTCAGCTGCGGTTATCACCGGATCCTCGGAGCAGCGAGCGCAGCACGTACTGCATGATGCCGCCGTGCCGGTAGTAGTCGGCCTCACCCGGCGTGTCGATCCGGACGACGGCACGGAATTCCTTGCCGTCGGCGGTCACCACGACCTCGTCCGGAACAGGGCCCGAATTCATGGCTTCGATGCCGCGGATGTCGAAGGTCTCGTTGCCGGTCAGGCCGAGTGCGGCGGCCGATTCCCCCGGCCGGTACTGCAGCGGCAGGACGCCCATCCCGATCAGGTTGGACCGGTGGATCCGCTCGAACGACTCCGCCAGCACCGCGCGGACGCCGAGCAGCAGGGTGCCCTTGGCCGCCCAGTCACGGGACGAGCCCGTGCCGTACTCCTTCCCGGCCAGGACCAGCAGCGGGGTGCCCTCGTCCAGGTAGCGGCGGGAGGCCTCGTAGATGCTCAGCCGCTCGCCGTCCTTGACCGTCACGCCGCCCTCGGTCCCGGGCGCAAGCTGGTTCCGCAGCCGGATGTTGGCGAACGTGCCGCGGATCATCACCTCGTGGTTCCCGCGCCGGGACCCGTAGGAGTTGAAGTCGCGCCGCTCCACCCCGTGCGAGAGCAAGTACTCCCCCGCCGGGCTCTCGGTCTTGATCGCCCCCGCCGGCGAGATGTGGTCCGTGGTCACCGAATCGCCCAGCATGAGCAGGACCCGGGCGCCGGCGATGTCGGTCACCGGCTCGGGTTCGAGGGGCATCGCGTCGAAGTACGGTCGGGCGGCGCACGTAAGTCGACGTGTCTTCCCAGGCGTAGGTGTCGCCCGCGGGGACGTGAAGCGCGCGCCAGTTGTCGTCGCCGTGGAACACGTCGGCGTAGTCGCGGGTGAACATCTCCTGCGCCACCGCGTCCCTGACCACGGCGGCGACCTCCTGCGGGGACGGCCAGATGTCGGCCAGGAAGACGGGCCGGCCGTCGGGGTCGGACCCGAGGGGCTCGCGGGCCAGGTCGATGTCCATCGTGCCGGCCAGCGCGTAGGCGACCACCAGCGGCGGCGAGGCCAGGTAGTTCAGCTTGACGTCGGGGTTGATCCGGCCTTCGAAGTTGCGGTTCCCGGACAGTACCGCGGCCACGGCCAGGTCGTGGGCGTTGACGGCCGCGCTGATCGCGGGCGGCAGCGGCCCGGAGTTGCCGATGCAGGTGGTGCAGCCGTAGCCGACCAGGTTGAAGCCGAGCTTGTCCAGGTAGGGCAGCAGCCCGGCGCGCTCGTAGTAGTCCATCACCACCTTGGACCCCGGCGCCAGCGAGGTCTTCACCCACGGCTTGCGGTTCAGCCCGCGCTCGACCGCGTTCCTGGCCAGCAGGGCGGCGGCAACCATCACCGAAGGGTTGGACGTGTTCGTGCAGGAGGTGATCGCGGCGATGACCACCGAGCCGTGATCCACCGCGGTCGCCGTGCCGTCCTCCAGCGTGACGTGGATCGGGTTCGAAGCCCGGGTGCCGTCGCCTGAGGCGACGGGATCGGACGCCGGGAAGGTGCCGGCCAGGCCGTTGTCCAGGCTGGCCTCGTGCACGTAGCCCGGCAGGGCGTCGCGGAACGCGGTCTTGGCGTCGGCCAGCGCGATCCGGTCCTGCGGGCGCCGCGGGCCCGCGATCGACGGGACCACCGTGGACAGGTCGAGGGTGACCTCCTCGGAGTACCGCGCCTTCGTGTCCGGGTCGTGCCAGAGCCCCTGCTCCCTGGCGTACGCCTCGACCAGGTCGAGCCGCTCCCGCGAACGCCCGGTCAGGGCCAGGTAGTCCAGGGTGTGCCGGTCGATCGGGAAGATCGCGCAGGTCGACCCGAACTCCGGCGACATGTTCCCGATCGTGGCCCGGTTGGCGACCGGGACCGCGGCCACGCCCTCCCCGTAGAACTCCACGAACTTCCCCACGACCCCGTGCTTGCGCAGCAGTTCGGTGATCGTCAGCACCAGGTCGGTCGCGGTCGCGCCGCTGGGCAGCTCACCGGTCAGCCGGAACCCGACCACCTTCGGGATCAGCATCGACACCGGCTGGCCCAGCATCGCGGCCTCGGCCTCGATCCCGCCCACGCCCCAGCCGAGGACCCCGAGGCCGTTCTGCATCGTGGTGTGCGAGTCGGTGCCCAGGCACGTGTCCGGATAGGCGACGCCGCCCCGGGTCATCACGACCCGGGCCAGGTACTCGATGTTGACCTGATGCACGATCCCGGTACCCGGCGGGACCACCTGGAACCGGCCGAACGCCCGCTGGCCCCAGCGCAGGAACGCGAACCGCTCCCGGTTGCGGTCGAACTCGATCTCCACGTTCCGCGTGAACGCGTCCGGCCGGCCGAACACGTCCGCCACCACGGAGTGGTCGATGACCAGCTCGGCGGGGATCAGCGGATTAATCTTCCCCGGGTCGCCGCCCAGGGCCTGCATGGCCTCGCGCATCGCGGCCAGGTCGACGACCGCGGGGACGCCGGTCAGGTCCTGCAGGATGACCCGGGCCGGGGTGAACTGGATCTCGGTGCCGGGCTCGGCCGCGGGATCCCAGCCGGCGACGGCGCGGGCCTGGGCGGCGGTGATGTTGACGCCGTCCTCGTGGCGGAGCAGGTTCTCCAGCAGGATCTTCAAGCTGAACGGCAGGGTGTCCGACCCGCTCACCGCGTCCAGCCGGTAGATCTCGTACTCATGGCCGGCCACCTGGAGCATCGCCCGGCTGCCGAAGCTGTTCGCGGTCATCGTTGCTGCCTCCCGGTTCCCACGGTGCCAAACCTACAGTATCTCGATATCAAGGTACTTGGGGAGAGTCGGGGTTATTCCCGGGGCCCGCGGCGTTCTTCTTCGCGAGCGAGATCGCGCCCCACTGGGTGGCGGCGACCACCGCGAGCGCGATCGGCGTGATGATGGCCGATGCTCCGCCACCGGGGTGGTTCGGCTTGATCGCGTGCACGGCGAGGAGCAGCCCGCCGATCACAAGCGGCACGACCGTCACTGTCGCTCACCTCGATCCGCGATCTGAAGCGACCAGCTCGATCGTTAGGATAGCGCCGTAACCGCCGGTATCCGGCCAGGAGAGGACGTCACGGGATGCGCTTCGCAGTCAAGACACGGCCCGAGCATCAGACCTGGGAGGAGATCCGTGACGCGTGGCTCGCGGCGGACGAGATCCCGCTGTTCGAGTCTGCGTGGAACTGGGATCACTTCTACCCGCTCACCGGCGACCTGACCGGGCCGAACTTCGAGGCGTGGACGATGCTGGGTGCGATGGCCCAGGCGACGAGGCGGATCCGGATCGGCTGCCAGGTCACCGGGATGATCTACCGGCATCCCGCCGTGCTGGCCAACATGGCCGCGACCGTCGACATCATCTCCGGCGGGCGGCTGGAACTGGGCCTCGGCGCGGGGTGGAACCAGATGGAGTGCGACGCCTACGGCATCCCGCTGCCCCCGCTGCGCGAGCGTTTCGACAGGTTCGACGAAGGGGTCGAGGCCATCGTCGGCCTGCTGACCCAGACCACCACCACGTTCGCGGGCCGCTACGTCCAGCTCACCGACGCCCGGTGCGAGCCCAAGCCGGTGCAGCAGCCGCATCCGCCGATCACCATCGGCGGCCGCGGCCGGACGCGGACCCTGCGGACCGTGGCGCGCTGGGCCCAGCAGTGGAACGCGATCTCCAGCGACCCGCAGGAGTGGTCCGAGCTGAAGGAGGTGCTCGCCGGGCACTGCGCCAGCATCGGGCGCGACCTGAACGAGATCACGTGTTCGGTCAACGTGCGCATCGACCCCGACCAGGGGCTAGGGCCCGTCGTCGAGCAGGCCGCCGCCTACCGGGACGCGGGGGCCGACCTTGTCATCTTGAACCTGCCGCTTCACGCCAAGCCCGATTCCCTCAAGCCCCTGGCCGAAGCGGTAGGCCCGCTGGCCTGAGCTCCGCGGCCGCGCTCAGAGCTTGTCGGCTGCCGAGTCGCCGGCTGCGAGGCACCGGCCGCTGCCGCCAGGCGCTCATGCAGCGCCGCGCTGGCGCTGGCCATCAGCGGGCTCACGCCCAGTTCGGTGAGCATGGCCGCGGCCGCTTCCATCTCGTCGGTCCGGCGTCGTGCGTGTTTGACGGTGCCGCTGACGATCCGCTCCACGGTGGCCGCGTCGGCCGACGTCAGCTCGGCGGTGATGAGCTCCCGCATCCACGGTTCAACCCCGGCCGCCCTCGCGGCCTCGAGCGCCTCGACCATGGCCGCCGCCATGCCCTTGTAGAAGACGCTGCGCAACAGCTTCTGGCGGGCGGCGAGCCCGGCCGGGCCGTCGAGGACCTCGATCTGGGCGCCCAGGGGCCGCAGCGTGTCCGCGAACCGCGCGGCTCCGTCCCCGCTAGCCAGCATGGGGACGCGCAGGCCGCGTCCCGGCACGGGCGCCATCATCGCGACGTCGGCAAACGGCACGCCGCCCGCCTCGGCGATCTCCGCCAGCTGCCGTTTGGTGCCCGGTGCGGCGGTATTCAGGTCGGCCCACAGGGCGTCCTCGCGCAGGCCCGCCAGCCCGGCCCGGAAGGCGTCCACGGCGGCCTGCGCGCTGTTCACGCTCAGGACCACATCTGCGCCGAGCGCCGCCTCGGCCTCGCCGCCAGTGTCGGTGATCCCTTCCGCCGCGGCCACCGCCGGGTCGTACCCGCGGACGTCCACACCCGCGGCCACCAGGTCGGCAGCGATGACCGAGCCCGCCTCACCCAAGCCGAGCACGGCGATGACTAGCGTACGTGCGGGCTGGCTCACCAGGAACGGGGCGGTTCGGCGGCCACGCCCGCGCCTTCCGGGGTGCCGAACTGGCCAGCCTGGCCGTCCCGGCCGTCCCGGCCGCCGGGCTGGCGCGGCTCGATTGGATTCGCGGCGGCCTGGGCCGGCAGGCCATCGGCGTGCCTGGCCGCGGCGGACTGCCTGAAGTACTCGCTGATCAGCTCACGCTGCTGGGACAGGAGCTGGTCGAAGTGCTTGTCGACGTTCTCCTCGCCGATCGCCTCGGCGGTCAGGTAGAGGTCCTTGATCTGCTCGAGCTTGCGCGCCTGGGCGTACGAAGGCTCCTCCGGGCCTTCGTCTCCGGCCGCGTCCGGCTGCTGGGCGTAGTCGGCCAGGCCCGCCGGGGGCGCCAGCATCCCGTCCGGCGCGGACGGCTGATGGCGGGCGGCCCGCGGCGGGGCACCGCTGGAGGGCAACAGCGGCTCGAAGGGACCGCGGATGTCTTCCCGCTCCGTCGCGCCAGGGTCAGCCGACAGGTCGTCGTACCAGTAGGCCGCCTCGCGCTCTTGTGCCCTCTGGTCAGCCAGATAGCCCGCCCGCGCGCTGGGGTCCCGGTACACGTACATGTCGTCCGGCGGCCCATCGGAGCCTCCCGGCCGTGCCGTCCGGCCGGTCCGGCCCGCGCCCGCCGGCGGGGCTGGGCGGTCCGCGCGGATGACGGGCGCGTACCCGCCCATGAAGGTTCCAGGAGGCCCCTGCGGTCCTGGGGCACCAAGGGGCCCGGTCCGGCGCCCGCCCGGCGTGGCGTAGCCAGGCTCGCCTGGTTGGACATACCCGGGGTCGCCCGGTGAGGCATAGCCGGGGTCGCGCGGCGGGACATACCCGGAGTCGCCCGGCGGGACATAACCGAAGCCGCGTGGCGGGGCGTAGCCCGGACCACCGGGCCCGTAGCCAGGACCGCCAGGCGGGATGGGACCCGGCCCCCCGGCACCGTAGCCAGGACCGCCAGGCGGGACTGGACCCGGCCCCCCGGCACCGTAGCCAGGACCGCCAGGCGGGACTGGACCCGGGCCGCCGGGAGCGTAGCCGGGACCGCCAGGCGGCGCGTAGCCAGGGCCGCCGTGCGGGTGGTCCGAGGCGCCCGGTGGGGCGAAACCGGCACCGCCGCGAGTGGCAGAGCCGGGACCACCTGGCGGTGCGTAGCCCGGGCCGCGTGGCGGCCATCCGCCGCTTCCTGGCCCGGGCGGCTGTCTTTCGTGCCCGTATCGAGGTCCCTGACCCGATGGACCTGCCTGACCAGCCGGACCGGCCTCACGCGGCGGCTGGGGGCCGCCTGGCCACTGTGGTTCGCGGGGCGGCGCGGTTCCGCGGCCCGGGGGCGGCGAGTGAGGGAAAGGGTTCGGGCCTGTCTCGCGGGGCCCGGAGGCCTGGCCGGGCGGCGGGGCGGGCCAGCCGGGCGCACCGCCCTGGCGCGGCGCGGCAGCCGGGCCGGCCGCAGTAGGGCGGGGCGGAAACGGCTGGCCGGAGTCGGACAGGCGGGGCGGAAACGGCTGGCCGGAGTCGGACAGGCGGGGCGGAAACGGCTGGCCGGAGTCGGACAGGCGAGGCGGAAACGGCTGGCCGGAATCGGACAGGCGAGGCGGAAACGCCTGACCGGAATCGGACAGGCGAGGCGGAAACGCCTGACCGGAATCGGACGGACGAGGCGGAAACGCCTGGCCCGAGTCAGACGGACGAGGCGGGAACGGCTGGCCGGAAGCGGGCGGACGAGGTGGAGCAGCTTGACCGGGGGAGCTGGCGTAGCCGGGGCGCACCTGCTCGCCGGGAGGCATGGGTGGCTGACGGCTGCCCTGTGCCGGTGGCACCCAACCGGGTCCCGCCTCCGGGTGCATTCCTGGCTGGTAAGTGGGCCGCGAGGGCGCTCCCGCTCGTCCCTGGGGTGACTGGGATCCCAGGGGTCCGGGTTCGTACTGGCCCGTAGCGCCTTGCGGCCAGGAACCTTCCGGTGCTCCGGCAGACTCGGGGGTGCGGGCGTCGCGGGGGATGTCCAGCAGGCCCCCCGGCGAGTACACGGTCGTCGGGTTCAACACCGGTTCCCGTTCCCGGCGAGAGCGTGCGCCAGCATCTCGCTCGGGGCGTCCGGCCGCGCCCGCGGGCGCGCCAGCCCGGAGCCGGTCGTGGCCGTGGTCACCGGGAACCGCGGCCCGGCGCTGGCGGCTCCCCTGGCTCCCGGATTTCGCCGCGTGCGCAGAGCGCCGCCGGGATCTGCCGCGCCTGGCGAGGGCACAGACCAGGAGGATGACCAGGCCGACCGCGATGAGGGCCAGACCCACGGGCAGGCCCAGAGTGGCGATACGCCCGCTGGCATGCTTGCTGCCCAGACGCCTCATGATGCTCGCACCCAGGCTGAACGCACCGAGCAGGACCAGCACTGCGCCCGCGACCGCCCCGGGCAGGAGGAGTCGCGCCCTCAGGGTGGTCGAATCTGAGCGCACCGATCAACGATCGCATCGCGCCTACTGCCCCGCAAGCCATATGAGCAGGTCCGCCCGTCACGGCTTGCTCCCATGGCGATACGTTAAGAGCATGATCACCCAGGCGGATAAGGCTCGCAGCTTCCTGGCTCTGCACCGGGCGGGTGAACCGCTCCTCATGCCGAACCCGTGGGATCTGGGCTCGGCCAAGCTCCTGGCTGGCCTCGGCTTCGAGGCGCTGGCCACCACGAGTTCCGGCTTCGCCGCGACGCTGGGCCGCAACGACGGCTCGGTGAGCCGGGACGAGGCCCTGGTGCACTCCGCGATCATCGTCGCGGCGACCGACCTGCCCGTCTCGGCCGACCTGGAGAACGCCTACGCGCACGACCCGACTGGGGTCGCGGAGACCATCGGGCTAGCGATAGAGGTGGGCCTGGCGGGCTGCTCGATCGAGGACTTCAGCGGGCGGGGCGACGTCCCGATCTACGACGCCCAGCTCGCGGCCGAGCGCGTGATGGCCGCCGCGGACATCGCCCACGCGGGCCCCGTCCCCTTCGTGCTCACCGCCCGGGCCGAGAACTACCTGCACGGCCGGCCCGACCTCGCCGACACGATCGCCAGGCTGCAGGCCTACCAGGAGGCCGGCGCCGATGTCCTGTACGCCCCCGGCCTGCGCAGCATCGAGTGACATCCGCCAGGTGATCCGCGAGGTGGACCGCCCGGTCAACGTGCTCGCCATGGCCGGCGCTCCGGCCGTCCCCGAGCTGGCCGAGGCGGGCGTGAGCCGGATCTCGGTGGGCGGCTCGTTCGCGTTTGCCGCCCTGGGCGCGCTCGTCAGTGCCGCCACCGAACTGCTTGAGCAGGGGACCTACGGCTACCAGGCGGCCAGCGCCGTCGGCCGCAAGGCCGCGATCCGCGCCTTCGGCTGATCTGGGCTAGACCTGGGGCACCACGTCCGAGGCGATCAGCTCCAGGTGGTCAAGGTCGCTCAGGTCGAGCACCTGCAGGTAGACGCGCTCCGCGCCGATCTCGGCGAACTCCGCGATCTTGGCCGCGACCTCACCCGGCGTCCCGCCGATCCCACGTTCGCGCATGTCGGCCGGTTCCCGTCCGATTGCGGCCGCCCGGCGACGGAATTCGGCCTCGTCCTTCCCACAGCACACCGTCTGGGCCACCGAATACGTCATGGCATCGGGGTATCGCCCGGCGACCTCGCACGCCTCGCGAACACGCGCGAAGCCGGCTGCCGAGTCGGTGATGGACCGGAACGCCACGTTGTACTCATCGGCGAACCTGGCCGCCAGGAGCGGCGTGCGGCGGGCGCCGAAGCCGCCGACCAGGAGCGGCGGGCGCGGGCGCTGCGCGGGCTTCGGCAAGCCTGGCGAGTCCGTCACGCGGTAATGCGCCCCCTCGAAGGAGAACGTCTGGCCTTCAGCCGTCGTCCAGAGTCCCGTGATGATTGCGAGTTGCTCCTCCAGCCGGTCAAAGCGCTCACCGAGCGGCGGGAACGGGATGCCGTACGCCGCGTGCTCGCCCTCGAACCAGCCGGTGCCGAGCCCGAGTTCGACCCGGCCGCCGCTCATCTGGTCCACCTGCGCCACCGTGATCGCCAGCGGGCCTGGCAACCGGAAGGTCGCGGCCGTCACCAGCGTCCCGAGCCTGATGCGGCTGGTCTCCACGGCCAAGGCGGCTAGCGTGGCCCACGAGTCGGTCGGTCCAGGGAGCCCGGAGACGTCACCCATCTTCAGGTAGTGATCGGACCTGAAGAAGGCGTCAAAGCCGAGTTCCTCCGCGGCCAGCGCCACCGCGCGCAGCGTCTGGTAGTCCGCGCCCTGCTGCGGCTCGGTGAAGATCCGGAGTTTCATGGGTCCATCCTGCCAGGCGGCGGCAGATCACCCGGATCGCCGGGGATGAAGAACCTGTCCCAGGAGACCTGGCCTACGCGGGTGTACCGGCCCAGCCAGCCCAGGCCGGTCCGGATGTAGCACGGCGCCAGCGTCTGCGGGGCCATCGCCGGCCGGACCGCCTCGATGATGACGATGATGGCCCGGCCCGACCCCAGGCTCTCCTCACCGGCCCGCATGGCCTGCCCGCGGTCGTCGGTGATGCCCATGGCGACAGAGGATTCGGAGGTACCGGTCAGTGCTGTCCAAGAGTAGAAGATCATGATCTGCCCTGAGGTCTGACTCCGCGTGGCCGTAGCGGCCCTGACGATTTCAGACGTTAACGCACTCTTGCTTCCTCGTCTAATCTCGACTAGTGTCGAAGCGTTGCGATTGGCAATATTGCCAATCGAGTACGGTACGAGAGTGTCGATAAGCGACGAATCGGACCCCAGAGCGTACGTACGCCTGGCCGCGATGCTGCGCCGGCAGATCGCCGAGGGCACCCTCGCGCCCGGGATGCCGACGCCGTCCATCACCACCCTCAGCCAGGAGTACGGGCACGCCCGGCAGACCTGCGCCAAGGCGCTGCGGATCCTGGAAGACGAGGGCCTGCTGACCCGCATCCCCGGTCTTGGCTACTACGTCACGGGGAAGGGCGCCCAGGCCCAGCCCGGCTCCTGACCAAATTCCCTAGGCGGACGCCGCCGCCTCGTTGACTAGGCTGGCGACGCATTCGACGTGGTGGGTCATCGGGAACGCGTCGAACGCGCGCAGGCCGCTCAGGGCCCAGCCCCGCGCGGTGAGCAGCCCGATGTCGCGGGCCATCGTCGCGGGGTCGCACGATACGTACGCGAACCGGACGGCTCCGTTCTGCGGCGCGCCGAGGTAATCGACGACCTCCCGGGCCAGCCCCGACCGCGGCGGGTCGGCGACCACCAGGCCGGCCGCGGGTAGCGCGACCCGCGTGCCTTCCGGGCGCAGCAGCGCGGCCACGTCGCCCCGGTGCACCCGCGCCCAGGGCCACTCCCGCAGGTTGTGCCGCGCGTCCCGGACGGCCGCCTGGTCGGCCTCGACGCCGATCACGGTCCCGCCCGGCCCGACAGCCCGGGCCAGCACGCCGGCGAACAGTCCCCCGCCGCAGTACAGGTCGAGCGCCACGTCGCCGGGCTGCGGATCGAGCCAGGCGGTGACCGCGCCGGCCAAGGCCTCGGCCGCCCCGGGATGTACCTGCCAGAACGCCCCGGCGCTGACCCTCCAGTCCCGGCCGGCCGCGTGCTGGCTGAGGTAGGGCCGACCGCGCAGCGGGGTCATGCGAGGTCCGGAGCGGCGCAGGACCGAATCGGCGGCGATCGATACCTCCGCGCCGGCCCGCCTGCCCACCCCCGAGATGATGACGGCCCGCTCCCCCGATCCGGCCGCGACGACGGCCTCGACGGAGGCCACGCCCTCCCAGCGTCGGCCGGTGATCCCGAGATCGGTGATCGCGGGGTGGGCGATCAGGCACCGGCCGATGTCGATCACCTCGTGCGAGCGGTGCGCACGCAGCCCCGCCACGCCGTCCGAACGCACCGCGAACTGGACGCGCGTCCGCCAGCCCAGGCCCGCGCCGTCCTCGGCGTCCGCATCGCCGGGCAGGGGTTCCACGGTGACCGCAATCTCCAGGCCCGCCAGCCGGCGCAGCTGCTGGCGGACCACGGCGGCCTTGAGCGATCGTTGGGCGGGCAGTGCGGCGTGCTGCCAGTCGCACCCGCCGCACCCGCCGGGGCGCGCGTGCGGGCAGGGCGGCTCCACCCGGTCGGGCGATGCGGCCAGGATCTGGATCGCCTCGGCGCGGGCCAGCCGCGTCGTGACCTCGGTGACGCGCGCGAGGACCCGCTCCCCCGGCAGCGCATGCCTGACGAAGATGACCGGTCCCTCGTCCGGCCGGGCGACGCACCAGCCGCCGTGAGCCACCTCTCCGGCGGTCACCTCGACGACTTGACCGCTCAGGTAACTCATGGGGCCGCATTCTCCCATGTTTAGGTTGTGGGCATACCGTTGGCGAGGCAGCGCTGAACGGGAAACCGGGCTCATCCTGGAGGACGGTCGTGCACATCGTGATCATGGGTTGCGGGCGGGTCGGGTCGACCCTCGCCCACATCCTGGAGGATCGGGGCGACAGCATCGCGATCATCGACAAGGAGCCTGAGGCCTTCCGCAAGCTCCGGTCGGGGTTCAAGGGTGAGCGCGTCACGGGTATCGGCTTCGACCGGGCCGTACTGATCCAGGCCGGGATCGAGCGCGCGGATGCCTTCGCGGCGGTGAGCAGCGGTGACAACTCCAACATCATCGCGGCCAGGGTGGTCAGGGAGACCTTCGGGATTCAGCGGGTGGCGGCGCGGATCTACGATTCGCGGCGGGCCGAGGTCTACGAGCGGCTCGGCATCCCTTCCGTGGCCACGGTGCGGTGGACCGCCGACCAGATGTTGCGCAAGCTGCTGCCGGAAGGCAGTGAGCCGCTCTGGCGCGATCCCACGGGGAAGATCGTGCTGGCCGAGCTCGCCTTCTCGCCGGTCTGGATCGGCGAGAAAGTCAAGTCCTTCGAGGGCCGCACCATGACCAGGATTGCCTTCATCGACCGGCTTGGCCAGGCGTTCGTACCCGACGCGGCCACCGTCTTGCAGGAAGGGGACGTGATTCACGTGATCGCCAAGGAAGGCGATCTCGAGCGGATCGCCTGGGCCTTCTCGGCGCCGGGGGGCGAGCGCTGATGCGAGTCGCGATTGCGGGAGCCGGAGCGGTCGGCCGCTCCATCGCCAGCGAGCTGCTGGAGAACGGGCACGAGGTGCTGCTCATCGACCACGACCCGAAGGCGATCGCGGTGGAGAGCGTGCCGCGCGCCGAGTGGCTGCTCGCCGACGCGTGCGAGATCAGCTCCCTCGACGACGCCGCGCTGTACCGGTGCAACGTGGTGATCGCGGCCACCGGCGACGACAAGGTAAACCTCGTCGTGGCGCTGCTCGCCAAGACCGAGTACGGGGTACCGCGGGTCGTGGCCAGGGTCAACGACCCGGGCAACGAGTGGCTCTACAACGAGTCGTGGGGTGTCGACGTCGCCGTCTCGACCCCGAGGCTGCTGTCGGCGCTGGTGGAGGAGGCGGTCAGCGTCGGGGACCTGGTGCGCCTGATGACCTTCGGGCGGAGCGAGGCCAGCCTGGTCGAGCTGACCATGCCGGGCGGGGCCCCGCTCGTCGGCGAGCGCGTCGGCGGGATCGAGTGGCCCGCGGACACCGCGCTGGTGGCCATCCTGCGCGAGGGCCGGGTCCTGGTCCCGCATCCCGATGACCCGCTCCAGGCCGGCGACGAGCTGTTCTTCGTGACCAGCGAGGATGTCGAGGACGAACTGGCGCGCCTGCTGAGCGCTAACGAGTCTCGGTGAACTCAGGGCCGCGGTCGAAGGGGTTCAGGTCGGTCCGGAACCTGTTACCCTCCTGCTCCTCCATCTGCGCCTCCAGGGCCTGACGCACCTCGAGGGGCAGCCGCAGCTCGAGGATTTCCCGCGGCGGTACCGGATGCTCGCCGCGCACGACCACGATGTCCCTGAGCACGGCTTCGAGCAGGAGGGCAGGCGCGCCGCCGACGGCGGCGGGGCCCTGGAACATCGCGCGGAGGAACCACCGCGGGCCGTCTACGCCGACGAACCGGACCTGCCGCAGGCCGGACTCTGGCTGGTTGGGCTCGGCGGGCACCTCGGCGACCAGCTCCGTTCCGAACGACCCAGCCGATTCTTCGCTCTTCCCGCCTGCGCCTTCCACATCGACGGCGATCTCGGCCCGTATCTCGTCCCACAGCGCGCCCCTGCGCGCGGCGGCGAACGCCTGGACCAGCATGTCGCTCTCGCCGTGCGTGACCCTCACCCAGGCACCCTGGTGGTCGGCCATGACGAGCTGGATCTCGTAGTCTTGCTCCTCGCCGCGCGGTACGAGCAGGCTGCCGAGGTCTACGCGGTCCGTATCGGGATGCGCCTCCCCGGCGTCCCACGGGCCGCCTCCGGCGCGCAGGGGCCCGGCCGGCTGCGCTGCGCTTACCGACTCGTCGTCGAACGACTCGTCGTCCTCGAGCTCATCCTCAGGTTCCTGGTCCGCTGCACGACGCCGACGAAACACTTCCGCACGCTCCTTGAATACCTTCGATCAGGGTATCTCTGGGACGGTGATGGCAGCGTCGTGCCCGCCGGTCGAGCCGAAGCCGCCGTCGCCACGCACCGAGCCAGGGAGCACCTCTACCTCGTGGAACACCGCTCGCTCCACCCGCTGGACAACCAGTTGCGCGATCCTGTCCCCCCGCTTGAAGCTGACGGCCTGGTGCTTGTCCGTGTTCAGCAGGGTCACCTTGATCTCCCCCCGGTAACCTGCGTCAACCGTCCCCGGCGTGTTGACGAGCGTCACCCCGTATTTCACCGCCAGGCCGGAGCGGGGGTGCACGAACGCGGCGTACCCCGCAGGCAGCGCGATCGCCAGCCCGGTCCGCACCAGCGCGCGCTCACCGGGAGCCAGCTCGACGTCCTCAGCGGCCGTCAGGTCTGCGCCCGCGTCTCCCGGGTGGGCGTACGAAGGAAGCGGTACGCCAGGATCGAGGCGCTTGATCAGCACGTCGGGGTCTGAGCCGGCCAACGATGGCTCCTTCCAAGAGCTCGCACGAAGGGTGAGAATAGCGCGACTGTGCGGCGCATCGGACCAACTAGGCTCGACAGCATGCCCGAGTACCACGAACGCCTGCGCGTCCCGCTCGCCTGGTGGCTGCTGTCCTTGCCGAGTGCCCTGATCATCGGGGTAACGGTGTACGCCGGCTTTCAGGGGCCGTGGCCGTTCATCATCGTCGGCGGACTGCTCGGGGGCTGCGCGGCGATGCTGATCAGCCTCGGCCTGGGCAGCGTCGAGGTGAGCGCCGGCGCGGTCCGGGCCGGAGGCGCGGCGCTGCCCCTGGCCGCCGTCAGGGAGGTAGTCGCCCTGGACGAGCCGCAGACCATCTCGCTGCGCGGGCCTCGCGCCGATCCGGCGGCGCACCTGTACTCGCGGCCCTACCTCAAGGAATCGGTCTACCTGGCCGTCGACGCTTCGGCCGGGGTCCCGTACTGGCTGATCGGCACGAGGCATCCAGCGGAGCTCGCGGCCGCCGTCGAAAGGTGCCGGATACATACCGGTCATGAGCCAGTGGCATGATTGCGCGAACGGGGGCTAGAAGGAGGCAGTGGGATGGCAGATAACGATGGCAGATAACAAGGCTGATCTCGGCACCAAGCTCATCAGCGGGCTTGCGGCGATGGTCGCCGCGTTCCTCGCCCGCAAGGTGGTCGCGTTCGCCTGGACCAAGGCCACCGGCAAGGAGCCTCCCACGCATCCCGAGGATCCGCAGGTGGCACTCTCCGAGGCGCTGAGCTGGTCCGTGCTGACCGGCGTCACCGTCGGGGCCGCGAAGCTGCTCGCGACCCGGGCTGCGGCGCGCAGGACGCACAGCGGCCCGGACAGCGAACCCATCACCGCCGCGGACGCCTAGGCCGCACACTCCCGGCAGACAAGCTGGCCATTGCGATCCTCGGCAAGCTGGCTTCGGTGATGTACAAGGAAGCACCGCGAACACGTAAATTCGTCCGCCTGACGCGGTATCACCCGGAACGAGAGTTCCTCGTTCGACAGGTCGGCCCCCGGCAGCTCCAGAGACTCGGCAACATCGTCGGGGTCAAGGTCGATAGTGCTCGATGACTTGTCCATCCGGCGCGCCTGGAGTTCCTGAAGGCTGTCTTCGGTCAGGTCGTCGTCCGTCTTCCGCGGGCTGTCGTAGTCGGTAGCCATCTGGAGTACTCCATCCCCCTTCATCCGTAGTGCGCACTCACTGCGCGGGTGTAACGCTTTGGGAGCCAAAGTTGTGCCCGATTCCGGCGGGGAATTCTGTCACGTTCGCGCCCAGCGCACACGCGCCACGCCGAAACTGCGCCCACAGACAATCACGGTTTTCGCGGGGCTAACCGTTCATCACCCTGCGGGTCGAGCCTGGCGAGGAATTCGTCCAGTTGAGGGTACAGATCAGGACCTGCGGCGACCGCCATGGCGGTGGTTTCCGCCCGGCCGGACAGCCCGCCGACCACCGCGCCGGCCTCGCGCGCGATCAGGCCGCCTGCCGCGTAATCCCAGTAGTGCAGGCCGCGCTCGAAATACGCGTCCAGCCGGCCCGCGGCGACCGAGCAGAAGTCCACGGATGCCGCGCCGGCCCGCCGGATGTCCCGCACGTGAGGCAGCAAGGCCGCGACGACCTCACCCTGCACCCGGCGGACCCCAGGATCGTACGCGAAGCCGGTGCCCACCAGCGCCCGGCCGAGCGGCACACCGGTCGTGCAGTGCAGCCGGATCGCGTTCGCCGGGTCTGAGGCCCGGCGCAGCCAGGCGCCCTGGCCCGCCACCGCGGTGAACGTCTCGCCGAGGCGCGGCACCGCGACCACCCCGGCCAGGACGGTCCCGTCCACCTCGGCCGCGATCGATACGGCCCAGTCGGGCAGGCCGTACAGGTAGTTCACGGTGCCGTCCAGCGGATCGACCACCCAGCGCACCCGGGCCGGGTGACCATGGCCGCCCTCGCTCTGGCCGCCTTCCTCGCCGAGGACCGTGTCGTCCGGGCGTACCGCGCGGATCCGTTCGGTGATCAGCGCCTCGGACCGGCGGTCCATCTCCGTCACCACGTCGGTCGGGCTCGACTTGGTGTCGATGACCTCGGGACGCTCGTGGCCGCGCCAGGAGGCGAGCAGCCGCCCGGCCTCGCCCGCCGCGTCCATCGCGATCCGCAGCAGCGCCCCGGGATCGGTCACCGGGACCCGCCACAGCAGCCCGCGGGGCACGTGTCGCTGGGCCTGCCCAAGGTTCCCAGGGCGTCGAGCCGCTCCCGCACTAGTTCGGTGATCATCGAGGCGAAACGCGGATCCGTGGCCGGCGTGGCCGCGCGGGCGAACGCCAGGCCCAGGGCGTCGGCCGCGTGCGCCGCCTCGAGGTCCAGGTCGTGCCGGACCTCCATGTGGTCAGACACGAACCCGACCGGGATCACCACCACGGCGAGGGTCCCCGACTTCGCCAGCTCGGCGAGATGGTCGCGCACGTCAGGCTCGAGCCATGGCTGTGATGGCGGCCCGCTCCTGCTCTGGTAGGCGAGCGTCCACGGGTGAGTGCCACCGACTCGTTCGGTAATTAGGCGGGCCGCCTCGGTCAGCTCGGCTACGTACCTCCCGCCGCTGGGTCCGCTGGCCTCAGCCATCGCGACCGGGATGCTGTGCGCGGTGAACACCAGGTGGGCGTCCTCGCGCACGTCGCCGGGCAGCGCGGCCAGCGCCGCGCGCGCGTGGTCAGCGAAGGGCTCGATGAAACCCGGGTGGTCGAAGAAGCGCCTGATCTTGTCGATCCGTGGCGCCCGAGGCCCGACGGCCGCCCGGGCCCGCTCGATGTCGTCCAGGTACTGCCTGCAGCTCGAGTAGGAGCTGTAGGCGGACGTGACAAAGGCGACCGCCCGCAGCACGCCGTCCGCGGCCATGGCGCGCACCGTGTCGGACAGGTAGGGCGACCAGTTGCGGTTCCCCCAGTACACGGGGAGCGACAGGCCGCTCGCCGTGAAGTCGGCCTGCACCGCGGCCAGCAGGTCCCGGCACTGCTGGTTGATCGGGCTCACCCCGCCAACGGCGTAATAGTGCTCGGCCACGCCCGCGAGCCGTTCCTCCGGGACGCCGCGGCCCCGGGTGACGTTGCGCAGGAACGGCATCACGTCATCCGGGCCTTCCGGGCCGCCGAACGAGACAAGCAGGAACGCGTCGTAGGCGGGCATGTCTCCATCCAACCAGGGGATCTAGGGTGCCCGTCCCACAGGGTGGACGGGCCGGGCAAGGGCCGGCCGGTCCGATATCGTCATGATCGTGGGGTCATGCGACGATGACGAGGGTTGACGACGCGAAACGCACCGTCGGCCGATCCCCACTCAGCCTGCTGGCCCGACCACTGCGGCCGTACGCGGACATCTTCCGGATCCCCGGGGCCTGGCGCTTCTCGGCGGCGGGGATCATCGGGCGGATGCCGATGTCGATGTTCGCGCTCGGCACCGTCCTGCTGATCTCGGCGTCCACCGGGACGTACGGCGTGGCGGGCGCCGTGTCCGCCTCCGGTTCGCTCGCGTACGCGTTCTCCTCGCCCCTGGTCGCGCGGCTCGCCGACGCCCGCGGCCAGCGGCCCGTGCTGCTGGTGCTGCTCGCAGTGTTCGCCACCGCCTCCGCCGCGCTGATCGCGGCCGTCCTGCTGAAGGCTCCGACCTGGGTGTTCTTCGCCCCGGCCGCCATCGCGGGCGGGTCCATGCCGTCCCTGGGGGCCATGGTCCGGGTCCGGTGGAGCGTCCTGCTCGCCGGAACTCCGCGGCTGCACGCCGCGTTCTCCTTCGAGTCGGTCGCCGACGAACTGTGCTTCGTCATCGGGCCCGCCGCCGTGACGCTGCTGGCCACCGAGGTGTTCCCCGCCGCCGGCGTCGGCGTTGCGGGCCTGCTGTGCCTCGCGGGCACGCTGTGGTTCGCCGCCGAGCGCGGCACCGAGCCGCTGCCAGTCCGGGGGGACGACCCCCCTGGACCCCCCGATCATGGAGGGCCTGCCCGGCCCCCCATACCCCCTGGGCCCCCCCGACGGGGCGCCGCCGCGCCGGGGCTGTTCGTGCTGGTTCCGCTGTACCTGCTGCTCGGGGCGATGTTCGTGTCGATCGACCTGAGCACGGTCTCGTTCGCGCAGCACTTCGGGCACAAGCCGCTGGCCGGGTTCATCCTCGGGACGTACGCGCTCGGCAGCGCGACGGGCGGGTTCTGGTACGGGTCGAGGCAGTGGCGGTCGCCCGTCCAGAAGAGGTTCGCGGTGACGCTGACCCTGACCGTGCTCGGCGTGGCCACGTTCTGGGCCCAGCCGAACCTGGTCACGCTGACCTGCGTGATCTACGTGTGCGGGCTGACCATCGCGCCGACGCTGATCGCCGGGTTCAGCCTGCTGGAGGCGCAGGCCAAGCCGGGCCGGAGCACCGAGGCCCTGTCCTGGCTTAGCAGCGGCATCGGCGTAGGCCTGGCGGTCGGCTCGTCCGTGGTCGGTTTCCTCATCGACGCGCACGGCCCGCGGGTGGGCTACGCGTTCGCCGCTAGTTGCGGTGCGGCCAGCGCCCTGACCTGCCTGGTGGGCCTGCGGCGGCTCCGGGTGGCGCCCGAACGGGCCGCCGATCAGGGATAGTCCTGGGCGTACTCGGCGGCGAGGGCGAGGACCTCGTTGACGTACCAGGTCGCGTGGTTGTAACCGAAGATGGCCGAACGCAGCATCTCGGGGTTACCGCCCCCGTCGGCGCACAGCAGGCGGGCGGCGGAGGGCACGGCGTCCAGGGCGTTCATGATGTCCGGCGCGGTGGTGGGGGTGGCCGCCGAAGCCGCCGGGGGTGATCACCGCCTGCGCGGCGGGGTCCGCGAGCCCGGCTACCCTCAGGCACAGCGTGACGGTGGCCACGGTCGTCGGGAGGGCGCGGCGCCAGAACGCGGACCTCACCAGCACCGCTCACCAGCACCGCTCACCAGCACCGCTCACCAGCACCGCCAGCGTCGCCAGACCCACGGAGGAGTCATGCCGGGCAGTTCGGATCACGTACCAGTCATCGCGGTCGCGAGCGGGAAGGGCGGCGTGGGCAAGACCACGGTCGCGGTGAACCTGGCGCTGGCGCTGACCGCCCAGGGACAGCGGACCGGGCTGGTGGACGCGGACCTCTACGGCCCCGACGTGCCCCGGATGATGGGCCTGCGGCGGCGCGCCGAGGCGTCCCACGTCACGCTGTTCGCCCGGCCGGGCGCGCCGGACTCTCGCCTGCAGACCGTCAGTCAGCACGGCGTGCAGCTCGCCTCCGCTGCGCTCCTGCTCGGCGAGAACCAGGGCCTGGGCATCACCGGGGGCATCGCCCAGTTGCTCGTCCGGCGGCTGATGGCCGATACCGACTGGGACAGCCTGGATTGCCTGGTGGTGGACCTGCCGCCGGGCACGGCGGACATCCAGCAGTTCGTCTTCGCCCTGTCCGGCCGCGCGCTATGCGTGCTCGTGGTGGTGACTCCGCAGGTCATCGCGCACCAGGACGCGCGCAGGCTCATCGCGCACCTGGCCCCGCGCACCCGCAGGTCGCGGGGTGCAGACGCGCGCCCGGCCGTGGTCGCCGGGGTCGAGAACATGAGCGGCCAGGTGTGCCCGAGCTGCGGGGAGACGACCCCGCTGTTCCCCACGGCCCCGGAGCAGGAGAGCATCTGGGCGCTGATCCCCAAGCTGGCCGAGATCCCGTTCAGCCACCGGGCGGCGCGCGACGCCGACGACGGGCAGCCCGTCATGGTCACCGGCGCCGTCCCCGAGCAGGTCGCCGCCTACTCGCTCGTCGCCGAGCAGGTTCGCCAGCGGATCGCGGATCCAGGCCCAGCCTGATCAGGCTGGGCTGAACTGGACCTCGTGGGCCGCGTCCGGCGCGCAGAACCCGAGCATCCGCTCGGCTTCCCGCTCTACCAGGTCGCGGTCGGGGACGGGCTCGAACAGCTCGATGACCAGCCTGGCCGACCCCTTGGTCCGGGCCAGCCGCCAGATCCCGGCGACGAACCCGTCCACCAGGACGGACCCGGGGAAGATGCCGTTGATGGTGTAGAACCGCTTCAGGTTGGCGGCGCTGACCACGCGAGTCCGGTCGGCGTGCGCGAGCAGGAGGTTGTCGAACTCCGCCGCCAGCCGTATCGGCGCGGGCACCTCCGGCTCCGGGCGCGGGGCCGACGGCAGGTCGAACAGCTCGGCTCCCTGCTCGTCGCGGAAGGTGACCAGGGACGACCTGAGCTCCTCGAGCACCGCCCGGCGCGGCTTCCACCAGGTCCCGCCCGGCCGCGGCCAGAGCTACGGCGTCCACGCCGGCCAGTTGCTTGCCGAACACCCCGCGCATCCCGCGCTCGAGCACCGGCTGGAGCAGGCGCCGCAGCGGCAGGCAGTCACGGGCCGACACCAGGTGGATGGTCCCGCGCATCAGCGCGATCCTGACCACGCTCCGGTCCCTGATCAGCGAGGCCAGATCGTCAGGCCTGAACCCCGGCAGCCGTGACCAGAGGCCGTAGTAGGGCGGGAACGGCGCCTGGGCCTGCAGCCCGACCAGGTGCTCGATGGCCCCGATCACCCCGGCCCGCCTGGCGGCAGGATCCTCCGGCAGGTCAGTTTGGTCGAGCATCAGCTGCCTGCTGAGCAGGGCGCGGTTGAGCGCGCGCAGGCCCAGCACCGGCGCCGCGTTGCCCGAATGTGTGGCAGTTATGACACGGAAGGCTACTCTCTTGCTATGAACCAGGAGGCAAGCCGCAGCTCCGCCAGTGCCGCCTCGCGCGGGGCCGGGCGGCCACCGAGGAAACCGCTGGCCAGACCGTCGCTCGGCGGCGGCACCCCGGCGCAGGACCGCGAGCTGCGAGCGCAGGGCCGGGAGACCGTCCGCCGCCTGCTCGAGGCGGGCACGATCGAGTTCGAGGAGCGGGGCTTCCAGGGCGTGCGCGTGGACGACGTGGTGAGCCGGGCCGGTATCTCGCACGGCACGTTTTACCTGTACTTCTCCAACAAGGAGGACCTCTTCAAGGCGCTGATGCGGGACGCGCTGCACGACATGGAGATCGTGGCCGGCGACTTCCCCGTCGTCACCAGCGACGAGACCGGGCTGAAGGTCCTGCGCCAGTGGGTGCGCAAGTTCTTCAAGGCCTACGCCGGACACGGGACCGTGCTCCGCACCCTCAGCTCGGCGAACGCGCCCGGAGAGATGTTCGGCGACGGACTGAAGTTGTTCTTCAGCATCGCCGAGGCCATGACCACGGGCATGACCGCCGCGGCCGAGGCGGCCGGGCGGCACCAGGACCGCGCCGACCTGACCGCCCTGGCCTGCCTGATGATGCTTGAGCGGGTGAACTTCCTCGTCAGCACCGAGCTCCCCCTCCCGGAGGACGAGATGGCCGACCGCATCGCGGACATCATGTTCGCGGCGTTCGGGCTGAACGTGGCCTAAGGTCACGGCTATAGCACCTGCAGGGTTCGGGGAGAATCTCTGCGTGCGGTTTCTCCACGGACTAGCTCCCGAGCATGACCTGACGTACAGCGACGTCTTCATGGTGCCGGGCCGGTCGGCCGTCGGTTCGCGGCTGGACGTGAACCTGGCCACCGCCGACGGCAGCGGCGCCACCATCCCGATCGTCACGGCCAACATGACGGCCGTCTCGGGCCGGCGGATGGCGGAAACGGTGGCGCGGCGCGGCGGCGTCGCGATCCTCCCGCAGGACATTCCCGCCAACGTGGTCGCGGACGTGATCGCCTGGGTCAAGTCGCGGGATCTGGTGGTGGAGACCGCCCTGACCCTCCGGCCGACCGATACGGCAGGCGACGCGCTGAGCCTGCTGCCCAAGCGGGCGCACAACGCCGTGGTGGTCGTCGAGGACGGGCGGCCGGTCGGCGTGGTCACCGAGGCCGACTGCCTGGGGGTGGACCGGTTCACCCAGCTCCGCCAGGTGATGTCGGCCGACCCGTTCACGCTGCCCGCGGGCACGCCGCCGGAGCAGGCCTTCGCGCTGCTGCACGAGGGCCGGCACCGGCTGGCGCCGGTCCTGGACTCCGCCGGCCGCTGCGTGGGCATCATGACCAGGACCGGTGCGCTGCGCGCCACCTTGTACTCCCCCGCCGTCGACGCCGCGGGCCGGCTCCGGGTGGGCGCCGCCCTCGGCGTCAACGGTGACGTGGCCGCCAAGGCCAAGCTGCTGCTCGACGCCGGGGCCGACGTGCTCGTGGTGGACACCGCGCACGGGCACCAGGAGAAGATGATCTGCGCGCTGCAGGCCGTGCGCGGCCTGGCGCCTGCGGTCCCCGTGGTGGCCGGGAACGTGGTCACCGCCGCCGGGGTCGCCGATCTCGTCGCGGCGGGCGCGGACATCGTGAAGGTCGGCGTCGGGCCGGGCGCGATGTGCACGACGCGGATGATGACCGGGGTGGGGCGGCCGCAGTTCTCTGCCGTCCTGGAGTGCGCCGGGGAAGCCGGGCGGCTCGGCGCGTTCGTCTGGGCCGACGGCGGGGTCAGGCACCCGAGGGACGTGGCGCTGGCGCTCGCCGCCGGGGCCTCCAACGTGATGATCGGGTCATGGTTCGCCGGGACGTTCGAGTCACCGGGCGACACGTTCCGTTCGCCCGACGGGCGGCTGTACAAGGAGAGCTTCGGGATGGCCTCGGCGCGGGCGGTACGCCTCCGCTCGGCCAGCGATTCCCCGTTCGAGCGGGCGCGCAAGGAGTTGTTCGAGGAGGGCATCTCGTCGGCGCGCATGTACCTGGATCCGGTCCGGCCCGGCGTGGAGGACCTCATCGACATGGTCGTGGCCGGGTTGCGCTCCGCGTGCACCTACACCGGGGCGCGGGACCTGCCGGAGTTCAGCGAGCGGGCCGTGGTGGGCATCCAGAGCGCGTCCGGCTACAGCGAGGGCATGCCCGTCCCCACCAGCTGGTGAGCCCCAGCTGATGAGCTCAGCCCGTCGCGTTGAGCCAGCGGACGGGGGCGCCGTCGGCCGCGCGGCGGAACGGCTCGAGCTCGTTGTCCCAGGCCGTGCCAAGCAGCAGGCCGAGTTCCTCCTCCAGCGGCGCGGCACCGACCCGGGCGGCCCGCTCCAGCACCGCGCGCAGGCGATCCTCGGCGACCACGATATCGCCGTTGGCCGCCGTCACCGCGGTGAACGTGCCGAGGTCCGGCGTGTAGCAGTGCCGCACGCCGTCACAGCCCGGTGAGCCGTCCTCGGTCACCTCGAACCTGAGCCGGTTCCACCCGGCCAGCGCGGACGTGATCGCTCCCGCCGTGCCGGGCCGCGCCTGCCAGTTGAGCTCGGCGCGCAGCGAGCCCGGGGCGGCTGGCTGACCGGCCCAGGGCATGCTAACGGGCGCCCCCACTATTCCGGCTACTGCCCACTCGATGTGCGGGCACAGCGCCGGGGGCGCCGAATGAACGTACAAAACACCAGTTGCCGACACCGTGCCTCCTCTGACGTCGCTCACCTTCCCCAGTGGCAACATCAATTCGGCACGGACTGCTCTACGTATTCTGCCTCATCCCGGCGACCAATGCCAGCACTCCGGCCAGTAAGGCCGCGAGAATTCGCAAACATGACCAGCGCGGCGAGCACGACGATGCCCACGGCGACCCACGGAACGTAGTCACCGAGCCGGTCGTAGACGGTCCTGGCCGAGGCCGCGGGCAGGCCGAGCCTGACCGTGACCACGCCGTGCCCGGACTGCCCCATCCAGGCCAGCAGCCTGCCCCTGGCGTCGTAGGCGACCGTGTCCCCGGTCAGGGCGGCCTGGACCACGGGCCGCCCGGTCTCGGCCGCGCGGACCGCGGCGAGCGAGGCGTGCTGGTCCGGTCCCCACGTGCCCTGGAAGGTCGACGTTTCGGACTGGTAGACGATCAGCTGCGCACCTTTGTCCGTGTCGACCCGGGCCATGTCGGGGAACGCGGACTCGAAGCAGATCAGCACGCCGATCGGCAGCGGCTTTCCGGCCCGGTCGGTCGCGTTCAGCAGGTGCGCGCCGGGCCCGGGGACCATGTTCGACGACGCCGCCTTGCTGATCTTGGTCAGCCACCCGAGCTGCTGCCGGAACGGTATGTACTCGCCGAACGGCACCAGCCGCGTCTTGACGTAGATGCCCTTGATCCCGGCGGGGCTGACCAGGACCGCCCACTTCTCGTGGCCCTTGCCGGGCGACGTGGCGTCCTGGTCCACCAGGATCTCGGCCCCGTCCTCGGCGGACAGTGCCTCGATCTGGCTCAGCAGGGCGTGGTTGCCCGGCAGCGTGAGGTCCTCGGCGATGCTGCTCTCGCCCCAGACGATCAGGTCGGGCCGAACGCCGTCCAGCCTGCCTCCCCGGCTCAGCTCGGCGGTCAGCGCCTGCGACGCGTGCGAGCGCAGGCTGGCGTCGAGGACCACGCCCGGCTGCACCATGGCGATCGTGGCGTACCGGACCGCGTGGCTGGACGGGGTGAGCGCGAACGCTAGTGGCCCGGCGCCGAGGCTGGCCAGCCCGGCGGCCACGCCGAGAACGACCAGCCCTGACCGCCACGAGGCCCCGGGCAGGATGGCCTTTGTTACCCAGGGCAGAGACTCCAACGCGATGACGATGGCCACGTTCGCCAGCACGAGCGCAAAGCTGATCAGCCAGACCCCGCCGACCGAGGCGAGCGCGAGCAGGGCCGGATGCTGCCACTGGCTGACGCCGAATACCGCCCACGGGCCGCCGAACCCCTGCCAGGACCGCAGCCACTCGGTGAGCAGCCAGCAGCTCGGCACCACCACGAGGGCGGCCAGCGCCCGCGGCCAGCTGAGCGGCGGGCGCAGCAGCTTCTGCACGGCCACGCCGAACGGGATCCACAGCAAGCCGAACACCACGGCGACCAGCAGCACCGCAGGCCCGATCTCGGGCGCCATCCAGTACAGCGCCGCGATCAGGTAACCGGCCCCGAACCACCAGGCGCGCACCCCGCCTTCCCGCGCCGTGGACGACCTGGCGATGAGTACCAGCGCGGGCACCAGCCCGAACCAGGCCAGGAACTCCAGGTTCGCGTCGGGGAACGTGAGGACCAGGGCCGCGCCGCACAGCAGCATGCCGAACCGGGCGGACCTGAGCCATCTCACCGGCTTCGCCAGCGCGCTGCGCCATCGCACGCTTCTAATTGTCGGTCGTCCCGGCCGTGCCGCGACACCGACCCTTAGTCGCGGCCGCCGGAGAAGATCCGCAGGAAGAACAGGAACACGTTCAGCGCGTCGAGGAAGATGTTCGCGGCGATCAGCGGGGCGGAGTCCAGGTCCGAGGAACGGCGGAGCCGCTGGAAATCGAACATCGTCAGGCCCGCGAAGATGACCAGGCCGAGCACCGAGTAGATCAGTTCGCCGTGCGGGATATGGACGAAGATCAGCACGATGCCGAACACGATGAGGGCGACCAGGGCCCAGAATGACACCCGGGCGAGCCCAGACAGGTCCCGCCGCGTCGCGTAACCGGCCGCCCCGAATCCGGCGATGAACAGGGCGGTCGCTCCGCCGGCCTCCCACAGCGTCCGCGGGCTGGTCGTGGCGTAGTAGACCAGCAGGGGCGCCATGGCCAGTCCCAGCGCCGTCCCTACCACGAAGAGCAGCACCGTCGACAGCGACCCGGACCTCGATCGCCTGGCGGTGAAGTTCATCGTGATCAGGCAGGCAATGGCCACGATGAACCAGACGAAGGTCCAGCCCTGGGACAGGTTGCGACCCAGGTAGGAACCCAGCGCGAAGAAGCCCGCGGTGACCGCGACGTACCCCATCGTCTGCCCGAACAGGGTGCGGGTCCGGTCCTGGGTGGCCGATCCGTAAGAGCCGTACGCAAACGAGGAGTTCATGGCCTCAATTCTCCCCCGCCTCTCCTGGTGCTCTCCCCCGCCTCTCCTGGTGCCTGGCACCGATGAAGGTGAGCTAGTTCCCGGCCAGCGCCGCGACCGCATCCGTCGTCAGTCCGGCCAGGCTGGGCAGCACCAGGCTGGCTTGGGCGAGGGCGTCAGGATCCGGCGGATAGGCCGGCTGCGGGACCGCGATGACCCGCAGGCCCGCGGCACCCGCCGAGCGGAGCCCGTTCGAGGAGTCCTCGACCGCCGCGCAGTCGGGCGGCGAGCAGCCCAGCTCGGCGGTCACGGCCAGGTAGATGTCCGGGGCCGGCTTGCCGTGCGCCACCTGCTCGGTCGACATCACCACCCGAAAGCAGGAACGCAGCCCGGCGGACTGCAGGACGGTGTCGATCAGCCGGGGCGGCGACGAGCTCGCCACCCCGAGAGGCCATCGCTCGCCCATCCGGTGCACCGCATCCGCGGCGCCGGGCAGCAGCGGCACCTGCTCGGTGTACCGGGCGGCCATCCGGTCAATGACCAGCTCGGCCACCTGTTCGGGCGGCAGGCCGACGCCGAGGTCCTCGCTCAGGTACCTGGCCCATTCCTGGGTGCTCATGCCCATCAGGCGACGCTGGGCGTCGGGGGCCCAAGACCCGCCCCGCTCGGCCACTAGGCCCCGGCGGACCTGCTCCCATACCGGCTCGGAGTCGACTAGCACGCCGTCCAGGTCGAACACCATCGCCCGGATCATGGAGCGCCTACCACCTTCCGTTCCGGAGCACCCAGCTCTAACCAGCCAACGGTAGCACCGCTCCCTGCCTCGTCGATTATTCGAAAAGATCTTGAAAAAATATTCACTTCCTGCTGGTAGCACAAGTCGCTACATGATAAACTCTCTGTAGAACAAAACTTCAAACCTCTATCCCGAACGGGCGGTGGTTTATGCCCCGGGAACCTTTCCCCAAACGCAGGCCAGACGATCCCGAGCCTGAGCGACACCGACCTGAACAGGCTCGCACGGTCGTTCGTCGCGTTCCTCAACAGCCCGACCGGCCAGGCCATCTCAGCCGCGACGCTGTCCGATGCCGGCCGGATACCGGGTATCGCTGACGCGAAGCACCGATTCTTCGAGGACCGCTTCCGGCGGGCACAGCCCGTCGTCGCCGGCGCTATCGCACGCGGCGAGATCCCCGCCGACACCGATCCGGCCGAGCTTGTCAGGACCCTCGTCGCACCGATCTACCTGCGGCTCCTGGTTACCGCCGAGCCGATCGACCAGACCACCGCCGACAACTCCGCCAAGGTAGCGCTCGCCGCCGCCCGCGCCGGCGCACTCAGCCACTGTCGTCAGTGATCCAGGAACGCTATCCAGGCGGCGATCTGAGCCCGTGAGCTGAAGCCGAGCTTGTTGAGGATGTTCCGGACATGAATGTCCACGGTGCGCTCTCAGATGAAGAGGCGCGCCCCGATCTGCTTGTTGGTCAGGCCGTCGGTGAGCAGGCGCGCGATGTCGGCCTCACGTATCGACAGCGGCTGGAGGCTGGTGTCGTCGTGCCTGGCGGGGGCGGCATCTTCCGGATTCCCGCCGAGGGCAAGCTCGAGCGCCGCGCTCCGGCTCAGGCTGGCTCCCGCCGTGCGCTCGGCCTGGAGCCTCGCGGTCCCCAGGGCGGCCTCCGTGACCTGGCCTGCCCGGGCAAGCACCGGGACGAGGAATCCCATGGCGCTGACGCCGGTCTCGGTTGCCGCGGTGTTCGAGGCGGCGAGCAGCCGGGCGGCGAGCCGGGCTCGGCCGGAGAACGCGCCGTGGCAGCCCAATTCGGCGAGCAGGTAGAACTGGGCGATCCGGTCGTCGATCCGCTGAGCGATCTCCAGGGACTCGGCCAGCAGCGGCCATGCCCGGTCGAGGTCGCCACTGACCAGTGCGGCTGAGCCGAGGTTGAAGAGCATCATCTCTAGGCCGTACGTGTCGCCTGCCTCCCTGGCGAGGCGCAGTCCTTCCTCACCACCTGCCCTGACCGCGTCCAGGTCGGCTCGCAAGGAGCCCGTTGAGCGCCCGCGCCTGGCAGATCGCGAGCTGGCCAGGGGGATAGTCGAGGCCTGCGACGGTGGCCTGCGCCTCGTCGAGCAGTTCCCCCGCACGGGCGTGATGGCCCGCGAGGCTCTCCGTGATCGAGGCTAGGGAGAGAGCCTCTGAGAGCAGGTCAGGCTGTCCGTGGTGCCGTGCCGCCGCCGCAGCGGCGGCAAGCGCTGGCCGGGCGGCCGACGGGTCGGCCTTCAGCACGGCGAGGAGCCCACGGATGAACCAGGGTGCTGAGCCTTCAGTGGCGAGCCGGGAAGCTGGCCTTTCTCATCCCGGAGATCCCCTCCTGGCAGCTGGTACTGGAGGCGACCAGTAACCCCGACGTGTTCATCGCCGGACCGGGATCTGACTTCTCCGGCGAGAACATGATCTTCCGGCGTGACGATGGCGGCCGCGTGATCTCCGTGCTCGTGGTCCAGGGCACCTGCCAGCGACTGGATCACCTGCCATCCCCGGTCGCCTGGTAGCGGCCGAGGATCTGCCGCGCAGTCGCGACCAGCTGGCCGCAGCCCTGCGGCGGGGACAGGACCTCGATGAGGTTGCCGAAGCCGGCCAGGCGGTGCGCTGCGGCGAGCGCATACTCGAAGGTGAGTATGACGATCCGCCAACCGTGCTCGCCGGGAGAAGGACGCCACGTCCAGCGTCTCCCGGACCACGTCGCCAAGGATCTCGGGGAAGATGGCGAACCTCCGGGCAGACGGGCCGGGCCGGAGGCCGCCGGGCAGGCGCGCTGAATGAATCAGTCGACCGTCCAGCCCGCGAGGAGTTCCTCCGAAGGCCATAGGACTCGCTGTCCGCCGTGCCAGGCACTCCCGGAGGCTGACGCAGGAAGAGCTAGCCGGGCTGGTCGGACGGTCCAAGGCGTGGCTTTCGATGATCGAGAACGGGCAGCGCCCCCTGGACGAGCGCGGGGACATCGCCGCTCTCGCCTCCGCGCTGGAAGTGTCGGCGGACGCGCTGATCGGCCAGCCCGCCCCGGAGATCCAGCCCGGCAGGGCGGACCCTGAACTTGCTGCCGTTGCGGGCCGTCCTGCTTGACGGGTCGCCTGACGATCCGCCGGATGTTCCGGCCCGGCCGGTCGCGGCGCTCCGGGCGTTGAACGGCGAGTTGGACGCCGCACTGCGCACGGCGCACTACGACACCATGCACCGGGAGCTGCCCGGAGTGGTAGGCGAGCTAGAGGTGCACGCGGCCACGGCAGACGGCCCGGCGCGGGACGAGGCGCTGCGGCAGCTGATCCTCGCGTGCGGGTCGGCGTCCATCATGCTCCGGCACTTCGGGCAGACCGATCTCGGCTGGATCGCCGCCGAGCGGGGCCGGCAGGCCGCCGTACTGCTAGGCGACCCCGCGTGGACCGGGGCAGCGGCCTATGAGGCCGCGCACGCGCGCAGCTCGGCGAATAAGCCCCGGGCTCTCATGGTGACGCCGAGGATGGCCGACGAGCTCGAGCCACACATCGGGGACAGCCAGTTCGCGCGCCAGGTGTACGGGATGCTGCGACTTTCATCCGCGCTATCCCGCGCGGTAGAAGGCGATCACGCAGGCGCCGACGCCCACGCAGCTGAGGCAGCCCGGACCGCGGCACCCCTCGGCGACCAGCCCGGCGCATTCGAGCTGTTCGGACCGGCGAACGTAGGCGTGTGGCGGGCATCGTTGGCGGTCGAGGCCGGCAACGCCGAAGCGGCCCTCCCCTACGCCGCCGCCATGGAACCGCGCGCTCTGGCGTCCGGGAACCGGCGCGCAGCGCTGGGCATCGAGAAGGCCCGCGCCCTGGCGATCTCGCGGCCGAGGCCCGAGGTACCACCGAAGATAAGGACGCTGCTCATGGCGGCTGGCTGTAGAGATCGTCCATGGTGGCAAGGAGAATCTTGCCTCTGCTGGCGGTCGCTTCGGCCGTGAGTTCATCGGTGAAGCCTGTCGCGCTGAACAGGCCGAGTGTGGCGTCGGCGGCATCGTGCCCTGCGGCGGTCAGCAGGTCGCGGAGGTGCTGGAGCCTGTACAGCTCGGCCAGGCCCGGGCGGCGGTCGCGGTGCTTGGCCTCGCCGACGAACGCTACCGGCGCGCCGGGGGACCGTGGGCGGCTGCCGCGCGCGAGCGCCAGGACGTCGATCTCATGGCTCACCTTGTGCTCGCGGCAGGCGATGACGGTCTGCCCGACCGGGCCGACGGCCAGGCCTGCCTCCCTGGGAGCGTAGCGGGCGACCCACTCGGCGGCGAGCGCCTCGAAATGGGGCCCGAAGATCTTGGATTCTACGGTGTGCTCTGCCTCGGCCCAGACCTGGCGCGCCCGGCCAGCTTCCAGGTCGGCCAGGTACGGTTCGATGACCAGCTGGTGGAAGCGGACCATCGGGTCGGCGACCGTAATCACGGGCCGCCGGTCCAGCAGCAGGTCGTGCCGGCGGTCGATGAATCCAGCCGCGGCCAGCGTTGTCAGCTGGTGCGCCAGTGAGGTGGCCGGGCGGCCCAGCAGGCCACCGATCTTGGTCGGCGATGACTCGCCCGCCGCCACGGCCGCGAGCACCGAACTGTACGCGGCGGTGTCGCGGATGCGCGGGTCCTCGTGCACGACCCGGCGGGCCTCGTCGAACAGCGGCATGGACGGTCGCAGCACGTTCCGCGCGAGCCAGCCGCCAAGCTGCGCGGGGTCCTCTGGAACCTGCTGGTCCAGCACAAGTTCCCGGTAGCCGGGCGTGCCGCCGATCAGGGCGTTGTGCGCGAAGGCCACGGCGGGATCCTCGATCCCCCAGTATTCCCGCGCGGCCCGGTAGCCGAATGACCGCACTCGCAGTTCAAGCGCGGCCCGGCCGCGCAACGCCCTGGTCCCAGACAGCAGGTCCGCCATGACCGAAATCGCCGAACCGCACAGGAGAAGGCGAAACGATGCGGTGCTCACCCCGGCACCCGGTCCCAGGCTGTCGTACAGGGACTGCACGATAGACGGCAGCCCGGGAGTTTCCTGAGCCAGGTACGGGAACTCATCAAGGACCAGCAGCGCAGGCACACTGCGGGAAACACGCGAGCGAGATGGTGCCGCCATCACCTCCATCGCCGTCCGCAGCGCCTGTTCCCATCCCCCGAACCCAAATGCGCCAGCTGACAGACCCGCCCAGGCCGCGAGTGAGTCACCGAACCGGCGCAGAGAAACCGGCTCGGCCTGTTCGGTGGCCAGGTGATATAGCCCGCCGACCGCGCCGGTGAGTCGGCGCAGCAGGTACGATTTACCCTGCCTGCGCCTGCCGTAGACCACGGCGATCCGCAATCCCGGCAACGGCGAGCGCGCGAAGTCGGCCAGGTCCGCCCACTCCGCCTCACGGTCGAAGACGTCCGTCGGCTTATCCAAGGTGCTGCTATCCAGCGGAGCCCCCACAGCCCGACTACAGTTATATTAAGCATATTCAAGCTAGGAACCACTCGGGCAAGAATGACCGATAGGGCTGCCTTCTGGGCAACGTGACAGCCACCAGCTGGGAACCTAGACAGGTCGGTCGTCGCAGAAACCCAAGCTGCCCTGAATGTGTGTGTGACGACGGCCGCCGTGCAAACGATAACCACACATGTTGACCGCGCCGCGCGCGGGTCCTTCAGATCGCGATCAGCGGGACGGCGGGGTCAAGAAGACGGAGATCTCCGGGATCGGAGGTGACAACTTGCTGCCCCGTTCGGCGCGCGCAGATCACCACGTGGGCATCAACGATGTCAGATGTTCCGCTTGCGGCGAGGAGCCTGCCGACATTGGTCGCGTCCACCCGGCCGAGGTCGATAAGGTCGGTTGTCGGCTGCCGGACCAGGCGCGCCAGCCGGGCCTGCCCGTCCGGCCGCCGGATCGCCTGGGCCAGTGCGGTCGCCGGAACGGTGACGCGGGCGCCTGTCTCGCGTGCGCGAGCAAGGAGGACCACTACACGGCGGTCATTCCGGTCTAGGGCGATCAGGCCTCCCGCGTCGAGGGTTACGCCCGGCATCAAGCCGCCGACCTGCCCCCGCGCTGCGGGACACCGAGTACCTCATCAGCCCAGGCACGCTCGCTGTCGGAGAGCGCACCGCCGGTTTCCTGCAACGCCTCGGCGAGCAATGCCCCCCACCCTGCCACGTCATCCAAGGAGACGCCGACAGCGTGCTGCACGAATCCGGAAACGCTGGGCGCAACTCCCGCCTCCACGAGGGCGCGGATCCGTTCGAGTTGGGCCTCGTCGAGAGTGATCGTCACCTTCTTTGATGCCATACCAGTTACCATACCATGGTGGGCAGGCTGTCCCAGGTTCGCAGGGCATGTGCCAGGCCAGGGAACTCGGCGCGCACGACCACCGCCCGCTCTTCCAGGAGCGGCACCTCATCCTGCGTGAACTTCCAGATAGCCGCCTGGTCGACCCAACGCTGTTTCCCCAGATCAACGGCAATATCTGTGAATGCAGCAATGCTCCGCTGTGCAAACGATAACGACACAGGTCGCTCAGACGCCCTAAAGAAGGTCACGCAGCTCGCTTGCGGTGCGGCCGACATGACGGCAGATCGCTGCGAGCGTCCCGGCCGGGAGCGGTCGGGCGCCATGCACTGGAACGCTCACATGTCGGCCATCTGCATGCCGCATCACGTGGTGGCTGCCAGTGACCCGTTCCAGTTCCCAGCCGCCCTTGCCCAGCGCCTTGACGATGTCCTTTCCTGAGAGCCGGACCGGCATAAGGCCGCATCGCCGACGGTAACGGCGATCTCCCTCGTCAGCTCCTCCGGGACTGGCTCGGCGCTGAACAGCGCCCGGATGCCCTCGCCAAGATCATCGAGCGCCTCGGCGAGCGTGTCGCCAACGCCGAAGGCGCCAAGGTCCCCCGGCAGGCCCACCGCCTGCACACCCCAAGCGAAGGAATCCGGCGCCGAGTCCGGACGGGGACGACCAGGGTCATCCAGGATCTCATACCGGACGTGGATGGTGGTCACAAGGCGCCCTCCCTTCCCCTCAATGATGCCAGATTCCGAGCGGTCATCGAAGTTGGGCGCACCTGGCACCGTAAGGAACAAGACACTCAGCTGCGGTTGCGGTAGGTCATTTTCCCAGTTCAACAGCAGTACCTGCGCGTGCGTACCTCGACGACTGGGCGGCCGCAGAGTCGGGGTGGCTGCGCAAGTATTACCCAGAGGGCAGCGACGAACCGCACTTCGACGCGACCCCGGCGGTAGAGAAGGCGCTGCAGTGGGTGCGCGCCCTGGCCGAACGCGATTTCGTCGGTACCGAGTCCCGGCTGAATACCATCTTCGACCTGCTCCGCCAGATCGTCTTCGGCACTGAGCCGGACCCGGCGGCCAAAATAGAGGAGCTGAGACGCCAGCAGCGTCGCCTGGACGGTGAGATCGCCCGTATCGAGGCAGGCGAGGCGACCATGCTCGACTCTAGCGGCGTGCGCGATCGCTACCAGCAGTTCGCCGCGATCGCCCGGGAGCTGCTCTCCGATTTCCGCCTGGTCGAGGAGAATTTCCGCAAGCTCGACAGGCAGCTGAGGGAGAAGGTCACCGGGTGGCAGGGCGGCAAGGGGGAACTGCTCGACGACGTGCTCGGCAGCCGGGAGTCGATCTCCGGCTCCGACCAGGGCCGGTCGTTCCAGGCGTTCTACGATTTCCTGCTCTCCCAAGCCCGCCAGCAGGAGCTGTCGGATCTGCTTGAGCGGGTCCACCAGCTATCAGGCAACGCCGAGAGCGACCCACGCCTGCGGCACGTCCACTACGACTGGCTGCAGGCCGCCGAGGCCGCCCAGGCGACAGTAAGACAGCTGTCCGAGCAGCTGAGACGGTTCCTCGATGACCAGGTGTGGTTCGAGAACCGCCGGGTGATCGACCTCCTGCGGGACATCGAGGGCCATGCGCTCAGCCTGCGCGACGAACCCGGGATCGATCTCACGAGCGAGGTCGACGCCCTGGCCCCCGACGTCACGCTGCCGATGGAGCGGCCGCTATACACCCCAGTTCGCAGACCGCGACTCGACAGTGACCCCATCCGGCCTGCCGGAAGCGACGACGAGACCGATCCGACCGCCCTGTTCGACCAGGTCTACGTCGACCCAGGCCCGCTCCGCGGGAACATACGCGCCGCGCTCCGCCGCCAGCCGCAGGTCGGGCTGGCGGACCTGGTCAGCGCCGCACCGCTCACGCACGGCGTCGCCGAGCTCGTCACGTATCTGTCGCTTCGCGACGACGCCTTCACGGTCGTCTACGACGACACCAGGTCCGAACAGGTCAGCTGGACCGGCCCGGACGGGCGCGACCGGACCGCCACGCTGCCGGGGGTCACCTTCGCCCGTACTGTCGGCCTTGTCACGGTGAGCCCGCCATGACTGAGCCTGACCTGCCATTCGCCGTCATCACGCTGATGAAGGGCGTCGTCTACCGCGACACCCACGAGCGTGCCTGGAAGCACCTGCTCCAGCTGCAGCCCCGGGTCAGGGATTATGTCGAGGTGCTCGGCCTGCAGGTCGTCATCGACGAAGCCGAGGGGTACGCATTCCTCCGCCAGCGGCCTTCCGACGAGGGCGAGGCCGAGGCCGAGGCCGAGCCGGTGCCCAGGATGATCCCGCGCCGCCCGCTGTCCTTCCACGTCAGCCTGCTGCTCGCGCTGCTGCGGAAGAAGCTCGCCGAGTTCGACGCCCAAGGCGGTGATACCCGGCTGATGCTCACCCGCGACCAGATCGCAGAAATGCTCCGCGTCTTCCTGCCG
>CAWBKD010000043.1:0-14052 GCA_963789225.1 uncultured Actinomycetes bacterium
GAGCCGGGCGGCGCGCGGTGCACGGTCCATGCCGCGCTCATCACTCCTCGAAGCGGCCGCCTAGGTATCTGGCCAGGAAGCGCTCGGCCGCGGCGTAGAACTTCAGCCGGTTCTGCGGCTTGGCGAAGCCGTGTCCTTCGTCGGGGAACAGCATGTACTCGTACTCGATCCCGGCCTCCTTCAGGGCGGCCACGATCTGCTCCGACTCGGCCTGCTTGACCCGCGGGTCGTTGGCGCCCTGGGCGATCAGCAGCGGGATCCTGATGTCCCTGGCCCGGGACAGCGGCGAGCGTGACCACAGGAACTCCTGATCCGTCTCGGGGTTCCCGGCGCGCTTGTACAGCTGCATCTTCATCGGCGCCCAGTACGGCGGGATCGACTCGAGCAGCGTCTGGAGGTTCGACGGGCCGACGACGTCCACCGCGCAGCAGAACACGTCGGGCGTGAACGCCGCCCCGACCAGCGCCGCGTAGCCGCCGTAGGAACCGCCGTAGATGGCCACCTTGTCCCGGTCGGCCCAGCCCTGCTCGACCACGTACGCCACCGCGTCCAGCAGGTCGTCGTGCATCTTGCCGCCCCACTCCCGGTCGCCGGCCGAGACGAACGCCTTGCCGTAACCGGTCGAGCCGCGGTAGTTCACCTGGATGCACAGGTAGCCGCGGTTGGCCAGCCACTGCGCCTCGGGGTCGAAGCCCCACGTGTCACGGGCCTGTGGCCCGCCGTGCACGTTGAGCACCGCGGGCAGCCCGGTCCGGCCGCCGCCCGGCGGGAAGGTGACGTACCCGTGTATGGTCAGCCCGTCGCGCGCCGCGAACGAGAACGGCTCCATCCGCGCCAGCTCGTAGGCCGCCAGGTCCGGGCGGCTGCTGAACAGGAAGGTGCCGGTCCGGCTGGCCCGGTCGTAGGCGTAGTGCTGGACCGGGCCAACGTCGTCGGTGAAGGTGACCAGCCAGGTCGCGTCGGCCTCGTCGCGCCCGGCGAATCCGGGGTCACCAGGGTTGAGCGCCCGGATCGCCTGGTAGTCCGGCTCCACCACCGGGTCGAGCACGTGGTACTCGGCCCGGTCCTTGAGCACGACGCCGATCTGCGGCTCCCTGGTGTCCGGGTGCAGCAGCGCCCCCGTGACGTCTGCCTCGGGGTCTTCGAGTAGCACCTGGCCGTCGCCCGACGAATTGGGGTCCAGGTCGATCCTGGTCAGCCGGCCCGTGTTCACGCCGAGCGAGCTGATAGCCAGCAGCGACTTCCCGTCCCCGGTGAACGCCAGCGCGTGGCTGGCCGCGACGTCATCGGCCGGGACGGTCAGCAGGGTCCGCCAGGCGGCGTCCGCACTGTCCCGGACGAGCATGTCGTATCCGCCGTCGGGCAGCGGGTTGAGGGCGCCGCGGACCACCATGTCCTCATCGGCGAGCCAGCCCGCGTACCCGGGATTCTCGATCTCCTTGACCAGCTCACCGGTCTTCAGGTCCAGCCGGTAGACGTCGTGCAGCTGCGGGTTGTCCCGGTTGATCCCGACCAGGACCTCGTCGCGGTGGCTCTTGCGGGTGGCGATGAGCCGCACCTGGACGCCCTCGAACGGCGTGAGGTCGCGCCGTTCCATCGTCTCCAGGTCGACGTCGTACAGCCGCCAGTTCTCGTCCCCGCCCGTGTCCTGCACGTACAGCAGGTGCCTGCCGTCCTTGGCCCAGGTGTAGGCCCGGATGCCGCGATCGCGGTCGTCGGTCACGACGGCGGCGGCGTCCCAGTCGACACCGGAGCCTTCCGGGGCGCCGGCCGCCCGGATCGGCGCGACCCAGACGTTGAGCACCCCCTCACGCGGCGCTATCCAGGCCATCCGGGTGCCGTCAGGTGAGATGTTCGGGCTGATGCGCTCGGGGTTGCCGAAGAGCACGTTGCGGGGGATGAGTTCGACCATGACCCATGCCTACCACACCAGTTGAAGCATCCAGAACTACCGCTGGTGGCCGGCCCGTAGCCACGCGAGGTAATCGGCGACCGCGGATTGCGTCTCGTAAACGGTGACATCGGGTTTCCGCCCGGGCCCTAGCTGCGCCCGCGGCCCGGTTACGGGGGTGAGCAGCCGATCAGGGCGGCCAGGCTGGCCAGCGCCTGGGGGCGCACCCGGTAGTACACCCACACGCCGCGCTTGTCCCGGTCCACCAGGCCGGCCTCGTGCAGCACTCGCATGTGGTGGCTGATCGTCGGCTGGGTCAGGTCGAACGCGGCGTTCAGGTCGCAGATGCACGCCTCGCCCCCGTCATGGGAGGCGACCAGGGACAGCAGGCGCAGCCGCACCGGGTCGGCCAGTGCCTTCAGTAGCGGCGCGACCTGCCCGGCCTGCTCCATGGTCAGGGGCTCGGCGGTCAGCGGCGCACAGCACGCGGCCGTGTCCGCCGGGCTGGCCAACGGGAGCAAAATAGACACACATCTATATTGACAGATATCGATGTCTTATGGCAAGCTCATGGCGCAAGACATAGACAGAAGTCAATGTCCGATGGAGGCATCCATGTCCCGGGTCCAGCTCGCGCTGAACGTCAACGACATCGACCAGGCCGTCAGCTTCTACACCGCCCTGTTCGGCACCGAGCCCGCCAAGCGCCGGCCCGGCTACGCCAACTTCGCGATCGCCGAGCCGCCGCTCAAGCTGGTCCTGCTGGAAAACCCCGGTCAGGGCGGCACCCTGAACCACCTCGGCGTCGAGGTCGAGGACACCGCCGCCGTCGAGGCCGAGCAGGCCCGGCTCGCCGACGCCGGCCTGGCGGCCGTGGACGAGCGGGACACCACCTGCTGCTACGCCCGGCAGGACAAGTTCTGGGTCAAGGGTGCCCCCGGCGGCGAGCGGTGGGAGATCTATACCGTCCTAGCCGACAGCGCGACCTTCTGGGGCCAGGACGACGAGCGCGGCTGGGCCGCGGTCGAGACGGAACTCGACGAGACCAGCGGCACGAGCGCGCAGGCCGCGCAGTGCTGCGGCGGCCCCCAGCCGGGCCGCTGATCAAACCTCCTATAAGGGGCCGAGCAGGTCCCACCGGTTGCCGGCGATGTCGCGGAACACCGCGACCCGCCCGTAGGGCTCCGAGCGCGGCGGCGTCTCGAACTCCACGCCCGCCGCGGTCATCCGCGCGTACGCGGCACCGAAGTCGTCCACCTGCAGGAAGAACCCGACCCGGCCCGCCGCCTGCTGCCCGACCACGGCGGCCTGGTCCGGCCCGTCCGCCCGGGCCAGCAGCAGCCCCGTCGCCGCGCCGGGCGGCCGGACCACGACCCACCGCTTGGGGCGCCCCTCGTTCGTCGTTAGGGCTGGAGAGTCCTCGACCAGGTCGAAGCCCAGCACGTGGACGAAGAAGTCGATCGCCGGGTCGTACTCGTCGACCACGACGGCGATGAGGCTCAGATGCACGGCGCAAGCATAGGAAGTCCGGGCCCGGTCGGTAGCGTTGCCCTGGAACTCATCCCCACCTCGGACGGCAGCTGATCCATGGACATCGACGACTTCAGCCTCGATCTGTTCTCCCTGGCCGGGCGCAACGCCATCGTCACCGGCGGCAACACCGGCTTGGGCCGGGCCTTCTCGCTCGCCCTGGCCAAGGCCGGCGCGGACGTGTTCGCGGTCGGCTTGGCGCAGGACGACGGGACCACACGCCGGCTCATCGAGGGAGCCGGGCGGCGGATGGAGTTTACGGTGGCCGACATCACGCGGCGCGGCGTGCCTGCGGCCGTCATTGGTCGCTGCGCCGAGACGCTCGGCTCGGTCGACATCCTGGTCAACAGCGCGGGCATCGCCCTGCTGGCCGGCGTGGAGGACTTCGGCCGCGACCAGTGGGACCCCATGGTGTCGGTCAACCTGACCGCGGCCTTCGAGCTGTCCTACGAGGCCAGCAAGTTCATGATCAAGCAGGGATCCGGCAAGATCATCAATATCGCCTCGCTTTTCTCGTTCCTGGGCGGCCTGCGCTCACCCGCCTACGCCGCGACCAAGGCCGGGCTCGTGGGCTTCACCAAGGCCTACTGCGACGAGCTCGCGGCCCACAACATCCAGGTCAACGCCATCGCGCCGGGTTACTTCAAGACCGCGATCACCGAGGCGACCCGGGCCGATCCGGCCGCCGACCGCCGTATCGTCGAGCACATCCCGGCGGGCCGCTGGGGTGAGATCGCCGACCTGATGGGGGCCACCGTCTTCCTGGCCAGCCGGGCCGCCGACTACGTCAACGGTCACGTCCTGGTCGTCGACGGCGGGTACCTCGTCCGCTGACCCGCCTGACCCGCCTGACCCGCCGCTGCGAGCGCGAGAGGGAGCAGAACCGACCATGGCCCCATCCCGATCCCCGCTGGACCGCCAGTCGATCGTCAAGGCGATGACCCACCTGCTCGGGCCCGGCGCCGTCGAGACCGGCGACGAGCAGCTGAAGGAGGCCAGCGTCGACCGGTTCAAGAAGTACACCGCCGTCCACGGCATCTACGACGGGCCGATCCCGGCCGCGATCGTCTACCCGGGGTCGACCCAACAGGTGGTGGCCGTCCTGCGCTTCGCCGACGACCACCTCGTCAACGTCGTCCCCCGCACGGGGCGGACCGCCACCGAGGGCGGGCTTGAGACCGTGGTCGAGGACAGCCTGGTGGTCGACGGGTCGCGGATGGACGCGATCCTGTCGGTCGACCCGGTCGACATGATGGCCACCGTGCAGTGCGGCGTCCGCCTGCAGGTGCTGGAGGACGCGGTGCGGGCCCGGGGCCTGACCACCGGGCACTCCCCGCAGTCCAAGCCGCTCGCCCAGCTGGGCGGCCTGGTCGCCACCCGGTCGATCGGCCAGTTCTCCACCCTGTACGGCGGCATCGAGGACATGGTCGTGGGCCTGGAGGCCGTCTTTTCCGGCGGGCAGGTCGCCCGGATCAAGAACGTGCCCCGCCGGGCCGCGGGCCCGGACATCCGCCACGTCGTGATCGGCAGCGAAGGCGCGCTGTGCTTTATCACCGAGGTGACGGTCAAGCTCTTCCGCTACCAGCCGGAGAACAACTGGTACTTCGGCTTCCTGGTCGACGAGTTCGCCGACGGAATCAACGCCGTCCGCGAGCTGATCACCGCCGGGTACCGCCCCTCGGTGTGCCGGGTCTACTCGCCCGAGGACGCCCGGCAGCACTTCGCCGACTTCTATCAGGGGAAGAACGTCGTCGTCCTCGTCGCCGAGGGCCCGGCGGGCCTCACCGCCGCCACCGCGCAGGCAATCGATGAGCTCTTCGCCGCCCGCCCCCACGTGCGGGTCGACGCCGGCCGGATCCGGGACTGGTTCGAGAACCTCAACTGGGGCCAGGACCAGATCGACGCCGAGAAGGCCACCATGCTCAGGGATCACCACCTCGGGTACACCACCGAGGTGTCGGTCGACTGGTCGCGGGTCAGCGAGCTGTTCGGCTCCGTCATGGCCCGGATCCGGAGCGAGTTCCCGCGTATCGGCGACCTGACCATGCTCGGCGCGCACTCCTCGCACAGCTACCAGACCGGGACGAACCTGTACTTCGTCTACGATTACACGATCAACAGCACCCCTCGCGAAGAGATCGAGGTGTACCACAAGCCGCTGAACGCCATCATCGTCGAGGAGGCCCTGCGGCTGGGCGGGTCGATGGTGCACCACCACGGGATCGGCAAGTACCGCACGCCCTGGGTGACGCAGGAGCACGGCAGCGCCTACTACCTGCTGTCCACCCTCAAGCGCGCCTTCGACCCGCGGGGCGTGATGAACGCGGGCACGATCTTCCCGCTTGAGCCATGACCCCCTACCTGCTGGCCATCGACAACGGGTCGCAGAGCAGCAAGGTGACGATCTTCGACCCGCGTGGCCGCCCGCTCGCCCAGGCCCGCCGGCGTTTGCGGCCCTACGACACCTCGGTGCCGGGGCACGCCGTCCACCCGGGTGACGACATCTGGGACTCCATCCGGGAGGCCTGCCGCGAGGTCATGGGGCAGTTCCAGGGGAACCCGGCCGACATCGCGGCCGTCGGCCTGTGCACGATCCGGTTCTGCCGGGCCCTGCTGGCCGCCGACGGCACCCTGACCGAGCCAGTCCTGAGCTGGATGGACGAACGCGTCTCCCGCCCCTACGAGCCCACCAACCCGCTGACCCGGTACATCACCACCTCCTCCGGGTACATCACCCACCGCCTGACCGGCCGGTTCGTGGACGCCGCGGCCAACTACCAGGGCGTCTGGCCCATCGACCAGGACACGGCAACCTGGTCCGGCGACCCCGCGGCCTATGCCGCGACCGGCATGCCGCGCGACATGCTCTTCAACCTGGTCCCGCCGGGCGGCCTGCTCGGCGAGGTGACCCGCGCGGCGGCGCAGGCCACCGGGATCCCGGCCGGCCTGCCGGTGTACGCCACGGCCAACGACAAGGCGGTCGAGGCGCTGGGCTGCGGCCTGGACGACGACGGCAGCGTGCTGCTGTCGCTGGGCACCTACATCGCGGCGATGACCATCGGCTCCTCCTCGCGGAGCGCGGACGGCAGCTACTGGGTCAACTTCGCCGCGCAGCCCGGCACGTACCTGTACGAGAGCACCGGGATCCGCCGCGGGATGTGGACGGTCAGCTGGTACCAGAACGTGCTGGAGGGCCCGCCAGACCAGGAGCGATTTTCCCGAACGCCGCGCCTCCAGGACACGCTCAACCAGGAGGCCAGCGGGCTGGCCCCCGGCAGCAACGGGCTGCTGACGGTGCATGACTGGCTCGCCCCCAGCGACGCGACCTGGCGGCGCGGCGCCCTGCTCGGGTTCGACGGCAGTCAGGGCCGCGCCCACATCTACCGGTCCATCCTGGAGGGCATCGCGCTGACGATGTCCAACCACACCGCCGCGATGGAACGCGCGCTGGGCCGCCGATCACCGTCGGTCCTGGTATCCGGCGGCGGGTCCAGCTCGGACCTGATGATGCGGATCGTCGCCGCGGCCTTCGACCGCCCGGCGCGCCGGACCACGGTCAACGACGCCGCGGGCGTCGGAGCCGCCATCTGCGCCGCCGTTGGGCACGGCGTGTACCCGGACTGGGCGGAGGCCACGGCGGCGATGGTCACCGCGGGGGACGAGTTCGCCCCCGACCCGCGCGCGGCCGACGCCTACCAGAAGATCAACCAGGTATACGCGGGCCTGACCGCCTACACCGACCCGCTGTTCCGCGCGATGGCCGAGGGTCTGCAGGGCCTGGACCGCGCCTGAGAACGCGGATCCGCTTACCCCGAGAACCAGCGCGCGGGCGCAGGGCTCGTGTTCTGGTAGATGTGCTTCTTCTCCTGGTACTCGTCAAGTCCGGAGGGGCCCAGCTCGCGCCCGATGCCCGACCGGCCGAACCCGCCCCATTCGGCCTGCGGCAGGTAGGGGTGGTAGTCGTTGATCCACACCGTGCCGTGGCGCAGCGCGCCCGCGACCCGCTCGGCCCGGCCCGCGTCGGTGGTCCACACCGCGCCCGCCAGGCCGTAGGCGGTGTCGTTGCCGAGCTCGATCGCCTCGTCCTCGGTCCGGAACCGCTCGACGGTCACCACCGGCCCGAACACCTCGTCCTGCACCACCGCCATGTCCCGTCGGCACCCGGCGAACACCGTCGGCCGCAGGAAGAACCCGTCGGCCAGCGCGGGTTCGGCCTGCCGGCGCCCGCCCGCCAGCAGTTCCGCGCCCTCGGCCAGCCCCAGCGCGATGTACCGCTCGACCTTGGCCCGGTGCGCGGCGGAGATCAGCGGGCCGCACTCGGTGTCCGGGTCCAGGCCGCTGCCGAGCCGGATCCGGTCGGCGCGGGCGGCGAGCTCGGCGACGAGGCTGTCGTGCAGGCTCTCCTCGACGATCAGCCGGGCGCCCGCCGAGCACACCTGCCCGGAGTGCAGGAAGGCGGCGGTCAGCGCGTTGTCGACGACCGTGTCGAAGTCGGTGTCGGCGAAGACGATGTTGGGGTTCTTCCCGCCGAGCTCGAGCGCGACGCGGCGCACCCCGCGGGCCGCCGCGGCCATGATCTTCTCGCCCGTGGCCAGCCCGCCGGTGAACGAGATCAGGTCGATCCCGGGGTGCGCGACCAGCGCCTGGCCGACCGTCCCGCCCTGCCCGAGCAGCAGGTTCACCGCGCCGGGCGGCACGCCGGCCTCCTCGGCGAGCGCGACGAGCGCGATCGTGGACAGCGGGGTCAGCTCGCTGGGCTTGAGCACCGCGGTGTTGCCCGCCGCCAGCGCGGGCGCCAGCTTCCACGAGATCTGCAGCAGCGGGTAGTTCCACGGGGCGATCAGGGCGCAGACGCCCACGGGCTCGTGCGTGATCCGGCTGACCACCCCCGCCCGGCCCGGGTCGACGACGCGGCCCGCGTGCGAGGAGGCCATCCCCGCGTAGTACCGAAACACGGCGGTCGTGTCGTCCACGTCGGCGCGGGCCTCGTTGAGCGTCTTGCCGGTGTCCAGGCTCTCGGTGTGCGCCAGCTGCTCCTTGTCCCGCTGCAGCAGCTCGGCGACCTTGGCCAGCAGCGCGGTCCGCTCGGCCATCGTCGAACGGCGCCACGGGCCCGCGTCGAACGCCTCCCGGGCGGCCGCCACGGCCGAGTCGACGTCGGACGCCGAGGCCTCGGCGACGGTCTCCAGCGGGGTCGCGTCGAACGGGTTGATCGTCTGCGAGGTGCCCTCATCCGAGGCCGGTGTCCACTTGCCCGCGATGTACAGATGCTTCACGCCGTGCTCCCATGCCTGCGCCGGACGACGCTCACTATAGACGCGGCGGATCCGGGCATGGGTCTGCGGCCCGGCTGTGGGCGCGGGCCGCAGGGTGGTGGGTGCTGCCGTGGTCAGACCTGGGGCTCGAGGCGGGGGCGGGTGACCGGGCGCAGCCGGCGCCAGAGGCGGTTGGTGAGGGGCTGGCGGTGCGTGGCGGGGCCGGACCCGGCCTGGACCTGGCGGGCGAAGCTCTGCTGCTGGGCGTCGGCCAGCAGGTCGCGGCGGTGCTCGGTGGCCAGTTGCTTGCTGATCTCCGGGTTGAGGAACATGGTGGTCTCCTGTCGGTGCAGATCTGTGGTCTTTGGGCTTCTTAGCGGGCCTGGCCTTGGTGCGTTCCGGCCATGACACGAGAATGCGCTGGCAGCAGGGGTCGCCACATCGACAGCTATACGTATTCAGGCTTGCGGAAATTGACTACGCCGCCCCGGGAGGTCACCAGAACTGAGGCCCGGCGCGCCCATATCGACACGGTTCACCACAACGAGCACACTTCTCCTGTGGGGGGCGACCTGCCGATTATCGGGCGCGCCGAAGAGCGCGAGGCCATGTCGGCCGCCTACGCCAGGGCGCGCGCGGGCCAGTCAGAGCTTCTCCTGGTCACCGGCCAGGCCGGCCTCGGAAAGACCCGGTTGGTCGAGGACCTGTGCGCCAGCGCCACGGACGCCCGGGTGCTGACCGGGGAGTCCGCGCCGCTGGTCGGCGCCGCGCTGGCCTACGGGCCGTTCGTCGACGCGCTCCGTGATCACGCCGGGTGGCTACTCGATGAGAATGACCACTCGGGCGACATGCTGACCCAGCGGCACCGCCTGTTCCTCCGCGTTCTCGAGGTGCTGACCGGTCTGGCCGCCCAGGCGCCGGTGCTGCTGGTCCTCGAGGACCTGCACTGGGCCGATGAGTCGTCCCGGGAGCTGCTGGGCTTCCTGGCGGTCCGCCTGCGCGAGGAGCCGGTCATGGTGGTCGCCACGCTGCGTGACGACGAGCTCGGCGGCAGTGCCCGCCAGTGGCTCGCCGAACTGGAGCGTCGTCCGCGGGTCATGAGCCTGCGGCTGGCGCCGCTCGCCCCGGCCGAGATCGGCGAGGTCGTGGCTGACCTCTTGCCCACCGGCGCCAGCGCCGAGTCCAAGGCGGCGGTGATCTCCGCCGCGGAAGGCAACCCGCTCTACGCCAGGGAACTGGCCAGCGCCGGTCCTGGCCGGATGCCTGCCTCGATCGCCGACGCGGTGCTGGCCAAGGCCGCCGGCCTCACGCCGGAGGCCCGCGAGCTGATCGACCAGGTGTCGGTGGCCGACGGCGGGATGTCGCACGATCTGCTCGCCGCGACCGTCGCGCTGCCCGAGGCCAGCCTGCTCCCCGCGGTCCGGGCGGCGGTTGATGCTGGCCTGCTCGTGTCGGACGGCGACGGGTACGCGTTCGGGCATGTGCTGATCCGCCAGGTCGTCTACGCCCAGATCCTCCCCGGCGAGCGGCGCCTCCTGCACCGCCGCCTGGCCGAGGCGCTCGCGGACCGCCTCGGTGCCGATCCCGGCCTGCTCGCCCGCCACTGGCACCTGGCCGGCAGCCAGGATCGCGCGGCGCCTGCTGCGGTGGCCGCGGCGCGGCACGCGGTATCCGTAAGCGCCTACCCGGAGGCGACCGAGAACTACGCCCTGGCCATCCAGCTCGCGAGCTGGCTGCCAGAAGCAGGACCTGACGTGCTCGAAGAGGCGGCGCGAGCGGCAAGCTGGGCGGGCAACTCGGAGCAGGCCGCCACCTGGGCCGCGGACGCGGTGGCCCAGTCGAGCGCCGCAAGACCCGTGGACAGAGCCAGACGGCTTGAGCGGCTCGGGCGTTACTGGTGGGAGGCGGGCGATCTCAACGCAGCCGTTGAAGCCACCGAGCGGGCCATGGTCGTGCTCGAAACCGAGCTACCGTCCCGGTTGCAGGCCCGTGTCCTGGCCGCACTGGCCACCTGGCGGATGCTGCTCGGCGAGTTCGAAGCGGCGCAGCCGCTCGCGGTCCAGGCGGTGGCCGTCGCCCAGGAGGTAGGCGCGGACGCGGAGCGCGCCCACGGCCTGGCCACCCTGGGAATCATCACGGCGCAGCACGGCGATTTGGACGGCGGCCTGGCTGACCTACAGTTGGCCTTCACGCTCGCGGTCCGTGCAGGCAGCGTAGAGGACGCCATCCGCGCCGCGGCGAATCGCGTCTACCTGCTGAACCGCACCGGGCGTTTCGCCGAGGCGGTCGAGGCCGGCCATACAGCCCGTAGCGCGGTGGCCGCGATGGGCGCGCCGCCGGCGATCACCACCGGAATCGGCAATAATGCCGCAGCCGCACTCGTCGCGAGCGGCCGATGGGCGGAGGCCGATCAGCTGCTGGCTGAGCTGCTGGCCGAGTCGACCACGAATTGGACGCGCTACTTCCAGCTCCTGCAACTGGAGCTAGCCGTCGGCCGGGGCGAGGCCGGACGCGCGGCCGACCTGGCCGCCGCTTTGCGGAAGTCCCCGGATGATCCCAGGCTCGTCGGGACGCTGCACGCCTGCCTGGCCGAGCAGGCCCTGAACGCCGATGACCTGGCCGTGGCAGCTGTCGAGGTGGTCGATGGACTCGCCGCGCTGTCCGGAGCCGCGATGGCCGAGGCAGAGATCCGGTTGCTGGCCGCCGGTGCGCGGCTGGCCGCCGATCTAGCGTCGCTGCCGTCCTCGGCGCGGCCACGGGAAATCCCGGACGGATGGGAACGGTTGGCCGCCACCCTCGCCGAGAGGGCCGGCCTCATCGTGGCCGAACACGGAGACGGGCAGCCGGATCTGGCCGCCTTCGGCGCCATGATGGCGGCCGAGGAAGCGCGCCGGCTCGGGAACGATACTCGCGTGATGTGGCGTGCCGCGGCCGAGGCCTGGCGAGTGGCGGGCTTTCCCTACCGGGAGGCATACGCGCGGCTGCGCGAGGCGGCCGCCGCGCTCAAGGCGGGTCGGCGTGAGCAGGCCGTCCGAGCGCTGACCTCGTGCCAAGTCCTGGCCCAGGAACTCCAGGCAACCCCGTTGCTCACCAGGGCCGATGACCTCGCACGTCGGGCCAGGCTCGCGCCGACAGCGGCTAAGCCCGCCCGCTCTGCGGGGCTGGGAACCAGGTTCGACCTGACCGACCGCGAGATGGAGATACTCGGCTGCCTGGTCAGAGGGGACAGCAACCGGCAGATCGCCCGCGCCCTGTTCATAAGCGACCGGACCGTGGCCGTACATGTGTCCCGCATTCTCGACAAACTCGGAGTCCGCAACCGCACAGAAGCAGCGACCGTGGGCGCACGACTGGGCCTGGTCGAAGATCCCGCACAACCAGCACGATAAGGAGCACGCATGGCCAATTACCTTCAGATCGGAGACGACCCGACGTCGTGGTGGCTGGTCCAGCCGTTTAACGCGAGCCAGCTGACGGGACAGCCGCTGACCCTGGATCTCGCCGGACCCCTCGGCGGTGCCCTGGTGCTCTCCGGAAGGGCCGACAGCGTGGCCGTCTTCGACGTGGCCGACGCGACGGTTCCGGGGAATCTCAATCCTGCCGTAGCGGCCATCTACCTGCCGACCGGGACCGGGCCATCGGCGCAACATTACGGGTATGCGTTGTCGCCTGCGGCCAACGTGGAGAACCTCCCCGGCGAGATCGCGACCGCGATGGGCAACGGCACCCGCCTGACCATCCCTCTAGAGGGCGGCGGGACCCTGGTGCTCGACGGCGCGACGCTGTCCTTCGTCGTCATCCAGCCGGGTGCGCAGGCTCCGGTTCGAGCTCCGATCAGTCCGGTCCACGACGCGTCGCCCCACGGCTAACCACACGGCGCTCGGCCCGGGGACGGCCGCCGTCATCGGCTCGCCATCCCCGGGCCGGCTCGGCTTTCAGCGCGGATTACTTGCTGTCGTATTCGTCGTGGCGGCGGAAGAAGTTGAGCGGGTCATCGTCGGTGCGAGCCTCGTTCCGGCCCAGGGGGGCCCGGTCGAGCCACTGGTACATGCCCCACAGGCCGTCCAGGCCGCGCGCGTAGGCCGAGTAGGCGTGGTAGACGTCCCCGTCCTCCAGCGCGAACGCGCTCATCCCCGGGCGCTCGCGCGTGTAGGTCACCCAGTCGGTGCCCGTCGTGCCGGCCCACGCGTCGAACGGTGCGCGCATGTCCTCCGGCGGCGTCCAGAAGGGAGAGGAACTGAAGTTGTACTCGAAGGAGCCCGAACGCTCCTGCTCCTCGCTGACCCGAGACAGCACAGCCCGAACCCGAACCCCGAGCCGGCCATGTCCCGGCAGCGGCGGCGGAAGTGCTGCTTGGCCGGCGTGAACTCGTAAAGTCCAGCGGCGACCGTCACCGCGCCCGCGACCAGTGTCCCGTGCGGCCGGTCCACCTCGTAGACGGCGACGCCGACCAGGGCCCAGACAGCTAGGTACGAGACGGCGAACAGCGGTACGGCCCGCGCGCCGCTCCAGTCGCCTGCGCGCCTGACCACGGCCGGGGCCAAGCCCGGCAGCATCATCGCCGCCATCATGGCCACCCACACGGCGATGAAGAACCCGAACGAGCCGAGTTCGGTCGCCACCCCCATGGCCATGCCGCTCATCTGCAAGACGGCGATCGCCCAGCACGCCGCGGCGAGCCCCAGGGTCACCGTCAGCGCGACGGCCCCCGCCGTGCTGACGCGAGCCGTGCCGACGCCGGCCGGCCGCACGATCCCGCCCGTAACACTCACGTCGGCCTCCCTCAGGTAAGCAACCGATTGGTTGCCACACTATAGCAATCAACCGGTTGCGTCAACGGGATGACCACCGTGATCAACTCGCCGTTATACCTTTGCTGGCGTGAGCGGTTCGCGGACCACGCTGGCGGGACGGCTGGCCCGGATGGGTTTCGCGGACGCCGCGCGGGCCGAGCGCCTGCTCCGCACTGATCTGCGCGCCATCGACCCAGATGCCCGCGAGTCCGGTGAAACAGAAGACCGGCCCAGGAACGGTGCGGTGCTGGCCGCGGTGGCGGCCGCGGCCGACCCGGACCTCGCGCTCACCGGGCTGGCCCGCCTGGCCGGGGCCGTGAACGACCCGCAGGCCCTGTACCGGGCGCTGCGCGACGAGCCGGACTTCCGCGACCGGCTGACCGCCGTGCTCGGAGTCAGCGCCGGCCTGGCCGACCATCTGGCCCGCCACCCGGAGGACGCCGACACGCTCCGCGGCGACATCGGCCGCCCCGAACCCGCCGAACTCCGCGAGCACACGCTCCGCGCCGTCGGCGCCAACCCGCGCCTGGCGGAGCCAGTCGCCGCCGGGCCAGTCGCCGCCGGGCCAGTCGCCGCTGGGCCA
>CAWBKD010000044.1:0-50184 GCA_963789225.1 uncultured Actinomycetes bacterium
CCTCGGCACCGTCGGCCCGCTGAGCCGATCCCGGCTGTGCTGCGTGTTCACCCAGACCAGCACGTCCGCCAGCTCGTCCTCCTGGTCGACGGGCCGGGCTCAGCGGCGGTACTCAGTGGCCGACCGGCAGGGTGCGTGCTCGCTGCTCGACGCCCAGCTCGCCGTAGGGATAGTCGGTGGGGTGCGGGTCGCTGGCGGCGTCGAGCGTGGCGGTCTCGGCGGCGGTCAGGTGCAGCCGGGCCGCGCGAAGGTTGGTCTCGAGCTGGCTAATCGTACGGGCGCCGAGGATGGTCGAGCTGACCGCGGGTCGGCCGGTCACCCACGCCAGCGCGACCTCAGCCATGGACACGCCGCGGTCCTTGGCGATCTTCTGCACGGCGTCGATGACGTGCCAGGTGCGCTCGGTGCCGCGCCGGTCGTACGCTTCCATGCCGCGGTCGGGGTCCTCGCCGAGGCGGGTGGCGCCGGCCGGCCACTGGTCGCGCCGGTACTTGCCGGACAGCCAGCCGCCGCCGAGCGGGCTCCAGGGCAGTAGGCCCAGGCCGGCGTCGATCGCGGCCGGCACGATCTCCCACTCGGTCTCCCGGGCCAGCAGGCTGTACTGCGGCTGGATTGTCACCGGCCCGGCCACGTTCAGGGCGCGGGCCAGGTGCACGGCCTTGGTCAGCTGCCAGCCGGTGAAGTTGGACAGCCCCCAGTAGCGGATCTTGCCGGCCTGAATGAAGCCCTCGATCGTCCGCAGGGTCTCCTCGAGCGGCGTCAGCGGGTCGAAGGCATGAACCTGGTACAGGTCGACCGCCTCCAGCCCAGCCGGCGCAGCGAAGCCTCCAGCGCGCGGGTCAGGTGGCGCGCGGACAGCCCGGCGCCGTCCGGCGAGCCATCCACCGGCATACGGCCCTTGGTAGCCAGCACCACGGGCTCGGTGACATCGGACGGGCGGCTGGCGAACCAGCGGCCGATGATCTCCTCCGACCTCCCGCCGCCATACACGTCGGCCGTATCCACCATCGTGCCGCCCGCCTCGATGAACCGGTCGAGCTGCCGGTGCGCCCCGGACTCGTCCGTCTCAACGCCGAACGTCATCGTGCCCAGGCACAGGCTCGACACCGCGCAGCCGCCGCCTCCCAGCATGCGATAGTCCATAAGCCAGGCTACCGAGACCCGCAGCGGCGCGAAAAGATGCGCTGTCCGCGCTGATGGTCGCCGTCACGTGGTGAGGCGGCGCGCCGGGTGCTGCCGGAGGCCGGGCGAACGGAGCTGGCAGGCATCTCGCCGGCAAGCTGCCGGATCCAGGCGCATGCGGTCCATGGCCGCCTCGGAGTGGTCGCCGAACTCCCGGGCCATGAGGACGACACAGCCGCGGACGGCGAGCTGACGCACGGATCGCCTCACTGCCTCCGCCACCGCATCGCCGCCGGGGCTCCGATCACTGAAGCCTGGATGCGACGGCGGCTCGCGTCTTGTCTGGGTGGCGGTGGACGCGAAACACCCCGGTCAGGGTCGGAGCCTTCCTCCCTGCTGTTCGAGCACACGGGTCACGATGGTCAGGTCCTGCTCGCCGAGCCCTTGATCAACGGCCCGCTGCCATTCGTCGGCCAGGCAGGCAAGGGCGGCGAACCGGTCGTCGCCGGCCGCTTGGAGGGCGAGGTGCACGTCCTTGAGCGCGAGCGACAGCGCGAACTGGGCGGAGAACTCGCCGTCGGCGATCCGCCGCAGTTTGGCTTCCTGCCAGGTGGACACGAGCGTTCCGCCGCCCATCGCGTCCACCACCGTCTCGGTCTCAAGGCCCAGCCGGCGAGCCAGAGCCACAGACGCGGCAACCGCCTCGGCCGCGAACGCCAGCCAGGTGTTGTTCACCAGCTTCAGCCGCGTTCCGGCCCCAGCCTCGCCGACCCAGATCGTGCGCTGGCCGAGCGCGTCGAACAGCGGAGTCACACGCGAACGCGCCACGCCGGGCCCTGACGCGAAGATCGTCAGCTGGCCACGTTCGGCCGGATCCTTGCTTCCCGACACCGGCGCGTCCAGGAGCATCACGTCCGGACGCTCAGCACCGGCCATGGCCGCGACGCGGTCGATCCCCGCCACCCCGATCGTGCTCATCTGGGCCCAGACCGCGCCCGGCTCCAGCGCAGCGAGCATCCCCTGGTCCCGGGCGACCGACATGACGGCATCGGCGTCGGTCACCATCGTGACCACGATCTCGGCTCGCCGCGCCGCCTCGGCCGCGGTCCCGGCGACCTCCGCGCCGAGCTCAACGAGGTCCCGGGTCGCCTCCATCGTCCGGTTCCAGACGATCGTCGGGATGCCAGCGCGCAAAGCGCTGGCCACCATCCCATGGCCCATCGCCCCGATGCCGAGCACCGCAACCGGCTCGTGCGTCCCTGCCATCTCTCTCTCCCTTGTCAGGTGATTGCCAGGTGACCAGTCCTACCAGCATCGCGCCGACCGGGCCCCATGCGTACCCCAGGCGGCTGGGACCGATGAAAACCAGGTCATGGCGGTCGGCTTCATTCGGCCTGCGCGGGGACCGTGCACCCCAGCTCATTCGGCCATCCCGCCCAGGCGGACCCTGGTCACCGCAGCAGCGCCGCAATCCGCTCACGCCAGTGACCTGCAGCCCGCTGGCGACAGCCTTGTCGTCGCCGCCGCGCCTGGCAGCTCAGCCGACCGCTCCACGTGATCATGGCCTGCGGCACCACACGGCGGCGGCCAGGCCTGACCTGAATCCGCCTACCTCACGGTGCCGGCAGGCAAAGAGCACTTACCTCCAGAACGGACCGTGGTGACAGTCCTGCGCAAGGGTGTCACCTCTGGATCATGATCTTTCATTTACTGGGCGTGCACGAGACTTTCGGATTCACGCCGGTGTAGTTGAGCGGGCCCGCCAGAACCGTCACGGCGATCGTGCTTGCCTTGGCGCAGTCCGGGTTAGAGCTGGTGTAGTAGTGGCGCTGGCCGCCGGCGATGGCGCCGATGACCAGCCACACGATGAGCAGCACTGTTCCGATTCGCATTTCTACCTCCGGAAACGTACGTTCCGCTGGAGCGGTGTACCTGACGGTTATCTCGTGATTGCCGGTCAGCGGCGGGTCCTGCGCTTGGGCACGGACCATTTCGTGCCCACGCCGGCGAGGTGGAGGGCGAGGCAGGCCAGCCCGGCCAGCAGCAGGCTCGTCGGGGAAAAGACCGCGCTGGTGGCGGTGGACGTCGCATTGAGCAGGAACGCGATGATGAACAGGACAGCCGCGGCCTGGTAAACCTGGCCGTCACGATGGTGAATACTGCGGTGCCCAGGGCGGCTGATGCGCCCCGCGGGCGCTTATCGCCGGATCCGCCGATCCGGGTGCCTCCGACACGTCGCGGCATCGCGGGCAGGTTGCCGGGGGCTGGTCCGTGCTGCCGTTAGCCTGTCTGCGGCGTAGCGTGGGTGGCGACAGGCTCGGTGGTCCGGGTTCCCGAACGGCGTTAAGTCCGATCCTCGCTGACGCTACCCTTTCTCAGGCGAAGGAGGCGGCAGGTGTGCGAGCGCCCTGATCGCGCGGGCAGGAGGCCGTGCCCGCGGCTGCGTCGCTGAAATGGCAGGCGACAGGCTTGGCCGGATCCTGGCCGCGCTGTCTGCCGGGGAAGCTGCGTGGTCCTCGGCTCGGCTGTGCGGGGCGTGCCCGGGGATCGTGGGGGTGACCGGGGCGGGGGTCATGCTCATGTCGGGCGACATACCGCGCGGGTCGTTGTCCGCCTCCGACGAGGTGAGCCGCCTGATCGAGGAGCTGCAGTACACGCTGGGCGAGGGCCCGTGCGTGGACGCCTACCGGCAGGATCGGGTGGTAGCCGAGCCCGACCTCGCAGATCCGGTGACCCGGCGGTGGTCGGCGTTCACCTCGGCGGCGCTTCAGGCGGGCGTGCGGGCGGTATTCGGGTTCCCGCTGCAAATCGGCACGGTGCGCCTCGGGGCGCTGAATCTCTACCGGGACCGGCCCGGCCCGCTGAGCGGCGACCAGCACGCGGACGCGCTGGTCCTCGCGGGCGTGGCCGCCCGCTGGGTGCTTGCGACCCAGGCCGGAGCGGCCCCCGGATCGGTGGCCGGGGAACTGGAGGCCGACGCCGACTTCCACTTCGCGGTGCACAACGCGGCAGGCATGGTCTCGGTCCAGGAGGGCATCACCGTCACCGAGGCGCTCATCCGCCTGCGCGCGTTCGCGTACAGCAGCGACCGGCTGCTCGACGACGTGGCCCAGGACGTGATCGCCCGCAGGCTCCGGCTGGGATGACACCGGCTTGCCCGCCCCCGCCGCGGCGGGGGCCGCCACTAGTGCAGCCCCGCGTAAGTCCTTGAGGGGTTCGGCTGGCTGGTCGCGGGTGCCGGCGAGGTAGAGGGTGCAGGCGGTGTCGAGGGCCTGGCTGGGGTGCCCGGTGCGGTGGCCGTCGAGGAGGACGGCGTCGGCGTAGCTGTCGGTGCTGGCCTGCCAGATCGCGAATGCCCATTCGGTGTCGTCGCCGAGGTACTGGATGCGGCACAGCTTGATGGTGTCGTCGTCGTCGTCTTCGCTGAGGTAGCCGTAGGAGCCGCGCCAGCTGATGGTGACTTCCTCCAGCGCCGGCCAGCGCTGAGAGGCGTGGTGGTCGACGGTTCCCTCGATCAGCTCCTTGAGGCGGCGGGACGGCACGGGCATGGCCTCATTCTCGCCGCTGCCGGCGTGTCGCCGCCAGTTCAGGTCACGTTCGGGGCATTGCCGGGCGGTCACCGCAGACCGCCTGAAAGGGGACGGGCATGGCGCGGGCAGCCAGCCGGGACATCGTGATCCTGGGACCGCGGCGCAAGGCGAGGCTGGAGGCGATCACGCGGCGGGCGTCGGCGCCGCAGGCGCTGGCGCGGCGGGCCCGGATCGTGCTGCTGGCGCACGCGGGCTGGCCGAACGCGCGGATCGCCGCGGAGCTGGGCTGCGCGGCGGGCACGGTCCGAGGTCTACGGGCCGTCTGTCAGGCTGGCCCTGGCCGCCGCCACCTCCGTCCCGCCCGAAGACCACCCGGAATGGAGGCACGCGCTGATCGCCGCCGCGCTGACCCGCGGCCTGCTACGCCGGGGCGAATTCACCTCTCGTACTGACCTCATCGATAAGATCACCCGCTTCACGATCCGCTACAACCGGACCGCGAAACCCTGGACCTGGACCTACGACGCCCGCGCCGATCATGCGCGCTACCGCGCCCGCCACGGCGGCCAGCATCCAGTCCCGGCCGCCACCCGGCCAGCCGCAGCCCGAACCCTCCCGCACGCCGCCTGACAGCAGTGACCAGTACCGGCATACTCGCCGGCGAGCAGCAATGACGCGTACGGGTCAACATGCATAGCCTCGCGGGGAGAGCCCCTGTCGGCGGTGCGCCGGAACGGCAGGCGCCGGCCGGGGCCTGACAGTGACCACGCCAGATCAGGCGAGTCACCGGGAAAGGCACCGGGCTGATGGCGTTCATCACCGCCCCCTACGGGCGCTGGGAGCCGGCGCAGCTCACCGAACTCGTTTCGGTCTTCTCGTCGATGCCCTGCCCGTGGTGGGTCGCCGGCGGGTACGCGATCGAGCTCGCCGCCGGGCGCTCGATCCGCGCCCACGGCGACATCGACGTGATGATGCTGCGCCGGGACCAGTTTCACCTCCAGCGGGCTCTGCGTGAGTGGGAGTGGTGGGCGGCCGGCCCGCCGGGCACCTTGCGCCCCTGGATCCCCCGGGAACGCCTGCGGGCCGGAGTCCACGACATCTGGTGCCGTCGCGGGCCAGGCGAGCCCTGGCGCATTCAGGTGATGCTCGATGAATCCAGCGGCGGCCAGTGGGTGTCGCGACGCGATCCGGGCATCCGCCGCCCGCTCACCGACATCGGGAAGACCAGCAAGGACGGCATCCCGTACCTGACACCAGAGATCCAGCTGTTCTACAAGGCCAAGAACCCGCGTCCCAAGGACGAGGCCGACTTCACCGCAGTCCTTCCCTTCCTCGCCCCAGCGCAACGGCGGTGGCTTGGCAACGCGCTCACGCAGAGCTTCGGCAAGCACCCATGGCAAGACCGGCTTACCCGGGCTGAGTCCACAGACCGACAATGAGGTACCTAAACAGCCGATGCGCCCACGGCCCCTGCACGTTCACCCGGACCGGGCTCTGCGCGCGGACCCGTACAGCGACGAGAAGTCAAACCTGACCCCTCAAGGACTTCTGCGGAGCTGCACTAGGATAGGTACTGCGGACCGGTCTCGATCTGGCGCTCGCGGGGCCTGGCGGGCCGCCGGGCCTCAGGAGGGTGAGTGGAGATGACCCGGGAAGCCAACGTGGTCCGGTCACTGGTCGAGATGGCCGACACCCTGGTGGACGACTACGACGTCATTGATCTGCTGACCGGGCTCACGGACCGGTGCGTCAGCCTGCTCGGCGTCTCCGCTGCCGGGGTGATGCTGGCCTCTCCCACGGGCGGCCTGGGACTGGCGGGTTCCTCGAGCGAGGCGATGCGCCTGCTGGAGTTGTTCGAGCTGCAGGCCCAGGAAGGACCCTGCCTGGACGCCTTCCGCACCGGCCAGCCGGTCGGGCACGAGGACCTGGAGGCCGGGTCCGGCCGCTGGCCGTCGTTTTCCGCCGCCGCCCTCAACGCCGGCTTCCGGTCGGCGTACGCCCTGCCGCTGCGGCTGCGGGAGGTAACCCTCGGCGCGCTGAACCTGCTCAGCGTCGCCCGGTCCCCGATGGATGAGGCGGACTTCATCGTCGCCCGGGCGTTCGCCGACCTTGCCGCCCTCAGCATCGCTCAGCACCGGGCCAGCGCTGAGGCCCAGCGCCTGAACGAGCAGCTATCCGGCGCCCTGACTAGCCGCGTGGTGATCGAGCAGGCCAAAGGCGTGATCGCAGAACGCGCCGGCGTCCCCCTGGCCGAGGCTTTTTCCCGGCTGCGGGCCTATGCCCGGAACCGCAACCTCCGCCTGACCGATGTCGCCCAGGCCGCCGTCGACGGCACCCTCGACCCGCTGGCCTGGGCCCTTCAGCCCGTCCGGCCCTGCTGATAGGTACAGGCAGTCGGCGGGCTTCTCCGGACCACGGGCACGGCTGTTCCGGCTGGGCCGGGTGCGGGGCCCGGTGGGCTTGGCGGCGATGATGAACGCAGGGCTCTACGGCGCCTCTCGCATCATCGCCACAGACCTCGACACAACCGGGTACAGCAGCCGGGGGCTTCGGTGCCACCAACGGAGTCAACAGCGGCAATGCGGGCTGGAAGGACGAGGTGCTAGCAATGCCCGACGGCCTGGGCGTGGATCGCTGTGACAGTTCTTGCGGGCCCTTCAGCTACGTCGGCGTGAATCCGGAAGTCACATGCAAGGCACCGCAGCGCCGTAAAAGATCATGATCCCGAACGGGCCGTGGTGACACCCTTGCGCAGGACTGTCACCACAGTCCGGCGGCCGGCTGGGCTGTCGGGGCGTCGGCGGCAAAGCCATCGTCGGCGGGCTGCTGGTTACTGGCGTGAGCGGATTGCGGCGATGATGCGCAGGCCGGGTCCGTGCGCGGGCGGGATGGCCGCCGAGGATCCCTGCTGCCGGGGAGAAGCGGCGGGCGTGCATCAGGCCGGGCCCGCTGAGCATCAGCATGACGGCGTCGGCGATGAACGCGGCGATCGCGCAGATGCCGGCGATCATGCCCATGGTTCTGAAGGCGTAGGCGTTGAGCAGCCCGCACAGCAATCCGAGTTCGGTGAGGGATTACCGCGCCGGGGGCTTCCCGGGCCGCCCCCGCATTCGCAGGGCACCCAGGAGAAGGGCACCGAGGAACACGACAATGCCGATGAACAGCAAATACAGCAGGCCCTTGACGACGACACCCACGATGCCGAGCACGATCGCCACGATCACGAGGAGTAGGAAGAAGGCAAGCATCTGATGCTCCGCTCAGTCGTACCGGTCAGCGGCGGGCCAGTTGCCGTTCACCGCTGGTGCCTGCCTGATATGTCAGGCCGTAGTGCTTGAAGATGGCCTCTTCGTCGGCCGCTGGCAGCTCGCCGTCGGTGCTGATCGAGGGAGAATCCTTCACTTGCTTCCTGTCGTGAGCGACCTTGAGGTATCCGGGACCCACGGTCGCCTGAGCAAGGGGAACGAACACGAGCCGGTGCCGGGTAGGCATCCCGACCTTGACGGTGCCGAACGCTGGCAGGTCTGTGCTCGTGTCGACGTAGACGGCCTCCAGTTCCCCGATCTTGTGACCGTCGGAGTCAACAACGTCGTGGCCCCGCCACTCCCGGATATCGCCTGCCTCGAACACGCCCGCCTTCCTCTCCGCGGCAATGCATGTGCTCACAGTCATTCCCGCATGGGATGCCGTACAGAGCCAGCGTAGCCCCGCCAGTTCTCCGGCCGGCAGCCCGCGCCGTGCTGCAGACTGAACGAAATCAGCGAACGGCTCACCAGCTTCAGGGAAGGCCTCGCAGCAGCCACCCACACCCAATCGAGCAGCATCATGCAGTTCGTGATGATCACCCTGGCGGGAATGCTGCCAGGGGTCGGACTCCCGGCAGGACTGGGGGCTACCGCGGCGGATGATCTCGCTTACAAGATGATCTTTCCTGCTCTCTGCCAGATGGTGAAGCGGGGAACGCTGGGCGTTCCGGTAGTGGGGGTCGCGTGCTCGGGGTGGGGTCTTCCGCAGCTTCGTGACCATGCGCGGGACAGCATTGCGCAGGGCGGTGCCGGCATCGATGACGGCGATGCCCTCGGCCGGCTGCTGTCGCTCGTGGAGTACATCGATGGTGACTACGGCGACCCGGGCACGTTCAAGGCGCTCCGGCGGGTACTCGGCGGTGCGCGTCATCCGGTGCATTACCTGGCCATTCCGCCCTCGCTGTTCGCGACCGTGATCGGACTCGGGTACCGCAGCGCGAAGGATGTGACACCGTCGGTCGCTCGCGACTTTTGGGTCCCGAGCTAGCGGCAGTCCGCAGCCGCCGCTGCAGTTCCTCGATCAGCGAACTCATCGGGCATCTCCTCGCTCCTAACCAAAACGGCAGGAGACGCTCTGCCCGCATGGTCGGCCAGCCCGCATCTTCCCAGTTCAGCCAGTCCCTGCAGAAGAGCTACACCCATTGGCGATCAGGCCAGCGCCCAGCCCGAGAACGGTGAGTTACGTCTCTTTCAGGGCAGGTCAGCACCAGCAAGGTGGCCAGCACGTCATCGGCGCGGTCTACCAGCTGCCCCAGTTCCAGCTGCGGCATGTCAGGAAACCCAGCCCCGCTCACCGTGTCGGCGGCGCGGGCACCGCCCGGTATGCCCGCGACCGGCGGTGAACGGGGTCCATCTACCCGGGCGGGATCGGCGGGGATATCGATCCGAGTGCCCATCGCCTCTCCGCGATCGCCTAGACGAGCGGCCAGCAGAGGCAGGTTCGGGCCGGTCAGGCCCAGTCCCAGTTAACGGCATCAGCGAGCCCGGCAAAGTTCGCGGGCCTCCGGGTGCGCCGGTGCTATGCGGCCGGGACGGCTCCGTTGGATGCTGGTACGGGGACGGGTGTGGTGCTGGCGGCCGGGAGCCGGAGGTCGGCGGCGGCCTTCTCGGCGGCGATGAAGGAGCCGAGTTCGGTGATGGTGGTCATCAGCGGGGCGGGGAACACCACGGTGGTGTTCTTGTCCACGCCGATCTCGACCAGGCTCTGCAGGTTCCGCAGCTGCAGGGCGAGCGGGTGGGCCATCATCGTGTCCGACGCCTCGCCCAGCGCCGCGGCGGCCATGGCTTCTCCCTCGGCGTTGATGATCTTCGCCCGCTTCTCCCGCTCGGCTTCGGCCTGCTTGGCCATCGCCCGCTTCATCGTGTCGGGCAGCTGGATGTCCTTGAGCTCGACCAGGGTGACTTCCACGCCCCAGTCGACGGTGGTGACGTCGAGGATCTTGCGGATGTCCAGGTTGATCTGGTCGGTCTCGGACAGCGTCTGGTCCAGGCTGTGCTGGCCGACCACCTTCCGCAGCGTGGTCTGGGCGATCTGGTCGATCGCCGCGTGGACGTTCTCGATCGCGATCACCGACTTGACCGCGTCGGTCACCCGGAAGTACGCGACCGCGGAGACATCGACGCTGACGTTGTCGCGGGTGATGATGCCCTGAGACTGGATCGGCATGGTGATGATCCGCAGCGAGACCCGGTGCAGCACGTCGACGAACGGGATGATGAACCGGAGCCCTGGGTTACGGGAGCCCCGTAGTCGGCCGAACCGGAACAGTACGCCCTGCTCGTACTGCTTGACGATCCTCAGCGCCATCGCCAGCCCGATCAGGAGCAGGATCACGACGATGACCAGGACGATGATCAGAGCCTTCATGGCAGCTCTCCTTCGCATTGGCGGCGGCATCGTTCATCGCGGCCACGTCAGCGTCAGGCGACGGGCGGGCCGATGGCTGCCTTCCTGCCACTGTCTCGTCCTGTGCGTCGGCTGGTCAGAGGCGAAGGTCCCGTCAGGAGAGGGCCGGACGGCCCGGCGGGGCCCATGCCCTCGGGTCGAGGGTGCCGTCGACGGCGGCCCGGGCACATCGGTCAGGGGGAGGTTGCATTCTGGGCGTCAGCTCGCAACCGGGCGAAAGCCTCGGCCAGGGGGACGCCGGCGCGTTCGGAGATCACGTCCTTGGCCTGCTCGATCACCACGCGGCTGGTCAGCACGCCGGATAGCTGCTCGTTCAGGCGCTGGGCCCAGGGTTCTTTCCGGCTCGACGTAGCTGGCTGATGCCTCCGCACCAATGCACGATCGGCTGGCATGAGCCGGCTGCGCGCGGCGGGCGTGAGTCGGCGCCCCGAGATCGATGCGTTGTCGGATTAGGGGTTCTCGTCGTGGAGGCATTCGATCGAGAAGGTCGCGTGCTGGCCGTGGATGTCGTGAGAGAAGCCGGGGAACCTGGCGTCGAACTCCTGCAGGGCGAGCAGGTAGCGCAGGATGGGGCCGTTAATGGGCCCGGCGTTCTCGCCGGGCATGAGGATAGGGATCCCCGGCGGGTAGGGCACGACCATGACCGCGGCAACCCGCCCTGCCATGTCGGAGACGGGCACTCGCTCGGTCCGGCCGCGGATCAGGCAGGCGTGGGGACTGAAGACGATCGAGTCCTTCCACACGCACGGCACCCCGCCGGTGCCCGGCGCGCCGTCAGGTCAGTCGAGGTAGTCGCGCAGGAGGGTGGACCGGGAGGGGTGGCGGAGTTTGGACATGGTCTTGGATTCGATCTGGCGGATGCGTTCCCGGGTGACGCCGTAGACCCTGCCGATCTCATCCAGGGTCTTCGGCTGGCCGTCGGTCAGCCCGAACCGCAGGGACACCACCCCGGCCTCGCGCTCGGACAGCGTGTCCAGGATCGACTGCAACTGCTCCTGGAGCATGGTGAAGCTGACCGCCTCACCGGGCTGGATCGCCCCGGAGTCCTCGATCAGGTCGCCCAGCTCGCTGTCACCGTCCTCACCCAGCGGGGTGTGCAGCGAGATCGGCTCCCGGCCGTACCTCTGCACCTCGATGACCCTCTCTGGGGTCATCTCGAGCTCCACCGCCAGTTCCTCCGGGGTCGGCTCGCGGCCCAGGTCCTGGAGCATCTGCCGCCGAACCCGGGCCAGTCTGCCGAGGGCCTCGACCATGTGGACAGGGATGCGGATGGTGCGGGCCTGGTCGGCCATGGCGCGGGTGATCGCCTGCCGGATCCACCAGGTGGCGTAGGTGGAGAACTTGTAGCCCTTGGCGTAGTCGAACTTCTCCACGCCGCGGATCAGGCCGAGGTTGCCTTCCTGGATCAGGTCGAGGAACAGCATGCCGCGGCCGGTGTACCGCCTGGCCAGCGAGACGACCAGGCGCAGGTTGGCCTCCAGCAGGTGGTCCTTGGCCCTGCGGCCGTCTTCGGCGACCTGCTCAAGATCGGTCCGCGTGTCGGCGCCAAGGTTCCGGCCGCCGTCGGCGAGCTTGTCCTCGGCGAACAGGCCCGCCTCGATCCGCTTGGCCAGTTCGACCTCTTGCTGGGCGTTGAGCAGCGGGACCTTGCCGATCTGCTTGAGGTAGTCCTTCACCGGGTCGGCAGTGGCCGTCGCGGCTACCACCCGGACGGCGGGAAGATCCTCATCGTCATCATCATCGCCCGAAGCCAACGGCTCGTCCTGGCTCTCCTCGCCCACCGCCTGCTGGGGTCGGCCGGCAGCAGCCGCGACGTCGCCCTGGCCGGTGCCTGGCTCCGGCTCACCGGCCGCCTCCTGCGAAGCGCCGTAAGAGTCACCCATGCTCGCCCTCCGGTCCCGCCGAATGTTCTCCAGCCTGGCACCGCAGCACCTGCCTGCGCCCGGCGCAGGGCATACGGGCGGCTCCGTGTCCTCAGATCGGGCGGACGTGCTGGGCCTGCGGGCCCTTAGGACCCCGGGTGACGTCGTACTCGACCCGCTGGCTGTCCTGGAGGCCGCGGTAGCCGTCGGCCTCGAGGGCGGACTTGTGGACGAAGACGTCCGGTGTGCCATCATCGGGGGCGATGAACCCGTAGCCCTTGTCCGCGTTGAACCACTTCACTGTTCCCTGAGCCACTGCGCTCTCCTGCCAAGGCGATCATCAGGATCCACGGGAGTGCATCCCGGGCTATGGCGACCGCCCGTCCTTCCGAGGCCTGGCCTGGGAATCGGCGGCGCCTGCGGTCAGAATTCCGCAGGCGCTGTGACACGGACACGAAACTTCGACTGCAACCAGCTCCATTTAACCCCATGCCGTGGCCAGATGCCCCGCCCGGGCGCCAGCTGACCTGCGGGAGAGCATAATACTAGCAAGCTTTTTCCGGAATCTGGTAACTTACTACTGTGGTGAGCTGGACCTTCCTGACCAGTCATGCCCGGGTCCTGCTGCTGGTCGCCCGCGACCCCGGGGTACGCCTACGCGACATCGCGGCCAGCCTGGGCATCACCGAACGCAGTGCCTTCGGCATCATCACCGACCTGGTCGAGGCCGGCTACGTGGTCAAGGAGAAGAACGGCCGCCGCAACCGCTACCACATCCAGGCGCACCTCCCGCTGCCCGAACCCACCAGCCAGGAACGCACCGTCGGGGAGGTGCTGGCCCTCCTGACCGGCACCGGCCCGGCCGCGACCGGCCAACGCGCCACCCGGAAAACAGGTGCCGGGCGAGCCGCCGGCACACCTGAGGTCGGCGCCCCGCAACGGGAGAGTCCGCGCAGCACGGTACCGGGCGGCGGAAGGAGGCAGACAGCGACGTGACAGACGTATGGATCGCGAATGACGAGGGTACTGAGCTGGTCCGCGCCCGGGATATCACGGCGGTCACCTTGGACTACAACGGCAACGTCACGGTGCGGCTGGTCGGCGCGGACGGCGCGGTCGTGACGCTCGTCGCGCACCGGGCACACCATGAGGAGCACCGGCCTGGCGATCTGCACCGCCAGCTCGCCCGCGTCCTCGCCGAACTATCCGACACGTCGGGAGCCTTCCTGGTCCGGGCCGTCCACGAGCAGAAACGTGGCTGGCAGTGGGTCACCGAGCCGCTGTAACGGCGTCACGGCCCAGCCGGCCCGCGGTTCGCCCGGGTGCCGTCCCGCCAGGAAGGCCGCAGGAACCTACGAACGCCAGGGCGTCGGCTGGTGAATAACACGGACTTCACGTTATCTTCGGCGGGCCGCCAGATTGTCAGGCCCACGCGCGATGATGGTGGCAGGCCCTCGCCGGGCGAGCCTGAAGAAGGGAGCGGATCCGTGACCGAGGACTCCAGCCGCGCCGCGTTGCTGCAGGAGGCGCGCTCCCATCTGCGCAGCGTGGACCCGGTGCTGGCGCGGCTCATCGCCGAACGGCCGGGCTTCGACCCCCGGGCGTGGATGGCGCAGCTGCCGCCAATGGATCTGTACGGCGCGCTGCTGTTCCAGGTGGCGGGCCAGCAGGAGGTCCTAGCCATCGCCCAGAAGTGGCGGCCGTACCGCAGCCTGGCGACCAGCTACCTGTTTTCCGCGGCCCTGGAGCGGGTCGAGGAAACGCCGGCCGCCGCCGCTGCCTCTGTTTGATCGTCGCGTCCAGGTATTCCGTCTTCCCTCAGGAGGCCACGATGTGTTTCGTCCATTCCGGCAGCGGCGTCGGGCTGATCCAGGAGGCCTCGGTCGGCGCGGCGACGGCGGCCGCGTTCTCGAGCGTGGAGGCGGGGGGCGGTTCCGTCGGAGGGCTGGACGTCGCCGGCTTCGGCGCGCCTGAGGTGGTGGCCGGACCAGGCGGGATGCGGGTCCTCGACGGGTTCGGCCGGGTGCTGCACAACCGCTGGAATCGCGACCTCCCGGCGGCGGCCTCGGTGCGCCCGGGGGAGGCGATTCAGCTGCTCTGCCGCGATGCCCTGGACATCGGCGAGGCGGCCAGGACGCTGACGCCGGAGGGCAGCCTGACCCTGGACCTGGGCGGGGTCCATCCGCTGACCGGCCCGGTCCACGTGGAGGGGGCCGAGCCGGGCGACATCCTCGAGGTTGAGGTCCTGGACGTCAGCCCGCTGGTGGATTTCGGCTACGTGGTCATCGGCCCGACCCTGGGCCTGTTCGGGGCGCTGCGACCGGATGTCCTGTCCCCGTTCGCTCAGTTCACCGAGGCCTCCCAGATCAGTGACCCCAGCCCGGGCCGGGTGCCAGGCGCGATTCCCGAGGATCAGCCCTACAACAGCGGCGCCCCCTTCGTCCAGCTGTTCACCTTCGAGCGGGGCCAGAGCAGCGGCTTCGCCGCGTTCACCGGCGCGGACACCGGCCGGCAGGCCCGGATCCCGATCGCCCCCTTCATGGGCATCTACGGGGTCGCGCCGATGCGCAAGGGGATGTACCGCACCTTTCCTCCCAACGTGGGCGGCGGTAATGGCGGCAACGCCGACGTCCGGCAGTTCGTGAAGGGGGCGCGGATCCAGTTCCCCGTGTACGTCGAGGGGGCGAAGTTCTCCGCGGGGGACGGGCACATGGCCCAGGGCGACGGCGAGGTGTGCGTCACGGCCATCGAGACGCTGATGGCCGTGACCGTCCGCTTCGAGGTGATCAAGAACACCGTCATCGCCTCGCCCCGGGCGATCGTCCCGGCCGCGGATCCGAGCCAGCTGGCGATGCCCGCCGAGATGCTCCGCCACGGGTACTACCACACCACCGGTGCGGGCCCTGACCTGATGGAAGACGCGAAGAACGCCGTCAGGGATATGGTCGACTGGCTGGTCACGGACCAGCAAGTGAGCCTGCACGAGGCCTACGCCATCTGCAGCGTGGCCGGTGACCTGAAGATCAGCGAGACGGTAGACCTCCCGAACTGGGTCGTCTCGATGACCGTGCCGCGCGGGATCTTCGCCACAGCGTGAGGACCACCCTGGCCAGGCGATGAGTTTGGCTGACCTGGTACGTCTTACCTGTACAGACCGCGAAGCCGCTGAAGGGGACCCAGATGACCGAGCCGAAGACGCACACCCTGGACGTGCCGGGCGCCGTGCTGCACTACGACGTCCGGGGCAGCGACTCGGCGACCGAGCCGGTTCTGCTCATGATCGGGTCGCCGATGGACGCATCCGGGTTCACCGCGCTGGCCGGGCATTTCACCGACCGTACGGTGGTGACCTACGATCCCCGAGGGGCGGAGCGCAGCAAGCGCACCGACGGCGCGCTCGAGACCACCCCCGACGAGCACGCGGACGACCTACACCGGCTGATCTCCCTCCTGGGCGCCGAGCCGGTGGACATCTTCGCCAGTAGCGGCGGCGCGGTCAACGCGCTGGCCCTGGTGGCCAAGCATCCCGAGCAGGTCCGCACGCTCGTCGCGCACGAACCGCCCGCGGCCCAGGAGCTACCGGACCGGGAGGCCGTGCTGGCGGCGTGCGCGGGCATCCACGAGACCTACCAGAGCCAAGGCTTCGGCCCGGCGATGGCGCAGTTCATCGCGATGGTCAGCCTGGCGGGCCCGATCCCGGCTGATTTCGCCGACCAGCCCGCTCCGAACCCCGCCAATTTCGGGCTGCCGACCGAGGATGACGGCTCCCGGGACCACCCGCTCGTCGGGCAGAACATGATGTCGTGCCCGAACTACCGGCACGATTTCGACGCGCTCCGCTCGGCCAAGACCCGGGTCGTGGTCGGCGTCGGAGCCGACTCCGGCCAGGCGATGCCCGGACGCGCGGCCGTGGCCGTGGCCGACCGGCTCGGCACCGCGCCCGTCACCTTCCCTGGAGGCCACGGCGGTTTCACCGCCGGCGGGTTTGACCCCACGGCCGACCCGGAGGCCTTCGCCGCGACCCTGCGCGAGGTTCTCGCTAGCTGAGGGGCTGGGAGAACCTGAGCATGTTGCCCGCGGGGTCGCGGAACGCGCAGTCCCGGACCCCGTAGAACTGGTCGATCGGCTCCTGCAGCACCTCGGCCCCCGAGGCGCGGACCTTCTCGAATGTGGCGTCGCAGTCGTCGGTGTCGAAGATGACGCCGCTCAGCAGGCCCTTGGCCAGCAACGCCGCCGCCGCCTCGCGGTCCGCCACGGTGCGGCCGGGCTGGCGGGTTGAGCCCCCGTACCCCGGCCGGGACGTGGTGACCAGGCGAAGCCCGCGAGCGTGCACGGCCCGTTCCAGCTCCCGGATCGGGGTGGCGGCGCCTGGCGTCCCGTGGTGGAACACGAGCGGCAGCCCGTCGTCGGGGCCGCTGACCCGCACGTCTAGACGTCGGCCATCCGGCAACTGGACGTGATCAGGGGCGCTCATGGCACCATCGTGGCACCCCGGCGTGATCATCGGGGCAGGTGTGGCGCGTTAGCCGGGAATCGTCCAGGCGCGTTCCGGGGTGACGCGCAGGGCGACGCCGTATTCGTCGTCGTACCACTGCGCGCTCCGGCCCATCCGCGAGATGGCGGCGGCGTACTTGTCCAGGAACCCGGGGAACTGCGACGGGGGAGGGGCGTCGGGGACCAGTTCGGCGCGGCCGCTGATCACCACGACGTCGCCGCCGTCGGCGTTCGAGTTGAAGTGCACGGCGACCTGGTCGTTGGCCTGGATGTGCCGGAGTTTGGCGCCGCGGTTCAGGCTGTAGATGATGATCGCCGCGCCGTCCCAGACGAACCAGACCGGCCGCGGGGCCGGCCGCCCGGCCGGGGTGACGGTGGTCAGCCAGGCGATCAGGTCGCCGGTCAGGTGCCGCTCGATCCGCTCCGTGAGCTCGAATGCCATGCCGCCCATCTTTCCCCCGGGAAGGCGCGCGGGGTAGGTTCCGTGAAATGGAGGGAACGCCCTTTTTCTCGGTGCTCGGCCGGCTGGCTGAAGCCGATCCCGACCGGCCGGCGTTGACGTGCGGAGAGGTGACGCTGACCCGGGCCGGGTTCCTGGACCGGGTCGGGCGCCTGGCGGCGATGTTCGCCGAGCACGGGGTGGTGGAGGGCTCGACGGTCACGATCGGCCTGCCCAACTCGATCGGGCTCGTGGAGAGCATGTTCGCGGCGTGGGCGCTCGGCGCGGTGCCACAGCCGATCTCCGGTCGGCTTCCGCCCCTGGAGCGATCGGCCATCGTGGAACTCGCCGATCCGGCGCTGGCGGTGGGGGTGCCGCCGGCGGAGGCGGGCGGGCGCCCGACCCTGGAGTCGATCCCCGAGCAGCTGCCCGCGGGCTCGTTCACGCCCGGTGTGTCACCGGAATGGAAGCTCGTGACCAGCGGCGGGAGCACGGGTCGGCCGAAACTGATCGCGACCACCTCACCCGCCCTGTTCGAGGGCGTGGGCGGGCTCGGCGCCCTGCTCCGCATGCGCCCCGACGGGTGCGTCCTGGTGACCGGGCCGATCTCCCACAACGCGCCGTACGTGGTCACCACGGCCGGGATGCTGCTCGGTAACCACGTCGTGGTCATGCCCAGGTTCGACGCCGAGCAGACGCTGCGCCTCGTCGAGCAGCACCGGGTGAACTGGATGTACCTGGTGCCGACCATGATGCTCCGGATCTGGCGCCTGCCGGAGGAGGTCCGCCTGGGCGCCGACGTTTCCTCCCTCGAGGTGGCCTTCCACATGGCCGCGCCGTGCCCGGCGTGGCTCAAGCAGGCGTGGATCGACTGGCTAGGCCCGGAGCAGATCCTCGAGCTCTACGGCGGCACCGAGTTGCAGGCCATGACGGTGATCACCGGGACCCAATGGCTGGATCACCGGGGGTCGGTCGGCCGGGCGGTGATCGGCGAGATCGAGATACGCGACTTCGAGGGCCGGCCCGTTCCCGCGGGGGAGGAGGGCGAGATCTGGATGCGGCGGGGTCCGGGTGCCCCGTCGCCGTACCGGTACGTCGGCGCGACCGCGCGCAGCGCCGCCGACGGGTGGGAGTCGCTGGGCGACATCGGCCACGTCGACGCCGACGGGTACGTCTACATCACCGACCGGTTCGCGGACATGATCCTGGTCGGCGGGGCGAACGTCTACCCGGCCGAGATCGAGGCCGCCCTCGACGAGCACCCCGCCGTCCAGTCCAGCTGCGTGATCGGCCTGCCCGACGAGGACCTGGGCAGCATTCCGTACGCCATCGTCGAGCTGTCCGAGCCGGTCTCAGATGAAGACCTGCTGGCCCACCTGCGCCAGCGGCTGGCCCCGAACAAGCTCCCGAGGGTGATCGAGCGCGCCACCACGCCGCTACGCGACGACGCCGGTAAGGTCCGCCGTTCGGCCCTGCGCGCCGAACGGATCGACCGGATGAAGAAGGACCCCAGCCGCGCTTAAGGGCGAAGCAGCGCGGCGGCCAGGGCCAAAGCGGACCGTAGCCTCCTCGGCGCGGCGTTCGGCTATATGACCATGAGCGCGCTGCCCGCATCGCTGCGCGACATCGAACCCCGCCCCCGCGCGATCTACGCCACCGGGTGGCGCCCGCCCTTCGCGCCGGGCCCGACCCGCGACGAACTCGCCGGCCTCATCAATCGGGCCCTGCACACCGAACTCGCTGTCGTCTAACCCGGGGTCAGCCCGCCTGGATGTCGCCGCCTGGGCTGACGAGGAACGACAGCTGGCGACCGCCGATGTCCACGCGCAACCGGTACCAGCCCCCTGGACCGGGGCTGGCCGAAGCGCTAATCGATGCGCCGGGAGTGGTGGGAGCGATCAGGGTGAGGATCGCGGCGCTCGAGCCGGAACGGCTCATGGTGACCACGGGCGCGCGGGTGCGCTGCAGCATCCCGTGCGACACCCAGCCCTGGTAGGGGTTGACCTGCCCCTCGACCACGTGCGTCGACCCGGCCGGGATCACCTGGCCGGGCAGCGGGATCTGGCGGATCTCCAGCTGGGTACCTGGGGCACTAGCGATCGCGTACGAGCGGGTCACCGAGGTCACAGAAAGGCCCGGGTCCAGATGCCATAGCTGCTCGTAGCTCGAAGCACCCGAGGCGCGGTCAAAGACCAGCACCAGGTCCGGGTCCTGGTCGACGTAGACGCTGCGGTAGCGCGGCCGCCCGCCAAAAGCGGTGTCGTAGAACTCGTAGAACTGCCCCTGCGCGCCGATGTCCTGGTGGATCAGGGAGGTCGAGGCTGAGGAGTCGAAGGGCACGCCGGGCATGACCAGGTCGCTGGCCGCCTCCGGCGAGAGCAGGTAGGCGCGGTACGGCGTGTCCTCGTACCCGGTGTGACCGGCGTCGACGATCAGATTGCGGCCGTCCGCGTAGTAGGTCAGCCCCATGTGATCGGCGTGGCCGTGGATCTCGGTGCCGGGCCCGAAGCGCAGCGAGTAGAACGACTGGTCCCCGAACGTCGCCGCCGTCCCCCACGAGGACCGCCCGAACACGTACCCGGCCGAATAGACTGCGATCCGCTGCGCCGGGGGCGTGCCGGACGTCCCCCGGCTGACGGCGTACTGCAGCGGGGTCCCGGCCCGGTACCGCGCGCTGACCACGTACGTGTCGCCGATCTGGACCAGCTTGCCGTTCGGCTGGGTCGCCTGGGCCAGGAACTCCGGCATCAGCGCGATCCGGGACTTGATCCAGCCGGGCAGCGAGGAGCCGCAGGCGGCCAGGTCCGATTCGGCCGTGGACCACAGGCCGAAGTCGAAGTTGGCGTACCCGGTCGACTGCTCGTTGGTGACCCCGTGGGCGTCGATCGCCGGCCCGTACACGTTGGGCTCGAACGAGTCGATCATCTGCTGGCGGGCGGTCTCCCGCCAGGACCCCGCCGCACCGCCGAAGGCACCCGACGGGTACGCACACCCGGCGCCCAGTAGCTGCAGGCTCTGCTTGAGGCCGTGGTTGTAGGCGCCGTCCCAGTGCGTGGCGTAGTAGTGCAGCAGGCCGGGGATCTGGTCATCGATCCAGCTCTGGCCGGGGAACGCCTCGGCGGAGCAGATCAGCGTGTCTGGCTCCTGGTTGTCGGCAGGCACCTGGCTCAGCCAGCCGAGCAGCAGGGTCTTCGCGCGGTCCCGGTAGGCGTCCGCGTTCGGCCCCCCCGCCAGATAGGCCTTGATGAGCGCCTCGATCCACTGGGCGTTCTGGAAATCCACCAGCCACGTCGGATTGCCGAACGGGTCCTGCGCCCAGTTGATGTGGCCGTCGTGGCTCGGGTCGATCGTCACCGCGGGGAACCCCGAGATCGTGAGCCTCCCGGCCATGATCTGATCGGCCGTTCCCGCCGGGAACGAGGGCAGCGCCCCGCACGCCTTGGCGTCCTCGGCCGCGGTGATCGCGGTGCCAGCGGCCGACGCGGTATTCGGATGCGCCTCGGCGACCCCGCTCAAGCCGGCCAACAAGGCCAAGACGGCCGCGGCCACCGCCCCGGCCCCCCAGGCGGTCCTTCTCACCGTCGAGACGATACCCCGGTAGCGCCGGCGTCGTGGCCGTTCCCCCATCGTCACAAGGAACTCACAAAGTTCGCCGCAAACGCGGCCCGAAGCCCTATCCCGGCGTCCCCGCGAGCTGGCGCATGTTGCGCAGGGCCACGGCCATGATCGTGTTGGTCGGGTTCACCGCGCCGGAGGTGACGAAGCTGGCGCCGTCGGCGACGTAGACGTTGTCCAGGCCGTGCACCCGGCCGTAGGTGTCGGTCACGCTGGTGGCCGGGTCGGGGCCCATCATCATGCCGCCCAGGATGTGAGCCCCGGTGGGTACGCCGCCGCTGTTGTCGGTGTCCGGCACCGCCAGCGCCACGCCGGCCCCGGCCGACGTCATCATCTTCTTCAGCTTCGGGGCGTAGAACGACTGGGCCACCTGCTCGTATGTCCCTCTGCTCCAGGTGATCCGGGCCACGGGCAGGCCGAACACGTCCTTCACCGTGGGATCCAGGGTCACCGTGTGGTCGAGGTAGGGCATGTCGTGCGCGATCATCTGGCTGCCTGCCAGCCGGTCACGCAGGATCGAGGCCCGCATGAGCTGCTTGAACTCGGTACCGAACGGCCGAGACGAGCGCACGAAGGCGAGCAGGGTCTGGTAGGACTGCCCCTCGCTGATCGGGTCCTGGCCGCCGCCGAGCTCCCAGATCCCGCCCCGGATGTACGGCAGCCCGTTCGCCTTGGCGAAGGCCCGCGCCCCGGGGAAGTCAGGGTCGCAGGCGTCCTGCACGCACTGCGTCGTCGACCGCCCGCGGTAGGCGTGGACCCGCTCGTCGAGGAAGATCGCGCTGCCGTCCAGGAACGAGTGCAGCATCAGCCGCCGCCCGATCTTGCCGCTGGCGTCGGGGAACGAAGAAAGCAGCGCGAGCCGCACCGTCTCGATGGCCGAGGCGGCTATCACGACGACGTCGGCGCTCTCCCCGCCGGTCACCGGCCCGCTGGAGGTCATCCGCACCCAGCGCACCCCGGTCGCGCGCCCCGCGGTCGATGAGCCGGCCAGCTCGACCTTGGTGACCATCGTGTCTGGCACCAGGCTTACCCGCCCGGTGCGCAGGCCGACCCGCAGCGGCATCAGCGCCGACGGCCTGGCCACCACCGGGCAGCCGTAGTTGCCGCAGAACCCGCAGTCGTTGCACGCGTGCTGCCCGTTGTAGGGCACGGAGTTGATCGCCATCGGGAAGAAGAACGGGTGCAGGCCCTCGGCCTTGGCGCCCCCCGCCAGCAGGAGCGACGTGCGCTGCTCAGGGCCGGGCGGCATCGGGAACGGCCCGCGCGGCGCGTGGGAGAGCACGAGGTCGGGGATCACGGTCACGTCGCCCTGCACGCCGATCAGCGTCTCGACCTCGTCGTAGTAGGGCGCGAGGTCGGCGTAGCTGAACGGCCAGTCGGCCATGTCGGCGCCCGGCGCGGGGCCCAGGGCCGAAAGCTGCTGGAAGTCGATGTCCCAGAACCTGGGCACCTTGCCGTCCCAGTGCACGGTCCCGCCGCCGACCAGTTGCGGCAGTTCGTCCACGCTGCCGGTGTACGGCGAGCTCGACGACCCGACCGGCCGCCAGGTGCGCGGGAACACGATCGGGTCAGGACCGGCGAAGTACCGCGCGTTCATCTTGAGGTCGTCGTTGGAGAACAGCGTGCCGATCGGCCCCACGCCGGCCAGGTTGGAGAAGTAGTTGGGGCCCTTCTCGAACACGACCACCTGCCATCCGGCCTGGGCGAGCACCATGGCCGCGAACGACCCGCCCGCGCCGCTGCCGATCACTACTGCCTTGCGCACCGCCCCGCCCTCACCCTCTGCCCGCAACGAAAACTAAGCTCACACGACGCCCAGGAACTTCAGCACCTCGGCCACGACGGGGGTCTGGTCCAGCGGGTCGGGCCCGTCGGAACGTGAGGTCTCCTCGGCCGTGTACCCCCGGGGCTGGATGTCGCCCGGGTAGCTGATGTCCTTCCAGCCCACCAGATCCCGGTTGCCGCCGTACTCGGGGACCGAGTACATGCCCTCGATCGTGTGCTCGAACAGCAGCGACCTGAACGGCCCCACGTCCGCCCCGGCCAGGATCTTGTCCTGGTCCGCGTGCGAGGCCTTGGTGAAGTCTCCGCCCGCAAGCCTGTCGAGGGTCGCGATCCCGTCCCGGTACTGCTGTTGCCAGCCGGTCAGGCGCCTGCGCCAGGCGATCGCCCGGACCGGATCGAGCGCGATGAACGACGCCATGAGGTCTGGCCCCGACGTATGCCGGTTGCTCCACGGCCCTCCCGCGAAAACGTGGGGAGGAGGGTCAGCAGAATCGAGCACGCTGAGCATGCCGAGCATCAGGTCGATGTAGTCGGCCACGCCCGCCTCGCGCGCCCCCGGGTGACCCGCCTCGGCGGGGTCGTCAGAGGGCCCCGGGGCGATCCGCGCCGTCGCGTCCTCGATGACGGCCGCCTCGTGGTCGGTGAAGAACCGCAGGACCCTGGGACCGGACGAGGTGCTGGACGAGGTGCACCCGCCCGAGGACAGGACCGCCGAGGCGAGCGCCGCCGGAGCGATCGTGATGACCGAACGCCGGCGAGGACCGGGCCCAGCGCCCGGGCCATCCGGGCCGGTGATAGGGGACATCCGGCAAGCATAGAACGAGCCGGGTCCCGCGGCGCGTGCGCCTCGGGACCCGGCCCTTACCCGGACAAACCCGGTCAGTCGGCGGGCGCTGCCATCGGGTCTATGCCGGCCAGGTCCTCCCGGGTCACCCTGATCGCGAGGATCGTGATCAGCAGCGCGAGCAGGGCGATCCCGGCCGAGACCAGGTAGCCCTTGGAGAAGCCGACCGAGTAGGCGTGGTCGGTGATCGCCCGGGTCGCCGCGGCTTGCGCAGCCGCGGACAGGTGCCCGGCGGCGTGCCCGGCCGCCGCGGCGACCTGAGAGTGGATGCTGTTCGCCACCGCGCTCCAGGCCACGGTGCCCAAGATGGCCAGCCCGATCGACCCGCCGACCTGCTGGCCGACGTTGAGCAGGGACGACGCCACGCCCGCGTCGCGGTCGCCCACCTTGGCCAGCGAGACCAGCGACAGCGGCACGAAGATCAGCCCCATGCCCGCCGCGGTGACCATCATCGGCCCGAGCAGGCCGGAGAGGTAGTGGCTGTGCTCGTTGAGCCGGGACAGCCAGAACATCCCGCCGGTGGCGATCACGCTACCGGTCAGCATCAGCGGCCGCGCGCCGATCCGGCTCACCAGCTGGGAGGACAGCCCGGCGCCCACCATGATCATGGCGACCATCGGCAGGTAGGCGATGCCCGTCTTCAGCGCGCTGTACCCCCAGACGTTCTGCACGAACAGGGTGAGGAAGAAGAACATGCCGAACAGCGCGGTGCCAATGCACAGGCTGATCAGGTAGGAGCCGGACCGGTCCCGGCTGCGCAGCACCCGCATCGGCACCAGCGCCTGCTTGCTGCGCGCCTCGATGATCCCGAACGCCACCAGCAGCACCACGGCCGCCACCAGGGACACGATCACCTTGGTGTCGCCCCAGTGCGAGACGCCGTTCGGGGTCGTCGCCGCGTTGGAAAGCCCGTAGACCAGCGCGCCCAGGCCGAGCGACCCGGTGATCGCACCCGGCAGGTCGAACTCACCCCGCCGGCGCTGCGACTCGGGCAGCACGCGCGTGGCGAGGAACGCTACGACCAGGCCGATCGGCACGTTCACGAACAGCACCCAGCGCCAGGTGGCGTACTGGACAAGCAGCCCGCCGGCCATCAGGCCGACCGCGCCTCCGGCGATGCTCATCGCCGCGTACACGCCCATCGCGCGGTTGCGCGGCGGGCCCTCGGGGAAGGTGACGGCGATCAGCGACAGCGCGGTGGGCGCGGCGAACGCGCCGCCGATGCCCTGGACGACGCGCGCGGCCAGCAGCCACGCCTGGTCGGTGGCGAACCCGCCGAGCAGGGACGCCAGCGAGAACAGCAGGATGCCGGCGATGAAGATCCGGCGACGCCCCAGTAGGTCGCCGGATCTCCCGCCGAGCAGCAGCAGCCCGCCGAACGCCAGCGCGTACGCGTTGACCACCCATTCGAGGTTGGTGCCTGAGAAGCCGAGTGCGGTCTGGATGTGCGGCAGGGCAACGTTCACGATGGTCGCGTCGAGCACGACCATGAGCTGGGCCGTCGCGATGACGGCCAGGGCCAGGCCCAGCCGCCGCGATGGGGCGCCCGAAGACCCGGCAACCCCCGTCGCCCCAGTCCTCGGGCTCGTGGTCTCCGTGGTACCGGAAATCACCGCGCCCTCGGTGTCTGGTGATGTGGCTGACAAGATAATCTCCCTTGTTTTGAAGCGCGCTGAACCATCGCCGTGACTGCCTTGCTGTCCCCGGCCACGCGCCGTACGTGCTTTTAAAGACCCTTATTTGGCCGAACGAGCGGTGGTATCAGTGCCCCGTAGGTCGTCCTTCCCGTGTGGCCGCCCTCAGTTAAGACGACCCTGCGGCTACCCTGTCATCGGTCTTGACGTTGTCGCCGCCGCGGATGTGACAGGATCACCTCCCCTCGCGGAATCCGAGCATCTTCCGCATCAGCCCGAGCAAGCACCGGCGCTCGCCGGTGTCCAGCGACGTGGACCAGGGGGCCCGGGCAAAAAGCTCGTCGCAGATCCGCACCCTGACCTTCTCGCCCTCCGGGGTGAGCACGATGTTCTTGCTCCGCCGGTCGCGCTGGGAGGGCTCCCGCCGGGCCAGGCCGTGGCTTTCCAGCGCGTCCGCGATCGAGGTGACGAAGGACGGGTCGCAGCCGATCTTCAGCCCGAGGTCCTTCATCGTCATGGGCGCCTCGAGCTTGAGCATCGCCATGACGTCGCTGCCGGTCAGCCCGAGGTCGGATGCGATGCCCTGGGCCAGGTCGTGGGCGGACTTCAGGAGCCCGGAGAGCGCGTCCGCGATCTGCCGATTCAGCTCGTCGTCCGGCCCCGGCTCTTCCTTCCCCGGCGCCGTCGCCGTCGACGTGCTGCCCTGCTCGTCCATTCGCGCTCACCTCCACCCATTGCCTGAGTCCCTCAAAAGTTGAGTAACTCAACCATATTTCTCCGGGCGGTCGATGGCAAGTAAATTTCGGGTCGCATCCGGCGTCCTTACCCACCGAGCCCCACACTGGGGAATGTCGGAGCAGGGCACCGCGAACGAGAGGCGCACCACGATGGCCCACGCCGCAGGCGAAGGCGAACCCCCTGTCCGCAGGGAGCGCCGCGCGTTCCTGCGGTTCGCCGCGGCGGCGGGCGGCGCCACGCTGCTCTCGTCGTGCACCGGCAGCGGGGCCCCGAACACCGCGGGCGGGACCGCGACGGGCCCCGCGAACACCGGCACCGCGCCTTCGGTGGGCGCCCCGGCCGCGAGCAGCGGCGCCGCGTTCGCGGGCCCCGCCAAGACCGCCGACTGGGCGGCGCTGGCCCAGGACCTGGCCGGGTCGCTGGTCCGGCCGGGGGAGGCCGACTACACCACGGCCAAGCGCCTGTTCGACCCGCGCTTTGACGGGTTGCACCCGGCCGGGATCGCGTACTGCGCCAGCCCGCAGGACGTGGCGACCTGCCTAGCCTTCGTGCGCAGGCACCGCGTACCGGTCGCCGCCAGGTCCGGGGGTCACAGCTACGCGGGCTGGTCGTCGACCAGTGGCTTGATCATCGACGTGACCAGGATGGCGGGCGTGAGCGTCGGCGGCGGCACCGCGGTCGTCGGGGCGGGCACGCACCTGATCGACGTCTACAACGGGCTGGCGGCCTACGGCCGCTCGGTCCCCGGCGGGTCCTGCCCGACGGTCGGCATCGCCGGGCTCACCCTCGGCGGCGGCGTCGGCGTGGTCTCCCGCGCCTACGGGCTGACGAGTGACAACGTCCTTTCGCTGGAAATCGTCACCGCCGACGGCCAGGTCAGGACCGCCAGCCCAAGCCGCAATCCCGACCTGTACTGGGCCTGCCGCGGCGGCGGGGGCGGCAACTTCGGCGTGGTGACCTCGTTCACCTTCCGCACCCACCCGGTCGGCGAGATCATCCTGTTCTTCCTGTCCTGGCCGTGGTCGCAGGCCGGCCAGGTGATCGCGGGCTGGCAGTCGTGGGCGCCGCACGCCCCGGACGCGCTGTGGTCCAACCTGCACCTGGCGGCCGCGCCGGGCGGCGGCACCCCGTCCGTCGAGGTGGGCGGTACGTACCTGGGCAGCGTGGACGGCGCCTACGCCGAGCTGGAGAAGCTGTACGCCGCGGTCGGCTCGGACCCGTCCTCGCCGTACCTGGAGAGCACGACCTGGCTACACGCGATGCTGGTCGAGGCGGGCTGCGTGACCAACACGGTGTGGACCGTGGCGCAGTGCCACCTGCCGACCCAGAACCCGGCGGGGCTATTCATGCGCGCTTCGGAGTACGCCAAGTCCGACTTCTTCACCAGGCCGCTGAGCAGCAGCGGGATCGGCACCCTGCTGTCCGGCGTGGAGAACCTGCAACTGGTCAACGGCGCGCCAGGCGGGGTCGGCGGGATCGCGTTCGACGCGATGGGCGGCGCGGTCAACCGCGTCGCGCCGGGCGCGACCGCGTACGTCCACCGCAACGCGCTCTTCCAGGCCCAGTACACCACGGGCTGGACGCCCGGCGCGGCCTCCGCCGGGGTGGCCAATCAGCACGCCTGGCAGCGGTCGTTCTGGCGGTCGATGCGCCCGTACGCCAGCGGCCAGGCGTACCAGAACTACATCGACCCCGACCTGACCAACTGGCGGCAGGCCTACTACGGCGCCAACTACGCCAGGCTCACCCGGGTCAAGGCCGCCTACGACCCGGACCGCGTCTTCACCTTCCCGCAGGCGATCTAATATTCAGGCAAATTGTGGGTATCCGACGCTCATACGGAAACGGAGCGGCCAGGCATGACGGGCTACGAACAGGTGCGGATCCTGCTCGTCGAGGACGACGATGGCGATGCCCTGCTGACCAGCGAGCTGCTGGACGAGGCGGGAGCGGCCGCCTCGTTGCAGCGCGCCAGGTCGCTCGCCGAGGCCGAGCTCCTGGTGTCCGGCGCGGCCTGCGTGCTCCTGGACCTAGGCCTGCCCGACTCCCAGGATCTTTACGGTCTTGGCCGGCTGCTCGCGCGGGAGCCCGCGGTGGCCATCGTCGTGCTCACCGGGATCGCCGACGAGCACCTTGGCCAGCAGGCGGTCCGGGCCGGCGCGCAGGACTACCTGGTCAAGGGCGAGGTCACCGGGGACATGCTGCACCGGGTGATCCGGTACGCCATCGAGCGCCGGCACGCGGAGGAGGCCCAGCGCCAGCTCACGGCGGCGCGGATCCACGCCGAGGAGAACACCAGGCTCGAGCGGGGCCTGCTGCCCTCGCCGCTGCTGACCGATCCGCGGCTGGCGGTCACGGCCCGCTGCCTGCCCGGCGGCCAGCAGCGCCTGCTCGGCGGCGACTTCTACGACGTGGTCGAGTCCGCCGACGGCTGGGTGCACGCGCTGATCGGCGACGTCTGCGGGCACGGGCCGACCGAGGCGGCGCTCGGCGTCTGCCTGCGGGTGGCCTGGCGGGCGCTGGTCCTGGCGGGCCTGCCCGCGCAGGAGATCCTGTCCATCGTCCAGCAGGTGCTCGAGCACGAGCGCCAGGACGACACGATGTTCGCCACGCTCTGCATGCTGTCGGTCGAGCCCGGCCGCACGTCCGCCTGGGTCAGGCTGGCCGGCCACCTGCCGCCGCTGCTGGTCACCCGCACCGGGGTCCAGGAGCTCGAGGCTCCCTCGCTCCCGCCGCCCGGCCTCGGCGGCGAGGCCGAGGACTGGCCGGGCACCCAGGTCAAGCTGGGCGAGGCCTGGTCTGTCCTGCTCTACACCGACGGCCTGATCGAGGGCCGGATCGGCCATGGGTCCGAGCGGCTCGGCAGCGAGGGCCTAGTCGACCTAATCGCCGAGGCCGTGGACGACCCCGTCGGCCACCCGGACGACGATGAGCTGCTGGACCGGCTGGTCGACCGGGTGCGCGCGCTGAACGGGGGAGACTTGGACGACGACCTCGCCATCCTCGCGCTCGGCTGCGCGCCCGTGGACGAGCCATGAGCGGCATCCTCACCCCGGTACTCGGCGGCCTGGCCGGGGTCCTGCTGGTCGTCGTGGTGATCCTCGCCGTCCGGCTGCGCCACACGCGCCAGGAGATCAGGCGGGACCTGCTGGTGGTCCGGGACGAGCAGACGAAGCTGCAGGCCAGCGCCGAGGACCTGCGGCGGTCGAACTACGAGCTCGAGCAGTTCGCCTACCTCGCCTCGCACGACCTGCAGGAGCCGCTCAGGAAGGTGGCCAGCTTCTGCCAGCTACTCCAGCGCCGGTACGCGGGGCAACTCGACGCGCGGGCCAATCAGTACATCGACTTCGCCGTGGACGGCGCCCAGCGGATGCAGGCGCTGATCAACGACCTGCTGGCGTTCAGCCGGGTCGGGCAGGCCGCGCCCGAGCCCATGCTGGTCTCCAGCGATAGCGCGCTGACCCAGGCCAGGGCCAACCTGGCGGAAGAACTTGAGAAGTCGGGCGCGACGATCGAGGCCGGGCACCTGCCGCTGGTCCTGGCGGAGATGTCGCTGCTCACCGCGGTGTTCCAGAACCTGCTCAGCAACGCGCTGAAGTTCGCGGGCGAGGGGCCGCCGCGCATCGTGGTCACAGCTCGCCGCCAGGAGTCGTTCTGGCTGTTCTCGTTCACCGACTACGGCATGGGGATCGACCCTGACTACGCCGAGCGCATCTTCGTGCTCTTCCAGCGCCTCAACGACCGCAGCTACGCGGGCACCGGCATCGGCCTGGCCATGTGCCGAAAGATCATCGAGAACTTCGGCGGCCGGATCTGGCTCGATACGACGGTCACCGAAGGGACCAGGTTCTGCTTCACGCTCCCCATGCCCGCCGAGACGGACGAGGATGACACCCATGGCTGACCTCGGCGACCTCAACGCGATCAACGTGCTGCTCGTGGAGGACGACGAGGGGGACGCGCTCATCATCAGGGAGGCCTTCGAGTACTACCGGATCCGCAACCGGCTGAACGTCGTCACCGACGGCGACCAGGCGCTGCAGTTCCTCCGCCAGGCGGGCCCCTACGCGGGCGCGCCCCGCCCCGGGCTGATCCTGCTCGACGTCAACCTGCCGCGCCGCAGCGGCCTGGAGGTGCTCGCCGAGCTGAAGCAGGACCCGGAACTGCTCGTCATCCCCGTCGTGATGCTGACCACCTCGCGGGCCGAGGAGGACATCCTGCGCAGCTACGCGCTGCACGCCAACGCGTTCGTCACCAAGCCGGTCGACTTCGAGCACTTCATCGACGCGATCCGGCAGATCGACAACTTCTTCCTGACCTTGGTCCGGTTGCCCCGCTGACCACCCGGGTTCAGTTTCCCCCGGTAGGATCTGAGCGCCCCAACGGACTCGAAGGGAACCTGATGTACGACGCGATGCTGGCCGAGACCGTCACGATCCGCGGTGACGGCGGCGACGAGATCGAGGCTTACCTGGCGCGGCCGATGCGCCAGGGGCCGTTCGGCGGCGTGGTGGTGATCCACCACATGCCCGGCTACGACGAGCCGACCAAGGAGATCGCGCGCAACTTCGCCGTGCACGGCTACAACGCGCTCATGCCGAACCTGTACCACCGCGACGCGCCGGGGGCCAGCCCGGACGACGCCGCCGCGGCCGCCCGCGCCCAGGGCGGCGTCCCGGATCCCCGCCTGATCGGCGACGTGGCCGGGGCCGCGGCCCACCTGCGCGGGCTGTCCTCGGCCAACGGCAAGGTCGGCGTGATCGGGTACTGCTCGGGCGGCCGCCAGTCGGTTCTGGCCGCGTGCAGCCTGCCGCTCGACGCCGCGGTCGACTGCTACGGCGCGTTCGTCGTCGGCACCCCGCCGGAGGGCATGCCGCTGAAGGTCGGGCCCATCAAGCACCTCATCAAGGACCTGTCCTGCCCGCTGCTCGGCCTGTTCGGCGCGGACGACCAGTACCCCTCACCGGACCAGGTCGCCGAGCTGGAGCAGGAGCTGAAGGACCAGGGCAAGACGCACGAGTTCCACTCCTACGAGGGCGCCGGTCACGCGTTCTTCTCGGTGAACCGCACCGCCTACCGGCCTGACGCGGCCATGGACGGCTGGCAGCGGATCTGGACCTGGTACGGCCGCTACCTGTCCTGAACCCGTCGATGCCCCGCCTGGAACGGTGTCGGCCTCGCTCTGATGAATACTGGAACTTGCTGGATTTAGCTGGAACCTGCTACAGTCTCGCTCGTGACCGAGCAGGTGGAGTCCCTGGAGCGGCGCATCGGCGCGCTGCGGACCGCCGTACGCGAGGCGGTCCTGGCCGGTGACCGTATGCGCGCCGCGGCCTTGCGCCGCGACCTGCGCCGGGCCGAACAGGACTGGGAAGACGCGCTCGCCCAGGCTGAGGTTGCCTACCGGGCCGAGGGCGCCGCTCCGGCGCAGACCGCCGTGGACGGGACGGCCCAACCGGCCGCTGAACCCCGGCCAGGCCTGAGCGCAGCCCGCGAGTCGGCGCCGCTCCTGCCGCTGCGCGAGCAGGTGCACCAGGCGCTGAGCCTGCTCACCGTCCCGGCCGCGCCTCGGCTGATCGCCATGGTGCATGAGGCGTTCTTCGTCGGCACGTTCGTGACGGCCCGGCTGACCAGCCTTAAACGAGACGAGGAACGCTCATTCCGGTCCGCGCCGTTCGCCCGGCCGTACTACATCTGCGCCGCGCTGACCGCAGACCTGCTCGCGCCGGCCCGTGGCCTGCTGGCCATATCTACCTGGCCGATGGAACGCCGTGTCATCGGATCGCTGTCCCCGCGCGTCGACTTCCTGACGGCGGCGATCCGGGTCGCTGAAGCCATCGAGCGGCTGCCCGGCCCGGCTCCCGCCGCCCGTAGGCTTCTGTGGCGGTTCGCGGCCAGCATCCCGGGTGCCGCTGCGGCCGCGGCCCAGCTGGATCCGCGCACGGTGCGGCGGGCTGCCGCCGCCGAACTCGGTGTCCACCAGGACACCGACCAGCACGTCAGGCAGGCCGCCGCGCAGCGCGTACGCGCGCAGCTCGACGACGCGCAGCAGCTGTTCGGCACCCGCATCCAGCTGGCGGGACAGACCCAGCCAAGGAGGGGACATTGACCGGCACTGAGGCCCGGCTGGCCCGCCTCCGCGGCCGGGCCCTGCCGCGCAGTCACAACGCGCGCACGATCGCCGCGCTGGCCAGCAACCCGGGCTGCGCGCGGCGCGCGATCCTGGACGCGGCCGGGGCGGACAAGCAGCGGCTCGCCGGCTACGCCGGGTTCCCCGCGCCGTTCGGCCAGTCCAGGTTCGCGCTGGCCAGGGGGAACGCGTTCGAGGCCCAGGTGAAGGGCGACGGGGCGGCGCAGCTGCTTACCCTGCTCCGCACCCACCTGAACCTGCCGATTCCCGAGGCGCACTACGACGATCTCGGCGAGGTCGGCGGCAATCCCAGCCTGGACCTGCGGCACGCCAGGACGAGGACGCTGCTGGCCCGGGCGGCCGCGTCGCAAGACGAGGCGGGGACGATGTTCGACCACCCGCTGCTGCGCCTGGAGGTCGGCGGTCGGCACGCCTTCCTGGAGCCGGACCTGATCGCGTTCCAGCTGGACGGCAGGTTCCACGTCATAGAGATCAAGTCCTTCGCCGTCATTGACGGCCAGGCGGACGGGGATAAGGTGGCGGCCGCCGCGATCCAGTCCGCGGTCTACGTCCTCGCCCTCCGCGACGTCCTCGCCGAACAGCACGTCCCGCCGGAGACGGTCAGCGACGAGACCATCCTGGTCTGCCCGGAGAACTTCTCCAACCGGCCTGTCGCCACGTCGCTCGACGTGCGCAAGCAGCTCACCGTCCTGCGCCGCCAGCTGTCCCGGATGGCCAGGATTGCGGACCTGCTCGACCTGCTCCCGCCCGACCTGACCTTCGACCTGGACCCCGACAGCAACGGCGTCCCCCGGCGCAGACCCGCCGAACTGGCCGCCGCGATCGGCCAGATCGAGGCCAGGTACGCGCCGGAGTGCCTGAGTACCTGCGAAATGTGCTTCCTCTGTAGGGACGAAGCCCGAGGCTGCACGGCGGCGCTCGGCCGCGACGCCCGCGAGGAACTCGGCGGCGTCGAGCACGTCCAGACCGTCCTCCGGCTGGCCCGCGGCACTGACCGCCCCGCCCCCGGCACCGACCTCGCCGAGGCGGCCGCCCTGCTCCGCCACGCGGCCCGGCTGCGCGCCGAAGCCCTGCGGGAGGCGGTATGAGCACGTTAACGTCACTGGCCCGCGCCATGGCTGCGGCCAGCGGGACCGCGCAGCCGACCTGTACCGTCCGCCACGTGCACCTCAGCCCGCACCCACTGGTGTTCATCCCGCTGGCCCTGGCCGGCGAGGCCAACGCCCCCCTCGCCGCGCTGGTCGGCGACGACCCGGGAGCACCGAACCTGCTCGTCGTCCCCGAGCCGCGCGACCGCGACCTGCGCTTCGCGTTCGCCGCCGACCTCGCGGCCGTGATCCTGCGCTACATAGAAAGCTACTTCGCCGATCATGAGCCAACCGACGGTCGCGACCCTGCCATCCGGTACGCCGACGCGCCTCAGCTCCTGGTCCCCAATCCGGCCGGGATCGCCTTCACCCGCCTGCTCGGCCGCTCCACCCGCTTCCGGCGGGCCGAGGGGCCGTACGCCGTCGCGGAGTCCGTGCCCGTCCTCGGCCGCTGGCTGACCTTCTTCGCCGATCGGTCGGAAAGCCCCGCCTCCTCGCTCATGCTGGCCGCGACCGATGCGCTGTCGGCGCACTGGGCCACCGGGCAGAGCCCGGCCGAAGACCGCAACCTCGCGGCGCTGCTCGGCTGGATCGACCCGCCGCCCGGCACGACCGGCGCGCAGGCGGCCGCCCTGGCCGAGGATCCGCTGCGCTGCCCATCGGCTGGCCCCGCCACCGACCCCACGTTCGACAACGAGGTCCTCGACCAGCGAATTCTCGCCGTCCGGACGGCCAGGTTCACCGGCGGCGGCCGGGCCTATCAGCGCGCGGAAGCCGCCCTCACCGACGCGCTGGCCACCCAGCTGACGCCCACCTGGACCCTGTTGTGGCGGGCGGTGGAACTGCTGCGCGGGCTCCCTGAGGCAGCGCACGTCCGCAGGCGGTGGGACTCCGACAGGGACGCCTTCACCTGGCACGCCGGGCACATCAGGGAGGGCGGGCCGCCGCAGCCGCGGCGCGACGGGGCGGTCTCCGCCGCCAGCCGCCTGGCCAACACCGAACGCGTGCAGGAGATGGTTGCCGCTCAGCGCGCCTTCGACGACCCGCTGGTCATGGCCGAGTACCGGATCACCGGAGAGGCGTTCGCCGGCCGGGTGGCCGCCGCCGAGCCGGATCGCGTCGACGCCACCGGCCGAAGGCGCGTCCTGCGCCCCCGAGTTACCGTCGAGACCGGCGACGTCGTGCTCGCCGAACCCGGTGCCACGCTCACCTCGCCCGCCCGCGCGAACCAGAAGGCCCGCGTCATTGCCGTCATCGCGGCCGACGGCCGTACCCAGGTCCTACTCGAGCTGCAGGGCGGCATGGGCCGCGCGCTGACCCCCGAGCCCGGCAGCGTCCCCGCCGTCGGCGAGCCGGTGTGCTACGCAGCGTTCGGCGACGGCTACCAGCCGCCCCCGGCGTTCCCCGCGCCCGAGGACACCCCCTGGACGCACGGCGGCCCTCCGCCGCGGTACGTCCCCGCCGAGGAAGACGCGCGGGAGGACTGGTCGTGACCACCGCCGCCGAGCTCGCCGAGCAGGCCACGGCAACCATCCTGGGCGGCCTGGCCGGTGCCCGCCGCGGGCTGGTCGTGGACTCCCCGCCAGGCGCCGGCAAGTCGACACTCGTCGTGCGCGCCGCCGCCAGGCTCGCCGACGCCGGCGAGCCGGTCATGGTCGTCGCGCAGACTAACGAGCAGGTCGACGACCTCACCGACCGGCTGGCCGCCGACCGGCCGCGGCTGGCGATCGGCCGCCTGGCCGGGACCGAGTACGCCCCCGCGCAGCGCGTGATCCAGCACCAGAACGTCACGGTGTCCACGAGGCTGGACGACGTGGCCGACTGCGCGGTGGTGCTCAGCACGGCGCACAAGTGGGCCACGGTCCGCGGTGCCCCGGCCCGGCCGTGGGGAATCGTGGACGAGGCCTACCAGATGCGTTCGGACCTGCTGCTGCGCGTCGCCGGCCTGTTCGACCGCGCGCTGTTCGTCGGCGACCCCGGCCAGCTCGACCCGTTCTCCGCGGTGCCGACCCAGCGGTGGGCCGGCCTGTCCTGGGACCCGATGCAGAGCGCGGTGGCGGTCCTGCTGCGCCACAACCCGGACATGCAGGTCTACATGCTGCCGGTCTCCTGGCGGCTGCCCGCGTCCGCCGCCCCCGTGGTGTCCGAGGCGTTCTACCCGTTCACGGGCTTCCGGGCCGCCACCGGGCCCGGGCAGCGCTGGGTGGAGTTCAGCACCAGCCCGTTCGGGAGAAACGCCCTCGACGTGACCCTGGAGACGGCCGCCGCTTCCGGCTGGGCGCTGTACGAGCTCCCGGCCAGGCACACCGTCCGCACCGACGCCGAGGCGGTCGCCGCCTGCGCCGCCCTGGCCGCGCGCATCGTGCAGCGCGGTGCTGTTTCTCATTCTCCCGAACGAGCGGTGGCGGGAGCCCCGGTCACTGCCAGCCGGATCGCGGTAGGGACGGCCCACCGGGACCAGGCCCAGGCGATCCGCGCGACCCTGCGGGACGGCGGCCTGCCCGGCGTCACGGTCGACACGGCCAACCGGCTGCAGGGCCGGGAGTTCGACATCGTCATAGTGCTGCATCCGCTGTCCGGCCGCCGCGACGCCACCGCGTTCCACCTGGAGGCCGGGCGCCTGTGCGTGCTGACTACCAGGCACCGCCACGCCTGCATCGTGGTGGCCCGGGCCGGCATCCCCGAACTGCTCGACGCCCACCCCTCCGCCGAGCCCGTCCACCTGAACGTCCCGGTCAAGTTCCCCGATGGCTGGGCAGCCAACCAGTCCCTCCTGGCCCACTTGTCCCAGTTCAAGGTGCGTTCGGCATGATGGCGTCACGCGTACAGCAGACCCGGATCGACGACCAGCACCTCGGTACGGTCAGCGGCAGCCTCGCGCAGATCGTCGTCGAAGCCAGAGCCGCTGAAGCACGCGAGCTTGGCGCCGACGGCGTCGAACCCGTGCCCCGCGAAAAGGTCCCTAACCGGACAGGCAGGGCTGCGGGCGCGGCATTTCGTAGTCCAGTTAGTCGTAATCCGGTACGTCTAGCTTGCCGAGGTGGCGTGATGACTGCGGTCGGCCTGGTCCCAAAAAAAGACCCGGCCCACAAGGAGCCGGGTGGTCTACGTCGCAAGTATACCTCATCACCACTCTTTCGGCATGGCGTAACCCGCGGCAGGATTCGGGAGCTGATGACTGCTGAAGTCACGTGCGGAAAGCTTCCGCCAGAAGTGCCGTCCTGCTCCGATCGCGGCGGATGCACGAAGCGCGCCAGCGGTCTGGTTAGGCGTAGGGTTGACCAGCCCGACGGGCACGCGTTCGCGCACCTGCTGGATCGGAAACCGCAAGTCCGAGTCGTTGGAGACGACCAGGGCGGCGTCGACGTCGCCGCCGAGCACGTCCAGCAGCAAGTGCGACGCTACGTTGACGTCGCTGCCCTTTTCCTCGCGATGGGCTACAGAGACCATGAATCGCGCGTCCGTAACTGCGGCGCCTGTCCGGTCTTGGACCATCACCGGCCAGTCGGCCGTGACCAGTCGCGGACGGCCATTGGGTTGGCGCACAGCCAGAGGAGCCGACTTGACGCGCGCGACATAGTTGCCGTACTCGATGTGATCCACGCTCCCCACCGCGGCCAAAGCCTTCAAGTAGACGTCTTGATCGGCGTAGCTGGACGGGCTCTCGGTGGCGTCGACCCGCGCGGTGCAGTAGATCACACGCATAAGTTGCGCGGCTGGCCAGTCCACCCGTTCGTGTACGAGTGCTTCGGCCAGAGCTCTGATGTCAAGCCATCGCCAGCCTGCCGTGTTGCGTCCACACGAGGATCGCCCGCCATAATACAGATTGTATCCATCCACGTACACACCGACGCGCATCCTCAAGCACCGCCCTTCGTAGGGGATAACGGAGGTCCCGGGGCAAGTCGTTCGACTCGCCCCGGGAGGCGACGGAGCGCGGCTTGCGCCGCGAGACATGGTGAAGGCGGTGCGCGGACACCCGCCGCTACTCGTACCGCAATGGAGCCATCGCCTGCAGTGACCGCTGCGATCCAATGCAGTGAGCATAACCGAGTAGATGATGTGATGCAACTTAATGAGAAGTGGCGGGTAACTTACTAATACGCCCGTGGTGTGAGGCGGGTGCTTCCGGGAGGCCAGGTCCATGTGCGAAGAGGCTTGTGATGCAGGCATTCGATGAACTGTTCCGGGCGGCAACAGGGCAGACACCGCACGGGTATCAGGCGCGCATCGCGTGGGGCGGATTGCCCGATGTGGTCCAGGCGCCGACAGGGACGGGAAAGACCGGGGTAATCCTGGCCTGGCTGTGGCGACGGCTGTACGCAGATCCAGAGTCGACGCCGCGGCGGCTCGTGTACGCGCTGCCCCAGCGAAGCCTGGTTGAGCAGGTGGCGGGCGAGGCCGAACGGTGGCTCACCAACCTGGGACTTGCCGACCAGGTCGCGCTGCACTTGGTAATGGGGGGCGCTGGGCAGACGCAGCCACGGTGGCGCCTGGAAATGCACAAGCCCGCGATCGTGGTGGGTACCGTGGACTCGCTGGTGAGCAAGGCGCTGAACCGCGGGTATGGCATCGCGCGGGCCACCTATCCGATCGACTTCGCGCTGGTCACCAACGGGGCGCACTGGATCATCGACGAGATCCAGCTCTGCCCGGAGTCGACCACCACGCTGCGTCAGCTTGCTGGGTTCGCCAAGACGATCGGCACGGCGGAGCCGTTCGGGCTGACTTGCATGTCGGCAACTGTGCCGGAGGGACTCCTCGAGACGGTGGACAACCCGGCGCGCGGCGAGGTGCTGGGCATCCTGCCGGAGGAGCGTACCGGGGAACTGGCCGTCCGGCTGGATGCGGCGCGGACGATCCGGCGGCTGGTCGGCGAGCCCGGCGACTACAAGGCGATTGCGGCGGCCGCCCGGGACCGGCATCGGGCAGGCACGCTGACGCTCGTGGTCCTCAACACCGTGGATGCCGCGCGGGAGGTCTACAAGCAGCTGCGGAACGAACCGGTCGACTGCACTTTGCTGCATTCCAGGTTCCGGGGCATTGAACGGGCTCAGCTGATGGGCGAGATCACCGGTCGTCCGGCCGATCGCATCGTGGTCGCGACGCAGGTGGTAGAGGCGGGGATCGATCTCAACGCGGCGGTGCTGATCACGGAGGCTGCGCCATGGCCGTCGCTGGTCCAGCGGGCGGGCCGCTGCAACCGGACTGGCCGCGTCGATGATGCCGAGCTGTGGTGGCTTCCGCCCGCCAAGCCGCAGCCGTACGAGCAGGCGGACATCGACGCGTCGGGCGCCGAGCTGTCCGGGCTCGACGGGCGTGCCGTCACGGGCGAGGACTTGCTGGACCGCCAGGTCGCCGTGACCGAGATCCAGGTTGCCGTGCTGCGCAAGGCTGATCTCATCGGCCTGTTCGACACCGCGCCGGACCTCAGCGGCGCGGACATCGACATTGCGCCCTACGTCAGGGACGGCGACGACCTCGACGTCCAGCTGGCCTGGGCGACCTGGGAACCGGAGGCGGACGACGGGCGCCCGCCGGCCGACGCCAAGGCCCCGCCCGCGGAGTTCCGCTGCCGGGTCCCGGTCCGGCAGGCGAACGCGCTCATCCGCGACATGCCTCAGTGGCGGCTGGATCAGGTAGCCGGCCGCTGGACTAGGGTCCAGCTCTCCGCGCGGGCGCGGCCCGGCGAGGTGCTGCTGGTAGCCGCCGCCGACGGCAAATACGACCCCGAGCTCGGCTTCGATCCCGCGGCGCGCGGGCCCGTTCCTGCCTGTCCGCCGCTGACCGCGACCGCTGATCCGGCGACAGGGACCGAAGACGCCTATCGGGCGGATTCGGCGAGCGTGGCGCAGCAGCGCGGCTGGATCTCGCTGGACCAGCACAGCCGGGAGACCCGGGACCAGGCTGCCGCCCTGGTGTCCGCGCTGGCGCCCGATCTGGCGCCGGACGCCGCGCGGACCGCAGTGACCGCCGCTTACCTGCACGATGTCGGGAAGGCGCATAAAATCTGGCAGGACGCCCTGTGCGATCTAGCCACATCGGAGCGGAAGGCCGAGGTGGACGCGGGGCGGCCCTGGGCGAAATCCGATGGCCGGGGCCGGCTCCGTTTCCACGGTGGCGTGGCGTTCCGGCACGAGCTTGCCTCGATGCTCATGCTCGACGGCCCACTGCATGAGCTACTCGCCGAAGCGCCGGACCCGGACCTAGCTAGGTACCTCGTGCTCGCGCACCACGGAAAGCTGCGCCTCCAGGTCCGCGACCCCGGCGATCTGGCGGTGCTGGCGCCGGGCGAGGCCTCCGAGCACAAGCTGCTCGGGCTTGAAGACGGCACGACGGTGCCCATTCCGCCGCTGCTCGGCCATCCCGGGGCCGAGTTGACCGTCGACCTGGATCAGTTCCAGCTCGGCGGCGACGGGTCATGGACCCGCACCGCGCTCGGCCTGCGTGACCAGTACGGCCCGTTCGTGCTCGCCTACCTGGAGACACTCGTCCGCGTCGCGGACTGGCGCGCCAGCGACCCGCGCACGGTGAAGGAGCTGCCCCGATGACAAGTCCGGCCTTCGCGCGACACGTCCTTTCCGGGCTCCGCCCGCAGCCGATGGCGAGTTACCTGGCGGGCCTCGGCCTGATCCGGGTGATCGGCGAGCAGGCCGACCGCGCGGCCACCGCGGCCTGGACACCCGACGGGCTGGCCATCGGCACCACCGTGCCCGACATCCCGGCCTGGCTGGCCGAGGAGTACGTGCCCACCCCGGTGCTGAGCCCGTGGAACAACGGCAGCGGCTTCGGCCTCAAGGACAAGGAACCGCTCCGTGCCCTTGATGCCCTGCGCCAGCATCCTTCGCCCAGGCTCGCTCCGTTCCGGGATGCGATTAGCGTGGCGGAGCAGGTGGTCCGCCAGGCTCGCGCTGCGGGGTGGATCACCGATACGGGGAGTGGCGAAGGAAAAGGACTTCTGGTACAGGAGTTCCGCAACCGCTGCCCTGACGCGCTGCTGCCGTGGATCGATGCGGCGGTCGTCCTCGCTGGGGACGACACCTTCTTCCCGCCGCTACTGGGCACCGGCGGCAACGACGGTCGACTCGACTTCTCGACCAACTTCCATCAGCGCCTGCTCGACGTACTTGGCGCATCCGAGAAAGACCGCGCCCGTTCGGCGGCGATCGCTCGCGACCTGCTGGCAGGCACGGAATCCGAGCCGCTCTCTAACGCAGCCGTAGGCCAGTTCGATCCGGGTGGTGCGGGCGGCCCGGGATCATCGCGGTTCGGCGCGGCGGTATCTCTGGTCAACTCGTGGGGCTACATCCTGTTCGTGGAGGGGGCGCTGCTGTTCGCGGCCAGCGCGGTGCGGCGGAACCAGCATGCCGCCGGAAGGGCCGCCATGCCGTTCACCGTGCAGGGTTCCCCGGACGGGTCGGCCAGCGGCGCGGCGGGCGAGGAGTCACGCGGCGAGGTCTGGGCGCCGGTCTGGACACGACAGTTCACCCTGGCGGAGATCACGCAGGTGTTCGCCGAGGCCCGCGCCTCCTGGCGCGGCCACCCGGCCCGGCGCGCGGTCGACTTCTACGCGGCTACCCGCACCCTGGGCGTGGCGCGGGGGATCAGCGAGTTCACCCGGTTCGGCCTGCAGCGCCGCAACGGGCTCGCCTTCGCTGCCGTCCCGCTGGCTCGCGTGGACGTCCGCGAGCACTCCGAGGTCCGCCTGGCGGCCGACGTGGAAGACTGGGCGTCCCGGTTCGGCGGGAGCGAAAGGTCAGCGGCCGTAGGCCTGGCGGCACGTGGTTTCGAGACGGCACACCTGGAGTATGCCCGTGACGGGGGGCCGCTGCCGCTGGCCCGGATGCTGGCCGCGCTGATCGGGCTGGAACAGGCGGTCGGCCGCAGCGGCCGGGCCAGACAGACATCGCCCGTGCGCTACGCACCTCCGGCGCGGGGGTTCCTGGACGTTCTGAGGCAGGCCGAGACACCGGAACTGAGGATCGCGGTGGGGCTCGCGTCCTGCGCCACGCTGCCCGGACCCGACCAGGCCGCCGCGCCCTCCCGCACCCTGCGTCAGATCCTACTCCCGATCGACCCGCCTGTGCCGGGCGACAGGTCCCAGCCCAACGGGAGATGGCGCGACGCCCCGCTGGTTCCCGGCCTCGGATCACGAGGGCTATCCCAGGTGCTGGCCGACGTGCTGATCTGGCGGTGCCGCAACGCGACCGCCGAACGCGGCGAGGAGAAGTTCCGCGGCGTCACCACGTTCCGCCTCGGCATCCCGGTTCCCTCAGCCGACCTGCACGTGCTCGCGTCCGGAGCACTCGACGAGCAGGCCCTCGGCCTGTTCCTGCGGGCCTGCCTCGCGCTTAGCTGGCGGAACGTACGCCACGAGTGGTCACAGGCACGGCCAGACATCCCGGTGGCCACGCTGGGCCTGCTGCACCCGCTCGCCGACGGCATCACGCCGGGAGGGCGGGACAGCGACGAGCCGGAACTGGCCTTGAGCCCGGACTGGGCGGCTCGGCTGGTGGCCGGACAGGTCCGCGCCGTGCACGGCGAGGCCTCGGCCCGGCTTCGCCAGGCCGGATGGGACGCGGTGCCCGCGCCGCCGACCGGCAGCACGGGCCGCGGTGTTACCATCGCGGCCGCGCTGGTGCCCCGCTGCCTGCGTCCGCGCTCGGTCCTTTCCGCAATCGCAATCCGAATCAAGTCACCCGACTCAGGAGAGCTGTCATGAACGAATACCGCACCGTGCTTGAAGCCGACCTCGCGCCCCTGGCTGGGGCGCTGTTCCAGCCCACGGGCTTCCCAGACCTGGGGCCTGCTGAGTTCGGCGACCACGCGCTGCTGGTCGAGTCCGCACAGTCCATGGCGAACTGGCTGGAGGCCACTACCTGGGACAGCGCCCGTTCCGATCAGGTCGCCGAGCTCGGCATGTTGCCGTACGCTCGCATCGCCAGCCCAGAGGGCGACTTCCTGTCCTCGAGCAGGCTGGAGGCGCACCGCCTTGCCTCCGCGTACATCATGAACGGCACCATCGGCTCGCTTAGCGGCGAGAAATGGCTGGAAGAGCGGCTGGGGCTGGCCAAGGGCCGCCCACTCGACCACCGGGCGGTGGCGCGTGCTTGCTTCCGGCTCGACCCGGTGTCGCTGGTGCACGGCGTGTTCTTCGCGCGCAGGTCGTGGCCGTGGCAGCCGAAGATTGCGCGCGCAGTGACCAGCTTCATTGAGGCATCGGGTGTCCTGCCCGCCGTCAGCGGCGGAGTCAAGCGGGATGTCGTCATCAACGAGGCCAAGGGCGGGGCCACCGCAGAGGGGTACGGGACCGTCCCGCACCACCGGGTGGAGTACACCGCCCAGAAGATCACCGCCTACTTCACCGTCGACCACGCGCAGTTCCGCTCCTACGGGCTGTCGGAGCCGGCCACCGCGCTGCTTGAGGCGCTGGTCGACTTCGAGATCGCGACGCTGCTCGACCGCGGCCTACGGTTGCGGACCCGGTGCGACTTGGTGGTCCGGGAGGTTCGCGGGGAACGGCCGAATGCGAACGAGGCCGCCCGGCGGATCGCGAAGTTCGCCGCCGACTGCGCGGACGAGCTCGGCCCGGTGACCGAGGTGGTCTGGTCGGAGAAGGCCAGGAGCAAGTGAGATGGGCACCACCCTGGCGATCCGGTTCCCGCTCCGACGGTACCACGCGAACCCCTGGGACCGCGCCGTCAACGAGGGCGCGTCGGAGTGGCCGCCGTCTCCGTGGCGCATGCTGCGCGCTCTAGTGGCGACGCGGCATACCCGCTGGCCGGACCTGCCCGCTCCCGCGCTCGAAGGGCTGCTCGACTCGCTGGCCGACCCGCCGTCCTACCGCACTCCGCGCACGCTGCCCGGCCACACCCGGCATTACCTTCCCGACTTGGAGCACCGCAAAGGGGAGCCCGGCCGCACCGACCTGACCCTGGACCCGTTCCTGTCGGTCGGGCGAGACGATGAACTGCTCGTCCGCTGGGACGCTGACCTGCAAGGCGAACAACGCCAGGCCTTGGCCAAGCTCGCCGAGTTGCTCCCGTACCTTGGCCGGTCAGAGTCCGTGTGCGACGCCCGGGTGATGGATGCCGATCCGGTGCCCGACGAGACCTGGTGGCGCCCCGGCGGGACCGGCCCGCGCCGCGCCAGGCTGCTCGCCGCCGCGCGGCCGGTCAGCCTCGCGGCGCTGGAGGCGAGCACGATGGACGTCCGCGGGCGGCGGCGGACGGTTCCCCCGGGCACCAGATGGGTCAGCTACGCGACCGAGGACCCCGCCGCGGCGTCGGCGCCTCTCGATGCGGCGGCCAGCGCCGAGCCGGTTACCGCGATCCGGTTCGCGGTGACCGGGCGGGTTCCGCTGATGGCGACGCACGGCGTCCTGCTCGCCGACGAGGCGCACCGGCAGGCCGGTCACGAGCTGACCGAAGCAGGGCTAGCCGACGCCGAGCGGAAGGAGATCCTCGGCAGCAACGGGGCGGCCACCGATCATGGGCATGCCCACTGGATCCCCCTCGCGGCCCGGGGCGAGAAACCACAGGCCGTTCGGCATCTGGTTGTCTGGGTGCCGCATGGGCTACGGACAAAGGAGGTCCGTGCAGTCCTCGGCCTGCGCGGGATGTCCGGGCGGCGAGGGAGCGCGGAGCACGGGTATGACGTGCGCGGTTTCCCGCCGGTTGAGCTGCTGTTCCAGGCGGCCGGCGGGATTGAGCAGGTGGCGCCGGAGCTATCCGGGCCAGCCTGCCGGTGGCGGAGCCTCACGCCGTATCTCCCGGTGCGTCACCGCAAGCGGGAACCGCTGGAGGAATACCTGGCGGCCGACGTGGCCACCGAGCTGGGGTACCGTCACCTTCCGCCGGCGGCGGTCGTCCCGGTCGATCCGCAGCCACAGCTACCGGACCGGTGGGCGCGGGAGTTCCGGCGGTACCGATTGACCGAGAACATGTCCAGGTCCAGGCCGGGCCTGAGGCTGCGGCTGGAGTTCGCTGAGCCGATCGCCGGGCCGCTGCTGCTAGGTCAACTCAGTCACTTCGGGTACGGCATCTTCGTCCCGGACGAGGTTATTGAGGGTGCCTGAGCCCAAACGCCACGGAGGGCAGCCTCTTCGCTGTCGCGCCGGGTCACGTCCATAGCCGATCCAGCGGCATCACGTGCAGCCGACCATCGTAGGTGTCCGAGCGCTGGCCGGCGTGCAGCAGCACTCCGCCAACGAATCCCAAACTTGTCGCACGTTTTATGCGCAGATTGTCGGAATCTAAATATCGGAACCGGAGCCATCCGTTGGGTGCCGGTGTAGCGCCGACGAATGCGGGATGGCTAGATATGATGGAACTTACTGGAAATTACTGGAGCATGGTATAGTCATAGTTACGGGCGAGGTTGCTGATGGTCGGGCAGGCGGGTCCCAGCATCCCGTGTCAGCTTCGGCCTGTTGGAAGCGGAGAGCCCGTCAGGCGGTATGAGCGGCTGGGAGGGGATATGACGATCACCGGGGTGCCAGAGCTGGTACCCGCGCGGATGCTCAACGAGTATGCCTATTGCCCCCGCCTGTTCTTCCTCGAGTGGGTCGATCAGCTGTGGGCCTCGAGCTACGACACCGCCGAGGGAGACCGGCAGCACCGTCGCGTGGACGCCGGCGGCGGGGCCGCCCCGCTGCCCGCCGAGGGTGAGGTGAAAGCGGCGCGTTCGGTGGAGCTGTCCAGTGAGACGCTGGGCATCGTCGCGCAACTCGACCTGCTCGAGGGAACGGACGGGGGTGTCGTGCCGGTCGACACAAAGAAGGGTCGGCCCTCGCGGGACGGCGGGCCGTGGGAGGCGGACGCGGTACAGGTCTGCGCCCAGGTCCTGCTGCTGCGTGAGCACGGCTACCGGGCTGAGCGCGGAGAGATCTTTTACGCGGAAACCCGGCAGCGTGTACCCGTAGAAGTGACGCCGGACCTGGTGACGCGCACCTTGCAGGTCGTCGGCGAGGCACGGGCGACTGCGACCCGCCTGGCCCCGCCTCCGCCGCTGCGGTCGAGCCCGAAGTGCCCGCGCTGCTCGCTGGCGGGCATCTGCCTGCCCGACGAGGTGAACGTGCTCTCAGCGCGGCAGGGCAGCCGCCCGCGGCGGCTGATCGCCGCCGATTCCGACGCGGTGCCGCTATATGTGGCCGAGCCGGGATCGGTCGTCGGCATCGACGGCGGGCGGCTAACGGTCTCGAAGTACCGTGAGCTGCTGGCCAGCGTCCGCTTGATCGACGTCCTTCATGTCTGCGCATACGGGAACGTGCAGGTCACCGCCCAGGCCATGCGGGCCCTGTTCGAGCGAGAAGTCGAGGTCTTTCACTTCTCCTACGGCGGCTGGCTGCTGGGGCTGAGTGCCGGCCTGCCGAGCAAGAACGTGATGCTCCGCATCCGGCAGACCACCGCCGCGGCACGAGGACAGCTCGACGACCCGCGGCGGATGATCGCCGGCAAGATCAAGAATAGCCGCGTGCTGCTGCGACGCCACGGGGAGGATGCGGTGACGCGCCGCGTCGCCCAGCTCGCGGCGCTGGCCGAACAGGCCGAACAGGCCGAGGATGCCGCCTCACTGCTTGGCATCGAAGGCACTGCGGCGCGCCTTTACTTCGAGGCCTTCCCCTCGCTGCTGACTGGGGCGGCCCGCCTGCCGGGCCCGAGCTTCACCGGGCTACGGAACCGCCGCCCGCCGACGGATGCCGTTAACTGCCTGCTGTCCTTCTGTTATGGCCTGCTGACCAAGGAGCTGTTGGCGGCGTGCCTCGCGGTGGGTTTCGACCCGTACATCGGGCTGTATCACCGGCCGCGGTTCGGCCGTCCGGCCCTCGCTCTGGACCTGGCCGAGGAGTTCCGTCCGCTGCTCGCCGATTCCACCGTGCTCACCTGCGTGAACAACCGGGAGGTCGGGCCTTCGGACTTCCTGGTCCGCGCGGGCGCTGTGACGTTGACTGCCGAGGGGCGCAAGGCGGTGATCCGCTCGTGGGAGCGGCGGATGACCACGGAGGTGCGGCATCCTCTGTTCGGCTACAAGGTCAGCTACCGTCGTGCCGTCGAGTTGCAGGCGCGGATCCTCGCGGCCAGGCTGACCGGCGAACTGCCTGTCTACACGCCATTGGTCACCAGGTAGGTGCCGTCATGGCCCGGCGCCGCTACCTAGTGGCCTACGACATCCGGGACGACCGTCGGCTGCGGAGCATCGCCGCGTGCATGGAGGGATACGGCACGCGCATCCAGTACTCGGTCTTCGTATGTGACCTGTCAGACCAGGAGAAGATCATCATGCGTGGTGACATCGAGGCTCTCATGAGATCGTCAGAAGACAGTGTGATGGTGATCGACCTCGGTCATGCTGGTGACTCCACCCGCTTCCTCTTCCTCGGCCATCATGAGAAACTGCCGTCCTCGACCGCACTCATCATCTGAGCTGCGAGCGCTGAGGTGGTGACTCTCTTCCCAGGGAGCGTTCGCACCCAGGTCAGCGACGTTATATTGCACCTTGACAAGTCCAAAGAGGGGTCCCAGCGCCACGCTCATGCCCACCGCTCGCACAACCCCGCATCCGCGCAGCTCACACGGCCCAAATCTCGCGAGCCGTGTTCCCGCCATTCCAAGGCGGGCTCCATTGCGGCGCAGCGGCCGTCTGCGCGTTTCCATGCGAGTGGCCGGGTGTTCCCGCCATTCCAAGGCGGGCTCCATTGCGGCGAAGCTGCGGCCACATGCGTCGCACTTACGTGCCTGTGTTCCCGCCATTCCAAGGCGGGCTCCATTGCGGCATTCCATTGGATCGGGCATCCGCCGAAGGAGTAGGGGGTGTTCCCGCCATTCCAAGGCGGGCTCCATTGCGGCTCCTGTCACGAACGCCGCTAAGGCATTGGGGTATCAGGTGTTCCCGCCATTCCAAGGCGGGCTCCATTGCGGCCTTTCTCCAGACCGCCGATTTCGTCGTAGGTCTGCCGTGTTCCCGCCATTCCAAGGCGGGCTCCATTGCGGCGGAACCTGGACCTTCAGCGGTCCGCACGGCCAGCAGGGTGTTCCCGCCATTCCAAGGCGGGCTCCATTGCGGCCCCCCGCGGCGGGCCTTGGCCTTGCCGCGGGACAGGGGTGTTCCCGCCATTCCAAGGCGGGCTCCATTGCGGCGCGGGCATCGGATCGGAACTGTACGTCGCGGTGAAGGTGTTCCCGCCATTCCAAGGCGGGCTCCATTGCGGCCCCTCGTCGAGCTGGAACCCAGACCTGCGGTTCGCAGGTGTTCCCGCCATTCCAAGGCGGGCTCCATTGCGGCGCCCTCCACCAGTCTGCCGCTAGGACAGCCGTGGTGGTGTTCCCGCCATTCCAAGGCGGGCTCCATTGCGGCCGGTGTTCAGGACCGGTTCACCTATCTCCAGGCCATGGTGTTCCCGCCATTCCAAGGCGGGCTCCATTGCGGCATATAAATGGCTAAAGGCGTGGTGTGATATAGATCACGTGTTCCCGCCATTCCAAGGCGGGCTCCATTGCGGCGCGCCGCCTGCCTCCCGGCATGCACGGGCCGATGAGGTGTTCCCGCCATTCCAAGGCGGGCTCCATTGCGGCGTCATCAACACGTGCGACCCGATCGCCGCGATCCTGGTGTTCCCGCCATTCCAAGGCGGGCTCCATTGCGGCACGATCTGCACGCACGCCGCGGCGGTGTCGTCGGCGACGTGTTCCCGCCATTCCAAGGCGGGCTCCATTGCGGCGCGTCTACCGCGTAGCCGGGATCGTTGGCCAGCGGGTGTTCCCGCCATTCCAAGGCGGGCTCCATTGCGGCAGGGTGGCTAAGGTGATTGTCGGCGGCCTGCTGCTGGTGTTCCCGCCATTCCAAGGCGGGCTCCATTGCGGCCCCAGATCCGTCCCGAACGTGCGGACCATGTACTCCGTGTTCCCGCCATTCCAAGGCGGGCTCCATTGCGGCGCCCCCCAGATCGCCAAGGTGCCTGGCATCTCGAAGGTGTTCCCGCCATTCCAAGGCGGGCTCCATTGCGGCCCTGTTCCTGGGCTCGGGGAGTACCCGAATAGCCCGGAGGTGTTCCCGCCATTCCAAGGCGGGCTCCATTGCGGCCCGAGCAGCGGGAGGAGCGCTTCCGGCGCGCCCAGGCGTGTTCCCGCCATTCCAAGGCGGGCTCCATTGCGGCTACGCCCCGCAGGTCGGCATCGGGAACCCGATCAGGAGTGTTCCCGCCATTCCAAGGCGGGCTCCATTGCGGCACACGCCCAGGGCGTAGAGGCGCTTCGCCTCGCTGAGTGTTCCCGCCATTCCAAGGCGGGCTCCATTGCGGCCAGATCTCCAGCTGGGGGAGCTCCTCGTAGTCCAAGTGTTCCCGCCATTCCAAGGCGGGCTCCATTGCGGCCCTGGTCGTAAGTTACGGGCCTTCCGGCCGGGAGTAGTGTTCCCGCCATTCCAAGGCGGGCTCCATTGCGGCCTGGCGGTCCTGATCATGGGGACTTTGTGGCGCCTGGTGTTCCCGCCATTCCAAGGCGGGCTCCATTGCGGCAGTTTCTCCAGGTGCCCCGCGTCCGACGCCTTCAGGTGTTCCCGCCATTCCAAGGCGGGCTCCATTGCGGCGCGTTCAGGGCAGCGGCCATCATGCGACCGCCTCGGGTGTTCCCGCCATTCCAAGGCGGGCTCCATTGCGGCTACGCTTGCCGTAGTTGCAGGCCATGCACGGCCTGGTGTTCCCGCCAAGGCGGCGGCGAGCTCGCGGGCGGCGGCCAGGCCGGCCTCGGCGCGCGCGGCAGCCGCTACCGCGGCCTGGTGCCCGGCCCGGGCTCCGGCCAGGGCCGTGTCGGCCTGCTCGGCGCGGGCGCGCCCGGCCTCAACCTCGGTCTCGGCCCGTTCGGCGCGGGCGGTGGCGGCGGCGGCGAGCTCGCGGGCGGCGGCCAGGCCGGCCTCGGCGCGCGCGGCAGCCGCTACCGCGGCCTGGTGCCCGGCCCGGGCTCCGGCCAGCGCGGTGTCGGCCTGCTCGGCGCGGGCCAGCGCGGCTTGCAGCTGCCCGGCCAGGTCGCGGGCTTGGGCCCGGGCGGACTCGGCGTCCGCCCGGGCATCGGAGGTGTCCTGCTCGGCGGCATCAGCTGCCTCCCACGCCGCGGCGGCTGACTCCTCGGCCTGGGCGGCGCGAGCCTCGGCAGCCGCGGCGCGGGCCTCGGCAGCCCGGCGGGCGGCCTCGGCTGCGGCCGCGGCCGCGGCGACCCGCTCGGGCGCGGCGTCGGCGACCTGCCGCTGCACGACTGCCAGCAAGCCGCCAGTCTCGCCGATCAGCTCACCCAGCCGGCCCAGCGCTGCCAGGGCTCCCGGCCCGCCCGCGGCCGTCCCGGCCGGGACCGCCGCGCCGCGCAGCGAGTTGTTGTAACGGTGACGGCACACGTCGGAGCAATACGCCCGGGCGCGGCCGGGGCCGGGCGCCGGCAGCGGCGCCCCGCAGCCCGGCCGCTTGCACTGGCCCGGCCCGGGGACCGGCCCGGACCCGTTTCGAATCGCGTCACGATGCGAATCAGCACGATTCGAATCGCCGGGGGCGGCCGCGGCGCCAGCGCCCGCCGCCTCGGTGCTCGTGTCCGCGCTCATAGTGGTGGTGGTCATGTCGGTGCTGCTCATCAGGGTTCTCCCTCGGGGGATGGTCTTCGGGTTCAGGACTGAGCGGGCTGGCCGCCGGCTGCGCCCGGCTCGGGGCGCAGCGGCCGGGCGGCTGCCGCGTAGACGGCGAAGTCGGTGACCGCGGCGCGGGCGGCGGGGCTGCCGGTGATCCGCGCGGCCTCGGCCAGCGCGGCCCGGCGGGCCGGCGGGCCTTGCGGTGACACGGCCCGGCGCCGCGCAGGGCACGGGCTTCCCGCACGCTGGCTTCCAGCGCGGCGACGTGCCGATCAGCGCGCGTGACCGCGCCGGCGTGATCGGGCTCGCGGTAATGCCGGGCCAGGGTGACCCCGGCCGGGGTCAGGATGTCCACCGTGTCGGCGCCGAGCTGATGACGGACGATGACCTGCTCGCGGGGCCGGCCCGGCGGCACCGAGTACAAGTTGCCTTTCCAGGACACCAGCGCCTGCGGCGAGATCTGCCGCGAGTCCTCGATCACCGCCGGGTAGGGCGTGCCGGGCAGCGGCCGCAGCCGCTCCTCGCCGGCCAGCACGCCGACGGTGACCTTCTCGCCGTCTGG
>CAWBKD010000045.1:0-13335 GCA_963789225.1 uncultured Actinomycetes bacterium
ATGAGCTGCTGTCCGAGCACCGGGTCCTGGTCGGTCCGAGCAAGGACACCACGGCCCTGCAGCGCAGTCACCGGGTCGTGCAGGCCACCCGCACGCCGCGGCAGACCACGCTGCTGGTCCGGCTGAACGGCCCGGTCGTCGACCCGGCGTTCCAGGCCAGCGAGGTCAGCCTCGAAGAACTCGTGCTCGCCTACATGGGCGAGGACGCCCCGCCGACTCTCGCGAACCTCACCACGGTTGGAGAAGAACAATGACCTGGCTTGTCTGGCGCCAGCACCGCATCCAGTTCTACGTGGGCGCCGCGCTGCTGGCCGCGTTCGCCGTCATCATCGTGATCACCGGCTCGCAGGTGGCGGACCAGTTCCGCTCGGCGCAGCTGGCCTGCGCCATGCACGAGGGATGCCGTCACCTGGGCGGGCTGTTTATGGGCAGCCGCATCGTGGGCTTCATGGTCATCGCGACCCTAGGCGCACCGGTCCTGGTCGGGCTGTTCTGGGGCGCGCCGCTGGTGGCCGCCGAGGCCGAGGCCGGCACGACCCAGTTCGCCTGGATGCAGAGCGTCACCCGCAAGCACTGGCTGATGGTCAAGATCGGCTGGATGCTGGTGGCCGCGGCGATCTGGGGGGGCATCATCTCGGTCCTGGTGACCTGGTGGTCCAGCCCGAACAACGCCGAGCAGCTCAATCAGTTCAATCCCGGCCGGTTCGACATCATGGACCTGGTCCCGGTGGCCTACTCGCTGTTCGCGATGGCGCTCGGGATCGCGGCCGGGGCGCTGATACGCCGGGTCCTGCCGGCCATGGCCGTCACCCTGGCGGGGTTCATCGGGGTTCGCGTGGTCGTCGCGCTGTGGCTGCGCCCGCACTACCTGAGCCCGGTCACCGTGTTCTACAAGGTGACCAGCGGCTTCAACCCGCCGGGGGCCTTCTGGCAGATCGCGCAGGGCGTCGTCGGCCCGAACGGCCAGGCGCTCGCCCAGCCGAACAACACGCCCTTCATCAACGGCGTCCCGATAACCGCCCTCCCGGGTTCCTGCGAGCCGGTGGCCAACAGCGCGGGCCTGGGTAACCCCACGGGGTCCTGTTTGCAGGCGCTGTCCCACTTCCGCGCGTACCTCACCTACCAGCCCGCCGACCGCTTCTGGACGTTCCAGGGCATCGAGAGCGGCATCTTCCTCGCCCTGGCCTTCGCCCTCATCGCGGTCACCGCGGTGGTGCTCCTTCGCCGGGACGCGTAGGGGGAACCCGGGAGGCGGACAACAGGAGCGGGAGCGCGGCCAGCAGGCTGAGGCCGCAGAGGACACCCGCGACGACGTAAGGGGCGCGCAGGCCGGCGGCGTGAGCGATGAAGCCGCCGGCCAGCGCGCCCACCGGCATCAGGCCCCAGCCGAGCATGCGGTAGACGCTGTTGACCCGGCCGAGCAGGTCCGAAGGCACGATCTGCTGGCGCAGGCTGACGGTCACGACGTTCCACAGGGAGACGCCGAAGCCCTGGCCAGCCAGCAGGACCGCGGCCACGGCCGCGTCCGGGGCCAGCCCGATGCCGACGAAGACGGCGGCGTCGATCGCGCCCCCGATCATCAGTGAGGCCACGAAGCCAAGCCGGCGGGCCAGCGCCGGGCACACGAGCCCGCCGATCACGCTGCCAACGGCGCACGCCGCCAGCAGGAATCCGTAGCCGCGGGTGCCGAGGTGCAGTGTCTGCGTGGCCAGCAGGACCAGGATGGCCTGGCCCATCTGGTTGGCGAAGTTGTAGACGCCCAGCAGGACGGCGACGACGCGCAGCAGGCGGTGCCTGATGAGCCAGCGCAGGCCTTCGGCGACCTGCGCGCGGATGGTCGGTCGGCTGGCGTCCTGGGGGCGGTCCTTGGATTTGGGCAGCCTGGCCACTAGCGCAGCGGAGGCGGCGAACGAGGCGGCGTCCAGGCCGAACGGCAGCGCCGCGGCTGCGGCGAACAGCAGGCTGCCGACCGGCGGCCCGATGAACGACTCCCCCACGGTCTGGCTGATCTGCTGGCTGCCGTTGGCCTTCGGCAGGAGTTCGGGCGGGACCAGGGCAGGAAGCACAGCTTGGGCGGCGTTGCTGAAGATGACCTCGGCGCAGCCGAGGCCGAATCCCGCCAGGCCGAGGATCGCGATGTTCGCCTCGTGGAAGACGATGCCGATCGTGATGGCGGCGACGATGACGGCCTGGACGGCCTGGGATCGCCACATCAGCCTGGCCCGGTCGTAGCGGTCGACGATGGCGCCGGCCGGGAGGGAGAAGAGCATCCAGGGCAGGTAGGTGGCGGCCGTGACGACCGAGACCAGCCGCGGGTCCCTGGTGATGGTCACGGCGAGCAGCGGGAGCGCCGCTACGAGAGCCCCGTCGCCGGTAGTGCTGATCGCGTTCGCCCACCACATGCGCCAGTAGGGCCGGCCCAGCTTGGGCCGTTGGCTCGTCTGTTCGCTGGCCCCAGTCGGTGCTACCTGCATCATGCTGGCCAGAGTGGGCGGTATCGGGTGGGCTGGGCTACGGTTTAGTCGTTGGCTAAATCCTGACGGCTTACGGAGTCGGCATACTCGTCACGCTGAACCTCGATGTGGCGGACCTCGCGGCGACCAGGTTCGCGATGTCTCCGCTGTTCGAGACGCTCAGGGCGGTCCCGTTGCTGGCCCGCCCTGACCGGTCCCCGCTGAACCTGCCCTGGGTGCGCTGGGCCCGGGCGGAGTTGGAGCGCCGCCCGCTGCGGCTGCCCCTGGTGTGGCCGCTGATCGTGAACGAGGGGCCGTTCGTGCCGGAATTCCTGTTCCCGGCGCCGGTCGGCAAGTCCCCCGCTCTTGCGGAAGAGCTAGCCCGCGTGTGCGCGACGCCGGCGGAGGCCGTGCGCGCGAGCTTGCGGCGCGTGTTCGGCGATGACGGGTGGCCGGAGGCCGCGACGGATCTGTTCGAGCGGCCGCAGGAGACCCTGGCCGAGGTAGCAGACGAGGTGGCCGAGTGCCATGACCGCCTGATCGCCCCGCACTGGGAGCGGCTGCGTTCGGTGCTCGACGCCGACGTCGCGTACCGGGGCGGGATGCTCGCGGCCGGCGGCGCCCGGTCGCTGTTCTCCGACCTCCATCCCGACGTGCGCTGGTCCGCGGGCCAGCTGTTCCTTTCCGATTCGGAGATCTGGGAGTCGGACCCGGAGGCCCAGGTCACACTGGGGCCAGACGGCCTGGTGCTGATGCCGAGCGTGTTCATCTGGCCGGACTGGGGGGTGAGCAGGGCCACTAGCACCCAGAGCACGCTGCTGTACCCGGCGCGGGGGGCCGCCACGGTGTGGCAAGCCGCCGGGGATTCGGGTTCGGATTCGGGTTCGGCTGCCCTCGGGGCGGTCGAGGCGTTGCTCGGCGCGCCGCGGGCCAGGCTGCTCGGCGCGCTGCGGTCACCGGCCACGACCAGCGCGCTGGCCCGCCGCTTCGGGGTCACCCCTTCGGCGGTTTCGCAGCACCTTGCGGTGCTGCACCGCGGCGGGCTGATCGACCGGCAGCGCAGCGGGCGGACGGTGCTATACCAGGCTTCTGAGCTGGGGGTCAGCCTGCTCGATCAGGCCCTGCTCCGGGCGGACGGCTCGTGAGGGGGCCCCCACATCCGCCTACTGAGCGGGATGACCTCTGGTTATGGGTCCAGGAGCTGCATCACCTGGTTATTGTTGCCCATGCCGATGCCGCCCAGTCCGGTTTCGATGACGTTCGGGCAGACATCCTCTCCCGAGGCGTTCGTGTACGGGTCCGCCTCGTAGGACAGCTGCCTGCCGGTGGCCGCGCTGAGAGTGGCGAGCTGACTGTTGGCCTGGACGAGTACCTGCTTTGAGGTCAGTTCGCACACCGAACTGCCGCTGCCTATGTCGACCTTCCACAGCTGCTGCCCGGTCTTCGGGTCCAGGGCTAGCAGGTAGGCATCCCCGGAGCTAGGCCCTCGGGTGATCAGCAGTTCGGCGTCGCTGATCCCCACGATCTGGTCGTTCTCCGCCGACGGAATCGGGATGCTCCACAGCTTGTGCAGCGACGGCAGCGAGTAGCCCTCGTACCAGTAGTGATCGTTCCCGTCGGAGTACACGGCGACGAGGTGGTTGCCATCGGGCGTGGCCACGGCCTCGATGCCCTCCCCTGGGGTGCCGTAGTTGCCGGTGTAGCCGGTTACGGCGTAGTTCTGCGGCCCCTCGTTGAGGTCCCCGGACAGCTGCAGGCCGGCGACGTCGCCCGCTTCCTTTCCGACAGCGGTAGCGGCGCCCAGCGGCGCCCAGCTGCCGGGGGTCGTGACCGTCAGGGTGGTCAGCGTGTTATTGCCGGTGTTGCCGCTGCCGGTCACGACGTGGTTGCCGAGCACGCCCTCAAGGTTCGGATTCGGGTACAGCTTCCCGGTGGTCAGGTCGATCGCGTCGTAAGAGACGTTCCCGTTCGCGTCCGGCGGCAGTTCGAAGACTCCCCACCGCCCGTTGAGCGTCGAGATGAAGTTCCACATGTCAGCGGCGATCCCCGCCCCGCTCGCGGGGCAGGAGAACTGTTCGCTCGTGTTCTTCACCAGGTCAGCGGTCCAGACCGGGGTGCCCACTTCCGCGTTCCAGGCGGTCATGGTCAGGCTGTATGACGCCGGCGTGATCCCCTGCGCGGGCGTGGTGGTGATGAGCATCGTGATGACCAGCGTGCCGGCAGAGTTGATGACGTTGGCGGCCCCGCAGTCGCCGGTGAACTGCCCGGCGTGCAGAGACGCCAGCTGGTTCCCGGCCGCGTCGTAGGTCTCCAGCGTCGACTGCTCCGTATAGCCCGTGCCGAGCACGTCGTGAACCACCGTAAAGCCGTCGCCTGCCCGGTTAGAGATCACCGTGGTCGCGCCGATGTTGTCCACGGTGGCAAGGACCGACCCGGGAGAGGGCACGACTACCGGTACAGTCGGCGCCGTCGCGGTCGCCGACTGGTCGGCTGCTCCGGATCCGCTCGGCGTGGCAGGCCCCGCGCCGAGCGTGGCCATCGTCGGCGGCGTCACCGACGACGATGCGCTGCAGGCCGTCAGCCCACTGGCCCCGACGACAATCAGCACTGAGAGCGTTCCACGCCATCTTGTGGCACCGGGCGCATGCCCGTACGCCGACATCAGCAACCGCCCCCCAATGAGCAGCAGGACCCAGAAAGTCTCAAGTATGGCAGAGCGGCAGCCGCATTCAGGTTATTAATCGGCAATTCCGCATTCAGCACGCCGCGCGATAATTCCAGATCGCTACGCCCGGCGTTTCGGGGAACCCGCACGTAAGTGTCGATTCATCACGGGCGGTTTGATTAAGGGCTGTCCCGTTACCTGGGCTCGCGTGGGACGGTCCGTTGGTAGATGGTGCCGCCGGGCCTGCCTTGTTCCGCACGGCCGGGCTCGGGTATTGGGCGCGGGCCGTCTCCAAGGTGGTGACAGCGCGGCCATCGGTATGGACGAACTTGCCGGCTAGTTCGGCGGCCCTCGCGCGGACCTACGCGTCCGGGTCGGAGGCCAGGTGCCGCAGCGCGGGCTCAAGGACTTGTTCTGCGCCTGGAGCGCAGGTGTTGCCTTTGCACCGGCCGCAGGCCAGAGTGTGGAATGCGGCGATCCTGACCCGGCGTCGGGATCGCCGGCCATGACGATGAGCTCACCCATGAAGTCGGTGTCGACCAGGTGGTCGAGAAGACGGCAGCAGCCCTCACGGACGGCCGGATTCTCGTGATGCAGGCCAGCACGGATCGCGCCCACCGCGTCTTTGTAGCGCCGCAGTAGCTCGTGATAGGCGGCGATGGCCGAAAGCCGTGCTCGTTGAAGTCCGGCAATGCACGTTCGGCGATGCTGGCACATCCTCTACGACGCCACATTTACGAACCTGACCAGTTAGGGCGACGGAACTCCTCCTGCGGCAAGGCCGCTTGGCCAAAGCCGCTCATGTTACCGTTTAGCGAAAGTTTGTTCAAGATCTTTAGCTCAAATGGGTGGCTAGCCAGTCGGCCATCGCGGACCTCGACTCGAAGGCGTGGTTGGTCAGGCCGTGGCTGCCGTCGGGGTCCAGCATCAGCTCGGCGCCCGGGGCTTCGCGGGCCAGGCGCTCGGCGTGGTAGGGCGGGATGAGGCGATCCCGGCCGCCGTGCGCGACCAGCAGCGGGCGGGTGATCTGGGCGGCGGCATCCTCGAGGGTCAGCGCGGCGGCCCGCTCGCGCGCCTGCGCCTCGGTGGCGGCGCCGGAGCGGTGCTGGAAGGTGGCCCGGGTCTGCGGGGGCAGGTCGTCCCAGTCCAGGTCGAAGCGGTACGGCCCGGCCAGCGCCACCACGGCCCGCAGGCGCGGCTCGAACGCCGCGGATCTGGCCGCGTAGTAACCGCCGAGGCTGACGCCGAACCCGCCGATCCGGCTGGGGTCGATATCGTCGCGGCCCTGCAGGTAGTCCACCACCGCCGCGGTCACGCGCTCGTAGGCGGGCTCGATGCGCAGCTCGTATTCGGCTTCGCCCTGGCCGGGTCCGTCGATCGCGATCACCGCGAGGCCACGGCTCAGCAGGTATTCGGCGGTCGCCTGCAGCTCTTCCTTGACCGAGTCGAGGCCCGGCATCATGATCACGACCGGGGGTCGGCCGTCGCTGGCGGGAACGCGCAGGTACGCGGCCAGCGTCGTGTCCCGATAGGGGATCCGGACGGGCTCGGCGGGCGGGTTCAGCGTCCCGGCGCCCCGGCGGAAATCGGCCACGGTGCGCTCGTGGGCCGCCCGCTGCTCGGCCGCGTGGTCGACGAAGACGAACTTGCCCCAGTGCCAGGCGAGGGCGGCCCGACGCCAGGCCTCCCCCGCGGTCACCGGCTGCCCGGCGGCTTCCGCGGTCTTAGCCAGCTGCTCGTAACGCTCGGCGGTGCGGCCCCACTCGCGGCACCAGTCATCCCAGCGTTCGATACGCGCCATAGTCGCCTGGAAGTCCGAGCAGCTGGTGCCGTTCGCGACGAAGCGGGCCGCCCAGTGCGCGGTGGCCGCCTTGATCCGCTCGTCGGGGACGTCCTGGACGGGGGTGTACAAGCCGGGGCGGCGGTCGGCGAACAGGTCGTTGTCGCCGGGCAGCGCCTTGTCCCTGGCGCGGGACAGGTCGCAGGCGGCGGTCAGCACCTGGGGGTGGTCGGCCAGGACCGGCCCGGCCAGCGGGTAACCGTCGGGACCCGCGATCAGCGAGCCGCTGATCCAGGAGACGCCGCGCTCGTCCTGGCAGCGGTCGCACACCGCGACAAACACCCCGTTGGTGGCGGCCGCGGCCTGCGCCTTGATCACCTCGGCGGGACGCTCGCCGGTCGGCCAGCCGGCGTTCGGCCAGTTCACCGGGGCGGCGATGAGGTCGGCGCCGGCCAGCGCGGGCAGCCGGACCCACTCGGGGAACTCGAGGTCGTAGCAGATCATCACGCCCACCCGACCGAGCGGCAGGTCGACCACGGGCGGCTGATCGTCGCCGGGGGTGAAGACCAGCTTCTCCTTGTCCCACAGGTGGGCCTTACGGTAGACCGCGCGGGTGCCCGACGCGTCCACCAGCGCCGCGCTGTTGTGCAGGCGACCATCGTCGCCGCGCTCGCAGAAGCCGCCGACGATCACCAGGTCGTGCTCGGCGGCCAGGGAGCGCCACTGCCGCAGGGTAACGCTGTCGTCGGCCCGGGAGGCGAGGCTCTCCGCTTCGGCGAAGGCCTTCTCGGCGTCGTCGCCGAAGACGTAGCCGGAGTCGCACAGCTCGGGCAGCACCACAAGCCGCGCACCGGCGGCGGCCGCCTCGGCGACCGCGGCCGCCGCCGCCCGCCGGTTGGCGTCGGGCTCGCCGATGGTTATGGCCAGCTGGGCGACCGCGATGACGACCCGGGCCGTCGGGTCCTGCGGGGTGTCCACCAGTACGCTCCGTTCGTCGTCCTAGGAGGCCATGTAAACACCCGCGCCGGTAGGCCTACTCGCCGGGATCCCGTACCGTCGACGGAGAGGATCGGCGGAAGGAAGGCTGGCGGTGACGCAACACGCGGATGTCGTGGTGGTGGGCGGCGGGCACAACGGACTGGTCGCGGCGGCCTACCTGGCCCGCGCCGGGCTGGCGACGGTGGTGTGCGAGCGGCGCGACGTGATAGGCGGCGCCGCGGTCAGCGAGCACCCCTTCGGGCCGGACTACACGGTGACGTCGCTGTCCTACGTGGTCTCGCTGATGCCGCCGGACCTCGTGCGCGACCTGCGGCTCGATCAGCAGGGGTATCACGTGTACCCGCAGGGACCCTACTTCGCGCCGCGGCGCGACGGGCGGTACCTGCGGCTGCCCGACGACCCGCAGCAGCGGCACGCCGAGATCGCCAAGTTCTCCACGCACGACGCCGACGCGTACCCCAGGTACGACCAGCACCTGGCCGAGCTCGGCGAGTTGCTCGGGCCGCTCCTGCACCAGATCCCGCCGCGCCTTGGGTCACGCCGGCCGCTGGAACTGGTGCGGCAGGCGCGGCTGCTGCTCCAGTTGCGGGGCGTCCGCGAACGCAGCGCGGTCGACGTGGTCCGGCTGCTCACCGGCAGCATCGCGGACCTGCTCGACGGGTACTTCGAGAGCGACGCGCTGCTAGGCCTGCTGTCCGTGTCCGGGGTGATCGGCACGTGGGCCGGCCCGCGGTCGGCGGGCACCGCGTACGTGATGCTGCACCACCACATCGGGGAGACCGCGTGGGGGTTCCCGCGCGGCGGCATGGGCGCGGTCAGCGGGGCACTGGCCGGGGCGGCCCGGTCGTTCGGGGCCCAGATCAGGACCGGAGCGGAGGTCGCGCGCATTCGCACGAAGGACGGCCGGGTTACCGGGGTGGAGCTGGCCAGCGGTGAATCGATCGACGCGCCGGTGGTCGTCACGACGGCGCACCCCCAGATCTCGTTCCTGCGCTTGATGGACCCGGCAGAGCTGCCGGCCGGGTTCGTCGACGACATCCGCGGCTGGCGCACCCGCAGCGGGACCGTGAAGATCAACCTGGCGCTGGACCGGCTCCCGGTGTTTTCTGCGTATCCGGATCCTGACCCTTCTGTCTACGGCGGGACGATCGTCCTCGCGGAGTCGCTCGACGACATCGAGAACGCGTTCCAGCAGGCCGTCGCGGGCAAGCCGGCCGAACTGCCGTTCGCTGACATCTGCATCCCGAGCGTGTTCGACGACTCGCTGGCGCCCGCCGGGCAGCACAGCATGTCGATGTTCACCCAGTGGGTGCCGCACACCTACGCCGACTCCCCCAACGAGGCCGAGCTGAAGGCGTACGCCGACCGGGTGCTGGCCCGGGTGGAGGCGGTCGCACCCGGGTTCACCAGCTCGGTGCTGCACCGGCAGGTGATCGGGCCGCACCAGATGCAGGAGGAGTACGGACTGGTCGGCGGGAACATCTTCCACGGCGAGCTGTCGCTGGGGCAGATGTTCCACGCCAGGCCCGCCGCGGGCTACGCCGACCTGCGTACCCCGGTCCGCGGCCTGTACCAGGCCGGGTCCGCCACGCACGGGGGCGGCGGGGTGACCGGCATCCCCGGACGCAACGTGGTCAAGCAGATCCTCGCCGACCGCCGGACCGAACGCTGGCGCCAGGCCGGGCGATCAGCGAAGGCGACCGTCACCCGTGGTTGATCTCGATCTCGATCGTCGCGTATGCGGTGCTGGTACCGAGGGTCGTTGAGGTCGCGGTCGAGGACGCGGACGAGATGAACCACGAGCCGTGCACTGCTGATGAGGATCAGCAGGTTGGCGCCGCTCGGCCCTGCGGGCCGGTGAGGCGGGCGGCGCCCACGGCATCGCCTCTGGGCGCTCCTAGTTGAGGGCTTGGATAACCGTCTTGCCCTCCGCCGCGTGCAGTTCGGGGCGCATCTGTTCGATGTCGTGCCGCAGGTCTGGGCTGGCGCGGGCGTGCAGGCGGTCCAGCAGGTCGTCGGCGTCGCTGACAAAGCCCCGGTCGAGGCGGCCCGGTTCGGCTGAACCGGCGGAACCAACGAGCTCGACGCTTCTCCGCAGCAGGCGGACGGCCAGAGCGCGCAGCTCGCTGTCGGTGGCGACCAACCCCGCGATCTCTGTGCCGTGCTGCTGGATCAACTCGGTCAGGCGTCTTCCCGTGGAGGTCGCGGCCATTTCCTGGTCACGGAACCGGCGGACGAGTTCGATTTCGCCGCTGGCCAGTTCGTTGAGGAATTGCACGATGCACAGGCCGAGGTCGGCCGGAACGGTGGTCGTGAACAGTTCCTGGATCCCGGTTCGGGTATCCGTCCAGACCGGCTGGAACCCCTGGGGGCTCGCGTCGAGGCCCATGTAGTCGCCGATGAAGGTCACGCGCGAGTCGCCGTGCGACCAGGGCGCATCGATCGCCGGATCCCAGGGCTGGGTGGTCAGGACGGAGCGGCCGAAGGTCTGCCCCTGGTCGAAGGACAGCGACAAGACGACATCGATGAGCATCGTCTTCGGCTTGGGCCCGAACTCGTAGTACACGCAGCCGAACACGCCCAGCTTGTCGACGACCATCTGCGGCATGATGTGGTGAAAGTCAGACGGCACCGGGGCCGTGTCGAGTGGCTGCCCGGACGGGCTGCTCCACGTGTTGCCCCCGTCGACGGAGCGGACGTAATAGATCCGGGCCACGCCCTGGCGATAGTCAGACCAGGCCACCAGCAGGATGTCGCCGTACGCCGCCACGGTCGGGTCGCTGATCACGCGGAACGTGCCGCCGGGTAGTTCCGGAAATTGCTGATCCACGATCGGGAGGGCGTCCTCCAGGGTGGTAATCCCGGTGGCGGGATTCGGGGCGGTCTGGAAGCTGTCACCCCCGTCGGTCGACACCAGCATCTGGACCAGTGACGTCGTGTCGGTCGAGACGACATAAACGGTGCCTGTGTCCGAGACGGTGATCTCCGGATACACCGTGCTGGCGTCGGCGATCAGGTCGCCGGCGGCCGCGCCGGACGTCCCCGTCCACATCCCGCCGTGGTCGGTGGTCCGGGCGAACGCGATGCCGGTGTTGTCCCACACCGTGTAGACGTTGCCCTGGAACGGGCTCGACGGGTAGAAATCGCCGGCGACCCACTGCTTGTCATCGTTCTGGCTGTAGTGGATGGGGTTGGGCTCGCTCCAGTTCATTCCTCCGTCGGTCGACATGTAGATGACGATGCCGATGGTGGTCCAGGTCGGTGGGTTGTACCCGGTGAGCCCGACGAGGAACACGTTATTGAGGTTGTCCCACGCCAGGGTGGGATCCGTCATCACCGTCGCACCCTCGGGGAGGATCAGGTCAGGCGAGGCCTGCCAGGTCTGTCCTCCGTCGATGGAGTATTCGGTGGCGAGCGTGAAGTCGTACGTCTCGATGTCGGCAAACTTCTTCGAGGCGGCGACGATCTGATTCGGATTGTTCGGGTTGATGGCGACGCTGCTCTCGCTGCGGGCGTTGTTCGGGCTCGTGTCGTAGGTGACCTGGATGTTCTCCATGAGAATCAACCTCCCTGGGACAGCGGATAGCCAAGCAGGAAATGAAGTGTGCCGCGGAGTTTCGGCGGTCGCCGTTACTGGGTGCGTGCGGCGGCAGGCGCGAGGCGGAGCTTCCAGTGCCGCCGAGATACGGTGCCCATGACCACGGCGATGGCCAGCAGGACGGCCACGACGAGCCATTCCACGCTGCCGTTGTGGTGGTCGGGATCCCAGCCGGTCAGGGCCTCGATCCAATCACGCCACACCAGGGTGAGGATTCCGAGAGCACCAGCGAAGATGGCTATCGCCGCCTCCAGTCGGACCCGCAGCATAGACGGCTTCATGAGCGCTGTCCTCTCTCGCGAAGCATGCTCGAACAATCGGTACTTTGGCGCATTTCCCAGCGATCGGCGAGATGATGTCCTAAGTGTGGACTGGCCACCATGATTGTCAAGAGCCTGCACAAAAGATCTTGTACTAATAGCTGGCGAGAGCCGCCCGACTTTATTGCTTGATGGCAAACAACGAATCGCTTGATCGAATATTGTCCCGGTCGGTGGCGCATAAATACCGGGGCTGGCCAAAATGACGTGAAGGTAGCTTTCCGCTCTTGCCGTGGATGCGCGACCGGGGGCTGGCCGACGACCGTCGCCTAGTTGCCAAGATATCTTTGCAAAGCTATCTTGGCATCATGACTGCTGAGGATGTGGCTGGCTCGCCCCGTAGGACGCCGGGCGTGCCGGGGCGGACGGTAACGCGGCTGACGGATCCGCGGTCGCTGCGGGCGTACGCGCACCCGGTACGGATGAAGCTGATGGGCCTGCTCCGCACGCGGGGGCCGCTGACCGCGACCCAGGCGGCGGACCTGCTCGGCGAGTCCTCGGGGACAACGTCGTTCCATCTCCGACAGCTGGCCAAGTACGGGCTGGTCGAGGAGGCGGGGGGCGGGACCGGCCGGCAGAAGCCGTGGCGGGCCACCACCACGTCCACCGCCTGGGACGCGATCGCGGAAACGCCCGAGGCCGCCGCGGCGACGGGGATGCTGGCCACGGTCGCGGCCGAGCGGTACTTCGAGCAACTAATGCGCTGGGTGGAAGCCAGTCCCGGCGAGCCTGCCGAATGGCGGGAGGCGGCCTTCTTTGGCGGCCGGATCATGTACGTCACGGCCGAGGAACTGGCCGAGCTGGGCAGCAAGGTAGAGGAGATGGTGGACGTGTACTTCGAGCGCCAGCTCAAGCCGGAACTGCGGCCGCCTGGATCCCGCCTCGTCACGTACCTGCACCTGGCGTTCCCTGACGACTACACGCCGGCCAAACCCGGGAAAGGATCGGGGTCGTGAGGTGAGGGGGCATTCCCGGAAGACCGCTTCCCGGCCAAGCCCGGTGACGACGGGCCTTCACCGACCGGCACGGACGGCGCAGGCTGACCATGATCACCGCCGACCTGGGCCGGGCCGCGCTGTTCGCCAGCATCCCTATCTGCTACGCGCTGCACGTGCTGACGCTGGGCCAGCTGTACCTGGTCATGTTCGCGGCCGGGACGCTGAGCATCGCCTTCAACGTGTCGGACGGGACGCTGTTCGTCTCCATGGTCGCGCCTGAGCGGTACGTGGACGGGCAGTGCCGAGGTACCGGCCGCCGACCTCGGCCCCCTAGCGGGCAGCCGACTGGGGAGTGACCGGTTGGTCCGGGTCACCACCCGGTGGCGGGAGTTACCGGCAGGAACGATTCGCTGGCCACCTGCGCAGGCTAGCTCTCGTTACAGCGGCAGCGGGCGGCGCATGACGATCCTGGCCCGGCCGGTGCCCCCGTAGTCAGGGACCTCTGTCTGATCCGTGAAGCCCATGCGGAGGTGGAACGCCTGCGAGCCGGTGTTCTCGGGGCTGGTCAGGGCCTTCAGCGCA
>CAWBKD010000046.1:0-1251610 GCA_963789225.1 uncultured Actinomycetes bacterium
TAGTCAGGGGCGCGGTGCCGCGAACGGCCCGTTTCCCCATCCCCCTTTCAATCCGTACGAGCGGTTTTCCCGCATACGGCTTACCGATGATCTTCTTGACATGGTTACGCTGCCTTCGGGTAGCGGACGGTACCGGAGAGCTTGTGCAGACCCAGCCCGTGCAGCCATTCCCCGGTCCACTGGTTTGCCTGCCCAGCGCGCAGGTTCCTGCCGCGCTTCTTGATCAGCAGGCGCTTCAGCCGCCATGCGGCGTACCGGTCGACCTGACGGAACTTGACGGCGGCGTTCCCGGTGCGGAAGTAGCTGCCCCAGCCGCGCAGCAGCGGGTTCAGGTCCGCGATCACCTCGCGGATGTCCTTTACCCCTGTGCGGTTGCTGCCGGTGCGGTCCCGGATCTTGTCCCGGATGCGTTTCATCGCCCGCTGCGAGGGCCAGCGGTGCAGGTAGTAGCGCACGATCCGCTTCTGTTCCCACAGCCGCCCCGACATGCGGGCATGAAAATGGCAGCCGAGGAAGTCCAGTCCCTCCCGGCCCTGCCGCAGGTCCACCACCTTCGTCTTGCCCGGGTGCAGCTCCAGCCCCAGCGACGCGAGGATCTCCCCGGCCGCGTCCAGGGCCGCCCCGGCCTGCGCCGCACTGCGGCACAGCACCACGCGGTGAGTGGCCGGGGGGAATCGCACCCCCCGGCTCTCGCAGAACCGGACTTGAACCTCTCGACTCATCCGGCTCCCATTGCCCAGCCGTCAGGACGTGCGCCGAGCCGCCAGTGCGCGAATAGCCAGGGAGACCGCCGCGCGGCCCCGGCCAGCAGTTCCATCGCACGGCGCTCGCGGTTGCGCAGCCGCTTGCCGTATTTCCGGCAGGCCCACCGGACCAGGTGGTCGTTGAGCCGCCGGAGGAAGTAGAGCAACCGGGACCGGTAGAAGCGCCCGTAGTAGTTGATCCACCCTTGCACTTTGCTGTTGAACATCAGCGCAAGGTCGCCGAGGGATTTGTCACTGCGCTTGGCCCAGTGCCAGGAGCGGATCTCCGCTCCCATGGCCTTCATCGCCTCCGTGCTGACCGCGGGCAGGAACGACACGAAATGCTTGCCGTACCTGTTCTTGGCCAGCCGGGGCCGGAACTCATACCCCAGGAACGCAAACGACGTGGCCTCATGATCGCCGCGCCGGTCGGCGTCCTTGCAGTACACGATCCGGGTTTTATCCGGATGCAGTTCCAGGCCGACCTGCGCGAGGCGGCCAGCGATCGCATCCCGCACCTGGCAGGCCTGCTCCTTGCTGGCACAATGCACTACCGCGTCATCGCAGTACCGCTCGAACCGGATCCCGGGGAACTCCCGGGCCAGCCAGGCGTCGAACACGTAGTGCATGAACAGGTTGGCGATCAACGGTGAGATCGCTGACCCTTGCGGGGTCCCGCGATCCCGGGTGACCAGCGTGCCATCCTGCTTTTGCAGCGGCGCCTTGAGCCACCGCTCCACATACAGCAGAATCCACTTCTGGTCCGGTGCGATGTGGCGAGCGACCGCCTTGAGCACGAGATCCCAGGGAACGGTGTCGAAGAACGCCCGGATGTCCAGATCGATCACCCAGTCCGCCCGCCAGCACCGCTGGCGGCACGCGGCGACCGCGTCCAGCGCGGACTTGCCCGGCCGGTAGCCGTAGGAGTCCGGATGGAAGATCGGCTCGACCTCCGGCTCCAGGTACAGCCTGGCTACCGTCTGGGCGATCCGGTCGGCCACGGTCGGTACTCCGAGCACACGGATCCCTTTGCCTCCTGCCTTGGGAATCTCCACCGCTTTCACCGGCGGCGGGAAGTACGAGCCCGACGACATCCGGTTCCAGATCTTGTACAAGTTCCGGTCCCGGTCGGCTTCGAACTCCGCGATCGACTGCTCGTCGACCCCCGCCGCGCCCTTGCTGGCCCTGACCCTCTCAAACGCTTCCCAGACCTTCCACTTGGAGATCTGAAACGGCTTGTCCTGCTGCTTCGGCTCGCTCACCCGGCTCCTCCCGGCATCACCGGTTGACCGACGGGCGAACCCGGGCAACCCGTCTCCTTCGCTCCGCCCGCATTACCGGGCCTCAGCGCTACTACGAGACGGTCCGCCCCTGTGCCCCGCTCCGGTACTCGGCCCCTCGCAGTTTCTGCTGCTTGGGGTACTCCCTTCAGCTGGCCGGCCCAACACCCGGCCAGCGCCATCGGGGCGACAGGTTCCCACGTTCCGTGCTGGTGCCTGAACCGGGCTCGCGCCACCTTCACGCCGGTCACCACCTGGCCAGTCAGCAGGCACCCGCCAGGCTCATCCCGGGGCAACGACTGGACCCCGGTTTTGATGACGCCGCTACGCTTTCGACGCTTCAGCAGTGGTTCACTCACGTTCGCCTTCCCGGCCCGCACCTGACGCATCACGTGCGCCTTTTCCGCAACGCTCACCACCACGGCTCTTAACCGCAGCAGCTTGCGGTGGTTTGAGACCTCCCCCTGCAGGGCGGTCCCGGAGGGCCATACCTCCATCACCAGCACAGCACCGCATCCAAAGATCACGATCTTCTACATCGCAACCTCCATCAGCGCTCGTGGCGCACCATCATCGGCGTAGCGCACCAGCTCCCCCAGCCCGCGCCGGGCGAACTCGGTATCCAGGACGTGCAGGTAGATGCTGGCCAGCAGCGGGGAAATCACCCCGCCCTGCGGAGTCCCGGCGACCGTCCGCTCGAACCCCTGCTCCGTCATCACCCCTGCCTGCAGCCACAAGCGGACCAGCTTGAGCACCCGCCGGTCCGACACCCGCTTCCCCATCTCAGCCAGCAGCCGGTCATGGCTGATCTGCCCGAAGAAGTTGCGGATGTCGAACTCCGCGACAAACTGGCAGCCCTCGATGAAGCCGGCCCGGAGCCGTTCCATCGCCTGCGTGGCCGACCGCCTCGGCCGGAACCCGTACGAGCACGGCGCGAAGTCCGCCTCGAAGACCGGCTCCAGCACGATCTTGGCCGCCTGCTGGGCCACCCGGTCGCGGACCGAGGGTATGCCGAGCGGCCGCTTACCGCCATCTGGTTTCGGGATGTCCACGCGCCTGGCCGGCGCGGGACGGTAGGTGCCTGCGCGGAGACTGGCCTGAAGCTCCCCGAGCAACCGGGCAACCCCGTAGACCTCCTCCACATACGCCAAGGTGACACGATCCACCCCGGCAGCCCCGCGGTTCTCCCGGACCCGTTCCCACGCCTCCCACAGGACGTCACCCCTGCAGATACGGTCATACAGGGCGTGGAAACGCCGCTCCGCAGACTGCTTGGCCGCAGCCCATAGCTTGCGTTGAAGTCGTCGCACTTTCCAGGTGGATTCCCACCCCAGTACGGCGGGCGGACACCCGCCGGGGTAATTGGACCGGGCGGTCCCGGCCATGCCCTCGCGCTTACCCTCTCCGCCAGCATGACCAAAGTGAGGGCCCTTCCCTCCCGGCGCGTTATGCTGCACGCCGATCACCGGTACTACGCCCCTCTCGGACTCCCGCTGCCCTCCGCCAGCTTTCACCATCGGCTTATACCAGCGGTCTTTGCCCGACGCAGGCCAGGCAGACGGGCCTCTCCTGTTCCAGCCCAGACTTTGCGCACGTGCCGCCCTCCCTACCCCGGAAGGACCCGGCAGGCTGACCCCGGACCAGGGCCCGCCGGACATGGCCTTCGCCGTGACATGAGCGGCTCGGCTCCTCCGTTGTGACTGTGACGAGGCTGCAAGGTTCGCTTGATGCTACGGCCCGCGCGCTTGCTCCCTCCAAAGAGGCTCTTGACACCCCGCTTAGCCCGCCGCCTCTCAACGACGAACCGGGGCCTGCTACCGGGCGCTCCGGTGCCTACCCGGACGGGACTTCCACCCGCCAGCCTGGACCAGCTTGCAGGACACAACATGGCATCAGCCTACGGGCCGTCCGAGCCTAGTACGGTATCGGCAGAGAATGCCGAGCAGGAGGACATGTGACAGGGCGGATCGAGGACTACGCCATCGTCGGTGACATGCAGTCGGCCGCCTTGATCTGCACGGACGGTTCGGTGGACTGGCTCTGCCTGCCCCGTTTCGACTCCGAGGCGTGCTTCGCCGCGCTGCTCGGCACGCAGGACCACGGTCGCTGGCGGATCGCGCCCGCGGACGGTGCCGACGGAGGGGCCGACGGATCCGCGGCCACCGCCGGCAGGCGGTACGACGGTGACACGCTCATCCTGGAGACCCGGTGGGAAACCCCGGAAGGGACCGTCCGCGTGACCGACTTCATGCCTCCGCGCGGTGACCGTGAACCCACGCTGATCCGCATCGTGACGGGCGAGACCGGAAGCGTCGACATGGCCATGACGCTGACGGTGCGCTTCGGGTACGGCTCCGCCGTGCCCTGGGTCACCAGGGACGGAGTCGGCCTGCGGGCCACCGCGGGGCCGGATTCGATCTGGCTGCGTACCCAGGTAAACCTCACCCCGCGCGGCATGGCGCACGCCGCCACGTTCCGGGTCAACGCGGGCGACGTCGTTCCCTTCGTGCTCAGCTACACGCCCTCGCACCACGAGGAGCCCCCGCGCATCGACGCCGCTCAGGCGCTGGAGGAGACCAGGAAGTTCTGGGACGATTGGGTGTCGCGCTGCACCTACGAGGGGACCTACCGCGACGCGGTGGTCCGGTCGCTGATCACCCTGAAGGCGCTCACCTACCAGCCCACCGGCGGCATCGTCGCCGCCGCCACCACCTCGCTGCCCGAGGACATCGGCGGAGTGCGCAACTGGGACTACCGGTACTGCTGGCTGCGCGACGCCACCATCACCCTGGAGGCACTGCTGCGCACCGGGTACCTCGACGAGGCGTTGGCCTGGCGGCACTGGCTGGGCCGGACGATCGCCGGGGACCCCGAAGACATCCAGATCATGTACGGGGTAGCTGGCGAACGCCGGCTGGCCGAGTGGGAGGCGGACTGGCTGCCCGGTTACGAGGGCTCGGCGCCGGTCCGGATCGGCAACGCGGCGGCGGGCCAGCTCCAGCTTGACGTCTACGGCGAGGTCATCGACGCGCTGCAGCTCAGCTGCAGATCCGGCCTGCACGACGACCGGCACACCTGGTCGCTGCAGCGCTCGCTGCTGCGCTTCCTCGAAGAGCACTGGCAGGAGCCTGACGAGGGCCTGTGGGAGGTGCGCGGGCCCCGGCGCCACTTCGTGCACTCCAAGGTCATGGCCTGGGTCGCCTTCGACCGCGCGGCGAACTACGCGGAAGACGCGGGCGAGCCCGGCCTGGCCGCCCGGTGGCGAGCCACCAGCGACCAGATCAGGCAGGAGGTGTGCGAGCACGGCTACAACACCACGCGCGGGGCGTTCGTCCAGTACTACGGCGCGACCGAGCTCGACGCCTCGGTGCTGCTGATCTCCGACGTCGGCTTCCTGCCCGCCGATGACCCCAGGGTCATCTCCACCATGCGGGTACTCCAGCGGGACCTGGTACAGGACGGCTTCCTGCGCAGGTACGAGCTGCCTGACGGCGGAACATCGTCGGTCGATGGCCTGGCCGGATCGGAGGGCGCGTTCCTGGCCTGCAGTTTCTGGCTGGCCAACGCGCTGGAGCTGAGCGGGCACCGGGACGAAGCGGTTGCGCTGTTCGAGCGGCTGCTCGCCTTGCGTAACGACGTCGGCCTGCTGAGTGAGGAGTATGATCCCCGGTACGGCAGGCTCGTCGGCAACATGCCGCAGGCGTTCAGCCATGTCCCGCTCGTGCAGACGGCCCTCAACCTGAGCAGCCACTCCGAGGAGCACCAGCGTGGAACCGGGATGCACCGCGACGAGCGACGGAGCGTGCCAGGCTGATGCCCGGACCGCCCGTCCTGACCCAGCTTCACCCTGCTAGGCCATGATGGCCACCGCCCGTCACATCCTGATCGTCAATTCCCGCAGCGTGCACCAGCCGTTGTTCGTGATCGGCGCGCCGCATTCGGGCGCGGGCCTGATCGGCCGCGCGCTGAAGGCGTCGGCCGGCCTGCACGTCACCATCGGGCAGCCGAGCGTCCTGCGCGTCGTCTACGCCTTCGCCAGGCGCCCCTCCATGTACCTGGGGCGGACGCAGGCCGCCGCGTCCGTCATCAGGGACGCTCTGGCCCAGGGCTGGCAAGTCACCCCGCACAGCTGCCTCGATTGCACGCGCGAGTGCCGCGCGGCGGCCGGCCTGGCCGCCGATGCGGTCGGCCCGTGCGTGGACCTGCGCGGACTTGAGCGGTTCGGGGACGCGAGCCCCGACCTCATCTACTGCGCGGAAGCGCTCACCGAGGCCTTCCCTGACGCGCGGATCGTCCAGGTCGTCAGGGACGGCCGGGACGCGGTGGCCGGGATGCTCGCCGATCCGCTGGTCATGTCCTGGTTCAGGCCCAGCTTCGTGAACGTCGACACCGAGTTCCCCAACCCGTTCTTCGGAATCGAATCCGACGATGACCGCGAGATCTGGTCCAAGCTGACCCCGGCCGGGCAGTGCGCGCTGCGCTGGCGCTGGTCCGTGCGCCTGGCCGCGAGGCTGCACCACGGCCTGCCTGCCGGCCAGCTGAAGACGATCAGGTACGAGGACCTGATGAGCAGGCCGGACCACGCCCTCGACGAGTTGTCCCGCTTCGCAGGGACCGCGGTGCCGACGGCCGAGATCCGCAACGAGGCCCGCGGGAGCAGGCACCGCGCCCGCTCCCGCCCGTCCCCCGGGACCCGGGGGACGCTCAGCGCCAAGCAGATCGCGGAGATCGAGAAGATCGCCGGCGAGGAACTCCGGCGCCTCGGCTACTCCCTGGAGCACCAGCCCACCTGACGTGGCTCCCCCGCGGGCTCATTCCCTCGCCGGACGCAGGCCGCGGAGGACCACGTCCAGGGCCAGGCGGCCCAGCGGAGTCGAGACCGAGTAGGCCCGGGAGACCTCGGCGCCGGTTCGGCACCGTGCACATGGCCGACCAGATCATCGTCGTCGAGGGCGGACGGGTCGCGGAGTCGGGTGACCATCAGGCGCTGATGGAGCAGGGCGGCGTCTACGCCGAGCTGTTCGGCCTGCAGGCCGCGGGCTACCGGTGAGGAGGTGAGGGTCTAGACTGCCTGGCCCGCGAACTGGGTGGTGTACAGGTCCGCGTACAGGCCGCCGGCGTCGAGAAGCTCGGTGTGCGTGCCGCGCTCGACGATCCGGCCCTCGTCGACGACGAGGATCAGGTCGGCCTCCCTGATCGTGGACAGCCGGTGCGCGATCACCAGCGACGTGCGGCCCGCGAGCGCCGTCTTCAGCGCCCGCTGCACGGCCACCTCAGACTCGGAGTCCAGGTGGGCGGTGGCCTCGTCGAGGACCACGACGGTCGGGGCCTTGAGCAGCAGCCTGGCCACGGCGACCCGCTGCTTCTCCCCGCCGGACAGCCGGTAGCCCCGGTCGCCGACCACGGTGTCCAGGCCGTCGGGGAGGCTGGAGATCAGGTCCCAGATCTGGGCGGCCTCGCAGGCCTCGATGAGCTCGAGTTCGGTGGCGGACGGCTTCGCGTAGGTGAGGTTGGCGCGGATCGTGTCGTGGAACAGGTGCGCGTCCTGGGTGACCACGCCGACCACATCGTGCAGCGACTCGAGGGTGACGTCCCGAAGGTCGTACCCGCCGATCCGCACGGTCCCGTCGTTCGGGTCGTACAGCCGCGCGGCCAGCGCGGTGATCGTCGTCTTGCCCGCACCCGAGGGGCCGACCAGCGCGGTGAGCCGACCGGACGGCGCGCGGAAGCTCACCCCGTGCAGGACCCCGGCGCCCGACCCGGCCCGCTCGGGCCCCGGCAGGGCGATCGACTCCAGCGACGCCAGCGAGACCTCGGACGCCGTGGGGTACCGGAACGACACGTCGTCGAACTCGATGTCCGGCGCGACCTCGTCCTCGACGTCGCCCACGCCCTCGGCGGGGACCTTTGCGGGCAGGACCGCCGCGCCGGGGCGGTCGGCGACCAGCGGCTTAAGGTCGAGCACCTCGAAGACCCGGTCGAAGCTGACCAGGGCGGTCATCACGTTGATCTGCACGTTGGACAGCGACGCGATCGGGCCGTAGACCCGGCTGAGCAGCGTCGTGAGCGCGACGAGCGTGCCGATCTGGAAGGCGCCCCTGATGACCAGGGAGCCGCCGAGCCCGTAGACCACGGCCGTCACCAGCGAGGTGAGCAGCGTGAGCGTCACGAAGAACACCTGGCCGTACATCGACTGGACGATGCCGATGTCACGGACCCGCGCGGCCCGGCCGGAGAACACCGTGGTCTCCTGGTCGGGGCGGCCGAACAGCTTGACGAGCAGCGCACCAGCCACGTTGAAGCGCTCGGTCATGGTCGAGCCCATCTCGGCGTTGAGCATCATCGATTCGCGGGTCAGGCGCTGCAGCCTGCGGCCGACCAGCCGGGCCGGGATCAGGAACAGCGGGATCAGGACCAGGGCGATCAAGCTGACCAGCCACGACAGATAGAAAAGCGTGATCAGGATGACGATCAAGCTCAGCAGGTTGGAGATAACGCCCGACAGGGTGGAGGTGATGGCCTGCTGCGCGCCGACCACGTCCCCGTCGAGCCGGCTGACCAGCGATCCGGTCTGCGCCCGGGTGAAGAACGCGATCGGCTGCCGCTGGACGTGGTCGAAGACCTGGGTGCGCAGGTCATAGATCAAGCCCTCGCCGATCCGGGCGGAGAACCAGCGGATCGCGAAGCCGAGCCCGGCGTCGAAGATGGCGACCGCGGCGACCAGTATCGCGATCCAGATGACGACCCGGTCGTTGCGCGCCAGGATCCCGTCGTCGATGATCTCGCGCAGCAGCAGCGGGTTGACGACGGTGATCACCGCGTCGATCGAGGTGGCCAGGAGGAATACGACCAGGAGCACCCGGTAGGGCCGGGCGTAGGTGGCGATCCTGCGGACCGTGCCCGGCTTGAGCTTCTGCTTGGTGACGCTGGGATCCATCCGGAATCCGCGCACCATCATCGGACCGTGGCCGTACATGACCAGAAAAACCCCCCGTGGGTCGCAATTCGTTCCCGCGCCGGGCAGGAACGTTATCAGCTAGCAGCGAACTCCCAGGTGGCTGTCCGGGCGGGGTCCCTGCGGCATGGAATCGTGAAATTTCATGCAGCCGGGCCGGTACCACCTGGGCGTGGCCTTTAGCGCTTTACCTTTGCCTGGGTGTTGCGGGTGGCGCCACCACGCCCGCGCAACGTCACTCCGGTCTCGGTCAGAATCCGGTGGACGAAGCCGTAGGACCTTCCTGTCGAGGCCGCGAGTGACCGGATGCTCTCCCCGGAGTCATACCTCTTTCCGAGGAGCGTGGCCAGCTTGCTGCGATCCACGCCGGTCACCCGCGTGCCTTTCTTGAGGGTCTCGGCCACATGTACCTCCTGTTAGCTCAAGTCACCAGTGAGTTACACAGCCCCCTCCGTAATGATCAGGCATGGCCGCCGGATTGACCACCCACATGTCGGCAAATGATCACGTATTTTTACCTAATCGCGCGGCTCGGTGGCCTATGCCAGAGCGGCGGAAGATGCGCCGGGGCTTTAGGCGAGCGCGACGAGATCCGCGAAATCCTCGCTCCACGTGTCTTCCACGCCGTCCGGCAGCAGGATAACGCGTTCTGGCGAAAGCGCTTCAACAGCACCTTCATCATGAGTAACGAGAACTATCGCGCCGCGGAAGCCTCTCAGGGCGTTGAGAATCTCTTCGCGGCTCGCCGGATCGAGGTTGTTCGTCGGCTCGTCGAGCAGCAGCACGTTGGCGCCCGATACGACCAGAAGGGCCAGGGCCAGCCTCGTCTTCTCGCCGCCGGAAAGCACGCCTGCGGGCTTTTCCACGTCATCGCCGCTGAACAGGAATGAGCCGAGAACGGTACGCTGCTGCGATTCGGTTAGGCCGGGCGCGGCGGTCCGCATGTGCTCCAGGACCGTGCGCTCAGTTTGAAGCGTTTCATGCTCCTGGGCGTAATATCCAAGGCTCAGCCCGTGTCCTGGCTCGACTTTTCCTGTATCCGGGGTTTCGAGCCCGGCGAGCAACCGGAGCAGGGTGGTCTTCCCCGCCCCGTTGAGCCCGAGTACTACCACCCGGCTGCCCCGGTCAACGGCGATGTCCACGTCGCAGAACACCTCGGTAGACCCGAACGACTTGGATAGGCCAGTAGCGGTCAGCGGGGTCCGGCCGCACGGCGCCGGAACCGGGAAGCGGAGCCTGGCGACCTTATCCGACCTACGCTCTTCCTCTACCCCGGCCATCATGCGCTCGGCCCGGCGCTGCATGTTCTGCGCCGCCCGGGCCTTGGTCGCCTTGGCCCGCATCTTGTCGGCCTGCGCCATCAGCGCGCCCGCCTGCCGGCTGGCGTTCGCGTGCTCACGCCTGCGCCGGCGCTCGTCGGTCTCGCGCTGCTGCAGGTAGGCGCGCCAGCCCAGGTTGTAGGTGTCCAGGCAGGCGCGCTGGGCGTCCAGGTAGAAGACCTTGTTCACCACGTCGGCCAGGAGCGCCACGTCGTGGCTGATCACGACCAGCCCACCGCGGTAGCTCTTGAGGTGGTCGCGGAGCCAGGCCACCGAATCGGCGTCGAGGTGGTTGGTCGGCTCGTCGAGGAGCATCGTCTGGGAGTCCCCGAACAAGATCCTGGCCAGTTCCACCCGGCGCCGCTGGCCGCCCGACAGCGTTCCCAGCGGCTGGTGCAGCACCCGGTCGGGCAGGCCGAGGCTGGCGGTGATCGAGGCCGCCTGCGATTCGGCCGCGTACCCGCCGAGCACGGCGAGCCGCTCCTCCAGCCCGGCGTACCTGCGGATAGCCGCGGCCGCAGCCGCGGAATCGGCGTCGGACATCTGCGCCTCCGCCGCCCGGAGGTCGGCCCGGAGCTTGTCGAGCCCGCGAGCCGATAGCACCCGGTCGACGGCCAGCATCTCGAGGTCGCCGGTGCGCGGATCCTGCGGCAGGTACCCGACTATCCCGGACCGGCGGACCGTGCCCGCAGCCGGCTGGGCCTGCCCGGCCAGGACCTTGGCCAGCGTGGTCTTCCCCGCGCCGTTCCGGCCCACCAGGCCGATCTTGTCCCCGGCGGCGACCTGGAAGGACGCGCTTTCTAGCAGCAGGCGCGCGCCAGCCCGCAGTTCGATATCGGTTGCCACGATCATGATTCGCTGTTCCTGGGATACGGCCGAGGGGGTTTGGGGGGAAAGGCTTCCCCCCAAGATCGGGGGGATCCGGGGGGTCGCCCCCCGGGCAGACACAGCCTCAGTCCGTGATCGGCAGCACGGATCTATTGTACGTGACCGGCGCGCGGCGGGCCATCGGGTTCCGGCTCGGTTAGCCGGATGCGAATGGCCTGGTAGGTGTGCGGGATGTCGCTCAGCACGGCCGGGCTCGGATCGGGGACCGTGAGGAAGCGATCCGTGGCCCGGTTCAGGTACGGGGCCAGCCTGACGTCGTCGCGCAGCCCCGCGATCGACCGCTTGTCCCCGCCCAGGACCACGGCGTCCAGGCCGTCTGCGCGGTACGGACCGAAGATCCCGGCCGCGGCGTCGGCGGCGGCCCCGAGCGCTGCCGCGGCCTGGTTCTCCCTGCGTCGGGCGAAGCGGTGCTGGGACCACCCGCCCGCCGCGCTCCGCCCGTGCACCAGCCTGCGGCCGGTCTTCGAGGCCGCCAGGCGGGGCGGGACGCCGGAGAACACGCCGATCGCGTAACCGCCCAGGCGGACCAGCAGGACGCCGACGGTACGGTCCGCGGCGGCGTGCTCCGCGATCGCCGCGGCGGCTGCCGGCGCATCGGGCCAGGTCGCGCCCTGCTGGCCGGGGTCCGCGCGAAGGGGTGGGGAAGGCAAGCGGTCCGCGCGAAGAGGTGGGGAGGGCAAGCGGTCCGCGCGAAGGGGTGGGGAGGGCAAGCGGTCCGCGCGAAAGCGTGGGGAAGGCAAGTGGTCCGCGCGCAGGGGCGGGAACGGCACGTGGCATTCGGCCGTGGCACCGTCCGCCGCCGTGAACGTCACCGTCGCGGCTGGCTCGGGGTAAGAGACGGCGAGCGGGCCGCCGTGACGCTCCGTGAACGTGACGATCCAGGACACCAGGCGCTCTGGCGGAACTTCCACCCAGCGGCCGCCTCCAGCCGCAGGATTCTTCACTACACACCGCCTTCATTCACTTACCATCCGTAGTATTGGTTGCTCGTCCCACCCTCTATCCGAACCCCCGCCAGGACAGGACACGTCAATGAACCCGACGACTCCTCTCGACCCCGGCTCCGCCAGCTCCCATGGCGGCACCATCATGCGGCCTGGGGCCGTCGCCTGGGGGGACCCGGGCGCGGCCGGGAACTCTCAGCCGGGCTCCGACCCGGTGAACTTCGCCACGCCCGCCGAGATCGAGCACGCCCTGGCGGCCGCCGCCCAGGACCCGGCCCGGGTGACCGACCTCCTCGACGAGCTTAGCCGGGGCCGGCTCTGGCTCCCGCTGCCTGATGACGAGCGGCCGGTCACCGACGGCTCGGCCGTGACGCTGCCGACCGTGACCTACCACGGCGCCGAGTTCGTCCCGGCCTTTACCTCCGTGGGCGAGCTCGCGGCCTGGAACCAGAGTGCTGACCTCCCCCGCCGGCGTTCGGTACCCGCCTCGCGCCTGCCCGAAGAGAACCAGCACCCACGACGGTCGACTGCTACTCCGCACATCGTCGTCCCCGCTGCCGAGCTAGCCAGGCTGCTGCCCGCCGACATGGGCATCGCGCTGAACCCTGGCACGGCGGCCAGCATCCCCATCTACCCGGACGGTGTCGGCTACCTCGCGGCTGACCCGATTCCCGTCGCGGTAACCGACGGCGCCCAGTTCCGGGTGGGCCGGCCGCCCGCCGATCCCGTGGCGCTGCTCACCGAGATGCGGACCGTGCTGGGATCGATCCCCGACGTCGAGGAGGCGTCCAGGGCCTGGCTATCGATCCCCGGACAGGGCGAGGGCCTGGTCATCTCCGTGACGCTGCACGACCCCGCCAGCGAGACGGTGCAACTCGACGTCATCAGCGCGATCGAGCGGGCCGTCGATGCCGTTCCCGGGCCGGGGTTTCCCATCGATGTCACGTTCCCGGGCGAGAGCGAGCCCGACCAGGTAGACGAGTGGATCTCCGCGCACGCGGAGCCGTTCTACACGCGCTCGTTAGATGTTGAAGCCGAGGGCGCGGAGCTGCTCGCGCCCGTCCTCGGTGATGTTCTCCGGGCCCCACGGCGGCATCCACACCCAGTTGATGCGGAAGTCCGCCACCACACCGTCGAGGGCGTCCCTGGCCTGGTCCTCGATGACGTCGGTGAGCGGGCAGGCCGCGCTGGTCAGGGTCATGTCGATCGTGGCCATGCGGTCGGCGCTGACGTCGACGCCGTAGACCAGGCCCAGGTCCACCACGTTGATGCCGAGCTCGGGGTCCAACACGTCGCGAAGGGCCTCGAGCACGTCCTCCTGCTCAGGCGTGAGCTCGGTAATGACCTCAGGCTCGGTGTCATTGGTCGTCGTGTTCTCCGTCATCGTCCTACCTCCAGGGCTTTAGCGGTCGCGGCCTCCCACGCCTTCCAGCCGAGTAGCGCACACTTGATCCTGACCGGGTACTTCGACACCCCGGCGAATGCCACGGCGTCCTCGAGCAGGCCCTCGTCCGGTACCCCCCGGCCCTTGGACTGCATGAGTTCGAGGAACGCCCGGCTGATGATCATGGCCTGGTCAACCGGCTTGCCTATGATCAGGTCGCTCATGACCGATACGCTAGCCTGGCTGATCAGGCAGCCGACCGCATCGTAGGAGAGGTCCCCGATCACCGGCTCGCCGCCGACTTCCTTGAGAGTGACCCGCAGCGTCACCTTGTCGCCGCAGACCGGGTTCAAATGCTGCACTTCGGCGTCGAAGGGCTCACGTAGACCGCTGTGATGCATGTGCTTGGCGTGTTCCTGGATCAGGTTTGCATACAGAGATTCGAGCGGCATCACGTCACCTCCTAACGCGGAAAGCGAGCCGCCTATTGCCGGGCACCGAAGAAACGCTGGGCGTAGCGGATGCCATCGGCCAGGGCGTCTACCTCGGCGTGGGTGTTGTACACGTAGAAGGTGGCCCGGGTGCTGGCCTGCACGCCCAGGGCCCGGTGCAGCGGCCAGGCGCAGTGATGCCCGGTGCGGACCGCGATGCCAAGTTCGTCGAGGACCTGGCCCACGTCGTGCGGGTGGACGCCCTGGATCTCGAACGAGACGGCGCCGCCGCGGTCCTTGGTGGAGTCGGGTCCCAGGATGCGCAGGCCGTTGATCTCGCGCAGAGTGTCGAGCGCGTGCTCGGTCAGCGACTCCTCATGCGCCGCCACGTTGTACATACCCAGGCCGGTGAGGTAGTCGACGGCCGCGGCCAGGCCGGCCGCCTCGGCCACGGCGGGGACGCCCGGCTCGAACCGCTGCGGCGGCGGCAGGAAGGTGCTGCCCTCCATCCGCACCACCTCGATCATCGACCCGCCGGTCAGGAACGGCGGCATCGCCGCCAGCAGCTCGGCGCGGCCGAACAGGACGCCGATGCCGTATGGCCCGAGCATCTTGTGCGAGGAGAAGGCCAGGAAGTCCACGTCGAGCGCGGCCACGCCGACCGGCTGGTGCGGCACCGACTGGGCCGCGTCGGCGAGCACCAGAGCGCCCTTCTCGTGCGCCGCCCTGGCGATCTCGGCGACCGGCGGGACCGTGCCGGTGACGTTCGACTGGTGGGTCACGGCGACGATCCTGGTCCGCCCGGTGATCATGTCGTCCAGGTGGTCCAGGTCGAGCCGCCCGTCCGCGGTGACGCTCAGCCAGCGCAGCGTGGCGCCCGTCCGCTCGCACAGCTGCTGCCAGGGGACGAGGTTGGCGTGGTGCTCCATCTCGGTGATCAGGATCTCGTCGCCGGGAAGGACGCGGAACCGCTCCGCCTCCCGGGCGCCGGTCACCGTCGCGTTGCTCATCGCGTAGGCGACCAGGTTGATGGCCTCGGTGGCGTTCTTGGTGAACACGACTTCGCCGGGCTGGGCCCCGATGAACGCGGCGACCTTCTCCCTGGCGCCCTCGTAGGCGTCCGTGGCCTCCTCGCCGAGTAGGTGGGTGCCGCGGTGCGCGGCGCCGTTGTGCCGCTCGTAGAACGTGCGTTCGGCGTCAAGGACCTGGACGGGCTTCTGCGAGGTCGCCCCGGAATCCAGGTAGACCAGCTGGTTGCCGTTGCGCACCGTCCTGGCCAGCGCGGGGAAGTCGGCCCGGATCGCCTCGACGTCCAGGTGCGCCGTCGCGGCGGTCATGCGGGGACCCCCGCGAACCGCTCGTACCCCTCGGCCTCCAGCAGGTCGGCCAGCTCGGGGCCGCCCTCCTCGACGATCCGCCCGCCCACAAACACGTGCACGAAGTCCGGCTTCACGTAGCGCAGGATGCGGGTGTAGTGGGTGATCAGCAGCATCGCGTGGCCCGGCTGCTCGCGGAAGCGGTTGATGCCCTCCGACACGACCTTGAGCGCGTCGATGTCCAGGCCCGAGTCGGTCTCGTCCAGGATCGCGACCTTCGGGTTGAGCAGCTCGAGCTGCAGGATCTCGTGCCGCTTCTTCTCCCCGCCGGAGAACCCCTCGTTCAGGTTCCGCTCGGCGAAGGCCGGGTCGATCGACAGCGCGGCCATGGCCGCGCGCAGCTCCTTCACGAAGTTGCGGAGCTTGGGCGCCTCGCCGCGGACCGCGGTCACCGCGGTCCGCAGGAAGTTCGACACCGACACCCCGGGGACCTCGATCGGGTACTGCATGGCCAGGAACAGGCCGGCCCTGGCCCGCGCGTCCACGGTCATGGCGAGCACGTCCTGGCCGTCCAGCGTCACGCTGCCCTGGGTGACCTTGTACTTCGGGTGCCCGGCGATCGCGTAGGCCAGGGTCGACTTGCCCGAGCCGTTCGGGCCCATGAGGGCGTGCGTCTCGCCTTCTGCGACGGTCAGGTCCACGCCGCGCAGGATCTCCCGTTGGACGCCGGCCCCGCCGGCCCCGCCGGCTGAACCAGCACCGCCCTCCACGCTGACGTGCAGGTCGCGGATCTCGAGGGTGGCCACTATGACTCCTTGTTCACGGCGACGTAGACGTCGTCGCCTTCGATCTTGACGGGATAGACGGAAACGGGCTCGGTGGCGGGCAGCCCGGTGGGCTCGCCGGTGCGCAGGTCGAAGCACGACCCGTGCAGCCAGCACTCGACCGTGTGGTCGTAGATCTCGCCCTCGGACAGCGGGACCTCGGCGTGCGAGCAGACATCCCGGAGCGCGTAGATCTCGCCGCCGGCCCGGGCCACGGCGACGGGCTCGCCCGCCACCTCCACGCCGATGACGCCCTCGACGGGCAGGTCGGACAGGGCACACGCCCTGGTGAAAACGCGGGTCTCGCTCATAGTGACTTCTCCAGCTCGGCCTCGATCGCCGAGGCGATCCGCTCGCGCAGCTCGGGCACCTCGATGGTGTCGATGAGCTGGCCGAAGAACCCGCGGATGACGAGCCTGCGGGCCTCGGTGAACGGGATGCCGCGGGCCATCAGGTAGAACAGGTGCTGGTCCTCGAGCCTGCCGCTGGCGCTGGCGTGCCCGGCCCCGATGATCTCGCCGGTGAGGATCTCCAGGTTGGGCACCGAGTCCACCCGGGTGCCATCGGTCAGGACCAGGTTCCTGTTGTACTCGTAGGTATCGGTGCCGCTGGCCTCCGGCCTGATCAGCACGTCGCCGATCCACACCGCGTGCGCGTCCTCGCCCTGGAGCGCGCCCTTGTAGGTAACGCGGCTGCGGCAGTTCGGCCGGCCGTGGTCGACGAACAGCCGGTGCTCGAGGTGCTGGCCCGCGTCGGCGAAGTACAGCCCGGTCAGCTCGGCGTCCCCGCCTGGGCCGTCGTAGCGGACCGACGGGGCGAGGCGGACCACGGACCCGCCCAGCGTGACCGCGGCGTGCCTGAGCCTGGCGTCGCGGCCGAGGGTCGCGTAGTGGTACGACAGGTGGACAGCGTCGTCGGCCCACTCGTGGAAGCTGACCACCGAGAGGGAGGCGCCGTCGCCGACCACCAGTTCCACGTTGTCCGCGTAGGTGGCGCTGCCGCGATAGTCGAGCACGACCACGGCCCGGGAGAACGGCTCGGCCTGCACGAGCAGGTGGCCGTAACTGGCGCCGTCCGCGCCGCGCCCCGTCACGGTCACGACGGTGGGCCGGGAGGCGTCGGCCTCGGCCGGCACCGTGATCACCGTCGCCTCCGCGAACTCCGCGTACGCCCGGGCGCTTACCCGGTCGGACGGGATGAAGGTGCGCGGGAGGTTAGCCACCGCTCGTTCGGTAAAAAAGGCTTTCACCTCGGGCGCCGGGTCGATCTCGACTTCCACGGGCACCCGGGCGGCGGGCGGCGCAGTCTCGGCGTGCAGGCCCCGGAGACGGCGCAGCGGGGTGAACCGCCACTCCTCCTCGCGGCCGCTGGGCACGCCGAAGTCCGCCAGGTCGTAGGACCGCCGTTCGTGCAGCCTGCTCACGGGAGCCGATTCGATGGCCCCCTGCAGTCCAGCCGACATCAGCCGACCGCCCCCTCCATCTGGAGCTCGATCAGCCGGTTCAGCTCGAGCGCGTACTCCATCGGCAGCTCGCGGGCGATCGGCTCGACGAACCCGCGGACGATGGTGGCCATCGCCTCGTCTTCGGTCATGCCGCGGCTCATCAGGTAGAACAGCTGGTCTTCCGAGATCTTGGACACGGTGGCCTCGTGGGCCATCTCCACGTCGTCCTCGCGGACGTCCACGTAAGGGTAGGTGTCGCTGCGGCTGATCGTGTCCACCAGCAGCGCGTCGCACTTCACGTTGGACTTGGAGTGCTCGGCGCCTTCCTGCACGTTGACCAGGCCGCGGTAGGAGGTCCGGCCGCCGGCCCTGGCCACCGACTTGGAGATGATCGTCGAGGAGGTGTTCGGCGCGCAGTGCACCATCTTGGCGCCCGCGTCCTGGTGCTGGCCCGTGCCCGCGAACGCGACCAACAGCGTCTCGCCCCGCGCGTGCTCGCCCATCAGGTAGATCGCCGGGTACTTCATCGTCACCTTGGAGCCGATGTTGCCGTCGATCCACTCCATCGTCGCGCCCTGCTGCGCGACGGCGCGCTTGGTCACCAGGTTGTAGACGTTGTTGCTCCAGTTCTGGATCGTCGTATACCGGCAGCGCGCGTCCTTCTTGACGATGATCTCGACCACCGCGGAGTGCAGCGAATCGGACTTGTAGATCGGCGCGGTACAGCCTTCGACGTAATGGACGTAAGCGCCCTCGTCGACGATGATCAGGGTGCGCTCGAACTGGCCCATGTTCTCGGTGTTGATCCGGAAGTAGGCCTGCAGCGGGATTTCCACCTTTACGTTCTTAGGCACGTAGATGAAACTTCCGCCCGACCATACCGCCGTGTTCAGCGCGGCGAACTTGTTGTCGCCCGGCGGGATAACCGTGCCGAAGTACTCGCGGAACAGATCCGGCTGCTCCCTGAGCGCGGTGTCGGTGTCGAGGAATATGACGCCCTTTTCCTCAAGGTCCTCGCGGATCTTGTGGTACACCACTTCGCTTTCATACTGAGCCGCGACGCCGGCAATTAGCCTTTGCTTTTCTGCCTCGGGGATGCCGAGCCTGTCGTAGGTGTTCTTGATGTCGGCGGGGAGCTCGTCCCAGCTCGCGGCCTGCTTCTCGGTGGAGCGGACGAAGTACTTGATGTTGTCGAAGTCGATGCCGGACAGGTCGGCGCCCCAGGTGGGCATCGGCTTGCGGCCGTAGTACTTCAGGCCCTTGAGCCGCATGTCGAGCATCCACTCCGGCTCGTTCTTCCGCGCCGAGATGTCGCGGACCACCTCTTCGGACAGGCCCCGGCGCGCGGAGGCGCCGGCCACGTCCGAGTCGGCCCAGCCGAACTTGTACGTGCCCAGCCCTTCGAGCTGCTGTTCTTGCGTGGTGGTCATGTCAAGAGCCCTCCGGACTCTGCGGTGATATCGGAAGCGGCCCGGCCTGGTTCGGCCGGCCCGGAAATTCCCTTTTGTACAACTACCGTGGCCGTGCTGGCCTTCCCCGGGCCCGCCTTCCCGACCGGCTGGCCCGTGACGTGCGTGGTGCAGATGCCGTCGCCGTGCGCGATCGTAGCCAGGCGCTGCACGGGGGTGCCCAGCAGCCTGCCGAACGCCTCGGTCTCTGCCTCGCACAGCTGCGGGAACTCGGCCGCCACGTGCGCCACCGGGCAGTGGTGCTGGCAGAGCTGCTCTCCGGACATGCCCCCGATCGCGGGCGCCGGGCCAGCCGATGCGGCGTAGCCGTCGGCAGTCAGCGCGCCCGCCAGGGCCTGCACCCGGTCGGCGAGCTCCGGTTGGTCGACCACCGGGGCGTACCTGAACTCCAGGTCGGCGAGCTGCCTGCGGGCGAACCGGGTGACCGCCTCGGGCCCGGCCGTCTCGGCCAGGAAGCGCAGCGCGCTGGTGGCCAGGTCGTCGTAGGCGTGCTCGAACGCACTCCGCCCGGCGTCGGTGATCACGTAGAGCTTGGCCGGCCGGCCGCGGCCCCGGTTCCCGTAGGTCCTGGCCGTCCTGGTCTCGATCAGGCCTTCCGCTATGAGGTTGTCGAGGTGGCGCCGGATGGCCGCCGGGGTGAGCCCGAGCCTGCTGCCGAGCGTGGCGGCGGTCGAGGGGCCGAGCTCCAGGATCAGCCGGGCCACCTGACCACGGGTCGGTGACCCGGGACTGGCGGGGCCCGAGTGCCCTGTGGAGCCCGTGAGGCCTCCCCTGGACACGACTGACCTAACGTTTTTCACAACACAAGTATGCCGTAAATGCCACGGCCAGCGCAAATTTTTCACAAGATCAACGTGACGTAAATCACGGTACCGGGGCGGGGTTGCCCGGCGGCGGACGAAGGCGAAGGACGCGCTCGGCGTTGCCGCCCGCGATCTTGGCCACGTCGCCCGGGCTGAGCGGCAGCGTGTCGAGCAGGGCGCGGCCCGCCGCGTTCGAGCCGAACGGGTAGTCGACGCTGAACAGCACCCGGTCCACCCCCAGCACCTGCACGGTGCACATCACCGGCGGGATGCTGAACAGCCCGCTCGTCGTCACCCAGATGTTCCGCGCGAAGTACTCCGAGGGTTTCATCGCGATGGTGTCCAGGCGGAGCATGGCGTCGATGCGGGCGAGCATGAACGGGAGCATCTCGCCGCAGTGCCCGATGATCAGCCGGAGCGCGGGGTGCCGGTCGAACACGCCGGTGGCGATCATCCGCAGCACGTGCAGGCCCGCCTCGGCGTGCCAGCCCCAGGCGCCGGTCGCCAGCCTGCCCGCCGCGGCCGGGGGCAGCCCGCGGTAGAGAACCTCGTGCAGGGCCGCCGACGGCGGCGCCGGATGCAGGTACAGGGGCACGTCGAGCCGCTCGAACCGGTCGAGCAGCGGGGCGAAAGTGGCGTCGTCGAGGAACAGGCCGTTGGAGCCGAGGGTGCTGTTGACCATGGCGCCCACGAACCCGAGCTCGCCGGTGGCCCGTTCGAGCTCGTCGGCCGCGGCGTGCGGGTCGGCGGTGGGCAGGGTGGCGAACCCGGCGAACCGGCCGGGGTGAGCGCCGACCGCGGCGGCTAGCAGGTCGTTGGCCTCCCGGGCGCGGGCCACGCCCTCGGCCCCGGCCAGGCCCTGGGCGGCGGGCGCTACGTGCGAGATGACCTGAAGGTCGATGCCGTTGGCGTCCATGTCGGCCAGCCGACCCGAGGCGAGGTCGCGGAGCCGGTCATCGATCTGCCGGCCCCAGGCGTCCATCCGGCCCGAGTCCGCCACCGCCGCGAGTTCGGCCGTCCAGAAATGCTCTTCGAGCGCGATCGTCCGCATCGGGCTATTGTCGCGCAGCGGTCTGTCGCACTAGGCGACGATGCCGACCGTGATCCCGTCCACGCCGCTAGGGTGCGCGGCCGAGCCCGTGACCACCGCGTCGGCCCGGGCCGCGAGTCGGAGCGGTTCGGCGATCTGCGCCAGCAGCGCCCCAGCCCGGTCGTTGTGCGCCTGCAGGATCAGCTGGCTGAGGCGGGCCGAGTTGCCCAGCCGCTGCCCGCTGCGCAGCGCCCGGGTCGCGTCCAGGATGACCGTCAGCTGGTCCACGGCCTCCACGGCCTCCACGGCCGAGCGGTCGCCAGGCGCCCACGCCGGATCGGCGGCCGGCCATTGGGTCAGGTGCAAGGAGACGGCCTCCTCATGGGAACGGTAGAACCGCTGGTACATGTGCTCGGTGACGAAGGGGGCAAACGGCGCGAACAGCCCGAGCAGCACGCGGTAGGACTCCCACAGCGTCCACCGGGCGCTGGCCTGCCCGGCCCGGTCCTTGATCATCTCGATGTACCGGTCGCAGTAGATGGACCAGAACATCTGGGAGGCGGCCTGGTGCGCCAGATGGTAGTCGTGACCCTCGAACGCCGCCGTCGCCTCGCCGACCGCCTCGGCCAGGTGAGACAGGACCCACCGGTCCACGATGTCCCGCTCCCCCGGCGGCACGTAAGCGGTACCCGAAGGGCTGAAGTCGCCGAGGTTCATGGCCAGGAACCGGCCCACGTTCCACAGCTTGACCGCGAACTTACGCCCGGTCCTGATGTCCTTCTCGTTGTACTTCAGGTCGGTGCCGATCCGCCCCCGGGTCGCCCACAGGCGCAGCGCGTCCGCGCCGTACTTGTCCATCACGTCGTCCGGCACGTACCGGTTGTAACCGTCGGCCTCCGTCGAGGCGTCCAGGTCGCGCTTGGACAGCTTCTTGCCCTGCTCGCTCAGACCCCAGCCGGAGATCAGCGCCGTCCGCCACGGCAGCCGGCCGAACAGCAGCTCCGACTGGACCACGGAGTAGAACAGCCAGGTCCTGATGATCTCGAACGCCTGCACCCGCATCGACATGGGCGCGAGGGCCGGGTCGGTGCGGCCGAGCGCCCACCCGTCGTTGATCTGCGGGGTCAGCGATGAGGTCATCCAGGTGTCCATCACGTCCGGGTCGCCCGTGAACTCGCCGGATCCGCAGGAGGGGCACGCCGGCGCCGGCGGGGAGTCCGTGAGCGGGTCGACCGGCAGGTCCTCGAGCCGGGCCAGGACCGGCGCGTCACACAAGGCGCAGAACCAGACGGGGAACGGCACCCCGTAGCGCCGCTGCCTGGTGATGTTCCAGTCCCACTTGAGCCCGTCGATCCAGTCCTCGAGCCGCCGCTGCATGAACGACGGGATCCACTCCAGTTCGGCCGCGCGGGCCCGGAACCGGTCGGCGTTCTCCCGCACCGCGATGAACCACTGCGGCCTGATCTGGAACTCGATCGGGGTCTGGCAGCGTTCATGCACCCCGACGACCTGCCGCACCGGCACGCTGTCCACGAGCCGCCCGGCCTCGCCGAGCGCCTTCACGATGGCCGAACGCGCCTGGCTGACCTGCAGCCCGGCGAACTCCCCCGCCAGCTCGCCCAGGCGCCCGTCCGGCTCCACCACCAGGCGCAGCGCCAGGTGGTCGCGCCGCCAACGCAGCACGTCCTCGCTGTCACCGAACGTGCACACCATCATCAGCCCGGTCCCGTATTCAGGATCGACGTCCTCGTCGGCCAGCACCGGCACTTCGTAATCGAACAGCGGCACCCGCGCGCTGGCCAGTTCCGCATACCGGGAATCCAAAGGATGGTGGTACAGCGCCACGCAGGCCGGCAGCAGCTCGGGCCTGGTGGTGGCGATCAGCGCGGTCTCGCCGAACCTGATCGTGTACAGCCTGCTGGTCCGCTCCAGGTCCTCCACATCCGCCTGGGCCAGCGAGGTGCGATCCTCCGGGCACCACAGGATCGGCTCGGCCGCGCGGCGCACGTAGCCCGCCTCGTGCAGCTTGATGAAGCCGGTCTGGGCGGTCCGCTGGCAGCGGGCGTCGATGGTGGAGTAGCGCAGCGACCAGTCGAGCGACAGCCCGAGCCGGCGCCACAGGTCCTCGTACCGCGCGGCCGTGCGCTGGGTCTCGGCCAGGCACAGCGCCACGAACTCGGCCCGGGGCATGTCGACCGCCCGAACGCCGTAGGCCTGCTCCACGTACCGTTCGGTGGGCAGCCCGTTGTCGTCGAACCCGATCGGGTAGAACACCCGCTCGCCCCGCATCCGGCGGTAGCGGATGATGAAGTCGGGCTGCGAGTAGCTCATCGCGTGCCCCACGTGCAGGTGCGCCGCGGACACGTACGGCGGCGGCGTGTCCACGCTGAAGGTCGGCGCGTCCTGGCCCCGGGGGTCGTACCGGTAGACGTCGTGCGACTCCCACAGCGCCCGGGCGGCCGCCTCGACCTCGTGGTGGTCGTACTCCCCTGGTTCCATGGATAGGGACGGTATCCGGCCGGGCACCTGCTGCCTAAATTCTTTTTGCCCGAACGAACGTTGGTTCCCGCCCCGCTGACCCGATCGGGAACCGCGTTGCGAGCGGATGCGTATTAGCTTTCGGCGCCGTGAATTCTTGGTGGTCCCGCCGTGCCGCGCCGATGGGGAGCTAGCTGATGGGGAAGAAACCTGGTACGAACAAACCAGACCAGCAGTGGAACCAGCCATTACTAACCAGCCCCCAGGAAAGCCCGAGGAAGACAAGCACACCGCTATGCCTGCTGCGCCGCGACCCGACATCGTGGACCTGCTCGAGGTGGCCATCCCGCCCGGCGGCAAGGTGATAACGGTCAGCGACCTGCACCTGCCCCCGACCCGCACGGACGTGTCCGGCCGGTCCTGCGAGACGATCGCCCAGCACCTGGCCGCCGAAGCGCTTAGTGCACCCCCGCTCACAGTGGTACTGGCCGGTGACGTGATCGAGCTACTCGGGTTCCCCGGCTCGACCGTCAACGACATCCTGCGCCCGCACGAGGACCTGTGCGCGGCGCTGCTCGACGTGATCGCCCGCGGCGGGCAGGTCATCTACACCATCGGCAACCACGACGGCGACCTGGCCTGGGACGTCAAGGGCGCCGACACGGTGCGGGAGATGACCGGGGCCCGGCTGTGCCTGGCCGCGGACCTGATCCTGGCCGACGGCCGGAAGATCCGGGTCGAGCACGGCCACCAGCTCGACCCGTACAACTGCTTCTGCGACGCGCGCAACCCGCTGGACACCCCGATGGGACACCACATCGTGCGGGAGGTCATCCCGCGGCTTGAGTTTCTCGGCCGAGGTTGGGTCGACGGCGCGCACGAGATGTCCGACCCGACCGACTTCCCCTCGTTCGTCGGCTCCCGGATGGTGTACCGCAAGCTGAGCCGGCACCTGTGGTGGGTAATCGCGCTCCCGCTCGTGATCCTGGTCGTGGTCCGGATCCCGGAGTTCGTCTCGTTCCGCATGCGCTACCCGGACACGGACGTGTGGGCCAGGCGGGCCGAGATCCTCGGCTACGGTGCCGTGGTCGACTTCCTGGTCATCGGTGCCCTGGTCGCCATCGTGGCCCGGCGCGCCTGGGTGTCGATCAGCGCGCTGGCGCTCGACAAGCGGGGCTACGGCCAGAATCAGGCGGCGCGCCAGCGCGCCGCCGACCTCGTCGCCGACGGCTACCACGGCTTCATCTCCGGGCACACCCACCACCCGGAACTGGCCGCCTCGGGGCGCGGCTTCTACGCCAACTCGGGGTCGTGCACCTCGGTGGTGGAGGGCATCGGCGGGCGGTTCGGCTTGCCCCCGGCCTACGTGCGTAACCAGCAGATCTGCTGGGTGGAACTGACCCATAAGGGGGCCGAGCTCGTCTCGGCCCGGGTCGAGTTGCCGGGCGCGACCCGGATGGAGCGGTTCGTCGCGCACGGCCGCAACCCGCATTCCGATCGTCCGGTGCGGGTCGCCTCCTGGCCGACCGGACCCGACTGGCCGCCGCCGGACAAGAAGGCCAGCCGGAGCAACGCAGTGCCTGGTGGGTTGCGACGTGACACTGGTGGGGCCAACGGGGGTCACGGGGCTAGCGGGACCTGCCCGTGAGGGCTCAGGCGCGGTCGGCCGCCCTAGCCTCCTCGACGGTGAGTTCGGCCGCGGGGTCGGCTTCCAGGCGCTCGTCGGGAATGGGCTGCCCGCTGCGGACGGACCGGCCGTACGTGCCGTCGTCCAGCCGGTGCAGGGCGCGATCGATGGCGTCCAGCCGATCGCGCATGCTTTCGGCGATGGCGTCATCCTGGCCTTCCTCGGTGAGCGCCAGGGCGGCGTCGGCGTTGTCCTCCGACTCGCTCGCCACCTCTGCCTCGCGGTCGTCTTGCCCCGCGTCCTCGGCGCCCTTGAGCAGGCTTAGCACCTCGTCGCGCTCGGCGAGCAGCAGGGCGCGGGCCCGGTCATGATCCATACGGTCGTCCTCCGTATCGCTTTAGTTCATGCGCAGCATAGCGATCCCGGCGGTGCGGATGAATCGCACGATGACGGGACGTGGCGTGCGCGAAGGCTTGCCACCGTAGACTCGCGTGCGTGAGCACGGTCCCGCTGGCCCCGGCAGACCCGGCGGCGCCTGCCGTGGAGGTTAGCGGGCTCGTTAAGCGGTACGGCCAGACGGCCGCCGTCGACGGGCTCTCGCTGACGGCCGCGCGCGGCGCGGTGACCGGCATCCTCGGGCCGAACGGCGCGGGCAAGACCACCACGATCGAGACCTGCGAGGGCTACCGCCGACCCGACCAGGGCACGGTGCGCGTCCTCGGGCGAGACCCGGTGCGGGACGCCCGCGCCCTGCGGCCGCGGGTCGGGGTAATGCTCCAGTCCGGCGGGATCCCCCCGGCCGTGCCCGCGGCCGACTACCTGCGGCTGCTGAGCCGCTTTCACGCCCACCCGGTCAACCCCGCGGCGCTGCTCAACCTGGTCGGGCTCACCCCCGTCGCGCGCATCCCGTACAAGCGGCTGTCCGGCGGGCAGCAGCAGCGGCTGTCTCTGGCCGCGGCCGTCATCGGCCGCCCGGAGCTGGTCTTCCTCGACGAGCCGACGGCGGGCATGGACCCGCAGGCCCGGCACGCCACCTGGGACCTGATCGCCCGGCTGCGCTCCGAGGGCGTGAGCGTCATCCTCACCACGCACTTCATGGAGGAAGCGGAACGGCTGTGCGATCACGTCGCGATCATCGATCACGGGCAGCTGGTGGCGGCCGGCACGCCGGGCGAGCTGACCGGCACGGTCGGCCAGCTCAGGTTCCGCGCGGAGGCGGGCCTGGACATCGACGGCCTGCTCACCGTGCTGCCGCCCGCCTGCGCGGTCAAGGAGTCGCCGGCCGGTCATTACGTGATCGAGGCCCACGGGGCGGTGGACCCGCTGCTGCTCGCCGCGGTGACCGCCTGGTGCGCGGAGCGCGGCGTCCTCGCCAACAGCCTGCGCATCGAGAGCCGCACGCTCGAGGACGTCTTCCTGGAGCTCACCGGAAAGGAGCTCCGCACGTGACGGCGCTAGCCCGGGGGGACGACCTCCCGGAGTCCCCCGCGGCATCGCTGTTCACGCCGGCACCGGGCGCGGCGCCGATGCTGAGGATGATCGCGGCGCAGGCGGGGCTGGAGACCCGGACCCTGCTGCGCAACGGCGAGCAGCTCTTGCTCGTCCTGATCATCCCGCTGCTCCTGCTCGCGGCGTTCAGCCTCGAGCCGCTGGTGAACTTCGGGGCAGGCCTGAGCCGGGTCGACTTCCTCACGCCCGGGATCATCGCGCTGGCGGTGATGTCGACGGCGTTCACCAGCCAGGCGATCGCGACCGGCTTCGAGCGGCGGTACGGCGTCCTGAAGCGCCTAGGGGCCACGCCTCTGTCCCGCGTCGGCCTGATCGCGGCCAAGACCGTGACCGTGATCGCGGTCGAACTGCTCCAGGGCGTGCTGATCATCGCCGTCGGCCTGGCCATCGGCTGGCGGCCCGACGCGAGCCCGGCTGCGATAGCGGTCGCGCCGCTGCTCATCGTGCTCGGCACCGCGGCGTTCAGCGGGCTGGCGCTGCTGATGGCGGGCACGCTGCGGGCCGAGGCCACCCTGGCCGGCGCCAACCTCGTCTACATCGTGCTGCTCGGCGTGGGCGGCGTGGTCTTCCCGCTGACCAAGTTCCCCGCGTCGGCGCGGTCGCTCCTCGAGCTGCTGCCAACGGGCGCGCTGTCGACCGGCCTGCGCGACGTCCTGCAGCACCACACCGCCTTCCCCGTCGGGAACACGGTCACCCTGGCCGTTTGGGCCGTCGTGGCGATCACCCTCGCCGCCCGGATGTTCCGTTGGGAATGAGGGACACCGTACGGTCTGGAATGGCGCGGTCGGGGATGGCCCAGTCGGGGATAGCACTGCCGGCCGCCATGATCCTGACCGGGATCGTCTCGGTGCAGTTCGGGGCGGGGCTCGCCGACAAGCTGTTCGGGACGATCCCGCCCGCGGCGGTGACCGGGCTGCGGCTCTGGACCTCCGCGCTGGCCATGCTCGCGCTCTCGGGGCGCGGATTCGCCCGCTCGGTCCGTGACCTGAAGGAGCGCAGGGCGTTCGCGGATGCCGCCGTCGTCGGGGCGTTCGGGCTCTCGCTCGCGGTCATGAACTTCTCCATCTACCAGTCGTTCTCCCGCATCCCGCTGGGCGTGGCCGTCACCATCGAGTTCCTCGGCCCGCTGGCCGTGGCCGTAGCTGGCTCGCGGCACCTGCGTGACCTCGGCTGGGTGGCCCTGGCGGCCATCGGGGTGGTGCTGCTGACCCGGGGCGGGCACGGGCACCTGGACGTGACCGGGGTGCTGTTCGCGGGGCTCGCCGGGGCGTGCTGGGCCGCCTACATCATGCTGAGCTCGGCGACCGGGCGCCGGTTTCCCGGCTCGGCCGGCCTGGCCATCGCGATGGTCACCGCCGCCGTCCTGATCTCGCCGCCCGCGCTGATCGCCGGGGGCCGCGCGATGTTCAGGCCCGCCGTCCTGGCCATCGGAGCCGCGATCGGGGTGCTGTCCTCGGTCATCCCCTACCGGCTCGAGCTCGAGTCGCTGCGCCGGATGCCGACGCGGCTGTTCGGCGTGTGGATGAGCCTGGAGCCCGCGGTGGCGGCGCTGATCGGGCTCGTCATGCTCGGCCAGCGGCTGAGCGTCGTGGAGTGGGTCGCGATCGGCTGTGTGATGATCGCCTGCGCGGGAGCGGCGCAAGCCGCTCTACCATAAGGGCGTGCCCGCTGACCTCCGCGCCCGGATCTCCCGCGGTATGACGAGGATGGAGACCTGGCCGATCGCCAGGCCCGTGCTGTCGCCGACGCCGCGGTCGATGCGGCGGATCGCGCTGGCCGGGGTCATCGCCGACACCGCGATCATGTCCACCGGCGCGGCGGTCAGGCTCAGCTCGTCGGGCCTCGGCTGCCCCGACTGGCCCCGGTGCAGCGCGGCCGACATCGTGGCTAGCAAGAACGCCGGGCAGACGCTGGTCAACACCTGGATCGAGTTCAGCAACAGGCTGCTCAACTTCCCGCTCGTCGCGATCACCGTCATCGTGTTCATCGCGGCCTGGCATTTCCGGCCCCAGGGCACCAGGCGGCGTGACCTCGTTCTGGCTGGCCGCGATCCAGCCGCTCGGGGTGTTCGCGCAGGCGGCCATCGGCGGGATCGTGGTGCTGACCAAGCTCAACCCGGCCGCGGTCTCCGTGCATTTCCTGGTGTCGGCGGGGATCGTGGCCGCCGCCGTGGTGCTGCACGTGCGGTGCACCGAGGGTGACGACCCGCCGGCCGCGGTGGTCCGCAGCGACCTGCGGGTCCTGGCCGCGGCCCTGGTCGCGGTCACCGCGCTCATGCTCGCGGCGGGCACGGTGGTGACGGGGACGGGCCCGCTGGCCGGCAACGCGGCGGCGCCCAGGTACAAGCTGCCGCTCGAGGGGGTCACCCAGCTGCACGCCGACATCGGGTGGCTGATGGCCGGGCTCGCGGTGGCGCTCGTCGTGGGGCTGCGGCTGTCCGGCGCGCCGCCGCGGGCGGTGCGGGCGAGCCTGATCATGATCGCGTCGCTGGGCCTGCAGGGCGTGATCGGCTACGTCCAGTACTTCACCCACCTGCCCGCTGGGCTGGTCTGGGTCCACGTGACCGGCTCGGTCCTGGTGTGGATCGCGGTGCTGCGGCTGTTCTTCGCCATGCGCGACCGCGGCCCGCTGACGCGACCGTCACCTGACCCGGTGCAGGCCGCACCCTACCGACAGCCGGAACCGCTCGACCGATAGGCTCGTAAGCGTGAGCAATCAGCCCCAGCTTGACTGGACGGCGACCGACGAGCGCGCCGTCGATCTCATCCGAGTCCTCGCGATGGATTCAGTCCAGAAGGTAGGCAACGGCCACCCAGGCACCGCGATGAGCCTGGCCCCAGCCGCCTACTTGCTTTACCAGCGTTTGCTCAGGCACGACCCGGCAGATCCGAAGTGGCCGGGCCGCGACCGCTTCGTCCTGTCGTGCGGGCATTCCAGCCTCACCCTGTACATCCAGCTGTACCTGTCGGGCTACGCGGTGACCCTGGATGACCTGAAGGCCTACCGCACCTGGGGCAGCATCACGCCCGGGCACCCCGAGCACGGCCTGACGCCCGGCGTGGAGACCACCACCGGGCCGCTGGGTCAGGGCATCGGTAACGCGGTCGGCATGGCCATGGCCGCGCGCCGTGAGCGTGGCCTGTACGACCCGGACGCCGAGCCCGGGCACAGCCCGTTCGACCACCACGTCTACTGCTTCGTCTCGGACGGGGACATCGAGGAAGGCATCAGCCACGAGGTGTCCTCGCTGGCCGGGCACCACCGGCTCGGCAACCTCGTCGTCCTGTACGACAACAATTACATCTCCATCGAGGACGACACCCACATCGCCAAATCCGAGGACGTCGCCGCGCGCTACGAGGCCTACGGCTGGCACGTGCAGCGCCTGAACTGGCGCACCCCGAACGGGTACCACGAGGACGTCCAGGCGCTCTACCAGGCACTGCAGGCGGCCAGGGAGAACACCGAGGCGCCGTCGTTCATCGCGCTCACCACGATCATCGGCTGGCCGGCCCCGCACAAGCAGAACACCGGCGCCGCTCACGGGTCCGCGCTCGGCGCGGACGAGGTGGCGGCGACCAAGGAGGTCCTCGGCTTCGATCCCGCGGTTGATTTCCCGGTGGAGGACGAGGCGCTCGGCCGGGCGCGGCAGGTGGCGGAGCGCGGCAAGAAGCTGCACTCGGAGTGGGAGCAGTCCTTCGCCGCGTGGAGCGAGACCAACCCGGACCGGCGGGCGCTGTTCGACCGGCTGTCCGCGCGCCGGCTTCCCGACGGCTGGGCCGCGGCCCTGCCCTCGTTCCCGCCCGACACCAAGCCGATGGCCACCCGCAAGGCCTCCGGCACGGTCCTCACCGCGCTGGCCCCGGTGCTCCCCGAGCTGTGGGGCGGCTCGGCCGACCTGGCCGAGAGCAACCTGACCACGATGGACGGCCAGCCCTCGTTCATCCCGGTGGATCACCAGACCGAGATGTGGGCGGGCAACCCCTACGGGCGGACGATGCACTTCGGCATCCGCGAGCACGGGATGGGCGCCATCCTGAACGGCATCGCCCTGCACGGCGGCACCCGCCCCTACGGCGGGACGTTCCTCGTGTTCAGCGACTACATGCGGCCCTCGGTCCGGCTCGCGTCGCTGATGGTAGTCCCGGTCACCTACGTGTGGACGCACGACTCCGTCGGCCTCGGCGAAGACGGGCCCACCCACCAGCCGATCGAGCACCTGTGGGCGCTGCGGGCGATCCCGCATCTCGAGGTGGTCCGGCCGGCCGACGCGAACGAGACCGTCGTGGCCTGGCGCACCGCACTTGAGCGGGCCCGGCCGACGGCGATGTGCCTGACCAGGCAGACCCTGCCGGTGCTCGACCGTTCCACCGGGTCGGGCCTGGCCAGCGCCGAGGGCGTGGCCCGCGGCGCGTACGTGCTCGCGGACGGCGGCGACGTCATCCTGATCGGCACGGGCAGCGAGGTCTCGATCGCGCTCGAGGCTCGCGACCAGCTAGCCGCCGAGGGCGTCTCGGCGCGGGTGGTGTCCATGCCGTGCGTGGAATGGTTCAACGCGCAGGACGAGTCCTACCGGCGCGAGGTACTGCCGCCGACCATCCGTGCGCGGGTGTCGGTGGAGGCGGGCATTACCGAGCCCTGGCGCTTGTTCGTCGGGGATGCGGGCGCTTCAATCGGAATAGACCACTTCGGCGCTTCGGCCGCTTACCAGAAGATCTACCAGGAGTTTGGTCTCACAGCGGATCGGGTAGCCGAGGCCGCACGCGACAGTCTGGCCCGGGTCAGGGCCCAGTAACCAGGCCCGGCCCGCGACACGCAGGGAAGGGAAAGTAACGGTGTCAGTTGACGTTCTCGGGCAGCTATCCGAGGCCGGAGTGTCGGTGTGGCTGGATGACATCAGCCGCGACCGCCTGCGCACCGGCAACCTGCAGGCGCTGATCGACGACTTGCACGTGGTCGGCGTGACCTCTAACCCCACGATCTTCGCCAAGTCGCTCTCGGCCGGGTCCGCGTACGACGATCAGATCGAGGACCTGAAGATCCGCGGCGTGACGGTGGACGAAGCCGCGCGCGACATCACCACCTTCGACATCCGCTGGGCGTGCGACGTGTTCCGCCCGGTCTACGAGCGCACGGGCGGCCTCGACGGCCGGGTGTCGCTCGAGGTCGACCCCAGGCTGGCCGGGGAGACGGCCAAGACCATCGCCGAGGCGCGGGCGCTGTGGTGGATGGTGAACCGGCCGAACCTGCTCATCAAGATTCCGGCCACCCCGGCCGGGCTCCCCGCGATCACGCAGTGCCTGTCGGAGGGGATCAGCGTCAACGTCACGCTGATCTTCGCGCTCGAGCGGTACGGCGAGGTCATCGACGCGTTCATGGCGGGCCTCGAGGGGGCCGCCGCGGCCGGGCACGACCTGTCCACGCTCCGCTCGGTGGCGTCCTTCTTCGTCAGCCGGGTGGACACCGAGGTCGACGCCCGGCTGGACAAGCTGGGCACGCCCGAGGCCCACGCGCTGCGCGGCAAGGCGGCCCTGGCCAACGGGCGCCTGGCCTACGAACTGTTCGAGCAGCGGTTCGCCACCGAGCGCTGGGCGGCGCTGCGCGCCAAGGGCGCGAACCTCCAGCGGCCGCTGTGGGCCTCCACGTCCGTCAAGGACCCGTCGTTCGGCGACACCATGTACGTCGTCGAGCTGGTCGTGGCCGACACGGTGAACACCATGCCCGAAGGCACGATCCGCGCCACCGCGGACCACGGCAAGCTGCTCGGCGACACCGTGCACGGCACCTACGACGCCTCGCGGCAGGTCTTCGCCGACCTGGAAGAGCTCGGGATCGGCTACGACGACGTGGTACAGGTGCTTGAGAGCGAGGGCGTCGCGAAGTTCGAGGCCTCGTGGAACGAGCTGCTCGACACGATCAGGACCAAGATGGGTCTGGCGTGACGACGGATCTGGAGGGGCTGGCCCCGGCCAGCCCCGGCGTCATCGCGGACTTGGCCGAGGCGGCCGGATGGCGAAATCCGCTGCGCGACCCGCGGGACCGGCGCATCCCCCGGGTCGCCGGGCCGTGCGTCCTCGTCATGTTCGGGGTCACCGGGGACCTGGCCAGGAAGAAGCTGATGCCGGCCGTCTACGACCTGGCCAACCGCGGCCTGCTGCCTCCAGGCTTCTCCTTCGTCGGCTTCGCCCGCCGGGACTGGCAAGACGAGGATTTCGCCCAGGTCACCTACCAGGCGGTGAAGGAGTACGCGCGCACCCCGTTCCGGGACTCGGTGTGGGAGCAGCTCAGCGAGGGGGTAAGGTTCGTCCCCGGCGAGTTCGACGACGACGAGGCGTTCGACCGCCTGGCCGCGACGGTCAGGGACCTCGACGCCGAGCGGGGCACCGGCGGGAACTACGCGTTCTACCTGTCGATCCCGCCGAAGTCGTTCCCCACCGTGGTGCAGCAGCTCAAGCGCTCCGGCCTGTCGGACTCCGGCGGCCACGGGTGGCGGCGGGTGGTCATCGAGAAGCCGTTCGGCCACGACCTGGCCAGCGCGCGGGAGCTGAACGCCACCCTGGACGGCGTCTTCCCGCCGTCTTCGGTGTTCCGCATCGACCACTACCTCGGCAAGGAGACGGTGCAGAACATCCTCGCGCTGCGGTTCGCCAACGAGATGTACGAGCCGATCTGGAACCGTGGCTACGTGGACCACGTGCAGATCACGATGGCGGAGGACATCGGCATCGGCGGGCGGGCCGGCTACTACGACGGCATCGGGGCCGCGCGCGACGTGATCCAGAACCACCTGCTCCAGCTACTGGCGCTGACCGCCATGGAAGAGCCCGTGGCGTTCGACGCGGACTCGCTGCGGATGGAGAAGGAGAAGGTGCTCTCTGCCGTCACGCTGCCAGCGGACCTGGCGACGGGTACCGCGCGCGGGCAGTACGCGGCGGGCTGGCAGGGCGGACGCCAGGTCCAGGGCTTCCTCCAGGAGGACGGCATCGCCCCGGACTCCATGACCGAGACGTACGCCGCGCTGCGCCTCGGCGTCGACACCAGGCGCTGGGCCGGAGTCCCGTTCTACCTGCGGGCGGGCAAGCGGCTGCCGCGCCGGATGACCGAGATCGCGCTGATCTTCCAGCGCGCGCCGCACCTGCCCTTCTCGGTCACCGACACCGAGGAGCTCGGCCAGAACGCCCTGGTGATCAGGATTCAGCCGGACGAGGGCATCACGGTCAGGTTCGGCTCGAAGGTGCCAGGCACGGCCATGGAGGTCCGGGACGTGAACATGGACTTCGCCTACGGCGAGTCCTTCACCGAGTCGAGCCCCGAGGCCTACGAGCGGCTGCTCCTCGACGTGCTGATCGGCGATCCGCCGCTGTTCCCCAGGCAGCAGGAGGTCGAGGCCGGCTGGCGGATCCTCGACCCGGTGGAGGATTTCTGGGCGGCTCACATGAAGCCGGAGCAGTATCCGGCGGGTTCGGCGGGGCCGGCCTCCGCCGACGCGATGATGGCCAGGGAGGGGCGCGCATGGCGCCGCCTGTAGGGAGGCTGCGATGACGATAGACCTGGCCGACACGACCACCGGCGCGATCCACGAGGCGCTGACCCAGGCCCGTCGGCGTATGGGCGGTCCCACCTCCGGCATGGTGCTGACGCTGATCATCGTCACCGACGAGTCCGAGCAGTACGACGCCGTCCGCGCGGCCAACCAGGCGGGTCGGGAGCATCCCAGCCGCGTGCTGGCCGTCATCACCCGCAAGCCCAGGGCGGAATCCCGGCTCGACGCCGAGATCCGGGTGGGCGAGACGGGGCCCGGCGAGACCATCGTGCTGCGGATGTACGGCGCACTCGGCCAGCACGCCGACTCGGTGGTCGCGCCGCTGCTCGCCCCCGACGTGCCCGTGGTCATCTGGTGGCCGGACGAGGCACCGCCCGCGCCGGGCACGGACCCGCTCGGCGCGGTCGCGCAGCGCCGCGTGACAGACGCGGCCTCGAGCGATACGCCCAGGGACATGCTGGTCACCCTGGCTAAGGCCTATCAGCCCGGTGACACCGACCTGAGCTGGACCCGGTCGACGCCCTGGCGCTCCCTGCTCGCCGCCACCCTCGACCAGCCCTACCCCGAGCTGCTCAGCGGTGAGGTCCTGGCCGAACCCGCCAACCCCACCGCGGACCTGATCGCGGCCTGGCTTGGGCTGCGCCTGGGCATCGAGGTGCAGCGCGGCGAGTCCGCCGGCCCCGGGATCACCGGCGTCAGCTTCAAGACACCGGACGGGAGGGTCATGATCTCCCGGCCGGACGGCCGGATGGCCACCCTGTCTTGGCCCGGCCACCCGGAACGCCGGGTGGCGCTGCACCGGCGCGAAACGGCCGACCTGATCGCCGAGGAGCTGCGCAGGCTCGAACCCGACGAGGTCTACGCGGAGACGCTCCGCGCCCTCGCCGCAGGCCCTGGCCGGTGAGCGTCCCTGAGGTGCTCGTGCACCGGGACGCGGAGCTCCTGGCTAAGGCCGTCGCCGCGCGCCTGGTTACCCGGCTGGTCGACGCGGTGGCCGCGCGCGGGACCGCCTCGGTCGTCCTCACCGGGGGCGGCATCGGCACGGCGGTGCTCGCCGAACTTGGCGCCGCCCCGGCCAGGGACGCCGTCGACTGGCGGCACCTGGACATCTGGTGGGGGGACGAGCGGTTCCTCCCCGAGGGCGATCCGGACCGGAACGAGACAGGCGCGCGCTCGGCGCTGCTCGATCACGTCGACACCGACCCGGCCCGCGTCCACCCGATGCCGGGACCTGACGGGCCGGATGGCGATGACCCCGAGGCGGCCGCCGCCAGGTACGCGTCATGGCTGGCCGCCGCGACCAGGCCGGAGGATCACGGACCGGTCCCGGCCTTCGACGTGCTGATGCTCGGCATCGGCCCCGAGGCGCACGTCGGGTCCCTGTTTCCCGGCATGCCCGCGCTCTACGACGACCGGCCGGTCGTCGCGGTCCGCGGCTCGCCCAAGCCGCCGCCGACCAGGCTGACCCTCACCCTGCCGTCGATCCAGGCCGCACGGGAAGTGTGGATCATCGCCTCGGGACCGGACAAGGCGCAGGCCATCGCGCTGGCGTTGTCGGACGCGGGCCCGATGCAGGTGCCTGCCGCCGGGGCGCGCGGCAGGCAGCGGACGCTATTCCTGCTCGACTCCGCCGCCGCGGCCAAAGTGCCGCCGCAGATCGGCCGCCAGGGCGCCCACTGACTTCTCCCCCGGCAGGCGGGCGAAGGCCAGCCCGGCGGCCAGGCAGGCGGCGGGCACCGCGGCCAGCACGTACCGGTAGCTGAACCCGGCGGTCATCGGCGGCAGCACGATCAGCAGCGCCCCGACCAGCCAGGGCAGCAGCCCGATGCCGCCCCAGCGGCGCCACCGGACCACGACACCCGCGGCGCCGATCAGCACGGTGATCGCGAGCAGCGTGCCGCGCAGGTATACGTACCTCTGGTAGATCTGCAGCACCCGGGTCAACGGCCCAACCACGGTAGTGGCTCCCAGGCTAGTGCCGCCGAAGTCCTGCCGCGCCTTAGCCATCAGCTTGGCCTGGGCGTCAAAGCCGTACTTGCTCTCCCACTGTTGCGCCTGCGATGCGGTGGCCGGGCCGGCCCACCACGGCACCGGAGGCGCGCTGGCGTCGAACTCGAAGTCAGGCCCGTTGCCGTAGTAATCGTTCGGGTCGGGCTGCCGGTTCCAGCCGAAGCTGTGCAGCGTGTCGTCGATCACCACGCGCAGGTAGTCGGCCGGCTGGGCGAGGATAGCGTCCTTGGCGAACTGCTCTGCATCGGCGCTGATCGCCGGCTTGAACCGGAGCGAGGTGTCCGTCGAGTGCAGGTACCGGTACAACGGGGTCGTCTTGTGCGCATCGCGCCCCAGCTCGTTGTCCGCCCATACGTACTCCCCGGCGACGGGCCGCAGGCTCGGCGGTGTCGTGTCACAGAGGAACTCCAGGCGGGCTGGCGGGTCAATCCGCGAGCACAAGGCGAACGAGCTGACCCGGCTGTACAGGAAGGCGCCGGAGTCGGACAGCGCGTACTGGCCGTACCAGGTATGGAACCAGATCAGGTACCCCGCGATCGGCAGGGCGCCGACCACCACCAGGGACCCCAGCCGGAGCCAGCCCACGCGCCTGGCCAGCATCACCACGAACACCACCGCGAGCAGCGGCTCGCCGACAGACCTGGTGATGCCCGCGTACCCGATCATCAGCCCGGCGACGACCATGGCCAGGACCGAGGGCCGGTCGCTCCAGCACAGGAAGACCACGGCCATGGTCACCAAGAAGATGAACAGCGGATCGGCGGTAACCATGTGCTCGAGGTGCAGCTCGTAGGCGTCGAACAGGACCGGCAGCGCGGGCAGGATCGCACCCCACCAGGGCAGGCCGCGGTGGCGGAGCAGCGCGTAGATGGCCACCCCCATGCCGACGCCCATGGCGGCCTGGAGCAGCGCGATCGGAGTCAGGCTGTGCAGCGGCAGCAGGAGGTCAAGGACGAGCGGGTAGCCGTTCGGCCGGACCTGGTCCGGTATGTGGTAGACGGCGTCGTAGAGGTAGTTGTAGGAGTCGTTGAACCACAGGATCGGCGAGTAGGCGACCATCACGAGGATCCGCACCACGATCGCGGCGATCGCCACGATGGTGAACTGCCAGTGCGCCACCGCCGGACGGGTGAGCCGCACGAGCAGCGGCCTGCGCGTCGGTTCAGCCGGCTCCTGACCGGGAACGACGCGATCGCTACCGGTGGTCGCGTTGGTCAACGACCGCCTCCCGACTTCCTTTGAGCCTGCCGGATGCCTCTGCGACCCTTCGCTGATTCCGCAGGCCCCGGATGATCCAGCGCACCGGCCGTTCTTCGTCGCACCGGGTGACTAATGGTAGCTGCGGCTGGGTGGTGACGAGAGCCTAACGGGCTAATGACACGTTCCGGCCCGCAGGCCATCACTCGGGGCTATCAGCGACCCCCGTAGCCTACCCGGCAGGCCAGCAAGCAGATGAACACCACCGAGAGCGCGGCGGCCGTGTCCGGCGAGCCCGCCGCCGCCGCGATCAGGATCCAGATGAACACGACGGGCAGCAACCGGCCGAGCGGCCGGCCCGACCTACGGCGGGCCGGCGAAGCCGCCGACGCCATCACCTGGGGCTGGGCGGTCGGCGGACGGAGGCTCAGGTCCGTGCCCAGCAGCGGCTCAACCGGCAGGTCGCTCGTCAGCTGGCGCAGGTCGGTCCAGGTCTTCGCGGCGTACGCTGCCGTCATGCGCTCTTCGAATTCGTCCAGGGTCAGCCGCCCGTCCGTGAACGCGTCGCGCAGGACATCCACGACGCTTTGCCGCTCCTGGTCGGAGGCGCGGATCGGCCGGTCGATCATCTGCAGAACCTTCCCTGTGCTCTCCTCGATCTTACCCAGCGAGCGCCTGATCCCACTGGGCACCGAGGCCCGGATCTTTGTGGGTTACCACAGCTTTGCCGAACTGCCACTTGGCCCGAAGACCGAAGCGGGCAGGCAGCGCTGCCCGCCGGCGCGGATACCGCTGATACGGGCGGCCGAGTGCGGGTCGAAAGTTTCTCATCAAATGTTTCGGACGTCATCTCCTGAACGCCCTACTTCGTGATCCCGTGGTGGCCATCGACTTGGTGGATTGGTACGCATTCCCGTCGGCAGGATCGGTAACCAAGGCGCTGACCTGCACCAACAGCTTCTGACTCGGTGGGTTCGCGGGGGGCGGCGCCGTCAATTAGTGAAGGCCCGTCCGGGCGCCGCCAACGAGCCGAAACCAGGGTTCGCCGGTTGACCGCAAGGCTGCTTCCGGATGGTTACGAAAAGTGAGGTGTTTTGGGTCTCGCACCGCAACTCATGCAGCGTTACGCTGTTGGCGAATCCTTTCATCTGGTCAATCTGAGTCAGGAGTGACCTGAGGAAGGTTCGGGTGTGAGAGACGAAAGTTTTCACACCAGCCACGCAGTCAACGCCGGGCATCCCGCCCTCTCGGCCGCAGCCACGGCAGGCCGGGAGCCGGACGAGCCATTCCTCACTAGGAGGGATCGATTTGAGCGTCAGCGAAGAACATGCAGTCCAGCCCAGTGCCACCACCGTCATCCTCCAGCCCCCAGCTGACCCCGCCCCGCTCGGGCTGGCCGGCTTTGCCACCACCACCTTCCTGCTCTCTGCCGCCAACGCCGGATGGATGGGCAAAGCATCTGGCGCTGCTTTCCTGGGTTATGCCTTCGCCTACGGCGGGCTCGGCCAGCTACTGGCCGGGATGTGGGAGTTCCGCAACCGGAACGTGTTCGGCGCGGCTGCGTTCTCCACCTACGGCGCCTTCTGGATCGGCCTCGGCCTGTGGGTTCTCCTGGTCGCGCCGAAGGATACGGCAGCCCAGGCGGGATACGACAAGGCCTGGATCGTGCTCGCCTTCGCTATCGTCAACACGTACCTGCTGATCCTCAGCACCCAGATAAACATGGCCGTCTTCATGGTCTTCCTCACCCTTGAAGTCACCGAGCTCCTGCTGTTCATCGGCGGCTTCGCCAGCTCCAGCGGCCTCGTCAAGGCCGGCGGATACGTCGGGGTCCTTACCGCGATCGTCGCCTGGTACACGTCGGCGGCCTTTATCTCGAGGGGCATGGCCGGCGGCAAGCTCGTGCTCCCCGTGGGCAAGCCGCTCATCAGCTGACCCGCGACTGCGAGCGCAAGCGGGGACCGGGCCGCCGCGGCCCGGTCCCCGCTTGCTGTCTCCTCCGGGTGAGTCTTCGGCCCGTATCCGGGTAGCACCGCGGGGTTCGCTGCCCGCCGGATAGCGTTAGGCCTGATGGAGCCGGAAAGAGGAGCCGGGAGTGCACGATATACAGGCCGATCTGTCGGCGCAGGTACAGCGCGTCAGGCGCAAGACGCGCCCGTGGAAGTCGCTCATCGCCCTGGTGCTCGCGATCGCCGCCGCGGTCATATCGAATCAGGCCCGCCATGACTCACACACGCTCTACGCCGCGAGCCACGTGACCAACCAGATCGTTGCGGACGGCACGGCCGCGCTGTTCGGGGTGTTCGGGGCCATGGCCACCTACGGGCTGGCCGGGCAGTCGAGACAGCTCCTCGAGCCGAGGGCGGGCACCGCGCACGCCGCTGTGGTCGGGTACGCCATCCTGATCGTCGGAGCGTTCGCCACGCTGGCGATCACCCTAGACCTGTTCGACGTGCCGGTCGGCCAGCTTGTGCTGGGCGGGGCGCTGACCAGCGTGTTCGTCGGAATCGCGGCGCAGCAGGCCCTCGGCAACATGTTCGCGGGCCTGGTGCTGATGTTCGCCAGGCCGTTCCGGGTGGGCGACGCGATCCGGCTCAGGGCCGGGGCGCTCGGCGGCACGCTTGACGGGACCGTGATCGACATCGGGATCACCTACGTCCGCGTCGTATCCGACGGCAACGTGATGTCCGTACCGAACGCACAGGTGCTCAACGCGGTAGTCGGTCCCATCCCGTCCGGAGGCGGGAGCGCAGCCCCGCCTTCCGTCGCCGTCGACGGCAAGTCGGGTACTCCGGGCGGCCCGGAACAATCACAGCCGGCTCCGCCGGGGCCGACCTGAAGCCGGTCCCGGGCCTGGGACTCAGCAGCCGGGCACACAACAAAGGCCGGCCGCGCAGGTAGGTGATCCACCCGCACGCCCGGCCCTTGTTACGTCCACCGGTGCGGAGGTCGCCTCTCGGCGAAAGGCACAACGCGGCTCCAGCCGTACGGTAGTCCGCGAAGGCAGTAGGTGCGGCCCGGGGACACAGCCGCACCGGCGAGGTAAGTAACGGACCCGGCGGCGGCGGTATTCCCGGCCTGGCGGAGGTCCCCCGTCGTAGGGGAAGGTCGAGGTCGGCTGGCTCGGGGTGATGTCCGGGTCCTCGTGCTGTGCCCGATCCCGCGGACCGCGCCCCGCCGGCATCTGGCGGTACCCGCCCGAGCGGCCGGAACCGTCGTCGTACCCGGCGCCTTCGTAACCGCGGCGATCGTAGCCGCCGCTGTCGTAGGAAGGCCCGTCGTACGCATTCCCGTAGTGGGCACCATCGTATTGAGCCGCGGGCTGGTGAGCGCCGGCGTAGTAGCCCCCGTCGTGGTAGGCCCCGTCGTGGTAGGCCCCGTCGTGGTAAGCGCCGTCATAGCCACCACCGGGGTATCCGCCACTGTCGTAAACCGGCGCGCCGTACCGTCCCTCACTGGAGCCGACCCCGCCGTACCCGGCATCTCCGTACCCGGCATCTCCGTACCCGGCGCTGCCGTAGCCGGCGCCATCCTGGCCCGCGTTGCCGTAGCCAGCGTTGCCGTAGCCCGCGCCGTCGTGGCCCGCGTTGCCGTAGCCCGCGCCGTCGTGGCCCGCGTTGCCGTAGCCCGCGCCGTCGTGGCCCGCGTTGCCGTAGCCCGCGCCGTCGTGGCCAGCGTTGCCGTAGCCCGCGCCGTCGTGGCCCGCATTGCCGTAGCCAGCGTTGCCATAGCCGGCGACGTCATGGCCGCCGCCGGGGTACCCGGCCTGGTAGCCGCTGCCCGCCTGGTCCCCTCCGGCGTAACTGCCGTAGTCCCGGTCCTGGTAGGCCTGGCCGGATTCGTCCGAGCCCGGGTACCCCTGGCCACGGTAGTCCCGCTCGGCGTAGCGGTACGCATCGTAGCCCTGGTCCGCGAAGGCCTGGCTGGCTGGCGCTTCTGCGTAACCCCGGTCCGCAGGCCCGCGCTGGTGCTGGTGCCCCGGCTCGGCGTAGGTCGCGAGGTTTCCCGGTCCAGCGGCGCCGTCGGCGCCCGGGTAGTTCCCGCGGGCCTCGACGCCCTGAGCGTGCTTGGGCGGATCGGCGTGCCCGTAACGTCCGTATCCCTGCTCGGGGTAGCTAGCAGGCTCGTGGCGGCCGGGCTCGGGGTAGCCCTGCGCCTGCGCCTGCGCCTGATGGTCCTGGTAGCCGTGCTGCGCGTAGCCGTGGTCGTCGTAACGCTGATCACCCTGGTCGTAACCCCGGCTCGCGTAGAATTCGGCCTGAAGTCCCTGACCCTGGTACGACTGCTCGTCGTAGCCCCGGCCGGGGTAGCCGCCCTGCTCGCCGTACCCGTAGCCCTGGTAGGCCTGCTCGCCGGGTGCGCCGTAAGCCTGGTCGTCGTACCCGTTGCGGGTTCCGTAGCCGCGTTCGGGGTATCCCTGCTGGGCGGGCTGGGCGTACTGCGCCTGCTGCGCGTACTGGGCCGGTTCGGCGTACTGGGCCGGCTCGGGGTAACGAGGCTGGTCGCGGTGGCCTCCAGGCGGCAGCGCGGCCGGGGGCGCAGGCAGAGCCCTGGGCGATGCGCTGCCGAGCATCAACGGGCCGGGCCCGCGATCGGTGTCATCGGGCCGCAGGGCGCGGAAGTCACCGGTGACCGGGCCGCTGAAGTCGCCGTCACGCGAGCCGGCGTATCCGGGGAGCATCGTCAGCCTCGGGTCGGTCGGGTCGCCGGAAAGCTGACGCGAGTAGCCTCCCAGGCCGCGGGGATCCCGCTGCTCGGCGCCGTGGCTGCCCCGGTGCAGGGCCTCGATCAGCCTCGGCAGTTCCTCACGGGGCAGCCGGAACGTGCCGGTGCAGGTTCCGCCCTGCCAGATACTGAAGACGGAGATCCCGGTATCGGCGTACCAGCTCAGGCGCATGCTGCGGGAACTCCCCCGCATGTCGAAGAAGACCTCTCCGAGCCGGGGCAGTGGGGCTGCGTCCGACGCTGACATGCTGCCCATCGTGGCGTGCTCCCTTACCTTTGTCCAGTTCGTCATGCACTTTGCCAGGAAGGCTCCACTCGAGCCGCGATGAAACCTGGAAATCAGATCGTGAATTTCGCCACCCCGCGTGCGCGGTGGCTACGGCAGATGGCATCATTATCGGCGGGCATGCAGCAGCCTGCGCGATGGTTGGACATAACGGGTGAACCGAAGCGCCGGCGCCAGCCGTTCGGTATAGGTGACCGCTCGCTTACGCGATCGCCTTACCTGCGTACGGGAACACGTCGTCGGAAAGACGCGTTGTATCTTGCAACGGAGGTTCCCGGACAGGACTGGTATGCGCTCGCGTGTTCACGACTCTGACGCTCCACACTAACGCACGATTTCATGCTTCTTGGTTGAGGTGATTGATCCAATGTCTCAGGTACGTCGGCCGTCGTCTGTGCTTCCCCGCCCTAACTGGGGTTGGCAGGATGCTGCTGCGTGCAAGGGCGAAGACCTGTTGCTCTTCTTCGGCCCTGACGGCGAGCGCCAGCCGGAGCGTGACATCAGGGAGCGCAAGGCCAAGAGCATTTGCGCAAGTTGCCCGGTGCGGCTTGAGTGCCTCAACTACGCGGTCTCGCGGCCGGAGAAGTACGGCACGTGGGGTGGCCTGAACGAGGACGAGCGCTCGGCCGAGCGCCGTCGTCGCATGCGCCGCGCCAACGCCGCGTAAGGACACCGCACCCGCAGCACCGCAGACATGCTGGCCCCGCTAAGCGAGCAGGGCCAGCACGTCTGCGTCAGTCAGCTGTCCGAACGACGCGTAACACTGCCCGACCGAGGCGAACTGGCTGGGCGTTTCCACGATGATCACCTGGTCGGCTTCCGCGCGCAGCGAAGACGCGGCCGCGGTCGGCGCGACCGGCACCGCCAGGACCAGGTGCCCGGCCTCGGCGGCGCGCAGCGAGCGCAGGGCGGCGCGCGCGGTGACGCCCGTAGCCAGGCCGTCGTCCACCACGATCACGCACCAGCCCGCCACCGGGGGCAGCGGGTTGCCGCCGCGGTAGACCCGCACCCGCCGGGCCAGCTCGGCCTTCTCCGCGGCCGCGACCGCCGTCAGGGCCGAGGGCGACAGCGACAGCCGGTCGAGCAGTGCGGGATCGTAAACGGGCTGCGCCAGCCCTTCCGCGATCGCCCCCACGCCGAGTTCGGGCTGGCGCGGGTGGCCGATCTTCCGCGTGACGATGACATCCAGCGGGAGCCCGAGGACCGCGGCGACCTGCTTCGCCACGGCCACGCCGCCTCTGGGCAGGGCGAGCACGATCGCACGTTCGGGCCAATGATCCACCGCCACCGCGTCGTTCACTCGTTCCGCGAGCAGCAGGCCCGCGGCGCGGCGGTCGGCGAAGGGAAGCATGCCACCGGATGTACCCGCAGGAGCGCGCGACAGCCCACGCAATTCGGGCGGCAGAATACTGTCCACATGCCGGACTTGTCCTGGACAGCCGGGCCTGTCCGATGTGATCCTGCTGTCATGGGTGTTACGGACCCGCTGCTCGTCGTGCGCAGGCACGTCGATTTCCAGCGCATCCGCAGCGCCATCTGTCACCCCACCCGTTGATCGCCGCCCCGGATATCTGACCGGGCGCGCACGCGAGGCCGGGTGCCTTCCTGCTGAGCCCGCCGACTTGGCGGCATGCCGTCGACCAGCACGGCCAGCACAGCCCGGGTTCTCGCGACGCGCGCTCGCCGAACCCGAAGGAATCATGATGCCCGTCGCGACCGGGACCAAGACCGCGAATACCGCAGGCGCCCCGCGCAGGCGGGGCGAAGGCCAGTGGGCGCTCGGCTACCGTGAGCCGCTCAACAAGAACGAGGAAAACAAGCGGAACGACGACGGGCTCAACGTCCGGCAGCGGATCATCGACATCTACAGCCGGTTCGGCTTCGACTCGATCGACCCGGCCGACCTGCGGGGCCGTTTCCGCTGGTACGGGCTTTACACCCAGCGCCGGCCCGGCATCGACGGCGGCAAGACGGCGATCCTGGAGCCCGAGGAGCTCGACGACCGCTACTTCATGATGCGGATCCGCATCGACGGCGGGCAGCTCGACCACGACCGGCTGCGCGTCATCGCGGACGTCTCGCGGCGGTACGCGCGCGGCACGGCCGACGTGACCGACCGGCAGAACATCCAGCTGCACTGGATCGAGATCGAGAACGTCCCCGCCATCTGGGAAGCGCTGGAGTCGGTGGGCCTGAGCACCACCGAGGCGTGCGGCGACACCCCGCGGGTCATGCTCGGCTGCCCGCTGGCCGGGATCGACGCCGGTGAGATCATCGACGCCACCGCCGAGATCGACGAGATCGGCGCGCGGTACATCGGCGACCCGGCGTTCTCGAACCTGCCGCGCAAGTTCAAGTCCTCGATCAGCGGGTGCGCCGCGCAGTGCGCCGTGCACGAGATCAACGATGTTGCGTTCGCCGGCGTCCTCGACGGCGACGGCGAGCCCGGTTACGACCTGTGGGTCGGCGGCGGGCTGTCCACCAACCCGATGATCGGCCAGCGCCTGGGCACGTTCGTCAGGCCGGGCCAGGTCCCCGAGGTGTGGGCCGGGGTCACCGGGCTGTTCCGCGACTACGGCTACCGGCGGCTGCGCCATCGGGCCAGGCTCAAGTTCCTCGTCGCGGACTGGGGCCCCGAGCGCTTCCGCGAGGTGCTCGAGAAGGAGTACCTGGGGTACGCGCTGCCCGACGGGCCGGCGCCCGCCCCGCCCCGCGCCGGCGTGCGCGACCACGTGGGCGTGCACCCGCAGCGCGACGGGCACTACTACGTCGGGTTCGCGCCGACGGTCGGCAGGCTGTCCGCCGACACGCTCGATATCGTCGCGGACTTGGCCGCCCGGTACGGCAGCGGCCGGGTGCGCACCACGGCCGAGCAGAAGATGGTCATCCTCGACGTACCACCCGCCAGCACCGGTGAGCTGGTGGCCGAGCTGGGGCGGCCAGCCTGCCGGCCAACCCCACCGCGTTCCGCAGGCACACGATGGCGTGCACCGGGATCGAGTTCTGCAAGCTGGCCATCGTGGAGACCAAGCAGCGGGCCAGCGACCTGATCGCCGAGCTGGAGCGGCGTCTGCCCGGCTTCGACGCCCCGGTCACGATCAACGTGAACGGCTGCCCGAACTCCTGCGCGCGGATCCAGACGGCCGACATCGGCCTGAAGGGGTCGCTGGTCACCGGCCCCGACGGACGCCAGGTCGAGGGCTTCCAGGTCCACCTGGGCGGCAGCCTGAGCGGCGGGGACGGGACGAGCTCCGGTTTCGGCAGGAAGGTGCGGGGACTCAAGACCACCGCGGACGAGCTACCCGACTACGTCGAGCGGGTGCTGCGCCGGTTCGAGGCGGGCCGGGAACCCGGCGAGAGCTTCGCGACCTGGGCGGCCCGGGCGCCCGACGAGGACCTGTCATGACCGAACGCGCGGTCCCCTTCTACTGCCCCTACTGCGGCGAGGAGGACATCGAACCGCGGACCGCGACCGACGGCGAATGGCATTGCCGCAGTTGCACTAGAAGTTTCCAGCTACGCTTTTCCGGAATAGGAGTCACTGCGTGAGTCCCGTTACCGTAGTGCCGCAGTATGGCAGTGGCCTGGCGCAGATCAGCCTGGAGGACCCCGAGTTCATGCGAACCCTCGCCGAGCAGGCCGCTGAGGAACTCGCTGACGCGCCTGCCGAAGAGGTGATCCGCTGGGCGGTTGACACGTTCGGCGAGCGGATCTGCATCACCTCGTCCATGACCGACGCGGTGATCATCCACCTGGCCTCGGCCGTCAAGTCCGGCATCAACGTGGTCTTCCTCGACACGGGGTACCACTTCGCGGAGACGATCGGCACCAGGGATGCGGTCTCGGTGGTGTACCCGATCCGGCTGATCAACGTCACCCCGCCGCGGACCGTCGCCGAACAGGACGCCGAACTCGGGCCGAGGCTGTTCGGGCGCAACCCCGACCTGTGCTGCTACCTGCGCAAGGTCGAGCCCCTCGAGCGCGCCCTGGGCGAGTACGACGCGTGGATCACCGGCGTACGCCGGGACGAGACCAGCGAGCGCCGCCAGACGCCCGTCGTGCAGTGGGACGACCGGCGCGAGATGGTCAAGGTCAACCCGATCGTGAGCTGGACGCAGAAGCAGGTGGACGACTACATCACCACCAATAACGTCCTGGTGAACCCGCTCGTGTACGACGGCTACCCCTCGATCGGCTGCGCGACGTGCACGATCCGGGTCGAGCCCGGCTCCGATCCGCGCAGCGGGCGCTGGGCCGGGACGGGCAAGACGGAGTGCGGCATCCATGGCTGAGCGGCCCGACGGGTCGCATCAGGTGCTTGTGGCGGTCGCCCATGGCAGCGCTGACCCCCGCGCCGCGGCCGCCGTCACGGACCTGATGGCCCTCGCCGCGGAGCGGGCCGCGGCCCGCGGCCTGCACCTGCCGGAGGTGCGCACCGCGTACCTGGGCCACGCCGCGCCGTCGCTGCCGCAGGTCATGGGGTCGATCGGGTCCGGCCGCGTGACCGTGCTGCCGCTGCTGCTGACCGCGGCCTACCACAGCAAGACGGACATCCCGCGCGCCCTCGCCCGCCTGGCCGGCGGGCTCCCGCGGCTCCAGCTGAGCTACGGCGCCACGCTGGGGCCGCACCCGCTGCTGCTCAGCGCGCTGGAGCGCCGCCTGGCCGAGGCAGACCCGCTGGGTCACGCCGGGCCGCGGCGCCGCGCGCAGACCGGGGTGGTGCTGGCCGCCGCGGGATCCACCGACCCGGCGGCGAACGCCACCATCACCAGCCTCGGGGCGCAGTGGCAGGCCCGGGCCGGGTGGTTCGCGGTCCGCGCGGCCAGCGCCGCCGCCGCCACTGCTGAGGCGCCTACCCCCGCCGAAGCCGTGACCGGGCTGCTGCACGCCGGCGCCCGCCGGGTGCTGGTCGCCACCTATCTGCTCGCTCCCGGCGTGTTCGCCGACCGGATCCGCGCATCCGCCCTGGCCGCGGGCGCGGCGGCGGTAGCACCCGCGCTCGGCGCACTGCCCGAGGTCGCCGAGGTCTTCCTGGACCGGTGCCAAGAGGCCGCCACGCTCCGGCGGAGAGCGGCCTAAATCTGGGTACAACCCCGATAAGCCTCGAGATACCTGATGTCCCGGGACGCGCTGATCACGATCCGGTATCGTACGTCATCCCAGGCTTGCGCATACCAGGTAGAGTCGGCCGGTCTAGACCACGCCGCACAGAAGGGGGCGAATGCGTACCTGGCCGGGGACGCCTTATCCGCTTGGCGGGACCTGGGACGGGTGGGGCACGAACTTCGCCCTGTTCTCCGAGGTTGCCCAGCGCGTCGAGTTGTGCCTGTTCGACGAGAGCGAAGAGGGTAACGGCGCGCTGACCGAGACCAGGATAGACCTGACCGAGGTCGACGGCTTCGTGTGGCACTGCTACCTGCCGGGGATCGCGCCCGGGCAGCGGTACGGGTACCGGGTGCACGGCCCCCACGATCCGTGGCGCGGGCTGCGCTGCGACGCCTCCAAGCTGCTGCTTGACCCCTACGGCAAGGCGATCGAGGGCAACGTCACCTGGGACGAGGCGCTGTTCGACTACCAATTCGACAACCCGAAGAAGCGCAACACCGCCGACAGCGCCCCGCACATGCCGAAGAACGTGGTCATCAACCCCTTCTTCGACTGGGGCAACGACCGGCCGCCGAACATCCCCTACCACGAGACGATCATCTACGAGGCGCACGTGCGCGGGCTGACGCTGCGCCACCCCGAGGTCCCCGAGCACCGGCGCGGCACCTACGCCGGCCTGGCGCACCCGGCCGTCATCGCGCACCTGCAGCGGATCGGGGTCACGGCGGTCGAGTTGATGCCGGTCCACCAGTTCGTGCACGAGCACTCCCTGTTCGTGCGGGGCCTGACCAACTACTGGGGCTACAACACGATCGGGTTCCTGTCCCCGCACAACGCCTACTCCGCCGCGGGTCAGCTCGGCGAGCAGGTGGGCGAGTTCAAGTCGATGGTCAAGGCGCTGCACGAGGCGGGCATCGAGGTCATCCTCGACGTGGTGTACAACCACACCGCGGAGGGCGACCACCTGGGGCCCACGCTGTCCTTCCGCGGCATCGACAACGCCGCCTACTACCGGCTGGACGACTCGGAGCGGTGGCGCTACCTGGACTACACCGGGTGCGGGAACAGCCTCAACGCCCGTCACCCGCACGCGCTGCAGCTGGTCATGGACTCGCTGCGGTACTGGATCCTGGAGATGCACGTCGACGGGTTCCGCTTCGACCTGGCCTCGGCGCTGGCCAGGGAACTGCACGACGTGGACCGGCTCTCCACCTTCTTCGACCTGGTCCAGCAGGACCCGGTGGTCTCGCAGGTCAAGCTGATCGCCGAGCCGTGGGACATCGGCGAGGGCGGCTACCAGGTCGGCAACTTCCCGCCGTTGTGGACCGAGTGGAACTCGAAGTACCGGGACGCCGTCCGCGACTTCTGGCGCGGCCAGCCCTCGTCGCTCCCCGAGTTCGCCTCCAGGCTCACCGGCAGCAGCGACCTGTACGCCACGAGCGGGCGCCGCCCCGTCGCGTCGATCAACTTCGTCACCTGCCACGACGGCTTCACCCTGACCGACCTGGTCAGCTACGACCACAAGCACAACGAGGCCAACGGGGAGGGCAACAGGGACGGCAGCGACGACAACCGGTCGTGGAACTGCGGGGTAGAGGGCCCTACAGAAGATCCTGGCGTCCGCAACCTGCGCGCCCGGCAGCGGCGGAACTTCCTCGTCACCCTGTTCCTGTCCCAAGGCGTGCCGATGCTCCTGGCCGGCGATGAGATGGGCCGTACCCAGGGCGGCAACAACAACCCCTACTGCCAGGACAACGAGGTGTCCTGGGTGGACTGGAGCCTGGCCGCCACCGAGCAGGACCTGCTGGCGTTCACCGAGACGCTCGCCGGGCTGCGCCGCGATCACCCGGTGTTCCGGCGGCGCAGGTTCTTCCGCGGCCGGCCGGACGAGCCGGGCGACGAGACCAGCGACATCATCTGGCTGACGCCCGGCGGCCAGGAGATGACCCAGGCTGACTGGGGTGCCGACTACGCCAAGTCCCTAGCGGTGTTCCTCAACGGGGAAGCCATCAGCGAACCCGACCCACGCGGCGAGCAGATCACCGACGCCAAGTTCCTGCTGCTGTTCAACGCGCACAGTAACCCGCTTACGTTCACCCTGCCTGAGGCCGGCCTCGCGGCGGGGTGGGAGGTCGTGATCGTCAGCGCGCCGCAACCCGGCAAGGCTTCGAGGGGCGGCGTTAGGTCCCGCAAGAACGCCGGAGCGGCCGACCGCGGTCCTGGACCCCTGGAGGTCGGGGCGGCCGTGAAGCCGGCCAGCGAGGTCGAGGTCCCGGCCAGGTCCGCCGCCGTGCTGCGGTCCACGGACTGACCATGCGCCAGCTCTTGCCCACCCCCGGCACCGGGGACGCCGACCTGGCCGCGCTGTACGCCTACCCGCCCGGGCCGTGGCTGCGAGGCAACATGGTGGCCAGCGCCGATGGCGCCGCATCCCTCGGCGGCGTCAGCGGCGGCCTGTCATCGGTCGCCGACCGGCAGGTCTTCTTCCTGCTCCGCGCGCTCGCGGACGTCATCGTGGTCGGCGCGGGCACGGCCCGGGCCGAGGGCTACGGGCCCGCGCGGCGGAGCCGGCACTGGCCGCACCTGCGGGATGGCCGGCCCGCGACTCCCCCGATCGCGGTGGTCAGCGCGCGGCTGGACCTCGACCCGGAGAGCCGGCTGTTCACCGAGGCCGCGCCGGACGCCCGCACCATCGTCATCACCTCCGCCGCCGCGCCACAGGACCTGCGAGCCGGGCTGGCCCGGCACGCGGACGTGATCACGGCAGGCGAGGCCGCCATCGACCTGAACGCCGCGGTCCGCGCGCTGGCCGACCACGGGCACCAGCGGATGCTCACCGAGGGCGGGCCGCACCTGCTGGGCCAGCTGGCCGCGGCCGGCCTGCTGGACGAGCTCTGCCTGACGATCGGCCCGCTGCTGGCGGGCCCCGGCGCGGGCCGGATCCTGACCGGCGACCCGTTCCCGGCCGGCCCGCTGCCCCTGACGCTGGCGCACGTCCTCGAGGACGGCGGCTTCCTCCTGTGCCGTTACACGAGAAAAATCCTGTTATCCCGAACGGCGTTTGGTGCTTCCCCCGCGCCAGCCTTCATGGCCTCGGAAGCAGCCCCCGCTCGAACCCGGCGGCCACGGCGGCGGCGCGGTCGTTGACCCCGAGCTTGGCGTAGATGTGCAGCACGTGGGTCTTGACCGTGGCCTCGCTGATGAACAAGCGCGCCGCGGCCTCCCGGTTCGAGCAGCCGCGCGCGATCAGGGCCAGGATGTCAAGCTCGCGCTGGCTGAGCGGTTCCCTGGCCGGCGCCCTGACCTGGCCAAGCAGCCGGGTGGCGACCGACGGGGAGAGCACCGCCTCGCCGCGGGCCGCGGCGCGGACCCCGCGCAGCAGCTCATCGGGCGGGGAGTCCTTCAGCAGGTAGCCGGTGGCCCCGGCCTCGATCGCCGGCACCACGTCGGTGTCGGTGTCGAAGGTGGTGAGCACGAGCACCGCCGCCTGCAGCGACGGTCACGCTGTCCTCACCTCCGATGACGCCGACATCGCGGCAGTCGACCCAAAACTGGTCCTCGTCCACGTCTGACCCAGTTCAAGCGGTCCGGCGCTATTCCAAGCATACGCTTGACATCCGGAATGAGGCACAGCTAGATTCCAAGCATGTCCTTGGAATCTGGTGAGTCAGGGGAATCTGGTCGCGGCCGGTCCGGTCAGCGCTGGCGGCTGCTCGATGACCCGGTGGCGATCCGGGCCCTCGCGCACCCGCTGCGCCACAGCATCATGTCGATCATCGGCCGGCTCGGCCTGGCCACGACCGCGGACGCGGCGCGGGAACTCGGCATCAGCCACGGCCTGGCCTCGCACCATCTGCGGCAGCTGGCCAAGTACGGCTTCGTCGAGCAGGTCGAGGGCAAGGATCACCGGGAGCGGCCCTGGCGCATGGTGGCCACCTCGTACAACTGGGCCGGCGCGCGGGACACCGCGGAGGGATCGAGCGCCGTCGACGTGCTCGAGCAGTTCTTCGCCGAGCAGGCCCTGGACGACTTCCTCGGCTGGCAGCAGCGGCGCGGGAGCTGGCCGGAGGCGTGGCGGGAGCACACCGGCGTCGGTCAGTCGAGCGTGTACCTCACCCTGGCCGAGCTCGCCGAGCTCACCGAGGCCTTCGAGGCCCTGATCCTGCGCTACATCAACGAACGGCCGATCGACGACGTGGCGTCGCGGCCCGCCGGATCGGTGCCGGTCAGCTTCACCCTGTTCACCGTCCCGGGATCCGAGCCGCCCGAGCCTACGGAGGGGAGCTGAGGTGCGCGCGACGTGGCGGATGCTGGCGGCCCGGCGTGACCTGCGGCTCGTGCTCTGCGCCGGGACCATCTCGCTGACCGGGGACTGGGTCCTGGTCATCGGGCTCATCTACCGGGTCTACGCGGTGACCGGCTCCACGGTGGCGTCCGCGCTGACGATGGCGTCCTCGTTCGCGCCGCAGGTGCTCCTCGGCGCGGTGGCCGGCGTGTTCGCCGACCGGTGGGACCGCAAGCGGACCATGATCGTGGCCAACCTGCTGCTCGCGGCCGGTCTGCTGCCGCTGCTGCTGGTGCGCGGCGCGGGGCAGGTCTGGATCGTCTTCGCGGTGATGTTCGCCGAGGGTTCTATCAAGCAGTTCTTCTCCCCCGCTCAGCAGGCCCTGGTGCCCCGGCTAGTGCCCGATGAGGAACTCCTGGCGGCCAACGCGCTCAACGGTCAGGTCTCGAACGCGTCCCGGCTGGCGGGCTCGGCGATCGGGGGCATCCTCGTGGCGGCCGGCGGCCTGGCCGCCGTGGCGCTCACCGACGCCGCCAGTTTCGTCGCCTCCGCGGTCCTGCTCACCCTGGTCCGCGCTAGCGGGCGCGCGGCCGGGCCGGATCCGTCCGGCCAGCAGGCCCGGACCATCCGGCTCGGGCTCCGTCGCATCGGCGCGGAGTTGCGCGCGGGCCTGGGTCTTTCGGTCCGAAACCGGGTGTTGCGGGCCCTGATGATCTGCGCCCTGGTCACCAGCGTCGGCGAGGGCATCATGAGCACGCTGTTCACGCCGTTCGTCGAGCACGTGCTGCACGGGAGCAGCCAGGAGTTCGGGCTGGTGGTGGCCGCGCAGGCGGTCGGGGGGATCGCCGGCGGCGTGGTCGCCGCGTCCGCGGGCCACCGGGTGCGGGCGTCGCGCCTGCTCAGCCTGGGCGCGATCGCCTTCGGCGTGGTGGACCTGGCCATCTTCCTGTACCCGCTGGGCTACGTCGCGGTCTGGCCGGCCATCGTCGGGATGATCATCGTGGGCGTTCCGGGCGCGCTGGCCCTGGCCGGCCTGATCACGCTGTTCCAGCGCAACACCGAGGACGCCTACCGCGGCCGGGTGTTCGGCGCCATCAGCACCGCCGAAGGCGTCACCGTCCTGGCCGGGACCCTGGCCGCCGGCTACCTGAGCCGGTTCGCCGGGATCATCCCGGTCCTGTCCATCCAGGGCGCTGGGTACGTCGCGGCCGGGATAGCCATGTTCGTTTGGCTGAAAAATGACCCTGGTTCCGGCGCGTCGCAGTCGGTCCGCGCCGGTGATGTACCTGCCGCGGTCGACCAGGACCTCCAGATGCTCGCCCAGGGCTGAGACGCTACCCTTTCCCCTGGATAAGCCCAGTCATGACCGGCCCACCAGGGAGACCGCCATGCCGCTGCACACCAAGGTGGACGAGTCCGCCCGGGATGAGGAACTTGAGATCAACCCGGTTTACTTCCGCGAGAAGAGCTGCGACATCCCGCGGTATAAGCTGCCGGAGCAAGGGGTACTGCCGCGGACCGCCCTGCAGGTGGTCCGGGACGAGCTCATCCTGGACGGCAACGCCCGGCTCAACCTGGCCACGTTCGTCACCACGTGGATGGAGCCCGAGGCCGAGCTGCTGATGGCCGAGTGCGCGGCCAAGAACATGATCGACAAGGACGAGTACCCGCAGACCGCCGAGCTCGAGCGGCGCTGCGTGAACATCCTGTCCAACCTGTGGAACGCGCCCGACGACAGCCAGGCGACGGGCTGCTCCACCACCGGGTCGAGCGAGGCGTGCATGCTCGGCGGGATGGCGCTGCTGTGGCGCTGGCGGGCCCGGCGGCAGGCGGCGGGGGCCGACGCGACCAAGCCGAACCTGGTGATGGGCTCGAACGTCCAGGTGTGCTGGGAGAAGTTCTGCCGCTACTGGCAGGTCGAGCCGCGTTACGTGCCGATGGTGCCGGGGCGGCTGCACCTGCGCGGCGCCGAGGCCGCGGCGAAGTGCGACGAGAACACCATCGGCGTGGTGGCGATCCTCGGATCCACCATGGACGGCAGCTATGAGCCGGTCCTGGAGATCAGCCAGGCGCTCGACCAGGTCCAGGCCGAGCACGGGTGCGACATCCCGATCCACGTGGACGGGGCGTCGGGCGGGTTCGTCGCCCCGTTCCTGCATCCCGACCTCGAGTGGGATTTCCGCGTGCCGCGGGTGGCCTCGATCAACACCTCGGGGCACAAGTACGGCCTGGTATACCCAGGGGTGGGGTGGGTCATGTGGCGGACTCAGGACGCCTTGCCCGAGGACCTCATCTTCCGGGTCAACTACCTGGGCGGCGAGATGCCCACGTTCGCGCTCAACTTCTCCCGGCCCGGCGCGCAGGTCGCCGCCCAGTACTACAACTTCATCAGGCTCGGCTGGCAGGGATACAAGCACGTCCAGCAGACCTGCCAGGACATCGCGCTGTACCTGTCCGGCGAGTTGGCGAAGATGGGCCCGTTCGAGCTGCTCACCAAGGGTAACGACCTGCCCGTGTTCGCGTTCAAGCTGCGCTCGGACGTCACGGGCTACTCGGTGTTCGACCTGTCCGATCGCTTGCGCCAGCGCGGCTGGCAGGTCCCGGCCTACACCTTCCCCGAGGACATGACCGACACCGAGGTGATGCGGATCGTGATCAGGAACGGGTTCAGCATGGACCTGGCCAACTTGCTGCTCGATGACCTCCGGCTGCAGGTGCGCATCCTCGAGCATCACCCGCAGACGCAGCCGCCGCCCGAGTTCCAGAAGATGCGCCGGGCCTTCACGCACTGAGCCCTTCAGGCCACCCCCTCTTACGGCGCCTGGGTCACCGTGACAGTCACGGTCGGGGTCGGCGTCGGCGTCGTCGTTGCGGGCGGCACCGTTTGGGTCACAGTCGGTGTCGGCGTCACGGTCGGCGTGCCTGTGGCCGTCATCGGCGTCGGCGGTCGGCGTCGTCATGGTCGGGGTCGGCGTCGGCGTCGCGGTCGGCGTCTTCCGCGGGAATATGCCCGGGTCCATGGTCGCCGACCGGGTCGGGTGCGGTACGAAGACAGGCGGATGGATCATGTGCGTCGGCGCGAACTTCTCGTGGTGCATGCCGGATGACTCGTGCAAGAAGGCGGTCAGGGACGCGCCGCCCGCGCCCAGCGCGCCCACAAGGCCCGTGACCACGAGCGCGATCGCCAGCCGCCCGCCGAGCCGGCGTTGCTGACGCCAAGCCGCCCGCTGCCTAGGCTGGCGCGGCGGGGTCATACGCGCCGACGCCATGGTCCGGGCGGCGAGCGCCTGGGTCGGCATCTGGCTGATCGCCGCCGGGACGGGGCTGATCGTCGTGGGGATGCGGCTGATCGTCGTGGGGACGTACGCCGGATCGGCGTGGACTTCGCTCGCGGCCTGCGCCGAATACCTGGCGAACGCGCGGGTCACCGGGTCGGGCAGCCAGCCACCGGTGGGCTGGACCACACCCGTTTCCGCCAGCACGACGCAGGCGGTCGGCCGCTCGCGGGGATCTGCGGCTAGGCAGCGCTCGACGAGCGGGCGCACCTCGGCCGGCACTCGGTCCAGGGCCGCCTGGCCGCTTACCAGGCGGTGGACCAGCGTCATGTTCGAGCCGGTGCCGAACGGGCCCTCGCCGGTGGCGGCGAAGGTGAGGACCGCGCCCAGGCTGAAGATGTCGCTGGCCGGGCCCACCTGGCGCCCTTCGGCCTGTTCCGGAGACATGAAGCCGGGCGAGCCGACGACCAGGCCCGTGCGCGTCAGCGCGCCGCCCTCGCCACCCAGGGAAATGCCGAAATCAATCACGCGCGGCCCGTCGCTGGCCAGCAGCACGTTCGACGGCTTCAGGTCCCGGTGCACCACGCCCGCAGCGTGGATCGCGCTCAGGCCCTCCGCCAGGCCGGCCGCCAGCTGCAGCACAGAACCTGCGGGCAGCGGCCCGTGCTCGGCCACCGCGTCGGCCAGCGAGGGCCCGGACACGTAGGCCGTGGCCAGCCACGGCACCGGGCCATCAAGATCTGCGTCAATCACCGGCGCGGTGAACTGGTGGCTCACCTTGCGCGCGACCGCGACCTCCCGCTGGAAGCGCCCACGGAACTCGGGGTCCGTGGCCAGGTCGGCGCGGATCACCTTCACCGCGACCAGCCGGCCTCCCGCCGACAGGCCGAGGAACACCCGGCCCATGCCGCCGACGCCCAGCTGCCCGCGCAGCCGGTACGGCCCCATCACAACCGGATCACCAGGCTCTAGCTCACGCAACATTTCACTCGTCCTTATCTCGACACGGGCGCAGGCGCGTCCCGTTACCCCAAACGCGGTCAGCACTCAGGGTGCCGACCGCGATGGGGTGATCTGTCGGGGGTTGTGGGGGAAACTCAGGGGGTCCTCACGCGCTGAACCCCCTGGGCGCCGCTAGTACCCTCCCGTGCCCTGGAGATACGACGTGCTCGGCGTGGGTGCCGGGCCGGCGGGGGCGGACGTGCTCGGCGCAGGCGAGGGGGGCGCCGGCGGGGGCGTGCTCGCCGAGGCGGGCGGCGGGGGCGTGCTCGGCGGCGTCGCGGGCGCGGTGGTGCTCGGAGCCGCGGCGGGCTGGGACGTGCTCTGGTAGGCCGCCGGCGGCGGTACGGACGTCGGCGGCTGGAACGTGGCCGGCGAGTCCGACTGCTCGGACGTGGCCTGCTGGCCCGCGTGCGCGCCGGGTGAGGCGGCCAGCGAAGCGGCCAGGGCCATGCCGCCCGCCGTCGACCCGGCGACGAGCCCGGCGACGATGGCGGCGATCGCCAGCGGCCGCCGCAGGCCGCGCCGCGGGCGCCCGGGCTCACGCCGGCGTTCGCCGGAGGCCGGTCCGGGCGGCGGGGGCACCGTGGCAGCGGCGGCGACGGCGCGGGACACGCCGGACCCGGCGGGGGTCGTGCCGTTAGGCGCCGGCGCGTATCCCGGCGTGGCGCTGGCCGCCGCCGCGCCGAACAGGCCGGGAAGCTGCAGGAACGTCTGGGTCATCGGTTCGGGAAGCCAGCCCGCGACCGGCTCGACCGCCGCCGTTTCGGCCAGGAGGTCTCGCGCGGTGGGCCGCTGGCCGGGATCCTTAGCCAGGCACCGGTCGATCAGCGGGCGCACCTCGGGCGGCACGCGGTCCAGGCTCGCCGGGCTGTGGACCACGCGGTAGACCAGCGCCGGCGTGGACCCGGTGCCGAAAGGACCCTCGCCCGTGGCGGCGTAAGCGAGGACCGCGCCCAGGCTGAAGATGTCGGTAGGCGGTCCGACCTCGCCGCCCTCGGCCTGCTCCGGGGACATGAAACCGGGTGAGCCGACCACCATGCCCGTATGCGTTAGCGCACTAGCTTCAATGGCACGGGAGATCCCGAAATCAATGACCCGCGGGCCGTCCGGGGCCAGCAACACGTTCGACGGCTTCAGGTCTCTGTGCACAATGCCCGCGGCGTGGATCGCGCGCAGCCCCTCGGCCAGCCCCGCCGCCAACTCTAGCACCGCCCTGACCGGCAACGGCCCGTGCTGTGACACCGCGTCGGCCAGCGAGGGCCCCGCCACGAACGCCGTGGCCAGCCAGGGCGCAGCACCATCAACATCCGCATCGATCACAGGGGCGGTAAATTGGCTGCTCACCTTGCGCGCGACCGCGATTTCCCGCCGGAAGCGCGTCCGGAATTCGGGGTCCGCAGCCAGGTCAGCCCTGACCACCTTCACGGCCACGGGCCGGCCGCCCTCGGAAAGGCCAAGGAACACCCGGCCCATGCCGCCGACGCCCAGCTGCCCGCGGATCCGGTACGGCCCGATCACCTGCGGATCGCCCGGCTGTAGTTGTTGCCACATGCTCATCCCGTCCTTACGTAAACGAACCACTGTCTCCACTAGGCGGTACGCAGCGGTGCGCCATGCGGTTCACGGCGGCCGAGCGGCGAGGTAACTTACTCCAGGACCGGCAGGAAGCTCGAAGACGAGGAGCTGACGATGACGGCGCTGCGCAGCTATGTCGGCGGGACGTGGACCCATCCGACGGACGAGGGACGTCCCATACTGGACGCGGTCACCGGCGAGGAGGTGACCCGAGTGTCATCCGCCGGGGTCGACTTCGGCGCGGCGCTCGACTACGGCCGGGCCGTCGGCGGTCCGGCGCTGCGCGAGCTGACCTTCCACCAGCGGGCCGCGCTGCTCAAGTCGCTGGGTCAGCTGCTGCGCGAGCACCGGCCTGAGCTGTACGCCCTGTCCGCGCGCACCGGGGCGACGCTGGCCGACGCCAGGTTCGACGTCGACGGCGGCATCGGCGTCCTGCTCAGCTACGCCAGCAAGGCCAGGCGCGAGCTGCCGAACGACACCGTCCTGGTCGAAGGCGCGGTCGAGCCGCTCGGCCGGGGCGGTTCGTTCCTCGGCCAGCACGTCCTGACCTCGCTGCATGGCGTGGCGGTGCAGATCAACGCGTTCAACTTCCCGGTCTGGGGCCCGCTGGAGAAGCTTGCCCCGGCGTTCATCGCCGGGGTGCCGAGCCTGGTCAAGCCGGCCACCCAGACCGCCTACCTGACGGCCAGGCTCGTGGAGCTGATCGTCGGGTCGGGGCTGCTACCTCCGGGTTCGCTTCAGCTCGTCTGCGGTAGCGCCAGCGGGCTGCTTGATCACCTCGGCGAGCAGGACCTGGTGTCGTTCACCGGGTCGGCCGCGACCGCGCGGCAGCTGCGGGCGCACCCGGTCATCGTGAGCCGGTCGGTCCGGTTCAACGCCGAGGCGGACTCGCTGAACTGCTCCATCCTCGGCCCGGACGCCCAGGCCGGCACGCCGGAGTTCGACCTGTACGTCCGCCAGCTGGTCACGGAGATGACGGTCAAGGCCGGCCAGAAGTGCACCGCAATCCGGCGGGCCTTCGTCCCGGCCGATATGGCCGACCAGGTGGCCGAGGCCGTGCGCGACCAGTTGGCCGCCGTGGTGGTAGGCGCCCCAGCCGAGGATGGCGTCCAGATGGGTGCGCTGGCCAGCCTGGAGCAGCGCGAGGAGGTGCGCCGCTCGGTAAAGGCGCTGCTATCGGCGGGCCGGCTGGTCTTCGGTGACCCGGACCACGTTGACGTGCTCGGCGCGAGCGCCGACCGCGGCGCATTCATGGCCCCGCTGCTGCTGCGCAGCGAGAGCGCGGAGCGGCCGGAACCGCACCAGGTGGAGGCGTTCGGCCCGGTCAGCACCCTCATCGGCTACCAGCGCACGAACGAGGTGATCGACCTCGCGGCCCGCGGCCGGGGCAGCCTGGTCGGCTCGATCGTCACGGCTGACCCGTCCTTCGCGCGCGAGGTGGTCCTCGGGCTGGCCCCCTGGCACGGACGGCTGCTCGTCCTGGACCGTGAGGACGCGGCGGAGTCGACCGGGCACGGATCCCCGTTGCCGGTCCTGGTCCACGGCGGCCCGGGGCGAGCCGGCGGCGGCGAGGAGATGGGCGGCATGCGCGGGGTCCAGCACCACATGCAGCGCACGGCGGTGCAGGCCAGCCCCCGGGTGCTCTCGGCGGTCACCGGTCGCTGGGTGGCGGGCACCGCGCGGAACGCGACGGGCGGGCACCCGTTCCGCAAGTCGCTCGCCGACCTTCGGATCGGCGACACGGTGATAGCCGGCCCGCGCCGGGTGACGCTGGCGGACATCGAGCACTTCGCCGAGTTCACCGGCGACACCTTCTACGCGCACATGGACGAGGAGGCCGCCCGGGCCAACCCGTTCTTCGACGGCCGGGTGGCCCACGGCTACCTCATCGTGTCCTTCGCGGCCGGCTTGTTCGTCCAGCCCGACCCCGGCCCGGTGCTGGCCAACTACGGCCTGGAGAACCTCCGCTTCCTCACCCCCGTCTACCCCGGCGATGAGCTGACGGTGACCCTCACCTGCAAGCAGATCACCCCGCGCGAAGACGCCGACTACGGCGAGGTCCGCTGGGACGCCGAGGTGACCAACCAGGACGGGAAGCCGGTGGCGAGCTACGACGTCCTGACCCTGGTCGCCAAGCAGTGGCCGCCAGCCTGAGACGATCGTTACAGCAGGCTGCCTGAAATCATCGACACGGTGGTGCCGCCGGAGTTGGTGACGTAGACGGTGCCGTCCACCAGGCTGACCGCGATCCCCTCCGGGCCGGTGCCGACGGTGATGGTGCTGGTCACCGTGCTGACGAACCCGCTGATCACCGATACGGTGCCGCTGGTGCTGTTGGCGACGTAGACGGTGCCGTTCACCGGGTTGACCGCGACCCCGTCCGGCCCGGTGCCGACGGTGACGGTAGCGGTGACCTTGTTGGTCAGCCCACTGATCACCGACACGGTACCGCTGCCGTTGTTCGTGACGTCGACGGTGCTGCTCACCTCGTTGACCGCGACCGCGCTCGGGTGGGTGCCGACGGTGATGGTCGAGGTGACCGTGTTGGTCTTGACACTGATGACCGACACGGTGTTGCCACCGTCGTTGGTGACGTAGACCGTTTTGGTCGTCGGATTGACCGCGATCCCCGCCGGCTGGTTGAGGCCGGTGATGGTGGAGGTGACCGTGTTGGTCAGCCCGTTGATCACCGACACGCTATTGCTGCCGTTGTTGGCGACGTAGACCGTGTCGGTAACTGAGTTGAAGGCGATCCCACTCGGGTGGGTGCCGACGGTGATGGTGGCGCCGACCGTGTTGGTCAGCTCGCTGATGACCGACACGTTGTTGCTGCCGTCGTTGGTGACGTAAACGGCGCCGGCCGCCGAGTTGACCGCCACCCCCTGCGGGTCGGTGCCGACGGTGACGGTGGCGGTGACCCTGTTGGTGTCCGGGTTGATCACGGACACGGTGCCGCTGGTCCTGTTGGCGACGTAGATGGCGCCACTGCTCGGGTCGACCGCGACCGAGGCCGGGCCGCTGCCGACGGTGATGGTGCCGGTCACGGCGGGTCCGCCGAAGACCGGGGCGGCCGCGGCGGCCGCCGGCGTGGCTAGGGCCAGGACCAGGGCGCCGATCGCACCGGCCGAGGCCAGCCGGCCCCGCGGGTGACGCCCGGCAGCGGACAAGCAGAAACCCGACCCGGTCATGGTGGTCTCACCTTCTGCCGCGCGTATCATCGCGCCGCGTGCGTAACGTAATTCCCTGAGTCCCCGTCAGATAATCGGAAAGTACCCGCTTGACTACAGATAGAAACTGGGCCCTGGAGGTGCGTCCATGGAGTGGTTGGTACCGACACCAGACGGCCGGACGCTGGCGGTCCAGGATGCCGGGGACCCTGAGGGACGCCCGGTGCTGGTCCACGTGGGCACGCCGGGCGGTCGCCGTCTCTACGGTCGCCGCACGCTGGCCGATGCGGAACGCCGCCGGCTCCGGTTGATCACCTACGACCGACCGGGTTACGGCGGCTCGACACCTCAGCCCGGGCGTTCCATGGCCGATTGCGCTGGTGATGTCCGGGCGATCTGCGAGGCCCTCGGGATCGACAAAGTGCCGATGTGGGGCTGGTCAGGGGGCGGTCCCCACGTGCTGGCCTGCGCGGCGCTCCTACCAGACCTGGTCCCGGCGGCGGTGTCGATGGCTTCGCCCGCCCCTTACGACGCCGAAGGGCTGGAACGTTACGGCTCGGCTAGGGCCAGGCCGAGCGCGACCGCGTAGCGGTGGCCGAGCGGTTCCCCTTGGCCGGTGCCCCCGACGTCGCCGCGGCCGACGGCCGTGCCGTCCGGCAGCGAGCGCGCGAGTACGCCGAGCAGTTCCTCGTCGCCGGCGGGCCCGCCGACCACCACGATCTGGCCGGGGTCGGCCCCGAGGGTCCGCACCGCGCGCTGGAAGTTCCTGGCCAGGACGGCCTGCTTGAGGCGCAGCCGGATGGCCCGCCACTCGCCTGGGCCGTGGCGGCGGTCGAACGGCAGGAGGCCGCCTGGCCCGTCGACCACCAGCATGCCGACCGCCGACGCCGGGGCGCCAGCGGGCAGGAAGCCGCGGCGGCCGTCCTCGGCCTCGAACCGCTGCCCGCCATCGACCCGCAGGCACGGACCGCGCTTGACCCAGTCGGCGGCGGCCCGCGTGATGCCCAGCGTCTCGGCCACCGCGGCGGTCAGGAGTTCCCCCGCTCCGGCGGCGACGACGTCGGACGCGGGCCCGATGACGTCGATCGTGCCAGCGCCCAGGTCTGCGACGACCGCACCGCCGCGGGCCCCCGGCGTGGTGAGCGCTCCGGCCCGCGCCGCGGCCGACTCGGTGAGCGGGCTGCTCACCGGGACGCCGACCAACTCGCTGAGCAAGTCTGCGTGTGAGACGGCGCCCGGTTCGGGGGCACGCCCGAGGGCGGCGACCAGGACCGCCCGGCCCGTACTGCCCTGCCGAGCGGTGGCCGCCTCGGCCGCGGCGGCCAGGTCCACGGCGAACAGGTCGTCCACCTCGGCTTTTTCGGAACCAGTGCCGAAGACCCTGACCGTGCCGACCGACCAGTCCGCCAGGCTCGCGCACGCGGTCCGCAGCGGAACCTGCCGACCATCCGCCGTCAGGACCCAGGGCTCATCCGCGCCCGCTCCGGCCTCGGCGGGGGCTGCGCCGAGCAGGCCTACCACCGCGTTGGAGTGGTCGGCCAGCGCCCTGGAAACTGCGGCGGCGTCCCGGTCCTCGTGCTCGCCCAGGTGGAGCCGAGCGCCCAGCGCGACCGGGTCGGTCAGCACCCTGAGCGTGTGCCCGGGCGGCTGCACCTCTACGGCGAGTAGCTCGCAGGCGGCCGCGGCAACCGCGTCGACCTGGTCGACCACAGGCAGGCCGGCCGGCAGGCGGTTGGCCACCAGGACCCCCTCGTCGCCGGCCACCAGGACGGCACCGATCGGGATCCCGGCGGCGAGCAGGTCCCTCAGCTGGGCCGCGGCCTCGTCGTAGCGCAGGCCAGCCGGGACCACGGCCACCAGCGGCGACCCGTTGGGCACCGAGGGCGGCACGGACGTCTCGGCTGAGCTGGGCAGCAGCAGGGGCGGGCCGACGCAGGCACCGGTGCCACCAGGCGTGGGCACGCCTGTGGCCAGCACGCGAAGGCGGCCACGGGGCGGGACCGTATCGGGGACGGTTACCACCGAGGTGTCGACCGCGCGCAGGGGGGCGATCCGTGCCTCGTCGACCGGGCTCCCGGCCTGTCGCTCGACCCGGCGCAGCAGCGCGGCAGCACCGCGTAGCGAGTCGGGCGATCCCTTTCGGCCGCGGGTCGGCACCCGCCCGGCGCCGAGGATCGTGCCGCCGGACACCAGCACGACCTCGGTCGTGGCGTTCCCGACGTCTACCCCGGCGATCACCGACACCGGACTGGTCCCTCGGTGAGCGTTCTCCTACTGGCGCGGGTCGCGAGGGGACAGCGTGGCCGATGCGACTGGTGGAGCGCCCGGCTTGGGCAGGATCTCACAGTTTCACGCCGTGAGGCCGCGGCGGGCGTAGACCTCGGCGGCCTCGGCCACCAGGGCAGCGCAGCGCGGCAGGCCGCGGTCGGCCAGGGATTCGGCCAGGACGGTCAGCTCCGCGGCGGTCGAGCGCCCCGGGCGGAGTGCCTCGTAGATGCCGAGCACATCGTCGTCGGGCAGCAGGGTCAGTTCCGCGGCGCGGCGCAGGTTGTCCGCCAGCTGCGGGTTCCCGTGCTGCTCGGCCACTACCGCCTGCCGCTCCAGCGTCTCCGGGTGGATGCGCAGGTCGGCCAGGCTGACCTCGCCGGCACGCACGGCCTCCAGGGTCAGATCGGCCACCGGCTTCCCGGAGAGCGCCCGGATCTCGGTCACGTCAGTCCCTCCAGTGACAGCTCTTCTGGGGACGCGGCGGGATCCATCCGGCGGCGTTCCAGTTCCATCAGCGCGATGACCGTGGTGTGGTAGCGGGCCTCGATGGCCTCGTCTGAGTACGGGTTCCTGGCCGGGTCGGGGGTGCCGCCCTTCGCGTGCCGGGCGGCGTTGGCGCCAAGCAAGCGGTACAGCTCGGGCGTGACCGAGGGGGCGACCGAGTAGAGCTCCAGGTTGGCCAGCGGGGCCAGGTCGCGGCGGTGGATCAGCGCGGTGCCCTTGCCCTGCAGGCCGATGCCGATCCCCGACCCCGCCAGCCGGGCCGCGGCCAGGCCGATCCGGCCCAGGTCGACGGAGTCGTTGAACCGGACGACGCGCCCGGTACAGCCCTCCTCCTCGAGCCCGGCCAGCATCTCGCGGATCACGTCGGTGACGGCCAGGCCGGACAGGCACCGCCAGACGTCACGCCCGACGGCCGGCGAGACACCGATCACCACGTCGCGCGGGCCCTGCCCGGGCCGGGCCGGGCCGACCGGGGCGAGCATCGCGACGGCGGATCGCGCCTGCACCGCCCGCAGGTCGTCGACGCTCCGGGCCTGCCGGATGGCGTCGATCTCGCGCTGGCGTTCCGGCGTGGGCTCGTACCCGGTGCCTGGACCCGCGTAGTCGTTGGGGTCGGTGACGAGGGATAGCACCCTGAGCTGCTCATCGAAGATGGCGGACGTCTGCAGATAATCACCTGTCAGCCTGGCGCGGGTGAAGGCCATCGTTCGTTCGGCCATGTCGACATAGCCGCATTCGTCGAGGGCCGCCACGATGTCCACCACCGTCAGCCCGCGCTGGCGGATGGCGTGGGCCGCGGACAGGACAGCGAGGGTGTCGGTCTCCCCCAGGTCCTTGGACCCCGCGGCGTCCACGGCGAGATCCACGTGCTCGTCGGCGAAGTCGGCCAGGCCCAGGTGGGCGTACACGGCGCGGCAGGCCAGCGCGGCCTCGCGGCGAAGCTCGCCGATCCGGGCCGGCGTGACGGTCCGCAGGCCGCCGTCGATGCCCCAGTCCCGCTGCATGGCCAGGAAGTCGTCGATGTCCTCGGCGTTGAAGTTGCTCGGGCCGAACATATTGTCGTACCGCTGGATCGAGCCGAACCCGCTGAACGCGAAGTCCGAGCCGGCCAAGACGATCGGCAGCGTGCGCGAGGTCCGGCGCATGTCCGACTCGCTCATCAGCGCGTCGTTGCCCGAGCAGGACTCCAGGTTGCGCATCATGACCATGACGTTCTCGGACATCAGCTCGCGCAGCCCGGACGGCACCGCGGCGGCGACGCTGGCGCCATCGATGCCACCGTTCTGCACGCCCTGGGCGCCGATCGCCCGGGCCAGGGCGACGCAGCGCGCCTCCAGGTAGAGCATGGACTGGCCGCGGGCGCCCGCCATCAGGACCTCGGCGCCCGCGCCGGAGGAGACCCGCATCTTCATGCCGCGGGAGGCGTACGCGGAGGTGAGGAACGCCTTGGACCACGGCGTGTCGTCGCCGTCGGTGAAGACCTGCTCGGTCCCGTACAGCGAGATGGTCTCCGCGTACGAGGTGAGGCCGCGCATGCCGAGCTCCAGTTCCAGGGCCTCCTCGACCGAGCACTGGATGAGGACGCCGTCCGCGCCGAACGCCGCCCCGATCAGGCAGGCCACGGCGTTGCTCGGCGCGTCGGCGAGCACGGGCACGGTGGTCTCGACCTCGCGGAAGCCGAACGCCGCCGCGGTCGCCGCGTCGGCCGCCAGCAGCAGCGGGTCGTCCAGCCGGTTCGTGACGTGGGCCTGGTTGCTTGGGGTGCGGCGGGCGCGGAGTTTGGTCATGGCCAGGCCGAGCTCGGGCGGGCGGAGCAGGGCCAGCACGCGGGCGAGCTTGGCCGGGGTGGCGCCCGCGCTGAGCCTGACGATCTCGGCCCGCGGGACCGCCGGGTCGACCACGAGCCTGGCGAACGCCACATCGGTCAGCCCCATGACCTCGTCCGCGACGGCCAGGTCCAGGCCGTGCCTGGCGATATAGGTGTCGATCGAGTCGAATTCGGCCTCGGGCACGTCGTCCAGCTCCACCACCCGGCCGTCCTTGACGACCAGGCTAGGGTCGGGGTCGCGCGGGGAGCGCATCGCCGTCAGGCCGAGCTCGGGGTTTTCGACCGCGAACCCGTCCAGGTTGACCCGCTGCTTGTCCATGAACCGAATCCGGCCCACGGGCTCGGGGGGAGTCATGCTGACCCCTGCGCGCGGAGCTCGACCACCTGGGCGCGGCCTGGAACAGCGCGGGCGCCGCCCTCGGTGCGGACCACGATGCGGGTGCGGTCGGCGCGGAACAGGTCGCGGGAGAACTCGATCGGCTCGCCGTCGCCGTCGGTGGTGGTCCTGGTGATGGCCATCAGCGGGGCTCCTGACTCGATGTCCAAGATGGCCGCCTCGTCGGGCGAGGCGAGGGCCACCTCGATCCGCTCGACCGCCTCGCTCGGCTTGGTGCCGAAGTGCTCCTCGATCAGCTCGTAGACCGAACCGCCCAGCGGCAGCTCGAGCAGCCCCGGGAAGCGCTTGGCGGGCAGCTTGGCGCGCTCGAGCGAGAACGGGCTGCCGTCGGCGAGCCTGATCCGGACCAGGTCGACGACCAGGTCGCCCGGGCGGGCGCGCAGCGCCTGCGCGGTCACGTCGTCGGCGGCGGTCAGGCGCGCGCTGAGCACCCTGGTCCCGGCCACCACGCCCTGGCTGCGCAGCAGCGCAGGGACCCCGACGATGCGCGACAGGTCCCGTTCGATCTTGCCCTTGGCGACGAACGTGCCGCCGCCGCGGCCTGGGACGCGGCGGACCACGCCGCCCTCCTCCAGGACCGCGAGCGCCTGCCTGAGCGTGGCGCGGCTGACGCCGAGTTCGGCGGCGAGCGCGCGCTCGGCGCCCAGCCGCTGGCCGGGGTGCAGCTGCCCGCTGCCGATCCGCCCGGCCAGGGCGCGGCGGACCTCTTCAGGACTCCTGCCGCTGGCCACTGGCCCTACCGCCAAGGGATCCGCGCTCATCAGCCGGCCGCTGCCATCGCCTCGGGAGATTCGGGCAGCACCTGGCCGCCGTCCACGACGATCGTCTGCCCGGTGATGTAGGCGGCCTCGTCGGTGGCGAAGAACAGCGCGGCGTAGCCGATGTCGTCGACGGTGCCCAGCCTGCGCAGCGGGATCGCTGCGGTCATCCCGGCCGCGTAGTCCTCGCCCAGGCTGGCCAGGCCCTCCGTGGCGATGTTGCCGGGCAGGACCGCGTTGACCGTGATCCCGCTTGACGCCAGCTCGATCGCGGCGGTCCGCATGAACCCGAGCTGGCCGGCCTTGCTCGCGCCGTAGTGCGTCCAGCCCGGGAACCCGGTGATCGGCCCGGTGATCGAGGAGGTGAGGATGACCCGGCCGCGCCCCGAGCGCCGCAGGGCGGGCAGGCACGCCTGGACGGCCAGGATCGTGCCCTTCAGGTTGACGGCCAGCACCTGGTCCAGGTCGTCCTCGGACATGTCCTCCAGCCTGCTATCGGGGAAGATCCCGGCGTTGGCGCACAGTATGTCGACGCCGCCGAGGCGCTCCTCCGCGATGCCGGCCATGCGGCGGCAGTCTTCCCGCCGGGCCGTGTTGGCCTGCAGGAACGACACCTCCCCCGGCAGCTCGTCGGCGGCGGCCCGGCCGATCTCGTCGTCCCGGCCGGTGATCAGGACCCGTGCGCCGTTGCGGGCGAACACGCTGGCGATCCCCTTGCCGATGCCCCGGGTGCCGCCGGTGACCACCACCGCGCGGCTTGCGATGGACGTGAACATGGGCGGTCCTCTCAGTGGGTGCTTAGGTACGACTCGGCCAGGTCGCAGCTGCCCCGGGTGTAGCTGGCGCCGAGTTCGGCGGCGATGTCGACGCCCTGGTGCGAGCCGATCCAGGCGAGCAGGAGCAGCCGGCGGAACATGATGAACGTCCAGATCTCGGCCTGGTCCTCTTTTGACATCTCGCCGACCCGGCGGTAACCCTCCAGCCAGCTGTCGACCAGGCCAGGCACCTCGGGTGAATGCTCGAAGAAGCTCACCGAGGTGCCCAGGTCGTAGAGGTACCAGCTGAACCCCGAGTCGTCGAAGTCGATCACGCTGACCGATCCCTCGTGCACGAGCAGGTTGGCCAGCCGGGTGTCGGCGTGCACCAGGCCGTATCGCCCGGGCCCGGTGCCGAACGCCTGCAGTCGCGTCCTGAGCTTCTCGTCCAGCCGGGCGAGCACCTCTCGTTCGGAGGTCCCGACGCCGATGCCGTCCTGCCAGCGGCCCCAGCGCGGGGTGTGACCGAACGCCGCCGCGTAGTCCCAGTGGAACCGCGTGAACCAGTCCGGCCTGCGCCAGCCCCTGGCGTGCTGGTGCATCCGCGCGGTGATCTCGCCGAGCTCGGCAAAGTGACTGGCGGTCAGGCCGGGCTCGGCGTGCTCGCCGCCAGGCTCGGTGCCGGGCAGGAACTCGAAGCGGACGCAGTGGCGGACCGACGGGCCGCCGCGCTCGGCCACGGTCACCAGCCGCCGCCCGTCGGTGGCGGGCAGGACCCGGGGCGTGCGCACCCCGGCCTCGGCGCGCAGGGCGTCCATCCAGGCCAGCTCGGAGGCGATCTCCTCCGCCGTGTGGTAGCCGAGCCGGTGCACGCGCAGCACCGAGGGCCCGGCCTCGGGGTCCTTCACCAGGAAGGTGGCGTTCTCCGAGACGTTGAGCAATTCGACGGTGGTGGCCGGGTGGCAGCCGTGCGCCTGGAGGGCGTGAATGGCGCATTCGGTGACGCGGTCCATGACGTCACCGCCCGCCGACAGGTCGTGCCCGCCGGAGTTCAGACCGGACCCGTCCACGATCACCGCTCCCTTACGCCTCGTGCTCCCGCCCGGCGACCGCGGAGAGCACCTCGGTGATCTCCTGCTGCGCACGCCGCACGTCAGGCGCGGGCCCGCTGAGGTAGATCCGGCCCGCGACCCCGATCATCGACACGTCTACCAACGTCACGCCGGGCGCGGCGCGTTCCGCCTCGTTGGCGGCGACGGCCGCGAACAGGGCGGGCGTGACCTCGCTGACGCCGAGGGTCTCGCCCGGGATGATCATGGACCCGGCCCGGTTCCTGTTGATGATGATCGCGTGCGCGTCCGTCACGTCCTCGATCACGTCGGAGAACAGGATCCGCGGCTTCAGCTGGTCCTTCTCGTCGGCACCGAGGCCCTCGAGGATGGCGTGCCCGGCCCGGCGCACGTCGTCCAGGTCGGGCCCGTGCACCTCGAGCACCCCGAACTGCCGCTCCACGAACAAGATGCCGGGCTCGACGGTCGGCACGGCGCGCAGCGCCAGGTCGGTGACCCGTTCGATCGCGAGCGCGGGCGCCACCTCGACGATGAGGGCGTGCTGCCCGGCGAACGGGGGGTAGCCGCGGGCGCGGGTCGGCGTGCCCAGGTACGCGGCGAACTGCGGCTGCAGGTCCCGCACCAGGAGGTAGACGCGCAGCTCAGGCGAACCCCGGCCCCCGGCAGCTGCGCCCTCAGTCACCGCTGATCTTGAAGTGCCTGGCCAGCTCGGGATGCGGGCGCGGTATCACGTGCACCGAGACCAGCTCGCCGACGCTCGTGGCGGTCTCGGCGCCGGCCTCGGTCGCGGCCTTCACCGCGCCGACGTCCCCGACGATCGTCACCGAGACCAACCCGTCGCCGACCTGGTCGCGGCCCACGATGGTCACGTTCGCCGCCTTGACCATGGCGTCTGCCGCCGCGAGCGCGGCGACGTAGCCCTTGGTCTCGAGCAATCCGATCGCGTTATCAGCCATCACTGACTCCGTTTCGTTTGGGGGTCTTGGGGTCTTTGGGGTCCGGGTCGATCGAGCCGATGATCAGCGCGTCGACGGGTGGCGGCTTGCCGGGGAACCAGGCAGCCGCGACCGACCCCTGGGCGACCAGCACGCGTTCCCCGACGCCGCTCCCGAGCACGTCGAAGGCGATCAGCCGCTGGCCGGTGCCTTCGGCCTCCACCTCGAGAAAGGCGCCGTTGGGCAGTTCCTTCAGGCGGCGCGTGGCCCAGACGTTTCCGATCACGGTCGCGGTCAGCATCAGCGCTCCTTCACGATCTCGACGCCGCTGGCCCGGGCCCGGTCCCTGGCCAACGGGGTGAGCACGGCGCCCCGGCCGAGCACGAGCCGCTCACCGGCCTGCGCCGCCTGCTTGACCAGCGCCTCGGTGACCGCTCCGCTCTCCACCCGCCGGACCGGTGCGCTTCCCGGAGCCGGAGCGGGGATGGGGACGGGGGTGTCCATTCGCCGGGCGAGCCTGAACCGTTTCCGACCCGACTGCAGCTCCTCCCGCTCCCCCGGATCCACATCCAGCAGGCGGGCCACGAACACCGTCAGGTCTTCATCGGTCAAAAGGTCGACCGTTTCGGTCACCGGCAGGCCATTCACCGGCAGGCCATCGGGAAGCACATCGCGGATGACCTCGCGCACCAGCGCCCGCAGTTCGTCGAACTCGCTCACGCCATGCTCCGCAGGGCGTCTTCCGCGGCGTCCGCCGCCTGCCGCACGTCCGCCTCGGATCCGGACAGGTACAGCCGCCCGGTGGCGCCGATCATCCGGTAGTCGACCAGCTTGATCCTGGCCGCCTTCTCGGCCTCGTTGGCGGCCAGGATCGCGTACGAGGCCGGCTGCATCTCCAGCACGAACAGCGACTCCCCGGCCAGCGCCATCGAGCCGATCTTGTTCCGGTTGACCAGGAACGCCTGCTGCGGGTCGAGCATGGTAATGATCTTGGACGCGAGAACCTGCGGCCTGGTGGCGTCCCGCGCGGTCGCGCCGAGCGCCCCGAGCACCGCCGAGGCCGCGGCCTGCACCTCATCGGTCCCGCCGTGGATCTCCAGGTAGCCGAACTGCCGCTCGACCACGAGGATGCCCGCGCGCACGTCGGCGTGCTTGACCGCCACGTCGGTGAGCGGCTCGATGTCCAGGCCCGGCGCCACCTCGATGACCTGGGCGGCGACGTGGCTGCGCGGCAGCGACCCGCGGATCCAGGTGCCCAGATAGCACATGGTCTGCGGCTGCAGCCTGGACAGGAAGATGAAGGAGCGGAGTTCGGCCACGGGTCACCGGCCCACGAGCTGGGCGAGCTCTTCGATGATCAGCCGGCGGATCTCTTCGCGCAGGGCCGCCGCCTCCGGTGAGAATTCAAATTTTCCCGAACGAGCGTTGGTGCCTGCCCCGCGGCCGTCATCACCGGTCCGCGGCTGGCCGTTCCGCTGGTTGGACGCCACCGGGTACGGGGGAACCGGTCCCGCGGGCGCCTGCCACGGGATCAGCCCGGTGAAGTCGCCGAACGGCTCCGCCCGGTCGTTGTTGTACGCGAGCCTCGTCCACTGGACCAGATGGCTGGGGTGCAGGTTCTCGGCCATCGAGGAGCGGCCGAAGAACCCGGTGCCGACCGTCATCGACGGCGCCAGGCCGGTCTCCAGACCCGAGCTGCCCAGGCTGTTGCCCACGTTGACCGCGACCCTGAGCACCTCGACCGCGGCGCCGTACTCCATGATCACGCGCGGGTCGCGGCTGTGGATGGCGGCCGAGTGGCCGCGGCCCGACAGCCGCAGCACGGCCCGGGCCGCGTCGATACCACGGCGTGCGGACGGCACCCGGACCAGGCCGAGCACCGGGCAGAGCTTCTCGTGGGCCAGCGGCTCTTCCGGTACGACCAGGTCGAACGGCACGAGGAGCACCCGCGTGGTGGCGGGTACCTTGACGCCCGCCTGCGCCGCGATCCAGGTCGCGTCCTTGCCGACGAACCGGATGTCGAACCGGCCGCCAGGGAACAGCAGCGCGGAGACCTTATCCCGCTCGACGGGCTCGAGCAGGTACGCTCCGGCGCGCCGAAGCTGCCGCACCAGCGCGGTGGCGACCTGCTCCTGGACGATCAGCACCGACTCGTTGGTGCACAGGATGGAGTTGTCGAAGCTCTTGCTGTCCACGATCCGCTCCGCCGCCTTGGGCAGGTCGGCCGTGGCGTCCACCAGCACGGGCACGTTGCCGGGCCCGACGCCGATGGCCGGGTTGCCCGAGCTGTAGGCGGCGCGCACGACGGGCACGCCGCCGGTGGCGACGATCACGCTGGTGCGCTCGTCGGTCATCAGGGCGTCGATCAGCGGCACGGACGGCTCGTCGACGACCTGGATGACGCCGTCGGGTGCGCCCGCCCGGACCGCCGCCGCGGCCATGGTCCTGGCGGCGTCGGCGCAGCATTGTTTGGCCAGCGGGTGCGGGCTCAGCACGACCACGTTCCTGGTCATCAGCGCGAGCAGCGCCTTGAAGAACACGGTGGCGACCGGGTTGGTGGACGGGGTGAGCGCCAGCACGACGCCGGCCGGGCGCGGTATCTCGACGATCTTGGCCTCGGGGTCCAGTCGCGGCGTCACGTAGTCGTGGCCCGCGTAATGCTCCGCGATCCCGGTGCTGCACGCGACGTTCTTGAGCACCTTGTGCTCGACGACCCCGAACCCGGTCTCCCGCACCGCCCACTCGGCGTACTCGCGCGCCTTGGCCGCGCCCGCCTCGGCGGCGGCGCGGACGATCGCGTCGACCGAGCCCTTGTCGTACCGGGCGAACGCGCGCGCGGCCCACTCGGCGCGCTGCAGCATGGCCCGGGCGCGCGGCACGCCCGCCGGGTCGGTGAGCAGCTCCGATACGGCAATCGGCGCGCCTACCTCGGTCACCCGGACCTCCCGGTCACATGCACCACCGCTCGTTCGGCGTAAAGGTTTGTCATCGCCGCTTCCCGCCTACGTCGTCGCGGGCCTTGCCGATGGCCACCTCGGTCCGTTCCAGCAGTTCCTCGCAGAGCGCCGGGGTGAGCAGGATGCCCGGCTTGTACTGCAGGACGCTGGGGTCGAGGGTGGAGAAGATCGCCCAGACCCCGTTCTCGTACAGCCGCTTCATGACGAACTTGGCGCCCTGCGGGTGGCCGAACTCCAGCCCCATGACCAGCCCGTCCTGGCGGATGCCGGTGAACCAGTCCGGGTACTGCGCCTGGATCCGCCCCAGCCCGGTGGTAAATACGTCGGAGATGTAGTGCACCATCGACCTGACCTCGGGCCGGCAGGTGATCTCCAGGGTCTTGAGGGCGGCCACGCAGCCGAGTTCGGCGCCGCCGAAGGTCGACATGTGCGCGAAGCCGTCCTCGCTCAGCCAGGCCGAGGCGCTCTCGCTCCCCAGCACCACGCTGACCGGGTACATGCCGCCGGAGATGCCCTTGCCGGAGACCAGCAGGTCAGGCACGACGCCGTGCTTGCTGATCGCCCACAGCTCGCCGGTGCGCATCAGCCCGGTCTGCACCTCGTCGGCGATGTACAGCGCGCCGTAGCGCTCGCAGAGGCGCTTGACCCCGGGCAGGTAGCCGGGCGCGGGCAGCGGGAAGCCGTAGGTGGCCGGGATGGTCTCCATGATCACCGCGGCGACGTCGCGGCCCTTCAGCGCCGCCTCCATCGCGTCCAGGTCGTTGAACGGCACGTGGGTGAACTCATCGGGGCGGTCCGCGAGGAACAAGGTGGCGAACCGCTCGTCACCGGTCGCCACGGCCAGCCCGGTGTGGCCGTGATAGGCCTTGGCCACCGAGACGATGCCGCGCTTTTTGGTCGCGTGCCGCGCGCTCTTCAGCGCGATGTCGATGGCCTCGCCGCCGCCGCTGCCGTACATCACCTTGGTGATGCCCTCGGGAGCCGTGCCGACCAGGGCCTCGGCCAGCGCCGTTCGGGCCAGCGACGGGAAGTGGTGGTTGCCGATGTCGAAGCGCTGCATGGCCGCGGTGACCGCCGCGACCACCTCGGGGTTGCGATGGCCCAGGTTGTAGGTACCGCCGTTGAGGTGGACGTCGATGAGGCGCTTGCCCTCGACGTCGTAGATGAAGTAGCCCTCCCGCCGGTCGATGACGAGCGGGACGCCGGAGTCGATCCAGAACTGGGTCTTGTCCGGGTTCCAGAATTGCTTCGACTTCGCCAGCATGTCCTGCTTGGAGGCGAAGGCGATCAGCTCCTCAGCCACGGTCACCTCCAGCAGTCGCCGGAACCACATGCCTCGTTCGGCTAAACCAAATCAGAGCCTAACGGACCGATTGCTGTCAAGCGGTTGTGTTTCGCTCAGATTAACTCAACCAGAACTCTTGATCATGAATCGACCGGCCTGTTACGCTCCCGGCAAATGCGCCGGAGGTGTACCCATGGCCCAGCCCCAGGTCCCCGAAGTCCCCCGCGTGGTGAATGCAACAGGCGCGGCTGAAGACTACGACGTCTCGCAGCGCGATGATGTATCCAAGCTCCGCAGGCACGCCGTAGGCCTCGGCGGCGTCCTGTTCCTGACCTTGACCGGTTCGGCCCCGATCTCGGCGATGCTGTTCAACGTCCCGATCATGGTCGGCTACGGGCAGGGCGTCGGAGCGCCAGCCGCGTTCCTGTTCGCCGCGATCGTGCTCGTCGTGTTCGCCGTCGGGTACGTGGCAATGGCACGGAAGAAGACCACAGCCGGGGGTTTCTACTCCTACATCAGCCACGGGCTCGGACGCGAGCTGGGCATCGGTACCGGCTACGGCGCCGTGGTCGCCTACTCGGTGTTCGAGGCGTCACTGGCGGGTGGCTTCGCCTACTTCCTCAGCCTGAAGCTGAACGCGTACGGCGTCAGCATCAGCTGGCCGTGGCTCGCGCTCGGGATGGTGGCGATCATCGCCATCCTCGCCTACTTCGACATCAGGATCTCCTCCATGGTCCTGGCGGCCGGCCTGATCAGCGAGATCGTGATCCTGCTCATCTTCGACGGGTACCTGTTCAGCCGCGGACACTTCAGCGGCAGCTCGCTCAACATCGTGAACGCGTTCAAGGGCTTCCCCGCCCAGGGCAAGCTCGCCGCGGGCGCCGTCGGCATCGGCCTGTTCTTCGCCTTCTGGTCCTGGGTGGGCTTCGAGATGGCGCCGAACTACGGCGAGGAGTCAAAAGACCCGAAGCGGATCGTCCCTCGCGCCCTGTACATCTCGGTGATCGGGCTCGGCATCTTCTACACGATGACGGCCTGGGCCTCGCTCGGCGGCTACACGAGCACGCATGCCGCCATCGCGGCGTCGCAGAACAACGCGGCCAACTACTTCCTCACCCCGGCGACCCAGTACGCCGGGAAGTGGGTGGCCTCGGTGATGAGCTACCTGATCATCACCGGCTCGTTCGCCTGCGGCATGGCCTTCCACAACACCACCGCGCGGTACATGTACTCCCTCGGCCGCGAGGGCCTGGCCCCGAAGGCGCTCGGCAAGACCCACCACCGGTGGAAGAGCCCGCACATCGCGTCGCTCACCCAGACGGTCATCGCCGCCATCATCATCGGCCTGTTCGCCCTGTTCACCGGCACGAACGACCCGACCTCCCAGGCCTACCTGCAGCTGTACGGCCTGATGGCGGTCATGGGCGTGATCATCATCTTGTCGGTACAGGCGCTGGTCTCGCTGAGCATCCTGGTCTACTACGAGCGCTACCACCGCGACGAGGTGAACTGGTGGAAGACCAGGCTGGCCCCGCTGATCTCGTTCTTCACCCAGGCCTACGTGGTGTACCTGCTGTTCACGAACATCACGTTCCTCGGCGGCGGTTACAACTACGCGAACTGGCTAGGCCCGATCGACGGCGTGGTCGTCGTCCTCGGCGTCGGCGCGGCCTTCTACTACAAGAAGTACAAGCCGTCCAGGTTCGAGACAGCCCGGCTGATCAACGAAGGCCTCTGACCTTGTTTGGCCCCGGGCTCTACCAGGTCCCGGGGCTCAGGGGTCCTAGTCGGCGGCGCGGGTGAGCCGGATGACCGGGATCGCGCGGTCGGTCTTCCGCTCATAGCCGTTGTAGCGGGGCTGACTCTGGGTGATCCGCTGCCACGCCTGCGCGCGCTCGTCCCCGTCGAGCTGCGTCGGGGTCACCTTTACCTGCTTCCCGCCGAACTCGATCCAAACCTGGTCCGGGTGCGCGGCGATGTTGTGGTACCAGGCCGGGTTATGCGCCGCTCCCCGCCGGACCCGGCAGAATCGGGGTGGTGGCCGTCAGGACGATCCGGCAGGCCACAGTCCGGCGAGTTGGGCCGGGCTGATGTTGCCGCCGCTGCAGACGATCGCCACCTTACGGTCCGCGAATCGCCCTGGTGCGGCTAGCACCGCCGCTAGGGCGGCCGCGCCGGCCGGCTCGACGAGGTTGCGTGTTTTCTCGATCATCAGCCGCGTCGCGGCCTTAAGCGCATCCTCGGAGACCAGCACGAAGTCATCGAGTGACTCCTGGAGGATCTGCTGCGGCAACTCGAACGCGGTCCGGGTGGCCAGTCCCTCCGCGAACGTGCTATTGGCGTCTTCCACCAGCGCGCGAGCCCGCCAGGAGCGGTAGGCGGCCGGGGCCGCCTCGGACTGCACGCCGATCACCGCAATCGACGGGCGGATGGCCTTGGCCGCCACGCAGGTGCCCGCCGCCCCGCTCCCGCCGCCGACCGGGACCACGATCATCTCGACGTCCGGCTGGGTTTCGAGGATCTCGAGGGTGTAGGTGGCCACGCCCGCGACGAGCAGTGGCTCGTTCCCTGAGTGGATGTACCGGTAGCCATGCCCGGCCGCCAGCTGCTCGCAGTGCTCGCGCGCCTCATCGAAGTCACGTCCGAAGAAGACCACCTCGGCCCCCAGGGCCTGCATCGACTCGACCTTCACCGGATTGGCCCGCGCTGGCATGCAGATGACGGCCCGGACGCCGAACAGGTTCGCCGCGTACGCCACCGACTGGCCGTGATTGCCGGTCGAGGCGGCGATGACCCCGCGGCGCTGCTCGTCCGGGGTCAGCCGGCTGACCAGGTTCACTCCGCCGCGGACCTTGAAGGCGCCCACCGGCTGATGGTTCTCGTGCTTAACCCAGACTTGCGCCCCGGTTAGCGCGTCCAGGGTGGGATAGCGGTACAGCGAGGTCGGCTGCAGGTAGGGCGCGATGCGCTGCCGCGCCGCGAGCACATCAGCCAGGTCCGGCACCGGTGAGGCGGTCATGCCACGTGTCTATCACGGCTTGCGGTCAACCAGATTTCTGCGCGGGCCGTCGGCTGTGACCGGGATAGTCCTCCCTGTCCGCTTCATGCTTCGGCCGAGAGCGGCTGGCTGTCTGCGCGTACCCCGCTCTCTGTGACGGCGGCCTGAGAAGGAAGGCGACCGCATTATGAACGTCACGTCGGGCGAGGCGGGAAGAAAGTACGCCAGGGATCAAGTGGCACGCCTCATCCGCCGCACTCCGAGGGATAAGGGCTACGAGCTGCCCATCACGCTGGTCCGGTACGACAACGGCCTCGTCCAGGTCGGCGAGCGGACCGCCGAAGCGTCCCAGCGCCCGATCTTCACTCGGCCGTCGTCATAGATGAACAGCTCAAGGCCGTCAGGCCAGACGTACTTGTCGTGTGCCCACTTGTCGTTGCGGGACACATCAGGATGCCCGTGCCGTAGTCCGCTGGTCATCGCGGTCATTGCTTCCTCCTGATAACGGTCAAGCGTGGGCCATGATGCGCTTCATCGTTCCGTAGGGACTTTGCAGCCATCACCCGCGTCCGCTCCCACAGAGTGATACCGGGTCAAGCGTGCCACGCCACCGCGAGGCCGACAGTATGTCCGTATTATCCATGATGAGCCCTCAGAATCCGGTTCATCACCCGTTAGGCCGACTTTAGTTGAGGTCCAAGGTCGCGCAGGTCAGTGCGATGCGCTGGTCTCTATGGCGGCCCCGTTCATCGCGGCTACCTGGCCGTCCGGCCCTGTTTGCGCATCCTGCGGCTCCTGGGGCATGAACAACTCCACGGCCTCATGCCCGAGCAGGGCGCGGGCGTGACCAGCAAGGCGCTTGCGTGCGTGGGCAAGCTCCTTCACAGCGCGATCGTTCCCCGCGATCATCTCGGGTGTCCACCGCTCGCCCAGCGCCCACCGCCGAACGCGCTCCCAGCCGCTGTTGGCCGGCTGCCTGGTGGTGCTCGCGCCTCCCCGATCCAGGCCCCCGGTTCCCTGCGCCGGGGCCTGCCCGCCCTATGATTTGGAGCACCATGAACTCCGGCCAGCACCTCACCAAGGCCGCAATTACGACCATCCTGGCGGTGTCGCTGCCCCTGCTGGCCGCCTGCGGCGGCAGCGGCCCGGCGCATAGCACCAGCTCGCCGGGACCGCCGTCCCCGGCGTCCATCGCCGCGAGGCTGGGCTGCCAGGTCAGCGGGCCTGATAGCGACGCTCAGGACGCCTACGACACCGTGGCCTACGATTCGCTCTCGGCTCAGGGGAATCCGTCCTCACTCTGCTCTCCCGGATCGGGCGACGCCGAGGACGTCATCACCTTCGCGTCGCAGGCCAAAGAGACCGACTGGCTGCACCAGAACGACCTCGCCAACTCCGGGCCTCTCGCTAACGGGTTCGTCGGCCTGATCGTGGGCAACTTGTGGATCGTGACGAGCGGAAGCGGGATCGTCGGGCTGGCTGACCTTGAGAGCCCGGCTCGGCCCGATCGGCGGCCGGGAGAGCGAGTCGTTCTGAAGCGCTCACCGATCCCGAGCCACGTGGCCCGGCACACTTCTCACCGATCGCCAGCACATGCGCACCCTGGAAGAGGCACTCCCCAGAGGCCCCGCGAGCGTCCTGACCCCCACAACAGAGGCGCGCTAGGTCGCGTGCCTCCTGGCCTGCCCCCGGCCTGCCCCGATACCGTGCGCTCATGATCAGCAAGGATGACCCCCGGCCTGCATACGTGCAGCTGGCGGCCATTCTCCGCGACCGGGTAGCTTCCGGGCAGATCACCGCCAGGCTGCCATCCGAGCGGGACCTTCAGCAGGAGTTCGGCACCGCACCCATGACGGCGCGCAAGGCCATCAGGCTGCTGGCGGATGAGGGACTGGTGGAGACGGTGCCGGGCCGGGGGACGTTCGTCCGGCAGGACAAGGACTGAGCTACGTGAAGCACGATGACAAGGACGAGCCGGGCGGGGCGCTCCGCGTCGCCAAGGGACTCACCACCGTGCTGTTGCTGTTCGGCCCGGTAGCTGGGGCCGCAACGTCCGGCGGGCACATAACGGAGATGAGCGCGAGCACCACCTGGGCACCCGCCGATAACCACGAGCTGCCCGGAAGCGGCGGCGTCCGCATACCAGGCGCCGAGTCCGCCGCACGCGGGACCGCCCTGACCCACTCCTGGCTGACCGGCCTGCCGGCGCAAGGCGCTGAGCCTGCCGCGTGACGAAGGCGCCTCTTCGCCGCCATCACGTGCTCCAAGGGGTGCGCGGCGGCTGTCCTGGTCGCTCAGGTCCCCGCTGAAGACGCAGAGCGTCAGGCACGGCGCGAGCTGTTCGGGGCCTTCGGCGCAGACCGGTCGAGGTAGCGCTAAGTCAAGCAGCGCAGGTCAGCCCGTAGTTGACACTTGGCAGGATCTGGTGCTCCAGCATGGCCAGCACCTGCGCCGTTCGGGTGGCCTGCCCGGCCTGCGCGGGGCTGTGGTCGGATCCGGCCGGGACGACCGCGCCGCCGCGGGCATCGCTGCCGTCATCGACGTCCGCCCGGCCTGCCGGGCCGCCGGTGCCGTCCGAGGCCTGCCGGCGCAGGTGGTCGTACTGCACACACAGCCCGACCAGCTGCTCCACCGCATCCAGGTCCAGGTCGGCAGTGACCACTGGGACCAGCATCGCGTCGCACGCCACCGTGCGGGCAGTGTCGCCCTCGAGCCAGGCGCCGCCGTCGCCGGTGCTGACGGAGGCGGCGGCCCGCTGGGCGGCCCACCGGGCCCGGTACCCGGTGATCCACGCTTCTTGGAGCTTGGAGTCGGCGTCTAGGTCGCACAGGTCGGCGAACGTCATGTGGACGAATCCCGCAGACGCAAATCCGGGCGCCCGCGGCTCCGCCTGGGGAACGGAACCGGGACGCCCGGAGGCTGGTGCGGCAGGTGCGATCTGCCGAGGGCTAGGCGACGGTGATGTTGGAGGCGCGGAGGGCGGTGTACCAGGCGGTGTAGTCCTGGGCGGTGGTGCCGTAGTCGGCGCCGGGCTGCAGGAGGGTGGCGACGGTGATGAAGTCGTTGAGCATGGTCAGGTAGGCGGCGCGGTGGGTGGTGGGGAGCAGGGCGGGGTCGGCCAGGATGGTGCGGGCCTGGGTGCGGACGGTGCGGGCGGCGGCTTCGAAGGCCAGGTGGTTGGCGACCGTGGCGGCCTGGTTTTCGATGACCAGGGCGCTGGCTAGGGTGTCGACGTCTTGGTTGAAGGTGACCTGGGCCTGGCCGCCGGGGCTGACCAGCCAGCGGAGCGCGGGGCTGACCAGGGCGTGGGCGGGGGCGGCGGCTTCGGTGCGGGTGGTGTGGGTGGTGGGGGCCGCGGTGGTGTGGTGGGTGGTGAGGCTGCAGCCGGAGACCAGGAGGGCGACGGTGGCGAGGGCGCCGGCGAGGCGGGTGAGCTTCATGTCGTCCTCCGGGTCCTGGCTGTCGCTTTCGGGCTGACAGGTTCAGCCTGGATGGCGGGGGTAGCGGCACCGTTTCCCTGGAAGTTGCAGGCCGGTAGCAGTGCAAACGATTGCCAGCCAGGGCGAGTCATGGCTCAGGGCAACAGCCAGCATGCGGGGAGAATCGGCACCAGGCGCGGACCGTGCCTTAACCCCTCGACGCGCCGTTCGGGCAGGTAATGTGCTTTGTCCATGGGGGTGCGGTGGCGCAGGCAGGCCCGGGTCACTGTCGCCGGGGACAGCGTGGCGGGTCACCGTCGGCCGCGTGCGGTCGGGTGGACTATGCACCGGTCGGCGGGGGGGTTTATCCCCTGGCCGACGTTGGCGATGATGACGGTGGGAGCGGTCGGCTACCTGGGGTCGGCGCCTACCACGTCGGTCTTCGGGCTCGCCTCAGTCTTCCTTTACGTCCTGCCTGCGTTCCTGTTCTTGCTGCCCGTGTCGCTGGTCGCCGCGGAGTTGGCCTCCGGCTGGCCGGGCGGCGTCTACAACTGGGTGCGCGAGGGAGTCTCCGCTCCGATGGGGCTCCTCGCGGTGTGGTGCCAGTTCGCCCAGACGATCTTCTATTACCCGGCGTTGCTCGCCTTCGTCGGTAGCACGCTGGCCTACGTCATCGATCCGCGCCTGGCCGGCAACGGCGTCTACAACGCCGTCATCATCATCGTCCTGTTCTGGGGCGGCGTCCTGTTGACCTCCCGCGGGGCGGCGCTCGTGGCGGGTTTGTCGTCAGGCGGCACCATCATCGGGACGCTGGTCCCGGGGGCGATCCTCGTCGCCCTGGGCGCGGCCTACCTGCTCCAGGGAAACCACTCGGCCGCGCCGATCGACGTTCACCATATCCTGCCGGCTTGGAGTGGGCTGGCGAGCATTGTCCTGGTCGTCAACAGCTTCTTTACCTACGCTGGCGTCGAGGTCAACGCCGTGCACGTCGACGAGCTCCGAAACCCGGGACGCGACTATCCGAAGTCCATATTCCTGGCCACGGTGCTGGTCCTCGCGGTCTTCATCTTCCCGACACTGGCGATCGCCTGGGTGATCCCCGCACGGCAGATCAGCTTCACCGCTGGGGTGATGCAGGCCTTCAACAGCCTTCTGACCCACTTCGGCGGGGCGTGGGCCGTACCGGTGATCGCGCTCGCCCTGGCGGTCGGGGCGCTCGCCGGGATGATTTCCTGGCTGGACGGCCCGTCCGAAGGGCTGCTGGAGATCGGGCGCGAGCAGGGGTTTCTCCCTCCGTACTTCCAGAAGGTCGACCGCAACGGCACCGAGGTGCGCATTCTCGCGGCGCAGGGCGCCGTGATCACCCTCATCGCCCTGCTCTACGCCTTCATCCCGAGCGTCTCGCGCGCCTACTGGATCTTCGCCGCGATGGCCACGCAGGTCTACCTGATCATGTACGTGCTGATGTTCATCGCGGCGATGAGGCTGCGGCGCTCGCAGCCGGATCACCAACGCGGCTACCGGGCTCCCGCCCTGGGCCTGCTGTGCGTCCTCGGCGCCGGGTCGTCCGTGGCCGCGCTGGTGATCGGGTTCGTCCCTCCGTCGCAGTTCGGCCATCTGAACCCGGTCGAGTACGGCGTCGTGATCCTGGCCGGGATTCTCGTCGTCGGGGTCGTTCCGCCGCTACTGATGGACCGGTTGCGCAAACCGGGCTGGAAGGCAACATCCGCTACTCCTTGACGGCAGTCAGGTAGGCCAGTGCTCTGCGCAGCAGTCCGGTGCCGGATTCCACGAGCGGCTTGAGATATGCGGTGAACTCGGCGGCTTCCTGCGGGCTGAGCACGCTATCCAGGGCTTCGCCGAGAGTCGGTACGAGCGGGTTGCCCGAGGTCCGCACGAACAGTTCCCAGGGCACCGGTTCCTTGCGAGTCTTCACGCTAACCCGCAGTTCGAGGTCGACCTCGGCGAACCCGGCGTCCTGAGCGTGGCGCAGCAGGTCACGTTCATCAAAGTCCAGCATGGGATCTTCGCCGGGCGGCTGGATGGACTCGTACAGCGCCTTGACCTTGGCCGCCTGGGCCCCGACGGGGCTGACATCGTAGCCGGAGAACAGGTCGGGGTCGGCGAGGGACATCAGCACGTTGATCGGCTCGAACAAGCTCGCCCGCCCGCCGGGCCTCAGGACCCGGTAGAACTCCCGAAGTGCCGCCGCCTTGTCCTTTACGTAAATCAGTACCGACCTGGTGGTGACCACGTCGACCGATCCGTCCGCCACGCCGGTCAGGGCGTCGGCCGGGGCCAGGATGAATCGGCACCGGTCAAGCAGCCCTTCGGCGGCCGCGGCCTGCCGGCAGTGATCAAGCAGGTCCTGCGAGATGTCGGAGAACACCACATGCCCTGACGGGCCGAGCCGTTCGAGCGCGCCGAACGCGATGAGGCCATCGCCCGTTCCCACGTCGAGCACCGTGTCGACTGGCCGCAGCCGGGCCCGGTCGAGCACCGTATCCCGCACGGGGTACAAGAACTCGCGCAGGTCCTTCTCCCGGCGTGCGACATCACCGCCGAATCGCACGTCGAGCAGCCAGCGGTGCCACCGGTCAGGATTATCCGCCATGCCTGGCATTCTGCCTGTTGCGGCCGGGTAGCGACTATGCGGAGCGCTCCCGGCCGGACTCGGCCAGCAGCTCCGCGACCGCGGCGCGGACCTCGCGCTCGCCTGCGCCGAGGCTGGTCAGTACCCGAGCAGCGGCGTTGTCGTCGCAGAACAGCGCGAGCAGGAAGTGCTCGGTGCCGATGTAGTCGTCGCCGTGCGCGACCGCTTCGTCCACCATCGCGTGCCAGACCCGCAGGGTTGGCGGGGATTCCGGCGAGTACCCGGGCGGGTGATGCGGTTCCTGGCCGGTGACCTGCCCGACCTGCTCGACTTGCTCGACTTGCTCGACTTGCTCGACTTGCTCGCGTACCGCCTCCGGCCTGACCCCGAGCCGCTTCAGGGCCTTGACGCCGAGGCCGTCGCCCGCGCTGACCAGGCCCAGCAGGATGTGCTCGGGGCCGCGAGGCCGGCCCAGCCGTGAGGATTCCTGCCTGGCGAGGATGAGGGCTTTCCTGGCGTGGCCGGTGAAGGCCATGGGCCCGGTGACCGGCGTGATGACGCCTCCGGGCGTGTCGCCCGGGCCGATGTGGATGATGAGGGGGCTGGGGCGTGTCCCTCGGCCGTAATGCCGCCTGACGGCGCGCGCGATCTGCGCCATCGGGGATCTCGGTGGCAGCATGGCTCGCCGGAGTCCCTGCCCGGCAGGCAAGCTGGAGTCCGGAGCTAGCCGGGCCGCCAGCCAGGATGCGGCCTGCGCCTGGGTGAGCTGGCCCGAGGCAAGGCGCTCGATGACGATGACCGCGGCCCTGGGTACGTCGAGGTTGGCCTGCCAGCCATTGACGGCCAGGAACTGCAGGCCGGCCGCGACCGCCAGCTGCTCGCGGTGGGCAGGGAACGGGGGATGCCGCAGCAGGGCACCCATCAGGGCGACCGCGGCCTCCGCGGCGTCGGTGCGGTGCGGGCTCGCCCCGCCCGGCCCAACGCCGCGCGTCCCGCCGAGCCCAACGCCGCGCACCTCGCCCGGCGACCTGGCCTTGCCTGCCAGGCCAGCCTGCGCCAGGGCGTCGTTCGCGGCGGTGATGTCCGCCTGCGCCAGCGCCGTGCCGGTGTCGCAGCCGAGCACCTCGCTGGCGATCACGACCAGGTCCGCCACGTCGAGCCCGATCATGACTCGTCCTCCCGGAGCAGGTCGAGCAGCCTGCGGTGCCGGGCCAGGTTGTCTTCGAGCAAGCGAAGGAAACGCTTGTCGTTCCTGCGCGCCTCGACCAGCGCGGCGATCGCCTCACGGGCAACATCGGACACCGTCCGGCCCTCCACCTCGGCGACGGCCGCCAGCCGTTCGGCCAGCGCGGGGTCAAGCCGCAGCACCATGTTCTTCGTCTGAGCGCTTCCCGCCGGCGCCGGTTCAGTACCTGCCATAATGAGATCAAGATATCAAGATAGCTGCATCCTGACAAGCGCTCGGACACTCTGGGTCACCAGGCGGACGCCGGCACTTCGTCCGCGGAGCAGCTGCGATAGTTGCGGTTCGCGGCCAGCGCGGGACGGACCGCCCACAGCAAGAATTTGCGTGGAAGTTTCGGGCTTAGTGGAAGATCCGGGGGACTATGATCCCCCAAAACTTCCACTGAACCCGGATCTTCCATGATCTTTTTGCTGATGAGAAGGCGCTGAAGAGGCAGGCCAGACCACAGGCGCTTCGCCAGTCCAGGCGAGCGCAAGCACTCACCTATACGCTCAACTTCTTAAGGAAGCGCGGGACTGAGGGAGTGAACGCCGAGAGGAGCAACAACGCGATGCTCAAACTCGAGGACACGCCGAAGCCGCTCCGGCAAAGGCAACGTCAGCGTCAGCGTCCTGAGCGGGATGATGGCAGGGCGCCGTACTAGAGAACGCTCAGGCGCTGGCGGCGCGGAGGCGGGCCAGGGCCTCGGCGAGGATGGCCTCGCCGTCGGAGTCGCTACGGCGTTCCTTCACGTACGCGAGGTGGGTCTTGTAGGGCTCGACCCGCGGCGGGGCCGGCGGGTTCTGCTCGCTCTGGCCAGCGGGGTTGCCGCACCTGGGGCACTCCCAGATGTCGGGAACCGAGGCGTCGGTCGCGAAGCTCGGGCGCGTCTCGTGCCGGTTAGCGCACCAGAATGACACCCAGACGCGTGGCGCGGACTCGCCGCGTTCGGCTTCGCCCATCGGTCCCGCGCCGACCCTGCTGCCTCGAATGGCGTTACCACTACTCACAGACCACCCCTTGAAGACCCTAGAGCTTGAATCCAGAACTTCGGTGTGCGGGAAGTGCGGGAAGACGTACGCGCTAGTGATTGATCAGCCAGCCGAGAATGACGATGCAGACGAACCAGAGGACGCCGAAGAAGATGGTGATGCGGTCCAGGTTCCGCTCGACGACGGAGGACGAGCCGAGGGTTGAGGTGACCCCGCCGCCGAACAGGTCAGACAGGCCGCCGCCCTTGCCCTTGTGCAGCAGGACGAGCATGACCATCACGACACTGGTGATGACCAGGATAACGGAAAGCGCGATCTTCATCTCTGTTATCCATCTCCTGCCAGCGAAGACCTATGCTGCCAGTTCACGATACCGGCAGATCTGAGCAAACTGCCCTGCGTCCAGGCTCGCGCCGCCGACGAGGGCACCGTCGACGTCCGGCTGCGCCATGATCGGCGCGACATTACCGGGCTTGACGGACCCGCCATACAGGATACGCACACTGGTGGCCGTCTCGGCGTCATGAATCTCCGAAATTCGTGATCTGATTGCCGCGATCATCTGCTGCGCATCCTCCGGGGTGGCCACTTCTCCGGTCCCGATGGCCCAGACCGGCTCGTACGCGACCACCATCTCGGCCACCGCCGAGCCCGCTACGCCGTCCAGCGACCCGTCGAGTTGGTCGATGCAGCACTTGACCTGCTCCCCGGCCTGGCGGACCTCGAGCGGCTCCCCCACGCACAGGATCGGCGTCAGCCCCGACCGCAGCGCCGCCTTGATCTTGGCGTTGACCTGCGCGTCGGATTCCATGTGGTACCGCCGGCGCTCCGAGTGCCCGGCCAGCACGTAGTCGCAGCCCAGTTTGGCCAGCATCGGCCCGGAGATGTCGCCCGTGTATGCGCCGGAATCGTAAGGGGAAAGGTCCTGCGCGCCGTAGGAGATCGGCAGCTTGTCCCCCTCGATGAGCGTCTGCACGCTGCGCAGCGCGGTGAACGGCGGCAGCACCGCCACCTCGACGAAGTTGTAGTCCCTGGTGGTCAGCGTGAACGCGAGCCTCTGGACGAGCGCGATGGCCTCAAAGTGGTTCTCGTGCATCTTCCAGTTACCGGCCATCAGCGGAAGCCGCTTCCCGGCCGAACCGGGGCGGCGGGAGGCGGCCGTCACGAACCGTCCTCCAGGGCGGTCAGCCCGGGCAGCGTCTTGCCCTCCAGGTACTCCAGGCTCGCGCCGCCGCCCGTCGAGATGTGGCCGAACGCCTCTTCCGGGAGTCCCAGCGCCCGGATGGCTGCGGCCGAGTCGCCGCCGCCCACCACGGTCAGCCCGTCGACCGCGGCAATCGCCTCGGCCACCGCGCGGGTGCCCGCGGCGAACGCGGGGAACTCGAACACCCCGACCGGCCCGTTCCAGAACACCGTCTTGGCGTCGGCCAGCTTGGCCGCGAACAGCGCCCGGGTCTGCGGGCCGGCGTCCACCCCTTCGCGGTCGGCGGGGAAGTCGGTCACCGGCACGACGGAATACTCCGCGTCCGGCGCGAACCGGGTGGCCGCGACCAGGTCGACGGGGAGCACGAGCTCCACGCCGCGGCGTTCGGCTTCGGCCATGACCTCCCGGACCGCGGGGATCTGGTCGGCCTCGAGCACCGAGTTCCCGACCTCGTAGCCGCGCGCGGCGAGGAACGTGTACCCCATGCCCCCGCCGATCAGAATGCGGTCCGCGAGGCCCAGCAGGTTGCCGATCACGGCCAGCTTGTCCGACGGCTTCTTGCCGCCGAGGACCACGACGAACGGGCGCGCCGGGTCGTTGGTGAGCTGGCGCAGCACCGCGACCTCGTCCCGGACCAGATCGCCCGCGGCGTGCGGGAGCAGCGCGGGCAGGTCGTAGACGGACGCGTGCTTGCGGTGCACGGCGCCGAACGCGTCGTCCACGTACAACTCGCCGAAGCGCGCCATCCGCTCCGCCAGCGCCCGGCGTTCCGCGTCATCCTTGCTGGTCTCGGCGGGCTCGAACCGGACGTTCTCCAGCAGCGCGACGTCGCCGTCCCGCAGGCTGTCGACGGTCTGCTCCGCGAAATCACCGACCACGTCCGCAGCGAAGTAGACGGGCCGATCGAGCCAGTCCCCCAGCCGCGCCGCCACCGGGAGCAGCGAGGGACCGCCTGCGGCGCTCTCGGCGAACGAGGCGCCCTTGGGCCGGCCCAGGTGCGCGAGGATAATCACCCGCGCGCCCCGCTCGGACAGCTTCTCGATCACCGGCAGGCTGGCCTGGATCCGGCCGTCGTCGGTGATCTCGCCGGTGCCGGTCAGGTCGAGCGGGACGTTGAGGTCCGACCTCAGCAGCACGCGCCGGCCGGAGACCTCCAGGTCGTCGATGGTCCGCATTACCGCAGCCGCGAGGCCACCAGGGCGGTCAGGTCGGCGAGCCGACACGAGTAGCCCCACTCGTTGTCGTACCAGCCGATGACCTTGACCTGGTTGCCGAACGTCATCGTCAGCAGCGAGTCGAAGGTGCACGACGCCGGGGAGCCCACGATGTCAGAGGACACGATCGGATCCTCGGTGTAGTAGAGATATCCCTTCAGCGGCCCGTCGGCGGCGGCGCGGAACGCCGCGTTCACCTCGTCCCTGGTCACCTCGCGGCCCAGTTCCGCCACGAGGTCGGTGACCGAGCCATCGGCCACGGGCACCCGCATGGAGAGCCCGTCCATCTTGCCCTTGAGCTCGGGCAGCACCAGCGCGGTCGCCTTGGCGGCGCCGGTCGTGGTCGGGATGATGTTCATCGCGGCCGCGCGGGCCCGGCGCAGGTCCTTGTGCGGGAAGTCCAGGATGACCTGGTCGTTGGTGTAGGCGTGGATCGTGGTCATCACGCCCTTGACGATGCCGAAGTTGTCCAGCAGCACCTTGGCCATCGGGGCGACGCAGTTCGTGGTGCACGAGGCGTTGGACAGGATGTCGTGCGAGGCGGGGTCGTACGCGTCGTCGTTGACCCCCATCACGATCGTGATGTCCTCGTCCTTGGCCGGGGCGGAGATGATGACCTTCTTCGCGCCCGCGTCCAGGTGCGCCCGCGCCGTCGGGCCGGTGGTGAACCGGCCGGTCGACTCGATCACGACGTCCACGCCGAGGTCGCTCCAGGGCAGGCGCCCGGGCTCGCGCTCGGCCAGGATCTTGATCGACTTGTCGCCGGCCCGGATGACGTCGCCGGATACGGACACGTCGAACGGCAGGGTGCCGAGGACGGTGTCGTACTTGAGCAGGTGCGCCATGGTGGCGATGTCGCCGAGGTCGTTCGCCGCGACGATCTCGAAACCGCGATCACCGCCCGCGGAGTTGACCGCCCGCCAGAAGTTGCGGCCGATCCGGCCGAACCCATTGATTCCCACGCGAATAGTCACAGCACACAATCTCCTCGTTGATCCCGGTGACCGGGCAGCCGCTCCGAGACTATCGAACATTCTGCTAGCCCCGGGGGGGACGACCCCCCGGGCCCCCCCGATCTTGGAGGGACTGCCCGTCCCCCCAAACCCCCCTGGCCCCTCGGCCGAAGGTCTAGACCATATCAAAATATAGACCCATTGACCCGAACGAGCGGTGGTGCGCGGACCGATAAAGAAAACTGGCCATGATCCTCCGGCCGGGCGTGTCGCTTCGAGCCCGGGGACATGATCCTCCCTCCATCCTGTCGATTCCCGCCCGTGGACTTCGTGTAGGAGGTGAGACGCTGGCACCAGTGCGAGCGTCCGGCCCGAGGAGGAAGAACATGAAGCAGTACCTGCTCAGCATCTATCACCCCGACGAGCCAATCCCGGACGCCGAGGTCATGGAGAAGATCTACCGGGACGTCACCGCCCTGAACGACGAGCTGCGGGCGGCCGACGCGTGGGTCTTCGCCGCCGGCCTGCACCCGTCGACCACGGCGACCGTGCTGCAGGTCCGCGGGGACGACGTGCTCGTCACCGACGGCCCGTTCGCCGAGGGCAAGGAGCACATCGGCGGCTTCTGGGTGATCAAGGCTCCCGATCTCGACTCCGCGCTGGAGTGGGGGCGCAAGGCCACGCGCGCGTGCACCGCCCCGGTCGAGGTGCGCCCGATGCGGGAGGACTCGGAGGCGAAGGCCTGACCGTGCCCGCGCTCGCCGACGTGGAGCGGGTCTTCCGCGAGGAGTACGGCCGCGCGGTGGCCGTCCTGACCCGCGTGCTCGGCGACATCGCCCTGGCCGAGGACGCGGTCCAGGAAGCGTTCGCCGAGGCGGCCAAACGCTGGCCGACCGCGGGCCTGCCGCCGAGTCCGGCCGGGTGGATCATCACGACCGCGCGCAACCGGGCGATCGACCGCCTGCGCCGCGAAGCCGCCCGCGCGGACAAGCACGCCCAGGCGGCGCTCGTGCACGCGCGCGATGAACCCGTGGAGGAGGGCCCGGTGCACGATGACCGGCTGCGGCTCATCTTCACCTGCTGCCACCCGGCGCTGGCCACCAGCGCCCAGGTGGCGCTGACGCTGCGGCTGCTCGGCGGGCTGACCACGGCCGAGATCGCGCACGCGTTCCTGGTCCCCGAGCCGACCATGGCCCAGCGGCTGGTCCGGGCCAAGGGCAAGATCCGCGACGCCGGGATCCCGTACCGCGTTCCGGCGGAGGCGGACCTGCCCGGGCGCCTCGGCGCGGTGCTCGCGGTCGTCTACCTGATCTTCAACGAGGGGTACACGGCCAGCTCCGGCGACCAGCTGGCCCGCGCCGACCTGTGCGCCGAGGCGATCAGGCTCGGGCGGCTACTGACGAAGCTCATGCCGGATGAGCCCGAGGTGACCGGGCTGCTCGCGCTGACGCTGCTCACCGAGTCCCGCCGGGCGGCGCGGACCGGCCCGGACGGCACCCTGGTGCTGCTCGCCGACCAGGACCGCTCCCGCTGGGACCGCGCCCTGATCGCCGAGGGGCAGGACCTCGTGCGGCGCTGCCTGCGCCGCGGTCAGCCTGGCCCGTACCAGATCCAGGCCGCGATCAGCGCCGTGCACAGCGACGCGGCGCAGGCGTCCGCCACCGACTGGGGTCAGATCCTCGCCCTGTACGACCAGCTCCTGGTGGTCGCCCCCGGCCCGGTGGTCGCGCTCAACCGAGCGGTCGCGGTGGCCGAGGTCGACGGCCCGGCCGCCGCGCTCGACCTGGTAGACGGCCTCGCGCCTAGCCTGGATAGGTACTACCTGTGCCACGCGATCCGCGCCGACCTACTGCGCCGCCTAGGGCTGGACGCCGAGGCGGCGCGCGCCTACGAGGCCGCGCTCGCGCTGTCCGAGAACTCGGCCGAGCGCGGATACCTAGCCGCGCGGCTGGCGGCCAACCGCGGAGGGCCGAAGGCGGGCTGAGCGCCCCCGGCCCCGCGGATGCGTCACCGAGCCCGGACGCACCGTGCGAACCCGCGCATCAGGTGCCGGAATAACGGGCGGGCCCGCAAGGTAGTCCCGGATCGGGTCTGGAGGCGTCATCACGCCACCTGCCTTGCTGCGGCCGGGCGCCGCCGGCGTCGGAGCGTCCGTGCCGCCCGGACGGCATAGCCGACGGCCAGGGCTAGGTACGCGACGATGAAGAGCCCGGGGAGTCCGAGTGAGCCGCTCAAGCTGAGCCCGACGAGCGCGAACGACACAGCACAGAAGAAGCCCGCCGCCAGCGCCGGGAAGGCCGCAGCCGCCAACGGCCCGCCCAGTTGGCCACGGCGCCGCTGGCGCCGGCGAACCAGGCGGTATCCGGTGAGCAGGATCGCGCCGCAGACGGCCGCCACTGCCGATATCACGAAGTGGGAGAAGGGGAGAGTATGGAGGGGAATCACGACGTGGGTGCCGTTCACGATCACGGCGGGCTGCGGGAGGGGCCTGATCGCCCTGATGACGTTCGTCGCCAGGCCGGCGGCTCCGGCCGTGACCACGAGCAGCGAGCCCAGCTTCCAGGCGGCCGCGCCGGCGTCGCCGGCCACGGCGGCGATCCTGCCCCGCCTGATCTGATGCGCGTGCACGACCGCCCGCACCGGCCCGAAGGTGGAGATGGCCGCCTCCTGAGCCTCGCGCTCGGTCATCCCGATGGCCAGGCCCGCGGCGGCCGTCTCGCGCAGGTGGTCCTCCGCCTCGGCCACGATGAGCTCGGCCTCGCCCGGCGGGACCCGCAGGCCGGCGCGCAGCCGGTCCAGGTACTCCCCGATCAGGTCGCGGGAGGTCCGGTCGTCGTCTGCCGCGTTCACGCCGACCACCCCAAGGCCTGGCCGGCGACGGGACGCCAGGCGGCCTGGGCGGACCAGCCGAGCACCGCCTGTATGCCAGTGGCGAACTTCCGCCACTCGGTCCGCTCGGTCGCCAGGGCGGCTACTCCCCTGTCGGTCAGCCCGTAGACGCGCCGCCGCCGCCCCTCGGCCTGCGCCCAGGAACTGACGAGCAGCCCAGCGTCCTCCAGCCGGTGCAGCGCCGGGTATATGGTCCCCTCGGGCAGGTCGAAGGTGCCCTCGCTGCGGTCACGCAGCGCCGTGATGATGGCGTACCCGTGCGCGGGCCCGGCGGAAAGCACGGACAGCAGCAGCAGGTCCAGATTCCCCTTGAGTCGTTCGCGATCCATACCGAGGAATACTATGCCTCGGATAACTAAGCTTCAAGGAGGGGTCCGGTAATCTTATTTTGTGCGGCGGGTAAACAAAATCCGGCGCGAGAGTTCCGCGGAGCCAGGCTCCGGGGATCCCGGCCGGCTCCCCTCGGTCCGGATCGCGTTGTCCGCGGTATTCGCGGTCCACGGGTTCATCTACGCGAGCTGGGCCGCGCTCTGCGCCGCCTACGACGAGGGCGCCATCGGCGACTGGGGCGCCCTGCACCTCAGGCAGGATCTGGGGGCGGGCGCGGGCCTGGCCGCAGCGGGCTACGCGGCCTTCGCGTTCGCCGAGGCGTCGGGGCGGCTGTCTGGTACCTGGCTGCTGGAGCACCTGGGCCGCACGCGCGTGCTGGTGCTGGGTGGCCTGACCGCGTGCGCAGGCATGCTCATCGCCTCGCTGGCCCCTGATGTATGGCTCGCCCTGGCGGGGTTTGCCGTGACCGGCCTCGGGCTGGCCAACCTGTTCCCCTCGGCCATGACCCAGGCGGGCCTGCTCGGCGGATCAGGCGGAGTGGCACTGGCCTCGCTGATGGGTTATAGCGGGTTCCTCCTGGGCCCGCCCGTGATTGGCTTGCTGGCCAGCGAGTTCGGGTTGCGCGCGGGACTGGTCACGCTCTCCTTCCTCGCGCTGGCGGCGGCCACTACCGCCTACCTTGCGCGCGACACCGAAGGTCCGCCAGGTCGCGGGGAGCTCGGCTAGTCCCTGGTTAATGGGAACGCGCCCGGCTCGCGATGTGCGCGACCAGGTCCCGGGCCGCGCCGGCCGGCGGGTTCGGCGGGCCGGCCCAGATGACGCGCAGGGTCCGGCGCAGGTCAAGCTCGGGTGTCTGGACCTCGGCTAGCCGGCCTGCGGCCAGGTCGTCGGCGATGGCCAGTTCGCTGATGACCGCGGGCCCTCGATGAAGCCGAGATCCGCGGTCCCCTCGGTGACGTGGCCGATGACCGTCTCGGAGTTGACCTCGGTCAGCGCGACGTCGGGGGCCAGACCGCCCGGGTGACCGGCGGCGGCCCGGAATGACGCCAGCCAGGTCGGCAGCACCTGCTCGGCGATCGTGGAGCTGGAGCTGACCCGCAGGTGGCTCTGCCGGTCGGCGCGCAGCGCGGCGATCCCGGCGTCCAGCGCGGCCGCCACCTCCAGCAGCCGGGACGCCCACTCCGCGATCACCGCGCCCTGGGCGGTCAGGTGAGAACCGCGCGGGCTGCGGCGCACCAGCGGCACCCCAGTCTGCGCCTCCATGGCCCGGACCCGCGCCGAGACCGCCTGCTGGCTCACGCCGAGCTGGCGGGCGGCGCTGTTCAGGCTGCCCGCCCGGGCCACGCAGAGCAGCACCTCCAGGGCGCCGAGGTCGGGGACGTGGCTGCTGAGCGCCATACGGTCAGCATAGCCAGATACAAGCCAGCCTTGTATCGCGGCAAACACGCGGCCCCTACTGGGGGCGGGCGGCGGAGCGCAGCCTCGAATCAGGACCAAACCTAACCCGGAAGGAAGTACCGGTCATGGACGGATCCACCGCCTCCCTCATCGCCATCCCGATCGTAGTGACGCTCTCGCTCGGCGTGTGGCTGCTCGCGGTGGCCTACGCCGCCGCCCACCCGCAGTGGAAGCACGGCGCCACAGCGGTCAGGGCCGACCAGCCCGCGCAGGCAGACACCCCGGCCCTAGCCGAGCCACGCCCAGCTCACCTGACCCTGGCCGACGCCGACCAGGACGCCATCCCAGGCAAGCCCGCCAAGCTAGCCGCCTGACCGGTCGGGAAGCTGCCCGGCTAGGGGAGCATGTCCGCGGGGAGGAAGGCTTCTGTGGTCGGGATGCCCTGCTCGTAGGCGCGGCGGTCGGCCATGGCCAGGAGCCTGCGGATGCGGCCGGCGATGGCGTCCTTGGTCAGGGGCGGATCGGCCAGCTGGCCGAGTTCCTCCAGGCTGGCCTGCCGGTGCGCCATGCGCAGCTTCCCGGCCATCTGCAGGTGCTGCGGGGCGTCTTGGCCGAGAATATCCAGGGCACGCTCCACCCGCGCCCCGGCCGCGACCGCGGCCCGCGCACTTCGCCGCAGGTTCGCGTCGTCGAAGTTGGCCAGCCGGTTCGCCGTCGCCCTGACCTCCCTGCGCATCCGCCGCTCTTCCCAGGCCAGGACGGCCTGGTGCGCGCCGAGCCTGGTCAGCATGGCGCTGATCGCCTCGCCGTCCCTGATCACCACCCGGTCCACGCCGCGGACGTCGCGCGCTTTGGCGTGCACCCTGAGCCGGCGCGCCGCGCCGACCAGGGCGAGCGCCGCCTCCGAGCCCGGGCAGGTGATCTCGAGCGCCATCGACCGGCCTGGCTCGGTCAGCGACCCGTGGGCTAGGAACGCGCCGCGCCAGGCGGCCTCGCAGTCGCAGGTCGCTCCGGACACCACCTGCCGGGGCAGGCCGCGCACCGGGCGGCCGTAGCTGTCGATCAGCCCAGCCTGGCGGGCCAGGCTCTCGCCCGCCGGGCCGGTTACGCGCACCAGGTAGCGGTTCCCCTTACGCAGGCCGCTCGGCGCCAGCACGATGAACTCGGCCGGGTGCCCGAACACGTCGGAGATGCTCGCGCGCAGCCGCCTGGCCACGGCGCCGGTGTCCAGCTCGGCCTCGATCACCACGCGGCCCTCAGCCAGGTGCAGGCCACCCGCGAACCTCAGCAGCGTGGAGACCTCCGCCTTGCGGCAGCAGGGCTTGATCACCACCACCCGGCTGAGTTCGTCCTTCACGACGCCGGTCATCGCCATTGCCCGTCACCTCCGTTGCCCCGGGCGGACGACCCCCCGGGATCCCCCCGCTCCTGGGGGGAAGTCGTTCCCCCCAGACCCCCTCGAACGCCCTTGCGAAGATCTGCGCGTACGCGTGGGCCAGGCGCTCCGGATCATGTCGCGGTGTGCCATCGGCCGCAGCCACGTCGGCTAGCACCAGCCGGGCCCCGAGTATTCCGGCCGCCTGCTCCAGGTCGTCCAGGGCCTCCGGCTCACCGGCGCCCACGGCCCCGGTATCCGCGAGGACCACGTCCACACTAAGCCCCGGCGCGTGACCGGCGAGGACTTCCAGATGCCTGTGCGGCGAAAATCCTCCCGTCTCACCCGGCTGCGGTACGAGGTTCAGCACCACGAGCCGCCGCGCGGCCGTGACGTGCAGCGCGGCGGAGAGCTCGGGCACCAGCAGGTGCGGCAGCACGCTGGTGAACCACGAGCCGGGGCCGAACACGACCCAGTCCGCGTCGAGCACGGCGCGCACGGCCTCGGGCACCGCGGGCGGATCCGGCGGCACCAGCGTGATGGACCGGACCTGGCCTGGTGTGGTCGCGCACTCGACCTGCCCCCGGACCGTGGTCACCTCGTGCGGCCGGGCCGGGTCGGCGCCCACCACCTCGGCGACGATGTCCAGCGGGACCGCTGCCATCGGCAGCACCCGGCCGGCGGTGCCGAGCAGCCGACCAACCCAGTCGAGCCCGGCCACGGTATCGCCGAGTAGGTCCCACAGGGCGACGATGAGCAGGTTGCCGACGGCGTGGCCGGCCAGCTCGCGATCGCCGGCGAAGCGGTGCTGGACCACCTGGCTCCAGGTGGTACCCCACTCGTCGTCCCGGCACAGGGCGGCCAGCGCCATGCGCAGGTCACCGGGGGGCAGGACGCCGAAGTCTCGGCGCAGCCGGCCGCTGGACCCGCCGTCATCGGCGACGGTCACGATCGCGGTGAGCTCATCGGTCACCCGTCGCAGCGCGCCCAGGGACGCGGCCAGCCCGTGCCCGCCACCGAGCGCCACCGCCCGCAGGCCGGTCACCAAGGGCTCACTCCCGCCCCAGATCCCGGTGTACGACCTGCACGTCCACTCCCGCCCCGGCGATGCGCGCCGCTAGCTCGTCGGCCATCGCCACGCTCCGGTGCTTGCCGCCGGTGCAGCCGATCGCGAGCGTCACGAACCGCTTGCCCTCGCGTTCGTAGCCGGGCAGGACCACGTTAAGTAGCTCCGCGTAATGATATAGGAACTCTCCGGCGCCAGGCTGCGACAGGACGTACTCCCGGACCGGGTCGTCCCGCCCCGTCATGGGGGCGAGTTCGGGGATCCAGTGCGGGTTCGGCAGGAAGCGGCAGTCCGCCACCACGTCGGCGTCGACCGGCAGGCCGTACTTGTAGCCGAACGACACGATGGAAAGCCGCAGGCCGACCGTTGTGCCGCGCCCGAAGAAGTCCCGCATCCTGGCGCGCAGTTCGTGTACGTTGAGCCTGGTCGTGTCGATCACGAGGTCGGCGTCGCCACGGACCTCGCGCAGCAGTTCCCGCTCGGCCGCGATGCCGTCGGTGACCCGGCCACTCCCCTGCAGGGGGTGCGGCCTGCGCTCGCTGTCGAACCTGCGGACCAGGCTGTCCTCGGCCGCCTCGAGGAACACCACGCGTGCGGATGCGCCGCGGGCGCCGACTTCGGTGATCGCGGACTTCAGGTCGGTGCTGAACGCCCGGCTGCGGACGTCGACCACCGCGGCGATCCGCGGCACCGCGCCGTTAGACCTGGCCGCGAGGTCCACCATCGTCGGCAGCAGGCCCGGGGGCAGGTTATCGACGACGAACCAGCCGAGATCCTCGAGCGACTTGGCCGCGGTCGACCGCCCGGCGCCCGACATCCCAGTGATGACGACGATGTCCGCCTGATCCTCAGCCGGTCTCATGGCTGTCCTTCGCGTTGGCCGAACTCAGCGCGGCGGCGATCGTGGCCGCGAGCTTGGGGCCGATGCCCGGTACCGTCGCGATCTCCTCGACACTGGCCGCACTGAGCTTACGCACCGAGCCGAAGTGCTTGAGCAAGGTCTTGCGCCGGGCCGCGCCGAGGCCCGGCACGTCGTCGAGCGCGCTCGCGGTGGCGGCCTTGCCCCGCTTCTGCCGGTGATACGCGATCGCGAACCGGTGGGCCTCGTCCCTGACCCGCTGCAGCAGGTACAGGCCCTCGCTGCTACGCGGCAGGATGACCGGGTACTCCTCGCCCGGCAGCCATACCTCCTCGAGCCGCTTGGCCAGGCCGCAGACGGCCACGTCGTCGATGCCGAGCTCGGTCAGCGCCCGGGCCGCCGCAGCCGCCTGGAGGGGTCCGCCGTCGACGACGACCAGGTTCGGGGGATAAGCGAACTTCTTCGGGGCATCCACCACAGGTCGTTCGGGATCAAGGTCTTGATCTTGATCGTCGACGGCCCCGGGATCGCCGAGTGTGTCCAGCTCGCCGGTCTTCTCGCGCTCGGCCAGGTAGCGGCGGAAGCGACGGGTGATCACCTCGTGGATGGCGGAGATGTCGTCCGTGCCGTCGGTGCCCCTGATCGCGAACCTGCGGTACTCGCTCTTGCGGGCCAGGCCGTCCTCGAAGACCACCATCGACGCGACCACGTGCGTGCCCATCAGGTTGGACACGTCGTAGCACTCGATACGCAGCGGCGCGTCGTCCAGGCCGAGCCCGTCCTGGATCTCGCTCAGTGCCTTGCTCCGCGTGGTCAGGTCGCTGGCGCGCCTGGTCTTGTGCAGGGCGAGCGTCTGGCCGGCGTTCCGCGCGACGGTCTCGAGGAGGGCCTTCTTGTCCCCGCGCCGCGGGACGCGGAGGCTGACCGGCTTGCCGCGGCGTTCCGTCAGCCACTGGGTCATCGCGTCCAGGTCCGGCGGCAGTTCGGGGACCAGGATCTCGCGGGGGATGCCGGCGTTGACCGCCTCGGCCTCGTCCGGGGTCTCGCCGTAGACCTGGCCGAGGAAGACCTCGACCAGCCCGGCGGGGGTCACGTCCTCCACCTTGTCCAGCACCCAGCCGCGCTGGCCGCGGACCCGGCCGCCGCGCACGTAGAACACCTGGACCGCCGCCTCCAGCTGGTCCTCGGCCAGCGCGATGACGTCGCAGTCCGTGCCGTCGCCAAGCACCACGGCCTGCTTCTCGATCGCCCGCTCGAGGGCGCGCAGGTCGTCGCGGAGCCTGGCCGCGCGCTCGAACTCCTCCTCCCGCGCCGCCTGTCTCATCTCCGCCTCGAGACGGCTGGCGAACCGGCTGGTCTGCCCGGCCATGAAGTCGCAGAAGTCCTCCGCGAGGGCGCGGTGCTCCTCCTCGCTGATCCGCTTGACGCACGGGGCGGAGCACTTGCCGATGTACCCGAGCAGGCAGGGCCGGCCGATCTGGCCCGAGCGCTTGAACACCCCCGCCGAGCAGGTGCGGACGGGGAACACGCGGAGCAGCGTGTCCACCGTGTCGCGGATGGCCCAGGCGTGGCTGTACGGGCCGAAGTACCTGGTGCCCTTGCGCTTGGCGCCGCGCATGACCATGACCCGCGGGTACTGCTCCCCCATGGTGACGGCCAGGTAGGGATAGCTCTTGTCGTCCCGGTACTTGACGTTGAACCGGGGGTCGTACTCCTTGATCCACGAGTACTCGAGCTGGAGCGCCTCGACCTCGGTCCCGACCACGGTCCAGTCGACGCCCGCCGCGGTGTTCAGCATCATCTGGGTCCGCGGGTGCAGGCTGGCGAAGTCGGCGAAGTAGGAGTTCAGGCGCTGGCGGAGGGACTTGGCCTTGCCGACGTAGATCACCCGGCCGCGCTGGTCGCGGAACCGGTAGACCCCCGGGGACTCCGGGATCTCGCCCGGGGCCGGCCGGTAGTCATGCGGATCTGCCACGAAGCAACTTTACGTCGCCGCAGAGCGCGCAAAGCGGCTCCGCGCCGGCGACGATGGCTGGTAGTCCTACAGGTTCGCCTTCAGGCCGGCGACGATAGCTTCCGTGAGCACGTTCTTCGCCGGGGTCGGGCGGTTCGCCGTCCGGTTCCGGTGGGCGATCCTGGCCGCCTGGCTCGCGGGGGCGCTGGCGGCCATGGTGCTGCTGCCGTCGCTGTCCAGCGTGACGCAGAGCGACAACACCTCGTTCCTGCCGGCCAGCGCGCCGAGCGAACGGGCCAACCAGCTGGCCTCGCCGCTGCAGGCGGCCTCGCTGACCGCGGTCACGGTCGTGGTGGCCCAGGCGGAGGGGCCGCTGACCGGCGCCGACGCCTCGGCTATCGCGCGGCTGGCCGTAGCGCTCGCGCGGGTGCCGCGGGTCGTGTCGGTGCGGGACGCTGGGGAGTCTGCCGACGGGCAGGCCGAGCAGCTCACCGTGCTCGCCGCGCTCGCCCAGGGCGGCGGCCTTTCTACCACCGAGCAGGCCAGCTTGGTCGCCGGGGTGCGTTCGGTCATCCGGTCCGCGGCCTGGCCGGCCGGGCTTGAGGCGCACACCGCCGGGTCGACGGCGACCCGGGTGGACAACAACGCGACGTCGGGCAAGACCGGCAGTCAGGTGGAGTACTTCTCGATCATCTTCGTGATCGGCCTGCTCATCGCCGTCTTCCGCTCGGCGCTCGCGCCGCTGATCGCCGTGGTGCCCGCCATCGTGGTCGTGCTGGTCGCCGAGCGGCTGACCGCCGAGGCCGCGCTGGGCGGGCTGTCCGTGTCGCAGATCGCCTCGCTGCTGCTGATCGTGCTCGTGCTCGGCGCGGGGACGGACTACGCGCTGTTCTTGATGTTCCGCGTGCGAGAGGAGATGCGCGGCGGGCTGGAGTGTCACGAGGCGATCGTCAGGTCGGTCGCACGGGTGGGCGAGACCATCACGTTCTCCGCGGGCATCCTCATCGCGGCGCTGCTCTCGCTGGCCACCGCGACGTTCAGCCTCTACTCCGGCCTGGCGGCCCCGCTGGCCATCGCCATCGCGCTGATGCTCCTGGCCGGGCTCACCCTGCTGCCCGCGCTGCTCGCGACCTTCGGCCCGGCCGCGTTCTGGCCGTCGTCGGTCACGCCGGGGGCCGGGCGGGCCGGCTGGTCGGGGCCGGCCTGCGCCCGCATCGTGCGCCGTCCGGTTGCCACCCTGGTCGCCGGGCTGATCGTCTTCGGCGCGCTGGCGGTGGCCTCGGCCGGATACGTGGCGTCCGGGTTCGGCGGGGCGGTGACCGCGCCGGCCGGCACCGACTCCGCGCTGGGCAACGTCCTGCTGGCCAGGCACTTCCCGCAGACGGCGGCCAACCCGACGATCATCGTCATGCGGCTGCCCCGGCCGGCCTGGGCGCAGGCGGCCTCGGTGGCCGCGGCCGAGCGACAGCTGGCGGACGACCCGCAGTTCACCGCCGTGTCCGGGCCGCTGGACGCCAACGGCACCGCGCTGACCGCCGCGCAGTACACGGCGCTGCACGCGGCCTACGGGCCGCCGCGCGCGCTGGGCACCGCGCTCGCCGCCACCGTCCCGCGGGCCGAGCGGGCGGCGTACCAGTCCTACCGGGCGAGCGGGGTGTACGTGAGCGCGGACGGGTACACGATCTCGTTCGCCACGTCGCTGGCGGCGGGGAGCCCGATCACCACCGCGGCCTCGCAGGCGGTGCCCGCCATCCGCGCCGACGCCATGCGGGCGGCCCGGGTCGCCGACGCGACGGCCTCCGGCGTCACCGGGCAGGCCGCATTCACCTACGACGTCGGGCAGCTGTCCGACAGCGACCTGCGGACGGTCATCCCGATCGCCATCGCGGTCATCGCGGTGCTGCTGGCGCTGGTGATGCGGAGCCTGATCGCGCCGCTCTACCTGATCGTGTCGGTGGTGCTGTCGTACTTCTCGGCCCTCGGGCTGACCGTGCTCGTGTTCATCAAGGCCGCCGGGCAGCCGGGGCTGACGTTCATCCTGCCGTTCTTGCTGTTCATGTTCCTGCTGGCGCTGGGCGAGGACTACAACATCCTGGTCATGATGCGGATCAGGGAGGAGGCCCACCACCTACCGCTGCGCGAGGCGGTCGGCCGGGCGCTCAGCGTCACCGGGACGACGGTGACGTCGGCCGGGCTGGTGCTGGCGGGGACGTTCGGGGTCCTGGCCATAGTGGGCTCGGGGAGCGCCGGGGCGCAGAACGTCAGGACGATCGTGGATGTCGGCGTGGGCCTGGCGCTGGGCGTGCTGATGGACACGTTCGGCGTGCGGACCCTGCTGGTGCCCTCGGCGGCGGTGCTGATCGGGCGGTGGAACTGGTGGCCGTCTGGACTGGCCCGAGCGCGTCAGGGAATGGGGGTTGGGGCCCACGACGCCCGGTAGAGCGGAACGCGCCAACTGTGCCAACGTTGGCCAAGCCCGTCGGCTCACGATGGAGGCGACGATGCAGCTTTGGCGATACGGCACCAGCCAGCGGGCCGCTGCCAGCCGCCGCACCGCCACTGGTGAGAGTCAGGACAGGACGAACCGCTCGACCGCGTTGGCGAAGCCCTCGTCCTCGTTGGACGTGGTGACGCGGCGGGCGGCTTCCTGGACGTCATGGCTCGCGTTACCCATGGCGATGCTGAGCCCGGAGTGGGCAAACATGAGCACGTCGTTGGGCTGGTCGCCGATCGTGGCGATCTGCTCGGAGGGGATCTGGTAGGTCCGGGAAAGATATTGGGCCACGGCGCCCTTGTTGGCGTCGGGATTGGTGACGTCGGCGTAGTACGGCTGAGATCTAGCCGCCGACACGTGGTCGCCCAGGCGCTCGCGCACCGCGGCCACACCCTTCTGGACCGCGTCGTAGTCATCGCTCACTCCGACGATCTTGGCCACCCCGCTCGACACCGAGGCAAAACTGCCGATCACCGTCGGGTCGAACTTGACCGTCCAGGTCTCGCGGGCCACGTGCGGTGCCTTCGGATCCCGGATAAACCAGTCCGCCCCCCGGTAGACCCACACGTCCAGGTCGTGGGTGCCGAGCAGCTCGATCACTGTCGGCGTTACGTCGTCGGGGATGGCCTGTTGCTCGATCACCGACATGTCGGGATGGACATACACGCCGCCGTTGAAGGCCGCGATCGGCGTGGTGAGCTGGAGCGGCTCGATGAGCATTGACATGCCGCGGGGCGGGCGGCCGCTGGTGATAGCGAAGAGTATCCCGGCCTGCCTCAGCTTCGCGACCGCGGCGATGGCCCGATCGGTGAGGACCTTGTCCTGGGTTACCAGCGTGCCGTCGACGTCGGCGAGGAACAGTCGGATTGGCGGGGCCATGTTGCCTCCAGTTTGGTCCGGCGTTTGGTCGGTGAGGTCAGGAGGTAGACCACGAGTGCTTGAAGTCGGTCCGGTCGACTGACTCACCCCGGCCCACGAGGACCGTCGCCACCATCTCCGGCGGGAACAGGCCGTGCCCGACGACCCCGGGCGTCGCCGACAGCCGGACGGCCAGCGCCGCCGGGTCATCCACCGGCCCCTGGTAGTCCGCGATCACGCCGCCGTCGGGGCTGAGCGGGACGTCGCGCAGCGAGGCCGGTGCCACCCGGCGCATCGTGGCGCGCAGCCCGAAGGAGAGCAGCTCGAGGGGGATCGGGCTGTGCAAGGCCTGGACCGGCTTGGTCGAGTCGGCGATGACGACAAACCGGTCCGCGGCCGCGGCGATGATCTTCTCCCTGGTGTGCGCGCCGCCGCCGCCCTTCACCAGCCAGCCGTCCGGGGCGATCTGGTCCGCGCCGTCGATGGTGATGTCGAAACGGTCGATGCTCGCGACGTCCTCGATCCGCAGGCCCAGCTCGCGTGCGGCGTGCTCGGTGCGCGGCGAGGTAGCCGCACAGACGATGTCGAGCGATCGGCGGGCCAGGGCGGGGAGCAGGAACGCCACCGTCGTGCCGGTGCCGAGGCCGACGGTCATGCCGTCTTCGACCAATTCCGCTGCCGCCTCCGCGGCGGCCTGCTTCTCCCGCTCGATGCCCCGCGGACCGTCTGGCTGGGCTGCCATCGGTTCCTCAGGTCGCCGCACGGTCGGCCATCACCAGAGAAGCGGCGGCCTCGACGCGGCCCGCCGGGATCGTCTTATCGCCGGCCAGGAGCCTGGCCAGCGGCTCCTTCTTGTCGTCGCCGGTGACCAGCCAGAGGATCTGCCGGGCCCGCGCCAGCGCCGGGTAGGTCAGCGTCATCCGCACCCGCCCCTGGTACGGCTGGGTGAGGGCGACCAGGCGATCGGTGACCGACAGGACCGGATCGCCCGGTACAAGCGAGGCGGTGTGCCCGTCGGGGCCAAGACCCAGGTGGACAAGGTCGAAGTTCTCGGGCAGCAAGGCCGCGTAGCCGGCGGCCGCGGCCACCAGATCGCTCTCGTTGACCGGCATGGGCCGCACCTGCGCCGGGGCCGAGCCCAGCGCCTTGGTGAGGTGGGTCAGGTTCCGGTCGGGGTCACCGGGCGGAGCCACGCGCTCGTCCACCTGGTAGATGACGGTCGCGTCCCACGGGACCGTCTGCGACGCCAGCTCGGCGAACATGGCCCAGGGGGTGTGCCCGCCGCTGACCGCGAAGTGGAAGCTGCCGCTGGCCCCAACCGCGGCGCGGGCGCGCTCGGCCACGAATGCCGCGCCGGCCCGAGCTACGGCATCAGGATCGGCCAAGGTTTGGAGTTCGTCGTGCATGTCCCTCCCTAATGTTCGTATCTGCATGGCCACCTACTCGGCCGGGGTCAGGAGAGAGCGGGTGTACTCGGCAGCACCAGCGGGCTGCCTGCCATGGTGCCCTCCAAGTCGGGCGATCCATCCGACACGCTACGCCGCCGCTGGGCCATCCGCCCCTCCTGCCCGCCTGCACGAGCGCCCCGGCCCGCAGGCTGCGGGGTACGTCCCTTCGGCCAGGATCGCACATCGTTGCCAGGGTGCGAGAAACCCGATCAAACTTATCTGACTTGACTAGACTAGACCGTTGGTAGGCTAAACTAGCCATGTGTCGGAAAGCGTCAACATCTACGAAGCCAAGACTCACCTGTCGCGGTTGCTGGATCGCGCGGCCGCTGGCGAGGAGATCATCATCGCCCGGGCAGGCCGTCCGATCGCGCGTCTTGTGTCCCTGGCCGAGCCGCCGGTCCCTCGGCGCGTACCGGGTGGCTGGCGCGGCAGGGTCAGCATTGCCGCTGATTTCGACGAGCTCCCCGCCGAGGTGGAGGCTGCCTTCCGGGGGGAGCGCCCGTGAGGCTGCTGCTGGACACGCACGTGCTGCTGTGGTGGCTGGCCGATGAAGGGCTGACCACCCGAACGCGGGAGGCCATCGCGGATTCGGCTAACCTCGCCGTGGTATCCGCGGCCAGCGCGTGGGAGATCTCCATTAAAAAGGCGCTCGGGAAGCTTTCCGCGCCGGACGATCTGGAACAGCAGGTACACGCGGGCGGATTCCTGCCCCTGCCGATCAGCATCGGTCACGCCGTCGCGGCGGGCCAACTGGCCCGTCATCACGACGATCCTTTCGACCGCATGCTGATAGCCCAGGCGTTTGCGGAAGGGCTGACGATCGTGACCCGCGACAAGCGCTTTGACGACTACGGCGTGCCGCTGCTGGCTGCGTAGCGGTCGGTTGCGGGCGATGAGGATGGGCGATTGGCCGACCAAGTCACCCCGGCACGAGCAGGCTAGAAGCTGATGGTATACCGGTGCGGTGGGACGGCTGACTGAGATCGCGCCGGGCGTGCTGGTGGCGACCAGTTCGTTCGCACTGACGACGACGACCGTGGTGGCCGGCGCGGAGGGCGGGTGCCTGCTGATCGACCCGGGCGTGACCGTGGCCGAACTGGCGGAGCTGGCCGGCGAGCTGGCGGAGCGCTCGCTGGTGCCCGTGGTGGCCTGGGCCACGCACCCGCACTGGGACCACGTGCTGTGGAGCCGCGAGCTGGGCGAGGCACCGCGGTACGCTGCGCCCGCGGCGGTGACCATCACCGAGACGGAGCGCCCGGGCATGGTCGAGATGCTGGAGACCTCCGCGCCCGGTCACGACCTCGAGCTGTTCGGGCGGCTGAGGCCGCTGGACGCCCAGGCCATCGCCTGGGACGGCGTGGTGGCGCAGCTCATCGTCCACGACGCGCACGCGCCGGGTCATGGCGCCGTGTTCCTGCCGGATACCGGCGTCCTTGTCGCCGGCGACATGTGCTCTGACGTAGAGATACCGCTGCTGGACACCGAGGCGGAGGACGCGTTCGGCGACTACCGGACGGGGCTGGCCCGGCTGGCGGCGGTATCCGGTGTGCGCCAGGTGATTCCTGGTCACGGGCACGTCGGGGACGGCGCGGAGTTCCGCAGGCGGCTGGCGGCGGATTCCGCCTACCTAGACGCCCTGGCCCTGCGCCAGCCTTTCGATGACCCGCGCATCACCCAGGACTGGATGCGCGACGCGCACGCCACGCACCTGGAGTACGTCCAGCGCTTAGCGTCCCGTGCTATGCGTCAGCCACGGGCAGCAGCAGCACCGACGGGTTCCCGGCTTCGTGCGCGCCGAAGCCGATCGCGTACTGCGTCGGCACCAGGTCCGCGGCGGGCGGGTCCACCTCCCCGTTGCCCGGGTTGCGGGCGAAGCGCGGGTACGCACCACCAGAGACCTGAAGCCTGAGCTGGTGCCCGCGGCCGAACCGGTGCGCCGCGCCGATCAGCGACAGCCTGACCGGGCCAGCGAGCGGGTCGCGGTCGGTCAGCCTGACGATACCGTCGCAGACGTTGACCGACCGGCCTCGCGGGCTGACGTCGCAGAGCCGCACGAACAGGTCGGCGTACGGGTTATCGCGGGTCACCGACAGCTCGGCCGCGACCTCACCGATGATCTCGACCGGCTCGTCCAGCGGCTCGCTGCTGAAGACCAGGACGTCGGGGCGCTGCTCGACCGACCGGTTGTCCCGGGCGCCCGCGTCCTGGGCCATGATCGCACCGCCCACCGACGGCGTGGGGTCGACCGGGTCGTAGCGGAACCGTGCGGGCGCGGCGTCCCCGCCCGTGCCCGGCTCCGCCAGGCTGAGGGTGCCGTGCGGGCCGAGGTACCACCGCTGCTCCCCCGCGCCGGGGGGCGGCCATCCGGTGATCTCCCGCCACTGGCCTACTCGCCTGGGGGGTCGCGGGATCTTCGAGGTCTGCCGGGTCTCCGGTTCGCCGCCGACCCAGATCCGGACGGAGTGCTCCGGGTGGGCTGACGTCCCGGCGACCCGGCGGGTCCCAGGACCGAGGTACCTGTCCAGCCAGGCCAGGCTCTCGCTGAGGGCGATTCCGCTGATGGCGGCGTCGAGGTGAGCCCAGGGACCGACGAGCAAGCGGGTGGGCACGCCCCGGTCCGCGAGCGTGCGGTACTGCTCCAGGGTCTGCTCGAGGAACAGGTCGTACCAGCCGCCGATGACCATCGTGGGCACGGCGGTCTGCTCCACCGCCGCCCCGCACTGCAGCGGCGTCCAGAACGGGTCGGTCAGTTCGGGGTGCTCCAGCCAGCTCTCGAACCAGGGGGATCCGGTGCCGAGCATGGTCCGCGCGCCCGCCCGGACCGGCACGGTGGCCAGCGCCGGGCGGAGCCGCCGCGGCGCCGTGGCGTTCCGCACCGCGCCCTGCAGCAGCCCGGTGTCCTCCTGGTGAGCGATCAGGTCGGCCCAGGTGAGGAAGTTGTACAGGTCGAAGACCCCGTTGCGGTACGCGGACCGGCTGAAGTCGTGCGGGCCCACCTGCACCACCGCCGCCGTCAGCTCGGGCGGCGGGTCCATGCCCAGCGCCCACTGCACGAATCCGAGGTAGCTCGCCCCGAACGTGCCGAGCCGTCCGGTGAACCAGTCCTGTTCGCGGAGCCAGGCGACCGTGTCCCGGCCGTCGGCGATCTCGTTGCGCATCGGCTCGAACTCGCCGCCGGACCCGAACGTCCCGCGGCAGCTCTGGAGGAGGACGTGGTAGCCACGCTCGGCGAAGATCTGCGCGCTCCCCAGGCTGAACGGGAAGCCGCGGCCGTACGGGCAGCGCACGAGGACGGTCGGCGCCGAGGCCACCGGGACCGGGATGTAGTGGTCGGCCAGCAGCACCGTGCCGTCAGACATCGGCACCTTCAGGTCGCGTTCCACCGCGACCTGGTTGCGCTGCGGGGGCAGCGACCAGGCCCGGGACAGCATCCAGCTCACCGTGGTCGCGCCCCGGCCCGGCCCACCGGGCGGGTTCGCCTTGGTCTCGTGCTTCATGAACGGCTCCCCTCGGACAGAGTCCTCAGAGGCCCATGAAACCGTGGCCCGCTCCGCTGGGCAAGCGGGGATTAATCAGCCGATCGGGGCGGCAGGTTCACCACCGCGGCTGGCTCGGTGCGGTCGTCGGCTGGAGTACCGGGGTCCGGTACTCCAGCCGTGCCCTCCGTCCCGAGAGTGCCTACGGGGCCGGCCGTACTCGCGGGGCCGGCCGTGCTTTCGGGGTCGGCCGTGCTCGCGGGGTCGCTGGCTGCGGGCGCTGGTGACGGCGCGCTCGCCAGGTCGAAGGCGTCGGCCGGGGGGACGTGCCACGCGTCCTGGCCTGGCTCGGTCCGGTCCGCGTCCGGTACATCGTCATCGGCTGCGGCCGCGGTGGCCCAGAGGCCGTCGTCCGGCTCAGGCTGGGCGGTCCGCCACAGGTCGTCGCCCGGCTGGGTGCCGGGGTACGGACCGGCCGGAACGCCGGCGAACTCGCGCGGGGTGTACAGCATCCAGGCGCACGAGACCACGAGCACGAGGACGAACGCGCAGTAGATCCAGAACGTCGGCGTGAGCCCGGAGCTGATCGTGAGCCCGAGCCGCTGAGCCTGTGTCGGCGAGAGTCCGAACTGCTGCGGGGTGGCGGCTTCGCCGACCTGGATGAGGGCCGAGATGGCCTGCGCCACCATCGGGATGATGGCGCCGATGAGCAGCACCGCCCCGTGCCGGACCGGGCGCCACACGGCCGCCGCGAAGACCACCGCGCCCAGCGCGACCATCACCGCGACGTCGCCGGCGATCACGGGTGCCGGGTTGGCGAACGCATTACCCGCCGTCAGGTACTGCGACAGCCCATTCGCCGTCCGCAGCGTAAAGCTGTCCCACGACGGGGCGAACGCGATGGCGGCACCGAGCCCGGCGAGCACCAGCAGGATGGCGGCACCCACCTGCGCGCCGCGGGGCCTGCCCAGCGGGCGCGGGTTTCCGCCCGGCTGGCGCGGGCCGGGACGACCCGACGCCGGGAGCAGCACGGCGATCGTGGATCCCGCGGCGCACGCGAGCCAGCCCACGATCCCGAGCACGAGGCCCGCGTCGGCCAGGTGGAGTCCTCCGGACATCGCCGTGCCCGCGTCCGCGAAGAACAGGCCGAAGGTGACGAGGCTAAGCCCGACCCCCAGCAGCGCGCCCAGCCGCAGCCGGGTGCCGCCGAGGGCGATGAGGATGGCGCTCGCGGTCCAGCCGGCGAGGTAGATCACGTGCGGGACCAGGTCGGGCGGCTGCTTCGCGAGGCTGTCGCCGGCCAGGTACCCGGGGAAGAGCCCGATGACGCCGAGCAGGACGCCCACGGCCAGCAGGCCCGCTGCGACGGGCCGGGCGACGCTGGCACCAGCCGCGCGCGGCCCAGTCGGGGTACCGCCGTGGCCCGCCGCGAAGGCGCTCTCTCCGGCCGGGACGGCATCCGGGCCCGCCGCGGCCGTCCGCCGGCCGACCGGGACGATGGTCCCCGGGGTCTCGATTTCCGTGAAGCGCGACCAGGCGGCGGACCAGCCTTCGGAGGTATCGGGCCACCACTGCAGCGGCTGCGAGCGGGATGCTCCGGCCGCCCAGATCCCGAAGAAGGTTGACCCGCGCCCGAGCTCGTACTTCGCTCCTCGGTACGCGATGGTCACGTTGTCCCGCACGATCCCGATCCTCCCTGCTCAGCCGTTTCCTGCCGTGGACAGGAGATTAGGAAGCGGGCCTGGAGGCTGGCTGGACGGTCACTCAAGCATTCCTGACTCTTTAATCCGCACCAGGAGTGTCGAGATCGGCCCGCTCGCGCCGACACAGTATCAGGGCCGCCGCCCGTCCAGGGCCGACGCAGATCCGGCAGGAGGTCGTCCGATGCGCATCCGATCACGTATGGGAGTAAGCGCCGACGGTTTCGTGGCTACGCCGGAGGGCGTGCCCACCCTGGCCGTCAGGCCGGGATTCGTACCGGCGGAGTCGCATGGTTTCCCCGAGTTCATCCAGGGCTGCGACGCGGTGGTCATGGGCCGGAACACCTTCGTGCCCGCGCTCGGCGCGCCCCGGTGGCCGTGGCCGGGCCTGCAGGTTTACGTCCTGACCTCGCGCCCGCTGCGGGCGGACCGGATCTTTGCTGACGGTTCGGCCGAACTCGTCTACGTTCCAGGGAAATGACCGGGCCGGTAGAGCTATCCGTAAAGCTGTACGTGAACGACCGTGCGGGCGCCCGCTCTGGCGTGCTGGACTGGGGTCATGGAGCTTCTGGTGCTAGGCGGCACGGCGTGGCTCGGCCGCGAGGTGGCCCGGCAGGCGGTGGACCGCGGACACGCGGTGACCTGCCTGGCCCGGGGCGAAAGCGGCCCGGTGGCCGACGGCTCGGTCCTGGTGACCGCGGACCGGCGAGAGGACGGAGCCTACAACGGCGTCCGCGACCGTGACTGGGACGCGGTGCTGGAGGTGTCCTGGCAGCCCGGCCTGGTCCGCGGGGCCCTGGCGGCGCTCGGCGACCGGGCCGCGCACTGGGGCTACGTCTCATCCGGAAGCGTCTACGCGCCCCCGCACGATGTCGTCGGCGCCGATGAGAGCACGCCGCTGCTGCCCGCCACGGACCTGGACGAGGCGGGGATCGAGCAGTACGGCGAGGCGAAGGTGGCGTGTGAGCAGAGCGCGGTGGCCGCGGTGGGTGACCGGCTCATGATCGCACGGGCCGGCCTGATCGGCGGTCCCGGTGACGGATCATGCCGGTCGGGCTACTGGGTGGCGCGCGCGGCCCGTGACCCGCACGCGCCGATGCTCGTTCCCGCCACCCCGCAGATGCCGACTCAGGTCATTGACGCACGCGACCTGGCCGCCTGGATGCTCGACTGCGCGCAGGCCCGGACCACGGGGACCTACAACGCGGTCGGCCCGGTCATGGCGTTCGGCGCCTGGATCGAGCAGGCCAGGGCGGTGGGCGGGCATACCGGCCCGGTCGTCGAGGCGGGCCCCGCGTGGCTGGTCGGGCAGGGCGTCGCGGAGTGGATGGGCCCGGAATCGCTGCCCATGTGCGTGTTCGAGCCGGGCTGGGAAGCCTTCTCGGCCCGCAGCGGCCAGGCCGCCCAGGCCGCGGGACTGCGACACCGCCCGCGGGCCGAACTTCAGGCCGACGTGCTGGCCTGGGAGCGCGGGGAGGGCCTGGACCGGCCCAGGCGCGCGGGTCTGAGCCCCGACCGGGAGCGTGAGCTGCTCGCCGCGCTCGCCGGCACGCCGGGGTAGCCGCCGTCAGCATATGTTGACGCCATCGGATCGTCAGCATATGCTGACGTTCATGGAACCCGTACTCGAAATCGCAGAAGGTGCCGCGAGCACCGACCCCGACATCGGCCTGCGCGCGGTGGCGGCGCTGCGCGCCCTGGCCGAACGACTGGAGATCCTCCAGGTCCAGAACGCACGGGAGCGGGGCTGGTCCTGGCAGGACATCGCGGCGCGGCTCGGCGTCACCAAGCAGACCGTCCACCGCAAGCACGGCCGACGGCTGGGGAGGCCGTGATGTTCGAGCGCTTCGCGCCGGACGCCAAGTTCGCCGTCGTCGACGCCCAGAAGCTCGCCCGCCAGCTGGGGCACTCCTACATCGGCGGCGAGCACATCCTGCTCGCGGTCGTCTCAGCGAGCAGCCCGGCCAGCGCCATCCTGAGCGCGCACGGCCTCACGCCCGAATACGTCGAGGCGCAGATCACCCGCCGGGTCGGGCCGGGCGCCGGGGCCGGCGCTGGCGCGGATCTGTTCGGCAGCCTGGACCGGGACGCGCTGGCGGCCATCGGCATCGATCTGGACACCGTTCGCGCCACGATCGAGGCGTCCTTCGGACCGCAGGCCCTGGCCCGGGCCGACGTCGAGCTTCAGCGCGGTGTGAAGCTCGAACCGAGGCCAGCGGGATCGCTCCGATCGCGACTGGACCCCCGCCGTGCGCTGCCGCCTCGCTTCACCCGCAGGTGGCACCGCGGGGCAAACCGGCGCGGCAATCGAAGGCTGCCCGGTGTCACGACGCCCCGCCCGTCCAGGCCCGCGGACGCGCCAGGCCGAGACCGGCCCGCCGGCCCGCCTCGCGACGGGCACATCCCCTTCACCCCGGCCGCCAAGAGGGTCCTGGAACTCACGCTCCGCGAGATGCTCGAGCTGCGCGAGTCCACCATCGGCGTCCAGCACATCGCGCTCGCCCTGACCGTCGTGAAGCGCGGGATGGTGCCGCACATCCTGGCCGGAGCCGACACCTCGGCGCCGACCTTGCACGCCGAGATCGTCAACCAGTACCGGCAGGCGAGCTGACCCAGCGCCCGCCACCGCCGACCTACCCCGCCCCCGGTGCCGACTCCGGCCCCGCCGCGTCGGCCGGTGGCGCCGGTGGCACCGGCGGCGCGGGCGCTCGCACGTCCAGGCGCTGGGTCAGCAGGTCGAGCGGCCCCCCGCCGCGCAGCCCGAGCAGCTCCCACGATCGGGAGATCCCGGTCGCGAACATGGTGTACATGAACACCACGCTCAGGTCCTCCTGGGCGCTCGCCGATTTGGCGGCGAACCCGCTGATCACCTGCGCGGCGTACACGACGATGATGAAGCCGAGGAGGTAGGGCCAGCGGCGGCTGAGCGCTTCCGTGCGGCGTGACCGCCACAGCCGCACGGCCAGTCCGCAGCTGCTGGTGAACCCGAGTCCGCCCGATATCACCGCACCGTAATTCAGCCCGCCGCCGGGCTGGAGGCCGATCAGCGACACGAACAGGGCGTTGACCAGGGCGGTGAAGGCCGTTCCCGCCATCGCCTGATGCTCCACCGAGCCGACCACGCGCCGGAGCCGTTCCGGGGACACCGACAGCGCCACGAAGAGCAGTCCGACCAGTGCACCCGCGACGGTCGCGGTTCCGCTGAAGAATTGCGCATATGACGTCACGGCAGCCAGCCTGCCCGCTCGGCCGGGCTCCCGCCAGCGATCGCCCGCCACAGGGGACAGGAGGGTAGAGATGCTGCTGACGTTCGGGCACGGGACCGCCTCGGCCGAGCAGATGACCGGGCTGCTGCGGGGGGCCGGCGTGGCCGCGCTCATCGACGTCAGGACGGCGCCGGGGAGCCGCCGCCACCCGCACGTGGCGCGGGCCGAACTCGAGCGCTGGCTGCCGGAAGCCGGGATCTCCTACCGCTGGGATAAGCGGCTGGGCGGGTTCCGCAGGCCGGCGCCGGATTCACCCGACGTGGCCTGGCGGGAGGACGCCTTCCGTGGTTACGCCGGGCACATGCGGACCGTCGGCTTCCTGGCCGCCGTCGACGAGGTGCTCGCGCAGACCGAGGCGCAGGTCACCACCGTGATGTGCGCCGAGAGCCTGTGGTGGCGCTGCCACCGGCGGCTGCTGGCCGACTTCGCCTGCGCGGCGCGCGGTGTGCCGGTCCGCCACCTCATGCATGACGGCCGCCTGGAGGAGCACAGCCTCTCCCCCGGCCTGCGCCTGCGCGACGACGGCCTGCTCGTCTACGACGGGGGTCAGCCGCCGCTGCTATGAGCGCTCAGGTGAGGTAGGACCGGAACGCGCTGGTCTGCCAGGCCGCGCCGGTGGCGGTGATCGCGAAGGCCTCGTAGCCATCCAGGCTCTCCACCCAGTCGCGGGCGGCGGGGCCCATCGCGAAGGCCGCCGTGGCGTAGGCGTCCGCGGCGGCCAGGCTCGGCCCGACCACGGTCACGCTGGCCAGGCCGGTGGCCGGCTGGCCGGTGTGCGGGTTGATGATGTGCGCGCCGCGCTCGGCGATCCCGGAGGTGGCCACCGCGAAGTCCTGCCCGGACACGACGATGGCGAGCGAGCCCGGCCGCAGTGGGTGCGCGATGCCGACCCGCCAGGGCTGGCCTGCACCGCGGTCACCGACGCACTGGATGTCGCCCCCGCCGTTGACGGTGTGCCGCGCGGACCCGGCGGCGGTGAGCATCGCGGCGGCCCGCTCGACGGCCCAGCCCTTCACGTACCCGGACGGGTCGAACCGGCCGCCGGGGGTGGTGGTGAAGTACCCGTCGCTGCGGGTGCTGACTTCGGCGCACGCGGCGAGCACTTCGGCCAGTTCGGGCGCGCAGTCGGCCAGCGCGAGCGATCCGCGGGCGAAGCGGCTCACGTCGCTGTCCTGGAGGTACGGCGAGAACGTGGCGTCGACCCAGTGCAGCCAGCGCACGGCATCGCCCAGGGCGCTCTCGGCCGAGGCGGGCATGTCGAAGGACACGACGGTGCCCATCACGTGCTCGGCGTGCCTGAGCCGCCCGGGCGAGAGGCTGGACACCGGGCTCAGAGGCCGTGATCCAGCGCGTTCTGCAACGACTGGATGTAGCCCGCGCTGGTGTAGCTCGCCCCGGACACCGCGTCGATCTTGGCGCTCTGCGCGGACAGCGTCTCGCTGATCAGCTGGGGGAACGCGAACTGGCCGATCTGGATGTCGTGAATGGTGCTGTCCGGCTGCTCGAGGATCGAGACCTTGACGATCTTCTTGGCGCGCACGACCAGCTGGATCTGCACCGGGCCGTACACGGTGTTGGCCGGCCGGCCGGTGATCGTGCTCTCCCCGGCAGAGAGGCCTCCGGCTTGGCCCGTCGGGACGACCGACCCCGGTCCCGCCTCGGAGACCGGTGAAGATGACACGCCGTTACTGGTGCCGCCCACCGTCGCGGTGGGAATAGTCGGGGCATGCGACTTGAACGTCAGCAGGGCCACCAGGCCGGCGATGGTAGCCGTGATAGCCAGGATCGCTCGGCGCATCTCGCGGATCCTCCCCTCAGAACTCGAACGACTCGAAGTGGATCCGGCGGCGCGGAACTCCGGCGGCGCGGAGCGCGTCGACGGCGGCCGACACCATGCCGGCCGGCCCGCACACGTAGGCCTCCTGCTGGTCCAGCCCGGGCACGAGGGAGCGAAGCAGGCGGGGTGACAGCGGGTCCCCGCCGATCTCCGCACGGGACCCGACCACGTAGTACACGGTCGCCCCGCGTGCGGCCGCGATCGCGTCAAGCTCGTTCCTGAACACGATGTCCTGCTCGCTGCTCGCGCGGTAGACCAGCGTGACCGGTCCCGGCAGCGTCGCGAACATGGCCCGCAGCGGGGTAATGCCAACCCCGCCGGCCAGCAGCAGCACGCCGCGGCCCGAGTCCCCGGCCGTGAACGCCCCGTAGGGACCCTCAGCGATGACCCGGGTGCCCGGCCGGAGCCGGCTGAGGGCCCGGCTGTGGTCGCCGGTGTCCTTGACCGTGATCCGCATGACGTCGCCGCCCGGCGCGGCGGACAGCGAGTACGGGTGCGAGGACCACCACAGCGAGGAGGTCAGGAACCGCCAGCGGAAGAACTGCCCGGGCTCGGCGGCGAGCTCGTCCAGGTGCTTGCCGCCGATGTAGACCGAGATCACGCCGGGCCCCTCGGCCTTGATGCCGATCACGGTGAACTCGTGCCTGGCGAACGCGCGCAGCGGTACCACGACCCGGTACCAGGCCACGAGGACCGCGACCGTCAGGTACATCGCCGACCACCAGAACCGCGCCGCCAGGTCGTTGATGAACGCCGCACCGACGGCGAACTGGTGACTGAACGCGAGCGCGATGGCCAGGTAGGTGTAAAGGTGCAGGTAGTACCACGTCTCGTACCGCATCCGCCGGCGCGCGGCGCGCATCGAGACGATGCCGACGCCCAGCAGCAGGAAGCCGGCCACCGTGGCCATCAGGACGTCCGGGTACTCGGTGAGCAGGGTCGCGGTCTCGCTCAGCACCGTGGTGTGCGCCTCGACCGCGTACCCCCACAGGATCAGCAGGCCGTGCGCCAGGACGATGCTGACGACGTACCGCCCGCCCATCGCGTGCCACCGCGCGAGCCGGTCGGTGCCGATGCCCCGCTCAAGCGGCGGGAGCCGCGCCATCAGCGCGACGAGGACCACCACGCCGTACCCGCAGAGCAGGCCGAGGATCTCCCCGGCGCCGGTCAGCCAGCCGCCCAGCCCGCTGACGGCCGGGGTGCTGTGCCACCACAGCGCCATCACGATGACCGCGCCGACGCCGATGACGGCTAGGACGCCGCGCGGGCTCACCCGCCCGTATCCCCGTTTTTCCCGAACGGGCGTTGGTGTCCCCTGCGCGCGGTGCGGCGCCCCGGATTGCGGCCCGCCGCGACCCCGTGACCCGGGATACGCGCGAGCCCCGGCCTGGCGAGCCTGCGCCGAGCGCCCGGTCACGCTGGTCACCGAACCTCCCCTCGCGATCAGCAGCCGCTGATGGCGGTGGCCTAGCTGGATCGTATGCGCCCAGGCACACAGATCCCATTGCCGGTCGTCGCGAGATTTCCCCGACCGCTGGCTTGGGCCGGACTCTCCCCCTCTAGTTACGGGTACGTCACGCGGTCGCGCATGGTTCACCCGCCTCCGGTAAGCGGTTCGTAATCGGCCCCGGATCCGCCGCCCTGTTGTCAACCGAAGTTGACACTACGGGTTGTGTCAACGTAGATTGACAGCATGGACAAGGCACCCGAATTGGCGGCCGCGGCCGACAGCTCAGACCCGCGCACCGGGCTCCGCGCCGTCGCCGCCCTGCGCAGGCTCCTGGAGCAGCTCGAGGCGCTCCAGGTGGACAACGCCCGGGAGCACGGCTGGTCCTGGCAGGAGATCGCCGAGATCCTCGGCGTGTCCCGGCAGGCCGTGCACAAGAAGCACGCGCACAGATCCGACCTCAGCCACCCTGCCCGCCGACGCGCCCGCGTGCGCTGACCCGAGGGGACCCTCACGATGTTCGAACGTTTCACCGACAAGGCCCGGGCTGTCGTGGTCTCGGCTAAGACCATGGCCCAGGAGCGCGGCGACGACGAGATCCGCCCGGCACACATGCTCTACGGGCTGGCCGTCTCCGACGGCGTGGCCGCGCGACCGCTCTCGGGGTGCCGTAGATTGTCCCGGCCCCGGTCGGCTCTTCTTCGAGCATCCGACCTGAACCGCTTCTTACCTAACAGATAGGTCAGCCTTACCATTCGGTCAGGGCATAGTGACCTTACGGAGAGTATCTATGTGAATACACAGAGCCATAACCTGTCATTGGAGACATCACGGATAGGATATGGTCAAATGCTCAGAGTAAGCGACGTTTGGGAGAAGGCACTTCACACACCCCAGATGGCCATCACCGTCCCAGGTGAGGTCATCGTCATCCGCGCGGCCGGCGACTACGAGGGCAAGCAGGGCATGAGCCTGGCCACCGGGGTGAGCAGCCGCTCCGCTGGCGCGCGGGCCCTGTGCTTGCACCTGGTGACGATCCCGCCGGGCACCCGTGGCGTACCCCACATGCACGACGGGCACGAGTCCGCGATCTACACCGTCAGCGGCGAGACCGAGGTCTGGCACGGCGAGGGCCTGCGTCAGTGCACGGTCGTCAAGGCCGGCGACTTCATGTACGTCCCGCCGGGCACCCCGCACCTGCCGGTCAACCGCAGCGACGTCATGACCATCGCCGTGGTCGCCCGCACCGACCCCCAGGAGCAGGAAAGCGTCGTCACCCTCAGCCTCCCGCCCCACCTGGCCGAACTTAACGCGTTCCCGATCGCCAGCCAGTAATACGTGGCGGCCGAGCCCGGCAACCCGTTCCCCCGCCCGCCCGGCCGCCCACCCCTCCCGCACCACCCCTCCCGCTAACTGGTGCGCAGCCCCCTCCCCGTGGAAGGGAGGGGGCGAGGGGTCCGAAGCCAAGGGCCGAACGGGCTACCTGGCCAGGCTAAACGCCTTCCCCATCGCCAGGCCGGCCACCGCCGGCTGAAAACGTGGCGATGAGTTCGAGGATGCGAGCCGGTGGCAGGTGCTGCTCGTAGATCCGAACGCCGAAGGGTGAGAGCGCATCTTCGATGGCGTTCACTACCGTGGGCGGGGCGACGATCATGCCGCCCTCGCCCACCCCGCGGAAGTTGACGTCGGCGTCGAGTGGCACGGTCTCGAGGTGCTCTATCTCGATGCGGGGGATGTCACAGGTGGTCGGCATCAGGTAGTCCATGAACGTGGCTGACTGGAAGATGCCGTCCTCGCCGTACGCCGATCGTTCGAGCAGCACCGCGCCGATGCCCTGGGCGACGCCGCCGCGGATCTGGCCCTCGACGACGGCGGGGTTGATCAGTGCGCCGCAGTCCTCGACGGCGACGTACCGCTCCACCGTTACGAGGCCGGTCTCGACATCAACTTCGACGATCGCGCAGTGCGTGCCGCCGGACCAGCCCCCTTCGCCGCCGTCGAACGTGGCCTGGATCTCGAGGTTGGCGTCCACGTCCTCACCGAACTGCCCCGATGCCGCTCGGCCCGCGATCTCGCTCACGGCGATCGCGCTCGCCGGGTCGCCGCGCACCCAGACGTTGCCGTCGGTGATCAGCAGATCCTGCGCGCTGGCCTCCATGAGATACGACGCGAAATCGAGCACCTTGGCCTTGAGCTGGCGGGCGCCGTGGAGCGCCACGCCTCCGGTCATGGTGGCCGACCGGCTGCCGCCGGTCAGTCCGAACGGGACGACGTCGGTGTCGCCGACGACCACGCGGACCTGCTCGAACGGCACGCCGAACTCGTCGGCGGCGATTTGGGCCAGGGTCGTCTGGTGGCTCTGGCCGTGGGGCATCTGGCCGGTGAACAGCACGACGATGCCGTCTTCCTCGAGCCGCAGGCGCATGGACTCCAGGCCCATGGGGCCGCTGGGCCCCTCTGGCGAGCGCGGGCCCGGAGCGGCCTCGATGAACGTGGCCACGCCGATGCCGAGGTAGCGGCCCTGCGCTCGCGCCTGCGCCTGCCGGTGCCGGAACGCGGGCAGGTCCACGAGCTGGGCCACCCGCTCCAATGATTCCTTCGAGGTAACTCCCACCAGCGGACGACCGGTGATCATCATGGCCGGCGGATCGGTGCGCGGCGCGACGTTACGCAGCCGGATCTCGACCGGATCGAGGCCTAGCTCTTTCGCGATGAGGTCCAGGACGCGTTCCCGCACGAACGTCTCCGACGCCCACGGCCCCCGGTAGGCGACGTACGGTGCCTTGTTGGTGATCGCCCCGGTTGACTCGAAACCCATGGCCGCGAGCTTGTACGGACCGGGCAGCATCCCCTGCATGATGTCCGGCACCGTCACGCCCATACCCGGGTATGAGCCCGTGTCGACGACCATGGCCACGTCCAGCCCGAGTAGGTCGCCGTCGTTGCTGACCGCGGCGCGGACGTCGAAGCTCTCCTCGCGCGCCTGTCCCGACACGGTGAGGTTCTCGCCGCGGTCCTCGACCCACTTGACCGGCCGGCCAAGATGCCGGGAAGCAGCGCCAACGGCGAGCTCTTCGCGTGATGCGCCGATCTTCAGGCCAAACGACCCGCCGATATCGCCGGCCAGGACGCGCACCTGGCCGGGCTCGAGGCCAAGGCGCATGGCGAAAATAGCCCGGCTGAGGTGAACGCTCTGTGTCGCCGCGTAGACCGTCATGAAACCGGCGCCGGCGTCGTAACTCGCGATGCAGGCGCGTCCTTCCATGGGCACGTTCTGATGCCGGTGCACGTCGATGTGGAAGTCGTACGTGTGGTCAGCATCGGCGAACGTCCCGGCGACGTCGCCGAACTCGCTGCGCGAGCGGGGGCGGGCGATGTTGTCACCCAGGTTGGCGAACACCGGGGGGCTGCTCGGGTCGAGCGCGAAGGCGGCCGTCACGACCGGAGGCAGGTCGTCATACTCGACCTCCACCAGCTCGCACCCGTCCTCGGCGACGTAACGGCTCTCTGCTATGACGACCGCCACCGGATCGCCAACCAAGCGCACCTTGTCCGTCGCCAGCAGGGTGAACTCCGGGCTGGGCCCTTTCCAGCCCATAAGCCCCAGGAGCGCATCCGGCCCCGGGACCGTCATCGCTTCCAGGTCCGCTCCAGTGAGGACCGCGATCACGCCCGGCAGCGCCCGCGCCGCCGAGGCATCGACCGAGATCACCCGAGCGTGCGCCATCGGCGAGCGGACGAACGCGGCGTGCAGCATCCCCGGCAGCTTGATGTCGTCGACGTACCGGCCCGTGCCGGTGAGGATGCGCGGGTCCTCCGAACGCTTGATGCTGGCGCCGGTATAGCGCTCAGCCGCGATTGCTGTCATGATCGCTCCCTTCGCTCAGCGTTCACGGTTGCGCTCGGCGGCCAGCAGGACGCCATCCACGATGCTCTGGTAGCCGGTGCACCGGCAGATGTTGCCGGAGAGCGCCTCGCGGATCTCCTGCTCGCCGGCGTCGGGGTGGTCGGCCAGGAACGCGGTGGCCTGCATGACGAACCCCGGCGTGCAGAAACCGCACTGGAAGCTGTGCGAATCCCACATCGCTTGCTGCAATGGGCCCAGCTCGCCGTCCACGGCTAGCCCCTCGATCGTCGTTACCTCCATGCTGGCAGCTTGGACCGCCAGCATCAGGCACGAGCGCACCGCCCGGCCGTCGACGATGACCGTGCACGCACCGCAGACCCCGTGCTCGCAGCCGAGGTGGGTGCCGGTGAGATTGAGGTCATCGCGCAGGAAGTCCGCCAGCGTCTTGCGCGCCTCCGGCGAGCCCGTGCGCGTCACGCCGTTGACCCGCATGGTGATGTCCACTCTCAGTCACAGCCTCTCGGTAGCGTGATCCGCGGCCGCCCGCAGGCCGCGGCGCACCACCGCGGCCGCGACCGTCTTCCGGTACTCCGACGACCCGTAGAGGTCGTCCGGCGGGTCGGCGTCGTCGGTCGCAAGGCGGGCCGCCTCGTCGAATAGCTCCGCCGACGGCCTCTCGCCGACCAGCAGATCCTCCGCGGCAGCGGCCCGGACCGGCACGTCGGAAAGACCGGCGAACGCCAGCCGGGCGTCGCTGATCGCGCCGTCGGAAAGCGTCAGCGATGCCGCCAGGCCGACGATGGCGAAGTCGCCGTGGCGGCGCGCGACCTCCTCGAAGCTGACCCCCGTGCCCGGTCCCGCGGCCGGGAAGCGCACCTCGACGAGGAGCTCGTCGGGTTGGCGTGCCGTCGTGAGGTAACCCTCGAACCACTCCTCCGCCGGGATGATCCGCATCCCCGCCGGGCCGCGCACCACGAACTGCGCATCGAGCGCCCGGGCGACGGCAGGCAGCTCGGCGGCCGGGTCGGCGTGCGCCAGGCTGCCTCCTATCGTGCCGCGGCTGCGGATGGCCTCGTGACCGATCAGCGGCAGGGCGGCCGCCAGCAGCGGCACGGCCTCGGCGACGCTGTGCGATTCCTCGGCCGCGTACTCCCGCGTCATGGCGCCTATCGCCATCCAGCCGTCGGTCGCCGACACCCCGGACAGGTCCGGTATGCCGTTGATGTCGACGAGCACCGCCGGGCGGGCCAGCCGCAGCGCCAGCAGCGGGATGAGGCTCTGGCCGCCGGCGAGCACGCTGGCCTCGTCGCCGTACTCAGTAAGCAATTCCACGGCTTCGGAAACGGTTTGCGGCGCCTCGTAGTCAAAGGGAGGCAGTTTCATCGGCACGGCCCTTCGATCAGACTGCGGGTGCCCATGGAGCTGCAGCCTAGCTCACCTACTCGAAGGCCTCGGGCGGCGGGCACGCGCACATCAGGTTCCTGTCGCCGTAGGCCTGGTCGATGCGGCGGACGGGCGGCCAGTACTTGGCGCGGCGGTCGACGCCGGGCGGGAACGCCGCCTCCTCCTGCCGGTACGGGTGCTTCCACTCCCCCGCGATGAGCATCTCGGCGGTGTGCGGGGCGTTCTTCAGCGGGTTGTCGTGGGCGTCGTACTCGCCGGCGGCCACCCGCGCGATCTCGGCCCTGATCGCGATCATCGCCTCGCAGAAGCGGTCGAGCTCGTGCAGGCTCTCGCTCTCGGTCGGCTCGATCATGAACGTGCCCGCGACAGGGAACGACATGGTGGGCGCGTGGAACCCGTAGTCGATCAGCCGCTTGGCCACGTCTTCGACGCCGACCCCGGTCTGCTGGGCCAGCGGGCGCAGGTCGATGACACACTCGTGGGCGACCAGACCGTTGCGCCCGGTGAACAGGACGGGGTAGTGCGGGGCGAGCCGCATGGCCACGTAGTTCGCCGACAGCACCGCGACCTGGGTGGCCCGGCGCAGCCCGGCCTCGCCCATCATCGCGACGTACGCCCAGGAGATCGGCAGGATCCCAGCCGACCCGTAGGGTGCCGCCGCGACCGGACCGCTGCGCCCGCGCCCGGGCAGGAACTCCGCCAGGTGCGCGCGCACGGCGACGGGGCCCACGCCGGGGCCGCCGCCGCCGTGCGGGATGCAGAAGGTCTTGTGCAGGTTCAGGTGCGAGACGTCGGCGCCGAACGAGGGCAGGGTCGCGACCGCGGCCAGCGCGTTGAAGTTCGCGCCGTCGATGTACACCTGGCCGCCGACGGCGTGCACCGCGTCGCAGATGGCGATCACGTTCTGCTCGTAGACCCCGGCCGTGGACGGGTAGGTCAGCATGATCGCGGCCACGTGCCCCTCGTGGGCCTCCAGCCTGGCGTCCAGGTCGCCGAGGTCGACGGCGCCGTCGGAGTCGCACTTGACCACGACCACCCGCAGCCCGGCCAGGACCGCGCTGGCCGCGTTGGTGCCGTGCGCCGACTCCGGGATCAGGCAGACGTCACGATCCTGCTCGCCGCGCGAGGCGTGGTAGCCCCTGATCGCGAGCAGGCCGGCCAGCTCGCCCTGCGAGCCGGCGTTCGGCTGTACGGAGACCGCGTCGTAGCCGGTGAGCTTGGCCAGCCTGACCTCGAGCGACTCGATCAGCTCCAGGTAGCCGCCCGCCTGCGGGGCTGGCGTGAACGGGTGCAGCCCGGCGAACTCCGGCCAGCTGATGGGTTCCATCTCGGCCGCCGCGTTCAGCTTCATCGTGCACGAGCCGAGCGGGATCATCGACCGGTCCAGGGCGATGTCGAAGTCGGCGAGCCGCCGCAGGTAGCGCAGCATCGCGGTCTCGCTCCGGTGCGTGCTGAACACCGGGTGGGTGAGGTAGGCCGAGGTCCGCAGGAGGCCGGACGGCAGCGAGTCGGGCCCGTCCTCGGACAGCTTCACCTCGGCGGGGTGCGGTACGCGGCAGATGGCGGCGACGACCTCGCGAAGCTGATCGTCGTTGGTGGTCTCGTCGCAGCTGACCTGGAGCGCGCCGTCCGGCGCCAGGTAGAGGTGGTAACCGGCCTCGTGCGCCCGGTTCAGGGCGTGGGTGGCCTCGTCCCGTCCGCCATCGAAGACGATCCTGATGGTGTCGAAGGAGTCACCATCGCTCGTTCGGTAGCCAAGGTCGCGCAGGGTAGCGGCCAGGACCGCGGCGCTGCGGTGCACAGCCCGTGCGATGGCGGCCAGCCCGTCGGGCCCGTGGTAAGCGGCGTACATGGCGGCGGTCACCGCCAGCAGGACCTGCGCCGTGCAGATGTTGCTCGTCGCCTTCTCCCGGCGGATGTGCTGCTCACGGGCCTGCAGGGCGAGCCGGTAGGCGGGCCGGCCCTCGGCGTCCACGGACACCCCGACCAGCCGGCCGGGGAGCTGCCGCTTGAGCGGGTCGGTGACCGACATGTAGCCCGCGTGGGGGCCGCCGAACCACATCGGCACGCCGAACCGCTGCGTGGAGCCCACGGCGATGTCCGCGCCCATCTCGCCGGGCGGCTTGAGCAGGGTCAGCGCCAGCAGGTCGGCGGCCACCGCGGCCAGCGCGCCGCGGCCGTGCGCCGCCTCGATCAGCGGCGTGAGGTCGCGGATCACCCCCGAGGCGCCGGGAAACTGCAGCAGGACGCCGAACAGGTCGGGCTGGGCGGCGATCTCCTGCGCCGTGACCGGGGCGATGACGAGGTGGATGCCGAGCGGCTCGGCCCGGGTGCGGAGCACGGCCAGGGTCTGCGGCAGGCAGTCGGCGTCGGCCAGGAAGGTCCGCCCGGGCTTGGCCCGGCGGGCCAGCGTCATCGCCTCGGCGGCGGCGGTGGCCTCGTCGAGCAGCGACGCGCCGGCCCAGGGCAGCTCGGTGAGGTCCGCGATCAGGGTCTGGAAGTTGAGCAGCGCCTCGAGCCGGCCCTGCGAGATCTCCGGCTGGTACGGGGTGTAGGCCGTGTACCAGGCCGGGTTCTCCAGCACGTTGCGGCGGATGACGGCCGGGGTGATCGTGCCGTAGTAGCCCAGGCCGATCATCGAGGTCAGCATCTGGTTGCGGTCGGCCATCCGGCGTAGCTCCGCCTGTGCCTGCGTCTCGGTCAGCGGCTCGGGCAGCCCGAGCTGGCCGGGCTGGACCTCCGGGGTCCCCTCGGGCAGGGCGGCCCTGGTGAGCTCGTCAAGCGAGGCGTAGCCCAGCGCGTCGAGCATGCGCTGCTGGTCGGCGTCGGACGGCCCGATGTGGCGTGCAGCGAAGTCTGTCATGGAGAGCCTCCCGGACGCGTGCGGTCACTGGCTCCCCGTCTGTCGCGGCCTGCGTGAGCCCGCTTCAGAGTGCCTGTCCCGCCCGGTTCGTGTGCCTGAGAGGTTCCGGGGATGTTGCCCCTTCGGCGCCCGCGCGGCTCGCGCGGGATCTCTCCCGGCCGGTGTCATCGGCACCTACGATGCTACCCGAGTTGGACCAGATTGTGGGATTAGCTAGTCGGGGGCGGGAGCCATGGCGAGGTCCTCGATCCGCTCGGCGAGCTCCAGGGCCGTCGCCGGGCGGTCGGCCGGGTTGGGGGTGATGGCCCAGGCGATGACCTGGACGGCCTGCGGGTCCAGTGTCTCGGCGATGACCGGCGGATGGGACACGACGCGGCGCATGGCCAGGAGCGGGTCCGCTGCAGGCAGGTCACCGTAGAGCCCCTGGCCGGTCAGGGCGTAGTGCAAGGTGGCGCCCAGGGAGAACACGTCGCTGGCCCGCGACGGGCGGTCGCCGCGGATCAGGTGCGGGTCGACGTACCCGATGTCACCCGCGGGCCCCATCCCGGTGATGGTGATACCCGGTTTGAGCACGTGGCTGAGGCCGAGGTCGGCCAGCTTGCCCCCGCCCGAGTGCAGCAGGACGTTGCCCGGCTTGATGTCGCGGTGGGCGATCCCGGCCTCGTGCAGCGCGTGAGTCGCGCGGGCCGCCTGGGCCATCGCGCCCAGGGACCAGGCCCGGCCGGGCGGCTGGGCGGGCCTGGCTAGCGACCCGGCGGGCAGGTACTCCATGGAGTAGTACACCTCGTCGCCCTGCTGCCCGGCGTCGTACAGAGTGACCAGGTAGGGCGAGTTGACCGCGGCGAACGCCGCGAGCTCGCGATGCGCCCACCTGAACACGTCCTGGCTGCTCCCGCCGGACAGCACCTTCACCGCCACGAACTCGGCCGTGACCGGCAGGCGGCTGGGCGGATGCGCGAGGTAGAACACTCCGTGGCTGCCGGCTCCGAGCCGCTGCACGAATCTGTAGTCGGCGATGCCGCCGCGTTCGTCTGTCATGGTCATAGCTGCCTTCCTTGCTCCAGGGCGAAGACCGGGCTAGCGATTTCGGGGCGGTCATCGATGTCCTCGCTGCTGCCCGCCCGCACCGTCAGGTGCACGCCGGTCACGACGGCCGCGGCACCTTCCTCGCTGGCCACCAGCAGGGAACCCTCAGGGGGCGGACCGCTGCTGGCGTGGATGCCCTTGCTGGTCAGTTCGGCGACGTCGCTGCGGGTCCGCCGCCCCTCTCCCCCCACCAGCACGAGGTCCAGGTGCCTGGCCGTGGCCAGGTGAGCGGCGACGTCGAGGGCGGCCGTTGCGTCGGGCCCGTGCCCGGCGTAGACCGCTACGGCGCTCGGCTCGCCCGGCCCGGGTGCGCGGGAGCTGACCAGGCGGGTCCGGCGGTCGGCCCGGATGGACTCGTACGCCTGGTCTTCGCGCGGATCGTGGCCGGAGTCGAGGACGATGGTGTCGGGCCCGGCGGCGGCCACGTAGGCCGCCAGCTCGCCGGGTACGTCGTCGCTGAAGCGCGAGAGCACGAGCGCCTGGGCGCCGCGGGCGGCCGCGCGCTCGGTGAGCGCGTGCAGCTGGCCCATGATGACGGTCATCTGCATCAGCTCGCCGCCCAGGCCCGCGCCGACCTCCAGCCGTCTTTCCGCTTGTTGCGAGACGAGGTGGACGAGGGCCAGCTGGCTGCCGGGGCGCGTGGCGGCCAGGTCGGCTCCGATGTCGACCAGGGGTCCGGCGGTCTCGGGGTGGTCGACCAGGACGAGGACCCGGTGCGCCGGACCGCCTGTGAGCAGGGCCCGGTCCGCGGCGGCCCGGTCGCGCTCCATGACCCGGTCCGGGTAGATCCATCGCAGCAGCGGACCGCTCATTGCGGTTGTGACCAGGGCCATGACGACCATGAGGGTGTACAGCGGCTTGGTCAGGATGTGCAGCTGGAGCCCGACGCCGAGGATGACGAGCTCGGTCAGGCCCCGGGTATTCATCAGCGTGGCGATCGCGCCCGCGTTGCGTCCGCGGACCCCGTTGAGCTGGGCGCCGACGTAGGCGCCGACCAGCTTCCCGCCGATGGCGACGACCAGGATCGCGCCCAGCTCCAACAGCCCGGAGTTCCCGATAGTGGACAGGTTGATGCTGAGCCCGGATACCACGAAGTACAGCGGGAGCAGGACCAGGACGCTGATCTGTTCGAGGCGCTCCAGGATCTCCTCGCGCAGGGCCAGGGCATCCTCGCGGGGCATGATGATGCCGAACAGGAACGCGCCGAAGATGAAGTGCAGGCCCATCCAGTTGGTGGCGTAACAGGAGAGCAGCAGCAGACCGAGCACGGTGGCCAGGATGTTCGGGGTGAGCTGGCCCGCCTCGTGGTAGGCCCGGGTGAGCTGGCGGAGCAGGGGCCGGACGACCAGGAACATCGCGGCCGCGTACGGGATGGCCAGCAGGACCTTCCACGGCGCGCCGCCCGAGGCGAGGGCGACCACCACGGCCAGCAGCGTCCAGGCGAGCACGTCCGCGATCGCGGCGCTGGCCAGCGCGATCCCGCCGATGCGGGTGCGTTGCAGGCCACGGTCGGTGAGGATGCGCGCCAGGACGGGGAACGCGGTGGCCGACATGGCGGTCCCGATGAACAGCGCGAAGGTGGAGACGTGCGCCACGTGGTGCCGGTGGGCCAGCCAGATCCCCAGCAGTGAGCCGAGGAGCAGGGGCAGGGCCAGCGAGCCGATCGACACCCCGGCGGCGACGCGCTCGCGGCCCCGGATGAGGCGCAGGTCCACCTCGTAGCCGACCACGAACATGAACAGCAGCACGCCGAGGTCCGCCAGCGCGGTGAGCGGGGAGATCAGCGGGGTCGGGAACAGCGTCTTGGTGAGGTGGCCGTGAAGGAACGTGGGCCCGAGCAGGATCCCGGCCAGGATCTCGCCGAGCACCGCGGGCTGCCCGAGGCGCTTGGCGGCGATGCCCAGCAACCTGGCCAAGATGATGACGATCGCCACATCCGCCAGGAGCAGCTGGACCGCACTCAGGCTCAAACTCCGCCTCCCTTCCCCCCCGGGTTACTCACCGGTGACGATGCGAGTCATACCGGAGTGCGTAAGCATCGCCCAGGCGGATCTGGGAGCCCGCGACCAGGGGGGTACGGACGCCCGGAGCCAGCTTCGTGCCGGTGGTCTCGCCGGGGAGGACGAGCAGCGTGCCGTTGGCGGAATTGAGGTCGGAGACGAAGACCTCCCAGCCATCTAGTTCCACGCGGGCGTGGATCCTGGACACCAGATCGGGGGCGCCGCCGAGCCGCAGCGGCCTGGCGCGGCCTTCGGCTACCGCCTTGTCCAGGGTCGGCTCCCGCCCCACCACGTAATCGGTATCGAGCTGGCACACCGAACCGTCGTCCAGGATGAGCACGCCCAGCGGCGGCCGCCTGCCCTCCTGGGGGATCTTGGTCAGCTGGGCCATCCCGATGCCGCAGACGGCGCAGTAGCGCGCCTCCGGGTCGTCGAAATGCCCGTTCTTGCAGTAGATGCCCATGACGTTTGGGGCCAGGCCTTCGGCGGGGCTGAGGGCCTGGTCGCCCAGCGGTTCCGCGCCCAGCGGCAGCGGGTCACGCCGCTCCTCGACGGGCTGACCGCCAAGCGGGAGCGAGACGAAGTCCCCGCCGAAGCCGGCCTGCTCACCGGGGCCCGCGCCGTACGGGTACGCCGCCTGTGCGTACGGGTCACCCACCGCCTGCGGCCCGGCCCCGAAGGGCGCGGCTGGCTCGCCGAAGCCCGCGTCGACCGGGGCGGGCCCGGGAGGCGGAGCCTGATCACGCCAGGAGACGTCCAGGCTGGTCGGGATGTGCACCGGAGCCTGGTCGCCGAAATCCGAGTCGACCGGGGCGGGCCCAGGAGGCGGGGCCTGGTCCTGCCAGGCCGCGTCCAGGCTGGTCGGGAGGTGCACCGGGGGCTGGTCGCCGGGATCCGCGTCGACCGGGGCGGGCGCGGGGTGCTGCCAGGCGGGGTCCAGGCTGGTCTGGCTGGGCATCTCGGCCTGCGCGCCCACGTCGGCCGCCTCCGCCACGCCACCGACCGCGGCTCCGCCGGCCGCTGCTGCCCCGCCGGCGACCAGGTCGGCGACTACCGCCCCAATGGAGGGTGCCGCATCACCCGGTGGCTCGGTACCCGCCGTGAACTGCTCCTCGGCGGGGGCCTCCACTGGTGCGGCGGCCTCCGCGGCCACGGGGGCCTGCGCTGCGGCGGGGGGTTGGGTCGCGGCGGAGGGTTCGGTCGTCGGCGGGACTTCGGCGGGCGCGTAGACGAAGGCGACGGCCCGGACCACGCCATCGGCCAGGCGCAGGTAGGGGTCGGTGTCCCCGACGCTGCTCGGTGGCCGTACGCCCGCCCGGACCTTGACCACCGTGGACGGCAGGACGTACGTGAGCCGGCCGTACGGCTCCCCCGTCCCCAGCCGTTGCGTTCCGCGTGCGGTGGTGACTTCGGCCCAGGCCGTGCCGTACACGGTGAAGGCCGTTCCGCCGGCGGCCGGGCCGAACGCGACGGCGGCCGGGCCTTCATCATCACCCGGGGTCGGTGCCCCCGCGTTGGACTCGCACTCCGCGGAGACCAGGTCGGCGAAGCTGCTACCGCTCTGGCCGGCCTGGGCCGTCCTGGCCAGCAGGTCAAGGAGCCGGTCGGTGAAGGCTCCTCCCGCGGGATGGACCAGCAACACCAGATCTCCCTGCCTGGCCAGGACCCCTTCTCCGTGAATGGGCCACAGTCCAGGCAGAACACCGCCCTGCTCGCTCACGCCAGTCTCCCGCCGTTGAACCGCCACCGGATAAACGGAACCCGCATCGGCCCGTTCGCTACGAGCCATACTGCCAGCCAGATCAGGCCGAACTGGATGATGAACGCGGCCCCGCCGACGTGGCCGACGATCCCAGGAATGGCTCCCGCACTCAGTAGCAGCCAGACCAGCAGGCCCTCATTCACCCCGGTCGCCAGTCCGAAAAACGTGGGCCAGTCCTTCTCCCAGCGCCATTGCATCAGGAAATGGTAGAGCAGTTCCCAGAACACGCCCAGCACGGCGACGCTGGCGAGGACCAGGAAGCCATCCCGGTACTTATCGCCGAGCGGCGCGCTGCCCGGCAGGACCGGGACGATGATCAGGGTGACGAGGCCGCCGACCACAGCGAGCAGGAAAATCCGGGTCTGTATTCGGCCTGACAACGTAGGAAGCATGCACGCACCTGTCCCTATCGGAGCACGGGCATTGTGGGTATGAGCGTCACGGCTGCCGGTTCCTGACCCAGCGCAGCCATTGCGAGGTAGAACGAACCGGTCCGATCTTCGGGCAGAAGCCCCGGCGCGCCAGGTCGTCGGTGATCTCCTGGGCGGCGATCTGCAGGCCGAGGAACGTGTCCACACCGGGGAAGTAACCTCCCAGCGTGGCGGCCCCCGAGGCGTAGATCACTCCGGGCGCGTTGCCCGTGCCCCGCAGTTCGAAGGTGCGCTCGACATCGAGGCGGCCGACGGGGTTGCGCCCGGCGCCCGAACGCTCCATGAGGTCCGCGAGCACCCGGTGCTCGGAGATGTCGGCCTCCAGGCCGGTGCAGTCGATGACGAAGTCCGCGGCGACCTCGAGGAGGCCATTCACGGTCTTCACGTGGCTGACGACCATCCCGTCCTCGCGGACCTTCATCCCCTCGACCGTGCCGGCCAGCACGCGGTACCAGCCTGCGCCGCGGCCCTCGTTCATCTGCCGTTGCCAGCTCCGCCGCCACGGCGTGTTGGTGCCGCCCATCAGCTTGTACTCGGTCGCGCGCTGCTCACCCTCGAGGCGGCGCATCTTCGCCTTCAGCTGCCCGCCCCACACCGATTTCGGGTAGTTGAACCCCTGGTAGGCGAATCCGTTGCCGCCCCTGCGCCGCATCCACGGGCCCGGTCCGTGGGAGCCGGAGATGTACGTGCGGAACAGGTGCACGATCTGGGTGTCGAGCTTGTTCTTGGCCCGGTCGTCCATCAAGCGCTGCAGCACCCGGGAGGACACGATCCCGCCGCCGCGGATGAGCACGACGCCGTGCTTCACCTTAAGCCGGTCGTAGATGTGCTCGTGGTCTTCGTAGGCGCTGACCACGTGGTAGAAGTCCTGGTTCTCGGTGCGGAAGGCCTGCAGTTCGGGCAGGTACTTCAGGCCCGGGTACCCGATGGCCAGGTGGACGAACTGCGAGCGGTACGCGACGCGGCGGGCCGGTTTCGCGTCCGGAGGCGTCAGGATCGTGAAGTAGCCGCCGCCCTGGCGTTTGCGCACCATCCGGACCTGGCCCTTGACCAGCATGTCGAAGTAGCCGATCCGCTGTGCCTCGCGCTCGATCCCGGCGAAGACCTGGCCGGCCCGCGGAGTGTAGAAGTCCGCCCACATGGGCTCGAAGAGCACCTGGCGCAGCGGGGCCAGGCTCCGGTCGTGGATCGCCTCCGACAGGGCGTAGGACGGAAAGCCCCAGATGTTGTCCGGCCGCGAGGCGGAGTCCGAGCGGATGCGCTCCGGGCGCGGAATCTGCGAGACGCGGGTCAGGTACTCGTAGGTCTGCCACGGGTGGTCGATGTCCGACAGCACGCGCATCTTGTCGGTGCTAACCCCGGCGATCCGCAGGTAGTCGACGGTGATGAAGCTGCCCATGCCGCCGCCTACGGTGACGAAGGGCACGTCCACCATCGGGATCCCCGCCGCCGCGACCATGGCGTCGGTCCACGTGTCCGACTTCAGGAGTTCCTCGGTCAGGTCGCCGCCGCCCGTCGGCCCCGGCTGGACCTGGGCCTGAATCGTCGGCGCCGCACGCGCCCGGTCCGCTGAAGCGTCCGTCCCCATCGCTCAATCACCCCGCGCTCTCGGCATCGGCGGAAATCCCTATCACCGCTGCCCGCGACCCGTCGCAGGCTACTTGTGACAATCAAGATGGTAGTGCGGGTCAGGTTGGTCCCGATAGGCATGTCAGGGCCGATGGCGGATACCTGCGCCTGTCAACCCGGGAAGTCCGGGACGCGGGTAACTGTATCCGTCTACAAACGGCGTGAGCGATTCGCCCGGCAACTCACCGTCACCCGATCAGGGGCTGCTGCCCGTGTCCGTCCACTGTGAGGGGATTTCCATGAGCATGGAGTCGCCCCTGAACAGCGCCGTTCGGCGCACCTCGCGCTCGATCGCGGTCGCCGACATCGTATAGCCGAGGAAAAGCAGCAGGGAAATCGCCTGGACGGCGATCCCCGGCCAGTAAGAGTTGAACGTGGAAAGGCTCCAGTCATTCAGCGCGTGGAGTACGGCCGCGATGGAGACTCCGAAGATGATGAGCTGCCACCGTCGCCTCGGGTAGTTAACGCCGATCCCGATAAAGAATGCGGAGACCGCGGCCCACACGGCGTGCTCGAACCCGTCAACGAAGACGCGGAAAGCGAAATCGAGAACTCCGGTGTCAGCCACGGAGACCTGGTTCGCGTTCGCCACCTGCGCGATGGCCATCTCGGTGTAGAACATCTCCTCGATGATGCCGAAGGTCAGGCCGGCGATCGTGCCGAGGAACATCCACATCCGGACGTTCAGCTTGGTGTGACGGAACCTCAGGAGGATGAGCGCGGCCAGCAGGACCGGCAGCGCCTTCGATATCTCCTCGTTGTACCCGACGCCGAGGGCGGCCAGGAAGTTACCCTTGCGGACGCCGTTGACCAGCTGATCGTTGATGTTGATGGTCACCACGTTCAGCCATATGGTCACCCAGATGACGATCGCCACCGCGATCACGATCTCCTGCGTGTGCAGCCGGCCGGGGCGCATGAGGAGCCAGAACGCGATGGCCCACAGCGGCGCGATGTACACGCTGTACGCGAAGCCCGGCGCGGCCAGGCTGCGTGAGTTCGACAAGAGGGCGAGGAAGATCAGCGGCAGCAGTGCGTAGGCGATGACGAGCACGCGGAGGCCGTTGTGCCAGCCGGGGTTCTTCAGCCAGCTCCTGATCGGGACCAGGATCTCGACCGCCATGGCCAGTCCCCCGGTGGTCGCCGGATGGCCGGGGGGAGCGCCCGCTCCGGGCGGAGGGTAACCTCCGGGCGGGCCGTAGCTCCCGGGCGCGCCGACACCCGCGGGCACCCCGGCGCCTCCCGGTGCACCCGGACCTCCCGGTACGCCCGGACCTCCCGGCGGGGCGTAGCCCCCGGGCTGCGGGTGGCCCGCAGGCTGCGGGTAGCCCCCCGGCGCGCCAGGGCCTGCCGGGCCTGCCGGCGGGCCGTACCTCGCGGGCGGACCTCCAGGCCCGGGAGCGGCGGCCTGGCCGCCCGGCCAGGGAGCCTGCGGTTCGGCGGCGGCCAGCGGCTGGAACCGCATGACCGGTCCCTGCGGGGAGGCCAGCGAGAGCTCGGTCGGCTGGCGCACGACGACCTGGTTGACCGGCTGGCCGTGCTGGAACGCGCGGGCCTGGCCCAGGTTCTCGTAGACCCAGCCGGCCGGTCCCCAGGTCAGCTGCGCGTGCCGGCGAGAGACCGTCGGATCGTCGACGATGATGCTGTTATCAGACAGGCGCCCGATCGTGACGGTCTGTCCGGGCTGGAAGACATAGCTCCGCCCGTCGAAGATCACTTGCAGGTCGTTCATCCCGGCCCCCAATCCTGCACCGCGACGGCTGCTTCGCCTTTAGGTGTCATTGTCCAGTCGTGGCTGACATTACGCAGCACCATCGTCCCGGGCTGGGCGGGGTGGGCCTCCAGGAGCGGACGCGGGGGCGGGATTCAGCTGGTGCGGCGGAGCCGACGCTTGGCCAGGTCGTCCTGGGCCGCGGAAACGGGGTTCCTGATGTCCACGGCCCCGTCCTCGGCCGACACGGCGGGCAGGACCGCCAGGTCGCCCTTGACTTCGCGCCACACCCGCCCGAGCGCGATGCCGAATACGCCCTGGCCACCGGCGAGCAGGTCGACCACCTCGTCCGCCGACGTGCATTCGTACACGCTGACCCCGTCGCTCATCAGGGTCACCTGGGCCAGGTCATCGGTGCCGTGATCATGCAGGTGCTGGACCGCCGCCCTGATCTGCTGCAGCGAGATCCCGGTGTCCAGCAGCCGCTTTACGACCTTCAGCACGAGGATGTCACGGAAGCTGTACAGGCGCTGGGAACCCGAGCCGTGGGCCGGACGCACGCTCGGCTCGACTAGGCCCGTGCGCGCCCAGTAATCAAGCTGGCGATAGGTAATCCCGGCCACGGTGCTGGCGGTCGGACCGCGGTATCCGATTTCCGCTGTCCGGCCGGCGCCCGCAGGGACGTCCGCTGCCCCCTGGGCCTCGTCAGTGGCCCCCAGGGTCTCGTCAGTCTCGAACAGGGCATCCTGAAAGCCATGTGGGTCGTCGGCGGCGGGTCCACCGCCGCTGTCACTCCTGGTTACCGCCACGCCTACCTCCACGGGAGCTGACTACCCACGGCACTCGCACCGTAAGCCGGCCCGGGCGGCGGCGTCAACGACCGCGCACGGCGCGTCGCGACATTCCCGGCGGCATGCAGGCATACGGGGATGCATGAGGTAAACGGGGTCAGCAGGGTGCTGCCCGGCGGTGCGGTCACGTCGCCCGGCCGAAGTCCTCGGGTGAGATGGTGTCGAGGAACTCACGGAACTTCTCTACCTCGTCCTCCTGCTCGTCCGGGATCGCCACGCCCACCTCGTCCAGGATCTCCTCGCTGGCGAAGATCTGCGCGCCGGTGCGCAGGGCCAGCGCGATCGAGTCCGACGGGCGCGCGCTGACCTCGGCACCGTTGGAGAAGACGAGGTCCGCGTAGAAGATCCCATCACGCAGCGCAGTGATGTTCACCGTTCGCAGCTGGATGCTCAGGGCCTCGAGCACGTCGCGGAAAAGATCATGCGTGAGCGGCCTGACGGACACCATGCCCTGCTGCGCGAAGGCGATCGCCGTCGCCTCGACCGCCCCGATCCAGATGGGCAGGTACCGATCCCCCTGCGCCTCCTTCAGCAAGACGATGGGGCTATTTGACGGCATCTCGACCCTGACGCCGATGACCTCCATCTGCCGCACTGCAGCTCCGTCCTCACGTGCCTGGCGAACCTGTCCGGGCCACCTCTCCCCTTGCCACGGTACACCCGTAATCGCCCGGAAGCCGACCGCAGCCCCCTGGCCTGAGGGTCGAGAGCGTCGGCGACCTGGTCCGATTCGTCGGGCCCCGGCTCGTATCCCGCCGTGGGCGCTATGGTCAACCCGGCCTCGGCCAGCGCGGATTCGATCAGCGTGGCGTGCAGTCGCAGAAGCAGGTCCGTGATCTGCCAGGCGGTCCTGGCGGCCGCGTCGCGCGCACCGGCGCCGCGCTGGCGCAGCTGCGGCGCCACCACCTGCTCGACCAGGTTCGCGTCCCGGTCCGCGGCGGTCTTGACCGCCCGCAGGTGCCGCGCCTGGACGCCGAAGTGGCGCAGCGCCGCCACCGCACGGGCCACCGCGAGCGCGTCGGCGCCGTACTGCCGACCCATCCGCCGGATCAGCCCGTGGTCTTCGAGCTCGGTCAGCTCCGCCTCGCTGATGCCTGCCGCCTCGAGGAGCTGGCGGCGGGACAGGTCCGCCGGGGCCTGCCTTCCGGGCGATCCGGCTCCGTCCTGGCCGGTGCCGTCCGAGCCGACGTCACCGGCCAGCCGTTCCCTGATCACCCGCAACGGAAGGTAGGAGTCCCGCTGCATCGTGAGGATGTACCGCAGCCGCTGGATGTCCGCCGAGCTGAACCGGCGGTAGCCCGAGCTTGACCTGGCGGGCTCGATCAGCCCCTCGGCCTCGAGGAAGCGGATCTTGGACGGGCTGATGTCAGGAAATTCCCCGCGGAGCTGGGCCAGCACCTCGCCGATCCCGAACTGACCGCGCGCGGGCTGCTCGCTCATGCGTAATCCTGCGCACCCCTGCCGCGAGGGTCGGCCGAGGAGGTTCTCGGGTCAAGGTTCTGGCCGGTCAGGAACAGCAGCCGGAACTTGCCGATCTGGACCTCGTCGCCACCGACCAGTTCCGCCTCCTCGATGCGCTCCCTGTTGACGTAGGTGCCATTGAGGCTGCCCACGTCGCGGACGGTGAACAGGGCACCATGGCGGTAGAACTCCGCATGCCGCCTGGAGACCGTCACGTCGTCGAGAAAGATGTCGCTGTCCGGGTGCCTGCCCGCGGTGGTCAGGTCACCGTCGAGACGGAACCTGCTGCCGGCGTTAGGCCCGCGCATGACCAGGAGCAGCGCGCTCCCCTCCGGCAGGGCACCGAACGCGGCCGAGTCCGGGAACAGGTCGTCGCCGAAGTCACCGTCCTCTGACCGTCCCACCGGGGACAACGTCGAGGTGGTCTCGCCGGGACGGGCGCCGCCCATTCCGGCGCCGGCCAACTGAGCCCCGCAGTTGGAGCAGAACCTGGCGTCGTCAGGATTCGGCCGACCGCACCGGGCACAGTAAACACGTGGCATAGCTACGCTCGGCCTCCCCTCGGTGAACACCTCGGCATCCGGCGATGCAGCCCAAGGTACCGGTGCGGAGGCCCGACGGTCCATGAGCCACGCAAACAGCCCGCGCCGGCCTGGCCTGGTCTGGTCGTCGCGACGCTTCCGCCACATCGCCGTCTCACCTCCTCTATGCCGCTGCTGCGCGCCTGCCGCCCGTGCGGATGGTGACCACCGGGCAAACCCTAGTGGGCGCAATTCTCTCATATTCGCGAATTTCGTGCGGTTCGCGCCGTTCGGATCAGCGGGCGAGGCACACAGCTTACCTGGATACGGGCCTGGGGTCCCGGGCCCGTCCGATCAGCGGCCGGCCTGCTCCACCACGATGGCCCATTCGTCTAGTAGCTGCTGCGCGGTGTCCGCGTCGCTGCCCTCCGCCCACAGGCGGGTAAACGCGTCGGCCGGGTCCGGCAGCACCAGCACCCAGCCGCGATCCCCTTCGATCACGCGCACGCCGTCGGTGGTGTCGATCTGCTTGCCGCCCGCCGCCTCCATCACCGTCCTCATCACGCTGCCCTTGGTCGCCCATGGCGTCGGGATGGATCGCCTGAGCAGGTGCGCCGTCGGGATCCTGGCGTCGATCTGGCTGAGCGTCAGCCTGGTCCGTGCGACCAGGCCGAGCAGCCGGACGAAGGCCGCGATGCCGTCGACGGTCCGCGAGCACTCGGGGACGACGAACCCGCCGCGGCCGTCGGCCGCGAAGATGACGTCCTCCTGCGCCGCAGCGACCGTCAGCGCGTCCATCGACGTGGCGGTCCAGCTCACCCGTACCCCGTGGAAGCGGCAGACCTGCTCGGCCACCCTGGTCGTGGTCACCGGCAGGGCCACCCGCCCGGACTTACGCTCGGCCGCCACGAGGTCGAGCACCGCCAGGAGCGCCCGGTCCTCGCTGACCAGCTCGCCCTTCTCGTCCACGAGCTGGATCCGCTCGCCGAGCGGGTCAAACCTGACGCCGAACGCCGCGCGGTAGGAGCTCACGAGCTCGGCCACTCGCTGCAGGCCCGCGCGCTGCTGCGCGACGGTCTCGGTCGGGGACACCTCGTCCAGCCGGTTGTTCAGGGTCAGCACGTCCACGCCGATCGTGCCGAGCAGGCTCGGCAGGACCAGCGACACGGTGCCACCCGCGCAGTCCGCGACCACCCGCAGGTTGGCCTCGCGCACCCCGGTCATGTCGACGCAAGAAAGCAGTTCGTGGGTGTAGGACTCGACCACCCTGGGCGAGTAGCTGAGCTCGGCGATCTCGCCGGGAAACGCCCGCCGGAACTCCTGCCGGGAGAAGACGCGCTCCAGCTTGCGCTGGTCCGCCTGCGACAACTCGGCGCCGTGCTCGTTGAGGAAGATGATGTCGACGGACTGCGCGTCGCCGGGCGTCGTGCGCAGCGCGACGCCGCCGCTGTAGTGATCCCTGGCGGTCTCCCACTTGGCCACGGGGAGCGGCTGGGCCTCCAGGTCCACCACGTTGATCGCGCTGGAGTTGAGCGCCGCCTGCACGGCCCGCTTCAGCGTCCGCGCGGCCCGGGACGCGTCCCTCGACGTGGTGACCGTCGAGCCCTTGCGGAGCATGGTCGCGTAGGCGCTGGCCAGGCGGACGGCCAGCTCGGGGGTGACCTCCACGTTGATCAGCCCGGACACCCCGCGCGGGCCGAACAGGGTGCGCTGGCCGCGTTGCTCCCAGATCACGCTGGTGTTCACCACCGCGCCCGCCTCGATGGTCTTGAACGGGTAGACCTTCACCTTGGCGGACAGGTAGGCCTCGGGCTCGATCACGCACTCGTCCCCGACGACGGCGCCTTCCTCGATCCTGGCCAGCCGCATGACGTCGGTGTTCTTGCCGATCACGCAGCCACGCAGGGTGACGGCCTGGCCGATGTAGACGTTGTTGTGCACCACGGCGCGGTGCAGGAATGCGCCCTCCTTGACCACCACGTTGCTGCCGACCACGGTGTACTCGCGCAGGTGCGCACCGGCCTCGATCTTGGCGTAGTCCCCGATGCACAGCGGGCCGGTGAGCACGGCGTCGGAGTCGACGTCCGCGCCCTCGGCGACCCAGACGCCGGGCGAGACCTCGAATCCGGCAATGTCGGTCTTGACCCGGCGGTCCAGGACGTCCGCCTGGGCCTTCAGGTAGCTCTCGAGGGTGCCGACGTCCTCCCAGTAGCCGTCCGATACGTAGCCGAACAGCGGGGCGTCCCGCTCGACCAGCTTCGGGAAGACGTCGCCCGACCAGTCGACCGCCTCGCCGAACGGGACCTCGGCGAGCACTTCAGGCTCCATGACGTATACGCCCGTGTTGACCGTGTCGGAGAACACCTGGCCCCAGGTCGGCTTCTCGAGGAAGCGCTGGATCCGGCCGTCTTCTGACGTGATCACGATGCCGAACTCGAGGGGGTTAGGCACGCTGGCCAGGCCCACGGTGACCAGCGCGCCCTTTTCCCTGTGGTACTTGACCATCGCGGTCAGGTCCATGTCGGTCAGCGCGTCGCCGGAGATGACGAGGAAGGGTTCGTCGCGCAGGGCGTCCCCGGCGTTCCTGACGCTGCCCGCCGTGCCGAGCGGCATCTCCTCGGTGGCGTACTGCAGGCTCATGCCGAATTCCTCGCCGTCCCCGAAGTAGTTCCTGACCAGGGCGGCGAGGAACTGGACGGTGACGACGGTCTCGGTGAAGCCGTGCCGCTTGAGCAGCCGCAGGACGTGCTCCATGATCGGCCTGTTGACCACGGGAAGCATGGGCTTGGGCTGGTTCGCGGTCATCGGCCGCAGCCGTGTCCCCTCTCCTCCTGCCATGACGACAGCCTTCAACGCTCTGCGGCTCCTTCCCGGTTTTCGCCCTTAGGTGTACCCAGCCACCGGCGAATACACGGGCACCCTCTCCGCCATGTCACGCGCTCGCGCTGCGGCTCACCAAGCTGCGCACCTGGGTCAGGTACAGGGCCGCGGCCCACCAGTACAGAGCCGTTCCCCAGACCGCGAAGGTCCATCCGGTGACCCGCGCCACCGTCGCCCACGAGCCGGGGTGATCGCCGAGGAACAGCAGCGGGAAGGCGTAAAGCAGGCACATCGTGGCGGCCTTGCCGACGAAGCTGACCTGCAGCGTGCTGAAGCCGGCCCGGCGGCGCAGCACGGCGAGCGCCGCCCCGACCGTCAGCTCGCGCAGCGCCAGGACGGCGACCAGCCACCACGGGATGATCCCGCGCACCGCCAGCGCGACGATGGTCGCCGCGATGTACAGGCGGTCCGCGGCCGGGTCGAGGACCTGCCCGAGCCGACTGCCCTGGTTAAGCGCGCGGGCGATCTTGCCGTCCAGCCAGTCGGACACGCCCGCGGCCATGAGTATCCCGACCGCCCAGTCATCGGCCACGGCGGTCCGCGGCCCGAGAACCAGCCACAGGAAGACCGGGACCCCGGCTATCCGGGCGGCGCTGATCGCGTTCGGGATGGTGAGGACGCGGTCCACGGACCCAGTATCCTCGCGTAAGTGACAATGGCGGATACGGGGGCGCCTCCGCGAGCGGACGCCCGGTTGCTCGCGGAAGCGAGCAACCGCCGGGCCTTCGCGGTCATCAGCCACCCGGACGCGGGCAAATCCACCCTGACCGAGGCCCTGGCCCTGCACGCGTCGGCCATCACCCAGGCGGGCGCCGTGCACGGCAAGGCGGGCCGGCGCGGCGTGACCTCGGACTGGATGGCGATGGAGCGCGCCCGCGGCATCTCGATTACGTCCGCGGCGCTCCGCTTCGACTACCGGGACATGGTGCTCAACCTGCTGGACACCCCCGGGCACGCCGACTTCTCCGAGGACACCTACCGGGTCCTGTCCGCCGTGGACTGCGCGATCATGCTGCTCGACTCGGCGAAGGGGCTCGAGCCGCAGACCCTGAAGCTGTTCGACGTATGCCGCAGCCGGGGCGTCCCGGTGATCACGTTCGTGAACAAGTGGGACCGGCCCGGCCGGGAGCCGCTGGAACTCCTGGACGAGATCGAGCAGCAGATCGGGCTGCGCCCGGCCCCGGTGAACTGGCCGGTCGGCGTGGCCGGCGACTTCCGGGCGCTCATCGACCGCGCGACCGGCGAATACGTCACGTTCACCAGGACCCCGGGCGGGGCGGGCCGCGCCGTGGAGGCCCGGCTCGACGCCCAGGCCGCCGCCGCGCGCGACGGTGCGGCCTACGTCACCGCGCAGGAGGAACTGGCCCTGCTCGACGCGATCTACGGCGAGGCCCTCGACCTCCCGTCGTTCCTGGCCGGGGTGTCGAGCCCGGTGCTGTTCGGGGCGGCGCTGCCGAACTTCGGCGTCCGCCGCCTGCTGGACGCCGTCACCGAGCTCGCGCCGCCGCCCGGCCCGCGGGACGACATCAAGGGCGAGCCGCGGCCGGTGGATGCCCCGTTCTCCGGCCTGGTCTTCAAGGTGCAGGCCAACATGGACCCGGCGCACCGGGACCGGGTGGCGTTCGTGCGGGTCTGCTCGGGGCGCTTCGAGCGCGGCATGGTGCTGACTCACGCCGCGACCGGGCGGCCGTTCGCGACCAAGTACGCCCAGGCCATGTTCGGCCAGGACCGCGAGACCGTCGAGGAGGCCTATCCCGGCGACGTCATCGGCCTGGTCAACGCCACCGCGCTGCGCCCGGGCGACACCCTGTACGACGAGCTGCCCGTGGAGTTCCCGCCCATCCCCAGCTTCGCGCCCGAGCACTTCGCGGTCGTGCGCGGCAAGGAGGCGAGCAAGCAGAAGCAGTTCCGGCGGGGCATCGAGCAGCTCGACACCGAGGGTGTCGTCCAGGTCCTCGCCTCGGACCTGCGCGGGGACCAGGCGCCGGTGCTGGCCGCCGTCGGCCCGCTCCAGTTCGACGTCGTGCTGCACCGGCTCGAGCACGAGTTCGGGGCCCGCGCCGACCTCGACCAGCTCGACTACACGATGGCCAGGCGCACCGACGCGGAAGGCGCCCGCGCCCTGGCCGGGCAACGCGGCACCGAGGTGCTGACCCGCCGTCACGACGGCGCGCTGCTCGCGGTGTTCACCGACAAGTGGCGGCTCGGCCAGATCCAGCGCGAGCACCCCGACCTCCTGCTCGAGCCCCTCATCGCCGGCTAGCCCCCCCTCCGCGCCCGCGCTATCCGCGGCAGGGCACGGGAAGGCCCAGGCTCGGCAGGGCATCCGGGTCGTGCAGGATGGCGGCACCCAGTTCGTTGACGCGCACCGCGAGCAGGCCGTCGTAACGGGACAGGCAGGGGAACTGGTCGGCGCCCCACAGGGACTGGTAATCGTGGCGGGCGCCGTGCGGGTCGGTATAGGCGACGTCGATGAGGCCGATGGTGGCCGCGTACTCCAGGAGCACGCACAGCGCGTACCGGCCCTCGATAACGTCCCAGGCCTGCGGCCCGGCGTGGCCAAGCGATCCGTAATACGCGTCGGCGATGTACAGCCGCCAGCGCGCCATCAAGGTTCGTGTCACCGCCAGCCGCGGCGCCCCGGTCCGCAGGATCGACAGCAGCGCGGCGGTCTGGGTCCACGCTCCCGGCGGGAGCGCGGCAAGCCCCGCGGCCACCGCGGCGCGCCGCTTGGCGGCCGGGGTCAGGGTAGCGGCCCGGCGCTGTCCCTTGATCACCTCGATCCGGGCCAGCTCGTCGTGCGACACGCTGGTCAGCCACTTGTCCCACAGCGTGCCGAGCGCCGCGTAGGACGGCCTGGCGAGGACCGCCCGGCCGCGCGAGGTCAGCTCGAGCGCGGTCCCGGTCCGCCGGGCGAGCCCGCCGACCTGCAGGAGCAGCGGCCAGGCGAACGAGGCGATCGGCTCGTCCTCGTAGTAGTCGCCGGCCACCAGCGCGTCGTCGACCAGGGCGAGTGTCGCGGCGAACGGCCGCCTGGTGGCCGCGCTGAACCGCACCTGGCCGTCGGCGGCCAGTTCGAGGACGCCCACCAGGTTGGACAGCGCGTCTGCCGCGGTGCACCGGAGGTGGACCAGGCTCGCGTCCGGGCCAGCCTCGGTGTCCGCCCGCCCGCCGATGATGCCGATGGTGCGCCCGGCCACCAGCAAACCCTAACGGCTCAGTGGCCGGTCAGGAGGGAGCCTCGCCGAACTGGGCCGAGGCGGGCGGGTATGCGACCGGTCGCGGGCTGGTCGGGTAGGAGCCCTCGCCGAACTGCGCCGTGGGGGCGGGTGTGCCACCGTAGCGGTATGCGCGTGACAGGGGTCGACGCCTGCAGGCGAAGCTGCTCGAAGCCGACGCCTACCGCGAGACCTCGGCCCGCCCGCTGTACGAGGTGCACCCTGAGCTGGCGTTCTGCGCGCTATCCGGCGCGCCGCTCGCGCTCAGCAAGCACACCGCGGCCGGCCTCGAGCTGCGCCGCGGGCTGCTGGCCCGGGCCGGGATCGTACTGTCAGCGGACTCTGTCCCGCGGGCCCCGGCGGCGGACACCCTGGACGCCGCCGCGGTGGCCTGGAGCGCCTGGCGGATCGTTACCGGCCGGGCGGTCGTCATCCCCGGCACACCGCAGCATGACCGCCACGGCCGTGAGATCGCCATCCGCTACTTACCATGGTGGCGAGGGAGAGGAGAGGACATGACGGCGCTTCCCGGCGAGGAGCCCGGCGAACTCCAGGCCCACTTCGACGACACGATCGGCCGCGGCCGGCGGATCGAGCCGCGGGACTGGATGCCGGACGCCTACCGCGCGACGATGATCCGCCAGATCGCCCAGCACGCCCACTCCGAGATCATCGGCATGCAGCCCGAGGGCAACTGGATCACCCGCGCTCCCTCGCTGCGCCGCAAGGCGATCCTGCTGGCCAAGGTCCAGGACGAGGCGGGGCACGGCATGTACCTGTACTCCGCCGCGGAGACCCTGGGCGCCGACCGCGCCGACCTCACCGACAAGCTCGTGCACGGGCGGCAGAAATACTCGTCCATCTTCAACTACCCGACGCTGACCTACGCGGACGTGGGCGTGATCGGCTGGCTGGTCGACGGCGCGGCCATCTGCAACCAGGTCCCGCTGTGCCGGTCGTCCTACGGCCCCTACGGGCGGGCCATGATCCGCATCTGTAAGGAGGAGTCCTTCCACCAGCGGCAGGGCTACGAGCTCCTGATGACGATGATGCGCGGCTCCGCGGCGCAACGCGCGATGGTGCAGGACGCCACGAACCGGTTCTGGTGGCCGTCGCTGATGATGTTCGGGCCGCCTGATGACCAGTCGCCGAACACGGCGCAGTCGATGGCCTGGGGCATCAAGCGGCACACCAACGACGACCTGCGGCAGCGATTTGTCGACATGACCGTGCCGCAGGCCGACAAGCTGGGGGTCACGCTGCCGGACGCAGATCTTAAGTGGAACGCCGAACGCGGCCACTACGACTTCGGCCAGGTCGACTGGGACGAGTTCATGGCCGTGGTCAAGGGCCACGGGCCGTGCAACGCGCAGCGCATCGCGCGGCGGGCGGCGGCCCACGAGGAGGGGGCCTGGGTGCGCGAGGCCGCCTCGGCGTATGCGGCCAAGGCCGCCGCACGCACGGCAGGGAAGGATGTCGCCTGATGACGGACGCCTTCACCGCGGAGGGCGGCGACGGTGCGGTGCCGGTGACCGGCGTTCCCGCCGAGTCCGGCCCGGATCAGGTGCGGTCGGGCTGGCCGCTGTACGAGGTGTTCCTGCGCGGCAAGCGCGGCCTCAACCACGTGCACGTCGGCTCTCTGCACGCGGCTGACGCGCAGATGGCCCTGCGCCACGCCCGTGATCTGTACACGCGCAGGAACGAGGGGGTCAGCATCTGGGTGGTCGCGGCCGCTGACATCACCGCGTCGAGCCCGGACGAGAAGGACCCGTTCTTCGCGCCGTCCGGCGACAAGGTCTACCGGCACCCGACGTTCTACAACATCCCGGAGGACGTCCCCTATATGTAGGGGCCGAGAACGATGACCGATGACGATGACTTCGCCGCCTACCAGTCCCTGGCCGAGGAGTCCGAGGACCACCGGTGGGCGTTCGGCACCGGGTTCTCCGATCCGCTCGAGGGGATCGGCACCTCGGTGCCGGCCGGCATCGACGCCGGGGCCCTGGCCGCGTACTGCCTGGCGCTCGGGGACGACGCGCTGATCTACTCGCACCGCCTGCAGCAGTGGGTGACGCGCATGCCGGAACTGGAGGAGGAGACGGCGCTCGCGAACATCGCCCTGGACCTGCTCGGCCAGGCGCGCCTGCTGCTGTCCCGCGCAGGCCAGGCCGAGGGCGCCGGGCGGGACGAGGATCGCCTCGCGTTCTTCAGGACCGAGGGCGAATTCCGCAACGTGCGGCTGGTGGAGTCGGCGGACGCCGATTTCGCGGAGCTGGCAGGCCGGCTGCTGATCTTCTCCGCGTGGCGGCTCGCCCTGTTCGGCGAGCTGACCGGGTTTGCGGACCCGGTGCTGGCGGCGATCGCGGGCAAGGCGGTCAAGGAGCTTACGTATCACCGCGACTACGCGGCCCAGTGGGTCATCAGGCTCGGTGACGGCACCGCGCTTTCGCACGCCAGGATGCAGGCCGCGCTGGCCGTCATCTGGCCGCTGTTCGACGAGCTGTTCCGCGCCGACGCCGTGGCGGCCCGCCTGCCGGGAGTAGCGGCCGGCCCGGCCGGGCTGCGGGCCGAGGTGGAAGGCGTGCTCGACGCGGTGCTGGCCGCGGCCACCCTGGACCGGCCGGGAGACGCGCCGCTGGCCCAGGTCGCCGGGCAGGCCGGGCGCGAGGGAGTGCACACCGAGGCGCTGGGGTACGTGCTGGCCGAGCTGCAGAGCGTCGCGCGGGCTTACCCGGACGCGACATGGTGACCCGGGGAGCCGGCGACGGCGCGGCCGCCGACTTGGAGGCTGCGCGCGAGATCGCCGCGGCGGTGCCCGATCCCGAGCTGCCGATGGTGACGCTGGGCGACCTGGGCATCCTGCGCCGCGTCACGGCCGAGGACGGCCGCGTCGTGGTGACGATCACGCCGACCTACTCGGGCTGCCCCGCGCTGCGCGAGATGGCGCACGACCTGCGCTACCAGCTCGCGCGAGCCGGGTTCGCTGACGTCATCGTGCGGACGGAGCTCGCGCCCGCGTGGAGCAGCGACCAGATCACCCCGCAGGGCCGCGCGAAACTGCACGCGGCGGGCCTGGCCCCGCCCAACCCGGCCCGGCCCGGCCAGGGTCGGCCGGGCCCCGGCCGGGGCCCGGTGCCGCTCCCCCTGACTTTGGGGCTCCCCCGGTCCGTGGCCTGCCCGCGGTGCGGTTCCCTCGACACCGAACGGACCGCCGCCTTCGGCGCGACCGCGTGCACCGCGCTGTTCCGCTGCCGGACCTGCCGCGAGCCGTTCGAGTACGTGAAGGACATCTGATGCCGCCCGCGGCGGGGTCCCGGACGCGGTTCTATCCGCTGACCGTGGCGAGCGTCGACCCGCTGACCGATGACTCCGCGGCCGTGACCTTCGACGTGCCCCCCGGGCTGCACCAGACGTTCGCCTTCGCGCCCGGGCAGTCGCTCACCGTCAGGCACGGCGACGAGCGGCGCTCCTACTCGATCTGCGCGTCCGCCGGGTCCGCGCCGCGGATCGGCGTGCGCGAGGTGGCGGGCGGCGCGGTGTCCGGGTGGCTCGTGCACGAGGTCCGCGCCGGTGACGTCGTCGAGGTCCAGGCCCCTTCGGGATCCTTCACCCCGGATCTGCAGAACCCCGGGCAGCACGTCCTGATCGCCGCGGGCAGCGGGATCACCCCCGTCCTGTCCATCGCCGGATCCGTGCTCGCCGCGCACGGCGAATCGTCGGTGACCCTGCTCTACGGCAACAGGCGCAGCGACTCGGTGATGTTCGCCGACGAGATCGCCGACCTCAAGGACTCCTACCCGGCGCGGATCTGCGTCGTCCACGTGCTCAGCCGCGAGCCGCAGGAGGTGGACCTGTTCAACGGCCGGCTCGATGAGGGCAAGCTGCGGTCACTGCTACCGGTCACGGTCGACCCCGGCGCGGTCGACCACTGGTGGCTGTGCGGCCCGTTCGCGATGGTCGAGGGGGCGATCGGCGTCCTGGGCGAGCTCGGCGTGCCCCGCCACCGCATCCACCGGGAGCTGTTCTACGTCGAGGACGCCCCGCCTGAGCAGGCCAAGCACGCTGACGCGCCCGTCGGGCCCGGGGCCGAGGTGACGGTCCTGCTCGAGGGGCGCAGCAGCACCGCCACGATCCCGCCGGGCACCCCGATCCTGGACGGAGCCCAGCGGGTCCGCCCGGACCTGCCGTTCGCCTGCAAGGGCGGCGTCTGCGGCACCTGCCGGGCGCTGCTGGTCGAGGGCGAGGTCACCATGCGGCGCAACTACGCGCTCGAGCGCGAGGAGCTTGCGGCGGGATACGTTCTGACCTGTCAGGCCCTTCCCGCGTCTGACCGGATCACCGTCGACTACGACGCCTGAGAGGAGCCCGGCATGCAGGATCTCACGTCGCCGGCGGGAGACCTCGAACCGATCGAGCGGGCATCGGCCGACGAACTGCGCGCGCTGCAACTGGAGCGGCTCCGCTGGACGCTGCGGCACACGTACGCCAACGTGCCGCACTACAGCGCGGCGTTCGACGCGGCGGGTGCGCACCCGGACGACTGCCGGGACCTGGCCGACCTGGCCAAGTTCCCGCTGACCAGCAAGGCCGACCTGCGCGAGAACTACCCATTCGGCATGTTCGCGGTGCCCAGGGACCAGGTCGTGCGGGTGCACGCCTCGTCTGGGACCACGGGGCGGGCCACGGTGGTCGGGTACACGCGCGAGGACATCGACACCTGGGCCACGGTCATGGCCCGGTCCATCCGCGCGGCGGGTGGGCGGCCGGGGCACGTCATCCACAACGCCTACGGTTACGGGCTGTTCACCGGCGGCCTGGGGGCGCACTACGGAGGGGAGAAGCTCGGCTGCACGGTGGTCCCGGTCTCGGGCGGGATGACCGAGCGCCAGGTCACCCTGATCCGGGATTTGCGGCCGGACATCATCATGGTCACGCCGTCGTACATGCTGGCGATCATCGACGAGATGGAACGCCAGGGCGATGACCCCGCGGCCTCGTCGCTGCGCTTCGGCATCTTCGGCGCCGAGCCGTGGACGAACGAGATGCGGACGGAGATGGAGGCCAGGCTCGGCATCGACGCCACGGACATCTACGGCCTGTCCGAGGTCATGGGCCCGGGGGTGGCGCAGGAGTGCGTGGAGACCAAGGACGGCCTGCACATCTGGGAGGACCACTTCTACCCCGAGGTGATCGACCCGGTCACCGGGCAGGTTCTGCCCGGCGGCGAGGAGGGGGAACTCGTGTTCACCTCGCTGACCAAGCAGGCCATGCCGGTGATCCGCTACCGGACCCGCGACCTGACCCGGCTGCTGCCCGGCACGGCCCGCACCATGCGGCGCATGCAGAAGATCACCGGGCGGACCGATGACATGATCATCCTGCGCGGGGTCAACGTGTTCCCGACCCAGATCGAGGAACTCATCATGCGCATCCCCGCGCTGTCACCGCACTTCCAGCTGCACCTGACCAGGCCGGCCAGGATGGACGAGCTCGCCGTCCGCGTCGAGCACCGCATCGACGCGACCGCGTACGACGTGGACCAGGCCGGGCCCCGGCTGACTTCGATGATCAAGAACATCATCGGCGTGACCGTCCGGGCCAGCGTCCTGGCGCCGCAGTCGATCGAGCGCTCCGCGGGCAAGATGCGCCGCATCATCGACGACCGGCCCCGCTGAGGCCAGCTGGGACTAGCCCTGCGGCGGGGCGCCGTCGCCGAGGCCGGCTAGTGCGTCGGCCAGGCCCTCCAGGCCGATCGGGCCGAGGCCTAGCGCGGCCGTGTGCCAGCGCTTGAGGTCGAATCCGGGCCGCTGCATGGCCTGCTGCCTGGCGGCCAGCCAGCCACGCTCGCCGAGCTTGTAGGAGATGGCCTGCGCGGGCCAGCCGAAATAGCGGGTGATCTCGGCGCGCACCCGGCGCGGCTCGCCCGAGACCAGGCCGCCAAGCAGCTCGCAGGCGTTCTCGAAGGTCCACCGGGAGCCGTCGGGCCGCGGCAGGTCCAGGTGGACGCCGATGTCGATGACCACCCGCGCCGCGCGCACCGACTGGCTGCGCAGCATGCCCAGGCGTGTGCCCGGCTCCGCGAACCAGCCGAGCTCGTCGGCCAGGCGTTCGGCGTACAGGGCCCAGCCCTCGCCGTGCCCGCTGACGAAGTTGGTCTTGGCGAACCGCGACAGGTTGTCACCCGCCATGATGCTGGCGCCCACCTGCAGATGGTGACCGGGCACGCCCTCGTGGAAGACGGTCGACAGCTCCGACCAGGTCCGGAACCGGCCCGAGACCTCCCGCCCGGCCAGCGGCCACCAGGTGCGCCCCGGCCTGGTCAGGTCCTCGCTCGGCGGCGTGTAGTGGGCGGCGCCCGCCGCGGAGTCGTAGGCGAGCACCACCTCGATCGTCCGCAGCGGCCCGGCGATGTCGAACAGGACGCCGTCCAGCTGCTCGATGGCCCGGTCGTGGCGGTCCTGGAGCCAGGCCAGGTACGCGTCGGCGCCGACCACGTACGCGGACTCGTCGAGGGCGGCGGCCGCCTCGGCAAAGCTCGCGCCCGGGCTGATCTTGTCCGCTTCCGCCGCCATCTCGTCCTGGATCCTGCGCAGCTCGCCCCAGCCCCACTCGTAGGCCTCGGGCAGGTCGGGGTCGGCCCCCAGGCTGAGCCTGGCCGCCACCGCGTACCGCTCCGCGCCGACCCCGTCGGCCTCGACCGCCCGCGGAGCGTAGTCCTCGCGGAGGTAGCGCGCAAGCTCGGCGTACCCCTGGTCGGCCGCGGCAGCGGCCGCGGCGAGTTCGCCGGCCAGCGGGCCCTCGCCGTAGGAGGCGACCAGGGCGCCGTGCGATCCGATGTAGCGGTCGGCTTCGGCCGCGCCCTCCACCGCCTGACGGCGCGCGGCGGGCAGGCCCCGGTCAAGCCCGGCCTCCAGGCTCGCTCGCCAGGTCGCGAACATCCCGGGGATCGCGGCCATCCGCGCCGCGATGTTCCGCCAGGCGTCGTCGCCGTCCCGCGGCAGCAGGTCCACGCTGTCCCTGACCGCGTGGGCCAGCCCGATCGGGGTGCGCAGCAGCCGGAGCGGCTCGCCCGTCTCGTGCGAGGCCAGCTGCGCCCCGAGCCGCTCGCGCAGGAACCCGGCCGCCAGCCGGTCGGCCGAAGAGGTCTCGGCCAGCTCATCCAGCGCGGCCAGCGTCGCGGTGATCAGCTCGGCCCGGGCGGCGAAGCCCTCCGGGCTGTAGTCGGTCGCCGCGCCGAATGCCTCGTCGATCCCCTCCATCCCGGCCGCGACCGGATCGAGGGCGGCCGATCGCGTCACGTAGTCATCGCAGAGCCGGAAAACCGGAGTCATGCGCCAACCCTAGGCGGCTGGCCGCCTGGGCAGCTAGTCGCGACCGGCCGGGTTCGCCATGATGGTCTAGTGATGATGGCAGGAGCGGGTTGAGCGGCGACGAGCCGGCCGGGGTGGTCTTCCCGGTATCGGCGGACGGGCGCCGGAGCACCTCGGCGCTGGGCCGCGCTGTCGTCGCCGACGCGCTGGGCGAGGCGGACCCGGCCGGGGCTAAGGACGCGGAGCGCGAGGCGAACTGGCGCACCGGCTACCCGGTGCATTTCCGCAGGCTCATCGAGGCCGGGCTGGCCTCGAGGGACGCCGCGGTCGCGGTGGCCCGCGGCGGGCTGGCGTCGCTGCACCGGCGGATGCAGGTGGCCGACGGCGGCGACGAACCGGCCGGGCTCGGCGCTGTGGTCACGGCGCCCGCGCGACACGACGTGGCCACCGTCACGGTAGCCGGGACCGGAACGGCGGACGGCGAGCTGTCGGTGCCCTGCCACGGCGAGCGGCTGCAGGGCGACGCCCTGCGGCGCAGGTGCGAGGCGTGGGTCGCCGCGGGCATCATCGAGCCTTCGTGCGCGGACGCCATCACCACGGTCGCGGCGCACCCGGAGTGGCTGGCCCTACCCGGCCGGACGATCGTGGTGCTCGGCGCCGGCGCCGAAGTCGGCCCGCTGCCCGTGCTGCTGGGCTGGGGCGCCACGGTGATGGGAGTTGACCTGCCCGTGCCGCAGGTCTGGGAGCGGGTGCTTGAGCTGGCGCGGCGCAGCGCGGGGACCCTGCTGGTCCCGGTCGCCCGCGACGAGCCGGGCCAGCCGCTGCCGCCACCGGACGGCGAGGCCCTCGCGCTGCGCGCCGGCCTCGACCTGACCGACGACGCCCCGGCGGTGGCCGACTGGCTGGCCGTGGCCGAGGGCCCGCTGGTCCTCGGCAACTACGTCTACGCCGACGGCGCGGCGAACGTCCGCGTCTCCAGCGCCGTCGACGCGCTGACCGTCCGGCTGCAAGGCGCGCGGCCCGACGTGGCGCTCGCGTTCCTGGCCACGCCCACGGACGTGTTCGCCGTCCCGGGGGACGCGGTCGCCCAGTCGGCCCGTGCCTACGCGACCCGGTCCCCGGCCGCGAAGCTGGGCCGGTGGCCACTGCAGGCGCTGTCCGGCGGCCGGGTGCTCCACCGGGCCTACCCGCCCGGCGCGGACCCAGGCATCTGCGACAGCCTGATCGCCCAGCAGGGCCCGAACTACGCGCTCGCCAAGCGCATCCAGCGCTGGCGGGCCACGGTGGCCAGGGACGCGGGCGCGACCGTGTCGATGAACGTCGCCCCGCCGACCCGCACCCGGTCGGTCCTGAAGAACCGGGCGCTGGCCGCCGCGTACCAGGGCGCGCCGCGGTTCGGGGTCGAGATCTTCGAGCCCGCCACCACCAAGACGCTCATGGCGGCGCTGCTCGTCTACGACCTGTACGCCGACGGTGATCCGGCCGGCCCGGCCGCGGGCCATCCGTGGCAGGACGAGGCGCATGCGGCCGCCCACGGAGGGCTGTGGCGCATGGGCTACACGCCCCGCAGCGCGTTCGGGCTCGCCGCGCTGCTCGGCTACGGCGCCGCCAGGCGGCGCGACCAGTTACCCGGCTGGCCCGCCCCGGTCCTGGCCTTCCCCCGGTTGCCCGGCCGGAAGTTCCCCGGCCTGGCCCAGGGCGGCGCTCCGGGGTCGCGGCCGAGGTAGCCGAGGAGGCGGTCACCCGGACTGGCCTCGGGTGAGACCGGGACGGGGGCCGCGAACAGGCCCTCCCGGCTCGCCGCCAGGAGCGGGCACAGCGCCAGCAGCCGGGTCGCCAGCCCGGGAGGGATGGTCCCGCCGCGGCCGAGGGCCGCCGACACGTCCCAGCCGTGCACGGCCATCTCCACGGCGCCGGTGCAGGCGACGATGCCGACGGGTAGGGGCAGGCCGCCCACGACGACGAAACGCTCGGCCGGACCGCCGTCGTAGCACGCGCACAGCAGTTCCGCGGCCCGCTCCCGCAGCACCTCGAGCGGGCTGGACGGGTCGGCGACGCCGCTTCCAGGGAACCGTGGGTCCGGCCGGGGCCGCGCCGGGGCCGGGCCTTCCGGCCACGCGTCGTCCAGGAATCCGGTCCGCAGGCCTGCCTCCAGGTCAGCCACCGACTCGCCCAGGTGCCAGAGCAGCGCCCCGATGTCCCACTCCACGCAGGGCGTGGGCGAGGCCAGCTCGGCCGGCTTGACCAGGGCGCACACGCTCAGGGCGTAGCGGAGCGCGCCTGCCAGGAGCCCGGTCGCGCCGCCGGGCCCGCGCTCTGCCATCTGTCCTCCTGCGGCCGTCTATCCGTATAGACCGCGCGGGACGCCTTTTCTCACCGGTGATTACCGGTCTGCCGCAATTGGTAGCCGATCCGGCACGGGGACCTAGGTCCCTTGAAGGCGGGGGTGCGCACCGGCACGGGATCCGGGTCGACCAGGGTGAGCTCGTACCGCCGGAACAGGCGCGTGATGACCACGTGGGTCAGCAGGGTGGCGAAGTGCTCCCCCAGGCACCGGTGCGTCCCGCCGCCGAACCCGTGCAGGTAGCTGGCCAGGATGGGTTCGGCCAGGTAGCGGTCGGGGTCGTAGGTGTCGGCGGCGTCGAACTGGGCGGGCAGGCGGTGGGACAGGACGGGGGCGACGAACACGTCGGCGCCCCGCGGGATCGTGTGGTCGCCGACGTCGAGGGGGCGCAGGGCGCGGCGCAGCATCACCGGGGCGACCGCGTGCAGCCGCCCCGTCTCCCGCTGGGCCCGGTCCAGGCAGTTCATCTGGTGCACGGCGGACAGTTCCAGAGGGCCAGGCCCGGGCAGTATCGCCCGCTGCTCGTCCAGGACCTTCCGCAGTTCGGCGGGGTGCTGGAGCAGGTCGATGATGGCCCAGCAGATGTGGCCGGTGGTGCTGTCCTGCCCGGCGAGGGTCACGCCCAGCGCCATCTGGACGATCCACTGGTCCGTCGCGGGCGTGCCGTCGAGCGCGCGGGCCGCCAGCAGCCCCTGCATGAAGTCGGGCGGGTCGGCCGGGGCCAGGCGCCGGGCGCGGACCAGGGCGCCTGCGGCCCGGCGCAGCCGATCACGGGCGCGCCTGGCGCGCAGGAGGTGCGGGGCGGGCACCCAGCTCGGGATGATCGGGTCCAAACCACGGAGGAGGTCGCGGAAGTCACGGGCGACGGTGCGCGGCATGTGCCGGGCGAAGTCCGGGCCGAGGAACGCCTCCATGATGACCCCGAGCACCAGCGCGTTCATCTCCTCCGGGAGATCGAACGTCCCGGAGTCCCCGAGGCGAGCCAGGAAGGCCGAGCAGTGCCGCTCCATGATGGTCAGGTGACCGGCGGCCATCTGGTTGCGGAACAGCGGCAGCAGGGTCTCGCGCTGATGCTGGTACTCGACGGGCTCGGCCAGGAAGTAGAAGTCGGTCCCGAGCAGCCAGCGGGTGAAGTCCAGGCTGGGGCCGATGGCCAGGCTGTGGTCGTCGGTCTTCTTGAACACCCACTTGGCCCACTCCGGGCCGAGCATCATGACGGCCGGCCTGCCCGGCCTCAGGCGCAGGCGGAACACGTCCCCGTGCTCGGCGTACCCGCGTTCGAGCAGCCTGCGCGTGTCGGCCAGGAACTGCAGGGCGTGCCCCACCAGGGGCAGGGCGCCGGAGACCAGCGGGGGCATCGGCCGCTCGCCGGTGGTTTCGGTCTCGGGGGCGAGAATCGACTCAGGCACGGCGAGCCTCCGTGGGCCAGCGGCAGCGGTCTGCCTGGCCTCATTCTGAGCCCGCGTGGGCCGGCGCGCTACCGGCCCTTGGCCAGGAAGGCGCCGAGCCGGTCCAGCGGCCAGGTGTTGATCACGTCGTCCGGGGTGAGCCAGCCGCGCTGCGCGCGACCTCTTCGTTGAGCCACGGCATCGTCAGGCGTGACAGGTCAGGGGACCGCCGTGGTAGGCCACCATGTCGCCCAGGGCCTGGACCAGGTCCGCCGGCGCACCGGGCGGGTCGCCATCCAGTTCCCGGTAGGCACGGTAAAGGTTTCCGACGATTCGTTCGGTATCAAGGAGATCTTTGAATTCCCCCAGGTCCGCCTCGCGCGCCGCCTGCAGGGGGGTCAGCCCGGCCGCCTGGGCCTCGCGGGCGAGGTCCTGGACGAAGCGCAGGTAGGCGAGCATGTCGTCGATGACCTCCGGGCCGCAGACCGGGCCGTGGCCGGGGACGAGGGTCCGCGCGCCGAGCGGCCGGAGCACGGTCTCAAGCACCTCGATCCAGCCGCTGATGGAGCCCATCAGCGCGAACGGGGTGCCGCCGTTGAACAGCAGGTCGCCGGTGAAGACCACGGAGCGGTCCGGGATCCAGACGATCGAGTCGTTCGTGGTGTGTGCGGGCGTGCCGACGTAGCGGACCTCGCAGCGCAGGTCGCCGGACCACAAGGTCACCCCGTCGGCGTAGGTCAGGAACGGCGGGGCGGGCTCCAGGTGTCCCCAGTCCACCTCGGTCCAGATGCCGGGCGGCGGGGGCATCGGCGTGTTCAGCATCGCCGTGCGGCACCGCTCGTGGGCGACGATGGTAGCCCCGGCGAACAGGTAGTTGCCGTGGGTGTGGTCGCCGTGGTGGTGGGTGTTAACCAAAGTGCGCACGGGCCGGTCGGTGACCGAGGCGATGGCGTCCAGGTAGGCGCGGGTGCGGCGTTCGGTAGAGGTGGCGTCGATGCTGATCACGCCGGTGCCGTCGACCAGGAACGCGGTGTTGTTGATGTACCAGCTGCCGTCAGGCTGCAGGTAGGCGTAGATGCCCTCGCTGATCTGGGTGACTTCGCCCAGGCTCATCGTCGTCCCCCTTCGTCGGGTGCGGCAGCAGCAGCGAGGCCGCCAGCATGAACGCGAACACCGCCAGCCCGGCGAGGACGAACGCGTTGCCGGTGATGAGCGCCAGGCCGTGCCAGTGGTACTCGGGGAACCAGCGCTGGTCGCCGTACCACTGGTAGTAGTACGGCTCGGTGTTCGGCGGGATCCAGAGCAGGCCGAGCGAGTCGTTGCCGAGGTGCGGCGGCTTGACGTGGAACAGGCTGGTGGGCCAGGCGCCGAACCAGGCGGCGATGGCTACGGCTCCGATGCCGCACGCGGCCGCCGCGGCCCGGGCGCCCCGGCGCCAGGCCTGGACCGCGTAGTGCCCGGCCACCACGACGCCAGGCACGATCCAGATCCAGTGGTGGTCCCAGCTGATCGGTGAGACCAGGAGCCCGGTCAGGGCGGCCATGAGCAGGCCGAGCATGGCGTGCCCCTTGCGGTCGAGCAGCCCGGCGCCCACCACGCCGGCGGCCGCGACCAGGATGGCCACCACGACCCAGGCCGCCAGGCCGCCGTCGATGCTGCCGGCCAGCCTGGTGATCAGGCCGTCGAGCGACTGGTTGCCCGCCCAGCCGATGAATCCGGTCCGCTTGCCCTGGAAGAACAGCCCGCCGAACCACCACTTGGTCGAGTCGTGGGGCAGGACCGCGAACCCGAGCAGCACGGTGAACACGAACCCGGCGGCGGCCATCGCTGCCTGGCGGAACTTCCTGGCGACCAGCAGGTAAGGGATGAAGATCAGGGGGGTCAGCTTGATCCCGGCCGCGATGCCCGTGGCGAAGCCCTTCCACCAGCGGCTCTTGTCGGTGTCCGGCTGGGTCAGGTCCCAGAGGATCAGGGCCAGCAGGACCAGGTTGACCTGGCCGAGGTAGATGGTCCGCAGCACCGGCTCGGTCCACAGGACCGCCGCCGTGCCCAGCAGCGTCGCGCCGGCCCGGATCGGATAGCGGCGGTAGCCCAGGCCGCCGAGGGTGAACCAGACCGCCGCCAGGAGCGAGACGAGGTCCACGGCGACCGACAGCTTCAGGGACAGCGCATAGGGGACGAACGAGACCAGCGCGAACGCGACGGCCGCGAACGGGGTGTAGGTGAAGGGCAGGTGGAGCTTGCCGTAGCCGACCCAGTCGTAAAGCGGCGCCGCCAGGTGCGGGTTGTAGTCCGGCCTGATGTGCCGGACGATGAGCCCGCCGGACCGGTAGACGGCCAGGTCGACCGGGTCCAGGGTGTAGCTCATGGGGTGGATGACCGTGTAGATCACGTAGCCGCCGAGGGCGACCACGAACGCCGCCGCGCCGACCAGGAGGAGCAGCCAGCCGCCGGATGGCCTGGCCTTGGCCTGAGTAGGCTGGCGGGTGAGCACGGATCTCACCTCGCCAACCATAGCCGCTCGGGCTAGGGTTCCGTTCTCTGAGGACGGGGAAATGTCGCACGCAGACGCCGCCGCGCGGCCTCGGGCTGGGCGGTCCCAGGCCGACAAGCTCGCCCGGCTGCGCGGGGCCAGCATCGGCCTCGTGGCCATGCTGGTCATCCAGTTCATCCTGGGCATGATCTACAACCTGTACGGGACCGCGCCGACGTCGAAGAAGTCGATCGGGCTGTTCTCCGGCCCGGTGATCGCCCTGCACGTGGTCCTCGGGATCCTGCTGTTCGTCGCCGCGGTCGTGCACCTGATCAGGGCCATCGGTGCCCGGCACAGCCTGTCGATCTGGCTGTCGGCCATCGGGCTCGTGTCGATCATCGGAGCCGGCCTCGCGGGGCTCGGCTTCGCCGGCAGCGGTGCCGCCAGCGCTTCCCTGGGCATGTCGCTCGCGTTCGCGCTCGCGCTGGTCTGCTACATCGCCCTGCTCGTGGTGCCGGCCCCTGGCCCGGCGCGGGCGCTGGCGCGTTCGGCCGCGCCGGCCGGCGCGCAGCGCTCGCCTACTACGTGATGTAGGAGCCGCGCATCGACCGGCCCGCTGGCCCGTGGCATAGTGAATCCATGACTGGCCGCCCGAAATGCGCCCCTGCCGTTCAGGGTCTGGTGCGCACGTGAGCGGGGTCGGCCAGCTTGTGACCTCGGGTCCGCTGCTCCTGGCGCTACCCGTCGCGGCGGCGGCCGGGGCGGTGACCTTCCTCTCCCCCTGCTGCCTGCCGCTGGTACCCGGCTACCTCTCGTTCGTGACCGGCATGGCCGGGGCCGGCGGCCCGCGGCCCGCCCCCGCGGTTGACGTCGCGCCAGGCCAGTCCCCTCCGGCCGACGGACCTGGGGCTTCGGGGCTGGCCGTGGCCGCGCGCCCGGTCGCCCCCGCCGTGCCCGCGCCGGCGAAGAGCCGGGTGGTCGCCGGGACCGCGCTGTTCGTCCTTGGGTTCTCGGTGGTCTTCGTCAGCTACGGGGCCGCGCTCGGCGGGCTCGGTCACCTGCTGACCGGGCACGCGCGCCTGCTGACCCAGATCCTCGGCGGCCTGACCATCCTGCTCGGGCTGCTGTTCGCGGGGGTCTTCGACCGGTTCTGGTTCGCGGGCCGGATCGTGCGCCCGTCCGCGCGGCCGAAGGCGGGCCTGGCGGGTGCGCCGCTGCTCGGCGTGATGTTCGGGCTGGGCTGGACGCCGTGCATCGGGCCCACGCTCACCGCCGTGCTGGCCCTGTCGGCCTCGACCGGCACCGTCGCGCGCGGCGCGCTGCTCGCCTTCGTCTACGCCCTCGGCCTGGGGGTCCCGTTCGTGCTGGTGTCGTTCGGCTTCCAGCTGGGGATGCGGGCGTTCTCGTTGGCCCGGCGGCACGCCCGGCTGATCACCCAGGTGGGCGGGGCCATGCTGGTGTGCGTCGGCCTACTCGAGGTGACCGGCGCCTGGTCGACCTTCGTGGCCTGGCTCCAGGTGCACTGGGTCAGCACCTACCAGCCGCCCTTCTAACCGGTCGTGGCCACCCGCCGAAGTCAAGCGGATGCGCGCCGGGGGGATGCGCGAAGCAGGTTGAGGTCAGTGCGGACGAAGCGGGCCTCACCTTGCCCCGCCCTCGTGCCCGCCATTTCATGATTGTGGATCAGAAACGTGCTCGAGCCTGCGCGGGTAAATGACGCGCGACAATTTATTCACCGGTTTATCCACAGCCGGAAAATTATCCACACCCTGTTAATTGCGCACGCGGCGTCTCGACTGTCCGGGTGAGAAAGAACGGAAATGGCAGGGGAACCCAGATTGAGATGGCGTAGCCAGCACATGTCCTAATCACGCGTAATATCCGGGCGAGGGGCGGGTTACGCGGGGACTTGCGTAAAAGTTCATGACCTGGCGGCGCCCGGGCGACGGCACGGCGGGCGCGGGGCCCAGGCTCCGAAAACGATCGCGCGGTCGCGCTCCTGCCCAGCGGCAAACCGGGCAGGCGCGCGACCGCGCGGGGTAATCCAGAGGGGGAACGGGTCAGCGGCGGGCGGCGGGCCGTTTCGCGGGCCGCTTGGACCGGCTCGACACGTCGGCCGAGGACTGCCCGACCGCCTGGGCGACCGGCGCGGGCTGCGCCGCGGGCGCGGCCTTGGCCGCGGTCACGAGCGCCTCGAAGATCCGCGCGTCGTCACCCTCCTCCGGGTGCCACTGCACGCCGATGCCGAACCGGTGCCCGGTCAGCTCGACGGCCTCGATCACCTGGTCCTCGGTCCAGGCCACGGTGGTGAGCCCGGTGCCCAGCCGGTTGATCGCCTGGTGGTGCATGGACGGCACGAGCGCGGACCCGCCGAGCACGCCCGCGAGCTTGCTACCGGGGCTTATCTGCACGTCGTGCGTGGTCAGCTTCACCGGGTCCGGCTTGTGACTGTCGTTGCCGAGCCGATCGGCCAGGTGCTGGATGAGGGTGCCGCCGCGGGCCACGTTGAGCACCTGCATGCCCCGGCAGATCGCGAGGAAGGGCAGGTCGGCGTCGATCGCGGCGCGGATCATGATCAGCTCGAACCTGTCCCGCCTGTGGTCGGGCAGGTCGGTCTGGTCGTGGGGCGCCTCGTCGTAGAGCGAGGGATCGACGTCCCTGCCACCCGCGACCAGCAGGCCGTCGAGCGCGGCGATGAGGCTCGGGACCGAGCTTGCGGGGACCGGCGGCAGCACGACCGGCGTGCCCCCGGCGCGCTCGACGGCTCGCGTATAGCTCACCGGCGAAACGACGGCCTCGCGAATCCAGTTGCGCCAGCGAGCGGCCTCCAGCTCGCCGGTGATGCCGATGATCGGGCGGCCCATCCGTCCTCCTGACAAAAGGTTCCAGTGCCCATAATGGTCCATCACGCCCACGCCGGACCTGTTCACCGGGAAAATCTCATACACCGGTTGCTCCCCTCTTGCCGGTAATCGATTGTAACGTTCTGCTGCGAATGCGACACTGAGAGTTATGACACTATCAGCAGGCGGCGGATCGCCGCATCACGACGAGGAATTTGTGCCGCCTCAGCGCACTGTTGATAGCGTCCTTGATCCCGCCCAGCAGTCATTCTTTCTGCTCGAGCAGGACGCCGATGCGGCAATGACGTATTTCTACGGACAACTGTTCGCTATGGATGCCGAAATAAGGGCAATGTTCCCGCCCGCAATGGATCTGCAGCGTATGCGCTTCTTCTACGACCTATCGCGCTAGGCCTGGGCGCCGTCGGCCGGGCCGCCGTCGGCCGGCTCGTGCAGGTGCTCGCCGAAGAACGCGGAGATCCGCCGCCAGGCGTCCTCGGCCGCGAAGGGCTGGTACTCCAGCCGCGCCAGCCGTAGCAGTGGCGTGAGCGCGGCCGGCTTCGGGCTCATGAAGCTGTGCCCGGCGCCGGGGTAGACCTCGACGTCATGCGGGACGGCCAGCGCCGTCAACGCCTCGGCGAGCCGCTGCGGGGGCCCGGCACCCATCGGGTCTTTAGCGCCGTAGCTCGCCACGATCGGGCAGGAACCGGCCAGGACCCGCTCCACGTCGGCCGGGACCTGGCCGTAGTTGACCGACGCGGCGGAGAACTCACCCCGCGGCGCGCACAGCAGCGCGAAACCGCCGCCCATGCAGAACCCGATCACCCCGGTCGTGCCGGTGCAGTCCGCGCGCGCGGCCAGCCACCTCCGGGACCCGTCGAGCGCGTCGAACGCGGGCCCGGTCCCGGCGTTGAGCTGCCGGATCGCGCCCCGGACGCAGCGCACCCAGGATTTGCCTTGGAACAGGTCCGGCGCCAGGGCCAGGTAGCCGAGCGTCGCCAGATGGTCCGCGTGGGCGCGGATGTCGCGGTTCAGCCCGAATATCTCGTGGATGACCACCACGCCGGGCCAAGGACCCGGCGACGCTGCGGGCACCGCCAGGTACCCGGACGTGGGACCGACCGTTACCTCGGGCACGCCAAGCCTCCTTTAGACCTTGCGCCAGCCCGGCACCCAGGTGCCGTCGGTCACCGTGTAGTCGCCGAACAGCGCGGGCGCCTCGGCCCGCATGATCTCGCCGATCTTGCCGAACACCAGGCGGATCTCCTCCTCGGCGCCCTGGTCGGTCCTGGCCTCGATGGTGTGCCGCAGCGTGCGGATGTTCGCCGTCCAGACCAGCCCGGTGGCCAGGCCCTCGGGCGCGAACCGGCGCATGAACGAGGTCTTGTGCTTCTTCTCGTGCATCTTGGTCTCGTCGTCGTCGAGCCCGAAGTGGTCGCCCATCCACTGCTGGAACTGCTCAAGCTCGGCCAGCAGCGCCGTGGCCCGCTTCATCAGCTCCGCGTCCTCGCGCGCCCACTCGGGGAACCAGAACGGCAGCTCGTCCAGCCGGACGTACCGCAGTGACTCCTGCGACACGGCGGTCCCCGGGCGGTGCCTAACCAGCTCATGAGTGAAGACACGGCTCACGTTGTGCAGGACGAAACTGAAGCTGGCGTGCTCGAGCACCGAGCCGTGCTGCTGGCGCAGGATGTTCCGCAGGTACGTGTCCTGGTCGTCGCGCGTCTTACGGACGTTCGGGTTCAGGCCCGGCTCCCAGGAGCGGTAGCAGATCTTCCCGGCGAACTCGGCCAGGTCCTGCGCGTCGTTGCCGAGCTGGTCCCTGTCCAGCCGTTCCAGCCAGCTCTCCCCGCCCACCTCGCGCAGATAGGCGGCCATCGCGTCGTAGTCGACCTGCGGCTTCGCGATCAGGAAGACCTCGGGTTCCACGCTCCTCATGGGACAGCACACTACAGCGGAGCGCCCGTTTTCTGCCGCGCACGACACAGCTCAAGGACGTTGGCGATGACCTGGTGGCCAGCCCGGCCGGAGGCGGTCAGGATCGACTCGGGGTGGAACTGGACCGCCCACCGGCGGGCCAGCGGGTCCTCGATGGCCATCACCACGCCGTCCGGTGTGCATGCTGTCACCGTGAACCCGCCTAGGACCTCCCCCGGCGGCGCGTACAGGCTGTGGTAGCGGCCCGCGGTGAACTCCGCGGGCAGCCCAGCCAGCAGCGCTCCCCCGGACACCCGGACCAGCCCGGGCTTGCCGTGCGCGGGCTCGGGCAGCAGCGACAGCGCGCCCCCGGCGTGCTCCACCATCGCCTGCAGGCCCAGGCACACGCCGAACGCCGGTATGCCCCGCCCGTACACCTCATCGAGCAACGCCGCGCAGCCGAAGTCGGCCGGGCGCCCGGGTCCGGGTGACAGGACGACGAGATCCGGCGCGTAGGAGTCGAGCAGGTGCGGGGGGAACCCGGACCGCAGCGTCGTCACCTCCGCGCCGTGCTGCCGGAAGTAGTCGCCGAGCGTGTGCACGAACGAGTCCTGGTGGTCGACGAGGAGGACCCTGAGCCCCCGGCCGGCGGCGCCCTCGTCCGTCCCCGCTTCGGCTGGCTCGGGCGTGCCGGGGCGCTGGGCGCGGCGTTCGGCTTCATAGAGGGTTTCGAGGAGGGCACGGGCCTTGATGTGGGTCTCTTGCTCCTCAGCCTCGGGGATCGAGTCGTACAGGAGGGTCGCACCGGCGCGGACGGCGGCGATGCCGCCGGTGATGTGCGCGGTCCGCAGGGTGAGCCCGGTGTTCATCGAGCCGTCGAAGCCGATTGTGCCGACGGCGCCGCCGTACCAGCGGCGCGGGGTGGCCTCGTGGTCCTCGATGAACTGCATGGCCCAGGTCTTGGGCGCGCCGGTCACCGTGACCGCCCACATGTGCGTGAGGAACGCGTCGAGCGCGTCGAACCCGGGGCGCAGCCGGCCCTCGATGTGGTCCACGGTGTGGATGAGGCGGCTGTACATCTCGATCTGCCTGCGCCCGATGACGCGCACCGAGCCGGGCACGCAGACCCGCGCCTTGTCGTTGCGGTCCACGTCGGTGCACATGGTCAGCTCGGACTCCTCCTTGGCCGAGCCGAGCAGGGTGGCGATGTTCGCCGCATCCTCGAGCGTGTCCTGGCCGCGCGCGATCGTGCCCGCGATCGGGCAGGTCTCCACCCGGTCCCCTGTGACCCGCACGTACATCTCCGGCGACGCGCCGACCAGGTACTCCCCCTCGCCCAGGTTGAACAGGAACTCGTAGGGGGCGGGGTTTCGCTGCCGCAGGAGCTCGTAGAACGCGGCGGGCGACGCGCACCGGCCATGGAAGACGTGGCTCGGCACCACCTCGAACAGGTCGCCGCGGGCGAACCGCTCTTTGGCCTGCTCCACAACCCGCGCGTAGCTGCCCGGCCGCGGCGGCGGGGGAATTTCATTATCCCGAACGAGCGGTGGCGCCTCCCCCGGTCCCGTTGCTTCGGTCCGGCGGTCAAGGCCAGCGGTCGAGGTGCCCGCGACCTCGAACTCGTAGGCGTACCTGATGGCCTCCTCGCGCTTGCGGTCGAGGATCAAGATCTCGTCGGGCAGGTGCAGGACCAGGTCCCGCTGCCCTGCTGGCCTTTTTTGGCGCAGGTGGACCGGCTCGAACTGGAAGGCCAGGTCGTACCCGAACGCCCCGTACAGGCCGAGGTGCGGGTCCTCGCAGCCGAACGCCGCCGCGATCTCGCGCAGCGCGCTGAACACCGTGGGCCTGCGGCTGCGCTCCTCCTCGGTGAAGTGCTGTTCGGACTCCGGGATGATCACGCTGACCTCGTCCCTAGTTCCGGCGGACGTGGCGTGGCCGGCCTTGGCCAGGGCCGTTTCGATCACCGGCAGGACGACGCGGCCGCGGTCGTTCAGGGCCCGCGCGGTGACCCGCCTGCCGGTGGCGATGATCTCCGCGCACGGGTCGGCGTACGCCATGTGCCAGCGGCTGTACCGCCCGGGGTACTCCATCCCCGAGCTGAGCACGCCGCCCCGGCGCTCGTCGATGAGCGCCGCGATCCGGCCGAGCTCGGCGGGGTCGAACGGGGTGGCGGTGCGGGTCACTCGCACGCCGCCGCGGGTCAGTAGTTCCGTACGGTGGGAGTCCACGGTGGCCCCTCGGGTTCGGGCTCAGGAGGCGACCTGGAAACGAAAAAGCGGCCGCCTGCTCCTGGGCGGTCGCTTCGGTATCTGAGCGCGATTCAGCGGGCCGCCTACTGGCGGCGCCACCACTGCAGGCGGGCTGCGGTTCGCGTCACGGGGGTTAGCGTAGCGGATCGTCGGGCGCGCTGCCACCGCCGCGGCTAGCTCTGTGCTGGCTAGCTCTGTGCTGGCTAACTCTGTGCTGGCTAGCTCTGTGCTGGCTAGCTCTGTGCTGGCTAGCTCTGTGCTGGCTAGCTCTGGGCGGGCTAGCTCTGGGCGGGAGCCGGGCAGGGCGGGGTGAGCTCGGGCATCCGCCAGGCGGCGGCCGAGCCCGAGATGAGCTGCGCCGCGTTGCGCAGCCTGCCCTGCGACCCGCTGACGTCGGCCGGGGCGGAGCCGTTGCCGGCGAAGAAGCTGACCGTGAGCGCCCTGACCGAGGGGTCGCCCAGCAGGCCGCCGTGGAAGGCGGCCACGAAGACCACGTTGCGCGGCCACGTGCACGCGGGCAGCGTCACCGCGTCGGCGAGCGGTATCACCGCGAGCCAGGGCACCCGCTGGTCGGCTCTGACCAAGTCGAAGTAACGGGCGCCGACCTGGCTGATCGAGTCGAGCAGCTCCGCCGCTCCCGAGCTGCCGTACGGTGACATCCCGCCGACCAGGTTGTTCAGCGTGTTCAGCAAGTCGCTGGGCACCGTGGCGCCCGCCTGACCGAGCTGGCCAGGCTCCACGATGGGGCTGAGCAAGACGATGTACCCGACGGGGACGTGCGGGTGCCTGGCCAGCATGGCGTAGACGCCGAGGGTGCCCTCGCTTTCCGCCACCACGTCCACCGGCGCGTGCGCGTGCCGGTACAGCCACTCCAGCTGGACGGCCATCCGGTCGCCTAGCGTCTGGATCGGCAGGTCGCCGGCGGGCTGGGCGTAGCGAATCGGGTTCCCCGCGGCGTCCAGGCCCTGGTAGGAGAACTGGCGGACGAGCATGCCCGGCTCGGCGGCGCGCAGTTTGTTCGCGTCGTTACAGCAGGTCGAGCCGAACCCCGCGACCACGAGCAGCGCGCCACGAGTCCGCTGAGCTGGCGCTTCGGCCGAGGTCACGCTCGGGGAACCGGCCCGGGCGACCAGCCCCGCCGATCCCCCGCCTTCCACCGTGACGGCCGCGGCCGCGACGCCGCCCGGCACCGTCAGGTGCAGGGTCCCGGTGAACGCCAGCCGGGCCAGCCCCACGACGAGCGCGAGGACCATGAAGGCGGCCAGCGGCGCCACCGGCAGCCAGCTGGTCCGGTGCCGCAGGTTCTGCCGGATCTGCCATACCGCCGCGCGCCAGTGCCAGACCTCCGGCGGCTGCGCCGCAGCCCGGCGGACCGCCGCCAGGGTCAGGCCGTACCAGGCGCGCGCGTCGACGACGCCGGCCAGCCCGGCGATCGCGATGATGCCGGCCGTGTCCAGGTGCGTCATGAGCGCCGAGGCCGCGGACAGGGTGAGGAACGTCGCGAGCAGCCACGCCGCGGTAGGCGCCGGGGGCAGCCGCCGCCACCACGTCTGGCCCACGCCACCGTGGCTCAGCGCCAGCGCGGTGCCGAGGAGTATGGGCACCGCGGCTAGGAACGGCCAGGAGAACGGCAGCAGCGCCACCCCGAACATCAGCGTGACCACGGGCGACATCACCAGCCACACCACGACGGTCAACAGGGCGCAGGACAGCACAGAACCGAGGAAGCGCGGCCGTTCGATCCCGGCGGCCCCGGCCAGTTCCGCGGTGCGGCCGTCGGAGGGGTTCGGCCAGGCGAGCAGGAGGAGGGCCGCATTCACGGCCGAGCGGGCCAGCAGGATCAGCACGAGCACGCCGGTGAACCCGAGCCAGGACTGGTTGAGCGCGAACAGCCAGCGCAGGTCGTGGTAGGCCGCCAGCGGCGGGAGCGCCGTGACCTGCGGCGCGAGCGGCCTGGCCCAGGGCGCGACGAACGACAGGACGCCCGCTTCTAGCATCGCGCCTCCCGCGGAGAACGCGATGAGTCCCCGGTGCCGGAAAAACGCCCCGGCCAAGCCCGCCTCCCGTTGCCTTAGCCCCCGCTTCGGCTGAGTCCAGCCTAACGCGCGGCAAGTACGTGGCTCCCGAAGGGTGTAACCGGGGCGCGCCGACGTGTATGCCCGCTTGGGCTAGTTTTGACCGCCCGCTTGAGCCAGCTTTGACCGGCCCCGTGGTCAGAACTCGAAACCGCCCGAGCGCCCGTTGCGGTCGGCGAGCAGGCCGGCCAGGGTGGACAGGGCGATCTCCGGCGGGGTCCGCGAGCCGATGTTGAGCCCGATCGGGCGGTGCACGCGGGCGATCTCGGCCGCGGGGACGCCCAGCGCGGTGAGCGCCTCGATGTGCGGGCCTTCGTGATGCGGATTGCCCATGATCCCGATCCACCTGGCCTTGGTGGCCAGGGCGTCGCGGAGCACCACGCCGAGCTCGGGCCGGTGATGGTCGGTGAGGACCAGGTCGACCGAGTCGTCCAGGTCGTCGGGCGTGGCGGCGAGGAGAGGGAACCCGAGGGCGGCGGCGCCGGCCGCGCGCGCTTCGTCCGGCTCGAGCAGGAAGCCGCGGTACCCGACGTCGGCACCGTATCTGAGCAGGTAGCCCGCGACCGGAGAGGCGAACACCGCGACCAGCGTGCGCTCAGAAGCGCCGGTGACCGTCGGGGTGGGCCCGGCGCCGTGGGCCACCCCGCAGGCGGAATCTTCCTCGTGGCTGTGGTGTGTGTGCTCGGTCATGACGCTAGTCTCGCACGGCCGCGGTCACCGGTTCACCAGACGCAGCCGTGCCAGGGCGGCGCGGGGTGACCGCATGGGGTGACCGCGTGGGGTGACCGCGTGCGCTGGGCCGCGGGATCGGCGGGGACCCGGCCGGCCGTATCGTGGCACGCGTGATCTCGCGCGACGATATCCGCGGCTGCCACGACCTGATCCGGCCTTACATACGCAGGACCCCGGTCATCCAGGTCGATCTCGCCGACCTTGAGGAGCCGGCCTCCGGCGGGCCTTTCGCGGCAAACGGGTTCCGGCCGGCCTGGCTCAAGCTGGAGTTCCTGCAGTGCGCCGGGTCCTTCAAGGCCCGCGGCGCGTTCACGAACCTGCTGCGGCGCGACGTTCCGGCCGCCGGGGTCGTGGCGGCGTCCGGTGGCAATCACGGTGTGGCCGTGGCCTACGCCGCCGGCCGGCGCGGCGTGCCCGCGAAGATCTTCGTCCCGACCGTGTCGTCGCCCGCCAAGATGGCGCGCATCCGTGAGCTCGGCGCGGACCTGGTCGTCACCGGCGAGCGGTACGCCGACGCCCTGGCCGCCGCCGAAGACTGGGTGCGCAGCTCGGGCGCGATGAGCGTGCATGCCTACGACCAGCGCGAGACCATCCTCGGCCAGGGCACGCTGGCCCTTGAGCTCTCCGAGCAGGTCAGCGGCCTGGACACGGTGCTGGTCCCGGTCGGCGGGGGCGGCCTGATCGCCGGGATTGCCTCCTGGTTCGCGGGTGAGGTCCGCGTGATCGGGATCGAGCCCGACGGCGCGCCCACCCTCACCTACGCCAGGGCCGAGGGCCGACCAGTCGACGCCCCGGCCGGCAGCGTCGCGGCGGACGCGCTGGCCCCGCGGCAGGTCGGCGAGCTGGTGTTCCCCATCACCCAGGCGTACGTCGAGGACGTCGTGCTCGTCGACGACGCCTCGATCCTGGCCGCCCAGCGCGCGCTGTGGCGAGCGCTTCGGATCGCGGCCGAGCCCGCCGCCTGCGTCGGTATCGCGGCCCTGCTCAGCGGCGGGTACAAGCCCGCGCCCGGCGAGAACGTCGCGGTCGTGCTCAGCGGCGCCAACATGTCGCCGTCCCAGCTCGGCTGAGCAAGACGCGCCGCTTCCTTTGGGCTCGGCGGGCACCACTGTGTCGCCGTCGCAGCTCAGGCGGCCCAGATACACCACCCGGCGTCGTGCTCGGCGGCACCACCATGTCGCCGTCGCAGGGCGGCTGACAGACTTGGTCGCGTGCGGTTCGTCTTTACTCCTCCCGCCGACCACGCGGCCGGGCTGCTGACCCTGCCGTGGGCCGAGCCGCTGGCCGACTGGCGCGACGACCGGCTGGTCGAGATCAGGCAGCGGGGCATATCCCGGCACGTGGTCCGCTTCGTCTACGACGACGGCACGCTGTACGCGCTCAAGGAGCTCAGCGAGCGGCTCGCCCGGCGCGAGTACCGGGTGCTGCGGGCGCTGGCCGACAAAGGCGTGCCGGCCGTCGAGGCGGTCGGGATCGCGGTCGACCTCGACCCGGGCCGCCACCACGACGGCGACGCGATCCTGGTCACCAAGTTCCTCAGCTTCTCCACGACGTACCGGGCGGTCTTCTCGCGCCCGCGGAGCATCCAGCCCGTCGACGGGCTGCCTGATGCGCTGGTCGAACTGCTCGTCCGGCTCCACCTGTCGGGCTTCTTCTGGGGCGACTGCTCGCTGTCCAACACGCTGTTCTGCTACGACGCGGGCACGCTCGAGGCGTACCTGGTGGATGCCGAGACCAGCGAGCAGCACCCGGCGCTGAGCGACGGCCAGCGCGAGTACGACCTGGAACTGGCCACCGAGCGCGTGGCGGGGGAATTGCTCGACCTGCAGGCGGGCGAGCTGCTCCCCGATAACGTCGACCCGTTCGAGTTCGCCGACGAACTGCGGAAACGCTACGACTCCCTGTGGCACGAGCTGACCAGGGAGGAGATCTTGCGCCCCGACGAACAGCGCTACCGCATCGCGGAACGGCTGCGCCGGCTCAACGACCTCGGCTTCGACGCCGAGGAGGTCGAGCTGATCCCCACCGCAGAGGGAAACAAGTTGCGGGTACGGACCAGGGTCGCAGAATCGGGGCACTTCGCCAGGAAGCTGTTCCTGCGGACCGGGATCGACGCCGGCGAGAACCAGGCGCGCAGGCTGCTCAACGACATCGCGAGCTTCCGCGCCTACCTGGAGCAGAAGGAAGGCCGCCCGGTCTCCGAGATCGTGGCGGCCAACCGGTGGCTGGAGGAGGTTTACGATCCGGTGATCGCCGCGGTCCCCGCCGACCTGCGCGGCCGGCTGCCCCCGGCGGAGATCTTCCACGAGGTCCTGGAGCACCGCTGGTACATGTCCGAGGCCGCGGGGCGTGACGTCGGCACCACCGCCGCTGCCAAGGCCTACATGAGGCAGGTGCTACCCGAGGCGCCGGAGCCGCTGGACGATGCTCCGACCGGTCCGCTGCCTATCATAGTGAGCGGACCGCCGGACGGCGTGCCCGAGCCGCTCGACGAGACCCGTGACGAGGCGGACGCCGCCTACGTCGAGCCGGCCTAGGGCCGGTCCCGCTACGCCGCGACCAGCGCGTCGGTGAGCGCGTTGATGCCGGCCAGGTTCCCGGCCAGGTCGTCGCTGAGGTGGTGGCTGGCGGCGAGCGCCGCGGGGGCGTAGTAGGAGACCTTGGTCTGCTCCTCGTCGGCCCAGACCAGCACCTTGAGCGGAAGGTCGAGCGCGGACAGCGGGGAGGCCACCATCACCGGGGTGCCCGCGGTGGGGCTGCCGAAGATCACCAGCGTAGTCTCCCGCAGCGAGAGCCCCACCTGACTCGCCTCGGCGCTCTGGTCGATGACGGCGAATACCTTCAGGCCCTTCGCGTTAAGGATGCCCGTGAACTTGGCGACGGTATCCGCCACCGAATGCTGGCTGAGCTTGGTGACGACGTCCGTCTCGTTCGGGAGCATGGCGGGTCAATCCTTTCCTCGGCCCTGTGGTCACGGGCGCGCCGGGTGGGCCTGGACGAACTCGGCGATCACGACGCCGAGGCGCTCGCCGGCGTCTTCCTGGAGGAAGTGGCCTGCGCCCTCGATCACGGGGTGCTCAAGGCCGACCGCACCCGGGATCACGCGCTTCAGGATGGGCGCCATGCCGCCCGTGATCGGGTCGCGGTCGCTGAACGCGACGAGGAACGGCTTGTCCCAGGCGGCCAGCCGCTGCCACGCGGCCCGGTTGGCCGCCGAGGCCGGGTCATCGGGGGACGTCGGCACCAGGCCGGGCATGGCCCGGACCCCCGCGGTGTAGGACGGGTCGGGGAAGGGCGCCTCGTAGGCGGCCAGCACCTCGGGCGGGAGCGGCGTTTGGCATCCGGACTGCACCAGCCGCGACACGCTCAGATCGGGTGAGGTGCGGACGACCTCGCGGAACCGCAGCCAGACATCGGGCATCGGCTGGTCGCCCGTCGGCAGCCCGGTGTTGGCCGCGACCACCCTGGCGAACCGGTCCGGGTGCTCGGCCACGAGCCGCAGCCCGATCAGGCCGCCCCAGTCCTGCCCCACCAGGGTCAGCCCGCGCAGGTCAAGGTGGTCGAAGGCGAGCGCGCGCATCCATTCCACGTGCCTCGCGTAGGTGTGATCGTCGATGTCGGCCGGCTTGTCCGACCGGCCGAACCCGGCCATGTCCGCCGCGATCGCGCGCAGTCCCGCCTCGGCCAGCACGGGCATGACCTTGCGGTATAGGAACGACCAGCTCGGCTCCCCGTGCAGGAGCAGCACCGGCTCGCCGTCGGCCGGTCCGGCTTCCACGTAGGCCAGCCGGAGCCCTTCGACCTCGGCGTACCTCGGCGCGTAGCCGAAACCGGGCAGGTCGGCGAAACGCTCCTCGGGAGTGCGCAGCACCTTCATCCCGCCATGTTTTCACGAGCAAGGCGGGCGCAAATCAGCGGGATTATTTCGGCGTGTCGCGCCACGTATTGGCAAGTTTTTCGCTATCATGTTTGATATTAGATCAACTAGTCGAACGGGAGGTGGTGCGCCGCGCCGACCGGCCGCTGCTGGCCCTCAGCCCCGGCTGTCCCTGGTAAACCGCCGCGGGTGCTGTGCCGTCCCATGGCGCCACGGCCTCGAGCCTGATGACGTGTTCCCAGTTGTCGCCGAAGTCATAGAGGTAGCACAGCGTGTCGCCGGGATCCGCGATCACTTCGTCGAGACGTACCTCTTCCTCGGGCACGCCAGGCTCGCCCTCCTCCACCTGATACGGGCACAGGTAATACTCGGTCTCGGGACCGTGATACCGCGGACCGGAGCCGAACTGGTGCACGTGACACTCAGTCCCGGTCCCGGCTCCGTTCTACATTTGCTTACGTTTGTAGAACTGATGGCTGCCGGAGAACGAGCGCCACAAAAGAGGAGAGAACCGATGAGCGTCCTACCGGACATGGGGTTGCCGAACATCATGAGCGAGGCCGAGTATGAGGCGCTCCCGGCCGGTGTAGCCCGGCGGATCGAAGTGGTTCACGGTTACGTGATCGTCTGCGAGTCACCGACGCCGCAGCACCAGCAGGTGGCCCGGCGTCTGGCGAACACGTTCGAGACCGCCTGGCCGAAAGAGCCGTGTACTCGCGTGCAGATGGAGACCGACGTGGTGCTGTGGCATGTTCCGAAGTACACGTTCCGGCGTCCCGACGTCGTGGTATACCGCCGCAAGGAAGACCGCAACGCGAAGCCGGAGGCATCGGACGTCCTGCTGATGGTCGAGGTATCCTCTCCGTCGACCGAGCGAGAAGATCTAGATCGTTAACCGGGAAATCCGGGCAGTTCAAGGGCCTAATGGTCGTAGGCGATCAGGGACCGCTTGACCGGGGCGCCGATGTTCCAGTTGTGCCAGATGCAGGCGTTGAGCGCCAGCAGCCGCTGGAGGATGCGGGCCCATAGGCCGAGGGGGACGCGGCCGCCGTGGCGTTCGAGGCCGAGCTGGTTTTTCAGCGTCCAGATGATCGCCTCGACCCGCTGGCGCAGCCAGTTCGGGAAGTACCGGGGTTCCTTCTCGTCTTTTCGGGCCGGGCGGATCAGGGTCAGTCCCAGGTCCGGGCTGGCGAAGAACGTCTCGATGTCCTCGCCGGACAGGCCCTTGTCCGTGACCACGGCGGTGCCCGGTGCCGGGCGGTTCGCCGGCTGGTGTTCGAGCATCTGCCGGGCCTGCTCGCGTTCCCCGAAGAGCTTGGGATTGGCCAGGCAGAACCCGGTTACGGTCCCGTCGCAGGTGCAGATCAGCAGCAGCTTGCTTCCCCAGTACCAGCGCGAATGGCTGGGACAGTACCCATAGCCGGCCCATCCGAACAGGTCAGAACGCTTCGCGGTGATGACCGAATGGCCGCACGGGATGGGCGTGGCGTCCATCAGCCGCAGCATCTCCGCCGATCCGGGCGTGTGATCGGCCAGCCACCGCAGCGCGGCCTCCATCAGCGGCGCGAGCGCCTTGACCCGGTCGTTGTACTCGGACTGGCCCAGCAGCCGGGGGAACAGGTGGCCCACGCGCGAGGCTGCGGCGCGCAGCCAGTGCAGTTCGTCGTCATAGCGCAGCAGCACCTGCGCAACCGCCAGGCAGGCCAGCTCGGCGTCGGTGACTTCCGGCGGCCTGCCCGGCCCGCGGCGGACGAAGCCGCGGGCAGGGATGATGCGGTCGGTCAGTTCCACGTAAAGTGCGGTCAGGAGAGTGTCCAGGTCGGCGATCATGACTGGCTCCAGGGGCCGGAGGTGTGCGAACGCGCCGATTCTTGACACTCTTCACTCAACAGTCACGAACCGGCGCCCGGCCCTGGAGGCAGCCTCATCATGCCGTCTCGGATTGGAGGATCTGGGCTATGGGTTGGCGTGTGCTGATGTTGGTCGGAACGGCGGTGAGAGCGACGACAGCGGCGAGCATTCCGAGCACCAGCAAGAGGAGCCACAGCAATGGCAGGCCTGCTTGTGATCCTCCCTCCTGGACCGCTCCGTAGAGGGCGATGCCGACGGGGATGCCGAGGAGGGCGCCGGCCAGTGCGGGCAGGAGCTGGGTGACCAGCAGGCTGCTCGCGGTTTGTCGTGGCGTGGTGCCCAGGGAACGGGCGATGGCCGAGAAGCGCCGTGCGTCGAGGACGGTCGCCCAGGTGGTGAAGAGGGCGTTGGCGGCGGCCAGGACGACCATGATGACGGTGACAACGAGAAGAACCTGGTCGACTCGCGCTTGGCCAGGATCGGCCGCTCCGGAGTAGGGTCCGGCCCGGAGGGCGTCGTGGTGGACCGTGGCGTGGTAGATGAGCACGGCAATGATGGTGGCGGCGGTGACGGTGAAGCTGGCTCCGCTGAGGAGGGTCCGACGGGGCCGGCGGGCGACGAGGCGCAGGCCGAGGAGGAGCGGGACCGGCAGCCCGGACGAGAGCTGGATCAGCCATGCCTGGCGGCGCGGGGATCGCACTGTTCCTGCCAGCAGGCGCACGGTGCTGATCCGCGCGGCGCGTACGGCGGGGACGAGCGTCGAGGCGGTCGCGACGATCAGAGCGACGGCCACGACGAGCAGGACGGTCGCCAGGGTGAGCGCGGGCGCGCTGGCGGCACCGACCAGCGAGGCGCCGGGGCTGGTGAGCAGCGGGGCCACCAGCCAGCCGGCGGCGAGTCCGACCCCGGCGGCACAGGTGGCGATGATGAGGTGCTCGGCGAGGAGGACGATGGCGGCCAGCGACGGCGTGGCCCCGGCCGCTTTGAGCAGGCCCACTCGTCGTTCTTGCTCGGCCATTCTCCCTCCGGCCACGACAGCGATGGTGGCAAGCGCGAGCAGGCTGAGGAGCCAGCTGGCCGGCGAGAGGACGTTCTGCTCTTGGGATACCAGGGTGCCGGCAGCGGCGCTCAGGCTCTGCCACGAGGTCAGCGCGGCGGGGCCATTGGCGGGCGGCGGCTGGTGCCGGCTGACGAAGGCCGGCGCGGCAGCCGGGTCGGACAGGCGGAGGCTGAGGTAGTAGGTGAGCGGGTTGGCCGGGCTGGCGAGGCCGCGGGCTGCCGGCTGGGTCAGCCAGACCAGGCCGGTGTCGAACTGCCTTGGCCGGCCCGCCGGGCCGCTGCAGCCGCCGTAGAAGCAGACCTGGGAGTAGACGGGGACCGCGGCGGTGACCGCGATCCCGACCACCGGGAACGGCTTGCCGTCCAGCGTCACGGTGTCGCCGACGCGGATGCCGAGCGCGTCGGCGAAGGCGCGCTCCACGACGGCACCGCCGGGGCGCACCCAGGTTCCCTGGAGGACCTTCGGCTGGTCCACCGCCGCGGGTGCCGGATCGCGTCCTTCCGCCATCACGTCGGCGCTCACGCCGTGCGCCTGGAGGACGGGCCAGGCCACTGGGTACGGCCCGCTGTGCGCGACGACCCCGGGCGCGTGAGCGAGCGCGGCGAACGGCTCGGAGTCGCCGCCGTAGCCGATGCTGCTCGCTACCACGTCCGGGCCAGCCGTCTGTGCTTGGGTCTGCGTGTAGGGCTTGGCGGTCACGCCGTGCAGGACCAGGCCGAGGGTGAGGGCAGTCATGGCCGCCGCGATGACCACAACCAGCAGCGTGGCCTGGGCGGGGCGGCGCCGCAGGTCACGAGCGGCCAGGCGCCAGATGAGCAGAAGTCGTCCCATGCCGCTCAGCCGTCCAGTCCAGCTAGCCTGAAGAGATTGCCGGTGGTGCCTCCGGTGAGTCTCGTGTCGTCCACGAACGCGCCGTCGCGCATCGAGATCAGCCGGTCGGCGGTGGCGGCCACCCGCTCGTCGTGGGTAACGATGACCAGGGTCTGCCCGCTGGTGTGCAGCGCGTCGAAAAGCCGGAGCAGCTCGGTAGTGGCCACGCTGTCAAGGTTGCCCGTGGGCTCGTCGGCGAACACGATGACCGGTTTGTTGGCGAGGGCCCGGGCGATGGCTACCCGCTGACGCTGGCCGCCGGAGAGCGCGGTCGGCAGGTGCGCCGTTCGCTGTGTCAGTCCCACCTGCTCCAGCAGTTCGGTGGCGCGGTGACGGGCGGCCCGCGGTGAGCGACCGGCCAGGAGGGCGGGAAGCTCGACGTTCTCCAGGACGGTCAGCTCGTCCATCAGCTGGAAGGCCTGGAACACGAACCCGACGTCGCTGCGGCGCAGATGGGCCAGGGCCCGCTCGCTCATCTCGTCGATGCGCTGGCCTGCCAGCCACAGCTCACCGGCGGTCGGCCGGTCGAGGCCGCCCAGCAGGTGGAGCAGGGTCGACTTCCCGCAGCCGCTCGGTCCCATCACGGCCACGGTCTCGCCTCGAATCACGTCCAGGTCGATACCGTCAACGGCGCGGACGAGTCCCTCTCCGCTGCCGTAGTCCTTGCGGAGATTCCGGGCCCGCACAACGGGCTCGCCGGGCTGGTTCATCGCTTGCCTCTCCGTTCGGTCCAGGTTCCTTCGCACGCCTCGAGCCAGCGGAGGTCGGCCTGGAGACGCAGCACAATCCCTTCGAGCAGCAGCCAGGCATCGGATCGTGCCGGCTCGGCCATCACCGCCCGCTGGGCATCTCGCAACCGCCGCAGCAGCTCCAGGCGCTGACCATCGATGATGCTGATCGGATCGGCGATACGCGCCCCCGCCGCGGCGATCAGCTTCAGGTGAAACTCGGCCAGGTCCGGCTTCGGCCAGCCCACCTCACCCAGCCACTCGATCACTCGTTCCTGGCCGGCCGGGGTCAGCTCGTAGACCCTGCGATCAGGGCCATCGGACGCTCCCGTAGCTTCACGGCGCGCTACCAGGCCGGCCTTCTCCAAGCGCCCGAGCTGAACGTAGATATGGCCGGCGTTCATTGCCTCGCCCAAGGGACCGAGCGCCCGGTCGAGGCGGGCGCGTAGCTGGTAGCCCGGGGACGGCTCCTTCGCCAGCATCGCCAGCAGGACTTCCTGTTGCACTCGCCCTCCTCGTCTAACGGTTAGGTTCACTATAACAGTTATACCGGAGTGTGTACAACAGCTATGCCGGAGCGCGGCCTCACGCCCGCTGCAGCGGAAGCCCGCGGACCGCACCTCGCCGCTATCGGGCCGGAAGATCCCGGCCAGGCAGCCCAGCAGCGCTGACTTGCCGGACCCGCCTGGGCCCATGACGGCGAGGATCTCGCCCTGGCCGACGGCCGGGCAGGACCAACGTCCGGCCGAACGACCTGCCAATGGCCCGTGCCTCGGTGAGGCACCCGCGTGTAACTGGCAGGTTCATAGGGCTCGCACGACCATTAGGCCCTTGAACTGCCCGGATTTCCCGGTTAACGATCTAGTGGATAAGGTGGCGCAGTACGCAGCGGCCGAGATTCCTGCTTATGTTGTGGTCCGGATGTCCGCCGATGGCGACATCATCGACACGCGGGAGTTTCACCTGGACGCCGCCACGTGCCAGTACCGGATGGAATCGCTCATGGAGCACGGTGTGGTGCTGACTTATCCGTTCAAGATCGCCATCCCATCCGAAGAGCTGACCGAATAGGCGACGCAGGTCTCTGCGCGACAGTATCCGGGACGGGCCGGGAGACGGCCCAGCTTCATGTGGCTCAGCTCCGGGCGGGCCGAAGGGCGGAGCGTGCCCTCGCCGAAGCGGATCAAGCGCAACACTGGACTAGCCTGCCGGCCGGCGGCGCTATGGGCGGTCCGCCAGCCGTGTAGCTGTTGGTGGCACGATTTCCTGAACACCACGGCGTAGGCAACGGCAACGCTGTTCGTGCACCGCACTCCTCCACGTTCAGCATTCCGGTCGGGGTGGACCGCATCCATATGGATGCCGCACCGAAGCAGAACGGACGACCAGTTGCTCTCACGGACCGTAACCGAGTCGCGAGTCGCAGATCAGCCGGTTATCGCGAGGCCGCCTGCGATGGCTTTGAGCTGGCCAGTGCGGTTCCGGGGTGTGGAAGGATGACGACCGTACTGGCCCGGCTCGCGGCGGATTGTCATCGGCGCCGACTGCGGAGGAAGGTGTGAAGGTGATCGGCCAGGGCTTCGGAGTCTGTGGCCGCACCGTGGATGTAGGTGGAGGCGCGGGTGCTGGGCTGACCAGCTTTGGCTGCCGACGACGGGGTCAGTTCAGCCCGGACCATAGGTACTGGGCGGCGATGGCGATGGCGAGGGTGCCGACGATGCGGCGGATCAGGGTGTCCGGAAGCCGGGACTGGAGCCGGGCGCCGGTGTAGCCGCCGGCGATGCCTCCGATGCCTAGCGCGATGCCGGTGGGCCAGTTCGGGGCCACCGGGCCCTTGCTGATGGACAAGATGGTGAACGTGATCACGCCGCCGAGGGAGGTCACGAAGGTGGAGGCCAGAGCGGCCGGGGCAACCTCGGCGGCCGTGCGGCCGGATCCGATCAAGATGGGTGACAAGATCGAGCCACCGCCGATCCCGTAGATGCCGCCGATACAGCCGGTCAGGGCGGCCAGGAAGATCAGCACGGGGGCCTGGATCTGGCGGGCCGGCCGGGCCGGGTCGCGGTCGTGGGCGGGCCGGCTGGCGGCCAGCCAGATGCCGAGCGGCAGCAACAGCCCGGCGATCATCAGATCGAAGACGCGGGGGCCGGGGACCAGTTCGACCCGGATGACTGATCCGGTGATCACGCCGGGCAGGGTCCCGGTGATCAGGAGCAAGGCCAGCCGTCCGCCGGTCTGGTGCTGGCGCCGGTAACGGTACAGCGCGCCGGGCGTGGAGACCACGTTGTAGAGCAGGTTGGTGGGGGTGACGGCCGGGCTAGGGGTGCCCAGCACGCTGACCTGGAACGGGAGCAGCAGGACCGCACCGGAGATGTCGGCCGGGGTGGCCACGGCGGATACCGCGAAGGCCGCCGCCAGGGCCACGGCCTCCGTCCACCCAGCGCCGAGCACCTGGCCACAGTAACCGGCGCCGGACCGGCTGCGTACCTGATGACCGGCAAGTTTGCGCAGGTCAAGTACTGTTAGCGGGCTGGGGTGGGGCCGTCTTGCCCGGCCCGGCGTGGCTCATATCGCAGTGGCATGGGCTGGTATGGCGGGGTGCTGCGGTGGCCATTTCAGGCGGTCTCTGGTGCCGCCGGGAAGATGCGAACGCTGCCGGGGGGGACCGTGACGGTGATTGGTTCGCCGGCCTGGGGGCGGAGCGATTGGAGGTCTCGGTGCAGCAGGAGCGCGGTCAGGGGCGGGTCGGCGGCAAGGGTGATGCGGGCCAGGGGTCGGGTGGGGAGGATCTGCGCGACGGGGGCCGTGACGCTGGCGGCCGCGTGGACGCCGGCGGGCGGCGTGCCGAGGAGCAGGTCTTCGGGCCGGTAGAAGATGCGCACGGGACCGTGGGTGCCTGGCGGCGCCGCGTCGGGGAGGTGAAGCTGGCCGACGGTGACGGTTCCGCGGTCGGCGGTGCCGGGGCCGAGGTCGGTCCAGCCGAGCAGGCGGGCGGTTTCGGGGTCGGCGGGGGCGGCGGTGACCTGGCCGGCCGGGCAGGCCTGGCGGAGCTGCCCGCCGGTGAGGATGGCCAGGTCGGTGCTGATGGACAATGCTTCGTCGCGGTCGTGGGTGACGTGCACGGCGGGGATGTCCAGGGCGGCCAGGAGTCCGGACAGCAGCGCGCGGAAGTCTTCGCGGGTGGGCTGGTCGAGCGCGGAAAGGGGTTCATCGAGCAGCAGCAGGCCGGGCTGGATGGCCAGCGCCCGGGCCAGGGCGACCCGCTGGCGTTCGCCGCCGGACAGCGATCGCGGGGAGCGGGCGGCCAGCGGCGTGATGCCCAGGCAGCGGAGCAGCGGATCGGTGCCGGGGCTGGGGGGCTGGCGGCGGGCTCGGGGCCCGAACCGGATGTTCTCGGCGACGGATAGGTGCGGGAACAGGGCGGCGTCCTGGAAGACCAGGCCGATGCGGCGCTGTTCGGGGGGCCGGGTGGTGATGTCGGTTCCGGCCAGGGTGATGTGGCCGGAGCGGTGCGGGCGGAGCCCGGCGATGGTTTCCAGGAGCATGGTCTTGCCGGCCCCGGACGGGCCGAGGACGGCCAGGACCTGGCCGGGGGCGATGGCCAGGCTGACCGGGCCGAAGCGGAAGGATCCGGCCTGGCCGGTCAGGTCGCTGACGGCCAGGCCGCGATCAGCGGTAGGCACGGTTGATCCGGGTCAGTAGGCGGCCCGAGGCCAGGGTGCGGAAGACCAGGAAGGTGGCCAGCGTGACGATCAGCAGGACGACGGCGGCCGCGGCGGACTGGGTGAGCCCTGATTGCAGGAACAGGTTGTAGATCTCGACCGGGGCGGTGGCCGGGTAGTAGGCGATGATCACGACCGCGCCGAACTCGCTGATCGACCGGGCGTACACCAGGACGGTGCCGGTCAGCACGCCGCGCAGCCCCAGCGGCACGGTGACGCGCCGGAACGTGTGCCACGGGGTGGCGCCCAGGCTGCGGGCGGCCTGCTCGAGCCGGGGGTCGATGGCCTCGAACGCGACGCGGGCGCTGTTGACCGCGAACGGCGCGCTGACGAACAGCATCGCGGCGATGATGCCCAGCTGGGTCCCGTAAAACGAGATCCCCAGCCGGCCGGCCGGGCCGCCGACCCAGCCGGTGCGGCCCAGCAGAAACAGCAGCGCGATGCCGGCCACGGTGTGCGGCACCACCAGGGGCAGGTCGACCACGGCCTGGACCACGCCGCGGCCGCGGAAGGTGCCGCGGGCCAGCAGCCAGGCCAGCGGCACCCCGAACACGGTCGCGATGGCGGCGGTGATCGCCGCGGCCTGCAAGCTGAGCAGGATGGCGTCGCGGATCGCCGCGGTGGCGGCGGCCTGCCCAAGGGTGGCTGGCGGCGAGGTGGCCGCCAGCCGCACGATCGGCAGCACGATAAAGGCCAGCAGCAGCCCGCCGGCCGTCCACATCGCGGCCCCGAACCAGCCGCCGGGCCAGCGGCGGGCCATCGCCCCCGCTGCGGCGGTGCTCATGGCGTGTCAGCCACCGGCGGCGGGCCACGGCGTGGTCACCGACCGCAGCGAAGCCGGGAGGCTGGCCGGGCCGCTGGCCAGCGCGGGTGAGATGACCACGAACCCGTTGCTGGCCATGATGGCCTGGCCCTGCGGGCTGAGCACGAAGCTGATGAACTTCTGGCCCAGCGCCGCGTCCGGCGCGTTGCTGGGGATGGTCAGCCCGTAGATGATGGGCTTGGCGGTCAGCGCACCGAGCGCGCCGGCGGTAATGGTGACCTTGGCGTAGGCGGCAGCCATCGACGGGTCGGACAGGTTGATCTGCGCGGGCAGCGCGACGTACTTCAGGTGCTCCTCCAGCGCGTCGGACCGGTAGATGGCCAGGTAGTCGATCTGCCCCGATTGCAGGGCGGCCAGCAGCGAGGTCTCGGTCTCCGCGACGCTGGAGTCCGGGGAATTCCTCAGTACCGCGGCGGACAGGCCCGGATCGTGGTAGTAGGCCTGGGCGAGCTGGAGCATCTGCAGGATCTGGTAGCCCGACGGGTCGGCGGCGGGGTTGGACCGGCCGATGTGTACGCCGGGCTCGGCCAGCACCTTGTACCAGTTCGACGCGGTAAGCTGGCTGGCGCCCTTGCTGTGGCTGGTGTAGGCGAAGGTGATCTGGTTCGACACGAACCCCACGTACCAGCTGGCGTGCGGCTTGGACGGGTCGGACATCAGCTTGGGGATCAGCGAGTAGTCCGCGGAGCCGAGCACGTCGGCGGGCTGGCCGAGCTGGGTCACGTCCTTGATCATGTCCGCGCTCGCGCCGAACTGCGAATGGATGGTCACGCCGGGATTCTGCTGCTTGAACGCCTGCAGTTCCGCCGTGAACGGCGTGTCCAGCGTGCCCGCGCCGAACACGATCAGCGTGCCGGCCGCGCTGGCCGTACTGGCCGCGCTGCTGGCCGGGCTGCTGCTCGTGGTGCTGGTGCTGGTGCTGGTGCAGGCTGCGGTCAGGGCCAGGACCAGCCCGGCAGTGGCCGCGAGTCCGCTGCGGCGCAGTCCGCGATTCATAGCTGTCTCCTACTTCTGTAGTACTACAGATCGGTGCAGAGCCTAACAGCGGCCCGGGCTGATGCGAGAGGGGCGAGACCGCACTGCAACCCCCGGCGGTAGCATCCGGGCATGGCACGGTACCTCCAGGTCAGCAGCGACATCGCGGAGCGGGTCGCGGCGGGGATGCTGGCGTGCGGGGATGAGCTGCCCAGCATCCGCCAGGCCGCGCAGCGGTATGACACCACGGCCACGACCATCGCCCGGGCCTGGCGGCACCTGGCCGGCGCGGGCGTGATCGAGGTCCCCGACCGGGCCCGCGCCCGGGTTGCGGCCGGGGGCGAGGCGGCGGCCCGGCGGCTGCTCGGCGGGCATCCGGCCCTGCGCCTGGCCGGCAGCGATGACCCCGGCCTGGACATCGCGCTGCGCCATACCGGGGCGGCCGTGGTCACCGTCGGCGTGCGTGGCAGCTTCCACGGCCTGACCCGGATCTGGCACGGTACCGCCGACGCCGCGGCCATCCACCTGCGGCACCGTACCGGTGACGGCAACAGCCCGTTCGCCCGGTCCCTGCTGCGCGGCCGCCAGCCCGCGATCATCCACCTGTGGCGCCGCGAGCAGGGCCTGATCGTCCCGCCGGGCAACCCCGGACACGTCGACGGTCCGGCCGGGCTGCGGGGCCTGCGGATCGCCCGCCGTTCGTTCGGCACCGGGACCCGCGTACTGCTGGACCGGCTGCTGGCCGACGCCGGGATCCCGCCCGCCTCCCTTACCGGACCCGACGCGGCCTCCCACCTGGAAGTCGCCATGGCCGTCGCCGCCGGCCAGGCCGACGCCGGGCTCGGGGTGCGCGCGGCCGCCACCGCGCTGGACCTTAGTTTCGTCCCGGTCACCTGGGAAGACTTCGACATCGTGCTCAGCGGCGACGCCCTCCCAGCCGCCGGGCCGCTGATCACCGCGCTGCGCGACCCGCACGTACAATCCGCGGTGACCGCCCTCGGCGGCTACGACCTGTCCCGCGCCGGCGCCGTGCGACTACTGGGCTGACCAAGCGGCGGAAATCCCGCTGGCACAGCCCCGGCCGCGATCAGGGACACCCGTCTCGGGTGCTAGCCTGCCTCCCGCCCGGGGCACCTGCGCGGGCCCGGCAGCGACTACAACATCACCCCGGCCGCCGGCCTGCTGCCCGATGGCGGCGAGGTAATCGGGTTCTGCTCTGGCCGGCCTGCCCGGATATGACCCGGGCCGATGCGGAGAACGGATCGCGACGCTGCCGCCGCGACACTGAGGCATGCTGCTGACTGCGCGCCAGCAAGCGCAGGCGGCCTCGGACTGCGCGGCTGGTCCTGGCGCGCAGGAACAGTCAGCGGCCTTACGAGTGCAACGACCGCCCGGCCAAGACTCCGCATCCTGGCACCGTCCACAGCGGGGGTGGCGATGCCTTGGCAGCGTGAGTGCCACCATGCCTTCCTTCCCGAAGGCCCGGTGTCCGCGGCACGGGCAGGAAGAGGAATGCTGACGCTGATCCCAGGCGAATCCAGGCCCTCTCGCGGGCCGAAGGCAACCTCGGACGGGCTGGGTGCTGGCGCTACTGGCAGGCGTGGAGGCCGGCGCTGAGGGTGCCCCACCTGCCTGGCCGGGTGATGGCCTCGACGGCCCCGGTGATGCTGTTGCGGCGGAACAGCAGCCCTGCCTGCCCGCTCAGGTCTCGTGCCTTGGCCTGCTGACCGCCGGGAAGCGTAACGATCGTCCCGGCCGTCAGGTAGAGGCCGGCTTCGACGACGCAATCATCGCCCAGGGAGATGCCCAGTCCGGAGTTCGCGCCCAGCAGGCACCGCTGGCCGACCGAGATGACCTGCGTGCCGCCGCCGGACAAGGTGCCCATGATGGACGCGCCGCCGCCGATGTTATCTGGCCATTCGTGTACCGCCGCCTCCGCCGCTTCGGACGCGTCTGCATTGCCGCTGGTGTCGTCTTGACCGGCCTTGGCGCCGTTACGCTCGTGGAGGGTTCCGCTACAACGGAGGCTGTCGGGTGGGCGATAGTGTTCCTGGCGGCGGCGGCGGTGAACTTCGCGTCTGCGGCCTGGTACCTGGCTATCGCTCGTTCCGCACCTGCCCGAACCTGAGCCTGGTCAACGCCCGCCGGGGCGACGCTGTCCGTACTCGCGGATCTTCGGGCAGATGGTCGCGGGGCATGCCGAGCGCCGCGCCTCGGCGGCCTCCAGTTCCACCAGGTTGAGCTGCTGGTACGACCAGGAGAACACGGCCCCGTACGCTGGCCGCCGGGTCACCGGCCACCTGGGCGTCCAGACGGTCGGCCTGGTCTCGCAGGTCGGCGGCCAGCGTGGTCAACGGGAAGTCCGGCCGGGCTTCGGCGCGGGCAGAGGCGACCGCTGGCGCGAGCGGAAGCCGGTCCGCACACGGAAGCGATCTGGCTAGCCGCTCCGGGCTGGGTGCCTAGGGAGTAGCGTCGCCACCAGGAGTAAGCAGGTGTAGCCGATGGCGAAGATGACGCCTGAGCAGGAAGCTGCCTACGCGCTGCGGTCGGGGATCGCCCGGAGCGACCTGCCCGCGGCCGCGCAACTGGCCTATGACCGCCTACTGGAACAGCAGGCACCCGCAGGAACCCCGCCACCCCCTGAACCCGCCAGCGGCTACGTCACTATGCCGCGGTGGGTGTCTGCCGTGATAACCGTGTTGTCCTTCCCGGTGGCAGGGCCAGGGATCGTCCTGGTGCTGGTCCCGTGGCGGATCACCCACTTCCAGGCAGGCACGCCGTCGTGGCCGCTCGCGGTGCAGGCCCTCGGCGTGGCCCTGATCGTGCTCGGCGTCCTTGTGAATGCCGCGACGTTCGTGCGCTTCCCCGTCGAGGGCATCGGGACGCCGTTCCCGACAGATCCACCGTCGTCGCGCAAGGTAATGGTCGGCGGCCCGTACCGGTACGTGCGCAACCCCATGTACGTGTCGTACTTCGTGGCCATCATCGGAGAGGCATTGCTGCTCACCCGGCCGGTGCTGTTCATCTACCTGCTCATAGTCGCTGCGTTCCTTGCCGGGTTCGTCCGCTGGTGGGAGGAGCCGACGATGACCAAGCGCTTCGGCGCAGAGTACGACGCCTACTGCAAGCAGGTGCCCCGCTGGTGGCCGCGCCTGCCACGCCGCACACCCTGACGTCGCGCCGAGTATGACAAGTATCACCGGTTGCCGAGATCCAGTGCCTTAGGTCCAGCCCGAACTCTCTGCTGGAAGGCGGCTGGAGGGCGGCCGCTGGCTAGTCTCACTTGATCGTCGACGGGGCCTCGGGCGATCCTGGACACGCTCCAGGCGTTGTACGGTCCTTTCTGGCGGCCGAGCGGCCGCGGGGGAACCGCCAGAGCAATGCGCCAGGCAGCCAATTCCGGCCATGCAACTGTGCAGGCCGTGGCTAACGGTTATCTCCTACTCCGGGCCGGTACTGGTCTCCTGCAAGGCGCTGGCAGGAATCTGGCCGCCGTGGGTTCGCGCGACGTCAGCTCTGCTGCGCAGCGCGGTCCGCTTCGAGATTGTTCAGCGCGGTGCTCTCGCGGTGCCGGTCGCCGGTGACCCGGCGGATGGCTGCCGCGTCCTGGTGCGCGGTGATCGCCTCGTCACAGAGCCTGTTTAATCATTTGTGTGAGAGGGTGCAGGTGATCCCGGTGTGACGAATGTTGCGCTGGCGGAGAGGACACTCTGAGTGAGCACGGAAGAGGCCGAAAAGGTGCAGGAAATCGTCGCCGAGGGAGTGGCGCGCGAGGGCCTGCAGGAAATGGTGCTCCCCGCTGAGGAAGCCGCGGCGAAAAGGCTTGCGGCTTTCGTCAGCGACGCGGCGATCGACAGGATGATCGCCGACGCGCAGGACGCCGGCGTTTCGCTGCTGGACGGGCCAGGCGGGCTGATCGGGCAGCTGACGGCCCGGGTTATCGAACGGGCGCTGGGCGCGGAGATGGACGATCACCTGGGCTACGTGAAAGGCGACCCAGCGGGAAACGGCACCGGGAATTCCCGGAACGGCTCGTACGGGAAGACGCTCACCACGACGTCGGGGCCGGTGCGGATCATAGTGCCCCGGGACCGGAAATCTGAATTCGAGCCGCAGATCGTGGTGAAAGGGCAGCGGCGCGTCGGCCAGGTCGATGAGATGATCCTGTCGCTTTACGCCCGCGGGATGACCACGCGGGATATTCACGCGCACCTGGCGGAAATCTACGGGGTGGAGGTTTCTCCCGCACTGGTGTCGGCGGTGACCGACGTAGTCACTGACGAGATCACGGAATGGCAGAACCGGCCGCTGGATGCCTTTTACGCCATTCTTTACATAGACGCTCTCGTGGTCAAGGTCCGGGACGGCGGCGCCGTGGACAACAGGGCCGCCTACCTGGTCACCGGCGTCGATGCGGACGGGTTCAAGCACGTGCTGGGCATCTGGCTGGGCACGGCCGAGGGATCGCGGTTCTGGGCGGGCGTGCTCGCCGAGCTCCGCAACCGCGGCATCAAGGACGTCCTGTTCGTCTGCTGCGACGGGCTCAACGGCCTGCCCGACGCGATCGAGGCGACCTGGCCCAAGGCCAAAGTGCAGACATGCGTTATTCACCTCATCAGGGCATCAATGAAATACGTTTCCTGGAAAGACCGGAAGAAGGCTGCCGCGGCGATGCGGCCGATTTACACCGCGCTGAACGAGGCCGCCGCGAAAGCGGCGCTGGAGAACCTGCGCCGCGACTTCGGGAAGAAGAGCCCCGGCCTGGTCGCCGCGTGGGACCGGGCCTGGGACCAGTTCGTCCCGTTCCTTGAATTCGACTCCGCTATCAGGAAGGTCATCTACACGACCAACGCCATCGAGTCAGTTAACTTCCAGCTCCGGAAGATCATCAAGAACCGCGGTCATTTCCCCGGCGACGACGCCGCGATCAAACTGCTTTACCTCGGGATCAGGAATATCACCGGCCGGCATATCGACGGCGACGGGCTGGTCCGCGAGCGAGGGGAACGCGGAACAGGCACTTACGGCTGGAAAGCAGCCATGAACGCATTCGCCGTCGCATTCGGTGACCGCGTCCCCGTCTGACCTGGCACCGAAAAACTACCCACCAACATAACAAAAGGACAACGACTGCCCCAGCTCACACAAAAGATTTGACAAGCTCTCGTCAAACACACCAGCGCACCTCCCGCAGGGCGTTCCCGAGGTTGCCCATCGCCACGCCCTCGCCGCGCCGGTGGCCAGTCTCCCGGTAGGCCCGTACGCACCGGGGCAGCCTGCTCCCACCACGACGCCAGCGCCCGGCCGAACTCATCATCAGCGTCAGCTCGTTGCAGCAGCATCCGCGCCAGCGCCACCGCCCGCTGCTCATCACCAGGAGCATTCTGCAGAGCCGCCAGCTCCGCGCCACCGGCGGGCACCGCCCCGGTGGCCGCCGGACTGCCCGCGCCATCCAGGCGGAACGGGCGGCGCACCAGTCTGACAACCCCGTCCCACAGCCGAGCGCCCAGCTCACCGCTCGCGCCGCCGACAACAGCCAGCAGCACCGCCCCCAGCATCACCGGATCCATCCAGGCTCCCCTGCCCAGCCCGACACAGAGCTGAGTTCCGCCGTGATTGTCCCACCTAGGCCAGCAAAGACCAGCCATATCCGCCGTAGGTTATCTCCAGTCCGGGTTTGGGTGTCTTCGCTGTAGCCGCCCAGCCCGAACTCGATGATGAGCAGGACCGCGGTGCCCATGCAGTTGCCGCGCAGCGCAGCCAGCCGCTACGGCCAGAACGGGCGCGGCTCGAGATGCCGGCCGTCGACGTGCCCAAGTGGGCGGCCGCGGCAGGCGCGCCCCCCACGGAGGCGGCGGGGCTGCCGCCGGCGAGCGCGGACGACCCGCCAGGACTGCCAAGCGTCGCGGCGAGCACGGCGACGACGGCAGCCACGACCGCGGCCGCCGACGCCACGGGTATCAGCAGGCTCCGCCGCAGCCGGGGGAAGCGGCGCGGGCCGCCGCTGCCACGGGTTGCCGTGGCGACGGCGGGCGCGGCGCCGTTGGACGCGGCGCCGGGCCCGCTCTGCGCCGGCGTCGGCTCAGCAAACCCGGCGCGCGCCGCGGTGGTCCGTTCTTGCAGCCGCTGGGCACCGGCGAGCGCGGCGATTCGGCGCCGCGACCGCCTGGCGTGCCCGGACCTGGACGGTACGGCCTCGGGTGCCACCCCCCCGGGCGGCACTACCCCGGGCGGCGCTGCCCAGGGCGGTGGCGCCGTTGCGGACGGCACTGCGTCAGCTGGGGGTACGGTGCCGCGCGGAAAGAGCGCCCCGGGTCCCGGGCCCGCTGCCACGGGCGCCGGTGCCGGGGTCTGCGCCGGCATCTCGTACCCAACCGCGGCCGGCGCCGCCCCGGCGGGCGCACGCGGGACGGCCGATTCCGGGCCCGGGCCGCTGAGCGCGGCCAGGATGGCCCGGACCGCGGGCCGGGCCAGGGAAGACTTGGCCAGGCAGGCCGTGATCAGCGCGCGCAACTGGTCATCGGCCAGCGCGGCTAGGTCCGGTGGCGCGTTGACGACGCGGTACATGATCGAGAGCGCCGAGTCGCTGCCGAACAGCGGCCGGCCCGTGGCCGCGAACCCCAGCACGCTGCCCAGCGAGAACACGTCGCTGGCCGGCCCGGCCACCTCGCCGCGGAACTGCTCCGGCGACATGTACGCATACGTGCCGACCACCGCGCCGGCCGCGGTGATCCCCGTGGTCGCATCAAGCGCGCGGGCAATCCCGAAGTCGATGATCCGTGGCCCGTCCGCCGCCATGATCACGTTGCCCGGCTTGAGATCCCGGTGGACCAGCCCGCGGCCGTGGATCGCGGCCAGCCCTTCGGCCAGCCCGGCGCCCACCGCACGCACCGTGCCCGGCGGTAGCGGCCCGCCCCGGCCGACCGCCTCCTGCAGCGACGGACCCTCGATGTATGCGGTGACCATCCACGGCGGATCCGCGTGCGGGTCCGCGTCGACCACCGGGGCGGTGTGGAAACCCCCGACCCGCTGCGCCGCCTCGATCTCCCGGGCGAACCGCTCCCGGAACTGCGGATCCCGCGCATGCACCGGATGAATAAGCTTCACCGCGACCTTGCGGCCGCCCGGCGACACCCCGAGGAACACCCGCCCCATCCCGCCGGCGCCAAGCCTGCCCAGCAGCCGGTAGCCGCCCACACTGCCGGGATCACCCGGCTGAAGAACCTCCATCAGCAGAACAGACCCCCCGGCTTCCCGTCTGCGGCGGGAAGCAGATCCTGAAGTTATAGGGCTTCAGCAGGCATGTATACAGCAAAGCCCTGCCGCGTCGCGACCGATTCGTGCGGTTCGGCCCGGAGTAGGTCCGGCCCGCGCGCCTCCCACCCCCAGGCTCCGGCCTTCCGGCGGACCGTCACGGCGACCCTGACCGCCCGCATGCGCTGCAGTTCCCGCGGGAACATGGGAAGGGGCCACATGCGAGCCGGCAGGCCGCCCCGGGTACGCGATCGCCGCGCCGTGCTCGAAGCCGGCCAGCGCCTCGCGCGCGCACTCGGCCGCGCTGACCCGCATGAACTGCGGCGGAACGCCCGCCACGCCGCCCACCGACCCGCAACCTGGTCGAACTCGCTGTCCACCGGTCCGGGCCGGGGCAGACCTGGGTCACGACCACCCTGATGCCGGCCAAGTCAGCGCGAAGCGCCTCTCGATGCGCAGGCCAGCGGGGACCCAGATCCCGCCAGCTCGACGACCTGCCAGGTGGTCGCGTGGCAAATGATGGACGGCCAGGACCTGCGTCATGGCCTTCGCCGCGCTGATGGCGGCCAACGTGGCGTCCTCGACATGGCGGGCGCCGTCGAAACCGAGCGATGTCCTGGTACGGGACGAGATGAGCTTGGTAGCGCGCTGCGCGTCAGCGGCCGTCAATCGGTGGACCGAGGATTATGTCTGCTGGCAATAGTCGGCATGCTCTTGGACATCCGGCGTATAGCAGGTCCATGACTGAGAAGAATTCGTCGTTGTACCGATACCGTCTGGTGTGTACTGCCAACTACCGTTTCCGTTCACGCCGCATCCAACATGCACAGTCCAAGCTTCCCGACGTGGGAGCGTTCGCTGAAACGAGACCTCGTCGATAAAGTTATGGCCGATATACGCCCAGCCAGATCCACTCGCGGTAGCGATCCAGGGTCCGTCGACTTGGAGCCCATCGACACATATAATTTGCCCGCTGACGGTCCATCCCGAAGCTGCAACGGCAGGCGATGCGGCAGTCATAGACATCGCGCCGAACGCAGCGCAACCACCGACGGCGACAGCTGCTGCGACTCGCTTTACTCGACTTAGCACGTTTCCCGCCCCCCAAGTCACTTGATCTTATGTTGTCAAAGGCCCCACCGGAAGTCAACACTACGACTACTGACCGACGACGCCACTGCCCTAAAGTTTCCGGAGTTATGAGCCCTGGTGTCCGATTTTCTGGGTGCTGGTTACGGTCGTGTCATCAAGTTGTTACTTGTCCATTCGCAAGGCCAGCCCGGAGGCCACCGTAACACCAATCAACGACCCAGGTAGCTGACCTGCCGGATCTGACGGTCGTTGCGGAAGAGTCGGATCGTCGCCAAGTCTCCGAGGTGGTCGAGCGAACTGCGGGACACTTTATCTTCCAGCACGTCACCAATGCCGCCGAGGTAATTCGTGGCATCTCCGGGCGGCTGGCCAGGGCCGCGGACGACCACATCAAGAGCAGCAGCTCCTGTCTCAACTGGCGCGAACGCCTGTTCCTGGCACGCCCGCCGCGCGGCTTCGAGGAGCAATCGGACCCTGGGCGCACGACTGTGCTCGGCACCGAAGATGGACAGCGCAACATCTTTGGCGGGAGGGTAACCGGAAACGTCGAAGGTGACCTGCGGTGGCACCGAGGTCATCGCTGCTGGTTGGTCGGCTAGGCCCAGCTTGCAGAAGCCGATTAGTGCGTTGTCCAGGATCTTCGTCTGGCTGGTGCGCCAGCCATGGCCGGTGACGTACCGCTGCGGGTGTACCTGCTGGGCGACGGTCATGAGCTGAGGGTAGACACGACGGAATGTCCGCTCCTGGGATTGCTGCCAGTCAGGATCATGCAGCTTGAAGAACATGCCGGTCCAGACATGATCCATAGGAATTACCATCCCAGGCAGAAGATGATGCAATGTCTTGGTGCCAGCGACGATCTTGGCCTTATTCTCGACCACCGAGAGACCTAATGGCAGTCCACAGCAGGCGCGCCAGCATGTACCCATCGGCGTCATCAACCCCTCGCGCAACTACCTCGCCGGCGACTTGCGCGGAACCGCCAGCACGGGTGCAGGCCGGCACTGGTGGGCGAGGCTGACATCTGGCGACCTGAAGGCTCATCAACTGCCCGACCCAGTCGGCCAGTACCGGCGTCCAGCTGGCTGGTAGCAGCTGCAGTCATCCCAGCGGAAGACTTCACACGGGAACCGCGTTATAGTTATCGCATATACCACCCGGCTCCTTGTGGGCCGGGTTTTCTTTTGCCCGGCGCCGCGCAGGACCGTGGACGAGATTAGGGTCTGGGTCTGGTCGCCGTCAGGAAGGCCGGTACATGGTCAGTTCCCAATCCGTCGCCGACAATCGCAAACCGAAGCTGTTCTCCCAGCTCGACGAGTTATATGGAAGTGCCAGAACAGTCCGAAGTGCAGGCACGATCATCGGGTCAAGCAAGACCCTCGGTGGAAAGTCGAGCAGCTGACCCCGGCCGTTATCCGGTGGACCACGCCCTCCGGTCGTCAGTACACCACCGAACCAACGCGTTACCCGATCTAACCCGATCCGGCGTGTCCCAGTACGCGACAGCGGGGAGGCCCGGAACGGCCTCCCCGCTGCGATGGCGTGGAACTAGGACCAGTGCTCGTTACTGGTGTTCCTGCAGGTGTAGACGATGGCCTTGGTGCCGTTGGTCTTGGAGTAGCCCGGGTCGTTCAGGCACAGGAATCCGTGCGACGAGAGGCTGAGGAGGTACTCGCCGTCGCTGCTCGTGTGGCTCCACTTCTCGTTCGAGCCCCCGTTGCAGCTCCACAGGATCACCTTGGTGCCGCTGCCGCCGTTGCCCGCGTCGTTCGCGCACCTGCCGTTGTGCTGCAGCTCGCCGTTGGAGAACGTCCATCCCTGGGCCGAATCGTTGCTGTTGCACGACCAGAGGATGACCGCGGTCCCGTTCGCCGAGCTATTGCCCTTGTCGTCCAGGCACATCCCGCCGTACCCCTTGATCAGGGAGACGGGTCCCGACGAGGTCGTTCCCGTCGTGTAGTTCACCGTGATGGTGAGCTGGTTGCCCAGATTGGCCTTGAGGTCGTCCCCGGTGACCGTAATGTCGCAGCTGTCCGGGTGGGTGTAGGGCATGTCGATGGGGATCGTGATCGTGGGCGGGGACAGCACGGCGTCGCTACCCGATGAGGTAGCGGACTGGCCGTTCTCGGTGCACTGCAGGGTCCACTGGAACGCTGCCTTCTGCCGCGGGTAGGCCAGGATCGAGACCGATATGCTCGACGGCTGGTTGATGGTCTCCGTGACGCTGCACTCCGCGTAGCCCGAAAGCCCGGTGCAGGTGCCGGCCACGTCCGCGTGCGCCAGCTGGCTCGCCGCCACCGCGCCGCCCGCTATCAGGCCGGTTACCACCAGGGCAACGACGAGCCGACGAGGTTTCCGCATTATCAACTACCTCTCTGATTTGCTTATGCCCACCGGTCCTGACGCGCCAGCGTCAGGACCGGTTTACAAAGGACGGTGGGCCCGCTGTGAGGGCGCGAGCTACGACCAGTGCTGGTTGCTGCTGTTGTGACAGGTGTAGACGATCAGCTGGGTCCCGTTGGACTTCGAGTAGCCAGGATCGTCGAGGCACAGGAACCCGTGCGACCCGAGCTTCAGGATGAACTCACCGTCGCTGCTCGTGTGGGTCCACTTCTCGTTCGAGGCCCCGTTGCAGCTCCACAGGATCACATGGGTGCCGCTGCCGCCGTTGCCCGCGTCGTTCGCGCACTTGCCGTTGTGCTGCAGCTCGCCGCTGGTGAACGTCCACCCCTGGGCCGAATCGCCGTGGTTGCACGACCAGATGATGACCTTGGTCCCGTTCGACGAGTAGTTGCTCTTGTCGTCGATGCACTTACCGTCGTACCCCGAGATGTACGACACGTCCACGGACGGGGCGGTGGACGTGGGCGAGGTCGCCGTCGCCGTGGCGGACGGCGTCCAGTTCAGGACCATGGTAAAAGTCCCGGTGTCGGCGAGGGTGGCCGTCGCGTCGACGTCGCAGTAGTCCGGGGTCGGCGTGCCCGTGGGGAACGGGACGTTGATGCTGATCGCATCACCCGCGGTAGCGTCCGTGGTATTGGTCCCGCTGATCGCGTCGTCGGTGGTGCCCTCCGCGCAATCGCCCTGCCACGTAGTCGTGATGTCCTGGGGAGTGGTGGTGAGGCTGTCACTGCCGAGCGTGACGGTGATCGTTATGGCGGTCGGCGAGTTGACCGTCGTATCGATTTCGCACGAAGCCGCCGCACCCTCCGTGGCAGGGCTGCAGAGGCCGGCTTCGTTGGCGTTGGCCACCAGTCCCACGGTGATCCCACCGGCCGCCACTAGGGCGGACACCACTAGAGCAGCGGCGAGACGACGTGATTTCCGCATCAATAAAACTGCCTTCCTGCATCGGTTAGGCCCCCATGCCTGACGCACTGGCATCAGGCTCCGGTTTACACCAAAGATCAAGAAGCCCGCCCCCGGAACGGAGATATGTACCCGGTTGCGCAGCTTCGCGCCCAGGCGCGGTCTGGACCAGCTAAGTCCAGTACTGGTTGCTGGTGTTGTGGCAGGTGTAGACGATGACCTGGGTACGGTTGGCCTTCGAGTAGCCCGGATCGGTCAGGCAGAGCCGCCCGTGGGCCGTGCTGTTCAGCACGAATTCGCCGTCGCTGCCGGTGTGCGACCATTTCTCATCCGAGGACCCGTTGCAGGCCCACAAGATCACCTTGGTACCGCTACCGCCGTTGCCCTGGTCGTTGGCGCACTTGCCGTTGTGCTGCAGCTCGCCGTTGGTGAATATCCACCCTTCGGCAGAATCGGCAGCTATAGCACCCCCAGAGGACGACCTTGGTCCGATTCGCCGAGCTGTTTCCCTTGTCATCCAGGCACATGCCGCCGTACCCCCTGACCAGCGGCACGACCGCAGCCCGCGCGCGGAACGGAGATTTATGCCCCGTTGACCAGGTGGGCGTACAGGGCCGCGGTCTGGGCCGCGATGGCGGGCCAGCCGAACTCGGCGACCGCGCGCTTGCGCCCCGCCTGCCCCATGGCCTCGGTGCGGTCGGGGTCGCGGATCAGGGCGTTCAGGGCTTGGGCGAGCGGCTCAGGCTCACCCGGCGGGACCAGTAGGCCGGTCTCGCCGTCGGCGACGACCTCGGGAATCCCACCGGTCCGCGATCCCACGACCGCGGTCTCGCAGGCCATGGCCTCCAGGTTCACGATGCCGAGCGGCTCGTAGAGCGACGGGCAGGCGAACACCGTGGCGTGCGTGAGCAGCTGGACGACATCGGGCTTCGGCAGCATCTCCGGGATCCACAGCACGCCGGAGCGGGACGCACGCAGGCCGTCCACCAGTTCGGTCACCTCGGCCAGCAGTTCGGGGGTGTCCGGCGCGCCCGCGCACAGGACCAACTGCGCCTCCGGCGCCAGGCCCGATGCCGCGCGCAGCAGCACCGGCACGCCCTTCTGCCTGGTGATCCGGCCGACGAAGATCACGTAGGGGCGGGCCAGGTCGACGCCGAACCTCTCCAGCACCTCCGTGCCCGGATCGGGAGCGTACTCGGTGGTGTCGATCCCGTTGCGGATCACGTGGATCCGCTCGGCGGGAATGTCGGGGTACGCGGTCAGGATGTCGGCGCGCATGCCGTCGGAGACGGCGATCACGGCGTCGGCCACGGTGGCCGAGTCCCGCTCGCACCAAGACGACAGGTGGTAACCCCCGCCGAGCTGTTCGGCCTTCCACGGCCGCAGCACCTCCAGCGAGTGCATCGTCATGACGTGCGGGATGCCGTAGAGCATGGCGGCCAGGTGGCCGGCCAGGTTCGCGTACCAGGTGTGGGAGTGGACGAGCTGCGCGGTCCCGACCGCGGCGGTCATCGACAGGTCGGTGGAGATCACCTGCAGGGCCGGGTTCGCCTCGGCGAGCAGGTCCCAGGGCCTGTGCGCCACGGCGTCCGGGCGGTCCGCGCCCTGGCAGTGCACGGTCAGGTCGACCAGGGGGGCCAGCTCGCGGGCCAGGTACGTGACGTGCACACCCGCGCCCCCGTACACCTCGGGCGGGTACTCGCGGGTGAGCAGCGCGACCCGGAGCCGGTCCGTCACGGGATCACGTCCTGGCCCTTGCCCACCACGGTGATGCCGCCGGCCGAGACCACGAAGCCGCGCGCGCGGTCGCGGTCCTTGTCCACGCCGACCTGGGCACTCTCGGGCACGGTGACGTTCTTGTCGATGATCGCGTTCCTGATCACCGCGTACCGGCCGACCTTCGTGTTGTGCAGCAGCACGGACCGCTCGACCGTCGACCAGCTGTTCACCCGCACGCCCGGGGAGAGCACGGACTGCCTGACCAGCCCGCCGGAGACGACGACCCCGTTGGACACCAGGCTGTTGATCGCGCGCCCGGTCCGTTCGCCCTCGTCGTGCACGAACTTGGCGGGCGGCGCGGGCGGGATGTGGGTCAGGATCGGCCACCACTCGTTGTACAGGTTGAACACCGGCTCGACCGCGCACAGGTCCATGTGCGCGTCGAAGTACGAGTCGATCGTCCCGACGTCGCGCCAGTACCCGGCGTCCCGAGCGGTCGCGCCGGGAACCTTGTTGTCCGCGAAGTTGTACGCCTGCGCGCTGCCGTTCCCGACCAGCATCGGGATGATGTTGCCGCCCATGTCGTGCCGGCTCGAGTCGTCGTCCGCGTCCTTGCGCAGCGCGTCCACGAGCACGTCGGTGTCGAACACGTAGTTGCCCATCGACGCGTAGCACCGCTGCGGGTCGCCCGGCATCGGCGGCGGGTCCGCGGGCTTCTCCAGGAACGCATCCACCGTTCGGCCGTCCGCCGCCACACTGATAATGCCGAACGCCGATGCCTCACCCCTGGGCACCGGGATGGCCGCGACGGTCACCCCCGCCCCGTGGGCCACGTGCTGCTCGATCATCTGCCGGGGATCCATCCGGTACACGTGGTCGGCGCCGAACACGATCACGATGTCGGGCTGCTCGTCGTTGATCAGGTTCATCGACTGGTGGATGGCGTCCGCCGAGCCGGTATACCAGTGCGGGCCGAGCCGCTGCTGCGCGGGCACGGGCGTCACGTAGTTGCCGAGCAGGGAGCTCATCCGCCACGTGCTGGAGATATGCCGGTCCAGGCTGTGGCTCTTGTACTGGGTCAGCACGGCGATCCGCAGAATGCCGCCGTTGGCCAGGTTCGACAGCGCGAAATCGATCAGCCGGTACAGGCCCCCGAACGGGACCGCGGGCTTGGCCCGGTCCGCGGTCAACGGGCTCAGCCTGGTGCCCGCGCCTCCCGCGAGCACGATTCCCAGTACCCGTGGCTGTGGCATGTCAGGCCTCCCGGCTCAGGGTGTCAGGGCACGCGGCGGGCTTAAGGGCCATGCTCCCGCGGATCGGTCGGTACGGGGAAGAGGTCGACCTGGAGCTTCGCAACCGTATCGGCCGGCGCCACGACCTTCTCCGGCGCCTCGGCGACCGCGGCCGGTGGTTCGGCGGACTGTGATCCGGCTTCGTCGGACCCTCGGGGGGTGGCGGTGGCCTGCCAGGCTTCGCGGACCAGCACCTGCAGGGCGCCCGCGATGGGAATGGCGAGCAGCGCCGCGACGAACCCGCCGAACAGGCCGCCGATCAGGCTGCCGAGCGAGGCGCCGACCAGGACGGCCGTCAGGACGAGCAGCGGGTTGATCTTCACCGTCCTGCTCATGATCACCGGGTTCAGTATGTGGTTCTCGACCTGGGTGTAGATCAGGAAGACCACCAGGGTGACGACGCCCGCCGTGACGCCCTCGACGCCGAACGCGAACAGCACGGTGGGGATCCCGGCCAGGGCCCCGCCGATCATGGGCAGGAAGTCCACCAGCGCGACCCACAGCCCCCACAGGAGCGGGTACGGCACGTGCACGAGCATCAGCGTCACGAACACCACGAGCCCCGCGATGATCGAGGTCAGGACGTTGCCGAGCATGTAGCCCATGACCGCCCGGTTCACCTCCCCGGCCACCCGGCGGACCCCGGCCGCGCGCTGCGGAGACAGCTGCCCGAGCAGCCAGCGCCGCATCTTCGGGCCCTCGAGGAGCAGCAGCAGGACCAGGACGAAAATGATGAAGAGCTCGATGACCAGGGACACGGCGCCCTTGCCCACCGCCAGGGCCGGCTTGGACAGCGTCTGGGCGTAGCTCACCAGCTTGGGCACGTTCCGCTGCACCCAGGTCTGGATGTGGTACTTGCGGACGATGTGGCCGATCCAGCCTTGGCCGTGCTCCGCCTTGGCCAGGTAGGCGGGCAGCGCGTGGGCGAGGGCCGTGATCCCGTTGACCAGCGGCAAGCCGAACGCCAGGACCAGGCCGGTGAAGGCCAACACGGCCAGCAGGCTGACGATCGAGACCGCGATGCCCCGCCGGCGGAACGCCGGGTGCCGCTGCAGCAGGACGACGAGCGGGTTGAGCAGCAGGGCGAGGAACCCCGCCACGACGACCAGCAGCAGGATGTCGCGCAGCCGGACGATGAGCTTGGCGGCCAGGTACGCGACGGCCACCACCGCCACCGTGGCCACGATGGTCCGCAGCGGGACGTTCCGCGCGTCGGCCGCCTTCCACAGCCGCGCCAGGCGGCCTGGCTGCTCATCGGTCACGCGACCAGCATGCCAGGTCTTCCTCACGCCGCAAGGCGCGGGCTGATGGCCGGGCGTCACGCTCCGTTGCGGACGATGGTGACCGGGAGCGTGCGCGGTCCGCGCACCTGGCCCGCGGACCAGGTGACCGCTGACGGGTCGGCCAGCTCGAAGTCCGGGTAGCGGGCGAGCCACTCCTCCAGGGCGACCCGTAGTTCCATCCGCGCCAGGTGGGACCCGAGGCAGCGATGCCGCCCGAGCCCGAAGGCGGCGTGCCGGTTGTTCGCCCGGTCGAGCTGGACGTGGCCGGGGTTCTGGAAGATGGCCGGATCGCGGTTGGCGGCGGGGAACGGCAGGAGCAGCCAGTCGCCCTCCTTGAACGGGTGGCCGTGGAAGTCGAAGTCCGTGGCCACCAGCCGCGCCATCGTGACCGGCGCGTACGCGCGCAGCAGTTCCTCGACGGCGCTGCCCATCAGGTCCGGTTCGCTGGCCAGCCTGCGGCGGTCCTCCGGGTGCTGGGCCAGGTGCCACAGCGAGGCGCCGATGGCCGACCAGGTGGTGTCGATCCCCGCGATCATCAGCAGGACGATGGTGCCGCGGATGAGTTCGGTGGGGACCTTGTTCCCGTCGATCTCCGCGTCGATGAGCACGGAGGTCAGGTCGTCCCTCGGGTGGGCGATGTGATCCGCGATCTGGGCGTCCATATAGGCGTCCATCTCGGCGAACGCGGCCTCACGCTCCTCTTCGGGCCGGTCGACCTCCTCGAGGACCAAGTGGATGAACCCCCGGAACAGGTGGGCGTCCTCCTGGGGGAAGCCGAGGAACCTGACGATGACGCCCACCGGGACGTGCCCGGCGTAATCGACGGCCGCATCGAAGCTCGCCTGGCCCGCCGTCTGAGCCAGCAGGTCCCGGCATAGCTGCCTGGTGAAGGGCTCGAGGGCGGCGATCGGCCTGGGCGTGAAGGCCGACAGTAGCATTCGCCGCGCGATGGCGTGGAACGGCGGGTCCGAGGTGATCGGCGGGGATAGCCCGATCGGCGCGGGCAGGTCCTCCGGGCCCGGCCGGCGGTCGCTGACCACGACCGAGCGGGACGTGAAGTGGTCGGTGTCGTACGCCACCTCGGACACGAGCTCGTGGGTGAGCGGCAGCCAGGTGCCGCCGTACCGGTCGCTGTGCGCGACCGGGCAGCGCTGCCGCAGGTCGTCCCAGATCGGGTAGGGGTCCTTGACCCACTCCGGGTCGGTGTGATCGAAGTCGGTGGCCCAGTTCTGCACCGGGGGATGGCGGCGGTCGGTCACAGTGCCTCCCGTGGTCGGCCTCGGTGCTAACAGCGTAAACTCCACGGGAGGGTCACGGATAATCGTGAGCGTGAACGCGGGCTTGTGGCTTCGTTTCCTGTCCGGGCCGGACATCGACTCGCTCGGTCTCACGCACGCGGAGATCGTCGCCGCGGTTGAAGACGCCGTGCGCGCGCACGGCGACGGGCAGGCGATCGTCGAGCCGCGGGTGCACCTCGTCCCCGACAACGTCGGGGCCGGTCACTTCAACGTGCTCCGCGGCCACCTGCGCGCCCCCGGCCTCGGGGGCGAGGCGGGCGTAAGCGGAGTCAAGGTCGTCGGCGACTTCGTGGCGAACTACGCGGCCGGGCTACCCAGCGAGCTCGGCCTGCTGACGCTGTACGACCCGGAAACGGGCGTCCCGCTCGCGATCATGGACGCCACCCTGATCACCGCCTGCCGGACGGGGGCCATGACCGCGGTGGGGGCCCGCTACCTGGCCAGGCGCGACTCCCGGGTCCTCGGGCACGTCGGGGCCCGCGGCACGGCGTTCTGGAATGTCGTCCTGCTCGACGAGCTGTTCAACCTGGATGAGATCCGCGTGACCAGCCGCAGGCCCGAGTCGCGGGTGGCCTTCGCGCGGCAGCTCGCCGCGGTCACCGCGACGCGCATCCGGGTCGTGGCCACCGCCGAGGAGACCTTCGACGGGGCCGACATCCTGGTCGAGGCATCGCGGCTGACAGTCCCCGAGCCGCTGCTGCGCGCCGCCTGGGTCAAGCCCGGCGCGTTCGTCGTCCCGTACGGCACGGTCAGCGCCGTCGAACTCGGCTTGCTCGACGTGATCGACAAGGTGGTGGTGGACGACTGGCGGGAGGCGCAGTCGGGCCGGTTCGGCGCGCTGCGCCCGCACGTGGCCACCGGCCGGCTGACCGCGGCCTCGCTCTACGGCGAGCTCGGCCAGATCGTCACCGGCCGGCTGCCCGGCCGGGAATCCAGCCAGGAGCGGATCCTGCTGTGGCACCGCGGGCTCGCCATCCTCGACATCGCCGTCGGCCTGGCCATCCTGCGCCGCGCGGAAGAGCAGGACGCCGGCACGATGCTCAGGTACCGGTAGCGATGGCCGTGATCACCGAGGGCGGCGACGCGGACCTCGGGCTCGTCAGGGCCGTCGCCGCCGGGGAGACCATCGCCATCGACAGGGACCTGCTCAAAGCGGTGCAGGACCGCTGCGAGCAGGCCCGGGAGGCGCTCGGCGACGGGCGGCTGGTGTACGGCGTCAATACGGGACTGGGGGCGCTGGCCTCGGTCCGCCTGACGGCACAGGAGCAACGCTCCCACCAGCGCAACGTGCTGCTGGCCCGGGCCACGGGAGGCCCGCCATGGCTGGACGAGCCCGAGGTACGGGCGGTCTACGTGACCCGGCTGCTGACGTTCCTCTCCGGCGACGCGGGCGTGTCGGCCGGGCTCTGCGAGCGGCTCGCGGATTTCCTCAACGACCGCATCGTGCCGGCCGTGCCGCGCACCGGGATCGGTGCCGCGGGCGAGATCATCCAGCTGGCCCACGCGTTCGGGCCGGTGGCCGGGATCGGCCAGGTCATCGGGACCGGCGGCGCCCTGCTGACGGCGGCGCAGGCGCTGCGGGCGCGCGGGCTTGACGAGTTCAGCCTCGGCCCGAAGGAGGGCATCGCCCTCATCGAGGGCGTGCCCGGGGCCACCGGCTTGGGCGCGCTCCGCCTCGGCGAGGCCGCCGCGCTGGCCTCGCTCATGGAGACGGCCGCGGCGCTGTCGATCGTCGTCGCCCGGGCCCCGCGTGATCCCTACGATGCGGCGTGCGGGCGCGGCGATGACCTGCTGGCCGGGGTGCTCGGGCGGCTGCGCGCTCTGGCGGGCGCCGAGCCGGAGCCGCGCTCGCTGCAGGCCCCGCTGTCGTTCCGGGTGGCCGGGCCCGTCCTCGCCCAGGTGGCGCGGGCTGCCGGCCTGCTCGAGGCGGCCGTGCACCGCGCCCTGGCGGGGGTGACCGACTCCCCCGCCTACCTGGACGGGCGGTTCATCGGGACCGCCGGGTTCCACGGGATCGACCTGGCCGCGCACTGCGACCAGCTCACCGCGGCGTTCTGCCACGCGGCGGAGGTGGCGGCGGCCCGCCTGCACCGGCTGCTGGACCCCAGGGTCACCGGGCTGCCCGCGCAGCTCGCCCGCCACCCGGGCCCCGAGGCCGGGATGTCGCCGGTGCACAAGCGCGCCGCCGGGGAAGTCCACGCCGTCCGGCGCCTGGCGGTCGCTACCCCGGTCGGCCTGATCGAGACGTCAGGCGGCCAGGAGGACGCGCAGTCGTTCGCCTGGGAGGCCGCGGAGAAACTCCGCCTTGCCCTGCACCACGCTCGCGCGGTCACCGCGTGCGAGCTGCTGGCCGGCTACCAGGCTGTGGCGCTGGCCGGGCCATCCGGGCGCCCGCCTACACCGGGGTGCGCGGCGCTGCTGGACTGGCTGGCCGGAATCATCCCTGCGATCGAAGGCGACCGGCCGTTCGGCGAGGACATCGAGCGCCTCATCCTCGCCCACTGGCCCCCGCCTGACCGCCAGCGCGGACTCGATACAGTCCCTCCCTGACCTCACACCGACCTCAGCCGACTGATCTGCTTATCGAGGTTGCGTATCTGGGTCGACTCGACGCCGAAGGCGTCGGCCAGCAGCGGGCGGATGGCTTCGAATTCTGTCAGGGCTTCGTCGATGTGGCCGACGCTAGCGAGCATCTGCGCGATGACGTATCGGGATTCGAGAACCTTGGCTGCCTCATCCTCGTCGGTCGAGGAGTCGGCGTTTTGCACGTAGAACCGCAGATGTGGCAGGGCCTTCTCAGGCTTGCCGGTCTCGGCGTAGGCGTGGCCGGCGTGATAAGAGCAGTCGAGGACGTCCGGGTCCGTGGGCGGCAGGTACCTGCGGTAGTTACGGCCTGTAGCGTCGAACACCGATGCGGCGCGCGTGTACTCACCGGCGTAGAAAAGTGCCGCGCCGAGGAGGTGGTGGAGCCGGAGCCGCAGTGCGTCGCCGACGGGCGGGCACGCGGGTCCTTGGCCAGCATCGACGACACGAGGGTATCTACGGCCTCAGGAGCATCGCCGCGCCTGGAATGCACAGAAGGCGCCGGTGAATTCAGGTGTTGCGTTCGCAGCAGCACGTCCGCAGTTCCGCAGAACGGTACGTCACCGGTGAGAAGCTCGAGGAGAAGGCACCCGAGTGAGTAGATGTCCGAAGCGGACGTCACGGCCTGGCCGAGACCCTGTTCGGGTGACATGTACGCGGGCGTGCCGACGGTGCGGTCGACCTGCGTCAGCCTGGGGAGCGCTCCCGCACCACGCAGGATCGCGATGCCGAAGTCGAGCACCTTTATCAGACCGCCGTCGACGACCATGACGTTGGCGGGTTTGATGTCGCGATGCACGATGTCGACCCGGTGTACATCGGCGAGTACGGCGGCAACCTGCGCCGCGATAGCGGCCGCCCACGCCACGCTCGGCGGCGACGACTCATAGTCCGTACGGTCCAACAGTGCCCCCACCGTCGTCCCGCGAAGCAGTTGCATGACGAGCCATAGCCTCGTGGTGCCGTCAGCGGCCGTTTCGATGCCGGTGTCGTAGACGGCAGGAGTACCAGGATGCTCTAGCTTCGCGGTGGTACGGATCTCGCGAAGGAATCTTCTGCGGTCACGGTGCAGCGCGTCGAGGATCTTGGCGGCCCCTGGGCTGTCCGGCGCCGCCGGGACCGTACCCGGCGGGCGCAACACCTTAATCGCGACGCGCCTGTCCAGGCGCTCGTCGTAGCCGTAGTAGACCTCGCTCATCCCGCCGCGGCCGAGCAGGCCGTCGACGCGGTATCGCCCGGCGAGCAGCAACGTCTCCTCCCGCTGCCCCGCTTCGTCTGCCACGATGATCCCTATCCGTCGCCAGGCCCCAGTGAGGCGATTGCGGCCAGGCCAGGCCGTTAATTGATTGCGTGCTCGCCGGTCCCCCGGGCCATCTCGGCGCGCAGCCGCGCCAGTGCCTCGTCGCGCGCTGGCTCGGTGATGATGCGGTAGGCGCGCCTGCGAGCCGCTTCCTTGATCGCCTTCTGGAACTCGGTGTTGTCGAAGTACAGCTTCATGAACTCGGTGTTGCGCTCGGCGTTCTCAGCGACGATGTCGTCGAGCCGGTCATCGGCGACCTGGCCGAACCGGGCCTCGTCGGGCTCCCGGTAACCGCTGCTTGAGGACCATGATGGTGTCGTCTCGTCCGGGACTGGCTCGTGGAGTGCCACCATTAGCAGCCAAGCCTTTAGCGCCGTCGAGGCGGCCGTTCAGGGCAGCGGTCTCATCGAGAAGATGGCTGGCCAGGCCGACATGCCTGCCTGGCCTGTCGTACGTGTTGAGGCGATCCGGCAGGACGTGCTTGAAGTCGAAAACAGCCGCCCGACCCTCCCGGAGCTGGTCTCCGCGCCAGAAGTGGCTGACATTCTCGGCGTGTCATCGCAGCGGGTGCATGAGTTGGCCGCCAACAAGGCCGACTTCCCCGAGCCTGTGTACGAGCTACGCACGGGGAAGGTGTGGCTGCGGGACGCGATCGAGGCATTCGGGCGGCGCTGGGAGCGCAAGCCGGGTCGGCCGTCCAAGGCCGTGGCAGCTGCTCAGTCGTCATCCGATGGCTGATTAGCCTGCTCCAGGTACACCAGACGATCGTCGAGGCGATCAGCGTCGACGGCCGCGACCGCGGCGACGATTGCGCCATAACCGGCGGGCCTGCGCGAGAACCGTGACGACAGCGCGATCAGGACCCCGCGGTGATGGCCGCCGCCGACAACATGCTCGCCGCTGATCCGGGCGAAGTCGCTGACGTTCTCGGTGAGAATCGCGTAGCCCTCGTCAACCGCGACGGTGAACACGTCGATGTCCGGCCGACCAGCAAGCCCGCGCTCGACCACGGTAACGGCGTCGATGCCCTTTTCCCGCAGCGCCATGGCCAGCGCGGTCGGGTACATCTCGTCGAGGAGAAGCTTCACCCGCTGTCCGCGGCTGCCGTCTCATGACGGTGCAGCGCGATACGCGCCTCGACCTCCTCGGGATAGGCATCCCGGTAATGCAGCGCCGCGTCGATCAGCGCGGGGGCCAGGTTCTGCTCTGCCGCCAGCACCGCTGCAGGATCTTCCTCCCCGGAGAGATCTTCCAGCCACATCACGATCTCCCACACGTCCGGCCCGCCGACCACGGCGGCGCGCCGACCTGTCGGCCCATCCCGGAACGTGATCAATGGGTGCTCATCACGCCGCGTTCCTTCCTCCGCGTAGCGGCGCAACCGGTCCGAGAGACTCTCCCCCGCGGCTCGCGCCCGCAGTCTCAGCCGTTCGGCCAGGGTGTCGTCGAGGCGCACGGAGACGTTTACAGACATGCATTTAATGTAGCACGTTGTCAACATCTACCATCGGCATCGTCGAACGCCGCCGCCGCATCGGCGCGGAGTCCGGCTGGCACCGGACCCGCTTGGGATTCCCAGCCATCAAGAAGGTGGCGCAGGGGCGCGTCCCCGCGGGTCCCCTCGCCGCACGGCGAGGCGAACACGCTGACGACGCGAGGCCAGCGGCCGTCCTGCTCGACGAGGACCAGGTCGGCGACGCATCCGGGCTCCAGCCGGCCGTGGTCGCTCAGCCCGATCGCCGCGGCCGGGCCGGACGTGACCAGGGCCACCGCGGCCGTGAAGGAGACGACATCGCGGCGGGCCAGGTCGAACGCGGCGGCCAGCAGGGTCGAGGGCGCGTAGTCCGACGCCAGTCCGGTGCCGTAGCCGAGCGCGATGAGCTCCTCCGCCGAGGCGTTGCCCGAGTGCGAGCCGCCGAGCAGGACGTTCGGCGCGCCGAGCACGACCGGCATCTCGTGCTCGCGGGCGGCCCGCGCGGCCTCGACCGTGACGGGGAACTCGGCCACCGCGGCACCCCAGCGGCGCGCCTCGGTGACCTCGCCGACGTCCACGCAGTCGTGCGCCAGCACCCTCGCCGACCCGGCGGCCGCCAGGCCGCGGACCCGCGCCAGGTTGGCCTCGCGGACCGGTAGCAGGGCCTCGGCCTCGGCCATCCGGCGGGCGATCTCGGCGTCCAGGTCCCCGGTTACGACCCCGCCCTCCAGCGAGATCGACGCCTTGTACTGACCGATGTCGCGGTACTGCCCCTGGCCGGGCGTGTGGTCCTCGAAGGACACCAGCGGTACGTCACCCTCCGGCTGCCCGCCGGGCAGGCACTCGATGGCCCGGTCGACCGAGTCGGTGGTGCGGAGCGGAATCCGGAACAGCACGCGGTGGTCGATGCGCGCGCCCGAGGCCCGCCGGGCGGCGATCACGTCGACGAGCCGGGCGGCCATTTCCGGCGAGCGTATCCGGTCGCCCTCGCCGAAGAAGTTCACGCCGTGGCAGGCGGTGGTGATGCCGGCCCCCAGGAAGCGGGCCTCGAGCGAGCGCAGCGCGAACTCCAGGTCGAAGCTGACCGTCGGCCGCGGCGACACCTCACGCTCGAGGGCATCGCAATGCGAGTCGACCAGGCCTGGCAGGCAGAACGCCCCGCGACCGTCGGCCGCGCCGGCGTAGGACCGGTTCTCCTCGATGCTCAGGATCCGGCCGTCCTCGCTGGCGACGGTCGCCGCCTCCACGATGCGGCCGCCTGCCACGGCCCGGACGTTGCTGATCAGCCGCACGACCATTGTCGTCCTCCTCCCTGTGAGGAACCGAGTCTGGTCACCGAGAGTTCCATAACGTGGCCCGAGCGCTGGAACCCGTGGCGCTCGTACAGCGGAACGCTACGTGGCGAAGGCCAAAGGACGACGGATTCGACGCCATGGCCACGGCAGAAGTCAACCGCGGTCCGGAGCAGTGTGCCGCCGATCCCGAGGTCGCGGCGTTCGGGCCGGACGTACAGGCTGCTGACGTAGCCGAGGGTTTCCGGTTCGATGACGGGGTTCGGCACCTTCTCTATCAGGTGCGCCAGAACCAGCCCGATTGGCTGCTCCTGGTCGAGGGCCAGCCAGCCGGTCCACGAGCCCAGCTCCAGCCGGTGCGCCATCCAGGCGGTGGCCCGCTCGACGAACTCCGGCTTGGTCTCCACCGGCTCGCCCAGCTCGGTGCGGAAGTCGTAGCGCATGACCGCCATCGCCCTGGCGTCGCCGGGCCCGGCCCGGCGCACCTGCGTCCCGCCTCCCCCGGTCACGCCGCGCTGACCCGGTCCAGGACCTGGCCGGGCGTGCCCTCGGCCACCACCTGCCCGTCCCGCAGGACGACCACCCGGTCGGCCAGCGCCCGGACGGCCTCGGTGTCGTGGAAGACGCTCAGCACAGAGACCCCGGCCCGGCCCAGCTCACGGATAATTCCGAACACCGTATCCCGGTGGGCAGAGTCGAGCGCGGCCACGGGCTCGTCAAGCAGCAGCAGGCGCGGCGCGCCCAGGGTGCCCGCGGCCAGGTTCACCCGCTGCTGCTCACCGCCCGACAGGACGACGGGCTGCGTGCCCCACAGGTCCTCGGCCAGGCCCACCCGGCGCAGGGCGGCCGCGGCGGCCGCGGTGGCGGCGGCCGGCTCCAGGCCGTGCCTGATGGCCGCGCGGCCGACCGCCTCCAGGACCGTGCGCCGGCCGTCGGGCCGCAGGAACTGGCTGACGTAGGCCAGGTCGTCCCGGCGCACCTCGATGATCGCCCGGTCGTCCGCGCTGGCCAGGTCGGTGATGCTCTCGTCGCGGCGCCGCAGCCGGATCTCTCCTGCGGACGGCAGGCAGCTACGCCAGACGCACTTGAGCAGGGTCGACTTCCCGGCTCCGCTGCGCCCCACCAGCGCGACGTGCTCACCCCGCGCGACACTCAGGTCGACCCCGCGCAGGGCCGGGACCAGGCGGCCGATCGCGTGGATGACGAACTGCTTGTGCAGCCCGCGCACCTCCAGGATGGTCTGGCTCATCCCAGCCCGCCTCGCGCGGCGGCCACCAGCTGCTGGCTGTAGGCGTGCTGGGGATCGTCGAGCAACTGGTCGGTCAGCCCGGCCTCCACCATGAACCCGTTGCGCAGGACCACCGCCCGCGACGCGAGCATCGAGATCACGGTCATGTCGTGACTGACCACCAGCGCGGTGACCCCGGTCTCCTCGATCAGGTCCCGGATCAGGTCGAGCACCCCGGCGGCGATGGAGGCGTCCAGGCCGGTGGTCGGCTCGTCCAGGAGCAGCAGGACCGGGTGGTTCGCTACCGCCTTGGCCAGCTGGACCCGCTGCATCATCCCGCCGGAGAACGTGCCGACCGGGTCGTCCATCCGGTCCAGCGGCACGTCGACGCGGCGCAGTAGCTCGGCGGCCCTGGCGCGCAGCTGGCCGAAGTTCCGGCCGCCCGCCGCGATCAGCCGTTCGGCGATGTTGCCGCCCGCCGAGATCCCCAGGTTCAGGCCTTGCGCGGGGTCCTGGTAGACGATCGAAACGGTGCTGACCCGCAGCGCGCGGCGTTCCGTGCCGCTGAGCGCGAACAGGTCGGCCTCATCCGCACCGTGGCCAAGCAGGCCGGTCCCGGCGTCCGGCGTGACGTCCCCGGCGAGGCAGCGCAGGACCGTGGTCTTGCCCGAGCCGGACTCGCCGATGATGCCGAGCGCCTCACCGCGCGCCGCCTCGAATCCGATGTCCCGGCAGGCCAGCACCCGGCCGAACCGCTTGGTCAGCCCGGTTACCCGTAGCGCCGGCTCAGGCATCGCCGGCCTCGACCCCGTTACCCTCGTCCCCGGTGGAGCGGCGCCGCTCGCACCAGGCGGCGTCGCTGCAGATCCACCCGTCGCGGACGGGCACCTCGACCAGGTAGGCGTCGACGGCGCCGCACAGCAGGCAGGAGGCGCCCTCCGTCCGCTCGACCTGGAAGGCGACGTCGTCGAAGGCCAGCGGCTCGACGTCGGTGTGCGGCGGCACCGCGTACACCCGCTTCTCCCGCCCGGCGCCGAACAGCGCGAGGAACTCGGCCTGGTGCAGCTTAGGCACGTCCCAGCGCGGGATCGGGGTGGTAGCCATGACGTATCGCCCGCCGACCAGCACCGGGTAGCCCGTGCTCTGGGTGATGACGCCGTTGCGGACTAGGTCCTCGTACAGGCTGACCCAGATCGCGGTGTAATCGGCCTCCGCGTGCATCCGCCGCAGCTCGCGCATGTCCCGCTCGACGCCGCGCAGCGGCTCGGGGACCGGGACCTGCAGCACCAGGACCTGATCCGGGCCGAGCGGGTCCTCGGGGATGCGATGTCGCGTCTGGATGATGCTGGCGGCCCGAGCGTCGGTCGTCTGCGCCGCGCCGGTGCTGGCCACGATCAGCCGGCGCAGGTTCGCGGCGTTGACGCCCGCGTCGTCACCCTGATCGATCACCTTGACCGTGTCCTGCGGCCCGATCACGGCCAGGGTCACCTGGAGGCCGCCCGAGCCCCAGCCCCTGGCGACCGGCATTTCCCGGCTGGCGAACGGGACCTGGTAGCCGGGGACGGCCACCGCGGTCAGCAGCGCGCACCGGATCTCCCGCTTGGACTGCTCGTCGAGGTGCCCGAATTCCTCCGCTGCGGTGGAGGCAGCCAGCGCGCTCACCGTCATCGGGTGACCCCCGCTGCCGTGGCCGCCGCCACCGGGGACGACTCGGCGGCCGGCGACTCCATCACGCGGCGTTCGGCTGCCGCTTTTATAGCCACCTTGCGGTCCACCATCGAGCGGAACGTGACATAGTGCGGGAGTTTGAGGTGCTCAAGGAAGCCGGATGCGTCCAGCCCGTCCGTGGTCATCAGCACGCTCTGCTCCAGCGCGCTGCGGCCGCCGTCCCGCTCCACCGCGATGTCGAGGTTGGCCATCGCGATCGCCTTGCGCTCGTTGTGGCCCAGGCACAGCCCGTATCCGACGTCGAAGAACGCGCGCTCCTCCTGCGCGCCGTCGAGGTCCTCGATCGCCTCGACCTCGGTGACGCGGACCGAGCCGAGGCATACCGGCTGCCCGGTCACCGGGTGCACGACCCGGACGGGAAGCCGGCCGTGCCGCACCTCGCCGAGCGTGACCTCGTGGATGTAGCCGTCCGGGCCGAGGATGTTGCGGTACCAGAGGTTGACCAGGGCCCCGGTCTCGGCTCTGGCCATGACCGACAGGCGGGCGGACCGCGGCGCACCAGGTCGCACGGGGTCCTTGGTGACGTCGTGCGGCTCCGGGTCGTCGTCGCGCCGCCGGTCCCTGATCAGGCCCTGGCTCCGGAGCAGGTCGAGCAGCCGGCCGGGGTGCCGTCCGTTCGCGGTGCCCGCTTCAGGGGGCACCGGTTCGGGTGCTTCGGGTGGCTCCGGGCCGGCCGTCGCGGGCGGGCCCGTCCCGGTGTCAAGCAGCCTGCCGGCGTAGTCCAGCGTCCGGCCGAGCAGCTGGGGGCCGGGCGGGACCCGGTAGGCCGGCACGATCCGCCGCAGGATCTCTAGCTCGTCGGCGTGCACCGGTACCGGCTGGGCGAGCCGCATCCGGGTCGACCGGTAGGCCCGCAGCAGGTGCGCCGCCTCGATGAGGTCGCCCTCGGCCTGGCGCAGGGCCAGCGCGGCCAGCCGGGGGGCCCACAGCCCCGCCTCGCCCATCACCCGGTCGACGGCGAGGTTCAGCCGCTCCGTCACCTGGTCGGTCCCGAGCGGGGGGCTTGACCCGCCGTCCCGCTTGGCGCGCATCAGCTCCTCGGCGGCCAGGATCGCGTCCAGGCCACCCCGGGCCGCGGAGTAACCCATTCAGACCACCGCCTGCCGGGCCGAACGCGGTAGCCCGGCCACCCGGCCGCGCTCGTCGACCAGCCACACGTCGACCCCGGCCGGGAACATCGCGTTGGCGGCGCGCAGGGCGTCGAACACCTCGCGGCTCACGCCGTTCACGCCGAGCCGAGTCCGGCCGTTCACGCCCGGCCCTTTCAGTTCGATGGTTGTCTCCCCCGGACCGCCCTCGAACAGGGCGCCGCAGGCCAGGCCGACCTTGGCGCCGTCCTCGGGAGCGGCGGCGCTGCCGCGCCGCAGCCGCGAGACCGTCTCGGTGCTGGCCGTCCCGTAAATCGCCGCTAGCGACGCTTCGTCGATGCCGACCGGCGAGGCGCCCGTGGCACGGCAGATCCGCGCCTGCCACTCGGGCGCACCCGCTACGGCGACCTTCGACCCGATCACGGCGATAGCCAGGGGCACGATGCCGGGGCCCACCCGTCCGCTTTCCTGGGGCAGCCGGAAGACGCGACCCGGCCGGGCCAGGCTCTCGAGCAGGACGCGGAACACCGCCTGGGAGGCCAGCGGGCTGAGCCGATCGGATGTCGCTGTCCCGGCGCTCATCAGGTGAGCTCCTCGAAGCGCACTTCGGTGCGGGCCAGTTCCGCCCACTCCCTGGCGGCCTCCTCGGCGCGGCGGCGCTCGGTGCGACGGCAGAGCAGGTCGACCTCCCGCGCCAGGCCGGTTCGGGAAGCCGCTTCGGCGTCGCAGATGGCAGCGGCCAGGGTAGCGGCGGCGTCATCGCCGAGGCGCATCGCCCAGCCGCGCTGACCCCGGTGCTCGACTTCGGCCTCGGTGGCCAGCACGTCGGCCAGGATGAATCGCTCGCCGACTACCGGCTCGCGCACGCAGAGCGGGATGGTACCGACGGTGGGCGGCTCGATGACCCGCGTGCCCGGCTCGGCCTCCAGGCACCGGTCAGCCAGCGCTACCAGCTCGGACTCCTCGGCCACCGCGAGCAGCTCGGCGCGCCGACCCGGCGGCAGCGCCGCCTCGGCGTCCCGGTCGCGGCCGTCGCCGTCCGGCTCGGCCAGATCAGCGGGCGCCGCCTGCTGGTCGGGAGGCATGTGATCTCGCTCCGTCGCTCGCTTGGGCTTGCTGGGCTTGCTGGGCTTGCGTCGCTTTGGGCTTGCGTCGGCCAGGCTCGGGACTGGCTTGTCTAGGTTATCTATACAAGCTGGGCCGAAGGAGTGTCAAGCATCCCTGTTTGCGGTTCGCTACCTGAAGTCGCCCACCTCGATGACGACGTTGAACACGTCCGTCCGCAGCCATCCGTCCTGGAGTTCGACCGGGACGCGCAGGCGCTCGGACTCCAGCCGGCCGCAGTTGTGGTACAGGTCGGGCCGGCCGCGCAGGTTCAGCTGCGCGGCGACTTCCTCCGGTGCGGCCGACACCTCGCACCGGTACCACGCCCGCCTCGGGTGCAGGTCGTACTCCTCCGCCAGCGCGCGGTACAGCGAACCGTCCGGGCCGAGCTTCTCCTGCAGGCCAGGCACCAGCGCGGCGGGCAGGACGCTGATCCCGACGCCGACCGGCTCGTTCTCGAGCCACCGCGTCCGCCGCAACTCCACCACGTGGGCCCGCGGGGCCAGCGCGAGGGACCGGCGCTCGACCGAGGTCGGCGGGCGGACGAGCACCTTGTCGGTCGTCGTGGCGGGGTTGCCGCCTGCGCTGCGCACGATCTCGGTGAAGGACGCCGGGCCCTCGGTCGAGATCCGGTAGTCCAGCCGGCGGGCGACGAACGTCCCCCGGCCCTGGATCCGCCGGACCAGGTGCCTGCGCTCAAGCTCCTGCAGCGCCGCCCGCGCGGTCAGGCGGTGGACCTTGTGATGCCGGGCGAGCTCGTTCTCGGACGGGACCGGATCGCCCGGCGAGGCCTTGGCCAGCTGCTCCTCGAGCCGCTGCGAGAGGCTGAGATACGACATCACGCAGTCAATGTAAGGCCGTGCGCGTCCGTTAGGCACGCAGCACGCCACGGACCGCGATTACCCACGCGTCAAGTCGGGCGCCGGGGCACGCTTCCGGCGCGCGGCCGGTTAGCGCGCGTCGCCGAATAATCCCGGCGGCGTCGGGTAGCTGGGGGCCGTGGCTAGAACAAGAAGCGTCGGCGGGTACGCCATCCCCGGCATCGTCCTCTTTTTCATCTGGGTGGTCATCGTCATCCTGGTCATCATCCTGCTCGCGTTCATCGTGCACTGGGCCGGCGGCGGATCACTCAACCTGCACCTGGGTCACTTCGTCCTGGACGTCGGCTTCACCTGACCGGCGGCCGCAACCCACGCGCCCGTCACGCATGTGACGGGCGCGTCTGCTTGTGTGCCCTGTCGGTCAAGCGGCTCGGGTCGCTGAGGTGCTGAGGTGCTGAGCAATATACGTCAGCTGACCGATGTCTCTGCGTGCAACTTGCAGCACTATTTGTCGCGCAACTGGCATCGGGCCGCTCCCGTGCTACCCCCAGCACCTATGCGAAAAGGCCCGCGTGCCTCTGTCCAGACCTCAAGGAGCACCGTGACCGGCAACGCGTCGCCCCCGAACAGCGCTCGGTTCCTGACCATTTTCGAGGCAGCCACGATCTTGCGGGTGTCGAAGCAGACCGTGTACCGCCTCGTGCGCGCCGGCGACCTGGAGGCGATCCGGGTCGGCCGGTCCTTCCGCATCCCGACGCATGCGGTGAAGCCGCGGGCATCGACCGTTCCCCAGCAAGGCAGGACATGGGATGACTTGACCGATCTGTCGTCTTGACTACAATATGTAGCTAACTAGTTACTATATGGAGTCAATCTTCAGAGACGAGGGCGAGTCACCGTGCGCGACACCTGGACCTGAGCCCGTGCTCAAACTGGCTGACCGGAGGACGCCCGTGAACACCACCCGAGCCGATGAACACCAGCGGGGGACCCGGCTGCGCGTTCTGGCGCTCATCAGCGACGCCGAGAGCGCGGGAGACCGGGATTGGCCGGGCCGCACCCGGGTGAAGTTCCTGCGGGCGGCCGACGCCTTCGACCGGCGGGACCACATCATGTCGGCCGCGGCCTACCTGTTGCACCTCAAGGCCACGCTCAGTTCCGCCGTCCATGACCACCCAGGGTTCGTCCCCGACGAGTACGTGGCCAGCCTGACCGTCGAGGACCTGCACAGCCCCGGCACCGACCCGGCGGTCCTCGCCACCGAGTTGTGCAGCGACGGCATGTGGCGGCGCACCAACGGCGGCTACCGCGTGCTGGACTGGCCGGCCGTCCAGTCCAGCATCGATCATGTTCGCGAGCTCAGGACGGTGGATCAGCCCGCCACGAACCGGGAGCGCAACGGCCAGGGCTAACGGATATCAAGCCCGGTGACGGCGCGGCCGATGATCATGCGCTGGCCGCAGACGGAGCCCTGGAACTTCGGGCTTAGGGGCGCAGGAGGCGGTTGAGGAGTTCCTCGACTGCCCGGCGGCCCTCGGCGACCGCTGCCCCGGAGTCGGGGGCACGGGCGACGACCATGGCGGCCTCGTCGAGGGCTGCGACGATCATGTAGGAGAACGGCCCCACGAGCTCCTGCGGCAGGCGGCCGCTGTCGCTGACCGCCTGCAACATGGCCCGCGTGGCACCCACCGTGCGCCCCTCGTCCATGGCCTGCCACTGCTCCCAGCCGAGCACCGAGACCGCGTCCACCAGCATGACGCGCTGGATGACCGGGTCTCCGGCCAGGTCGATCCACGCCAGGGCGCCGGTGTGCATCGCGTCGACGGGGTCGGTGCAGTCGCGGATGGCTTCGGTGACCTGCGCCGTGACGCGCTCGCTGAGTGCTTGAAGGACGGCCTTGAACAGGGCTTCCTTGCCCGCGAAGTGGTGGTAGAGCGCGCCGCGGCTGACCCCGGCGGCGGCCAGCACCGCCTCGATCGAGGTGCCCTCGTAGCCGCGGTCGGCGAACAGGCTGGTGGCCACCTCGATGAGCTGCCCGCGCGTGGCACGGCCCTGGGCGGCCCGCTTGCCGGGGGCGGTCTGCTGCGGTGAGGCGGCCTGCTGTTCGGTCATGGAACTCATTTGTACCTCGTGTTACGCCCCTGGCGGAGCTTGCCTTCGTTCCGGGATGAACTTCGGGCCAAGACCTTGACAGACCGACAGTCGGTATGTATTTACTAGACCAACAGTCGGTATGTAAAAGATAGGAGACCCTCTCGTGGACGTCAACACGTTCCTCTCCCACCGCCGGTCCCTGGCCACCCCGTCCGGCGAGATCGCCTGCACCGAGTTCGGCGCAGGGCCCACCGCGCTGTTCGTGCACGGCCTCGGCACCAGCGGTGTGTTGTGGCGGCAGGTCATCGAGGACCTGAGCGACACCAGCCGCTGCATCGCGGCCGACCTGCCCGCGCACGGCGCCAGTCCCGCCCGCAGTGACATGTCCCCCACCGCGCTCGCCGAGGCGCTCGCCGACCTGTGCGACAGCCTCGGGCTCGGCCAGGTCAACCTGGTCGGCAACGACACCGGCGGCGCCATCGCGCAGATCTTCGCCGCCCGTCACCCGGGCCAGATCCGGACGCTCACCCTCACCAACTGCGAATGCGAGGGCAACTTCCCGCCGGCGGAGTTCGCGCCATTCGTCGAGCAGGCGCAGCAGGGCGCGGTTGCGCCGCTGCTTGTCGAGCTCGCCGCGAACCCGGAGACCTGGCCGGCGCACCCGCTGAGCATGGGCTACCAGTACCCCGACCGGGTCCCCCAGGACGCCTGGCGGGACTACCTCACCGGGACCGCCGGGACCATCGAGGGCGCCCGTGACCTCGAGCGGCTGGTCGCCTCGCTCGACGCGGCCGACATCGAGGCCGCCGGCGGCCAACTGCGCACCCTCAACGTGCCGACCCTGCTGGTCTGGGGCACCGCGGACACGATGTTCCCCGTCAAGTGGGCCTACCACCTGCGGGACCTGATCCCCGGGGCGCGCGAGGTCATCGAGATCGACGGGGCGAAGCTCTTCTTCCCCGAGGAGCGGCCCGAGGACCTGGTCCCGCACCTGCGGCGGCTGTGGGACCGGTAGCGCTCCGCACCCCTCGGGAGACCACGATCGCGCGGCCCGCCACCGCGCAGGCGCCACGGACCACCGGCCAGGATCCCATCTCTAAATCCGATCGGGAGAAACCGGGAGAAGAGGAAAGGGAAATGATCGAGGACCGCACAGCGACGAGCCAGCCACCTGGCACCCACGAGCCGGACGTCCCGGCTGCTATCCGGAACGCCTCCCGGGTCATGTACGCGGGAGCGGTTGCTTCCGCCGGCCACGCAGTCGTCGTCTTGGTGACGACCGGGGCCACGAAGGTGGCTCTCCGGCAGAAGGACCCGAACCTGTCGGCCGGGGCGCTCAGCACGCTCACGAACGTCACGGTCATCGCCACCGCGGTCATCGCGGTGATTGGCCTGGTGCTGTTCGTCTGGGTCGCGCGCGCGTGCAGGCGGGGCAAGAACTCGGCTCGGATCACCGCAGCCGTGCTTGCTGCGCTTGGCGTGCTGATCGCTATTTACGACATCAGCGCTGGCCGGAGCGCCGTGAACCTGATCTTCAGCTTCGTCGTGGCTGCTCTCGGGATCGCATCCGCCGCGGTGCTGTGGCAGCGCGGCGCCGGCGCGTACTTCCGGTACTTCAAGCGCCCGCAACTGTGAACGAATCGAGGATGAGATGGACTCCCTGGTGCAGCTTGAGCGGGTGACCAAGAAGTACGACAGCCTACGGCCGGACGGGACTCCGGCGGTGGCAGACGTCAGCCTGTCGGTCGCCGAAGGCGAGGCCGTCGCGATCATGGGCCCGTCGGGCAGCGGGAAGTCCACGCTGCTCAACCTGATCGCGGGGCTGGACCGGCCGACGAGCGGAACGGTCCGGGTCGGCGGTGAGCGCGTGGATACGCTGCCCGAGAGCCGGATGGCCCGCTTCCGGCGCCGGCAGATCGGGATGGTGTTCCAGTTCTTCAACCTGGTCGACGACATGACCGTCGCCAACAACGTCCTGCTCCCGGCACAGCTCGCCGGCCAGCCTCGGGCGCAGGCCCGAGCCCGCGCCGGCGAGCTGCTGGCCAGGCTGCGGATCGCCCAGTACGCGGACACCTACCCGGCCCGGCTGTCGGGTGGCGAGCGGCAGCGGGTCGCAATCGCGCGGGCGCTGGTGAACCGCCCGCCGCTGCTGCTCGCCGACGAGCCGACCGGTGCACTGGACACCGCGTCCGGTGAGGCCATCGGCGAGCTGCTGGTGGAGCTGAACTCCGGTGGGCAAACGCTGATCCTGGTCACCCACAACCCCGACCTGGCGCAGCGGTACGCCCGGCGGGTCATCGAGATCGTGGACGGCCGGCTGGCACGCGATTTCGCGTGCGACCCGACTGGAGGCCGGCGGTGAAGGCGGCGCTGCGGGCCGCATGGACTCGGCTGACCGGCCGGCCGCTGCAGGCGGCGGTCATCGGCCTCGTCGTGCTGGCCTCCACCGTCGCCTCGGTCCTGGCGCTCGGCCTGATCGTGGAGACGAACGCGCCGTTCGACCGCGCCTTCGCCAAAGACCACGGCGCCCAGGTGGCCATCACGGTCAACGCGGTCCGGGCGTCGCCCGCGCTCCTCGCGGCCACGACCCGGCTGCCGGGCGTGACCGCCGTCGCCGGGCCGTTCCCCATGGCCGAGGTCACCGCGCATATCCGCCTGCCGGGTGCCGCCGGGGCCCTGGTCCAGCAGATCGTGCTGACCGGGCGTCCGGCGCCGGGCGGGCCGGTAGACGATCTCTCGCTGGACTCGGGCCGGTGGGCGCGCACGACCGGTGAAGTCGTGTGGGCCCGGCAGCGCAACAGCCTTCCCGTCGGTCTCGGCCAGCAGGTCACCGTGGCCGGCCAGGGGCTCACTGTGGTCGGCATCGCGACCTCGGTCACGGCCACCGCGCAGGCCTGGGTCGTGCCCGCCGAGATCGGCAGGCTGCACGGCCCTGGCGTCGCGCAGATGCTCTACCGGTTCACCCGGGCCGGCACCGCGACCCAGGTCGCGGACGACGTCGCCGCCGTCCGCGCCGCGCTGCCGGCCGGCTCCCTGATCGGCGCACCGCAGTCCTATCTGACCGCGCGCGAGCAGGCCGCCACCCAGCTCGCGCCCTACGTTCCGTTCATCGTGGCGTTCGGCGTCATCGCCCTGGTCCTGTCGGTCCTGATCGTGGTCAACGTCGTCAGCGGCGCGGTCGTCGGCGGGCTGCGGCGGATCGGGGTGCTGAAGTCGATCGGGTTCACCCCCGGCCAGGTCGTCGGCGCGTACGTGCTGCAGGTCGCGATTCCGGCGCTGGCCGGCTGCGCGGCCGGCGCGGTGTGCGGGGACCTGTTGTCGGTGCCGCTGCTCAATATCAACGCGACCATATACGGGATTGGCCTGCTGCTGATGCCCGCCTGGGTGGTCGTTCTCGTGCCGCTGGCCATGCTCGCGCTCACGTGCGCTGCCGCGACGGCGCCCGCGATCCGGGCCGGGCGGATGAGCGCGGTGCAGGCGATGGCCACCGGGCGGGCGCCACGCCCGTCGCGGGGGTACCTGGCCCACCGGTTGCTCGGCCGCCTGCAGTGGCTGCCAAGGCCCCTGACCGTCGGGCTCGCCGCGCCGTTCACCCGGCCGACCCGCACGCTCGTGACGCTGGCCGCGATCGCGTTCGGCGCCTTGGCCGTGACGTTCGGGATCGGCCTGGGCACCTCGGCGAGCCGGGCGGCGGCAGAAGTGTCGCTGGCGCAGTCCGAGCCCGTTCAGGTCTCACCACCGCAGGGCAGCCTCACGGCCTCGCAGCAACAGGTGATCAGTGCCGCGCTGAACCGCCAGCCGGGCACGCGGCACTACGTCGCGGAAACGGATGATCAGCTGGCCGGTCCCGGACAGGCGACGCCGGTGTCCGTGACCGCCTACGTCGGCGCGCCCCGCTGGATCGGATGGAGCCTGATCACCGGGCGCTGGTACACCGGCCATGACCAGGCCGACGTCAACACCGCGTTCCTCACCGATACCGGGACCGCCGTCGGCGGCACCTACAGGCTCAACTCGGCCGGACGCCAGACGACCGTGCGCATCGTCGGCGAGGTCTTTGACCCGCACGGCAACACGGCTGACGCGTTCATGAGCGCGACGACGCTGGCGGCCGCCGTTCCCGGCCTCGCGCCCGACCAGTACGACGTGGGAATCCGGCCGGGGACCGTCGCGCAGTCGTACGCGAACGCGCTGTCGGCCAGACTCGGGCCGTCCTTCGACGTCACCACGAGCACGAGCAGCCCGGCCCTGCGGGCCGTGGTCCTCCTGGTCATCGTGCTGACCGTGCTGCTCATGGTGGTCGCCGGGCTCGGAGTACTGAACACCGTGGTACTGCAGATCAGGGAGCGGGCCCACGACCTCGGGGTGTTCAAGGCGATAGGCATGACTCCGCTGCAGACGCTCTCGATGGTGATCTGCTCGGTCTGCGGCATCGGCCTCGTGGCCGGCCTCATCGCCACTCCGGCCGGGGTCGCGCTGCACCAGTATGTCGTGCCGGTCATGGGCCATGCCGGGCAGACCAATGTTCCCCGCACGCTGCTATCCGTCTATCCCGCAGGCGAACTGGTGCTGCTCGCGGTCTCCGGACTGTTCATCGCGGCGGCCGGAGCGCTGGGCCCAGCAGGCTGGGCCAGCCGGGTGCAGACAGTCACCGCGCTGCGCGCAGAGTAGTCCAGCCGTGGTCGCACCTAACCAAGGGAGAAGCTGATGTCCGCAGAGATGGAACGCCTCGACAAGCACCGTAGCCAGGCCCGCACTCGGTCCGGTCCCGTCAGTTATATCGACACCGGCGGCCCGGGTCGCCCGGCGCTGTTCGTCCATGGCCTGGGTACCAGCAGCTACCTGTGGCGGCACGTGATCGAGCAGCTCGACGGGCAGCGTCGCTGCGTGGCCGTCGACCTGCCCCTGCACGGGCAGACACCGGCCGCTGCCGACCAGGACTTCTCGCTGCCGGGCCTGGCCGGGTTCATCGCCGACTTCTGCGACACGCTCGGGCTGGCCGGCATCGACTTGGTCGCCAACGACACCGGCGGCGCGATCTCCCAGGCGTTCGCCGCCGGCCACCCCGATCGGCTGTGCACCCTGACCCTGACCAACTGCGAGGCACACAACAACCTCCCGCCCCGGGCTCTGCTGCCTGCGGTCCTGCTCTCCCGCATAGGCCTGATGGCCCGCATCATGCCCAGGCTGCTGCTACGCGACATCTCGCGAGGCCGCAAGCGCATGTACGGCGCCGGCTACCAGGACATCGCCAACCTGCCCATCGACATCGCGCGCGCCTGGCTGGAACCGCTGTTCGGCACCGCCGAGTCGGCCCGCCAGAACGACCGCATCCTGCCGTCCCTGCACGCCCGCGACCTGCTCGCGATCGAACCCGCGCTGGCCCGCCTGCAGGTCCCGACGCTCATTGTCTGGGGCACTGGCGACAAGTTCTTCCGCCGCAAGTGGGCCTACTGGCTGCGCGACACCATTCCCGGTGCCAACGAGGTCGTCGAGATCGACGGCGCGCGCCTGTTCTTCCCCGACGAGCGAGCCGCCGAGTTGACGGCCGCCCTCCGCCGCCACTGGGACAGCAAGTAAACAGGAGACCGCACCATGACCAGTCGCCGGATCCGAACGCGTGAGGAATGCCTGGCGGCGAGCGCAACGCTGCTGCCGTTCCCGGGTGGGACCAGCAGGCAGATTGTCGTGGCCGGGGCGGGCTATGCCGGCCTGCACGTCGCGATGCGCCTGGCGGCCAGGCTGCGCAACAACCCCGTGGTCGAGCTGACCCTGGTCGACCGCCACGACTACCACCAAGTGCTCACCGAGTTGCCCCGGGTCGCTGGCGGGACCCGGGCCGGAGACGCGGTGCGGATCCCGCTGCAGAAAGTGCTGGCCAGACGGGTGCGCTTCGTTCCGGCCGAGGTCACCGGTTTCGACCTGCCCGGCCGGCGGCTGCTGACCGGGGCTGGGCCGCTCGACTGGGGGCGGCTGGTGCTGGCCCTCGGTAGTCGGCCCGACGACTTCGCCATCCCCGGCCTGGCCCAGCGGACGCTGTCGCTGTATTCGGCCAGCGATGCCGAGCAGGTATGGACCGCTGCCTGCGGTGCGCTCACCGCTGCCGCGGCCGCCGATCCTGAGCACCAGCGCCGGCTGGCGACGGTGGTGGTCGGTGGCGGCGGCGCTACCGGGGTCGAGCTGGCCGGTGAGCTCGCTGAGATGCTGCCCGAGGTGGCCAGCCGTCACGGCCTGGCGCCCGACCTGCCGACGGTCCGGCTGATCGAGGCGGCTCCCACCATCCTGGCCGGCTCTTCACGGCAGCTGATCGACAAGGCCACCAGAATCCTTTCTCACCTCGGCGTCGAGGTCCTCACCAATGTGACGATCGCCGCGGCGACCGAGGAGGGCTTCCGGTTGAAAGACGGCCAGCTGGTGGCGGGCGGCGTGTTTGTCTGGGCGGGCGGGGTCAAGGCGCCCGAGCTGGTTGCTGACTCGGGGTTGCCGGGCGGCCGCAACGGCCGTATCAAGGTCGACCGGTACCTGTGGGAGTACCGCCAGTCGGCCAGGCACCTGCGCGGCTGGGACCCGGTGGCGTTGTGAAGTGGCCGCGTAACTTGCGGTTATTAGCGCACATCAAGCCCGGTGACGGCCCTACCGATGATCATGCGCTGGATCTCCGAGGTGCCCTCGAAGATGGTGAAGATCTTCGCGTCCCTGTGCCACCGCTCGACGGGGAAGTCCCTGGTGTAACCGTTCCCGCCCAGGATCTGGATCGCCTGCTCCGTGACCCGGACCGCGGTCTCCCCCGCGACCAGCTTGGACATCGATCCCTCGGCCCGCGTGAACGGCTTGCCGTGCCGCGCCATCCAGGCCGCCCGCCAGACCAGCAGCCGCGCCGCGTCTACCGAGGCCGCCATGTCCGCGAGCTGGAACGCCACGCCCTGGTTCTGCCCGATCGGCCGGCCGAACTGGACCCTGGTCCGCGAGTACTCGGTCGCGTACTCCGCCGCCGCCCGCGCGATCCCGACGGCCATCGCCGCCACCCCGGGACGGGACGCCTCGAACGTCTTCATGGCGGCCTGCTCGCCCGCGCTCCCGCCCTCCCGCACCCGGGCCAGCCGTTCCTCGAGCCGCGCCCGGCCACCGAGCACCAGGGACCCGGGCACCCTCACGTCGGACAGTACGACCTCGGCCGTGTGCGAGGCCCTGATGCCGTGCTTGCGGAACTTCTGCCCCATCGACAGCCCCGGCGTGCCCGGCGGCACGATGAAACTGGCCTGCCCGCGCGACCCGAGCGCCGGGTCCACCGACGCCACGACCACGTGCACGTTCGCGATGCCGCCGTTGGTCGCCCAGGTCTTCACCCCGTTCAGCACCCACTCATCGCGCGCCGCGTCGTAGACGGCGCGGGTCCTGATCGCGGCCACGTCGCTGCCGGCGTCCGGCTCCGAGGAGCAGAACGCCCCCAGCTTCACGTCCCCCGGCTCGCCGAACATCTGCGGGCACCACTCCCCCGCCTGTTCCGGCGTTCCGTTCGCCACGACGGCCAGCGCGGCCAGCGTGCTGCCGACCAGCGACATCCCGATCCCCGCGTCGCCCCAGAACAGCTCCTCGAACACGACCGGGACGCCCAGCCCGGACGGATCGAGCCACTGCTGCCCGTAAAAGTCGAGCGAGTACAGCCCGATCTTGGCCGCCTCCTCGAGCACGGGCCACGGGGTCTCCTCGCGCTCGTCCCACTCCGCGGCGGCCGGCCGGATCACCGAGACGGCGAACTCGTGCAGCCAGTCACGCATCTGCACCAGGTCCGCCCCGAGCTCCAGCGAGAATCCGCCGCTCCCGGGGCCCGCCTCCGGCGCATCGCTCACGCTGCCTCCTGCCATGAAGTTACTCGAAGGTAACATCGTCGTCCTGGCCGCAGAAAGGCGACCCGGCGTAAATTCGGCAAACTTATCCCGAACGGCGGTGGTACCACCCCCGGGATCCCCGGGGGCCATGGCTCGGGGAAGTACCCTTGGGCGATGTTCTCGCCCGAAGGCCCGTCCGTGCGTGAGCTGGTGAGGCAGGCGCTGTCCTCGGTGGAGGGCGGCTACGATCTGCTCGCTCCGAAGTTCGACCACACGCCTTTCCGCACCCCCGACAGCGTCCTCGACGTGACCGCCGGCGCGTTGCGCCCGCTCGGCCCGTTCGGCCGAGGATTGGACGTGTGCTGCGGCACCGGCGCGGGCGTGCGGGTCCTGGCATCCCTGTGCCAGGGACCGATCGTCGGCGTCGACTTCAGCACGGGCATGCTAACGCAGGCGTGCCGTGCGCGCCCGGACGCCACGTGGGTACGGGCCGACGTCCGGGCCCTGCCTTTCGCCGGGGCCTTCGACCTTGCGGTCAGTTTCGGAGCGCTCGGGCACTTCCTGCCCGCCGAACGGCCCGCGCTGTTCGCCGGGGTCTACCGCGCGCTGCGGCCGGGCGGGCTCTTCGCTTTCCCAGTCGTTGCGCCGCAGCCCATCACCTCTGGCTGGTACTGGGCGCTGCTCGGGTTCGACCTGGTGATGCGGGTCCGCAACGCCGTATGGCGTCCCCCGTTCGTCATGTACTACGGCACTTGTCCGCTGCGTGCGGTCAGCAACGACCTGAAAGCAGCCGACTTCACTGTGACGACAGTCCCCCTGACGGCTCTAGGCCGACGGCAGGACGGCAGCCCGCAGTACCGGCTTGTCCTCGCGCGCAGGGCCAGCACGCCCGGCGGCTGCGTACGCCGTTGAGGAGGAGTGAGCTGATCTGCCTGGTCCCGCCACTGCCCACGTGTTCGCCATCGACGAGCCCAAATACTAGGCCGACCTGTACTGCGAGCTGGTTCTGCGCCGGTGACAAAGCATGCTGGAGCACACCAATTGAGACTTCCCCACCGGTCCGGTGGCACCGACACCTGGCTGCTCGGCCGCGGCATGGGCCGACCGCCCACCTGGCCGTGCTGAATCGGGACGAGCTAACCGTGTACGGGCCACTGCTGGCACAAACCGAGATGATCAGACAGTGGCCGCCCCGCTTCAAGCACCACCACGCCGCAAGATCACGAAGTCAAGCTGAAGGATTAGGTAGCGTATTCAGGAAATGTCTTTACCGAATTTTCGTCTAGAATCAGATGGCCCTTTGCGGTTACCGCGGTGAAACGGCTTTTCTATCGACCTTGAATCACGGCCGGCGGTCCGATCGCGCTTTACTCGAGAGACGATTTTACCTTTTCGGGTTCTTGTCCTTGGTCTGCGCGTATTCTTTGCCGAGGGTTGTGTATCAACTTGAGTGTCTGAATCTGCCGCCGCTTCGACCAATTCCGGCAACGGCATCCACCTGCCGGGCGATGCATAAAGATCCATATCGATAGGCGGTCTGCGGCGATCCTCGCGCACCAAATGATTCATAAGATGAACAAACCATATCTGAATCGAAGGTAGCCCATTCCGAGAGCTATCATGACCGCGAGCGCTCGGAAGATTAATGACTCCCCGATCCATAACTATTAGTCGATCCACATACCGCAGCGGAATATTAAGCTCGCCGGCAATTCGAGCGAGCCTTGCGCTTTCTCGAATTAGCCAATCATCCCCCTCGACAAGATCGGTTTCAAACGCAAAAATCGTGAACAGGCATCTGGGACGATTATCATCAGCGGGTTCTCCTCGCTGTCGCGGATCTATGAATGTCCTATCGAATGGCCGTAGTGAGCGAAGAGACTGCCCTACTTCAAGGGCTTCCTTTATCGTATCAACCTTCAGTGTTGACTTAATTTCAACGGCGGCGAGCAGAGATTCGCATGGCACGAAAGCGGGATCACCGGGCAATAGAAACGGAGTATCGGCCGCTCGATAGATTAGAACATCCAATTGCTTCGACTGTGTGTCATGCGCGTCGAATGCAATACCGGTATCCACTTTATAAGCGCCGGGAAGCCGTTCCTGCAGAAACCTTCGGACGCTATCCTCGCGACGCGATCCCCGTTCCCCTTTATGATTCAGAGCAGTCGCTTGCCTAAAGTCGAGAGCTAGTTGCTCAGCTGCCTCCTTCATGCGTTCGGTCAGCTGTCTAGAGTGGGGCCGCCGCCTGTACGGAGCCATCTGGTATTCCTTCACTCTAAATTACCGGAGTACTAAGTCTATCCCTACGACCGCCTTCCGCACCATCACCGCCGCCACCCAGCACTCGGCAACCACCGACGGGCACATCCAGCCGACCCGCAACGAGATTAGCCGTCTGGTCACCACGACCATCCACCCGACCATGCACACCGACCCGCTGCGCTGGTCCGCCTGGCGCCGACGGCACCAGTACTGTGCACGGACCAGCGGCAAGCCACCACCAAACAATCAACGTCACGATCAACAGCTGGAGTACTAAGCGATTGGTCCTACGCATTACCATCGTCTACGCCGAACATTTTCCATCGCCAAGTCGTGGCCTCTCGGCCACTCTTGCAGCGATGACAATTGGCGCAGCGGACGTCACATTTATCGATTTTGGCGACAATGCGAGCGAAGCTGTACTTACTGCCATGTCCAGCGAAGATCGTGAACTCTTTGGTCGCGGGGTCTCTATGGTCGAACTCCAGGACCAGAGGGTCAGCCTCCCCGCAGTCGGCACACGGATGAGTAAGCAGGTAGTCGGCTACGTCCTGCCTCATCCGCCGCTTCGCCTCAGCGCTGTAAGCGGCCGACTTTGCAATTATTGCTTTCGCGATGCGTCAGGTAATAGGTCCTCGAGTGGCGGCCTTTGGCCGCAGGCTCCTCGGTTCCCACGCTTCCGTTATATCGCTCAAGAGTTTGAAAGTGTGGGAGGCTGCTGTCCTGCCGCCGAACTGTGTCCCTGCCCAAATGAAGCCGCCCTTGGGTCTTCCTGGGTGGCTGCCGTCGTATGCCCGTTCACCAGGACTTAACCTGAGCGCCGCGCGGGACCCGGCCGGTGGTGCGGGTTAGCGCAGCTGGCCGACCCCGCTGGCGAGGCCGAGCGCGTCCAGCACCGCGTTGACGACCGGCTTCATCTGTTCCATCGACCACATGCACTACGAGTTCAACCTGGTAGCGCACTGTCAACTGCGCGGAGAGACGGAGCGGGCCATCTTCATCTCCAGGTAGCCGCCGAGGAATTGCAACGGCGCAAGCGTCAGGAACCACGCTGCGAACCCGTAGCACTTGCGCCGGTCCCTGCTGTTGTCCGCCTGGCGGCCGAGAGAGACCAGGACGAGGCCGAGGGCGAGGGCAAAGCCGCCGGCGGCGAAGCGCACGCTCGCCACGGCACGGAGGTGGCGGTACTCCCATGGCAGCATCGTGCGTCTCATGAGGGACTGCAAGGGAGAAGCGGGGTCCTCTGGTGGGTGCATTGGGGATGCCTCCTGCCGCCTGCGGTGCCGACTGCCCGGCAACATATCAGAGTGATATCACATTACGTACAGATCGTCAAGAGCGGCACTTGCTGTCGTGCCAGGCCGTCGAGCCATCGCCGTTCGGGCAAAAGAATGGCCCAGGGAAGCCGACGCTCGGACACTGAGCGTATCCAGTTGATACGCTATTGTTTGTAAACGGTCGACTACTTTCGATAGTATTCGTGTACTGTTCTGGGCATGACGGAAGCCGCCCAGCCAGACCCGCGAGCCTACGTGCGGCTCGCGGCTACCATCCGGCAGCAGATCGCCGAGGGGACGCTGACCAGGGGCGCACGGCTGCCCTCGATCGCGGTCCTGCGGCGCGATCACGGTCACTCCCGTCAGACGGTGGGCAAGGCCATGCACGTCCTGGAGGGCGAGGGCCTGATCTACCGGGTGCCGGGGCTCGGCTACTACGTCAGCGCCGTCCCGGCGGGCACGCCGAGGCGCTGATCGGCCGCTCAGTCCCGGGCGTGACGGTCGAGGAACTCGTAGATGTCGGCGTCGTCGACGCCGGGAAAGCTTCCGGCGGGCAGCGCGGCCAGGATGTGCGAGTGCGCGCGGGCCGACGGCCAGGCGTTGCCCTCCCAGCGTTCGGCCAGCGCGACGGGCGGCCGGGTGCAGCACTCGCCGTCGGGGCACGCCGAGCGCGTCCTCTTGGTCGCCTCGCGCCCCCGGAACCAGCGGGAATGCTCGAAGGGCACGCCGAGCGTGATCGCGAAAGACTGATCGGCGCGCGGGTCGATGTGGGCGATGCAGAAATAGGTGCCGGACGGGGTGTCCGAATACTGGCAGTACGGGGAGAAGCGGTCCGCCGCGCCGAACACCTGACGGCCCGACCACTGCCGGCACAGCCGCTGCCCCTCGATCGCGCCCGTCGGGTCCGTGGGGAAGAGCACCCCGTCGTTCTCGTACGCCTTGTAGATGATGCCGCTCGCGTCGTTCTTCACGAAGTGGCAGGGCAGGCCCAGGTGATGGGTCGCGAGGTTGGTGAAGCGGTGCGCGGCCATCTCGTAGGACACCGAGAACAGGTCCACCAGGTCTTCTACGGCCAGGTCGCGTCCCCGCTTCGCGCGGTCGAGGACCGGCACGGCCGCCGGCTCCGGCATGAGCACGGCGGCGGCGAAGTAGTTCACTTCCACCCGCTGCCGCAGGAAGTCGGCGTAGTCACGCGGCACCTGGTGACCGAGCAGGAAGTGGCCGAGCGCCTGCAGCACGACCGCGCGCGGCGAATCGGTGCCGACCTGCTCCTGCTTGACGTAGATGCGCCGGTTCCGCAGGTCCGTCAGCGACCGCACCGACCTGGGCAGGTCCTCTATATACCGAACGGCGAAGCCATGGTGGCTCACCACCGACAGGAGCATGCCCTGGGACAACGCGCCGCCGGAGTACCCGCCGGCCTGCAACGCCGCAGCCGCCTCCTGCTCGATGAGCTCGAAGTAGTTACCGCGCTCGCGCATCGCGTCCCGCAGCGCGGCGTTCGCGGCCCTGGCCTCTTCCGGGGTCGCGGCGGGCTTGGATCGCTGCGCGCGCAGTTCGGCCGCGACGGCGACCAGGTGCTCGAGGACGTCGGTCGGGACCCGGGCCCCGATCTTGAGCTGCGGCAGGCCCAGCTGCCGGTAGGACGGGTCCAGCTGCGCATCGGCCAGCGCGATCTCGAGCTGGGCACGCCGGCTCGGCGGCTGCTTGCTGAGCAGGTCCGCCACCGGGACCCCGAGCGCCGATGCCAGCTGCTCGATCAGCGACAGCTTCGGCTCCCTCCGGCCGTTCTCCAGCAGGGACAGGGCCGAGGGGGCCCGGCCCACCCGCTCCCCCAGCTCGCTCAGGGTCAGGCCGCGCACGCGGCGCAGGTGCCGGAGCCGCTGGCCGAAGGTTACAAGGTCTATACCATCGGTCTGGACCAAATTTTGACGTTCTTTCATGATGAAACTGACTATAACTTGTTGGTTTGGTAAAAATCAAAGATCTTCACTACCGCCCACCCTACCCAGCCCTGGCCTGGCCGGACACCCTGAGAGGACAAGCACGCCCAGCCGGAACGCATCGGCACGCGAGGAAGGCACCACAGTGGAGACCATCAGCCAGCAGGCAGCCAGGCTAGCCAGCGAGTGGGAGACCAACCCCCGCTGGAAGGACACGGCGCGGACCTACTCGGCCGAGGACGTAGTGCGCCTCCGCGGCTCGGTGCAGGAGGAATTCACCCTCGCGCGGAAGGGCGCCGAGCGCCTGCGCCGGCTGCTCGACTCGGAAGATGCCGTCAGCGCGCTCGGGGCGCTTACGGGGAACCAGGCGGTGCAGCAGGTCAGGGCCGGGCTTAAGGCCATCTACCTGTCCGGCTGGCAGGTGGCGGCGGACGCCAACCTGGCCGGCCAGACCTACCCCGACCAGAGCCTCTACCCGGTCAACTCGGTGCCGCAGGTGGTCCGCAGGATCAACAACGCGCTGCTGCGAGCGGACCAGATCACCTGGTCGGAATCGGCCGACGGTAATGTCCACGACTCGCCCTACTGGCTCGCGCCGATCGTGGCCGACGCCGAAGCCGGCTTCGGCGGCGTGCTCAACGCGTTCGAGCTGATGAAGTCCATGATCGCGGCCGGGGCCGCGGGCGTGCACTGGGAAGACCAGCTCGCGTCCGAGAAGAAGTGCGGGCACCTGGGCGGGAAGGTGCTCATCCCGACCGGCCAGCACATCAAGACGCTGAACGCCGCCCGGCTGGCCGCCGACGTGTGCGACGTGCCCTCGCTGATCATCGCGCGCACCGACGCCCAGGCGGCCACCCTGCTCACCTCCGACATCGACGAGCGCGACCAGCCGTTCGTCACCGGAACCAGGACCGCCGAGGGCTTTTACCGGGTGCGGAACGGGATCGAGCCGTGCATCGCCCGCGGGCTGGCCTACGCGCCGTACTCCGACCTGCTCTGGATGGAGACCTCCAAGCCCGACCTCGACGTGGCCCGCGAGTTCGCCGAGGGGATCAAGCGCGTCTACCCGGATCAGATGCTCGCCTTCAACTGCTCACCGTCGTTCAACTGGCGCGCGCACCTGGACGAGGCCACGATCGCGAAGTTCAGCAAGGAACTCGCGGCGATGGGGTACCGGTTCCAGTTCATCACGCTGGCGGGCTTCCACGCGCTCAACCACTCGATGTTCGAGCTGGCCAGCGGCTTCGCCGCCGAGGCCATGCCCGCCTACGTGCGGCTGCAGGAAGCCGAGTTCGCCGCCGAGAAGTCCGGCTACACCGCCACCCGCCACCAGCGCGAGGTCGGCACCGGCTACTTCGACCTGGTTACCTCGGCGATCTCCCCGAACGCCGAAACGGTGGCGCTGGCCGGATCGACCGAGGCCGAGCAGTTCCACGCGGCCTGAGCAGAAGGGCCTTTCAGCGCCATAACGCCTGATGCCAGGTGGACTCACCGGCCAGCGGCGCCTGCGGATGCGACCGACCGTAGGTCGCCCTAGACCGGACCGGCGGAACCCCCGGGACCGCCTTGATCCGCGGGACCGCCTTGATCCGCGGGACCGCCTTGATCCGCGGGGCCCCACGGGGCCTGCGAGAGGCCGGGATTGACCCGCGGCTGCGGCCTGGTCTGGGCCCAGTCGGACATGATCCCGCCGTCGCCCAGGGTCTGGGTGTCCTGGAAGCCGGGATAGGTCGCCGTGGCATCCGGCGCCTCGTACGGGGTCTGCCCGGTGGCGGCTTGTGTCCGCCGCCACCGGGACGGCACGAACAGCGGGATGATCATCACCAGGCCCGCCATGGCCAGTATCCCGTCGAACAGCAGGGCCTGGAAGCCCATGCCGTAGGGGTGCGTCTTCAGCGGGATGTACTGGACGGCGCGCCGCACGCTGAATATGTACAGGCCGGTCCAGGCCAGCAGGACGAGCCCCGGCAGCCCGGCCGCGAGCGGTGAGACCCGCGGCAGGGCGATCAGCAGCCCGGCCAGCAGGCCGACGCCCGCCAGCGCGCCCAGCCCCTCGAGGATCGCCGTGTGATGCAGGAGTGAACCCCCGCCGGCCGGCAGGGGACCCAGGGGCCCGAGGAGCACCTTGACGTAGCCCCATGAGGCCGCGAAGAACACCGCGGCGGCGAGCACGACGGCTAGCAGGACACCGACCAGATGGCGCATCTCCTCATCCCCTTCGGTGGGTCATAGATGGAAAGCTTACGGCGGGGCCCGCCGCTCGTCATTCGGACGTTTCGGGCTCTGGCCGGTTTCCCCGGGACCGGGTTCGCTTCGGGCGGAGCGCCCTCGCGGCGTGGCGCCGCACGGAGCTTCTGTAAGCTTTCCAGGTGCGCATTCACGCCATCTTCGGGGGAATCGGCGCGTTCGCCGTTAAGTTCCGCTGGGTCGTCATCGCGGCCTGGCTGATCGCAGCGATCGCCGTGCCTAGATTCTTGCCCTCGCTCAACAGCGTTACCCAGGGCAATAACAGCGCCTTCCTGCCCGCCAGCGCGCCCAGCGAGAAGGCCGCTCAGCTCGCATCGCCGTTCGGGTCGACGAACCTGATCCCGATACCGGTGGTCGCCGCGGTCAGCCAGGGCACCCTCACCGCCGCGGACACGTCCTGGCTGGCCACCCTGGCGCAGGATCTCAGCACGGTGCCGACCGTGGTAAAGGTCCATGACCTCGGCCGGTCGGCCGACCAGCAGGCCGACCAGCTGCAGGTGCTCTCCGATGTCGGCGGCGCGGACGCCAACGGGCAGACCACGCTGGTCGACAAGCTGCGCTCAGAGATCAAAAGAGCGGGGCCGCCCTCCGGGCTGCAGGTACACCTGGCCGGCGACATCGCCATCAACGTCGACCAGCAGGCCAAGTCCGGTACCACCGGGAACGAGGTCGAAGGCCTGTCGGTGATCTTCATCCTCATCCTGCTGCTGCTGATCTTCAGGTCGGCGCTCGCGCCGTTCATCACGCTGATCCCGGCTTTCTTCGCCGTGGCCATCTCCGGGCCGCTGGTCGGCGAGGCGGCGCAGGCAGGCCTGAAGGTCTCCCAGATCGCCCAGCTACTGCTGATCGTGCTCGTGCTGGGCGCGGGCACCGACTACGGCCTGTTCCTGGTGTTCCGGGTCCGCGAGCAGCTCCGTAACGGGGTCGACCCGAAGGAGGCGGTGGTTGCCTCGGTGACCCGGGTCGGCGAGACCATCACCTTCTCGGCCGCCACCGTGATCGCCGCCCTGCTGTCCCTGCTCGTCGCGACCTTCGAGATCTACTCCGAGCTCGGCATCCCGCTGGCCATCGGCATCGGGACGATGCTGCTAGCGGGACTCACCCTGCTGCCCGCGCTGCTCGCCGTGTTCGGCCGGGCGGCGTTCTGGCCCAGCAAGACGCGCCAGGGCACCGGCCAGGCCGGCCTGTGGGGGCGGATCGCCGCGCGGGTCGTCCGCCGTCCTGCCGTCCCGCTCGCCATCGGCGTGGTCGCGCTCGGCGTGCTGGCGATCTTTGTGGGCAGCTACAAGGCCGGCGGGTTCGGCGGCTCCATCACCGCCCCGGCCGGGACCGACTCCGCGGCGGGCACCGCGCTGCTCAACAAGCACTTCCCCGCCAGTTCGGCCAACCCGACGAACCTGGTGTACAAGCTGTCCCAGCCGGTCTGGGAAGATCCGGCGCCGATAGCCGCCGCCACCAGCCAGCTCGCCGCGAGCGGGTTGTTCACGGGCGTCACCGGCCCGCTGAACCCGGCCGGGGTCACCCTGACCGGAGCTAAGTACACGCAGCTGCACGCCGCGCTGGGTAACGCGGCCACGCTTCCTGCCGTTCCCACCGGGCAGACCAGTATCCCGCTCGCGGCGTACGAGGCCTACCGGGCCACCGCGCAGTACGTCAGCCCCGACGGCCGGACGATCCAGTTCGAGACCGGGCTCAAGGCCGGCGACCCATCGACCACCAACGCGATGAACGCCGTGCCTTCCATCCGCACCGAGGCGGCCACGGTGGCGAAGACCTTGGGCGCCAGCGCGTACGGGGTCGGCGGCGAGGCGCCTGCCTTCTACGACATCAGCCAGATCTCCGACAGCGACCTGGCGCATGTCGTCCCGGTGGCGATCATCGTGATCGGCCTGCTGCTGTGCCTGGTGATGCGCTCGCTGGTCGCGCCGATTTACCTCATCGCGTCGGTCGCGCTGTCGTTCTTCGCGGCCCTCGGGCTGTCCGTCCTGCTGTTCATCAAGATCGGCGGGGACAGCGGCCTCACCTTTATCCTGCCGTTCCTGATGTTCATCTTCCTGCTGGCGCTCGGAGAGGATTACAACATCCTGGTGATGAGCCGGATCCGGGAGGAGGCTTACCACCTGCCGCTACGGGACGCAGTCAGCAAGGCGATAGGCGTGACCGGGACCACGGTGACCTCAGCCGGGCTGGTGCTGGCGGGCACGTTCTCGGTGTTCGCGATCGTCGGCGGGCGCGGGTCGGGCGGCAGCCAGATCCGCGACGTCGGGATCGGCCTGGCGCTTGGCGTGCTGATGGACACCTTCATCGTCCGCACGGTACTCGTGCCGTGCATCGTGATCCTGCTCGGCCGGTGGAACTGGTGGCCGGCCGCGCTCAGCCGGGCCACCGTGAAGCCGGGCGGAGAAGGCACCGCACGAGACACCGAGCCAGTCGCCCCGCGCAGCCGCTGACCCGCCCAGGCCGCGGGGTCCGGCGACCGAGCAGCCATGGGAGGGTTCAGCCGTCGGGGATCCGGTCCGAGGGGATCCGGTCCGAGGGGGTCCGGTCATCGGGGATCCGGTCGGCGGTGGCGTCGATCGAGGCCGTCAGGTCGCGCAGCGCGGGAGCGGCATCGCGTAGCGCGGCCTGGTCACGCGGCGGCAGCGCCGCAAGCGCCGACGCGATGATCTCCTCGTTCACCTGGTGCCACCGGGTCACCGCCGCCAGGCCCTGATCCGACAGGTCCAGGTTGACGGTGCGCCGGTCACCGGCGCCGTGACCCGCGGGAGTTCGCTTCACGTAATCGGCCGCCTGGAGCCCGCTGAGCAGGGTGGCCACCGAACTGGGCGCCAGCCGGAGCATCCTGGCCAGCTGGCTGGGCCTGACTCCCGGATTTTCGGCCATGCAGGACAGCAGCTCTAGCTGGGCCACGGAAAGTCCCAGGGCCGGGTCGGCCGCGCGGGCGGCCCGGCGGATGGCCCGGCGAAGACGGGAGACGATATCGGCCAGTTCGGGGCCGATCTGCTCCTGGCCCGGGACCTCCCGGTCCTGTTCCTGCGCGAGATCTCCCTCACGTGAAGGCACCTGACGGGTCCGCCTCCCTGGGACGCCTGGCCCGCCCCTGGTCCCGTGCGCGGCTGGCCAGCGCAATCGCGGCCGCAGCGGCAGAGACGGCGGCGAGCACGATGAACGCAGGCCGCGCCTGCGTCGCACCAGCGTACCCGTGGTCGTGGCCCGCCGGTGCACCCAGCCGCAGAGCCAGCGCCATCAGGGCGATGCCGAGCGCGGTGCCTATCCCCCTGGCCATGCTGACCAGCCCGCCGAGCAGCGAGGCCGACGAGTCGGCGGAACTGCGCATGATGGCCGCGTTGTTCGCAGGCACGAACAGGCCAAGACCCAGGCCGGCCAGGGCGAGCAGCGGAACCACGGTGACCTCGGTGACGGGCATTCCGATCCCGGCGCACATGGCCGCGCAGGCCACAACCGACCCCGCGAACCCGCGCGGCCGGTTCCCCCAGGAGCGCGGCAGCACCGCGTCACCCAATAGCGCGGCCAGGCCGAAGCCGAGCGGCAGGGCGGACAGTAGCAGTCCGGTCCGGGCCACGCTGCCGTCCGGTGCCAGCAGGAGTTGCGGGATCAGGACGAGCGGCCCGAAGAGCACCAGGTAGCCGCAGGCGGCCCCGGCCAGGCCGAGCGCCAGCGGCGCCGAGCGGAGCAGCGGCACCGGTATCAGGGGGTGCCTGGCCCGGGCCTCACGCACAGCGAACGCGGCCAGGCCCGCCAGGCCGACCGTCGCCAGCAGCGCGACCAGCCAGCCTGGCAGGCTCAGCCCGGACGCCGCGGACAGCGCGAGCAGTAGCGCTGAGGTCCACGCCACCAGCAGGAGGGTGCCCGGCCAGTCGAACTTTCCCGGCTCGGCAAAGTGCCTGGTCCGCGGGAGCAGGTAGCGGCCCGCGACGATCGCCATCAGGCCGACGGGAACGTTTACCCAGTAGACGGCGCGCCAGCCGACGGTCGAGGTCAGCAGCCCGCCCAGGGTCGGGCCCAGCGCGAGCCCGATGGACTGCGCGGCGGCCTGGACCCCGAGTGCAAAGCGCATCCGGTTCCTGGGCGCGCTGGTCGTCACCAGGGCGACGCTGTTCGCCTGGAGCATCGCCGCCCCCGTCGCCTGGACCAGGCGCAGGCACACCAGGACGCCCAGCGAGGGAGCCAGCCCGCAGGCCGCGGAGGCGACCGTGAACACCGCGAAGCCGTACATATAGACGAGCTTGCGGCCGACCGCATCGCCCAGCCGTCCGGCTGGGGCGAGCAAGGCGATCAGGCCAAGCAGGTAGACCAGCGATACCCATTGGACGGCCGCGACCGGGACGCCGAAGTCGTGCTCCATGGCCGGGAAGGTGATCGTGACAATGCTGGCGTCCAGCTGCCCCATGAACGCGCCGAAGCAGACCACCCCAACCGCCAGCCAGGGCGCCAGGTGGCTCTCCCGTACGACCGAGGGCCTGGGCGGTTCCCGCCAGATACTTCTGTAAGCGAACATTATGGATTCAGGCTAGCAGAAGTGCTTCTGTAAGCGAACATCTTGGGGGTTTGGGAACCGCGGATCTGGTGGCGTGGGGTACCAGGATGGGGTGGCGTGATACCGGATCAACTGGCGTGATACCGGGATTAACTCTGGACATGCCGGGCGCGGTGCTGGCCATGGCGTTCCGGAGCCGACAGACTCATGGACGTGGAGTGGTCCGGCACCTCTGGGCTGGCCGCTCGGCTAGAGTACGCCAGCAAAGGGCCGGGAACAGGCGGCGGCCGGCGGGCTCGGGGCCGACCGGGATGGTTCGGGGAGTTGCTGGAGCGGAAGGGACGACGATGCAGGAATTGCGCTTCGTCGCGGTAAGCGAGGACGGTCGTTACGCTGTCCTCGCCGTGCCAGGCCGGAGCGCACGCTTCACGTTGCCGATAGACGAGCGGCTCAGGGCGGTCGCCCTCGGCCAGACGTCCCGGCTCGCACAGTACGAGATCGAAGTGGAGAGCCCGTTGCGACCCAAGGAGATCCAGGCACGGATGCGCGCCGGGGAAACGGCGGAGGAAATCGCGGACGCGGCCGGGATCGCGGTTGAGCGCGTGCGCTGGTTCGAGGGTCCGGTCCTCGCCGAGCGCGCCTACATGGCGGACCAGGCGCAAGTAGCGTCGGTACGCCGGCTGGGCGAATCCATCCCCTCTACTCCGGGCCCGCGGCTGGGCGAGATCGTGAGCCAGCGGATGACCGCGCTGGGCGCCGATCCGGAAGACGCTCAGTGGGACGCGAAGAAGCGCGGCGACGGAAGCTGGCTCGTGGAGCTCACGTTCACCAGCGCTGGCCGCCTGCACGTCGCCGAGTGGGTCTTCGATCCGCGCCGCAGGCACGTGCTGCCCGCCGATGACAACGCCGCCCGCATGTCCCTGCCCGGCACCGAGCCGCTCGCCCCGGCCGCCCCGCGCCCAGGCGAGGCCACGGTCACGCCGCTCGCGCCCAGGCTCACCGCGGGATACGGCGCCGCCCCGCAACAGAACGGCACGACGGGGCCGGGCGCCGACGGCTGGGGCAGGCACGGGCGACCAGAGGCCGCCCGGCCCCCGATCCCCCAGCCTGCGCCCCCGGCGTTCCCGCCGCAGGCTCCGCCCGTGCCATACACGCCGTACGCGCCCGTGACGGCCGAACCGCGAGGTGAGGTGCCCGGCCAGCCGATCGCGGAAAGGAGCCCGCAGCCACCCGCGCCACCCACGCCCGCGCCGCCGGCGCCCGTGACGGCCGAACCGCGGGGTGAGGTGCTCCGCCAGCCGACCGCGGAGAGGAGCCCGCAGCCACCCACACCCGCGCCGCCGGGGCCCGTGACGGCCGAACCGTGGGGTGAGGTGCTCCGCCAGCCGACCGCGGAGAGGAGCCCGCAGCCGCCCGCGGTCCCCGCCGCCGAGGTCATGACCCCGGCTGCCGAAGACGAACCGGCACAGACCCCGGCCGCGATCCCGCCGGAGCCCGCCAGTGAGCAGCCGGGGCGGCCGGGCCGGAAGGCGGCCCGCGGTAAGCGGTCCTCCGTCCCGTCCTGGGACGAGATCATGTTCGGCAGCACGCGGCAGCGGGACTGATCCTCGCTTGTCCCGCCTCGGGACGAGATCATGTTCGGCGGCTCGCGGGGCAGCGGGACTGACCCTTGCTCCCTCAACCTCCCGCGGGGGCCAGCGGGATCCGGGACCAGCGCACCGCGCCGTTGCTGACCTCCCGCGCGCCGCGTCCACGGCGTCGGGCGGCACGGCCAGGCGGTATCCGGCCGGGTGCGACTCGATCACCTGGCCAAGCCCGGCCCGGCGCAGTTCGGCCCGCAGCCGGGAGACCAGCGTCTGCAGCGCGTTGCCGGGGTGGCCGGGCGGGTCGCCGGGCCACAGCTGCCCGGCCAGCGAGCCGGCCGGCACGACACGCCCGGCGTCCAGGGCGAGCAAAATTAGCAGAACGCGAAGCTGACGGCCGCCGATGGGCACGCTGTGCCCGGCGCCGTCCCGCACCTGAAGCGGGCCGAGCACCCCGATACGCAGCGCGTCTGGCATCAGCCTTCTCCGGTCATCCGTACTGCTAGCCCGACCGGCACCCCGTGCCCCCGGACGATTCAACGCGCGGCTTCACCTTACGCTTCCTGGCAGGTTTTACACTCAACCGAGGCATGGCGCTGGCAGGAGGCGGACGAGGGTGACATCGGGCCGGGACCGGAGCCGGAGGCCAGTACGGTGGACCGCCGTGGGCGTGGCGGTGCTGGCGGCCCTGTCCGTGGCCGGGTGCGGAAAGGCTGGTTACGGGGCGGCTATCGCGCCCGCGGCGCTGTCGGTGAACAGCGCGGCCCTGGCTCAGAATGTGCTCCCGCAGCGTTATACCTGCCATGGCACCGGCATCAATCCCCCGCTCAACTGGTCGGGTGCGCCGCCGGGCACCAAGAGCTTCGCGCTCGTGGTCGATGACTCTTCTGCCCCGATCACGCCGTTTATTTACTGGCTTGTGTTCCACATTGAACCGGGTACTACCGACATCCAGGAAGGAATGCTGCCGACCGGGGCGCGCCAAGCGCTGAACAGCGCGAACACCCAGCTCTACGACGCCCCGTGCCCGATCGGCCATTCACACATGTACCGATTCACCGTTTATGCGCTAAGCACCGAGATTAACCTGCCCCCCGGGGCATCCCTGGAGCAGGTATGGACCGCGATCGCGGCCGCCACAATCGGGCGCGGGCGAAAAGTGGTCACCGGGTATCCGTGACCAGGCTGACACATTTCGTAACCGGCTCTCAACACAAGTTTTGCAATCGTGTGACACGCTCCCCGCTGGTGAGTCAGAATCGGTGATCAAGCGGGTTCAGGGCGCTCGCGACTACGGGGGAAGGCTCGCGTCATAGGCCGCGTGTGCCTGGCAAGCGCCCCCCACGAGGCCCCGGCGTTCTGGGATGGAGACCATGATTCTGGTCGCGGGACTGGCCATCGCGGGGCTTGCGGGCATCGCGGCGGCTTTCTACTTCAGCGTCCGCCCGGGCAACGGCAGCAGTTCCCGCGCGCGGACCGCCGGATCGGGCCGGACTGACACGGAACGCTTCGATCGGTCCCCGGCCCGGGGCAGTCCCTCGGCGTCTCTGTCTGTGCCGCGGCGCGGCGCGGCCGCGGGCCGGAGCAGGCCGGATCCCGACGACGACTTCGAAGGGCCGCCCAGGCGCCATGTCGGCGTCGGGCACCTCGCCGCGGGCCGCCGGATCCATCGAGACGATCCTGCGGGCCACGCGGCGCCTGTGGGCCCGCGTTCGGCCGGTGCCGGGACCCGGCCCAGGCCCGCGGAGCGACCCGATCGGGATTCCGATGAGTTCGAGGACGACATCAGGTCGACCCGGGGCCGGCGACGGGTCGGCTTCCGCAAGGGCGCCGAGGTCGACGAGGAACTCTGGCCGACCGAGACCTTCGGCGGCGTGAGCGACGAGCAGTTCTGGGACGACATGGCGTCGGACAAGCCGCTGGCGACGACCGCGCGGACCGCCGCCCAGGCGGATCCGGGATCCAGGCGGCGGCTGCCGGACATCGCTCCCGTGGCGAACGGGCGCGACGCCGACGACCGCGGCCGCCACGACGCCGGCCGGGGTTCGGGTTCCTACGCGCTGCCCGCTGGCCGGCCTGGGCCTGCGGACCGCACCGCCAGCCAGCCGATCCAGACCAGCCCGCAGCGCATCCAGACGGGTCCGCAGTCGATCCCGACCAGCCCTCAGCCGATGCCGACCGGTCCCCAGCCGATTCAGGCGGGCACCCAGCCGGTGCCCGTGGCGACCACGCGGCCTTACCAGCCGGGCACGCAGCCGTATCAGGGTTCGGCGCCGTCCTACCAGCCACCGACCCAGCCCGCCCCCGTCATGGGCCAGGGGACTCGCGGCGGGATGCCGGCCGATTCCCGCGGGCGCGCGCGCCACGCTGCCGGGTCCGACGCCGGTGCGGGCGCCGTCGCGGGCGAGGACCCGCTGACCAGCGCGGCCTATGCGCTGCGCCCGCCCGGAGCGGTTGACGGCCGGTCCTACTCCTCGCCGCGCCGGTCCAGGGACAGGGACCTGTCCAGGGAACAGTACGAGGCCGCGGTCTCCCAGGACACGCAGACCTTCAGCCTCGCCGACTCCCAGGCAGCCAGCGGAGGGTACCCCAGCGGAGTGCCCCCGTTCCGGCAGCACGAACTGCCCGCGAGCGGTGGGTCTAGCGGTGCGAACGGCAACGGGCGTTCCTCCGAATACCGGTCCGACGGGGGCCGCTCCGACCCGGGTCGCTATGACGGATACAGGTCTGATCCGCCCCGCACCGACCCTTACTGGTCAGGCGGTCGGCCCGATCCGCTCCGGTCGGCAGGAACCGCCGACGCCTACGGCAGCACCAACGGGCATCCGTACGCCGAACGCCCGTACAGCGATCCGGCCCAGCCGGCGAGCACGGCGCCCTACGGCGAGACGTACGGATACGGGTATCCGGTCAGCCCGGCTGACGATCCCAGGCAACCGAACGGTACCCGCGGCAACGGCCGCCCCAGCGTCAACGGCAGCAACACGGGCGCCCGCCCGGCGGGCAACGGCTACCGGGGTTCGTATGACCCCAGGGCGAACGGTCGCGGCTAAACTGCGCGACGGCCCTCCGGGCCCGGGCAGACTGGATCCATGCCCGAGGGAGATGCGGTCTGGTACACGGCTCGCCGCCTGCACGAGGCGCTGGCCGGGCGGCCGCTGACCCGGAGTGACTTCCGCGTCCCGCGGCTGGCCACCGCCAACCTGACCGGTGACATCGTGACCGAGACCGTCTCCCGCGGCAAGCACCTGCTCACCCGCACCAGCGGCGGCTTCACGGTGCACACGCACCTGCGCATGGACGGCAGCTGGCGGATCAGGCCCGCGGCCGAGCCGATGGCGGAGAGCCACCGGATCAGGCTGGTGCTGGCCAACGAGGCGTGGCAGGCCATCGGGTACCAGCTCGGCGTCGTTGAGCTGCTCCGCACCAGCCATGAGGACCAGGTCACCGGTCACCTAGGCCCGGATCTGCTCGGCCCGGACTGGGACTGCGCCGAGGCGGTGCGCCGGCTGGCCGCCGGACCCGACCGGCCCATCGGCGAGGCGCTGCTCGACCAGCGCAACCTGGCGGGCATCGGCAACATCTACAAGGCCGAAACCCTGTTCCTGCGCGGCATCAACCCGTGGCGCCCGGTCGGCGAGGTCCCCGATCTCGCCGCGATGACCGAGCTCGCCCGACGGCTGCTCGACGCGAACAAGGAGCGGCTAGGCCAGGTCACGACCGGGAGCTCACGCCGGGGCGAGGAGACGTGGGTGTATGGCCGGCGGGGCCGTCCGTGCCGGCGCTGCGGTACGCTCATCCGCTCCGAGGGCCAGCAGGACCGGGTCACGTTCTGGTGCCCGTCATGCCAGCCGGGGGCCTGAGCCGGCGGTTGCCTCGCGCTGACCCGGCCGACCCCGCTCGGTGCCGACGCTGGCCCGACGGCGGCGCCTGCGGCCGCTGTACTAGCTGCCTTTTTTCCCGAACGGCGGTGGTGCACCTCCCCGGCCTTGCGTAGGTCGCATATCCACGGCTCGGAAGCTGGCGTACGGGCCGACAGGACTCCTCTTCGCTGGCGTCTAATCGTTTGATATCGTACCCTTAGATATCGAATGATAGGAGCCATGTCATGGTAGAACAGCTCATGCGCGGGCGGGTGGCCTTGGTCGCCGGGGCGAGCAAGGGTATCGGCGCGGTGACCGCCGAGGCGTTCGCGGCGGCGGGGGCGGCCGTGGTGCTGGGCGCCCGGGATACCGCCGCGGTCGAGGCTGTGGCCAGCCGGATCCGGTCGTCCGGCGGTGAGGCCGTCGCCGCGAGACTAGACGTCACCGACGCCAACTCGGTGCGTCAGCTGGTTGACCTAGCCGTGTCTCGGTTCGGCCGGCTCGATGCGGCGTTCAACAACGCCAGCGCCGGTCCGCTGCCCGCCCCGCTCGCGGACATCGATCCCGCCGAGTTCGACCTCGGCATCGCGACCAACGTCCGCGGCACCTTCCTGGGCATGAAGTTCCAGATCCCGGCCATGCTCCGCAACGGCGGCGGCGCGATCGTGAACATGGCCTCCATCGCGGGCCTGAACGGCACGGCCAACCTCGCCGCGTACGTCGCGGGCAAGGCCGGGATTATCGGCCTGACCAAGGTCGCCGCGCTCGACTACGCCGACCAGGGCATCCGGGTCAACGTAGTGGCGCCGGGCCCGATCCTGACCTGGCACCTGGAGGCCGCGGGCGAGCAGGCCCAGCGTGGGGCCGCGCAGTCCACGCCGATGCGCCGCGTGGGCAGCATGGCCGAGGTGGCCAGCGCCGTGCTCTGGCTGTGCTCGGACCAGTCCTCGTTCATTACCGGGACGGTGCTGCCGATCGACGGCGGCCAGGCCGCGGGCAACAAGCCGCCGCAGATGTACCGCCAGGGCCAGCCGATGCCGGCCTCGGCGCCCGCGAGCTAGTTCAGTCGGTTGTGTCGGGCGGGAACTCGGGCGGGTAGGGCTCGGCGAAGTCGGCGGATCGGCTGACGGTGCGCCACTTGCGGTCCTCGGCCAGGAGGTGCTCGTCGTGCCGGATTGACCCCTCGGCCGCGGTCACGCCGAGGGGCAAGTGGTAGGGGATGTCACGGCGTTTGGCGATCTGGACGAGGATCTCGGCCGCGCGCACTGGGTCGCCCGCGGGACCGTCGGGGTTCTGGCACAGCCGCGTGTTGACCGCGCCGACGGTCCGGGCGTAGGTCTCGGGGATATCGCGGATGATCATCGAGGAGCCTGCCCAGTCGGTCTTGAAGCCACTCGGCTCGACGACGAGCACCTTGACGCCGAACGGCGCGGTCTCGGCCTGCAGGACGCGGCTGAAGCCGTCGATGGCGAATTTGGCGGCCTGGTAGGAGGCGATGCCGGGCGAGCCGCCGACGCGCCCGCCGACGGAGGAGAACTGCATGATCAGGCCGCCGCCCTGCTCGCGCAGGACGGGGATGGCCGCCTTGGAGACGTGGTAGACGCCCCAGAAGTTGGTCTCGAACTGGGCGCGGAAGTCGGCGTCGGTGGTGGTCTCGATGGGCGAGACGCTCGCGTAGCCGGCGTTGTTGACGATCACGTCGAGGCGGCCGAAGCGGGCGCGGGCCTCGGCGATGGCCGCGGCCGCGGCGGCCGGGTCGGTGACGTCCAGGGCGATGGGGTGGATGCTGTCGCCGTACTCGGCGGCCAGGTCGGCAAGCTGCTCGAGGTGGCGGGCGGTCGCGGCGGCGAGGTCTCCGGCCTCGAGGGCGGCACGGACGAGGGCGCGGCCGAAGCCGCGCGAGGAACCTGTGACGAACCAGACTTGTTTCATGCCATTTAGTACAATACAGTTGCGTTAATAGTACAACTTAGTTGTGTTAAGGTGACCGCATGGCGGCACCGGACTTCCAGCGGGCCCGCAGCGCCGCGGCCAAGCAGCGGCGCGAGTCCGCGATCCTGGACGCGGCGCGCATGCTCGGGGCCGAGCGCGGCATCCGGCAGATCACGCTGGCCGACATCGGCGAGGCGGTCGGCCTGCACAAGTCGGCGATGCTGCGTTACTTCGAGACGCGGGAAGAGATCTTCCTGCGGCTGACCGCGGACGGGTGGCGTGAGTGGTCGACCGCGTTGCGGGCGGGGCTCGACGACCTCGCAGCTCCGACGCCGGAGGCCGTGGCCGGAGTGTTCGCCAGCACGCTCGCGGCTCGCGGGCTGTTCTGCGATCTGCTGGCGCAGGCGCCGCTCAACCTGGAGCGCCACGTCTCGCTGGACGCGGTGCGCTCGTTCAAGCTCGTCACCCTGACCGAGGTCGACTCGATCGTCACGGTGGTTCGGCGCCTGCTGCCCGCGCTGACCGAACGGGACGGCGTTGACCTCATCGCGGCCGCGACGGCGATGTCCGGCGCGTTCTGGCAGATGGCCACTCCCGGGCCCGAGGTCGCCGCGCTGTACCGGAGCGACCCCCGGCTCGCCCACGCGGTCGTCGAGGTCGAACCATGCGTCGCCCGGCTGCTGCGGGCCATGCTGACGGGAATGCTCGCCTAGCCCGGGCCGCCGCTCCGGGACAGACAGCGCCATCCCCGTTCAGACCTGTGCGCAAAATCACAAAACGTAATGTATATGATTCCTGTTCGTGATGCTCACGTGAAAACTGTTAACCATTGGAAGATTTGCGCAACGAAATGTTCCATAAGCTGGGACATTTTCTGGAATTGCTAGACTTCCCGGCCGCGATGTCTGCATGATGATCCAGCGCCAGGGACCATTTTCGTAGCGTTAATAAACGCTTGCCCTGCGTTACGCGGATCAGTCGCGCCGTAAGCGCGGCCCATGTGGAGGTCCGCCGGCATTGGCGTAAGGCGCCCGATGCACTCGGTTACATCCGGAAACCCTAAGGAGGCTTGACGGTGGACGTCCGACATAAGATAGGCACCATCGCCGGAACGATGGCAGTAGCCCTGGCGTTTTCTCCGGGAACGGCGAGCGCTCACGCGCAGTCGTTCAACCAAAGGGCCGCCGCGTATGCGGAGCGGTTCGTCGGGCGGGTCCCCTACGCCTACGGAGGCAGTTCTCCCAGCTCAGGGTTTGACTGCAGCGGGCTCGCCCAGTACGTGTATCGTCACTTCGGCCGGTCCATCCCGAGGACCGCAGAGGATCAGTTCCAGCGTTTTCGCCGCGAGAGTAAAGGCGCAGCATGGGGTGGGGATCTGGTGTTCTTCCACGTCGATTCCGACCCCGACAGCTACGTCTATCACGTGGCTATTTATGAGGGCGACAATCACATCGTCTCGGCGACTGATCCGGGACAGGGGATCGCCTGGCAGTCAATCTGGACGCCTTATGTGACGTTCGGCACAATCACTCACTGATCTCGGGAGCGCCCTGATCCTGCGCTTTCGTATGCCCGAAGGCCACGGTGACAGAAACGTTCGTGCCGACCGAGATCGAGAATGACGTGGCGCCGGCCAGGTTCTCCACGATCCGCGCCAGGGCGCCGAGGAGTCGGTCAAGCCACCGCTCGAGCCGGTCGAGCAGGTCATCGACAGGGGCTCCTGCACCGCCCACCATGGCCTGGGCGCGAGTTCGCGCCAAGAGCTGGTTGATGCGGCTTACCGTCGCCATCACGTGCGTGAAGGCCTCTCGCTCGGACCGGTCATCGCTGATCGTCATGCTGTCGAGGGCATCCAGGCGGGCCTCGATCACCTGCGCCTGCTGATCGTTATCCATGGCTCTCCGCGGGACCGGTGAGGTGGGCGTGGTCGGACTTGCGGAAGGCGGCCACGAGGCGGCTGCGATCCCCCGGCCCGGCTGGCCAGCACGACGTGACCTAGCTCGACACCGTACAGGGGAATGGTGCTGAGGTCGGGACGGGGCTGTGGCTACCCGGAATTATGGCCATGGCCGGCGAGCTGGGCGCGGGCCCGCCGCAGCACGCTGTTGACCGCAGTTATACAGACCCGCCGGCAGGCGCAAGATCACCGCACCGCGTTACGCCGGCCCGATGCGGTTCCTTGACAGCGCCATCCCGGTCTGTATCTTTGTCCTATGACTATAGATAAAGGGGACAGCGGCTCGACAGGGGCAGCCGACGCGTCCCTGCCGGGCGAGATGGCTGCGCCGCCGCCCAGGTCGGCGTCGCCGATCGAGTTCCGGCTGGATCCATCCTCTGGCGTGCCGACCTACCTGCAGCTCGTCCAGCAGGTAGAGCACGCGCTGCGGCTGGGTTACCTCAAGCCAGGCGACCAGCTGCCGAAGGTCAGAGATGCGGTCGCCTCGCTGGCGATCAACCCGAACACGGTGCTGAAGGCCTACCGCGAGCTGGAGAACAAGGGCCTGGCGGCCGGCCGGCCCGGCCAGGGCACATTCATCCGGGCCACGCTGAGCCAGGTCGCTCTTCCCGAGCTCGCCGGGCTGCGCAAGGCCCTACTCGGCTGGCTGGACGCGGCAGACGCGGCAGGCATGGACGAGGACGGGGTGATCGCGCTGTTCACCAGCGCAATACGGGATTTCTATAAGCGCCGCGCCGACCACATAGATCCTGGCGGCGCGCCAAGCGACGACGAGACGGAGGGCGTCGCATGAATATGAAGACCATCATCGAGACCAACGACCTGGACAAACGCTACGGGACGACCTGGGCGCTGCGCGAGTGCACGCTGGCGATCCCCGCCGGGCACGTGGCCGCGCTGGTCGGCCCGAACGGCGCGGGCAAGACCACGCTGCTGAACCTGGCGGTCGGCCTGGCGGAACCGAGCGCGGGCAGTATCACCGTGCTGGGCGGACATCCTGCCGGGTCTCCGGCCGCACTCGACGGCATCGCGTTCGTCGCCCAGGACACGCCGCTGTACAAGAACCTGTCCGTCGCCGACATGCTGCACCTGACCCGCAACCTGAACCGCCGTTTCGACCAGCCCTACGCCGAGGCCCGGCTGGGCGAGCTCGGCATCCCGCTGAAGCGGAAGGCGGGCAAGCTGTCCGGCGGCCAGCAGGCACAGGTCGCGCTGACCTTGGCGCTGGCCCGCCGACCGCGGCTGCTCGTGCTAGACGAGCCGGTGGCGATGCTGGACCCGATTGCCCGGCACGACTTCATGGCCACGGTGCTAGCAGCGGCGGCCGAGGACGGCGTGTCGGTGGTGCTGTCCTCGCACGTGCTGGCCGAGCTCGAGCGAGTGGCCGACTACCTCATCCTCATGTCTCATGGGCGGGTGCAGATAGCCGGTGAGGTCGATGACCTGCTCGCCTCCCACCTCGTGCTTACCGGCCCGGCCGCCGAGGCCGACACGTATGCCGAACGGCCGGTGGTGAACGTCCGCCGCGCCGAGGCCCAGGCCCACCTGCTGGTCCGGGCCACCGCGGACAACCTGGTCCCGCCCGGCTGGGAGGCACACCCGGTCGGCCTGGAAGAACTCGCCATGGCCTACCTGCGCGAGCCCGGAGCCTCGGCGTCGCCCGGCCCGGTTCGCGTCAGCCACGCTGTACCGTCGGAGGTGACGCGATGACCGCGCCGACATTGCCTGCCCGTCCCGGATACGACGCCCAACTGCGGCCGGTGCCGTGGCGGCGGATGGCCTGGGTGACGTGGCGGCAGCACCGGGTCGCGCTGGCCGGCACGGTCGCGCTGCTGGGCGTGCTGGCTGTGTACCTCTGGCTCTCTGGGCTTCAGATGCACAGCGCCTATGCAGCCAACTGCCACCAGGCAAGCTCACTCGCCTGCAACATAAACTTCACCGGCAGATACGCGGTGACTGTTAACGTCGTCAGAGTCTTCCTCCAGGTGGTGCCGGCGCTGATCGGGGCGTTCGTCGGTGCTCCAGCGCTGGCCCGTGAGCTGGAGAGCGGGACCTTCCGGTTCGCGTGGACGCAGGGCATCGGCCGGTGGCGCTGGGCGCTCGCCAAGCTGGTGCTGCTCGCGGTGGTGGGGGTGACCGCTGCTGCCGGGGCGTTCACCGTGCTGTTCTCCTGGTATATCGGTCCGTTCCGCGCTGCGGGCTACTCGATCCCGTTCGCCACCGACATATTCGACCTGCTCGGGGTGGCGTTCGCCGCCTGGACGCTGGCCGCCTTCGCGATCGGTGTCCTGGCCGGGATGCTCATCCGCCGAGTCCTCCCCGCACTCGCCGCCACCTTGGCCATCTACGCCGGGCTCGCCCTCACGACAGCGCTGTACCTGCGCCAGCACTACATGACGCCGCTGCTCACCAGCAATCTGAACCTGCCCGGTTCCGCGTGGATCGTGAACGAGTGGTACACCAAGGGCGGCAAGTTCGCCTTCCCCGCCCGGGGCTCTGCGATTGTCAGAGCGATCTCGCAGTACTGCCCTAACTTCAATGGCTCGCCCGCCCAGTGCCTCACCCGGCACGGATACACGGACTGGAGCAGCTATCAGCCTGGCAGCCGGTTCTGGGCCTTCCAGTGGATCGAAGGCGGCTGGCTGCTCGCGCTGTCCGTGCTGCTCATCGCCGTGACCATCTGGCTAGTCCGCCGCCGGGCCGCCTAACATCCAGCGAGCACGGCACCGACCACCGCGTTCGGTGCCGTGCTCGTTTCCCTCTGGCCGGGCGATTCTGTCACCTAGTTCCTCCAGCGACACTTCGTGGACTAGCCGACGCCTTGCACGGCGACCATTCGTAGGTGCGCCGCGCCCTTACGGAGCTTTCTCGCCTCCTGGTAGATCTCCGACTCATACCAGCGCTTCGCCGCTGCAAGGTCCTCAAACTCAAGCACCACCAGGCGGGTAGGCTGCCAGTCGCCCTCCAGGACGACGTGTTCGCCGCCGCGGACGAGAAACCGGCCACCGCCAGCCGCGATCGCGGCCGGCGATGCCGCCTTGTATTGCTCATAACGTTCCGGGTCGCTGATATTCGTTTCGACGATGACGTAGGCAGGCATGACGGGAATTCTACGCCTGCGACCTTTCTAGAACCAGCCCGGTGTCAGTTCTGGCCTGGCGTGAGGTTATGACGATCTCGCCTTGCGTGGATGGACCGCTTCCGGTTAGGAGGAGAACCCGGTCTCTTCGGGTGAGTAATCACCCTCACCCCTAAACACCAAACCTAGGATTTCCAGATAAATTTGTTCTGGGTATGGAACATAATCGATAGTTAGGTGCTGGGAAGGCAGGACCAGTGTCCCATATCCGTAAAGTCGCCCGGCAACTGAACGTGTAAGTCTGATGTCGCGCATAGTCTCCAGCGGCACGTTCAATGTCACGTCAGAGGTGAGAACGCCACCGCATTTAAACAACCGCGAGCTTGTAATGACAACGTAGCCAACCAGCCAATCCGCGGCCGCCCGCGCTAGTTGTACGCAAAGTATAACGACAAACAGGAAGATTATCAGCTCCAGTGTAGCGTCACCTTGGGCGAGCGGTCCAACCGCAACCGCTGCGAGGAGTGCCCCCAGTGCCGTGACCAGAGGCGGGATAATTCTGGCCGGATGGAGGTGTACGGTAATGACATTCCTCTCATAAGGGAGGAGCAATCTATTAACACGAACAGGCACACTGTCACTGCGCGGACTTAGCCTCACTTGGCCCTCCCAGCGTAATTCACGGCAGAAGCAAGTCGGAAGGCCGCCATGCTGCGGACGTTCCAGTACCTCCCGCCTCCGGCGCCACGACCCCACGGAGGTATGCCCGCCGGTGCTCCTGGCGGTGCGGACGGGGCGCATGGCGGCGTTTCTGAGGTTGCGGGAATCAGGGTGATGAGGGGCCGCGTGGTCGGAATCTGGCCTATCTGACAGATAAACCGATTAGCGATTTGGCTCGTCCGATAGTGGATTATTGCGCGATTGTCTTCTTGCATTACCTCTACCCAGTACCCGTCGCTTCCTAGCGGGTAGCCAACTACGACCTGATTCGTGGTTAGGGTGATTGTTTCAGCTGGAAGCCAGGGCTGGCTGACCAGATTTATATAGTAGTTTCCGATCAAGCTCCTGCTCCCCGGGACTGGGTACAGCTGAACTATGAGCGGTAGGAGGGCTATTACCACCACCGTTACTACAGCGCTGGTAATCGATTGCCAGTCGAACGCCAGTAGCTCGACCAACAACATCAGGGTGAAAGGTATCGCCAGCACGATAATGACCCCCACCCGCCAGCCGGCCGTGCCGACCGTTATCATGTGCAAATCGTGGCGTGCCACCGAGAGCAGGCCACTTCTTGTCAGCGCAGAGGGTGATATCAACGCGGTAACGAGAAATGCCAGCAAGCTGGTCACGACACGGTTCAGATATAGTAGCAGCAATGCCAGATAGGGCATTATGACTGGCACGAGGGGGATGATAGTACCGAGCAGGGTATTGACGTAACCGCCGGACGACAAGATGGCCAGCGCAGTGTTTAGATTGTAGTCCGACACTATCAGCAGCCTGGTGGCGGCGAGGAAGAGGATCCCAACCGGCGACAGCAGAAGAGCGAGTGTGCTCGATCGCCGTATGCGTCTCAGCATCGAGCCAACCTCCCAGCGGCGAGGCCAGGTTTACCGCTAGGTGCACGCTTCATCACGGCGTGTATATTACAACGATTCCGGCAGCCACGGATGCAAAAGTGGCTAGCGTCTAGCCCGCCAAACTATTTACCTGAGAGCGCGTCATTCTTCATGTCGTCGGTACCTGGCGGGCCTGGTGATCGGCAGGCTGGATTCACGTACTCTCTGGTTCGTCGTAGCGGTGTCCATGAGCCATTGAGGAGCGACGTTAATGCGTCAACCGTTCTGGCCCACCCCGGCCGGGCCTCAGCGCGCGCTGAGCAGGACGCCGACCATTAGTGCGCTGTCGCGGGAACGGTTCTGCCAGTCGTGCGGTACGCCGGGCTGCTGTACTACCGAGTCGCCGGGGCGCAGCAGTACTTCAGTGCCGCCGACGATCAGCGTCACCTCGCCGCGCATGATGGTCACGTAGTCGAGTGTGTCCGTCGCGTGCGCGCCCTGGAACTCCGAGTGCGCTTCGGCGCCGGGGCCAGCCTCCTCGCCGTCGGGCAGGTCAGGTGCGATCTCGACGATCCGGAAGCACGCACCGCCGACCGGTGGCTCGAGCGCCCACTCCCCGGTGGAGGTGTCGGTGACCCCGGCCGACAGGGGACCGGCGCCGGAGACCCAGAGCTCGGTGGTCGTGTATCTACCCGCGTGGATGACGGTCGGCGGCTCGCCTTGCGCGATGATCGCCGGGCTCCCGCTCTCGTCAAAGCCCGTCACGATTCTGTTCACAGCGGTTCCCTTCACCCAGCGCTAGCCCCCGACGACTTTGCGGAGGACGACCGTTGGGTCGGTGGGCAGCTCGTCTCCGGTCCAGGCTACGTATTGGTCGGGCCGCACGAGGATGAACCGACCTCCGTAGGCTGTTCGCGGTCCCGCGTAGGTGTCGGCGACCACGCGCAGCGGTATCCGCAGGGCCCTCGCGGCCGCCCGGAACGCCGCCACTGGCCCCGGGTGGTCGGTGAGCGCGATCAGCGTGTACCCGGGTCCCAGCTGGTCGAAGACGTTGCGGCCCGAAGACAGAAGCGCGGGCGCGAGGTGATGTCCCGGCCGCGCCTGGAAGGTGTGCTGACCGTGGGCACTGCATTCCGACCCAGCGGGTCCCCACACGATGGGGGACCCCTCGTAGTGCGGCTCGTAGGAGGACGGCGCGGTGTCCCCCAACGTCAGATGGCCCCATGCGTGCTCAAACTCGCCGCGGTCACGCTCCGGGCTGTAGCGCATGAGGAAGGCGCGGTCGCTCGCGATACCGTCGGTGATCACCCTTCCGGTCTCGACGAAGATCGGGCGCCGCTCCGTGGTGTAGCTGTCGAGCAGCGGCCGTTCGCCCCAGTTCGACAGCACGGCGGCGAGCTTCCACCCGAGGTTAACCGCGTCCTCGAAGCCGGTGTTGAGGCCGTAGGCGCCGTAGGGAGGGTGGCTGTGCGCGGCATCCCCGGCTATGAACGCGCGGCCGCGCTGATAGGTATCGGCGATGTCGACGCGCAGGTCCCAGAAGCCGACATGCTCGAAGGTGCAGGCCAGCGGAGACCCCGCAGCCCGCTCGATCAGGGAGAGGGCGTCCAGATTCGCCGCCGTCGCATCTTTGGGTACGGGTGCATGGAAGAACCACGTCTCGGCGGCGTCCACCCGCCCGAAGAACCACCAGTATCCCGCCAGCGCCGGATTCAGGACGCGGTAGGTGGTCCGTAGCGGGAAACGCTCCAGGCGCGCGTGCAGATCACGCGAGCGGAAGACCGCCAGGACCATACGCTGTTCGAAGTCAGTCCCGCTGCAGGTGATGCCGGCCTGCTCACGCACCACGGAATGGGCCCCGTCGCAGCCGACGACGTAGGACCCCTCGATCTCCCAGTGCGCGTCACCGGATTCGTCGAGCGCTGTGACGAGTACGCCGCCGCCGTCCACGTCGATGTGGGTGGCCGACCAGCCGAACAGCGCCACGACAGAATCGAACGCTTTGATCCGCGTGCGCAGGACGGACTCGGTCAGGTACTGGGGCAGCCGTTCTTGCTGTTGGTAGTAAAAGTCGCTGACCGTCTCGCGGCCGGCCGGGGCGTACCAATACCGGCCCGCGAGGCTCCCGTACGCCGTGATGCCCCCGATGGGAAATCCCGGCGGCAGCACGCGTGCGGCCCGCAACTCGTCCACGCAACCCCAGGAGTAGAAGTGCTCCAAGCTGCGGGCCGTTAGGTTCTGCCCCTTGGGAATCACCGAGGGCTCGCGGCCTCGTTCCAGCAGCACGCACGGTATCCCGGCTTTGCCGAGGGTGGCAGCCAGCGCAAGCCCGACCGGCCCTCCACCAACGACGATGACCGACGTGTGCATCCGGCGCGACTCAGCCATCGCTGTCGAGTTTGTCAGCTCGCGAACGCGTTAACGCCCATCACGAGCGCTGCGGTGCCGCCGTACAGGTACGCAACCTCGAGCGCCTCGGTGATCTCGGCTTCTGAGGCGCCCGCGGCGCGAGCGTCGTTGGCGAGTGCCGCTACACCGTCCGGGTGCGCGGCGATCGCATCGGTGACCATCGCCATGAGCAGCTTGTACGTGGCCGGAATGGCACCGTCTTTCAGGATGCGCTTGTACGTCGCCATGTACGAGTCAACGAATTGCGGGTCGCGCTGGACAAGAGCGTGGAGCCATGGCCGTATCGGGGGGGCGCCTTCCATTCCCGCAAGTCTATGGGGGCGAGTCGGCCTGTAGGCCGGGTTCTGTCACCCGCTTTGCGTCAGTTCCAGGGCACCAAGTTCATCGAAGTCGGGACAACCTCCCGATGCGGATCAGGCTCTTTGTCAGCGAAGGGCGAGCGAGGGCAATCGGGTCAAGCTCGCAGTGCCCATGTGACAGGGAGACATCGTGATCATGAAGACGCATATCGCGGTAGCCGTGGTTGGCTGCGCGGCCGCGCTCGCAGCGGGCGCGACGGCAGCACTCGCCAGCCAGGACGGCAGCGCCGCAACGGCAGGGGCGGCGGGCAGCGCGGTATCACGCTGTGTTGCGGAGCAGTTGTCTGCAGGCCTGCACGGGTTCCAGGCGGGCCTGGGCAACCGCGGGCTCATCCTCACACTGACCAACACCGGGAACGGGTCGTGCGCCCTTGACGGCTACCCTGACCTGGGACTGGAGAACGCGAGCCACCGCGTGCTGCCGTCCCACACCTACCGGGGCAGCACCTACTTCGACCCCGACCCCGGCCGGAGCTCGATCGTCTTGTCGCCCGGCGAGACCGCCAGCGCCGACGTCGCTTATTTCTCCGGCACCGGGGGGCCGACCGATTCGGTGGCGACCTACCTCGAAGTCACTCCGCCCAACGCATACCTGCACCTCACCGTCAGGATTCCCGGCGCGCCAGTGCGGATCGACCGCGGCAGACTGTACGTCACCGCCATGGCGAGGCACACGCCCTACAACACCTGACACCGACGGCCACTGGACCCGACGATGCGCGGGGCAGCCGACCGTGGCCGGGGACGAGGGTCAGTATTCTCTGGGGCAGGCCGGGCGAGTGGTCAGCGTGGCCGGAACGGGTTGTCGATGTAGGACCAGCCAATACCCCGAAGTAAGAGTAATGTGCGAGTCACTCGGCGGGAGCCTGAGGCCCGCGGTGCGGATGGCGGACCCAATCTGCCGCCGCAAACTCGTGAACACACCCCCGTCTTCGTCACGTCTAGTCAGAATCAGGCCACATGCAATCGGACATTGACGCCCAGCCGACCAACTCCTTCGAAGAAGCCCCGCCGCGTGAGTTCGTGACCGTCATGCGCGGCTACGACCGTCAGCAGGTCGACGAGCACATCAGGCAGATCGAAACCGAGGTGCGGCAGCACCGCGAGCACGCCCAGGCCATGCAACGGCAGCTGTCCGAAGCCCACCGCCACATCCATGAGCAGGAACGACCCACCTATTCCGGCCTCGGCGCCAGGATCGAGCAACTGCTGCGGCTCGCCGAGGAGCAGGCCACCGAGGTGATCCAGGCGGCCCGATCGGAAGCCAACGAGATCAAGGCCACGGCCCAGGTCGATACGGCCGAGCTGCGGGCCGGCGCCGAGAACGAGGCCGCCGAGCTGCGCGCGAACGCCAAGCGCGAGACCGACGACCAGCGCGGCGCGGCCGAGGGCGAGGCCGACTCGATCAGGACCACCGCGCGGCGCGAGGCCGACGAGCTGACCAACACCACCGGGCGTGAGGCCGCCAAGCTCCGGGCCACGGCCGACCACGAGGTCGCGGAGAAGCAGGCCGCCGCCGAGCACGACATCGCGAAGCTCCGGACCAGCACCGAGCGCGAGGTCGCCCAGCTCAAGGCCACCGCCAAGCGGGACCGCGACGAGATCCTCACCACCTCCAAGCGCCAGGCCGACGAGATGCGCAGCCAGGCGCAGCGGATCCTGGAGGAGAGCGAGGCGCAGCGCGCCCAGGCCGAGGCCGAGTTCGAGATCCAGCTCGCGACACGCAACGAAGAAGCCGAGCGCCAGGCAGCCGAACGGCTCGCCGCCGCCCAGTCCGTCACGCAGAAGCTCGTGTCCGAAGCCGAGCAGCGTGCCTCAACCGCAGAGCAACGGGCCGCGAAGGCCAGCACCCAGGCCGACCAGACCCGCAAGGACGCCGACCAGCACGCCGTGCAGCTGGTCAGCAACGCCAAGAAGAACGCCGACCAGATCGTCAGCCAGGCCAAGACCCAGGCCGAGCAGTTGCTCGCCGAGGTCAAGGCCGACGTCGAACGCCGGCGCGCCGCGGCCCAGCGCGAGGTCGACGACCTCACCAGGCAGCAGGACAGCATCGCCAGCCACCTCGCGCAGGTGCGCCAGGTGCTCGGCGGGCAGCTGCCAGGCACGGATGCGGTGCCGGCGGCACAGGCAAAGCCGGCCATCGCCGGTGACTCTAATGAATAACCGGGCCTGGCGTGGTCGGCCTTCTCGGTGTGAACTCGTCGGAGGCAGCGTGGTCATCGGCTAACCTCCTGGCCGGCATGGCGGCGGCCACCGCCTTCTCATCGGGGAACGCACCGGGCTCGAACCGGTCGAGCCGGTACCTGGACGCGTCGACCCAGTCCGACCCGCCTGTGTGTATCACCTCGGCCATCAGCCTGCCCAGCCCGGGCCCGTGCGTGACACCCATCTCGTTGTCGCCGGCGATAACGTACAGCCCGCCGGCGCCGGGCACCGGCCCGGCCAGGAAGGTGCGGTCCGGCGTCATCACCGGAACGCCCTGCAGCCACCACCCCACCGAGGTGTCGTGCCCCGGGATCAGCGCGCGCAGGTCCGGCCCGAGCCCGGCGAGCAGCCGGTCAAGCAGCACGGCGTGCCGTGGCCTCGGCTCGCCGGCCGAATCGAAGACCGGGTCGTCCAGCTCAAAGGACGGTGCGTAGCCGTCCCCGTTTCCCCAGGTCAATCCGGATCGGTGGGCGCGCAGCCAGAGCCCGTAGCGGTCGGGCACCATGATGGTTGGCATCGTGTCGGGCACCGCGGACGGCGGCGAGACGACCCGGGTCGCCACCATGCGCAGCACCGGCAGCCGCCAGCCCGCGTCGCCGAGCAGGTCGTTGGTCCAGGCGCCGCAGGCCAGCACGACGGTCTGCGCCCGGATCGGGCCAGCGTCGGTCCGGACCCCGGCCACCCGGCTGCCCGACGACAGCAAGCCCCTGACCCGGGTACGCTCGGCCAGCAGCCCGCCGGCATCGATGACCCGCGCGGCCAGCGCCCGGGTGGCCCGGCCCGCGCTGACCTGGATGCCGCCGGGGTGCAGCACACCGCCGAGCACGCTTCCGGCCGCGACGACGCCGCCGGTGATGGCCGCGACCTCGGTCGGCGTGAGTTGCCTGGTGTCCGGCGGCGCGAACGGATGCCGTGCTACCGTCGCCACCCACCGGTCCCAGCCGTCCTGGGTGGTGGCCAGGAACAGGTTACCGTTGGCCAGGCAGTCCGCGTTCGGCAGCGCGCGGTAGTAGCCGATGCTGTACCGCTCCAGCTCCAGCTCCGCCGCGGTGAGGAAGTGCGCGTACCCGGCGGCCCACAGGCCGACGAACCCCGCGCCCGCGCCCGAGGTAGCGGCGGCCGGGGTGGCCGCGTCGAGGACCATGACCCGGCCGACGCCACGGTCCAGCAGATGGCAGGCGAGCGAGGTGCCCAGCACCCCCGCGCCCACGATCAGCACGTCGACGTCATTCATTGGCGGCCCCCAGCAGGTCGGCGTAGCAGCAGTAGAAGTCGATCGCGGCGGCCTCGTCAATGCCGAGCGGTCCCGGCTAGTGGGCCGGTGACCGGACGCCAAGCTAGCCTAGTCGATCGCATCAGGTCGATAGTGGACCGTCAGGTTGCTGTACTTAATGGTCGTCAGAAGATCTTGCGGCATACTGGAGCAAACGACCGTCTGTGACCATAGCCAGGAATTCGTTAACCTTATTGCCGGATGGGAGAACAAGGACGTGTCCTTTTCGACCCTGATCTCTTCGACTCAGGCCGCCAGCCACCTTTCAGATCGCCGATGGGTTTTCGTTGACTGCCGATTCGTTCTAGGTCGCACCTCGGAAGGGTATCAACGCTACCTGGCTAACCACATTAGAGGAGCAGTGTATGCGGATCTTGAGAGAGATCTCTCCGGTCCGGTTGAGGCAGGAGTATCAGGCCGTCATCCGCTACCAGATGAAGCTTCCTTTTCCGCAACCATGTCCCGTCTCGGCATTGACTCTTCCATCCAGGTAGTCACCTACGATGAATCGTCAGGTGCCATGGCGGCCGCACGGCTCTGGTGGCTTCTCAGATGGGCAGGTCACGAATCAGTAGCCGTACTAGACGGCGGCTTTGCGGCATGGCAAAGTGAGGGCCTGCCCACCAGCAATGGACTCGAAACTGTCGGATACCGGAATTTCATAGGTAACTTCAGACCAGAATTGGTTGCTAGCGGGCCTCAGGTGCATGCGATGATAGAACATAGTGGAATAGTAGTAGACTCACGCACTCCTGATAGATATCGCGGCGAAAACGAGACGATCGATCGCGTAGCCGGGCATATACCGACTGCTCGATCAATACCTTATACAGAAAATGTCGATTCCAGCGGGAGGTTTCTGCCAAAACAGCAACTAGCCGCTCGCTTTTCTGAACTTCCAAGCGAATCCACAGAAGAGGCCGTGTTCTACTGCGGTTCCGGCGTTACCGCAGCGCACAATATCCTTGCTATTGCTCATGCCCGATCCCAATTCCCTAAATTGTATCCCGGTTCTTGGAGCGAATGGATCAATGATCCATTCGCTCCAATAGCTTCCGGTCCGTAGAGATCGTTTACGTCGCAGGCCGAGGGCCACGCGAAGGGGGTGAGTCGGCCTGTAGGCCGGGTTCTGTGCGCCCGCTTGCGCGGGGCGGCGGTCATCCATCTGGGACTGCCGTTGCCGGCAGCCTCGTGCGGTCTACCCGCGAGCATCGGGCGGGCCGCCCTCAATCGCTCGCGCAGGAAGCTTCAGCTTCCCTTTTGACCTTGCTCCTGGTGGGGTTTACCGAGCCGCCGCAGTCACCTGCGGCGCTGGTGGTCTCTTACACCGCCGTTTCACCCTTACCCCGCGTCAGACGCGGGGCGGTCTGTTTTCTGTGGCACTGTCCCGCGGGTCGCCCCGGGTCGGCGTTACCGACCACCCTGCCCTGTGGAGCCCGGACCTTCCTCGCCGGGCCTGCGCCCGGCGCGACCGCCCGGCCGACTCACCCGCATTAAGGATACGCCGACCCCGGTCGCGGCCGGGGTCTGCGTGCTAGGCTCCTGGCCGCGTCCAAACGGGAGGTGATCGCGTGTTCTTCTTGATCCGGACCATCGTCAGGTGGTTCAAGCGCCGTAAGCAGCAGGGTCAGCCGCCGCAATAACCGCCTCAGCCGACCGGGCCGGGAACCTCGGCGGGCAGGTTATCCGGTTGCTCGACGACCTGGGCGGGGGCGGCGGGCCGGACGCGGGCGGGCGCGAACGCGAGGCCCGCGGCTAGGCCGGCGAAGGGAAGGACCGGGAGCAGGTAGCGGTAGTCGAAGTCGGCGACCGCGATCGGGGAGACGAGCAGCACGATGCCGGTGACCCACGGCATCATGCTGCCGGTGCGGCGGGACCAGGTCAGCCGGGGCTGGCGCTGCCGGAGCCCTTCGATCCGCACCACCCCGCCGAGCCCGACGAGCAGGATCAGCCCGAGCAGCGGCCCCCAGGTGTAGACGATGTGCTCGTACAGGGCGATCAGGGCTGCGAACGGCTCGACGATCGTGCTCGGATTGGCGTGGCCGTAGTGCACCGCGTCCTCGTAGGCGGTGCCGCCGGGAATCCAGGTGTCCTTTGAAATGCTGGCGTTGGACGGGAGCGTCTGCGGACTCAGCGGGAAGTTGTAGTAGGACACTGTGCCTGGGTCCGGGTACGCATGCCGCGGCCACTCGACCACGAGCGCGAGACCCTTGATCACCGACTCCGCGTAGCCGATTGGCTGGGCCTCGACCGCGCGGATGGCGAACTTCGTCAGAAGTGAGTTGTTGGCGGCGCTCACCGGGCCGCCTGGCAGGAGGCTGTGCACCTGCGGCGCGTGCCAGATGTAGTCACCCGGCGCCGTGCGGCTCGACGGCGAGCCGGTGGGGCAGACCTTCAGTTCGTTGGCGGGCGGCTTGATGACCGAGCACTCGGCGAACGAGGACACCCGTCCCCACAGGTAGAACCCCTCGGACCGGGTCAGGTTGTAGGAGCCGTACCAGTGGTGGAAATAGCTCGCGTAGGCCGCCACCGGGGCCAGGCAGCCGACGGCGAGCGCCACCGCCGCCAGCCAGCCGCGCCATTTCTTCCAGCCCTGCCTGATCGCGCGGTAGATCATGAAGACGGGGAACAAGGCGAGCAGGGGCAAGCCCTCACTGCGCACGTCCACCGCATAGCCGATCAGCAGCCCCGCCACGAGCGCGGTGGGCCACGGAGTCCGGTAGCGCCACAGAATCAGCAGCAGCGCCAGCATGACGAGGAAGGTGAACAGGGCCTCGGCCATCACCAGGTGCTCGTCTTCGATCTCGAAACCGTCAAGCAGCACCGGCAGCGTGGCCAGCGTGGCCCACAGCTTCGGCACCCCGGCGCGAAGGGCCAGCACGTAGACCATGACCCCGATGCCCAGCCCCATCAGGTGCTGCAGGCCGGTCACCAGCGTGAAGCTGTGGAACGGCAGCAGGATCCGCAGGAACAGCGAGTAGCCCGTGGTCTTGGACAGGTCCGGCCGCGGCAGCACGTCCCGCAGGAACCGCCAGTAGCCCGTTGCGTTGGACATGCCCGGCCGCAGCGCGGAGCCCACGTAGACGTAGGAGTCGCCGGAGAACCACAGCGCGCCCGGGTAGGCGATCATCGTCACCAGCCGGAGGACCGCGCCCGCGGCGAGCGCGATCGTGAACTGCGGGTGGCGCGCGACGAGCTCGCGCATCCGCCGCACCAGGGGGGAGCGTGAAAAGCCTGCGAGCACGCCGATCCCTTCTCCGGACCGCGGGACACCCGAGGATAGCACGCTCTTTACTCCGTGTTAGGCCACCTTCGCCCAGGCTTCCAGCTGGGCGACGAAGGCCCGGGCGTCGGTCGGCCAGCCGAGGAAACCGCGCGCGGCCTCGTGGCCGCGGCTGCCCATCTTCGCCCGTAGGGAAGCGTCCCCGGCCAGCTGGAGCACCGCGTCCGCCGCCGCTTGGGGGTCGCCGAACGGCACCACGAGCCCGCACTCGTAGCGGGTGACGAGCTCGACGGCGGCCGGCAGGGGCGTGGTCACCACCGGCACCCCGCGCGCCATGTACTCGACGACCTTGGTGGGCATCGAGTGCCGGAAGTTCGGCTCGTCCTGGAGCAGGGAAAGGCCGGCCACCGCGCCATCGATCATGGGCATGGCCTGATCGTTCGGGACGAACCCGGGCCAGCGGATCAGGCCCCCGGCCTGCGCGGGCTCGATCCGCGCCCGGGCCTGCCCGTCGGCCTGGCCGACCAGCTCCACCGAGATGCCGTGCGGGCGCAGCAGGGCGGCCAGCTCCACCATCTCGCCGACACCGCGGTCCAGCGACAGGTGGCCGACGTAGATGACCCGCTGGTCGTCGCCGGGAGGAGCCGGAGGGGCCGGGGTCTCGGGCACGTAGGTGGTGTTCGGCACCACCGGGTGCGGGCGGCGGAACCTCGAGACGTACCCCTGCTCGGCCAGGATCAGGTGCACGCGCCGCTCGGCGGTGCGTTCCGCGGCGCGGGTGGCCAGGGCGATCGCGGGGCGCAGCGGGCGCGGGAGCCACGGCTTGGTGCTCAGCGCCGCGGCGGTGTCCTCATGGACGTCCCAGATGGTCGGGGGGCGCTTGCGCCTGGGGGGCAGCGCCAGGAGCAGCTCGGGATCGTGGATGAGCAGCAGGTCGGCATCCGCACTGTGGACGGCGAGGGCCCGGCGTGCGGCGAGCAGCGCGCCGAGCCTGCGCCGGCCCACCGCACGCGGGACTGGAATGGCGCGAAGGTTCGAGTCGCGGCGTTCGGGATAAAAATTTTCTGCGTCAAACGGGGCGATGTAGGTCACCTCGTGACCGGCGTCCAGCAGGGCCCGGATCTGCCGGTGGTAGATGCGCGCGTCTGCGGGGTGGTGGACGATCGTGCACACGACTACCCGCATCGAGGCCTGCCTCGGGTCACAGGGCCTCGACGTGCGGGGCCGGCGGGAGAGCGCCGCGGGTGTCGAGCAGCAGGCGGGCCGCGCGGGTGAGCTGAGCCGGGTCGTAGGCCCGGTGGGCCTGCAGCAAGATGACCAGGTCGGCGCCGGCCAGGGCGGCCTCCAGGTCTTCGGCTCGGGGGATCGCCTGCCCGTCGACCTGCCAGTCGGGCACGTAGGGATCGTGGTAGCTGAGCTCCGCGCCGCGGTTGAGGAGCTTGCGGGCGAGCGGGCGGGCCGGCGATTCGCGCTGGTCGGCGATGTCGCGCTTGTAGGTCACGCCCAGGAGCAGCACCTTCGCCCCGTTGACCGCCTTGGCGTGGCGGTTGAGCAGTTCGGCGGCGCGGTCAGTGACGTAGCCGGGCATCCGGCCGTTGATTTCCTGGGCCAGCTCCACGAAACGGAACGGATAACCGAGCGTGCGGACCTTATAGGACAGGTAGTTGGGGTCGATCGGGATGCAGTGGCCGCCCACGCCAGGCCCGGGGTAGAACGGCTGGAACCCGAACGGCTTGGTCGACGCGCACCGGATCGCGTCCCACAGGTCGACGTCCAGCTCCCTGGAGAAGATCAGCATCTCGTTGACCAGGGCGATGTTCACGTGCCTGTAGGTGTTCTCCAGCAGCTTGGCCATCTCCGCCTCGCGGGACGACTTGGCCCGGACTACCTGGTCGCAGATCTGCGCGTAGAACGCCTCGGCCGCGTCCGTGCAGGACGGGGTGAGGCCACCGACGATCTTGGGCGTGTTGCGGAAGCCGTAGACCGGGTTGCCCGGGTCGATGCGTTCGGGTGAGAAGGCCAGCCAGAAGTCGATCCCGGCGGTCAGGCCGGACGCCTTCTCCAGCAGCGGGCGGACGACCTCTTCGGTGGTGCCCGGGTAGGTGGTCGACTCGAGCGACACCAGCGTCCCGGCCTTCAGCAGGTGGCCTGCCGTCTGCGCCGCGGCCCGGACCGCGCTCAGGTCGGGGCCGTCGGCCTCCGACAGCGGCGTCGGCACGCAGATCACGATGACGTCCTGGGCTTTCAGCGTGGTCTCGTCGGCGGTGGCCCGGAACCCCGCGGCGAGCATCTCGGCCACTTCGGCGTCGGTCATGTCATCGATGTGCGACCGCCCGGCCATCAGCCCGGCCACTTTCTGCTCGCTGGTGTCGTATCCGGTGACCCGGAACCCCGAGCGCACCGCCTGGATGGCCAGCGGGAGGCCGACGTAGCCGAGCCCGATCACCACAACGTCCTGCGCAGGCAATATGCCCCCCTAGCTAGATCGCGCCCAGGAGGGCGTACGCCTCCCGGTACCGTGCCGCGTTATGGGCCCAGGTGCGGTCCCTGGCCACCCATTCGCGCGCATTGTCTCCGAGTTTCCGTCTTATATCCGGACTGCCAACCAAGAGTTCAAGAGTATCGGCTAGGGCCACCGGATCTTGCGGCATTGTTAGCGCGCCCGTCACGTCGGGTTTGATGATTTCGGCCAGTGCCCTGACTTCACTGGTAACTACGCAGAGCCCGCTGGCCATCGCCTCGACCGGCTTCAGCGGCGTAACGAGCTGGCATACCCTGTCCGGGGTCCGGGGGACGACGAAAACATCGAGGAGCGCGTGGTATTCCCGTACTTTCGCCGCCGGGACGCGGCCGGTGAAGATCGCCGCCTCGCCCAGCCCGAGCGTGGCCGCCTGGCGCTGCAGGGCGGCGCGTTCCGGGCCGTCGCCGACGATGAGCGCCTTTATCGGCAGGCCGCGGTCCCTGAGCAGCTTGGTCGCCTCGAGCAGCGTGCCGATGCCCTCGTGCGGGACCAGGGTGGAGACCTCGCCTATGACATTCTCGTCTGGGGCGATGCCCAGCGCTTTTTGCAGAGCTGTGGCGTCGGGGAGGGGCTGGAGGAACTCGTCGGAGACGGCGTTCGGGACGATGAGGACCTTCGCGGCGGGAACGCCGCGGGCCACGATCTCGTCCTTCATGGCCTCACCGAGCGTGACCACGAGGTCGGCCGCCAGCATCGACTCGGTCTCGAGGTCACGGTTCCGTCGGTACAGTTCGCTATGGGCGAGTTCAGCGGCGTTCGGGTGGCGGGACAGCCAGGTGTCTTCCCAGAACCCGCGCACCTCGTAGACGACAGGCAGCCCGTACCGCTCCCCCAGAGCCAGGGCGATCGTGGCGTTTTTGTAGTTGCTCGCCGCGTGGAGTACCGCGGGGCCGATCTTTTCTGTGAGCCGGGCGGCCTGGTCTCGCCATTGGCTTTGCGCTTTGTCGGCGCCGGCGGGCTGGTGCCACGGGAGCAGGCGGTGGTACGGGATGCCGTCCAGCGTGACCAGGCGCCTGCCGTCGAGCTGGCCCTGGGTTACGGGGTAGGCGACCCTGGTTACCACGTGGGGGTCGAGGCCGTTGTTGCGCTGGGCCAGCGCGATCTCGTGGGTCCTGATGGTGTAGCCGGCGCTCGTGGCGGGGAGCGCGTCGTTGACCAGGTGGAGGACGCGGCCGGGGGTTCGGTTGGTTCTGGGGTGTTCATGATCGTGGCCAGAAATGGTCGCTATCGGGCCCGAACTGGCCATGATCTTGGGCCGCAGGCGTCGGCGCGCTTTGGCTGGCGCCTTTTGCAGGGCTTCGAGGGCGTCGGTGAGGCGGCCTTCGCGCCAGGCCAGGCGGGCCTCCAGGGCCGGGCGGGCGCGGTCGTCTTCGGGCAGCCTCTGCAGTGCCGTCGCCGCGGTTGCGAGCTGGTCGACGGCCAGGCTGAACGCCGCCAGACGGCGGGGGGTTGGTTCGAGTACCGCTCGGGCTTGGTCCCGGTCCCCCGCGCCCCACAGCAGCGCCGCCCGCCCGTAGGGGCCGGCGAGCCGGAGGCATCCGCGCAGGCGTTCTGGCAGTACTCTCTGGGCCAAGACCAGTGCGCGGACCGGATCGGCGGCCGCGTGATGCCAGGCGATCGACGCCGCGAGCGTGAGCGCGCGGGGGGATACATGCGTGTCGTGGAGGCTCTGGGGCCCCGGCCGACGCGGGGCGGACGTCATCACGGCAGATGATATCGGTTCAGGGATGAGGAAAGGACGCGATGCGCGCACCTATCACCCACGTGCTGGGCGCGAGGCCGAACTTCATGAAGGCCGCGCCGGTGATCGGCGCTCTGGCGGAACTGGGTCTCGCGCAGCGGGTCGTGCACACCGGGCAGCACTACGACGAGCGGATGTCGGAGGTGTTCTTCGTCGAGCTCGGCCTGCCGCGGCCCGACGTGAACCTCGGGGTGGGGTCTGGGAGCCACGCCCGGCAGACCGCCGAGGTGATGATCGGGATGGAGCAGGAGTTCACCGAGCACCGGCCCGCGCTGGCCGTGGTCTACGGCGACGTGAACTCCACCGTGGGCGCTTCTCTGGCCGGCGCGAAGCTGCAGCTCCCGCTGGCCCATGTGGAGGCCGGGCTGCGCAGTTTCGACGACTCGATGCCCGAGGAGATCAACCGGCGGCTGACCGACCAGCTGTGCGAGCTGCTGTTCGTTACCTCGCCGGAGGCGATCGGGCACCTGGCCAGGGAAGGCCGTCCGGCGGCCGCGATACACCTGGTCGGCAACCCGATGATCGACACGCTGCTGGCGCACCTGGACCGGTTCGATACGGGTGCGGCGCGGGCCGCGGCCGACCTGCCGGACCGGTACGTGGTGGCCACGTTGCACCGGCCCTCGAACGTCGATGACCCCAATGCCGCGGCCGTCCTGGTCCAGGCCCTGCACGAGGTGGCTGACGAGGTGGCCGTGATCATCCCGGTGCACCCGCGGGGCCGGGCGGCGCTGCAGGCCGCGGGGCTGGGCGCGCACCCCGGGCTGCGCGCCTGCGACCCGCTCGGGTACCTGGAGTTCATGGCGCTGGTCAAGGGCGCCGCCGCGGTGATCACCGACTCCGGCGGCGTGCAGGAGGAAACCACCCTGCTGCGCGTGCCCTGCCTGACCCTGCGGCCGAATACCGAACGGCCCATCACGATCACCAGCGGCAGCAACCGCCTGGTCACTCACAAGGAGCTGGCCGCGGCGGTGCTCAAGGCCCTCCACGACGGGCCTTACACCGGAGAGCTGCCGCCCCTGTGGGACGGGAAGGCCGGGCCGCGGATCGCCAGGATCATCGAGGCCTGGCTCGACCCGGAGGACCGCCCGTGAACGCGGTGACCGGCGAGCCCTCGGCGGCGGCCGAGCCGGAGCCCGCGGTCGAGCCGGAGCCCGCGGGCGATCCGGAGCCCGCGGTCGAGCCTGAGCCCGTGGTCGAGCCGGAGCCCGTGGTCGAGCCGGAGCCCGTGGTCGAGCCGGAGGAGCCGGGGCTGGCTGAGACGGACTTCGCAGGCGAGCCGGGGCTGGCGGGGGCTGACGAGGACTCGGCGGGCGATCCGGGGCTGGCGGCCGAGCGCGACCGGATGGCGCGGACGCTGCGGGACACCCGGCTGCAGCTGGCCATGACGCAGGCGCGGCTGGCCGCGCTCGAGGACTCCGCGACGATGGAGCTCGGCCGGACACTGGTCCGCGCCGCGCGGCGCCCGTGGTCGCGTGGTGTGCAGCTGCCGATTGACCTGATCCGGCTGTGGCGGGACCGCGGTGCCCTCACCGGACCCGGGGCGGCCACCCTCGCGCTGGCCTCCGCGCAGCTCGGCGACCTGGCCGGCGGCGGGGAGCGCTTCCTTTCCGCGCTGACCGCGCCGGGCCTGGGCGCGCCAGGCGCGGCCTCGGCCGGGTTCACCCCGCCCGGGCTGGTGATCACCGGCGTGCTCTCCGCCCAGGCGTGCGCGACGCTCGCCCCGGACGCCGCCGTGCACCCCGTGCTGCCGCACGACGCGGACGTCGTGCTGGAGAGCGAGGGCGCCGACCTCGTCCTCATCGAAGCCGCCGCGATGCTGGCCGGGTCGCCCTGGGCGTACGCCGGGGATCCGGCCGCGGCCGACCGCGGCAGGCGGCTCGGGCGGCTCATCGCGTCCGCACGCGCACTCGGCAAGCCGGTGATCTTCATCCGTAACGTCCCCGCGCACCTGGCGCCGGGCCTGGACTGGGTGGCCGCGAGCTGCGACGCGGTGTCCGAAGAGGGGTTCGGCGTGCAGCTGGCCCGGTTCAACCCGGTCGGCCTGCCCGGCTACCGCCCGGCCGCCCCGGTCTACGCCGGCACGCGCGATCCACGCGAAACGCCGTCCGTGCGGGCCCTGCTCGACTTCGTCGCCGGATCGGTGCAGCTCACCGGGGACGTCGCGTGGCGCGCGCGGCCCGAGCTCTACCGCGAGCACGCCGTGTTCGTCACGGTCTCGCCGGACCAGGCGCGCGAGCAGCTCGCGTGCGGCGCACGCGTGATCATGGTCGCGGGCGAGCCGGCCGCCCTGCGGGACCAGATCGACTCGGCGCGGGCGGAGCGCCCGCTGACCGAGGGTGAGACCCTGCCCGCGCTGCGGGAGATCTTCACCGAGCACGCGACTCCGGTGCGGCTCGCCGGGCTCACCGGGCTGGCCGGGCTGCCCGACCACCTGGTCACCGGGCGGCAGGTCGCGGTGCTGGCCCGTGTGGAGGACGCCGCCGGGGCGGCCGCCCTGTCCGCCAGCCTGGCCAGGCAGCAGATGGCGCCCGCCGAGGTCGTCGTGACGTTCCCGGCCCCGGAGGGTGATGGCGCGGCGGGCCGGGCGGTCACCGCCGCGTTCGGCGACCTTGCCGCGCGGGGCGTGATGATCACGGCGGTCCCCGGGGCTCCTGGGGCGGCCGACCTCGACGGGCGGGCTTCGTGGGTGCCGCTCGCCGCGAAGCAGGCCCGCTCGCCGTGGGTCGTCCCGTGGCAGGCGGGCCACGAGTACGAGGACTCATACCTCCTCGACCTGGCCTGCGCGCGGGAGAGCTCGCAGGCGGACGCGGTTGGGCACGCCGGCCTCACCTACGGGTACGTGACCTCGCTCGAGCCGGCGCTGGCCCGGCGCGAGTTCTTCGGCTCGGACGGCTCCAGGGCTGGGCTGCTCCTCTTTTCTCTGAGTTAGGAGTTGTCGCGTTGACCACGCGCGCGCTTGTCTACGGTGACATCGACCTGAACCTGATCGACGGCTCGGCCATCTGGCTGCAGTCCGTCACCCAGGCGCTGGCGGGGGCCGGTTGCGCCGTGACGCTGGTGCTCAAGGCGCCGGTCCGCACCAGCCGCCTGATCGCGCCCTTGCTGGCCGAGCCGGGGGTCACCGTGCGCAGGCCGTTCGAGGAGCACCTCGTCGAGGGTCCCGGTCCCATCCGGGCGCCCGCGGCCCCCGAACTGCTGGCCCGCCTGGACGCGGAGGCGCCGCACGACCTGGTGGTGGTGCGGGGCCGGGCGGTCACCGCGGCGGCGGCCAAGAGCGGGCTGTTCGCCGGGCGGCTCTGGCCGTACCTGACCGACGTCCCGCAGTCGGTTCCCGGGCTCACGCCCGCGGCCGCCGAGGAGCTCGGGATGATCGCCACCGCGGCACGCTACCTGCTCTGCCAGACCGAGGAACTCCGCTGCTTCCTCGAGGGCAGCATCCCGGCGGCGTGCGGCAAGTGCGTGCTGCTGCCGCCGATCCTGGCCGAGATTCCGGCCGCCCGCGCCGCCACCGCCGCCGGGTCACCGCTGCGGCTCGTTTACTCCGGCAAGTTCGCGCCGCGCTGGAACACCCTGGAGATGACCGAACTGCCCGAACTGCTGGCCGCACGGGGCGTCACCGCCGAACTGCACATGATCGGCGACAAGATCCACAACGACGCGGGCGACTACCAGCAGCGGATGCGGGCCGCCCTCGACAAGCCGGGCGTGACCTGGCACGGCGGGCACTCGCGTGAGGACGCGCTGCGGCTCGCGGCCTCGTGCGACATCGGGCTGGGCTGGCGTCATCCCGACCTGGACGCGAGCCTGGAGCTGTCCACGAAGGTGCTGGAGTACGGGGCGCTCGGGCTGCCGGTGATCCTCAACCGCACCCCGATGCACGAGGGGCTCCTCGGGGCCGACTACCCGCTGTTCGCGGCCAGCCTGGACGACGTCGTCGACGCATCGGCCGCGGCGGCGGCCGATGCGGGCCTGTTCCGCCTGGCGGCGGACCGGACGGGGCACGCCGCCCAGCAGTTCACCCTGGAGAAGGCGGCGGAGCGACTGCGCGGGTACCTGGCCCGGGCGGTTCCGAAGGCGGCGTCGTCCCCCGGGGCTAGCACGGCAGCAAAGCTCAGGGTGGTGGTGGCCGGGCATGACCTGAAGTTCTTCACGCCGCTGCTGAATTACCTGCGGCTCCAGCCCGACCTGGAGGTCAGGCTGGACCAGTGGGCCGCACTGGGCAAACACGACCCCGGCGCCAGCCGGGAGCTGGCGGGGTGGGCCGACGTGGTGGTCTGCGAGTGGTGCGGTCCGAACGCCATCTGGTACAGCAAGCACAAGCGGCGCGGATCACGGCTGCTGGTGCGGCTGCACAGGTTCGAGCTTGAGTCGCCCTACCCGGCGAAGGTCAAGATCGGGGCGGTCAGCCAAGTCATCTGCGTGAGCAGGCACTACGCGCAGCTGACCGGGGAGCGCACCGGGTGGCCGGAAGCCAAGGTCGTGACCGTGCCTAACGCGATCGACGTATCCCAGCTTGACCGGCCCAAGCTCGACGGCGCCCGGTTCCACCTCGGCCTTATCGGCATTGTCCCGTCCCGCAAGCGGCTGGACCTCGCGCTCGACGTGCTCGAGGAACTGCGCCGCGAGGACGACAGGTACCTGCTGTTCGTCAAGTCCGGGATGCCGTGGGAGCACTGGTGGGTGTGGCAGAACCCGGCCGAACGTGATCACTACGCGACCGCGCTGCGCCGGGTCCAGCGGTCGCCCCTGCTACGCGGGGCCGTGGTGTTCGACGACGCGGGGCCGGACGTCGCGGCCTGGCTGCGCCGGGTCGGCTTCGTGCTGTCCACGAGTGACGACGAGAGCTTCCACGTGGCGCCCGCCGAGGGGATGGCGTCACGCGCGGTGCCGGTGCTGCGGCACTGGCCGGGTGCCGAGACCATCTACGACATGCGCTGGATTCACCGTGATCCCGCCGGCATGGCCGCCGCGATCGCCGGGCTGGCCGCGCCTGACGACTGGCGGGAGGCCGGCGACGCCGCGCACGCGCAGGTGGCGGCCGCCTTCAACCTGCCGCTCGTGTGCGAGGCCTGGCGCGGACTGCTGACGGCCGACCTGGACCCGGCGACGCCGGGGCCGGTGCTCGAGCTGCTCGGCTCGCGTTAACCGGCATGTACTTCACGCTGGCGATCAGCGCGGCGACACGCCAGAGGTGTGCCGGGCTGATCACCGCGGCGTTGGGTACAGATACGCGGGTCCTGCCGATCCCCGGCCCGGCGGCGGTCGCGTGGCGCGCGCCGGACGAGCGCGCGGCCGTGCTCCGCTGGGGTCGGCCGGCCGACGGGGCGGACGGTCACCGCGACGTCGCCTCGCACGAGGGCACGATCTGGGCCGACGCGGCGGCGGTGCACGCGCGCACCGGCCTGGCGCGCGTCGATCCCGTCTACCTGACCCAGATCCCCGGCGCCGTGCTGGTCTGCGATCGCGCCTTGTGGTCCGCCGCCGTGGCCGCGGCGTTCGGCCATCACGATCCGGTCATGGTCGGCGCCTTCCTGAGCATGGGCTACCCGATCGGCGCGGCGACCCCGTACCGCGGCGTCCGGGCCCTCGGGCGCGACCGGAGCCTGACCGTGACCGGCGGGCGCCCGGTCGTGACTCGGACGCGTGACGGCGACCGCAGCGACGGGGCGGGGGTTCCAGCCGGCGCGGGTCCGTACGAACCGGTCGCCACGGCCCTGGTCGATGCGGTCGCGCCGCTCCGCGACGCCGAGGCCCTGGTGGAGCTGTCCCTGACCGGAGGGAAGGACAGCCGGCTGATCGCCGCCGCGCTGACGGCGGCCAAGGTGCCGTTCCGGGCCCGCACGCACGGGTCCGCCCGCCACCCCAACGTCGTCATCGCGGCCATGATCGCCCAGCGGCTCGGCGTCGAGCACGTCGTCACCGAGCCGAAGCCGCCGGGGACCGGGCCGGTGCCGGACGAGGCCAGCGTGATCCGCAGGCTCCGCTGCGCCGTGCTCGTCTCCGACGGGATGCTGTCGGCGTTCGAGAACGTCGGCTGGCCCGACCCGCACTACGGCGCCGAGCCCGTGCAGCTCGGCGGGCACGGCGGCGAGCTCCTGCGCGGCGGGTACGCGACGGCCGCCTGGCGCAACGGCCGGCTGGCCCGGGCCAGGAGCGCCGCGCGCGCCCCCGAGTTGTTCCGCCGCCTCACCACGCGCCGCCTGGGACTGCTGCGCCCGGACGCGGGCCGGGCGTACCTGGCCGGCCTGGCCCCGTACGCGGTGGGACTCCCGCGCGGGCCGCTCCGGACGCTGGATGACTTCTACCTGATCAACCGGGCCGGCCGGTGGTCCGCCACCGCGCGGCAGGGCTACCTGATGCGATCGCCGCTCGTCCAGCCCTTCTTCGGCGATCGCGTCGTCCGGGCCGCGCGGGCGGTCCCGCTTGAGGACCGGATCACCGACCGGCTGCACCGCGGGGTGCTGGCCGCGCTGAGCCCGGATCTGCTCGAGCTTCCCCTGGCCGGGAGCGGATGGAAGTCCGGCCCCAAGACGCCGGGCCTGCCCCCCGCCACGACGGGATCCGGCGCCGGGCCGGGGCCCGCGGCCGCGGGCGACTGGCGGCGGAACTACGGGGACGAGATGGCCGGGTTCCTGCGCGAGTACGCCCTGGACCAGGGAGACACGGGCGGGCTGTTCGACATCGTCCGCCGGCGCGCGGCCGAGGCCGTGCTGCGCCCGCCCCACGCCGACCCGGAGGCAGTCTGGGCGCTGGCCACCCTGGCCGCGCTGGTCTCGGGCGACTGGCGTAACGCGCGAGACGACCGGCCCGGTCCAGGATCCGGTGGCCCCGAGGGACGGCGACGCGGGCCGCGTGACGCGGTAACGGATCAGCCGCGGCCGTAGCGCGTCTCGGCCTGCCAGAAGAACACTATGCCCGCGATGAGCGCGACGACCGCCCAGCCGACGGCGGCGATCCACAGCTGGCTGGGCACGACGATCGGGTGGCAATAGGCCTGGAGGGGCGGGGAATGATTGGCGTTGAACAAGGCGCAGTTCGCCGCGTTGTACGGCTTGGCTCCCGCCGCGTTGGCCCGCTGGGTGGACATCAGCGCAAACCGGGCGAGCGAGATGTAGACCGCCGCCGGGTTCAGGGAGATGAGGTCCCTCGCCCACGTCGGCAGCGTGAGAAAAGACGGAAGCGAGGTAAGGCTGTACATGACCCCGCAGAAGTACCGCCAGACGCGGGTCAGGAACGGGATCAGCTGGCTGAAATCCTGAGCACCGGCCCCCAGCCGGCCGATGAGCAGCGCGGCGCCCACGTTGAACATCCCCTGCACCACCAGCACCGGCGCCAGCAGTAGCCAGTACCAGGTGGGGTATTCCCCGGTGGCCACCACGATGGCGAACACGACCAGCAGGGACAGGAGAAGCTGCTGGAACTCCACGAGCACGTAAGCCAGTGGCAGGCAGGCCCGCGGGAAGTGCAGCGCGCGGATAAGCGGCAGGTTCGCCCGCATCACGGTGGAGCCGACCACGATCGACCGCTCGGTGAAGGAGAAGAAGAACACGCCGATGACCAGGTACGCGGTGTAGTGCTCGATGCCGCGATTGGCCTGGAAGATGATCCCGAAGATCAGGTAGTAGACCGCCGAGTTGAGCAGCGGCGTCAGCACCTGCCAGAGCTGGCCGAGCTTGGCCTCGGTGTACATCGACACGTTGCGCGCGGTGGCGTAGGCCACGATGAAGTGCCGCCGATCCCAGACCAGGCGCAGGTAGGGGATCAAGGGGGGGCGGACGGAACTCGGGCGCAGGCCGTACTCGGCAGCCAGGGCCGCCAGGTCAACCGACGGCGGAGCGAGCAGCTCGGATTCCGGCTCCAGCATGGCCGGGTTCAACAAGCTGCCTGGAGCGGTCAGCCGCCCTCGGTCTCTCATGACTGTGCAGTTTATTCAGTCGGACAGGTGGCCGGTGTCGTTGAACGACCGAAGCACGGCGGGACCGTCGGCGTACCAGTCGACCTGGCACAGCGCGGCCACGTCGAGGTGCATCCGGTACAGCGCGGGCAGCGGGGCGAGCAGGGCCGCCGCGACCAGCGTCTTGATCGGGGTGACGTGGCTGACGATGAGCACCGTCCGGCCCTGGTGTCCGGCCAGCACGCGGCGCAGCGCGCTCTCGACCCTGGTGCTTACGTCGGCCAGGCTCTCCCCGCCGGGAGGCGCGACGGCCGGATCGGCCAGCCACGTGGTCAGCTCGGCCGGCCACCGCTCCCTGACCTCCGCGAAGGTCAGCCCGTCCCATGCGCCGAAGTCGGTCTCACGAAAACCTTCGTCGGCCTCGATGAGGGCCCCGGTGGCCGCGGCCACTACCTCCGCCGTCCCTACGGCGCGCGCCAGCGGGGACGTCACGATGGCCGTAAGGCCCGCCGAGGCCAGCCGCTTGCCCGCGGCGGCCGCCTGCTGCACGCCAACCTCGGTCAGGGGGACGTCGGATAGGCCCGCGTAACGCTTCTGCACCGACATCGGCGTCTGCCCGTGTCGGAGCAGGAGGGTGACCGTGGGCTCGCCCTGGGCTTGGGTCCACGGGGTCCGGCCGCGCACCTATCCGCGCACCTTTCCGCGCACCTAAAGGCCAGACTCGGGCGTCCGGACGAGGATGCGCCTGCACTCCTCGCACCTGACCACCTCGTCGGGAGCCGAGGACCGGATCTGGTTCAGGTCCACCGTGTTGAGGTTCAGATGGCAGCCTTGGCACCGGCCCGCCCGCAGCATGGCCGCGCCGACCCCGCGCGCGTCGCGGATCTGCTCGTACAGCTTGAGCAGGTCGGCGGGCACCTCGGCGGCGATCTCCTTGCGCTGGCCGGACGCCTGGCCCGCCTGCTCGTCGATTTCGCTGATGGCTGCGTCCCGCTGGGCCGCTACGGCGGTCATCTCGGTGCCGAGGTGGTCGCGCTCGGCGGTGAGCTCGTCGAGCCGGGAGGTCAGCCCCTCCCGGCGCTCCATCAGCTCGAGCACGACTTCCTCCAGGTCACCCTGCCGCCGCCGCAGCGACTCGATCTCCGACTGCAGGCTCGCGAGTTCGCGCGCGGCGGACACCTGCCCGGCGTCCAGGCGGCCCCGGTCCCTGTCGATCCTGGTCCGGACCTGCTCCACGTCCCGCTCGGCCCGGCTTTCCTCGCGCGCCAGGTCGCCGAGCTCGGTCTCGGTCACGACCATGGCGTCCTTGAGCTCGCCGGTCCTCGCCTCCATGCGGGCCAACTCGGCGATCTCCGGCAGGCCATGTTTGCGATGGTCGAGGCGGGCGAGCTTCTCGTCGAGTTCGGCCAGTTCGAGCAGGTGTAGCTGGGACTCCGGTGATGCCTTCACGGGTCCCAACGTTAGTCGCCCGGGAGCGCGGTGTCGCATGCTAGACCTGAGCCCTATGGAGATCCTCAGGGTTAACCGGCCCGGTCTCCTAAGTTCATGGCGTCCAGGAGCTCCCGGCAGGCCTGCTCGCAGCCTGTCCGGCCGCCCCCGTCCACCAGCGCCGCCCGTACCCTAGGCGGCTGCGGACGGTCATCGCGGGATTCGTTACGGTAGGCAGAACGGACCGTGGACGGGAGGCGCGATGGACGGCGGAGCCGATCGGGACTTCGTGAGGCTGGCGGGAGACTACCTCGACGACCGGGCGGAACGGCACCCCGACCTCGCCACCGGGCTCGGGGACCACCGGTTCGACGACCGCCTGCCCGACCTGTCCGCCGCTGCCCTCGCCGACGAGCTGCGCGCCCTGGACCGGTGGGCCGCCGCGCTTGACGCGCTCGACGCGGACCCGCTTTCGGCCGAGCGCCAGGTGGACGCCGCGATCATGGCGGACAGCGTGGCGCGGCGGATATTCGAGCTCGACGAGCTGCGCGAGCACACGTGGAACCCGCTCCCCGCCAACCCCGGCAAGGCGATCTACATGTTGCTGGCCAGGGATTTCGCCCCGCTGCCCGACCGGCTCGCCTCGGTGGCCGCCCGGCTGGCCGAGATCCCGCGCACGCTGGCCGAGGCTCGCGCGCAGCTCGGACCGACCCCCCGGGTGCACCTGGAGACGGCCATCGGCCAGTTCGACGGGACGATCGCGCTGGTCAGCAAGGAGATCGATGCGGCGCTCGAGGACGCGCCCGCCAGCGCCGCGCGGATCGGCCAGGTGCGCCCCGCCGCGCTGGAGGCGCTGGCCGGGCACCGCGCGTGGCTGGGCGCGCGCCTGGACGAGGCGGCGCCCGGGCCCGACGGCGACCGGGACCCGCGGATCGGGCCCGAGCGATTCGCCCGCAAGCTCTCGCTCAACCTGAGCGCGGCGGCCGACGCGGACGCCATCCTGGCCCGGGCCCAGGCCGAGCTGGACCTGGTCAGCGAGCAGATCGCCGAACTGGCCGCCGAACTCGCGGGCCCGGGCGCCCAGGCCGGCCCCGAAGTCGTCCGGCGGGTGCTCGACCGGCTGGCGGAGGACGTGCCCGATGAGGCGACCATCCTGGACTTCTGCCGGGACGCCCTCACCGCCCAGACCGCCTTCGTGACCGACCGCCGCCTCGTCTCGGTCTTCGACGACCCGGTCGAGGTGATCGCGATGCCGGAGATCGACCGCGGCGTGGCCGTCGCGTACTGCGACTCGCCCGGCCCACTCGAGTCGGCGCCGCTGCCCACGTTCATCGCGGTCTCGCCGGCCCCGGCCGGCTGGCCGGCGCAGCGCGTCGCCTCGTTCTACCGCGAGTACAACCGGCACATGGTGCACAACCTGGTCGTCCACGAGGCGATGCCCGGACACTACCTGCAGCTGCAGCATTCCCGCCGGTTCACGGGTTCGGGCACCGCCATGCGGGCCGCGCTCAGGTCGGGCGCGTTCGTCGAGGGGTGGGCCGTCTACGCCGAGCGGATCATGGCCGAACAGGGCTACGAGGGCGACGGCGATCCCCGGACCGTCCGCATGCAGCAGCTCAAGATGCAGCTGCGGACGATCATCAACGCCATCCTCGACGCGCGCATCCACGGGCACGGCATGACCGAGACCGAGGCGATGACCCTGATGACGGGGCGCGGCCACCAGGAAGAGGGCGAGGCGGCGGGCAAATGGCGCCGGGCGCTGCTCACCTCCGCCCAGCTGTCCACCTACTACGTCGGGTACACCGAGGTCTCCGACCTGGCGCGCGACCTGCGGGCCGCGAACCCCGGCCGGGCCGACCGGGAGATCCACGACGCCATGCTGGCGCACGGCTCACCGCCGGTTCGCCTGCTTCGCACGCTGCTCACGCCCGGATCGGCTGCTAGCGGATCGGCTGCTAGCGGATCGGCTGCTAGCGGATCGGCTGCTAGCGGATCGGGGGGGCCGGGCGGTCCGGGCCTGGGCCTCAGCTAGTGGGCGTTGGGGGCCCCCGGGCCCGTCTATCTGGCCTTGTGGCACCCATGCCCCACTGCCGCGGCCGCGGGAGCGCCAGAAAATGGCCCGCTCGCCCAGCGACCAGGCGACGGACGTGACCAGGTAGACCCCGGCCGCGAGCGGCACGAACGCGGCGAACGCCACGGTCAGGTACGGGAGCACCCGGACGAGCGCGCCCGCCGCGCCCGGCACGGGCGCTGACGCGGCCGTGGCCTGGGCGGTGGCGGTCATCAGACGGCCCAGGCGGGCCGTGAGCCAGCACAGGGCGGCTAGCACGGCGAAGACGCCGAGGAAGACCAGGCCCTGCAGGCTGGCCGCGCCGGCGCCGCTCAGCCAGTGCATGCCGAGCGGAACGCCGAGCAGGTCGTGGCTGAGCAGGACGTTCGGCTTCCCGGCCACCTGCGCCGAGCGGAACAGGATGTACACGACGGATAGCAGGGGCCACTGGAGCAGGAGCGGCGTGATCCCTGCGAACAGGCTGGTGCCCTCGCGCTTGTAGAGCGCGGTCATCTCGCGCTGCAGGCGTTCCGGCGACGTGGCGTAGCGCGTCCGCAGGGCCTGCAACTCGGGAGCCAGCCGGGCCTGGACGGCCTGCCCGCGCATGGCGCGGAAGCTGAGCGGCACGAGGACGGCCCGGACGGCCACGGTGAACAGGACGATCGCGGCGACGGCGGCGACGCCACCGAGAACGGGGGTAAGGAATCCGGTCAAGCCGGAGACGAGGTGGTAGACGGCGTCCACCGGGACGCCAAAGATACTGGTCATGGGAAACGGCCTTCCAGCTAGGACTTGGTTAGGGCTGGAAGCAGCCGCGATATCCCCGCCTCAGCGTGAGGCGTCGGCGCGATGCGCCGAAACGGGAAGCTAGACGCGCGTCAGCTGGACATGGCGGCCGCTGGGGCCGCCCCTGGCGCTCTGGGCCTGGCCCGGCCCGCCGCGTCGGGATCACGCTGGCGCAAGAACGCCGCACGCCAGGACTTCTCCCGCATCCCCGAGGTACGGCGGATCATCGGGATGGCGGCGGCGGTGCGGGAGAGCCTGGCTACCGAGGCGAGCAGGGCCAGCACGGCCGCGAGCATGGCCCCGGCCAGCACGGCGGTCGCCAGTGCGGTCAGGCCCGCCGAACCCCACACCCCGGAAGGGCTGGGCAGGGCGCCGGCCAAATGCGTCACGGCGCGCAGCAGCCCCGCCAGCATCGCCAGCACGCTGCCCACCGATGTCACCATCCTCGGGGTTACCTAACGTCCAAGCGTACTCGGTCGGTCCCCAATTCCCCGACGGCGGCCAGCAGGCGATCGACCTCGGCCTCGTCGTTGTAGTGGACGAGCCCGGCCCGGACCGCGCCGCCGGAGTCCCGCAGGCCGAACGCCCCGGCCAGCTCCCACGCGTAGTTGTCGCCGTTCCATACGTTGATCGCCCGGGCCGCGAGGCGCTCCGCCACCTCCCGCGGCGTGTACCCGGCCACGGTGAAGAACGCCGTCGGCGCGCGGCGGGTCGCCTTGCCGTACAAGGTGACGTGCTCCATCGCGGCCAGGCCGCCGAGCAGGCGCGCGAACAGTTCCCCCTCGTACCGCTCCACGGCGGCCATCGAGGCGAGCACCCGGTCCCGCCGACTCCCCGAAGCCGAGGCGTCGAGCCCGGCCAGGTGCTCCACCGCCGCGGCCACCCCGGCCAGGTCGGCGAACGCCGCGGTGCCCCGCTCGAACCGGCCGGGCACCTCGGCCGGGGCGGGCGCGAGCCGGTCCGGGTGCAGGGTCTCAAGCAGCGCCGGATCGGCCACGACCGTGCCGATGTGCGGTCCGGACCACTTGTAGGAGCTGGTGGCGTAGAAGTCGGCGCCGAGCGAGGCCACGTCCACGGGAACATGCGGGGTGGCGTGCACGCCGTCCACGTAGCACAGCGCGCCGACGGCGTGCGCGGCGGCGGCGATGGCGGCCACGTCCGGCCTGGTCCCGACGATGTTGCTGGCCGCGGTCACCGCGACCAGCCTGGTCCGCTCGGTGACCAGCTCGCCGTACTGGGCCGCGGGCAGCTCTGCTGTCGATATGTCGACTTCCGCCCAGCGCACCGTCGCGCCCTGCCGGGCGGCAGCCTGCACCCAGGGCCGGACGTTCGCGTCGTGATCGAGCCTGGACACGACCACCTCGTCCCCCGGCCCCCAGCGCCGCGACAGCGTGTCGGCCAGGCGGTAGGTGAGCGTGGTCATGTTCGGCCCCAGTATCACGCCGTCCGGGCTGGCGCCGGTCAGGTCCGCGAGGGCGCGGCGGCACTCGGCCACGATGGAGTCGGCGCGCCCGCTGGCCGGGAACGCTCCCCCGGCGTTGCCGATCCCCGCCCGGTACACCTCGGCGATCGCCTCGATGACCACAGAGGGCACCTGCGTGCCCGCGGCGCCGTCGAGGTACGCATAGCCGTCGCCCAGGGCCGGGTAGGCCGCCCGCACGCGGCCGATGTCAAACGTCACGACACCAAGTCTGCCTTAGACCTGGGTCCAGCCCGGATCGCGCCCGGACGCGATGAGCATCGCGCGCCAGGGGTCGTCGTCGCGGCCTGGTTCGTCGCCGGCCGGCTTGGCGCCGCCGCCTGACCGGCTGGCGAGCGAGGGCCACAGCTGCGGCGTGCCGGCCCGCCACGCGGCCAGCACGAGCTCGGGATCGGCCGGCCGGTAGTCCTTGCTCACAGACCTGGCCAGGTCCCACGCGTGCAGGTGCCACTCGGCACAGGCCGCCCCTGCCATCGCGCCGACCGTGACCTCGGTGCCCCGGTACCGGTGGTGCGGCAGGTCCCAGGCGTGCGGCAGCCGCCGCCCGTACGAGCGCGCCGACTCGGCGAACGCCGCGATGTGCTCGGGGCCCGATACATCGGGCAGCGCCGCCAGCTCGGCCGCGTTCTGCCTGGCCAGCTTCCGCGCGAGCGATTCCGCGGACGCGTTGGTCGCCAGCAGCCGCGCGAGCCTGCTGTCCGGCGCGTCGTCGAGGTACTCGTGGTAGTCGTCGGCCACGCAGCGCAGGTGACCCGCCAGGTCGACCGCGCGCCACTCCGAGCACGGCGTCGCGGCCAGCCACGTCGCATCGGTGAACTGGGCGGCCAGCTCACAGATGACGGTCACGCCGTCGCGGTAGGCGGACAGGACGCCAACGCGCGACACGCGGCTCATCGGGGCCTAGTGCGACTAGTGCTGCTGCGCTGCACGGTTCCTCTCCCTGCCGGCCATCCCGGCAACCGGTTCGCGAAGCCTCGGGTCAGCCAGCGTGCCAGGTTTGCGGCCCGCCGACAAGCCATCCGCCGCAAGAAAAACCAGATGACATCTTCCCGGCCATCCGGTTAACCTCACAGCAATGCCCTATGTCACCCCTTTGCTGGTCAAGCACGCCTTTGCCAGGGTACGACCAGTCGGGGCGCTGTGGCGGCTGCGAGGCTACCTGAAGCCGTTCCGCATCCAGATGATCGTCATGATGGGCGCCGCGCTCGGCGCGGTGGCCGCCGCCATCGCCATCCCCCTCCTCACCAAGGTCGTCATCGACGGGGCGATCGCGCACGGCTATAAGGGCCTGCTGATCCCGCTGGGCCTCGCGGCCGTGGGCCTGGGCGCCGTCGAGGGGCTGCTGAACATGCTCCGCCGCTGGATCCAGGCCAGTTCCGTGGCGGAGATCGAGAAGGCGATCAGGGACGACCTGTACGCGCACCTGCAGCGGCTGCCCGTCTCCTTCCACGACGAGTGGCAGTCGGGCCAGCTGCTGTCGCGGGCGACGACCGACCTGTCCACGATCCGCAGGTTCGCGGGGTTCGGCCTGATCTTCATGGTCACCAACACGATGACCTTCATCGCCGTGATCGCGCTGCTCATCCACCTGAACTGGTGGCTCGGCCTGGTCACTGGTGTGGTGTTCCTGCCCGTGGTGCCGATCTGCCTGCGGTTCGAGAAGCGGTACCGGGTGCTGTCCCGCCTGGTCCAGGACCAGCAGGGTGACATCGCCACGCTGGTCGAGGAGGCGGCGACCGGCATCCGCGTGCTGAAGGCGCTCGGCCGGGGCCCGCTGGCCGCCGCCAGGCACGACGCCCAGGCCGCGGGCATCTACCGGACCCAGGTCGCCAAGGCCGGCCTGCTCGGGTCCTTCTGGGCGCTCCTCAACCTCGTCCCGAACGCCGTGATCGGCATAGTCATCGTCCTCGGGGCGCTGGCGGTCAGCCACGGCTCGCTGACCCTCGGCGGGCTGGTGGCGTTCATCACACTGGCGCTGCAGCTGGTCTGGCCGGTCGAGGCGCTCGGCTACATCATCGCCTCCGGCCAGGAGGCGGGCACCGCGGCCCAGCGCGTCCTGGAGATCTTCGACACCCAGCCGGAGATCACAGACCATTTGCCCGAACGAGCGGTGGTGCACGTCCTGCAGCCAGGCGAGGCCCCCAAGAGGGGCCGGGGGGGGTTGGGGGTGGCGGGGAGCCCCCCCAAGATCGGGGGGTTCCGGGGGGTCGTCCCCCCGGACCAGCGCGGTCATCTGGTCTTTGACCATGTGTCGTTCACCTACCCGGGAGCGGCGGAGCCAGTACTGCGCGACGTCGTGCTCGACCTGCCGCCCGGGCAGACCGTGGTGCTCACCGGGGCGACCGGCTCGGGCAAGTCCACCCTGCTCCAGCTCGTACCCCGGCTGGCCGACGCCACCTCGGGGTCGGTGCGGCTGGACGGGACGGACATCCGCGACCTCCCCCTCGAGCGGCTCCGCGTGGCCGTCGGCTGCGCGTTCGAGGACGCGACGCTGTTCTCCGCCAGCGTCAGGGAGAACGTGACGTTCGGCGCGCCGGACGCGGACGAGGACGCGATCGAGGCCGCGCTGACGGCCGCGCAGGCCCGGTTCGCCTACGACCTGCCGTGGGGCCTGGACACCAGGATCGGCGAGCAGGGCATGGCGCTGTCCGGCGGCCAGCGGCAGCGGATCGCGCTGGCCCGGGCCATCCTGGCCAAGCCGGACGTGCTGATCCTCGACGACCCGCTGTCCGCGCTCGACGTGCACACCGAGGAGCGGGTCACCCAGGCGCTGCACCGGATCCTGGCCGACGCCACGGCGCTGGTGGTGGCGCACCGGCCGTCCACGGTGGCGCTGGCCGACACGGTGGCCCTGCTGTCCGGCGGGGTGATCGCCGCCCGCGGCAGCCACCGGCAGCTGCTCGCGTCGAGCCCCGAGTACGCGAGGCTCATGGCCGTCGAACCCCTGGAGGCGACCGGATGACCGTGGACCCCACGGCCTGGCGCGGGGTGGCGGCGGAGAAGGCCGAGGAGGTCTCCGCCCCGCTGGCGGCGCTGCTGCGCGAGCGCAGCAGGCGGCTCATCGGCGACCTGCTGCGCCCGTACCGGCGCGCCGTCATCGGCACCATCTCGCTGATCGTGGTGGCGAGCCTGGCCGTGCTGGCCGGGCCGTGGCTGGTCGGCCTGGCGATCGACAACGGCCTCCCGCCGCTGATGCACGCGCACGACGCCGCGCCGCTGCTGGGCATCGCCGCGGCGTTCGCCGTGACCGTCGGGGTCCAGGCGGTCACCACCCGGATGTTCGTCACCATGACCGGGCGCATCGGGCAGCGGGTGGTGCTCGAGTTGCGCAGGCGCCTGTTCGCGCACTGCCTCGACCTCGACGTGGCGTTCCACGAGCGCTACACGTCGGGCCGGATCATCTCCCGGCAGACCTCCGACATCGACGCGATCTCCGACCTGTTCGAGGAGGGCCTGGACTCGCTGATCGCGGCGATCCTGACCCTCCTGCTCGTCGGGACCGGCATGCTGCTGCTCGACTGGCAGCTCGGCCTGGTCGTGCTGGCCGGGTTCATCCCGCTGACCTGGCTGACGACCTGGTTCCGGCGGGAGTCAGCCAGCGCGTACCGGCGGACCAGGGAGGCCATCGCGCTGGTCATCGTGCACTTCGTGGAGACGTTCGGCGGGATCAGGGCGGTCCAGGCGTTCCGGCGGGAACCGCGGAACTCCGCGATCTTCTCCGGGCTCGGCCAGGACTACTCCGACGCCAGCGCGCACGCCTCGCGGCTGATCGCGGTCTACGGCCCGTCCATCACGCTGGTCGGCAACATCATCACCGGCGTGGTGCTCGGCTACGGCGGCCTGCTCGTGATCGACCACGACATCAAGGTCGGCGTCCTGGCCACCTTCCTGCTGTACCTGCAGCGCTTCTTCGCCCCGCTCCAGGACGTGTCGCAGTTCTACAACACGTTCCAGTCGGGGGCCTCCGGCCTGGAGAAGATCGCCGGCGTCCTGGAGCAGGACCCCGCGGTGCCTTCACCCCGGACGCCGGCTCGGGTGCCCGCACGCCGCGCGGATCCGGGGGACCCGGGCTCCGGGGGCGGGCGGCGGGTGCGGTTCGAGGCGGTCACCTTCGCCTACCGCGACGCGGTCGTGCTGCCGGGCCTGGAGCTCGACATACCGGCCGGCCAGACCGTCGCGCTGGTCGGCGAGACCGGCGCGGGCAAGACCACGATCGCGCGCCTGCTGGGCCGGTTCTACGACCCGCGCGCGGGCCGGGTGACGCTGGACGGGATCGACCTGCGGGAGCTGCCCGACTCCGCGCTCCGCTCCGAGGTCATCGTGATCACCCAGGAGAACTTCCTGTTCGATGGGTCGGTCGGCGACAACATCAGGCTCGGCCGCCCGGACGCCGCCGACGCCGACGTGGAGCGCGCGGCCAGGATGATCGGCGCGCACGACTTCATCGCGGCGCTGCCTGACGGGTACGACACGCCGGTCGGCAAGCGCGGCGGCCGTCTGTCGGCCGGCCAGCGCCAGCTTGTCTCGTTCGCGCGGGCGTTCCTGGCCGCCCCGGCCGTGCTCGTCCTCGACGAGGCCACCTCGCTGCTCGACATCCCGAGCGAGCGGCTGGTCCAGAGCGCGCTGCGCACCGTGCTGGCCGGCCGGACGGCGGTCATCATCGCCCACCGGCTGTCCACCGTGGCCATCGCCGACCGGGTGCTGGTCCTCGACCAGGGCCGGATCACCGAGGACGGCACCCCGGACGAGCTGATGTCCGGCGGCGGCGAGTACGCCGAACTGCACGCCAGCTGGGCGGCGAGCCTCGCCTGACGGCGTTGGGTCAGACCAGGTGCTCCTGCGGCTCGTCGTCCACCAGGCGGTCGCAGGTCGGGCAGTACCAGCGGGCCTCGACCGGGGTGCCGCACGCGTCGTGCCGGGGCGCCTGGGCCGGGTCGGCGTGCCCGGCCCCCCAGTAGGCCAGCAGGCGGAGCGCCCCCGCGAGGTCCCGGCCCTCGGCGGTCAGCTGGTACTCCGCGCGGGGCGGCCGCTCGGAGTAGGGCCGGGCCACGAGCAGCCCGTCCCGCTCGAGCCGCTTGAGGCGTTCGGACAGGATGTTCGCCGCGATGCCGGGGAGCTGGTCGAGCAGGTTGCTGAACCGGGCCGGCCCGTCGAGCAGCGCCTGCACCACCAGCAGGGTCCACCGGTCGCCGACCCTGGCCAGCGCCTCCGCGAGCGGGGACGAGGCAGTTTCCCGCTGAGCCATGAGCGAAATCGTAACCTGCCGCGTTGACATCCGCCTAGTCAGTAGTAACTTGCAAGTTACTACTCAGTGGAAGGTGAGAGTAATGACCGTCTTCGACGAGATCCAGGCCAGTATCACGAGGCTGGCATCGGATGCAGGTTCTTCCGTGGTGGGCATCGGGCAGCGGTGGGGCATCGGATCGGGCATCGTCCTGTCCGAGGGGAAGGTGCTGACCAACGCGCACAACGTCCGCGGCAGCGAGGTGACGGTCACCTTCGCCGACGGGCGCACCGCCGAGGGCGCCGTCACGGGGCATGACATCGACGGCGACCTGGCCGTCATCGAGGTCGACACCGGCCAGGCTCCGGCGCTGGCGTGGGCGACCGACGCACCCGCCATCGGGCTGCCCGTCTTCGCCCTGTCCAACCCGGGCGGGCGCGGGCTGCGGGTGACGTTCGGCACCGTCTCCGGCATCGACCGGTCGTTCCGCGGCCCCCGCGGCACGCGCATCACCGGCAGCCTGGAGCACACCTCGCCGCTCCTGCCCGGATCCTCGGGCGGCCCGGTCCTCGACGCCACGGGGCGGCTGCTCGGGATCAACACCAACCGCCTCGGTGAGGGCTTCTACCTGGCCATTCCCGCCGACGAGACCCTGCGGGGCCGCGTCGACGCCCTCGCCAGCGGGCAATCCGTCGAGCCGCCCCAGCTCGGCATCGCCATCGCCCCCGGCCACGTGGCCAGGCGGATGCGCCGCGCCGTCGGCCTGCCCGACGCCGAGGGCCTGCTCATCCACAAGGTGGTCGACGACAGCCCGGCGGCCCACGCAGGCCTGGCGCGCGGCGACCTGATCGTGGCGGCCGCGGGCCAGCCGGTCAAGAGCGTCGACGACCTGCACGGCGCGCTCCGGGCGGCGGCGGGCGGCACCCTCGAGCTGAGCGTCCTGCGCGGTACCGAAGAGCGCACCGTCCAGGTCACGTTCGGCCAGGCCGACCAGCCGACAACCGAGGTGTAAGCACCCTCGGCGGCCGAGGCCACCACCGGCCTGAGATCACCCTGGTCACAGGCCTGGCCCGCGTTCCGTAACTACTCCTGACCCACCCGCTTTTACCCGGCGCGCGGCCCAGGCCGCGCGCCGCGTAACCTTGGGGGTCATGAGACCTGGGATCAAGCGCCGACCCAAGCCGAGCGCGGAGGCGGAGCAGCGGTACGAGGCCGACGCGGCGCTCGCGGCGCGGCGGTCGGACCTGCTCGGCACGGCCCGTGCCGCCGAGAGCGCGTTCCGCCAGGCCCAGGGCAGGCGGGCTCCCGAGGCCGAACTCCGGCGCCTCGCGGAGAACCTGGACACGGCGCTGACCGCAGCCATGCGCGCCGCCTACGCCGCGCAGCGCGTCGAGATCGGCCCGCTCGGCTACGACGACCGCATCGTCAGGCGGAAGGCGATGGCCACACCGCGCGTCCACGCGATCACGGCCGAAGCGGAGCACCTCCTGACGCTGCGCGAGACCCACCGCCTCAACGGGATCCCGCCCGTGACGTTCGAGCCCGCCCCTTAGCCATGCGGACAACCCGCCGCCGCCGATCCGGACAATGGACGGATATCTGACCAATATCGCCGGCGCGGGTGAACCTACCGGGTGGGTGCGACGTCTCCAATTAGAGGGGACGGCCAGGTGGCCGTGCGGGGAACGTATGGGGCGCATGAGCGGCAATCGATTGTCGTGATCGGGCGTGTCGCTTGCGCCGTAGGATGGGAGAGAGCAGAGTTGGTCTAGGCCACTTGGCCGGGATGACTATCATCGGCTCGAACCGGCTCGAACGGGAGCCGGGTCTACCAGGTAGTTTTATACATATCGTAATCAGAGGTTTACAACTCGTAGTTAATACGGGCCAGGCGTAAACAGCGAAAAGCTACAGATGGCCAGTCTGAAAACGATCAGCATGAGCCATAGGTGGAACGAAAAAGCGCAGGCACACTAGCAAGTGATCGAGAACAGGCAGGATGAGCCGTACAGGAGGCACTGACATGTGCCCGCACACGCCGCCCTGTCCGGAGGCGACAGCCCCGGACCGGGAAGCGGCGCATACCGTTGCGAGTCACCCCGAGCAGGGATGGAGCCTGCTCTGCAATGGCATCGTCATCTTCGAAGACACAGGAGAACTGCTACCCGACGGCGCGGCCATCGCACCGCACCGGCCCACAGACCTGGGCTTTGAGCGTCCGGCCCGGGTAGGCAAGGATCACGGGGAGATCCCGGCGGCCTGATTGGCCCCCGGTGACAGCAGGCGGGCGCCGAATCCGGCGACCCCGGTGGGCCTTACGGCAGGACGGTAGGCCACCACTCAGCCCACGGCACACGCACTGGCGCAGGACGGTAGGCAACCACTGGGCTACGGACACCAGGCCTACCGCAGAACCCTGATCTCGGTTCCTCACCGCCCTCACCATCCTCATCGGCCCCACCGGCACCCGGCCGCGCCCGGCCGCGCCCGATGAAAGTGGCACCGTAAAGGTTCTTCTCGGTAGCAAGCCACACCCATCGGGTTGACGGGGCGGCAGGCGACCACTGCGTCCGGCACCGGCGCTACCGCAGGACGGTGGGCAACCACTGCGCTACGGCATCGGCGATCAGCGCGCGATGGCCTTTCAGGGAGTGTGTCTCACCGGGCACGACGACGATCTTGTCCGCGTCTTGCGGTCCGGGGATCCCGAACGGGTCGCTGGCCCCGTTCACGACCAGGACCGCGGCGCCTGCGGCGCGTGCGGCCTGCAGTTCGGGCAGCCGGTCCTGGGCGGCGCCTGGGGGCCGCAGCGGGAACGCGAGCGCGATCACGGCCCGGGCGCCGACCGCCCCGGCCGTACGGCACGCGACGCGGGCGCCGTTGCTCCGCCCGCCCTGGACGACCGGGACGCCGGGTGCCGCCCCGGTCAGCGCGGCCATGATCTCGACCCAGGCGGCGTCCTGCTTGACGGCCGACCCTGGGGCGCGGGCGCCCCTGACCCGGTACGGCTGGGTGACCCGCGCCACCAGCCCGCCGATCCCCAGCGCCGCGTCGCGCGCCGCCAGCAGGTCGGGCGCGCTGGCGCTGCCGCCCGACCCGTGGGTGAGCGCGAGGAGGAACCGCGCGGCGGCCCCCTCCCCGTCGAGTTCGGCCCGCGCGAGCCCGCTTCCCGTCATGATCTCCACGTCCCGCATCCCGATCCAGAGGTTATCCGCCCCGGGCGGGACTGGGCGGTACTGGTCCAGCAGGCCGAGGTAGTTCGCCGGGTAGCCCGGGGCCGGGCGCGTCGCCGGGCGGGGTGGCGGGCGAGCTTATCCGCCCCGCTGCGGCGGAGCGGTACTTGGCGGGTGGCAGGCGAGCTGCCCTTGCCCTGGGTGCCCGGGGCCCGGTCACCCGCGCGCAGCTCCTGCACTGGCTGGCCCACGAGCCGGGCCCGTGGATCCCACCTGATCGGGACCCCGGTGTCCCCGGTCAGTCCGGCAGGATCTTCTTGAGGAACTGGCCGGTGTAGCTCTCCTCGACCGCGGCGATCTCCTCCGGCGAGCCGGACGCGATCACGAGCCCGCCGCCCGCGCCGCCCTCGGGCCCGAGGTCGATGACCCAGTCGGCGGTCTTGATGACATCCAGGTTGTGCTCGATCACGATCACCGTGTTGCCCGACTCCACCAGCCGGTCGAGCACGCCGAGCAGCTTGCGGATGTCCTCGAAGTGCAGCCCGGTGGTGGGCTCGTCCAGCACGTAGATGGTGCGGCCGGTCGCCCGCCGCTGCAGTTCCGAGGCGAGCTTGACCCGCTGCGCCTCGCCGCCGGACAGGGTGGGGGCGGGCTGGCCGAGGCGGACGTAGCCAAGGCCGACGTCCACCAGCGTCTTCAGGTGACGGTGGATGGCCGGCACCGCCTCGAAGAACTCCGCCGCCTCGTCGATCGGCATGTCGAGGACCTCGGCGATCGTCTTGCCCTTGAAGTGCACCTGCAAGGTGTCGGTGTTGTACCTGGCGCCGTGGCAGACCTCGCACGGCACGTAGACGTCGGGCAGGAACTGCATCTCGATCTTGATCGTGCCGTCGCCCGAGCAGGCCTCGCACCGGCCGCCCTTGACGTTGAAGGAGAACCGGCCGGGCTGGTAGCCGCGGATCTTGGCCTCGGTGGTCGCCGCGAACAGCCTCCGCACGTGATCGAACACGCCGGTGTAGGTGGCCGGGTTGGACCGCGGCGTGCGCCCGATCGGGCCCTGGTCCACGTGCACGACCTTGTCCAGGTGCTGGATCCCGGTGATCCTGACGTGCTTGCCTGGCACCGTCCGCGCGCCGTTCAGCTCGCGCGCGAGCGCCTTGTACAGGATGTCGTTGACCAGGGTGGACTTCCCGGACCCCGACACCCCGGTGACGGCGACCAGGCAGCCGAGCGGGAACGCCACGTCCACGCCGCGCAGGTTGTGCTCGCTGGCGCCCTTGACCACCACCTCGCGCCCCTTGGTCCGCGGCCTGCGGGTCAGGGGCACGGGGATGGACAGCCGACGCGACAGGTAGGCCCCGGTCAGCGAGTCGGGGCTGGCCAGCAGGTCGCCGACCGTCCCGGCGACGACGATGTTCCCGCCGTGCTCCCCCGCCCGCGGCCCGATGTCGACCACCCAGTCGGCGGCCCGGATGGTGTCCTCGTCGTGCTCGACGACGATCAGCGTGTTCCCCAGGTCGCGCAGCCGCAGCAGCGTCTCGAGCAGCCGGTGGTTATCCCGCTGGTGCAGCCCGATGGACGGCTCGTCGAGCACGTACAGCACCCCGACCAGCCCGGAACCGATCTGGGTGGCCAGCCTGATCCGCTGCGCCTCACCGCCGGCCAGCGTGGCCGACGCCCGGTCCAGGGTCAGGTAGTCCAGCCCGACGTCGAGCAGGAAACCCATCCTGGCGTTGACTTCCTTCACGATCCGCGAGGCGATCTGCCGGTCGCGGTCGGAAAGCTCCAGGGTCAGCAGGAGCTTGGCCAGCTCGCCGACGGGCAGCGCGCACAGCTCGGCGATCGACCGGCCGTCCACGGTCACGGCCAGCGATACCGGCTTGAGCCGGGCGCCGCCGCAGGACGGGCACGGCACCTCGCGCATGTAGCCGGCGAACTTCTCGCGGCTCGAGTCCGACTCCGCCTCGGAGTGCCGCCGCTCGACCCACGGGATAACGCCCTCGAAGTTCGTGTAGTAGGAGCGCTCCCGGCCGTACCTGTTCCGGTACCGCACGTGGACCTGCAGTTCGTAGCCGCGCAGCAGCGCCTGGCGGGCGCGCTCAGGCAGCTTCGCCCACGGCGTGTCCATCCGGAAGCCGAGCGTCTCGCCGAGGGCCTCGATCAGCCGGAAGAAGTAGTCGCTGACGGTCCCGGCGCTCCACGGCGCAAGCGCGCCGTCCTTCAGCGACTTGGACTCGTCGGGCACGATCAGCTCGGGGTCGACCTCCAGCTTGGTGCCCAGCCCGGTGCACTCCGGGCAGGCGCCCCACGGCGAGTTGAACGAGAACGAGCGCGGCTCGAGCTCGTCGAAGGACAGATCGTCGTACAGGCAGGCCAGGTGCTCGGAGTACATCCGCTCGCGGTGCTGGTCGTTGTCCGGCAGGTCGATGAAGTCGAGGATGACAACCCCGCCGGACAGGCCGAGCGCGGTCTCCACCGAGTCCGTCAGCCTGCGGCGCGCCGACTCCTTGACGGCCAGCCGGTCGACGATCACCTCGATGTCGTGCTTCTCGTACTTCTTCAGGGCCGGCAGCTGGCCGGACAGAGCCTCGTCCAGCCGGACGATCGTCCCGTCCACCCGCGCCCGGGAGTAGCCCTTGGTCTGCAGTTCCCTGAGCAGCTCGCCGTACTCGCCCTTGCGCCCGCGCACCACGGGCGCGAGCACCTGGAACCTGGTGCCCTCCTCCAGCTCGAGCACCCGGTCCACGATCTGCTGCGGGGTCTGCCTCGCGATCGGCCTGCCGCAGATCGGGCAGTGCGGCTTGCCGATCCTGGCGTAGAGCAGCCGCAGGTAGTCGTAGACCTCGGTGATCGTCCCGACCGTCGACCTCGGGTTCCTGCTGGCCGACTTCTGGTCGATCGAGACCGCGGGCGAGAGCCCGTCGATGAAGTCGACGTCGGGCTTGTCCATCTGGCCCAGGAACTGCCTGGCGTAGGCGGACAGCGATTCCACGTAGCGGCGCTGGCCCTCGGCGAAGATGGTGTCGAAGGCCAGGCTGGACTTGCCCGAGCCGGACAACCCAGTGAACACGATCATCGCGTCTCGCGGCAGGTCGAGCGAGACGTCCTTCAGGTTGTGCTCGCGGGCGCCGCGAACGACAAGTCGGTCAGCCACTGCGCCTCTGCTCTCTTGGGGCTGGGAACGGGTAGACGAATCGCTTGGCGATCGTAGCCGGGGGGTCTGACATTTTGCCGACGCTCCCGAGAACCTGCCCCGTACCACTTACAAGCACCGAATCATCCGCCGTTATGCCCGCCCCGCCTGTTCCCACGATAGCGAAGGACGGCAGCGTCCGCCCGCGCTATCTCGCCGCGGGCCGCGCCCGAGCCCTTCGCCATGGCGGAGCGATCCCGCTGGCCGGCGTGGCGTGATAACACGTAGTTCATGAGGATGACGCTGGCGGTCCTGGCGGTCCTGGCGGCGGTGGCGGGCTGCGCGACCTCGGCGCCTGCCGCCTCCACTCCGACCGCCTCGGCTCCCGCGGCCTCGCAGACGGAGAGCGGCGGCACCACGAGCACGCTGTACGACGTCGGGTGCCTGACCGCGTCGCGGTGCTTCGCGGTCGGCGACGCCGGGACCCTGCTCGCCACTACGAACGGCGGCCGCGCCTGGGAGCGCGAGACCAGCCCGGCCGGTGCGGCGCCGCTGTACCGGATCGCCTGCGCACCCCCCGCCTCCTGCTACGTGATCGCCCGGCCGGACACCATCCTGGTGACGCACGACGCCGGGGCGCACTGGGCCGCCCACGCGCTCCCCGTGCACGTGCCCGGGCTCGCGCTGGCGGGATGCGTGGTCGGGGATGCCTCGAACCCTCAGGGAGAGGTCTCGTGCCGGCTGGGGCTGCTGGACATCTCCTGCCTTAGCGCCCTGACCTGTTACGCGGTCGCCACCGGGCCCGGCGGATGGGACACCAATCCCCTGTCCGGCGGTGCAGGGCCCGGCAGCTCCCTGTGGCTCACCCGGGACGGCGGGGCCGCCTGGACCAGCCAGCCGATCCCGCGCGGCGTGGTCTGCAACGGAGACTGCAGCAGCACACCGTACGGCTACCCCCTGGAATGGGTCTCGTGCGCGCCCTCCGGGCCGTGCTGGGCCGGCGGTAACCAGCTCATCGGCAGCCACGAGGGGTTCGCCTCCGCGTGGCTGACGACGCCCGCCCCCGGCGGGTCCTGGCGGCTGGAGCCGGACTGTGCGCCCGGCACTTGCTCCGAGCCCGTCACCGACGTGGGCGCCTGCCCCACCAGCGCCGGCTGCTACACGGTGAACAACTCCAACCCGTTCGGCGACGGCAGCAGCGTGAGCCGCTACACCGCCACCGGGCAGCTGGGTCCCAGCGTCACCAACCCGAACGGCCTCGACATCAACGACGTCGCCTGCGCGGCCGCCGATACCTGCTACACCGCCGGCGCCGAGGGCGTCATCCTCCGCACCACGAACGGCACCAGGTTCACGCCGGTCAAGACCTCCGCCAAACAGACCCTGTACGGGATCACCTGCGTCACCGCTTCCGACTGCTATGCCGTCGGCGCCGCCGGCACCATCGAGATCCTCCACGAGGGGTAACGCGCCCCCTCGCCAAAAGCCCGCCTGGCCACGCCCTCCGGCTGGGGTCCCTCCGCCACCCCCTCGGCAGGCCTCATAACCCACATCAGCCCCATCCGCATCCAAACGGAGTCTGTGGGTGCGGCACCGTACCTAGAAGTGACTGCAGGATGCCGCACCCATGGGTTTGAAACAGGGGTTTGGCGCCAGCCGTGCGCCAGCGCGGACGGTGCCGGGCTGGGTGAAGGGCCCGCGCCGTTCCATAATGCGGCTAGGCACTATCTCTCGCGGGAAGGTTTCGATGAGTCCGACGTTGCACGTCTCCGATCCCGGGACCCGCTGGACCGTCGGGGACCCGCGCGAACTGGCGCTGCGGATCCGGCTGCGGGCGGTGCAGATGGTGGCGCCGCAGGGCTTCGGATACCTGGGCCAGGCGCTGTCGTCGGCTGAGCAGGTGGCCGCCGCGTTCGCCAGCGCGCGCCCCGGCGTGGACCGGCTCGTCTGCTCGCCCGCGCACTACATCATCGGCCCATTCGCGGCGGCGGCCGAACTGGGACTGCTGGACGTGTCCGCGTACGGGCAGAACGGCTCGGCGTTCGAGGCGATCGGCACCGAGCGCTCGCCGGTCGTGGACTACACCTGCGGTTCGCTCGGCCAGGGGCTGTCCGCGGCACTCGGGTTCGCGCTGGCCGACCGGTTCCGCGGCTCGGACGCGCGAATCTTTACCATGATCAGCGACGGGGAGCTAGAGGAGGGTCAGGTCTGGGAGGCCGCCCTGTTCGCCGCCCATCATGGCCTGGACGCTCTGGTAGTGCTGCTCGACGCGAACAACTCGCAGGTGGACGGCCCGGTCGACACCATCACCACGATCGAGCCCATCACCGCGAAGTGGTCGGCGTTCGGCTGGCACGCGTTCGACGTCGACGGTCATGACGTGGACGCGATAGGCGCGGCGCTGCACGTGGCGGCGGCGGAGCGCGGCCGGCCGAGCGTACTGGTCTGCCGGACGTCTACGCGGCACGACCTGGACTGCCTGCCGCCGGACGCGGACGGGCACTTCATCAAGCTGACCCCCGAACTGGCCCAGGCGGCAGTCTCCGAACTCACCGCGAAGCTGGAGGCGCTGCATGCGTGAGCCGCCCTACGCCACCGAGCTCAAGCCCTACGGCCGGGCCCTGGTCGACCTGGCCCGGCACCGCCGCGAGGTGCTGTGCCTGTCCGGCGACCTGACCAGGCAGACCGAGGTCGACCTGTTCCAGGCCGAGTTCCCTGATCGGTTCATCCACGGCGGCATGGCCGAGGCGAACATGATGGGCATGGCCGGGGCGCTCGCCCGCTGCGGCTACCTCCCGTTCGTGCACACCTTCGGGGTCTTCGCCACCCGCCGGCCGTACGACCAGATCGCCAACGCCATCGCCTACCCGAACCTGCCGGTGCGCATCATCGGCTTCATGCCCGGGGTTTCGACGCCGGGCGGGCCATCCCACCAGGCGATCGACGATGTCGCGCTGATGCGGGCGCTGCCCAACATGACGGTGGTGGATGTCGCCGACGCGGTGGAGACCCGCCAGGTCGTCGCGGCGATCGCGGACGTGCCGGGGCCGGTGTACGTCCGGCTCAAGCGCGGCGAGATCCCGGTGATCTTCGACGATGACCACGTGCTGCGGCTCGGCCGGGTCTGCGTGGTATCGGGGGGCACGGACGTGGCGCTGTTCGCCAGCGGGATGATGCTGGCCGCGGCCCTGAGCGCTGCGCGGGCGCTGGGCGGGCACGGCGTGTCGGTTTCCGTGATCAACGTGCTGACGATCAAGCCGCTGGATTCGCCCGCCGTCCTGGCCGCGGCAGGCGCGGTCCGCCTGGTGGTCACGGCCGAGAACCACTCGGTCATCGGCGGCCTGGGCTCGGCCGTGGCCGAGACGATGGCCGAGGCCGGGATCGGTTGTCCGCTGCGCCGGATCGGGCTCCGGGATACCTTCGCGGAAGGGTCGCTTGATGCCGCGTACCTGTTCGGCAAGTACGGCCTGTCCACCTCGGCGCTGATCGAGACGATCTGGTCGGCGCTCGGCCGACCCGGCCCGGCTCCGGCCGCGCCGCTGGCTGCCGCTATCCCCGGGAGCGGCGAGTACTCCCCCGTCTGAGGAGCGATTATGAGCGATGAGGTTCCCGTGGTCGCGGAGGGCGAGGCGTGCATCGTCGCATCCGGGCCGGTCGAGGTGTTCGAGCGGGCCCGGCCCTACCTGGACGCGATGACCAAGGTCGCCGTGTACGCGGGCGCGGCGAGCAGAGCCGGCTGGTGAAGCTGTGCCACAACCTGTACCTCGGCATGATGGTCCAGGTTCTGGTCGAGGTGACGAGCCTGGCCGAGAAGGGCGGCACCGACCGGGCCGCGTTCCTGGAGTTCCTGGGCGGCACCGTAGTGGCCCCGGACTGGGTGCGCAAGCGCACCGGTGACCTAGTGGAGCGGGACTGGACGCCGACCTTCACCATGGAACTGCTGCGCAAGGACTTCGACCTCGGGCTGGACGCGGCGCGATCGCTGGAGGTGCCGATGCCGGTGGCCTCCTCGGTCCACCAGCTCATCCAGTCCGCCATCGGGATCGGGCTGCGGGACGAGGATTTCCTGTCGATCTACGATCAGCAGGCCCGCGGCGCCGGGCTGACCAGGGAGGAATGACGATGTCGCTGCAGGAATTCGTGCCCACGCCTGCCTTCGAGGAGTACCGGGAGACATTCAGGGATTTTTACCGGATGGAGCGCCGGGACGACGGCGTGCTGCTCGTCGCCGCGCATACCCTGGGCGGCCCGGTCCAGCTGAGCGTGCAGAACCACCGTTCGCTCGGCCAGATGCTGCGGACGGTGGGCGCGGACCCCGAGAACGAGGTGCTCATCCTCACCGGATCGGGTGAGGAGTTCATGATGGGCTCGGACCCCGAGGGTTTCGCCCTCGAGGAAGCCGACATGGAGTACTGGGCCTACGAGTACGCCTACAAGGACGGCCGGATCAACGTCAGCGCCCTGGTCAACGACGTGGAGATCCCCACCATCGGCCTGCTCAACGGGCCCGGGTTCCACTCCGAGATCGTGCTCATGTGCGACATCACCCTGGCCGCCGAGGACGCCGTCATCTTCGACCTGCACTACGACATCGGCTCGGTGCCCGCCGACGGCATCCACAACGCCTTCCAGGAACTGCTCGGGGTCAAGCGCGCGGCTTACGCCCTGCTCACCGGCGAGGCGATCAGCGCCAGGCAGGCCCTGGAGTGGGGCATGGTCAACGAGGTGGTGCCCCGCGACCAGCTGATCCCGCGGGCCTACCAGATCGCGGACCACATCATGACGCAGCCCCGGACGGTTCGGCGGCTGACGACGCAGATCGTCCGGCGCCCGTGGAAGCAGCGGATCGTCAGCGACCTCGACGGCGGGTTCGGCATCCAGATGTTCGGTCACATCGCAAAGAAGCGCGCCGTGCACGGCGAGCAGCACATCAGGTCCACCGTCGACTACGTCCGCGAGGGCCGCAAGAACAACTTCGACTGACGTACGGGTCGCCACGAGGGGCACTAGGCGGAGCAGAGCGGCCTTCGTGGTCCCAACGGCGCCTGGTCTGCGCGGTCCGGACGGCGGCCCGGACTAGAAGTCGGCGGCGGTGACGCAGCTCGCGTGGTGGCCGGCCAGTACGAGTAGGGTCACGCGGCCTCCTGGTGCGGATCGGCCGGCCACCGGGTCGACGCGCCGGCGCGGTCGTGGGCAGGATCGGCGTTCGGTATAGGTTTTAACGGTGACGTACACGGGAGACGTACGTGTCGGCGGAGCGCCCGATACGCGGGAGATCGACGGCCTGGTCGTGACCAAGATAGCCGTGGGCCCGATGAACAACAACGCTTACCTGCTGCGCTGCACGAGCACCGGCCAGGCGCTGCTGATCGACGCGGCCAACGAGCCGGGGCGGCTCATCGAGCTGATCGGTGACGTGCCCGTGGGCACGATCGTGACCACGCACCGGCACGCGGACCACTGGCAGGCGCTGTGGGAGGTGCAGGAGTACACCGGTGCCGAGGTGGTCGCGCACCCGGCCGACGCGGACGAGCTGCCCGTGACCGTCACCCACCGCGCGGAGCACGGCGAGGTCCTGCGCTTCGGGGACGCCGAGGTATCCGTCATCCACCTGCGCGGGCACACGCCGGGCAGCATCGCGATCTTGTACGACGCCAGCGGCCGGCTGGCCGGCGAGCCGCACGTGTTCACCGGCGACTCGCTGTTCCCCGGCGGGGTGGGCAAGACGGTCACCCCGGAGACGTTCGCCTCACTGCTGACCGACGTGACCGAACGCCTCTTCGTCCCGCTTCCCGACGCGACCTGGGTGTACCCGGGGCACGGCAACGACACCATGCTCGGCGCCGAGCGCCCGCACCTCGGCGAGTGGCGCGAGCGCGGCTGGTGAAGCCCGCCGCAGGCTAAGCCGAATCGCGCCGCTTGGGCCGATTGGGGCGGTGCGGCATCGCCCGGCCTGGGTGGCTGGCGCGGACCACTCCTGCCTTCAGGCGGCCGAGTACCAGCGCCCACGCGCCCTCCATGAACTCCGCCTCGGCGGCGGTCTCGACGAGCTGGTGCACCTCGACGCGCGCGCCCTCCGGGTGCGGGTGGATCCGGAGGTAGCCGGTCATCTCACCCCCGGGGACGGGGATGTTGTCGTCGTCGAAGTCCCAGCGCATCACGATCAGCTCGGGTGGGCAGACCACCTCGTACCGGCCGCGCACGGTCGTGCCCCACTCCAGCGTGCACGCGAAGCGCCCGTCCTGGATCGACACGGGCACGCCGAGCCAGCGGGAGTAGACGGCGGGATCGGTGAAGGCGGCGAAGGTCACGGCCTGGGTGGTGGCGACCAGCGTGCCGGCGACCACCACCGGCATGGTCCTGACGTCCGATGAGGCCCGCTCGGGCAGGTCGTCGGCGTTGACCCACTTACCGGGGCTGCCGAGGGCGGCGTGCAGGCCGCGGAGCGCCTCCCGGCGGGCCCGGTAGCGGCGCGAGGTGCCGACCGCGGTGGCGGCCACCAGGCCCGCCTCGCGCAGGACGGTCAGGTGCTGGGAGATCGTCGGCTTGGTCACGGGGAACGCGGCGGCGATGTCACCCGCGGAGAGTTCCCGGTCCCAGATCAGGCCCAGGATCTCGCGCCGGACGGGTGAGGCCAGCGCCGCCATGACCTTCTGGATATCCCGCACCTTGCCTCCCGCCATCCTCCACCCTATGATGATGGCCGCTGATTCGGCAGTTGCCTAATTTAGCCTTCACCGAACAAAACGGGACGACAGCGGAGCGGCTGCCGCCCCAGGGGAGGATCCATGGATATCTGGCCTGTTATCCACGCCGAACGCAAGTCCCTGGCGGGCGACGTGAGGCCACTGACCGGCGAGCAGTGGGATACGGCGTCGCTGTGCGACGGGTGGACGGTCCGCGACGTGCTCGCGCACATGACCTCGGCCGCCAACCTGACGCCGCCCGTCTTCTTCGCCACGCTGATCGGCTCCGGGTTCAACTTCGAGAAGCTGCAGGCCAAGGGGATCGCCGCGCACCGGGGCGGCTCCCCCGCGGACACCCTGGCCGACTTCGAGAAGGCGCAGACCTCGGTCAAGCACCCGCCGGGGCCGACGAACACCTGGCTCGGCGAGACCATCGTCCACTCCGAGGACATCCGCAGGGCGCTGGGGATCGAGCACCGGTACCCCACCGAGGCCGTGGTGCAGGTGGCGGACTTCTACAAGGGCTCCAACACCCTCATCGGCAGCAAGAACCGGATCGCCAGCCTGACGCTGCGCGCGACCGACGCCGACTGGTCATACGGCACCGGACCCGAGGTCTCCGGTCCCATCCTGTCCCTGGTCATGGCTATGACCGGGCGCAAGGCGGCGATCGACGACCTCGAGGGCGACGGCGTGGCGACGCTGCGCGCCCGCGCCACGGGCGGCGCCCGTTAGCTGATGTCGCGGCCCGGGCCAGACGGCAGGGCCCGCTGGTAGCGGATCTCCGTGACTCCGCCCAGGCCCTGGAGGGCGTGGCTCGCGCCGTCCGGCGCGAACCCGGCGCGCTCGTAGAACCGGCGGGCCCGGGAATTGTCCCTGAGGACCCACAGCCTGGCGGACAGGTATCCGGCGGCCGAGGCCGTGTCGAGGACCCGGTCCATCAGGGCCCGACCGGTGCCGGTCGACCACCAGGACGGGTGGACATAGAGCGCGTACAGCTCGGCCACCTGGCCCCGCTGGCCCTCCGGGCTGAGCGGATGCGGCCAGGGCGCGCCGAGCACGTCCTGTTCCGGCCCGAAGAACGCGTACCCGACGATGCCGTCCGCGGCGTCGCGCTTCCGCCGCGCCTCCGGCGGGGGGACGGCGACGAACGTCTTCTGCCACGGCCGGGTCCTGAACGACTGCCTGACGCGCGCGCCGCCGTCGGGTGCGGTGACCTGGTCGATGACCTCGGGCGCGATAATGCCCCCGTAGGCGGCCTGCCAGCTGGCCCGCATGACCGCCGCGATCTGCGCCGCGTCGGCCGCCGAGGCCGAACGGATCACCACCACGCGGACAAGTTAGCCAATGCTCAGCGCGAGGAAGAAATCCACCTGGTCATCCAGCGAGGACAGGTCACGCCCGGTGAGCTCCTCGATCCGCCTGATCCGGTAGCGCACCGTGTTGACGTGCACGTACATGGCCGCCGCGCACGCGTGCCACGAGCCGGAGCAGGCCAGGAACTCGCGCAGCGTGGGGAGCAACTCGGCGCGGTGCCGCTCGTCGTAGGCCACCAGCGGACCGAGCAGCCGGTCCCGGAACGAGCGCAGCACGCTGCCGGGCACGCTGGCCAGCAGGAGCTCGTACGAGGCCACCTCGTCGCTGGTCACCACCGACACCGCGCCGGCCCCGGTCCCCGCCCGGATGACGGCGAGCCTGCGCGCGCTCTGCGCCTCGTGCAGGGCGCCGGCCAGCGCGGCCACGCCCTCGGCCGGGGCGCTGACGCCGGCGCTCAGCCTGATCCGGGAGCGGTCACACTCCAGCACCGGCTGCGCGGCCCGCAGCCGGGCCGCGAACGCGTGCCCCGCGGGGGCACCCGCAGCGGGGGCCGTCTCCGCTGCCGCGGCGTTCCCTGGCTCGGCGCCTTCCGCGGCCGGGACCGGGACGAGCACGATGATCTGCTCCCCGAGCGCCGCGACGACCGCGCCGTCCGCGTCCGGCCCGGCCAGCTCCTCGGCCAGGTCGCTGCGCCAGTGTTCGGCGTTCGGACCGCTCACCCGGTCGGCCTCCACCCCGAGCGCGGCCACCAGGTAGCTCCCGTCGGGCCGCAACCCGGCCGCGCGCATCAGCGAGGCGATCTCGGCCGGCGCGGCGCCCTCGGCCCCCTCGGACGCCAGCATGGTCACGATCGCCTCGGCCAGCTTGCGGTCGCCGACCCGCCCGGCGCTCAGCCTGGCTTGTTCGAGCGCGACGTCCGCGGCGAGTTCGACGAAGGATTCGCGCAGCTCAGCCGCCCAATCCTGCTCCTGCCCCGGAGCGGCAAGGAACCAGCTGGTGATCCTCGGCTCGCCGCCCACGCCGAACAGTGAGTACCTGCCTTCGCTGCCTTCGGTAGACCGCAGCCCGCTGACTCGCGCGATGGCCGGGAGCCGGTCCGCCTTCAGGTACTCGCAGGCCAGCCTGACCGCCGTCGGCCTGGGGAGGGACGCCCCGGTCCCGCCGACCACCCGGCCGGTCCCGGTCAGCAGCCAGCATTCCGCCCCGATCTCGCGGCCCATCAGCCGGAACATCGCGTCGAGGCCCGCTCCCTCGGCCACCGCGGACAGCAGCAGCCTGCGCCGCCCGAGGACCTTGGTCATGGCGGTCGCCCGGTCCCCGTTCAGCCGGCGCGCGACCTCCTCGGTGACAGAGGCGAACGAGGTCTCAGCCGGAACCGCGAGCAGCGTGACGCCGTGCCGTCCGCAGGCCTGGATCACCTCGTCGGGAATCTCGCCGAGCGCCTCTCCCGCGCCGAGCACGCCCGCGCCCGACCTGACCAGCGCCCGGACGAACCGGTCGGCGTCGCCAGGCTCGCGGCACCAGATCATGCCGGTCAGCACCAGGTCCCCCGGGGTCAGGTAGCGGCTGGGATCGGGCAGGTCGGTGGTGTACACGTGCCGGATCGCGCGATCCGCGCCGGAGACATCCGTCAGCAGCCTGAGTCCAAGGCCGGGGACGTCGAGCAAGTCCCGCACGCGCACGGAAACACCTCCTTGCGACGGACCCTCCTCGCGCATCATGGCCATCACGCGTTTAGCGAAAGCTACAAAGCGGCTGTAGCCAGGTTACCGTTGATTGATCCGATGGCGTCTACCCGTGCGCGGTGTCGACTGATTGGATGCTCGCATGGCGAACCCGAGCCCACCGGAGTCAGCGCTGGCGGCCTTCAACGCGGCATCAGCGCAGGCTGCCGAGCGGGACGTCCTCGAGTGCTGCGCCTCGGCTTCGTTCGCCAGCTGATCACCGACGGCCGCCTTACCGGGACGCGGCTGCCGTCCTGGTCGCGGTGGACGCCGCGTTCAGCGCCTTGAGCTGGGACGATATCGTCGAGAGCATGAACGCCCACCCGCGGATCGGGGCACGCGCCCCGGAGGGCGGATGGTCGGCGGCCGAGCAGTCCGGCGCCGCGTCCGCCAGCGACCGGGTCCGTCATGCGCTGGCCGAAGGCAACGTCGCCTACGAAGAGCGCTTCGGCCACGTGTTCCTGATCTGCGCCAGCGGCCTTTCCGGCCAGGACATGCTGACCCAGCTGCAGGCCAGGCTCGGAAACGACGAGGAGGCCGAACAGGCGGTGGTGCGCCAGGAGCTAACGAAGATCACCCGGCTGCGGATGACGAAGCTGCTGAGCCTGTGACGCTGTCCACGCACGTCCTTGACGCGACGACCGGGCGTCCCGCAGCGGGAATCCTGGTCAGGCTCGAGCGCAGCACCGGCGACGGGTGGTCGCCGGAGGGCGGGGGCCAGACCGGCGCCGACGGAGGCTCAGGCTGCCTGATGACGCGGCGGCCAGCCCCGGCGTGTACCGCATTACCTTCGGCAGCGGGGCGTACTTCTCGGCCCGCGGATCCGCGTCGTTCTACCCCGAGGTCACGGTGACCTTCGAGGTGACCGGACCGGGCGACCACTACCACGTCCCGCTGCTGCTGAGCCCGTACGCCTATTCCACCTACCGCGGGAGCTGAGCCATGGCCATCGTGCTCGGCGCTAACCAGTACGGCAAGGCTGAGGTCCGCCTGCTGCACGTCAGGCGCGACGACGCCGCGGACGTCATCACCGACGTGAACGTCAGCGTGGCCCTGTCCGGCGAGCTGACCGCGACCCACCTGTCCGGCGACAACTCCGACGTGCTGACCACCGACGCGCAGAAGAACACGGTCTTCGTGTTCGCCAGGGAAGGCGGCGTCGGCGAGATCGAGGATTTCGCGCTGCGGCTGGCCAGGCACTTCGTGGCCTCGCAGGCGGCCATCTCGTTCGCCAGGGTGACCGTCGAGGAGTACCCGTGGGAGCGGCGGGCCGGGCATTCCTTCGTCCGGTCGGGCCGGGAGGTGCGGACCGCGACGGTCAGCCACGACGGCACCGATTCCTGGGTCGTCTCCGGGGTGAGCGGGCTGACCGTGCTGAACACGGCCGGTTCCGAGTTCTGGGGCTTCGCCAGGGACCGGTACACGACACTGGCCGAGACCACCGACCGGATCCTGGCCACCGCGGTCAGCGCGCGGTGGCGGCACGCCAGCGTGGCGGATTCCGCGCCGTACTGGGGCGAGTCCTACCGCACCGCCAGGGACCTGATGCTCGAGGCGTTCGCGGACACGCATAGCTATTCGCTGCAGCAGACGCTGTACGCCATGGGCGAGCGGGTGCTCGGCGGCAGGCCCGAGATCGCCGAGATCCGGCTGGCGCTGCCGAACAAGCACCACTTCGAGGTCGACATGTTGCCGTTCGGGCTGGAGAACGGCGGCCAGGTGTTCTACGCCGCCGACCGCCCCTACGGGCTGATCGAGGGCACGGTCACCAGGGATGACGCGCCGCCGCCCGGGAAAGCCTGGTAGCGGCATGGAATTCCTGCAGCCCGGATCGCTCACCGAGGCGATCGAGGCCAAGGCCGAATCCCCGGGGCGGTTCCGATCGCCGGCGGCACCGACCTGATGGTCGAGATCAACTTCGACCGCTCTCGCCCGAGGCGATCCTGACCTCACCCGGGTCGCCGAGCTGACCGCATGGGGGGAGCGACGGCACGGTCCGCCTCGGGGCCGGCGTCACGTATGCCCGCCTGATCGCAGAGCTCGGCGACGTAATACCCGGGCTGGCAATCGCCTCGCGCACGTCGGATCCCCCCAGATCAGGAACGCGGGACGGTCGGCGGCGACCTTGGCGCGCCTCGCCCGGCGGGGACTGCCAGCCGCCTGTTAGCTTCCGTGCCGACGTGGAGGTCGCGTCGGTCGCGGCCCGCGGCACATCCCTGCGGCGATTCTTCCGGGCCGAAGCGCAACGCGCTGGCGGCCGACGAGCTGATCACGCGGCGTTCATCCCGGCCGCGCCGGGCCTCAGCAGTTCGCCAAGGTCGGCACCAGGAACGCGATGGTGATCGCCGTGTGCGCGTTGCCCTGGATCCGGCCCGGGGGCATGGCCCCGGCCGGGTAGGACCGGCATCGGGTCCGCGGGGCCGACGCCGCTGCGTGCACGAGGCCGAGGAATTCCTGGACGGGGCACTGGCCGAGGCCGGGCTGTGGGAGTCGGCGGCCGCTGCCCGAGGGGGTCGCACAGCGGTTCGGCGAGCTGGTGGGGGCGGCGGCGCGGCCGATCGACGACGTGCGCGGCACCGCGGCGTACCGCCGGGACGCCCTATCGGTGCTGGCCCGGTGCACCCTGGGCTGGGCCTGGGCGGCGTACCGGGGAACCGGACAAGAGGCGAGTGAGGGAGGCGGCCAGATGCGGGTGACGATGACGGTCAACGGCGAGCCCGCGAACGCTGATGATGTGTGGGAGGGCGAGAGCCTGCTGTTCGTGCTGCGTGAGCGGCTCGCTCTCCCGGCTCGAAAAATGCCTGTGAACAGGGCGAATGCGGGTCGTGCACGGTCCTGCTCGACGACACCGTCTGCGCGTGTCTGGTCGCGGCCGGCCAGGCGGCGGCCGCGAGATCGTCACGGTCGAGGGGCTGGCCGCGACCTGGGCAGCGGGCAGGGCGGGCGCGACGACTAGACCCGGTTCAGCAGGCCTTCATCGAAGCGGGCGCGGTGCAATGCGGCTTCTGTACGCCCGGGCTGATCATGCAGACGCAGTGGCAGACCTGTGCGGCGCCCGCGGCGCCAGCTGACCCGGACATCCGCGAGGCCCTGGCGGGCAACCTGTGCCGGTGACTGACGAGAAGATCCTCGACGCCGTGCGGCTCGCAGCCAGCCGATGGCCGGGGACCGCGCATGACCACCCGGTGATCGAGGGCTGCGCGATCGCGACGATGGACGGCAGCGGCACGACGAGAGCGGCACCGAGACGCGAGCGGCTACGTCGTGATCGGGACGACCGGATCATCGCGGTCGGCGAGGGCCAGGCGCCGACCGCGGCCGCCGACGGGCCGGGCGGGTCGACGGCACCGGACGCCTGGCGAACCCGGTCTGATCAACGCGCACCACCACCTGTACCAGTGGCTCACCCAGGGCCAGGCGCAGCAGTCCATCTGTTCGACTGGCTCACCGAGCTGTACCCGGTTGGGCCTGATCGAGCCGGAGCAGAAACACGCCGCGGCCACCGCGGGACTGGCCGGGCTCGCGCGGTCGGGGTGCAGCACCAGCACGACCACCACTACATCCTCCCGCGCGGACGCGGGGCCGAGGCCACGCGGCCGGACACGGGACCACTCGAGGCGGAGATCGCCGCGGCCTCCTCGGTCGGGCTGCGCTTTCACCCCTGCCGCGGCTCGATGGACCTCGGCCGGTCGGCGGGCGGGCTGCCGCCCGACGAGATCGTCGAGGACCCCGACACCGCCCTGGCCGCCACCGAAGAGGCCATCCGCCGGTTCCACGATCCGGCGCCCGGCGCCATGGTGCAGGTCGCGGTGGCCCCGTGCTCCCCGTTCTCGGTCAGCCCCGGGCTCATGCGGGAGACGGCGGAACTGGCGCGCGCGCTGGGCGTCCGGATGCACACCCACCTGGCCGAGACCCGCGAGGACGACGCGTACTGCCGGGAGACGCTCGGCCGCACGCCCGCCGAGTACGCCGACGAACTCGGCTGGCTCGGCGACGACGTATGGCTGGCGCACTGCGTGCACCTCGACGAGCCGGCGGTCAAGCGCTTCGCCGCGACCGGCACGGCGGTGGCCCACTGCCCGAGCTCGAACGCGCGGCTCGGCGCGGGCATCGCCCCGGTCCGCCGGCGCTGCGGGCCGGGCGCTGCGGTCGGCCTCGGGGTGGACGGGCGGCCTCCAGCGAGGGCACCTCCCTGGCGGCGAGCTGCGCCAGGCCCTGCTCGCCGCGCGGGTCAGGGACTCCGAGGGCGCCGCCGCGCTGACCGCCCGGCAGGCGCTGTGGCTCGGGACCCGCGGCGGCGCCCGCTGCCTGGGCCGGGCCGACGAGATCGGCGCGCTCCGGCCGGGCCTGCTGGCCGACATCGCGCTGTGGCGGGTCGACACGCTGGCGCACGACGCCATCGCGCACGGCCTAACGGGGCGGGGGGCGGCGATCCGGTCGCCGCGCTCGTGCTCGGGCCGCCCGCGCCGCTCGAGCTGCTCCTGGTCGGCGGCGCGCCCGTGGTCGAGCACGGCGAGCTGCGCACGGCCGACGTGACCGCGGCGGCCCGCGACGTCCGGGCCGCCCGGCTCCGCCTGGAGGCGGGCAGATGACAGAGACCGCGAGCCCGGCCGCCGGCACGCGCATCGAGACCGGCGTCCGGGGCGGCGTGGGCGAGAGCCCGACCCGCCCCGACGGGCGGCAGAAGGTGACCGGGGAGTTTGCCTACTCCTCCGACCTGTGGCTGGACGCGATGCTGTGGGGGGCCACCCTGCGCAGCCCGCATCCGCGGGCCCGGATCACCGGGATCGACATCGGCGCGGCGCTGGCCACGCCCGGGGTCGCCGCCGTGCTCACCCATGATGACGTACCGGGACACAAGACCTACGGGCTCGAGCACTCCGACCAGCCGGTCCTGGCCTGGGACCAGATCAGGTACCAGGGCGAGCCGGTGGCGCTGGTGGCGGCCGAGCACCCGGAGGTGGCCCGCCGGGCCGCGGCCAGGATCACCGTCACCTACGAGGTGCTCCCGCCGGTGACCGACGCGCGCAAGGCCCTGGCGCCCGGCGCACCCCTCGTGCACGCAGGCGGGAACCTGGTCCGCCACGTGCGGATCCGCAGGGGACGGCCCGACGCGTGCGCGGACGTCGTGGTCCGCGGCGAATACGAGGTCGGGATGCAGGACCAGGCGTTCCTCGGCCCGGAGTCCGGCCTGGCGATACCCGCCGAGGACGGCGGCGTGGACCTGTTCGTGGCGACCCAGTGGCTGCACGTGGACCGCGGGCAGGTCGCGGCGAGCCTCGCCCTGCCCGAGGACAAGGTGCGCATCACCCTGTCCGGCGTCGGCGGCGCGTTCGGTGCCAGGGAAGACCTGTCCATGCAGATCCACGCCTGCATGCTGGCGCTGCATACCGGCAAGCCGGTCAAGATGATGTACTCGCGCGAAGAGTCGTTCTTCGGCCACGTGCACCGGCACCCAGCCTCGCTCCGGTACGAGCACGGCAGCACCGCGGACGGCACCCTGGTCTACGTCAAGGCCGACATCGTGCTGGACGGGGGTGCCTACGCGTCAAGCTCCACGGCGGTGGCGGCCAACGCGGCGACCCTCGGCTTCGGCCCCTACGACGTGCCCAACGTCGAGATGGACTGCTACGCGGCCTACACGAACAACCCGCCGTGCGGCGCAATGCGCGGATTCGGCGCGGTGCAGGCCTGCTTCGCCTACGAGGCCCAGATGGACAAGCTCGCCGCCGCGCTCGGCATGGATCCGGTCGAGCTTCGGATCAAGAATGCGATGCATGAGGGGTCCGTGATGCCGACGGGACAGGTGGTGGATTCGGCGGCCCCGGTCGAGGAGATACTGCGCCTGGTGCGGGCCAGGCCGCTGCCGCCCGCGCGTGCGGCAACTTCCGGACCCGACCTGCGCACCCTGCCCGGAGGCGTATCCAACACCACGCACGGCGAGGGCGTGGTGCGCGGCGTGGGTTACGCGGTGGGGATCAAGAACGTCTGTTTCTCCGAGGGCTTCGACGACTACTCCACCGCCCGGGTGCGGCTGGAGCTGATGGGCGGCGAGCCGGCCGCCCAGGTCCAAACCGCCGCCGTGGAGGTCGGGCAGGGCCTGGTCACCGTGCTGTCGCAGATCGCCAGGACCGAGCTCGGGGTCGAGCGGGTGGTGATCCTGCCCGCCGACACCTCCATCGGCAGCGGAGGATCCTCGTCGGCGTCCAGGCAGACGTACATGACCGGCGGGGCGGTGCGCGCCACCTGCCAGGCGGTGCGGGGGGAGTTGGACCGCCGCGCCCGCGAGCGCTACGGAGGGACCACGCCCGAGCTGGCCGTGCTGCTCGACGAGCCGGTCGAGGAGACGGTGACCTGGCGGCACCGGCCGACCTATTCGCTGGATCCCGAAACAGGTCAGGGCGACGCGCACGTGCAGTACGCGTTCGCCGCGCACCGTGCCGTGGTGGACGTGGACACCGACCTGGGCCTGGTCAAGGTGGTGGAGATCGCGACCGCACAAGATGTCGGCAAGGCGATGAACCCGCAGGCGGTCGAGGGCCAGATCCACGGGGGCATAGCCCAGGGGCTCGGTCTCGCCGTCATGGAGGAGATCCGGGTCGTGGACGGGCTGGTGAAGAATCCCTCCTTCACCGACTACCTGATCCCCACCATCCTCGACATGCCGCCGGTGCGGCTCGACGTGCTCGAGCTGGCCGATCCGCATGCCCCGTACGGGCTGCGCGGCGTCGGCGAGCCGCCGACGATCTCCTCGACGGCCGCCGTGGTCGCCGCTATCCGCGCCGCCACCGGCCTGGACCTGATCCGGGTGCCGGTCCGCCCCGAGCACATCACGAGGACGTGACCGCATGCCCCACATGTTTCTGAACGGCGGCGGGATGCGCGGCGGCTCGCTGCATCACCGCCTGCGGGACGCTCCGTTCGTCACCGAGACCCGGACCGCGCCGCTTTACCGGTTCTACTCCTGCGGGGATCGCTACCCCGCCCTGGAAGCCGCGGAAGACGGCCGAGGCGCCGCAATCGAGGGCGAGGTCTACGACCTGCCGCTCGACGTGCTCCGCGATGAGCTCCTGCCCGCCGAACCGCCCGAACTCGAACTCGGCGTGCTCACGCTCGCCGACGGGACCGCCGCGCTGGGCATGATCCTGCGCCGGCCGACCCCCGCGATGGACGACCTGATCGATATCACCGCCTTCGGCGGCTGGCGAGCGTACCTCGCCAGCCGCCGGGAAGGCTGAGAACGGCGCTCCGGCCGATCGCTCAGACGACGCCCGGGACGAAAATCATCCCCTGCGGCTCGACCTGGGCGCCGCCGAGGGACAGCGCCGTGAGCTGGCCGGTGAACATGTTCTCGGTGCCCACGTAGTTCGGCGGGAACCCGGGCCCCGGGCAGGTCGCCGGGGCGTTGTTGGCGTCGCACGGCGTCACCGCCACGAGGACGGTACCTGTCGGCCAGAAGGGGCCCGAGATCCTGTCGATGGTGTCCAGGTCATGGCTGGCCGTGTAGAACGCGCCGAACGGGGAGCTGGCCCAGGCGGTGTCATCGACCGAGTCCGACAGGTGAAGGACCCACAGGTGCTGGAACGAGGTACTGGCGCCCTGCACGAAGATCTGATCTTTGTCTCCCTGGCTGGTCAGCATGAAGTCCCCGGCGAAGCGCGGCGCGTCTGCTGGCACGTCCTCGTTGGAGTCCGGGTCGGTGAGGCCCAGCCTGACCGTGTGCCCGGCGTGCGGGCCGTTCGCGGCGGTCGCATAGGCCTCGTCGTAGAACAGCGCCCTGACGTATGCCACCCGGTTGGCCGGGTCCAGGGTCACGACGTACACGCCCGGGTAGTAGGGCTCCGGCGCAGCCGCGCCGATGGTGCCCGGCGCCGACGCGCTGATCAGCATCATGCCGTTGTAGAACTCGATGGCGTCGGTGCCGCCGTTATGCGGCAGCGGGTTCTTGTTGTACGAATAGTGCGTAACCTGGCCGGTTTCCGGGTCAATGGTGTTCAGGCTGGTATACCGGTCCTCGTCAATCGTGGCGACGACCAGCCCCGTGTACGGGTCGGCGGTCAGGCCGTCGCATTTCCCGCGCAAGTCCCACTGGTTGACGACCGTGCCGTTTAGCGTGAACTCGACGATCGTGCTGTCGCGGTTGCCGTCCGTGCTGGCCTGCCCCTGCGGGCCCACGCCGTTCTGGAATCCGGTGAACAGGTCGCCGCCGATCCTGGTGATGTCATCCGGCTGGGTCAAGGGCTCGGAGTGCCATACAGGGGATCCGGCCTGCTGGTACGAGTGATGCAGGCTCATGCCGGAAAGGATCGCGGTCGCATGGTAGGTCACACCGGCCGGCTTCGCGCTGGCCGCAGGGGCGAAACTGGCCATGGCGAACACGACCGCCGTGACCGCGCCTACGGCCGCGGATGTCCTGGCTACGCGCCCGGCGATACCGAGCCTTCCGAACCTTTGCATGGTCCTGCGCCCCTTCCTATGCGATGGGCGTTAGTTCTGGCGGAGCGATGCACGTTAGGTCTACTGGGCGATGCAGGTTAGTTCTAGCGGGTACCTGTAACGGGCGGCTGACAACAAAATGGCGCGAAGATGAACGAACCAGACGGTGACCTTGCCGTGGCGCGCCGTGCGGCGGTCGGGCTGCCCCGCGCCAGATGGTGACAGACTGGCGGCTGTGCGCACCTACGGCCTGCGGTTCGACGTCAACTGCTCCATCTTGTTCACCGAGTTGCCGTTGCTCGAGCGCCCGGCGGCCGCGCGTGCGGCGGGATTCGACGCGGTGGAGTTCTGGTGGCCGTTCGCCGATCCGGTGCCGCCGGACCGGGAGGTGGATGCGTTCGTCGGAGCGCTCGGCGACGCCGGCGTTCGGCTGATCTTGCTGAACTTTACGGCGGGTGACTTCGCGGCCGGCGAACGCGGGCTCCTGTCCCTGCCCGCGGGATCGGGCGCGTTCCGGGACAACATCGACGTCTGCGCGGGTATCGCCGCGCAGACCGGCTGCACCGTGCTCAACGCGCTGTACGGAAATCGCGTCGACGGCCTGCCCAGGGAGCAGCAGGACGATCTGGCCGCCGAGAACCTCGCGCTTGCCGCGGCGGCCGCCGAGCGGGCCGGCGCCACCGTCGTGGTGGAGTCGCTGAACTCACACGACCACCCGCGAGCCGCCGTCGTCTCCAGCCAGTACGCGCTCGCGCTGGTCGCCAGGGTTCGCGCGGGCGGCGCCCGCAACATCGCGTTTCTCGCCGACCTGTACAACCTGGGCCGGATGGGCGAGGACCTGGCGGCGGTGCTGGCGCAAGACGCAAGCGACATCACCCACGTCCAGATCGGTGACGTGCCCGATCGCGGCGCTCCGGGCACCGGCGAGTTGGATTTCGAGGCGCTGTTCGGCCAGCTCGCTGTGCAGGGCTATCCCGGCTGGATCGGCTGCGAGTACCGGCCTGCCGATCCGGCTGACAGCTCATCGAGCTTCGGCTGGAGGTCGGACCATGCCGTATGACCTAGTGATCAGGTCCCGGCGGGCGGTGCTGCCCGACGGCACGCGGCCCGCCGCGGTCGCGGTCAGCGGCCCGGTCATCGCGGCCATCGACGGGTACGCCGCGCCGGTCGAGGCTGACCACGACGTCGACCTCGGCGACCTCGCGCTCCTGCCCGGCCTGGTCGACACCCACGTGCACGTCAACGAGCCAGGCCGGACCGAGTGGGAAGGGTTCGCGACCGCCACCCGCGCCGCCGCGGCCGGCGGCGTGACCACGATCTGCGACATGCCGCTCAATTCGGTGCCGCCCACCGTGTCGGTGGCGGCGCTGCGGGAGAAGCGCTCGGCAGCCGCCGGGAAGTGCTGGGTCGACGTGGCGTTCTGGGGCGGTGCGGTGCCGGGGAACGGCGACTCGCTGCTGCCCCTGCACGAGGCCGGGGTGGTCGGGTTCAAGTGCTTCTTGCTCGACTCCGGGGTGCCGGAGTTCCCGCCGCTGGACGTGGCGGGGCTGCGGTCTGCGCTCGGCACGCTGGCCGCGACGGACTCGGTCCTGATCGCGCACGCCGAGGACGCGGCGGAGATCAAGCCGGCGTCCGGCCGTGACTTCGGCTCGTTCGTGGCCTCCAGGCCGCCCGTCGCCGAGCGGCGGGCCATCGAGAAGGTGATCGCGGCCGCGGCCGCCACCGGGGCCCGGGCGCACATCGTGCACCTGTCGGCGGCCGAGTGCGTGGCCCTGATCGCCGGGGCCAAGGCGGCCGGAATCCGGCTGTCCGCCGAGACGTGCCCGCACTACCTGTACTTCGCGGCCGAGCAGGTGCCCGACGGCGCCACCGAGTTCAAGTGCTGCCCGCCGATCAGGGACGGGATCAACCGGGAGGCGCTGTGGCGCGGGCTCGAGGCCGGCGTCATCGACTGCGTGGTGTCCGACCACTCGCCCTGCCCGCCGGAGCTGAAGTCGCCCGAGACGGGGGACTTCGGCACGGCGTGGGGCGGCATCGCCGGGCTGCAACTCGGCCTGTCCGCGGTGTGGACCGTCGCCCGGCGGCGCGGGCGGACGCTGGACGACGTGGCCCGGTGGATGGCCGCGGCCCCAGCCGCCTTGGCCGGCCTGCCCGCCAAGGGGCGCCTGGCGGTCGGTGCCGACGCCGACCTGGTGGCGTTCGACCCGGACGAGTCGTACGTGGTGGACCCCGCCCGGCTGGAGCACCGGCACCCTGTGACGCCGTACGCGGGACGTACGCTAACGGGGCGAGTCCGGCAGACGTGGCTGCGCGGGACCGCGCTGCTCGACGCTGAGAGCAAAGCGCCGGACGGTGAGCCAGGTGGCCGGCTGCTGAACCGGGGCTGACGGGGTTTCGCCGCGGGTACAGCTATGTCATGGATGACCAGCTTCTGCCTGACCTGCTCCAACTGCGCGGCGCGGTCGTGGCGGCCAGCGACGAGTTCTTCGCCGCGAAGGAAAACCTGATCACTCCCGCCGCGCCGGCCTTCGCCCCGCACACGTTCGACGTCAAGGGGCAGATCTACGACGGCTGGGAGACCAGGCGCAGGCGCGGACCGGGCGGGGCGCTGCCTGACGATTCGGTGCGCGACTGGGTCATCGCCCGCCTCGGCGCGCCCGGCGTGATCCGGTCCGTCGTGGTGGACACGGCGTTCTTCACCGGCAACTACCCGCAGGCCTGCTCGGCGGACGCCTGCTCGGTGAGCGGGTACCCGTCGGCCGAGGAACTCGACGCCGACCCAGGACCCGGCGGCTGGCAGGAGGTCGTGCCGCGCAGCCTGCTCTCAGGCGATACGACGCACTCGTTCGCGGTCGAATCCGGGCGCAGGTTCACCCATGTCCGGCTGAACATCTTCCCCGACGGCGGCGTCGCCCGCCTGCGCGTGCACGGTGAGGTGGTGCCCGACCCCGCGTTGCTTGAGAGGATCACGGTCGACCTCGCCGCCCTGGAGAACGGCGGCGATGTCGTCGCGTGCAGCGACGAGTTCTACTCCTCGCCGCGCAACGTCATCTCCCCCGGTCTCTCACGGGTGATGGGCGAGGGCTGGGAGACCCGCAGGCGCAGGAAGCCTGGCTACGAATGGCTGGTCGTGCGGCTGGCCGGGCGCGGCGTCATTTATCTCGCCGAGATCGACACGTCCCGGTATCGCGGCAATCAGCCCGACGCCGCCTCGCTGCAGATCATGGACGCCGCCGCGGACGTGACGAGCGAAGTGCTGGCCGCGGGCAGCGGATGGCGCGATCTGCTGCCTAACGTCAGGCTGCTGCCGGACACGCCGCATAGGTTCCGGGTCCGCGGGACTCCGGCTACGCACGTTCGGCTGAACATTTTTCCCGACGGCGGCGTGGCCCGGCTGCGCTTGTACGGATCCCTGACCGAGGGCGGCCTCGCGGCCGTCGGGCGCCGCTGGGAGGAAGCGGACTGACCTTGAACTTTGAACTAGGTGCCGTCTCACCTGCCGAGAGGGCGCGGGCGTGATCTGATGGCTCAATGAGCCAAGTGGTGATCGCTCCGGACAAGTTCAAGGGAACGCTCACCGCATCCCAGGTCGCCGGTCACGTGGCCGCCGGGCTGCAGCGGGTCCGGCCCGGCCTGCCGTGCGTCCTGGTTCCGGTCGCGGACGGCGGCGATGGCACGGTGGACGCGGCGCAGGCCGCCGGTTACCGGCGGGTCGAGATGGGAGTCCGCGGGCCGACCGGCAGCCCGGTCACCGCCGCGTTCGCGTTCGGCGAGGGAACCGCGATCATCGAGTCCGCGCAGGCGTCCGGGCTGAGCCTGCTGCCCGGCGGCATGCCCGCGCCGCTGACCGCCTCCAGCCGCGGGGTCGGGGAACTGCTCATGGCCGCGGCCCGGATGCGCGCGAAGCGGATCGTGCTCGGCCTCGGCGGGGTCGCGTCCACCGACGGCGGGGCAGGGATGGTGACGGCCCTGGGCGCCAGGCTGCTCGACGAGTCCGGCGCCGAACTGCCGCCCGGCGGGGCGGCTCTCGCCCGGCTGGCCAGGATCGACCTGTCGAAGCTGCGGGACCTGTCGGGTCTGGAGATCATCGTGGCCACGGACGTGGACAACCCGCTGCTCGGGGAGCGCGGCGCCGCGGCGGTCTACTCGCCGCAGAAGGGCGCCTCCGCGGCCGACGCGGCGGCGCTGGAGGAGGGCCTGGCCCGCTGGGCCGACGTGGCCGAGCATGCACTCGGCCGGGTGAAGCGGCACGACCGGGGAGCCGGGGCGGCGGGCGGCCTCGGGTTCGCGGCGCTGATGTTCCTCGGCGCCACGATGCGCCCCGGCATCGAGGTGATGCTGGACCTGGCCTCGTTCGCCCACCGGCTGGCCGACGCCAGGCTCGTCATCACCGGCGAGGGCGCGCTCGATACGCAGACCCTGCACGGCAAGGCCCCGGCCGGAGTAGCCAGGGCGGCCGCGGCGGTGGTCCCCGACGTGCCGGTGGTCGCGGTGGCGGGCATGTGCTCGCTGACCGACGCCCAGCTCCGGGCGGTGGGGATCGCGCGCGCCTACGCGCTGACCGACCTCGAGCTCGACCTCGCGCGGTGCCGCGACCAGGCGGGCCCGCTGCTCGAAGACCTCGCCGAGCGGATCGCGCACGACTGGATCACGCCCTGAGCCCTCCAGCGCCCCCGGTGACGAGGTCGTATTCGGCCAGCGCGGCGGCCACCGCGGCGGCTTCCGCGGGCAGCCCCTGAGCGCGGCCTGCCGCGGCCGCGCGCAGCCGGGCCGCTAGCGCGGGGTCGGTGAGGATCGCGCGGACCGCGTCGGCCAGGCGTTCTGGTTCGCCGGGAGGAACGAGCACGGCGGCGTCCTCGCCGACCAGGGCCGGGGAGCCTCCGACGCGGGTGGCCACGATCGGCACGCCGGCGCGCAAGGCCTCCTGCAGGACGAGCGGCTGGCCCTCCCACCAGCTAGGCAGCACGAAGACGGCGGCCGCGGCCAGCAGCCTGGGCACGTCCGTCCGCAGGCCAGCGAACTCCACTGTCAGGCCGAGCGCGGCCGCCTGCTCCTTGAGTTCCGCCTCGAGGGGGCCTTCGCCCACGATGACCAGCACCGGCGCGGGCCAGATGTCCCGCCAGCGGGCAGCCGCCTCGATCAGGGTGCCGAATCCCTTCTGCGCGGCGAGCCTGCCCACGGCGAGGACGACGGGTCCGCGCAGAGCCGCGCCGGCGGCGGCAGACGTTTCCGCGGAAACGTCTCCGGCCGGGCTCGTCGCGGCACGGGCCGGCGTCGCGGAGGCCGGCGTCGCGGTCAGGGTCATTACGGGGGCCGGGACGACCGCCCGCGCGACGCGCCGGGCGCCGGCGGCCTGCATCCGCTGTTCCAGGTCCGGGGAGACGCACAGGACCGAGTCGGCGTTGCGCGCGACGATCAGCTCGAGGACCCGGTAGATCGCGCCGGTCAGGGCGCCCTCGGGCGAGGCATTGTGGACGGTGACGACTAGGGCGGCATGCACGCCGCTCCGGCGCCGGGCGAAGGCCAGCGCGATCGCGGTGAGGGCGCCGGCCCGCAGGCCGTGCGCGTGCACCAGGTCCGGCTGGCCGACCTCGATGAGGCGACGCAGCCTGGCGATCGTCCGCAGGTCGGGCAGTACGCGGGGCCGGTCCGCGATATCGACCGCGGCGAAGGTTATCGGGGCGGGTGGTGAGGTAGGGGCGGATGGTGAGATGGAGGCGGGTGAGGTAGACGCGGGTGGTGAGGTGAGTGTGGTTGGTGAAGTGAGGGCGGGTGGTGGGGTGTCGCCGGTGGTGAAGCCGAAGGCGCGATCCGTCTGGGCGGGACCGAATACCTCCACCGGGATTTCCCGGGCCGCGCACCCGGCCGCGAGCATCTTGACGTGGCGGCCGGTCCCGCCCGCGCTGGTGCCCAGCACGAACGCGACCTTCATGCGCGGACCACCCGGCGTACCACCGCGAGCAGATCGCCGCCGTCGGCCAGGGCCACCACGGTCAGGAAGGCCGCCAAGACGGCGGCGCTGGCCATCAGGGTGAGCGCGACGTTCGGCAGGAAGCCGTGCGCGGGGACGGCCAGCGTCACGCCCAGCCCGGCGGCGCCCCCGGTCACCGCGCCGGCCAGGCCGGCCAGGGCGGCCCGCATGCTCCCGCGCAGCGCCCGCGCCCCGCGGAAGCGCCGGACCAGCATGCTCAGGACGACACCCGACACGGTGAGCCCGATCGTGGTGCCCGCCCCGAGCCACGCCACCACCGCGGACCTCGGCACGAACGGCACGATGAGCATGTCCGCCATGGTCACGAGGAGCCACCCGCCGCTGACCGCCGCGGCGGAGGCGCCGCTCCGCCCGATCGTGTAGAGCACCCGGGACAGGTTCGCGGTCAGGCCGTACCCGACCAGACCCGGCGCGAAGGCGGCCAGCGCGATCGCCAGGTGCCTGGCGCCCGCCGCCTGGGTGACGTGGGACTGGAAGACCCGGGCCAGCGGGATGCACGTCCCGACCATGGCCGCCACGCCCAGGCAGGACGCCACCGTCACCGCGCGGGTGGAGGTGGCGCAGGTCGCGTCGAAATCCTCGGTGCGCGCGGACAACTCGGGGAAGGCGCTGGTCGCGATCGGCACCGCGAGGACGGCGTAGGGGACAAAGAAGACCGCCCAGGCGAAGCTGTAGAGGACGAGCGAGCCCCCGCCGCCTCGCGCGTTGGCCAGCACGATCACCACCGCCACCGAGGCGTCCTGGGCGATGAGCGTGGCGATGCCCGCCGCCGCCAGGGACCTGACCCGCGGGCCCACCCCGGCCGGGAACCTCAGCGTGGGACGCAGCGCCAGCCGCAGCCGCACGGCCGGGACGAGCGGGGTCACCACCAGGGCCGCGACCCCAGCGGTGGTCCCGGCGGCCAGGATGACCCAGGCCGCCGTGGGCACCGGCCTGGCCAGGTTCTGGTATCCGTTCCCCACCGCGCCGAACCAGAAGTACGCCCCGATGACGACCAGGCTGGACAGCACGGGGGCCAGCGCGGGAGCGGCGAACCTGCGACGGGCCTGCAAGATGCCGTAGAGGACCACGGCGAGGCCGTAGAGCAGGATCTGCGGCGCGAACACCGCGAGCAGCCGCGCGCCCAGGGCGATCATGCTCGCCCGCGGGCACCCGGGTGCCCCGTCGAGCAGCAGCGATACGAGCGGCCGCGCGGCGATCGCGATCAGCAGGCTGACCGGAACGAGCAGCAGGACCGTCCAGGTGAGCAGGGCGGACGAGGTTTGGCACGCACGTTCCTTGTCGTTCGCGGGGCCCGCGAGGACCGGGACCACCACCGCGGTGAGCGCGCCGCCCAGGACCACGTTGTAGATGATGTTCGGCACCATGTTCGCGGTGGTGTAGGCCGTGCCGAGGCATAGCGCCTGGACCGTGTGCGCGAACACGACCTGGCGGCCGAAACCGATCACGCGCGCCAGCATCGTGATCGCCCCGATCAGCACCGCGGCGCGGCCGATCCCCTGGCTCCGCTGCCGAGCACTCCCCCGCTCGGCCACGGGAACGGTCACTCCCTGGGCGGCGCGATGTCAGTGTCCGCGGCCTGGTCCGCCCCGCGCTGGACCGGGATCACGATCGGTGGCGGCGGGCTCGGGGGCCTGCGGCCGAGCAGGTCGAGCCGGCGCAGGGCCGGCGTCCGCTCGATGACCGCCGTGAAGCTGACCTTCTCGCTCGCCACGTTCAGCCAGGCGGCCCCGGCTAGGAGCGCCACCCTGGCCGGCCGGGGCAGCCCGCAGGCGGCGGCGCCGATCATGGCGCCCAGGGCGTTCGCGCCGGCGTCGCCCAGCATCGCCCGCTCGCCCAGGTCCTCCGGCAGCAGGGCCAGCGCGGCCGCCAGCGGCGGCGCCACGGCGGTTCCTGCGGGACCCGGAGTACCCAGGGCGGCCCGGCCGAGGGACCCGCCGAGGACGACCAGCGCGCTGGACGCGACCGCGGCCTTGATGGCCCGTCCTGGGCGCAGGTCGAACAGGTTGAGCAGGTTGGCGAACCCGGCCACCAGCCCGGTGTTGATGACGAAATCGGCGGCGTTGCCGCCGCTCAGGGCGGCGCTAGCCATCCCGGTGGCGCCGATGCCCGCCAGTTTCACGGCCCCCGTGGTCACCTCGCCTTGCCGCAGCGCGCCCAGGTGACCGCGGAACCCGCGCCGGTCTGACGACCCGGCCAGGTCGTCGTAGGCCCCGAACGCCGCTCCCCCCGCCCCCGCGACCGTGATAGCGGCGGCCGCCCGCCAGGTCGCGCGGTCTCCGGCAGGACCGGCCAGCGACTGCAGCCCGGCCTGCGCCAGCACCCCTGCGATCGCGCCGACGGCGGCCGCGGGACCCTCGAGGAGCGTGACGGGCTCGCCGCGATGGTTCGTCCGCGACCACGTCTTCGGCCCGCCGGGCGGGTAACGGTTCAGGACGGAGTAGGCCAGCCGGGCGGCCCCGGCGGCGGCCAGTCCCGACACCCCAGTGCTGGCGGCCGCGGCGATCAGCCGACGCCCGGCCTGGCCCGGCGAGCGGCCGAGGGTCACTTCTTCCCCTTCTTGCCCGACCGGGTTCCGGTCGCGCTGGACGACGCGCTCGCGCTCGCGCTGGCGCTGGGGATCGCCGTGGGCGCCGGGCTCGGGGCGACGGTGCTCGCGCCGTTGCCCGTCATCCCGTAGCTACCCGGCTTCCCGCCCGCCAGCAGCACCGCCAGCGCCTGGATGACCACGCTCTGCCCGGAAACGAAGTCGGCGTCGTCGACCGTGGATACCTGGTTGGCCACGTTGCTCGCCCGCAGGACGGCAATCGGGCTGCCGGGACCCGAACCAGTGGACGACCCGGCCACCACGGTGGCCGAGTCCTGCGCGGCCAGTTCTTCGGCCAGTGCCACGAGCATCTGGTCCAGCGGGTCCGCGCTGCCGTCGGTCGGTGCCGTCTGCGGGGTGACGATCACCGCCAGCGTGGCCGGGGTGGACGGCTGCCCGCTGGTGGTCAGGAAACCGGAATTCGCGTACGCGGTGAGCATGGTGGCCGCGTTGGTGTCCGACCCCGTGCCGGACGACCCCGTGCCCGACGACCCGGACGACCCGGTGCCGGTCGACGGGGTGGCGGACGGAGTGGCCGACAGGCTCGCGGTGCCATGGCTGCCCGGCGATCCCGGGGCCTTGGTGAGGATCTCGCTGGCGATGATGTGCGCGGCCTGCTGCTGGTAGGTCGTCCCGTTTTCCAGCGTGATCCCGTCGGACTGGGCCAGGACCAGGTTGGTCTGGTTCAGGTAGTCCTGCGTGGTGTCGCTGGTGTCGAAGAACTTCGGCTGCAGGGAGATCTGCCCGGTGACCGTGGCCCCCGCGAACTGCGTGGCGGCGTTGCTGATGGCGGTCACCACCGCCGGCGAGGCGCCGGGCTCGGTGACGATCAGCAGCCGCTGGCCCGCCAGCAGGTTGTGCAGCAAGGCGGGCTCGACCGCCTGGGCGTACGCCTCGCCGAGGTTGGCCTGCGCCTGGGCCGTGTCCCGCTGGCCGGTCACCTGGTTCAGTTCGGTCTGCAACCTGCCGGTCGTCTGGTTCAGCAGGTTGTACGTAGGTCCCTGCAGCTCGGTGGAGCCGAGCACGATCCCGATCGCGAGCGCGAGGAACACCGCCACGATGGAGACGAGGTGATAGCGGAAGTCAATCACTAGAGTTTTCCGGTCAGCCAGTAGGCGAAGGAGTGCCAGGTCACTTCGAAGTACCTGGCCAGGACGGGTTCGGCGGGCGAGAACAGCACGGCTACCAGCACGGTCACGGCCGCGGCCAGGACCAGCGCGAGCAGCGACCAGCCGGAGATGCGGCTCTGGTAGAGCTGGTGCACGCCCCGGGCATTGATCAGCTTCCCGGCGACCCGCAGGTGCGTGATGAAGGTGCTCGACATGCCGGCCCGGCCCTTGTCGAGGAACTCCTCGAGGGTGTGGTGCGTGCCGACGACCACGATGAGGCTGGCTCCCTTGGCGTCGGCCAGGAGCAGCGCGATGTCCTCGCTCGTCCCAGGTGCCGGGCAGGTCACCCCGTCCAGGCCGAGCTCGCGGACCCGGGATAGCCCAGGAGCGCGGCCGTCGGGGTAGGCGTGCACGACGAGTTCCGCGCCGCAGCGCAGCGCCTCGTCGGACACCGAGTCCATGTCCCCGAGGATGACGTCGGGCTCGTACCCGGTCTCCATCAGGGCGTCGGCGCCACCGTCCACGGCCAGCATGACCGGCTTGTACTCGCGGATGTAGGCGCGCAGGGCGGCGAGGTCCTCCCGGTAGTGGTAGCCGCGCACCACGACCAGGACGTGACGCCCCTCCATGTCCGTGTCCAGCTCGGGCGCTCGGACGCCGTCGGTCAACAGCTCGTGCTCACGCCGGAGGAACTCCAGGGTGTTGGCGGCGAACGACTCGATCTGGACCGGCACCATGGCCCTGGCCTCGGTCATCGCCGCGTCCACCGACTCCTGCGTCAGCGGCGTTCCCTTGGCGATGACGGTATCGCCGAGGTACAGGGTCTCCTGGTCCAGCCGGACCACCGTGCCGTCGGTGACCCGGACGAGCACGTCGGGGCCGACATCATCCAGGACGGGGATGTCGGCGTTGAGCAGCAGCTGCGGCCCGAGGTTCGGGTAGCGCCCGGTCATGCTCACCGAGACGTTGACCACGGCCGACACCTTGCGCCTGATCAGCTCTTCGGCGCTCACCCGGTCCAGGTCGGAGTGATCGATGATGGCGATCTCGCCCGGGTTCAGCCGCCGCGAGATGCTCTTGGTCTTGCGGTCCACTCGGGCCACGGCGACGATGCCGGGCGGCTCTCCAGCCTTCCCCCGGAACGGCAGCGGCATCCTGACGGGTGGGACCTTCATCACGTTCCATCCTGCCAGAGCATTCCAACAGCGCAGGCCAGGTTGGTGATTACGGCGTGTCACGGGGGTAGTAGGGGCCGAAGCACGGTTCCGGTCCCGGGACCGGACAAACCTATCGGGTAGGGTGTAAATCGTGATCCGGGGGGCGCGCTTCACTGAAACTGACGCCGAAGCGCACATTCACGGGATCTGCTTCAAGACCGGCCCACCGGAACGCGTAGGCGTAGAGCTCGAATGGCTGGTCCGCGATCGCCGCGATCCAGCCCGGCCGGTGGAGGCGGAGCAGGTCGCCGCCACATTGGCCCACTTCGGGGGTCGAGGGGGTTTGGGGGGAAAGACTTCCCCCCAGGATCGTGGGGATACCGGGGGGTCGCCCACCGGGGCCAGCACAGTCCCGGGAGAGTCACGCGACGCCGTTCGGCACAATGGTATTTCGCTTTCATCTGGTTCCTGCCTGACGGTGGAGCCAGGCGGGCAGCTTGAGCTCAGCTCGGCTCCCGCGGCTACGCTCGGTGAGCTCATCGATGAGACCGGGCGTGATCTGGCCGCCCTGCGGGACGCGGCGGCGGCCGTCGGCCTCGAGCTTTGCGGTTACGGCCTCGATCCGCTGCGACCGCCCCGGCGCCTGCTGGACCTGCCGCGTTACGCGGCGATGGAAAAGTTCTTCGACCGCGAGGGCCCGTGGGGCCGGCAGATGATGTGCGGCACCGCGTCGGTCCAGGTCTGCGTGGACGCCGGCGACGAGGGCCCGGGTGAGTCCGGTTACCGTGCGCGCTGGCGGCTGCTGCACGCGATCGGGCCAGTGCTCGTGGCGGCGTTCGCCAACTCCCCGATCCGGGACGGTCAGCCGACGGGCTGGCGCTCGGCAAGGCAGCAGGTGTGGTCGAACATGAACCCGGGCCGGACCCGGGCTCCGGCCCCGCCGACGGACGACGGCGACCCCCGCGACGCGTGGACCGCGTATGCGCTGGACGCCGAGCTCATGTGCGTGCGGGAGCCCGAGTCGGCCGACTGGAGCGCGCCGCCCGGGCTGACGTTCCGCGAGTGGCTGCGTACCGGCGACTCTGGCCCGCTGCGCGCGCCCACCCAGGAAGACCTGGACTATCACCTGTCCACCTTGTTCCCGCCGGTGCGCCCGCGCGGGCACATGGAGGTGCGCGTGATCGACGCGCAGGCCGGCGACGGCTGGATCGTGCCCGCGGCCGTCGCTACGGCCCTGACCGGTGATGAGCGCGCGTCCGAGGCGGCCATGGCCGCGGCCGAACCCGTGTGGAACGGATCGACCGATGCGCAGGGGCCCTGGCTGCGCGCGGCCAGGAGCGGCCCGGGCGACCCGGGCATCGGCAAGGCCAGCCGGGAGTGCTTTGAGGCGGCCAACGCCGCGCTGGGCCGGTCGGGGGCGCCCGCTCCGATCCGGCAGGCGGTGGCCGACTTCACCGAACGTTACGTACTGGCCGGCCGGTGTCCGGCCGACGACCAACTGGAGGGAGTCAGATGACCGAGCCACCACTTGAGGGGGCCGCGCTGCGCGAGCGGATCGCGGCGGAACTGACCGGCGCGCGGGAGCGCACGGCCCTGCTCACCGACTCCGTCGACGAGGCCGATCTGGTCCTGCAGCACTCACCGCTCATGTCCCCGCTGGTCTGGGACCTCGCGCACATAGCCAACCAGGAGGAACTGTGGCTGCTGCGGGAGGTCGGCGGGCGTGAGCCCATGCACCCGGAGATCGACCCGCTGTACGACGCGTTCGAGCATCCCCGCTCCGAGCGGCCGACGCTGCCGCTGCTGCCGCCAGAACAGGCGCGCGCGTACGGCCACGAGGTGCGCGGGCGGGTGCTCGACCTGCTCGACCGGTCACAGTTCAGCGGCTCGCGGCTGCTGGGCGACGGGTTCGCGTTCGGCATGATCGCGCAGCACGAGGTGCAGCACGACGAGACGATGCTGATCACCCATCAGATCCGGACCGGAGCGGCGGTGCTGGCCGCCCCCGCCCCCGGTCCGGCGCCTGCGGACGCGCCCCGGCTGCCTGCCGAGGTGCTCGTGCCGGGCGGGCCGTTCACGATGGGCACCTCCACCGAGCCCTGGGCGCTGGATAACGAGCGGCCCGCCCACGTCGTGGACGTGGCGCCGTTCTATCTCGACACCACCCCGGTGACCTGCGGCGCGTACGCCGAATTCATCGCGGACGGCGGGTACGACGACCCGCGCTGGTGGGCGGAGGCCGGGTGGTCGCATAGGCAGCGCGTGGGGCTGTCTGCGCCGATGTACTGGAGCTCGGACGGCGGGCATTGGGTTCGGACGGCGTTCGGTAAGACGGAGCCGGTCAGGCCGGACGAGCCCGTAGTGCACGTGTGCTGGTACGAGGCCGACGCCTACGCCCGCTGGGCGGGCAGGCGGCTGCCGACCGAGGCCGAGTGGGAGAAGGCGGCCAGGTTCGATCCGGCCACCGGGCTGTCCCGCCGGTACCCGTGGGGCAACGCGGAGCCTGCGTCCTCGCTGGCCAACCTGGGCCAGGAGTTCCTGCGCCCCGCGCCCGCGGGGTCGTACCCGGCCGGCGCGGCACCGTGCGGCGCCCGCCAGCTCATCGGGGACGTCTGGGAATGGACGAGCTCGGACTTCCTGCCCTATCCGGGGTTTATCGCCTGGCCGTACCGGGAGTATTCGGAGGTGTTCTTCGGGCCCGAGTACAAGGTGCTCCGTGGTGGGTCGTTCGCGGTCAGCCCGGTGGCCTGCCGCGGTACGTTCCGGAATTGGGACTACCCGATCCGCCGGCAGATCTTCTCCGGTTTCCGCACCGCCCGGTCGGCGACCGCCTGATGTGCAGGCACGTGGCCTACCTCGGGCCGCCGGTGACGCTGCGTTCGGTCCTCATCGACCCGCCGCACGGCCTGTACACCCAGGCGTGGGCGCCCCGCTACCAGCGGCCCGGCGCGGTCAACGCGGACGGGTTCGGCGTGGGCTGGTACAGCGACGCCTCGGACGGTTCGGACCTCGATCCTTCGCCCGCCAGATACCGGCAGGCGGGGCCCATCTGGGCCGATCAGTCCTTTGCCGACCTGGCCCGGGTGACCAGGACGGGCGCGCTGCTGGCCACGGTCCGCAACGCGACGCCGGGCACCAGCCAGGGTCCGGCGGCGGTCGGGCCGTTCGGCCACGAGCGCTGGCTGTTCACCCACAACGGCGCGCTCGACGGATGGCCATCGGCTACGGCCGGGGTGGCTTCCACGCTGCCCACCGTTTCGCTGCTCGAACTGGAGGCCCGCGTCGATTCCGCGCTGGCCTGGGCGCTGGTCCTGCACCGGCTCCGCGCCGGCCTGGCGCCTGCGGCGGCGCTCGCCGACACCATCGGGGCGCTGAACGCCGCGGGCGTGACCGGGCGGTTCAACTTCCTGCTGACCGACGGGCGCATGATCGCCGCCACCGCGGCGGGTCACACGCTGTACTACCGCGAGGCCGGTGGCGGCGTCACGGTCGCCTCCGAGCCCGCGGATGACGACCCGGGCTGGATGGTGGTCCCCGGCGGCTCGGTCGTCACCGCGGTCCCCGCTCAGGTCAGCGTCACGCCGCTGCCCGCCACTTCGGACTTCTCAGTCACCCCTGACGGAAGGATCACGATCCCTTGGCCCCACTAGACCGCCGACTGCCGCCCGGTTTCCTGGCCGAGTCGCTGCGCGAGGACGCGCGCGGCGGGCTGACGTCGGTCCCGAAGTCGCTGCCGCCCAAGTGGTTCTACGACGCGCAGGGCAGCGCGCTGTTCGACAAGATCACCGAGCTGCCCGAGTACTACCCGACCCGCGCCGAGCGGGAGATCCTGCACGCTACCGCGGGCCTGATCGCCGCGCAGACGCGGGCGCGGACGCTCGTCGAGCTGGGCTCGGGGTCGTCCGAGAAGACCAGGCTGCTGCTTGACGCGCTGCGCGCGGCGGGCACCCTGCGCTGCTACGTGCCGGTCGACGTCAGCGAGCCGGCCCTGGTCACGGCGGCGGACGCACTCTCCGCCGAGTACCCGGGGCTCGACGTGCGCGCCGTGCTTTCCGACTTCGACTCCCACCTTGGCCTGCCCGCCGACGGCGAGGCGCCCGGGCCCAGGCTGGCCGCCTTCCTCGGCAGCACGATCGGGAACCTGGTTCCCGCAGAGCGCGCGTCCTTCCTGGCCCGGCTGCGGGCCAGGCTTGGCCCGGGCGACTGGTTCCTGCTGGGCACCGATCTCGTCAAGGACCCGGCCACGCTGGTGGCCGCCTACGACGACGAGGCCGGGGTCACCGCCGAGTTCAACAAGAACGTCCTGGCGGTACTGAACGCCGAACTCGGCGCGGACTTCGACCGTGACGAGTTCGAGCACGTGGCGGAATGGGACGCCGAGGCCGAGTGGATCGAGATGCGGCTGCGCTCGCTGTCCGACCAGGAGGTGCACCTGCCCGGGATCGGGCTCACTGTGCGCTTCGCCGCCGGGGAGGAGATGCGGACCGAGGTGTCCGCCAAATTCCGCCGCCAGGGCGTACAGGCCGAGCTCGCCGCGGCCGGGTTCGCGATGCGGACCTGGTGGACGGATGCCGCCGGGCAGTTCGGCCTGTCGCTGTCCGTCCCGGTCTGACGGGGCCTGCGCTGCGCCTTTCGGAAGATTGCGGTTGATCCGGGGCTTCATGGTCGATTGGGTGTATCCCAGGGCCTCGTGCCAAATGTGAAAACACCCGCAGATTGACCATTGAGGCAACGATCCAGCTGTGACAACCGCGATGGCCGTCCTTACGAGCTGAGCCGCTAACTCGCCTTCTTGGTCCAGCGGGCGAGTTCGTCGCGGGTCTCCCGAGTGTCCTGGTGCTCCGGGCCGAGGACCCGCTCGCGTGCGGGCAGGACCGCGGCGAGCTGGTCGCGGGCCGCGGCCGGATCTCCCGCCAGCCCGGTGCAGCGGGCGAGTTCGTGCCGGGTCATCAGGGTGTCCGGGTGCTCCGGGCCGAGAACCCGCTCGGCTACCGGCAGCAGTGCCGCGAGCTGATCCCGGGCCGCCGCCGGATCCCCCGCCTGCCCGGTCCAGCGCGCGACGTTGCGCCTGGCCATCAGGGTTTCCCGGTGCTCCGGGCCGAGGACCCGCTCGCGCACGGGCACGAGCGCGGCGAACTGGTCCCGGGCCGCGGCCGGATCTCCCGCCAGCCCGGTCCAGCGGGCGAGTTCGTGCCGGGTCATCAGGGTGTCCGGGTGCTCCGGGCCGGGCACCCGCTCGGATACCGGCAGCAGAGCGGCGAGCTGATCCCGGGCCGCGGCCGGATCCCCCGCGTCCCCGGTCCAGCGGGCGAGTTCGTGCCGGGCCATCAGGGTTTGCGGATGTGCCGGGCCGAAGACCCGCTCGGCTACCGGCCGCAGTGCGGCGAACTGGTCCCGGGCCGCAGCCGGACCCCCTGCCTGCCCGGTCCAGGAGGCGAGGTTGTAGGTGTACACCAGGGTGTCCGGGTGCTCCGGGCCGAGAATCCGCTCGGCTACCGGCAGCAGTGCGGCGAACTGGTCCCGGGCCGCAGCCGGATCGCCCACCAGCCCGGTGAACAAGGCGCAGTCGCCACGGGTCTCCAGGGTGTCCGGGTGCTCCGGGCCGAGGACCCGCTCGCGTACGGGCACGAGCGCGGCGAGCTGGTCGCGGGCGGCGGCCGGGTCACCCGCCATCCCAATCCAGCCCGCGACGTGGTGCCTGGCGGCCAGGGTGTCCGGGTGCTCCGGGCCGAGGAGACGTGCTCGTGCGCTGAGCACTTGCTGCCCCAGTTCGCTGGCGGCGGCATAGCTGCCGCTGAATCCGAGGTAGTCCACGATCCGCGCCATGTACTGGCTGTCTGCTGCCAGGGCCGTCTTGGCGTGCGGTAGCAGTACCGCAAAAGCCGCCCAACCCTCCGGCTGCTCCGGGTCGGCCGGGAGCGCGGCCTCAATCACAGCGGCCGCGGCCCGCCGCCACGCGACGGCCAGCTCGGCAGGCATCTGATCAGCGGTGACCGCCTGCACCAGCCGGTGCACCGACACCAGCCCGTCTCCAGCCAGGGCCACCAGTGAATACCGGCGCAACGCCGCGACCGCGTCCCCGGCCGCGAGCCGGTCCTCCAGCAGCGGCACCAGCACCGGCGCCACGTCTGCGTCCAGCTGTTCGGCGAGCCCTGGGCGAGATTGCAGCAGCAAGCGCAGCGGGATCGCCTCGGACGCGCAGAACGCCAGTAGCCGCAACAGCCCGGCCGCGCCCGGCGCGGCGCGCTGCACGTCCTCAAACGCCAGCCGCCAGGTGGTCGCCACCGTCTCGGGATGCTCGATCGGCTCGCCCCGGCCCAGCAGGTCCGCGCGCCGCTGCAAGAACGAGGCCAGGTACCCGGCCAGGCTATCCCCGCTGGCCGCGACGTACGCGGCGGCCTGCTCCAGCGCCAGCGGCAGCCCGCCCAGCTCCCCGGCCAGCTCCAGCGCCGCACGCGGGTCCGCGTCGCCGGTGCGGCCGGCCAGGAACTGCGCGGCCGCCTGCGGGTCCAGCACCGGCACCTCCAAGGCCTGGCCGCCCGGCCAGATCTGGTCCCGGCTGGTGATCAGCACCCGTCCGGGCCCGGCCGGGGGCACGAACCGGGCCACCGACGCCCGGTCAGGCGCGTTGTCGAACACCAGCAGCCACTTGGCCGGGCTGGCGGCCAGCGCCCCGTGCACCGCGGCCACCGGGTCCCCGCCATCGGCGCCGAGCTGGGCAGCCAGCTCGCCGAACCCGCCCGCCAGCACCGCTGGATCCTCGGCGCGCAACTCCCACGCCACCGCAACCCCGCCCAGGCTGCGGTGCGCGTACTCCAGCGCCACGCTGGTCTTGCCCGCACCGCCCAGCCCGCACAACGCCACCACCCGCGGCCCGGCGTCATCAGCCCCGGCCAGCAGGGCATCCAAATGCGCCAGCAACTCCTCCCGCCCCGCGAGGAACAGTGGCCGCGGCGCCAGCCGCAGCACCCGGCCCGGGGCCACCTGACCGGCCGACCGCCTGTCCTTCTTGTCCAGCTCGCCCTGGATCCCGGTGCTTAGCCCCTGGATAAGGCCCTGCAGATCGCTGAACTCGGCCGCACGCACCTGGCTGCCCACCTCATCCCGGAACGCGAGCACCCGCAGCGCCCGCGCCGGATCCAGCAGATCCGACAGGCGCAGATCGGGACTGCTTGTGCGCAGCAGCGCCACCCGTGGGATGCCGCACTCGCCGGCCCGCCTGAACTCCAGCCACGTGATCGACAGGCCCTCCGGATTGTCCTCCGGCGGCTGGAACCCGTACCTGTGCCCCAAGATCACCACGTACAGGTCACACGTGCCGATATCATCCAGGCAGCTGTCCCGCACGGTGTCGCTGTCGGGCAGGTAGCTGTCGATGGCCTGATGCCGCGCCAGCCGCAGCCAGTCCAGTACGGCCTGCCGTTCCAGTTTCAGGTCGATGATCGTGGACGACACATAGACCTTGGCCATCACCACCACCCCGGGTCCCGCTCACGCCTCCACTTCCGGATCCTGTGCTAAGACCCTTCGCACGGTGACCTAACGATCGCACAGCGCCGCGCGCCTTACCACCCAGACTCGGCGGTGAATATTGGGGTGGCTTGTTTACCCGGCATGCTGCAGCTCATCGAAAAGGCAGTGGCCCGATACCATAGCGCCGCGCCCGCGTTGAGGGGACGGGGCACCCCCGTCCCCCCGATCAACCACAGAACCCGGATCAACCGCGTTAATTCCCTCCCTCTCCTGCATGATCAAGGGGTGAGCGAGGAGGTCTTGCGGCGGGCTGCGGTGCTGGTCCCCTTCTACCGGGACGGCGGCGGGCAGCTCAGGGTGGTACTGATCAGGCGGACCTCCCAGGGGCGGCACGCCGGGCAGATCGCGTTGCCTGGCGGTAACTGCGAAGCTGGCGACGCTAGCCTGCGAGGGACCGCCGTCCGCGAGGCCTGCGAGGAACTCGGCCTGGTTCCGGCCCAGATCGAGGTCCTCGCCGCGCTGCCTATGGCGCGCACGGCCACCAGCGGGTACCTGGTCTGGCCGTTCGTGGCCCGGTTGCACGGCGTGTCTGAAGGGTACGACTGGCGGCCGCAACCGTCCGAGGTGGCCGCCGTGCTCGACGTCCCGGTAGCGGAGCTGGCTGGCCCGGACGCGGCCGGGACCCAAGAGATGTCGTTCCCTACCTGGCCTGGCCCGCGTACCGTGCCGGTGCGCTACGTCGAAGGCCAGCTGCTGTGGGGACTGACCTTGCGCATCCTTGATCCGGTCCTGCCCAGGGCCCTTGCAGGTGACTGGCCGGTCTGACGGATCCCCTGGTGTTTCCCCCCGACCCCCCGCGTATCACCCCCGCCTCCGCGCGACTCTGTACGCGTGTAGATCCCTTGAGGCGCGGAGGATTGCTATGGACAGCTTGACCGTGAACGACGCGCAGTGCGCGGCCTTGTTCGTATCCGGGCTCCAGCGGTCGGATGCCGCTAGCGGCGATGCGGTGGCGCAGGCCGCCACACGAGCCGTGCGGCAATTTGGCGTCCGCGGCTGCGTCGGCTTGATGGCCCAGGAGTTCGGCGACCACCCCGAGGCGGCCATGGACCGCATGCAGTGGATCAGGCAGCTTTGCCGTGACCTGTCCGCCTCGCCAACCAGCAAGGCCAGCGCCGCCATCGCCGCTTAGCCGGGGAGTCCCGCCGACAGGTACGACGAGGCGATGATCGCGGTGGCTACCCCGCAGTCCGAACTGCTCGGTCCTCCGCCCGACGCCGAGCCTGCGGACGCGGACGACTCCAGGCGGCCATCGCCGCCGTCCACGACGAGGCCGCGACCATGGCCGACACCGACTGGCCGCAGATCCTCGCGCTGTACGACCTGCTGGAACTGGCCGCACCCAACCCGTTCGCCGCGCTCAGCCGCGCCGTGACCGTGGCCATGGTGCGCGGGCCCGACGCCGGGCTCGCGGTGCTGGCCGAACTGGCCGAGGACAAGCGGATGGCGCGGCACCACCGCCTCCTCGCCACCCGGGCGCACCTGCGGGAACTAGCGGGCGACCCCGGCGCGGCGGCTGCGGATTACCTGGAGGCCGCCCGGCGCGCAACCAGTATCCCCGAACGCCGCTACCTGGCGCTCCAGGCGGCCCGGCTATCCGCGTGAGGGCTCAATCGATCGTTCGGCCAAAGATTGTTCTTCGCGTACCGGGTCGCCGACGCTGATCGTTCCTCCGGCCAGGATGTCCGCGCGGAGGCCGGCGCGGTGGATGAGCTCCTTGATGATGCCGGGGCGGGTCATTTTCTGCAGGTGCAGGCACGGCTCGCAGAGTTCGGTGCCCAGGCACTCGACCTCGCCGATCCAGAAGCGCTTGCCTACGAGGTCGTTGACGCGGACGCCGCGCACCATGACCTGGCGACGCGACTGCGCCCCGGTCAGGCTGACTTCCTCCAGGACTTCGGCCTCGACCACGGTCAGCGCCTCGCCCGGTCCGGCTCCGCCGGGGAAGAAGTGACGGTCGCCCTCCAGGCCCTGGCCCGCGACCGCGCGGACGGACCTGACCGGGGCGATCGCGCCGTTGGGGCCGATGTTGATCGCCTCGACGTGCATGCCATCTATCATCCGGGCTGGGCCCAGTGCCATGCCAGCGCATTTATCTGCGGCATGATCGGTGGCATGACTATGGTGAGGATCAACGCGATTACGGTGCCCGCCGACAGCGGCGACGAGCTCGCCCGCAGGTTCGCCGCCCGCGCCGGAGCGGTCGACAACCAGGACGGCTTCGAGGGCTTCGAGCTGCTCAAGCCGACCGACGGGCGGACCGTCTGGCTCGTGGTGACCAGGTGGCGCGACGAGGCGGCGTTCCAGGCGTGGCTGAACTCACCGGCGTTCGGGCACGGGCACCGGTCAGCGGCCGAGCGCGCGGGCGGCCAGGCGGCTCCCCCGGTCGGCGTCAGCAGCGAGCTCTGGTCGTACGAGATCGCCGGCGGGTCCTCCGGCTGAGGGGTTCCGCAATGTCGCTCTGGTCGGACCGGTCGTTCCTGCGCGATATCCAGTATCAGACGGACGCCAACCTGGCCGCGCGCCAGTCCATCTACGCGTACCAGCAGCCGCCGGTGGACCTGCCCGGCCAGGTGCTGGACGTGGCCCTTCCGGCCGGGGTGGGCGGGACCGGGGTGGGCGGGACCGGGGTGGGCGGGACCGGGGTGGTGGCCGACGTCGGCTGCGGCAACGGCCTCTACCTGGCCGAACTGGCCCGCCGCGGGTACGGGCGGCGGCTGATCGGTGGTGGCCTGCGTGATCGCCGCCACGGCGTGCGGTGGGCACGTGACAGGGCCAGGTAGTACGCGGCCGACCGGTGCCCCGTCGGCGACGGCAGCCAGCACGCCGGCCCGCGCGGTGGCGCTGCAGGCGCTGTGGCCGGAACGCAGGATCCTGCCGGAGAGCATCTATATCGCCAGCCAGGTGTTCGACCCGGGCACCGGCGTGCTCTACACGCTGGTGTCCAGGACGCAGGCACCGGCCAACGGCCGGTACCTCCTGCAGGCCACCGATCTGCGCACCGGCGCGGTGCGGCGGGGGGAGTCCTACCCACTCGCTCAGCTCTCCCTGGTATCTGGTTACCTGTGGGTGTCCGGGTGGCCCAGCGCCGGGATGCCGCCCGTGCTGGGACAGGTCGATCCCGAGACGCTGCGCACCGTCCGTTCGGTATCGCCGTCCAGGGTGTCGTGGGATTCCGGGGTGGCGCCGGGCCCGGCCGGGTCGGTGTGGGTGGGCGCGTACCGGACGCTGCTGCGGATATCGGTGGGCAGCGGCGCCGTGCTGGCCCGGACGGTGCTGCCTCCCGGTCTCGGGCTGTCCGACATGGCCGCTAGTGCCGACGGCGCGTCCCTGTACGCGTCCGCCGCGCACCTGGTCGCGGGCAGCGCCGAGGAGGGTGCCGTCCTGCTCGAGTACTCCGCCAGCACCGGCGAGCTGCTGGCGGAGACGGACCGCACCCCGATCAGCTACTCGGTCGCGGGCGCGGAGCTGACCGCCCTGCCAGGGGGCGTCTGGGTCTCCTTCCGTACCGGGATGCAGGGCCGCAGCGTGCTGCTGAGCGAGCGGGCCCTGGCCACCGTGATCGCCCCGGTCCCGGCGCGGACCCCGGAAGGCGTCTACTACTGGCCCATGTTCAGCTCCTCGGTCTACGGCGGGGGCGCGCTGTGGGTGACGACCCAGACCGGGCTCGTGGCCTGCGTGAACCCGGCGACCGGCCGGGTGCGGGCGCCGGAGACGGTGACGTCGCAGGCGGGGCAGCTCGGCGGGCTGCTCGTCGCAGACGGCACGGCACGGCAGGTGTTCGGGTTCCTCTTGAACGACGGTTACAGCGGGCTGGTGAGCATCAGCCCGCCGCGGAGCTGCTGGGGCTGACCCGCCGATTACGCCCTGACCGTGAACAAGGACAGGGGGCTACTAGGGCGTGTTTCACAAGTAGGGACCGAGTTGACGGCGGCGATATGGACGGTGGCTTCGCAGTCGGCGGCCGCTTGTCTAGCAGGTGGCCACGGCCCGGTGGGTACACGTGATGTCGCGGCGGCGCAGGTAGCCGCGGGCCCTATCGGCTAGGGCCCCGGTCCGCCGTGGCCCGGCGGTGGCGAGCTGCCGAGCTCTTGCCAGGTGGTCCCGTTGGTGGTCTGCCACAGCCCGGCCCCTGGGGCGAGCAGCCAGGCCGCGGTGCCGGACAGCACGTCGAACTGGCCTGGGTACCCCAGCGGGTTGACCTGGATCATCGACCAGAACGCGCCGCCATCGGTGCTGACGCTGAGCGAGTTGATCGTCGCGATCCAGAGCAGGTCCGGTGACGCCGCGGCGATCGTCGCGCCGTCCTGTCCGGGCAGCGAGCCCGGCCGCGCCGGGCCGCTCAGGCTGGCTAGCGCGCTGACCACGGTCCAGGTGCGCCCGCCGTCCGTGGACCGGAACAGCGCCTTGGTGCTGCTGCCAGCGGCCGGTTCCCCGCCGCACAGCAGCCACCAGTCGTCCGGCCCGGCGGTCACGAGCGAGCCGATGTAGTCCGGCTCGCATAGCCGCGACCAGCCGGCCGGCAGGGGGCGGGTGGACCAGTGCGTTCCGCCATCGGCGGTGCCAGCCAGCGTGGGATGCGGTCCCGACACGGCGACCGCGGCGGCACGGCCGGAGGAAACCACGAGCTGCGTCCCCTGCTGCGCCGGGGGCGTCGCGAGGTCCGGCGTCACGAGGCCTGTCCGGGTCCACGGCCCGCCGGGCAGCCGCATCCGCTCGACGAGCGGGCGGCACGCCGAGCCGCTGACGGCGGGACAGGACAGCACCCACAGCCAGCCGCTAGCGCTCGCGGCGGCCACCACCGGTGCAGGCACCCGCAGGCGGGCCCACGTCGTACCGTCGTCCCGGGTCTGGAGCATGACTCCGGTATCGCTGACCACCCAGACGTCCGGCCCGGCGACTGCCGCGACCTGCACGGGCGGATACGCCGATGACGTCGTGTCCGGCAGCACGCTGCCCGTGGTGACCCAGTGGAGTCCGCCGTCATCGGACACCGCCAGGCGTACCGTCTGCCCGATGAAAGTGCCGCCGCCAGGCGGAACGATGCACGGAATCGCCGGCGCGGTGAGCGCGACACCGGAACGCGCCGAGGTGAACTCCACTGAGCCCAGCCGCCACGCGGCCACGCCGACCCCCGCGGCCAGGTGTGCGGGCTGGTCGCAGTACCGGGCGGCGGGCCGGGTGAGGTGCGCGCTGCCCGCTGCCCGGTCAACCGCCGCCCGCCCGGACGCCCACCCGGCCACCACGCCGCAGCCCATGATGAGCACAATCGCGATCCGCAGCCTCATGCCTGCTGAGACTTCCGCGCGACCGGCACGGTTGAGCCCCCGGGCCCAGGGCGTGATTCAACAGCGTGGGTAAGAGCCATTCGCTGATCGCGGCGATGCAGACGGTGGCTTCGTAGCGGACGGCCAGCTTGTCGTAGCGGGTGGCCACGGCGCGGTTGCGCTTGAGCCGGTTAATGCCGCATTCCGCGGCGTGGCGGGCCTTGTCATCTTCGGGGTCGAAGGCGGGCGGGCGGCCCCCTCGGCGGCCCTTGGCCTGGCGGTGGCGGACCTGGCCGGCTTTCTCCGGGATGGTGCACCGGGTCCCGCGCCGCCGCAGGTAGGCGCGGTTTGGCGCGGGAACCGCAGGCCTTGCCGGCCAGCACCCGGCGCGGCCGGGTTCGCGGCCGCCCCCGGCCAGGCCGGGGAACCCGGATCCGCCCGAGTACCACCTGGAACTGCGGGCTGTCGCCGCGCTGCCCCGCGGTGATCACGACCGACAGCGGCTTCTGGCCCTGCTCGCAGGCCAGGTGCACCTTGGTCGTCAGCCCGCCGCGGGAGCGGCCCAGCCCGTGATCAGCCGGCTCACCGGCCACGCCGCCCGGCGGCTCGGCCTGCAGGTCCCCTCGTCGGCGCGCCCGATCCAAAGGCAGCAGCAAAGGCCCAGCACCCCGCCACCTTCTCCCCGGCGAAGCCGACATGCCACGCACAGCCAAAGCGGTACTGACCAGGGAAAAGGTTAAAACTTAAGCTAGTACGTCGTGGCGTGGAGTTGGTGCAGGAGAGCGTTCTTGATTGCCGGGCGCGACCCGAACACCAGGAGGAACACCGCCTCCCGGGCGAGCCGCTGGGCGTGCTGGTCCACCATGATCGACCTGCTCCCGTCCCTGACGACCAGGGCGGCCGTCGCCCGGATGGCCAGCTCGCAGGCGGCCGCACGGGCCGCGGCCATGGCGGCCGCATCGCCGTCCAGTGCGTCATCGAGCCGTTCCCGGCACGCGGCCAGTTCGTCATCAAGCGGCCCGGAGCCGAGCAGCCTGCAGCACCGGCCCGCTACTCCGAGGGCGAGCGATCCGTTCACCCGGAGACCCTCGGGCTGAGTGCTGGCGGCGGAATCGAAGGGTGACTGGCCCGTGACGCGCTCCTCGGGAATCAGGACGCCGTCGAACCCGAGGCGGACCGTGACGCTCGCGTCGACGGCCGACAGCCGCTGGCGGGACACCGTGAGCCCGGGCTGGTCCACCGCGTCCATGATCAGCGTGATTACGGTTTCGTCTGGCCCGCGGGCCACGACCACCACCAGGTCCACCAGGCCCCAGCCGGTCACCCACGGCGCCGTGCCGTCGACGCACCAGGCGCCGCCGGCCGGGCGGGCGCTCAGCAGCGGAGGCCCGGGCATCAGCCCGGTGAGCGCGATCCCGCCGCGCAAGGTGCCCCGGCAGACGGGCGCGAGCCACCGGTCCCTGAGCGCTGCAGGGACGCCGTCGGCGGCCAGCGTCATGAGCAGCCTGAAGTGCTGGATCCAGACGAACGCGGTCGCCAGGCAGCCGCCGGCCACCTCCTCCACCACCGCGCTCAGCTCACGCAGGTCCAGGCCGAGACCGCCGACCTCGCGAGGCGCGGGCGCACCGAACAGGCCTTGCTCCGCCAGCGCGTCGAGGTGCGTGGTCGGCAGCACGTCCAGGCGGTCTACCCGCATCGCGTCGGGGAACAGCACGTCGTCGGCCAGCCTGCGGGCGGCGGCGAGGACGGCCTCCGCGGCCACCGTCATCGATCCCGTCCGGGCCTGCCGGCCTCCAGCAGCCTCGCCACGTTCCCACGCTAGCCGTCGGCATGCGGGCCGAGGCCAGCAGCCCCAGTCCTCACCGGAGACTTCCTGCGCGACTTCGGCTCCCGATCGATGTATCAGGCGCGCATGCGGCCCCACTGTCCAACGTGAGAACCCTCATCCAACCGATCAACCATGAGAGGAATCGACATGCGCAATCACCGACTCGTCACACTGCTGTTCGCCGCGGCGATGGCAACCGCCATCGAAGTGGAGAGGGAGACGGCTTCAGGGACGGACGGGCGACGGGTGCCTGGGCTCGTAGATCGGGAACTCGCTGCCGTCCGGCAGGCGGACCGCGGCCAGCAGGCCCCAGCCCTCATCGGAGACCTCCCGCGCGACTTCGGCACCCTTAACCTGCAGCTCGGCGAGGGTGGCGTAGATGTCGTCGCACATCAGGTAGAGCTGGTGGCGCCCCTCCCCGTCGGCCGGGTGAACGGCAAGCTCGGCGGGGGGCAGGGCGAAGATGGGCCATCCCCCGCCCGCGTCCACCGACGACAGCCCGAGCACGTCGGCGAAGAAGGCGCGGGTCTTCTCCGCTTCCTGGGAGAACACGATCGCATGCATCCCGGTGATCACGTATCGATCCTACGGAATCTCAGCCGGGGTGACCCGATGTGCCGCCGGTTAGCCGTAGTACTTCAGGTGCGGCCACAGCGTGCGCCAGCTAGCTACGGGGCCGGTGCAGACGCCGATCTGAATATCCGTCCAGTCGTTCTGCACGTGGTAGGGCGGGTTGTAGGTGGTCAGCAGGCGGCAGCTAGCGAAGTAGGGCCGCAGCCGGCTGAGCGCGTCGACCACGAGTACCGTCCGGTCGGAGGCCGATCAGCAGCAAGGCCACCAGGTTGTCGGCCTCGAGCCCGACACCAGCCGCGGCGCCCGCCGCAAGCCACCAGCGCGGCCGGCGCCGTAGCAGTGCCGTGCTGACGCACAGCAGGACCGCTGCCCAGGCGAGCAGGTCCAGCGGTGTGGTGTTGCCGACGTGCACGGCGCCGATGACGACGGGAGCACACGCGGTGGTGAGGGCGGCGAGCACCCGGCCGAAGCGGCCCGCGCCGAACAGGGCGGCGAGCCTGGCCGCCATGATCACGACGGCCCCGCCGGCCAGCGCCGGGATGATCCTGATGGCCGTCGGGCTGACGCCGAGTATGTCGGTGATCCGAGTCAGCAGCGGAGCTAGCGGTGGCTGGTCGACGTAGCCGAGCGCGAGATGGTGCCCCGCGACGATGAAGTACAGCTCGTCTTGCTGGAAGCCGTACCGGCCGCTCACCGCGAGCTCGACCGCCACGAATACCGCCGCGATCACCCACACCAGTACCGGCACGCGATCGGAGCGGGGCACCGAGGGCAGCGGCGCCGGGCCGTCTGTCGTGACAGTCGTCTGTGGACGCGAGGCTTGCGGGTGGCCGGCGATGCTGCCGGGCTGATTCCGTTCCAGGTAGCTGCCCAGCTGCTCGAAGGATCCCGCGCGGGCCATGTCGAACCATGCGGACTCCAGCTCCGGCATCTCCGCGGCGCACCGCTCGATCACCGCAAGTAGTGGCCGGTAGTGCTCGATGAGGGCGTAGCGCTCCGCGACGATCTCCCGCAGTTCCTCAGCCACGTCAGCCGGCTCCTCCTCGGCCAGCGCCGCCCGGATACGGGGCAGCTGGACGCGGTGTTGTCGCGCCGCGACCGGAATCCGCTCCGGGCGCCTCGGCCTCTTATCAGTAGCCGAACGGGTGATGGTAGTGGAGCACGAGTCCCACCACGAGGCCCAGCGCCGCCACGCCCGCCGCGACCGCTCCGAACCTCTGCCGGCCCCGGTACGCCGTGACGCCCAGCAGGATGCCCAGGACTCCCCACACCACCGGCGCGGCGAAGAAGGCCACGACGCCGAGGATGAACGCCAGGACGCTCGCGCCGCCGACCAGCCTGGGGTGCATGAACCGTGCGCCCCTGGCCCGCTGCTGCGGGCTGAGCTTGGCGGGGTTGAGGAACTGACCGCCCTTGGCCTGTACCCACCGCCTGGCGGGGTCGTCGGCCGGGTACAGGCATCCGCATACGGTGCAGGAGGTGAACCGCATCCGCCTGCCGATCTTGCCTGCCGTGCTTCGTTCGGGCATGGGCAGCCTGGCCGTCGGGCCGAGCCAGACCCCAGTGATGACCTCGAAGACGTCCTGGATCGTCTTCCTGCCGTCATGGGCGCAGTCCGCAATGATCCGTTCCCGGCGCGACACGGGGGTCCGCGGGCCGAACAACCCGGTTTCCCTGGGGTCCTTGGCCGGGGGGTGAGCGGGGTCCAGCGGCTTCCCGGAGTCCTGGGCGGCCAGCAGGGCCAGTTCGTTCCGCGCGCGCAGGTTCCCGAGGTCCGCGGCCTGGTGCAGCCAGTTCCTGGCCGCCTGCGGATCCTCGTCGAGCAGTAGCTCACCCAGCAGGGCCATGCCCGTGTGGTCGCCCAGGTCGGCCAGCCTGGTGTACCAGTCCCTGGCCGCCGCGCGGTTCCCGTCGCCGGCCAGCAGCTTGCCCAGGTACAACATGGCGGCGGTGTCGCCCCGGTCGGCCGCCTGCCCGGCTAGCCGCTCGGCACGCGGGCGGTCCTGGTGCTCCACCAGGACCGCCTCGACCACCATCGCATGAAGGTTGCCCCCGTCGGCCGCCCGCTGGACCCACTCCCGCGCATCATGGTGACGATGATCTTCCAGCGCGCCCGCTACCGCGTACAGCTGCGGGAACTGATTACCAGCGGGGCTGGCCGGGGTCACCGTCAGGCCGAGGAGCCTGACCGCGTACTCCCACATCGCCTCCGCGTCGCCGGCCTCGGCAGCTTGCCTGAGCGCATCAGCCTGCTCGCTCACCGCATCCGTACTCATGACCCACCCCTACCTCTGACCCACCCCACCCCATCGGGCCCCACCGGCCCGTGCTCCCGAGTATCCCGCTGACCGATCATGATCGAAAGACCGGAACTGAGCGGCAGCAGCGCGATTCGTGCCGGTCACCCTGCCAGCTCGGCCGCCAGCAGCGCGCCCAGTTCCCAGCAGGCCGCCAGGTCAGCCTTACTCGGCGGACCCGTGACGCAGACCGGCGGCCGGACCGCCCGCCACTGCAGGCCTGCGGTGATCGACTCAACCGCCCGCACCGCGCCGCCGGTGTCCGAGGCGCCGTGCACGTACAGGCCGTAGGGCCGGCGCCGGGTCGCCTCCAGGCACGGGTAGTAGATGCCGTCGAAGAAGTGCTTGAGCGCGCCGGACATGTAGCCGATGTTGGCCGGGGTGCCGAGCAGGTAGCCGTCGGCCTTGAGCACGTCGGCCGCGGCCGCGGTCAGGGCCGGCCTGATAATGACCTCAACGCCGTCAACCTGGTCGGTGCGTGCCCCGCTGGCCGCTGCCTCGAACATTTCCTGCAGGGCCGGCGATGGCGTGTGATGTACGACCAGCAACCTCGGCATGAGCGCTGAGCTTAGACCGCGAGGCCGACGGGAAGGGACAGAAAATGGGCTTCGAACACATCCTGGTCGAGCGTTCCGGCGAGTTCGCCACCGTCACGATGAACCGGCCGCAGCGCCGCAACGCCTTGTCGCTCGACCATATGCGCGAGCTGATCACGGCGTTCGCCGACCTCGGGAACAGCGATGCCCTGGGCATCGTGCTGGCGGGGAACGGCCCGGTGTTCTCCGCCGGGCATGACTTCGCCGATGTCGTCGACGGCGACCTGGCGCAGGTCCGCTCGCTGCTGATGACGTGCACGCAGCTGATGACCCTGATCGAGCAGGTCCCCCAGCCGGTCGTGGCGCGGGTGCACGGGCTGGCCACGGCGGCCGGGTGCCAGCTGGTGGCGAGCGCGGACCTGGCGGTGGCCAGCGAGGAGGCGGGCTTCGCGGCGCCGGGCGGCAAGGGCGGCTGGTTCTGCCATACCCCGATGGTGGCGATCGCGCGGAACATCGGGCGCAAGCGGGCGGCGGAGATGGCCATGTCCGGTGATGTCATCGACGCGCGCACTGCGCTGGACTGGGGGCTGGTCAACAAGGTCGTGCCCGCCGCGCAGCTCGACACCGCCGTCCAGGACCTGCTCGAGCGGGTCACCCGCGGATCGGCGGAAAGCAAGGGCATCGGGAAGCAGGCGCTCTACGCGCAGATCGACCTGGACCAGCCGAAGGCCTACGCCTACGCCATCGAGGTCATGGCCGCGACCAGTCAGCTACCGGACGCGCGGGAAGGGATGCGAGCGTTCCTGGACAAGCGCAAGCCGCAGTGGCGCCGCGGCCGGCCGTAGGCGGCCGTGCGGCGGGATCACCGCTGTAGGGTCAGCGCCTGTGCAGCAACCCGGACTGCCAGTGGGCGTTCTACGACCGGTCGCACAGCCGCCGGGGCGCCTGGTGCGATATGGCCTCGTGCGGTAACCGGCTGAAGAACCGGAACCTTCGGGCCCGTCGCCGCCCGGCCGAAGCCGCGGAGGAGACCGTTACGGTCAGCTGACCGTCACAGGTTGCCGGACCCGTGCACGGGCGGCCCGTGCAGATCGTCCAGCAGGTTCTTGTGCCACACCATGACGACGAACGCACCGACGCGGTAGGTGGCGGCCGGGCGACCGAACGCCGCCACCAGGTCGCGGTACGGGATGTCGGAGCGAGGGCCGTCGATCCCCGTGTTCACGACATAGTTGGCGTAGTGCAGCCGCGGGTCAGCCCAGGACGCCTCGGACTGGTAGTCGCGCGGGCGCGCACCGGTCGGTTCCCAGGACGCCGTGACCAGCAGCAGGCGGCCGCCGCTGTCGAGCGTCGTGACGTTGTCCTCGGTGTAGACGCCGAGCCCGGTATCCAGGTGGTGCGCGACCAGCCAGTCGGCCAGGGTCTGGTTGGGTGCGGGCTGGGCGGGCTGCACGGCCGCGAAGCCGAGGGCTGCCGCGTAGCAGGCCAGGGCCACGGCCGCCGCCGGGGCAATGACGCGCGGCCTGGCCTTTACCGCCTCGCCGGCCAGCAGGCGCCCGGCCAGCACGGCCCCGAAGGGCAGCACCTGGGCGATCTCCCTGGTGTCGAAGATCGAGACGGGCAGGCTGCTGATCACGTACCCGGCCAGGTTGACGACGATAGCGACCACCAGGACCTGGACGAGCAGGTCATCGCGGCTGAAAAAGCGCCGCAAGGCGCGGCACACCGCCCAGGCGACCAGGCCGGCGCCGAGCAGGTGGAACCAGACGATCACGACCTCCGCCCCCTGCGGGTGGTCGAACACGTCGGCCCCGAACAGCGCGAGGAAGCCCTCCCCGGCCAGCCTCAGGTGCAGGCCGACGTGCGCCGCCTTGACCAGGCCCTGGACCGGAGCCAGGAGCGCGAACCCGCCGAGGCGCCCGATGACCCGCAGGACGAGCGTCGCGAGGCCCGCGGCCACGACAGAAGCCGCGATCAGCGACACCTCGAACCACTGGGCCGCCAGCGTGGTCCCGCGCACCACGAGTCCGCGGCAGACCCGGATGGCGCACACGGCCGCCAGCGGGATGACCGCGACGACGAGCGTCAGCGAATCCCCGATCATCGCCCAGGTGAGCATCAGCCCGATGACCAGCGGCGTCCACCAGCGCCGCGGCGCACGGTCCAGGACCAGGAACGTGACCAGTAGCGGGACCCCGGTGCCAACGTGGTCGGGTGACCCCAGCAGGACGTAAATCGGGTCGCCGAGCTGGGGCGCCAGCATGACGCCTGATGCGATCAGCGCCCTGGCCACCCCTTCCCGGCCCGCCTGCCTGCCCTTGGCGACCAGCCCGGCCAGCAGCGTCAGCAGCGTGTAGGTGAACGCGGCCGACACGTGGACCACGGACGGGCCGAGGCCGCGGATCAGCTCCACGGCAACGTACTCCGGCAGCTCGGTCGTGTAGAACGAGACGTCGGTGAGGGTCCAGCCGCGCAGCAGCGGGTTGCCGTGCAGCATGGCCCAGGCCTCGAGGGCGTTGGACGCGCCGTCGGGCGCCACCATCTGAGTGGCCGACACGCGCCAGTAGCACAAGAACAGGACGACGCCGGCGATCGCGTACGCGACGATCCAGGCCACCGGTCCGCGGGCAGCCCAGCCGGGCCCCGGGCCCCGGCCGCCCGTGGCTCGGCTGCCGCTGGTCCCGTCCGGGAGGGGTTCGGCGACGACGGCGGCCGGGCGCCCAGGCACTCCGGCGTCCTCAGCGGCCACCGGCCGCCTCCAGGGCCTCGCGCTCCTGCGCCGCGAGGATGAGGAGTTCCTCGGCGTGCGCCTGGCCGAACTCGGAGTCCTCCAGGCCGGCCAGCATCCGGGACAGCTCCCGCACCCGGGCCTGCTGGCCCAGCCGTACCACCCCGCTGGCGGTGACCAGGCCGTCGCCCGACTTCTCCACCACCAGGTGGTTGTCGGCGAACGCCGCAACCTGAGGCAGGTGGGTGACGGCGATCACCTGGGCCGAACGCGCCAGCCGGGCCAGCCTGCGCCCGACCTCGACCGCGGCCTTGCCGCCCACCCCGGCGTCGACCTCGTCGAACACGAACGTCGGCACCGGGTCCGCGCCGGCGAAGACCACCTCGATGGCGAGCATGACGCGGGACAGCTCACCGCCGGAGGCACCCTTGTGCAGCGGCAGCGGCGGCGCGCCCGGATGCGCGGCGAGCTTGATCTCCACGTCGTCGGCACCGTGTGGGCCGGGCGCGTCCAGTTCGGTGACCACGGCGGTCAGCGAGGCGTGCGGCATGGCCAGGTCGGTCAGCTCAGCCGTCACTGCCGTGGCGAACCGCGCCGCGGCGGCCGACCGCAGCGCCGTCAGGCGGGCGGCCAGCGAGGTCACCTCCTCCGCCAGCGACGACTCCTCCGCGGCCAGCGCCGCGATCTTGTCGTCGGCCCCCTCAAGCTCGGCGAGCCGCAAGCCCGCCTGCTCGGCCCAGTCGAGCACGCCCGCGACGTCGCCGGTCACGCCACCGTACGCCCGGGCCAGCCGGCCGAGCGCCGCGCGGCGCTCCTGGACCGCAGCGAGCCTGGCCGGGTCGGCGTCCAGCGCGTCGGTGTACGACGCGAGCTCCGCGGCCACGTCGGACAGCAGGTAAGTGGCCTCGGTCAGGCGACCGGCGAGCCCGGCCAGGAGCGGGTCGTGCGCGCGGACCCCCTCCAGCGCGCGGCCCGCGATCCCGAGCAGGGTCAGGGCGTCCGAGCCCTCCGCGGAGCCCGACGCCGGGTCACCGAGCAGCGCCTCGTGCGCGGTCGTGGCCGCCGCGTGGAGGTCGTCGGCGTTCGAGAGCCGCTCGTCCTCGGCGAGCAGCGCCGCGTCCTCGCCGGCCACCGGCCGCACCGCGTCGACCTCGGCCAGGCCGCGCCGCAGCTTATCCGCCTCGGCCGCCCGCTCCCGCTCCGCGAGCGTCAGGGCCTCCAGCTCCTCGCGGACCGAACGGTGCCGCGTGAACACCCGCCGGTAGTCCGACAGGGCGACGGCCACCTCGGGCCCGCCGAACCTGTCCAGCGCGTCGCGCTGCCGCCCCGGCTTGAGCAGCTGCTGCTGGTCGGACTGGCCGTGCACGGCGACCAGGTCGTCGGCCAGCACCTGGAGCAGCGAGACCGGCACGGCCCGGCCGCCCGCGAACGCGCGCGACCGGCCCTCGGTCGTGACCGAGCGGCTGAGCACCAGCGAGGTACCGCCGTCGTCGAGTTCTCCCCCGGCGTCCTCGACCTCGCGCGCCACCTCCGGCGAGACCAGCAGCCGCCCCTCCACCGCCGCGCGCCCCGCGCCGGGGCGGACCCGCGCCGGATCGGCCCGGCCGCCGAACAGCAGCGCCAGCGCCGTCACCACCATGGTCTTGCCTGCCCCGGTCTCGCCGGTCAGCACGGTGAAGCCCGACGAGAGCTCAAGCACCGCCTCGTCGATGACGCCAAGTCCGTTGATGCGGACTTCCTCAAGCATGCTCTCCAGCGTCCTCCCAGCTACGGCCGCGCCAGCCGGCCACGGGCAGGCCGAACTTGGCCACCAGCCGGTCGGTGAACCGGCCGCCCCGCGCCCCTGGGGCCGGGAGCCGCGCCAGCAGCACCGGCCGCGCGCCCCGGCGGACCTCCACCCGGGCGCCGGGCGGCAAGTCGACCTTACGCCGACCATCGCACCACAAAACCGCGCCCGATGTCTCGGGCGCCACGATCAGCTCCACCGCCAGGACCGACTCCGGAGACACCACCATCGGCGGAGCGAACAGCGCGTGGGCGCTGATCGGGACCATGAGCAGCGCCTCTACCTCGGGCCACACGATCGGGCCGCCCGCGGAGAAGGCGTACGCCGTCGACCCGGTGGGGGTCGAGCACACCACCCCGTCGCAGCCCCAGCGGGACAGCGGGCGCCCGTCGACCTCGATGATCAGCTCGATCATCCGCTCCCGCGCCGCCTTCTCCACCGTGGCCTCGTTCAGCGCCCAGGTGGACGCGATCGCCGAGCCGTTACTGCCCACGGCCACGTCGATGGTCATCCGCTCCTCGACCACGTACTGCCGCGCCACCACGCGGTCGACCAGGTCGGCCAGCCCGTCCGGTTCGGCTTCGGCGAGGAACCCGACGTGGCCGACGTTCACGCCGATCAGCGGCACGCCGGCCGGACGGGCCAGTTCGGCGGCGCGGAGCAGGGCGCCGTCGCCGCCCAGGACGATGATCAGCTCGGCGCCCCCGGCCGCGTCCGGGCCGGGCGGCACCTCGTGCACGCCCGGTGAGCTGAACTCACCAGCCAGCGTGCGGACGGCGATGTCGGCGGCGATCAGCCGCTCCGCCACGCGCCGGGCGGCGCGCAGCGCAGTCTGCTTCCCCGTGTGCGCCGTCACCAGGACGGTCCGGTCTCCCACTACCTGGGTCCCTCCTCGATTGCCCGGGCGAGCTGGTCCTCCTCCAGCGGCGGCGCCCCCCGGCGCAGCCACACGAAGTACTCCACGTTCCCCGCGGGTCCCGGCAGCGGGCTCGCCGTAACCCCTCTGACCCCGAGGCCAAGCTCACCCGCCGCGTCGCATACCTTTCTAATCGCAGCCGAACGATCGTTGGTATCTCTGACCACACCACCCGGGCCCACCCGGTCTTTGCCCACCTCGAATTGCGGTTTCACCAGCAAGACGAAATCCGCGTCTGGCGTGGCGCACGCGACCAGCGCGGGGAGCACGAGCGTGAGCGAGATGAACGACAGGTCGGCCACCACCAGATCCGGCACCGGGGTCACGCGCTCGAGCATCCGCACGTTGACCCGGTCCATGACGGTGACCCGCGGGTCCGTGCGCAGCGACCACGCGAGCTGGCCGTACCCCACGTCGGCCGCCACTACGTGCGCGGCTCCCGCCCGCAGCAGCACGTCGGTGAAGCCGCCGGTGGAGGCGCCCGCGTCCAGGCACGACCGCCCCGCGACGGACAGGTCGGCGAAGGCGGCCAGCGCCCCGGCCAGCTTGTACCCGCCGCGCGATACGTAGCGGGGCTCGCCGGGGTCCGCCACCGTGATCGGCGCGTCCCTGGTCACCTGGGTGGCGGGTTTGGCCGCCTGCTGCCCGGCCACGGCCACCAGCCCGGCCGCGACCAGTTCGCCCGCCTGTTCCCTGGACCTGGCCAGGCCCCGCCTGACCAGCTCCGCGTCAAGCCTGACCCGCGGTGCGGTCAAGGCTGGCCCGGCAAGGTCGCGGAGTCCTCGGCGAGCTCGCCCAGGATGTCCCTGAGCTGCCCGTGCACCTCTTCCAGGATCGCCACGTGATCCTCCACGGGTGTGCCGGGCAACCGGCCCAGCCCGGCGACGGCGGCATCCACCCGGGCGTCGCCAGTTGGCGGTGGAGCAGCCAAACGCCGTTCGGGATCAAGGTCTTGATCTTCCTGGCCGGGGTCCAGTTTCTCATCCATGTGCGCTACCCTCCGGCTGGAACGCTACCGTCCGATGCTGACAAGAGCGAGGCGCACATGGCCACAGCCGAGCAGTGCCGCGAGGCGCTGCAGACCCTCACCGGCCGACTGGGCGATATGGACCCGCAGGACCGGTCCAGCTTCTTCAGCAACCGCACGTTCAGCTGTTTCGTGACGGACCTGGGCATAACGTTCGTGACCAGGATCACCGAGGGTGGCGCGGAGCCGGTCAAGGAGGCCGGACCCGACGAGCCGCCTGCCGACATCCGGATCACCGCGAGCAGCGACGATACGGTCGCGCTGGCCGCCACCCCGGCCAATATCGCCCGCATGTGGATGTCCGGCCGGGTCAAGATCCAGGCCAGCCTGCGCGACCTGCTGGCCCTGCGCCGGCTGCTGTAGCCATGGGAGACCTGATCCTGCTGCGGCACGCCGAGACCGAGTGGAGCCTGGCCGGCCGGCACACGGGGCGGACGGACATCCCGCTCACGCCGCGCGGCGAGGCCGCCGCCGCCGCGCTGGCCCCGCTGCTGGCCAAGCGCGATATCGTGGCCGCCTTCTCCTCTCCCGCGCAGCGGGCGGTGCGGACCGCCGAGCTGGCGGCGCTGGCCGGCGCCAAGCCAGACCCGGACCTGTGGGAATGGGATTACGGCGGTTACGAGGGCCTGACCACGGCGCAGATCCAGGAGCAGCGCCCGGGCTGGGACCTGTGGCGGGACGGCGTCATCCCCGGCGACGCCGAGCATCCGGGCGAGACGGTGCAGCAGGTCGGCGCCCGGGTGGACCGGGTGCTCGGCCGCGTCCTGCCGCTGCTGGCCAGCGGCGACGTCGCGCTGGTCGCGCACGGGCACGTGCTGCGGGTCTTCACCGCGCGCTACCTGCGGCTCCCCCCGGACGACGGGCGGCTGTTCCGGCTGGACACCGGGACGATCAGCACGCTGGGCACCGAGCACGACGAGCCGGTCATCCTGTCCTGGAACGTGCCGCCGAACCCCTGATCTTTAGGTTCGGAGCACGAGGCGCTGGTTCTTGCAGCCGGTCAGGCAGACCGCCAGGCCGAGCACGCCGACGTCGCGCAGGGCCGTGTCGGACAGCCCGGTGGCCCACAGCGCGATGACGATCTCCAGCAGGAGCAGGCTGGCGATGGCGGCCGCGACGCGTGGCACGACGCCCGCCAGCAGCGCGGCGGACAGGACGAGCAGCACCCAGCCGTGGGCCAGCACCAAGATGATGGCCAGCGACGAGGACTCCGAAATCACGGGCACGTACCCGGTCCACTCGCCGGGCATTAGCAGCTCGTGGTAGCCGAACCAGAGCAGGACCAGGCCGAGCAGGACCCGCCCCGCGGTCGGAGCCCACTCCGCCGCTGCGGAGCCGGCCAGGTCCAGAACGCCTTTTAGGCCACCGGCCGGGGTCGCGGGCCCGGGTGCGGAGAGCGCGGATGCGTCGTCCGGCACCGGGCGGGCAGCGGCCGCCTCGACTGACTCCCTGGCCGACGGCGCCGCGATGCTCCCCGGGGATTGCGGCCGGCCGCGCGCCCAGCCCCCTTTGCTGCCCGTGCGATTCCTGCCGCCTGTCCGGCTCTGCTGGCTCATAACACGATCTGCCCTTGCGCGGTGGTCACGACGAGGCCATCGTCGCCCAGGTTGTAGTCCTCGTAGCCGCTGTCGTCACCGAGACTGGTCTCCAGCACGTACACCTTGGCGCCGCCCGCGTAGAAGTGGGTGGTCGGTAGCGAGTGCGCGGGCGCCGTGCGCGCCGGGGCGGATGCGCCCAGCCCCACGCTCGGGGCGACCAGTCCGGTACCGCGGTTCGACCAGCCGAGGATGGCCAGCAGGATTCCGGCGATCCCGGCGAGCACCAGGATGGCGACCCCGCGGGGTCCTACCTGGCCAGTCATTGTTACGCTCCTTCCGCGGGACGGGTCTCCTCCCGCACCCACCTCAGGTAGGCGGCCGACCCCGTCACGATAGGCAGGGCGATAATCTCGGGCTCATCGTAGCTGTGGCGTTCGGCGAGGAAGGCGGCCAGCTCGTCGAAGCGGTCGGCAGGCAGCTTGAGCAGCACGAGCCACTCCTCGGCCCGCTCCAGCCCGCCTTCCCACCAGAAGACGGACGCCACCGGCCCGGCCACCTGACCGCACGCGGCCAGCCTCGCCTCGACCGCGGCGCGCGAGAGCTCCATCGCCTCCGCGCGCGAATCGGTCGTCGTCTGCACCTGGAGGTACTGCACCTCGAGGTCCGCCATGGCACTTGATCGTACGCTCACCCCGCCCTAATACGCTGAGCCGAACGTCGGCGTAGCTCGAGCGGGTGGAGGGCGCGTGGAACTGGTGCATTCCGGCAAGGTCCGCGATCTGTACGCGGACGGCGACGACCTCATCATGGTCGCCTCCGACCGGGTCAGCGTTTACGACGTCGTCCTGCCGACGCCGATACCGGGCAAGGGCGAGGTGCTGACCCAGCTCTCGCTATGGTGGTTCGGGCAGCTCGCGGAGGTGATTTCCAACCACGTGATCTCCGGCGAGGACGTGCCGTCCCGGTGGGCCGGGCGGGCGATCAGGTGCCGCAGGCTGGCCATGCTCCCGGTCGAGTGCATCGCCCGCGGCTACCTGGCTGGCCTCGGCCTTTCCTCCTACCGGGAGACCGGTACGATCTCGGGCGTGCGACTGCCGCCCGGCCTCGGCGAGGGTTCACGGCTCCCCGAGCCCGTGTTCACGCCCACGACGAAGGCCGCCGCCGGTCACGACGAGCCGATGACCTACGCCGAGCTGGCGGCGCTCGTCGGCCCGGGCGTGGCCGGCGAGCTGCAGCGGGCCACCCTGGAGGTGTACCGGCGCGGCACCGAGCTGGCCGCGTCGCGCGGCATCATCATCGCCGACACCAAGCTGGAGTTCGGGCTGGACGCCGACGGGACGCTCACGCTCGCCGACGAGGTGCTGACGCCCGATTCGTCCAGGTTCTGGCCGGCCGCCGAGTGGCAGCCGGGCCGCCCGCAGCACTCGCTCGACAAGCAGTTCGTCCGCGACTGGTCAGCCAGCCTGGACTGGGACCGCACGCCGCCGGGACCCGCGATCCCGCCGGACGTCGTTGGCGGCCACGCAGGCGCGCTACCAGGAGCTCTACGCCCAGCTGACCTCGTGAGTAGCCCGGTCTTCGTCCTGCGCGCCCGCAAGCTGCGGGCGGCCCGGCTGCCACCGGCGGCTGGCCAGGATCACGCCCGGCGATGACCATCCGGCGGGCGGTGGTGTAGTTCTCCCCGGTTTCGGCCATCCGGGCCCGGACTTGCTTCTTGAACGACCAGCGCGGTGACCTAGACCCTGATGCAGGTGTAGGAGCCGTAGAGCCGCCGGTCGAACTCCACGGTCACGATCTCGAAGCCGGCCGCGGCCAGCATCGGCTCGAGCAGCCAGCGGAACGTGCTGAACTCGGTGCGGATGTGCTCGGCGTAGTCGTCGGCGGTGTACCCGTCGGCGGGGTCGTCGGCGGCGTTGGCGAGCCAGCGGCGGAACACCCCGGCGGCCTGGTCCGGACGGAAATCGTAGATCAGGTCGCGTAGCCGGAGCACGCCACCGGGCCGCAGCATCTGCGCGATGCGGTCCAGGGCGAGGGCCTTCCAGAAGTCGGGCAGCTGATGCAGGGCGTTGCGGGTGTACACGCCGTCCGCCCCCGTGAACTTGCGCTTAATACTCCAGTTCCGTATTATCCATTTCCGTGATATCCGAAACTGGACTACCTGGGCCGGTGCTGGCGCTGCACCGGGCTACGCACCACACGCTGCACGCGCTGGGCACGGCGCTGGCCGGGCTGAACCTCACCGCCGCGGAGATCAACGTCCTGGCCAACCTGGCCGACGCCGGCGTGCACAGCGTCCGCGAGCTCAGCGACAGGACCGGCACCAGGGCTTCCACGCTGACCGGGGTGCTCGACCGGCTGGAGAACCGCGGCTATCTCACCAGGGAGCTGGATACCGCCGACCGCCGGGCGTTCCGGCTGCCGCTGACCAAGGCCGGCCACGCGGTGGCCGCGCGGGTGCACGCGGCGGTCGCGGACCTCGAGCGCAGCGCGCTGGCCGGCCTGTCGCCCGACCAGGTCGCCGGGTTTCACGCCGTCATCACCGCGCTGCAGGAGGCCAGCTGATGCCCCACCACGACGCCCCGTTTGGGGCCGGTGACCCACAAACCCCGTCTATCGGTGGTCGTGGCCCACGAGCCCCATTCGGAAAAGCGCCTGCTCAGCCGCCACTACCGGTCGTCCACGCTGGCCGCCCCGGCCGCTCGGAGCGGCTGGGTCGAGCCCGACCTCGCGCCGTTCCCCTGGTCGGCGGTCTGACCGGTCCCCTCAGGGCAGCACGGCCGGCTGATCGATGACCCAGCGCCGGTTGCCGTCCGGCTGCCGCCTGGCCACCTCGACCGTGGCCCCGCCGCCCGGCAACCGGGTCGAGGTGAGCGCGAGGTCGCCGTTCCTGATCACCGGCTGCTGGCCCGCCGAGGAGAACCGGGGGCGGCCGGACAGGAGTTCGGTGTACACCGCGCGGATTTCCTCGTGCCCGGTGGCCAGCCGTCTCGCCGGGAAGGCCAGCACGGCGCCCGGTTCGTACAGGGCGACCAGCCCCTCGACGTCGCCCGCGTTGGCCCGCTCGAGGAACAGCGTGCCGAGATCCTCCGGCTGCGCCGCTGGCCCTGGTTCCTGCCTCGCCGCCATACCCTCGCCGCCGATCCGTCCGGTGCATCCAGCTGCGCTGGGATCGTCTCACCCGGACACGACATTTTCCGCCGTGACGCCTGCCGTGGGGTGAACGCCAGATTTGTAGGTAACCAAGATCATCTTCGGGAGTTGGCAGGTCGTAGCAGCAGGCGCACCTGCCCCGCCGCCTCCTGCTGCCCGGTCAACCCCGAAGGCGAGCAGGTCACACCCTGAGGATTTCCGCGACGCAACCGTGGGCCTCCCAGGTATGTCTACTGGTTGGCGCAAGGAGGTGGGTGCGATGCGGCGCACCGGCGAGGGACCGCTGTCTGTTCTGGACGTCGTGCTGCATCCTCAGGTACGGTACCGCCGGTGGCGGCAGGCTGGACTGGCCGTGACCATGCTTCTGTTTGTGCTCTTCGCCAGCCTGCGGCTTGGCCAGGGCCGCTCGCCGGAGGCAGCGGTAGCGCGTACTCCGGCCCCGGTTGAGGTTCGGGTCGCCGCGTGTCCCGTCCCGGCGCGCGATTACGCCGGGCTGCGGTACCTACCGCAGGCGGCACCGGCCACGTTGAGCGTTCCGGCCTCCCTGGCGCCGCCAGCGAACGCGCAGATCTTCGGGACCTGGTTCATGCCCGGCCAGGTCGCGTACCTGATCGGCCCGAAATCTGCCACCTGCCAGGCAGGACTGGGCAGCGCCGACGGCGGCGAGAATATGGCGGCCACCCCGCTCTCAGATCGCTCTGCGATCGTGACGATGCTGGTCAAGGCGGGCGGACTGGGACCGAGCACGGATCTGGCCTGCCCATACATTCCCGCCGTCCGTGCCGCAGACGAAGCGTTCCGCCTTGGTGTCGAGCCTGAGGGCCCCACCTTTTGCGCACATCCTCCGGCAGACGTGATCCGGCAGATCCCGACCGGTACGGCCAGCCTGTACGCGGCCGCCGTGTACGTCCCGCCCGGGGTGACGGACCCCGACATCGAGGGCTCAGGCGGTGGCACCGACCCGGCCATCGCGCTGTACACGGCCTGGGCAGATTCGGGCGCCGCCGACGGCCAGATGGTCGCGTGCACGCTCGCGCCTGCTCAGCGGGACATCTGCGCGGCCAGCCTGAAGTTCTTCCTCGCCACCCAGTCTGCGATCCGCACCGGGCCGCCCAGCTCGACCCTGGATCACCGCACACAGGCGGTAAGCGCGGCGAACCTGGCCACGATGGAGGCGGCCCTGTCGTCGTTCCTGGCCGGACACGACATCCGCTAGCGGCCCCGCCTGCTACTCGATCTCGAACGCCGGGTCGTTGACGGACTTGCCGGTCCCGAAGCAGCGGGAGAAGTCACTGAGGCCGGTCCTCTGGGCCGGGACGCAGCCGTAGTGCCGCGCGAACGCGGCACTGACCAGGCCGGCCCGGTAGAAGTCAAGGACCGTGCCCCGGAACTCCGCCCGGAAGTCCTCGGCCGGGTCGCTACTGCTGGCCCGGTACAAGATGATCGGCTGGCCGATCCTGGCGTACGCCTGGAACACGTCCAGCAGGAAGCCCGGGTCATTGTGGTGACCGAACTCCTCGCCGAAGATGTCGACGCAGGTCGGGCCGCACGACGGCGTGGCCGCGTTCGCGGTCGCCGCGGTGCCGAGCACCCCCGCCGTGCCGGCGCCGCCGACCGTGGCCAGCGCCGCCACTGCGGCGAGCACCCTGCTCTTGATGGATACCAAGCAGTTCCTCCTGAGGAACCCCACAGTCACACCCTACGCACGGCCGCGCAAGCTGGACCGCGCCAGCGCCAGTGGGGCCAGAACGCGGGTTGATGGCTCTTACTGAGCGCGCGTGGCCAGGACCACGGCGACGGTCCGCGCGACGGCGGCGGCCTCCGGGACGCCGTCGGTGTCGGTGAACAGCAGGTGCGCGGCGCCGATCAGGGTGGGGGCAAGCGTGCTGATATCGGTGCCGGCCGCGACGCGGCCCAGGTCGCGCTCGGCGGAAAGGTAATCGGCCACCAGGGCGGTGGACTCGGATACGAGCGCGATGCGCGAGCCGGTGGCGGCCCTCAGCCGGGTGCGCAGTTCATCGCGGGCGATGACCAGGCGGATGAGCGCGAGGATCACCGGGCTGAACAGGTCAGGGAGCGCGGCGGCCAGGTTGCCGGCGACGGTGCCGGTCCCCGCCATGGCGCGCAGGGCTGCGGCCTGGGTGCCGATCTGCGTGACGCGGTCGAGCGCGAGCTCGGCGAGGAACTCGTCGAAGTCGGTGAAGTGCCGGTGCAGGACCCCCTTGGCTACGCCCGCTTCCGCGGTGACCGCGCGACTGGTCAGGCCGCTGGGGCCGTCCCGGAGCAGGCGTTGCATCTCCAGCGGCAGGTCGCCGAGGGGTTCGGCGCCGACGCTGGCCGCTACGACCGGGCCAGGCCCACCTATCCCGCCGACCTGGTGGAGCGCATCATCGCCGCCAGCCCGGGCCGCGATGTCCTCGACGTGGGGTGCGGCACTGGCATCTCCGCCCGGCTGTTCCAGGCGGCCGGCTGCCGGGTGCTCGGCGTGGATCCCGACCCGCGCATGGCCGACCTGGCCAGGCAGGGCGGGACCGAGGCGGAGGTCGCGACGTTCGAGGACTGGGATCCGGCGGGCCGCACGTTCGACGCGGTCATCGCGGCGCAGTCCTGGCACTGGGTGGACCCGGTCGCGGGCGTGGCCAAGGCCGCCGCGGTGCTGCGTCCCGGCGGCCGGCTGGCGGTGTTCTGGAACGCCTTCGACTCGCCGGAGGACTTGCGCGCGGCGTTCGGCGAGGTCTTCCGCCGGGTGCTGCCTGACTCGCCGTTCGGCGGCTTCTGGGCCAGGCCCGCGATCGACGCCTACCGGGCCGGGTGCGTGAAAGTGGCTGGCGTGATACGGCAGGCGGGGGCGTTCGGCGAGCCGGAGGAATGGCTGTCTTACTGGCAGCGGCCCTACACCCGGGACGAGTGGCTGGACCTGGTCCCGACCACCGGCGGCTTCACCCGGCACCCCGAGGCCGTCCAGGCCGAACTCCTCGACGGCCTCGGCGCCGCCGTCGACGCGGCGGGCGGGAACTTCACCATGTCCTGCACGACGATCGCCGCCACCGCCGCCCGGCTGGACCGGTAGCGGACCGTGGCCGGTACGCCGCCCGGCCCGGCCCGGCCGGCCCGGCAGGCAGGATCAGTGGGCCGGGACCGGCACGGTGACGTACTGCTGGTTTTGCGTGGACAGGATCGAGTCTATGGCGGTCGCGGCGGAACCGGACGGGGTAATCGTGGTGATGTCATGGCTGCCGCCGCCGGTCAGGCCGTTGATCACCAGCTGGGTCCAGCTCGTCCCGTCCGGTGACCGCCAGATCGCGGCGCCCAGTTGCCCGGCGTTGCCGAACTGGCCCGCAGCGGTGAAGCCGCCGGGGCCCGCGGTCAGCGCGGTAACGGTGGTGTTTGCTCCGGCGGAGACGAACTGCACCTGCTGCCACGTCTTCCCGCCGTCGGTAGACAGCTCAGCGAGCGGGAGGGTGCCCGTCACCGTGGTCTGCTGGCCGAGCGCCACCACGATGTTGCCGCTGATCGCCACCTGCTGCAGCAGGGCCCCCGAGGCGCCGGTGGGCTGGGGCAGGACGTCGGTGGTCCAGAGCGTGCCGTTGGCCGTGGTCCAGATCGCGGGCCGACCGTTGTGCGAGCCTGCCGTCACGAAGCCGTGCGGGCCGGCGGCCACCGCGAGGACCTGGCTCGACCCGGTCGGCGGGATCGCCGTATGCGCGCGGGTCCAGCTGGTCAGGTCCGTGGAGAACCAGTCGTCGGCCACGCAGACGCCGCCCGCGCCGATCAGCTTGCCGTCGATCAGGTATCCGCTGGGGCCCGAGGCGGTGGCGACCGCGGCTACGCCCGCCAGGTCCTGCTGGATGTTCCCGCTCGCGGGCTGCCAGGAGATGCCGTCGGTCGACGTGAAGATGACGGGGCCCGGCGTCCCGGCGGCGAGCCACCCGGCCGACCCATGGGTCACGCTCTCCAGGGCGGCCAGGTCCGATGCGCCGGAAACCAAGGACAGTGGCGAGACCAGGGTCCAGGACGAGGTGCGCAGGGCTCTGCGCCAGATGGCCGGGTAGCCGTCAGCGCTGCCCACGGCGATCTGCTCGCCGTCGGCGACGGCCGTACTGTTCACCGCGGCCTCCGGGATGAGGGAGCCCGGGATGCTCGAGATCGCCACCGACCGTACCGTTCCCGCCGCATCTGCCTCGAGGAAGACCGGCTGCTGGCTGAGTTTGGTACCGGTGGTGGCGCCCACGATGACGGAGACGCCGTGCGGCGCGGCCGCCGCGGTGGGAACCGGGCCGCCGGATGTGTCGCCCAGCGAGCCCGTCGGCGTCCAGGTGCTGCCGGTTCCCGTGCTGGTATAGGCCACGTAGATGTTCTGGCTCGCGGTCCCGGTCACGACGAAGCCGTTATTGCTCCCCTTCACCACGCCCGGGGTCCAGCCCCCGGCCGGGTCGATGAGGCCAGAGAACTGCCACGTCTGCCCGTTGGGCGAGAAATAGGCCACCCCGTCGGGGGCGCCGCTCGCGGTGGTACCCGGCCGCACCGCGAGCAGGCCGGACGCGTCAGAACTCAGGCCGCTGATCGTGTTCTTGGCGCCGTGATCGACGGGGACGGTCACGGTAGTCCATGACGAACCGCCGTCGGTGCTCAGCCAGACTCCGGTCCCGCCGTCGGAGATGACCGTGTCGTTCCCGTGGGTGGCCGCGTAGGAGATGGCCTGCGGGGGCTGGCCGGAGAGGGTCATGCCCACCTCCGCGGCCGTCATCCGCTGCCAGGAGATGCCGTCGTGCGAGACCCAGACCAGGCCCTGGTTCCCGCCTCCGCTGGCCTTACCCTGGCCGCCGGCCACGAACCCGGTAGAGGTGCTGGTGAGGACGAAGACCTGGTCGCCGGGCAGCCGGGGTTCGAGGCCGTGCGTGGCCGCGAGCGTCCACGACAGGCCGTTCTGGCTGGTCCAGATCACCTGCGGACCCCACGCCAGCCAGCCGGTAGGCCCGGCGGCGATCCGGTCGGCGATGAACCCGACCGGAGGCTCGCCCCCGCCCGGCAGCTGGACCGGGGCGAGGTGCCAGGTGGCGCCGCCGTCCGATGACACGAAGAACTGCTGGCGGGCCACGCCGTTGCTGGTCAGCGAGCCCGTCGAGACGATCGTCTTGCCCCACGCGGCGATGCGGTCGATGGTCTGGAAGACGCCGCGCTGCTGCTGTCCCTGGTACGTCGGGAGGGTGCTCGCGAAGAGCGCGTTCTGATTCGACTGGCCCGCCTGATTCCCCGTGGCCGAGCCGGACTTCCCGGTGTGCCCGGTCAGCAGCACGACGGCGAGGATGACGGCCGCCACGACGGCCAGGGCCGCCACGCCGATCGATACCGTGCGCCGGCTGACCGGGCCCTTGCTCGCCGGCGCGGCCCCCGGGGGCGAAGGGATCTGGCCGACGGCGACACCCGAGGGTGGGGTCGGGGGCGCGGCCGGGGGGGCCGGTTCCGGCCAGTCCGCATCCGGCGCGGCGGGCTTGAGCAACCCTGGGTCGGTCGACATCGGCCCGGTGGCGCGGACCGCCGGCGACGGGCTCGGCATGGGACCGGTGCGCCAGGTCAGTGCCAGAACCGTCTGAGTCGGCGAGTCGAGCTGCCGCTCGGTGCCGACGGTGGTGACCGGCGCCGCCGACGGGTTCGTCAGGCGGTCCAGGAGCTGCCGGGCGGTGGGTCGGTACTGGGCGTCCTTGGCCAGGGCCGCCGTCACCAGCGGCCGCAGCGACTCGGGCACCGCGGAGACGTCGGGGTCGTTGTACAGGACCCGGTACAGCACGGCCTCGGTCGGCCCGCCGCCGAACGGCGATTCGCCGGAGGCCGCGTACCCGATCGTCACCCCCCAGACGAAGACGTCGGCGAGCGGTCCCGGCTTGCCCAGCACCTGCTCCGGGGCCATGAACCCGGCCGAGCCGACCATCATGCCCGTCTTGGTGACGGCGGTGGCGTCCAGGGTCTGCGCGATCCCGAAGTCGATGACCTTCGGGCCGCCCGCGGCCAGGATGACGTTGGAGGGCTTGAGGTCCCTGTGCACGACGCCGGCCGCGTGGATCACGGTCAGCGCCTCCGCCAGCCCGGTGGCGAGCCCGTACAGCATGTCGGCGCCGAGCGGACCATGCCGGTCGACGTACTCGGCCAGCGAGGGGCCGTCGATGAATTCCGTGACCATGAACGGCACGACGGACTCGGTGTCCGCCTCGATCACCCGGACCGTGCACACGCCCTTGATCTTCGTCAGGACGGACACCTCACGCTGGAAGCGCCTGCGGAATTCCGGGTCGTCGGCCAGCTCGGGGCGGAGCACCTTCACCGCCACCAGGCCGCCGTCCCCGGCCTCGCCGAGGTACACCACGCCCATGCCGCCCGCGCCCAGCCTGGCCGTCAGGCGGTAGCCGCCTATCTGCTCGGGATCGTCGGCCCGAAGAGGCACCTGAGCCAAGGCATTCCCTCCCCGAAATTCACTGGCCCGCCCGGGGATTGGCGTACAACGCTCCCCTGACGATTATCGCAGCGCTTACCTACCAGCCATCCATTCTGCGGACCATCTGGCGATGGCAGACCTCCGCGGCGGACACGATTGGGTAACTGTGACGGCCGGGGGCCTGAGTTACCCGCTTCAGGTCTGGCCCGGCGGCAGTTGCGGCCCGGGCTGGCCGCCGCGCCTGATCTGGGCGACGCCGATCGAGACGGCGAGGAGGATGGCACCCCACGGGCCTGCCACCCAGACCGGCCAAAGATAGATCAGGTGATGGGCGCTGAGCCTCAGGCCGGGATGGCGGGGCCGACCTCGGTGGCCGCCTCCCGCATCCCGGCGCCCGCCTGGCCGGGCGCGCCCTTGGTGTACAGCGGCCCGAACCGGAACAAGCTGAAGGCCACGACCGCGCCGACGGCGAGGATGCCGGCCGTCCACCAGAACGCGGTGTCGTAGGCGTGGGCGAGCGCCAGCCCGGTCAGCACCTTGGGCCCGACGGTCCGCGCCAGTATGAGGTGCGCGGCCACGTACGAGGTGATCGCGCCGGCGAAGATGGTGTTCAGGAACGAGGTGCCGATCGAGGCGCCCAGCTGCTGGCCCACGGTGACGGTGGCGGAGGCGACCCCGGCATCCTGCGGCGCCACGCCGTACGTGCCCGTGTTGATGGACGGCGCGATGACCATGCCGAGGCCGACGCCGGTCAGGATGATCGGGCCGAGCACGCCCGCGGTGTACCCGGTGTGCGCCCCGAGATGCGCGAACCAGCTCATCGCACCGGCGCCCACCAGCATCCCTACGGTGACGATCGGCTTGGGCCCCACCCTGGGCATCAGGACGATCGTGGACACGTTGGCCGCGATCGCGATGCCGCCGGCGAACGGCAGGAAGGCGAAGCCCGTGACCACGGGTGAGTAGCCGAGCGTCTCCTGCATGTAATAGGTCAGGAACAGGAAGGTCCCGAACATGCCCATCGAGGCGATGAGCATCGACAGGTAGGCGCCGCCCCGGTTGCGGTCGAGCGCCACGCGCGGGGGCAGCAGCGGGTGCGCGGCCCGGCCCTGCCAGAACGCGAACGCGATAAACAGGATCACGCCGGCGGCCAGGAAGCCGTACGTGGACGGCGTGTGCCAGTTGTGCGTGGCAGCGTTCGAGAACCCGTAGACGAGGCAGAACACGGCGCCGGACACCGCGAGGACACCCGGGATGTCCAGGTGGGGCTTGACCGGAGACGGCTGGCGCTTGAGCAGCATCGCTGCCCCGGTGAAGGCCAGGCCCGCGAAGACCAGGTTGATGTAGAGGGTCCAGCGCCAGGAGAGGTATTCGGTCAGCGCGCCGCCGAGCAGCAGGCCGACGGCGCCGCCGGCCGCGGCGATGGCGCCGTACACACCGAACGCCTTGCCGCGATCCTTCGGATCGCTGAACGTGGTGGTCAGGAGGGACAGTGCCGAGGGCACCAGGATCGCGCCGAACGCGCCCTGGCAGGCGCGGGCGGTGATCAGCATGGTGAAGTTGACCGAGGCGCCGCCGATCGCGGACACGCCGGCGAAGCCGAGCAGCCCGATCATGAACGTCACTTTCCGGCCGAGCAGGTCGGATAGCCTGCCGCCGAGCAGGAGCAGGCTGCCAAACGCAAGGGTGTAGGCCGTGACCACCCACTGCCGATCCGCCGTGGTGAAGTCCAGGGCGCGCTGCGCGGACGGCAGCGCGATGTTCATCACCGTCACGTCGAGGACGACCATCAGCTGCGCGAGGCCGATCACGCCCAGGATGAACCAGCGCCGGTCCCCGTCGCCGGCGCCGGTGTTGACAGCAGACATGAGCCTTACCAATCTGGAGGTACCTTCTCCGTTTCGTTCACGGTAGCATGAAGCGGAGAGCTTGTATCCACTTAATTATGGAGGATCAGGTGGCGGCCCCGGAGGATGAGATGGCCGTACCCGCTCGCGAGGGCGGTGCGGAACCGGAGGGCTGCCCCGTGTACTGTGCCGAACCGTCCAGGCCGCTGCGGCGGGATGCCGCGCGGAACCGGCAGCGCATCCTCAAGGCGGCCTCGGAGGTGTTCACCGAGCTGGGACTCGAGGTCAGCCTCGACGAGGTCGCCCGGCACGCCGGCGTCGGGGTCGGCACCGTCTACCGGCGGTTCGGGACCAAGGAAGACCTCGTGGCCTCGTTGTTCGAGGACCGCGTGGACACGATCGCCACCTTGGCCGAACGAGCGATCGAGGAGCCAGATCCGTGGACGGGCCTGGTGGGGTTCATGGAGCAGGCCGCCGGGATCCTGGCCAACGATGTCGGGCTGCGCCAGTTGCTGATGTTCGCCACCTACGGCCGGGATCACGTGGCGTACGCCCGGCAGCGGAACGCTCCCCTGGTCGCGACGCTGCTCGGGCGGGCGCAGGCGGCCGGGCAGGTCAGGGACGACCTGAGGCCGACCGACATCCCCTTCATCATCTTCGTGCTGACCGAGGCCGCGGTGCTGGCCCGAGAGGCGAGGCCCGACATATGGCGCAGGTACCTCACGCTCCTCATCGACGGCCTGCGACCGAGCCGGGAGGGCATCACCCCGCTCCCGGTGCCGGCCCTGCTCCCGGAGGAGATGGAGACTTCTATGCGCGACAGCGCGCCGCGGCGCCGCTGAGGGTTCGCCGGGGTTTTGCGCCAATTAAGATTGCATTTGCAAGTGCATGTACAACGCGTAAACGAACGCCTGGCCCGCAATCGTTCGCACGGCCTGAGCGTCGTCACTAGAATGACATAGAGCGACTGGCGATGTTCCGTCGTCGCAGCTCGGCGAGCGGGCCGACCTGGGGTGGCGGCGGGCGCGAGCGGTCCAGGGACGCGCAGAAGTAAATGCGACACGCGGGGACCGCTTACGTGACATGATGAGGAAAACCCTTTACCATGGTCCCCTGCACTAAACGCGGTACTTCACCGCATCCTCGCTCGATGAGAAACTACGTAGATCCGCGTTAGTGCGTTTCCCGCTACTCAGTATTTCCCCTCCAGGAGACCTCCCGCATGAATCCCGGCCACAGCGTCCAAGACGCCCACCCGCCGTGCCCGCCAGGGCAGGATGACGCCAGCCGCCTTGACGGCACCGCTGGCTACAGCAACGGGTTGGCTCGGTCTCCAAGGTCCCAGAAGCCCCTGCAGGACATCCAGGACATCGTCGACAAGCTCGCGGCCGTCACCCAGCAGCTGCGCCATCCGGGGAGCCGCGTGTCGGGCTCGTCACGCTAGCCCTATCGCCGCTCACGGGCTCAGGTTCCGCAGCAGGTACGCGCTGTCGGCCGGACTGAGGGCGGCCGCGCGCAGCAGCGCGAAGGCTCGGACGTAGCGGGCGACGTCGGCCTGGTCCTCCAGGTAGACACCGCCGGACAGCGCCTCCAGGTAGACGACGCCCAGGCTGGGCGCGTCGGGAAACCTCAGGATGGCCAGCGAGCCGCTCCCGGCCGCGGCGTGGGCGCCGGCCGAGAACGGCAGCACCTGGATCGTGATGGCCGGGTAATCAGTGGCCAGCTTGACCAGGCGGGTGATCTGCCCGGCGAGCACCTCCGGACCGCCCACCGCCTGATGCAGGGCGCCCTCGCCGAGGATCACGCCCAGGCGGGCCGGCGAACGGCCGCCCAGCACGACCTGCCGCCGCACCGCCCGGGCCGCCACCGCGTCCTCGCGCTGCTGATCCGTCAGGTAGCCGGGCTCGGCGGCGGCGATGGCCCTGGTGTAGTCGTCGGTCTGGAGCAGGTCGGGGATGAGCTGCGCCTCGTACACCATGATCTCCGAGGCCGCCGACTCCATGATCACGTAGTCCAGGTACGCATCGGACCAGATGTCCGCGTAGGGGTGCCACCAGCTGTGCTGGCCGCCCCGGCTGGCGATGGCCAGCAGGGCGAGCTGGTCGCTGGCTGGGACCCCGTACTCCGACATCAGCTCGCGCAGTTCCTTGGGCCTGATCCCGCGCTGGCCGGTCTCGATCCGGCTGATCTTCGATCGATCGCATTCGAGGATGCGCGCGGCGTCCTCGAGCGAGTAACCCACGTTCTCCCTGTACCGGCGCAGCGCGCCTCCGACGAGACGACGCCGCACGGGAGGTTCTCCGGTCACGGTCCCTGCCTTCCCGCGGTCCTCCCGGCCGCGCGATAGATCAAGTAGTACTTAATAGGAAACGTAGCATTTGATGTAGTCCATCGAAGGTTACGACACGCGGGAGAGGAGCACGACAGGCCGGGCTACGGGTGACTGAGCCGGTCCAGGGCGGCCAGGACGCGGTTCTCCGAGACCGGGGCGAGCGTCCCGAGGGTCTGGGCGAAGAGGCTGACCCGGAGTTCCTCAAGCATCCAGCGCACGTCGGTCACCTGCGGATCGGTCCGCCGCGCGGGGGGCAGATCCGCGACCGCCTGCCGGTAGGCCTGCTCCGCGCGCCGGGCGACCGCCATGTTGGCCGCGTCCCGCGCCGGGTTCTCCGGCAGCTTGTCCAGCCGCCGCTCGATCCCCCGCAGGTAACGGGTCAGCTGCGGCAGCCTCCGGTACCCGGTGGCGGTCACGAACCCCGGGTAGATCAGCCCCGACAGCTGCGCGCGCAGGTCGGCCGCGGCGGGTGAGACCGCATCGGCCTTCAGGTCGTCGAGGCGGGTCTCGACGGCGTGCGCCACCCGGAGGGCCGACTCGACGCGGGCGACGACCTCGGCCGTCACCTCGTGCAGGCGCGATCGCACCGCAGCGGACAGCCGGTCAAAACCCTCGCGGTCCAGGGCCGGGCCGCCGGCCTCGGCCATCAGGAAGTCGGCGGCGCAGGCGACGCAGTCGGCGAACATCGCCGCGACGCCGCCGTGCGGGTTGTGGCTGAGGGCCAGCTTGGCCTGGGTGGACAGGCGGTCCGCGATCGACTTGACCGGGGAGGGCGCGCCGAGCAGGATCAGCCGGCGGGTCCCGGCCCACATGGCGGCCCGGGCCGCGGCCTCGGTCTCGTATAGGCGCACGTCGACCGAGTCGCCCGCGTCGGCCAGGGCCGGGTAGGCGACGACGGTCCCCTCGCGGAACACCGCGGGCAGCTCGCCGAAGTTCCATGACGTCAGGCCCGTGCGGGTGATCCCGGCCGCCGCCTTAGACAGGACCGCCCGCAGCCGCGGGCGGAGCTCGCGCTGGAGTTCGGCGACGTCCTTGCCCTCGGCCAGGACGCGGTCGCCTTCGGTCACCCGGACCGTGATCCGCAGGTGCGCCGGCAGCTTGGAGAGGTCCCAGGCGTCGCGCGGGACGGTGACGCCGCGCAGCGACCGCAGCTCGCGCGCTACCGCGTCCCGCAGGTCACCGGACGGCTCCCCCAGGCGGGCCAGGACCTCGCGGGCCACGTCGGGCGCGGGCACCAGGTCGCGCCGCAGCGACTTGGGCAGCGACCTGATCATCTCGGTGATGAGCTCCTGGCGCAGCCCGGGCACCTGCCAGGAGAATTCGGCGGCATCCAGCTGGTTGAGCCGGCTCAGCGGGACGTCCACGGTCACACCGTCGGCCTCGGAACCTGGCTCGAACGCGTACGACAGGGGCAGGGCGCTGCGCCCCGGGGACTCCGAGGTCCAGATGTCGGGATAGGAATCCGTGCTGACCTGCGCGGCGTCATCGCTCAGCAGGTCCCCAGGCTTGAACGTCAGCAGGCCGGGATCGGCCCGGCGGGCCTGCTTCCACCACGTGTCGAAGTGCGCGGCGGAGACCACCTCGGGCGGGATCCTGGCGTCGTAGAAGGCGAACAGCTCGTCCTCGCCGACCACCAGGCCGCGGCGCCGGACGCGGTGCTCGAGTTCCTCGGCTTCGGCGAGCAGCCGGCGGTTCTCGGCGAAGAACCTGTGGTTGGTCTGCCAGTCGCCCTCGACCAGGGCGTGCCTGATGAACAGCTCGCGCGCCGCGGGCGGGTCGATGCGACCGTAGGCGACCGGGCGGTCCGTCACCAGCGGTACGCCGTACAGCGTCACCTTCTCCAGCGCGACGGCCGAACCCCGCTTCCGCTCCCAGTGCGGCTCGCTGTAGCTGCGCTTGACCAGGTGGGCGGCCAGCGGCTCCACCCACTCCGGCTCGATGCGGGCCGCCGTCCGCGCCCAGAGCCTGGACGTCTCCACCAGCTCGGCGGCCACGATCCAGTCCGGCGCCTGCCTCGCCAGGCTCGACCCGGGGAAGATCGCGAACCTGGCGTTGCGGGCGCCGAGGTACTCGGCCCGCGGCCTGCGGCTGGCCGCAGGCGTGCCGGGGCCGCCCTCCCCGCGGACCGACGCGGCGGGACGGGCGGGCTCGGTCTTCATGCCGATCTGCGACAGGAGCCCGGCGAGGAGCGAGAGGTGCACCACCGCTCGTTCGGCTGAAGAGGAATCGACCTTCACATCGAGATCGCCAGCCAGCCTTTGCAATTGCCCGTGCAGGTCCTGCCATTCACGGACGCGCAGGTAGTTGAGGTACTCGGCCCGGCACAGGCGACGGAAGGCCGATGACGACAACTCGCGCTGCCGCTCGGCGAGGTATTCCCAGAGGTTCAGGTAGGCGGTGAAGTCCGAGTCGGGGTCGGCGAACCTGCGGTGCTTGTCGTCCGCGGCCTGCTGCGCGTCGGTCGGGCGCTCGCGCGGATCGATGATCGACAGCGCCGAGGCAATGACCAGGACCTCGCGGACGCATCCGTTCCTGTCGGCCTCGAGGATCATCCGGCCGATCCGCGGGTCAACCGGCAGCCGGGCCAGCCTGCGGCCCAGGCCGGTGATGCGGCCGCCGGAGAACGCGTGCAGCTCGGCCAGCAGGGTCAGCCCGTCGGCGATGTTGCGGGGGTCGGGCGGGTCGATGAACGGGAAGGCCGGCACGTCGCCCAGGCCGATCGCGGCCATCTGCAAGATGACCGAGGCCAGGTTGGTGCGCAGGATCTCGGGCTCGGTGAACTCCGGCCGGGACTCGAAGTCCTCCTCGGAGTACAGCCTGATGCAGATCCCGTCCGCGGTCCGGCCGCAGCGGCCCTTGCGCTGGTTGGCGGAGGCCTGCGAGATCGGCTCGATCGGCAGCCGCTGCACCTTGGTGCGGTGGCTGTACCTGGAGATCCGGGCGGTGCCCGGGTCGATGACGTAATGGATGCCGGGAACAGTGAGAGAGGTCTCGGCCACGTTGGTGGCGAGCACCACCCGGCGCGCTGCGCCCTGTGCTCTGCGCTGGAAGACCTTGTGCTGGTCGGCCGCGGACAGCCGGGAGTACAGCGGGAGCACCTCGAGCCTGTCGCGCCCGGCGAGCGCGTCCGCGGTGTCGCGGATCTCTCGCTCCCCCGATAGGAACACCAGGATGTCGCCCGGCCCGGCTTTGGACAGGTCGTCGATCGCGTCGCCGATGGCCTGGGCCTGGTCGCCTTCTTCTTGGAAGGGCCGGTAGCGGACCTCGACCGGGTAGGTCCGCCCGGAGACCTCGACCACCGGCGCGTCGCCGAAGGCTTTTGCGAAGCGCTCCGGGTCGATGGTGGCCGACGTGATGATCACCTTCAGGTCGGGGCGTTTCGGGAGCAGCTGCCTGAGATAGCCGAGGATGAAGTCGATGTTCAGGCTGCGCTCGTGGGCCTCGTCGATGATCAGCGTGTCGTAGCGGGTGAGCTGCTTGTCCCGCCCGAGCTCGGTCAGCAGGATGCCGTCGGTCATCAGCTTGACCAGGGTGTCGTCGGCGGACCGGTCGGTGAACCGCACCTTGTAGCCGACGGCCTCGCCAAGCGGGCTGCCCAGTTCCTCGGCGATCCGCTCGGCCACCGTCCTGGCGGCCAGCCGGCGGGGCTGGGTGTGCCCGATCTGCCCGGTGACGCCGCGGCCTAGCTCCAGGCAGATCTTGGGGATCTGGGTCGTCTTGCCCGAGCCGGTCTCCCCCGCGATGATGACCACCTGGTGGTCGCGGATGGCCTCGGCGATCTCGTCCTTGCGCTGGCTGACCGGCAGCTCGGGCGGGTACTTGATCGGCGGCATCGCCGCCCGGCGGGCCGCGCGCGCCTCGGCGAGCCGCGCCCGCGTACGCTCAGCCCGCTGAGCGCGGTCAGCACGCGGAGACATCACAGATCGCGACTCCATGGCAGGGGAAAGGGTAAACCGGATCGGCCCCTATTACGTAACAGTTTTCGGCTCCGGAGCCTTCCGCTGCGGCGGCCTGCGTGTGCTTGGGAATGTGACGGGTGGGGCGCCGGGGGCGGGGCGGGGGCGGGGCGGGGGCGGGGCGGGGGCGGGGTGGGGGGTGGTTGGATGGGGGGATGAGTACTGCGCTGGCGTTTCAGCCTGCCCTGGCCCGGCTGGACTTGGTGGCGGAGCCCGTGGCGGCTGCGCTGTGCGTTCTGCCCGGTGCGGACGAGATTGACGTGGCCGAGATCGACCCGGCGCTGGCGGATACCGCGGCGTTCTGCGAGCGGTACGGCGTCTCGCTGACGGAATCGGCGAACTGCGTGGTCGTGCTCGGCCGGCGCGGCGAGGTGAGCAGGTACGCGGCGTGCGTCGTCGCCGCGACCACGCGGGCCGATGTCAACGGGCTGGTGCGCAGGCACCTGGACGCCAAGAAGGCGTCGTTCGCGCCGGTCGACGCGGTGACGGCCGCCTCGGGCATGGAATACGGCGGGATCACGCCGGTCGGGCTGCCCGCGGACTGGCCGGTACTGGTCGACGAGGAGGTGGCGAAGACGCCGTCGGTGGTGATCGGCTCCGGTATCCGCGGCTCCAAGCTCAGGCTCCCCGGGCGCCTGCTCGCCGCGATCCCCTCGGCGCAGGTGCTGCCCGGCCTGGGCGTTCCGGTAAACCCGTGACAGCAGGCAACCTGATGCGTGCGTCCCGCGTCTAAAGGGGGATGACAGCTGGTAACGGCCGCCGCAGGTAACGCCGCCGCAGGTAACAGGGAGAGCTCATGAAGCGTGGACGTCTTTCACTGGCCATCGGGGCCGTCACGGTTCCGGCCCTGGGACTGGCCCTCGGCCTGGGCCTCGGCGCGGTAACCTCCGCCGCGCACGCGTCGGCCAGGACCGCCACCAGCGAGAGCCAGCTTTACTCCGAACGCATTGTGGTGCTCAACTGCCTGGGCAAGGCGCAGGTCCGCCCCTCGAGCTTCATCCTCGCCTGCGCGGACGGCAACGACTACCTCACCAAGCTGTCGTGGACCAGCTGGGGCCCGAACCTGGCCAGCGCCGTCGGCACGCAGGAGGAGAACGACTGCATCCCGTACTGCGCGGCCGGCCACTTCCACGCCTACCCCGTGGACGTCATCTTCTGGGGCAGCACGGCGCTGCTCGGCTCACCGGGGACGCAGCGCTATGCGAACGTCACCATGCTCTACCCGGGGAAGCGCCCGCCCATCTATAACGGGACCAAGTACGTGGAAGGTCCGCAGACGATAACCATGTCCCTGTGGGGACCGCCGAACTACAACCCGTTCCCGGGGGTAAGTAACTGAATCGGCCGGGTGACACGCGGGCGGGGTAACACTCCGCCAAGTTGACACCCCCGTCCGTCAGCAGGCATTCTTGGGGAGCTCGTACGAAACATGTACGGCCAGGATTATCCCGCGCCCGGCCCGTGTTTCACCTGGTGTGTCACGTGGAGAGTGCCGTAACGGCACGCGCGACCTGGCGCCCCCGTGCGTCGCGACAGAAGGGAGGCACGCGATGGACTCTGATAGTCCGGGCCGAAGTTGGCCCTTCTCGCCGCTCTCCCAGTCTGTTCCGGGCGCACGCCCACGTGCCTATCCCTGAAGGCGCAGCCTACGGTTTCGCTGAACTGACCTGACCCGAACTCACGGCCTGCAGGCCTGAGTACGTGCAGGTCATGTTTGATGCCCGCGCCGTGGCACTGCCACCAGGGTCCGTAGGCGTGTGTCCCCGATCCCGTCACAACTGATGACGTGAAAGGGGTGTTCACCATGGCCACCATCGCTCGTCCTGCCCCCCGCACCGCCGTCCTCGACGACGCGCACGTCGGGGATATCCGCGGTGCGCTGGGCACGATCCCGGCTGACGACTTCGCTCCGCGAGTGGGTCTGTCCGCCAAGCTAAAGACGCTGCTGGCCATCGTGGGCCCCGGACTGATCGTCATGTGCGGTGATAACGACGCAGGCGCATTCTCTACCTACGGGCAGGCCGGTCAGAACTACGGCACCCGGCTGCTGTGGACCCTGCTGCTCCTGGTTCCCGTGCTGTACGTGAATCAGGAGATGGTGCTCAGGCTCGGCGCCGTCACCGGGGTCGGGCACGCCCGGCTGATCCTGGAGCGCTTCGGCAAGTTCTGGGGCGCGTTCTCGGTCATCGACCTGTTCATCCTGAACGCGCTGACCATCGTGACCGAGTTCATCGGGATTACGCTGGCCGCCGGCTACCTCGGCGTACCCAAGCTGGTCGCGGTGGTCCTGGCGGCCGGGGTGATCCTCGCGGCGGCGTTCACCGGCAGCTTCCGCAGGTTCGAGCGGATCGCCATCGCGTTCTGTGCCGGGTCGCTGCTGCTCATCCCGCTGTACCTGTTCTCGCACCCGTCCGCCGCGCAGATGGCGCACGGCTTCGTGGTGCCCGGCCTGCCCGGTGGCTCCGGGCAGATGGCCACCGTCATGCTGCTGATCATCGGGATCGTCGGCACCACGGTCGCGCCCTGGCAGTTGTTCTTCCAGCAGTCCTACGTCATCGACAAGAGGATCACCCCCCGGTTCATGCGCTACGAGAAGGCCGACCTGTGGATCGGCATCGTGATCGTCGTCGTCGGTGCCGCCGCGGTGATGGGCGCCACCGGGGCCGCGTTCGCGGGGACCAGGGGCTTCGGCAACTTCACCGACTCCGCCGGGCTGGCCCACGGCATCGCGGCCTACGCGGGGCGCGCCGCGGGCGTGGTGTTCGCGATCGCGCTGCTGGACGCCTCCGTCATCGGTGCGTTCGCGGTCTCGCTGTCCAGCGCCTACGCGATCGGGGATGTCCTCGGCCTCAGGCACTCGCTGCACCGCGGGTTCCGCCAGGCCAAGGGCTTCTACGCCGTCTACGCCGCGCTGATCTGCGGCGCCGCGGCCATCGTGATGATCCCCGGCTCGCCGCTGGGCCTGCTCACCGTGGGAGTTCAGGTCCTGGCCGGAGTGTTGCTGCCCAGCGCGACGGTGTTCCTCCTGCTGCTCTGCAACGACCGGGCCGTCCTTGGGCCGTGGGTCAACCGCCGCGGCACCAACCTGTTCACCTCGGGCGTGATCGCCGTGCTGATCTCACTGTCGGTGGTCCTGACCGCATCGGTGCTGTTCCCTGGGATTACGGGCCGGCAGATCGTCGAGATCATCTGCGGGTGCGGGGCGGCGGCGGCCGTGGCCGGGGCCGTTGCGCTAGCGCGCGGGTACCGGTCCCTCGGCGGGGTCGAGGTGGACCGGTCCGGACGCGACAACTGGCGGATGCCTCCGTTGGCCATGTTGTCCAAGCCGGTGCTTTCCACCGGGCGCAAGATCGGCCTGACCGCGCTGCGCGCATACCTGGCGATCGCGATGATCCTGGTCATCGTCAAGATCGTCGAGGTGGCCGTAACCCACTGAGGAGCGTGGTTCGTCGCGGTGGCCCGCGAGCCTAGGGCTTGCGGGCCACTCCGGCGCAGGCCATCTGCAGGACAGGGTGATCGCGCACCTGCTGGGTGCCGGGACCTGGGCGCCAGTCGGGTACGAGGACCAGCCCGGGCTCGACGAGCTCCAGGACGCCGAACAGGACCCTGACCTCGTCCAGCGTCCTGAACTGCGCCCGCCCGACGCCCTTGCGCATCTGCTCCTGCAAGGTGGCGGAGGCCGGATCGTCGAGTTGCAGCAGATGGTGGATGAACACGTAGCTGCCGCGCGGCAGCGCGCGGTACAGTTCCGCGACGATCTCGGCCGGGCTCTCGTCATCCAGGATGTAGTGCAGGATGCCGCACATCAGCAGGCCGATGGGCTCGTCCTAGTCCAGGAGCTCGCGCACCTCGGGATTGGCCAGGATGCCGACCGGGTCGCGGAGGTCACCGTCGACCACGAAGGTTGCCTTGTCGTCGGCGAGCAGCGCCTTGGCGTGGGACAGGACGATCGGGTCGTGGTCGTACACCACGCGGGTCGACGGCTCGACGTGCTGGGCGATCTCGTGCACGTTCTCCGCGGTGGGCAGGCCCGGACGTATCATAAGCCCGGCAGCAACAAGGGATGCGCCAGCGGGACCTGCCAGCACACGTGCGAGGCCCGCCAGGTCCCAGGGTGCCCGCACAAGTGGACCGTCCGCTACTCGGTCAGCTCCCGGCAGCGCGAGCAGTCCTTCGGCACGCTGACCGAGGCCCAGACCTTCCAGCTCACCCTCTCGACCGGCAAGCAGACCCAAGGCGCGATGTTCACCGACCCCCGCGCCGGCATGGTCGGTTTCCTGCCGCTGTGCGATGCCTACGTCGAGGCAATGGCCAAGGCCAACGCCAAGAGCAAGGCCACCTACCGCAGTAACTTCGCCAACCCGGCAGTGACGAAGGTCTTGCAGGGCAAGAGCGTGCTGGACGTGGCGCGGATGGACGCCGAGGTCAAGACCCTGCTGAACAAGACCCTGGGCAGCTACAGCGACGACTACCGGGGCAACGTCCGCCGCATCATCACCGGCACCCTGGACGAGTGCGTCAGGCGAGGCGTCATCCCCCGGCACACGCTGAGCGGCATCGAGCTAGCCCCCCGCATCGTGACGGCCGAGCAGTACGAGCAGCAGAACAAGGGCATGGTGCCCGTCGCCGATGACACGGTGCGGATGCTCGCCAACGGGATCACCGTCGCCGGCGCGGACAAGAACGGCCGCCGCCGCACGCGCGTCATGCCCGGCCTGAGCATCGCCCCCTGGCTGCAGCGCACGATGGGACTGCGGATCAGGGAGGCCCTGGGAGTGCGCAAGTCCGATTTCAGGCAGCGCGCAGACGGCACCCGCTACCTGCACCTGTGCTGGCAGGCCAGCGAGAACGGCCGGGAGCTAGAGCCATTGAAGCACCGCAAGGCCGGAGATTTCCGGGACGTTCCCGTGCCCGACATGATCTGGGACATGGTCGCGGACTTGCCAGACGGCCCGCTGTGCCCAGGCCCGAACGGTACCCCCTACATGCCCTACAGCACGGCTGGAAACCGGTTCGGCCGGATGCTGGACTACCTGGGGATCAGCGGAGTGCACACCCACAGCCTGCGCCACCAGTTCGCCAGCGAGGCCCTGGACGCCAGCCCGCGCGAACTGGCCAACATCTCCCAGGTCCTGGGGCATGACAGCATCGAGACCACGCTCCGGTTCTACATCCACGCCAGCGCCAACGCCGAGCAGCGGATCGGTGCGATGATGAACGCCCGATGGACCAGCAAGCCCGCCCCGGCCAGCAACGAAGCCTAGCCAAGCGCCGGCGACCACCACCACCATCAGGGCGATAACCAGGCATTATAGCAAAATACGGCACGTCTAGGTACAACCCCGGCGCCGGGCAAACCTGAGATGGTGCCCTCCGGGCGCTGTGTCCGTCCAGTGCGGCGCGCGAACCCGCGCGCCGCAGACCTGGCCCATGTGGTGGCCCGATCCCCGGACTCCGGCGTTACCTCGGCTTCGTAAGGTGGAGGGCATGCCGCCGTACGACACGACGTGGGTTGATCAGCTGCCGGACGAGCTGACCGGGCAGCGGACGCTGCTGCGCGGCCTGCTGTCCTTGTGTGACGCCGAGGAGAGTATCCGGTGGCTCGTGCTCGGCTGCTCGGTAGCTCGCGGCGCGGGTGACCACCTATCGGACCTGGACCTGGCCATGGGTGTCCGGGACGACGACTTCGCGGCGGCAATCCCGAAAATCCGCCTGGCCGTGGACGGCCTGGGCGAGCTGGTGGACAGCTACCAGCATCAGCTCCCGTCCGTCACAGCCGCCCACCTGCGGATCTTCGCGCAGTACGCCGACCGGTGCCAGGTGGACCTGGTGGTCTTTCCCGCCTCGGCCAGCGCTGAGCCCTTTGCCGGTGTCGTGGCGCTGTATGACCCCGATGCGGCGATCGTGACCCGTGCGCACCGGGAACCGCCAACCCCTGCCCAGATCCGGGAGTGGGCCTTCCATGGCTGGTGTGCCCTGGCCGACGTAGGCAAGTACCTGCGCCGCCAATCGGCATGGGAAGCGCTCATACAGCTGAACAATGCGCGGGACCAGCTCTGGCGCCTGCAAGCGGTCGCCGACCACGTGCCGGACCCGCAGTTCGGCGTCATCAGCATCTTGGACTTCGCGCCGGAGACGATCACACCGGACATGGCCACCACAGTCGCAGACCTTGACCTCGCCCGGCTGGTGTCTGCCGCCCGGCAGCTGGCGAACCTGCTAGACCACATCGGCCAGCAGCTCTCCGTGGAGCATCGCGCAGCCTGGCCCGCGTCAATGGCCCGCTATGTGATCAGCGACCTACAGCAACTGACAGCTGCCGAGGCGACAGCTCCGCGTAGCACCTGTTGACGGCTTGATTCTGAGCATCTCGGCTAGGTGTCCGGCCGTGCTCTTTGGTTATCCGCTCGGGCGGATGATTGCAAGCCGCATCAGATAGTGTCTCCGCGTGATCGCTGCCGTGCCGTTTGAGTACCTAAGACACTTCTTGACTGTTCCCGTCCTGGTGGGGGACATCGAGACGAGGTTCATCTTCGACACGGGAATCGGAGTCAGCCTGGTCTCTGAATCTCTTGCGGCCAAGGTCGGCTGCACGCCGGGCGGGTCAACCTATACCGGGCGCAGGATGTCAGGCCAGCCGGTCACCATTTCCCTGGGATCGGTGGACTCGCTCCAGCTGGGAAGCCACCGCACCGAGGATGTCCCGGCCGGGATCTTGGATATGGCGGCCAGCGCGGGCCTGGGTGACACAGAGGGGTTCATCTCCCTTACTGCGTTCCGGTCCACGCCCGTGACAGTGGATTACGCGGCTGGCGTCATCGTCATCGAAGATGAGAAATCCCTGGCCGACCGTTCCGCCCGTGGCCAGCCTGTCAGCGTCCGTGTCGAGTGCCACGGCGCGTATTCCACGGACGTGTACTTGGCGCTGGACCTTCCGGATGGACAGTCCATCACGGTTGAGGTCGACACCGGCAGCGACTCGCTCATCTTGAACGAGAGGCACGCCGACAGCGCCGGAGTCGACCTCCGCGCCCCGAGCACACGGAGAATCGACGGACTTGACGAGACCGGGCACGCGTTCGTCCGTTACTTCGCGACCCTGGCTGGTGCCGTCAGGCTCACTGGCGCGCCTTCGTTCTGCCAGGCCAGCCCTCCGGTCATGCTCCAGAAGATCATCTACGACGGGCTCATCGGAGACCAGTTCCTCCGGAACTTCGTGACCACCTACGATCTGGCCACTTCCCAGATGATCTTCGCTGTTCCAGAGGGCTGAGATCGATCCCGTGTTGACGGCATGACTTTCTGAGCGTCCCGGCGTGCTGTTTGATGATGCCGCTGCCTGACCTTTTGCAGGCGGGCCAGGATCGTGCTGTCTTCACTTGGACGTGAGGGTCCCTCCTCGCCTCGTTTGCGCCGACCGCGAGAAGGGATCCGAGGCGGTGTCGCCCGTGGCCATCGTATGGCCCTGCCCGCTTGCGGTCCATGCCTACGTGGCGGCCGGCCGTGACCTGCGAGCGCGGGAGAGCCGCGCCAAGTATCCGTTCAAAAGCCAGCGTCACCTTGGATACCAGAGCCATCTTTGGATAAATCCCCCTACCATCCGACCAGTCCCGCGCGTCGGCTCATGATCGAAGCCACCTACCCGATCTGAACACCTGCAAAGGGTGGGGGGCACTCCCGGACCTGGGAGTGCCCCCCACTTTGGCATAAGCCGATCCTGCGGCGAGGGGTCGGTCGGCCGCTAACGAGCGCGCGCCCCCTTCACCTGGCCGACGAACCTGCGCCACGCCTGCGGGGAAAACCGCAGCACGGCGCCGGCACGGTTCTTGGTGTCCCTGACGAGCACGCGGCAATCGCGGTCGGCTAGCTCGACGCAGTTGCCACCAGACCCACCTGAATAGCTGGACTTGCGCCAGCGTGTGTCGTCGCTTGTCATGATCTCTCCTGAATCTCCCGTATCAGCTCTAGAGAGTCGGCTGGTGACATCGCGCATGACCTGATCAGGCTGACGATGGTCCCCAGGTCGCCGACTTCCTGACGATCTTCCACGATCCGGCCGCCACCATAGCATTCGGTATACGCCACGCTAGGCGCGTCTGCGAACTCATAAAGCGTCACGGGTCCCTCTACGCCAGCGTGGTCACGCGCGGTGAACGGCAACACTTGGAACACGATCCTGCGCGAGGACACCAGGCTGATCAACTTGTTTAGCTGGTCGGCCATCACATCGTGTCCGCCGACCTGGTGGCGTAGAACACCTTCGTGCACGACGTACCAGAGCATCGGCTTGTCGCTGGTCAGCAGTTCTTGCCGTTCCATCCGCGCGGCGACGATGCGCTCAACAGCAGCACCGGTATCCGATGGATAACGCGCACGTATGACCGCCTCGGCATAGCTCTCGGTTTGCAGCAAGCCAGGCACCGCGCCGAGCTCCCACCCGTGTATCCGTATCGCCTCACGCTCGAACGCCAGGACCGGGGCGAAGAATGCCGGATACGACTCACGCGCGACCTGGGTTTGCCACCTTACGAACGTTCCGGGAGCGCCGGTTACGTCATCAGACCGGGTTGCGAAGTCCACAGTTGGTGAACGCTTGCATTGCTCGACGGCGGCCACCAGCGCGACGGAGTACCCGAGCTTGTCAGCAAACGCCTGCTGCGTCAGCCCCATCCGTTCGCGCCAGGCTTTCAGCTCACCCGCGAACGTCGCCAATGCTGACTCCGGCACTTCGACTCCTACATGCTGATGATCGATCCCTACAGCCTGCCACGCACGGGCAGACGCTGGTTGCGTGCGCCCTGTACTACTTCCCCACGGTAGTCCTGGGCTGGCACGTTGGATAGCGGGACCTGCGTCCCAAGCAGATCAAGACTCCAGGTGCGGTGTCCCGTCAAGACGCGCCAAATGACCGTTAGGACCGATTATCCGATGCCCACCGAGCCCGTGACTGTCGAACAGCCCAAGCACCCGCTATCCGCGCTGACAACGTTCGAGTTGAGGGACTTCCGCCGTGAGCTTGAGCATGCCATCGCGTTCTTCGACCAGCAGGACCCCGTGCCGCCGGCCCGGCGCCGACTGCAAGCCAGGCTCGATGAAGTGATAGCCGAGCAGGACGAGCGCGCGAGGCTGGCCCGTGCCTGACCCCGGCCGCCCGCCGCCCCAGGTCGGCGGGCTGACGGCCGGTGAGCTGGAGCGGGCCCGGCGGGAGCTACGGGCCAGCCTGGCCCTGGCCCGGCCCGATTCCCCGGCCCGTGGCCCGATCCTGGCCCACCTGAACGCCATCGACACCGAGCTGGACCAGCGACGGCTCATCGCGGGGGCGGAGAGCTGATGGTCATCTACCTGTGCTCGTGCGGATTCGGCACCGATGATGCCGACTGGTTCGACGGTCACCTGTTCCAGCACCCAGACCATTACCAGCGGCCCATGGCCCGGTACTTCCCGGACCAGGAGATCAACCCCGCCGCCGTAATGCTCCCCCGTTCGCCCCTGAGTCCTTGGCGGGGTCAGCGCGACGGGTCGAGAAGACACCCCGGCACCGCGTAAGTTCGGGCCTGACTCCCCGGTGTGGGTGCGGTTGCCGACTATCTTCCGCTTGGACTGCCAGCCGCGTAGCGCGCCGGGGGTCCAGCAGGGGCGGCCGTCCTCGGTCGTGCCCTCGCCGGGGATGGGGTTCCGGGTGCGGGCACGGCGGAAGCTGTCGGGCTTGTCGTATCCCAGGTAGGATGCGGCGTCGGCGATGCCGATGATCATCTGTTCGCCGGGGATGGGCGTGACCGTGTCCGGGCCGGGGGTCGCGGCGCGGTGCCGCCCGGCTGTGCCGGTGCTGGTGACGGGCTGCCCGTCGCGGGCGGGGGCCGGGGCGCGGTGCCGGCCGGCCTGGCGGGCCGGGCCGGGGATGGCCAGGGGCCGGGTGGGGTTGTCCGGGGGCGGGACATCGGCCGGGACATCGGGGCGTCTTTGCGCAGGTACGTAGCCATCGTGTCCGGGTGGGACATCGGGCGGGACAGCGCCGCCGTCGAGGCGGACCAGGGAGGCGCCGGCGAGCTTGCGGCCCTCGGCGATGACGTGCCCGGTGATCCAGGGGGCGGGCCGCAGGTCGGTGAACCAGTCCGGGGGCGGGGGTCCGCTGCGCCGCCGCCCTGCCCGGCGATGCCCCCGCCCGCCTGACCGTCTGGGACCTGCCCCCGGCCGCCCGCACCCCCAGCACGTGAACGGGAAAAGGCCAGACCGCCCCAAAGCCAGGACTGCCCCGGCGAAACCGCAGGCCAGGCGCACCGCACCAGTCAGCGGAGTCAGGCCAGAGTCAGGAACCCCTGCCCGACAAAACGGATATTAGTACCTATACAGGTCTCGGACAGATGCCGCGCCGACCCCGGCCGGCGCGGCATTCGGTGTGCTACTGCCTACCCTGGCTGTCGTCGTCCTCCTGGGGCGGGATGTACCTGGGAGCTTGCCTGGTCGGCGGCTCCTGGCTGACGTAGCCACCGCCGCCCTGCTGCGGAGGCTGCTGGTAGCCGCCGTAGTTGCCGTAACCGGGGTCCTGCGGTGGCGGGGAGGGGTCCTGCGGTGGCGGGGACCCGTAGCCGCCGGGAGCCTGGGTCGGCTGGTTCCCGCCGTAACCGCCGCCCTGCGCGGGCGGCTGGGGCTGGTAGCCCGCCTGGGTGGGCGGGTAGTTCCCGTAACCGGGGTCCTGCGGCGGCTGGGACCCGTAACCGCCACCCTGGGGCGGCGGCTGCTGGTAGCCGCCGTAGCCCTGGTCCTGGGGTTGCTGCTGGTAACCGCCGTAACCCTGGTCCTGGGGCTGCTGGCCGTACCCGCCGCCCTGGGGCGGCTGCTGGTAGCCGCCGTAGCCCCCGCCCTGGGGCGGCTGCTGCTGGTAGCCGCCGTAGGGGGCGCCGCCCGCTGGCGCCATGGTGCTGGAGAGCCGGTAGTACATCATGGTCACGACGAGCGCGATGAACGGGGCGACGAGGGTGCCCGAGATGACCGAGGCCAGGCCGTCACGGACCGCGTAGGGCACGAACGCGAAGATCAGGCTGAGGACGATCTGGACGACGAACAGGATGATCCAGGTCAGGACCAACGTCCCGAACACGTGCCAGGCGCGCCCCTTGACCAGCTCACGGCTGCGTCCGAAGGAGGCCATCACCCCGGATCGCTCGATGACGATGACCGGAATGATCACCGCCCAGATCGTGATCAGGATCAGGCCGGGGACGATGATCAGGACAAACCCGATAAAGATCGCAATGCCGGCCAGCAGCGAGGCGAGGAAGACGGGCCCGATAAACGGCGTGGCCTGGTTCACGGTCTCGCTGATGGACAGGTCGGCGCGGCCGTCTCGCACATCCTGAACGGCCTTGACCAGCGTCGCCTGCAGGAGGAAGAGCGCGACGATGCTCACTATGAGGGCCAGGTAGAGGCCGATCGTGCCCAGCAGCCCGAGGATCGCGGAAATGATCGCGGCGGCCAGGTAGATGACGAAGGCGATGGCGAGCAGATGCTTCCAGTGGGCCTTGTACATCTGCCACGCTTCGCCGATTACTCCCGACAGTGGGTTCATGGGCGTGATGGTACAGCTAGCACCCTGCTCGTGGGGGATCAGCGGGGGCCCAAATCGTAATGATCAGGCGAGTCGGCTCAGGCGGCCTCGAAGACGGCCGCGACACCCTGGCCGCCGCCGACGCACATGGTCTCCAGCAGGTAGCGGCCGTTCCGCCGGTGTAGCTCGCGCAGGCCGGTCGCGAGCATCCGCGCTCCGGTCGCGCCGATCGGGTGGCCGAGTGAGATGCCCGATCCGTTGACGTTGAGCTTGTCCGGCTCGTTCCACTCCCAGCCGGCCAGCACCGCGAGGACCTGGACGGCGAATGCCTCGTTCAGCTCCACCAGGTCAATCGCGCCGAAGTCCAGGCCGGTGCGGGCGAAGAGCCTGGCCACGGCCGGCACCGGCCCGATGCCCATGACGGCGGGCTCGCAGCCGGCCGCCGCCCAGCCGACCAGGTAGCCGAGCGGCTCCAGGCCGAGCGCGGCGAGCCGGTCCTCGGCCACGACCAGGCACGCGGCAGCGGCGTCGTTCTGCTGGCTGGCGTTGCCCGCCGTGACCGTGCCGCCGGGCATGATCGTGCGCAGCTTGGCCAGGGCCTCGGGGGTCGAGTCCGGCCGCACGCCCTCGTCCCGGCTGACGGTAACCGGCTCGCCGCGCCGCTGGGGGACCTGGACCGGGACCACCTCGTCGTCGAAGCGCCCCGCCGCCCACGCGGCCGCGGCCCGCTGGTGGCTGCGCGCGGCGTAGGCGTCCGCCTCGTCCCTGGTGATGCCGTAACGGGCGGCGAGGTTCTCCGCGGTCTCGATCATCCCGGAGATCTTGCCGAACCGCCATTCCGGCTGCGATCGTTCCCGCCCCCGGTCCAGCCGGTCGAACAGGACCTGGTTACCCGACCTGGCTCCCCAGCGGACGGCGGTCGTGTAGTGCTCGGCGTTGCTCATGCTCTCGGCTCCGCCCGCCAGCACGACGTCGGCGGCGCCGGTCTGCACCATCATGGCCGCGGTGACGATCGCCTGGAGACCCCCGCCGCAGCGCCTGTCGATCTGCAATCCCGGCACGCCGACCGGGAGGTCCGCGTGCAGGGCCGCCCACCGCCCGAGGCAGGGGGTCTCGGCGTTGGCGTAGGACTGGGCGAAAACGACATCCTCGATGAGCCCCGGGTCAAGGCCGGTCCGCTCGAGCACCGCCCTGATGGCCGTGGCGGCCAGGTCCTCGACGGGCACGTCGCGGAGCGCTCCGCCGAACGTGCCCACCGGGGTCCGCATGGGCGCCACGATCGCCGCGCGTCGCGTCGTCATGGTTGGTCCTCCACCGTCTCGTAGGTCGCGGCCGCCAGGGCCTGGATGTGGTCGGGGTGGGCGATCGCGAGCATCCGCTCGCGCCGCTGGTCCAGGGTCAGCCCGCGCAGGTCGGCGACGCCGTGCTCGGTCACGATCACGCCCGCGTCGGCCCGGGCCAGGGTGGCCGGGCCGCTCAGCCTGGCCACGATGCGGCTGGCCGTCCCGGCCGTCGACGGGAGCGCGATCACCGGCAGCCCGCCCGGCGACCGGGCGGCGCCGCGCAGGAAGTCGGCGGCTCCGCCGACGGCGCCGACGTACCGGCCCGCGGCGGTCTCGAGGTTGGCCTGCCCGGTCAGGTCGACCTCGGTGGCCGAGTTGATGGCCACCAGGGCGTGCTGCGCGGCGAGTACCGCCTGGTCGTGGGTGTACCGGGTATCGCGAAGCTGGATGGTCCGGTCCGCGGCGGCCCTGGCGATCAGGGCCCTGGTGCCCATCAGGACGCCGGTCACGGCCAGGCCCCGGTCGACGGTCTTGCGTGTCCCGGTGACCACGCCGGCCTCGATGAGCTCGGCGACCGCGTCGGTGATCAATCCGGAGTGGATGCCCAGGTCGCGATGGCCCCGCAGGTGGCGCGCCACGGCCGACGGCATGCTGCCGAGGCCGAGCTGGATCGTCGCGCCGTCCGGCACCAGGCCCGCGAGGTGGGCGGCGATGGCCGCCTCGGCCGACCGGGCCGGGGCTGCGGGGTACTCAGCAGGCGGCCGCGAGGTGTGCACGATCACGTCGATCTCGCCGCGGCTCAGCCTGCGGTCGCAGCCGACGTCCGGGACCTGATCGTTGACCTCGGCGATCACCCGGGCGCCGCCGCCGGCCAGCGCGGCCACGTAATCGGCCCCCAGGCCCAGCCCGTACGTGCCGTCGGGCCCGGCGGGCGGCAGGGACAGGAACAGCACGTCCGCGCGGAGCGGGCCGTCGCCCAGGATCCGGGGCAGGTCGGAGTAGTGGCTGGGCAGAATGTCCAGCAGGCCCGCCGCGCGCAGGGCGCGGTTGGCGCCGGCGGCGGTGTAGGAGGCGAAGGACAGGTGGTCACAGTTCTCCGGGCGGACCGCCGGCGAGCTGGATATCCCGGTGAAGCACCGGACACCGCCTAGTGCCTTGCGCTGGTCGGCCAGGGCCTGCGTCAGGGTGAGCGGCTCGGCGCAGGCCTGGCTCCAGGCCACGGTGTCGCCCGGCCTGATGTACCTGGCCAGGTCCAGCGCGGCGATGTCGCCGATCTCGGTCGTCAACCGGCCTGGCTCCCGTCCGCGTTCATGTCAGGCCTGCGCGTACCTGGCCCGCAGCTCCGCCTTCATCAGCTTGCCCGCCTCGCTGCGCGGCAGGTGATCCACGAAGCGCACGGTCCTGGGCGCCTTGAAGCCGGCGATCTTCGACCTGACGAACGCGATGATCTCCTGCTCGAGCTCCGGTCCTGGCACGGCGCCGGGGGCGGGCTGCACGAAGGCGGCGACGGACTCGCCCATCTCCGGGTCGGGCAGGCCGATGACCGCGACGTCGTAGACGGCTGGGTGAAGCGCGAGGACGTTCTCGGTCTCCTGCGGGTAGATGTTGACGCCGCCGGAGATGATCGTGAACGCCTTGCGGTCGGTCAGGAACAAGAAGCCGTCCTCGTCGAGGTGGCCGATGTCGCCGAGGGTGGTCCAGGCCGGATGCTCGGGGTGCTGGGACGCGCGGGTCTTGTCCGGGTCGTTGTGGTAGGCGAACGGGACCTCCTCACGCTCGAAGTAGACGCCGCCGGTCTGGCCCGGGGCGAGCTCGGTCCCGTCCTCGGCGCAGATCCGCAACGTCCCGAAGATGGCCCGGCCCACGGTGCCCGGCCTGGTCAGCCAGGTCGCGCTGTCGACGGCCGTCATGCCGTTGCCCTCGGTGCCCGCGTAGTACTCCACCAGGACGGGTCCCCACCAGTCGATCATCTTCTGCTTGACCTCGACCGGGCACGGGGCCGCGGCGTGGATGGCGACCCGCAGGCTCGAGACGTCGTAGCGCTCCCTGACCTCCGGCGGCAGTTGCAGCATCCGGACGAACATGGTCGGCACGAACTGCGCGTGCGTGACGTGGTGCTCCTGGATCGTGGCCAGTGCCTGCTCGGCGTCGAACCGCTTCATCATGACCACGGTGCCGCCGAGGGACTGGATCGCGCCGCACCACCGCAGCGGGGCCGCGTGGTAGATCGGCCCGGGCGACAGGTACACGCAGGCGCGGTTGACGCCGAAGAACATGCTCGCCAGCATCGCCAGGGACTCGCCGGCCTCGGAGACCTGGATGGCGGGCAGCGGCGGCCGGACGCCCTTGGGCCGGCCGGTGGTGCCCGAGGAATACAGCATCGTGGCGCCGTGCGGCTGGTCGGCGAACGGCTCCGCCGACGCCGCGGCGATCGTATCCTCGTAGCTGTCGTAGCCGGTGACCGGGCCGCCGAAGGCCAGCCGCAGCCTCACCCCTGCGGTCTGGTCCGCGATCGCCGCCGCGGTGGCCGCCTGCTCGGCGGACACGATGAGCACCGCCGCGCCTGAGTCGCTGACGATGTACGCGACCTCGTCCGGCTTGAGGTGGTAGTTGACGGCGGTGATGTACAGGCCCGAGCGCATCGCGGCCCAGTAGACCTCGAAGGCGCGCAGGTGGTTCTCGGTGAGCAGCGCCACCACGTCACCTGGGCGTAGGCCCGCCGCGCGCAGGACGCGCGCCAGCTGGGCCGAACGGCGGTCGAGCTCACCGTAGCTGAGCGTCTCGCCGGTCCCGGTCATCACGGCTGCGATCGCGTCCGGTGTATCGGCGGCGTACGTTCCTGGATGCATGACCGCAGTGTAGATAACGGCCGGATCAGGCGACTACGGCCACGTAGCGCCAGTCGAGGACGCCGCGCGGCGCGAGCCCGCCAGGGGCGTCGGCGCGGACCTGGGAGCGCAGGTGGACCAGGGCTCCCCCGCCCGGCAGGTGGTCGACCTGCTCCACGGAGATCGTGCTGCGCAGCGTGTCACCCTCGTGCACCGGCCCCAGGTGGTCGCAGCCGTGCCAGGCCGCCACGGTGACGATCGAGGGCAGCGAACGGGTGGCCTGAGCCAGCGCCAGGCCGATGGCGTGCCCGCCGTAGACCAGGTGCTGGCCGCCGGCCGCGGCGGCGTCGTGGTGCACCATCGCCACGTTGAGGGTCAGCCTGGCCAGTTCCGGGGCGGCGGAGACCACGTCGCCGCCGACCGCCGGCCAGCTCTGCCCCGCGCGCAGCGCGGAAGGGCGGGGCCCGGCCGACCGCTCGGCGAACCGGTCCAGGCGCCAGCCGCCGACTAGCGCCCCGAGGCCCTCGGGCGCGTCCTTCGGGACAACCGGGTCCAGCTCGTCGGCGTGCCCGGTCTGCCCGCCAGCCTGCCGCAGCGGCAGCATGGCGCACCGCCAGTAGTCAAGCACCGGCCGGGATTGCTGGTCTACGGTGCTGATCCGCAGGACCGCCAGCCCGGTCGGCGCGCGGCCCTCGCGCGGCTGGTTCTGCCGCAGCGCGACCACCCGCGTTACGGTGCGCAGCGTGTCACCCAGCACCGGGACGCGGCGGAACGCCAGCCCGCGGTAGAACAGGTTGGCCTTGGCGTGCTGGGTGACCACGGTCGACTGCCCGATCGAGACATCCCAGACCAGGGCGGGCGACGCGATCAGGCCCCCGCCGGTGACCTCGCGGCACAGTTCGCCGTCCAGGGCCAGCGCGAGCCGGTCCCCCGTTATGGCCTGGTGCGCCGCGGCCAGGCCCGCGGTCAGCGTGAGGCCCGGCGCGCCGGCGAACTCCTGGCCGACCTCCAGCTCGTCAAAGTACGGCCCCTCGACCGCCGGAGATGACATCGATCACTCCCTCTCCGCCGTAGGAGCTCTCATTAGTATCAGGTGCCGCTGCGGGCTTGATCGGCGTCGCGGTTCTCCAGCAGGCGGTCCAGGACCGCGCCGGCCTCGAGCGGATGGGCCAGGGCGCCCCAGCGGGCGCCGGTCACGTCGGCCAGGTGGGCGGCCTGGTCGTGATCGTCGGCCGGGGCCAGGATGATCAGCTCAGGCAGACTGCGGGCGGTCTGCTCGGTGTCGTCCTCGTCGGTGCTGCGGCAGTCGGACAGCAGGATGACCACCCGGCGGCGGGCCTGGGCCCGGGCCAGCTGCTCGTGCGCGGCCTGCAGGGCGGCGGCCAGCCTGGTCACCCCGTGCCCGCGCAGGCGGAGCAGGCGCTCGGCGACGGTGGCGGGCTGGATATCGCTGACCAGGGGGCGGAGGACATCGACGGTCCCGGCGAAGGACAGGACGGCGTGCTCCTGCGGGGCCCGCAGCGCGCACGCGGCGGCGACCGTCGCCGCGGCCGCCAGCCGGCCGCCGCTCATCGAGCCTGACCGGTCGACCACGACCGCGAACGCCGTGCGGGGCCTGGCCCACTGCACCGTGGTCAGGTCGTCGTGCGCCACCGGCCTGGCCTCGGTGCGGGCCGCCGACACACCCTCGACCGAGGCGTCGATGTCGAGGTCGCCGTCCAGGGCGCCGCGGGCGGGCCGGAGCCGGGATACGCCCCGCATCGACGTCCGCCCGGCGCGGGCACGCTCGAGCACCAGGGCCGAGCAGAGGCGGATCGCGGCCTCCCGCAGCCGCTCGTCGGTCGCGACGGTCATGGCCGCGAGCAGCTCGAACGCCGCCGGGTCCTCCCCCAGGGCCTGGCGGGCGGCCTGCTCGTCCAGCAGGCCGACCTCGGGGCTGAGCTCGGCGAAGCGGGCGTGGCGGCCCAGCTCGCGCCGCCCGGTCGTGGCGGCCTCGCGCCGTCCGGACTTGGGCGAGCGTGCTGGCCCCGGGGGGACGACCCCCCGGGACCCCCCCGGTCTTGGAGGGACTGCCCGTCCCCCCAAATCCCCCTGGCCCCCCGGGCTGGTCTCGCCTCCCGCCGCGTCGCCGTCCGGCCCGGCGGCCCTGACCCGCCGGAAGATCTCCTCGATGACGTCGTCGGCCGACCTGCGGCACGACTCGTGCAGCCGCACCCGCCCGGACAGGGTGGTCAGGGCCGCGTCCAGGCCCGCCTGCCAGTCGCCGTCGGGCACGGCGCGCAGGCCGGCGAGCTCGGGGACCAGCCGGGCGTAGTCGATGGCCCCCCGGACCGAGGCGCCTGAGCGCAGGTCGGGGTGGTCGCGGGTGGCGCGGGTCAGCTCCACGGCCTCGGCGATCAGGGCCGGCTTGGCGCCCGAGGCGGAGAGCCGGACGATCTGGCGCTCGGTATCGGCGTCCTGGTAGCCGACCGAGACGCGGCAGGTCCGGTCGTACAGCGCCGTCGACAGCCGCGACGTCCCGACCGAGTCGTACGGGTTCATGGCCGCGACCAGCCGGAAGCTCGGGTCCGCGGGGACGCGCCCGAGCCGCGGCACGTTGATCTCGCCCTCGGACATCACGGTCAGCAGGACGTTGATCGTCTCCTCGGGCACCCGGTTGAGTTCCTCGATGTACAGCAGCCCGCCGCCGCGCATCGCCCGGACCAGCGGGCCGTCGGAGAAGTTCTCGGGCCGGTAGCCCTGTTCCAGCACCAGCGCCGGGTCGAACGACCCGATCAGGCGGGCCGGGGTCAGCTCGGCGCTCCCCTCGACCAGCACGAACTCGGTGTGCCTGGACTCCGCGACCTGCCTGAGCAGGGTGGACTTACCCGTGCCCGGCGGGCCCTCGATCAGGATGTGGGCGCCGGACGCGAGCGCGGCCCGCACCAGCTCAAGCTCGCGCTGGCGCCCCACCACCTGTATCGACATAGCGTCAGAACCCGGGCTGGACCACGCTCGCGTCAGTGCTCGTGGACGATGACGCCGCGGACGTTCCTGCCGGCCAGCAGGTCGTCGTACCCCTCGTTGACCTGGTCCAGGGTGTAGGTCCTGGTGATGATCTCGTCCAGCTTGAGGTCGCCGGCCTGGTACAGCCCGAGGATCTTCGGGATGTCGTAGGTCGGGTTGCAGTCGCCGAACAGGCTGCCCTTCAGGGTCTTGCGGAACAGGGTCAGGATCGTCCCCGGCAGCTGGATGGTCGGCTCGAGCAGCTTGCCCAGCCCGGTGACGATCACCACGCCGCCCTTGCCGATCGCGTTGAACCCGGCCCCGATCACCTCGGCCGTCATCACGTCCACGGTCAAGATGGCCGAGTCCGCGCCCTGGCCCCTGGTCAGGTCGATGATCGCCTGCTGCGCCTCCTCGGCGGTGCCGAACGCGTGGGTGGCGCCGAGTTCCATCGCCTTCTCCCGCTTGTTCTCCAGCGGGTCGACGGCGATGACGTTCTTCGCGCCCGCGTACCGCGCGCCCTGTACCGCGTTGATGCCGATGCCGCCGATGCCGAAGATCACGACGGTGTCGCCGGGCGTGACGCCCGCGGAGTACACCGCCGAACCCCACCCGGTCGGCACGCCGCAGCCCACGAGCACGGCCTTGTCGAGCGGCAGGTCCTCGTCGACCCGGACCGCGGAGTTCTGGTGGATGACGCCGTACTGGCTGAACGTGCCCAGCATGCACATCGTGCCGTACTGGCCGGCGGGCCCGGTGAGCGGGAACCGTCCTCCGGGCAGGCTGCCCTCCAGGATCGTCGCGCCCCAGTCGCAGATCGACTGGCGCCCCGTCGCGCAGTAGCGGCACGTGCCGCAGTTCGGGATGAACGAGCACACCACGTGGTCGCCGGGAGCCACGCGGGTCACGCCGGGCCCGACCTCCTCGACGACTCCCGCGCCCTCGTGACCGAGCACCATCGGCATCCGCGCATCGATGTCGCCGTGCAGGATATGCAGGTCGGAGTGGCACAGGCCGGCGTGGGTGTAGCGGATCAGGAGCTCGCCGGCCCCGGCCCCTCCAGGTCCAGCTCCTCGATCTCGATGCGTTTGCCCGGCTCGGTGACGACAGCAGCCTTGGTCTTCATCGGCGCTCCTTCGGGTTGGGTGAGGCTTCTTACTCTTACACGCGGGTGGTTAGGGCAGCTAGTGGCCCGAACCACCGCCGTTCGGGATAAAAATGACTGTGATTTCAACGCGCATCGAGTGGGTCGGCGAGCACTGCAGGCTGCTGCGGGGGATCGCGGCGGAGTTCAGGCGGACGCGGCCGTTCGAGGGCCTGACCATCGGCACCGGGATCCACCTGGAGGCCAAGACGGTGGCGCTGATCCTGACGCTGCGGGACGGCGGGGCCGCGCTCGTCTCGACGGGGAACCTCAACACCACCCAGCCGGACGCGGTGGAGGTCTTGCGGGCCGAGGGCGTCACGGTGATCGGGGGGCCGACCAAGGACGCCGAGCTGCACGGGTCTTACCTCGAGGAGGTGCTGGCGGCCCGGCCTGACCTGATCCTCGACAACGGCGGGGACCTGTTCGTCAGGTACCTGGAACGCCCGTACGACGGGCTGCTCGGCGGGACCGAGGAGACCACCTCGGGCCGGATGCGGCTCGAACCGCTCCGCGCGCGGCTCGGGCTGCCGATCCTGGTCATCAACGACAGCCCCATCAAGCAGTTCGCCGAGAACGAGCACGCCGTCGGGCAGAGCTCGCTGGAGTCCTTCCTGCGGCTGACGAATCGCACGACCAACGGGGAACAGGTCACGGTGTTCGGGTACGGGGCGTGCGGGCGGGGGGTGGCGGCCAACTTCCGCGGTGCGTACGCCCGGGTGTCGGTCGTGGATACCGACCCGGTCACCAGGCTCAGGGCGCACCTGGACGGGTTCAGCACGCCGCCGCGCGACGTGGCCGTGGCCGAGGCCGACGTGATCATCACCGTCACGGGCGCCAGGAACGTGCTGACCGCCGCCGACCTGCCGCTGCTGCGGGACGGCGTGATCCTGGCCAACGCGGGGCACTTCCCGGCCGAGATCGACGCCGCGGGCCTGATCGGGGCGCAGGCGGTTTCTGAGGTCCTGGAATACGCGGATGACCTGCTGACGCTCGTGCTCACCGACGGCCGGCGCGTCCACGTGATCTCCCGCGGGCACATGTTCAACCTGGCCGGCCCCCGGCCGCTCGGGAACTCCATCGAGTCGATGGACCTGGGGTTCGCGCTGCAGGCCCGGTGCCTGGAGGCGGTGGCCACCCACGCCGTGGACGCCACCAGCTGCGTGGTCCCGGTGCCCGGCGCCATCGACGCGGCCATCGCCCGCGCCTATCTCGACCTGAGGTACCCGCCGGTTACTGTGTGACGCCGGTGTGGTGCCTGGCGTGGTCTTCCCAGCTGAAATAGCCTTTACGAAGAGTTCCCTGGTGCTCACGGAACGAACTCGGAGTAGCGGCATGAGCTTCTGCACGGCATGCGGTTGTGAGCGGATCGGCGCCAATCATTACTGCGACGGGTGCGGTACGGAGTTCGGCGGGCCGGAACCGCCGGAGGTTCGCGGGGTCGATCCCTGGCCGCCGGCGCTGACTCGGTCCGGCTCGTGGGCGAGCGGTTTCTCGAGGCCCTGGTCGTTCACGGGGGCGTCGGGTCCGTTGCCCGCTGGCACGGGAACCAGGCCGGACGTGGGCATCGGACTGCTCGACAGCTTGCTGGCCCCGGGGGATCCTGTCCTGGAGCCGTGGCCCGATGTGCCTGGCGCCGACGCCGAGGCGAGGGACCGGCCGCCCGGCCGATTCCGCTGGCTGGTGGTCGCGGCGGTCGCGGTCGTCATCATCGCCGTGCTGGGCGGGGCGGCCGCCTTCGAGCTGAGGCATGGTCACGGGCGGCCCGCCCTCCGGGGGGGTAGTGCCGCGGCGCCCGCCGGGACGTCCCGCTCGGCACCGGCTTCGGCCTCCGGTCCTTCAGGTCACGGCGCAACTGGCGTGGCGGTGGCAGTGGCGGTGGCGTCTGCGGTGCGCCACAACGCCGCCCTGCCGCAGGTGATCGCGCTGCTCGACCGCTATTTCTCGGCGATCAACCAGCACGACTACGCGGCTTACACCCGGCTGCTTGACCCCCAGGCGCTGCAGCGGAGCCCGGCCTCCGCCTTCTACGCCGGCGACGGGTCCACCACCGACTCCCGCGAGACGCTCACGGGGCTGGCGGATATGAGCTCGGGCGAGATGGCGGCGGCCGTCACGTTCACCAGCAACCAGCAGCCCGTGGACAGCCCCGACCACAGCGACTGCGATGCCTGGTCGATCACCCTCTACCTCGTGCCGCAGGGCGCCGGTTACCTCATCGGTCTGCCGCCGTCCGGGTACCAGGCGAGTTTCGTCTCCTGTTAGCGCGCGGTCAGCGCGCCGGCGAACTCGAGGATCGCGGCCAGGAGCTGGTCCGGGGTCTCGATCTGCGGGAGATGGCCGGTCGCGGCCAGCAGGCGGAACCGGGCGCCCGGGATCGCGGCGGCGTAGGCGCGGCCGTAGTCGGGATCGACGATCCGGTCGGCCTCGCCCCAGACCACCAAGGCCGGGACGGTGACGCCGGCCAGGCGGCCGGCCAGGGTCAGGTCGGCGAACGTCGTCCCGGCGTAGACGGCCAGGCTCGCGCGGTTGCCGGGCATGGCGGCCTGGACCGCGGGCGGCAGGGTGGCGAGGCCGATGCCGAACTTGACCGGATCGTGGTAGCTCAACTGCGAGACCTGGTCCAGGGTGAGGGAGAAGAAGTCCGCGACCGGATGCCCGGGGACCTCGATGCCCGCCGCGTCGACCAGGATCACGCTGCCGACCCTGGGCGAGTGGAGCAGGGCCATCTCGGCGGCGATCCACCCGCCGACCGAGTTCCCGACCACGGTGACCCCGGTCAGGTCCATCTCGTCCAGCAGCGCGACGTAGAGCGCGGCCAGTCCCCCGACACTGTCCAGCGCGTCGGGCCGGGCGGTACCCGCGAAGCCGGGGTGGGTGGGGGTGATCACCCGGGCGTGCTTCGACAGCAGTTCGGCGAACGCGGCGACCGTCTGCGGTCCGCCGCCCCCGTGCAGCAGCAGGAACGGGTGACCGGTTCCGCCTTCGGTGACCGTGACGTCGACCGGTCCAGCCTCGCTGGAGCTCAGGCGGAGGGTCTGGGTGGTGGTGCTGGTCATGATGACTCCCTGGGTTATATCAGCTTCATTAGATAAGGTAGCTTATATAAGGAAGCTTCGTCAATGCGTTAGGGTGTTGGGATGGCCAGGTTGGTGGAAGATGTTTCGCTCCAGGACGTCGGTCTCGCCGTCAAGCGGCTGCAGTGGCGGCACCACCGCGAGGCCAACGCCAGGCTGCTGGCCGAGGTCGGGCTGTCGCTGCCCCAGTGGGACGTGCTCAGGCACCTGCACGAGCGGCCCGACGCGTCGCTGCACGAGCTGGCGCAGCTCACCTTCCAGACCGACCAGTCGATGGGCACGCTCGCCAGCCGCATGATCGGCCGGGGCCTGCTCGAGCGCGTCACCGGCCCGGGCCGGGCCGTCCGGCACGCCATCACGCCCGCAGGCGAACGCGCCCGCCGCGCGGGCAGCGACATCATGGATGGGGTCCTCGCCGAATCCCTGGGCAGCCTGTCCCCCGGCGAGCGCGCGACCCTGTACCGCCTGCTGACCGCGGCCATCGACCGCTAGGCCAAGTTGAGACCGAACGGAGTTCCCAACTGGCACGCGGCTTCGGTAACTTGCTGACCTGATGCTTTACCGGGGAACGTTCACGCTGCCCCGGCTGAACGCCCACCGGGCGGTGCTAGCCGCAGCAGCACTCACCACGCTCGTGGCGGCGGCGCTCGCGACCACCCTGATGGTCTTTTCCGGCCAGGCCCTGCCGCAGTCGGTGCGCCAGGGCCTGGTGGCGGCTTCGGGCACGCCGATCGTCGTCGAGGGCCCCATCACCAGCGCGGACGCGGCTGGCTACACCGCGGCCCTGCACACGGACCTGACCGGGGCCCTGGAGGGCACCCCGTCGGCGTTCTACCACGCCTACTGGTCAGACCCGCTGGGGCTGCCGATCACGGGCGGGAAGAACATCCCGATCGCCGAGGCCGCCACCTTCGGCGACGTCACCTCCCACGCGCACCTGGTGACCGGCGCCTGGCCGACCGCCCCGGCCCCCAGCGGACCGATACCGGCGGCGCTGCCCGCCTCCGCCGCGGCCCTGCTGCACGTGTCCACGGGCGAGGTGCTTCAGCTGCGGGACCGGGTCACCAAACACGAGGTGTCGTTCCTGGTCACCGGGCTGTTCCAGGCCGCACCTGGGGTGTACTGGAACCTCAACCAGATTGACGCCAGCGGAGCCAGCACGCTGGGCGGATTCATCACGTACGGACCGCTGGTGGTGAACCCGGCGGTCCTGCCCGGCCGGCTCGCCGTCTTCGGGGGATCCTGGGTGGATCAGCCGGATACGCCCGCGATCCCGCTCGGCAACTTCCGCACGGTCGCCGCCAAGGTCTCCGCGCTACGGCAGACGGTCTCCAATTCGCCCGCGATCGTTGGCCTGACCCTGAACACAAGCCTGGATTCCGTGCTGACGGGTACGGCGACTAGCCTCGGCGTATCCCGGTCCCTGCTGGCCATCACGGCGGTCGAACTGTTCCTGCTGGCCGGCGCCGCCCTGGTCGCGGCCGCGCAACTGCTCGCGGCGCAGCGGGAAGGCGAGTACGCCATGCTGGCCGCCCGCGGCGCCACCCGCCTGCAGCTGGTCCGCATGGCCGCGGCCGAAGCCGTACCGCTGTGCCTGATCGCCGGGATCGGCGGCGCGGTGGCCGGGGTCTGGCTGGCCGGACGGATATCCGCCAGGGAAACCGGCACGGTGGCCGGGGCGTGGTGGGCGCCGGCCGTCGTGGCGGCAGGCGCCGCCATCATCATCATCGCGCCTGCGGCCCTGGCGCCCACCCCGGGTGACGCCCGGATCCGCCGGGGCCGGCAGGCGGCCATTTCGGCGGCCAGCCGGGCCGGAACCGACGTCGCGGTACTGGTGCTCGCCGTCCTCGCCGGATGGCAGCTCCGCCGCTACTCGGCCGTATCGGTCGGGGCTAACGGCGGTACCGGCATCGATCCGGTCCTGACGCTGGCCCCGGCGCTCGCGCTGGCCGGCGGGACGATCGCGGCGCTGCGGATCCTGCCCTTCGCGGGACGGGCAGGCGACCGGCTGGCCGCCCGGGGCAGGCGGCTGACCGCGGCCCTGGCCAGCTGGCAGGTCAGCCGTCAGCCGCTCCGCCAGGGCGGCACCGTCCTGCTGATCGTGCTCGCCGTCGCCACCAGCACCTTGGCCCTGGCCCAGCACCAGAGCTGGCTGAGGTCCAACCGCGACCAGGCGGCGTTCGCCGCGGGCGCCGACGTGCGCGTCGACCTCTCCCAGCCGCTGCCGGTCGCGCAGGCTGGCCGGCTGGCCAAGGTTCCGGCGGTGCTCGATGCGACGCCCGTGGTCGTCGCCGACTCCGCCACCAACGCGGGCAGCCCGCTGGTCGCGCTCGACCCCGGCCGGGCGGCGCAGATCGCGCTGCTACGCCCGGACCAGTCGCCGTTGCCTGCTGCGGCGCTGTTCAGGAAGATCCAGCCCAGCGGCACGCGCCCGGGCGTCGCGCTTCAGGGGCAGGCCGGGGTGGTCCGGTTCACCGCCGCCCTCGGCCCGGCGCGGCTGAAGCTCCCGCCCGCCTCGGTGACCATCACGATCGACGACGGCGACGGCGACGCCTACCAGCTCCCTGCGGGAACGCTGACGGCTGACGGCCGACCGCATACCCTGACCGTCCGCGTCGCGGCAGCGGGCAGTCAGGCCGTCTATCCCCTGCGGGTGACCTCGATCATCGTGGACTACGCGCTGCCATCGGCTCGCGTGGCAGCCGCGGCGACGTTCCGGGTCCTCTCGGTGAACTCCGCGACGGGCAGCACACTGTCCGGCTGGAGGGCGAGCGCCACGTCGGATGAGCTGCTCGCGCTGACCCAGGCGTACGGGGCGCCGGACAACGGCTACGACCTCCCCTCGGTCCTCTCGTCCCGCCCGGGCGCCGGTGCCGCGTGGACGACCACGTTCGACAGCGGATGGGGGTCGACCGGCACGTTCGGCGTGTTCGGCCTGGATAATGCGCCCGGGGGGCCGATAGAAGGCGAACTCGACCTAGCGGCGCCGTCACCTGTCTCCGCCGGCTCGGTTCCGGGCATCGCGACCCGGGCGTTCCTGGCCGCGAACAGCGTCAACGTCGGCGACACGGTGTCGGCGACGGTGGGCGGCGGCGCCACGCTGGCGGTGAGGATCGTCGCGGTCGTCTTGACGTTCCCGACGGTGACGTCCCCTTACGGCGCGGTCATCGTCGACCTCCCGACGGTCCAGGACTCCCTCGCCAGCCAGTCGCTGCCTCCGCTGCCGGTGACCACGTGGTGGTTGTCCACCGCCGGGCAACGGGTGCCGCCGCGCCTGTTGCCGGCCCTGCCGCCGGGATCTGCCGTGACGAGCGTGGCGCAGCTGGCCGCCGGGCTCACCGCCAACCCGCTGTCCGCCGTGCCGCAGCAGGCGCTGCTCGCCATCGCCATCGCCTCGGCCGTCCTGGCGATTACCGGGTGCTGTGTGGCCATAGCGGTCGGCATCCGCCAGCGCCGGGCGGAGAACGCCCTGCTGGCCGCGCTCGGCGTAGCGCCCGGCGGAGCGGCGCGCCAGCTCTGCCTGGAACGCCTGATGCTCGGCCTGCCCTCGGCTCTGGCCGGCCTAGTCCTGGGCGCGGTCATCGCCGAGCTGCTCGTCCCGGCCGTGACCCTCACCGTCACGGCCAGCCCGCCGGTTCCCTCGGTGCTCATCCAGTTCGCCTGGGCCCAGGCGCTGCCGCTGGCGCTCGCCGTCGCGGCCCTGCCGGTGCTGGCCGCGGCGGCCGTCATCGCGCGCAGGCCGGACCCCGCCGCCGAGCTGCGCACGGCGGAGGCGGCATGACGCGATCGTGGCTGCGCGCGCAGGTCGGCGGCACGCCGGTGAGCGCCCTGGCGCTGGCGCTGCTCGTGCTCGGGTGCGTATTCGTGGCGGTGGCGGGCCCGAGGTACAGCCTGCACTCGCGGACCCGGGCGCTGCAGCACGAGCTCGCCGGTGTCCTGCCCGTGGACCGGGCGGTCCAGGTCACGGACGACTGGTACACGTTCGCCAACACGGTCAGCCAGTCCACCCCGCCCATCCTGGACGACAGCCAGCTCGGTGAGTCGCGGAACCAGATCGCCCGCTTCCTGGCGAAGACGCCGCTGCCGCTCGGGCCGGGTCAGTGGGCCGGCCTGTCGACCAACCCGCTGATCGTGGACGCCGGCGCGGCCCCGCGCGCGATATCCGGCGGCGTCCCGCCGGAACTGGAGGTCATCTACCGCGACACGCTGACGAGCAACGTCACGCTCGTCGCCGGATCCTTCCCGCCGCCCAGCAGCCTCGGCCAGACGCTGCACATCGCGGTGACCGTGCCGACCGCGACGCGGTTCGGGCTGCACCCTGGGTCGGTACTCAAGCTGGATGTGGAGACGGCCAAGGTACCGGTGATCGTCACGGCGATCGTCCGCCCCCGGGGGACGACCTCGGCGTTCTGGAACGTCGACGCCGCTGCCCAGGCTCCGTCATTCAACACTCCTGGTCCCCGCGCGCCACCCTACTGGTCGGGTGCGGTATTCGCCGATCCTGGCGAGTTCACCGCGATGCAGACCGTCTTCGCCCAGCTCGCCATGACCATCCAGTGGGAGTTCCCGCTCAGCCTGGGCGGCCTGCAGGCGGACCAGGTCCCTGCGGTGCAGCACTCGCTCATCCGCGCCTCGGGCGCGTCCGTGACCCTGACCGGTGACCTGGCCGGCGGGGCGGTCCCGCTGACGGTCCACGCCGAGCTGCTCACCCAGCTCACCGCGTTCGCCCTCACCGATACCGCGGTGCAGCAGGTGCTGTCGCTGCTGTTCGTCAGCCTGACGGTGGTCGGCGCGGCCGTCCTGCTGCTCGCCGCGCGGCTCGACGAGGTGCGTCGCGCCGCCGAGCTCGAGATACTCCGTTCGCGCGGTGCGTCGCTGCGGCAGCTCGCCGCGCTGACGCTGCGCGGCAGCGGGCTGGCTTGCGTGCCCGGGGTGCTGGCGGGCGGCGGCCTCGCGGTGCTGCTCACGCCCGGACCTGCGGCCGGCCTGGCCTGGTGGCTAGGCGGCCTGACGGCGCTGGCGGCGGTGCTCGGCCTGCCCGCCATCGCGGCGTGGCGGTACCGGAAACCGGCACCGGCCAGGAACCCGGGCGTGCGCGCCCGGCGCGCCCCCCGCTTCCAGCGCCGGACGGTAGCCGAGGTCACCGTCTGCGCCGCCGCCATCGGCGGGCTTGTCGTGCTGCACGACCAGGGAGCGCCGCCCCCGGGAACGGTGAACCTGTACGTGGCGGCGGCTCCGGCGCTGGTCGCGATCCCGGCCGTCGTCGCGGTCGGCCGGCTCTACCCGCTGATCATCCGGGGCCTGCTCAGGTTCTACGCCAGCCGGGCAGGCGCGTCCGGGTACCTGGCGCTGACCCGGGCGGCTCGGGCCTCGCTGGCCAGCGCCGCGCCGGCCTTTGCCCTGGTCCTGGCGCTCACCGTGGCGTCGTTCGCCGGTATGGTGCGCGACGCCGTGTCTCGGGGTGAGGTCGCGGCCTCCTGGCAGCTGACTGGCGGCGACGCGGTGCTCGACGCGACGCAGGTGACCCCGATCGTGACCGCGGGCGTGCAGCGGGCGGTCGCCGGCGTGCCCGGGGTCCAGCGCACCGCCGTCGCCTGGCTGATGTCCTGGCAGGTGCCGGACGGCCAGATCGTGACGGTCGTGGCCGTCGACCCCGCGAGCTACGCCGCCTACACCGCGAGCGTCCCGTTCCCGGCGGTGCCGCTGGACAGGCTCGGCTCGTCGGCTGGGGTCTTGACCGTAGTGGCCTCCCCGGCGGCGGCCGCGCTCATCGGCTCGGGGGTCAGCGAGCTGACCTCCCAGGCCGGCATGGGCCCGATCCAGGTGCGGGTGGTCGGGACCGTGTCGGCGACTCCGGCCGCGATCGGCTCCGGGTTGTTCGTTGTCATGCCGCTGCAGCGCATCGTCGGCGAGACCGGTCCGCCGGCGACCAACCTGCTGCTCATCACCGGGACGGGGATCAACCATGCCGCCCTGGCCGCGGTGGCGAGCAAGGACGTACCCGGCGCGGCGGTCAGATTCCGTTCGTCGGTACTCGGCGCGCTGGCCAGTTCACCGCTGCAGGCGGCCGCGGATGTGATCATGCGCCTGTCGCTCGTGGTGGCGGCCGGGTTCGGGCTGGTCATCTTGCTGCTCGGGCTGGCCCTCGGCGCGGCGGACCGTGACCTGACGCTGGCCAGGCTGACCACGATGGGCCTGCAACAGGGCCGCCAGATCTGGCTCGTCCTCGGCGAGGCGCTGCTGTCCGTCCTCGCCGCCATCGCCGCGGGGGTGGCCTGCGCGGTGGTGCTGCCCATGCTCACCTCCGGCGCGCTCAACCTGTCGGTGTTCACCGGCTCCACCGCGCCGGTGCCGATCGCGCCGGACCTGGCGGCCCTCGCCGTCCCGGCCGCCGGGCTGGCGCTGCTCGCCGTGGTCGTGGTGGTCGCGGAGACGCGACTGCTCCGCCGTCGCGGCGTGCCCGGGTTGCTGAGGATCGGCGCGTGAGGCAGCAGGGTGACACCATGAGCAGGGATGCGTCATGATCCAGCCATGGACCCGGCAGCGGGCGGCGCCGTGATCGCGGTGGCCGCGGCCTCGGCCAGGGCTGGGGCGCCGTGATCGCGGTGGCGGTCGTGACGATCGCCGGGGCGCTCTTCTTTACGGGGCGACCTGAGCTGACAGCGACTTCGGCGCGCTGATCGGCGGCCGGGCGGACGAGCGGCAGGCGCTGATCAGGACGCGGGCGCGGGCCCGGGCCGGGATAGCGATGAGCGTTACCGCCATGATCGCCGTCCTGATCGTGATCGTGGTGGGGTTCGGCCGTCACCAGGCGAGCTACTGGTCATGCCAACTGCTCATCATTCTCAGTTCCGTCACCCTCATCGCCGGGCTGCGCCGGTACGGTGCCCGCGGTGAGCATGCGGACGATCTGGGCCCCGGTGACGACACCGGCAAGCGCGCACCGGCGCCGGCATCGACCTTGTAGGGCAACGTCAGCGGTACCGCCGCCCTGGTCAAGCGGCGAGCAGCTGCCGCCATGATCCCAGGCAGGTGCTTGGATGGGCGCATGGCAACCGAACAGGGGACGACGAAAATCGTCAGCGCCAGCCGGGAGATCGCGGCCGCGCCTGGGCAGATCTTCGAGCTGATCGCCGACCCGGCCCAGCAGCCGCGATGGGACGGCAACGACAACCTCGAGGCGGCACCGCCCGGGCAGCGCGTGCACCGCACCGGGGAGGTCTTCACGATGGCGCTCACCCACGGCGGCATCCGGGAGAACCACGTCGTCGAGTTCGACGAGGGCCGCCTGATGGCCTGGAGGCCATCAGAGCCGGGCCAGCAGCCGCCCGGGCACCTGTGGCGATGGGAACTCGAGCCGATCGCCGCCGCGCGCACGAAGGTCACCCACACGTACGACTGGACTGAGCTGACCGACGAGGGCCGCTTCCGGCGAGCCCGGGCGACCACGGCCGACAAGCTCCAGGCGTCGCTCGACCGGCTCGCCGACCTGGCCGAAGGATCCTGAGGGGACGTGGATCCGGCGGGACCCGGGGAGGCAGGCACGGCTGCGCGGCTTCCCGATCCTGCGCTGATCGTCCTGGTCGGGCCGTCCGGGTCGGGGAAATCCTTCTGGGCTGCCGAGCATTACCGCCCGGCTGAGGTGGTGTCGTCCGACCGGCTACGCGCGGTGGTGGGTAGCGGCGAGCACGACCTAGACGCGTCGGCCGACGCCTTTGCCCTGCTCGATCAGATCGTGGCGACCCGGCTGCGCCGCGGCCTGACCGCCGTGGTGGACACCCTCGGCCTTGACCCCGCGCGGCGCCTCGGCTACCTCGGACTGGCCAGGAACAGCGGCATGCCCGCCGTCGCCGTGCTCTTCGATACCGATCCGGCGGAATGCCGGCGCCGCAACCGCGCCCGCGACCCGGCGGTGCCCGCGGCCGCGCTCGAGGGCCAGCTACGGCGGATGCGGGACGCGGCGACGGAAATCCGCGACGAGGGCTGGGACCTGGTGACGACCGCCGGGTCGGCCCAGCCTGAGGCCGCCCACTCCCCTGGCGCCCGGGCGGCGGCCAGCGAGCAGCGGCAACGGCCGGTCCGCCTGGGCTTCGTCCTCCAGCTGTCACGATTCCCCTGGGACTCCGATCCGGAAGGCCCGGCGCACTGGCTCGCCGCGGTGGCCCGCGCCGCCGCCGAGGCTGGCCTGCAGGGCATCGCGCTGATGGATCACCTGATCCAGATCCCCCAGGTCGGCCGCGCCTGGGAACCGATTCCCGAGCCCTGGGTGACGCTGGGGATGCTGGCGGGCCTGGAACCGGGTCTCCGCCTGGGCACGCTGGTAACACCAGTGACGTTCCGCGCACCGGGGATCCTCGCCAAGACGGTCGCCACGCTTGACGCCCTGAGCGGCGGACGAGCGTTCTGCGGCATCGGGGCGGGCTGGTGGGAGCGCGAGCACGCCGGGTTCGGCCTGCCCTTCCCGCCCGCCCGGGTCAGGCTGGACGAGCTGGAGTCGGCCATCGAGACGCTTCGCGCCCTGTGGCAGCCCGGCACCAGGGAATACCGGAGCGAGCGGGTCTGGCTGCCGGAAACCACCTGCTATCCGCGGCCGGTGTCCCCGATCCCGATCATCGTCGGCGGCGGCGGCGAGAAGCGCACGCTGGCCATCGCGGCCAGGCTCGGCGATGGCTGCAACCTGCCCTCGGACCTCGACACGCTGGACCGCAAGCTCGCCATCTTCCGCGAGCACTGTGTGGCGGCCGGGCGCGACCCGGCGCAAGCCGAGATCACCGTGCTCGACGTCCCGGTCATCGGCCGAGACCGGGATGAGGCCGCGTCGATTGTGGAGAGGCTGCGCGGCAGGACCAGTGCCGCCGCCTTCGCCAGGAGCCACCACGCCGGGACGGCCGACGACCAGATCGGCCGGTACCGGCTGCTGGCCGACCGCGGCGTCACGACGGTGTTCGTCTCCCTGCCCGACCTGGCCGGCCCGCAGGACGTGCTCCGTCTCGCGCCCGTCACCGCCGCGTTCGCCTGAGCCACCCGGCGGCGTGTCGACATCGTTCGGCGTGGCACTTGTCTAACCTGCTTGCACTCCGATCTGCTGGCGCCCCTCGCGCAGCTCATCAGCATGGCTTCGGACGACTCGCAAGTCATCGTGGTGTCGCATTCCCGGGCCTTGGTCGACGCCCTCGGCCGTTGTGCTAGAAACGGGGGCGCCGAGTTGAACGCTGTCGAGCTGGAAAAGGAGTTCGGCCAGACGCGGGTGGTGGGCCAGGACGTGCTCGACCAGCCGGCCTGGCACTGGCCTAAGCGCTGAGTTCCTTGGGTTCTGGCGTGCTCGTCCCGTGTGAGGTGACCGTGACCGCGTACGTGATGACCAGGGCGCCGAGTACCAGCCAGCCGATCACCAGGTCGGGTGCTGGCGCCGAGGTCAGCAGCCGGGGAGTCGGCATGGTGGCGAAACACGCGATCGCCGAAAGGGCGACCACCAGGCGGAGGGTCCATCCCTGCGCCACCACCGCTAGGAAGACGAACGCCCAGGCGTAGTACCAGGGCCAGATGACCGGCCCGAGCATCACGAAGGCGAAGATGCTCCAGCCCAGGGCGCGGACGGGCTCGGGTTGGGGTTCGGGCTCGGGCTCGTGCTCCGGGCTCGGGCCCGGGCTCCAGATGAGCAGGCGGAGGGAGATTGCGGCCGCGACGGCCAGCCCAATGGCTCTCGAGGCGCGGACGAACGCGGTCTGGTCGCCGTGGTAGCCCGCGGCATTCGCGAGATGGGCGAGGGCTAGCCCGATGGCGGTGACGGGATCAAGCCAGGAGACGACCGTGCCGGCGCCGAGCAGGGCCCCGACCCACCGCCAGCTCAGGTCCACGGCGGCACCGATCCCGGCCATGACCGCGAGGGCGAGGCAGACGGCCAGGAGGGTCTTGGCCAGCCTCCGCTTCCGGTCTTGTCCCTGGCCCCACCAGGCCCAGCCGATGAACAGCACGGCCAGGAGCGCGGGGGCCTTCACCTCGGCGGCCAGGGCGCAGCACGCGAGCCCGGCTAGCGGGTGCCTGCGGGCCGCCAGGACGCAGCCCAGGACAAGAAGTCCCAGCATAAGCGCGTCGTTGTGCTCCCCGCCGAGCACGACGAGCAGCATCAGGGGGTTCAGGACCGCCACGGCGAAGGCCTTGGTGTCATCGCGGCCGACGGTGCGGGCCAGGGCGGGGACCCCCCAGGCCACCAGCGCCAGTCCGATGATGGCGACCAGGCGGAAGCCTACGACCGCCCACACCACGCGGTGCCCGGACAGTTGGACCACCCAGCCTGACAGGCGTTCCCACGCCGGGCCGTACGGGGCCGTAGCGTGCCGCCACAGCGGGTCCACCAGGGTCAGGAACGGCCCGCTGCCGCTGCTGAGGACGCTCGGGCCGTGCAGGTAAGGGTTCAGGCCCTTGGACACCATCTGGCCCTGGGCGGCGTAGCTGTAGACATCCCGGCTGAACAGCGGCGGCGCCAGCAGGATAGGGGCGGCCCACGCCACCAGCACCAGGAGGAGTTGCCTCAGTGGTATCCCGGAACCGTTCCTGGTGGCCCGGATCGTCTCGAACCAGGCTGCGAGCAGGAGGGCGATGCCCAGGTATACGAGCATGATCCCGAGGAACTGGCCGGTGCTCTCCGGGCGCCCGGCTGGAACGGCTGGCGACGTCCAGAACCACGACGAGGCGCCCTGGGCGACGAACGGCGATCCGGGCCTTAGCACGCCGATCAGGACGCAACACGAGCCGACCACGCCAGCGGCGCCCAGCAGGAGCAGGCGCACGCCGTCACCGCGGGCTGCGGCCCGGGCAGACCCTGGGCCTGGCCCTGACCCTGGCCCCGGCCCTGGGCCCGTCCGTGGCCCTGGCTCGCCGCGTGGCCGCCTCAACTGGGTCGCTGTCCTCGGATGAGGCGGCGTCGGCTCTGGCTGCAACGTCGTCTCCATATCCGCCTTCCGTCGAGCTGAGACGAAGCCCATGCTAGGCCCGGGCTTGGGTTGGCCGGTGCGCCCGGGCTCGCCTGCCAGGCCGGAAGCTGGGCGTTGGGGGCCCCGAGTACCGATAGATCAGCACCCAACCCCAATGGGGACGGGTTCCGAATGTCCCAACGCCATCTTCGGGGGCAGGCCTGGCCCGGATCGACACCGCAGGCCACATTGGAAACCCCACCCGCCCCGTCAACCACAGGCGAGCCGAGACGTGTACGCGCTGGCGGGTCACACGGCGGCCGGTGTCGCGGGCCATGCAGCGGGAGCAGGCCCCGCGGGCCGCGCGGCGGCAGCCGTCGCGCGGGCCCCGGTCAGCCGGGAGCTTTTGGCCGGGAAATGCGGGAAATTGGGGGGCCGAATCGCTTGATCGGGCCGGAGGGAAAGGGGCGCCGTTGTCACTCTGGGACTAGTCGATAGGGCTCTACCCTGCGAAGACACCTTGCTAGATGGGGTTACGCTTGCTGATGGGCTGACTTGCGGGTGTTGCGGTCGGCCGGGGAGGGTGGGCATGCAAGCGGATGAGCAGTATGGGCGGACTAACGGCTCGAATGGGCTACGGATAACGCTGCTGGGCAGTTTCAGCGTCAGCGTGGGGGCGAACCCGGTCCCGGACGAGGCCTGGCGGAGGCGGAAGCCGGCCGCCCTGCTGAAGATCCTGGCCTTGGCCCCCGGTCATCGGGTGCACCGCGAGCGGCTGATGGACCTGTTGTGGCCCGAACTCGAGCTGGCCGCGGCGGGCGCCAATCTGCGCAAGGCGATTCACCAGGCGCGTTCGGCTCTCGATGGGGTGTCGCTCGGCGCGGCACGCCTGATCGAGTTCCAGAACGACGTGGTCGCCCTGGCCTCCGACGGGCTGATCGTCGACACCGCGTCGTTCCTGTCCGCGCTTACGGCGGCCCGGCGGTCGGGCGACGGGGACGGGTACCGGTCCGCCCTGACCTGGTACGGCGGTGACCTGCTGCCGGATGATCCCTACGAGGAGTGGGCCGACGCGGCCCGGCGCGAGTTGCACGACGCGTACGTGGGCGGCTTGTCCGAGTGGTGCGTGCTGCTCGAGGCGAACGGCGACATCGAGAGCGCCATGGAGGCGGCCAGGGCCCTGGTGGCGGCCGAACCCACCCGGGAGGAGTCCCACGCCTTCCTGATGCGCCTGTACAGCCTGGCTGGCCGGCGAAGCGATGCCCTGCGCCAGTACGACCACCTCAGCGAGATTCTCGACCACGAGCTGGGCGTCGAGCCGAGCGCCCAGGTCCAACGCCTTCGCGAGGAGATCAACGCCAGGCGGTCCGAAGAGCCGGAGATCGCCGCCGAACTGTGGGAGCAGGTCGGCGACCTGCGGGTCCTGGCAGGCGACGGCGCCGGCGCGGCCAAGGCTTTCGCCCGGGCTCTCACCGCGGACAGGACGAACGAGGCGGCCCGTCTCGAGCGCAAATGCGCCGAGGCCTGGCTCATGCAGCACCGGCCGGACATGGCCGCCGCCCATGTGGACGCGGCTCGGGGCCATCGCGCCGACCGCGCCGAGACGGGCCGGATCCTTCGCATCCGCGCGGTTCTGGCCTGGGAGACGGGGCAGATCCCGGCGGCCAGGCAGTTCGCCGAGCAGGCCAGGGAGATCGCCGCGGAGTGCGGGACCGCTGACGACCTGGCCGCCGCCCGCGAGGCGGTAGCCATCGTGTCGCACTTGGAGGGCGAATGGCGAGCGGGGCTCGAGTCGGAGCTGGAGCGGCTGGCCTCATCGGAGGGGAAAGGCGAGCTGGCCCGGGTCTTCGACATCCATCACTGCATCGGTCAGTACCACCTCTACAGCGACGGCCTGTTCGAATCCGTCGAGGGCTACGCCCGGCGGATCCTCGACCAGGCCGAGGGGGCGGGGGCGGTCCGGGCCCAGGCCTTCGCCTGGTGCCTGCTGGGCGAGTCGCTGCTGCTGCAGGCCCGCTGGGAGGAGAGCGACGGGTGCCTGGAGCGGAGCTGCGTGCTGCACGACGCCCTCGGGTCCCGGTCGGGAGCTCTGGCGTGGCAGCGGCGCGCCGAGCTGGCCGTCTGCCAGGGCCGGCTCGGCGACGTGGACGCCTACCTGCGCCGGGCGGCGGGGATCGCCACCGTGTCGCCCATGGCTAGCCACCTGTGGGGGCGCATCCACGCGACGGCCGCCTTCGCGGCGATGGAGCGGGGCGACCCGGCGGCCGCCGTGCACGCCGTGCAGGCCGCCGCCGCGGCAGGCGCTCGGTACGGCGACTGCCCCACGTGCAGCGCGCTGCTCAATCCCGTCGCCGCCGAGGCCTTTGCGTCATTGCAAGACACTGAGAACGCTCGCTACTACCGTGACGCGGCCGGGCAGGTAGCCGACTACTTCTCCAGTTCGGCCTGGCGGGCCATGGCGGAGTCGGCCGCGGGGAGCGTCCGCATCCTCGAGGGGGACCGGGCCGACGCCCGTGATCATTTCGGTACGGCCAGCGAGCTCTACGCAGCGGCCGGCCAGCCGTTCTGGGCCGAGCGCCTGGCGCGGCAAGTGGCCTGATTCCTGCCCGGGCTAACCGAGGGAACGCTCAGGGAACGGCCGGTTCATACCTTCGTGCACAGCTGGCCAGTCAAGGCCACCTATACAGAAGGAGTGACACACATGGGGCTTTCCATCAACCAGACCGCACCGGACTTCGAGGCCGACACCACCGAGGGCCGCATCAGCTTCCACGAGTGGATCGGCGATTCGTGGGCGATCCTCTTCTCGCACCCCAAGGACTTCACCCCGGTCTGCACCACCGAGCTGGGGTACATGGCCAAGCTGCAGCCGGAGTTCGAGCGCCGCAACGTCAAGGTCATCGGCCTGTCCGTCGACGCCACCGGGGACCACGAGGCCTGGGCCAACGACATCGAAGAGACCCAGGGGGCCCGCCCGAACTACCCGATCATCGGTGACGCCGACTTCAACGTGTCCAAGCTCTACGGCATGCTCCCGGCGGACGTCGAAGGCGAGGCGAAGACCCGGACCCCGGCCGACAACCAGACCGTCCGCAACGTGTTCGTCATCGGCCCGGACAAGAAGGTCAAGCTGATCCTGGTCTACCCCATGACCACCGGCCGCAACTTCAACGAGGTCCTGCGCGTGGTCGACTCCCTGCAGCTCACGGCCAAGCACCGGGTTGCCACCCCGGTCAACTGGAAGCAGGGCGAGGACGTCATCATCGCCGGGTCGGTCTCCAACGACGAGGCCAGGCAGGTCTTCGGCGACTGGAAGCAGCCCAAGCCGTACATCAGGATCGTCCCCCAGCCGAACTGAACGCCGCCGGCCGAGCGGGCCAAGAGGAGATCTTACCGATGTCACAGTTTCCAGGCCCGGACGGGCTGGCTCACAACCGGGGCTTGATCGCCGACCCGACGGCATTCGCGAAGGAGAACGGGGCAGCGTCATGGCTGTACCTGAACGGCGAGGAATTCGCGGCCATGGAGGGCGGGATGTCGTACGCCGACGTCCGGGCGGCGGTGCCCGAGTCCGAGAACCTGATCGCCGATCCGCCCCGGCCGTTCGACATGGACGTCGCCCGGCGCGGGATCGAGGCGCTCGACCGGCTGCCCAGGCCCACCCTCGTGACCTGCCGCACCGGGCCGCGTTCCTCGGCCCTGGTCTACCTCTATTCGGGACTGCGGTCGGGCGCCTCCCCCGCCGACGTGCTCGCGCGCGCCGAGGCGGACGGCGCCCCGTTCGTCCAGGCCGAGCCCCTGAAGCAGTGGGTCGTACAGGGGCTCGCCGAGTTCTCCGGGCACTAACCACCTATGACGACCACCGCCCGGCTGCCGGATCACGGCGGGTGCGCACTCATTCCGGCGTCACTTCGAACGAGAGGAGCTGAGCACGATGATCTTCACTCAGCACTATCTGGGATGCCTGTCGCACGCGTCCTACCTGATCGGTGACGAGACGACCGGCCGGGCGGTCGTCGTCGACCCCCAACGCGACATCGCGGTGTACCTGGAGGAGGCCGCGGCCAAGGGCCTTCGCATCGAGCGGGTCCTGGAGACCCACCTGCACGCCGACTTCCTGTCCGGCCACCTCGAGCTCGCGGCCGCCACCGGCGCGGTGATCTCCTTCGGCGAGGCCGCCCGGCTCGAATTCGCCACCGAGCCGGTGACCCACGGTCAGCGCATCGACCTCGGGGACGTCTGGCTGGAGATCCGCTCGACGCCGGGCCACACGCCCGAATCGATCAGCGTCGTGGTCTACGAACACCCAACCGACAGCACCCCGTACGGGGTCCTGACCGGAGACACGTTGTTCGTGGGTGACGTCGGCCGGCCGGACCTGCTGGCCTCCAGCGGGACCGGATTCGACGCCGGGACGCTGGCGCGCCTGCTTTACCAGTCGCTGCACCAGCAGATCCTGGAGCTGCCTGACGAGACGCGGGTCTTCCCGGCGCACGGTGCCGGATCCTCCTGCGGCAAGCAGCTGTCCAGCGAGACCAGCTCGACCGTGGGTGAGCAGCGGCGCTACAACTACGCCCTGCAGCCCATGACCGAGGAGGAGTTCGTGGCCGCGGTGACCGAGGGCCAGCCCACCCGGCCGCACTACTTCGCGTTCGACGCCCAGCGGAACCGGCAGGAGCACCAGCTGCTTGACGAGACGGCGCGGCCGTTGGCGCTGAGCCTGCGCGAGGTCCTCGACCGGGTCGCGGCCGGGGCCATCCCGCTCGACAGCCGCGAGCCTTCGGACTTCGCGGCCGGCCACTTCCGCGGTGCCATCAACGTCGGCCTGCAGGGCCGCTTCGCCGAATACGCGGGCGACGTCCTTGATCCCGAGCGGGAGATCGTGCTGGTCGGCGACGCCGAAACCGCCCTGGAGAGCCGCGTGCGCCTGGCCAGGATCGGGTTCGACCAGGTGATCGGCTACCTCGGCAACCCCGGCGAGCTCTACCTGGACCGTCCCGACCTGGTGGAGGGCTGCTCCAGGGTGACCGCCGCACAACTCGCCGACCTGGTCGGCATGGTGACGGACCTCCAGCTCGTCGACGTGCGGAACCCGGGCGAGACGGCCCTGGGTACCCTGACCGGAGCGCGGGTGATCCCGCTGGCGGTGCTCGTCGATTCGCTCGACCAGCTCGACCGGCACGCTCCCGTGGTCGTCAACTGCGCCGCCGGTCACCGGTCCATGATCGCCGCGAGCCTGCTGCGCCACGCCGGGTTCGCCGACGTATCGGACCTGATCGGCGGCTACGCGGCCTGGATGTCCGCCGGCCTGCCGGTCGTGACCGGCAGGCGGTAACCGGCCGACCGGTGCCAACGACCCCCGGCCGCCTCGGCCGGGGGTCAGCACGCGTCGAGAAACGGCGTGATCAACGTCAGTACTTGGTCGGCGCGTCGGCTGACGTCCATGTGGGTGGCCCCGGGAAGCACCGCGAGCTGGGCGTTCGGCAGGAGCTTGAACATTTCAACCACGTCGGGCAGCGGCATGAAGTCCCGGTCGCCGAACAGCAGCAGGGTCGGCGCCTGGAGTGAGCGCAGCTCGTCGGTCCACCCTCCGAACGCGTGCACCGCGGCCGACGTCTTGGCCTGGAACTCGAAGAAGTGCGCGGGGTCGGGAGCGACCGCGCGGTACGCGTCTTGCATCTGCAGGAAGTCGGCCTGCGTCGGCAGGCGGTCCTCGCCCAGTGGCGGGCTCTCGCGGCCGGGCGGGCGGTGGGCGTCCGCGGACGCGAGGATCAGCTTGCCGACGCGGGCGGGCGCGGCGAGGGCGACCGCGCACGCGACCAGGCCGCCGAGGCTGAAGCCGTAGAAATCGGCGTCCGCGATCCCCAGGTGATCGAGCAGCGCGACCACGTCGGCGGCCAGCGCCTCCATCGTCATCGGGCGGTCGGTGTCGGCGGTGCGCCCATGCCCCTGGAGCTCCGCCGCGATCACCTGCCTGGTCGCCGCGAGGGGCTTCAGCACCGGCCCGAAAGACAGGTCGATGGTCAGCAGGCCGCCGTGGAGCAGGACGAGCGGCCGGCCGGAGCCGTGGGTCTCGTAGTACAGCTGGAGGCCGTTCACCGGTGCGTACGTCATGACCCGTATGACGGTACGCGGCCGGGGAACTCATCGCGAACCGCGACCCATCGAGCGCTCTGCACGATGGCCTGGGCTCGGTCGGCGACCTGCAGCTTGGTCAGGATGTTCGAGACGTGGTTGCGTGTCCCGGGTGAGCCGGGATCATTTGCACCACTCACCCGCGGTTCACCGCATGTGGCGCGGGTCCGCGGAAACCCAGACTCCGCACCCATACCACTGTTTTCATTGGCCCGAACGAGCGTTGGTGACAGCCCCGCGTCACCTTGGGCGCCCGCATGGCGGTCACAGGATGACCCGACGGAGGCAGATCGGGACTGAGTATCACGGCACGCGGATGCCTGCTGGCGAAGTCCGTTGCCATGTTCATGAATGGTCTCCCTGTACGACTGGGTCCGCAAGAGAGCGCGCGCTGGCGCCGGAGGATCGTAGGACGCTTTCCGGCTGACGCCGGGACGGCGGGACCCTTGCGCAGCCATGCGCTAGCCGGTACGAAGGGAGATGTTTTGCCCCGGTCAGCGCAGTATTCAACGCGGAAAGGCGGCCTCATGCCCACCGCCGGATCCCGGCTTCGCGCGCTGATGACGCTGGAGGGTCAGCTCAGCGAACTCACCGACCGGGCCACACGGCTGCTGAACCGCGCGCCCGCCGGGCGGCGGGTGCTGATCGGCATCGCCGGGGCGCCCGGCGCTGGCAAGACCACGCTGGCCAGGAGGCTGGCCGCCGCGCTGACGGCCAGGGATGCCGTGGTCGCACACGTGCCGATGGACGGTTTCCACCTAGCCGATGCCGCCCTCGACCTGCTCGGGCTCCGGGACCGCAAAGGGGCGCCGGAAACCTTCGATGCGGCGGGTTACGCTGCCTTCCTCGCGCGGATCGCGGCGGGCGAGGCGGTCTGGGCGCCGGCCTTCGAGCGCGACCTGGAGCAGCCCATCGCCCAGGCGATCCTCGTGCCCGCGGACGCGCGGATCATCATCAGCGAGGGGAATTACCTGCTCCTGCCGGCTCCCGAGTGGCGGGCGGTGGCGTCCTGGTTCGATGAGGTGTGGTTCTGCCAGCTCGATGATCAGGTGCGCCGCGCACGCCTGATCAGCCGGCATATCCAGTTCGGCAAGACCCCGGACGAGGCCAGGGACTGGGTTGAGCGCCTCGACCAGGTGAACGCGCGCCTCGTTGCTGCCACGGCACCCGCCGCCGACCTGCTGATCCGTGTCCCTGACTGAGATGGCGACTGGGCTAGGCTGCTGTGGCGTGGGCGAAGGTGAGCCGCTGGTCGGGGATGGCGTCACCCAGGGGATCGTGCGGATCGGGGATACGGTGCGGCGGCCGCTGCGGCCCTAGTGTCGGTCGGGCTGAACGCGGTGGCGTTGGTGAACGACAGGTACAGGTAGTCGGGGAAGGTCGGCTCCCAGTCGGGCGGGGCCAACTGCGGGCTGGCCATCTGTACGAACTGGAAGTCCGGGTAGCTGCGGACCGCGTACGCCCGGGCCACGGGACGCATCAATGGACCCTGGCTTTGTAAATCTAGACTGCAACCCTCTAAAGTCTCCCTGGTCGCGCATTGTTTGCAGTCAAGCCTTTCTGTAGTATAATTTGGCCATGACAGAAATCCCTCCAGCGCAACCATTTAGGGGCCCTCGGGGCGTGCCAGTCAGTAGCGCCGAAACCGTAAGATGTGAAATACGGGATGCGAGGGGGAGAATCCTGCTTCTTGAGAAAGCCCCTACCTCAAAGAATCCTGCCACGCTTGAATTCCCAGGTGGAAAGATTGATACAGCACGAGGAGATCGTGCAACAGCAGAGGAACAAAGGGCAGCAGTAATTCGAGAAGTTCGAGAAGAGACAGGACTTGATATCGGCGACCTGCCCGCAGAAATTGCCGCAAGCTTTAGCTACGATTTTGTGGCAGGAGACGTTCGTTACGCAAGAGAGGTTCAGCTTTTTCGAGTACAGCTGCCAGCAGGAGATCATGCAGTCGAGATCAATCGAACTGTGCTGCCATCAGGTGAACCTGAGGATAAACATGCTAATTTTCGTTGGGTAACGCCCGATGAGTTCAAGGATTTGCAGATAGACGGCAAGATTGCCATGAATAGTATGGCCCCACAGGAGCGTCCGGCCGTCGGCTTACGGGCGGCTGGCGTACTTCTCGGCCGCGCGGGCGAGGTCAGGACGGGCGTCGAGGACGGGGCGCATCCGGCGCCACGCCTCTTCTCGCTTCGCCGGGATGTACTCGGTGGGCCAGTTTCCCTCGTGCGGGCGGTAGCCTCTCAGCACCCGGCGGGCCACGGTGGCCTTGTGCACCTCATCGACGCCGTTGGCGATGCCCATCGTGGGTGCCGACGCATACATCGCCTGAATAGGCGTGAGATCAGTAGTGCCGAGAGAGCCAAGGATGTGCAAGGCGTTGTAGGACACCTCACGCAGCACCTTGGCCATAGTGAACTTCACCGCCGCGATGTCCGTGCGGGCCTCAAGCGTTGAGGTCTGGTCGATCTTCCAGGCGGTCTCGAGCACGAACAGCCGGAGCATCTTGATCGCGGCGTAGGACTCGGCGATCTTTTCCTGCACCATCTGGTGCTCGGCGATGATCCTGCCGTGCGACTCGCGGCTAAGCGCCCGCTCGCACATCATGTCGAAGGCGAGCTTGCACTGGGCGATGGTTCGCATGGCGTGGTGAATGCGGCCGCCGCCGAGCCGACGCTGGGCGAGTACCTTGGCGCCGTTCTCTGGGCCGAGCAAATGGTCCAAGGGCACCCGGACGTCTCTGTAGATGATGTGATTGTGGTTCCGCGGCTCCGGCATGATCTCGACGCCGGGGGTGGCCCGGGGCACCACGAACATGCCGTTGGTACACATCACGAACAGCAGGTCGGCGACCCGTCCCGCCGAGGTGAACCACTTCTCGCCGTTGATCACCCACTCATCGCCGTCTCGTTCGGCATGGGTCTTGAACAGGTCCGGATCGCTGCCGCCCTGCGGCTCGGTCATCGAGTACGCCGAGAACATGTCCTGGTTGAGCAGCGGCTCGAGCCACCGCTTCTTCTGTTCCTCGGTACCGTAGGCCGCAAGGATCTCCATGTTCCCGGTATCGGGCGCCGCGGCGCCGAACATCGCGGGTGCCCCGGGGTAGCGGCCGATCACCTCGTTGAGCAGAGCCAGCCTGAGCTGTCCGAAGCCTGGGCCACCCAGTTCCCTGTCGAGGAAGATCGCCCACAGGCCCTGGTCCTTCACCTCCTGCTGGAGCTCGCGGACGTACGCCTTCACCATCGGGTCTGGCCAGCGCACCGCGTGGGGGAACACGTAGTCAAGAGGCTCGACCTTTTCCTTGCAGTACCGCTCGACCCAGTCGAGCTTCTCCCGGAACTCGGGGTCGGTGGAGAAGTCCCACGCCATGCCCTCACTCCTTACCGGTTAGCGCGTACCAGCGGCCGCGGCGGGAAATGCCGCAATGGTCTCGGTGATCTCATTGTGGCCGGTTGAGGAATCACGGCAAGGCCACGCCGGATGCCGCCGCATATGACCTCCCCGGCGAGTGCCTTCTCGCCAATCGCGCGGGTCGGGTCGACTACGTAAGGTAGCCCGGCGGTTCGGGCCATCGCGGTCCGAGGTCGGGCAAGTCGGTGCCTACCCGCATCGGGAAACTGGGCCGCCGCTTCTCCAGGAACGCGGTAACCCCCTCGGCGACATCGGGTGCCTGACCAAGCAGGTACATGCCCCTCGAGTCGAGGCGGTGCGCTTCCCAGGGAGAATCGGCGCCGAGCATGCGCCACATCAGCTGACGCGAGGTCGCAACCGCAACAGGAGAGGCGTTGTCGGCAATCTCTCTGGCCAGCGCATACGCGGCCGGCAGCAACTCGTCGGTACGGCGGTTGGGCGAGCGGCTGGGCTTGCCGCGCCCGCAGCGCATCCTGTCAGCGTGGCAGCATGCCCGGCGAGAAGAAGTCCCTGAGCGCCTCCCCGATCTCGGCGCGTACCGGCGCCCCGGAGATGACCACGCCGACCATAGTTACCGACGTGTGGGTGTGCCCGCGGGCCCGTGCGAGGCGGACCGGTACCCCGGCGGCTTCCAGGGCGCGAGCATACGCCATGCCCTCGTCGCGCAGCGGGTCGAAATCCGCGGCGACGATGTAGGCCGGGGGCAGACCTTGCAGGTTGCCGCGCAGCGGGGCGGCGCGGTGATCGCCGCGGTCGGCCGGATCGGCGTAGTGATCCCAGAACCACCGCAACAGCGCCGTGGTGAGGATATACCCATCGCCGTTCTCCTCGTAGGAAGGCCGGGTCATATCCGAGTCCACGACAGGGCATATCAGCACCTGCCCTGAGATGTGCGGGCCTCCGGCGTCCCGGGCCAGCTGGCACGCGACAGTGGCGATGTTGGCCCCCGCGCTCCAGCCGGCGACGGCGAGTCGACCGGGGACGCCGCCTAGTTCGATGGCGTTGGCGCCGACCCACTGCACGGCCGCGAAGGCGTCCAGTGCGGCGGCCGGAAAGCGGTCCTCGGGGGCGTGGCGGTAATTCACCGACACAACCACCGAGTCCGAGCGCGCGCAGAGGTCCCGGCACAGCGGGTCGTCCGAATCCAGGTCGCCGAGCACCCAGCCGCCACCGTGGAAGTACACCACCAGGGGGCGCGGGCCCTCGGACGGTCCCACCGGGCGGTACAGCCGGTAAGGCAGGTCCCCGGCCGGACTGGGGATCACGCCGTCGGCGACCTCGCCCACCTCGGGACCCGGCGGGCGGGTGGCCGTGGCGGCCGCCATCAGGGCCCTCGCGTCGGCGGCCTGCAGGGTATCCAGGGGCGGCATGCCCATCGCGGCCAGCAATTCCAGGACCATGGCGACATCGGGCTGCATGCGGCGGATTACCCCGTCCCGGCACCGGGCCCCGTCGGGGCCGGTCATCGTGAATCCGAGGTAGCCCTGCCCGACCACGTCGTCGCACGCTTGCCGGTACGCGTTCACCCCGCCGATGTAGGGCAGGAAGAAGCGTGGCTTGCCAGGGACGTTGGCGCCCATGTACCAGGAGTTAGCGGTGGGATGCAAGGTGATGGCGGCGCAGTCCTGCACGTGCTGGTTCCATCCGGATTCGGCCAGCGCGGTCGGCTCGATCGTCTCGAAGCCTTCCTCGCGCATCTCCTTAAGGCACCTGGTTACCCATTCGACGTGCTGCTCGATCGATACGGCCATGTTCGACAGGACGGATGGGCTGCCGGGTCCGGTAAGCGTGAAGAAGTTCGGGAATCCGGTGGTCATGAGCCCCAGGTACGAAGACGGCCCGGCCGCCCACTTCTCCTTGAGGGACACGCCATCCCGGCCGGCGACGTCCACGGCTACCAGGGGGCCGGTCATGGCGTCAAAGCCGGTGGCGTACACGATGGCGTCGAAGCCGAACGACTCGTCCGCCGTCTGGATGCCGTCCTCCGTGATGCTGACGATCGGCTGCTTGCGTAGGTCGACGAGGCGGACGTGCGGCAGATTGAAGGTCTCGAAGTAGCCGGTGTCGAGGCACGGTCGTTTGGTACCGAAGTAGTGGTCCTTCGGGGAGAGCGCCACGGCGGTCGCGGGATCTTTCACGATCGAGCCGATCTTCTCGCGGATCATCTCGGCCACGATGTCGTTGGAAGCCGGGTTCACGCCCTGGTCAGCGAAGACGTTGATAATGCCGAACAACTCGCCCTGCGCCCAGGCTGCCTCGAAGCGCTCCCGGCGGACCGTCTCGCTGGCGGTGACGCCAAGGACGTCGGTCGGCTCAAGGGGAATTCCGCCCCGGGACCACCGGGCGGCATGCCGGTACCCGTCGCGGTCCTCATCCAGCTGCTTCAGGCGGTCGGACGAGGCGGGGCCGTTGTGTGCCGGGATGGAGAAGTTCGCGGTGCGCTGGAAGACCGTGAGCTGGCTGGCCTGGCGGGCGATGAGCGGGATGCACTGGATGCCCGACGAGCCGGTGCCGATGACCGCGACCCGCTGGCCAGTGAAGTCAACACCCTCGTGAGGCCAGCGGCTGGTGAAGTAAACCTGGCCGGCGAAACGGCTGGCGCCTTCGATGTCGGGCGACTTGGGCACCGAAAGGCAGCCGGAGGCCATGATGTAGTACCGGCACCGTACCTCCTTCCCGCGGCCGGTCGTGATCCTCCACCGTTTCTCCTGCTCGTCCCAGCGGGCAGAGGTGACAGTGGTGAAGAACTCGATGTCAGAACGCAGCCCGTGGCGGTCGGCCACGAACCGCAGGTATTCCAGGATCTCCGGCTGCGTGGCGTACTTCTCCGTCCAGGTCCACTCCTTCTCCAGTTCCGGGTCGAAGCTGTAGGCGTAGTCCGTGGTGGGGATGTCACAGCGAGCCCCGGGATAACGGTTCCAGTACCACGTCCCGCCGACGTCGCCCGCCGAGTCGAAGACCTTCACCGACATCCCGAGTTGGCGTAGCCGGTAGAGCATGTACAGCCCGGAGAAACCAGCGCCCACCACTACCGCGTCGAATTGCTCGCAAACCGAAGCCGACTCGTTCACGAAACGCTCCCTGGTAGTACAGCAACTGGGGAAAGCCAGGTTCGATGGTGCCGGGCTCTGCTGATAACGCTAACTCAGCTCCATAAGCGTGCACATTCGTGTAGATCGGATTTCTATCCGGAGGAGGCATCGGGCCGATGCCGCGCAGCGGGCTGCTAGCCGCCGTGGCGATCACCTCGTTCGGCCCGCGGGTTTCCGGATTTACCATGACTGGTCCGGAGTAGCATGTGGGCTGCCATTTGGGCCGGTGAGCACCGATTCAGCGGCCCGTGCGCCGCAGGGTACCCCGCAGCCGTTCACCGGCCCTCCGCGAGCTGGGAGGGGAGAAACCGCGGTGAGAGGTTCTGTGAAAGTCCTGATCAGCGCCGGGGCCGGGCTGGCCCTGCTGACCGGAGGGGGCGCGGCCGGACCCGGCAGCGCTCCGATCGGCTGGACCATAACCGGAGAAAGTGGTCACTCGGTGCAGGCCGACGCCATCTGTGCCAAATAGGCTCCACAGCAGTGGAATGCGCCGTCATCACCGGCTTGCCCACCGGTGAGTGTCGTATGTCGTTGTGGTCAGCCTTGGTGATCAGTTCCCCGGCTCCCCCACCCCATCAAGAAGGAGCAGCACATGACTGAGAGCCTTCCCTACCGGCAGATGGGAACTGCGGACCGCGGGCAGGCCCACGCGCTGTTCTCGCAGACCATGAGCTACGTCGCGGCCACCGCCGGACTGTTCGCGCTCGGCGCCTGGCTGGGCCGCAACCTGTCCGGCGGCGTGGGCATCGTCGCGTTCATCGCCGCCTTCGCCGCCCTGATCGGCATGCGGTTCGCCGCCAAGCGATCCGCCCAGGCCACCGTCGCCCTGCTCGCCGCGTTCGGCCTGCTGATCGGCCTGGCCGTCGCCCCCACCGTCGCCTACTACGGCGCCATGGACCCCCGCGCGCTATGGGAAGCCGGCGGCGCCACCGCCCTGTTCATCGCCGGCTTCGGCGCCGCAGGCTACGCCACCCGCCGCGACCTGACCGCGATCGCCCGGATCAGCTTCTGGGCGCTGCTGGCGCTGATCGTGTTCGGCATCGTGCTGATCTTCGTCCACATCCCCGGCGGCGAACTGGTCTACTCGGTGCTCGGCCTGGTCATCTTCGCCGGGTTCACCATGTTCGACTTCCAGCGGCTGCGCACCAGCACCGATAACGCCGCCGCCGCCCTGATCGCCGCCTCGATCTTCCTCGACGTGCTGAACGTGTTCCTGTTCTTCCTGGAGATCTTCTCCGGCGGGAGGCGCGACTGAGCAGCATCGACGAGATCCTGGCCTGGGACCTCAGCGCCCATCTCCCCTACACGTGGCCCCGGCAGAATTCCCGGGTGCCGACCTGTCACCAGCGCGGCGATAGCAGGCGGCCGGTACTGGCCATTTCGGCCTGAGAGCGGGGACATTAGGGTTGAGGGCCTGATCGCCGGCAGCGACGGGAGCGCTATGGACCGCGAGGGGTTGCGAGTGATGCCCGAGGCCGCGCCCCAGGTCCAAGAGGAAGGCGCTCAGCCTGCGGAGCATGGCCCGCGGACCGGGACAGCCTCGGGTGATCGTGTCCAGACCGCCGGCCGGCGGGGGACGTTCCGTGCGCTGCGTTCGCGGCCGTTCCGGCTGTACTACGCGGGTCAGATCGCCTCGGCCAGCGGCACCTTCGTGCAGCAGACCGCCCTGGGCTGGCTGATCCTGCGAATCACCGGCTCAGCCACGGAACTGGGCCTGGTGCTGGCCGTGGGCGGCGTACCGTCACTGCTGTTCGGCCCGTGGGGCGGGACGGTCGCCGACCGGGTCGACCTGCGCAAGCTGCTCATCGGCACGCAGACGGCCTATTGCGTGCTGGCCGGCTTGCTGTGGGCCCTGGCGGCCGCCGGGAAGGCGTCCGTGGCGGCGATCATCGTGATCAGCGTGGCTGGCGGTGTCGTGCAGATCGTCGACTCCCCGGCCCGGCAGGCCTTCGTCGGGTTCCTGGTGATGCCGGAGGACCTGTCCAGCGCGGTCAGCCTCAACGGCGTCGTCGTGAACAGCGCCCGGGTGGTCGGCCCCGCCCTGGCGGGCGTCCTGATCGTCACCATCGGCACGACTCCGTGTTTCGCGGTCAACGCCCTGTCCTACCTGGCCGTCATCGCCGCGCTCGTGATCCTGCGCCCGCTGCGGACGGGCCCGCCGCAGCGGCACGCGGCCGGCGGCCTCCGCGCGGGCCTGCGGTATGCGGCCAGCCGCCAGCAACTATGGCTGCCGCTGGTCATGATGGGACTGGTCGGGCTACTGGCCTTCAATTTCCCGGTCATCTTGCCCGTGCTGGCCAGCCGCACGCTGCACGGCAACGGCGGCACCTATGGGCTGCTGTCCACCATGCTCAGCATCGGCTCGGTCGCCGGCTCGCTCGGCGTCGGCCTCATCCGCCATCCCCGCCGGCCGTACCTGATCGCCACCGCGCTGGCGTTCGGGGCCCTGCTCGCCGCGACCGCCGGGGCGCCAGATGTCGCCATCGCGTGCCTGACGCTCGCGGCGACCGGGGCGGCGGCCTTCTCGTTCGTGACACTGTGCTCAACCACGCTGCAACTGCACTCCTCTCCGGAGTTCCGCGGGCGGATCATGGCACTGTGGGTCTACGTCTACATCGGAACCACACCCGTCGGCAGCATCATCACCGGCGCGATCATTTCCGCCGCCGGAGCCCGCGCCGCCCTGCTCACCGGCGCTGCAGCCTGCCTCGTCGCAGCCGCCATCGCCTCCCGCGTCCACACCCCGCCCCATGCCGACGCCGCGCTAACGGATCTCGCTGGAGCCTAGGCTCTCCCCCATGACCTTGTGGTTAGTTCCGACGAGGACGGACTTAAGGCAATCGCCGCCGCCGGAGGCCGCCGCCTTGAAGTCGACCGGCCCTGACGGCCACCTGCCGATCCGCTCAATTCCGGGAAACCTGGAAAGAAATCCGGGCCGCGCCCGGCCGTAAACTGCCCGCTGAGATCCAATGATCTTCGCGACGACGGCGCACCAGGCCGACGGGCGACGCTGATGATGCGCCGACGCATATGATGCGCGGCCGACCATGAGGTGGGAGGCGAGGATGGCGGACGTCCGGCCAGGTTGGGCCGGGATCGAGGAACTCGCGCGGGAGCGTCTGGGCTTCGTACCGCTCGTACTCGACCGCGACCTGCTCCGCCCCGCAGCAGACGCCTAACGGCCCAGGTAGGCCAATTGGGAGCCCTTCAGGCCGGTGATGGTCAGGCGCGGCGCCGGCCTCATCCGGTTCATGCGTCTGAGCCCGGAACAGCCGGTCGCGGGGCGTCCCGTTCGCGCTGCAGGTAGCCGGCCGTCATTCCGCCGTCGACCAGCAGCGTGGTCCCGGTGATGAACTCGGCCTGGTTGCTGGCGTAGAACACGGCCGCGGCGGCCACGTCGCCGGCCTGGCCGACCCGACCGATCGGGGGCACCGGCCAGTCGCCATCACCGTCACTGCCGTCCTGCTCCCCGGGCGGGGCCATATGCCGCATGCCGGGCCAGATATCGCCCGGGCACAGCACGTTCGAGCGCACCGCGTCCGGGCCGCCGTCCAACGCGAGCATCTTCCCCAGCATGACCACCGCCGCCTTGGTCACCGAGTACAGGCCGATGGCCTGCTCGCCCCAGATCCCCGCATCGGAGGCAACATGGATCATGCACCCGCGGCGCCGCGCCAGGTACGGGTAGGCGTGCTGCGCATACAGCAGGTAGCCCCGGACGTTGACGTTCATCACCCGGTCATAGTCGGTCAGCGGCGTGTCCAGCAGCCGCGCGGCCACCCCCACGCCCGCGTTGTTCACCAGCACGTCCAGCCCGCCCAGATGACCTACGGCGGCACGCACCGACGCCGCGACGGCATCAGGGTCGGCCGCATCCGCGGCCACGAATCGCGCATCCGGCCCGAGCTCCCGCTCAGCGCGTTCGCCCAGATCATGATCCCGGCCGGTGATCACCACCCGCGCGCCCTCGTCCTGGAACCGCCCCGCTATCGCCAGACCCAGACCGGTGGTGCCGCCCGTGACCAGCGCGCACTTCCCCGCCAGCAAACCCATGATCCCTCCAGCCACCTGGTCGCCCAGTCTAAAAGCCGACAACCTATTCGGCGGAGATCCCGATCGGGGTACTGGCGGCCAGGCCGAGGTCACGCATGGCCTTGCGGTAGGCGACAGCCACCGCGTCGAAGCGCAGGTGAAGCTCGGCGGCCAGATCGAACGGCACGCGCTCGGGTCGTTGTGATTCGACGACGACCTGGTCCTGGCCGAAGATGGTGTCCTCGAATTCGCGGATCACCCGGTCCGGCTGGCCGGTGTTGTAGTTGCGGCCGATGACCACATAACCGGCACAACGGTCGGCCGCAACCGGCTGCGAGGCGAAGAAATACACCATGCCACGCTGCCCGCCCCAGCCCAGCCGCAGCACGATCGTGTAGGGCAGGTGCAGTTCGTACCGGCTGCGACGTTCCGGCGGGCCAGCCTGCTCGTTGCCGAACACCGGGAATTCCTCGCTGTTGACCGCCTCCGGCCGGACGAACGCGACGGGATGCCAGCACGCGCGCTGCGCGGCCAAGTCCGCAAACACTCCCGGAGAATTCATCACCACCCCAGACAGGCCACGCCGACCGGCCCGCGCAACCGACCGGGCCTGGCAACATTCTGAGCGTCAGGCCAGTGCCAGTCCAGCGGACTGCGGCTGACGCGAAAGCGTTCAGACCGCCCAGTTTTGGACCACTACCGGAAGGCGAGAGCAGCAGGGTCCGAACGTACGAAACCCCTCGCTTGTAAGCAAGCTAGATGGTGATGTGGCGGCGGCGCTGGCGGCCGAGGCGGAGCGTCGCGGTCAGACTGCCGACGCGGCGCGGCCGAGGCCGATGAGATGCTGGCCGAAGGGTTCGGGCGCGACTAGTTGCTCATCGTCGATACAGGCCCTCTCCTCGCAACGGCCGATCGCGCCGACAAGGATCACGTGGCCTGTCGGGAGCTGCTCGAGCATGATGAAGGTCCTCTTGTCACCACAGCCATGGTCATCGCCGAGGCCGCTTACCTAATCGACCGCCGGCTCGGCGCCAAGGCCGAAGCGAGGCCGAAGCCAGCCTCTATGCGTCAATCATCGAGGGCCAAATAGAAGTAGCCGACCTCGACATTAATGACTGGCAACGCGTTTAAGATCTCGTTACGACTTACGCTGACCTGCGACTCGGGGGAACGGACGCATCCGTAATCGCCCTAGCCGAGCGCCGCGGCACGAGTAGGATCGCAACTCTTAACACCTCCGCGGCTTGCACCACATGTCGCGCATGGCCGGGCCAGGTCCCCAGGACCGCCCGGAGCTCAGGGCCTCGTGACCGGTACTGCCCCCAGGCCGGCCACGGACCGGGACGGCGCCGCGACCGCGGGAGTAAGCAGTGGCGGATCGGTAACACATCGATCGTTCGGATAAAAAGATTTAAGATCTTTACCGAACGTACGGTGGTGCGCGCACCGCGTACCCAGCTCAGGCGGCCGATCCTAACGTGCCGAGCTCGAACGCCTGGTCGAGGTGGAGGAGCGAGATCATCCGGCGCGCCTGGGGCGGGACTCGGACGAGGCGGACCCACCCGCCCTCGAGCTGGGCGCGGCGGCGGGTGGCCACGAGCACGCCCTAGGGCCTTGCCGAAAGCCGAGATCGGGAAGAACAATTCGGGGTCGGCCGACCGGCAGGCGGCAGCTGACCGCCAGTTCTGCTCAGAAGCCGTCGTTTCTTCGCTCATCTTTCGCCTGTTGCCATGTCCGGACCGGCGTCCGGCTCTTCCAGTCCACCCGACTGGCCGTGCAGACTAAAGGTGCCGCTGCCTATCGCGGCATAGCCAGCCACTATGCGAATGCCTGCGGGTTCGTCGGCGGCGCGGCCGGTAGGTCGGGCCTATTCGGCGAGAGTCAGCGCCGTCTGTACCACGGCGCGATCGCGACGTGGACTGGTTCGGATGACTCGGGATCAAGGAGATGCCATGACGGGCGGCACGCCCTTCGACGCCGCCCAGAGCGCTCCGGTCACGGCGAAGGCCGCCGCGATCGACGCCGCGCAGGACCGCCCGCTGACCTGGAAAACGATCCTCAAGCGCGCCCTGGCCGTCGCGGTAGCCGACGCGGCTGTCTACCTGGTGATGCCCGGACTCGTCGCGGTCCTGGGGGCGTGGCCGCGCCTTTCGACGCTGAATCCGGTCTGGTTCACCGTCGCGCTCGCCGCCGAACTGACCTCCTTCGTCTGTAACTTCGCCTTGCAACGGCTGGCGCTGCGCACCCGGGGCTGGTTCGCTGTGGTCACCGCGGGGCTGGCCGGCAACGCGGTCACCGACAGCCTGCCCGGCGGCGACGCGGCCGGCGCTGCCGTCCAGTTCAGGATGCTGACCGCTGCGGGGTTCGATACCGACACTGCCGTCGGCGGCCTGACCGCGTTCTCGCTGCTCGGCGTCGGTGGCCTGCTCGCGCTGCCGCTGTTCGCGCTCCCGACCATCCTCGTGGGCGCGCCGGTCAGCCGCGGGCTCGTCCACACCGCGCTGCTGGGTGTAGCCGGGTTCGTGCTGTACGCGATCTTCGGCGTGATCGTGCTGCGCGCGGACCGGCCGCTGGCCGCGCTCGGGCGCGTGGCGCAGAGCCTGTGGAACCGCCTCGCCCGCGGCCGGAAGCCGGTGGCCGGCCTGGATAAGCGGCTGCTGGCCGAACGCGACACGGTCAGGGCGGTGCTAGGAAAGCACTGGTGGCACGCGGCGCTGCTGACCGCCGGGCGTCTCGGCTTCGACTACGGTTGCCTGCTGGCTGCCCTGCGCGCCACCGGCGCCGAGCCCAAGCCCTCGCTGGTGCTGCTGGCCTACTCCGCGGCCGGCCTCATCGCGCTGTTCCCCATCACCCCGGGCGGGCTGGGCATTGTGGAGGCCAGCCTCAGCGGCCTGCTGATCCTGGCCGGCATGCATCCCGGCTACGCCGTGCTGGCCACCCTCGCGTACCGGATCGCCTCCTACTGGCTCCCCTTGCTGGCCGGCCCGCCGGCCTACCTGCTCTTCCGGCACAGGTACGGACCGCCGGCCCGGCGGGCCGCCATGGCGAGCGGGGCCAGCACCAGCGCATAGGGCGGGTCTATATCACGAGAGCCAACGCCGCCTTTCCCGGCACAAGCTCATCGAGTGGACTGACCACATGCTTGGAGAGGCTGGATACGGCTACGGAACGTCCACCTGCGGCGTCTGCAGATGATTCGTCCAGCGCGCTCCCGGGCCAGACTGGGCTAATCCTCGACCCGCCACCGTAGACCCTGGACTTTCAACCTTTGCAATTACCTGAAGGCACCGTCTCTCCTCCCAGCGGCCATGAGCTAGCCCCATGGGCAATCAGGTGAAAGCGGCGAAGATGCAGGCCTGGCGCCTAGCACCCGCGTGCTACCAGGCCCGTTGCTGCCTGCGCCAGGTGCCCTGGTCCGGCGGCCGGTCGGGAGGAGTCACGTCGCCGATGCGGGGGTTCGGTCAGTGCGGCGATGCAGGCGGTGAGCAGGCGCCGCATCTGATCTTGTTCGCTGGCGTCCAGGTTGGCCAGCATGTCTTGCTCGACGCGGCGGACCGCGGCGCTGGCCACCGTGAGCTGGCGGCGCCCGCGGGCGGTCAGCTCGGCCGGCAGGGCCCGGCCGGCGGGTGCCTGTGCCGGGCGGACGACGAGTCCCTGGCGTTCGAGGGCCTGCAGGAGCACGTTCATCGACTGCCGGGTGACGAAGGCGCCGCGGGCAAGCTCGGAGTTGGACAGGCCCGGCCGCTGGGCGAGCAGCTCCAGGCAGGCGTAGTGGGTGATCGTCATGCCGAGCGGCCTGAGCACGGCCGCCAGGGCGGAGTGCAGGGCGCTCGCGGCCGCCTTCAGCAGGTACCCCAGCGATGTGTCCAGCTCGATTCCGGGCTCGCCTTGACTCATGTCAGTAGTCTGACATACAGTGGGGTGTGTCAGAAGACTGACATACCATGAGGAGGCAGGGAATCGTGGCCGTCACCGGACCCGACTTCATTTCACTGCAGGTGCGCGACCTGGAGCGTTCCGCCGCTTTCTACGAGCAGTACCTGGGGCTCAAGCGCTCCGCCGCAGGACCGCCGCACGCCGTCGTGTTCGACACCAAGCCGATCGCGTTCGCCGTCCGCAACGTCGTCGCGGGCACCGACCTGGACGCGATCGCGCAGCCGGGCCAGGGAATGGCGCTGTGGCTGCACGCCCCCGACGCGCAGCACATCCACGACGCCCTCGCCGCCGCCGGCACCACGATCATCTCAGCGCCTGTCGACGGGCCGTTCGGCCGCACCTTCACGTTCGCCGACCCCGACGGCTACCAGGTGACCCTCCACGACCGCGGCTGACCCGGGCGTCCCGGCCTTCAGCGCGGCAGGCGCCCTGAGCGGGCTTCTCACAGCGGCAGGCCAGCCGCCAGGGACACCGCAAAGCCGCTCATGCAGTTTGAATGCAGGTAGGGCAGGTAAGGCGGATCTTGGCAGTAAATGTTGAGCGGCGCTGGCTCCAGAGCCTTGTCACTTGCACGGGGCGAGGTTTTGCCGATCGCGGCGATGTGACGATCGCTAACCGGTCCACACCAGGTGATAAACGCGGACCAGTCCCTTCGCCTCATCGGCGATGAACTCGATGAAACCGAAGTCGCCCAGGTCAGCTCCCCGCCTGCCCGGCACGGGCGGCACGGGCGCGCTGAACACCGTGCATGGTAGATCAGGCGGTTACCGTTAAGCCCGGATGCAGGCTGGCATAAGCGCAGCGACCTGAACGCCGCCCGGATCTCGGTCGCGAACAGCTCGGGCTCCTCCCAGGCGGCGAAATGGCCGCCTCTGTCGACCTCGTTGAAGTAGGTGACGTTCGGGTAGGACTTCTCGACCCAGCTGCGCGGGGTCCGCCAGATCTCGCCTGGGAACGTGGTGAACCCCACCGGGAGCTTGACCTCCGGGCGAGGATGCCCGGCCGCGCGGGCGGCAGCTTGCGTGTTCTCCCAGTACTCCCGGGCCGCGGAGGCCCCGGTGCCGGTCAGCCAGTACAGCGTGATGTTGTCGAGAACGTGGTCCCGGGTCAGGCCGCCGGAGGGCTGTCCGTCGAGGAAGGCGCGGGAGATCTTGTCGTAGCTGTCGGTGTCGTGGTCGAGCATCCAGGCCGCCAGGGCGACGGGTGAATCCAGTAGGGCGTAGCCGATCGTCTGCGGCCGCGTGTTCTGCTCGATGAGGTAGCCGTTGCCGCTCGTCCTGAAGGTGGCGATCGCCTCGAGCGCCGCGCGTTCCTCCGCGGAGGGGTCCGCCGACGGGTAGCCGCCGCCCAGCCCTGCCAGGAGCAGGTTCATGTGGATCCCGGCCAGCCCCTCGGGTGCCTGGCGGCCCATCGCGTCGGTGACGGCGGCGCCCACGTCGCCGCCCTGGGCGACGTAGCGGGTGTAGCCGAGGCGGTGCATCAGCTCCGCCCAGGCTCCGGCGATGCGGCCGACGTTCCAGCCGGCCTCGGCCGGCTCGGCGGACAAGCCGTAGCCGGGCAGGGACGGCAGCACCAGGTCGAACGCGTCCTCGGCGCGCCCGCCGTGCGCGGCCGGGTCGGTGAGCGGGCCGATGACCCCGAGCAGCTCGATGACCGAGCCGGGCCAGCCGTGCGTGATGATCAGCGGCAGCGAGTCCGCGTGCTGCGACTTGACGCGGATGAAGTGGATGTCCACCCCATCGATCTCGGTCTTGAACTGCGGCAGCGCGTTCAGCCTCGCCTCGCACGCGCGCCAGTCGTACTCGGTCACCCAGTACCGGGCCAGCTCCCGGATGGTCGCCAGCTGCACGCCTTGGGACCGATCGGCGACGAGCTCCCGGGAGGGCCAGCGCGCCGCGGTGATGCGCCGCCGAAGGTCGGCGGTCGCTTCGTCGGGCATGTCGACCCGGAAGGGACGGATCTCAGTTTCGGTGGACATGAACCTATGCCTTCCTGAATTCGGTATTGCCTCACGATTGCGGATCGCACGAACGCACCGCACCCGTGACATCCCTGGTCCGTGCCCTGGTCTGCATCGGGCCACCGGTGCACGGATGCGGACCGTAAACCACCGTTCGTTCGGGTGATTCAATTCTTCTGCCGAACGGGCGGTGGTACCAGTGTCCGGAACGTGAGGACCTGGCCGCCTCGGCGGGCCCGGTCCGGATGGGCGATCAAGACCAGAGCACCGGCCAGGGTGTTCCCTGGTGCGGCGACCTGCGCGTGTCCTTGGACTCCACCTGCGTGCTCCTCCCGGAGAAGGCAGGCTCAGCGGGCGAACCCGGCTGGCTGTGCCTGTGCCGACAAGGCGAACCCGTCCGCGGTCTCGAAGAGGATCTGCTGCAGCGACCGGGGCAGGTCTCCGCTCCACACAACGGCTGCCGTCGCCGTCAGCGGATGGTGCTCGAGTTCGACGCGGACCATCGGGGCTGTCCCCGCGCGGGCCGTTCACGAACTCCACCCGGGTGCCGCACCGGGCGAGCTCCTCGATCAAAAGCGCCTGGTAGGCGAACTTGCGGGCCAGCCGGTCCGGCGAGTAGACCAGCACCACGTCCAGGCAGCCCTGGGCGGCCAGGTCCCGCAGCGCCTCCAGCGCCGGGCGCACGCCCGGCAGGAAGCGATACCGGGCGAAGCGCCACAGTAGGTTCTTCAAAAAGCGCTACGTGGCGCGCATGCCGGCGAGCAGCCATTGCAGGCCGAGCGTGAACAGGTCGGCGGGCACCGCGGCGGGGTCGATGCGGTGCTGCCGGGCCAGCCCCTGGTACAGCGCGAGGGCGACCCTGGTCACGGTTTCCGGCGGCACGGCGGCGCGGCCGCCGTACTGCCGCATGACGTGACTGACCAGCGGGGTGAGCGCCTCGATTCGCTCGTCCGTTTTTTCGGCCAGTACCTGCATCGCCTCGGGGTTGCGGACCGCGTAGAGCCAGAACTCCGCCTGTAGCGCGGCCGCTTCCACGCTCCTGTCGGCGACCTTCTCCAGCCGCCGCGCCAGCAGCGTGACGGAGTCCCGGCCAGCCGCGGTGTCATCGCCGATGATCGCCGCGACGCGGGCGGCCTGGCGGGCGATGTTGCGGGACCGCCAGGCCGACATCAGTTCGAGGAACAGCTTCTCCTTGCTGTCGAAGTTGGAGTACAGCGCGCCGGTCGAGTAACCGGCGGCCTCGGCGATCTCGTCGACCGAGGCCCCGGCATAGCCCTTCTGCGCGAACACCCGTGCCGCCGCGTCGAGCAGTTGCTCGCGGGTTTGCGCCTTCGCCTCGGCCCGCGTCAGCCGCTGAGCTGGCCGGCGCCGCGGGCTCGCCTGGTTAGCTGCCACTATGCCGATTCTAATCGAGTACTGATCGCTATCTAAATAACAATCACTATCTTAATAGCGATAGCTCGGTCACGGGCCAGCCTGCAGTCGAGGAGGACAAGACGTGAAGCACAGGCAGCTAGCGGCCGCCCTCGGCCTGGTGGCGCCGCTGGCGCTCAGCGCGTGCGGCGGCAACGCGAGCGCCGCCGCCGCATCATCGAGCCCCGCGGTGTACCGGTGGGGCGTACCGGGCAGCCTGGGCAAGATCGCGCAGCTGGAGCTCACCAGTCCCGCCGCCGTCGCCGGCATCAAGGGCAAGGTCGTCCGGATCGCCACTTCGAACTCCGACGGCTACGCGCTGACCTCAAGCGGGACGGTCTGGGCGTGGGGCGTGGACAACTACGGGGAGCTCGGCAACGGCACGACGACCCGTTACAAGACCCAGGCGGTGCAGGTCAGCTTCCCGGCCGGTGTCAGGATCGTCGCCCTGCCGAACCCGATGCCGTTCGACGGCGCACTGGCGATCGACTCCCATGGCGACGTGTGGGGCTGGGGTCTGGATGGCAGCAACGACCTGTGCCTGCCGGGACTGCTGTACCTCCGCCCGCAGCGGATCCCGCTGACCGACGTGACCCTGGCCACCGGCGCACGAACCCACTCGCTGTTCTACTCCCACGGCAAGGTGTACGCCTGCGGCAGCGGCCAGGGCGGCTCGCTCGGCGACGGATCCACCGCGAACAGCGCCAGGCCGACCGCGGTCACCGGGCTGCCGCATGGGGCGCGGGTCAGAACGCTGACTTCTTCCTGGGAAGGCTCCGGCGCGCTGCTCAGCGACGGCGCCTACTACGACTGGGGATACAACGCCTCCGGCCAGCTCGGTGACGGCAACAACACGGACAGCGACGTGCCGGTCCACGTCACCCTGCCATCCGCCGTCCGTCAGGTATTCCAGGGCGGCAGCGGTCCCACCAACGGCCAGACGATCGCGCTTCTCGCGAACGGCTCGGCCTGGACCTGGGGTGCGAACAAGGACGGGCAGCTCGGCGACGGCACCACAACGAACTCGGACATCCCCGTACGCGTTCATGTTCCGGCGGGCGTGCGGTTCGTCACGATCAACTCGGGAGGCTACACGACCTACGCGATCGACAGCTCGGGCAAGCTGTGGGCCTGGGGCGGCAGCCAGAACGGGCAGCTGGGCACCGGCTCCACCGTCCGGAAGGAAACCGAGCCGGCTGACGTGGGCATCCACCTGCGGCAGGTCTCGTCGACCGCGAGCAACGTGGCTGGGCTCGCATAACGCGTCAGCCTGAGTGATGCCCGGATGCGCCGGATCTCGCCCATTCCGGGCGCGGGTGCCGGACGACCAACTCGGCAGCAGCTTGCCGTACCTACGGCGGATCGGCGAGCGTTCTCGTGGTCACTCGGTGTGACTGCCACTGCCGGTATACCTGGGGCGCCCCGTCAGCTTGGCTGACCCGATCATGCATGTTGGCACAGCTGCGGACCGAGCTCAACGCGGCAGAATAGTGAGTTCTCCACGTAGGCGGTGATGTATAAAAATACAGCCCTGCCGACTGTCCGCCGGACCGTAGCCGAGGACCGCTATGCAGCCAACGAAGTCCCGAGCTCGTGATAACCGCGCGCCGACCCGCCGTTCGGTATCCCTAGATGCCGGGATCAGGTGGGCGGGCTTGCGGTGCAGATCAGGTGCTTCTGGGCCGGGGTGGTAGCCGCCGGGCCGCGCTTGGGCGCTGACCTAGGCCCGGGATCGGAGGACGAAAGGCCCCTTCTGGCGCTGCCAGGCTGGGGCTAACCTGCTGCGAGCTGGCCTGGCCGGGGAGCGGCTGGCCAGGCCTTAGGAGGGTAATCGGCAAATGAGCAGCCCAGCCATGCTGGCCAGCACCGCGAGCCCGCAACCTCGGGTCGATTTCAGCCAGCGGCCGATGCTGGTGTTCTGGGAGACCACCCGGGCCTGCCTGCTGGCCTGCCGCCATTGCCGGGCCAGCGCGACCACCCAGGCGCCGCCGGGGGAACTGAGCACGGCCGAGGGCCGCGCGCTGATCGACCAGGTCGCCGGCTTCGGGCGGCCATACCCGATCCTCGTACTCACCGGCGGCGACTGCCTGCTCCGGCCCGACCTGTTCCACCTGGTCGATTACGCGGTGTCGCTGGGTATCCCGGTGTGCTTGTCCCCGTCGGTCACCCCGCTGCTCGACGCGGCCATGACCGGCCGGATCGCCCGCAGCGGGATACGGGCCGTCTCGGTCAGCCTGGATGGCTGCCGGGCGCAGACCCACGACGGCGTACGCGGCATCGCCGGGCACTTCCAGAACACGATCACGGCCATCGCGCGGCTAGCCAGCGCGGGTATCACCGTGCAGGTCAATACCACCGTGATGGACGCCAACGCCGGTGACCTGCCGGGCATCGCCGCCTTGATCGCCCAGGCCGGCGCGGACATCTGGGAGGTCTTCTTCCTGGTCCAGGTCGGCCGCGGAACGGCGGCAGCGTCCCTGTCGGCGTCCGGGCATGAGGACGTGTGCCATTTCCTGTACGACGCGTCGGTGTACGGCTTCATCGTGCGGACCGTCGAGGCGCCGTTCTTCCGCCGCGTGGTCGGGGCGCGCCGCGCTGGCACCCCGCCGCCAGACAGCGCGTTGTACCGCGAACTGGCCGGCCGCCTGACCGACCTGCTCGGCCCCGGCACCGGGCGCCCAAGCGCCCATACCGCACCCACCCGCGACGGCAAGGGCATCGTGTTCGTCGCCCACGACGGGCAGGTCTACCCGGCCGGTTTCCTGCCGCTGGGCCTGGGCAGCATCCGCGCCCGGCCGCTGCACGAGATCTACCGGCGCGACCCGCTGCTCAGGTCGATCCGCGCGGCCAGCTTTACCGGGCGATGCGGTCGTTGCGAGTACGCCGACCTGTGCGGCGGCTCACGTGCCCGCGCTTACGCCGCGACCGGTGACCCACTCGGCGAAGACCCGGCCTGCCCCTACCAGCCCGGCACCCGGTGATGACCACGGGAAGTGGTCAACCGGCCGAGGCAGCCAGGCGCAGGCCCGCCGGATCGGGCGGTTCGGGCGTGGCGGTATCCCGCGCTCGCGTCCGCTCGTAACAGGCCATGCCGTGACGGCATCCCATCGTGCCCAGCCGCTGCCCATCTGTCGTGCGGGCGGATCGCGCGATCCAAGCGGGGGATCGCGGCGGAACTGGTGACCTTGGTCCTTGCCGCCCGGGACCAACGCCCGCAGACCCTCCCGCCGGCAGCGCTATCGTGAAGCTTGCCCGAGGGAAGGGAACCCGGAGGGGAACCGGAACCGGGTAGCACGGCTTAAGGGAACGAACCGGAGAACGCCGGACGAAGGGAAACCAGAGGAAGGCGGGCGAAGGGGAGAACCCGGCGGGCAAACGGGAAACCGGAGGAAAGCCCGCCGGGGAAACCTGGAGGGCGTGAGGTGAGGCCCCAGACCACCCGGTGAGAGTCCGGGGATCCGGGGCCGCACGCATCTAGGGCGACAGCCATGACGGGCGGCAGGGTCAGGGATCGCGACTCGCCGGGTCCGCCGGGAGATCGGTGGCGTGCGAGCCGGGCGCGTTCACTCGGCGGATACTGGATGGGGTGCGCGTTCCTCGTGAGCGCAAGCCCCAGGTGGGGCGCTGGCAGGCGATGGGTGAGATCCAGATCCGGGAAGTGCTTCCGGGAGAATACAAGGACACCGGCAGCCTTACCGAGCGCGCGTACGCCGAGTACGCACGGCCGGGCGACCCGCTGTGGGACAACTACTTCGGCATGCTTGCCGATGTCGCCCGCCGGGCCGGGTTCGCCACCGTGCTGGTCGCGGTCGCAGGCGGGCGCATCGTAGGCACGGCCACCGTGGAGCTCGACCGGACGATCGACGGCACCGCGAGCTTGCAACCTGGCCAGGCCAACCTCCGGCTCCTTGCCGTGGACCCGCAGGCCCGGCGGCGCGGCGTGGGCCGGCGGCTGGTCCAGGCGTGCGTCCAGGTCGCCCGGCGAGCCGGGAAGGAGGTCGCCACACTGCACACCACCGAGCAGATGGTGGCCGCTCAGCGCATCTACCGATCCCTGGGCTTCCGGCGCGATCCTTCTCGCGACGTTAAGCTGCACCCCGATCTGGTCCTGCAAGCCTTCCGGCTTCCGCTCCGGCCACCTTGACCCTGGTCGGCCGCCGGACCGGCCAGAGCCGCAAGGTGCCCGTCATCCCCGTCGAGGTCGGCAGGAGGCGTTATCTGGTCAAGGTCAGGGCGCACACTGCCGCCGCTATGCATGGCTGGTGCCGATCCGGCCGACCGGCCGAGGGTGCGCGGAAATGGTCGTTCTGCACGCTAGGCGGCGCTGGTGGGCTGCTGACTACGTGGCCCCGGGCTCACGTCGGGTGGATGAGGCGGCTCACGATCCATGCGTGCTTGCCCACCTGGCGGACCCTGGTGAAGTCATAGTCCTCGAAAAGCTCGACTGTCGCGCTGAACAGGAAGCGCCCCTGCGCCTGGCGTCCGGCGGTCACCTCGGAGATCGCCTCGGCAAGCCCGCCGCCAAGGTGTGCGATCTGGTCCAGCGCGCCTTCCAGCGCCGCCCGGGCGATGCCGCGGCCGCGGTGCTTCTTATCGACGTAGATGCAGGTAATCCGCCAGTCTGGGCGTGGCGGGGCGTCCTTGTCATATTCGCGCCTGTGCTTGATGCCCGGGAGTTCTCCGGGGCTGCCGTACTGGCACCAGCCCTGCGCCAGGCCATCTTCATCGAGGACAAGCGCGGCATGGGCGCGGCCCGTCCGGACGCGATCTTCTTTGGCTGCGCGATGGTTGGGCAGCCTGCGTGCCTCATTCGTGGTCTGGCAGTGAAAGCCGATGCACCAGCAGCCGCCGAAAACCCCGTTGTTGCGATCGACAAGCTCAGCGAACGCTTCCCATGTTGATGCGTCGAGCGGCCGGATCGTGTAAGGCATTGCCGGTCCTCCCGTTTGCGTCGCCCTGCCTGCTCAAGATTCCTCAGCCGCCAGCGCCAGGACACGCGCGAGCTCGGCCGGCGCGCTGATCATAGGCCAGTGACCGGAATCGATATCGACAAACGAGACGTCCTTGCTCTTGGCCAGCTCGGGGACTTGGCCGCGCTCGATCCATTCCCTGGCCTGGACCGGGGTGAACTCCGGGCAGACCAGGACCACCGGGACGTCATAGCGGCGATCGTCGGCCAGCCTGATCACTGCGCCGATGACCCCTTCCGGTACCGGGATCGCAGCAGACGCAAAGGCCTGCCTCGCGGCGTCATCCAGATCGGCGGAGTCTGGCCCTTCGAACTCGCTCCAGCCCGGGAAGGGCATCGCGCCACCCTGAATGGGAAGGCCGCTGAAGTAGGGCTCGCCGTCCGCGCACGGGAAGCCGCCGATAAGGGCGATCTTGCTGACCTTGCCGGGGCGGGCGTCAGCGGCTAGCCACGCCAGGGTGCAGGCAGCGGAATGCCCCACCACCATGGGCCGCCCGGCAGCAGCATCGACGGCAGAGACTACCGCCGCCACCTGATCAGCGAGCGTCGCCGACGTAGCGCCGTCACCTTGTCCCGGCAAGGTGACCGGCACGGCACGATGGCCGCGGGCCTCGAGCCGGGCGGCAACGCTGTCCCAGGCAGAACCGTCGAGCCACAGGCCGGCGATCAGCACGATGTCCATATCAGTTCCCTTCTCACTATGGCACGGTTGCCCTGCGTGATCAGCGCGGTTTTCTGCCGCCGACGATAGCCGCGGTCCCGGACGATCGGCTTCCTGGTTAGCCTGCTTACGTGACGACCGACCTGAGTCCCACCGGACGAGCGCTCCGGGTCCTGGAGCTGCTCCAGGCCCAGCCCGGCATCACGGCCGGCCAACTCGCGGCACGGCTGGGCGTAACCGACCGGGCCGCACGCCGCTACGTCGCGATCCTGCGTGAGGCCGGCATCCCCGTGGAGTCGTCCCCGGGCCCCTACGGCGGCTACCGGGTCGGCCGGGGCATCCGGCTGCCGCCGCTGGTGTTCACCGCCGCCGAGGCCCTTGGCCTGGTCATGGCCGTGCTCGACGGCAGCCACGCAGCCGCGGACACCGACGATCCGGTCGGTGCCGCCCTGGGCAAAATCTTCCGGGCGCTGCCGGAAAACGTCAGCCGGCCGGCCGCTGCCATGCGCCAGTATGCCTCCGCCGCCCCCGACCGCAGGGCCGTGCGCCCGGACACCGACACCACCAGCACCCTGGTCGCCGCCGTCGCGGCCCAGCACCGGGTGAGCATCGGCTACCGCAGCGAGGCTGGCAGGCAGTGGCAGGAGGACGTCGACCCATGGGCCGTCGTCGTCCGGCACGGCCGCTGGTATCTGCTGTGCCACTCGCATCGCGTCGGCGCAGTCCGCGCCTACCGCATCGACCGAGTCCAGTCAATCGCCGTAACCGGCGAGCAGTTCCGCACACCCGATGACGTGGACTACATCGATCTGCTGGAGCAGCATCTGGCGGTCGGCTGGCAGTTCGAGACCAAGGTCGTGTTCGAGGCTCCCCGCGACACGGTCGCCCGGTATGTCAGCCCGCCGATGGGACGCCTCGAACCCGCCGGCGGTCACCGATGCGTCCTGACCGGCACCACCAGCAACCCGTCCATGTACGCCGGGGAATGGCTGGCCGCGATCCCGATCCCGTTCCACGTCGAGGGCGGCCCCGAGCTCCGCGCCGCCGTCGCGGCTGTCGCCGAGCGGCTGACCAGCGCCCTGAGCACAGAGCATTCGCCGCAGCAAGATCCCTGCTCCCCAGGTCTTCACATCACACATCGTCAGTGACAGTCAAACCTGACTTGGCTCACGTTCGCAGGATTACGGAGATGCGTGGCATTGACCTGCGGCTTCGTGGTTTTTGGGCGGAGAATTTGCGCACTAACAGGTTCGGCGGGCGGCGGGTCTCGTGCTGACGCCCTGTTTTGCCTGGTGGAGCTGTTCCGGCCCTGGTCACGAGAGTGCGAGGGGGCTGCTTTCCCGGCAGGCCCGCAGGGGGCGCCGCGTCGCTCCGCGCAGCCGCGCGGATAGCGTGGAACATCCGCACTGCGTGGAAGAAAACACGTTATATGCATGCGGAAGTGACACCTACTGCAGAGTTTCCACGTTAGCTGGGGGCGGTCGAAAACCGGAATTTCGTATATCTCAGCTGGTGTGCAGGCGGCGGACCTCGGCGGCGACGGCCGCGACGTCGACCGGCCCGGTCGTGTCCACGGTGATCAGCGGGCCGATGCCGACCGGCCTGTCGTATTTGCCCATCGCGGCCAGCGGCAGCATCCGCTGGTGGACCCTCGTGCCTCGACCGTGCGTTGTACCGGGCGTGAGCGACCTCGGCGGGGCACGCGCAGTGCACCTCGACCGTCCGGCCGCCCAGGCCGCGCAGCTGGCCCAACGCATAATCGTTGTCCGGGTGGAAGTTGGCCTCGATCACCATGTCGCCCGCGCGGGCCGCGAGCGTCCACAGCACGGCAAGCGACGCGGCGCCCAGCCGCCGCGACCAAGCCAGGTCGATCTTGCCCTCGCCCGGGACGTACAGGGCGTCGTGCAGCGCCTCCTTGACCAGGTCCTTGGTCACCAGCGAGTAGCCGAGCTCCGCTGCCAGCGGGAACGCGAGGCTGCTCTTCCCCGCCCCCGGCCTCCCAGAGATATACACAATCCGGCTCACACGAGCCAGCCTGGCACAGGCTTGGCCGGCCTACCGCGCGATCGGCCCGCTCGGCCTGGGTGATCACCCAATCGACAGCCCGGTGTGCCGGCCAGCACGTCATCACCGCTGCCTACCCCCTTCCCGATCACCTCCGCCGAGCCTCGACGCCATCAACGACCCCAACTGACTTGCGCACTAAATTGAGCCAACTCAGGGACCAGCGCCCTGAGCACAGAGCATTCGCCGCAGCAAGATGCCTGCTCCCCAGGTCTTCACATCACACATCGTGAGTGACATTCAAAGACATCACCCTGCGGAGTAACCACCCCATTGCCTGCAGGCACACCCCTGACCAGACGCCGTCCAGTGCTGCCCGAGCAGGCACTACCCGCGCCACGAGCGCAGCGAATGAGCCCAACCGCGGCCTGCTCTCGTGACGCCAGTGCTGGCGAATTCGCCGTCATGAAGCCTGCGCAGCGGATGCGCGTGGTGATCCAGCCGGTCGGCGGCACGCAGCATCTCGTCAAAGTCATGGCCGTGATCGCGCGTCGCGGGTTTCTCCTCCGCCCGCTTGCGGACGATGCGCAGCTCTTCCCGGCCCAGCTCGGCGACCTTGGCCGGCGTCTGTTCCAGATCCGTCGCTTGCCTGGCGTCGCTTCAGCCGACGAATGACTTGATGTCCTTGACGAGCTTGTCCTCGATCTCTATGTTCCAGGCGGTCTCAGCCACGTCCACGACCAGGAACAGCTCCGACACGAGCAACGTCTCGATCGCTGCTGTCGCAAGGTGCTCGAGCCATTTGCCGATGCCGATCCGGACCGTGAAGTCGTCGGGGCTGCCTGCGATCGCGATCGACATCGCGCGGTCCGCGGCGACGAGGCCACGCAAGAAGCCGCCTTTCCTGGCCTGGATGACGACCCCCTGCGCGCTTGGCGCCGAGGCCTGGAGGGTGAAGCCATCGGCCTTCAGATACTCCTCAATGTGGGACTGCAAGGTGCTGAGGTCTGTGCCCTTGCCCTGAAAGTGCTCGACCTTGTCGCCGACCATGATGCCCTCCCCGGGATTCGCCGCTGGCCCGTCTGCCAGCAAGTTGCTGTTGATGAAGGTGACCGCCCGCAGCCCGCCGGAACCGCTGACTCCCTGCCAGGCCAGATCGCGGAGGCTCCGGCGCGCACGGCGACCTGGTACGCGGTTAACCGGACGGCAGCAACGGTACTCCTTCTTCGCGTCTGCTGGCCCGTGCTACCAGGCACCGCTACTGAGCATCCTGTGCATACTGCAACGGTGGGCCGGGCCGCGCCGGACCGGTCCGCACCACGGCCGGACGGTGATCGATTCGACCGGCCTGCCAGCACGCCCGGCGTCCTGGTCTTCCATAACCGACCGGTCGGCGGCATGAGCGGATCAGTTCTATGAAGCGACTCACAGGGTCAGATACTGACCGCGGAGGTGGAGGAACTCGTCTGACTGCCTTTACGCGCTCCGTGACGTATGGCGATGCCTCGAGATAGCCTTCGCCGCCGGACTCAGGCCCGCAGACCTTACCCGCGGTGTTAGCGCGGAGGCCGCCGAAGTGATCCGGTCTCTCTTCGGCAGCCGCCGCGGTGCGCCTGTGGCCGCGCTCGCCGCCGCGCAACATCTCCCGGCCGAAGCTACCGATGCCCGCTTTACCCGAATACGGGCGCTAATCGCACATGTCCTCGGGCCGACCTGATACCACCATCCTCGGCGGTCCGACCCTAGGCGCGGAAGGCTCTGCCGTGCCCCGGTACCCGACCCTGTCGGCGGCAGATGCGTACGTCCGCATGGCCGGACCGTTCGTAAAGTTCGACCTGATCAGGACAGCGCCTCGATAGGTGCCACGGTCACCAGGTCCTTCACGGCGTCGGCGAGCTGCCGGTCGAGCGTGATAAAGGCGTCGGCCTGCAGCTGGGTCAGGGCGACGTACTCGGCGTCCAGCGTGTCAGGCCAGCCGAGCTGGTCGGCGACTGTCCACGCGAGGTTCTGCAGGACGCGGTCGCCGAGCAGCCGGATCCGCAGCCCGCGCACGTAGTCGAGCTGCCGCTCGGCATCCTTCCTGGTCATCTCACCGCGCCGGACGGCCCGGTACAGAAGCGACAGCAGCTGCGAACGCAGCAGCGCCGGAGCCAGGATCTGATGCCCTCCGCGAATTACGGCCTGGTCGCGAGCCAGCTGAAGGGCGACGTCTGGGCCGATCACATACCTGGTCATGACTGCTCGATCCCTTCCGTGGCCGGCAGCGGCGCCTGGTCACCGTCATAGCCCTCGAAGCACTGCTCCGGCCTCATTCCCGCCGGGTCTGCTCTTCCAGTAGCACCTCCATCCCACTGGGCGACCCGACCTTGACGATCCGGTAACTCCAATCCTCCCGTGGCCGCTCGACGATCACCTCAAAACTGAGGCCTGCACCCGCATATCATCCGCGACCGCCAGGAGCCTCCGGCACAACTCGGCCGCCGCACCGATCACATGCTCGCAGTTATCCAGCACCAGCAGCAGCTGCGAGCCAGCCAGCCAGCCAGCCAGCCCCCAGCCGGCGGATCCGTCGCCGGCCCGCCGGGCAGCTCGGGCACGCCCAGGGCCGCAGCCACCGCCGCGGGCACCAACGCCGGCTCCTGAACCGCCGCCAGCTCCACCAGCCAGACTCCATCAGCGAACCGGCCAGCCACCTGCCGGGCCACCTCGTCGGCCAGCCGGGTCTTGCCCATCCCGCCCGGACCGGTCACCGTAACCAGCCGGAATTCGCCCAGCAAGCCGGCCACCTCACCCACCGCCTCGGCACGGCCGATGAAACTCGTCAGCACAGGCAAGAAACCATGAACGCTCCGCGCCGGATCCGGCGCATCCCACCCCACGCCGTTACCATAACGGTCAGCGAGCGAGCAGGTACAGACCAGGCACACCAGGCTCACTGCGCATCGCTCCGCATCCCGAAGGCTGCATCAGCCCCGCATATATGCTGACGCAGGATGCGACACCGGTTTCAGATGTCTTTCCGGCGGGTGCTTCTTTTCACCTGCTGGAGATCAGGGTTCAGGCAATCCAGCTTTAGCCATATCACGCGGGTCCGTAACACGCCGCCCCGTACACCTGGGCACAGCCGTTACTTTCCTGGCATGCTATTGTCCCCTTCCCCTTTCGGGTCCAGGTCAGCCATCAGACCCAGGAACCTCCCTTCGAGTCCCTCCCGGCTGAACCGGGGATATAACAGAGCGCCTCGCGGCGCAGACGCGGCAGAAGGGTACGCTGTGGCGGCTGTCATACCGAAAATGAGCTTGGTCCCTGGGAACGGCTCCGGAGGAGCGACTATACCAAGAGATGACCTCCGGCCCATAGTGCGGCAACCGTGATCGCCAGCCAGAAAATGACCCATACGAATCTCGGGATGCGGGTTGCCTGCGTCAGGTTAATTGCATCTTGAGCTCCGGTACCGTGCATTAGGACCCAGCGGACTCCAGAGAAGAGCAGAAACCAGCTGAGGATGCAGGCGGCAACGGTCTGGGCCGCAGGCGTCCCGTAGCGCAGGACCAAGAAGACCAGTGCGCCATTAAGAACTACTGAGATGACGCCGAAGAAATTCCGGATAAAGATCAGCATGATAACGAGACAGGCCAGTGTCAGCGCTAGCGCTATTGTGATCTCGTCTAGTGCGATGAGGCACGCTGCAGCAAGGCCAGAAAGGCTGGGACCTAGATAGCCGGCAAAGAGGATAATGACCGGCCTCAAGCGATCAGGACCTCGCGTGTTCGTTTCTCCGGTGGCATTACGATATAGCTTGACGCTGGTAACCCTGTGGCCCACGCTTCGCCCAGCTACTACATGCGCGCCTTCATGCGCGATTACGCTGATGTGCCGCGCGAGCCGCCAAATCCCCTCGATCAGGAAGGCAATCAACACGATCAGCCCTGTCGGCTCAGCCACCAAGTGAGGCAGCGGCACAGGTCCGGTTCCAGACTGATGCTGGACCAATTCCAGCGAGAGCGTTAGCATCCTGCCCTCCCCTGGGTTCCTTTACGGTCCGCAAAGGCTCACGGCCCGCAGGATTCCTCTGGCCGCGCCGCGAATAGTGGCGCTCCGGGACTCTGCTACCAGCGAAACACCAAAAACAGGACCTGGCAAGGGTCAGCGAGTCCTTCTCTGCCTAAGTGCTGTACGGTGATCTGTCGGCCAACTCACCTCCGGTCCGTCAGCATGAAGTGCACGACCCGCGCCTGCAGTCGGTTTTATTCGGCTTCATCGCCACGTCGGCCAATACATAGGGACCAGGCCACTGCCCTAAAGTTTCCGGTTTTTTGTGACCCGGTGTCTGGTTTTCTGAGGCTGGTCACGGTCTGGCTGCATCTCGGTCGCGGCGGCGTGACGGGTTCCGATGGTCCCTGAAATAGAACAAAGCTCCTGGTAGGAACGGGGTTGTCTACGCCCTTTTCGTTCACCTGGAGCTTTGTTGCCTGCCAAGTTTGCCATGGTCATCACGCATGCGTCCACTCCGCCCGCGCCGCGGGGAGAAGGTTCCCGGGCTGCGGAAATGGCCGCCCGGATCGCGTCCGGGCCCGGGTTCTGGGCGGACTGGCTGGCGGAACTGGACCGGCAGGGCCTGCTGGAAGAGCTGCTCGCCGAGGACGTGATCGCCCGGGCGCTGCGGGAAGCGCCCCCGGGCCATAAGTACGACCGGGTGCTGACGGCGAGGATGACCGTCATCTGCGTCCTGGTCGCCTGCCTGTTCCCCGGCGCCGGCTACGACATGGTGCTCGCGACGGCGTTCGGGCTGCCCGGCTTGCGCCTGCGGCCCGGCACGCAAGTGCCGACCGGGGCGGCGTTCTCGCAGGCCCGCAGGCTCCTCGGCGAGCAGGTGATGAAGAAGACCTTCGAGCTCGACGCCGCCGTCGCCGACGCGGACCTCGGCATCGGCCTGCTGTGGAAGGGCCTGGAGGTCACCGCCATCGACGGCACCACGATGGAGCTGGCCAGGAACGGCGTGCTCGAAGACGGGTTCGGGACGCCCGCGGAGGGTGCCCGCCCGCTGCTGCGGGTCACCGCCCACGTCCGCACCGCGACCTTCCGCTGGATCGGCGCTGCGATCGGCGGCTACCACGACGGCGAGAACGCCCTGGCAGATCAGCTGGAAGACAGCTTCGGCCCCGGCATCCTCAACCTCGCCGACCGCGGCTTCTTCTCCATGCACCGCTGGATCCGGTTCTCCGGCACCGGCGCTGAGCTGGCCTGGCGGGTCAAGAACAGCGCGAAATCCGTCCCGCTCAAGACCCTGCAGACCCTCCCCGACGGCTCTGAGCTGGTCATGCTCCACGAATCAGACGGCATGCGCGCCCGCCGGCGGAAGGAAGCAGGCGACCTGCGCGCCGCACGCCTCCCGGACACCATCGCCCGGCTGGTCACCTTCACTGTCACCGCCACGACCAGGAGCGGCAGGACCAAGACCACCCGGATGCGGGTGCTGACCACCCTCCTGGACCACGAAGCCCATCCGGCCTGGGAGATCGCCGTCCTGTATGCAGAGAGATGGCAAATCGAAATCGCGTTCCTCCATTTGAAGAAGACGGTCCGCGGTTCCCGCCGCCCGCTGCGCGGCCAGTCCCCCGAATTTGCCCGCCAGGAAGCCTGGGCACTGCTGCTCATCCACAACATCACCGCCACCGCATCCGCCCGCGCCGCCGGATCCGCCGGCATCGACCCCGGCCTCATCCCGTTCACCGCCGTGCTCGGCCTCATCCGCTCCCACCTCGCTGCCCAGACCCCCTGCCGGCACTGCGGGCACCGCCCCGCCAGCCCGCTAGCCAGCCTGAACGCCGCGATCCTCGCCCTGCCCCGCCACCGTCAGGACCGCCAGCGAACATCCGGGAGAACCACAGCCGAACGACGAACCAGGCACACCGAAGAAGTCACTTACACCATCGACATCACAAAGTCGAATCTCCCGAAATGGGACACAACTCCGGAAACTTAAGGGCAGTGGGGACCAGGCTGACCGAGCTGCTAATGGGTACGCGCGCACGAACACACTCACATCGGCATCGCATGAGTGCATGCTGCAGCCTTGACGAGCTCGGGAAGCCTTCCTTCGTCGAGCACCGATCCCGCCACCCGGACGCTGGTGCAATACTGCCCGAGGAAGTTGCCGAAGCCTGTCGGGTTGCCGACGGGCCCGGCTGCGACGGCCATGATAGCCCGGCCAGGCCGGACCTCATGATCCTGGCATAGCGCACCACCCGCCCCGATCACCAGAGTCCGTAACTCCGCAGTTGAAGATCTTTAGCCCTGCCGTGGAAGGCTTCGGTCATGTCGTCATGGAGCGCTGGTGCGCAATGGCTGACGGTGGCCGGTTCATCGCTGCTGGCCTTCGGCACGTGGACTCAGCCCCGGGCAAGCCTCATCGAGTACCGGGATCTGTTCGCGGACCTGCCTCAGGCCGCGCGCGCCGCGCTCGAGACCAGCAAGATCAGTCGGCTGACGATTTTCAGGACCCGGGTAGCCGTGATCACCCCGGCAGCCGTCATCTCCGAGATTCCGCGCCAACTCGAGCAGATTCGTCAGGAGCACGGCGAGATTGCCGCGCGGGCTGCTCAGCTCATCCGGCTCGCAGCCGTCTGGTCCGTGCTAGCCGCAGGGGCAGTGCTGATTCTGGTGGCGGCGGTGATTCAGCTTGTTCTGGCCTATGCCTGATCGCAGATCGCCATGGGCAGAGCAGTACTCTGCTCCGCAGTGGCCTGGCGAACCGTCCGAGGCCGGGTTGTGCCACCAGAGTCCATAACACGCGGCGACCAGCGCCAGCCGGTACAGAACGCCCGGTAATGGCACCGCACAGGATAGCGCGTCCATCACCGGGACACCGTGCAGATTGGCGGCTACGCGCGCGGCTGCCGCCGGATGGTTGACCACGCACTGCGGTCAGCGGCCGAGCCGGAGGCCAGTATCACGCTCCCGGAGCCGGAGCGACGGATGCGCTCGGTATTCCGGGATGTCCCTCATCGCGGCAACATCGCGCTAAATCATCTGTGAGGCATCGGTCTCGGCTCGGTCAGTGGCGCGGCATAAGGCGCCGCTGACGCTGTGGACCGTAGAATGCGTCCATGAGCGCGATGCGCGAGGAACTCCATCAGCTGGTGGATCGGCTTCCTGACGATGAGGTCCAGCCAGCCCTGGAGCTGATCCGCGGCCGGGTAGCACAGCACGGCGGGCAGGGGCGAGACCTGCCGTTCTTCGCGTCGTTTGAGGCCGAGCCCGATCTGGCTGAGCGAGCGGAGGAGATTCTCAGCACCGAACTCGCCCGCTGACATGCTGCTATGTGACACCGGGGTGCTCTTGGCCGCGGGCAACGTCAAAGACCAGGCTCACCAGGCGTGTCTGAGGTTGCTGCGCCGGGCCGAAGGACCGCTCCTGGTGCCGTCGCCGGTACTGGGTGAAATGGGCTACCTGCTGCAGTCACGAGTAGGACCGCAGGCCGAAGCTGCCTTCCTCAAGTCATTCAGCAGCGACGGCTTCCACGTTGCCGAAATCGAGGAAGAAGACATCCGGCGCATGGCCGAGCTTGTGGAGACCTACATGGATCTCCCGCTGGGCATCGTCGATGCCGCCGTGATAGCCATCGCACAGCGTCTGCGGCTCACCGAAATCACAACGCTCGGATCAGCGGCACTTCGCAGTTGTGCGGCCAAGTCATACCGCCGCGTTCATCCTCCTCCCTGGCTCAGAGGCCGTCTGACCGGTTGAAGCTGACCGAGAACGCCAACGTATTGGTTCTTGTCCGCCCTGCAGTAGATGCTGTCCTCGCCATGCCCACGGCATCCTCCATGGGCGCCCGGCGGTCCCGTCAGCTCCCCTATTACTCTTCCCTATTAGGATAATATTTCGCATAATGTCTATTACCTGGTGGGCGCAGGTGGGTTCGAACCACCGGCTTCTCGCTTGTAAGGCGAAATAGGGCCGGGAATTTGCCCAGGCCCGAGAGGTCAGTTCATCCGCTCGACCTGCGGAAACCATGCCCGGAGATGTCCTGGGGTGCCTGGGGAAGTTTGCGCGGTGGTTCCCGAAAGTGGTTCCCGGAGCAGCGCCCAAGATCACGATAGCCCGGCAGAGTAAAAACCCCACCGCCGCCCTGGCGGGCCTGTAGCACGGGCTCGGGGCGGATGGAAGGCGATCGATCCCGCAACCCGGCCGGGACCCCGTCACGGCTATCGGCTGAACAGTGACCGTTACGGAGAGTAGACATCTGGCTGGGTTGACAAACGGGCACTCGCGCGTAACGCCGAATAACGGGCAGATCACGGCAGAGATGCTTACGTGAGCGGACGCACGCAGATTGTTCTATTCTGCGCTGCCTTGCTGGGCGATTACACGACATCTGGCGACGCCCTTGGAATCGCCGCGAGCAGGGCTTTCCCGGGCGGCGGCCTGATGTCGCGGTCCCGGCTGGGGATTGCTAGCCGGCGACCTGGACGGTGGGTTGCAGCAGGTCGCAGAAGCGGCGGGCGAACAGGTAGGCGTCTCCGGGCCAGCGCGCGGACAGGTAATTCCGGTCGGTCACGGCGAAGGCCGGGGTGTCGTCGGTCGCGGTGCCGCGCGCGGTGACGGTCAGCGGGCCTCGCTGGAACTGGCTGCCCGGGTCGTCCAAAGCGGCCTCGACTTCGTCTTGGACGTAGGCAGGATAGGTCCGGTAGTAGCGGCCGAGCCGCCACGCGGTGGCCAGGTAAGCCGTGCGTTCCATGTAGCGGGGCAGGCAGGTCGTCCGGCGGCCGGACAGGACGCTGCGGCCGGTAGCGGGATCGCGGGTGCGCGCCAGCACCAGCACGCCGTGGCAGATCGCGCCGACCGGCCTGCCCAGCGCCCAGAACCGGGCGACCTGCTCGCGCAGCACCGGCGAGCCGAGGTACTGCCACATCCCCGGTGCATGCCCGCCGGGCAGCAGCAGGCCATCGAAGGCGGCCGGGTCCAGCCCGGCCCAGGCCACCGGACAGGTGAACTCCGCAGCCCTGGTGAGCTCGGCGTAGAAAGCCCTGGCCTCAGGCGCGGCCCCGAGCTGGCCGAAGATCACGCCGTCCAGCAGCCGGGGGTCACCGGCCGGGATCGTGCCGGCCTGTTCGGTGGCGAAAACCACCTGATGCCCGGCGTCACGCAGCAACTGCCACGGCACCGCGACCTCCGTGACGTCAAAGTCCCGGTCAGGAAGCGGAATCAGCACGCGCACCCAGCCATCATCACAGCCCGCGCCGCCTGCGGCACAACCGTGAACCACGCCAGTAACCCGCAACGCTCGCGCCGGCGGCATGGCCGTCGGCTGGGTATCAGCCTCTAGGGTGGCGGCATGGCCTCGTGGTGGCACCGCGACGTGATCGCGTCGGGCAAACTGCCGCTGATGCTGTGCTTCCTGGCATTCGTCGTCACGTTCGCAGTGACCCGGACGATCACGCGCATGATCCGCGATGGCCGCGGCCCGTTCCGGAACCAGGTGACGGCCAGCGGGACGCACATTCATCACTCTGTCCCCGGCATCATCTTGCTGATCAGCGGGGCCTTCACGGCGGTCGGCGGCCCTGCCTCGCTCGGCTGGCGCTCGTTCGCCGCGGTGGCGGTCGGCATCGGCACGTCGCTCGTCTTGGATGAGTTCGCGCTGATCCTGCATCTGCAGGACGTCTACTGGAGCGGCGAGGGCCAGCTGTCGGTCGAGGCGGTGAGCCTGACGGCCGCCTGCCTCGGGCTGGCCCTGGCCGGGTTCAGTCCCTTCGGGATAAAAGGTATCGGCGATCTCGCGCTGACCCTGCGCCTGACCGCGATCGGGGTCCTCATCATCGATGGGGTGCTCTCCTTCACCTGCGTCCTGCAAGGCAAGTACCGGACCGCGTTGTTCAGCCTCTTCCTGCCGCTCGTCGGGGTGGTCGGCGCGGTGCGTCTCGCGCGCCCGGCGTCGATCTGGGCCCGGCATCGCTACCGGGGCGAGCGCCTGGAACGCGCGACCCGCTGCGCCGCCGACTTCGACCGGCGCTGGACCCCCTTCCAGTCGGACTGGGAAAACTTCATCGGCGGAAAGCCATCCCAGCCCGACCCGCCGACCCCCACCCGGCCAACGACGACGCCGACCGCTTGACTCCGCCGCGCATATCACCCAGGTCTGCGTGCCTCAATTGATGATCGCAAAGGCTGTTGGAGTCGACCAGAACGGCGGCGCGTTCAGGTTGAGGCTGCGGTCCGTGACCAGTCACTGCCATGATGTAGGTCGCGTGCCGGTCCAGGCTGCCGCGGGCCCGGTCATACCGCATCCTCGTCCGCGGATCCGCGTGCGACGCGGCTTCTTGGACGTCGCGCAGCGGCACCCCGGCATCCAAACTAGTAGAGAGCAATGTTTCAACCATGCTTAATAGGCCAGCTCGACGAACGGACGGTTGTAGCATCTGTCCTCGTCGCTGCGCTTTTCGGTTGTACCCGCTGCATCATGCTGGTATCTGCTGCAACCGAACTGGCTGCATCATTGTCCATGGCCATGAGAAAGTCCCCGTGTGTGGCCAGGTCTAGGTCCCCACTGGTGGCCAGTTAAAAGTCCCCATCTCTCGTTCGCCGTGTCTGCCGGGAGTTGTGGCCCCGGACGGTGACGGTGGCGGTGCCACCCATCACCGCACCGTCCGGGAGCTTCTATTGAAGTCTGCGAGGGAACGAATGGACATCATCGCCGCCTACCGAGACGCGGGCACGTACCGCGGGGCCGCGGACATCGCGGGGACCATGCACAAGACTGTCAAGCGGGTGATCGCCCAGCATGAGGCCGACGGTGCCGCGCCACAGCGGGCACCGCGAGGGCATAACTACGACGGCGTGGCCGCCCTGGTCGCGGAACGCGTGGAGAAGACATCCGACCGGATCTCGGCCAAGCGGCTGCTGCCGGCCGCCCGGACGGCGGGGTATGCCTATTACTACGGCGGGTACGTGCGCACGAGGGCCGGCCGACTCGTCACACAGTGTCAGCGAATCGGCTCGGATGCCGGGCCCCGTTCTCGGCTACCAGGGGGTGAGCAGTTCCTGGTCCAGGAGTGTCCCGGCGGCTGAGTGTGCCTCGGTGGCGACCTTGACGGCGTCGTCGACGTCTTCGGCTGCGGGGCCGGGAGCACTGCTGCTCGGGTATTCGAAGGTATTTCGTGTCCGGCGGATTCTGCTGAAGGAACGGAAGGTGCGCACGGCCGCGCCGAACTGGGCGGTGACCGCCTCCTGGACGGCGATGTGCCCGCCTTTGCTTGTGGCTCGTAGCCCCTGGGTTTCGAGCAGGCTGGCGGCGCTCTTGCGGAAGGCGTCATAAGCCAACTGGTAGGCACCGGACATGTCACCAGCCGCCTTGGCGGCCGATGCGGTATGGAGATGGCGGCCCGCGTCCGCCAGCAGGTTGCGGGCGATCGTGATGTCTGGCGTGACCTGTTCGATCTCGCCGTCATCGATCAGCTGCCGGATGCGTTCACGGCCGGGCTCCCATGTCATCGCGTGGTCTGCTCCCCGTAGACCGGTACCAGCGGGCGCCTGTTGATCTCGGTGTGGAAGCCATCGTCTCCCGTCTGCCACCACTGTGCCGAGCGGATGGTCACATTGACTTCGCGGTCAAGGCGCCCGCTTGCGCGCTGTGCCGCCTCATCGAGGGAATCGCGGTCAGGAGCCCCGATGACTAGGACGTCTATGTCTGCTGGGGGCCGACCCTGCTGGCCTGCATAACGTGCCGCCCAGGAACCGAAGATGTACGCATCCTCGATTCCCGCCACGCCGGCGAGTTCTTCGGCAAGGACCTGCCGGGGGCCGAATGAGCGCAGCAGCAGTTCCGTCAGCGGGCCCGTCAGGGGCGACCGCGCAGCGGTAACCAGGCGAGCGTTCCCGACCCGCCGGGAAGCGACGACGCCGGCCCTTTCCGCACGTGCGACCTCACGCTGGGCTGATGAGACCGTGGACTGGATGCGCGAGGCAAGCTCGCTCAGCGTCCACTCCTTCCCTGGATTGAGCAGGACAAGAGTCAGCAGGTCGGCCTGTAGCCGTGACCGCAGCAGCGGCAGGAGTGGTGGCGGCTCACCTCTTTGCATTTTACGATAAGTACTTCGCATGATATGCAAAGTCAAGCAGGTAGCTGCTGGTGTTGGCGCCGACCCCGCCGCCGGTAACCTCTACCAGTCGGTCCGGCCAGGAAACCCGGCCGCAGCATACACGGCAACGCCAAATCTAGCCGATCAGGTCCCGCTGACCGACCCAAAAGAGTGCATGAGCTGATGAGCCCGGCTGACCAGACGCCCGCGTCATGTCAGCGGCAAGGCACGCGGCAGCAGTGGCCAGCGGTCGTGACGCACACAGCGACAGCGGCTCCAACGCGCGAACGGCGAGATCGCCGACTCGGGGCGGTCTCGAATTGGGTGCTTCCGTGGTAAGAGCCCGCACCGGCAGGCCTGATCTGTCGCGGAGTCCGAGGCAGCCAGAGAGACCAATGCGGGCCGCTATGACACTGGGTACTGGAGCCGGGCGAGCTGTGACGGCACCTCGTTCGGGTGGCACAGCCTACGACCCAGGCAAGGCGGTTCCGGTTTCGAGCAGGGTCTTCAGGCTGGCAAGGACGGCAGGCCAGCCGTTAGAGATGGCCTGGAGAACGTCGCTGCCAGGCTCGAAGCTGTCGTGGATGACCGTGAGCTTCACCACGCCGGGCCCGGTGTCCTCGATGTCGAAGGCGACCTTGGAGCGGGGCTCGGCCCGCCAGGCGTCAGCGGTGGCTTCGTCCATGCCGACCTTGGCGGCCCACTCGGATGTGAACGTGTGCCAGGTGTATGCCAGCCGGCGGTAGGGATCGGACTCGAGGATCACCTGTTCGGGGTCGCTCACGACGAGCCCGACCTCCTCGTGCGCCAGGTCGTAGGTAGAGCCCTTCTTCCAGGCCGAGCGGAAGGTCTTCTCACCAGCCCTTTGGTGCCGCCAGTAGCGTCTCGTGACGGCGGGGTCGGTGAGGCCCTGCCAGACCCGCTCGGGCGTGGCGTGTATGTAGGTCGTGTAGGTAAAGCTCGTCATCTGATCGATGCGCGCAGCCATTGCGTTGCCTCCGGTTCCCGGGTTGCCGGGTTGAGAGAGGTGCCAGCCCATGAGGGCGCTGGGACGCTCCTCCTCGATGCGCAACCAATGATTGCATGTCTCCCCCAGACCTGCAACAAAAGGTTGCACATCTGTTTCTGACGCGCTACCGTTGGTTGCAGATCAAGAGCGGGAGTGAACGAAGGGAGCCGATAGCGATGCCAGGCCTGATGATCGAGCGGGAGGTCGTGATCGAGGCGCCGGCCGAGGTGGTGTGGCGCACCATCACCGAGCCCGATCAGATGAGCCAGTGGTTCGCCGACCGGGTGGAGCTCGTGATCGAACCCGGCGCTCATGGCTACATGGAGTTCGGGGACCAGGGCGGCCCGGTCGTGGTGGAGACGGTCGATCCGCCGTCCTGCTTCTCGTTCCGCTGGAACCATCCCCGCGGGGAGGAGCCGGTGGCCGGCAATTCGCAGTTGGTCGAGTTCACGCTCACCCGCGAGGGCGACGAGCGGACCCGTCTTCGGGTAACCGAGAGCGGCCACGAACTGCGCGGCTGGCCCGAGGCGGAGAAGCAGCGCTATGCCGACGAGCACCAGGGCGGCTGGGCCGACTACCTGGACCGCCTTGCCCGAGTGCTCGCGAAGGGCTAAGCGGGATGACCGCGCAGGCCGATGACGAGCTGTGGTCAGCCATCGCCGACCCGTCTCGCCGCCGGGTTCTCGACCTCCTGGTCAGCAACGGTGAGGTCAGCGCCAGCTGGCTGGCCGGCCGCGTGCCCTTCTCCCGGCAGGCGGTCTCCAAGCATCTGGTCGTGCTCGAGCAGGCCGGGTTGATCAGCCGCCGCAAGCAGGGCCGGGAGGTTCTCTATCTCGTCGAGGCCGACCGTCTTGACCAGGCCACCGCGGCCATGGCTGACCTGGCCGCGCAATGGGACCGGCGGCTCGCCGCGATCAAACGGCTCGCCGAAGCGGCGCACGCAGAAAACAGCAAGAGACAGACATAAAGGACAACGACACGAGGGAGAGAAGCAATGACCGATCACAAGACCGGAACACGCCAAGAGTGGCTTGCGGCCCGGCTGGAGCTGCTCGATGCCGAGAAGGCGCTGACGCGCCGCAGCGACGAGCTCGCGCGACAGCGGCGTGAGCTGCCCTGGGTGCGGGTCGAGAAGGACTACCGGTTCGCGACCGAAGACGGCGATGCGTCGCTGCGCGATCTGTTCGGCGGGCGCTCGCAGATGCTCGTCTATCACTTCATGTTCGATCCGGACTGGGACGAAGGCTGTCCGAGCTGCTCGGCGGTCACCGACGGCTTCGCCGGCAGCATCTCGCACTTCGAGCACCATGATGTCGCCTTCGTCGTAGTGTCGCGCGCACCGCTCGGCAAGATCGTCGCGTACAAGCGGCGGATGGGATGGGACGTCGGCTGGGTCTCCTCGTCCGGCAGCAGCTTCAACTACGACTTCCACGTGACGGCCGATCCCGCCGTGGCACCGGTTGAGTACAACTACAAGGACCAGGCTCAGCTTGAGGCGGAGAACGTCGCCTGGCGCGACTGGTCGGGCGAGCAACCCGGCATGAGCGCGTTCGCGCGGGACGGCGACGACGTGTTCCACACGTACTCCGCGTATTCCCGCGGCTTCGACGGGCTGTGGACGATGTGGCAGTGGCTGGATCGTGCGCCGCTGGGCCGCAACGAAGGCGACGGGTCATGGTTCCACCGGCACGACGAGTACCCCGCGACCGCAGGGGGGCCGTCGTGATACCCGCACAGACCGGCCGGATACCAGTGGAGGAATGGCTGATGCTGTCACCTACTCGATGACCGGCTCGTCCTCGTCAACCGCATCTGAGACCTGACCGTGTACGGCCGCCAGGAGGAGGACTCCGCCCGGCTGGTCCCAGCAACCCGCATAGCCAGCGGCTCGCAGGCAACGACCGAAACAAGCGCACAGACTGACGACAGCCCCGATGGTGCGAGATCAGGCTGCGCCGCTTCTGCGGACTGGAGGACAATCATGGCGAACTCGGCTCCGAGCGGGCCCAGCGACTACAACACCAAGATCATCGAGGAGTTCCGGGCGAATGGGGGACACGTCGGCGGGCCATGGGCGAGCATCACGCTGATTCTCATCCACCACATCGGCGCAAAATCCGGCATCGAGCGCGTCTCCCCGCTGGCCTACTCCCGTCAAGGAGACGGCCACTTCGCGATCTGGGCCGCCAATGGAGGATCGCCAGGCCACCCAGACTGGTACTACAACCTCAAGGCTGACCCCAGGATCAAAGTCGAGGTGGACACCCAGACGTTCACGGTACTAGCGCAGGAGCTCGACGGCACCGCCCGCGCCGAGCTGTGGCCGAAGCTGCTCGCGCAGTATCCGCAACTCGGCGAAGCCCAGGCCAAGACCACGCGACAGATTCCGGTGTTCATGCTGACCCGCCAGAACTGACCTGTGACGAGGGCCGCCAGCTTGCCGCGCTTGGGCAGTCCGCAGGCCTGTCCCCCGGGCTGGACTGTGACGTGCCCGATCCGGCGAGCATTCTGCGATGGCCCTCTCGTTCCTCTACCGGGCTGTCGACACTGTGTGATCGTCCGACTCGTGAGTTTCGAGTAGCGGACTGGGCCTCGAGTGGCGACCTGCAAGCGGACACCACAGTGTGCCAGATCCACCGGATATCCGCGTTTGCGCCCGACGACCACCGAAGTGCCGCCACCACGCCAGATCGGCGGGTATTTCGCGGCTCTTGCGTCAACGTTGATCACGTTGCGTATCCCCGGTGCAAGGCCATCGCGTGCAGCGCCGTGGGCTTATTGGCGGGTGAACACGGCGTGGACGGTGACGGTGTTGTTGAGCGATGCCATGCGCAGCGGGCTGTATGTCAGGCCGAAGTCCGCCCGGTTGACCGGGACCTCGGCGTCGAGCCGGACCTCGCCTGCGGCGGCGGAGACCTTCGCGTCGACGGAGAGCGGGCGGGTGCGGCCGCGGACGGTCAGGCTGCCGGTCACCCGGACGCCCCCGCTGGCGGGCTGCATGCCATCGACGGTGTAGGTGATGTCTGGGTGGTTGGCGATGTCGAAGAGCTTGGCCGACCGCAGGTCCTTGTCGCGCATCTTGTTCTTCGTGTCGATCGACCCGGCAGCGACGGTGAGGGTGCCGGTGACCTGGCCGGCTGGGCTCACCGTGCCGTTGCCGGTGACCTGCCGGAAGACGCCGTGGAGCGGACGGAGCCCCCAGGTGTGCCTGCTCTGCAGCTGGACCTCGGACCTGGCTGGGTCCAGGATCCAGGACCCGGTGAGCGTGCCGTCCCCGGCCAGTGCCTGCAGCGCTGAGATGGCCGGCTGTCCCTGCGGTGTCATGCTGCCCTCCGCAAATTTTCGTTCCTGAATCAGAATAGTTTTGATAGCGGAAGCATATATACTTGGCGTGCAGACAGTCAAGGCGGGACGGCGCACCACGGAAGCAGGGCCATGGCGGACCAGGCGGGCAGCTCCGAGCACTCCGCGTTGTGCCTGCGCCTGATGCAGCTGTTTCCCCGCGTGACCAGGGGAATGCGGCGCTGGCAGGAGCGCGCCGCGCCCGCGCCCGTCCCCTCTCCGCTGAGCCCGCGGCACGTCGCCGCGCTCGAGCAGATCCGCGGCGGCCCGCTCACCGTCGGGGAACTGGCCTCCCGGCTGGACCTGACCCTCCCCACGGTCAGCGGCGTGCTCGCCGACCTTGACCGCGCAGGCTTGGTCGAACGGCGCCCCGACCCGGCCGACCGGCGGCGCACGATCGTCCAGATCATCCCCTGCCAGGCAACCCTGATCGGCCACTGGCTCGATGGCGCCGCCACACCGCTGGCCCGCGTCCTGGACAAGCTCACCGCCGGCGAGCAGGAGGCCTTCCTCAAGGCCATGGACCTGCTCGAAACCGAGCTGCACCGGCAGGACACCGACAGCTGAACCGGCCCGCTGGTCCGGCCGTCTCCGGCGCGGTGAGCCATCAACGCGCGCAGCGCGAACGCACGGGGCCGGGCTCACGTACCTGCGCCTCGCTCGTCTCACCGCGCAGATCGACCAGCTCTGCGCTGGCCACAGGCCAGGTCGAGCCCAGGCCCGATGCCGCGCAGGCGGCTACTTGTGCGCTGGCGCCATTCGGCGCCGGTGCAGACTGTAATCCGATGATCGAGCCGGTTTCACGCGGAGCGCCAAATCGGCGCGGCGAGTAATGCTTCAGGCCCGGTCAGGTCCCAGGGCGCGGGCAGCGGCGGTCAGCCGCTGTTCTTCCACAGTGGCGAGCTGTTCCCGCGCGCGGGAGGCGCGAGCTTGCCGAAGTCGAACTCGGCCAGGCGGGGATCGTCCAGCGCCTCGAGGCTGCGCCACAGGGTGTGCTTTCCCTCGATGCCCAGGTACAGCAGTTCCAGCTCGAGCAGCAGGCTGAGTTCGAGGCTTCCGGTCATCCGGTGGTCTATCTTGAACCGGCTGAGCCGTTCGGCTGCGGTGGCGGCGGCCTGCTTCAGCGCGCTCGGCTGGGCGCCGGTGGCGGTGGCGATCTGGTCCAGGGTGTGCCGGTCGGCTTCGATCTCGCGCGACAGGTCGGCGAAGAAGGAGGCCAGCGGGCCCTGGTTGTTGCTGGCGCCGCGCCGCGCCGCGCCAGGTCGCTGGCGGCCACGGATCCCGCCATATGATCGGTGAGGTAGGCCTGCAGAGCGTTCTGCGCGGGCATCGTCGCCTCCTCGCATGTAGAGGGCCCCTCGGCCGGACGAGGTAAGTCGGCCGCCTACCCGCCAGCGCCGGCTTCATGCGTACCGGCGAGCGATCTCGCCGCGACAGGCCCTTTCGGGGGCGGCCGGAACCGGCCGCAGATGGCGATCTGGACCAGGTCCAGCCGCGCTCGGGGCAGATCTTGACCCGCCCCTCACATGCCGCAGATGATCTTGAGCCTGGACACCGGGCTGGTGGCGCGGCTCGGCCGGACCAGCACGATCGCGGCCTTCGGTGTGGCGGTCCTCGCGCACCTCGCAGGCCAGCGGCTGCCCAGCGAGGAACTCCGGTACCCAGATCCGAGCCGGGAGGCCCGCGCGGCCAGATCCTCGCCGGGCTCCAGTGCCGCTCGTCCACGCGCTCGTGCAGTTCGCTCACGAGATCCTCGAGGTCGGCCACGTTCGCCAACGAGCCGGGCAAGGCATCGGACTCAGCCACGTATCATCTCCCTCCCGTGTCTCCGGCGCAGGCCGCGAGAGCGCGCCGGGACCGGTTTCTCCACGGCCGAGCAGATTGGCCGGCACGGAGACGGCGTGGAGAACCTGCCTATCCAGCCGGGGCTGTGCACCGGATCCAGAACGTCCGCTCTCCGCGCCTCGAACGGGCCCGACCAAAGCGGCTACTCCATCACTCAGGCGGCTACGGCTTGCGGCAGCTTCGCCATCTCGCCGATACTCAAGCACCGGCGGCATAGCAGGCCACCACGGACCTGGCGACAGGCGAGCAAGCGCGCGCTTGCCGCACCGCAGGCCGACCGGATCTGGGCCACCGTAACGGCGACACTCCGCAGCATCGCCTGCGCAGGCGGATATCGCGTGTCGCACAACCCCGGCGCTGTCACCGCCAGTAACGAGGGGGCCGTCTGGCCTTCATCGGCGCCCCGAACCCGGGCCACGACGTCATCGGTGACTTCGCGGTCTGACCAGCACGATCACGCTCGTTGGGGTGGTGGCACGTTCCCTTACGTAGCCGCCAGCCGATCGAGGATGTCAGTCACCGCGCGCCAGGCTGTCTCGGCGTCCGCGGACCGTTCGTGCGGGCCACGGAACCAGGCAAGGAACTCTGCCAGGTCGGCCAGATCCCAGCGCAGCCGGTAAAGCGACAGCGCTGCCTCGCTCACCGTGCGGCCGGTGAGCTGCGCGTACTGTGCGGCCTCGGCACCGCAATCCGAGACAATCCACCACAGGTCCCGCTCGGGCGGGGCTAGCCCGACCAGGTCCCAGTCGATCAGCAGCAGCCCGTCGTGCGAGCGGATGAGGTTGCCGGCTTGCGGCTCGCCGTGCGTGATCACCAGTTCACCGGCGGAGGCGGTGAACTCCGCGGTGAGCTCGTCGAAGGTGTGCAGCGCCTTGACCAGGCTCGCCGCGTGCTCGTTCAGCAGTACCCGGGCGGGCTCGCCGTACGGGCCCGTCTGCCACGACCCGGCACGTTCCCGCAATGAAGCGTCGATAACGCCGCGATCAGGCAGCTCCAGGGCCCGGACGGGCACGTCGCCTGGGTCCCCGCGGACGGCATGCAGGCGCGCGAGCATCCCGGTGACCGCCGCCCGGTCGGCCGTGGTCATAGGGTCGCCCCACCTGCCTGGGGTGCCGTCAACGAAAGGTGACACCGTAATCGCATACCGCGAGCCGGCCAGGCTGGTTGCACGGCCGGACGCGGCCAGCACCGGGGCGACCACGAACTCCAGGCCGGCCTGCGCCAGCCGGACCGCCGTGAACATGGCCCGCTCCAGGCCCGCGAAGGAGTCGTATCTGGCCAGGTCGCTGGCCGTCACGAACCAGCGGCCGCCGTCGGCGTCGTCCGCTGACCAGTGGTAGCCGCCGAACCCGGCGGGGACGTAGCGAAGATCGGTCACGGCCAGGTCCCAGTCCCGTGCTAGCGCAGCGGCGACCTCGGCGTCTGCCAAGCCTGCAGGGCGCTCCTCCACGGCGCACGATGCTTCCAGCGCGCGCTACTGGCGGGCAACTAATTAATTAAGGCTCCCAGCCCGGTACGGCATTCTTGACCGCATCACCACGTCAGCTCGCGCGGCGGCGCCGCGGCGCGGAGGGCCTGGTGCTTGCGCTGCCCCGCGAACTCGAGACGCTCTCAGCCGAAACCGTCGAGCACGCCGAAGGATGGGCAGCACCCTAAAGACAACCGCAGCCCTCACAGCAGCTACAGCAACGACACCCCTATAGATAACTACGTGTCCTCGCCGAAGCCCAGGACCCCCGGCGGTTACAGCGAAGACACCCCGATTCGGGCTTGAGATAACCTACGGCGGCAATGCGCGCGCCGCCAGCGTGGAGCCACCCTCAGGGAGGGTGAGGCTGCTCGAGACACCGCAACGCCGGATCCTGCCAGGCCGGGGCTGTCTGCGCGACGGACCCGGCCTTGATCGCTGCCAGCAAGGGGGATGCCGCGAGTGACCTGTCACGTGGGGTCGCGCTGGCGGCGGCCGTTGCCGGCGCGGTGAATGCGGACGAGCAGGCGCGGTGGCGCTTGGGCGCGGCGGTTCCCGGGTTAAGACTGACGCCGCCGGGCGCAGCTGGGTGCCGAGCTGCGGCCCGGAATCAGTCAGCGACACTGTCAAGGGCCAGCTGCACCTCGAGCGCCACGGCGGCCACACCCCCGCTGGCGTGCTGGTCCGGGTCTTGCGCATCGGTGCCTGACTGCCGCAATCTGGCACAACGACCAGCCCGGCCAGCCCGTCAGGCGCTCGCTGCTGGCCTGCGACCACTGGACCCGTTGGAATAGACCATCTGACCAGGGGCGGCCTGCCTGTGCCGCCGGGTACAGTTCACCCGTTGGCAGGGGCAGGAGGCGTGTCAATGGCGTGGCCGATCTTCGGCGGGCTGTTCGACGACGCGTCGCTGTTCCCGCCCGCCTCGCTGCCGATGGCCGACGCCGTAGCCGGGCACCTGCGTCACCAGACCGCGTGGTACCGCGAGATGTCCGGTCCGTTCGTCTGCGCCGACACGAAGATCACCGAGCTAAGCGCCGCGCTCACGGCCGCCGGCGTGGCCGAACTCGACCTCGCGCTGGTGCTGCCGGGCGGCGCCGCGGGCCTGGACGCGGCAGTGGACGGCGTATTCGCTGACCCGCGGCTGCGGCTACGCACGGTCGAATTGCCGACCGCCGCCCGCGACAATATCACCACCGCGGTCGCGGACGTGGCTGCCGCACTCGACCGGACCTCGCTGGCCGACGCCGCCGCGTTCATCGAGGTCCCGGCCCGCGACTTCACCACCGCCGCGGCTCGCGCCGTCGACGACCACCGATACCGGGCCAAGGTACGTACCGGCGGCACCACGGCACAGGCATTCCCGGACAGCCAGACGCTGGCGAACTGCCTGGTCACGCTGGCTCAGGCGCGGCTGGCGTTCAAATGCACGGCCGGGCTGCATCACGCGGTACGGCACCGGGCCGCGGACACAGGTTTCGAGCATCACGGTTTCCTTAACGTGCTGCTGGCGGTGGCAGCGGCCCTGGATGGCGCCAGCCGGGAACAGGTCGCGGCCGAGCTCGCCGACCGGGATACGGCGCGGGTCGCGGCCAAGATCGGCAACCTGGATGCGGAGACGGTCTCAGCCGTCCGCAGCCTGTTCACGTCGTTCGGCACCTGCAGCACCGACGAGCCGGTCAACGACCTGGTCACGCTCGGCCTGGTCGGCACGGACTAGCCGACGAGCGGCCCGCGGTGAGGACTTCCGGGTGCTTTGGGTGGCCCGCCATCGCGCGATCAAAGCCGACATCCAGGCCACCCGCCAGCTGCGCCATCTGATCGCCACAGACAACGTGATCGTTCTGCTGCCGCTGGACGGTCAGCCCGCCGGCCAAGATCGAGGTACGTATCGGCGCCTCGGCGTGCGGCTGCTGCGGCCAGCGATCGTGACGCACCGTCACAGCGGCACCGAAGCGCGAGTTACGTACTCCCTGCCGATTTAGCGCGCCTCAGAATCAGCCTGCCAGCATGGCTGACCCTGCGCAGATGAGCCGATTCTGCGCAGGAGTCGTGGGCAGATGTTCTTCATCGCGGCACGAGAGTGCGTCGCTGCGCGTATGCCAGTCTTCTGCTATGGGCATTCCCGGCATTGCCATCCAGCCTGTCGACGACGACAATTCCGAGTCGGCCATCCGGTTCCTGATCGAGTGGGTCAGCGACGGCGAGGCCGAGGCGCGGAGGTATCTGGCCGATCACGCGGAACCGGACGGCGCGAGCCTTATAGCGACCGGCGGCTCCGATGTCATTGGCTACGTCGCAATCGTGTGGGAGTCCAACTACACCGGATTCCGGAGCCGCGGCATCCCGCTGGTTCATCAGATCGCCGTGGCCGGGCTGCACAGGCGGCAGGGCGTAGCAACACTGCTGATGGACGCCGCCGAGCAGCTCGCCCACGATCGGGGCATCGCCACGCTGGGCATCACTGTTGGCCTGTTCGACGACTATGGCCCCGCGCAGCGACTGTACGGCCGGCGCGGCTATATCCCCGACGGCCGTGGCGCATGCCAGGGTCAGCGGCCGCTGCGCAGAGGGATGCAGGTGAGTATGGATGACGATCTGATCATCTGGCTCACCAAGGATCTCGCTCACCAAGGATCTCGTCAGCTGACCACTCGATACCCCACCTCATCACCAGATGAGTACGGTTGGACTACTCGCGATCGGGGGCAGCGGCGATGATTCCGCGAACAGGGGTCACTTGACGCTCGCGGGGGCCGAACGGCGGGGGTCCCGTGAGAAATCTCTTCTGGCAGAGCGATGGATCCGGAGCGAGTCGTTCGTCTATGACTTAACGTGCGGCCGGAGTAGGCCGCCGGGACATGGGAGTCATGGGATGACCCGGTACCTGATCTCGTTCGATGCCCACGCGATGGACCACATCCCCGACGAGGACATGCCCGCCGCGGCCAAGGCCTCGCACGAGGTGGTCCAGGAGGCCGTGATGGCCGGCGTGTGGGTTTTCGGCGGCGGACTGGAAAACCAGCGGGCGAGCGTCGTGGCCACCGGCGGGACGGTCACCGACGGCCCGTACCCGGAGGCCATCGGCGGCCTGTGTGTCGTCGAGGTGCCCTCACGCGAGGAGGCGCTGGAATGGGCTGCCAAGACCGCTAGCGCCTGCCGCTGCGCGGTAGAGGTCTGGGAGTTCATGCCCGACCCCGAACTCGACGAGATGCTCCGCCAGGCTGATAGGCGACGGTGACGTCCCGACGCGGAACATCCAGTTCGGCGCGGCACGAGTCAGCCGTCTGGGCGACCAAGTTGCCGAGCATATCGGCGGCGATGCGCACGGGCCGGGATCGGATGCCGGTCACGCTGTGCTGCCTTGATGCGTGTCACGCCAGCCGCCGCGAGCCCGGGACGCCACGCCCCTGGCCGTCAGGTATCACGGCCAGCGGTGAGCGTTGCCCTCATGAAGGGTGCCGGGCGGGTCAGGCAGGACGCAGAACAATAGCCCGGCCGGGTCCCGCATCACCTGCCAGGAATGCACGCGCTGCACCCGTGGCCGCCAGGCGGCACGGCCAGCAGGTCTTGCAGTGACGGGTCGTTCTGCCGGGCGGCCCGGTCGCGGACCCCGGCCGGGGTGTCTGGGCCATCACCCCAGCGGTTGGCCACGCAGTTGGTGATCGTCTTGGCCCGGCGGTGCCCGGGGTGAGCCACATCGTGGCCGGGACGCCGGCTGCTGCCCCGGAGACGATCCGCCCCCGCTTCTGGCGCTCTGGGTCGCGGGCCGTGGCTGCATGGCTGGCCGCCGCGTGATCTCCCGCGGCCAGTTCTGCCCACAGCCCGTCACCGATGCCGAAGGGGACTCGACGGCCCGGTGCGGAAGGTCATGGACGACATGAACGGGCCCGCGCCTGGTCACCCCGGCAACCGTCAGCCAGGCACGGTCGCGGTCGCCCGGCCCGGCGGCCTTGACCAGGGTTACCTCCATCACCGGCGGCTCATCCGGGCACGACGCGGATGCCGTAACGCTCACCGATCCGGGTGCGCTCATCGTCGCCGGAAGCAGCGTTGATCTCGCGGAAGTAGTCTTCGATGCCGCCCGGGACGGCGATCAGCAGCAGCCGGGCGTCAGGGCCCGCGGCCCAGAACCGGTGCGGGCGGCCACGGGGCAAGAACACGAAGCTGCCCGCCGCGGCGTCGAACGCTTCGCCTCCGCAGCGGACAGACAGCGCGCCGTCCAGCACATTAGAGCACTCATCGTCCTGGTCATGCACATGCAGGGGCGGCCCGGCGCCGATGCTGGCCTCAAAGACGCTCAGGGCGCCGCCCGTCGACGGCCGCGACGCCTTCAGGCCGGGATCGTCCGCCAGGCCGACGCCAGCCGCAACCACATAGCCGATCAGGAAGTCGGTCATGAGATCTATGATCACTCCCGCGGCCCGGCACGGGCACGCTAACGCTCGGCGACCAGAGCCCGGACTCGCGTCACACGCTAAGCCGCCGATCGGCGCGGCCAAGGCGCCTGCTCCGGTCCGCTTGGCGGCAATGCAGAATGGAAGATATGCGCGCGGCTGGCCCCATCGCCCTGTGCTACGTGATAGGCCGGTTGCATGAAGGTCGTCGTCACCGCGCCCGCCGGCCATGTCGGATCGCGAGTCGTGCGGCTGCTCATCCAGGCCGGGGTACGGCCCATGCTGCTGGCCCGCCACCCCGCCCGGCTTGACCCGGACACCAGTGAGCTCGCGGACGTGGTGGAAGCCGATCTGGGTGATGCCGCGGCGGTGGTGCGGGCGACCCGGGATGCGGACGCGTTGTTCTGGGTGGACCCGCCCACGGCTGACCCGGGCGCCGATCCTGTCGCCTGGTACACCATGCTGGGCGCCGCTGCGGCCCGCGCGGTGGTAGAGAACGGCATCGGCCGCACGGTCTTCCTCAGCAGCATCGGGGCCGAGAAGCGCTCCGGGGCCGGCGAGATCGACGGGCTGGCCCGGACCGAGGAGCAGCTCGACGCCACTGGCGCGAGCGTGTTGCACCTGCGCTGCGGGATGTTCTTCACCAACTTGCTGTGGGAACTGGATTCGATGCGCGACGGCGTGCTGCGCGCGCCGATGCCCGTTGGCTATGCGCAGCCGTGGGTCGACCCGCGCGACATCGGCGAGATCGCTGCCGCTCGGCTGCTGTCTGCGGGCTGGTCGGGTCGCCAGGTCCAGGCCGTCCACGGCCCCGAAGACCTGACGCTGTCCCAGGTCGCTGTCATTATCAGCGAGGCCACCGGCCGCCAGGTGCGGGCCGAGACGATCCCGGAGGCGATTTTTCGCAGCTCGCTGCGATCGGCGGGATTCGGCGACAAGCAGGTCGAGGCCATTGCCGGGATGTCGGCGGTGACGCGTGAGGACTTCGCCGCCGAAGACAAGCGCAGTATCGTCACCACGACACCGACCACCCTGGCGGCCTGGGCCCATGCGCACCTGCGCCCTGCGCTGCTTGGCACCGCCCGCTGAAACATCGCCCCGGCCGCTATCGCCAGCGCCGGGTCCCGCTGGGGGTGGGCAGCCCACCGGCAGCGGACCGGTGCACAATCAGCGTCATGACCGAGATGGCCTCCCTGGTCCTGTTCGCCGCCAGTCCCGCGGCGACCATGGCGTTCTACCGCGCTGTCGGCCTTGAGCTGGAGGCAGAGGAGCACGGTGACGGACCGGTGCATTTCGCTACCGAGCTGGGACCGGTGCATTTCGCGATCTACCCCGCCGAAGTGGCGGGCCGGGCCAGTGAACGGCGCTCCGGCGGCAGCTTGTTTCCGGGCTTCTACGTCGAATCCCTGGATCGTGCGGCCGAGGCACTGGCCCGGGTGGGCGCACCGATGCTGACCGGTTACCAGCAGATGCCCTGGGGCTGCCGGGTCGTAGCCGAGGACCCTGACGGCCGCACTGTCGAAATCAACCAGCGGGGACATTGCCCGAGCTCATGATCTTCTGCGTCGCCAGACCGGGACAGGTCAACGGCCAGTGCGCACGGAGCCGCCGATCTGCACAGCTGCGGGCTCCTCGCTGATCATTGGTTGAGGCGCGCAGATCAGGTTGAGCTGCGCGCGGGATGACCGGATCGGCAATGCCCGGACGCCGGTGTGTAATCTCCGCGCGCAGTCTCGTCAGCCAGTCAACGGCGACAGGCCATAGCTCGCTGACCTGGGCGGGGGTTACGCACTGTGGCAGGCGGCGCGGTATCCGCCTGATTGGCTTGGCGGTCCCGGCGGCCTGGTGATCATGCTTGCGATGCCGGACCAGGCGTCCGGCGGCGGCCATACCGGGTACGGATGGTCAGGTCCGGCCCGGGTGGCTGGGCTGACGGCAGTAACGGCAGATGTACCGGCTCATTCCGCCCTCGTCGTCGTGGTGGACGGGGCATCCCAGCGCTGCCATGAGGCGAAAGACTCATAATCGGGGGTGCGCGCGCCGTCGGGTTGTTCGCGGGCCGAGTCGATGGCCACCCGTCCCGGGCCGCAGACCCGCAGCCAGATTCTGCTGGAGCGCCAGATAGCGCGCCGTACGTGCTGGCCCGGCACGTAGGCGAACTCCAGGTGCAGGGACAGGCCCACCGTATCTTCCCAGTACAGCAGGGACGAAGGTGACACCAGGACGCTCTGGTCGTCGGCCAGGTCGCGGATGAAAGCGTCACCCGATGCGTGCAGCAGCACCAGGCCCTGGCGCCCGGCCGCGCGCAAGTTCAGCAGGTAGCCTCCCATCGGGTATTCGCGCTCGGCCATCATCGTGGAGTAGCAGACAACAGAGGACTCCCACCGGTACCTCACATTCCCGGTCGCGCACAGAAAGCGGCCCGGGCGCACGCAGACCAGCTGGCCGCGCCGCAGCGGCAGCGCGATAACCTCGCCCGCGCGGTTCTCCGCTACCCCGATATGCCCAGGTCCGTGTGCCTCGATCAGGCCCGAGCTCCGGCCGCGGGACGAGCGCGGGACGGTCAGCGTCACGGCCGGGTCGGTCCACAGCAGTGCTTGCGGGGAAAAATGAATCCATTCGCCCGCAGCCAGCTGGAATTCGGCGACGGGAACGTACCTCCCGTTGATCTGGCACCGGAGGGTGCCGCAACTCAGCCGGGTCGTGCTCGGGATCATCGGCTGCCGCATCCAGCCCGATTCGCTGACCGCGGGCCCGATGCCGAACGGTGCCCCGCACAGCGCGCAGCTGACCGCGGCCTCCCCCGGCTCGCCGTGCTGCCTGCAGTACCGGCAGAGATAGCCGGTCACCGGCGGCACCGGATCACGCCCATGAATGGAACATAGCAGCCTAGATCCATCGAAACGGTAATCGCATCTTGCGCCGGCGCCGGGCAATGCGCCGCGGGACGCGCCGGATTTGGTTGGCCGGTGCCGGCCGGCAGGCGCATTGGCTGGATGAGCGGCATCAGGATCTGATCCACGATCTCGGTGAGCAGCTCATCGGGAGGCGGTGAGCGCGGCTGGCGGTGACAGCCCAGTTGGCGTGCCAGTCAGGCCTGTTCCGGCGGCTCGGCCGGACTAGAGCCACCGGACGCCTTGGGGGCCGGGGTGATCTTGTTCAGCCAGCACAGCGGGCACAGCACGTTCGGCCGTCCGTGCCGGCCCTTCTCGTGCTCCGACGCAAAGTACGCCGCGCCAGCAAATAGCACCAAGGGGAGGCCTCCGCCGAAGGGAAGGCCCGCGGCTCTCAGTATGGGGCGAGGCATCGCGGTTCACCTGTCCATCGATAAGGGCGGCGCGATCGGGGCCGATCGCAGGGAGCCGGCCCAGGCCGGCCCCTCCCAGTGTGACACCATCAGGCCGAATCGACGGTAAGGCCTGGCGGCCCTGCCCGCGCCCACCCATGTAGCCGGCCAGCCTCACAGCGCCCGGATTCGGCGGGGCACCACGATACAGATCGGTGTTAGTCACGCTATGCCTTCGGTCCTGGTCACTCAGCGCGGGATCCGCCGACATGGACGCTTTTGCGGTGATTCGATGCTGGCTGCTGACAGGAACCGAATGGATGATCTGTGCGCGGTCGTCGGCTTGGCGATCTCCGCGCCACCCGCACGGAATCGGCAGGGAGTCGCGTCGAAGGCTCACAGCGCTGCGCGGAAGCCGCGTTAGTCAGGGCAACCGGGGAGCGGGGTGCGCGCATCTATACGGTGTGAACCGCAGAAAGCCTGGCGGGCTCGCCGCCCAGGCGTTGCTGGTGTGGCTGGCTGGCCGTGCAGCCGCGGCTATCGTGATCGCGGCCGCGGCTGCCGGATGTTCGTCAGGCGCCTTGAGCGGCATCACCACGGCGGTCACGACCACGGCGACCGGGACCGCGGCCACGCAGGTGATCATCTACGAGCCGTTCACCAGGTCCGGAACGGTCGCCGCCGGCATCGACGTGGTGGCCAGGTCCAGCAACGCCGACTGCTACTGCGGCGCCATCTCCTCGCCTCGCCGGGACGCGTTCCGTTGCATCACCAGAACCCCCGTCCGCTACCGGGAGATGGCTGGCGGCCGACAGCCTTGACTCTCACCTTGGGGGAGCCCGCACACTCATCTTGGCGGGTCGGACCGGCCCGGCGACGAGGGAGTCAGCGTGAGAGAAATCAGCATCGGAGAGTTCGCACGACGGTCCCGCCTTTCACGGAAGGCACTCCGCCTCTACGACGAACGCGGGGTGCTGGTGCCTTCGCGCGTCGACCAGGCAAGCGGTTATCGCTACACGACACAGCCCAGCTCGACGAGGCACGCCTTGTCGTGATGCTGCGCCAGTTGCAGTTGCCGCTCGCGGCGGTCAAGGAGCTGCTCGCGTGCGATCCGGCCGAACGCGCTGAGCTGCGCCACGATCCCTTCCACTGCCCGTGCACCGCGATCGCTGCCCGGCTGGGCGCCGAGTTCGCCGGGTTCCCCGGCGGTCACCTGGCCCCGATGGAACTCCCGGCGCCGTTCGCGGCCGGGCTGCGCGACGTCTTCGGGCGACTCTAGCCATGCCCGAGCAACCGCCGGCACGCGCCGGCCAGGTAGACATCGTGATCGCCGGCGGCGGACCGGTCGGACTCATGCTGGCCTGCGAGCTCCGGCTGAGCGGCACCGACCCGATCGTGCTGGAGCGACTGCCCGGGATCGACGAGACCCCCAAGGGCAACGGCCTGGCGGGCCAGATCGTGCCGATGCTGGACTACCGCGGCCTGCTCGGCCGGCTCCGCCAGGAGGCCACCTTTGCCGGGCCGGTACCGCGCCTCTCGTTCGGTCCGCTGCAGCTGGACTTCTCCAGGCTCGGCACCAGCCCGGTGCACATCCTGACGGTGCCGCAACGCCGGCTGGAGAAGGTGCTGGAGGCGCGGCTCACCGAACTCGGCGGGACCGTCCGGCGCGGGCACGAACTGACGGCGCTGTCCCCGCATGACGACGCGGTCACCCTCGACGTCCGCGGGCCCGGCGGCGACTACCGGCTGCGCGCACGCTACCTCGTGGGCTGCGACGGCGCGCACAGCCTGGTACGCAAGCAGGCCGGGATCGGCTTCCCCGGCACCACCTCGCCGGAGATATCCCGCATTGGCCAGGCGCGCCTGCCGACGGCGAAGCTCACCTGGCGCGGCGGCGTGGTGAAGGTACCGGGGATCGGCCGCCTGAAGCTCATGGGGCAAGTCCGCACCCCGCGAGGCACCTACTCCCTCGCGCCGCTGACCGTACTCGACAAGAACGCTACTGCCGGTGTCTTCATCGTCTACACCAGCGAGGACGACCCCGCCGCCGACCTGAGGGCCCCGATGACCCTCGACGAACTGCGCGCCAGCGCCCGGCGGGTCCTGGGCGGCGACCTGCCGATGACCGATCCGCAGCGGCTGACCCGGCTTGTCGGGAACACCCGGCAAGCCGACCGCTACCAGGCTGGCCGCATCCTGCTGGCCGGCGACGCCGCCCACGTCTTCGCAGTATCGCTGAACACCGGCCTGATCGATGCGGTCAACCTCGGCTGGAAGCTCGCCGCGCAGGTCCAGGGCCGGGCGCCGGACGGCCTGCTGGACTCCTACCACGCCGAGCGGCACCTCGCCGGACAGCACGCCATCCTGCACACCCGCGCCCAGACGGCCCTGACCACCATCGGCCAAGGCGGGACGGACGAGCCCGCCAAGGTGAGCCCGGAGGAGGCCGAAGCGCTGCGCGAGCTGTTCGGCGACGTACTCCAGCGCCCCGAGCCGCTCCAGCACATCCGCGAACTGCTCCGCGAACCCGGGCAACTGCGTCACATCGGCGAGCTGATCGAGGGCTCCGATGTCCGCTACCCGATGTCGGCCAGCAACGCCCAGCCGCACCCGCTGCTCGGAAAGCTCGCGCCAGATCTCCAGCTGGAAACCCGTCACGGCCGCACCCGGGTCGCCGAGGTCATGCACGCGGCCCAGGGCGTCCTGCTCGACCTCACCGCCGATTCCGCAGTCGCCGAGGCGGCCCCAGACCAGGCCGACCTGATCACCGTCATCACCGCACACTGCCTGACCGAGCCCGCTCCGGCCGCAGCGCTGCTAATCCGGCCCGACGGCCACGTCGCCTGGGCTGCCGGACCCGGCACGCCCGACCCGGCCGCCGGGATGAACACGGCCCTGCGCACCTGGTTCAGCCCGCGCACGCCTCCCCAGACACGGCACTAGCGTCCGCCGGGCCGCAAACGCCGGGCAGGTGTCCCCCGCCTTTGAGGATGGCCCTGTGGAGCCGGGGTAGCGTCACCTGACGGTGTCCACCGGGTCCGGCGGCGGGGCGTGCTCGTGGACGGCGTCACCGTGGCCATGAGCGTGCCGGGCTCGTGTTGAGGCTGGCAGCGGGCGTGCCGGGCGTGGTGCTGCGTGGTCATGGTGCCGGTTTGCGGCAGAGTTCGCGATACGGGCTGCGGGCCGGGCGGCGGCGGTGCATGCTGCAACACGAGTGCCCCCCCGGCCCGGGCGGCCGGTGCCGGGAGGCTGGGTTCATGACCGAGACGACCGGGAAGACGTGCCTGCCGTGCTGCTGTGCCTGGATGCCGGTGCCGTGGCCGCTGACCTGGCGGCCGGGACGCTGGCGTGCCCGTCGTGCCAGGCCGGCCGGCTGGCCCGGTGGGGGTACGGGCGGGAACGGGCGGTCCGGCTGCGCGGGGGACGGGTCGCGCGGCTGCGGCCGCGGCGGGCGCGGTGCCGGTTCTGCCGCCGCACCCGCATCCTGCTGCCGTCCTGGTGCGCGCCGCGCCGCGCGGACGGCATCGAGGTCATCGGCGCCGCGGCGGGCCTGGCGATGGCCGGGGCGGGCCACCGGCCCATCGCCGCCGCGCTCGGCGTCCCGGCCGCCACCGCGCGCGGCTGGCTGCGCCGGCTGCGGGCCAATGCCGGGCAGCTGCGCGCGCACGCCATCGGCGAGCTGAAGGGCCTGGGCTTCCACCCGCCCGGGCCGCCGTCCGAGCCCGCCGGGTCGCCGCTGGGCGACGCGCTGAACGCCCTGGCCGCCGCCGTGGGCTGCGCCCGGCGCAACTTCGGGCACGGGCCGGAGATGACCTGGCCGCTGGCCGGCCGGCTCGGCCTGGCCCGCTTCCTGTTGCCCGCCGCCGCCAGCTGATCACCTGCCGCTGGTCCCGGGCACCGCCATGCCCGCATCCGGGCCGGCGGCGCTCCCCGCGGCCAGCTCCTCCCCGCGCCGCGACACCCTGACCAGATCACCGCCACCATGACCACCAACCCGCTGCCGGATGCCCGGAATGCCCGAATCTACGTGGCCACCGCGAACGTCGTCGTCATGGACATCTTGAGTGGCCGGCGCGTAACAGGCAGCCGCGCTGAATGAATCAGTCAACCGCCCAGCCTGTGAGGAATTCCGCCGCAGGCCAACCGCAACGTGCAGAACTGGATTGTCTGCGCTCCGCCAGCAGCGTCTCACATGACGAGGATAGGGGCGCCCCTGCCGATTCCGTACTCGTGGAAGATTTGCTTCCCGTTGGTAGGGGGGCGCTCATATCGTCCGGTTCTGTCTTTCCCGATTCGGCGGATCATAAAAACAGAGATCTTTAATTGGTGATGTCTGCGGGGCTGACGCGGGCGGCTTCCGGCGGTATGCAGGGTACATGCGGTATGCGCAAGGTGGCGGGCAGACCGCCGGGGACCGAAGACGCCGGGAGCAGGTCCGGCTGGCAGCGGCGAAGAGATCCGAGCAGCGGGCGCCGGCCGCGGTGATCGCGGCGGAGCTGCGGGTCAGCGAGCGGTCGGTGCAGCGGTGGCGGCAGGCCTGGCAGGCCGGCGGCGAGACTGGGCTGGCGTCCCGGGGGCAGGCGGCGCAGTGCCGGCTGGGTGAGCAGCAGCTGGCCGTGCTGGATGTGGTGCTGGTGGCCGGGCCGCTGGCCGCTGGGTGGGAAGACCAGCTGGTCGGCGGGCAATCACCCGCCGACCAGCCCGGTGGTGTGTGGCTATGCCGGAAGCCACCAGCCGACGTACTTGTTCCACGCCCCCGACGCCCCATGTTGGGCGAGCGTTTCGTAATGAACGACGGTCCATTGCGGGTCCGCTGTGGTCTGGTCGGCAGTCGAGATCATGTTGCCGCCGCCGAGGCTGAGCTCGACATGGCTGTAGTAGCCGCTCGCCTGGCTGTAACCGTCATGTGGGCCGGTCTGGTTGAAGAACACCAGGGCACCCGGCGGCGGGGTGCTGGGCGCTAGGCCGACTATGCCCTGCGTGAAGTGACCCCAGGCTTGCTGGGGATAGGTGTCCCGACCGACGACGACACCGCTATAAAACTTGCCCAGCGTCACGTTGGCCGCACCGTATGCGGTTGTCACGAACGTGAAGCAAAGCCCGGAGTCGACATTCTCGTGGATTTTGGACTCCGCCCAGTTGATCGCGGCTGTCTCGCTGCGCGTGGTGCCGAAGGAGCACCGCGTGTTAGCGCCCGCGGGCGGCTGACTTGTGCCCTCGTCGCACGCGGCCTGCAGGACAGCCGATCCGTTCACGGATATGCCGGGCGTCCAGTTGTCCGACCACCAGTCGCTCCGCGTATTGCCGCAGCCGACGTGCAGCGACAGGGTCGTCGGCAAGGTCGTCGTGATCGTCGTGGAGAAGACGCCATCGGTGTCGCCGTTCGAGCCCCCGTCCCATCCAGCGAAACCGCTGCCGCCGCGGCTGCTTTGCACCCAGACTCCGACGAGATTATGGTAACTGCAGCTCACCGCCCCATCGACCGTGATGGTAGTGCTGGCCATCGCGCCCGAACTCGCTGCAATGCTCCCGCCCAGTATCGTGCCCAGCACTATGGCTAGCCGCACTATTGCCCGCCTCATTTCCCGTTCCTTTCTTCCGAGCATCGTGATATCTGCGGTACTGCCTGTCATTCATTCCGCTTCCGCGTTTCACCGGCCGCGCCGGGTCGGCACGTTTATGCTCGTGCGGGGGAAGGCGCCGAACCAACCAGTTCGGCGGGAACTGTTCGGTGGTACTGACCGGGCCCCTGGTTGTAGCTGCCTGAGGAGGCGCCTGGTTTGGCCGACACTTCATCGATACAGCAGGATCGCCTGCGGGAACGGCTCATGACGGTGAAGGAGGACATCCGCCGGCGCCGGGACGTAGTGATGGTGGAGGCAGGCCGCGCGCTGCGCGCCTGGCGGGAGTCACGGGGCGTCCAGCAGCAGGACCTTGCCGCGGCGGCCTGCGTGAGCCCGACCGTCGTGCGGCGGATCGAGAAGGGCGATTACGAGTCACCGCCGCCGGAATCTCTCATCACTGCGCTGGACCGCCAGCACGGGCCAGCCCGGGAACTGCAAGAGCTCGCCCGGGATTTCCGGCAGCTGCAGGCCGAGCAGAAGCAGGTCGAGAATCTGCTACGCCGCAAGGAGCTGCCGGACATAGCGGGACTGCGCGCTGGCGCGGACGGGCATCTATCCATCGCGGCTGGCCTCAAGCCCGCGGCGCTGCCGCGCCCACCGTCCCTTTTCGTGGGGCGCCGCCAGGAGATGAGCACGCTCGAGCGGCGGCTTGGCCACGAGCGGCTGGTCACGGTCGTCGGGCCGGGCGGGATCGGCAAAACGGCCCTGTGCCTGCGGTTCGCGCAGTCGAGGCCGACCGCGCAGGCGGGTCCGTGGTTCGCGGATCTTTCCCAGCTGCGGCCGGGCGAGCCGTTGCTCCCGCTGGTGGCGCGCCTGGTCCTAGACCAGGACGGGCCCAGCGGAGACGTCGGAGACGGCGATGATGCGGCCGCCCGGCTCGGTGCCGGGCTCGGCCGCACCTCTGCGCTGATCATCCTGGACAACTGCGAACACGTGCTGACCGAGGCTGCGGCGTCGACTGCGCGGTTGCTGGACGAGTGCCCAGGTGTCCGCATCCTGGCTACGAGCCGGGAGCCCATGCATCTACCAGATGAATCGGTCATGACCGTCGGCCCGTTGTCGGTCACGGGCGACAATCCGCAGGAAGACGGCTCATCGGCACTTCAGCCAGGAGAGGCTGTCGAATTGTTTATGCGGCTCGTGAGCAGGGCGCGGGGAGACCTGCCGGAGTCCGGCACGCAGGACCTGGCGGTGGTAACGGACTTGTGCTGCCAGCTGGACGGCATTCCGCTCTGCATTGAGCTCGCCGCCGCCCGGGCGCGCACACTGCAGGTAAGCGATATAGCCACGAGCGTCAAGCGGGGACTGGCCATTCTCAGCGGAGGCCGACCTGACCTGCCCCGCCATCAGGCCATCGAGGCCACGATCAGCTGGAGCTGGGATCTCCTGGCGCCGGACGAGCAGCGCGCGTTGAGCAGGCTTGCCGTCCTGCCGGTGCCGTTCACCTTCCGCTGCGGGGCGGAAATGGCCTCTGCGGAACTAGCTGGCGGCGAGCCGATAGTTGCTGCCCTGGCGGATAAATCACTGCTGTCGCAGGAGATGACCGAGACAGGTGAAGCCAGGCTCAGGGTCCTGCAGGTGGTACGCAGCTTCGCTCTGGACCGGCTAAGCGAAGCAGACCGGCACAGCGCAATCCGGAAGCTCATGTCCTGGGCTCTGAGCGTGACCCGCATGGACGAACTCGCCCTTCAGCAGCCAGATGTCGTCGAGCGTCTTGACGCGGACTTCCCGCTCATCCGCGCGGCATTGGACCTGAGCGACGACGCACCAGCCGATCAGGTGCGGCTGGCCCTGGCCATCTGGCAGTACTGGCACATGCGATCACTGACGTCGTACGGCTGCCCGTTCCTGGCCAAGGCTCGTGGCGAGAATATAACTCTCGAGCCGGCGGAGCGCGGGCGAGCCCTCGGCGCGCTGGCGAACCTGCTGAGCTACCAAGAAGACTTCGCCAGCTCAATCGAGGCATCAAGGCGAAGCATCGAGATCCGGCGGGCGATCGGCGATCCCGTCCAGCTGCGGTACGGCCTGATAGGCCTCTTCGCGCAGCTAATCGAAACCCGCAGGCTCGACGATGCCGAGCACTGCCTGGCGGAGATAGACGATATCCCGGGCCAGGTTCCGCCATCAGCCTTGGCGAACCTCAACGTCATGCGGGCTGGGCTCTACGTCCACCGCGGCAACCCACGCGGGGCGGTGCAATTGCTCAGCGAGGCATACGAGATTTACGCCAGGAGTAAGCAGCAGCTCAGCCTTGGTTTCTGCCTCCACCATCTGTCGGTGGCGTATCGCGCGGCAGGGGATTTCGAGGAGTCACTTCAGGCTGGGATCAAGGCCAAGGAAATTGTCGGCGACGCATTCGGGCCCAACTTCGAAGGTGAGCTGGTGGTGAACCTGGCCGCGGCGTATCAGGCGCTGGGAAGGCATGAAGACGCCCTGGACGTACTGGACGCAACGTCACTGGACGAGCACGTCGGCCCTAAAACGCGTGCCCACGCCGTGGCGTTGCGTGCCATGGCGGCCAGTGCCGCGGCACCGGAGGCTGCCGCCGCGTTCCTGGTTCCGCACGTCTCCGATTTCACCGCCCGGCCGACCGGCGTCAACCAAGCCATGGCGCTGGTCAGCGCGGTCCAGGAAATCGCGTATCAGTCGGGTGCATACGAGAGCTCCGCCCGCCTGCTGGGACTTCACGAGGGGCTCTGGCGTGATAACGGGGCGATCGAGATCGGACCGCCATCCCCCGGATCATTGTCGCGCCTCAACAGTCACCTGCCGCAGTCAAAGCTAGCGGCGCTCGTTGCTACCGGAACCCAGGTCGAGCCGGCCCAGGCCGTAGAAATGGCTGCTGCAATCCTCAAAGAATTGGCAGCACCGGAGCTGACCTCATCGTGATCTGTCATCTCCTCATCGGTCCGGTCAGCGAGGCTGGATACGACACCCTGGCCCAGAAGCGGCCCTTCGACCGTGCAGACTACGTGCGGCGGCTGCCGAACTGCCGGGCGACTGGCCGCCACAGAGGAACTCGGCCTGCACTAACGCCGCGGCTGGCTCGGCGACTACGTCGTCCGGCCGCGCCCAATTGCGGGGTCTTCGGACTGGGCCGTGCCGGGTATATAGCTTGCTTACGCTGCGTGATCGACGGAAAGAGCGCACGACGGTGCTGCGGGGCCGGGAGACCCGGCTTGCCGTAATTAGATAGTTACTCAATGGCGTGTGCCGGTGCGGGCGCGGGCCCGAAGATCCTGATTCGTGACTTTCAAAGACAACGAGCCCGCGCCTGCCCAGGATACGGCGTCGGTGCTGTTCGGGATGGCCGGCGTGGCGGTGACGGACACCGAGCGCGGGGCGGACGGGCGGCTGACGGTCTGGGCCAGGATCACGCTCCCTGCCGTGTGCCCGGGGTGCGGGATCGTTTCCGAAAAGGTGCACCAGTATGCGGAGACCAGGCCGCGCGATGTCCGCGCCTGCGGGCGGGACGTGGACTTCTGCCTGGTCAAGCGGCGGATGAAGTGCGCGGCCGGGGACTGCCCGCGCAAGACGTTCACCGAGTCGGTGCCGCAGGTCCCGCCGCGCTGCACGATCACCCGCCGGCTGCTGGAGCATGCCGGCGCCGAGGTGGCGGACCGGGGAATCACCCCCGCCGAGGCCGCCCGCGACGCCGGCATTTCCTGGCACTCCGCGCACGGCGCGTTCGGGGAGGCCGCTGACCAGGTACTCGACGGGCAGCCGGCCCCGGTCGCGCATCTCGGGATCGATGAGCACCGGCGCGGCCGGCCCCGCTGGCGCACCGATGACCTGACCGGGGAAACGGTGCAGCTCGCGGACCGGTGGCACGTCTGCTTCTACGACCTGGACGGGAGCCAGGGCCTGCTCGGCCAGGTAGAAGGCCGCACCGCTGATGACGCCGCGTACTGGCTGGCCGGCGCCACGCCGGCCTGGCGGGACGCCGTGCAGGTCGTCGCCATCGACATGTGCGCGATCTTCGCGTCCGCCGTCCGCCGGATGCTGCCGGGAGCAGCCATCGCCGTGGATCTGTTCCACGTGGTCCAGCTCGCCGTGAAGACCACCGGTGACGTGCGGCGCCGCGCGATCCGCGAGCGATACGGCCGCCGCGGCAAGGCCGGCGATCCCGAGTACGGCATCAAGAGCCTCCTGAACCGGAACCTGGAGAACCTGTCACCTGAACAATTCGAGAAGATAATCGAGACGCTCGACGCCAGTTCCGAGGGACAGCAGGTCGCCCTCGCCTGGATCGCGAAGGAAAAACTGCGCGACGCCCTGAAGCTCCGCGCCCGCGTCACCGGCAGCACCCCCTGCGAACGGCAGGTCCGCGACCGGCTCTTTACCTTCTATGACTGGTGCGCGCAGAACGAGGGCATCCCCGAACTCCGCACTCTCGCGAATACCATCGCACGCTGGGAAAACCAGATCGTTACCGCCGTCGTCACCGGCGTCACCAATGCCACCGCCGAAAGCCTCAACCGCCTCGCCAAACTCGAAGCCCGCCACGCCTACGGCTTCCGCAACCCCGCAAACCAGCGCCGCCGCGTCCGCATCGCCTGCACACGCGGCACCCGCCGCCCTCGACCCGGACCACCAGCACTACACAAGGAGTAACCAGGCGACAGCACCATCACGGTCAACTTCGAAGACCCCAATTGCGCTGGCGTATTTCTGCCGAACGGCCGTGGTGCTTCTGCCCGCCACGGCCTCAGACCGCCCGTGCTTCACGAGACCAGCTGGCTGGTGACCTTGACATAGATCTCGCCGGCCTGGTCGACGAAGACCAGGAGCTTGCCGTCCGGGCTGAACGCCACGTCCGAGACGGGATACCCGCCCGGGTCTGTGAAGGTACGGACGAGCGTGCCGGTGGCGGCGTCCCAGATGTAGGCGCGATCCGCACTCCCCCAGTCACCCGCGGCCAGGAGCCTGCCGCCCGGGCTGTACGCCAGCGGGTGCCTGCCCTCGCCGAGAGAACGGATGGAGTGGGCGAAGTCAAGAGTGGCGACGCTCCATTGCAGGACACCGACACGACCGCTGGCGGCCAGGAGCTTGCCGTCGGGGCTGAAAGCGAGATCCTGGAGGCCGAGTGTGTCGGTGGCCGACAGTGCGGCCTGCGACTTGGCAACCAGATCGCTCTTGGCGACATCCCACAGCTCGACGAGGTTGATTCTGCCGCTGAAGGCGGCGGCAGAACTGGCCAGCAGCGTGCCGGCCGGGCTGAACGCCATCGCGTTGATGAGGTTGCAAGGGGTAGCGAAGTCGGCGATGCGCGTGTGGGTGGCGAGATTCCACACGTACACGCGCCCCCCGTCTCCGACGGCCAGGAGCTTGCCGTCCGGGCTGAACACCAGCGCGTTGACGCCGAGGGGCTGCCGCGGGTTGGTCAGGGTGGTAACGCGGTGGCCGGTGGCGACGTCCCACAGGTCGACACGATCGGAGGCGGGGCCCGCGGAACTGGCCACCAGCGCGCCGTTCGGGCTGAACGCCGGGTCGACGGAGGTATTGCTCGGGGTGGTCAGGGCGTGCGCGAGCGCGCCGGTGGCGAGATCCCAGACGTAGACACGGCCGTCGGGACCGGTGTCGGCCAGCAGCCTGCCGTCCGCACTGAACGAGACGTCGTTCAGTCCTACGTCATCCGGGTCATGCAGGGTGAGGTCACGCACTAGGGTCGTGCCGCTCGGGCGGTGGCCGGCCGCAGCCTGATGAGTACTGCCGGGAACCAGCGAGACAGCGAGGATGACGGCGACCGCGACGGCGGCGGCCGCGGCGGCCGCGACGAGCCCGGCCTTCCGCCGGGACCGCCGGGAATGACCGGCCCCGGACGGCGCGGATCTGGATGGCGCCGTCCTGGACGGCGCCATCCCCGCCGTCGGTACCGTGCCGTGCGGCGGAAGTGCCTCGTGTACCGGGCCTGTCGCGGCGGGTGCCGGAGCCTGTGTCGATGCCTCGTAACCGGCGGCGGGCACCGCGACGGCGGGCGCGCGATATGCGGCAGGCGCCGGGCTGTTGAACGCGGGCGGCGCCAGGCCCAGGCGGCTGAGCGCCGCCAGGACGGCCCGGACCGGCGTTCTGTCAGCGGGATCCTTGGCCAGGCAGGAGGCGATCACCTCGCGGAGCCGACCGTCGGCCACCCCGGCCAGGTCCGGCGGCTGGTTAACGACGCGGAACATGATCGACACGGCCGAGTCGCTGCCGAACGGCGGCCGACCCGTGGCCGCGAACCCCAGCACGCCGCCCAGCGAGAACACGTCGCTGGGCGGCCCGGCCACGTCGCCCCGGACCTGCTCCGGTGACATGTAGGCGATGGTGCCTACCACCGCGCCGGTCATGGTGATCCCCGTGCTCGCGTCGATCACGCGGGCGACCCCGAAGTCGATGATCCGCGGCCCATCCGCGGCCAGGATCACGTTGCCGGGCTTAAGGTCCCGGTGCACCAGCCCGCAGTCGTGGATCGCGCCTAGCCCCTCGGCCAGCCCGGCGCCCAGCACGCGCACCTGGTCCGGCAGCAGGGGCCCGCCCCGGCGGACCGCCTCGTGCAGCGACGGCCCCTCGATGTAGACGGTCACCATCCACGGCGGATCGGCATGCGGGTCGGCGTCGACCACGAGCGCCGTGTGGAAACCCCCGACCCGCTGCGCCGCCTGGATCTCCCGGGCGAACCGCTCCCGGAACTGATCATCCGTGGCGTGCACCGAATGGATCAGCTTCACCGCGACCTTGCGGCCGCCCGGCGACACTCCGAGGTACACCTGCCCCATGCCCCCGGCGCCCAGCCTGCCCAGCAACTGGTAACCGCCCACGCTGCCGGGATCACCGGGCTGAAGACCATCCATCGGCAGACAAGACCCCCAGGTTCCCATCCGCCGCGGGGAGCAGATCGTGGCGATATCGGGCTACAGCAGGAATGTATACAGCAAGCGTGACACATTGCGACCGATTCAGGCAGTTCGGGTCGCACCACCTGACGCGTTCGGCCGAGGTCAGTTATTTCGCTGGCGGATCTTCGTATTGCTGGTCCTCGACTGGCAATGTTTCCGCCAGCGCCCGAACAGCACGTTCGAGTTCGGGCAGGTCGTTGTCGATCGTAGCCTGCACGACCGCATGGTCTGTGTCGAAGTAACGGTGAGCCAGGTGATCGCGGATGCACGCTATCTGGGCCCACGGGATGGCAGGGCTGGGAACTGAGCATCTCGGCGGGCACAGCCTTCACGGCTTCGCCGATTTCCAGCAACCGGATCCGGATGGCGCCAAATACCAGGCTGTCGGACATGTTGCCGCGCTGCAGGTGGGAGCGGATGGCATCGATGGCTGCCTGAATGTCGGCCAGTCGCTGTCGCTCCAGTAGGTCACGCATGGACGCACCCCTGGCCGCACGAGGCCGCTGCCGTCGACTTCCACACCCACGCGGCGCCGGTCCAGCGGGGATCCCCGGTACGCCCGCTGTTCGTCACCGCGGCCGCGATGCCCGCAGCCGACGCCGCGGACCTGGTCCGGCGGATGGCCGACCGGTACCGGCTGCCCGGCGCTGCGCCGCGCCGGCACCTTCGCGCGAGGAGGCCCGACCGCAGCCATCATCACTGGCTGCCAGCCCGGCTGACCTGCGTAGACGCGCGGAACGCGGCAATTGAGGACGTCCGCGAGGCCATAATCAGGCCGCATAGAGCCACCCGAGGAAGGTCATTACCTCCCGCGCTACGACCCCAATGGGACGGTTGTTGCTGACGGCTATATCCTCGACGCCAACACCCTCCGCGGCCGCGATCGACGTCGCCGCCTCACGCAGGTCGTCGCGGCGGCCGCTGGTGACATCGCCGGCCAACCGCCGCTCGATGTCGGGCAGCGGAACCTCTAGGCGCACCACCCGCAGCGGCAATCCCAGCGCCTCCTGCACGTCGGCTACCTCGCCGGGGCTGCGGATGAAGTAGGCGGGCACGAACAGCCGGATCCCGGCCCCGCGGTACTTCGCCGCCACGGCGGCCAGGTTCTGCAGCATCAGACCGAATTCGGCGGCGCGATCACCGGTACCGGTGCCCGCCCAGCTGAGGTAGTGCAGGTCGAGCAGTGCGTACGGCTCGACCCGCCGCTCGAGCAGGTAGGCGATCTCCTTGGCCACCGCGCTCTTCCCCGACCCGTAGACCCCGGTCAGCAGGACGCCCTCAGCTGTGCGCGTGTTCACCAGCCAAGATTAGGTTGACTACGGCCGGATTCTCAGCTTGGTCACCGCGGCAGATGCGGACGCGCCCGTCCGAATGCTTGGCTTACCTGGCGGAATAGCGCATGCAGTTGCTGGGCACGCTGGATGGCATGGAGCCGGTGGTGAGGCAGATAGGCGAGCACCGCGGATCGCCAGGATTTCCCTGGCTTGCATGGAAGTGGAGGATCTGGGTGCGGGGAAGGACGCCAGCGCGGCCCTCGACCGCATCCACCAGTACTCAAGTGCGCATTGATCTGGGCTAACTCAGGTTACAGATAGTGGGCAAGCTGAAGGCGCCGAAGGCGCAGCGGCGCGTAATCCTTACGTGCCTTGCCGTCATTGCCGGCATTACTGTCCTAACCGGGCCCGCATGGAGAGAGTCGCCGGCGCCGGTCGGCCCGGGCAAGCCGGCCGGCCCGGGCAAGCCGGCCATTACGGCGTCTGGCGATGTTGATTCCGAGCTAGAAGCGCTCTTGAACGATGGTGGGCCAAGTTCCGCCACGGCCGCCCGTCACAAGTCGAACAGCTCTGCCCTGGTCGCGGCAGCGGCGGGCGCTGATGACCGGCAGTTTTACCGGCTCGGTGAATTGCTGGTACGAGATGGGCTCTCCGACACCATTATCAATCTCAGTCGCGAGATGAACGGCTGGTGGTATGCGTGGAGCGTGTGGCACGCGCCGTCATCTGAGCTCGATGCTTTTATCCTTGCCTGGCGGCAGGTCGTTACGACTATGCGATCGGTGCCCGGTGAGCATTTCAAGTTCTTGTGGACCATTTATCCCGGAGCGGCCACGGTGACGGAGTGCTGGCCTGGCAGCGCGTACGTGGACTATGTGGGGACCGATATCTTCGACTGGCACGGTGGCCCGGATGGTATGTACCCTCATACCGCGTCCGGCGCGCTCGACTGGGCTCGTCACTGGCAGCAGGTCCTGACCGCTAGCCCGGGCGGATTGGACTGGACGGCCCGGTTCTCCGAGCTTACGGGCAAGCCCGTCATCATTCCCGAGTGGGGCCTGGACTTCCACACCTTCGGCGGCCGAGACGATACGTATTTTCTTGCACGCATGACGGCCTGGCTGAGGGCTTATCATGCTATCGGGCTGTACTGGGTACAGGGCCACGTTACTGGGTCCGGCTGGCCCGGCGGCCCGCTGATAGCTGACCAGGGCGCAGCAGCGCAATTTAATGCCCCTGGTGCTGTCAACGGCATGGGGAAGCTACTGGGCGGGCATTTGCAGTACGCGGGAGTCTACCTGAATGACCAGAAGACAATCTCGGATGCCACGGCGCAGCCTGTCCTGGCTCGGTGGGAAAACGCGGGCTACCAGCTCGTTCTGAGCGTCGACATCATCCCGAACCCGCCTTTCATTAAATCCTATTCTGGCCCGCACGAGCCCGGAAACAAGCCCTACCAGCTTTCCGGCTACCCCGACGCAGTTGCTGCGCTCAAAACAAAGATGCGGATGATTATTGAGGCGAGAATCTACGAGTAATTATGACGCGCACCCAGGAAAGGCACTTTACGGTCCGGAGCGCGCCGCGACCCGCCCTTTGGCCAAAATAATCTTAACTCGTCTCAACCTGATCCCATATCATCCGAATTATGGCAGATCGGTGCGTAACGGACCTCGCAAACAGCGCTCTCACATCGGCATGAGTGCATGCTGCAGCCTTGACGAGCTCGGGAAGCCTTCCTTCGTCGAGCACCGGTCCTGTCTTCCTCTCCGCCAGATCGCCCGGGCCTCCTCCGGGCGCACGCCAGCCACCAGGCTCACAACAATGCAGGCGCGCACCAGCCGGGCCGGCCGCGGCGGATCCTGCAGCCCCACGCAGCTCCAGCAGCGGCGGGTGCCTGCCGCCGCACGGCGCACCCCGGGGGGCCGGACGGAGGTAGCCCCGGCCGCCGGGCACGCCTCCCCCATCAGGGACCATGCACCGGTGGTTCCCGGCCGTGGTTCCCAATCCTCCGATTAGCGTTTCAAAAATTGTCATCTAGCTGCGGAAACTTGGTGGGCGCAGTAGGTTTCGAACCTACGAACCCCTCGCTTGTAAGGCGAAACAGGGCCGGGAATCTGCCCAGCTCACAGCGTCGGCTCATACACGTGACCTGCGGAAACCATGGCTGGAAATGTCCTAGAGTGCCTGGGACGGTTTGCACGGTGGTTCCCGCAAGTGGTTCCCGGGGTAGCGTCCAAGATCACGATAGCCCGGCATGGAGTAATGGCTCCGGTGCCGTGCTAGCGGGCCCGTAGCACCAGGTTCGGGCCCGGATGGAAGGCCATCGATGCCGCAGCCCGGCCGGGACTCCCGCCACGGCCGTCGGCTGAACAGTGACCGTTACGGAGAGTGGACGTCTAGCTGGGTTGACCAACGGGGTACTCGCGCGCCCTGCCGATTACCAGCGGCTGAGAGATACCTTCGGTGCGTTCATGAAGGCGTCCAAATCGTCCGGCTATGGCAACCCGCCGTGGCTGCCGCGGTTATCCTGGCCCGCGCGCATGGCTGTTACGCTGGAGCCATGACAGTGACGCTGCACTTGGATGACGCCGTCGCGGAGGCGCTGGCCGCTGAGGCAGCCCGTCGTGGTCAGACCGCAGACCAGCTGGCGGCGGCTCTCCTGGCGGCGCAGCTGCCCAGGGCGCCGCGACGCCGGCTGGCCTTTGCCGCCGTGGGTGCTTCGACTTCCGGTCGCGGCGCGGCCGAGGCTGATGAGATGCTGGCCGAGGGATTCGGGCGCGATTAGGTGCTGATCGTCGATACCGGCCCGCTGGTCGCGACGGCCGATCGTGCCGACAAGGACCACGCGGCCTGCCGGTAGTTGCTGGAGAGCGACGAGGGTCCCCTGGTCACCACGGCCATGGTCATCGGGGAGGCTGCCTACCTGATCGACCGGCAGCTTGGCGCGAAGGCGGAAGCCAGCCTGTACGCGTCCATCATCGATGGCCAGCTGGAGGTGGCCGATCTCGGCATAGCCGACTGGCAGCGCATCCAGGATCTGGTCAGCACCTACGCTGACTTGCGGCTCGGCGGGACGGATGCGTCCGTGGTCGCCTTGGCCGAGCGGCATGGCGCGGTCAGAATCGCCACGCTCAACCGGCGCCATTTCGCCGTTGTCCGGCCACGTCATGCTGAGGCCTTCGAGCTGCTGCCATAGCACGGCAGCCGCTCCGGACGATCCTGGCCAGCAGCGCCCGATCCCGCCGCCTCTGAGCCCACGGTCAGTCAGAGCTGTGGGGCGTCGACAACAACCTCAACACCGCGAACATGGACTGGGACGAGTTCGCAGGCGGTCGACGAAAGCGGAGTTTTCCGCAGCTTCGGCGCATAGCCCACAACAGGTCTTCGCCGTCTTGCCCGTGACCGACCAGCGGCACGAGAGTACGTCGCTGGGCGTATGCCAGTCTTGTCCTATGGGCGTTTCCGGAATTGTCATCCAGTCTGTCGGCGAGGGTAACTTCGAGGCGTCCGTCCAGTTCCTGATCGAGTGGGTGAGTGACGGTGCGGCCGAGGCGCGGAGGTATCTGGGCGACCACGCAGAACCCGAGGGCGCCAGTCTTGTCGCCATGTGCGGTCAGGATGTGGTTGGTTACGTCGCGATCTTGTGGGAGTCGAACTTTGCGGGATTCCGGGACCGTGGTATTCCGCTGGTCCATCAGGTCGCCGTGGCGGAACCGTTCCGGCGGCAAGGGGTTGCCACGCTGCTGATGGACGCGGCCGAGCAGTTGGCCCGCAATCGGGGCGTCGCCACGCTGGGTATTACCGTCGGCCTGTTCGACCAGTACGGCCCGGCTCAGCGGCTGTACGGACAACGCGGTTATGTTCCTGACGGGCGGGGAGCATGCCGAGGCCAGCGACCGCTCAGCAAGGGGATGCAGGTGGCCATAGACGACGACCTGATCATGTGGCTCACCAAGGACCTCGTCAGCTGAAACGACATCGCACTCAGCGGCAGAATAGTGAGTTCTCGACGTAGGCCGTGATATATAAAAATGTAGCCCGGCCGACTGTCCGCCGGACCGTAGCCGGGACCGCTATGCAGCCAACGACGTCCTGAACTCGTGATAACCGCGCGCCGACCCGCCTGATCTGGTTGGTTGCGTGCTTGCCGAAGGACTCATGTGGGATAGGCCAGATGAAACATTCTGTGCAGTAGCCAGATTCCCGCTGTAAACTTCAAGCCCCGCAATAGCCTATGGGCGTGCTGGTACCGCAGAAGGTGAGTTCGTTTACAGAAATACTATCGGTGCTTGGGTGCAGGACGATCTTCACAAGGCTGTCCGGGGAAGGCTCGGGTCGCTGGTATGAGTTATCCGGCCTGGCATGGCGCGCTCGTCACAAAGGGTTTCCTGGTTATCACCGGGATCCTGTTCGCAGTGACGCTTGGCGTTCACGCGCAACCGGTCGCATTGAATGTGATCCTGTGTGTCTTTCTCTATGCTTACCGCGTCGCCCAGGATAAGTGGGGAAACTGCGCGTCCGGAGGACGAAGCTTCGGACGCCTGACCTGACGCTAGTTATCGGGCAGGGCATGTGCGTGCCAGGCGGCAGAGCGGGTGCAGCGCGGCCGGAGCGGGCGGGACGAGGTGATCCTGGCCCGGCTACGGCTTGGTGGCGATCAGGAGGAAGCGACGCTGCCGGACGGGGACCGGCCACATCCCGGGCGTGGCGTGCGCAGTGCGCAGCCTGACCGCGCACGCATCCAGGCTGTAACCCGGGATGGCCCAGCTGACCACCCGCAGGTAATACACGACCGCGGCGACGTCATGGAACTCCTGGCGCTCCTCACCGCGCACCGCCGCCTGCACAGCCAGGCCCGCCTGTTCCACCTGCTGCCGGGCAAGCGGAAGCCAGCTCTCTGGCTGCGGCGGAACCTCAAGGCCGAGCAGGTCGCACAGGTCGTCGTAGCTATGGAAGTCGACCTGCTGGGTGATGAACGTGCCGCCCGGCGCTAGGACGCGGCTGACCTCGGCCGCCCGGAAGGCTTCGTGCCTGCTGGTGACTAGCGTGAATGTGCCATCGCCGAACGGCAGGCGCCCGCGGTCGTTCCCATCCTGGCAGGTATTATCCGGGGCGCCTTCGTCCTGGATCACCGGGATACCCAGAGAGCGGAGCCGGGCGGCGGCAACGCCGACATTGGGCGGCCACGCCTCGGTGGCGACCGTCCGCCACGGCCGCGGGGAAAGCCGGGCTAGCCGCTCGCCGCCGCCTGTCCCCATGTCCAGCATGGCTTCAGCCGCGGCAGCGCGGCGGGCAACCTCGCCCTGGTAGCTCCATGGCAACGTCCCTGCCGTCGACCGGGCCGCTAGCCAGGAAAAGTCCCAGCCCGAGAACGGGGCGCTCAGCGCCTCGGCCACAAGCTCGTCGAATGTTGCCACACGCCCAGCCTCGCACACGCTCCACAGCGGAATGAGATCCTGCCGGGCGCTGCCGGCCACCTACCGGAATCCCTCGTGGACAACTGCGGGCTCCGCCGCGTACTCGGCCTCTGAGCCGCAACGCGCCCGCAGCGGCATGAGCGGGGCTTGGCGGTCGGCTGCTGAGACGCCCAAGATCCACCATATGTGCGTTCGGCGTGGACTATCCCTCGTTTGCACTCCCCGTCCAGGCCGGCGGATCTCGCACGCAGCCCGGACGGGCCGCAGACGCTGAGCGTGACCGGAACACCGGGATGGCACGCCTTCTTTCGTCAGGTGCGTGCACCGGTGGTTCCCGGCCATGGTTCCCGGGTCTCCGATTAGTGTTTTCAAAAAGGCCGTCTAGCTGCGGAAATCTTCGTGGGCGCAGGTGGGTTCGAACCACCGGCTTCTCGCTTGTAAGGCGAAAACAGCCCACAATGAAGTCCAGCTCACAGCGTCGGCTTCATGCACTTGACCTGCGGAAACCATGCCCTGAGATGCCCCGGGGTGCCTGGGAGAGTGTGCACGGTGGTTCCCGCAAGTGGTTCCCGGAGCAGCATCGTAAATCACGGACAACTCAGCATAGGAGGAGCGTCCGCCATCGGCTTCTGTCGTGACCCCTCGCTCGGAGAGCGAGTTGGGGCTTGACAGCAGGCTACTGGAGTCGTGCCCGGCTGCATGACTCAGACTCCGTCGCAGCGGTCGGCCAGAACGGCTTGCGCAGATGGCGGGCATGTGCGTCGCGTGGCCTTCGGCCGCCGCGTTGCCAGTCACGTAGGTGGCGTGGGCGACGCCCAGGATCGCCGCTGCCCACTCGAGACTCAGGCCGTCTCCGCGACGCCGACTGCAAAGCGCATCTAGTCGACGAGGTCGAGCGCGGCGCCGATCACGGAGGCGGTGTCGATGCCGTGGTAGCGGTAGACAGCGTCGATGTCGCCGGACTGGCCGAATGAGGTGACTCCGAGGTGGGTAGCCGGGGTGTTGTGGATGCCGGCCAGGAAGGCGAGGGCGTGCGGGTGACCGTCGAGAACCGTCACCATCGGTGCGGCTCGACGTGGGGGGAACACTGCATCCAGGATGTCGTCCTCGCCGGCCCCGACACCGCGACGCGCTTGTATGGCACGGAAGAGCAAGTCCGGGCTGGTGATGCAGACAACATCAGCGGCGAATCCTTCGACAGCCACGCGGTCGGCCGCCGCGAGCGCCTCCACGACGAGAGGACCCATGGCGCAGAGGGTGAGGTCAGGACTGGGAACGCGGCGCAGCGCATATGCGCCCGCTATCGCGTGGCGCCGCCGCCGATCCCGGGCTGCGGGGTCCGCCGGGACTGCCGCGAGGCCCTGCTCGATCGGGCGCGTCGATAGGCGCAGGTATGTCGAGGTCCCGCCGGGCTTGCCGATGCGGGCCATGGCCGAGAGCAGGACCCATGCGGTGTCGATGGCGAAGCCCGGCTCGTAGGTGAGGCAGCCGGGCTGTTCGATGCCGATGGATGACGTCTTGATCGACTGGTGTGCCCCGCCCTCCGGGGCAAGTGTGACGCCGGACGGGGTGCCGACGAGAATCGCCTGGCCGCCAGCGTAGATGCCGAACGACCACGGCTCGAGCGCTCGTTCAATGAACGGGTCGTACAGGACACCGATCGGAATGAGGGGCACCCCCCACCGGCTCCAGGTCGCGCCGAGCTCGCCAATCGCACCGACGAGGTTGGTCTCGGCGATGCCGAGTTCGATGTGCTGTCCTGAGGTGCGCTCCCGCCAGTGCAGGACAGTGTTGGCATCGTCGGCGAACCAGTCGGTCCGGTCGTGTGGTGCCCAGACGCCGACCTTATTGACCCAGCCGCCGAGATTGGTACTCGAGCTGACGTCCGGACTGACCGTGACGACATGGCGGGCGACCGTCGGCGCCGCGCGGAGGAGATCCAGCAGCGTTCGGCCCAGGGCGGCCTGCGTCGATCCCAGTCCGGTCGGTGTCCGGTTGAGATCGGCGGGCACGCCAGCGACCTCGCGCAGTGGCGTGACGGTGCGGACTAGCCTGGACTGCGCCTGCCGACACAATTCGGCTTCCTCGGTGTCCTCGGCGAAGCGCGCCCACGGCGCGTTCACGTCCGCGCCCAGGCGGTGGCCGAGCTCGGCGAGCTGGTCGGCTGACAGAAGCGCAGAGTGGTTCTGCGGGTGACCCTCGAAGGAGAGCCCATAGCCCTTGATCGTGTACGCGAAGATGATCGTCGGCCGGGTGTCGTCGATCATCCCGAAGGCTTCGGAGAGGGCACCGAAGTCGTGTCCGCCCAGATTACGTACTGCCTCGGTGAGCTCCGCGTCGCCCAGCTCGGCGATGAGCCCGGCGATCGCATCGCCGTCCTGACCGTCCCCGGGTAGGTGGCGGCGGAGGTCTGTGGGTGTGCGGCGCAGAAGACGCTGGTACTCGGGGTTGGTCATCCGGTCGATACGCCGTTGCAACGCGACACCGCCTGAGCGGGCGAACAGCCGTTCCAGGCGAAGCCCGTACTTGACGGTGAGCACCTGCCAGCCGGCCGCGCCGAACATTGCCGCCAGCCGACCTCCGGAGACGTTGGGAACCACGCGGTCAAGCGACTGCCGGTTGAAGTCGACAATCCACACGATCTCGCCCAGGTCGGAGATCATCGGATCGAGCACCGCTTCCCAGCACGCGCCCTCGTCCAGTTCCGCGTCGCCGAGGAGCGAGTACTGGCGCCCCGTGCCTCGGGTGCCGAACTGCGCATTGACATAGCGACGTGCCAACGCGCCCCAGATCGGGGCGGTCGCACCGATCCCGACCGAACCGGTGGAATAGTCGACCGGATCAGGGTCCTTCGTACGGCTTGGGTAGCTCTGCAGGCCACCGAACTCACGCAGCGTGCCCAGAAAGCGCTCGTCGAGGTTGCCGAGCAGGTAGTTGATCGCGTGGAGCACAGGGGAAGCGTGCGGCTTCACGGACACGCGGTCCTCGGCGCGCAGGTGTGCGAACCAGAGCGCGGTCATGATCGTGACCATCGAAGCGCTGGAGGACTGATGCCCGCCGACCTTGAGGCCCGACGGATTCGGTCGCACATGGTTTGCGTGATCGATGATCGATGTCGCGAGCCACAGCACGCGGCTCTCGACTGATCGCAGCACACGGTGCCGATCGGCCTCGTCGCTCGCGGTGTCCTCAGCCTCGTCGGCTCCAGTGACAATTGCTCCCGTGATCATCAGGCCGCCCTCCGTCGCCTGGCACTTATGGTGGCCTACATCGCCCTGCAGAGACGTAAAGCGACCCTTACTCGTCTGGTACTGACACCCATTCGGAAGCCGGTTGTTGTTCGATGAAAGTCGTCGCGATGTCAATCCGACGGCTGAAACAGGTGTTCCCGCAGGCCTGCCCGTACTCGATGAAGCGCGCTAGCGCGTCGGCGCGGGCGGGATTGCCGGAGATCCTTGGGTGCAGACCGACTGACATCATGCGCGGCACGTCGTCGCCGTCGTCACGCAGTCGGTCGAGGTGAGCCTTGGCGAGCTGGAAGAAGTGCTCGGGACTGCCGAAGCCTTGGGAAAGCACGTACCTCGCGTCGTTCACCACAAGGCTGTAGGGGACGATCAGGTGCGGTCGTCCTAGGACAAGCGTCCAGTACGGAAGATCGTCGTTGTAGCAGTCGGAATCGTAGATGAAGCCGCCGTGTTCGACGACCAGCTCACGGGTGTGCTGTCCCATCTTTCGGGAATACCAGCCGAGTGGGGGCGACCCTGTCGTCTGCTGGATCGACTCAACAGCCCGCCGGATGACCTCGCGTTCCTCATCTTGCGTCATCTCGAAGTGGTTGCTCCACCGGTATCCGTGGCCTGCGATATCGTCGCCTCGTTGCCTGATCTTCGCGCCGACCTCAACGTTTCGCTCCAACGCGACTGCGGAAGCGAAGAAGGTGGCAGGAACTCCTGCCGAATCGAGGATGCGGAATAGCCGCCAGATTCCTGCGCGAGCACCGTACTCGTACACAGATTCGATCGCCAGATCGCGCTGATCGGCGAGGCCGTTAGGCAACTCATGGAGCGAGTCGTTCTGAGCATCCCCCATGGGGAAGCTCTTTTCTGCCCCTTCCTCGAGGTTAACGACGATTTGTACGGCTACACGTGCATCGTCAGCCCAGCGTATGTGTGGTGGGCGCTCTCCGTATCCGAGCCATTCTCTGGGTGGCCGACAGAGTGGGGAGTCTTCGTTAACGAAGAACTGCGGGTTGACCGGACCAGGAGGCCTCGAGGACGACACGGGACTCGATGCAGCGCATCGCATTCCGGTTCTTTGTGGTGCTGACACGGCGCCACCAGCCTCACATGAGACGTGTCGCGAGAGTTTCAATATGCCTACAGAAAGGAGCCTACAGAAGAGCGGCGATCGTCACCGAGACGCAGACCGGAGTCGCAAAGTCCAATCTGCCCGCCGCCTTTCGTTCCACTGGGATTGGGGCGGACGCGGTTTGCATAGTGAACGATCACTGTGGACAGCCACAGGACGCTGCGTTCGATAGCGCTCAGAACGTCGAATTGGTCGGGGCGGATCTGAACTGCGGCTCGCAGCGGTGTCGACTTCATCGAGACGCGCCGAGCGGATGCGGCTTCGTCGCAGAGCTAAGCGACGGCGGGAGTCGGGGGGATGGTACGGACGAACTATCCGGTGGAAACTGGTCTGTCCGGGTGACGGAGCTCGGCTGCCGCGGAAAGGCCATGACGCTTTCAATCGGCACCGGTCCGCTGGAAGTTGAAGGAGACTTCGTCTCCGAGCGCGATGCCGAGCACTTCACCGGTGGCCCGTCGCTCCGCCCGCAGGACGATGTTTAGGTGGTTCGGCGCGTGGCTCTCGTCGAACCCCACCACGTAGCCGAGTTCGTGACCTCCGGCAGTGACCATGTCGCCTGACAGGATGACACCAGGGCGCGTCACCGTGATGAACGCGATGCCGCAAACCCGGTCCACGCGAAAACCGGGTCCAGCGGGACGTTCGTCCGTCAAGACGATCTCGTGTACGTCACCCGCCTTGACAACCCGAGACGGCTGAACGATCAGTTGTAGGCCGCGATGGTCGAGCGTTTGGTTTAGCACGGCGCAGACGTTTCCCGTGACGAGAGCCTTAGCGACGTAAGGTGGCACCGACAGCTGCCCGTCGGCGTATGGGTCCGTTGCCGCACTCACTTGTTCTCCGCGCCTGTATTGTTGGCTGGGATCTTCAGTTGTTCGCAGCCCTTGCTTCTTCCCCAACGATGTCGATGATCCGAGACAGCCCGCGCACCATGCTTCGACTGCTCTCCTCGATGAGCCGACCCTTCTCGTCCGTGGTGCCAAGTCCCGGTGAGATGAGGATGTTCGCGTCGTAGGCGATGGTCGGGATGATGCCCATCTTGGACATAGATTCTTGGAGAATTTGGCTGCCGGCATACATGTCCTCGATGGAGAAGACCGGATAGCCGAGGTCGTCAGTAGCGTCGTTCCAGGTGGCCTCGTAGTTGACCTCGATCGCGAGTGAGTTTTCAGAGACGTAGCTGTGCCAGCCTCCGGATTGGTAGGCGGCTGAAGTGTTCACGAGCTCGTCGGTGACGATATCGGCAAGCTCATACAGTGGCGCCAATACCCTCTTCGGGTTATCTCGGAGCGTCTCGAGTGCTGCGATTACCCCGAGTAGGGCCTCTTTGCCCGGGTCGAGCATCACATAGGCGCCCTTGCCATGCGAGGTGCTCCCGCCCCGGCGCTCTCCGTGGATGCCGAGGGCGCGCCGGATGGGAACCATGGGCTCTTCCCGGCCGATGATCAGCCCGCAGGTGGGTGCGCCGGCGGCTTTGTCCATGGAATAGCAGATGATGTCGGCACCAATGTCTCCCGGATGGACGCCGATGAACGGAAGACCCCAGGCGTTGTCGACGACGTAGGGGACACCGAATTCGGCCGCAAGTCCCCCGAGACCGTGTTGCAGAGTGGGTCGTCCGCTCTCGGTACGGTCGCCGTATCCGTAACCTGGCGTGTCGTAGCCCAAGGAGGTGAAGCCAACGAGACTTTCGACGTGGCGTTCCGCCGTTGTGCGGAGTCGGTTCAGCGTCGCTTCCGCGTCGATATTGCGGAGGAAAGGCACTGGGAAGTACTTGATGCCGTGGCAGGGGTAGCTTGCACCGACGTTAGGGACGATGACTGTCTCAAGGTTGGTGAGGCGCTTGCCAGAGAAGCCCGCCTCGCCTGAGGTCACTCCGCGGTCGGAGAAGAGGTCCTTGTATCGAGGTGGGAAGGGTCGGCCGTACGCGCCTTGATGGTGAAGGTGTCGTTCGTAAGGAGCGATGTAGCGACCACGATAATTGTCGCCGCGTCCGCCGAGCGGAGGTGCGAAGAGCGTGTCGAAGGTCACCCATAGGGCGCCTTCGCAGGTGTTGACGACGGCGGCGTCCCAGGCGTCACCGTAGTGATCCTTGACAATTTCGCGGACCCTTTCGTCGAGCGAAGAGTTGGCTATCACCTTCCGGGCGCCGTCGTCGATTGCTTGGCGCACCGTGTCAGTCAAGAGCCCGTGGCAGCTGGAGACTGCTCCGGTCAGGCCGATCTCGTTGCGCAGACCTGACAGTCCGCAGGAGTCAATCTCGCTCACGACCCGGTCGTAAATCGCTGGTGCGGCGGCCGCCAGGTGCTTGTACATCTGGTATTTATGACGTGACATGACGGTCTCTCCCCACCAGTCCGCTAGGAACTGGTCGATATCAGGCTTCTGCTACCTCTTCTTGGTGTTCAGTACTGTATGCAGCCTAGTACACCAGACCGGGTTTTAGCCAGGATGGACGGGTAATCGGTGATCTGCATGCTCCCCGCGGGCCAGGGTCCTCCCAGCTGTCAAACGGCGCTGAGGATTCTGATGTGGGAGGGTTTGCCGGGCGTTCGTGGTGCTGATGCACGAGGCTGGCGGTGTCAGGGTGGTGTTGTGTTCGTGGGCGCCGGCACCGTGCCGATGGGGGTGGCGGCACCGTGCCGACGCGGGCACGTGGACGGCCCTCCCGATCCTCCTGCCTGAGTTCCGGGAGGGTCGTGGGCAGCGCTTGGAGGCGCTGATTCCAGGGCTGCCCGCTAAGCATCCTGCTCCATTGCCCGCCTCACACTAAGGGCTAGCGTCAAGACGTGGCACCGAAGGCGCCCTAGGCGCATCCCTTGCTACAGGTTGATCGGACGCCCGCTTCCGGTCCTCAGGGCGTTTTCGTAGACGTGCCGAAACGCGGCGACGTCCTCGGCAGCGTGCCCGATGGACTTGTAAAGCGTGTGATGACCTTCTCTGACCGGTGTGGGCCGTGAACCACGGAGAAGGTCGCCGAGCAACGTCACACTCGCGGGCGACAGGCTCTGTAGTTCCCGGGAGCCTACCGGTGATGGAGCCACGGCCTCCATACTTTCCACGTACACGGTGGCATCGCGCACGGTGGCGCCATCAACTTCGGTTCCGCGGAATCCACCGACCGAGTTCACGTGAGCCCCATACTTGAGCCAGCTGCGCTGAATGACGGGCAGCTCGCAGTCGATGCAGCCACACACCACATCCGCGTCGGCCACGGCCTCATGGATGTAGGGCACTGCACGCGCGCCTGGCCAGCTGTCGGCAAGCTGGCGTGCCCGCTCGAAAGTGCGAGACGCGATGCGGATGTCATCGAACTGACGGACCCGCGTCACTGTTTGAAGGTGAGCGGCTGCCTGAACGCCGGACCCGATGATAGCGAGACTCCGCGAAGACTCGCTGGCGAGGACCCGCGTGGCGATCGCGGTCGTTGCCGCAGTTCTTATGGCGGTCAACCAGCGCGCACCGAGTACGCAGAGTGGGTGACCCGTCTCTGGGTCGAAGAGCACCCCCACCGCAGGATGCGTGGGGAGCCTCCGGCTGGCGTTGCCGGGAAAGTCGCTGATTAGTTTCGCAGCCAGACCCTGGCGTGGGACGAAAGCCGACATCGCGTACAGCCCGCCCTTGGGAGTCTGGGCACTTGTCCTTTCCGGTGCGGACACAGTTCCTTGAGCAACCGCGCGCAGTGCGTCTTCCAGGGATTCGACGAGCTGATCGATCTCGACGAGGGAGCGGACATCCTCTTCGGAGAGGACAGTCACATGCGTCATATCGGTATGGTGATCTCGCCGCTTCGGGCATCTACTACCCGACCCAGGGAGATCGGTCCGCGCGTAACCGAGACGGCGGATGGCTTCGGCCCCTCAGGGCCCCATCGAGGCCGCGACCCGGCTGCCGAACCATCAGACACCGCGCAGACGGTCATCCTGTATCACGCCAAATGCGCAGCAGGTCTTCCGCCGAGACGACGTCGTAGCGGTACCGCATGCAGTTCAACGACTCCTCGTGGCGGTGCTCCGGAAAGGCTGCACACGCGTCCGAAACGACGACTACGTAGTAGTCCAAGGCCTCGGCCGCTCGGGCCGTTGATTCCACACAGCCATCGGTTGTGACACCACAGAGGACCACCGACTGGACCTTCCGCAGGCGCAGTAGCTGGTTCAGGTCGGTCCCGGCGAAGCCGCTCGATCGGTGCTTGGTAACGACTAGGTCGTCAGGTTGAATGCCGACCTCGGGCAGGACCTGCCAGCCCCAGGTTCCCACAATGGTGGGCTCGTGATCGTAGCCGTAGCCGCGCTTCAGCGAGCGGTAGCGAATGCAGGGTGCACTGGTGCTCTTGTGGGCGGGCAGGTTCGTGTTCTGAAGATAAATTACGTGGCCACCACTGGCGCGCGCCGACTGGCTGAGGGAGCGCATCCGCTGGAGAGTCGGCGCCAAGGTTTCAACGGGCCGACCCATCTGGGCGTAGATGCCCCCTGGACTGCAGAAGTCGTGCTGGACATCGATAACCACGAGTGCGGTATGCGCTGGCCGGACGATGTTTGCGACGTCCGTGAAGACCTCGATGCCGTCGACGATAGTCATCGCAAACCGTTAGTGCGTAGTGGACATGGGTTAGGCCTCCGCCTCAAGCGGGACCTGCAGGCTGCGACGCGGCGCGAGCCCGTGCAGCGAACTGCCTTCGACGATCATCTTGAGTGAGGACTCCGCATGCTCTCGGGCCTTCTCCCCTGCCTCGGAGGCGTTTCTTGCGACGATGGCATCGATGATGTCGGCATGCTGCTTAGCCGACGCGGCCCACTCGTCGTAGGTGTAGAGCGCGGCCACACGATGATTGAAGTAGTACAGACGGTTGCGATGTAGCAGGTCCGTCAGCCTGCGGTTGTTAGCGGCGGAGATCACCAGCTCGTGGAACTTCTCGTTGGTCGCCATCCGATCCTGCACATCGAGCTCGATGGCGGTAGCCTGTGGCCGGAACTCGATGATTGCTTGTACCTGCTCGGGCGTTGCGCGCAGCGCGGCCGCCCGCGCCCCCCAGGATTCGAGCGCGGCCCGTACCTCGTAAAGTTCGACGATCTCATCCACCGTGTGCTCATAGACGATCCACCGCCGGCGCGCGGACACGATGAGCCGGTCCGCTTGTAGTCGGGTTAGACTTTCGCGAATCGGGGTGCGGCTCACTTGAAGCCGCTCCGCCAGTTCGGCTTCCACCAAGATCTCGTTCGGTCTCAACTCCCCCCGAATGATCTCGTCTCGGAGGCGTCGGTAGATGTCGTCCGAAAGGTTAGGTTTTACGCTCCGCGAGTAACCGATGATGCGTGCCTCCTTCAGCCACTGTTGAGTCTACGGCGTGGCCGGGTGGGGCGCGGCGCTATGCGCCTTGGTCGGGTCGGCCCGCCGACGGGCAGCCGATCGGTAGTACTCAACTCACGGGAGCCGGCGGGTTGACCTGAATCTGGCTTTCCGGAAGGGCAGCTTTGCTCACACCCCACTTGGCCAGGATCTTAGCGTAGGTACCGTCTGCATATAGATCCTTGAAGGCGGCTAGGATGGCCGGATCGAGGGAACTGTTGTGCGGAAGGGCCAGCCCCTGTGGCACCGGCTGGTAGAGGAACGGCTGGAGGCTGAGCTTCGCGCCCTGGTTCTGCACCGCATAAGCGATATTGGGTGTGATGTCGGCGTAGATTTGTACCCGCCCGCTGGTCACCGCAAGAATCACATCCGCAGTGTTGGCGTATTGTTTCAGAGTGATCCCAGGCTTTCCGGCGGACGTGCACGCTTGTGAGCTCAGGCCCTGAAGTTGCGGGACGAAGCTGGACCCGGCGAGCGTAGCGACCGTCTTACCGCACAGGTCTGAGGCGTTATCGATTGTCAGCGAACTCCCCTGCTCGGTAGCGAAGGACGTGGCGACCGCGTAAGTAACGATAATGTCGACGATCTTCTCCCGGGCCGCGGTGACAGCGAAGCTAGCGATCGCGATGTCATACCGCTTCCCCAGGAGTCCAGGGATGATCGTGTCGAAGGTCCCCACCTGAATGTTGTTGAAGCGAATGCCCATGACCTCGGACAATGCCTCGGCGAAGTCTGGCTCGATTCCAACCAGCTTGTTGTTCTGCAGGAATTCCAGCGGCGGGGCGTCGTTGTATATGGCATCGTTCAGTATGCCCTTGGCCCTCACGCTGGCTGGGATCAGGGCCTCCACGGCGGGATCCGGCTTCAGCCCGAACTCCGTCGACGGACTGCCTGCAGAGCTGGCGGGGGTGCTGCTGGAGGAAGCCGTGCTCGGTGAGGAACTCGAGCTGCAGGCCGCGATGAGGGACAGGACGAGGCATCCGGCCATGGTGGCGCCAACACGGCGGGTGCGGGCCTTGCTAGCAATGCCCATGAGTTCCTCCGAAAGACAAGAGATTCGAACTGGACAGCTTTGCGTCCAGCTTGGTACACGGCACGGTATACCGAACGGCGCACAAGGTCAAGGTCTATCCAACCTGGCTGACGCCTGCAGGTCATCCGTCGGTGAACCCAGCGTGCAGCCGGGACGCGGATGGGTAATAGGAATGAAGGGGCGATGCTGGTCAGCGCCGCGACACCCAACATCTCGACGAGCGTCTCCATCCGCCGGATACTGACCCGAGCAGGTCGCTCGCTAGGACCACGCCGACCAACATCGCCTCGGAAGCGAACGGCGTTCCTACAGCCAGTCCGGGTAAATCGCAGACCTTCCCCGAGCACCCGCTCGACTGGCCCAAGTCGCTCCGAGCGCCCCTGCGCCGTCATGTCGCCCGGGTCTCAGTCTTCCTGAGGGCGATGGCGAGCGGGTCATGGACTCCGTGTTGCCGAGCCTCGCCCAGTCACGTCTACCTGCGAAGACTACCTGGAGCAGGTTCGTAAATGTGGTCAGAAAGCCATGGCTGTGAGCCCGTGCGGCACAGTAGTTCTTGAGGACCAGCGAGTTCCCGTGGTCAGGACGCCAGCCGCCTCGAGCGGCGTTTCGGCAGCTCATGGCCTAGATCGCCGCTCATGGACCAAGTACAGTAACTCTGGTCTAGATGTTCTGACCGCCGTCTATTGTGATGATTTGGCCGGTGATGAACGAACCCTCGTCGCAGGTGAGATAGAGCATTAGGGTAGCGACCTCCGAGGGTTGCCCGACCCGTCCGAGCGGCACGTTCGTTAGTCGTTCGGCGAGTTGGGCTGGCGTCCGTTTAGGTAGCATTGGTGTGGCGATGACGCCAGGGGCGACCGCGTTTACGGTGATTCCATACTCCGCAAGGTCCCTTGCCATGGATTTCGTCAGTGCTGCGATTCCGCCTTTCGCAGCGGAGTAAGCGGCCCATCCCTGTCCGCCATGCAAGCCAATCGTCGACGACATGTTGACGATTCGGCCATACCGGCGCTGCTTCATGAACGGAACGACCTCACGGCAGACATGGAAGGTGCCGTCCAGGTGGATGCCCATGACGCGGCGCCATTCGGTGTCGGTCACCTCCTCGACTTGTCCGATGGATGCCACACCGGCCAGGTTGACGACGATGTCGGGTACCGCCACCTTTGCGATGAGGTTGCGCAGCGCGTTCTTGACGGCGACGGGATCCGCGACGTCGGCCACAGTGTTGATCATGACGTTTCCGTCACCCGCGACGATGGCGGCCGTTTCGGCCAAGCCGGAGTCTGATACGTCCAAGCCGAGGACCGTGCAGCCTCTACTGGCGAACAGTTGGCTGACAGACCGGCCCATGCCACTGGCCGCTCCCGTGATGAGCGCAGTGTGCCCTTCCAGTGACAGCATGAGTGGTGCGAACCTCCAGGTCGGTGTACTGCGGGACTCTGTTACTCAATCCCCGCGGCGGTGTAGCTGGCGGAGGATGTTGATCGCTGCCGGACGTGTGAAGTCCATCGGTCTCGGCCGGGCTGTAGCCACGCACGGAATCGATCAGGATGGAACGGGACGATGTCGTGGACGGGTTCGGCTCCCGCTACGAGATCTGCTACCAGGCGACCCGTGATTGGGGCGAGGGCCACGCCCATCATGCCGTGTCCTGTTGCCACAATAAGATTCTCGTAGCGTGCAGGCCGTCCCATGATGGGCAGGCCGTCTGGAGCGACGGGTCGGAACCCTCTCCAAATGGAGCGCGGTGTTTCGGCGAGGCTGCTGATGTTATGCCGAGCAGCAGCGATGAGTGCGCGAACCCTGACAAGGTCGACTGACTCATCCACTCCGGAAAGATCAAGTGTCCCGGAGATGCGTAGGCGATCCGATAGCGGAGTGACTGTGACACGGGCCTCTTGCATATAGACGGGCAGGCGCGGCCCGATGCCGGTGACGCCAACATCCGCGTGATATCCCTTGGCTGCTTCCACAGGTAGGTACAGACCAAGCTTCCGGGCCAGCATCCGGCTCCATACTCCGGCGGCAAGCACTACGGTGCCAGGGTGCACTGCACCGGCTGTGGTTTCTACGGTCTGCACTCGCCCAGCGCCGACCTGGAAGCCGATAATCTCCGCGTTGTTTCGGATCGTGACGCCGCGGGCTGCCGCGGCTTCGCCGAGGGCGGTGACGAAGCCTGAGGAGTCCAGGTGCGCTTCGCGCTCGCAGTAGATGCCGCCCGCGAGGGTTCCCGAGAGGGCTGGTTCCAGTTCGTGAATTTCCTTCGGAGTTACCGTCCTGCAGTGGAGCTCGGCGACGCCCTGGATGGCCTTGCCAACTACATCTTGATAGGCACGCTCAGTCTCGTAGACGTATAGGATGCCGCGACGTTCGAAGGTTGTGTTCAGACCGGAATCCACAAGCTCGGCGTGCAGGGCCAGGCTGGCCAGACTGAGCTCACGAAGCAGCCGGGTGCGGGTGTCGGCACCCTGCCGGGACGTCCAGATTAGGCGGGCGAGCCAGGGCGCAATCGCGGGCCTCAGCCGAACGTGAACCGGGCCCGTGCGCTGGGTCATCCACACCAGGCCGTTGCGGATCGACGCCGGGCTGGCCAGGGATTCCGCATGGCTCGGGCAGATCAGTCCTGCCGATCCGGCCGAGCAACCCGACCCCACGCTGCTCCCACGCTCCAGAATGGTCACAGAAGCGCCGGACTTGGCCAGCTCCAGGGCGCTTGCCACGCCGATGGCGCCGCCACCGAGGATCACGACGTCAGGCTTCACAACGAGCGCCTTTCTGCATTCGGATTGGGCTTGTAGTCGAGGCGCAGAGGAAGGTAAGCCGACCCGGCGAAGGAGGTGCAGCTAGACACCCGGGTCACAGTTTTCGTCGTCGACTGCCAGACGCCCGCCTAGCGCCCAGTTTTCGGGTTCGATCTCGTTGATCTGCACGATGAGGTTGTCCGGTGCAGCTCCCGCGTGTACGACCATGGCGTCGGTGATGGCCGATGCTAGCCGGCGCTTCTGGTCGATACTGCGTCCGCGAAACATATGGACGATGACGATGGGCATGACTCGGGCCTCCGTATCACTGCTGGTGTCAGATCGCACGGGCTGCGCGATGTGCTTCGTAAATAGCCTGGCTGATTCGACGGGGTGCTACGCAATCGCCGACAGCCCGAACGCAGACTGACCGACTACGGAGGGCACGGTGGAGGGTGTCTAGGACCACGCGACCAGCGTTGACAATCACGAGGTCTGCGGGCAGGTGAATCTCTTTTAGGGTTCGGGTGGCCTCGAACCGAATCCTGTCGTAGATGACCAGTTCTCCCGGCTCGAGCCAAGCAGGCAGGTACATGGGCATCAACTCCACGCGATTCTTGCGAAGGCGGCGTAGCAGCGGCTCGATGGATTCGTAGGGAATGCCGGCTCCCAGTGTGCGCGCGGGACTGATGAGAGTGACAGTATGGCCACGCTCGGCGAGGTATTCCACGGCGCCGAAGGTCTCCCAGAATCCGCTGCCGTCATCGACAACGACGCAGTGTTGGGCGGCCGACACCTGTGCTCGGGTAGCCGGCTCCTCTTCGAGGAGTTGCCACGGTGTGATGACGCGGTCATCTGCCCCTTCCAGCTCTGGTGGTCGCGGTTGGGCTCCGGTCGCGATGATGACGCAGTCGGGGTTCTCTGTGAGGACGGTGTTCTGGCATGGCCTCGCTGCCGAGGCGGACGTCTATAGGCAAGGTGGCGAGCAGATCCAGCCGATAGCCCACGACGCCATCGATTTCGGTCCGGTGCGGGGCGCGTGCAGCGAGCCGGACCTGCCCGCCAAACTCCCGGTGACGTTCGAAAAGGATGACCTGGTGGCCGAGCTGGGATGCCACGGTAGCTGCCTCGAGTCCGCCTGGTCCCCCACCGACGACCACGACCTTTCGCGGGCGTTTTGCTCGGGGAAGCTTGATCGGCCAGATAGTCTCGCGGCCGGCGGTAGGATTATGCACGCAGGCCATCCCGCCCGATCGGCAGTCCTGCAAGCATCCGATGCAAGGGCGGATCTCGGTGAGCTGGCCGCGTGCCGACTTGTTTCCCCACTCGGCGTCGACGATCCAGGCTCGTGCCATGCCAACCAGGTCGGCAGCACCACTCTTCAGGACGTCTTCCGCGAGAGCGGGATGATTGATCCTGCCTGCGACCATCGTCGACAACCGGGATGCGTCGCGAACTGCTCGGGCGAGCTCGACGGAGACGCCAAGCGGATACGACATGTCTTTGACGTACCGGTTGCGGATTCCTCGGGTGACTGAGAGGTAGTCCACTTGATGGGTGTCGGCGACGCGCCTAGCGATGTCGCAGCTGTCGGTGACTGTCAACCCGCCATCGAGCTCCTCGTCTGCGCTGAGGCGGACACCCAAAGGCAGTGTCGGCCCGATGCTGTCGCGTACGGCGGCAATAAGGTCCACCAGGAGCCGTGCACGGTTTTCGGCCGCGCCGCCGTAGGCGTCCATGCGCATATTGGCTTGCGGCGAGAGGAACTGGCCCACGAGGTAACCATGGGCGGCGTGGATCTCAATGCCGTCGAAGCCCGCCCGCACCAGGTTGCGTGCGCTGAGGCAGAACGCTTCGATGACCTCGCGAATTTCATCCAGGTTCATCTCATGCGGCACAAGCGGATCGTTGGGCGATGCCAGAGGAGAAGGCGCCCAGGTGGGGAAGTCCACGTCGCGGTTCTGTTCGGAGTCGTGCCCGAGCATCTCTCGGCCACGATGGTTGAGCTGGCCTATGACCTTCGCGCCACCATGGTGGATCGCTGCCGACAACTCAGCCAGGGCCGGGATGGCGTCACGCTCATAGGCCTCGATCGCCTTCCGTGATTTCAGGAGCGACGTCGGGTGGACGATCGTGCCGCCCATGATGATCAGTCCCGCGCCGCCTTCTGCCCGGGCTCGGTAGAAGGCGAAATCGCGGGTGGTTGGCCGACCCTCCACGACGAAGCGACAGCCCATCGGACACACAACGAGGCGGTTTCGGACGGTGACGCTGCGCAACGTCAGTGGATCGAAGAGCCTGGGGAACCGTGCCGGCATTACAAGCAGCCGGCTTGACGGAAAGGGATCCCAGGCGACGGGAGCAACGACCTGACGCTAATCACCAGTCAGTCCTCCATGGCCGCCGGCGCGGCCGTCCGGGGCGGATGAGAATGATTGGGTCGTCCGGCGACGTGGTGCTCCTGTGGCGCGCCCAGAGCCCGTTAGTCAGTCGGATGCGGGAGCCTGCGGCACCCCTGGCTGCGGCCACGAGCGCGTGGTTCAGAGTCTTCATGGACAGGCTCCTCCGGACGACACCGGCACGAAACAGGCCGAGGTGGCGAGCGTCCACTCAATCCTGGTCATCGCCTACCGCCTGCTTGACCGGCACGTCTCGTACCTCGACCTCGGCGGGGACTACTTCGCCCACAGACTCTCCGAGCAAGCCCACATCCGCCGACTCGTCGCCCAGCTCGAACGACTCGGCGACCAAATCACCATCGAGCCCATGGAGGCGCCTGCCGCCTGAGCGACGTGCGTCGATGAAGCTATTCACGGTTCAGAGGACGCGAGAGAGGAAGGCGCGGGTTCGCTCGGATTTCGGGTTGCTCAGCACCTGCTCGGGGGGGCCCGTCTCAACTACTCGGCCGTCGTCCATGAACATGATCGTGTCTGCCACCTCGCGGGCGAAGGAGATTTCATGAGTAACCACCACCATGGTGAACCCCTCACGGGCCAGGTCTTTGATGACGTCGAGAACTTCACCGACCAGCTCCGGATCGAGCGCCGAGGTGGGCTCATCGAAGAGCAACAACTTGGGATGCATCGCCAGCGCGCGGGCGATGGCCACGCGCTGCTGCTGGCCACCTGAGAGCTGCCTGGGGAAGGTGTTCGCCTTGTCGCCGAGGCCGACCCGCGCGAGTAGGCTCAACGCTTCGGTGCGCACCTCATCTCGTGACCGTCTTAGCACCCCCACCGGGGCCTCGATGACGTTCGCGAGAGTGCTCATGTGCGGGAACAAGTTGAAGCTTTGGAAGACCATGCCGATGCTGGCTCGCTGGCGGCAGAGATCCCGCTCGGGCAACGCAACGAGCTTCTTGCCACGAGGTCGATAGCCGATGAGCTCCCCATCGACATAGATCCGACCACGGTCGACCTGCTCGAGCTGGTTGATGGTGCGCAGCAACGTGCTCTTTCCAGAGCCGGACGGACCCAGGATGCATGTCACTTCGCCTCGGGCGACCTGCAGATTCACACCTTGGAGGACGTGCAGGTGCCCGAACCACTTGTGCACGCCGCGGACATCGAGAAGAGGGGGCTGTTGCATCTCAGCTCCGCGCCGAAGACCGTGTGAGCGTCAGATGAGCGCGCCCGGCGTTCCGCCGCAGTTTCTGCAAAGGAGTAAGCGGCAAGCTGCGGGCCGACCCCTTGGCGCAATACCTCTCGACGTAGTACTGACCGAAACTGAGCACACTCGTTACCAGGAGGTACCACAGGCTGGCCACGACGAGCAAAGGGATTGTCTGGAACGTCCTGTCATAGATGATCTGAGCGCTATACAACAGTTCCGGCAGTGAGGTGACACTAACCAGCGAGGATGACTTCAACAGGCCTATGACCTGGTTGCCGGTCGGCGGGATTATGACGCGCATCGCTTGAGGCAGAATGATCCGCCGCATCGTCCGGCGCCCGGACATGCCGAGCGCTTTGGCGGCTTCCGTCTGCCCGTGGTCGACAGAGAGGATGCCGGCGCGCACAATCTCGGACATGTAGGCACCCTCGTTGAGCCCGAGTGCGAGCAGGGCCGCCGTGAAGGGAGTGATGATCGAGTTGACGTTGCCGGAGAAGAAAGTTGGACCGAAAGGGACCCCGAGGGAGAGCGTCGGAATCAGCGCGGACAGGTTGTACCAGAAGATGATCTGGACTAGGAGCGGCGTGCCGCGAAACAACCAGGTGTAGGCCCAGCTGAGGCTGGAGAGAATCGCCACGGGCGATAGCCGCATGACAGCCATCACGAGGCCAATAGCCACTCCTATGACCATGGACACGGCGGTTAGCTCCAGTGTGCGCACCAGCCCGAGCAGGATCTGAGTGCTGAAGAAGTATTGGCCGACGACCTTCCACTGAATGTTCGAGCTCGTGACGAGCAGATGGGCGAACATCGCCAACAGGACGAGCACGACACCGCTAAGCACCCACCATCCGATTCGCGGACGACGGTTGACGCGCAGGTCGGGTTCATCGACGGGGGCACTGTCTCGCAGCCCCGCGTCAGGTCGCAGTACACCGCTCATTCCTCAGCGCACCGCCCGTAGCTTCAGCGTACGTCTGCCGATCTAGTGCAATAGACGGTATACCAGCTCGTACACCGAGTCAATCAAGCTCGGTTCGAAGCACCGTATCGTCATCGTGTTCGAGGCCGTACGGCGTTGTAACGGCACGACTTGCAGACTCACATGACTATCAGGTCGAATCCGCGGACTCACGGTGCTGGCTGACACTAACTCAGCGGCATCTGCCTGACCACAACCCAGTCCTCGTGCTGCTCGGCGCCCATGCCTGCCGGAGGCGCCAGGTGAGGTAGCAGGCGAGCATACAGATCAGCACGTGGGCCCGGACGCGTTCTTCGAGCCGGTGGAAGACCGGGCGCAGGTCCAGGTCGTCGGACCGACGCGGATCCCCCCAGCCCTGCGTGCCGCTTCAGTGCCGGTGGTGCCTGCCGTCGGCACACGGCGCGCCCTGGTGGTCGAAGGGGATGCTCCTTGGGCACCCTTCCCCGTCCGGGAGCATGCACCGGTGGTTCCCGGCTGTGGTTCCCAGGTCTCCGATTAGTGTTTTCAAAAAGGCCATCTAGCTGCGGAAACTTTAGTGGGCGCAGGTGGGTTCGAACCACCGGCTTCTCGCTTGTAAGGCGAAACAAGGCCGGGAATTTACCCAGCTCAGAGACGCGATTGATCCGCTCGACCTGCGGAAACCATGTCCCGAGATGTCCTGGGGTGCCTGGGGAAGTTTGCACGGTGGTTCCCGAAAGTGGTTCCCGAAGCAGCGCCCAAGATCACGATGGCCCGGCAGAGCAAAAAACCCGCCGCCGCCCTGGTTGGCGGGCCTGTAGCACGGGCTCGGCCCGGGTGGAAGGCGATCGGTCCCGCAACCCGGCCGGGACCCCCGTCACAGCTATCGGCTGAGCAGCGACCGTTACGGAGAGTAGACAACTGGCTGGGTTGACAAAAGGGGTACTCGCGCGTAACGCCGATTACGGACGAGGAGCGGCCTCGGGAGACTGCAACGCTCAAGCGCGCAGATTATCCAATATCGTTTGGCGCCACCGGTGCATAGGGATCAACGGATTATGAGTCCGGTTGTCCAGCACGCGACCCTATGGGGCCTTACCTGGCTGAACGTCTTGCTGGCCACTTCTTTCATAGACCACTTGACCACGTATTGACCACGAGGCACGTTCAGCAACTGGGCGTTCAACCGGTGGATCGAGGATCAGGTGGTGATGTGTTCCGGGGCGGCGAGCCACGCCCGCCGTCGCTCAGGCTAGGGACAGCGGCCCGCCCAGCGGCTCTTCGAGCCGGTCCTGCATGGCGTCCAGCACCCAGCGCACGGTGTCGGCGAACCGGGAACGGACGATCCCGAGGTCATGCTGCTTCGGCTGGGAGGGGAACCCCTCGGCATTGTCTGGGACGCGGTCCTCGTGCGCCCAGTAGGGGGCGAATAGCGCGTTCATGCGGCCGGTCGCGATGCTCACGAGTTCGCCGAGGCCCTCTTCTTTGGCCTCGTCGAGCCGCTGGCGGGTCCAGTCCATGAACGTCTGATAGAACTCGACCGTGTATCTGCTCGGGTTCTGCTCCTGGCTCTCCTGCCGGAGGTGGAAGACGAAGGCGTGGAGCACGGACCGCGCGTAGATGTCGAAGGCTAGGGCCTTGTCGTCGGCATTCCACGCCAGGTCGCCGTACAGCCAGATCAGGTAGACGCGGAGCTCGTTGTCCTCCTGCTCGTCAATCCGCTTCGGCAAGGCCTGCACTAGTTCTCTCGCCCGGGACGGGTCCGCGTCCAGGTAGAGGTCCGCCTTGAGGTACAGGGCCCAGTTCGCGATCCACCTGTCGAACACATCCGGGTACGCCGCCTGCTCGGCCTCGGTATACCAGGCCGCCGCCCTCTCCCTGCTCCGTTCGTTCCCGGTGCCGCCGTAGTATTCGGCATCGCCGCGGAAGATGCTCAGCAGGATCTGAATCCTGCGCAGGTCGCGATTGTCCGGGACCGTCCTGCGATCCAGCTGCAGGAAGTTCCACAGCCCGCGCAGCGCGTCCTGGGCCTTCTGCCAGCGCCCGGAGTCCCGGCCCGGCTCGCGGTTCGGGGTGTCCGCGACGTAGTTCTCGCGGAACGCCTCCAGGTACCAGAGCCACTGCTCTCCTGATCGCCGCCGGGGAAGGCTGCGGTAGTTGGCCAGCAGCGTCCGGCAGTAGTGATAGTCGCCCAACATCGGGAAGTCGCTTTCGTACCACCAGAACGCGTCGAGGAACAGGCGGACCATCGCCCGCATGGCCAGCCGAAAGGCCTCATCATCGACCTGGCTCGCGTGGTGCAGCCACTCAAGAGAGTTGGCCTGCCAGCGCCGCTCCTCATAGCGGGTCCCGTACTGGTGGTGCAGCGAGAGGCTCTCCTCCGGTTCATAGTCAAAGTTCATCGTCTTGCGGTAGTACCGCTCCACGGAGGCGTGCAGCTCCCGGTACCGGGTCAGGGATTGCCGGCGGAGCTTTCGCTCCGCCTCATGGCGGATGACGTCGTGCAGGCGGATATCCGGCTCGCCGGGATCGTCCGCTCCGCCGTCATCGATGTCCGGCTCGCCGGGATCGTCCGCTCCGCCGTCATCGATGGCGGTCATGAAGCCGCAGTCCTTGAGCCAGTCGAACAGCTTGCCGCAGGCGCCCTCGTCAAAACCGTGCTCCGCGAGCAGTCTGGCGAGCAGGACGCGGCTGACCCGCCGCAGGACCGTCAGCAGGTCGAACACTGGCGCGGCGGTCCCGAGCAGGCCCGCGCAGTAGTCATCGACGAACACTGCGAACCGGTCCGTGAGGGCCGTCGCGGACAGCGGCGCCGCGCCGTCAAGCAACCGCTCCCTGAGCCGGCTGGCCGGAACGCCCCGCGCCGTCTCGGCGGCGATCATCTGGCAGCAGGCTCCGACCCAGACCGGGTAACCGCCGGTCAGCTCGAAGACCAGCGAGCCGAGTCCCGCGGCCTCGTCGGGCAGCTCGTATCGCGCGTACGCCCGGGTCTCCACCTCGTTCATCGGCACCAGGCGGACGACTTCCGCGTGCCCCAGCACGGCATGGGCCGCGTCGGGCCGGCGGGCGTGAACTGTCAGGATCCCCGGGAGCTGATCAAGCGCCCCGAGCAGCCACCGTCCGGCTTCCGTGCCGAGGATGAGGTGCAGGTCATCGACCAGGATCGCCACCGGGCAGTGCTCGGCCAACTCACGCACGGCCGCCACGAACGCATCCAGGCTGGCAATCCACCTAGCTCGCAGCAGCAAGGTATCGCTCATTTGCACGCTTATGTTGCCGGAATCAGCAACCCGGCTTTCCCGGGATCGTTCGGTGTGCAGGCTGGTCGAGGCATTTACCAGCGGCGGTGGCATGGCACTCGCCGCCGCATTCATCCGCTGCTCAATGCGCCGCCCGGTCTCCGGGTCCAGCACCCGGCCGCTTCCGGTGGGACTCGCATACGCCTTGCTGACGTCGCGGGCGAATTCCGCGATCATCTGATGATAGGTGACCTCATCGCCACGCATCCGGTCTGCCTCGCTCAGCTCATCGCTGTTCTTGCGCTGCGGGCTGATGGTGATGAATAGCGTCGCGTGCCCGAGGTCTCGCAGGCCCTCCGCGAGTTCCTCAAGCAACCGCGTCTTGCCGCATCCGCCATCGGCTATCACGTCAAACCGGCCCGGGCCCCGGTGCTTCGCGGCGTCAAGCACGCGGTCCCGGGCTCCCGCGAGACCGCGCGTGACCGGATTCCTGGTGGGAATGGCAACAAGCACGTCCCCGGGCTGCGCGTCAGGCATCTTGGTCCCGTGGCGTGCTCTTCGGGCGGATGTTGGCCGACCTCCTGACCTGGCTCTTCTTGGTGTTGCTATTGTCGATGACGATGCTTACGTGGCCACTTGCCGGGTCATCCACGTTCGCAGTGTCTGTTATCGAGGACCCCTCGCTCTCGCTATTCAGTATTTGGATCTCTGTTCCGGCTGGGTGCGCCTGGGCCTTTGGCTCGCCCGAGCTAGGGATCTCAGTGGTGCCCGCGCCGCCGTCCGCGCGCCCGTGCCGGGTTGCTGCCCAGATGGTCACGCTTGCCGTGTACACGCCGACAATCAGCCAGCCGGCGGGCAGCAGTCGTCCCCCGGCGACCTGGCCGACCACCCCGAGAACCAGGACGACGCCAAAGCCGAAGAGGAGAACCGGCTCGTGGTACAGGCCCTTGGCCACAGCCGTCAGGGCACCGTCCAATTTATCGGCGCTACCGGTTTCCCCAGTATTACCAGCACGGCTATCAAGCTCATCCGTCATGCGAACCCCCCGGACGCGAGTGAGGTACTGCGAAATATCGTACGCACCCCCCCCGGACGAATGGGTGTGCCTGTGGAAATTTGTCACCAAACAGTGACCGCCATTGCCGCGTTCACGCGCCGGAATTCCCAGAAGCACCATCCGCAACTGCAGGCTCCAGCGCGGGGGCGATGATCTAGACGGCATCGCGCCGCGAAGGGGGTCATGAAAGCCGCCGGTACAGCCCAGCCTCGGTGAAATGCCTGATGCGTCATGTCATAGATTAAATGGGGTGTATTTGGGGCCGAGATCGGCATTTCTCTTCTCGCCTACCAGGACACGGGCCGCTCCGCAGGGGCCAAGAAGCTGATCCTCTGGCTTGCCGATCGCAACGCGCATGTAGCCAGCGCAGCAGATCATGAGTCCGGCTCGCTGCAGGGTTCAAGAGTCCGGCATACCTGCGCACACGTCTTGGCGATTATAACGCCAGATGCACAATGGCCGCGTATTTCCCATGGCCATGCCCGGAGAGCTACAGATCACCCCGTTCTGCACGCTTAAACGGCCGGACGCCGAGATTCCCGCTGCCGTCCCTAACGCGGATTTCCATGCAGCGAATCGCGCCTCCGGCTAGCTGAGCTGGAAGCGGAGGCGACGGTTTTGCCACCAGGGGATGGTGGTGTCGGTGCGCAGGTCGGACTGGCGCAGGACGGGTGAGTAGGCGCGGCGGTTGAGGGTGACGGTGATGGTGTCGCCGTCGTGGGTGATGGTTCCGGCGGTGTCCAGGAAGCGCCGCTGGAGGGTGTCGGGGGTGGCGGTGGCGTAGCCGGGGCCGAGCCGGTTGCGGAACGCGGCGAGCAGGGCCTGGGCCAGGACGCACAAGACGACGTCGAGGTCGACGTTGAGGTTGACGGTGGAGGACAGGGCGTCGGCGCAGAAGGCCTGGATGATCTCGGCCAGCCGCTGCTCGATGGTCATCCGGCGGGCGTACTGGCTGATCAGCGCCCTGGTGGTGATGCCGGTGTCGTTGGTGATGATGACGGTGGGGGCGTCGCGGCCCAGGCCGGTGACGATGAGCTGGCGGACGGTGCCGGGGTAGCTGGTCAGCGTGACGGCGGGGTCCTCGTGCACCTTGGGCCGGTTGTAGGGGCCGGGCCGGTCCAGCGTGACGGTCTTGTAGTCGCTGCTGTTCAGTGCGTTGATGTACCGCATCAGGGAGGCCGAGCGCATCCGCAAGGTGGCGAACTTGACGCCGCGAGCGTCCAGCTCGCCGAGGATGGCCTGGGTGGTGACCTTCTGGTCCATGATCAGCATTTTCGGGTCGGACCCGGAGACGGCCTTCCAGTGGTCGCAGAACGCGATGGGTTCCTGGTTCTGGGTGGCCTTGGAGATGTCGGCGTTGGCGTAGACCAGGTTGCGGGTGCCGGTGTCCTGGCCGAAGAAGGTCAGCACCGAGCGGGCCCGCTGGGACCGCTTGGGGACGTAGTGCTTTTCCAGCACCGGGTCCTGGCCCCAGTGCATGACGGCGTGGAAGTCCAGGTCGAAGATCGCCTCGCTGGCGGTGGCCAGCCCGGCGCTGATCATCTTGGCGTCCAGGGCGGCGAGGAACTTCTGCTGGTGGTCGTGGGCGAGCCGGTAGGAGTAGTCGGTGAGCGCGGATTTCTTCGGCAGGACGGCCAGCCCGGCGAACAGGGCGCTGGCCGGGTCGGTGATCAGGTCATCGACGTGGGAGACCCGGCGGGTGCCGGTCAGCTTCAGCGCGAGCAGCGACAGCAGCCAGGACACCGCCGGGATGACCGAGGTGCCCGGGTAGCCGGCCGCGCGGGTCAGGGCGGGCAGGTCCAGGGCGACCAGGTCGGGCAGCGCGAGCAGCAGCCCGGCCAGCCGGGTGTCGGCGCGGGCGGGGAAGGCAGCGAAGTCGATGACCGCGGCCCGGGGCAGCCGGGTGTCCCGCCCGGCGGTGGCCGGGCTAGTGCTGGCTTCGGGCGCGGGGCCGCGCAGCAGCCGGGCGAAGCCCTCCTCGGCGAGGATCTGCCCGACCCCGGTGCGGTTGAGCGGGGTGCCCTCGGCGCGCAGCCGGGCGCTGATCTCGTGCACCGGCAGGCCCGCCCGGCGCAGCTCGACCGCCCGGGCGCGGGCGCGGTCCTTGGCCGGGGCGGTCTTGGGGCCGGGCTTGCCGGGCGGGGCGAACAGGTCCAGCCGCCCGGCCCGGAAGTCACGCAGCAGGCTGGCCATGCTGGCGCGGGTGTAGCCGGCCCGGGCGCCGGCCTGCTCGACGGTCAGGTCCTCGGTGAAGTAGGCGCGCAGCGCCTCATACCGGCGCTGGTTCGGGTGCGCCGGGGCGGTGAAGTACGCCGCGCCGGGGGCCGGTTTCGCTGCCACGGGCCCGGTCTACCAGAACCACCGTGCGGGCGGCCGCAGGCCCGGACACGGCATGTCAGCCCCCTATCGGCCTGATCGTCCTGTTCAGCTGGCCGGGAACGGGATGTTCAGGCCGATACTGCACACATAACTACTTCATAACACTTCCGGCAGATCCATGCCTGATACAGCGATACCTACCACCGGACGCCACCCGGAATGAATCCGGCAGGCCCACATCTCCGCAGGTAAGAAGCAATCCGAGCAGGACCAGTACCCCGCCAGCACCACCATGATGGAGGCTCAATTATCGAGCACGGAAGTCCGCGCTAACGGCGGCTAAGGGCGTGCTACTCAGGACCCTTCAGCGAGTGTCGGCGGCTGGTTTCGAAGCCGCGACGAGCACCAGGTGGTGGCCTGGAAAGCCGAACCACGTTCGCCAGTCCAGGCGGCACACCTCGACGTCGGAGCAGTCGGCAGCCCGAAGGACGTCGGCGTACCGGCCTGCACGGGGGTCATCAACGATGCGCATCCGCCCACCGGGGCGAAGGACTCTGACGGCTTCGCGCAGTGCCTTGGCGCGTTCTTCCTCGCCGTGGATGTTGGCGAAGGCGAGGTTGCTGACCACGACGTCGTATGAGTCCGGCAGAACCGGCAGATCCCGAGCGTCGCCTCGACGAACTCAACTTGGTCACTGACTCCCTCGATCCGCGCATTGCGCTCGGCGGCGGCCCGGCTGTTCCCGGTCTGATCACGCAGCCGCCAGATGTCGGCACCGGTCGCACGACCGTGTGGCAGCCGGTGGGCCGCCGTAAATAAGGACGGCGCCCCGGCCGCAGCCGATGTCGAGCAGGCGCTCGTCGCCCCGAAGGCCGAGCTCGTCAAGCAACTCCCGCCACACCGACAGCTTCCCCGGTCCCGTGCTATACCAGTAGCCCACAGCGACTCCGAGCATTGCGGCGGCGCCCACCTTCGCCAGAACGGCGGCGAGGTGCCGATCCCGTTTCCGTGCCCACCGGCCGGCTGCCAAGAGACCGACTTCGACGAGGGCAAAGTAGGGAATGCCGATGTACCCGCCGTCGATGCCGTAGCTGGCTCGATCACGCGCCACGTCGCCGAGTATGTCAGTGACGGCGCCGGTCGTCCACGCGGCGCGTTCCCGGGATACAGAACGACCCTTCTGGCGCCTCCAACGGCCGTGGCGTGAGAACCTGCTGGCCACGCATAATCAGGCGGATACGCGAGCAGCCATGACTGCCGAGTCAACTGCGGTCTGCGATCAGCAGACCGCAGAGGCGCAGGTCGGCGCTCTGGGGGAGTGCGTCGTCTGGGGCGCGACTGACAGGCGCCCGTTGCCCGCCAGAAAGCTGGTGGACGACTATGCGCAGTTCGCGCAGGCCTGCCAGGACTGTGCCACCGGCACCGCAGATGCGTGCGGCCCCGGATCCCCGGATTCTCACCGGGTGGTCTGGGGCCTCACCTCACGTCCTCCGGTTTCCCCTGCGGGCTTTCCTCCGGTTTCCCGTTTGCCCGCCGGGTTCTTCCCCCTTCGCCCGCCTTCCTCTGGTTTCCCTTCGTCCGGCGTTCTCCGGTTCGTTCCCTTCGGCCGTTGCCCGGTTCCGGTTCTCCCTTCGGTTTCCCTCCGGGCTCCCCTTTCCCTTGAGCAATCCTCACATTAACGCTGCCGCGGGACGGTTCCGCAGGCATTGGTCCCGGGCGGCAGGGACCAAGGTCACCAGTCCTGCCGCGGCCACCTCGCCCGGATCGCGCGATCCGCCCGCACTGCAGATGGGCAGCGACTGGGCAGGATCGGATGCCGCCACAGAATCGCCTGTTACGAGCGGCCGCGAGCGGAGGACATCGCCGCGACCGAACCGTCCAGATCTCAATTAAGTTAGGCGGATCTCGCACGACGGCCATGACCAGGGATCGTCACGCTACGCGAGCAGCGTTCCAGAACGTGAGCGAACCGAGCGCCAAATAGGGGCTGGCATGATCAAGTGGGTGCGGGTCGGCGGATCGGCGCAAGATCGTTTGGTTCTGGCCGCTGATGAGGAAGGGAAGCTTAGCCATCCTCCTGCCGCTGTCAGCGCGCCGGTGTTAGCCGGTGAAGGTGATGGCCAGGATGTCAAGGCCGGGGATACGGTCGAAGTGCCGCAGATTGGCTGTTCCGACGCGCCATCCGGCAGTTATGGCGGTCGCAGCGACGATCCGGTCGTGTGCCCCGACGTCCTGGCCGGCAGCGGCGAGTCCGGCCCAGATGCGGGCGTGCGCACGAGCGGCGAGCAGGCCGAAGGGCAGCGGGGGGAAAGCGGCCAGGACAGCCTCGACGAAGGCCTCACGGCGGGTCCGGTGCTCCAGGGTAGCGCGGTGTACGCCGTGCAGCAGCTCGGAGGCGGTGATGGCGGCGATCCCCACCTCCTCGTCAGGCCCCAGCTGCTCTTGCAGGCGCGCGCTCACCTGCGTCATGGCGCTTGCCGGGGGCAGGCGCCGGACGGCGCGTTCAAGCTCGATGAAGACTGTAGTGTCTAGGAGCGTGCCCACGGGTCATCCGGGACTGGCCCGACGTCAGCGAGCACGGCCTCCATATCGTCGGCGAAACCGGGATCCGGCAGGGCCGCATTGGCGAGCAGCCCGAGTGCCTCACGCAGCGGCCGGCCGTGCCGCGTAGTCGGCGAGTCAGCTGCGGTGTCGTCGGGATGCATGATGACGAAAGCCGGCCGTTCATGGTTCACGACGACCACCCGCTCGTGGCGGGCGACCGCCTCGCGAGCATGCCGGGGAATCCGTACCTCCTCGGCCCTGATCGTGGTCATGACTCTAGGGTAACACCAAACCGTACGGAAACGTACGGTCCTGTACGCTCATGCATGCGTGCGCGCTGCAGCCTTGACATACCCGGAAGCCTGCCGAGGCAGCTGCTTTCTGGTCGCCACCTTCGATCTCGATGCGCTGCGCCCTGGCCCGATCACCGAGCTTAGAGGTTCCCGATCCGGCGTTCTCCTGCCAGCTGATCACCCGGGTCTGCTCTGCGCGCACCAGCCACCAGGCTCACAACATTGCCGGCGTGCTCAGCCAGGCCGGACGCCGCCGATACTTCAGCCTCCATGCAGCTCCAGTGCCGGCGGGTGCCTGCCGTCGGCGCGGCGCACCCTAGTGGCCGGAGAGGATGCGGCCGTGGCCGCTGGGCACGCTTCCCCCGTACAAAGGCGTGCACCGGTGGTTCCCGGCCGTGGTTCCCGGGTCTCCGATCAGTGTTTTTCAAAAAGGCCATCTAGCTGCGGAAACTTGGTGGGCGCAACTGGGTTCGAACCAGTGACCCCTCGCTTGTAAGCCGAAATCAGGCCGGGAATCTGCCCAGCTGACAGCGCCGGCTCATACACGTCACCTGCGGAAACCGTGCCTGGAGAGGTCCCGGGGTGCCTGGGACAGTGTGCACGGTGGTTCCCGCAAGTGGTTCCCGGACCACCTGGCACCGGGCGTGCCGGTACCGCCCCAGAATTCCGGTCACCGCCACCGCCGGGATGACCGTCCTGCTCCCCTGCGCAGTGATCACCCACCGGCGGGCCGCCGACGCGGAAAGGAGAGGGCACCGGGCCCTGCCCGCCCCTCGCCATCACCACCGCCTACCCAGCCGTCGCCCTCACCAGCTCAGCGTGACGCCTCCCCCGCACGGCGTCAGAGCCAGCTCCGACGTAGCGCGACCCGGCGACGGTATCGCGTTCCTCCTTACCGCAGGGCACACTGGAGTGGTGACAGCTGACCAGCTGGAGATGATCTCCGCCGACCCCCGGGTGATGCACGGCCAGGCCGTGATCGCCGGAACCCGCGTGCCGGTCAGCGTGATCCTGGACTGCCTGGCCTCCGGCATGACATCGGAGGAGATCACCGCCGAATACCCCACGGTCACCGTAGCGGGCGTACGCGCGGCCGCCGCCTACGGCGCCGCGCTGGCCCGGGAGGAACTACTCCCCCTGCCGCAGTCACGGTGAAGTTCAAGCTCGACGAGAACCTGCCCGTCTCCTCTACCGCGATCCTGGCCAGTGCCGGTCACGACGTCGATACCGTCACCCGCGAGGGCCTGACCGGCGCGCCGGACCAAAACGTTGTCGCCGCAGCCACCGCAGCAGGACGGATCCTGATCTCACTGGACCGCGGCCCGGGCGACATCCGCGCCTACCCGCCCGGAAGCCATGCCGGCATTGTGGTGCTGCGCCTGACCGACCAGTCCGCCGCCGCAGCTACAAAGGCAGTCAGCGACCTTGCCACCCTTACCGATCCTGACAGCCTTGCTGGAGCGGTGACGGTACTGCAACGCGGACTGCTGCGCATCCGCCACCCCTAAGGGCTTGCAGATCATTAACACGCCGTCTTGATCTGAGGCTGGATAATGATGCTTGTCGATGTTGCGAGCTGGTAGAGGTCGTCGAGGCTGGCGAGGCGGTGCGGGCCGGGCTGGATGGCGTGTCCGGCCTGGTCCAGGAGCTGACGGGTGTCGCGAATGCGCTTGTTGACCGTCTCGGGCCGGACTCCGAACAGTGCGGCGACGGCGACCTGCTGGAGCCCGAGGCGGTAGTGCAGGATCGTGGCCAGGAGCCGGTCGGCCAGGGTGAGGACGGGGCGGCGGCCGGTTCCCTCGCCTGCTTTGATGCGGGGCCGGTGGCCGCGGCGTTTGTCCAGGGCGGTCTCGCGCTGCTGGTCGTGGAGGGTCATCAGCTTTGCGATCAGGGCGTTCCACTCGCTGGCCGTCAGTCCGGTCAGGGCGGGGTGGCAGAGCCAGGCCAGGTCGGGGCTGGGCTGGTCGAACGGGTTGGGATCGCTAGGCGGCTGGTCGTAGTCGCGGGGGTGGAGGGTGTAGTTCCAGTCGCCGTGCCAGTCGTGGCGCTCCAGCGGCAGCGCCTTCATCTGCGCGTTGGTGACCTGGACCCCGGTCGCGTACTGGCCCTCGTCCAGCTCGGCACGGACCCTCAGCCCGGCACGGGTCGTCGTGGCGGCGATGGTCTTCACGACGACCTCGTGGCTGGCCAGGGGCCTGCCGCGCCAGTTCATCGTGATGTGGGAGAACAGCCGGTGCTCGATCTGGGGTGAAATGCGGCGTTTCGGGGCGCGCGGCAGCTCGCCGGGGCGAAGCCCTGGCGGATGGGTGCGGCCGGCCGGTTACCCGGCTTCGGTGAGCTGGACGGTGAAGCCGAGTTTCTCCAGCTGGCCTATCAGGCGGCGGGTCTGGTGCTCCTTGTCCTGGCGGGAGGTGAAGTAGTCCTCGCCGGGGTCGGTGAATACCTCACCGGTGGTGAGGATGTGCCAGGTCACGTCGAGGAGGCTGTGCGCGACCGCGATGGCGGCCTTGTTGGGTCCCCGGCGGCGGGCTATCTGCCGGTACTGGGCGCCGAAGTAGCTGCCCTTGGTCCGCGCCGCGGCCCGGGCCGACTCAACCATGGTGCGGCGCAGCCACTGGTCGCCCGCCGTGGTGGCGACCCGGCGGCGCTTGCCGGCCGACTCGTGATTGCCCGGGCACAGGCCCGCCCATGAGGCCAGGTGTCCCGGGCTGGGGAACCGGCTCATGTCCGCGCCGGTCTCGGCGATGATGACCTCGATGCTCCGCCGCTCCAGTCCGGGGACATCCGCCAGCAGCCGGGCGGCCGGCTGGTAGCCCTCTGCCACCCGGGCGGCGACCTGCTCGTCGAGCCGGGCGATCGCCGCGTCCAGGAAGTCCAGGTGACCCAGGATGCAGGCCGCGACGATAGCGTGATGCGCGCCGAAATGGCCGGCCAGCGCCGCGGTCAGCTGCGGGATCTTCGGGCGCAGCTTGCCCTTGGCCAGCTCAGCCAGCGCGCGCGGGTCGCGCTGCCCGGCGATCAGCGCCTCGATGATCGCCCGCCCGGACTGGGTCAGCACCTTGGAGGCGACCGAGGTCAGCTTGATCCCGGCGTCCTGGAGCACCTTCTCCAGCCGGGCGATCTCGGCGGCCCGGACATCGATCTGGGTCTTGCGGTAGCGGGTCAGCTCCCGCAGCTCGCGGATCGGCGGCGGCGGCACGAAGCTGGGCCGCACCATGCCGTGCGCGGCCACGTCGGCCAGCCACTCGGCATCGGACATGTCCGTTTTGCGGCCCGGGACGTTCTTGACGTGATGCGCGTTGCACAGCCACAGCTCGAACCGGCCTTCGAGCGCGTAGTAGACCGGCTTCCAGTACACCCCGGTCGCCTCCATCGCGGCCAGGGTGACCTCGCGCTCGGCCAGCCAGTGGGCCAGCCCGGCCAGCCCGCCGGCAGTCGTGTCGAACCGGGCCCTCTCGGTGTTCACGCCGCCGCGCGGCCCCGGGGTCCGTACGCACACCGCCACAGTGTCGCGGTGCACATCCAGGCCTGCTACCCGGTCGTGGATCTGTTCCATGTCTCCTCCTCGCTGGGTTCCCGAGACGACCCACCGGGGAGGACCTGGTAGTTAACCGAATCTGGGGTTCGTGCTCGCAGCGACAATCCCAGGTCCCGCGGGTCCTGCACCAAACTTGTTGCGGACTGTCAGCGCTCCAGTGTCGAGACGGCGACCGCGCCCGGCGAGCCGTTGAGGGCATTTCATCACTCCGGGGTGGCCGCCAGGTCATGCGCACTTGTTCCACTTCGATGTGCCTGGCGGAAAGTGGCAGACGGTGACCTCCAGCCCGGTCTCGACGGCCAGCGCGGCCAGTTCCGCCTTCCACGCCCGGGTGCGGTAGCCGTTGGATCCGCCCGCGTCGGCAGTGATCAGCAGCCGCCTGGCCTGGGGGTACTCGTCCTGCCCTGCGACCCTCCACCAGCGGCGGACCGACTCCGCCGCGAAGGCGGCGGTGTCGTGGTCGGTCCCGACGTTCACCCAGCCGGAGTTCCCGGTCACGTCGTAGATCCCGTAGGGCACGGCCTTGCCGACGGCGTCGTCGGGAAAGTCGTGCACCAGCGTGGCCGCCGGGCTGCCCTTAGGCCGCCACTGGCGGCCGGCGTTGCTGAACTCCCCGACCAGCTCCTTCTTCTTGGCGTCCACGCTGACCACCGGGTCAGCGGTGCCCTGGTGGTTCTTGACCTGCTCGTTGATGTAGCGGAACTGCGCGTCCCGGTCGGGGTGCTGCTTCCCCTCGACGGTCTTGGCGTTGGCCTGCAGGCTGAAGCCCTCGGCCCGCAGCAGGCTGCCCACCGTGTCGGCCGAGACCTCGTGGCCCTGGGCTGTGAGCTCGGCCGCCAGCCTGCGGGTCGACTTCGTCGTCCACCGAAGCGGCGACATCGGGTCGCCGCGCTCGTCAGGCTCGACCAGGGCCAGCAGCGCCGGGAGCAGGCCTGGGTCCAGGTCGGCGGCCCGCTTGCGGCCTCCGCCCGGGCGCCGGACCCGGCCCAGCGGCTCCTCGCCGGAATCCAGCTCGTCAACGCCCAGCGACACGGTGCCCTCGCGGACCCCGGCAGCCCGTGCCACCAGCCGGATCCCGCCATGGCCCAGTGCCCTGGCCTCCGCGCCCATCACCAGCCGCCGCTGCCGCTCGTCCAGGTGCGGGAAGACCGCCTGGAACTTCGCGGCCAGAACCACCGCCATCTCCGCCTTGTCGCCCATACCACAGCAGCATGCCGGAAATCGGTAAGCTACAGGTTATTTTTCGGCAAGCCCTAACCACCAGACCGTGTCGTTTGCCTGGCCGACCAGCCGGCTAGACGGGCCTGGCACGCGCAGTGGATGATCTCCGGGGCCGAGCATTGCGAAGCCTACCCAGTTCGGCGCGCGTCCTCTCCCCGGCACCGTGCTCAGCTGCAGTAACGATAGCAACACCAGTGACTGATCGGACCGATCACGCTCACCACCGCTGACAGCCTGGCTGCACCCGGGCCTGGGCTGATCTCAGCGACCGGGCGAAGGCACCATAGACAACTGTGCAGTGGGTGGCCATCGTCGGGCCCAGGCACCGCAGGCAAATTGACCCTCGCGGTCAGCTCGGGCGAGGTCACCGGCCTGCCCGTAGTCGAGCTGGACAAGCTCTTCTGGCGGGCAGGCCTGGCCGCAACGCCCCCAGACAGGTGGGCAGCCATCCAGCGCGAACTCGTCAGGCATGAGTCGTGGATCATAGACGGGGACCTGGGGCTCCACGACGTCCTCAATGTCCGGCTCCAGGCCGCGGACACCGTCATGTTCCTGGACTTCCCGCTACTTCGCTGCACCTGGCGGGCGATCCGCCGGCCGTGGGAAACAGCTGATTTCTAGCGGTGGCTGTTGACCTGCCGGCGCCGGAGCCGTCCACTGCCCTTGCGGGCGATCGCCGCGCATGCTGGTGACGCCGATATCCACGTCCTCCCGACCCCTCGGGCAGTCAGGCAATTTCTCACGCAGGCAACCTACGGCAGCTCAGATCCGCCTTGATGGCCCCGTCGAATCCTGGCCATGCGCGGCCGCGCCATTGCAGGTAAGGCCACGCAAGGTCGCACGACTCGCGGCATGACCGGACGTCTCCTGGCCGCGGCATTCTCTGAACAATCTAAGTCGAGTTGCAGGTTCGGGCGTTGTCAAAGGTCACGGTGGATGCGCATACGCTGGCAGGTCTGCTGAGGCTGACGTAACGAGCAGCAGCGACGAGAAGCTGGGCGACCGGTTCAGCACCGCATGCCCGCTTTCGGTAGTGCTCGGGATCGTGGTCACACCGTTACGGACCTGCCAAACTGAACTTTTCGGGCATGGCGGCAGTCCGCCGCCATGCCTGGACAGCCTCCTGAACTGCAGCGTTGTCCTCGTTGTTCAGAGAACAGGCAATATCGGGCGTCTCCGGGGGGCGAAGCCGCCCGGAGATGGGAGAGTCGGCATGCCAGCCCAGCGCACCTGGCCGTCACGGACGTCGGTGGTTGCTGCGAGGCCAGATGACGGGGGGTGGATATGGGCTACGACGGTCCACCCAGCCTCCTGCAGCGCGGCGACCAGGCTGCGCGCGGCTTCCTTCGCATAGCCGCGGCTCTGCGCGGCCCGGACCACGACCCAGGCGACCTCAGGTGGGCAGGCCTGCGGACCGCCCGCAGGCAGCGTCGCCTGGACCGTCCTAACCACCGGCCACCGCGCCGGTCGCGCGCACCCGCATTACCCAGTTGCCCCACGGCTGGACACCGTCGGGTGAGCGGCGCGCCGCCAGCCGCGCAAAGCGGGCGGCCAGCGCTGCCGCGGACAACGGCGCGCCGTCGGTGAACTCATGCAAGCCCGCATCGTCCAGCAGCGGCGCGAGTCCGGCGGCGTGGGCCGCGGCCAGCGGCTCAAGGTCAAGCCGCTCGACAGGCCATCCGCGGTCAAGGTCGATCATCCATCGACCATAACGGCCGGCCAGCTCTGCCTCGATGCCCGGCTCGCGGCAGAAGCAGGCGTTCATCGCTAACCGTACGATGCCTAAACATAGGGCGAGGCCCGCTGTCGGCCCAGGCCATAGTCGAGACTGCTATAAGGCAAACGGCGCGCGAAGAGCTGTGATAACCGCGTACAGCTATGGGTTGGGAGGGGCGGGTGGACGAGGCTGAGCTCATCGGTGTGTTTCGAGAGGGCCAGGTTGCTGATCTTGCGCCGGGCGGCAAACGCGGGCAGGTAGATGCCGCCTTCATACGCCGCTGTTGTCTTGAGCTGAAGGAACAGATCGATCCCCGGGGTCTCAACGTGCGGAATGCCGTGATCGTTGGGAGTCTTGATCTGGCTGGACTGGAAGTTCCCTTTCCTTTGCGGTTCGACGGGTGTGGCTTCGAATCGGCGCCTGTACTCCACGGCGCCCAGCTGCACGAACTTTCGCTTGCCGCTTGTGACCGGCTCCCAGGGCTGCTCGCAAACGGGGTCCGGGTCCAGCGTGACCTAGATCTTTCGGGTTCGCGGATTACTGGCGGCTACTCGACGAGCGCCAGCACGTCCAAAAGATCGGCGATCTGGCTGTGTGAGTCGAGCATAGGCGGCCGCTTGCTCTGCGTGGACACCGTGATTCATGCCGACGGCGAACGGTCAATCCAGGCAGACCGAATGCACGTGGGCGGCACGGTCAGGCTCCTTCATAAATTCACTGCTGTTGGGGAAATCCGCCTGCTGGGAGTGCGGATCGACGGATCGCTGGATCTTACTGGCGCGCAAATCGAATCCGCCACCGGCCCGGCACTGGATCTGGGAGATTCGATCATTGGCGGCAGCCTGTTCCTCATATCTGATACCGCAGGCCGACGACCCGTAATTCGGGGTCGTGTCGACATGGGAAGTGCGCGTATCTCGGGGCAGTTGCTTATTCGTAACGCCACCCTTGAGGAGTCCAGCACGTCCCCGGTCGACAGTGGCTATTCCCGGTCGCGGCTTCGCGGCAGCGCATTGAGCGCTCCACGGCTTTCTGTGGGTGCCGAAACAACGCTGGAGGGAACGTGTCGGATTATCGGCGGCGTGGATCTTGCGATGAGCGACATGAGCAGCCTGTCGATCCATGGTGGCTGCTCGTTGCAGGCTGACGGGCGCACGGCTCTTGACCTCACCCACGCAGAGTTCCGGTCCGGCGTAACAATCGAGCAAGGAGTGGAGGTCCGCGGCACCTTGCGACTGGCCGGGACGCATATCCGCGGCGACCTGGCACTCCAGGGTGTCAGGCTAAGGGCGCCAGAACGCGCGGCGCTGACTTCCCCTAGCACGGGCATCATCGGGCCACCTGACAGCACGGGTACCGGCGCAAGCAGCCACGACATGGGCTACACACTGGTAGCCGATGGGGTAAAGGTAGCCGGGAACGTCTTGCTCAACGATGGTTTCGCCTCCACGGGAGCACTCCGGCTACGGAGCGCGGATATCGCCGGATCACTGATCTGCAGTGGCGCGCTCCTGGAGGGGCGCGACCAGGACGGCTATGCATTGATCGCCGACGAGTTGACGGTCGGCAGCGCGCTACTCAACGAAGGTTTCAGCTCCGCCGGAGCAGTCAGACTGCCCGGCGCGAACATTGCCAGAAATCTCGTCTGCAGTGGCGCGCACCTGACCGGCCAGGACAATCAAGGCGTCGCCCTGCGAGCTGGGGGGATCAAGGTGGCCAGCATTTATCTCAACGACGGGTTCACAGCGACCGGAACCATATGGCTTGTGTTGGCGATTATCCGCGGATCTGCCGATCTGGCGCCGGACAAACCAGCCGATGGCGTCACCGGGCTCGACGCCTCCCACGCACAGATCGCGGGAACGCTGAACTGGATCCCCACCGCCCCAGTCGAAGGCGTAGTGAGCCTGCAAGGCGCGGCTGCGGGCGAGCTCGTCGACGACTGGGGCAGCGGACGGAACAACGGATTCTGGCCAACTGGCGGGCAGCTCCGCCTTGACGGTTTCACCTACGGCAGATTGGGCGGAGCCGAGCCCGCAACCGTCAGGCAGCGGCTCGCCTGGATCCGTAGCCAGTATCAGCCGAAGGTCAGCAAGATGGCGGCCCCCTTTGCCACCCAGCCATACGAGCAGCTAGCGTCCGTATACCGGCAGGCAGGCCAGGATACCGAGGCACGGAGAGTAGCCATCGCGCGGCGTTCTGACCTGCGCGAGTACGGGAATCTCAGCCCACTCCGCCGGGCCGGAAACTGGCTGCTGGATAAATCCATCAAGTACGGCTACCAAACCTGGCGGGCAGTCGCGGGCCTGGTGTTGCTCTACCTGATTGTTCTGGCATTGTCCGTCCTCGCCCAGCACCACGGCCTGATCGCGCCGGTAGGCAACGTGGCAGGCCTTCACCCGGTACCGGTCGCAACCAGATGCACCAGCAACTACCCGTGCTTCTACCCGGCCGGGTACGCCATCGACACTGTCATCCCGATCATCAACGTCCATCAGGCCACCTACTGGGGTCCCAACGGGGACACCCCATGGGGCTGGATCTGGATCGCCGGCACATGGATCGCGACTGGGCTCGGATGGGCGCTGGCGACACTGCTCGTCGCCGGCTACACCGGGCTCGCGCGCCAGCAATGATGAGGAGGATCCGAGCACGACGCAGTCGAGCCTGCTGCTCGACCGCTCAACGATGCATCCAGTACGCGGCATGAGAGTACGCGTGTACGGGTCAAATTAACTGCGGGCGCATATGCGATTTGGGTACATCGGCCGCAAACCCGTCCGCCTATCTGACAGTATCCCCTAAGCTGCAACCTCCTATAACGTACGCACGAGTTATCTCGGACACTTCTCATTTGAGCCAATTACGACGACCTGACCGGAGGGGACCGTCAGCGTGCTCTTGTCCGCCGGATCGTAAAGCAACACGGTGGTCGGGCTAGAACCGATCTCAAGCAAGCAGCCATCGGTGGTCAATTGCTCAAGAGCTGGACTAGACTCTATAGGTTCAATGCGAACTGCAGTTACTGTGATGCTGGGCACGTCGAAACCGAAGACGCTTATATCAACAGGTTTACCGCCGGCCGCCTGCCTGCCCTCATGAGACCCCAGCTCATGGGCGCCAAAGAAAAGCCCGACCAGGAGGCCAAGAGCGAGCAGGACAGAGACAGTCCTTTTCGCGATCGAGCCGCGTGCGGGCGGCTTGCCCATAAGGGAACGGTCTTCCTTAGCCCTGGCCTCTCCGATACGACGATTCCGGGCACTCCCGAACTTGTCCACCAACGTGCGAAAGGCTGGGAGGGCCACGCTGGACAGGAATGTATCAATAAGCACATCAGCCCGCGCAATTTCAGCGACAACGGCAACGCCGCCCGCCAGCCCGGCGAGGCCCAGCAGGAAGAACGCCTTTTTCTTGTGCCGGAAGAGCAATACTCCGATTACCTTAAAAGCATCAAGGAGCATTATGATTACTGTTCCGATCACAGCCCCGAAGGCCGTAAGAATCGCAGCTGGTTCCAGAATCGAACTGTACCCCAGGCCGGCGGCCTCCGCAGTCGTGTGCAATTGCGCATAAAATCCGTCCACCATGAGCCGCCCGAGCCCATAGGATGCCACTGCGAGCAGCGGGATTAGCGTTGATGCTTGACCCCACACGGCCTTCGCGGCCATAGCGCCCGCCGCAGTGGCCCTATCCGCCATCGAGGTCTCGGGCACTGCAGTGGCGGGCGAGGGTACAGAGTCGGCTGAGGCTGTCGTACCGCCCGGCCCGGCGAGGTCATCGGTACCTAAAGTGCCGTTGGCAGTACCTTCATGATTCGCCTGGTTATCTTCTGCCGGATCCTTCTGGCCATCCGCTGCAGGACGCCGAGCGCGACCCGCTTCGTTATCCTGCTTGCTGCCGCTCATGGTCCCCCCACTACAGCGGTACACAAGGAGCTCTTGAAGGTTTTCCTTCGGGTGAGGCTCACTTACGAGACCAGAGGCTACCGTATGCCGTCGCGATATCGGAAGACCTGACCCAGTTCACCTACTACGGTCAATTACCCGAGACGCCCGGACCACATACAGGCAAGCGGTGAAAGCAGAGAACCAGGTCTGGCAACCTACCTCACATCGGCATTATGCCTGTGATCCTTGTCAAGTGGATCATGGCTTGTTCCGGTAGCGGCGGGCCGCGGTGGCGGCGGTGATGCTGAGGAGCTCGCCGATCTCGGCCCAGGTGAGTTCCTGATCGCGAGCGTCGTGGACGGCCTGCGGCAGGAGCTGCTGGGCCTGGGCGATGAGGCTGGCGAGGGCGTGCAGCCGGACGCCGGAGTCGCCGAGCCAGTAGGGGGTGCGGAGCCGGGCGAGCTGGTCGATGGCCTCGTCGAGGACGTGGAGGCTGTCCTGGCCGGTGACGGGGGCGGGCAGCTGGCCGGGGCGGGCCAGGCGAAGCGGCGGGCGGGTCATGAGGCGTCCTGGTCGATGCGGGCGAGCAGCGAGGAGAACAGCTGCTCGCGGTGGTCTTGGTGGCGGGTGAGGGCGTCGTCGCGCTGGGCTTGCAAAGTGGGGCGGAACTCGATGCTGGTCTGGAAGAAGGTGCAGGTCTCGCAGATCGACTCGAACGCGCAGTCCAGCTCGGGCGGGCGGGTGCACCAGCCGTTGCCGAGCATGCGGTGGTGCTCGCGGCGCAGCCGGGCCATCTTGGGGCCGATCGCGCCGGCGGGCAGCACGGGGTCCTGGCCGTAGAGGGCCTCGACTTTCTCGGTGACGGCGAAGTACTCGTCGGCGACGGTGCGGCTGGCGATTTTGGCGTAGCGCAGGGTCATGTCCAGGCTGCGGTGCCCGAGCATGGCGGCGATCGCTTCCAGGCTCATGCCGCGGTTGAAACTGGTAGAGAGCAATGTTCCGACCGCACTGAATACCTCAGCCCGGGCAGAGCGACCGGGAGCTATTCCCCGGGTTCGTGATTGTGTTCCCGGGCTAGCTCGGCCGCGTACCGGTTCCAGTCGGCACCGGCCTGGTGCCTCCATCTGACGGCGGTGGCGGGCCGGAACCCGAGGCTGTCGGCGAGCACGGCGGCGGGCATCTGGGCGGCCAGGTCGATGAGTGCGGTGCGGCGCCCGGCCATGACCGGGACGCCGATGGCGCGGAGCCGTTCGGCCAGGCGTTCGGGGGTGATCGGCTTTCCGGGCAGCTGTCCTGGGAACAGCCATTTGCGGTCGCGGGGCGTTCCGGTGCCGGCGTAGGGCTTGCCTTCGGCGGCGAGCGTGAGCAGCAGCCTGCCGAGCGGGGCGGGGACGGGGATGTCGTGCTGGCCGAGCTGGATGGTGACGTCCTCGTCGTCGCCGTGGCTGGTGATCTGGCTGGTGGTGAGCGCGGCGATGCGGGTCGCGGGCTGGCCGTAGAGCAGGACGAGGCAGCCGGCGGCCCGGTCGACGGGATCGAGGGTGTTGTCGTTCAGGAGCCGGGCTGCCAGTTCCCAGCGGCGGTCGCCGGTGATCGCGGTCCCGTCACGGCGCTGCGTGCGGGGGACATCGAGGCGGGGGCAGTGCCCGCGGCGGGCGGCCCAGGTCAGGAAGTCGCTGACGTTGCAGGCGCCGGGGCTGGTAGCCAGCCATTCGTCGATGTCGGCCTGGCGGCAGCCGGCCAGGGCGGTCCCGCGCTCGGCGAGCCAGGCCAGGAGCCTGGCTGCTGCCTTGATGGTGTTCCGGGCGTGGGCGGTGCGGGTCCGGGGCCGGGGACTGGCGGCGGCGGCGCGGCGCAGGCGCCGCATCACGTGCCAGGTCGCGAACGCGCGGACGAGCTGGCGGTGCCCGGGGTCGGTGATGTCGCTGAGCAGGGCGGCGAGCCACTGCTCGGCACGGGCGAGTTCCTCGTCGCGGGGCGGCAGCGCGCCGCCGCTGACGAGGATCTGGCGCATCTGGTCGGCTGCCCGGCGGCGGGGGCAGGCGTCAAGTGCCTCGTGGGTGGCCGGCAGGGTCCCCGCGGTGACCTGGGCGAGGAGCGCGGCGGCTTGGCTTCTGCTCAGCCAGTTGAGCGCGGATCTCGGGTTGCGAGCGGCGCAGATCGCCTCGAGCACGGGCGCCAGCGCGGCCGGGGTGTCCCCTCCGGGCGCGGTGAGCAGCGCCGTGGCGCGGCGCCGCAGGCTGCACCGGGCGCACAGACCTCGCTGGTAGAGCTTGTCTTCTGTGCCGCAGCTGGTGCATGCGCAGGTCACGGGGATGCCGGCGCAGGTGGCGCAGGTGGTGGCGCCCGGGCCGGGCGGGGACACGAGCCGCCGCTCCTGCCCGCAGGATGCGCATGGTGCCCGGTGCCGCAGCGCGGCGGTGTAGCACGGGTCGCAGACCGGCCCTTCGGGCCAGCGGGCCTGGGCCGGGCGGTCCTGGCCGCAGCGGGCGCAGCGGGCGACGGCCCGCGGCGTGCATGACGGGCAGACCGGATGGTCGCTGGCAGCGAAGCTGCACTCCCGGTAGGTGCCGCAGACGCTGCAGACGGCGCTGGGCATCCGGTAGCAGTTGACGCAGATGTCCGGCGCGCCGTCGCGGGCGCGCACCGCGATCGAGGCGGCCTTGCCGCATCTCCCGCACTGGCGGTGACCCCGGTCCCGGCGGCGGCACCGCTCGCAGATCCGCTGCCCGGCGCCGTCGCGGCCGGCGGCCGCCTTGACCTCGCCGCAGTGCGCGCATTCGGCGGTGTTCTGGCGGGCGGTGCATGCCTTGCACATGCCCCCGCCGGGCGTGCGGAACAGCGGGACCCCGTCCCGGCCGCAGCGCGCGCACCGGGGCAGGGCCAGTGTCGTCGAGCCGCGCGCGATCAGCTCGGACACCAGGCGCCCGGCCGCCGGCGGTGCCCCGTGCCGGAGCATGCCCGGGTCGGCGGCGGCCGCTGCAGCCAGCTCGCGCAGCACCGCCGGGCTGGTGACCAGGGCGTCCACCGCTGCGGCGACAGCGGCGGCGGGCAGAGACCCCTCGGCCGTGATCACCTGCCGGATCAGCTGCTCCCGGCGGCAGGAAGCGCACGGCCGCCGCCGGTCATGGCCGGTCAGCTCATGGCCTGCGGGGCAGCGCGCCGCTACCGTCCGCCTCCCTGCCCGGGTGCGACGCGGGCCCGGACCGGCCTGGGCAGATCCGCCGGCGATGCCGGGGCCGGCCTGGCGGGGGCCGGCGCGGTGACCATCTCGATCAGATCGCCCGGCTGGCAGCCCAGGATGTCGCACAGCGCCGCCAGGGTGGCCAGGCTCAGCCGTTCCGGCACGCCCGTGACCAGCCGGTATACCTGCTCGCGGGACAACTTGACGCCCCGCTCGGCTAGCAGCGGCACCAGCTGCGTCGTGGCGTACATGTCCTTCTCTGCCATCAGCCGCCGCAGGTGCCACCGGTAACCGGGGGTTCTTGCCATGGGTGTCCTCTCCCTCGAAGGCGCGGGCCAGCGCCGCGCGCAGCATCCTGTTCCTCGCGTCCTGCCCGACCGTCGTGTAGACGGCCGTGGTGGATGCCCATGAATGCCCGGCCTGCTGCTGGACGAACAGCGGGTCCGCACCGTCCTCGATCAGGTGCGAGATATACGAGTGACGCAGGCAGTGGACCGACAGCTCGGCGGGCAGCCCGGCCGCGGCCCGCCACTGCGCGAACCGGTCGTCAACCTGACGGGGCGAGATCCGCCCGCCCCGCTCGGTCAGCCACAGCGCCGCCTGCCCGGCCGCCGTCTCGTAGCACGGCCGGACCTGCTCGATGTACTGGGCCAGTGCCTCAGCAGTCCACGGCATCACCGTGGCGACCGCCCGCCGCCGCGGCGGGCTGCCCCGCATCGCCTTGCCGTACCGGACCTGGCAGATGCCCAGCCCGCCGAGCTCAGGGGCCGCGGGGTTGGCCGTGAAGTCATTCACGTCGAGCATCGCGGTCTCCCGGCGCCGCAGCCCCCACCCGTAGACGACCTTGAACAGCGTCGCGTCGCGGAACGAGGCCAGCCAGCCCTTGCGCCGCGATGACGCCGCCCGCTCCACGTGATCGTCGGCCGCGTCCAGGAACGACTGCAGCTCGGCCCGGGTCAGCGGCCGCCGTTCCGGCCGGCCCTCGTACTCCGCCGCGTGAACGGCCATGTTGCCGTCATGGCACACCTGCACCGGACGGGCGCCGGCTTGCTGCTCGCACTCGGCGACCCACCCGTACCGCGGATCGCACAGGTAGTCCAGGAACGCCGCCAGCGCACCCTCATACGAGCGGATCGTCGAATGCGCCCACCCGCCCGAAGCGACCCAGTGCTCGACCTGCTCCGGCGTCCACTGCCACGGCCAGCCGCCGGTGAACTCCCGGAACCGGCGCACCAGCCGGTCCCGGCCCTCGATCAGCGGCCCGGACAGCCGGCGGGCCTCCTGCTGGCGCCGCCAGCCCTCCAGCATCGCGTCGAACAGCGCGGGCTCGGGCCGCAGCGGCACCGCGCCGTCCACCAGCACTAAAGCAGCCGACCCCGCGGCCTTTCCCCTCCCCGTCATGAGCACCCCCTCAGGCAACGCACTTAACGCAATCGCGCCGGCACCGGATGCGACCGGATCAGATGCCACATCCTGGCACCCGCCGCAACCCCGCAGGCGCACCCCCAGGTCAGCCGCGTGTCGCGATCACCTCCCGGACCGCCGCTGCGCACCCGGCAAGCCGCTGGTAACGACGGACCCGGCGGCGGTCGCGGGCATCATGATGCACCCGCCCCCGTGATCCGGGCGCCGGATGCATCACCCGTCCACCTGGTGCAACAATGACGCACCAGACGGGACGACATCACATGCATCGAAGTTGCACCAGTCACCGGCGGGACGCATTGCCGCAGGTCAGGACCGCCGTGTCAAGCAACGCCCGCGTGCGGCCCGGCAGGGCTGCAGCCTGCGCCGCAGGCAGCGCCCATTCACGCAGACTGCGGAATGATGCATCAGATGCAATTCTGCTCATTTTGGCCTGGGTGGCCAGCGTGTGCCTGAGCTGGTGGGGATGGATGTGGGGCAGCCCGGCGGCGGCGCCGGCCTTGTTGATGTAGCGGGTCACGGCGTGCCGGTCGGCCGGCTTGCCGTTCTCCCGCGGCAGCAGCAGCGGGTTGGCCGGGTCGACGTGACGGGCGCGGTACTGGTCGATCAGGGCGGCCAGGTGCGGGTGCAGCGGCAGGTAGCGGTCCTCGCGGAGCTTGCCGACCGGGACATGCAGCCAGGGCCCGGCACCGATCTGCACGACCGCGTCCGCGCGCAGCGAGATGTACTCGCTGACCCGCAGCCCGGTGCGCAGCAGCATCTCCACCGTGACCCGGACCAGCAGCCGCTTGTCGGCCTGCGCCGCACGCAGCAGCTTGGCGGCGCTGGCATCATCCAGCGCCTTGGGCAGCGGATGGTCCTGGCGGGGCAGGTCGCCGGTGAACATCGGCACCCGGGACGGGGCCTCGTCCCAGCCCCATTCGTCGATGCGGATGAAGAACATCCGCAGCGTGCCGAGCCGGTGGATGATGGTCGCCGGGGTCAGCCGCGGTTTGTTCTGCCCGGGGCGGGCGGCCAGCCAGGGCTTGTACTCCTCGATATGACCGCGGGTGACCTGCGCGATGCTGGTCAACTCCAGCGTGGTCTCGGCCAGGAACGCGGCGAAGGAGCGCAGGGCCAGGTCCGCGCCGCCGACGCTGCCCGGGCGCAGCACGCAGCTGATCTGGGTCAGGTAGCGGCGCATCGTGGCGGCGACCTGCGGGACGGCGGCTTCCAGCTCGGCCCAGCCCGGCAGTTCGCCCATCCCGTTGGCGCCCCGGGGCGGCCCGCTCACCGCCGGCCCCCGGGCGTGGCGGGCAGTCCGGCGAAGACCTGCGCGTCGATCACCTCGGCGGCCTTGCGGTACTGGGCGGCGAGCCAGTCGTCGGCCAGGTGCAGGTAGATCCGGGTCGACTCGATCGAGGCGTGCCCGGCCTGGGCCTGGACCGCCTCCAGCGCCATCCCGGCCTCCCGCAGCCGGGTCAGGCAGGTGTGCCGCAGCTCATGGCAGGTCGCGTGGTCCAGCCCGGCCCGGCGCCATGCCGCAGCCAGGACCACCTCCATGCCCTTGGCCGACAGCGGCTGGCCACGGCGCGGTCCCTTGAGCACCACGAAGACCCGGTCGGTGCCGGCGCCGGGCGGCCGCTCGGCGCCCAGGTAGGCAGCCACCGCGGCGAAGAACCGGCCCGAGACCGGGATCAGCCGCTGCCGGCCGCCCTTGCCCTCGGCGATGAATACCCGCCGCTCAGCTACCTGCAAGTCTTCCAGCCGCAGCCCGAGGACCTCGCAGCGGCGCAGCCCGCCCAGCACCATCGCCGCGACCATGGCCCGGTCCCGGTGGGTGCGCAGCGCCGCGGTCAGCGCATCGACCTCGGCCGGGGCCAGGATCCGCGGCAGCCGCCGGCCAGCACGCACCAGCGGGACACCTTGTCCTGGACGGGACCGCTCCCGGCGGGTCGGCAGCCCCCGCGGCACCGGATTAGCCGCCACGTCCCCGCGGGCCTGCAAGAACGCGAAGAACCCCGATACGATCGACAACCGCCGCCGCACCGTCGCGGCCGACACCCCGCCCGGCCCGGCCCCCGCCATCAGCGGCTGCAGCACGCCATGCTCCGCGTGGCGGCCAGTGCGCTGCGCGGTGATAAACGCCAGCACGTCGGCAGGCCGGACCTGCTCCGGCGGCTTGGCCACCGCGGCGAAGAACACCTTCAGGTCATACGCGGCCGCCCGCACCGTGTTCGGCCGGCACCGGCCGCCCAGGAACTCCAGGTACACATCCGCCAGCGGCACCCCGGTCCGGACCACCAGCGCCCCGGAACGGTGCGAACAGACCACGCTCAAATCCCCAGCATGCACTGCAGGCTCCCAACATCACAGACGACCAAGCCTGCCAAGGATGGCCGAAATGAGAAGGAAGATCACAGGCATAACATGCAGATGAGCATGCCAAAACGTGTGGCCCGATATCGATCAGCAGGCTGATGACACAGGTCAACCGGACCAACGAGCTGATGACTGCATGCCGCTCCAGTGCCGGGGTGCCTGCCGTCGGCGCGGCGCCCCCGGGTGGCCGGAGGGGGTGCGGCCGTGGCCGCTGGGCGCGCTTCCCGCGTACAAAGGCTTGCACCGGTGGTTCCCGGTTGTGGTTCCCAATCCTCCGATCAGCGTTTCAAAAAAGGCCATCTAGCTGCGGGAATCTCCGTGGGCGCAGGTGGGTTCGAACCACCGGCTTCTCGCTTGTAAGGCGAGTGCTCTACCGCTGAGCTATGCGCCCCTGTGTTCTGGGCGCCAGAGGACACCGCGAACGCAGTCAGCGTACCGGGTCGGAGCCCGTAACCGTAGTGGCGGTTGGCGTGCCATGCGCGGCGATCGGGCTTACCGGGAGAGAAACCACCGCTCGTTCGGGATGACTGTCTTACTGCTGGTCGGCAACCCGGTCGGCGAGCGGGCCGCCGAGGAGTTGCTGGGTCGACCAGGCGCGACGGTAGTGCAGGTAGGCGTCCTGCTCTCGCGGGGAGCCGATGCCGCCGAAGAGCTGGAGGGCGGCTTCGGTCGCGTTGCGGTAGGACTCGGCGGCCCGGAGGGCGGCGGTGCGGGCCGCTTCGGGGGCATCGTCCACGTCGTCCGCGGTCGCGACAGAGGCGTAGCGGGCGGACGCCGAGACGTCGCGCAGGTCCGCGATCATGTCGACGCAAGAGTTGGCCACGGCCTGGAAGGAGCCGGTCGGGTTCTCGGCCTGCTCCCGGTCCTGGGCGTAGGCGATGGTGGCGTCCAGGCACCAGGCGATGCCGCCCGCGGCTTCGGCCGCGTTGGCGAGGAGTAGCTCCTGCTCGGCCCGGGCCAGTGACGCGGCCGCGGCCTGGTACTCGCTGAGCAGTAGGGCCGGAGTCGACTCCAGGGTGGTGACGCTGATGCGCCTGGTCATGTCGAGGCTCAGCTGCCGCGAGACCGTGAACCCGGCCGCTCCCGGCTTCACCAGGAACATCGCGGTGCCGGACGGGGTGATCGCCGGGACTATGACGATGTCCGCGACGTGGGCGGCGATGGCGTACCACCGTCGGCCCGACAGCCGCCAGCCGTCGATCGCGTGCTCGGCCTGGACGCTGTCGGGTCCTTGGGTCCAGAGGCCCGCCTCGTTGGCCGCCGCCATGGTGGCGATCACCGACCCGTTCGCGATGAGGGGCAGCCAGTGCTCGCCGGCCTCGCTGTTGGTCGCGGCCATCAGCACCGCTGCGGCCAGGCCACTGGGCAGGAGCGGACCCGGGTACAGGGCGCGGCCGAGTTCGGTGTGGACCACGGAGGCCTCAGCCTGCGACAGGCCGAGTCCGCCGAACTCCTCGGGTATCGTCAGGCCGGCCAGGCCCAGTTCGCTGATCAGGCGCGCGTGCAGTTCGGGACCGTAGCCGGGCTGGCTGTCGAGCGCGATGTGCAGCTCACCGGGGGAAACCTTCTCGGCCAGGAAAGCGCGGACGCTCTCCTGGAGGGCACGCTGCTCTTGGCTGAGGGCGAGGGAATCGCGAATCGCCATGAAGCAGCTCCTCACGCGGGGCGCGGGAGGCCGGGGCCCTGCGCCGCGCACCCCCGAGGTCCACGCGTAGGTACTCCGGGCGCCGGTGTTCGGCGACCAGGGCCTAGCCGAGTGCGTCCGCGACGAACCCGGCCAGCGGTCTCATATTCTCAGACAAATCATTCTCATTCCGGGCAATCCGCTGATCAGGGCTCGGCAAGTCTTCGCGCGGCGGCCTCGGGGCCCGGGTAGCCAAGCAGTGCGCACGCACGGTGGCCGAGCAGCCCGTATCCGCTAGCGGAACCCGGCGGTCCAGGAGAATGAACCTGCCGTGACCGTCTTGAATGCCTGGTAGCGGGATGATGAACGGAGCGCGAACTCCCGGGATGGAGGTGAGACGGTGACCGGTTCGCCGGGGGGCCGCTGGCCAGGGTGGCCAGCGTGGCTACGGTCGCTGCCTGTGCTGCAGGGGATCCTGCCGATTGAACGGTCCCGGGTTCCCACGGAGGTGCTCGCCGGTGTGACGCTGGCGGCACTCGGGATCCCGGAGGTGCTCGGGTACGCGAAGATCGCCGGGATGCCGCTGGTCACCGGGTTGTACACGCTGCTCCTGCCCATGGCGGTGTTCGCTGTCCTCGGCTCTTCCCGCCACCTGGTGGTGGCCGCGGACTCCGCGACCGCCGCCATCCTCGCCGCGTCGCTCACCGGCCTGGCGGTCGCGGGATCCGAACGGTATATCCGGCTGGCCGGGCTCGCGGCGCTGCTGGCCGGGGTGATGCTGCTGGTGGCCCGCCTGGCCAGGCTTGGCTTCCTGGCGAACTTCCTCTCCCGGACGGTGCTGGTCGGGTTCCTCACCGGCGTAGGTATCCAGGTGGGCGCCGGACAGTTGCCCGACATGCTCGGGGTCACCGCGGCCGGCCAGCAGACCGTGCCCAAGCTGGTGAACACGGTGCGCGCGCTCCCCCACACGCACCTGGCCGATATCGTGATAGCCGTCGGGGTGCTCGTCATCGTGCTGGGGGCCCGGCGGATCACCCGCCGGATCCCGGGAGCGCTGATCGCGGTGATCCTCGCGATCGTCGTGAGCCGGGCTGCGGACCTGGCCAGGCACGGCGCGCACACGGTGGGGCACGTCCCGGGTGGGCTGCCTGGCCTGGAACTGCCGGCCCTCGGCTGGCACGACATCGGGGCGCTGCTCGGCGGGGCGGTGTCGATGTTCGTGGTCATCGTGGCGCAAAGCGCGGCGACCTCACGCGCCTACGCGGCTAAGTACGAGGAGCCATTCAGCGAAGCCACCGACCTGATGGGCCTGGGCGCCGCCAATGTCGCCGCAGCGTTCTCGGGCACGTTCGTGGTCAACGGCAGCCCGACCAAGGCGCAGATAGTCGACAGCGCGGGCGGTCGCAGTCAGCTGGCCCCGCTGACCGCAGGCGCCGTGGTCCTCGTCGTCCTCCTGCTGCTCACCGGGCCGCTCTCCTACCTGCCGGCCGCCGCCCTGGCGGCGGTGGTCTTCCTCATCGCCGCCGAACTCATCGACGTCAAGGGGATGCGGAGCATCCTGGCCGTCCGCAAGCATGAGTTCGCTGTGGCCCTGCTCACCACGGCGGCGGTGGTGGCCTTCGGGGTCGAGACCGGCATCGCGGTCGCCGTCGCGGCATCCATCGTCGACCACTTGCGCCACAGCTACAGCCCGCTCAACAGCGTCCTGATGAAATCACCAACCGGGCACTGGCAGTCGCTACCGTCCACGCCGGGCATTCGCACCATGGACGGGCTGCTGATCTACCGGTTCGGCACCAGCCTGTACTACGCGAACGCAGCCAGGCTCATGTACGACATACTCCCGCTGATCATCGAGGGCCCACCGGTGCAGTGGCTGGTCCTGGACTGCGCGGCGATCGGGGACATCGACTACACTGCCTCCGCGGTCCTCGCCCAGGCCGTGCAGCACGTCCAGCAGCGGCACATACGCTTTGCGCTCAGCAGTGTCCTCGGCCCGGTGCGAAAGCAACTTGACCTGTACGGCATCAGCAAGACCCTGGACCCTGACGCCTACTACGACACTTCGGGCGAGGCCCTCGAGGCCTTCCAGGCCCGGAAAGGGACGGCGCCGGCGGAGCCGTAGGAGCGGGCTGCGGGCAGGCCGGCGCCTGGGCCGGGTCAGGCTGGGCGTGATGAGACGAGGGATGCGAATACGACAGTGGAACTGAGGTAATGGCCGGTGGCATAGTCGAAAGTGCCGCCGCAGGTGATCAGGCGGAGCGCAGCGTAACCAGTCGCGCCGTAAATGGATTTCCCCGGGAATTTGGATTTGAGGTACTCACGTACGCCCGTGACGCGGAAAATAGCGGTCACCCCGTCGGCGAGCGTCACATCGACCGCGTCTCCGGGGCGCAGCGCTCCGAGGCGAAAGAAAACGGCAGGCCCGCGGTAACTGTCGACGTGGCCCTCGATGACCGATGCGCCAATCTGACCGGGAGTGGCCGAGTACTTGTACCACGCGGCCTCATCGGCGCTGGTCGTAAGCGATGGCACCTGCATCGTGCCGTCGGAGTTGAGGCCCAGGTGGAGCAGTTTGGAGTTCACGCCAATAGTCGGGATATTGACCGCCACCGGGAGCGAGCGCGAGAGCGACGGCACCCGGCCCGCGGAAGGCCCGAGTGCGCCTGCCGCGGCGGAGGACGGCTGAGGCGCGTGCTGCTGGGCGCTGATCGCGTAGCCCACCGTGGCGAGCCCGCCAGCCAGGAGAAGCGCGCCCACTAGCCCGGCGAGGCGAGCGCGCAGGCTGACCGGGCCGGGAGGCGGTGTGGCGTACCCGTCCGTGTTCCAGGAGACGACGACGCGAAACCCCGCTATTCGGCGCCACTGCACATCTCCCAACCCGTTCGCCCCTCCCCTCCGCCTTCCCAATGACCTTCTACTCGCGTAGCCTAATATTCCGATGTTGAATACGCCATTGCACGTCTGTACCGCGCGTTTTCCCTTTTCGAAACTGGTTTGGCAGAGCAGGACCTGGGAAACAGGAACGCTATCCGCCGAGCGCATGACTAGGGTCACATGACAGTGCGTGTAACCATCGCTGGCACGGTGCTCAAGGCGAAGCTGGCCGTCAGGAGCTTCGGCGTTTTGGCCATTCTCACCGTGACACTCGCGGGGTGCTCGCACTCCTCAACTTCGTCCCCGCTAGCGGGGACCCACCCCCCGCCCTCGTCGGTCAGCTCGGCAAGCGGCGCGGCTTCCGGCCAGGGAGCGAGCGGCGCGGCTTCCGGGCACGGGGCCAGCGGCGCGGCTTCCGGCCAGGGAGCGAGCGGCGCGGCTTCCGGGCACAGGGCCAGCGGCGCGGCTTCCGGCCAGGCAGCGAGCGGCGGGGCGAGCGCGGGCGCTAGCTCCTCGGCCGGGGCGGCAGGGTCGAGCACGCACTCGCCGTCACCGACCGCAGGCGCCAGCGCTTCCGCGAACACCGCTCCCCCGCAGACCGGTGGCGGCGGCACGGCCGGGCTTCAGGACATCATGCTGTTCGGGCTGGGCGGAACGGCGATACTGGCCGGAGCCGCGAGCATCGCGTACCGGAGAAGGCTCACCAGGTACCGGTGACGGGTGCGCTCGCACCCGCGCGGCGACAGGATCTCGGCCACGTTGGGTGGGAGCTGCGATGACGGAACTCGTCCGGTACGAGGTGGGTGGGGACGTTGCGACCATCACCCTGGATTCCCCGCACAACCGCAACGCCCTGTCTGCGCAGCTCGTGAGCGAGCTGTCCGTACGGCTGGCCGAGGCGGGACAGGACCCGGCCGCCCGGGCGGTCGTGCTGACGCACACCGGCCGGGTGTTCTGCGCGGGCGCCGACCTGAAGGCCGCGGGCGCCGGCTCGACCGCCGACTCGGGCGCCGCCGTCATGGCGCTGCTGACGGCGATCACCGAGCTGCCGAAGCCGGTCATCGCCAGGGTCACCGGGCACGTGCGCGCGGGCGGGATGGGCATCGTGGGCGCGTGCGACCTGGCCGTCGCGGCCGAGGGCGCGTCGTTCGCGTTTACCGAGGCGCGGATCGGCCTGGCTGCGGCGATGATCTCGCTGACGACGCTGGACATCATGGATCCGCGCCAGGCGGCGCGCTACTACCTGACGGGCGAGACGTTCGGCCATGACGCGGCGGCCCAGATCGGCCTGGTCACGGCCGCGGTGCCAGGCAGCGAGATCGACAGCGTGGTGGACGGGCTCGTGGCGCAGATCCGCGAGACGTCGCCGCAGGGGTCCGCGGAGACCAAGAAGCTGCTCACCGCCGCCCGGCGGGAACGGCTGGCGGCCCGCGGCCCGGAGATGGCGGCGCTGTCCGCGCGGCTGTTTGCCAGCGACGAGGCGCAAGAGGGTATCCACGCGTTCCTCGAACGCCGGGAGCCGGCCTGGCGGGCGGGACTGTGAGGGAGGGCACCGCTGGGAGCCTGGCCTGGCGGGCGGGGTAGCCCCAGATCTTCGTCCCTCTGGCCCCATCACCATGCTTAGCCCCACTGGCATCTGAGCGCAATCTATGGTTGTGGCACCCTGCGGGGAAGATCCAGTAGCAAGCCGCACCCATCGATTCAAAAACAGGTGCTAGCCGACCAGGCCAGCGGGGACGGTGACGATCCGGGAGCGCACGTACTCCCCCAGGCCCTTGGCCTGCGGGTCGGGCCGGGCGGTGGCGGAAACGCCGGGCGCGAGCAGGCCGTGGACGACGAAGTTGAGGGCCAGCAGGTTCGGCAGTTCGTAGCGGTCGATGTCGAGGCTGGCCGCCTCGGTGAGCAGCTCCCTGAACAGCTCGGTGGTGAGATGCCTGCGCAGCCAGGCGTACGCGCGGGGGGTGACCGCCCACAGGCCCACGTTCGCGTCGCCGCCCTTGTCGCCCGAACGTGCGCCGCACAAGCGCCCGAGCGGGATCTCCGCCAGCAGGCCTGCGGGCTCGTCGTCGGCTTCCCCGGGCTCGTCGTCGGCCGGGACGGCCGGGAACGCGGCGGTCGCGTCGCGGGAGCCTGCGGTATGCGGCACGATGCGCGATGTCCCGTCGGGTAGGTGCACCGTCTGGGTGACGGCCGACGCGGGGACCAGCGCGGGCCAGTAGACGCCGTAGGCGCTGGCCGAGACGGGCGGGGTGGTGGTGTGGAAGCCGGCGTACCCGCCGAGGGCCAGCTCGGTGACGGCGTCGGAAAACGCGCGGCCCGCCTTGCGCTCGTCCTTGTCCTTGACGGTGATCCGCAGATGCGCGGTGGCCAGCTCGTTGGACGGCGCGTCCGGGCGGTCGAAGCGCAGCAGCCTGACGTCCACCTCCTCGGGCGGTCCGGCCTCGCCGAGCAGCCCGAACAGCAGGCTCGTCGCGTGCAAGGCCTTCTCATCGATGTCGAGGCCGGTCAGGACCATCGTCATCGTGCTGCGGTAGCCGCCGAGCATGTTCAGCGCGACCTTGAGGGTGTCCGGGGGCGGGCTGCCCTTCGTGCCGGTCAGCGCGACCCGGTCCGGGCAGGCCTGCCCGAGCCGCAGGGTGTCGAAGTGCGCGACGACATCGGGGTTGAGGTAGGCGGGGTCGCCGATCTCGTAGAGCAGTTGGGCGGTGACGGTGCCGACCGACACGATCCCGCCGGTGCCCGGGTGCTTAGTGATGACGCTGCTGCCGTCGGCCGCGACGTCGGCGATGGGGAACCCTGGATAGCGGCGTTCGGTGATCTCGTCGAGGAAGCTGTAGTTGCCCCCGGTGGCCTGCGGGCCGCACTCGATGACATGCCCGGCGGCGACGGCGCCGGCCAGTGCGTCCCAGTCGTCGCGGCGCCAGCCGTGCCACCAGGCGGCGGGACCGACCACCAGGCTGGCGTCGGTGACCCGCGGGCAGATGACGACGTCCGCGCCCGCCTGCAGCGCCGCGGCGATGCCCCACCCGCCGAGGTAAGCGTTCGCGGTAACCACGGGCAGGTCCGCCTTGGCCAGCGGCAACCCCGTATCAAGGTTGGTGAGCTCGTGACCGGCGGCCCGCAGGTCGCCGAGGGCCGGAGCCAGGTCGTCGCCGGTGATGTAGGCGACCCGGGCGGGCAGGGCGAGCCGGCTGGCCAGTTCGGTGATCTGGGCGGCCAGGGCGGCCGGGTTGAGCCCGCCCGCGTTGGCCACGACCTTGACGCCGCGCTCCAGGCAGGTGCCGAGCACCTCCTCCATCTGGCGCAGGAACGTGGTGGCGTAGCCGAGGCCGGGGTCCTTGCGGCGGGCCTTCCACAAGATGAGCATGGTGAGCTCGGCCAGGTAGTCGCCGGTCAGCACGTCGATCGGGCCGGCCAGCATCTCCCTGGCGGCGCTGAAGCGGTCGCCGTAGAACCCGGAGCAGTTCGCGATGCGTACGGGTCGGGGCTCGGACACGTCAGACCTCCGGGGGCTGAGCGGAGAACTGCCCGGGGTGCCGCCCGGCCCCCGGCGGGCCCGCGAAGGCCTGCGCGATCGCGATCCACTGGCGAGCGACCTGGCCGTCGACGGCCAGGTCGAGGTCGTCGCGGTGCCTGCGCTGGGTGACCAGCAGGCAGAAGTCGAGGGCTGCGCCGCTGACCCGGTCGGCGGCGTCGGCGGGCCCCCAGGTCCAGGTGGCACCGGACGGGGCCGTCAGCGCGACGTGGACGGGAGCATCCGGCGCGGGCAGCCCGTGGGCCGCGTAACTGAACGCCCGGGCCCCCACGCCGATGTGCGCGACGTGCCGCAACCGGTCGGTCGGCTCGCGGGTCACGCCGAGGGCGTCCGCGATGTCCTGGGTGTGCGCCCAGGTCTCCATGAACCGGGCGGTCAGCGAGGACGCGGCGCTCATGGCCGGGCCGAACCACGGCGCCCGGAGGCCGGGATCCAGCCCGGCGAACGTGCCGAGCAGCATCGCGCGGGCCGCGTCGAACCAGGCCAGGATCTGCGCGCCGGTGCGGACACGGTACCGGGCGGCGAGCGCGTCGGGGTCGACGCCGCCCGAGGCCTGCGCCGCGGCGAGTTCGGCGGCGAACTCCTGCGGGCGGACGGCCGACTTGACCGCCATCTCGTCGAAGTAGGCCAGGTGGCCGATCTGGTCGGCGATGGTCCAGCCGGCCGCCGGCGTGGGCGTCCGCCAGCCGTCCTCGGACAGGTCGGCGACCAGGTCGCGGGTGACCGCCGTCTCCACGGCCAGATCCCCAGCCAGCGCGTACATGTCTACCGGCACGATCTCGCCTCTCTCATGCGCCGTCCGCCGCGGTGGGGGTGGGGGGTGCGGCCCGGCCGTCCTCCGCAAGGGTGGGGGTTGGGGGTACGGCCCGGCCGTCCTCCGCAAGGGTGGGGGTGGGGGGTGCGGCCCGGCCGTCCTCCGGAGTGGGGGGCGTGGGGAGTGCGGCTCGGCCGTCCTCCGGAGTCGGGGCGGGGCCAAGGACCGCGAGGATCTGGCCGCCGCTGACCTGCTCCCCCGCCTTGGCGTGCAGTTCGGCGACCACTCCGTCGGCGGGAGCGGCGACCGTCTGCTCCATCTTCATGGCCTCGAGCACGAGCAGCGGCTGGCCGGCCGTCACCGCCGTGCCGACCTCGGCCAGGACGCGCCTGACGACGCCGGGCATCGGCGCGAGCAGCGATCCGGCTGGCCCCGCGTCATCGGTGTCGCCGAACCTGGACGCTTCGGCCAGCGCGCTCGATCCGTTGCTGGCGTCAACGTAGGTAACGTCGCCGACGCGGTGCACCCGGTACACCCGGCGCGTGCCGTCGACCTCGAGATCAACCTGGTCTGCGGTAGCCGCGCGGACGAGGATCGTCTCCCCCGTCGCCGCGTCGTTGACGGAGGCCCGTACCGCCTGGCCGACGACGCGGTACGCGACGGCGTAGGTCTCCCCCGCGACGGTGTAGGTGACGCGCTGCGGCACAGACCAGACGTTGCGCCAGCCGGACGGCAGGCCGCCGAGAACCGGGGCCTGCGCCCGGTTGACCGCCTGCCGGGCCAGCGCCGCGGCCAGGGCGTGCAGCGCCGTGGCCCCGTCGGTCCGCGAGGCAAGCAGGGCGGCGGGGTCGTGGCGGGTCAGGTAGCCGGTGTCGGTGCGGCCGGCCAGGAAGTCCGGCTCGCGCAGGATGGCCACCAGCAGGTCGCGGTTGGTGGCGACGCCGTGGATCTCGCCGGCCTCGAGCACGCGGGCCAGGCGCCTGGCCGCGTCGGCCCGGGTGCGGCCGTGCGCGATCACCTTGGCCAGCATCGCGTCGTAGTGCGGGCTGACCACCGACCCGTCGGCGACGCCGGCCTCCACCCGGACCCCGGGCGCCGCCGGGATCGCGAACCTGTGCAGGACGCCGGTGACGGGCAGGAACCCGGCCGCGACGTCCTCGGCGTACAGGCGGGCCTCGATGGCGTGGCCGTGGATCGCCGCGCCGGTGACCTCGGGGGGCAGTGACTCGCCCCGCGCGATGCGCAGCTGCCATTCCACCAGGTCCAGCCCGGTGACCTCCTCGGTGACCGGGTGCTCGACCTGGAGCCGGGTGTTGACCTCGAGGAAGAAGAACGACCCGTCGCGGTCGACGACGAACTCCACCGTGCCCGCGCCGACGTAACCGATCGCCCGCCCGGCGGCCATGGCCGCGGCGGTCAGCGCCTCACGCAGGCCGGCGTCCACGGCCGGCGACGGGCACTCCTCGACGATCTTCTGGTAGCGGCGCTGGATCGAGCACTCGCGCTCGAACAGGTGGACCACGGTGCCTTCGATGTCGCCGAGGATCTGCACCTCGACGTGCCGCGGGTCCACGACGAACCGCTCGAGGAACACGGTGCCGTCGCCGAACGCCGACGCCGCCTCCCCCGACGCGCCGCGCACCGCGTCCGCCAGCTCGGCGGGGTCACGGACCAGCCGCATTCCGCGCCCGCCGCCGCCGAACGCCGCCTTGACCAGCAACGGGAAGCCAACCTGAGCCGCGGCGTCGGCCAGGCCCGCGTCGTCAGGGTCCGTGACGGTCACACCGGGCAGGACCGGCACCCCGGCGGCCGCCATCAGCGCCTTGGCCTCGATCTTGGAGCCCATCGCGGCGATCGTCGACGAGGGCGGCCCGACGAAGATCAGCCCGGCCCCGACGCAGGCCCGGGCGAACGCCGCGTTCTCCGAGAGGAACCCGTAGCCGGGGTGGACCGCGTCGGCCCCGGTGGCGGCGGCCGCCGCGACGATGAGGTCGCCGCGCAGGTAGGTGTCGGCCGGCGCCGCCCCAGGGAGCCGGACCGCCTCGTCCGCCTGCGCGACGTACGGGGCGTCGGCGTCGGGATCGGAGTAGACGGCGACGGCGGCGATGCCAAGGGTGTGCGCGGTGCGCATGATCCTGGCCGCGATCTCGCCGCGGTTGGCGACCAGCAGCTTGCCGATGGGCCCGGTCCGCACCGGTGGCCCAGTCATCGGCATCACAGTCATCGGCATCACATCCGGAACACGCCGAAGCCGCGGCGCCCCGCCACGGGACCGGAATGCGCGGCCGACAGGGCCAGGCCCAGCACGGTGCGGGTGTCGCGCGGGTCGATGATCCCGTCGTCGTACAGGCGCGCGGTGACGAAGAACGCGTGCGACTCGGCCTCGATCTGGGCCTCGATCGCGGCCGTGCGGACCCGGTCCGCCTCCTCGTCGAACGGCCTGCCTGTGGCCTGCGCGGAAGCCCGGCCGACGATGGACAGCACCCCGGCCAGCTGCGCCGCGCCCATGACCGCGAGCCGCGCGCCGGGCCAGGCGAACACGAACCGCGGGTCGAAGGCCCGGCCGGACATGCCGTAGTTCCCCGCCCCGAACGACGACGCCATCGTGATCGTCAGGTGCGGGACCGCCGAGTTGGTCACCGCGTTGATCATCTTCGCGCCGTCCTTGAGGATGCCGCCCTGCTCGTAGCTCGTGCCGACCATGTACCCGGTCGTGTTCTGCAGGAACACCAGCGGCGTGTCGGCGGAGTTGGCGAGCAGGATGAACTCGGCGGCCTTCTGCGACTCCTGGCTGAACAGCACGCCCCGGTGGTTGGCCAGCACCCCGACCGGGTAGCCGTGCACGCGGGCCCAGCCGGTGACCAGCGACGTGCCGTACAGCGGCTTGTACTCGCTGAAGGCCGAATCGTCGACGACGCGGGCCAGGACCTCGCGCGGGTCGAACGGCACCTTCACGTCCGCGGACACGATGCCGAGGATCTCGTCCGGGTCGTAGCGCGGCGGCGCCGAAGGGCCCGGGGGCGGGCCGTGCTTGCGCCAGTTGATCCTGGCCATGATGTCGCGCCCGATCCGGATCGCGTCCAGCTCGTCGACGGCGAAGTAGTCGGACAGGCCGGAGACGCGGGAGTGCATCTCGGCCCCGCCGAGCGATTCGTCGTCGGCCACCTCGCCGGTGGCCATCTTGACCAGCGGCGGCCCGCCGAGAAAGACTTTCGCCTGCTTGTCGACCAGGACGGCGTAGTCGCACATGCCCGGCACGTACGCGCCGCCCGCGGTCGAGTTCCCGAAGACCAGCGCCACGGTGGGCACCGCGTTCGCGGACAGCTCGGTGAGCTCGTGGAAGGTGCGGCCGCCCGGGACGAACAGCTCGGCCTGGGACGGCAGGTCGGCGCCGCCGGACTCGACGAGGTTCACCACGGGCAGCCGGTTGACGCGGGCGATCTCCAGCGCGCGCAGGGTCTTCTTCAGCGAGTACGGGTTCGTCGACCCGCCGCGGACCGTCGGATCCTGCCCGATGATGACGCACTCGACGCCGGAGACCACGCCGATCCCGGTCACCACGCCCGCGCCGACGGTGAACTCGGTGCCCCAGGCCGCCAGCGCGGACAGCTCGAGGAACGGGCTGTCCGGGTCGACGAGCAGCTCGACCCGCTCCCGCACGCCGAGCCTGCCCCGGTCGGCGTGCCGCTGGGCGTAGCGCGGGCCGCCGCCGGCGATGGCGAGCTCGTGCTGGGCGTTCAGCTCGCCGAGCAGGGCAAGCTGCGCGCCGCGGTTGGCCTGGTAGGCCTCGCCGCGGAGGTCGACGCGGGAACGCAGGACCGGCATGGGTTCGATTGTGACTCATCACCTCGCCGGGGGTGGCTCGCGGGCCCGAGGAAGGCGTCGCGGGACACGCACCACCATCGTTCGGGATAAAAAATCTCTTTATTCCGAACGGCGGTGGTTCCTCGCCTGAGTGTTACGAGGTCATGACGGAATGACTCGCCCCTAAACCAGTCGCGAGCCGGTCCCGTTCCTGTGTGATGACGGACTCCCGATGAGCAGAAAGAAGCGCGAGAAAGGACCATGATGAAACTGCAACGAGTCAAGGCCGCCGCGCTCATCGCGTGCACCATAACGGCGGTCTCAATTCCGCTGCCGGCCGCGGCGCAGGCTGCAACTTCGAAGAACGGGCCGGTGGTCGAGCACACCAAGACATACACGTCCACCTGGACGTTCAAGGACGGGCCGTTGCGGAGATGCGTCATCTATACGGTGACGGGGAGCATTAAGTACGACACGCAAGTGCTCGAGCCGTCGGGGGACATCGGGTGGACGAACCAGCGGCTTAGCCCGCAGCCGACGCTCGAGGCCAGCGTCCATGCCTACCACGGTGGCAGGTGCGGCGGGACGGCGAAGCTCTACACGATAAGCATGGGACAGCACTGGTCCGGGTACTCGTGCGGCTTCAACCCGTCCATATCGTTCGCCGCGCCGTGGGGAATCGGCCTCAACTTCTGGCCGAGCTGCGGAGACAAGAGCCAGGTCGGCTACACATCTGACTACGGCTCCGGCTCTTCTTATACCCAGTACACCAATGGTGTGCCACCGGTGACGTTCGGGGATTACTTTGCCCTTCCGGGCCAGAATCCCTGCTACGGCCTCTACGTGAGTTCGCAGAACTACGCCTCCAACCACACCTCGGACATCTACCAGTCCAGTATTGACAAGCTGTGTCTGGCATCTTGACCTGGTGGGCTATCGTCGGGACCTGATAGCGGCCGGGGCTGCACGGGACCGGCGATTTCGCGGGCTGGACTGGCTCCGCCCGGATCATCCACGATGAGCAGGGCGCGTACTTTGAGATCAACCTGACCTGAGCGGTCTCGACGGGGGTTGACATGGGCGAAGAGAACCTGGCCAGGCAGGCCGAGCTGGCGCTGGACCGGCAGGGCGACCACGAGTCCCTGTGCTACGAGGGCCGGTGGCATTCGAGCGGCTCGCTGGCCGGGCGCGCGGCCAGGTTCGCGACCGGGCTCGCGGGCCTCGGGGTTCGGCCCGGGGACCGGCTGCTGGTGCTGATGGCCAACTGCCCCGAGGTCCTTATCACCTACAGCGCGGCGTGGCGCGCCGGGGCGGTGGTGACCCCGCTGCTGTTCCTGGTCAGCGAGGACGAACTGCGGCACGCGCTGGCCGATTCCGGGGCGGTCGGCGTGGTGACCACGGCGGAGTTCCTGCCGAAGGTCGCCGGGGCGCTGGCCGGGGCGCCCGAGGTCCGGTTCGTCATCGTCCCCGGGGTCACGGCGGATACGCCGGACTCGGCCGCTCCCGGGGTTCCTGTGCTTTCCTTCGACGCGGTTGCCTCTGGCGACTCCGGTCCGATCGCCGACCGGTCGGGTGGCGACCTCGCCGCGCTGCTGTACACCGGCGGGACGACCGGGCGGTCGAAGGGCGTCCCGCTGACGCACGCCAACCTGTTCTGGTGCGGTTCGGCCGCGAGCGGGGCCTGGGAGCGAGCGGGCATTAACTCCACCGTGCTGCCGCTCCCGCTGGCGCACGCGTACGGCCTGCTGGTCTTCTGCGGCGGGATGCACAGGACCGAGGGCGCCAGGACCGTACTCATGCGCTGGTTCGACCCAGCCGGATGGGTTCGGCTGGCTGCGGAGCACCGGGCGCAGAGCAGCGCCCTGGTCCCCTCGATGATCCAGATGCTGCTCAGCCAGCCGCTGGAGGAGGCCGACCTGTCCGCGCTGATCGCCATCTCGTCGGGGGCGGCGCCGCTGGCCGAGGAGGTCCGGCGGGAGTTCGAGGCGCGGGTGCCGACCGCGGTGATCTACGAGGGGTACGGGTGCACCGAGGCGGCGACGCTGATCTCGGCCAATGCCCCGGGGTCACGCCGCGTTGGTAGCGTCGGGCAGCCGGTGAGCGGTTGCTCGGTGTCCATCCGCGATGATGACGACGGGGAGGTTGCGGCCGGGGAGGACGGCGAGATCTGCGCCCGGTCTCCCGGCGTGATGTCGGGCTACTGGCACGCACCGGAGTTGGGTGCCACCGTGCTCGCGAACGGGTGGCTGCATACCGGGGACATCGGCCACCTGGACGCCGACGGCTACCTCTACGTGGTGGACCGGAAGAAGGACCTGATCCTGCGCGGCGGATTCAACGTCTTCCCGCGGGACGTGGAGGACGTGCTCCTTGCCCACCCGGCCGTGGCGCTGGCCGGGGTGGTGGGGCGGCCGGACGCGCGGCTCGGCGAGGAGGTCGTCGCGTTCGTGTCGCTGCGCCCGGGTTCTGAGGTGACGGGCGAGGAGCTCGTCGAGCACTCCCGGCAGCACCTGGCTGGCTACAAATACCCGCGGCAGGTCACCATCGTGCCCGCCGTGCCGCTGACCAGCGTCGGCAAGCTCGACCGCAAGAAGCTACGACAGTGGGTCGCGGCCGGGGCTGGAGCCGGGGCGGGGGGCGGGTCCGGGTCCGGGGCGGGGGGCGGGTCCGGGTCCGGGGCGGGTCCGGGTCCGGGTCCGGGGCGGGGGGCGGGTCTGGGTCCGGGTAACGCTTCGGGTCCGGGGCGGGGGGCCACGACCCAGACTCAATGGGGGTGGCACCGTAGCGGCTCTTTTCTGTACGGTGCCGCACCCGCACGGTTCGTCAGATGGAGAAGTAGGACCTGCGGGCCGATCTGGATTTCACCGAGCGAATGGTGCTGCCTCCCCAGCGTTGGCTTACGCCACTTGGGCGATATGAACACTGGTCCCGCCACTTACACCTCTTCGCTAGAGTGCCGCTACAGCGGGGAGGATCTGGCCGGTGACCTCGCCGAAGCCGATCCGGGTCCCGCCGGCCCCCGGCGCGGTGGCGGTGATCGTCACCTCGTCGCCGTCTTCGAGGAAGGCGCGGACGGACCCGTCGGGCAGGGCGAGGGGTTCGGCGCCGCCCCAGCTCAGCTCCAGCAGGCAGCCGCGCTGGTCGGGGGCCGGGCCGCTGACGGTGCCCGACGCGTAGATGTCACCGGTGCGGAGGGAGGCGCCGTTCACCGTCATGTGGGCCAGCATCTGCGCCGGCGTCCAGTACATGCTGGCGTACGGCGGGCGCGACACCACCTGCCCGTTCAGCCGGACCTCGAGAGCGAGGTCGAAACCGGTGTGGCCGGGGTCGGCCAGGTACGGCAGCGGCTCCGGGTCCTGGGGCGGCGGGGCGACCCGGGCGTGCTCCAGCGCCTCGAGCGGGACGACCCACGGCGAGACCGACGTGGCGAACGACTTGGCCAGGAACGGGCCGAGCGGGACCGTTTCCCAGGCCTGGATGTCGCGGGCCGACCAGTCGTTGAGCAGGAACACGCCGAACACGTGATCCGCGAACTCATCGGTTCGCACAGAAACACCGGGCGGCGCGCCCGCGCCGACCACGTAGCCGACCTCGGCCTCGAAGTCCAGCCGCTGCGACGGGCCGAACGTCGGGGCGTGCTCGCCGCGGCGCTGGCCACGCGGACGGGTCACCGGGGTGTCGGAGACCACCACGGTTCCGGAGCGCCCGTGGTACCCGATGGGCAAGTGCTTCCAGTTGGGCGTGAGCGGCTCGCCGCCCGGCCGGAACAGCCGCCCGACGTTGGTCGCGTGGTGCTCGCTGGCGTAGAAGTCAACGTAGTCCCCCACCTCGAAGGGCAGGTGCAGGCGCACGCCGGACAGCGGGCGGAGCGCGGCCTCGACGTCGCGGCGGGCTCGCTGATCCGTGAGCAGCCCGGTGATCCGGGCCCGTACTTCGGTCCAGCGGGCCCGCCCCTGCGCCATGAAGGTGTTCAGCGACGGCCGGGCGAACGCCGGGTCGTCAAGGGCGGCAGCCAGGTCGAGCACCGCGTCGCCGATGCGGACTCCGACCCGGGGGCCGGTCCCGGGCCCGCCGTCGGCGTCGAAAACGCCGTAGGGGAGGTTGGCCACTCCGAACAGCGAATCTGCCGGCAGCTCCAGCCAGGTCATCAAGGGGTGTACGGCCTGGTCAGGCCTCCTGTCCGTCGAGGTGACGCAGGATCTCGCCGGTGTAGATCTGCCGCGGCCTGGCGATCTTCTGTTCCGGGTCGATCGAGCCCTCCTGCCACTGCGCGAGCCAGCCGGGCATCCGGCCGATCGCGAACAGGACGGGGAACATCGCCACGGGGAAGCCCATGGCCTGGTAGATGATCCCCGAGTAGAAGTCCACGTTCGGGTACAGCTTGTGGCTGATGAAGTAGTCGTCGGCCAGCGCGATCCGCTCGAGTTCGAGCGCGATGTCCAGCAGCGGGTTGCGCCCGGTGACCTCGAAGACCTGGTCGGCGACCTCCTTGATGATCGTCGCGCGCGGGTCGAAGTTCTTGTAGACCCGGTGACCGAACCCCATCAGCCGCAGTTCGCCGGCCTTGACCCGGGCGATGTAGGCGGGCACGTTGTCAACGGACCCGATCTCCCGCAGCATATTCAGCACCTGCTCGTTCGCGCCGCCGTGCAGCGGGCCGTACAGCGCCGCCGCGGCCGCGGCCGCCGCCGAGTACGGGTCCACCCCGGAGCTCGCGACACCACGCATGGCGTTGGTGGAGCAGTTCTGCTCGTGGTCGGCGTGCAGGATGAACAGCACGTCCAGGGCGTGCTCGAGCACCGGGTCCGGGCTGTACTTGGGCTCGGTCATCTTCGCCATCATGTTGAGGAAGTTGCCCGTGTAGGACAGGTCGTCGTCGGGGTACGCGTACGGCAGGCCCCGCGCGTGCCGGTAGGCGAAGGCCGCGAGCGTGGGCATCTTGGCGATGAGCCGGACGACCTGCTGGTCCTGGTTGGCCCGGTTGTGCACCGCCTTCGCCTCGGGGTAGAAGGTGGACAGCGCGGCCAGGGTGCTGACCAGGATGCCCATCGGGTGAGCATCGTGGTGGAAGCCGTCGATGAACTTCTTGACGTTCTCGTGCACGTAGGTGTGGTGGGAGATCTGGTAGCCCCAGGCCGCCGATTCTTTCTTGTCGGGCATGTCGCCGTGCAGCAGCAGCCAGGCGACGTCGAGGAAGGACGACTCGCGCGCCAGTTCCTCGATCGGGTAGCCGCGGTAGCGCAGGATGCCCTTGTCCCCGTCGATGAAGGTGATGGCGCTGCGGCAGCTTGCGGTGTTCTGGAAGGCCGGGTCGTAGGAGAGCAGTCCGAAGTCGTCATCGGAGGTCTTGATCTGCCGTAGGTCGATCGCGCGGATAGCGCCGTCGACGATAGGGATCTCGTAGCTGCGACCGGTCCTTGAGTCGGTAACGCGCAGCGTGTCATTGGTGGTCATGTCTAGACCATAGGCCGTCCGGGCGGGTGCGAAAAAGGCCCTAAGATCACGTGTCTCAGTCTGCGATGCTCAGCCGAGCTGAACCGAGCGCTTGGCCAGGCCGCCCCAGAAGCCCTCGATGACGGGGCGCTGCGCGGCGAGGTCGTCCTCGCCCGCGCCGAGGGTGACGAACAGCGGGGCGAAGTGCTCGGTGCGCGGGTGCGCGGTCCGCGCGGCCGGGGCCTTGCGGGCGAAATCGAGGAGCGCGTCCACGTCGCCGGCCGCCAGCGTGGCCTTGCCCCAGTCGTCGAACTCGCGGGACCATTCCGGCACGGGACCCTCGAACACGAACTCCCGCAGGTTGTGCGTGAAGAAACCACTACCCATGATCAGCACGCCCTCATCGCGCAGCGGGGCGAGCCTGCGGCCGAGGTCCATCAGCTCGCGCGGGTCGAGCGTCGGCATGGACAGCTGGATGACCGGCACGTCGGCGGCCGGGTACATCTCCACCAGCGGGACGTAAGCCCCGTGGTCCAGGCCGCGCCCGTCGTGCTCATGCACCTGCGCGCCGAGCAGCCTCCGGACCGACTCGGCCAGGCGCGGCGCGCCCGGAGCGGGGTAGGTCACCTCGTAGTAGTGCCGTGGGAAGCCCCAGAAGTCGTAATACAGCGGCACGGTGCGGGTCGCGCTCACCGAGACGGGCGCGTTCTCCCAGTGCGCCGAGACGACCAGGATCGAGTCCGGGCGCGGCAGGCTGGCCGACCAGCCGGCCAGCTCCCCCGGCCAGATCGGGTCATCGGCCAGCGGAGGCGCCCCATGGCTCAGGTACACGACAGGCATCCGGGTGCTGCTCATGCCTCATGCTAACCGCCGCCCCAGGGGCTGCCGCGGGGCGGTTTCGGCGGCTGGGCGACGCCGCCCGGCGGCTGCCGCGGGCGGTTTCCGCGGCCAGGCGACTCGGGCCTGCAACGTAGGGCGGTCAGACGTTGTAAGGCGCTCAGGAGAGGGCGTGAGGCCCAGAAGAGGGCGTGGCCGCTGTCGCCTTCCGGCACGAATTCTTCCCGTTCTATCGACAGGCCCGCCTGGGTGATCCACGACCGGTACGTGTCCGCGGGCGACCGGCAGGCCGCTTCCGCAGCCGAGGTCCAGTACCGCTGCGCCCGCCGGGATGCGCTCCTGTAGTTCGCTGAGCCACGCGCGGTATTTGGTTTGGCCCCCGGACCACTCGTCGTAGCGGGCCGAAAGGGCGTCATACCCGCGCCGAACGACTTGTTTGGGATCCTCCGCCATACTGGCGATCATGCCTGAACTGATCCACGAGCCGAGCCGGGTCACGGCGGCCGGCGAGCCGCCGAAGCTGATCGACGAGTACGTCGGGCGAGTCAACACCGGCCAGGCCGGCCTGAGCATCGCCCACATGCGCAGCCCGGCGGGCTGGGCGGAGCCCGGGCAGCGCCCGGAGTTCGACGAGTACACGGTCGTGCTGCGCGGGGCGCTGGTCGTCGAGTACGCCGACGGCCAGATGACCGTGCAGGCCGGCCAGGCGGTGCACGCCCGGCCCGGTGAATGGGTGCGCTACAGCAGCCCGGGAGCCGACGGCGCGGAGTACATCGCCGTATGCGTGCCGGGTTTCACTCCCGATACGGTCCACCGCGACGCCTGACCGGCCCGTTACCCCGGGCCGTCCGGCGGGCCGGGGTGATCGTCGGGCAAGCCCTGGTCGCCGGTCTCATCGGCCCCGTAGCGGACGGCGGGGACCGGGTTCGCCGGTTCGCCCACGGGCACCAGCACGTCGGTGCCGGCTGGGGGCGGCGCCGGGGCCGGGTCACCGGCCCTGCGGGTCATGGCCGTAAGGGCGAGGACCGCGGCGATCGGGATCAGGGAGAACTGCGGCAGTTCGTACCGCCAGTCGAAGGTGGCGATGAGGAACGGGGGCTCGACGGCGGCGATGACGCCGAGCGAGAAGAGCAGGCAGGGGGCGCGCAGCCTGCTGCCCCGCGCACGGCCGATCCCGGCCATGCCGGCCAGGCCCAGCAGGAGGCCGGCGGCGAGCAGCGGGCCAGGCACGTAGAAGTCGCGGCCGTAGCCGGCCAGGAAGTCGGCCAGCGCGGGATCCAGGCGCGGGCCGTGGCCCGTGTACTGCGGGATGGTAGTCAGCAGGTCCACGCCGCCCGGCAAGTCCTTGTCGCCGGGGTAGAACGTCTGGAACTGGTGGTACAAGACCGGATAGTGCTCGGGTCCCGCCCCCCGCACCGGGGAGAAGCTGTAGAGGACGTCGCCGGCCACGACCTTCAGGTAGGCCAGCGGCTGGTGCTCGAGGATCCGCCGGTCGAAGTCCTGCATGATGCGGCCCTTGTTCATCCCCGGCGGCGCCTGGAAGACCACCTGGGGCGACCGCGGGTCCCACATGTAGAAGTTCGGGTCGCGCTGCGCCGGCGGCTGCTGCGGGCACAGCGACCGCTCGTAGGACGGCAGCGTCAGGTGGGTGCAGTCGATGAACTGCGCGATCCGCCCGTACAGGAACTGGCTGTCGTAGTTGACGAAGTCGAACCGCCCGTACCACACGTCGACCCAGCCGAGGTAACCGAGCACCGGGGGCAGGAAGCCGAGGAGCAGCAGCGCCACCGCCCGGGCCGCCAGGCGGCGCCTGGGCCGGAAGACGACCACCAGGTACAGGACCGCGGGGATGAGCACGATCAGGTCGGATTCCCTGACGATCGTGGCCGCGGCGAGTAGCAGCCCGGCCAGGACGGGCGCCGCCCTGCCCATCGCGTCGCGCTTCCATACCAGCACCACGAGCGCCGCGACCAGGAGGAACGTGGCGCTGATGTCGGTCAGGACGTACTGCTCGATGTTCAGCTGGAGGGGATCGAACAGCACGGGGACGGTCGCCAGCATGGCCAGCCAGCGCCGGGCGCCGAAGTGGACCAGGAGCGCGTAGACCAGCACGGCGGTGGCCAGCCCGAGGAGGTGCTGGACGGCGGCGACCACCGCGAGGTTGTGCGTCAGCACCGCGGGGATCAGCAGGAGCGAGTAGCCGCTGGTGCGCAGCCAGTCCGGAGCCCAGCTTCCCGTGACGAAGTTGTGGGCGTACTGCAGGTACCGGACGCTGTCCGGGAAGATCAGCGCAGGCTGGTAGGCCAGTTGCACCACCACGCGCAGCCCGGCGGCGCACCCCGCGACGACGGCGAACAGCCAGTGCCTGCGCAGCGCGACCCGGCAGCGTCCGGCGAACTCAGCGAAGGCGCGCCGCGACGAGGCGAGCGCCGTGGTGGCAGCGCGCGACCCGGGCGGCGGTGACATGGACCCCAGCTAACCGCATCCCGGCCACCTGATGCGACGCTTGCCTGGAACCCGACGGTGACGACGGCCCGCCGCCGTCACCGTCGCCTGCTGGGGTCGGCCAGCAGGAGCAGGCCGCGCAGGCAGGCGTCCAGGGTGAGCCCGGGATGAACGCGAGCGGGGGCAGCGGCCTGAGCACCTCGATAATCGGGTCGACCAGGTACCGCACGGTCCTGCTGGCGAACATGGCCGTGCCGAGGGCGACGCCGATCGCGGTGCCCGCGGTAAAGCCGATCAGGATCCGGCGCAGGCTGGTCAGCGCGTCGAACCACAGCGGCTTGCCCTGCGTCGGATAGGGCCGGTTGAAGTAGTGCGCGAAGCTGGCCGCCGTCTGCGATACCGACGGCAGGAAGACCGGGTTGTGGGCAGGGGAAACCCCGTTTGCGGGGGTGAGGAGGAAGTCAGCTCAAGGGGAGAGCTGTGCGTCCGGCGGCGATCACCAGCACGGGCCTGCTTCAGGATGATCACGATCGGACCGGCAGGCAGCGCATCCGCGGCGGCGAGCACCCCAGGCAGGTGGGTGACCGCGCTAATCTCCTTAACTGTGGGCGTGGGCAATGATGGCCGGTGCGAGCCGTGGCGCGGCGTCGGATCCTCTCGCGGCATGAGCGGTACGAGCGGTATGACCTGATGACCGAGGGCACGGCCACCGGAGCGCAGGACGTCACGACGGCGCAGGACCCCGCCGTAGCTCAGGGCACGAAGCTCGCCGAGCCGCCGATACCTGGCGGCCGGGTCGAGGCGCTGATGGGCGTCCTGATCCGGGTGCTCACGTCCAGCCCGCTGGCCCGGCCGCGGCCCGCGGTGTGCGTGTCCGCGGTAGGGCTCGGACTGGTGGCCTTCACCGGGCTGTGCGCGACCGCGCCCGGCGCGAGCGAGGCGACGCTGCCGGTGCTCCTGCCGCTCACCGCGCTGGCGCACCGGCTGGGTGCGCCGGTGCTCGGCGGCCTCACGATCAGCCTCATGATGTATACCGCGATCACGCTGTGCGCCCTGGGCCTGGCCGGGATGCTGTGGGCCAACAGCCGCGGCTGGCGGCCGGATCCGCGGTGGGTGTTCGGCTGCGGGGCGGCGGTGGTCGCGATCGTGGTGAACATCACGCCGGTGGGGACGTCGGATCCGGCCAGCTACGCCACCTACGGGCGGATCGCCGCGCTGGGGCACAACCCGTACACGTTCCTGCCGGCCGACCTGCCCGGTGGTGCCCACAACCCGTACACCACGCTGGTGGATCCGCGGTGGCGGCTGGTCCCCTCGGTGTACGGTCCGGTGGCGACCTGGACGCACCTGGCCGCGGCGCTGGTGGGCGGGAACAGGCCGTGGCTGACCATCTGGATGCTGATGATCATGACCGGGGCCGCGTTCGTGGTCGCGGGGTACATCTTGCTGCGCTCGGCGGAGAACCCGGTGCGCGCCTGCCTGATCTGGGTCGCGAACCCGCTCCTGATCGATCAGCTGGTCATGGGCGCGCAGCTTGACGTCTACGTCGCGCTGGCCGGGATTGCGGCGATCCTGGTCTCCCGCCGCGGCACGACGCTCTGGTACGACGTGGCCGCCGGGATGCTGATCGGCGTGGCCGGCGCGATCAAGGTCAACGCGGTACTCGTCGGGGCTGGCATCGCGGTCGCGCTGATCCGCGAGCGGGCCTGGGTCCGCCTGCTGCGGACCGGCGCCGTCGCGGTGGTGGTCGTGTCCGGCCTGTACTTCTTCAGCTACGGCCTGACCGCGATCCGGCCGCTGCCGGCCGCCTCGTCGCGGGTCATCTCCCCCTCGGTCTGGGGGCTGATCCAGGGGGTCGCCAACCGCCTGGACCCTGGGCACGCGTCGACGGTCTCAGCGGTGATCGGCGCGCTGTGGCCGCCGCTGCTGCTCGCCCTGGCCTGGTACCTGTACAACCGCCTGTCCCCCGACGTGCCCGCCGTCCTCGCGGCGACGTGCGCCCTGACCTTCGCCTGGGTGCTCGTGGCCCCATGGTCGCTGGCCTGGTACACCGCGCTGGCGTGGGTCGCGCTGGCGCTGCTGCCGCGTAACTCGCTGACCCGCTGGCTGACGCTGGCCACCGCCGCGCTGGCGCTGTTGCACTTCAGCGCCGGGCAGCCGGCCAACCACCCGGGCGCCCCGACCCCGTAGCCGTGCAGCCAGATCCTGAGGAGTACCGGGCCTGGGCCGGCGAGGCCGTCGGCGCGCTGCAGCGCTGGTACAACCCGAGGACCGGGCTGTGGAAGAGCGCGGGCTGGTGGAACTCCGCGAACGCGCTGACCGTGGTGATCCATCACGCCCAGCGGACCGGCGAGAGCAGGTACCGGTACGTCATCGAGACGACGTTCGGCCGGGCCCAGCGCGTCAACGCGGGCTTTGCCAACCAGTTCTACGACGACGACGGCTGGTGGGCGCTGGCCTGGATCGCGGCGTTCGACCTGACCGGCGAGGTGAGGTACCTGGACCTGGCCCGCGGGCTGTTCGCGGGGATGGCGGCCGGGTGGGACGACGTGTGCGGCGGCGGCGTGTGGTGGACGCGCAAGAAGACGTACAAGAACGCGATACCGAACGAGTTGTTCCTGCTCATCGCGGGCCGCCTGCACCAGCGCACAGAGCCCGCCGCCGGTCACCTCGACTGGGCGCTGCGCGAGTGGCACTGGTTCCTGGGCAGCGGGATGATCGGCCCGGCCGGCCTGGTCAACGACGGGCTGACCGACGGCTGCGTGAACAACGGCCGTACGACCTGGACCTACAACCAGGGCGTGATCGTCGGCGGGCTCGCGGTCCTGCACGACATCACCGGCGACGGTGCCTACCTCGCGCACGCGGAGGCCATCGCGGCGGCCGCGCTGCGCGACCTGACGGTACCGCCGGGCATCCTGGCCGAGCCGGGCAAGGCACCCCGCCGGGGCCGTGACCACGACCACGCGCAGTTCAAGGGAATCTTCGTCAGGAACCTGTACGAGCTTTACCTGCGCAGCCCCCGCACCGAATACCGCGACTTCATCCTGGCCAACGCCAGGAGCCTGTGGCGGAACAGCAGGAACCACCGGAACCAGATCGGGCTGGCCTGGACTGGGCCGTTCGACCGGGCCGACGCGGCCCGGCAGGGGTCGGCGATCGACGCGCTCAACGCCGCGGTGGGGGTCACGGGTCTGTGAGCAGGCCGCGACCGGTCCGCGCCGGGATCAGCCCGCTTCCGCGCCGCCGGTAACAGGAGGCCCCGGCCCAGCCACGGGCCTGCGCACCCAACTAGCGGCCAGGAAGAAGAGCAGGACCAGGACGGTCGCCGCGAGCGACAGGACCAGGCCGGCCGGGAAACCCGGCGACGTATACGTCCAGGTCACAACCCCGAGTCCGGGCGGCACGTCGACGGCCTGGACCAAGCCGTCCCGCTGGACGGCCAGCGCCGTGGCCGGGCCCTGCTTGGGCTGCCAGGTGGCGGTCCACCCCGGGATCGCCGCCACCGAGCGAACGACGCGGGCACCCTGCGGTGAGTACACCGTGGCCGCCGTGGGCTCCGCCAGCCCGCCGGCGGAGATGGTCAGCCACGCACCAGAGGCTGACCGGCCGGGGAGCGCCTCGATGTGCAGCGGCCCCTGGGCGGAGGGGTTGGCGAAGACCGCGAACGGTCCGTCGAACCCCGCGAACTTCCAGTGCGACGGCACAAGCGCGTTCTGCAGCTGGCCGTTGGCCACGAACACACTTCCGTCCGCCACGACCACCGAGGGCGGGCCGAGCGGAGACGGCGCCCCCTGCTCCTGGCCAAGCACCGCGATGCCCGGCACCGGCTGGGGCAGGGTGATGCCCAGCGTGGCGCCGCTCAGCGCGCGCGCCCGGAACCAGCGCGTCGAGCCGTCTGGCGCCATGAGCCCGATCTGGGTCCCGGCGGCGGCGTCTTGCCTGGCGTCGGAGTCGGGCACCTCGACCTTGGTCACCTCGAGCGGGGTGCCAAGGTACCAGGTGGCGCGCTGATCCGCGGAGAGGTCGCGCTGACCGGTGCCCGGCGGTCCGGCGGCGGGTCCGTTCCCGCCGACCCGGGTGGTGAGGTAGCTGGACAACGTCAGCAGCACCGAGGTATCAAGCTGGTCGAGCACTCCGTCCGCGACGGCGCTGGGGGCGAGCGTGTCCTGCCCGTCGCCCGAGGCTCCATGCGATCCGGTCACGGTTGCGTACCGGCCGTCGACTATGGATGAGTAGCCCTGCACGGACGGCATCGCGTGACCGCCGATGGCATTGACGTCGGGCGGGTCCAGGGCGGACAGCTGACCCGGATCCAGCAGATCGGGGTCGTAGATCGCGAAGCGCCCCGGGTACCCGAGCGCCGCCACCGGGCGCGGGGAGAGCGCGGGGGTCACGCTCTGGCTGGCCGTGGCGGAGGCGGCGTGGATGGCAAGGCCGGCCGTGGCGTGGCCGGAACTGCTCGCCAGGGCCGCGCCGGGAGAAGCATCGGATCCGGAGAAGAGCCCAGGCCCGACCTCCACCACGCACAGGACGGTGAAGACGACCAGGTCGACCACGACGAAGCCGGTGATCAGCCGCGAGCGCAGCCTCGGCCCGAGGCGCCTGGAGAAGACCACGAGCGCGGCCGCGGCGAGGCCCAGCACCGCGTAGGGAATCAGCCATGGCTGCAGGTGGCCGATCACGCTGGCGCTCTGGCTGAGGCCCAACCCGAGCCAGTGCAGCAAGCCCGCGCCCCAGGTGAAGCTCAGCGCGACGACTAGGACCGCCGTCAGCGGCGGCACCAGGCCAAGGACGGTCCCCGGGGCGGCCCAGCGGGTGAAGCGACCGGTTCGGGCCCGCGCCGCTTCCTCGTCCCGCTCCCCGCCGAACGACTGGTCGGCCCAGTAGCCGAGCAGGACGGCGAGGGCCAGGTCAAGCACGAGGATGTTGCGGCTCTGCAGTCGCTGGTCACCGAACAGGGGCACGTGGTAGAGCAGGTGCCCGAGGGGGATGTTGCTCCCGAGCGCGAGCGCGATACCGACGATCGCCGTGATGTGCCAGACGAGCCAGTCCGGCAGCCGGGGACGGAAACGGAGGCGGCCGAGGAGGGCGAACGCGGCGACGAGCGGGAGGATGCCCACGTAGCTCGTGACCTCGGTGAGGTTGTAGTTGGTGAGGAAGCCGGGCTGGCTGAACGAGCCGGAGCCGCCGAGGAGGTCCGGCACCAGCGTCAGCAGCAGCCACCGGACCGGGAGCGAGCCGGAGTTGAACAGCTGGAGCGAATTAACCCCCCGCTGGGACGTGCTGATCGCCGCCAGGCCGGGCAGCCACTGGATCGCTCCCAGGCACGCGCCCAGGATCAGGCCCGCGGTGACCGAGACCGCGGCGGGGCCCGCGCGGCGCCTCAGGCGGGCGACCTGCCAGGCCGCGTAGATCAGCACGATCACGCAGGAGTCGTCGATGGCCCGCGGCTCGCCCGCCAGGATGACCAGGCCGGTGGCCGTGGCGAGGACCGCGGTCCAGCCGAGCCTGGACCCGACGGGGCGGCGGTCCTGGGACAGTTTGAGGACCCCTAGCAACTGCAGCGGCACCCAGCTCATGCCCGCGACCAGGCCGAAATGGCTCACCTGCGCCGACATGGCCCCGGCGAAGGCGAACGAGAGGGCGCCGAGGAAACTGGCCAGCCTCCCCAGCCGCAGAGCGCGCAGGAACCAGAACAAGCCCAGCCCGGCCGTGGCCCAGGTGGCGATCATGTTGAGCGTCCACGCCGCGGTTCCGGGCATGATCGCGAACAGCCAGGTGAGCGGGTACGCGGCGCCCGCGTTCCAGCCTGCCAGCAACGGCGCGCCGCTCCAGATGTACGGGTCGAACAGCGGCAGGTGCCCGCCCCGGAGGTCGTCACCGGTCAGCACGCGCAGCGGGAAGTTCTGGGTCAAGTCGTCGCCGAGCAGGACGGGGTGCCCGAACAGCGCGGGGATGCCGAAGATGACGGCCGGCAGGGCGATGAGCAGGGCAACGGATACGACGTCGCCCCGGGTACGCCCTGATGGCCGCGCGCCGCGCGTATCAGCCGCTGCCCGGCCCAGCGCCAGCGGCCACTCAGTCCTCATCCTGTGTACTTTCGCAACTCAACTTGAAGGAATTCTGAAGGATTCTCGCTGACGTGTCTGAATCACCGCGACATCGCCGCGTGCGATCCGAGCTTACGGTGCCCCGCTGCGGTTGAGTTGCGCCCGAGGATCCCGTCTACCAGTGTGAAGCTCATGATAGGGAGGCGGTGCCGACTTAGGTCACGCAGGTCGGCCCGGGTGCCGGTAGGCTGCCGGGGGTGAACGCCGTCAACATGAGGGGCTGACCGGATCGGAGCTGATCCCTCGGGGGTGGTTATGAAGATCGGCACGACGGTGGTGCTTGCTTCGCTGGCGATCGTCCTTACGTCGGCCGTGGCCGCGTACGGGCAGCAGAGCGGCGGCATCCCGACGGGAAACGATGTCTCCTACCCCCAGTGCGGCATAACGCTGCCGACGGGCCAGGCGTTCGGCATCGTCGCGGTGAACGACGGGCTGGCGAATACCACCAACCCGTGCCTGGCGGCGGAAATAGCCTGGGCCCAGACGTCCACCGGTGCTGCGCACCAGCCGGCGACCTCGCTCTACGTCAACACCGCGGACCCGGGCAGCCAAGGGGTCATCGACTGGCCGCAGACTAATTACGACCCGTTCAACGGCGACCGCATCGATGATCCGTACGGCAGTTGCACGGGCGGAAACAATCAAGCCTGCGCCTGGCAGTACGGATGGGACCTGGCTGACCTTGACGCGCAGACCCGCGGTGTGGAGAGTCCCGGCAGCTACCTGTGGTGGCTCGATGTCGAGACGACCAACAGCTGGCAGTCCAGCGCCAAGGAGAACCGCGCTGACCTGGAGGGCATGGTCTCCTACTTCCGGCACATCCGCGGCACCGTGGGCATTTACTCGACGGCCAAGCAATGGGACCCGATCGTGGGAACCGTCCCGGCCTCCAGCCCGCTGTACCGGTTGCCGGATTGGATACCGGGCGCCAAGACGCTCTCGCAGGCCAAGAAGAACTGCCGCGAGGCCGCGCTGACCCGCGGGGGAACGATTAGCGTCACCCAGTGGAAGACCTCGCCGACCAGCAGCGACCTCTCCTGCCGCTCCCTGTCCCAGAAGTAACTGCTGCCTATACTCAGCAGCGTCCGATGTAGGCGCCGCTGGTGTAGGTCGTCCAGGGAGTCCAGTTGGTGCCGTCGGCGGAGATGATGACGGCGGCTTGGGCGTTGGCCAGCGGGTCATAGGTGGACAGCGAGCCGTGGTCCGGGTTGATCTGCCAGTACCCGCGTTCGCCTACCCCGCCGGTGGCGTACTGCTGGCCGCTGGATTCGGCCATGGCGATCGACGCGGCCATGACGGCCTCGCCGGGCGAGCCGTCTGCCTCTTCCCACAGTTCCTCAAGCCCGGTGCAGTCCAGCGTTCCGCTCAGGGCCACGGAGGCGGTCGCCACGGCCTCGTGGGCCACTTCCGGAGCGGCGGTCGCGCTGGCCGGGGGGTCGTAGGGGACGCTCAGCACCTGACCTGGGTAGATCAGGTTCGGGTTGCTGATCTTGGACATGTTGACCTTGTAGATCCAGAGCGCGTCGGCCGGGGTTCCGTAGATCCGCTGCGAGATCGAGGAGAGCGTGTCGCCCGGCTGGACGACGTAGGTGCGGTTGGCCTGCTGGTGGTGCGTGACCAGGGCGTCGGTGTGTATCGGCCCGGCGACCGCGACGGTCGTGACAGGGGCCGCGATGGCCGCGTGGGCCGGCCCGGCGACGAGAATGCCAGCGATCGCCGCCGCCGGAGCCGCCTTGCCTGCCTTCTCTGCCGCCTTTTCCAGCTGGGTCGGCGCGGCGTGTCTGCCGGTCCGCCTGACCTTCGGCGGACGGCGGTGCTTGGGCGCTGAATTCACGGCACTCCCTTAGTCGTTCCGAGCCCGGGCGCATAATCGTGATCATCAGCGAATGGCCGTTAGATCTCCGAAGGCAGCTGCGGACACTGGCCCTTTAAAACCGAACACGTCCTGTTTTCCGGGTGCGTTCGGACGTGGAGTGCCTCGTAAGAAATCGGCAATACTTCCTGGCCCCTGCGGTGGAAACCTGGTCGGCCACGCAGTTTAGGATTTGTACCAAATGCCCAGTAGATACGCTTTTAGCGATGGCAGTTGGCTCCACTCCTGCACGATCTCGGGGCATGCCGTCCAGCACATCGTCCTCGACAGCCCCGGACGATGAGCGACCCCGGGTGGCGGTGTTAAGCGGGGGCGGACGCCCCCATCGGGCAGGCGGTGCCCGGGGCGTTGCGGGCTCGCGGTCTGCTCGTCGGCGCAGGACCGCATGACTAAGGGCCCGCTGGCCTGAGCGGCCGACGGACCAGGCTCGGGTGCCGGATCTTCAGGCTCAACCGAAGGGTCGCATCGCACACCAGTCTGCGTCCGGACCGGATGGGGCCGCAAGCCAGTTTCCGGGTGGGGCCCGGGCCGGGCCGGGACTGGGGCCGAGCCGGGGCCGGGGCCGCCGGCGCTAGCGGATGCCGTCCCAGAGGACGCGCCGCTCAGGCCTGGGGTCGTGGACCAGCGCGCTTTCGACGTCGAAGGTCATGGTGGCGCGGGTCTGCAGGTCGTACGCGTCCCAGCCGGGCCGGCCCGACCGCGCGAAGTCGACCCACGCCCGGTGCATGGTCGCCGCTAGTTCGCGGGGCGGCGACGAGCCGTACAGCACATCGCCTCCCTCGACGTCCAGGGTGTCGAAGACGAAGCCGATCTCGAGCGCGTGACACGCGCCGAGCCGGCCGCCGAGCACCGGGGTGGGCCAGGCGAACTCGTACATGTACGCCCCGCCGTGGTGCTGCTCGGCCAGCCGGATGGCGGGGATCCTGAAGAACCAGTCGGTCATAACGTCGGCCAGCGCATCTGCGGCGCTTGATGCGCCGGACCGGTAGATCGCCAGCCCGGCCGCGTCGAGCCCGAGGCCACCCGCGACCATCGCCAGGCTGGCGTCGTCGATGACATCCGCCACCCCGGTCGGCACGAGGAACAGGCGGTTCTCGTCCCGGTTGGTGCCGACGAGCAGATCGACGCCGCGGCCGTTCCCTGCGGCGATGCCGTCGATGGGCCGGGCGGGCAGGATCTCCCCGTCCACGACCGGCTCGAAGGCCATCGCGTTGGCGGAGACCTCGCGCCACCGGCCCGGGTCGGGGTTCATTGCGAGATCCCCGGAAAGCTGGAACTGGGTGGCGACGAGGCGGTCCACCGGAACGGCCGCGACTTCCGACAGGGTCGGTGCCACGCCGAGCCGGCGGGCCAGTTCAGCCGTCACGATTCGAGCCGTCTCCGCGGGCAGGGCGTGATGCCCGGCTCCGCTCTGCGGGATCGCCCGCCGGAACAGGCCCGCCGCCCGGGGCATCGACAGCAGCGTCGCGACGCTCATCGCGCCGGCCGACTCGCCGAAGATCGTCACCTGGCCCGGATCGCCGCCGAACGCCGCGATGTTCTCCTGCACCCACTGCAGGGCCGCGATCTGGTCGAGCAGCCCGCGGTTGGGGGTGGCGTCGTCCAGCAGGAGGAAGCCGTCGCAGCCGAGGCGGTAGTTGATCGTCACGCAGACTACGCCGTCGCGCGCGAAGCGGTCTCCGGTGTAATCGGGGATGGCACCGGAGCCGTTCACGAACGCGCCCCCGTGGATCCACACCATGACCGGCAGGCCCGCGGCGCCCGGATCCGGGGTCCAGACGTTCAGGTTGAGGCAGTCGTCCCCCGCGATCACGGGCTCGGGCAGCAGCCCGTCGTACGGCGGCGGGTACGGCGGCTTGGGGGCCGTCGGCCCGTACGCCGTGGCGTCCCGGGCGCCGTCCCAGGCCTGCGGGCGCACGGGAGGGCGCATCCGGTTCGGGCCGAACGGCGGAGCCGCGTAGGGGATCCCCCTGAACGAGGCGACCCCGTCCGACACCTGACCGCGTACCTTCCCGTACACCGTTCCGACCACGGGCTCCATCGGTTCCTCCTACACGATCGCGTTCCTGCATCTTTACCTGCCCGCCGGGCGCCGCGGGAGGCGGGGGTAACCCGTGGCCCGGGGCCAGGGATTTCACGTGCCGAGGTAGGACAGGACGGCGAGGACGCGGCGGTGGTCGGCGTCGGACGGCGGCAGGCCGAGCTTGCTGAAGATGTTGCTGATGTGCTTCTCGACGGCGCGCTCGGAAACGGCGATGCGGTCGGCGATGGCGCTGTTGGAGCGGCCCTCGGCCATCAGGGCGAGGACGTCGTGTTCGCGCGCGGTGAGCGTGGCCAGGGCGCTGACATGGCGGCTCGCGTTCAGCAGGCCGCTGACCACCTCGGGGTCGAGGGCGGTGCCGCCGGCCGCAATCCGCGCGATCGCGTCGGTGAACTCCGCCACGTCGGCAACGCGGTCCTTGAGCAGGTAGCCAATCCCGCCGGAGCTCATGCGCAGCAGGTCGGCGGCGTACCGCGTCTCGACATAGTGGGAGAACACCAGGATGCCGACGTTCGGGTAGTCGCGGCGGATCGCGATCGCGGCGCGCAGCCCCTCGTCGGTATGGCCGGGCGGCATCCGCACGTCGACGATCGCGACGTCGGGCTGGTGCCCGGCGACCGCGGCCAGGAGGGAATCGGCGTCGCCGACCGCGGCCACCACCTCGTGCCCGCGATCGGCGAGGATCTCGACCAGGCCAGCCCGGATCACGGCGGCGTCTTCGGCGATGACGATGCGCATGCGGGTCGGGCCTTCACGCGTGGGAGGGCAGTTCGACGGTTACCACGGTCGGGCCGCCCCGGGGGCTGCTGATTTCCAGGCGGCCGTCGACGGTGCGGACCCGCTCGGCCAGCCCGCGCAGGCCGCCGTGCGGGGCCAGGTAGGCACCGCCCTTGCCGTCATCGGTGACGCGGACCCGGAGCAGGCCGGGGACGTGCACGGCCTCGAGGGTAGCGTGCCGCGCGCCGCTGTGCTTGGCCACGTTGGTCAAAAGCTCGGCGGCGGAGTAGTACGCGATGGTCTCGATCGCGGCCGACGGTCGTTCCCCGATGTCGGTGATTACCTCGACGGGGACCGCGCTGCGCGCGGCGAGCGTGGCCAGCGCGTCGGCGAGCCCGTTGTCCAGCACAGCCGGGTGAATGCCGCGGGCCACGGTACGCAGTTCGGCGATCGCCTCGAGGGCGCTCCGGTGGGCGTCGCCGACCAGCTGGGTGACGCGCGCCAGGTCGACGGGGGTGGCGTCCTCGAGCTTCTCCTTGGCCAGGCCCAGCTTCATCGCCAGGGCGACGAGCTGCGCCTGGGTGCCGTCGTGCAGGTCCCGCTCGATGCTGCGGAGCCTGGCGGCGGAATCGTCCACGGCGCGCGCCCTGCTCTCCTCCAGGGCGCGGATCCGCTCAGTCGGCGAGCTCGGGCCGAGCAGGCCCCGGACGAGCCGAAGGTCGGCTTCCGTGACGCCGTGCAGCAGCCACGGGACCGCGAGCAGCAGGGCCGCGCCGAGCGGCAGGAGGGCAAACGAGGTGGGCAGGTTCACGACGCCGAGCAGGTGGCGGGACGCGAGCGACCACCAGGCCGGGAAGGTCAGGAAGAACAGCCCGCCGAGCCAGCCGCCCGCCGCCACGACCGCGCCCGCCACGGCGAGCGGCAGCTTGAGCAGGAAGTAGACGCGGGCCCGCAAGGCCGGCTTGTCATCGCGGATCATGGCGTTCACCCAGATGGCTACCCTGGAGCCCGGCCGCATGTCGTGGATCGCGATGTCTGCCTTGGCCGCCAGCTCGGCGATCTGGGCCGGCGGGAGGTTCGAGACGGTGATCCCGGTCCCGTTTTGGAAAGCCCACTGCCGAACCCGTCCTCCCGCCGATTCGGCGATCGTGGTGAGGCCCCCGGGGTCCGGCGTCGTCACCCGCACGCGCGGCACGGGCAGCGGCAAGGGCGGGGCCGGAACGTCTTCGCCGAGGAACCCGCGCGCGAGGAAGCGCGCGGCCGCGCCGAGCTTCCGTACGCCCGGCGTGGAAGCGGCGAACGGGAACGTGTTCACGAACGTGACCACCATGAAGGCGACGGCGGCGAGGGCGAGCGGGAGGGTGGCCAGCGCGTAGCCGAGCTCGGCCCAGGAGCGCCTGGTGAACGGCGCCTGGAGCACGCGCCTGAGTGGCGACGCGGCCGGTCCGGTCATGATCAGATTGTCGTTCACGATGGCGGCGCTGCGGCCGCCGGCGGTAGCTATGTGTCTCATACCTCGATGGTGTGGGCCCACGCCAGGCGCGGTCGATCGTGGCAGCCGAGCAATCCAGGTACGGCTAGCACGATACCCAGCGTCGCCTCGGATCGGGCCGGGAGGAACCGGGCGCGCTACGCGCCGTCCGGGTCCTCGTCGCGGGCTGCGGCGCTGCTGCCTGCTCGGCGGGGCAGCCGGGTGAGCCGACGGCCTTCGCCGGCGCCCAAGTGGCCGGGCTGCGCTGACCGTCATGAACGGTGTCCGGCTGGCGGGTCACAGGTCGTGTTATGTACCGGAGATGGGTGATGCGAGGAGCGCGCCGGCCTGCTGCTGGGTGAGCGCGCGGCCAGCGGCCAGCGCGGCGTCCCACTGCCCGGGTTCGGTGGTAGCGCGGGCGGGAGCCAGGAACTCCTCGAGCATTTCGGGTTGCTTGATCGGGATGCCGGTCTTCTGCCGGACGGCTTCCGCGGCGCCGGCCAGGCGGGCCGCCCGCAGGCCCTCGCCGAGCTGTGCGGCGTTGGCGGCGCACATTTCCAGGGTGGTGGACAGGAGCTCCGGGTCACCGCAGCTGACGACGTAGCCGGCCATGGCGGACAGCAGGTCGCGGGCCTCCTGGGCACGGCCGGCCCGCAGGGCGACCCCGGCCAGCGATTGCTGGTCGATGGCCACGCCCAGCAGATCCCCTTGTTTCCTGTCGATCGCGAGCGCCTCCTGCAGCACCTCCGTGGCGCGGTCGTAGTTGTCCGCATCGGCCTCCAGCTGGCCGAGGTTCGTCAGGGCCGCGGCGAGCCGCATGGGACTGCCGATCTCGCGGGAGAGAGCGACGCTTTCCTCCAGCAGGGATCGCGCGGTGTCGAAGTCGTCGAGGTGATGATGGGTGATGCCGAGGCTGTTGAGTTCTCGGGCCTGCTGGTTCCGGTCTCCGAGGTCACGCCAGATCGCCAGGCTGCGCTCGAGCACCTGCAGCGCGGCGCGCGGCTCGCCCTGCTGCTGCAGCAGGACCCCGAGCCAGTGCGCCAGCTGGGCCAGCGGCGCTCCGCCATCCTCGCCGGCCAGGTCGATGGCGTGCTGCAGCCACCGCCGCCCTTCGACGGCGTACCCGTGCCGGTACCAGAAATAGGCCAGCGCCTGGGCCAGCCGCAGGCCTGTGGCTGCCCGCTCGCCGTCGGCGGGCGCCGGGCCCGCGGCGGGGGTTTGCAGCGACCAGGTCAGGGCGGCGCGCAGGTTGTCATGCTCGGCCTCCAGCCGGTCCAGGGCGGCCAGGTGCGCCGGGCCCCCGCTGCGCACCTGCTCGTCCGCCCGTTCGGCGATCTCGGCGTAGTACTCGGCGTGGCGGCGCCGGGTGTCGTCCAGGTCCCCGGCCTGCTCCAGGCGCTCCAGCGCGAACTCGCGGATGGTCTCCAGCATGCCGACGCGGGGCTCGCCGTCGACGCCGTCGGTCACCGTGACCAGGCTGACGTCCAGCAGCCCAGCGGCCAGATCCAGGGGATCGGCCCCGACCACTCCGGCCCCCTGGTCGCCAGGGCCCGGCTCTGGCGCGGCGACCGCGGCCAGCGCGTCCAGGTCGCAGCCCCCGGCGAACACCCCGGCGCGGCGGAACGCCTCGGCCAGGTCGGCAGTGAGCAGGTCGTAGCTCCAGGCGATGGCGTTCCGCAGGGTCCGCTGCCGCGACGACTGCCCGACGTCGGCGGCGGCTAGGTCGATGCTGTGGGCTAGGCGAGCCAGCAGGGCCCGGGGGGCCAGCAGCCGGACCCGGGCCGCGGCCAGCTCGATGGCTAGCGGCAGCCCGTCCAGGCGCTCGCAGATCGCCGCGATGTCGGCGGCGTTGGCCGCATTGATGGCGAAGCCCGGCCTGGACATGCTCGCCTGCTGGGCGAACAGCCGCGCCGCGCCGCTCGCGGACACCTCCGCGACGGACGCCTCGCGGGGCATCTGCAGCGGCGGCACCGGTAGCTCCTGCTCACCTGGCAAGTGCAGCGGCCGCCGGGAGGTCGCCAGCACCACCAGGCCGGGGGCGGCCGCGAGCAGCCCGGCCACCACGCCGGCGGCGCCGTCCAGCTGCTCGAGGTTGTCCAGCACGAGCAGGGCCCGGCGATCACGCAGGTACCCGGTCACGGCGTCGGCGGCGGGCCCGTCGCCGGTCACGTCCAGGCCGTCGGCGATGGTCTTCCACATCACCTCGGCATCGCGGACGGCCGCCAAGGCGATGAAGAAAACTCCCTGCGGGAAGTCTTGATCGAGCGCAGCGGCGGCGGCCAGCGATAGCCGTGTCTTGCCGACGCCGCCGGTGCCGGTCAGCGTCACCAGCCGGATCCCCGGTCCGGTGAGCGTGGCGAGGACCTGCTCCAGGTCGCGCTCCCGGCCGACCAGCGGCGTCATCGGCACCGGCAGCCGACTCTGCGCGCCTAGGCTCTTCAACGGCGGGAACCGGTCCGGAAGCCCGGCGACGACTAGTTGGTGGATACGCTCCGGCGCCTCGATGTCCTTCAGCCGGTGCCACCCCAGGTCGCGCAGCGACACATCGGCGGCCAGCCGCGATTCCACCAGGTGCCGCGTCGCATCGGACAGCACGACCTGCCCGCCGTGCGCAACGGCCGCGATCCGCGCCGCCCGGTGCACGTCCAGCCCGACATAGTTGTCCTCGTGGAGGGTCGGCTCACCGGAGTGCAGGCCCATCCGCACCCGGACCGTCGCACCATCGGGCCAGTCATGCCCGGCCAGGGCCCGCTGCCCGGCCACGCAGCAGCCGACCGCGGCGATGGCCGACTCGAAGACCACGAAAAAGCTGTCCCCCTCGGTACTCAGCTCCCGGCCCCCGAAACTGCGGAACGCGGCCCGCAGCAATGTCCGCTGCGCCGACAGCGCCTCGCCGTACCGCTCCCCCAGGCGCCTGACCAGCATCGTCGACCCCTCGATGTCGCTGAATAGCATCGTCAGCGTCCCGGTGGGCAGCTCCGCCACCGTCTCGGCCACGCCGGGACGACTCTGCCCCAGGCCAGTATCCGGCCGGGCAGCGCCGTCCTCCCCGTCCCGCTCGGCGTCCGGGCCGGGCCGGATGACCGTCTGGATGCCCGCCAATCGACCGGCCTCGTCGGATGGCCCGACGGCCTCGCCGGGAACCTGCGCGTACGGCGGCAGGCCCAGCGACCCGCGCAGTGCGTCGGCGAACTCGCGGCAGCTGGCGTACCGGCCGGCGGGCGCCTTGGCCAGCGCCCGGGCCAGCACCTGGTCCGCCGAAGCCGGAAGATCCGGTCGCTGGGAGGTCAGCGGCGGCGGCGGGTGCGAGACGTGCGCGTACATCACCGCCATCGCGTCCTCGCGATGGAACGGCGGCGAACCAGTCAGCAGCTCGAAGGCCGCGCACGCCAGCGCGTACTGATCCGCCCGCCCGTCGACCTGCTGGCCCTCGAGCTGCTCCGGGGCGACGTAGTCCAGCGTGCCCAGGAACTGCCCGGTGCGGGTCAGGCTGGTGGCCAGCGCAGCCTTGCTCAGCCCGAAATCCGACAGGTACACGTGATCGGGCCGTCCGGCCCGCGCGTCCATCAGCATGTTGGCGGGCTTCACGTCACGGTGCACCAGCCCGGCCGCGTGCGCGGCATCCAGCGCCGAGGCCACCGCAGAGATGATCGCGGCCGCCCGCCCCGCCGACAGCGGGCCCTCACGCCGGAGCAGTGTGCGCACGTCGCCGCCGGGCACGTACCGCATGGCGATGAACAGCACGCCACCGGCCTGGCCGGCCTCGAACACCGGGATGATGTGCGGGTCATCCACCGCCGCGGCCACCTGCGATTCCCGCAGGAACCGGTCACGGAACTCCGCATTGGCCGCCAGCGCCGGCGCCAGGACCTTCAGCGCCACCAGCCGGCCCAGCCGCTCATCCCGGGCCCGGAACACCGCCGCCATCCCGCCCTCGCCGACCTGCTCCTCCAGGAGATACCCGGCCACCCGCGAGCCCGCGGTCACCCCGGCCGGCAAGCCGCTAGCATCTCCGGGCACCTCACCGTCCACCGAGCCTCCCACCAGCAAGCCCACGTAATTCTCGCCGCCCCGGCGCAGGCCCGGGGCGAAGGCATAACGGGACCATCCGGCGGCCCGAACGCCCGCCGCCGGGCTCTCCAAAGTATCCGGCGTGACCAGGTCCGCCGCAAACCGACGGGGCACCCGGCCGACGTGCTCGACGTCGAGCGGGTGCGCGTGACGTCAGCGGGATGTCAGGGGCGTCAGCGGGATCTGGGTGACCTGTCAGGCCCGGCCGGCATGGTTAGGGCATGACGTACTCAATCATTGCCGAAGGGCTGGTCAAGCGGTTCGGGGACACGGTCGCGCTGGACGGGATCGACCTCGCCGTTCGCACCGGCTCCGTACTCGGCCTCCTGGGCCCGAACGGCGCAGGAAAGACCACTGCGGTGCGGATCCTCGCCACGCTGCTGCGCCCGGACGCCGGTCACGCCGCCGTCTGCGGGCACGACGTGGTAAGCCACGCGCACCAGGTCCGGCAGCTCACCGGGCTGACCGGTCAATATGCCTCGGTGGACGGCTCGCTCACCGGGAGCGAGAACCTCGTGCTGATCGGGCGGCTGACCGGCCAGTCCCGGCCCGCGGCCAGGGCCCGGGCCCGGGAGCTGCTGGCCGGCTTCCGGCTCGACGACGCCGGCGACCGGGCGGTCAAGACCTACTCAGGCGGCATGCGCAGGCGGCTGGACCTGGCCGCCAGCCTGGTCAACCGGCCGCGGGTGCTGTACCTGGACGAGCCAACGACCGGGCTCGACCCGCTCAGCCGCAACGAGATGTGGGACGTGGTCCGCGGGCTCACCGCGACCGGGGTCACCGTCCTGCTCACCACCCAGTACCTGGAGGAAGCGGACCAGCTCGCCGACGAGATCGTGGTCGTCGACCACGGCACGGTGATCGCGACCGGGACGCCGGAGGACCTCAAGGCCCGCGCCGGGGCGCTGACCCTGAGCGTGCGCCCCGCGCTCGCCGCGGACCTGCCCGGCGTGGTGGCCGTCGTGGCCGGCTTCACCCGCACGGATCCCGAGGTCCACGCGACCACCGTGACCATCCCCGTGAGCGGGGAAGACGTGATGCCCGCCGTGGTCCGCCAGCTTGATGACGCGGGCGTCCGGGTGGCCGAACTCAACCTGCGCGGGTCCACCCTCGACGAGGTGTTCCTGACGCTGACCGGCCACCGCGCCGAGGAGCCCGGCACCGCGGAGCTCGAAGGGAGCGCAGCATGACCACCGTAAGCACCGTTATGGATATTACGGATTCGGAATATCCGGAAGGCGTGGAAGGCGTGGAATACGCCGGGGGCCTGGCGCCCAGGGTCGGGCCGATCGACGGGATCCGGCAGACCTTCTCGCTGGCCTGGCGGACGCTCGTGCAGATCAGGCACAACCCGCTGGAGCTGATCGACTTCAGCATCCAGCCGGTGATGTTCCTGCTGCTGTTCACCTACGTGTTCGGCGGCGCGATCGGGGGCTCGCCGCACGCCTACCTGATGTTCGCGCTGCCCGGCATCATCGTGCAGAACTCGCTGTTCACCACCCTGAATACGGCGACGGGCCTGTCCACGGACCTCAAGGAAGGATTCTTCGACCGGCTGCGCTCGCTGCCGATCGCCAGGTTCGCCCCGCTGGCCGGGCGCATCCTGGCCGACATCGCCAAGCAGGCCTGGGCGGTCAGCATGCTGCTGGCGATCGGGGCCATCCTCGGGTTCCGGTTCGGGGCGGGCGCAGGCAGGCCGCTCGGCGCGCTGGCCGCCTTCGGTCTGGTGCTGGTGTGCACGCTGGCCATCTCCTGGGCCCTCGTGCTGGTGTCCATGCTCGCGGCGAACCCCGAGAAGGTGCAGATCTTCGGGTTCGTGGTGCTGTTCCCGCTCACGTTCACCAGCGACGCGTTCGTCCGCACGGCCTCGATGCCGGGCTGGCTGCAGGCCTGGTCGAAGGCGAACCCGGTGTCGCTCATCTCCGACGCCATGCGCGGGCTGCTGGTGTCCGGCCCGGCCGCCCGGTCCGTGGGCGAGTCGCTCCTCTACGCCGCGGCGTTCACGCTCGTGTTCGCGCCGCTTGCGGTGCGGGCGTTCAAGCGCCGGGCGTAGTGGAGATCAGCGCGGCCAGTGTGTCCAGAGTGACGTACTGGCCGCGCTGGTATGCGTCGTCGAAGGCTGCATCGCCGAGCGCCGCACGTGCGTCGCCCGCGATCCTGGCTTCATCTTCTACCGAACGATCGATGGTTCCCCTGATCGACATGCCGGCGCCAAGCAGCGTGGCCGACCAGGCCGGATCTCCCTCGCGGAGCGCCAGGTCGGCCAGCCCGACCAGGGCCGTCGCGACCACCGGCGCGTCGGCCGCGGACCGGGCAACATCCAGCGCCGCGGCGTGCCAGCGGCGCGCCGCGTCCAGGTCGCCCTCGGTGCCGGCCAGGTACCCGAGCGAGGTGGCGGCGATGGCGCGGATCTGCAGCGCCACGTTCACGTGGCTGGCCAGCTCTACGGCCCGCAGCAACTGAGCGCGCGCCGCCTCCGGCTCGCCGTCAAGCCGGGCCAGATCGCCGGCCATGTACGCGGCGAGGGCCATCACCTCGCGCAGGCCGAGCCGCTCGGCGTCACGCGTCGCCCGGGCCAGCTCGCCCCGGGCCTGGCCCTTCTCGCGGAGCAGCCAGAGTTCACGCGCCAGCCACAGCCGACACTGCGCCTCGTCCTCGGCGCTGCCGAGCTCGGCGGCGAGCCTGGCGGCCTGCCGGTAGTGGCCGGCCGCGGCGGCGTGCTCGCCTCGCCACGCCTCCAGGTTGCCCAAGCCGCCGAGTGCGGCGGATCGTCCCCAGCGCTCGCCCAGTGCGCCGAAGGTGTCGGCCGCCCGGAGGAAATCCGTCTCGGCCTGGGCGTGCCGCCGACCGGAGTTGAGCGTCAGGTGGCCGCGGAGGACCCGGGCGGTCGCGCTCACCCACACGTCCGCGTCATCGACCGCCTCGTCGAAGGCGTCGGGCGACGCAGGCACTCCGTCGATAACCGACCCGAACATGGCCCGAATCGGGCCGACAAGCCGCAGGAGCGGAATACTCGGGTCGGGGACCCTGGCCGCGAGTTCGGCGGCGGTCCGGAACCACTCCATGGCGGACTCGCTGCGGGAGGCATCGCCAGCCAGCAGCGCGCCTATGGTGTACGCCAGGGCCAGCCGCTCCGTGCCGTCCTCGTCGGCCGGCTCGCCCGCGATGGCGAGGGCCTCGGCCGCCAGCTCGGCGCCCTCCGTTTTCAGGCTGCGCAGCCACCAGTACCAGCCGAGCGCGCCGACCAGCCTGACGGCGGTGTCCGCATCGCCGGCCGTGACCGCGCCGCGGATCGCGGCGTGCAGGTTGTCCTGGTCCTCGGAGAGCTTCTTCACCCACTCCAGCTGGTCCGCGCCGCGCAGGGGTTCCGGGCTGGCCTCGGCCAGGCGCAGGTAGTACTGCGCGTGCGCCTGGCGCAGCTCGTCCCGCTCCCCCGCCTCGGCCAGCCGCTCCAGGCCGTAGGCCCGGATGATCTCCAGCATCACGTACCGCGGCGGGTCGTGCCGCACAGTCAGCAGCGACTTGTCCGCGAGCGCGGTGAGCAGGTCGAGGACCTGGTCCGCGCCGATGCCGGACCCGGCGCAGACCTGCTCGGCCGCCTCCAGCGTGGCACCGCCGGTGAAGACGGAGAACCTGCGCCACGCCGCGCGCTCGCCCTCGTCAAGCAGGTCCCAGCTCCAGTCGACGACCGCACGCAGCGTCTGGTGCCTGGGCACCGTGGTGCGCCCGCCCCCGGTCAGCAGCTGGAACCGGTCGGCGAGGCGGGTCGCGACCTGCTCCGGGGCCATGGTGCGCAGCCGCGCCGCGGCCAGCTCGATGGCCAGCGGCATCCCGTCGAGGGCCCGGCAGATCCTGGCCACGGCGGCCGCGTTGCCCTCGGTGACCTCGAAGCCCGGGCGGACGGCGCCGGCGCGCTGGGCCAGCAGCCGGACCGAGGCGAAATCCTGGATGCGACCGGTGTCGCCGTTGCCGGTCAGCCCCGCCCGCCCGACCGGCATCGTGACTCCCGGGCCACGGCGTTCGGCATAAAAGGAAGGCGTTACGGCGGGATCCGGCGGGAGCGTGAGCGGGCCTACGGTCCAGAGCGCTTCCCCGGTGATGTTCAGCGGTTCCCGGCTCGTGGCCAGGATGCGCACCCGCGGGCAGGCCGCCAGGACGCGGTCGGCGAGGGTGGCCGCGGCCGTGACCAGGTGCTCGCAGTTGTCGAGGACCAGCAGCGCCTGCTGCCTGGCCAGCGCGGACAGCAGCCGGCCGAGCGCGTCGGCCTGCTCGTCGGCCCGGGGCGGGAACGCCGCGGTCGCGCGGCCCGCGCGGAGCAGCACCTGCTCGCGCAGGCCGAGCGCCCCCAGCACGGCGGAGGTGACGTCCGCGGGGTCGGTCACAGGAGCCAGCTCGACCAGCCACACCCCGTCGGGCATGGCGTCCACCTCGGCTCGGGCCGCCTCGACCGCCAGGCGGGTCTTGCCCGCGCCGCCCGGGCCGGTGAGGGTGAGCAGGCGGTGGGCGCGGAGGAGTTCGGCCACCTGGGCGAGCTCGGCGTCTCGGCCGACGAAGCTGGTGAGCGCGGCGCGCAGGTTCGTGGTGGCCTGCGCGGGCGGGCCGGGGCTGGCCGGCTGGGCCGGGCGCGGTGCTGACGCAGGTTCCGGTGCCGACGCAGGTTCCGGTGCCGACGCAGGGGCCGACGCGGGCGCGGGTGCCGGTGCCGACGCGGGTGCCGGTGCGACCGGGTCGTCGGCGCGCAGGATCTCCAGGTGCAGCGCGGCCAGCCCGGCCGAGGGCGCCACGCCCAGCTGCTCCACCAGCCGCTGCCTGGTCTGCTCGTACACCTCGAGGGCGGCACCGCGCCGCCCGGATGCGGCCAGGGCGCGCATCAGCAGCCCGGCCAGCGGCTCGCGCATCGGGTGGGCGATGACCAGGCCCTCGAGCTCGGCGACGAGCGCCGAGCTGAGCTGCTGGCCCGGCGTCCGCAGGTCGGCGTCGATGCGGTGTTCCAGGGCGGCCAGGCGCAGCTCGTCGAGCCGGGCGATCGCGGCCCGGCCGAAGTCGGTCTCGGCCACGTCGACCAGCGCCGGGCCGCGCCACAGCCCGAGCGCTCCCCGCAGGGTCGCCGCGGCCGCGGCAGGGTCCTCGCGCAGCTGCGCGCGGCCCGCGGCGGCCAGCTGCTCGAACCGGACGATGTCGGTGGCCTGCGGGTCGAGCGCGAGCTGGTATCCGGCCGGGCGGGACTCGATCACCTCGTCAGGGAGCGCGCGGCGCAGGCGGGAGACCAGGGCCTGCAGCGCGTTCGCCGCCCCGGCCGGTGCCGCCTCCGCCCACAGTCCGTCGATCAGCTGGCTGGCGGGCACGAACTGGCCGGGGCGCAGCGCCAGCATGATCAGCAGCGCGCGGAGCCTGACCCCGCCCACCTCGAGTGTTTCCCCCTGGTCGCCGTCGGTACGGACCTCCAGCGGCCCGAGCATCGCGACCTGCACAGGCTTTATTCTGCCCCGGATGCGGTCGCTGGTTTACCGTTCGGGCGGCGGGGCCAGGTCGCGGCGGCCGGTCAGGAGGAACCACCAGATCAGCGCGGCTACGTCGGCGGGGGCGGCCGGGGTGCCCGGGATCAGCTGCAGGACCACCAGGGCCAGTGCCGCGGCGATGGCGGCGCGGATGAGCAGGCGCAGCGGGCGGCCGCGGCGGATCCTGGCCAGGAGGTAGACCACGGCGATCAGCGGGTACCACGGCGGGACCGGCTGGTCCGGCGGTTCGCCGGGGACGGGCGGGAGCGGCGCGGTGTCGGGTTCTTTGTTCTCGGCTTGGTCGGCGTAGGCCTCCGAGCGGGCCCACGGGGTGCGGAGCTCGGCGTAGGCGGCGGAGGCGGCGGTGTAGCGGGCTAGGTTCCCGCCGTCGGGCCGGTCGGGATGGGTGGCGGTGGCGACCTGGTGCCAGGCCGCGCGGACCTGCTCATCGGTCAGGTCGGGGCGGGCGGGCAAGCCGAGGGCTTCGAACGGATCGGCGTTCATCACGGGATCGCCGGCCCGAGGACGTCAGCCAGGTCTGGTGCCGGCCAGGGTGATGGTTCGTGTTGGGGTTCCGGTGCGGGCCGTGCCGGCTCGGCGGCCGGGACCGGTGCGGCGGGCGGGGGCAGCAGGGTGAGCGGGGACGGCTTGGGCCGCGCGACCTGGACGAAGGTGGCGGCGCCGCGGTGGATGTAGCAGGCCTGGCCGACCTGGAGGTGGCGGATGAGGTCGGGGTCGGCGATCCAGGCCCGCTGGATCCGCGTGGTGCCCTCCTCGCCCCAGGTGTTCCCGACCAGCCTGTGCGCGGTCTCCAGCACCCGCCGCTGGCCCGCCAGCGCGGTCAGCGGCTCGGGATGCGGGGTGTGCAGGACGAACACGCCGCCGTCGGCGGTGGCCGCGATCCGGTAGCGCTCGTCGTCGTCCCGGCCGAGGCCCTGCCAGGTCTGGGCGGAGACCTGCACCCCGATGCCGAGGGACCGGCCGCGCTCGTAGAGGTTGGAGACCGGGACCCGGGCGGCGACCGCGGAGTAGTCGTCGGCGGCCAGCAGGATCGTCCGCGGCTCGCCGTCCAGCGCGGTGGCGGCGCGGGCGGCCAGTTCGGTCAGGGCCATGGCCTGGGCTTCGGCGACGGACGGCTCGCGGGTGCCCTCCAGGATGCAGTACCAGGCGTCCGCCTCGGCCAGGGTGCCCGGCCCGTCCAGCGCCGGGCCGAGCCGGGCCAGCAGGGTGGCGTAGCGCAGCTGGATGTCGGGCAGGTGCCTGGCCGCGGCGCTGACCCGGGCCAGCTCCCCCGGATGGCGGCCGTCGGCCCAGGCGTAGTGCAGCCATTTCGCGTCGAGGCGCGCCAGGAACCCGGCGGTGTTCACCGGCGGCCCGCACGGGGCGGTGACGGCGAGGTTGAGCGCGGCCTGCATGACGTCGGCGTAGTAGGCGGCGCCGCCGGTGCCCGACTCGATCATCTGGTACAGCAGCACGGCCAGGTCCTGGGGCGGCAGGTCCCACAGGGACAGCCGGGCTTCGTCGGGCCAGACGGCGACGCGGCGGGCGCCGGCGCCGTAGAGCAGGCGGCGGGTTCGGTCGGCCTTGACCCGGGCGTCGCGGCCGCCCTTGCAGTCCAGCACGATCAGCAGGGGCCGGGGCCCGCGGCCGGCTCTGGCCTGCTGGAGGGTGGCGGTGAACCAGCCGGCCCACAGCCGGATCATCAGGTTGGTCTTGCCGCTGCCGGTCGAGCCCACCACGACCATGTGCCGGGAGCACGCATCCGCCGGGAGGGCGAAGACGGGGTGCCAGCGGTGCCCGATGACGCGGATGGTCCCGCCGACCGGGATCCTCCCGCGTGCCGCGAGGAGGGGGACGGCGCCCGGGGCCTTGGTCAGGGCCCGCGCGGTGCGGACCTGCCGTTTCCACTGGCGGGTGTCGAAGGTAATCGGGGCCGAGGCCGTCCACCCGCCGATCCCGGCCGTCACGGCGTAGGTCCGCCAGGCCCACACCAGTCCGGCCAGGGCCAGTCCGGCCGGGACCGCCGCCGGGGCCAGCAGGGCGAAGACCCGGGCCAGGTCTTCCGGGGCCGGGTGGCCCCAGCCTGTGGCCCATGTCCGGCCCGTGGTCCGGACGGCCGCCGCCCAGCCTGGCGTCCGGGCCTCCAGGACGGCCAGCCACGCCGCGGTGAATGGGAGGGCCCAGGCGGCGGTCCGGTACAGGCGGACCGGGGGCCACCCGCGCAGCCACGCCGCCAGGTATCCGAGCGCCGCCACCAGTGTCACTGGCCACACGGCGACCGCGGCCGCGACCAGGAGCAGCCAGCCGGCGACCCTGGCCGCCTGGCGCAGCAGCCACAGGCCTGCCGCCAGCTTGAGCCAGGACCACAGGCTCATCGCGGCGGCTCCACGGTGTCGCGGGTCCGTGCCCTCATGGCCATCCCAGCCTTCCCCTTGGGTAGCTCGGTTTTGCTCCACGTGCTCGGATGCGCACGAGATGTGACGATTGTTCCGGGGTTCGTGCGCGCCGTGACGGGGCATGCGAGATCCGTAATCGCATCGTCATGACTACTTTTAGTGACGGCATCGGCGCCGGCCGACCTGGGTATGAGACGGCAGGTGGATCCGGTGCAGGCGTTGCGGCAGATCGCGTTCGAGCTGGAACGCGGAGGCGCACCCACGTACCGGGTGCAGGCGTTCCGCCGCGCGGCGCAGGTGGCCGAGAGCCTCCAGGCGGGTGAGCTCGAGCGGCGGGCGAGCGACGGGACGCTGCAGGCCCTGCCGGGGATCGGCGAGACCACCGCCCGGGTGATCGCGGAGGCCGTCCGCGGCGAGGAGCCGGCGTACCTGGCCAGGCTCCTCGAGGAGCGGCCGGCGGTGGAACGCGACGGGCTGCGCGCGGCGTTGCGCGGGGACTGCCACACGCATTCGGACTGGTCGGACGGCGGGAGCGCGCCGGAAGAGATGGCCAGGGCGGCCCGCGACCTGGGGCACGAGTGGGTCGCGCTGACCGATCACTCCCCACGGCTGACCGTCGCCAACGGGCTGTCGCCCAAGCGGCTCCGCGAGCAGCTCAGGCTGGTCAGGCGGCTGAACGACGAGCTGGCCCCGTTCCGGGTGCTGACCGGGATCGAGGTCGACATCCTCGACGACGGCTCGCTCGACCAGGAGGAGGACCTGCTCGAGCAGCTCGACGTCGTGGTGGCCAGCGTCCATTCCCAGCTGCGCATGCCGGCCCGGCCGATGACCGCCCGGATGGTGAACGCGATCCGCAACCCGAACGTCGACGTGCTCGGGCACTGCACCGGCCGGCTCCTCGGCGGCGGGCGCGGCCGCAGGCCGGAGTCGGTCTTCGATCCCGAGGCGGTCTTCGCCGCCTGCCGTGAGCACGGTGTCGCCGTGGAGATCAACTGCCGGCCGGAGCGTTCGGACCCGCCCGACCGGCTGCTGGGGCTGGCCGCCGAGGCCGGGTGCCTGTTCGCCATCGACTCCGACGCGCACGCGCCCGGCCAGCTCGACTGGCTGGGTAACGGGACGGTGAGGGCGGAGAAGTTCGGCATCGGGGCCGAGCGCGTGATCAATACCCGCGGTGCGGACGAGGTGGCCAGGCGCGGTGCGCGCTGATCCGGGTGGGGTGCCGGGGGTCGGGGGCGGGGCAGGGGTGTTCGGCGGTCCGGAGGCCGGGGGCGGTCCGGAGGCCGGGGGCGGTCCGGAGGCCGGGGGCGGTCCGGAGGCCGGGGGCGGTCCGGAGGCCGGGGGCGGTCCGGAGGCCGGGGGCGGTCCGGAGGCCGGGGGCGGTCCGGAGGCCGGGGGCGGTCCGGAGGCCGGGGGCGGTCCGGAGGCCGGGGGCGGTCCGGAGGCCGGGGGCGGTCCGGAGGCGGGAGGCGGTCCGGAGGCGGGAGGCGGTCCGGAGGAGGGGGCCGTGCGGCTGTTCGGCGAGCGGTTCGGTGGCTCGCCCGAGGGCGTCTGGCGAGCGCCTGGCCGGGTCAACTTCATCGGCGAGCACACCGACTACAACGACGGGTTTGCGTTGCCGTTCGCGATCGGTGCCGGGGTCTGCGTGGCGGCCGCCACCCGGGAGGACGGGGTGCTCGCGCTGTCGTCGCGGCTGTACGGCGAGGAGGTGGTGACGGTTTCGGCCGGGGCCCTGGCTCCCGGCGCGCTCAGCGGGTGGGCGGCGTACCCGGCGGGGGTCGCGTGGGCCCTGCGGTCGGCCGGGCACCGGGTGGGTGGCGCGAGCCTGGCCGTCGACGCCGATCTGCCGGCCGGGGCCGGGCTGTCCTCATCCGCGGCGCTGGAGTGCGCGACCGGGCTCGCGCTGGCCGGGCTCTACGGGCTGGAGGTGCCGCGCCCGGAACTGGCGGCGTTCGGGCGGCGGGCGGAGAACGACTTCGTCGGCGTGCCCACCGGGCTGATGGATCAGCTGGCCGTGCTGCTCGGCCAGGCCGGGCACGCGCTCCTGCTGGACTGCCGGACCGGGACCGGGACCCCGGTGCCGCTGGACCCCGCCGCGTCCGGGCTGGCCCTGCTGGTCATCGACACCCGCGCGCGGCACGAGCTGACCGACGGCGGGTACGCGGCGCGTCGGCGTGCGTGCGAGGACGCGGCGCGGGCGCTGGGCGTGCGGTCGCTGCGCGACGTCACCTCGGTCGGCGAGCTGGACAGGCTCGGCGACCCGGTACTGCTCCGGCGGGCGCGGCACGTGGTCAGCGAGAACCGCCGCGTCCTTGAGGTAACCGGGCTGCTGCGCGCCGACCAGCTAGGCCTGGCCGGGCCGCTGCTGACCGCCTCGCACGCGTCGCTGCGCGACGACTTCGAGGTGTCCTGGCCGGAGGCCGACGCCGCCGTCGAGTCAGCCCTGCAGGCCGGGGCGCTGGGGGCCCGGATGACGGGGGGCGGCTTCGGCGGCTCGGTGATCGCACTGGCGCCGGCTGCGGCCGCCGCCGGGGTGGCCGGCGCCGTGACGGACCTTTTCAGTCGGCGAGGCTGGCGGGCCCCGGTGATCAGGCCGGTCCAGCCCGCGCAGGGCGCGGTCAGGCTGCGCTGATCCGCTCGACTGGCTGGGGTGGAATCATGCGGGAAGATCCGGGTTCCCGGGAGGATTTGGTGCACCCCAAGAGCCGTCTGCCAAGTGTGAAAACAGCCGCGGCTTGACCATCGAGGCGACGATCCGGCTGTAGCCCGGATTTGAGTGGAAGTTTCGGGCTTGGTGGAAGATCCGGGGGCCTATGATCCCCCAAAACTTCCACTGAACCCGGATCTTCCACTGACTTTTGGTACACGTGGGGCCGGTTGGGCTGACGTTCCGATCGGTCACACGCGGCAGCGCTGGCCGACGCAGGCTTCTGTGGTTGATCCGGGCTTCGGGGTTTGATCGAGGGTACTGGGATGCACCTAGACAACCGCAGAACCCGGATCAACCACAATCTTTGGGCTCACAGCGGCCTGCGGCCGGATCTAGCCGCGCGGTCTCACTACTCCCCGTACCCCTGATCAGATAGGGGCGGATGAGGATGGCGAGATAGACGATGGATCAAGGAAAGCGAGGGCGAATGGGCTGGACAGCCGCTGCGGTGTACTCATCCGTTTATCGAAGGCTCCGTCAGCCGAGCTGGCGCAGGCGCTCGGCCGCCGCCTCGGGCACGACGTCGTTGGCGAACGCGCCCATGCCCGATTCCGATCCGGCCAGGTACTTCAGCTTGCCTGGCGCGCGCATGATGGTGAACAGCTCCAGGTGCAGCGCGAACTCGTCGCGGCCGTGGCGGACCGGCGCTTGGTGCCAGCCGGAGATGTACGGGGCCGGGGTGCCGAACAGCCGGTCGAACCGGCGCAGCAGGTCGAGGTAGAGCTCGCAGAATTCGGCCCGGGCCGCGTCCGAAAGCGCGGCCAGGTCGGGCACGCGGCGGCGCGGGTACAGGTGGACCTCGTAGGGCCAGCGCGCGGCGTAGGGCACGAACGCCGTCCAGTGGCAGCCCTGGAGCACGATCCTGCGCGCGTCGGCGTGCTCGGCGTCGAGGAGGTCGTCGAACAGGTTGCGGCCGGTCCGGTTCCGGTAGCCGGCGCAGGAGGCCAGCATGCGGTCGGTCCGCGGGGTGACGAACGGGTAGGCGTAGATCTGGCCGTGCGGGTGGGAGAGCGTCACCCCGATCTCGGCGCCGCGGTTCTCGAAGCAGTAGACCTGCTCCACGCCGGGGAGGCTGGCGAGCTCGGCGGAGCGGTCCACCCAGGCGGCCATGACGATCGCGGCCTGGTCCGGGGTCAGGTCGGCGAAGGAGGCGTCGTGCCGCGGGCTGAAGCAGACGACCTCGCACCGGCCGACGGCCGGACGGCCGACAAGCAGGTCGTCCTCCTCGCCGACGTGGGCCGCGTCCTGGGATCCGAGGGTGGGAAAACGGTTCTCGAAGGCGACGACCTCGTAGTCCGGGGCCGGGATCTCGGTCAGGCGGTCGGTCGTCGAGGGGCACAGCGGGCAGTGGCTGGGGTCGGGCTGGAAGGTCCGGTCCTGGCGGTGGCTGGCGATGACCACCCACTCGCCGAGCAACTGGTCCCGCCGGGCCTGCGACTCGACGCGGAGCGGGTCGAGGGGGCGGCGATCGGGATAGTCAGCCGGGTGTTCGGGGACGGCGCCGAAGTAGATCAGCTCGCGTCCATCGGCCAGGGTGACCGTGGTCTTCCTGACGCCCCCGAGCGTTCCAGCCGCCATGGGCCCATGCTGGCAGAAGCCCGGTCGGCAGCGCCACGCGGTGCGGCGACGGTCCTCGCGCCTACCCCCAGATCGCCGCCCCGGTCCGAGCCGGCCGCGCTAGGCCTCGCTTTCGCGGACGAAGTGCCCCTGACCGGGCACGCTGATGATCATGCCCTCGCCCTTCAAGATCGACAGCGCGCGGGCCGCCGTCCGGTGCGAGACGCGGTGGTGCAGGGCGATCGTGTGGATCGAGGGGACGCGACCGCGCAGGTTCCCCTGCGCGATCTCGTCTCGCATGATGCCCGCCACTTGCTCATACGGCGGTACCGCCGAGTCGGGATCGATCACAGAGGCCAGCCTTCCCGCGACGGGCCCCGTTGGCAAGGCCCGGTAGGCTGCCGCCGTGACCTGGATCGCACCCGACGTCGAGCGTTCGGAGGACTATCCGGCGCGCCGCACCGACCCCGAGCGGGAGATGCTCCGCGACTGGCTTGACTGGCACCGGGCCACCCTGCTGCGCAAATGCGCGGCGCTGGATGCCGCGCAGCTCGCCAGGCGCTCCGTGCCGCCGTCGAGCCTCTCCCTGCTCGGCCTGGTCCGGCACATGGCCGACGCCGAGCGCGGGTGGGTCAGGCAGGCCTTCCGCGGTGAGCAGATACCCGACCTGTACTACCGCTCCGATGCCCCGGACGCGGACTTCCAGGAGGCAGATCCGGCCGGCGCCGAAGAGGACTTCGAGCGCTACCGGGCCGAGTGCCTGGCCGTCGACGCCGCGCTGGAGGGTGCGGACCTGAATGACACCTTCACGTTCCTGGAGCTGCCTACCGCCTCGGTGCGGTGGATGTGGCAGCACCTCGTGGAGGAGTACGCGCGGCACAACGGGCACGCCGACCTGCTCCGTGAGGCCATCGACGGCTCCGCCGGCACGTAAGCCGGGCGTGAGCCGCCGTGGGTCAGAACGGGACGATGGTGGTCACGTCGATCGTCGTCATGGTCATGACAGGCCCCTTCGGCTCAGTCTGAATCAGGCTCGCGAGCGGCGGCCGCCCGGCAGTGGTCGAGGAACATGGCCGTCGATTCCTCGATCAGGCGGGTCCAGCGCTCGCCCCCCGGATCGTTGGAGACCTGCTGGCTGACCAGGCCGGACAACAACGCGGTCCACAGGTCGACATGCGGTGCGCCGGTGACGCCGTTAAGTGCCAGGGTCTGCTTGAGGCCGTCCAATGCCCGCACGGCGGGTGCGTACGACTCCGGTGATGGCTCGAAGCCGGGCAGCGTGCGCTGGAACAGGAGCTGGTAGCGGGCCGGGTCGCTGAGGCAGAACTCGGCGTAGCGCCGGGCTCCGGCGGCGAGCCTGTCCCGGGCGTCCCCGCTGTTAAAATAATGTCAAGCGCCTACGATGCGACGGTCGAGACGGCGGCGCTACCTGAGCGCGCGGACCCGGCGGAGCACCTCGTCGGTGCCGAGAGCGGCGGCCACCTTGACCAGGTCGGGGCTCTTCAGGGTGCCGGTCAGCAGGACGCGGATGACCTGGGAGGCGTCGGTGATCGAGCCGGGGTAGGCGGCCGGGTCCTGCTTGTAGACCTTCTGGCTGGGCGCGAACCCGAGGTCCGCCGCGAGCTGGCGGACCTGGCCGAACCACTGGGTGAGGTCCTCTCCCGGCGGTGAGTACCCGCGGGCGAACCGGTCGGCGACCGCCCGGACCAGGTCCGGGTCGAGTCCGCCGAACCGGGGATCACCCGGATCGGTCACCGGCACGAACAGCTCGGGGAAGAAGTACCCGTAGACGGGCAGGAAGTCGGCCCACTTCCGCAGGTCCTTGCGCGGGTTGGGGGCCCCGTCGCGCTCGATGGCCAGGGCCCGCAGGGCCAGCGCGTGCTCGGCGGACAGGACCATCGTGAGATCCGGCGTGAAGCGGTAAGCCCACGCGGCGACCTCGGCGAGGATCTGGTCCCCCGGCAGGGTGGCGATGTAGTCCGCGCAGATGTCGTCGAGCTTGACCATATCGACCAGCGGCCCTGCGGTCCCGCATTCGGAGAGCCTGATCGGCGCGGCCAGCGCCTGCGCCAGCGGCATCTCGGCGAGCCGGCCATTGGCCAGGCCGCGCAGGTAGTACTGCACGGCCGGGGCCGGGAAGCCCTGCTCGATGTAGAAGGTGACGGTGGCCTCAGGGTCCTTGCGTTTGGACAGCTTGCGGCGGCTCCCGCCTTCCTGCTTCATCAGCGCGGCGATGTGCGCGTACCTGACCCGCTCGAAGCCGAGGGCGTCGAACAGCTGGAGGTGAAGCGGGACCGAGGAGATCCACTCCTCGCCGCGCAGGACCAGGGTGATCCGCATCAGGTGGTCGTCGACGGCGTGCGCGAAGTGGTAGGTCGGCAGCCGGAGTTCGGCGTCGCTGCTCTTCAGGATCACCGCGTCGTTCCGGTTGTCGTCCATGGTCAGCTCGCCGCGGATCGCGTCGGTGAAGCTGACTCGGGCTCCACCGATCCCCGGCGAGCGGAACCTGATCACGTACGGCTCGCCGACGGCCAGCCGCTCGGTCACCTGCTCCTCGGGGGCGTCGCGCCAGATGGCCCACTTGCCGTAGTAGCCGGGCAGGGCACCCGCCGCCCGCTGCTGAGCGGTGATCTCCTCGAGTTCCTGTTTGGTCGCGAAGCATGGGTAGGCCAGGCCGCGGCGGAGCAGGTCACGGACGTAGGTCAGGTAGATCTCCGCCCGTGCGGACTGGGTGTACGGCCCGTAGCGGCCGGTCTCGTCGTCCTCGTCCGGCGCGATGGAGAAGTACGCGAACGCCTCCGCGAACTGCTCGGCGGCGCCTTCGGCCAGGCGGGCCTGGTCGGTGTCCTCGAGGCGGACCAGGTAGATACCGCCGGTCTGCCTGGCGATGTCGGCGTTGATGGTCGCCGTGTACACGCCGCCGAGGGTCAGGAAGCCGGTCGGGCTGGGCGCGAGGCGGGTGACCTCCGCCCCCGCGGGCAGGTCGCGCGGCGGGTAGCGGCGCTCCCAGTGCTCCGGCTCGGGCAGGTCGGGCGGGAATAGCGAATCGATGACACTGTGACTGAGCATGAGAAGACGACTCCGGACGTCGTGTAATCAGGGCCGCAAGCAGGCTACCCCTGGACCGGCAGCGTACAGTCACGACCGCCTTCCATCAGGATAACCGTCGCGATCCGGTGGGTGAGTTCATATTGTCTTTTTGACAGAATGTACTGTCATTAGGACATCGCCTTGACTTTGTTCCCTGGGCACGACCAAGCTGTGATCACCAGGTCGTACGGCTTTGCAGGGGAACTACATGCGCATCGGGCTCATCGGGGTAGGGCGGATCGGCGCGTTCCACGCCAGGACGCTGCGCAGCCTGGCGGAGGTTGACTCGCTCGTCGTGACGGACGCGGACCTGGACCGGGCGCGAGAGGTCGGCCGCCAGGTCGGCGCCGAGGTCGCCGGGTCCGTGCCGGACCTGCTCGGCGCGGGAGTCGACGCCATCGTCATCGCCGCCGCGACCGGTTCCCATCCTGAGCTGATCAACCGCGGCATCCAGGCGGGCCTGCCGGTCTTCTGCGAGAAACCCGTCGCTCCCGACGTGGAAGGCACGCTCGAGGTGATCAAGGCCGCGGGCGCGAGCGCGGCGGGAATCCAGATCGGGTTCCAGCGCCGGTTCGACGCCGGGTTCCGGGCCGCGAGGCAGGCCGTCCGGTCGGGCTCGCTCGGCTGGCCGCACACGATCCGGTCGACGACGTTGGACGCGACCCCGCCGCCGGCCGGGTATATCCCCGGGTCGGGCGGGATCTTCCGCGACTGCGCAGTACACGACTTCGACGCGATCCGCTGGGTGAGCGGGCGTGAGGTGGCGCAGGTGTACGCGGTGGGCGTCAACCGGGGCGAGGAGTTCTTCCGGGCCGCAGGCGACGTCGATACGGCCTGCGCCATACTGACCCTCGATGACGACACGCTGGCGGTGGTGTCCTGCGCCCGGTACAACGGCGCCGGCCATGACGTCAGGCTCGAGGTGCTCGGCTCGGCGGGCAGCGTCTGCGCGGGGCTGGACGACCGGATGCCGCTGCGATCGGCCGAGCCGGGGGTGAGCTTCCCCGCGGGACCGGCCCACCGCCAGTTCATGCAGCGGTTCAACGACGCGTACGCGGCCGAGCTCGCCGCGTTCACCGAGGTCGCCGCCGGGCGGATGGCGAGTCCCTGCACGCTCGAGGACGCCCTGGAGGCCAGCTACGTGGCCGAGGCGTGCGAGCTGTCCCGGCAACGCCGCCAGCCGGTCAGCGTGGCGGAGGTCCGGCAGTGACCGGGCCGCCGGCCAGGGCGCAGCCCGCCCGGGGGCGGGTCGCCGGGGCGCCCATCTCCTGGGGCGTCTGCGAGGTGCCCGGGTGGGGCTACCAGCTGCATGTCGACCGCGTGCTCGACGACATGCGGGCCGTGGGGCTGACGGCTACCGAGTTCGGGCCGGACGGCTACCTGCCGCGTGACCCGGGCCAGCGATCCAGGCTGCTCGCGGAGTACGGGCTGGCCGCGGCGGGCGGCTTCGTCCCCGTGGTGCTGCACGAGCCTGCCGTCGATCCGCTGGCGAAGGTGGACCGGGCCCTGGCCGCTTTCGGCGCCGGGCATCCGGTGCTCGTCCTGGCCGCCGCCACCGGACGCGGCGGCTACGACGCCCGCCCCGGACTGGACGCGGACGGCTGGTCGGCCCTGCTGTCCAACCTGGACCGGGCCGCGGCGCGCGCGGCCGAGCGAGGGCTGCTCGCGACGCTCCACCCGCACGTCGGGACGATGGTGGAGAAGCGCGACGAGGTCCACCGGGTGCTCGACGGCAGCGGGATCGACCTCTGCCTGGACACCGGTCACCTGCTGATCGGCGGCACCGACCCGGCGGAGCTCGCGCGCGACGCCGCGGACCGGATCGGGCACGTGCACCTGAAGGACGTATGCGCCGCCGTGGCACGTAAGGTCGCCAGCGGCGAGATCACCTACGCCGAGGGCGTCGCGGGCGGGCTCTACCGGCCGCTCGGCCAGGGCGACGTCGACGTGGCGGGCGTGGTGGGGTCCATGGAAGCGGCCGGCTACCGGGGCTGGTACGTGCTCGAGCAGGACACGATGCTGGACGGCCCGCCCCAGGACCAGGGACCCGCCCGCGCCGTCCGGGAGAGCCTGCACTACCTGCGCGGGCTGCTCGGCGGGCAGCGGTGAGCTATGACGTGCTGACCATCGGGCGCGTCGGCGTGGACATCTACCCGCTGCAGGGATGGAGGAGGTCATGGCGGCTACGACGCTGCCGGCGCTGCTGCTCGGCGGCGACCCGGCCGGCCCGCCCGAGGAAAACTACGCGCGCTGGGCCGCGGCGCTCGCCCTGCCCGGAGTGCGCGGGTTCGTGATCGGCCGGGCCCTGCTCTACCCGCCCGACGGCGACGTGGGCGCCGCCGTGGACGCCGCGTATGCCCTGGTGCACGAGGCGGCGGTGCGCCCGCCGGATCCCGTGGTGATCACGTGAACTGGCACTTCCCGGCCGGCAGCACGGCCGATGGGCCGGAGATCGTGCGCATCACGCCCGAGCGCGCGGGCTGGGGGTACACCGGGCTCCGCGTCCTTGAGCTGTCCGCAGGCCAGGTGCACGAGGGCAGCACCGGTCAGGACGAGATGGTCGTGCTGCCGCTGGCGGGGTCATGCGCCGTGGCCTGCGACGCCGGCGGCGCGGACCTGGCGGGCCGCCCGGACGTGTTCTCGGCCGTCACCGACTGCGCTTACGTGCCCATCCAGTGCGCGTTCTCGATCAGCACCGAGGCCGGCGGCCGGTTCGCGCTGTGCTGCGCGCGGGCGCAGGGGCGGCTCCCGTTCCGCCACGTGCTGGCGGACCAGGTCCGGGTGGAGCTGCGCGGGGCGGGGCCCTGTTCGCGGCGGGTCAGTAACTTCGGCACCCCGGACGTGCTCGATGCCGACCGCCTGATTGCCTGCGAGGTGTTCACCCCGGCGGGTAACTGGTCGTCCTACCCGCCGCACAAACATGACACCGAACGACCAGGTGAATCCGTGCTCGAGGAGATCTACTACTTCGAGGTGGCGGACGGCCCCGCCGGTCCCGGCCTGGCCTACCAGCGCGTGTACGGGACACCGGACCGCCCGGCCGATGTCCTCACCGAGGTACGCACCGGCGACGTGGTGATCATCCCGCACGGCTGGCACGGGCCCTCGATGGCGGTGCCGGGCTACGACCTGTACTACCTGAACGTGATGGCCGGACCCGGCCGGAGGCAATGGCTCATCTCCTATGATCCCGCGCACTCCTGGGTGCGGGAGCAATGGAAGGACCAAGAGGTCGATCCGCGGGTGTCGACTTGGAGATACGGCTGATGAGCACCACACGACTCACGGTCGGGCAGGCCGTGGTGCGCTTCCTGCCCGCACAGTACAGCGAGCGCGACGGGAGGCGGCACCGGCTGATCGAGGGATGCTTCGGCATCTTCGGGCACGGCAACGTGGCCGGCCTCGGCCAGGGACTGCTCGAGGCCGAGCTCTCCCCCGGGCCTGGCCTGCGGTACTGGCAAGCGCGCAACGAGCAGGCCATGGTGCACGCGGCCGCGGCGTTCGCCAGGACCCGCAACCGGATGTCCACGCTGGCCTGCACGTCGTCGATCGGTCCCGGCGCGACGAACATGGTGACCGGGGCCGCGCTGGCCACGATCAACCGGCTGCCGGTGCTGTTGCTGCCCGGGGACGTGTTCGCCACCCGGGTGGCCGACCCCGTGCTGCAGCAGCTCGAGCAGCCCGCGGCCCAGGACATCAGCGTCAACGACGCATTCCGGCCGGTGTCCCGGTTCTTCGACCGGATCTGGCGGCCCGAGCAGCTGCCGTCGGCGCTGCTGGCGGCGATGCGGGTGCTGACCGACCCGGCCGAGACGGGGGCGGTGACCCTTGCGCTGCCGCAGGACGTGCAGGCGGAGGCGTACGAGTGGCCCGCCGATCTGTTCCGCGAGCGGATCTGGGCGGTCCCGCGGACGCCGCCGGATCCGGCGGCCGTCGCCCGGGCCGCCGAGGTGATCCGCTCGGCCCGGCGGCCGCTCATCGTGGCCGGCGGCGGGGTCATCTACTCCGAGGCCACCGCGGCGCTGCTTGTGTTCGCCGATGCCTTCGGCATCCCGGTCGCCCAGACCCAGGCCGGCAAGGGGACCATGCGCTCCGATGACCCGCTGTGCGCGGGCGCGATCGGCGCCACCGGGACTACGGCCGCCAACGAGCTAGCCGCGCAGGCCAACGTGGTCATCGGCATCGGAACCAGGTGGAGCGACTTCACCACGGCCTCCCGTACCGTCTTTGCCGACCCGGGGGTGCGGTTCGTCAACGTCAACGTAGCCGCGTTCGACGCGGCGAAACAGTCCGGCGTCGCGGTCGTGGGCGACGCGCGGGCCGCCCTCGACGCGCTGGCCGCCGCGCTCGCCGGGTGGTCGGCCGACCCGGTGTACCGAGCGCGGGCCGCGGAGCTCGCGGCGCGCTGGCAGGCGACGGTGGCGGCCGCCTACACCACCAGGCACCAGCCGCGGCCCGCGCAGGCGGAGGTCATCGGGGTCGTCAACGAGGTGTCCGGCGAGCGGGACGTCGTCTTGTGCGCGGCCGGATCGATGCCCGGTGACCTGCATAAGCTCTGGCGCACCCGCGACCCCGGCGGCTACCACGTGGAGTACGGCTACTCGTGCATGGGCTACGAGGTCGCCGGCGGGCTCGGGGCCAAGCTCGCCGCCCCGGACCGCGAGGTGTTCGTCATGGTGGGCGACGGCTCGTACCTGATGATGGCCACCGAGCTCGTCACCGCCGTGCAGGAAGGGGTCAAGCTCGTGGTGGTCTGCGTGGACAACCACGGGTTCGCCTCGATCGGGAACCTGTCGGAGTCCGTGGGCTCGCAGCGGTTCGGCACCAGCTACCGGTTCCGCGGGCCTGACGGCCGGCTCGACGGGGACTACCTGCCGGTGGACCTGGCGGCCAACGCGGCCAGCCTCGGCGTGGCGGTGCGGCGGGCCGGGACGATCGAGGAGTTCCGGCAGGCGCTCATCGCGGCCCGCGCCGCGGACCGGACGACGCTCGTGTACATCGAGACCGACCCACTGCTGCCCGCGCCGTCCAGCCACGCGTGGTGGGACGTGCCGGTGGCCGAGGTGGCCGAGCTTGAGTCCACCCGGGACGCCCGGGCCGCCTACGAGAAGGCCAAGGAGCGGCAGCGCCCGTACCTGTGACGCGCGCTACCGGGGTGCGTCGCCCATGCGGTACTGGTGCGTGCGATCATCCAGCCGCTGCTTGAGGTCGTCGTCGAGGACGAGTTCGGCCGCGGCCAGGCTGGCGTCCAGCTGGTCGGGCCTGCTGGCTCCGATGATCGGCGCGGTGACGGCCCGGTTCGCCAGCACCCAGGCGACCGCGAGGGTGACCAGGTTCACCCCGGCCTGCTCGGCTAGCTCGCGGAGTTCCTCTACCGTGTCGAACTCGCGGTCGTGCCAGTAGCGGTCCTGGTACATTCCCCCGGCGGTGCCAAGGGTGAATCGGGTCCCGTCGCCAGGCGGTGCGGATCGCGCGTGCTTGCCCGACAGCAGGCCGCCCGCGATCGGGTTGTACGGAATGACGCCGACGCCATCCTCGAGGCAGAACGGGAGCATTTCCCTTTCGATCTCGCGGAAGAGGAGGTTGTAGCGGGGCTGGACGGAGTCGAACCGGGCCAGCCGCAGCGTCTCGCTGCGCCCGATGGCCCGGACAAGCTGGTAGGTCAGGAAGTTCGAGCAGCCGGTGTACCGGACCTTTCCGGCGTGGACGAGGTCATCGAGGGCGCCGAGGGTCTCGTCGATCGGCGTTTCTCGGTCATATCCGTGCAGCTGATACAGGTCGATGTAATCGGTCTGCAGTCGCCTCAGCGAGGCATCGACGGCGGTCATGATGTGCTTGCGGGAGTTGCCCATGTCGAACGGCGCCGGGCCGGTCGGGGCGAAGCACTTGGTGGCCACGATGAACCGGTCCCGCTTGCCCCGCAGCCAGCGCCCGAGTATCTCCTCGGTGATCCCGCGGGTACTCAGGTCCCCGCCCAGTGGGTACGCGTCCGACGTGTCGATGAAGTCGATGCCGCCCTCGGCGGCCCGGTCGAGGATGGCGCCTGCGGTGCTCTCGTCGCTTTGGAGCCCGAAGGTCATCGTCCCCAGGCACAGCCTGGAGACCTGCAGGCCGGTCCGGCCGAGTCTGGCGTGTTCCATGACGGCACGGTAGCAACGGGGAGAGCTACTGCGAGACCAGGGTCATCGTGAAGGAGTAGCGGTCGGCGAGGTAGGCGTGGCTGCCGTGTTCCACGGGCTTGCCCTCGTGGTCGAACGTCGTCCTGGTCATGGTGAGGACGGTGGCGGTGCGGGGGGCCTGCAGCACGTTCGCCTCGTGCGCGGTGGCCCGCCGGGCGCCGATCACCTGCTCGCCGGCCTGCAGCCGGATGCCCTGGCTCCGTAGCAGCTCATACAATCCGGACTTTTCCAGCGTGTCCTCCGGCCGGCCCTTAAGCAGCCCGGCGGGCAGGTAATTGTGCATCAGCGCCAGCGGGGTCCCATCGGCCAGCCGCAGCCGCTGCACCGACAGCACCGGGGCCCCGGACGGCAGCGAGAGGACCGCGGCGATCTCGTCGTCGGCCTCGATCTCCCGGGCGAAAAGGACGGTGGTGGCCGGGTGGCGATGGCTGGCCGACAGGTCGTCGTACAGGCTGGTCAGCGCCACGGACCGGAGGATACGCGGCGCCACGACCACCGTGCCGAGACCGCGGCGGCGGACCACCAGACCCTGCTCGACCAGGCGCTGCACCGCCTGCCGCACGGTGGGCCGGCTCACGCCCAGGCGTTCGGTCAGGTCAAGCTCGTTGTCCAGCCGCTCACCCGGCTTGATCGTGCCGTCCTCGATCGCCCGCTTGAGGTTCTCGGCGATCTGGAAGTACAGCGGTATCGGGCTGCTGCGGTCGAGTGGTCGCTCGGTCACCGGGGCTCCTCCCGGGCAGGCGGGCCCACCGGGGATTTCCGGGGCCACGTCGATGCCAGGAGTATAGGCAGGTCTCGGTTGAGTTTATATTGTCCTGACCTTCTTACATGCTATCGGCATGACATTAGGTGCGGGTTGGTTTCCTGGCACCTATAGGCAAAGGTGAGGGCGCTGGCCGACCGGGTTCGCTTCCCGCTGCAGCGTCTGTGACCGCCCCGGGGACGGATCCGGGGACGGCTGCCACAACGGCTCGCGAACCCGGCCGGCGTCCGGGCGACGAACTCCCTCGCCGGTTCAACGACCGACGGTCCGAACAAGTTCAACCAATTGACGCCGGACGGCAACCTGGAATCAGGCTCTGAGCAAGCCGGGGATAAGCCCGAAACGGGCTCGACGTCAGCCGAGTCTTGGCTGGAAGCGGAGCCGGCGGCGCCTGGCCGATCAGCCCTCCCACTTCGAGTCGTCCCGGTGGAAGAAGTGGGCGTCCTCCTCCACCCGGGCGACGTCCGCGGCCGCATCCTGCTCGACCTTCGCGAGCTTGGGGTCCTCGTAGTTGTAGCGGATCAAGCTGTGCCTCGGCTTCGGCCTCGCGGGCTTGCGGCGGAGCCAAGAGAAGATGCCCATAACCGACCTCCTGGTCAGTGTGGAATGGCGGAGGGCCTAGGAAGGCTGGTGGTGAACGCGTACCGGGACGCCCGGTACAGGTGCCTGGCGAGCTCGACCGGACGGCCGGACTGGTCGTAGGCGGTGCGCTCCACGGTCAGCAGCGCCGTCTAACTGGAAGTACAGCGGCACCGGACTGGTCCGATCGATCGTGATCGGGCCGGCCGTGCTGGCGGCGCGCTCAGGCATCGTCCCCCGCCGGTCATGAGGGTCTTTGTGTGGACATTGTATCAAGCGCAGCGTTAGCCCGGTGGTTGCTGTGCGAGACCGGGCCGACACGCCGGGACGGCAGGATGCGAGCTTTGCCAGGTCACGACCCGTAGAGTCGGGGCGAAGCCGGATGATCAACGTCTGCCGCCTTGGGTGCGGAATGCGGAAGGGAGCCACCGATGAGGTTCGCGCACGTGCGGGTCTTCCTTGCGGCCGGGGTGACGGCGCTCACCGCGGCCGCGACCATGCTGGCCGCGCCCGCCGCCGCGGGAGCCGCGGTGCTCCGGCCGCCGGCGGCGGCCCTCCACGCGGTGGCGAGCGGCAAGAAGACACCCGGCGACCTCTACTACGTCGCGGGCGGGTACATCGTGCGGGTGCCGGTCAGCGGCGGAGCGGCGAAACGCGTCGTGCATGTCGGCGACGTGAGCGTCAGCGGGATCGCGATCGCGGACAACCGGCTCTACTGGGTGACGCTCACCGGCGCGAACGACGCGATCAGCTGGGTCGCCCTGAAGGGCACGCCGCACGCTCACATGCTGGTCGGCCGCCTGGACTTCCCGGTCGGGCTCGTCGCCGCGGACGGCTGGCTCTACTGGGCCGACGAGAACGCGATCGGCCGGGTCCGCCCCAACGGCACGAAGCTCAGCCGGCAGTTCATCAAGCTGCCGCAGGAAACCGGAGGCGGCGTCGCCAACGGGCTGGCGACCAACGGTCACTACCTGTTCTTCAGCCGGTGCCAAGACAGCGAGATCGGCCGGGCTAACTTCGGCGGCGGCGGCGTGGCGTACATCAAGCTCCCCAAGAGTTCCTGCCCGCAGGGGCTGGCGATCGGCGGTAGCGAGCTGTACTGGGCTGAGATCGGCGGCCACATCGGCCGGGCGACGGTCGAGGGCACGCACATCGCCAGCAACTGGCTCAACATCCGCACCCAGGATGGCCCGTTCAACCTGGCCGCGGACGACGACGACCTCTACTGGGACTGGGGCGGCGTGGCCGGCAGCCCCATCCACGTCGGCCGCGCGCACGTCAGTGGGCGCGGATTCGAAAGCAGCATCTTCATCGGCCAGGGCGCCTTCCTGCTCACCTCCCCCGGCGCCAACGCGTGAGAGCAGGGTCGGCCAGATTACTGGGCCGACGCTGGCCGCCTCCCCATGCGCACCACCCGGCCGCCCGGCCGGGCATCCGGTTCATCGGATCGTACGCGTCACTGCGCCGCAGGGTCGGCCACCCTGGCCAGGAAGAGCGGTTCCCCGGTCCGCGCTGTCGGTCACCAGCATCAGGTAGGGCCGGTCGAAGGTGACCGGCTGCGGCCCCAGATACGCGGCGCCCGGCTCCACCCCGACCGCGGTCGCGGCGCTGGCCGTCGTGCCCTGCTCGGCGACCCGCAGGGTATCCGCCTGCTGGACCAGGCCGATGCAGCACGCCTGCGGGGACAGCCCGGTGAAGTCGGCAGAGGGGGTGAACGCGACGCCCATGCCGAGCCCGGTCAGCAGGGATTTCATGCTGACGTTGACCTTGAGGTCGACCTTCGGCAGCGCGATGCTTCGGCCCGACACACCCGGCGAGCCGACCGCCAGGGCGGCGGTGATGCGACCGAGGGCCGCCGCGCCGGGCATCGTGCACGCGGCGGCGCCCGCGGGCGGGAGCAGCGCGACCATGGCCAGCTTGCCGCCGCGGTACGGGAGCCAGACCGCGGTCCAGCCGCCCGCGGTGAGCGCGCTGTACGGGCCACCGTTCATGAACTGGGCGGTGACCGGCCGGCCGGCGGCCGTGGTGAACTGGCCCGGGTTAGTCTCGTCGGCCGCAAACGGCGCGGCCCACGAAGCCTGCAGGTACAGCGCGTCCGTCAGCACCCAGCCGATGTTGTTCAGCGAGCCGGGGGCCAGCAACTGCGGGATCTGCCCGCGGGTGGCGGCCGCGACGGCCCGGTCGATCTCGGCGACGGCCTGGTCGGGTCTGCTCAGCAGCGGTGCCTGCGCCACGCCCGCGTCGTAGCCCGTCGCCACGGCGTTCAGGTAACTGGACAGGGTTTTCAGCGTCGGGTCGGCCCACACCTGATCGCTGGCGTCCACCGTGACCCCCGGGCCATCCAGGCCGCGCAGCGCCGCCGACCGCGCCTGCAACCCGGCCTCAAGCAGCTGCCCGCCCGCGGCGGGCAGGTGCAACGCCGTCGCCATGGCCTGGGCCGTGCTGCCGCGCGCCCCGAGGTACGCCATGCCGAGCCCGCTGGCCAGGCTGGTCGGCGACAGCACCAGGTTGGACCGCGGATCCGACCGGCACCAGGCGCCCAGCAGGTCAAGCCCGAACGCCGTATCGGCCGCGCCGTAGGGACGCGGGTCCGCCAGGGGCTCCCTGATGGCCACGCCGTGGGCGATGACAGGCGGCGGAGGCGGCGGCGCGGCCGACCCGCATCCCGCCATGGCCAGCGCCGCGGCGGCCAGCCCGGCGGCAGCGCGCAATTGGTTCTTTATGCCGATCAGATTCTTCTTCATGCGCATGGGACGGAGCGCGGTGCGGTCCCGGTTTCACGCGCACGGTAACGTTCCGGCCACGCGATCGCGGCAGGCCTCGCAGTTCCCGGCCACACGACGGTCAAGGGGTAACGCACCGGGCCGGTGAGCGTGTCGCTGGCGCGCACCAACGCTCGTTCGGGATAACTGGATAATGGGAACTGTGGGAGCCCAAGGTGCAGCCGATGTGGTGCGCGGGCGGCTCGGTGCGGCGATCTTCGGGCTGGTCGCCGGGCCGCGGGGCACGTCGCGCGGGCGGCTGATCCGCGCGCCTGGCGAGCGTTGGTTCGCCGAGGGCCGGCCGATCCGCCAGGTCAACGGGGATGCGTCGATGTTCATCGGCGGGATCCGGGCCCTGCTGCTGCAGTCGCTGCACCCGCTGGCCATGGCGGCGATGGCCGATCACTCGGATTACCGCGGCGACCCGTGGGGACGGCTGCAGCGGACCAGCTACTTCCTGGCCGTCACGACGTTCGGCCGGGAGAGTGACGCCCGCGAGGCGATCACGCGGGTCCAGGCGATCCACGCGCGGGTCACCGGGACCGCGCCCGACGGGCGGCCGTACGCGGCCTCCGACCCGCGGCTGCTGACCTGGGTGCACCTCGCCGAGGTGGACAGCTTCCTGGCCGCCCATTCCCGCTACGGCAGCAGCCGGCTGGACCAGGCCGGGCGCGACGGCTACGTCGCGGACATGGCCAGGATCGGGGCCGCCATTGGCGTGCCGGATCCGCCTTTCACGGAGGCCGAGCTCTCGGCGCGGATCGAGGCCTACCGGGGTGAGCTCGCCGCCACGCCGCAATCCCGCGAGGCGGCCCGGTTCCTGCTGCTGCAGCCGCCGCTCCCCGCGATCGCGCGGGCGCCCTATGGAGTGCTGGCCGCGGCCGCCGTCTCGCTGCTGCCCGCCTGGGCCCGCGGGCCGCTGCGCCTGCCCCGCCTGCCGGTGACCGAGACCCTCCTGGTCCGCCCCGCCGGGCAGGCCATGGTCCAGGCCATCCGCTGGGCCACCAGCGCACCCCGCCCGACTCCGGCTGTGTAACCGGGATCACGGGATGACCTCCGGCCCTGTGTCCTGCCAGCTACCGGCCAGGTTGTAATTTGGCTGAATCGGGTTGTTCGGTAACCGACGGCTGGGACCCACGGGTCTGGCCGCACCCGCACGGTCGTACCCAGGAGAGATGACGATGTTCAGCGCAGACATTGTTGGTGACCCGGCCGAGACAAGCCTCCCGGAACTGGCCAAGTGGGTTCGCGAGATCGCGGAGCTGACCAAGCCCGACGACGTCGTCTGGTGTGACGGGTCGGCGCAGGAGTGGGAGCGGATGACCAGCCTGCTGGTCGAGCAGGGGACCTTCACGCGGCTGAATCCGCAGCTGCGCCCCAATAGCTTCTGGTGCGTGTCTGATCCGGGGGACGTGGCGCGCGTCGAGGACCGCACGTTCATCTGCGCGGAGAAGGAAGAGGACGCGGGCCCGACCAACAACTGGATCGCGCCCGACGAGATGCGCCAGACGTTCGCGGAGATCTTCGACGGCTGCATGCGCGGGCGCACCATGTACGTGATCCCGTTCAGCATGGGCCCGATCGGCAGCAGCATCTCCCAGCTCGGCGTGGAGATCACCGACTCGCCGTACGTCGTCGCCTCCATGCGGATCATGACCAGGATGGGCGCTTCGGCTTTGCGCGCCATCGAGGAGACCGGGTCGTTCGTCCGGGCCGTCCACTCGGTGGGCGCCCCGCTGGAGCCGGGTCAGGCGGACGTGCCGTGGCCATGCAATTCGGTGAAGTACATTTCGCACTTCCCTGAGACCAGGGAGATCTGGTCGTACGGGTCCGGGTACGGCGGGAACGCGCTGCTCGGCAAGAAGTGTTACGCGCTGCGGATCGCCTCGGTCATGGCGCGCGACGAGGGCTGGCTGGCCGAGCACATGCTCATCCTCAAGCTGACCCCGCCCGATGGTTCGCCGGTCTACGTGGCGGGGGCCTTCCCCTCCGCGTGCGGCAAGACCAACCTGGCCATGATCCATCCCACGGTCGCGGGCTGGAAGGCCGAGACCATCGGCGATGACATCTGCTGGATGCGGTTCGGGCCGGACGGGCGCCTGTATGCGATCAACCCCGAGGCCGGGTTCTTCGGCGTGGCGCCGGGTACGGGCCTGAAGACCAACGCCAACGCGGTCGCCGCCATGTGGGGCAACAGCATCTTCACCAACGTCGCCCTGACCGACGACGGCGACGTGTGGTGGGAGGGCCTGACCGACGAGCCGCCCGCGCACCTGATCGACTGGAAGGGCCGGGACTGGACGCCCGGGTCGGCCGAGCCCGCCGCCCATCCCAACGCCCGGTTCACCACGCCCGCCGATCAGTGCCCGATCATCGCCCCGGAGTGGGCCGATCCCGCGGGCGTGCCGATCTCGGCGATCATGTTCGGCGGTCGGCGGGCTTCGACGGTGCCGCTGGTAATCGAGTCCTTCGACTGGGACCACGGGGTGTTCCTCGGCGCCAACGTGGCCTCGGAGAAGACCGCCGCGGCCGAGGGCACGGTGGGCGAGCTGCGCCGCGATCCGTTCGCCATGCTGCCGTTCTGCGGTTACAACATGGGCGACTACTTCGGGCACTGGCTCTCGATGGCGGGGCGGGCGGCCGACCCGGCCAAGCTCCCCCGGCTGTTCTACGTCAACTGGTTCCGCAAGGACTCCAGCGGGCGCTTCGTGTGGCCGGGGTTCGGCGAGAACAGCCGGGTGCTTAAGTGGATCGTCCAGCGGCTGACCGGGGAGGCCTCGGCGGCCCGGACCTCGATCGGGTTTTTGCCCACGCGGGCTTCGCTGGATCTTGATGGGCTCGAGATCAGCGAGGCCGACCTGGACCTGCTGCTGACCGTCGACGCCGAGGCGTGGAAGCGGGAGGCGGAGCAGATCCCTGAGTTCTTCCGGACGTTCGGCACGCATCTGCCTGTCCGCCTCTGGCAGCTGCACAAGGAGTTGCTGGATCGCCTTGACGGCGCGGCCTAAGGGGTCTTGGCCTCCGGGTTGATATCGTGGGCCAGTGACGGTCGTAGCGGAAACGAACGAACCTGGCGGGGAGGTCACCGCCTGGTCGGCGCGGCTGCGGCACCTTATCGTCACGATCTACGGGCTCTACGCCCGGTCTGACGGGGGCTGGCTGTCGATCGCTGCGCTGATCCGGCTGCTCGCCGACCTGGGGATCGACGAGCCCGCGGTACGGTCGGCGATCTCCCGGCTGAAGCGGCGCGGGATCCTGGTGGCGCGCCGGCAGGACGGATCGGCGGGGTACCAGCTTTCGGCGGAGGCGCTGGCCATCTTGCGCGAGGGTGACGCGCGGATCTTCCGCCGGCACCGGGCCACGCTCGCCGACGGATGGCTGCTCGCGGTGTTCTCCGTGCCGGAATCCGAGCGCCAGCGGCGGCACGTGCTGCGATCGGAGCTGGCCAGGCTGGGGTTCGGGATGGTGGCACCCGGGGTGTGGATCGTGCCCGCCCATCCGCAGGACACGACCGCCGAGACGCTGCGGCGGCTCGGGCTTGATTCTTATGCCGACCTGTTCCACGCGGAGCACCTGGCTTTCGGTGACCCAGCGGAGAAGATCCGGCGTTGGTGGGACCTGGACGAGCTGGAGCGCCGGTACCAGGCGTTCATCCAGGCGCATGAGCCGGTGGTGCGGCGGTGGGAGGCTGATGCGGCTGGGTCCGTGGGGTCCGTGGGGGGGTGCGAGGCGTTCGCCGATTACGTGCGCGTGCTCACCGACTGGCGGCGGCTGCCCTACTCCGATCCGGGACTGCCGGCCGAACTGCTCCCGGACGGTTGGATCGGCTTGCGCGCGGCGGAGGCGTTCTTCACGCTTCGGTCGCTGCTCGAGGAACCGGCTCGGGCCTACGTGCGGCAGGTCATTAGCGGCTGACCGCGGCGACGCCCTGGATCTCGATCAGCGCCTCGGGTGACCACAGCCGGGTCACGCCCACGCCTGCCATCGCCGGGTACTCCGTTCCCGCCAGCCTGCGCCAGACCGCACCGATTTCCTTGCCGTGTGCCTGGTAGTCCTCGAGGTCGGTTATGTACAACGTCACGCTCACCAGCTCCTCCGGGCGCCCGCCCGCCGCGGCCAGGGCGGTGAGCAGGTTGGCCAGGGCCTGCTCGAACTGCGCCACGACGCCACCGGCGGCGAGCTTCCCCTCCCGGTCTATCCCGATCTGGCCGGCCAGGAAGACCAGCCGGCGTTCGGTCACCGACACCGCGTGTGAGAAGCCGGAGGGCCGGGCGAGCTCATCGGGGTTGATCCGCTCCACCGTCATGAGCGCACCCTAATGCGCTATCGGGGCTTGTGGCCCACGGTCCCCCGAGATGAGGGTTGGGGGCCTCGCGCCCGATAGCCGACGTGGCCCACGTGCCCCAATATTCGGTGACCACAGTGACTAGCGATGCCTATGGGCCCACGAGCCTCCGCTAGGTATGGCGGAAGCACTCGCCGGGCGTGCTGGAAATGGGCGTTGGGGCACACAAGGCCCGATAGACGGGCCCGGGGGCACCCATGGCCCAACAGAGGGTCCATGGGCTGGTGACTCGTGGTGCCTGCGAGGAATGAGGCGATGGATGGTAGGTGACCGTCGACGGTCCCAGGGATTGATATAGCGCATTATTGACGATCGTACGATAATCGCCATACTATCGGGTGCAGGGGGCGGGAACCGGGCTGGCAGGAGACGTCAGGCTTGGCCCGGGCGGGAACGGAAGGAGCCGGTGCGGTGCGGATCGCGGTGCTTGGCGGCGGGCCCGGTGGCCTGTACTTCGCGGCTCTGGCCAAGCAGCTTGACCCCCGGCATGAGATCACCGTCTGGGAGCGCAACGCGGCCGACGACACCTTCGGGTTTGGGGTGGTGTTCTCTGATGAGACGCTCGGCGGCATCGAGCACGCGGACATCGAGATCTTCCACGCCATGCGGAGCGAATTCGCCCGATGGGACGACATCGACGTGCACTTCCGCGGAACGACGTTCACCTCGGGCGGGCACGGCTTCGCTGCGATGAGCCGCAAGCGCCTGCTGGCCATCCTGCAGGCCCGCTGTGCCGAGCTGGGGGTGCGGGTCCTGTTCCGCACGGAGGCGCCGGACGCGGAGCTGCTATCGGCCAGCCATGATCTCGTGGTCGCGGCCGACGGCATGAACTCCGTGACCCGCGCCCGCTTCGCCGGGACCTTCGCCCCCGACCTGGAGCACAGGCGGTGCAAGTACATCTGGCTCGGTACCAGCCTGGTCTTCGACGCGTTCAAGTTCTACGTCCTGGACACCCCGGCCGGCGTCATGCAGGTGCACGGGTACCCGTACAGCGACCGGGCCAGCACCTTCATCCTGGAGATGCACGAGGACGTCTGGCAGCGGGCCGGGTTCGCCGAGTTCGCCGCCATGGCCGAGGGGCTCCCGCCGGGCCGCAGCGACGAGCGGACCATCGAGCAGATCAGGGACCTGTGCGCAGACATCCTGGACGGGCACGATCTGGTAGGGAACAACTCCCGGTGGATCAGTTTCGGCACCGTCCGGTGCGCCACCTGGCGGCACGGCCACGTCGTGCTGCTCGGTGACGCCGCACACACCGCGCACTTCTCCATCGGCTCGGGCACCAAGCTCGCGATGGAGGACGCCCTGGCGCTCGCCGCCTGCCTGCACGAGGAGTCCGGCCGGGGTGTTGCCGAGTCCCTGGCCGCGTACGAGGAGGAACGCAGGCCGGTGGTCGCCTCGACCCAGCGCGCCGCCCAGGCCAGTCTGGAGTGGTTCGAGAACATCGGCCAGTACGCCAGCCAGGACCCGCACCAGTTCGCGTTCAACATCATGACCCGGAGCCGGCGGGTGACCTACGACAACCTCAGGCTGCGCGACCCGGAGTTCGTGGCCGACATGGACCGCTGGTTCTCGGACAGCCAGGAATCCGGGCAGGACCCGTCGCCTGCCTGCCCGCCGATGTTCCAGCCGTTCCGCCTGGGCCGCCTGGAGCTGGCCAACCGGGTCATCGTCTCCGCGATGGACATGTACTCGGCCGAGGACGGCGTGCCCGGCGACTTCCACCTGGCCCATCTGGGCAGCAAGGCGCTGGGCGGCGCCGGGCTGGTGATGACTGAGATGGTCTGCGTCTCCCCCACCGGGCGGATCACGCCGGGCTGCACCGGGATCTACACCGGCGAGCAGGAGGACTCCTGGCGGCGCATCACCGCCTTCGTCCACGCCCACAGCCGGGCGAAGATCGGGATCCAGCTCGGGCACTCCGGGCGCAAGGGCTCGACCAGGCTCATGTGGGAGGGTATGGACGACCCGCTGCCCGACGGCAACTGGGAGGTGTGCGGTCCCTCCCCCCTCCCCTACGCGCCCAAGAGCCAGACGCCGCGGGAGCTGACCCTGGACGACCTGGCGCAGATCAAGGACCAGTTCACCGACGCGGCCCTGGCGGCCGCGCGGGCAGGCTTCGACCTGCTCGAGCTGCACTGCGCGCACGGCTACCTGCTGTCCTCCTTCCTGTCTCCGCTCACGAATCAGCGCGCCGACCACTACGGCGGATCGCTGGCCAACCGGCTCCGCTACCCGCTCGAGGTCTTTGACGCGATCCGCGCGGTCTGGCCGGAAGACCGGCCGATGACGGTGCGGGTCTCGGCGACCGACTGGCACCCGGGCGGGGTGGACATCGACGAGGCGGTCGAGATCGCCCGCGCGTTCGCCGAGCACGGCGCGGACGGTATCGACGTGTCGACAGGGCAGGTAGTGAGCGAGGAGCGGCCGACGTTCGGCCGCAGCTACCAGACCCCGTTCGCGGACCGCATCCGCAACGAGATCGGCCGCAAGTACGGCATCGCCGTGATCGCGGTCGGCGCGATTTCCTCGTACGACGACGTGAACTCGATCATCCTGGCGGGCCGGGCCGACCTGTGCGCGCTCGGCCGGACGCACCTGTACGACCCGCACTGGACGCTGCACGCCGCCGCCGAGCAGGGGTACGCGGGTCCCGGCGCCATGTGGCCTGACCCGTTCGCGGCGGGCAACCGCAGGCCGCAGTCCGGACGGACTGACGGGCCGAGGCCGCGGCTGGAGTTGATCCGCGCCGGGGTGCCGCGGACCGCGCACGCCCGCTGGCGTCCGGGGTCCCCGCCCGAGGTGCCGGACGGACCACTGACTGCGGGCGTGGGGAGCGTCCTGTGAACGCCTTTGGGCTGACCCCGGAGCAGCGGTCATTTACCGAGCATGTGCGTGCCCTCGCGGCCGAGCAGCTAAGGCCGATCGCGGAGGCCGGAACCCCGGGCCGCGTGAACCGCGAGCTGATCAAGGCGATGGGCGACCTGGGGCTGCTCACCAGGCTGTTCGGCGATTCGGAGTCCCGCGAGGCGGCCGCGACCGATTGGGAGTCCCGCGAGGCGGCCGCGACCGATTGGGAGTCCCGCGAGGCGGCCGCGACCGATTGGGAGTCCCGCGAGGCGGCCGCGACCGACCTGTGCCTGCTCAGGGAGTCGCTGGCCACTCAGAGCACCGAGGCGGAGACCGCGCTCGCGCTCCAGGGCCTGGGCGCCTACCCGATCCTGCAGTCCGGGCTCCCGGAGACGGTGCGCCGCTGGCTGCCCGCGGTCGCCGCCGGTGACGCCGTGCCGTCGTTCGCCCTGACCGAGCCCGAGGCCGGCTCCGACGCCGCCGCACTGGCCCTGGCCGCGGAGCGGGACGGGGACGGCTGGCGGCTTACCGGGGAGAAGATCTGGATCTCCAACGCGCCCGAAGCCGACGTGTACACCGTCTTCGCCCGGACCGCCCCCGACGCGGGAGCGCGCGGGGTGAGCGCGTTCGTGGTCCCAGGCGACCGGCCCGGCCTGAGCGGCGAGCACCTGGACATGATCAGCCCGCACCCGATCGGCCGCCTGATCTTCGACGGAGTCCGGGTCGAGGCGACCGAGTTGCTCGGCGAGCTGGACCGGGGCTTCCGGGTCGCCATGCGCACGCTGGACCTGTTCCGGCCCAGCGTCGGCGCGTTCGCGGTCGGCATGGCCCAGGCCGCCATCGACGCAGCGGTACAGCACGCAGGCACCCGAATCGCGTTCGGCGGGCCGCTCAAGGACCAGCAGGCCGTCTCGCACCTGCTCGCCGAGATGGCCACCCGGACCGAGGCCGCCCGGCTGCTGGTGTATGCGGCCGCGGGCGCGTACGACGCGGGCAGTGAAGAGGGCTGGGGAGGTGGGCGGGGGATCGCGGCGAAATCCGCGATGGCCAAGCTGTTCGCGACCGAGACCGCCCAGTTCGTGGTGGACGCGGCGGTACAGATCCACGGGGCCCGCGCTCTGCGTCAGGGCCACCTGCTCGAGCACCTGTACCGCGAGGTCCGCGCCCCGCGCATCTACGAGGGCGCCTCCGAGGTGCAGCGCACGATCATCGCCAGGGAGTTGTATCGCTGAGGTGGTGCCGCCCTGCGTGTGGGCCGGATCAGCTCTCCTTCACGATCTGGTACAGGGCGTGGTCCTGCCATTGGCCGGCGATGTTGAGGTAGGTCGGCGCCACGCCGAAGCGGACGAACCCGTTGCGTTCCAGGACACGCTGCGACCTGACGTTGTGCAGCAGGGTTCCGGCCTCGATCCGGTGCAGGCCCAGTTCACCGAAGGCCAACCGGATCATGTCGCGTACGGCCGCGGTGGCCAGGCCGCGCCCGTTCGCGGCGGCACTCAGCCAGTAACCGAGGTGGCACGACTGGAACGCGCCACGCACGATGTCGTTGAGCGTGATGCGGCCGACCACGCGGCCTTCCTCATCGAGGATGACCGACGGCACGGTGATTCCCTGCCGGTAGCGTTCGAGCGCGGACTGGATGGTGGCGCGCTGGCTCTCGACGGTGTAGTTGTCATCGTCCCTGATCGGCTCCCAGGCTGCCAGGAATTCGCGGTTGACCCGGAGCAGTTCCGCCAGGACGGGCGCATCGTCTGGCGTGACAAGTCTGGTAACGGGCACGCGCCCATGGTCTCAGGCGGGACGCATAGCGCCGCGCCGGCGGCGGCGAGCGTAGCCTGCTTAGCGTGGCTGACTTTGTCATCAGGGAATGGGATCTGGCGCCTTACCCGGGGGATCAGGCGCCGCCTCATGTGCACCACGGGTCTGACGAGGCCTTCTACGTGCTGGACGGCGAGCTCGAGGTGCTGGAGGGCGAGCAACGGCGGATCCTGGCGGCTGGGGAACTGGCGAACATTCCGGCGGGCACCGTGCACACGTTCGCCAACCGGGGACCGGGCCAGACCCGGGTTCTGGCCGTGATGACCCCGGAAATCGACGAGCTTATCGCCGCTTTGCACAGCGAGTCCGGTACCTCCGCCGACGAGATATGGGCCAGGTACAACGCCTCGGTTGTTTCCGGTTAGTCGAGCAAGAGCGACTGCGAGGCGGCCATGGCTTCGTCCAGGGTGGCGGAAGTTGCTTTGAGCTGGCCGAACAGGTCCGCGACCACTGGGTCCACCGCGGCCTGGTAGACCTCGGGGAGGCCTTGGCGCTGGACGTCTAGGACCGGCTCGGCGGCGCGGAAGTCCAGTAGCCAGCGGAGGTGCAGTAGCTCGGCGAAGCGGCCCGGCCACCCGGCCAGCGGGCCGGTCACCGTCAGCGGTCGGCGACGGGCCTGCGGGGTGTCAATGACCAGGCCCGATGACCCGGCGTAGGGGTCGCGGCCGGCGTAATGCAACCTCGTGAAGGTGGCCTGGACCGCGGCACCCAGGCACATGCAGCACGGCTCGAGGGTGGTCAGCAGGATGTGGTCCTCGTAGTGGCGCCCGGGCGGGAGCAGGGCTAGCGCGTTGATCTCCGCGTGCGCGATGTGGCAGTACGACAGCTGGCGGCCGCCATCGGCGTTCTCGTAACGCCGGCCGCGGCCTTCGGCCACGATCTCGCCGAGTGAATTGGTGACCACCGCGCCCACCGGGGTCGTATCGGCCAGGAAGCTCTGCCACGCCTGCTCCAGGGCAAGCTGCCACGCTCCGTCTAGGTCCATGGTCATCAGCTGTTGTGCTTAATGAACCAGTTCATGACCAGCCGGCCGGCGCCCTGGTCAGGCTGGGGCTCGTCGTTCTGGAGGCAGCTCCAGGTGCGCGGGTTGATCGTGGTGGGGTCACCCAGGTCGAGCCAGGACTGGATCATGTAGCCCGGCTGGAGCTGGTAGATGTCCAGGCCGATGCCGTGCGAATACAGGTACCGCAGGAAGGCGGGGACCATCGTCGCCGCGTCCGGCCAGCAGGAACCCGGGGCCGGCCGGTAGCCCTTGTGCGGATAGGGCTCGTAGTTCGTCCACTCGCCTTCCACCACCGGCCCGACGCCGGTGGCCACCAGATAGCCGAACTCCGCGTACCACACGTTCGGGTTGATCGCGCCTATCGTGTGGTGGTTGGCGTACACGACCCCGCTGGTGTGTATCACGGCGTCCTCGCTGACCATCCCGGCGAACCCGAGCGAGTAGCGCGGGCCCTCCACCCAGAACAGGTTCCGCGCGCCGAGGGTATTGCGCACGTAGGCGGTCAGCTGCGCCATTCCGATGGGATAGAAGACCCCGTTGAACTCGCCGCCGTTCAGCCACAGGTGCCACTTCTCGGCGAGCGACATGCCGGGGTGGTACATGCGCGGCTCGTTGAACAGGTCGAAGATGACCTGCGGGTCCTTGCCGTACAGGGCGGTCATGTCCTTCCAGAAGATCTCGGTGCCCCGCTCGGGACCGGCCTGGGAGATGGACTCCCCGTGGCGCGCGAACTCGGTCGAGTCGTTGAGCACCACGACCAGCTGGTCGCTCTCGGACTCCGCGACCAGGGCCTCGATCGCCTTCAGGTACGCCTCGTTGAAGCTCGTCCCGTTCGGCCCGATGAGGTTGTCCTCGTCGAGCTGGAACCGGACGGTGTTGGCGCACCAGTCATCGGCGATCGCCGCGACCTTCGCCTCGTCCAGCGTGACGAAATTCGCCCAGTGCGGTCCCTGCATGTCGGGGATGGTGACCCCGTAGGAGACGAAAAGCTTGCCGTCCGCACCGAACACCTTCGTGCCGCGGACGGTGAAGGGGCCGACCGCCTTGCCGCACGACTGGGCCGACGGGGGCAAGGTACCGAGCAGCGGGCCGGTCAGGGCCCCGGCGGCCCCGGCGAAGGAGCCGGCGATCGACGACAGGGCCGCCTCGACCGCGGTCAGCGCCCCGGCGACCATGACCAATGACAGGACCACCACCATCAGCACGCCTGGCCAGCCGAGCCGACCCCGAGGCCCGCCAGGGCGATTCGGTCCTGCCGTCATCACGGAAAGGTCTCTCCATGGGCGTCGTTCGGTAGAGCTGGCTCCGGCTGCCGCGTCCCGGGTGCACGGGCAGGCTAGCCATTCTAAGTGTCGCTTTAACTGGCCTGGCCTGCGCGCCGTTCACGGTATTCGGACTGTTAGCTCTTACCCCGCGCACTCGTGCCGTCACCGTCGGGTATATCAGCAGCCGCTAATCACGCCTGAGCCCGGCACCGAATCCAGGCCTGGAGCAGGGACCAAGCCCAGTTGTGCGGGGGTAACCAGCTGCGATGCCGGAATCGTGATGCTATGAGAACCGCCCGAGGCGAACGGGTCCGGGCGGGATTGATTCGCATCCAGATAGCACGCGACGAGGGCGGCGAGCGTTTGCTGACCTGCGGCGTTCGGGTGGAATGAGCTGCCGCTAACGGGGTTGGGGAAATTGAGGTACGGCTTTAGGGAATTCGTGTACTGACCACTGGATCCGCACGGCTCATGGTGGTCCCAGATCGCGTCGGGCGAAACGAACTCAATCCCGGCGGCCACAGCCTCCTCATAGATCCGGTTGTTGAACTCGTCTTGGAGGGTCCTGATGCCGTCCCTTTCCGTGACACTCAGGCGGTTCAGGATGCTCGAGCACAGCGGCGGGTAGAACGGGAAGCCCGGCGCGGCCTGGTCCGGAAACAGGTACGGATAACCGATGACGACGATGCGGGCATTCGGGAAATCTTGTCGCAATTTGCTGAAGATTGTCGCGTCGGAACTCCCGATCACCTCGACGGTCTCCGGGCCCCACTGGCTCAGCAGTTCGCCGCGCGGAACCGACTGCTGGGTCATCTCCTGGACGCCGGAAGGCGGGAATTCTTCGTTCAGGCAATTGCCGGAGATGAGGCATTGCTCCACCACGTTGGCGAAGATCGCGTCGTCGCCGCCGATCGTGATGGTGACAAGGCCAACCGACGGCTGTACGGCCCCGCTGACCTGGGGCGGGATCTTAAAGGTTGGGAATACGGTGTAGTTCAGAATGTCGCCCGTCAGCGCGCCCGAACACGCCGCGAAGGTGAACGAGGCACTGGGATCTTGCTTGCGCAGGAGCGCGAAGAGCAGATCCGGGTAGGCAGAGCTCACCGACCGGTTGCATCCGTTGCTGATCGTGGTCGGGTCGTAGGGAGTCAGGCCGTTACCGGCCGAATAGGAATCCCCGAGGGCGACGTAGTCGCCGTGAATGCCCGTCAGCGCCGTGGGCAACGGGTAGCCGGGCGGGACTTCGGAGTTCTCATGCCAGGCCGAGATCCCCAGGTACGCGATCGCGACGGCTACCCCGAGCGCGCAGCCCAGCAGGATCGACAGCGGCGTGAGGGGCCCCCATTCCTCATCGTCGGGCGCCTGGGCAGCGTGGTGCGGCCAGAGCGCCTTCCGCGGTGGCCCGGACAACGGCAGCGGAAGCCAGTCCAGCACGGCACCTACGGCGATCGCGACCAGCGCGATGATGAGGAACGCCCAACGGGAGAACGCCCCCGCCGTCGACGAGAACAGCCACCAGGCGAAGCCGCCGTCCGAGGCCACAAACACGACCAGGATGACGCCCATGAAGATGTGCTCCGGCCGCCCGAACCGGCTCCACCCGTGGTGCCGGAATTCGATGACCGCGCCGCCGCCGAGCGTGCCGATGCCGAGGTTGATCAGGCCGGCGAGCAGGAACCCGAGCACCCACTCGATGGTCGTCCCGCCGAGCGGGGGCAGGCCCAGAGCCGACCAGAACGCGACGACGAACAAGACGATCGCCGCCGCGGCCAGGTAGACGGCCTGCAGCGGGTGCCATTCGGGGGCATGGCTGGCCATCGGCATCACCCGGTTGGTAAGCGGACAAGTGCTCTGCGTCCGCAATACCTTATCGGCAGGGGAGGATGTGGATGCGGCTTCCGCGTCCGGGTCAGCGGATCAGCGCCCTTGCCATTGCGGCTCGCGGCCCGCGTTGAACGCGGCGTGGAATTCCGCGTAGTCCTGCCCCTTCATGAGCAGCGCCTGCGTCATCGCCTCAAGTTCCACCGCGGCGGACAGGCTCATGTCCTGCTCCCTGGTCAGCAGCGCCTTGGTCTGCGCGTAGGCCTGGACCGGCCCGGACGCCAGCCGCCGCGCGAGCGCGCCGACCGCCTCGTCGAACTCGGACTCCTCGACCAGGGACGAGACCAGCCCGATGCGCTGCGCCTCGTCGGCCGAGATCGTGTCGCCGAGCATGAGCAGCCGGGTCGCGTGCCCCAGCCCGACCAGGCGGGGCAGCAGGTAGGCGGCCCCCATGTCGGCGCCGGACAGCCCGACCTTGGTGAACAGGAACGCGAAGCGAGCCTTCGGGGTGCACACCCGGAAGTCGGCCGCGAGCGCGATGACCGCCCCGGCCCCGGCCGCGATACCGTGCACGGCCGCGATGATCGGGACCGGGCACTCGCGCATGCCCCTGATCACCTCGCCGGTCATCCGGGTGAAGGCCAGCAGCTCGTCCGGCGCCATGGCCAGGGTCAGGCCGATGATCTCGTTGACGTCCCCGCCCGAGCAGAACGCGCGACCGCTCCCCCGCACGACCAAGACCCGCGTGTCGCCACGCTGCGGTAGCTCGGCGAGCAGGTCACGCAGGTCGGCGTACGCTTCGAAGGTAAGCGCGTTGAGCTTGTCCGGGCGGTCCAGAGTCAGCGTGCCCACGCCGTCGCTCACCGAGAACTGGAAGTGCCGCCACTGGCTGGTCAGGGGGGCTGACGCTCGGAACGGGCTCATCTCGCGCTCCAGGTATTGCGGAGGATTGACTGCCGTCAGAAAAGCTAAATACTGGTGATCTACCCTACGGGACACGAGGAAGTGCGGGCAGATGCGGCTCTCCCCTTCAGCGCACGTCGACACGTTCTGCCGGGACCGGCTGCCGCCCGATGATCAGTGGCCCGAGTTCCGCTACGACCTGCCCGAGCTCACCTACCCCGAACGCCTGAACTGCGCGGCCGAACTCCTCGACGCCACCGCCGCCCGCCTCGGCGCCGACCGTCCCTGCCTGCGCTCCCCCGCGGAAACCTGGACCTACGGAGAGACCGTCCTGCGGACGAACCAGCTCGCCCAGGTGCTGACCGAGGACTTCGGCCTCCAGCCGGGCAACCGGGTGCTGCTCCGCGGCCCGAACAACCCCTGGCTGGCCGCGGCCTGGCTCGCGGTGCTCAAGGCGGGTGGGGTCCCGGTCACCACCATGGCCCTGCTGCGGGCCAGGGAGATCGCCACCATCGTCGGGCTGACCGAGCCGAGCCTGGCCATCTGCGACCATAGGTTCGCCGACGACCTGACGGCCGGCGCGCCGGAACTCACCGCGCTGCACTACGGCGGCGACGGCCCGGGCGAGATGGCCGCGCGCTGCGCCGCCAAGGACGGCGTATTCACGCCCGTCGAGGTCGCGGCCGACGACGTGGCGATCCTGGCCTCGACCTCGGGCACCACCGGGCAGCCCAAGGTGGCGATGCACTTCCACCGGGACATCCTGGCCACCTGCGACTCGTTCTCCGCGTATCTCATCAGGCCGAACTCCGGCGACGTGTTCGCCGGCTCTCCCCGCTCGGGTTCACCTTCGGGCTGGGCGGGCTGCTGCTGTATCCGCTGCGAGTGGGCGCGTCGACCCTGCTCGTCGAGCGGACCACCCCGGCCGAGTGGCCCGACGTGATCGCCGCGCACGGCGTGACTGTGCTGTCCACGGCGCCCGGCGCGTACCGGGCCATGGCGGCGACGGGGAAGACCGCGGAGCTGAAGACCTTGCGCCGGTGCATCTCGGCGGGCGAGCACCTGCCGAAGTCCGTGTGGGAGAACTTCCGCGACGCCACGGGGATCGCGATCATCGACGGCATCGGCTCGACCGAGATGCTGCACATCTTCATCGCGTCCGCCGACGACGAGATCCGCCCGGGCTCGACCGGGCGGCCGGTCCCCGGGTACCGCGCGGAGATCCAGGACGAGGATGGGAACGTGGTCCCCGACGGGGAGCCGGGCCGCCTGGCCGTCCAGGGTCCCACCGGCTGCCGCTACCTATCGGACCCGCGCCAGAAGAACTACGTCCAGCGGGGCTGGAACATCACCGGCGACACTTACGTCCGCGATGCCGACGGTTATTTCTGGTTCCAGGCGCGCAGCGACGACATGATCATCTCTTCCGGGTACAACATCGCGGGGCCCGAGGTCGAGGAGGCCCTGCTCGGGCACCCGGACGTGCTCGAGGTCGCGGTGATCGGCGCTCCGCACGAGGAGCGCGGCATGATCGTCCAGGCGTTCGTGGTGCTGCGCGACCCGGCGGCGGGCGACGCGGTCAAGGCGGCCGAGCTGCAGGACTACGTCAAGGCCTCGATCGCCCCGTACAAGTACCCGCGGGTGGTCGAGTTCGTGACCGAGTTGCCCAAGACGATCAGCGGGAAGACCCAGCGCTACCGGCTGCGGCAGCTCGCGGAGGAACGGGTGCGCGCCGCGCCCCGTAACGTACCCGGCTAGGGCGCGCACGTTACGGGGGAGAAACCAGCACCGTTCGGGATAAAAGAATCTCTTTTTGCCGAACGGCGGTGGTGCGGGGCTATGCCGAACGGCGGTGGCGGGGAGGGCCGGGACGGGCGGGTGGTTGCGGGCGGGCCGGGACGGGCGGGTGGTTGCGGGCGGGCCGGGTCAGCCGCTTGGCCTGGGGGCCGAGGGGACCGCGCAGCTGATACTCGGGTTCAGGCCGACGTAGTTGAGCGGGCCGGCGACGATCGTCAGCGCGATCGTGGCCCCCTGGCTGCAGCCCAGGTTCGGGCTGCTGAAGTAGCCACGCTGTCCCGCCGCTGCGGCCCCGATGATCAGCCACACGAAAAGGATCAGCGTCCCCTTGCTCATATCACCTCCGCGGCCGGGAGCACATACCGGCCATAAGCCTTGGCTCGATAGTAGCTCGCGCATAGTGCGCGGAAGTTCGCGCCGCGCCGTTAATCGCGGTCGAGAAAGGCCCGGACCGCGGCCATGTACGGCTCGCGGTCGTAGCTGGCCACGTAGGCCGTGGCCGTGCGCACCGGGTCGCCGAAGAAGTAGTACTCGTACAGCGCCTGGCGGCCGGCGAAGGCGGAGATGCAGGTGTCCCAGACCAGGCGGAACAGCCTGATCCGCTCCTTGCCGCCCAGCGTGGCGGACTGGAGGTAGGTCTCGATGTCGGCGGCGGCGGGGCCGTTGACGTCGGCCTCGGTGGGTGTGGCCATCAGGCCCGAGGCGCCGAGCTTGCGCAGGATCTCGGGGAACCGCTGGTAGAGCTTCGGGTACAGGTTGCGGGCGGTGTTCAGCGGCGGCCAGGCCGGGGTGAGCACGCCGAACTCGTTCGGCGCGGCGTCGGCCTCGGCGGCTCGGGCGAGCGCGCGCAGCGTCTCCAGGGTCGTGATGACCTCCGCGATGTCCCCCTGGACGTGCTGGAACTGCTCGATCCCGATGGCCTGGGTCAGCAGGCTGACCAGGCCGAGGATGTACTCGGTCTTGGCCGTGGTGCGGGCCACCACCTGGTGGGTCATGTGCACCACGGCCGAGGTCCTGGCGTAGAAGCCGTTGCACAGGTCCGGGTCGCCGAGGACGAAACACCGCTCGTAGGGCACGTGCACGTCGTCGAACACGACCACGGCGTCGGATTCCTCGAACCGGGAGCCGAGCGGGTGATCGTGCCGGGGGCGGCCGTAATCGAGCGGCTCGCGGGCGAGGTAGCGCAGGCCGGGCGCGTCGTTCGGGATCGCGCAGGCGAAGGAGTACGGCTTGTCCTCCGGCGTGGCCCGCAGGACCGTCGAGGGGAACACCAGCAGTTCGTCGGCGAACGGGCCGATGGTGGCGAGCAGCCGGGCGCCGCGGATGACGATGCCGTTGTCGTCTTCGCGCACCACGTGCGCCATCAGCGCGCCCCCGGCCTGCTGGCTCGCGGGCACCGCGCGGTTGGCCTGCGGCGGGACCAGCGTGTGCGTGCACAGCAGGTCTTCCTCGCGGACCTTCTCGTAGTAGTTCTGGATGTTCTCGCCGAAGGCCGGGTTGGCCTGGGCGAACCAGTCGTGCGCCGAGCCCAGCGCCATCAGCGCGCTGTTCAGGTAGTCGCCGGTCCGGCCGAGCATGCCGAGGGAGCGGTCGGCCCAGAGCTTGGAGGCTTGGCGGCGTTTGGCCAGGTCTTCGGGCGTCTTCGGGACGAGGAAGGACGTGGCGACCGGCTCCCCCGTGGTCGGCGAGGGGTAGGTGAGGACGTCGCGGTAGGCGGGGTCGTGCTGCATGTCGAAGAGCTCGGCGTAGCTGCGGATGACGTTACGGAAGGCGGGGTGGTCGGCGACCCCTCCGGTCAGCGTCTCGCCCTGGATCGCCACGTGCACCCGGGCGGCGGCCAGCCGCTCGAGGAACTGTTCGCCGCTGCGCGCCGCCATGTGTGGGACGGTACCTTCTGGGTGTGGGCGCGCGTCAAGCGTGGGCGCGGCGGTGCACCGACCTGCTGGAGCCGACGAACTGGCTGATCGTCACCGTGCTGGCGGTCGGGTGGCGCGCGGACGGGCGCGCGGGGCTGGGCTGGGGGCTGCTGGCCGCGCTGTTCGCGGGGGTGATTCCGGCCGTGTTCCTTTCTTACGGCGTCCGCCGGGGGCTGTGGAGCGACAGGACGGTAGGCGCGCGGCGGCCGCGGCTGATCGTGCTGGGGTTCATCATGGGATCGGTGGCGGCGGGACTTGTCGTGCTCGTGGTGGCGGCTGCGCCGCGGCTGCTGACCGGGTACCTGGCCTTCATGCTGAGCAGCGTCGCGGTGCTCGCGGCGATCACGCTGGTGTGGAAGATCTCGATCCACTGCGCGGTCGCGTCCGGTTCGGTGGTGATCCTGGCGCTGACGTTCGGGCCGCTGGTGCTGCTCGGGTACATGCTTGTCGCGCTGCTCTGCTGGGCTCGGGTGGTGCTGGGGGACCACACGATCGGCCAGGTCGTCGCGGGAAGCGTGCTCGGCGCCGGGGCGGCCGTGGCGGCCTACGCGACTTTCGCGTCGCTTGGCTGGGCCGCGGGCTCGCTTTCCTCCTGGTAGTGGTACTTGCCGCCGCGCAGCCAGGACATGCCGGCGGCGGCCAGGCAGGCGCCGATGGCGAAGTCGAACGCGGTGTGCAGCCCGCTGGCGAACGGGCCCGAGATCAGCGCGGGAAAGAAGCTCCGGCCGGTCAGCGCGGCGCCCTGGCCCGCGGGCAGGTGCGCCAGGATCGCGGGACCGACCAGGTGCTGGATGGGGCTGTACCCGAGGAACGCGGAGAACAAGATAGACACCGGGGGCAGGTGCGCCGCGGTGTTCGCGACGGATGCGGGCACGTCGTGGGCGACGAGCCCGTGGAAGAGCGTGCCCGGCAGGGTCGAGGACAGCCCGATGATCATCAGGGTGAAGAAGATCCCGATCGACAGGACCTGCGCGCTGTTCTGGAACGTGCTGGTCATCCCCGAGCCGACGCCGCGGTGCTGCGGCGGCAGGCTGTTCATCACGCCGGCCCGGTTCGGCGCGGCGAAGGTGCCCATGGATAGCCCGTTCAGCAGCAGGATGAGGGCGAACTCCCAGAACGCGAAGTTGATCGGCAGAAGCTCAAGGAGCAGGAACGAGCCGGCGGCCGCGATCATGCCGCCGGTGGCGAACGGCCGCGCGCCGAAGCGGTCGGACAGCACCCCGGAGAGCGGTCCGGCCAGCAGGAAGCCCGCGGTCAGCGGCAGCATGTAGATCCCGGCCCACAGCGGGGTCTGGCTGAAGCTGAAGCCGTGCCGCGGCAGCCAGATGCCCTGCAGCCAGATGATCAGCATGAACATCAGCCCGCCCCGGCCGATGGCGGACAGCATCGACGACAAGCTGCCCGCGGTGAACGCCCTGATCCTGAACAGGGACAGCCGGAACATCGGGTCGGGGGCCCGGCGCTCGACGAGCGCGAAGGCCGTCAGCAGCACCGCTCCGCCGACCAGGGAACCGTCGACGAACGGGCTGGTCCAGCCCATCGTGGAGTGCCCGTAGGGCTGGATGCCGTAGGTGATGCCGATCATGATCGCGACCAGGCCCAGGGCGAAGGTGATGTTCCCGGGCCAGTCCAGGCGCGCGTTGCCGCGGCGCGGTACTTCCTTCAGGCTGCGGTACGCCCATACCGTGCCGAACAGGCCGAAGGGGACCGACACGAGGAAGATCAGCCGCCACTGGATCGGGGCGAGCACGCCGCCGAGGACCAGGCCGAGGAACGAGCCGCTGATCGCGGACACCTGGTTGATGCCGATAGCCATGCCGCGCTGGTCCGGGGGGAACGCGTCGGTGAGGATGGCGGAGGAGTTGGCCAACAGCATGGCCGCGCCCACGCCCTGGAAGATCCGCATGATGACTAGGTACAGCGCCGCGGCGGTCCCGCTCATCCAGGTGACGGTGAGCAGCAGCGAGAAGAACGTGTACACCACGAAGCCGAGGTTGTACGTCTTTACCCGGCCGTACATGTCGCCCAGCCGGCCCAGGCTCACCACCAGCACGCTGGTGACCACCATGAAGCTCAGGATCATCCAGAGCAGGTAGAAGCTGTTGCCTGGGGCCAGCGGGTCGATATGGATGCCGCGGAAGATGTCGGGCAGGGCGATCAGCATGATCGATATGTCGATGGTGGCCATCAGCACGCCGAGCGTGGTGTTGGTCAGCACTATCCACTTGTAGCGGTCTGGACGGTCAGTCGTTCCCCCGCCACGCGTCTTCGAGCCCAGCACACTAGCCAGCGTAACGCGGACGCGACGGCGTACCGCCGCCGCAGCACGCGGGCGCAGGAGAACACCACCGTCAGCGGCCAGAGGGCCTCCGCGACGCCCGTGACCCGCTCCGCCAGCCCGATCTGCCCGCCCGCGATGACCAGCTCGGCACCGAACCAGAAGAGCAGGGCGAACAGGACCGCGACGGCCGCCGCGGCCGCGGCGGGCCGCAGGGCCCACGGCGTGGCGGGGCCGCGCCGCCAGGCCCCGGCCGGCCAGGTGGTCAGCCCGGCCAACCCGACCGACGCCCAGAGGATGTGCGGGATCGGATAGGGGACGCCTGGCTGCACCGGGTTGACCGCCACCAGCATGCCGCCGGCCGCCCCCACGATCAGGATCAGCCGACCGGGCAGCCCGGCCGGGCGGAGCGCGAACCCTGTGACCAGGTAGCAGACGCCGACCACGATGAACGTCCAGGTCATGACCCACGGATCGGTCGCGCCCGGCGCGGCGAGGGAGCTGACCGTATCGCGCACCGCGTTGAAGTGCGGCTGCAGGCTGGCGGCCGCCGTCCAGCCGCTGACGAGCAAGACCGGGGCCGCTACCGAGGAGACCACGCCCCACCACGGCACGTCGCGCACCCCACCACCGTAGGACACGACGCCGGGGACGGTCAGCAAGGGGTCACCCGCGCGGGCTCGCTCGGGGCCTCCTCGCGGGAGGGCCGCCACGGTAGGCTTTTGACCAGCAGGTCGGCTGGGGAAGGTGGGAGGATCCCAGATGGCCAAGTCGTTCGTGGACCGCTGGGGGGTTCCCGTCCGTGCGGGCAGCGCCGAGGCGGTGGCCCGGCTGGACGAGGCCATCGAGGACCTGGCCGCGCTCGCGGGTAACCCCATCGCCCACGCGGACGCTGCGGTTTCGGCCGACGACGGCCTGGTCCTCGGCCGCATCTACCGCGCCTACCTCGCGCTGTACGGAACGACGCCCGAGGGCGTCGCCACCGCGGCCGAGATCCTGAAGCCCCTGGACGAGGCGGTCATGGGTGAGCGGGAGGCGCACCACATGCGCGCCGCCCGGTCGTGGGCCGAGGGCGACTGGGAGGCCGCCACCCGGTCGCTTGAGCGGGCGCTGCTGTGCCACCCGCGTGACCTGCTCGCCCTCAAGGTCGCCCAGGATCTGTACTTCTTCCTCGGTAACCGGCTGGAACTGCGCGACGTCGCCGCCCGGGTGCTGCCCGCCTGGCCGCGGGACCTGCCGGGCTGGGGCTACGTGCAGGGCATCTACGCGTTCGGCCTGGAGGAGAACGCGGACTACCGGCAGGCCGAGTCACGCGCGCGGGCCGCGCTCGACCACAACCGGCGGGACGTGTGGTCCGTGCACGCGCTGGCGCACGTCTTCGAGATGGAGGGCAGCCATCGGGAGGGCGCCGATTTCCTCGCCACCTCGGCGGGCGACTGGTCGGGCAGCTACTTCGCCGTCCACAACTGGTGGCACAAGGGGCTGTTCCACACCGAGCTCGAGGAAGTCGGCGAGGCGCTGGCGCTGTACGACTCCCGCATCCGGGCCAGCCGGTCCACCGAGTGGCTCGACGTGGTGGACGCCTCGGCCCTGCTGTGGCGGCTCTCGCTGTTCGGCGTCGACGTCACCGAGCGCGCCGCGCAGCTCGCGGCCGACATCGACGACCTGGTCAGCGAGCCCGTCTACATCTTCAACGACTGGCATGCCCTGATGGCGTTCGGGCTGGCCGGGGACCACGCGCGGGTCGAGCGGGTGATCCTGGCCAACCGCCACCTGACCGCGCCGACCAACCGGGCGGCCGCCGCCCGGGCGGGCCTGGACCTGCTCGAGGCGTTCAGCGCGTTGTCGGCCGGGCGTCCCGAGCGGGCCATCGACCTGCTGATCGACATCCGGCCGCGGGCCAACGCGGTGGGCGGGAGCCACGCCCAGCGTGACGTCATCGACCTGACCCTCATCGCCGCCGCCGCCCGGGCGGGCGACGACAGCCTGGCCCGCGCGCTGGTCACCGAGCGGGTGGCCCGCAAGCCCTCCGCCGAGGCTTCGGCGCGGCGTCTTGTGACGGAGAACGGCGGGTCGGCCAGCGCGCTGAGCTGGTGATTTCGGGGCAATGGCGGCGATTGGGACGTAGCGCCCCGGCGCCAGGATCTGTTTGCCTCATGTTCCTTGCGCGTAACTCTGGGTCGTCGCTAGGCTTGCGCAGTCAACGAGGGGAGCTGGTTCTTATGAGGTCTGACGAGGCTGCTGATCGCACGCCACCGAGCAGGCGCGCGGTACTGAAAGCGGCCGCGGCCGGAGGGGCCTTCGCCGTGCCGCTGATCGCGTCGTTCTCCATGGACGCCACGGCCGCGCAAGCCAGTCCGGACCATCACATCGTCTCGAACATGTTCACCGTCTCGAACATGCTCTGCTCCAACCAGCACACCGTCGTTCCGACGGGCTACTTCTCCGCCCAGGTGGCTGGGTCGGGCGGGATCTTCCCGCTGTTCGGCTACGTCCTGATCGTTATCCACGGCGGGCCGCGCGCGGAACTTGAGTACGACCTCGCGGTGCCGGGCCAGGTCGAGTTCCTCTCGTTCTCCGGCCCGAACGGCGGGTTCACCATCGAGGGTGCGGGCAAGCACGGGACGATCCCAGCCTCGCAGGTCACGTGCATCAACGACGTCAACCTGCCGGACGCGGGCCTCGCGGCGCTGTTCGAGATGCTGGCGTCGGGCGAGTCGACGGTGTTCGTCGACCTGGTCGGCGGGGCGGACCTGACCGGGACGGTCACCTTCCTCCCCGCAGGCTGACCGGGCGCCGCGCCCGGGTTCGGGTTTGGCCTGCCGGTCATGCTCGTGTCGGCGGCCCTGATCGTCAGGGACGAGGAGAAGTTCCTCGAGGCGTGCCTGGGATCGCTGGCGGGCCTGGCGGACGAGATCGTCGTCGTCGACACCGGCTCGACGGACCGAAGCAGGGACATCGCCAGGGACGCGGGAGCGCGGGTCTACGACCTGTCCTGGACGGGCGACTTCTCCGCCGCCCGCAATCACGCGCTCGGCCTGGCCCGCGGCGAGTGGATCTTGTACATCGACGCGGACGAGCGGATCGGCGAGGGCGACCGGGCCGCGGTGCGGTCGCAACTACGGCGGCCCGGGTACATCGGCTACCGGCTGCTGCTCCGCCCCCGGCCCGGCTTCTCCCCGTACTGGGAGCTCCGGCTGTGGCGCAACGACCCGCGGATCCGCTTCCGCGGGATCATCCACGAGAACATCTGGCCCGCGGTCATCTCGTGCCAGGAGGCCGGGGGCGGCCGCATCGGCCTGGCCGAACTCTTCCTCGAGCATGACGGTTACGAGGGCGACCAGCACCATAAGCACCGGCGCAACCAGCCGATGCTCGAGCGGTCGCTGGCCGAGGACCCGTCCCGGGTGTTCAGCTGGTGCCACCTGGCCGGCGTGCGCGAGGCCCTCGGTGACGCCGAGGGCGCGGAGCAGGCCTGGGACGAGGCGATGCGCCTGGTCCGGGGGAAGGTGACCCGGCAGCCTGAGGACGCCCTGCCGTTCCTGCACCTGATCGAGAAGGGCCTGGCGGGCGGCGGCGGCGTGACGGACCTGCTCGACGAGGCGCGCGGGATGTTCGGTTCCAACCTCCAGTTCGCCTGGCTCCACGGCAGGGTGCTGATGGCCGGCGGGCGGTCCGCCGAGGCGATACCCGTGTTCGAGGGGCTGGTCACCGCCGGGGCCACCGGAGAGTTCGACCAGTCGTGGGCTTACGACCTGCGGATGTTCGGCGTCTTTGCCTACGAGATGCTCGCGGCGTGCCATTTCAGCCTGGGCGAGTACGCCGAGGCGCTGCGTTACTACCGGCTGGCCGCCGACAGCGACCCGTCCAAGCTGGAGTACCGGGTGAAGGTGGCCCTGTGCGCCCGGCTGGCCGCCACCGGGTGAGGGCCCCGACGTTACGGCGTTCGGACTAATTGGTTAGGCCCTCGGCGGACAGGGTGGCCAGCGCTTCTTCGACCTCCTGCACGGGAGGTTCTGGCAGCTCGTAGGCCTGCGCGATCAGGTCGGCGATCTGGGGCGCGGTCAGCTCCCCGTCGCACAGCTCGAGGATCAGGTTGGCGGTAGGGTTCAGGTAATGAACCCGGGCCCGGTCTGGCTGGTAGACGACGAAGCCGTCCTCCACCTCGTCGGTTTCTAGCCCTTCGCTCTTGCAAGGCCGCTGCTGCATGACGCACATTGTCCCGGAGAAACGGCTGCCTGTCTGCGGCATCGGCCCGGACCGGCCGTGATGTCGGCCGACGGCACGCCGGCGCTGCTGTTCCTCAGCCCCCTGATGCCCGCCGAGCGCGGCAACGGGCTCGCGATGCGGGCCGGCGCGACGCTGGAGGCGCTGGCGGACCGGTACGAGATCCACCTGCTCGTCATCCCGCTCGTCGGGGCGGCCGCGGCACCCGGCCGGGCGGTGCGCGCCTGGTGCGCGCGGGTCCTGGTGCACCCGGCCGACCGGCACGTGGACCCGCTGTTCCGGCTGATCGCCGGGGTCCGCGACCCGCAGGAGCAGCTGACGAAGCTTCTGGCTTACCCGCGCCCGTCGCTGTGCCGGTTCGCCACGTCCGCGTCGGTGCGGGAGGCCGCCGCCCTCGCGGCCGGGCCGGCCTACCGGGCCGTGCACGTGCTGCGACTGTACCTGGCGCCGTTCGCCGAGCCGTATCTGGCCTTGAGGGATCGCCCGGCATGTCATGTGGACCTCGACGATCACGAGATGACGACCCGCAGGCGCATCGCCGGCCTGCTTCGGGAGAACGGCGAGGAGCCCGCCGCGCGGGTCCAGGAGTGGGAGGCCGATCGCTACGAGGCCCTGGGCGCCGCGGTGCTGCCCAGGTTCGACCGGGCGTACCTGGCCGCCCCGGCGGATCGCGACCTGGTGGCCGCCTCGCACCCGGGGCTGGACGTGCGGGTCCTGCCGAACGTGATCCGGCCGCCCGGGCCGCTGGCGCCGCCCCCGGACGGGGAACCCTTTACCTTCCTGTTCGTCGGCAACTTCGACTACCACCCCAACAGCGACGCGGCCCGCTACTTCTGCGCTCAGGTCCTGCCGCTGCTGCGGGCTGCTGCGCCGGGGCCGTTCCGCGTGCGTTTCGTTGGCGCCAGTCCCCCGCCCACGGTGTGCGCGCTGGCCGGCGAACCAGAGGTCACCGTGACCGGGCCGGTCGCCGACGTCACCCCGTGGTACGAGGCCGCGCATGCGGTGATCGTCCCGGTGCGAGCCGGCGGCGGGACCCGCATCAAGATCCTCGAGGCGTTTGCCCACCGGCGGCCCGTCGTGTCAACTCCGGCCGGCGCCGAGGGGTTGGGCGTCAGCCCCGGCCGGCACCTGCTGGTGGCCGATTCCCCGATGTCTTTCGCCGTCGATTGCGCACGGCTGATGCGGGATCCGGCCCTCGGGCGGGCGCTGGCGGACCAGGGCGCCCTTTTCGCCGGGCCGCGGGTACCCGGCCTGCTCCGGGAGTGCCTATCTTTTTGAGCCACCTGCTTTCGGTTGGGCCGCCTGGCCGCGTCTGGCTCGGGCAGAACAGGCGATGAGTCGTCACCCTGTCCTACGACTGGTCGGCGGTACCCGACTTCCTCCGTCAGCACATCGGGTTCCCACCATTCCCTCCGGATCACCTGGGCAACTCGCTGACCCACCTCGCCGGCCTGGTCACCGCGTAACCGGACGGCGGCACCGCCCGGCTCTGGACCTGCCTTCCGGCCTGGGAGCCGCCGGTTGAGTGACTCCGCCTGTGGCTAGTGGACGATGCGCAGCGCGACCCTGCGGTTGCCGCCGTTCTGTCTGACCAGGGCGAACCACAGCGGCAGCAGGCCGTCGACGGTCGCCGTCGCGGTAGCGTCGCCGATGAAGGCCGGCTCGAGCCCGACGGCGCTGATGAGTTCCTCGGCCAGCGCCCGCGCCTCGGGATCGGCGGCGAAGAACAGGTTCGCGCCCGGCACCGGGTCGGCGAAGTTCTCCCAGCCCAGCGAGTTGAATGCGCGCACATACCGGGCCGAAGGCGCGGCGGCCGCGATCAGCGCCCGGCTGTCGAACTCCGGTGCGCCCATCCGGTTCACCGCGTCGATCACCACCTTGCCCGCCAGCGCCGCGCCTTGCTCGGTCACAACGTCCGGCACAGCCTGGCCGGGGACGGCCAGCAGGACCACCTCGGCGTCTTCCAGCGCCTCGCCGATGCTTCGCACCGGCGCCCCGCCCGGGCCCTGGCCGGTCCCGTCCCGGACTCCGTAAACCACGTCGTGCCCGGCGGCCAGCCACTTGCTCCCGAGCGTCCCGCCGATGTTGCCCTTACCGATCACCGCGATCCTCATGCCCGCCAGCAACCAAGCGTCACTGCGGTCTCATTCCCCTGCCCCGCCAGGGCGGGTGGGTTGAGGGTGTCCGAACTGGTCAGGACTGGCTCAAACGGCTGATTTCAAAACGGGTCATGGCGATATTTGAAAGATGTTCACCTGTAGCCGGTGTGATGGTGGTGCGTATTCGTCGCATCCCGAGGAGGGGATCTTCATGACACGCGTCTCGCGATGGTGCACGCTGGCCGGGATCACAGCCGGGCTGCTGGGGCTGACCGTCTCGGCGTCCGCCGCGACCGGCTGGACCGTGGTCACGCCGCCCGCGGGGACGGCCGGCGTCGAGCTCACCGGGTCGTACGCCCTTTCCGACACCGACGCCTGGGCGGTCGGTGGGCCCGTAACCGCCGGTGGGGCCCCGGTCGCGCTGAACTGGAACGGCACCGCCTGGTCGTCGGTGCCCACTCCCACGCCGTCGGGCAGCACCCCGGACTGGACGCTTAAGTCCGTCGCGGCCAGCAGCGCGAGCGACGCGTGGGCCGTCGGGGAGCAGGTTGCGGGAACGAAAATTCACGACTCGCTCTACGAACACTGGAACGGCACGGGGTGGTCGGTCGTCGCCGGGCCCAACGAAGGCATCCTCAACGCAGTCCTCGACTTCAGCCCGACGAACGCCTGGGCGTTCGCCGACTTCTCCGTCCTGCACTGGAACGGGACCGCGTGGTCGGTCGTTTCCGGTGCTTACAACGCCCTCGCGGTGAGCGCGGACGGCCCCGACGACATCTGGGGCATCTACCGGGATGATCAGGTGACCCACTACAACAGCACCTCCTGGAGCATCTACACGCTGTCGGGACCGAGCGGCACCGCCTTCGAAAGCGTGGTGGCGCTGTCGCCGACCGACGTGTGGGCGGGGGGAACCAACGGCACGGGCCCCCTCCTCGAGCACTTCAACGGGACGTCGTGGCAAGTGATGACGACGCCGACCAGTTTCGCGGACGCCGGCGTGCTCGCGATGGCCGCCAAATCCGACTCCGACGTCTGGATCTTCAGCGTGCACAACCCCCTGACCGCGGCAGTGCTGCTGGCCAACTGGAACGGCTCGTCGTGGACAACCTCACCGAGCCCGATTCCGGCAGATAGTTCGGTCTCGATCGGCTCGGCGGCCAGCAGCCCCAGCCACGTCTGGCTGTTCGGCACCAACGACACCACCGGCAAGCCGATGATCCTTAGCCACTCCTGATCTGAAGCCGAACGTCCGCAGAATCTGCTCACCCCACGGCAGATTCTGCGGACCTTGGCGGTGGAGCCCGGGCCAGATGGCGACTGGCCGCGCTGGGGAGAATTCGGCAAGGCGCCGAGCGTGCCCTACCAGCTCAATGCGTGAGCCGGACGTCCGCCGTACGGGCCCTGCTTGATCCCGCCGAGCGGTACGCGGAAATGATGATGACCAGGGACGATCCGAGCCTGCTAGGAACGGCGGGTGCCCCGGCGGCCGGCCAGGTCATCCGCGACCAGCTGATGCGCCCGCAACAAGGGTTCGGGCACGGTCACCCCGATCGATACCGCCACCAACACACCGGGCCCGCCGATCGCCGTAGGGTCCAGCCCCGGCCCCCTTGCGATCGCATGACCCGCTTGGTCACGCGCTCCGTCACCAGGGGACCGGGGTCTCGTCCCAGGAGAAGAACTCTCCGGTGGGCCCGTCGTCCGGCAGCAACGCCAGCCGGACCGCGCCCGCTGCGGCCTCGGCGGGGTCGCCGTCACTGGCCGCGGCGGTGGCGTTGAGGTCGGTCCGACGCAGGCCGGGTGCCATCGCGTTGACCTTGATGCCGTCGCCGGCCAGGGCGCGAGCGAAGCTACCTGACGGGCCGCCCGGCCAGCGCGCGGAGCATCGCGGCCGCGTCCGGCTCGGGCAGGCGGTCGAGCAGCGTGGTCAGGTGCCGCACGGCGACGACGTTGGCCGCCAGCTCGCCGACCGGTTCGTACCGCCGCAGGCCGTACGGGGTCAGGGTGAACAGCTGGAAGCCGAGTCCCCGCAGGCGCGCTTCCAGATCTTCGACCGTACGGCCGAAGCGCAGCGGGTTCTCGCGCAGGAACTCCACGATCAGCACGATGCCGGGGTTGGCGGCGAGCGTACCGCGGGCTCCGTCGAGCACGTCCAGTTCCGCGCCCTCGACGTCGAGCTTCGCCAGGTCCACCGGCGGCCCGCCCAGCCGGGCCAGGGCCTCGTCGAGGGTCGTCACCTCGACCGTGGCCCGCGCGTGATGCGCGCTCGCGTCGTCCGGTCGCAGCGAGCTGCCGCCGAAGTTGTCCGGCGGATGGAGCACGAGCGTGCCCGGCCCAGGGGCCCGGCCCAGGGCCACCGGCAGTACCGTCACGTTCTGGCAGCCCGCCCGGCTGACGTTCCTGCGCAGCACCGGGCCGAGGACCGGATGGGGCTCGAACGCGATGACCCGCCCCGCCGGGCCCACCAGGCCGCTGGCCAGCAACGTGTACTGGCCGACGTGGGCCCCCACGTCCAGGACGGTCATCCCGGCCCGCAGCCAGCCCCAGACGAAGCGGACCGTCTCGCTCTCCCACATGTAGGACCGCAGGATCTCCGCACCGATCAGGTCCCGGGGATCGACCTCGATCGGCATGCCGTTCACCAGCCGGCCGACCTGGCCGCGCCAGGCGTCATCGCCGGCCGGCGGCGGGCCCGTCACCATCGGCGGGTTCCCCGGCACTCAGAACCGCCGGCCGTGCTCATCGTGCAGTTCGGCCAGGATCTCGATCAGGCGCGCGGCCGCGTGCGGCCAGGTGAACGCGGCGGCCAGCCGGTCACGCAGGCAGGCGGCGGGCTGGTCGCGGCCGTCGAGGGCATTCCGCAGGGCCTGGCAGGCGGCGTCCTCGTCGGGCACCCACCACCGAACGCCCTCGAAGAGCAGGGCCGTCCACCGGTCGGCGCCGACGTCCGCGGGCTCGGGGCGGGACGGGATCAGCTGGGCCACGTCGGAGTCCAGGTAGGCCAGGTAGGCGCTGTGCCGCGGCGCGATGAGCCGCAGGCCCGCGGCCCCCGCCTCGACCATGGGCTGGTCCCAGCCCTCACCGTGCGACATGCTCCAGTAGTGCGTCGCGGCGGCGAACAGCCGCGGCATCTCCGCATCGGTGAGCAGGCGGTCGACGAAGAGCACCGGAGCCGCCTGCGATAGGCTCCGGCCGAGCCGCTGCTGCATGACGGCGAGCTCGCGCAGCAGGGCGACGGTGGCCGGGCGGTGGGGCGGGCCCAGCTTGATGATCAAGATGGCGTCGTCGTCGACCGACGTCGCGGTGATCCAGGAGCGGACGAGGCCGACCAGGTTCTTACGCGGGCGCGCCTCAGATACGTTCAGCACCCGCGTCCGGTAGTCGGCTACCGGCCGCCCGCCGGCCACGGCCAGCGGCAGCGGCTCGCGGGCCGGGTGGAAGCGGTCCACGTCGACGCCGAGCGGGCAGACCCGGAGCTTGCCGGGCGGGTAGCCACTCGCCTGCCACGCGTCCCGCGACGACGGTGTCGGCACGACGACCAGGTCGTGGAGGCGGCCGCGGGCCACCCAGTCGGGCGGGACCCGGTCGGCCTCGCACATGGTGTAGTTGACCGTGAGCCGTCCCGGACTGAGGCGAACCTGGTGCGGCATGCAGAAGTGCAGGGTGGACGCCGCGTCCACCGGGCTGGCCAACTGGTCGAACCAGGGGTCACAGGCGTCCGGGGGGAGCTTGACCGGGTGCCATTCGGCGAGGTCGGCCAGCTGCACCCGTACCCGCTGGCTGACGAGGTGCCTGACGAACTCGCGCGTATGGTGATCGTGCCCGCCGACCCCGCGGAACGGGCCGCGGACCGCGAGCGATCGGCTGGGCGGCCCGCTGCTCACCAGGCCATCCTGGCACCGATCCCGGCCTCGCCGGGCCCCCGGCCTAAACGGAGGCTTGGTTACACTCCTGGTACGGTCCCAGGCAGGAAGGCGCGGGAGGACGGCTGAGATGGCACGCGGCATTCAGGTGGGCGACCAGGCGCCGGACTTCACCCTCCCGTCGCAGTCCGGCGAACCGGTCCGGCTCGGCGACCGGCTGGGCGACCGCGTGGTCGTCCTGTACTTCTACCCCAAGGATGACACCCCCGGATGTACGGCCGAGGCGTGCGCCTTCCGCGATAGCCACGAGGCCTTCACCGACGCCGGCGCCGATGTGATCGGGATCAGTTCCGACTCCACGGACCGGCACGCCGCCTTCGCGGGCCGGCACGAGCTTCCGTTCACGTTGCTCAGCGACCAGGGCGGCCAGGTCCGTAAGAGCTACGGGGTGCCGTCCGTACTCGGCCTGCTGCCCGGCCGGGTGACCTACGTGATCGACCGCACCGGGACGGTCCGGCACGTCTTCAACTCGATGACGAACATCGGCCAGCACGTCAACGACGCGCTGGCCGTGGTCAGGCGCCTGCAGGCCGAGGCCGCCGCCTGAGCGGCGCGGCCGTCCCGCGGAAAGGCGCAAATAAGCGCAGCTGCCGATTACCCATGGCGACCAGGGAAATGATAGCTTTCTAGTGACATTCAGGTGACATTCGGTAACCTGTGGATGAGCTGTTAATAATCCGGTGGATAACCGCTCTTACTTGCGGGTAACCGACCGTTTTCTGTGGACACCGTGTGGATAAAAAAAAGTCGCGACAACTTTCAGGAAAACCCTTGCGCCATGCCCCGCCGAGGCAGTAGAAATCTGTCACTGCCGGAAACGGGAACCGCTCGGAGGAAACTCCGGGGACGCAGGTGGAACCGGGAAACTGGGAACGCAGGCGGGTACCTGGCCCTGGCGGACGGCCCGCGGTGACGCGGAGGCCAGGCAACTGGTTGATGTGCTACTTTGCGGCCAGGCAGGGCCCCCTCCATCTCATACATGGAGGGGGCCTTGTTCTATTCTGCCGGGGTGCAGGTTATTGACAGGCCGACCCGCAGGAATCGTCTTTTTCGCCCAGTGTGATAACACGCCGCCCGCACGGTCGCAGTAAGCTGGTCATTACCACGCCGAAAGGAGCAGTGCATTGCCTATCACTGCACCGCCAGCGCCTAACGCCGCGCCTGCGCGTCTTAAGATCCGCAAGAATGTCAATCAGCTAAGCGCCCAGGAACTTACCGATCTGCGTCGGGCAATCAAGGAATCCGTGGCGCTGAACGATAAGCGGAGCTACGAGTATTTCGCGAGCTGGCATGGCGTGCCGCTCGGCTGGTGCCAGCATCACGACGCGCTGTTCCTGCCGTGGCACCGGGCCTACCTGTACTGGCTGGAGCTAGCCCTGCAGTCGCAGGTGCCCGGCGTGACGTTGCCCTGGTGGGACACGTCGACCGCCGCGGCCATTCCCGAGTCCTACTCGATCGCGCAGGCGGACGGCGGCGAGAACATCCTCGCGAAGGCTCCGGTCAACGTATTCGGCGCCGCGCACCAATCGGGCTGGCCGACCGAGACCTCCCGTGATCCCGGCGAGGTACCGCAATCACCGAGTCCGCCATTTACGCAGGAATGGGCCAACGCGATGAATGCGGACAACTACACCGACTTCAGCCGGCTGATCTGGACCTTGCACGACAACGTCCACGTGTGGGTCGGCGGCACCATGGGACAGCTTGACTTCGCCGCCTTCGACCCCCTGTTCTTCGCTCACCACGCCAACATCGACAGGGCGTGGCGGATCTGGCAGTCGGCCCACCCGGGCGGCACTCCCCCGGCTGACATCCTCGACCAGTCCCTGCAGACCGATCCGGCCATCACCGTGCGAGCGGTGCTTGATGTGACCCGGCTGGGGTACGAGTACGCTGGCACGCAATCGACCGTTCCCGGGAGCGCATGATGCAGCGCTGGACCTCCCAGGCTCTGGCCCTGTCGCGGACCAACTGGAAGCGGGCCGACCTCGAGTTCGAGGGCGTCGAACACGACGGCGCGTCCTTCGTGATACACGCGTTCCTCAACAACCCGGACGCGGACGACACGACGCCGCACACGGCCGAGCAGCGGTACGCCGGGTACGTGACCGTCTTCGCGCACGGCGACTGCTGGGGCGACGTCGGCCACTGTGACATCCCAGAGCCGGTCAGCGCGTTCGACCGGCGCCCGCCGCACTCGCTGATCCCGTTCAACGCCACGCTGGAGGTCACCGAGGCGCTCAGCGCCCTGCCCGAGGACACCAGCGAGTTCACGGTGACCGTGCTGGCGTTCAACAAGAACAACGACGAGTCCGGCGTGCTCCGGTTCAAGCAACTGACGCTGCTCACGTACGAGTAACCGGCGGTGACAGCGGCGCGCGGACGGATCGGCGTGTCCTGCGCGCTGCTGGCCGCGATGCTGGCGGTGCTGCTGGTGGGCGGGTGCTCAGCGGGCCCGGTGAACTCGTCCCGGCCGTCCGCGCAGGCCTGCTACGACGTCGCCGTCCAGGCCCTGCAGCGGCACGTGACCCTGAGCGCGCGCCCGCCGGCCTGCGCGGGGCTGAGTCCGGCGCAGGTCAACCTGGCCGTAGCGAGGGCCATCAAGGAGGTGACCGGGCCGTGGCCCAAGGCCACCGCCCGGCACCTGGCTTACCAGGACCGCGCCTACCTGGCCCGCCTGGTCAGCGTCATCCCGCCAGCCTCGCCCGCCGCCTCGCCGACGGGCCCGCCGCCCCCCGCGCCGACCCGGCCGTCGCGGGACCTGCCGCTCGACCTGGCCGCGCTGGCGGCGTGGGTCCTCACCGCCGCGGCCGGGGTATACCTGCTGGCCGACTGGCTCGTCGGCTGGCTGGCCCGCCTCGTCGGGCACCGGCGCCGCGGACGGACGGACGCCGCCACGGCGTTCACCGTCAGCCATTTCGGGCTGGCCCTGACCGGCCTGGGCGTCTGGATCGGGTTCGTCGCCGCCGACCTCGCGGTCCTGGCCTGGGTCGCGCTCGGCATGGTGGTGCTGATCGCGGGCCTGGGCATGGGCGTCCTGTCCACCGTACTGCCCGGGTCCGCCCGGGCCGGGGCTGCCGCCGACCGGACTCGCATTCCGGTGATCGTGGTGGCGGCCCACGGCATGTTCGCGACCCTCACCATCTTGCTGGTGTTGCTGGCCGCGATCGGCGCAGGCTAAGAGGCTGGCCAGATCCGAGTCCAGGATCTGGAGGTCCTCGGCGTCGGTGATCCTGGCCGCCTCGGCCCGCGCGAGCGCCACGTGCTGGGCGGTCATCCCGGCGTCGCCCACGACCCGGTACGACCGCGCGATCGCCTCGTGGGCCGCACCGATGTCGAACGCACCGAGACCGTGCTGGGTGGCGAGTTCCAGGCAGCGGCGGGCGTGATGCAGTGCGGGCTCGAACCGGCCCAGGACCGCGTACACCCGGGAGCACTGCCATTCGCCGCGGGCCCAGTGCACCGGATCTCCTACCTCTCCCCACAGGTACCGGCTCGCGTGGGCGCCGTGCAGCATCTCGTCGTCCTGGCTGGCGCTGCGCTCGGGCTCGTCCAGCAGGGCCCAGACGCGATTGAAGATCGTGGCGGCGAGCCGGCGCTCGTCGTCCGGCTCCAGCCTGAGCGGGGCGACTGGCATGATGGTCCTTTCTGCGCGCTCCGGTCAGTGCACCTTCGCCGGCGGTGGCGGGCGCCAGTGCTTCCAGCCCGGGTGCACGGTGACCAGCCGGGATGGTCCCGGCGCGACCTCGGCCATCTGCACCCGCGGCTGCAGGGTCAGCCCGGCCGGAACCGGTTCCCACCACGACTCGTGGCCGAACATCCGGCTGAACAGTTCCACCTGACGCCCAGCCGGCCCGCGGGGGCCGAGGATGAGTTCGGCGGGAGCGGGCTGGTCCGGTCGCTGCCAGCGGAAGTCCCCGGAGATCCGCAGCGTGGAGCCCGTGTTGGGCAGCGCCGCGTGCGGGGTGAGGCAGTGGAAGATGATCACGTCGCCCGGCTCGTAGCTGGTGGTGGCCCAGCCGCGCTCGGAAACGGACAGCGGGCGCGGCGGCCGGGGCGGGCCGAGGTGACCGCCGGGCTGGACGGCCAGGCCCCCGATCCTGACCGGGATGTCCATCAGCGGGATCCAGCTGGTCAGCATGTCCTGGACGCCGGCCACTCCGTAGTCGTAGTGGATGTAGCGGCCGCGCGGGCGGGCTTGCGGTCGCTCGGGGTAGACGGCACGCAGCACCTTCACCGGGTAGGAGAACGATCCGGGGCCGAGGACGCGCCGGACCACCGCACGCAGCGCGGGGGAATAGGGCACGCGGTTGAACACGGCGCTCGTCGTGGCCTGACGGAACGCCGGATCCTTGAGCGCGTCCATCGAGTTGACCGCGCGCGGCTCGATGGAGGGTACGGCGCGGTCATCGACCCATCCGCCGGCCCGTAGCGCGGCCAGCACCGCCTGCCCGGTGGCCCGGAGCTCGTCGGCCGGCAGCAAACCGCGGAAGAACAGGTATCCGTCGTCGGCTAGCCGCCTGCGCAAGCCGGCCTGGTCGTTCGCCAGGGGCGCGGAATCGGCCAGCTCGTCCACACGCACACGATAGCTCCGGCCGGCGAGCGCCCGGTTTCGGTCGCGGTGCCCGCGGCGGCTAGTCCGCCAGCCGGAACGCGAGCTGGGTCACCCACTTGCTCGTGTCAGGCTCCTGGGCCGGGTCGGTCAGGTAGATCTCAAGCCTGCCGCCCCACCGCTCGCCGTCCTCGCCCGGCGACATGTCCCAGGTCAGGCCCTGACCGGCCGCCCAGTCCAGCAGGGTTTCCGTGACCCCCGCGAGCTCGCTCGGATGACCGACGTGCGTGAGCGTCGCGTATCGCCCGCCCGGCAGGGTGCCTGCGATCACCCGGCCGTCGCCGGCCAGCGGCTGCGGCACGGTGACGCCGGCTTCGATCTCCAGCTCGCCATCCATATCGATCACGTTGTACTTCCAGAAGGGCGCCCCGTCCGGCGTGGCGCCTCGCTCCGCCAGCCAGCGGAATACTTCGCCGTTCAGCGGGGGCACCATGGTGCCGATCGCCGCCATCGCGACGTTTACCGGGATGGCCAGATACGGCCGGGCGGGCCATTCGACGATTTCCGGTGCTGCTGACATGGATCATCCTCCCGCGGCATAGATGGGCTGCTGCAGCTCCGTGACCCACTGATCGGGGTCAGCGGACCAATTCAGGGTCACTTCGCGCGCGTAGCCGACCGAACGGTACCCGTTGGCGTCGATCCACCGCGCCAGCGCCTGACCGGTCGACAGCACATCGTCCATCGACCCGTGGTGAATGATGGCCGCCGCGCGGTCGGCCCCCGCGAGATCCACCACGGCGAAACCGTGATCCCCGCCGGCCTCTGCGGCAACAGGCACGGCGGCGTGCACGACGATGGCGCCGTCGCCAGCCGGCGTGTCCTCGTAGTACGCGAGGGCCGGGCCCCCCGCGGTCACGCCGGCGCTGGCCATCTTCTGCCACAGGTCGCAGTACAGCGGGCCGATGACCGGCGTGATGGCCTCCGGCTCGTATCCCGCGGCCGTGCCGGTCAGCTCACCCACCCGGACCGGGGCCAGGTGCTTGATGACGACCCCGTCGATCGGCACGCGGGCCTCGTCCTCGATGGTCAGCAACCGCGCCTCAACCCGGGCCAGACGCGTCGTCTCGGCGTCGATCTGGGCGCGGATCTCGGACCGGCGCAGCCTGAGCATGCCGCGGAGTTCGGCCGCGCTGACCTGCTCGGCCATGATCGCCTGCACCTGCTGCAGGGAGAAGCCAAGCTCCTTCAGCGCGATGATGCGGTTCAGCTCGGCGAGCTGACCCGCCTGGTAGAAGCGGTACCCGCTGCCCGGGTCCACACTGGCAGGCCGGAGCAGGCCGATCGCGTCGTAGTGCCGGAGCATCCTGACCGAGACGCGGCCGTGCCAGGCGAACTCACCGATGCTGAACATGACTAACCCCGGTCTACAGCCTGACACAGTGTCAGAGTCAACCGGGCGGTCATGAACCGGTGGCCAGCCTGCACACCGCCGATGAAACCCGTACCTCCGCCGAGTTGGCGCTCCACGAGGCGGTGGTCGACGCGCTCGGCGACCACGCGGGCTTGGTCGAGCAGCGCGTCATGCCCGGCCTGGCCGGGCGGAACCTCGTCGAGGTCGCGCGCACCTTCCGTGCCGAGCTTCTCGTGCTGGCCAGCCGCGGCGGTGCGTCCGTGCTGCCCGGCAACGTGAGCCAGTACGTCCTGCGCAGGGCGCCCTGTCCGGTGCTCATCGTCCCGGACGCGGGCACCGGGCTACCGTCCTCGTAAAAGTCCGGGGGACGAGCAGTGGGCGAAGGTGGCACCACCGCTCGTTCGGCATAAATGAATGTTTCCGGGTTTGGGACCCGGCATCCTCGGTAGCTGCCCCGCGTAGCGAGTGCCCGGCCCCAGGGAGCGGCACACATGGACGACCAGCCCACCCGCGCGACGACGGCCGCCACGGCCGACATGTTCGACCTCATCGAGGCCGACCTGCTGCGCATCCTGAGATCGCGGGCCCGGCTCGGCGACCTGCGACCACGTGCTCCGCGGTTGGCTCGCCAGCCAGAAAATCAAGATCTTTTGCCCGAACGAGCGTTGGTTCCTCCCCCGTTAACAGCCGGGTCCCGGTCCGCGCTGGCCGGCACGAGTGGGGGCGCTCCGCCTGCCCGTGCGGGCCGGGATTAAACGCCGGGCGGGGGGTAGCGGTACCTCGTCGCTGCACCAGCGCCCGCACAGGGAGGATCCAAACACATGACCATGCCTTCGGGAGCGAGTCCGCGGCCGGACGGCGGCGAATGTAGCGGCGCAGGTGAGATCCCGGCGGGCGTGGACGGGCTTCCCGGTGGCGATGACGTGCTGGTGGCGGGCCGGTACCGGCTGGTCGAGCGGCTCGCAGTTCAGGGCGAGTCATCGACCTGGCGGGCCGCCGACCGGGCGCTGAACCGTCCGGTCATGGTGTGGATGCTCGCGCCCGGTTTCCGCCGGGCCGGGTCGGTGATCGCGGCCGCCCGGGCGGCGAGTCAGCTGGCTGATCGCCGCCTGGCGCTGGTCCTCGACGCCGACGATCAGGGTGACTTCCCTTACGTGGTGGCCGAGTGGCCGTCGGGCAGGCCGCTGGGCGAACTGCTCGCAGGCGGCGGGCCGGATGAGCCGGCCAGGGCCGCGGCCATGGTCGCCGAGGCAGCCGGCGTAATCGCGGCAGCGCACGCGTTCGGGCTGGCCCATTTGTGCCTGCGGCCTTCGTCGCTCTGGCGAGGTCCCACGGGTGAGGTGAAGATCAGCGGTCTCGGGGTGAGCGCCGCGATCGCCGGAATCGAGAGCACCGAACCGGCACTGGCCGACACGCGCGGTCTGGGCCGGCTCTTGTACGCCGCGCTGACCGGCTACTGGCCCGGCACGGAGCAGACACCGCTGCCGACGGCCCCGCGTTACGGTGCCGAGGTTTGCAGCCCCCGCCAGATCCGGGCCGGAATACCGGGCCAGCTCGACACGGTCGCCCGCAGGGTGCTTTCTGACGCCTCCGCTGCGCCGATCGTCGATCCGGTGCAACTGGCGTACGAACTGGCGGAAGCCGCCGACGCCTGCGCGCCGCGGCGCGGGCGCGGTGCCGCCGGCCAGGGCGCCGGGACACGTCCGGAACCTGCGCGGGTGGCCCCGGCTCGGTGGTCGGTCCCGCCCGCCCGGTCCCCCGAGCCGATGGGCTGGACGCCTTCGCCGCAGCCCGCGACGGCCGAGCTGCCGCGTCTTCGGAGCCAGCCGGTCAGATCCCTGACTCCGAAGCCGGCCCGGCGCCCGCGAGGCCGCCCACGGGGCCGGGCGCGCCGGGCGAAGGCGGTGCTGGCCGGGACGCTCGCGCTCGCGGCCGTCGGCTGGGTGGCGGCCGGAGGCTTGTCCCGCACTCACCACGGGATCACCGACCAGGGGGCCGGGATCGGCAGCGCTGGCGTCGCCAACCCGGCGCAGCGCTCCTCGGCGCAGGCGCGTACTCCCCGGTCACTGCAGCCGCTCAGCGCGCAGGCCTTCGACCCCTACGGGCCGGGCGACAACAACCAGCTCGCGCCGCTGGCGATCGACCGCAGCCTGACCACGGCCTGGCAGACCGAGTGGTATGACTCGCCGGCGTTCGGCAATCTTCAGGCAGGCACTGGCCTGGTGCTCGATATGGGCCGGGTGGTAACCATCACGGGCGCCCAGGTTTTGCTCGCCGCTTCTCGCGGCGCCGATTTCCAGCTGCGCGCGGGGATGAGCGCAGGCTCGCTGTCGGACCTGCCGGTGGTGGCCACCGAGACCGGGGCCGGCGGCTGGGTACGGATCCGGCTCAGCGCGCCGGCACACGCTCGTTACGTGGTGATCTGGTTCACCAGGCTGCCTGCCGACTCGTCCGGCACCTTCCAGGTCAGCGTCTTCGACGTCAGGCTGGAGGGCTGGGCGTAAACCGCTCGTCCCGGCCGGGACTCACTGGGCCAATGACATCAACATCGGTTTGGCGGCTCACGCGCCGGGTAGCCCTTCTGCTCGCCAGAGGAGTTTTCCTAGTACACCGCTGGCCGCATACGGCACTTCTCCCCCGGGAACGACAGTGCCGGGCTCAGTTACTCGGGGAGGGCGCATGGCACGAGACCTTCGGGTTCACGCCCACGTAATTGAGCGGGCCCGCGGCGACGGTGGCGACGATCGTTCCCGCCTTCGTGCAGTTCCCAGGTGCCGAGCCGTAATAACCGCGCTGTCCGGCCGCTATAGCGCCGATGACCAGCCAAACCACCACAATGAGCACTCCGAGTCGCATGTGTACCTCCGCGAGACTGGCGGCTCCCGAGCCGGCCGGGAACCGCGAATTCAGGTTGCCCCTTCGTCTACCCAGCAGGCGGCAGATACTCCTGCGGACCACGATCCGGAGCCCGCGCATGCCGCGCACGCTGGGCATGCCGCGCATATGGCGATACGCGACACCAGGGCTACCGCGGCGGACCTAGCCGACCTGCCGTGTATCGTGGCTGGTGATGGCCTGGGATGCAGAGTCGGCGCGGCGCGCACCCGCGGCGCGAGAAGCCCTGACCGCCTCGCCGCCAACGCGGGCAGACGGCGGCTTGCCGCCTCCCCCGGCACCGAGTGCCATGTCTTACGACTACACCACCGACCTGGCGGCGATCCGGGCGGTGGTGCACCGCTACGCCATCCAGGCCGGCCTGCCCGAACACCGCGCCACCGACCTCGTGATCGCGGTCAGCGAGGTGGCGGCCAACACCGTCCGCCACGCGAGGTCGCCTGGGTCGCTGAAGATCTGGTACGACAGCGACGAGATCGTGTGCCAGGTGCACGACGACGGGATCATCACCGATCCGCTGGCCGGCCGGCGCAAGCCCTCCCTGGACGCGATGGGCGGGCACGGGCTCTGGATCGTCAACGAGGTCTGCGATCAGGTCGACATGAGTTCGGACGAGACAGGGACGACGATCCGGCTGCACATGAAGCTGCCCAGGCCGAGGTCGCGCCCGTGATCCGGCCGACGGATGGCCACGCCCGCGGTGAGGAGTACCCTCACCGAATCCGCCGTGGTAGAACAAGGGCGTGGAACTGCTGACGGTCTCGGTAGCGGCCAGCGAGGCGGCTGGCGAGCCCTACACGCTCGTGGAGATCGCCGGCGAGGCTGACGTCACGAATTCGGATGAGCTGCGGCGCCTGCTGGAGCAGGAGGTGTCCAAGCAGCCGCACACGCTGATCCTCGACCTATCCGGCCTGCGCTTCATGGACTCATCTGCCTTGCACGCGCTGCTCCTGGTGAACCGGGCGATGGACCGCCAGGGCGGGGTCCTCGCGCTGGTGTCCCCCCAGGCGGCCGTGGCCAAGATCCTGCGGCTGACCACCGCCGACCGGCTGATCCCCGTCTTCAGCAGCGTGGCCGACGCCGCGGTCGGCTGAACAGGCGAAGCCCCGTCAGCAGAACTCCGCGCGGCAAGGCGTTTGAGCATCGCCGGTTGGGGATATGCTTCTCCGTAGGTGGTGTCTACGACGGAGGCACGCGCCGCGACGTTGTCGCGGAGTGTGCGGATCGGGACCCACCTTTCTGCTTCTCGGCGACAGCGTATGGAATGGCTGTCGGCGAGGAGGCCACTAATGAAGATCGCCCTGGTAGCTCAGCACGCGACCCCCCTGAGCCCGCGTGCGGGCACTGGACCAGATAGCGATGACCTCGGACTAAGCGAACTCACCCGGATGCTCGCGAGGCACGGGCACGATGTGACCGTGTACGCGCAGAAGCAGCTGGCTGACCAGCCCAGGCAGGCCAGGTTGCACGAGGGAGTGCGGGTCGAGCACCTGAGCGCCGGGCCTATGCCGACCGCCGCCGGCCACGGTGAGCAGGGCGACGCGGGCCTGCTGGAGCGGGTGCCCGCGTTCAGCGGCCCGTTGCGCAGCCGGTTCGAAAGCGAGCGCCCCGACGTGGTGCACGCGCTGCATTGGACGAGCGGCCTGGCGGCGCTGGCCGCCGCGCGTGACCTGAGCATCCCGGTCGTCCAGGAGTTCAGCTCGCTCAGCGTCACGGAACGGCGCGTGGGATGGCAGGGGGGCGACGCGGCCGCGGCCCGCATCAGGCTCGAGCCGGCCATCGGGCGCAGCGCCGCCGCAGTGGTCGCCACCCACTCCGCCGAGGTCTCTGACCTGGCCAGCCTGGGCGTGCACCGGTCCGCGATCAAGGTCGTCCCGTGGGGCGTCGACACCGACACGTTCACGCCCGAGGGCCCGGTGGCCAAGCGGAACGGCCGCCCGCGGCTGCTCACCGTGGCTGACCTGAGGGAACGCGAGGCGCTGGAGACGCTGCTGCGGGCGCTGACCCGGGTACCCGGCGCCGAGCTCATGATCGTCGGCGGTCCGGCGCGGCCCGAGCTGCCCAGGGACGGCGAGTACGTCCGGCTGGCCCGGTTCGCCTGGGCACTGGGCCTGACGGACCGCGTGATCTTCACCGGCGCGGTCAAGCACGGTGCGCTGCCCGCCCTGCTGCGCTCCGCCGACCTGGTCGTCAGTACCTGCCAGTACGAGCCTTCGGGCACGACGTCACTGCAGGCCATGGCCTGCGGGACCCCGGTCCTGGCCCCGCCGGTGGGCGGGCACATGGACGCCGTGGTCAACGGGACGACCGGCATCCTGATCCCGCCGGGGCGGCCGGCCCTGCTGGCTCAGCGGATCCGGCAGCTGCTCGCGCACCCCATCCTCATCGAGGCCTACGGGGTGGCGGCCGCCGACCGCGCGAAGTCCCGCTACTCATGGGACCGGATCGCCGACGAGACGCTCGCGGTCTACGGGAAGGCCGCCCCCCAGGCGGCCTAAGGCTCTCGCCGTCTGACCGGGTTGCCCGCGACGCAGGCAACCCGGTCAGGCGCGTCCGGGTCACTTGGCGAAGCGTTCGTACCTGGCGAGGATGGCCGGCCCGCTGACCTCGGCGGACAGCAGGCGGAGCTGGACCGGGGCGGTCTTGGGGGAAAACAGGGGGATCCCGCTGCCGAGCGCGCATCACCACCAGCGTCCTGGCCGACCGGCTGGCCAGGCTGGTCGGCGCCGGCATCCTCAGCAAGCAGCGCGACCCGGCCGACAGGCGCCGGGAGCTCTACTTCCTGACCGGCGCGGGCCTCGCGCTCATCCCCGTCCTGGTAGAACTCGCCAACTGGGGCGTCAGGCACGACCCCGAGGTCACAGAAAACCCCCTGTGGACCAGCAAGGCCGAAACCGACCGGACAGGGCTGTACGAGCTGATCCATGACACCGTCGTCAACGGCGGAAGCGTCTGGCGCGGCAAAGACAGCGTCATCGAACAGCTCCAGCGGGCCAGCGATCCTCAAGACCACTGACGTTGCAGTCGAGAGGCCGCCGCGGACGCACGGGTCCGGAGCCCTGGAACCTCTCCCCCCGGCTCCGGACCCGTGCTATCAAATCTTAAAATACAAATCCATTTTCCCGAACGACGGTGGTGCGTGCACTGCGACCATTCGCGTTGCCGTCGGCTAGCATTACCGATCATATTCCGCTAGCTGGGTATAAAGGCTACAAAATCGCCCCCCTTGCAGGTGGGCATAGACCATTATTCTGCACGAGTAGCGGTATAATTCGCAGCTGAAACCGCGAGGTTCCTCAGGCAGTCTCGGACCGCTGCTTCGCCGGGCCGGCGGTGTAGGCGAGAGCTTCTTCGAGGCTCGCGAAGGTGGGAATCACGGCGTCAAGGCCGGTGAGCGCGAAAATGCGCCGGACGGCCTCGCCGGATACGGCCAGCACGACCGCACCGCCCTCGGCCAGGGCGCGCCGGTGCGCGCCCACCAGGGCGTGCAGCGCGGCCGAATCACAGAACAGCGTCCGGGTCATGTCGACCACGAGCGTTCCGTGACCGTCCGCCGATCCTTCCAGCAGGGCCGTCCGCAGTTCGGTGGCGTTGGTGATATCGATCTCCTCGGGGGTCGCCACCACCGCAATGCCCTGGACCACGGCGACCGGGAACCTGACGTCAGGCATCTGCGCCAACCTCCTCCTGCGGCTGTGAGGACGTCGATCGGGGCACCCTCAGCATCGCGGCCAGGCAGAGACTTGTCAATATAAATACGAGAGAAGTTTCATGTATTCTCTCTCGCGAGAGTTATCTCACAAGTCCTATACTCGGAACCGTGAGTGAGCCCGGCGGGAGCGGCGGAAGCTGGACCCTGCTGACCGGGCACGGGCACGTGCTCGTGGAGATCGCCCGCAACCCAGAGGCCCGGATCCGTGATATCAGCGCCGCGGCCGGGCTCACTGAACGCTCCGTCCAGGCCATCGTGGCCGACCTGGAGGACGCGGGCTACCTCACCCGCACCCGGATCGGACGGCGGACCGTATACACGGTGAACCCGGACAGCCTGTTCCGGCATTCCGCCCAGGAAGGACTCCGGGTCGGCCCGTTCCTCGACCTGCTCGCTTCGGACGAAGGCCTCCCCGCCGTACCCGAGCCTGCCGCGGGCCAGGTTGCGGTCAGCCTGCAGTCAGGCGATGCGGACCACGACCAGGCAAGCATCGTCGGCGGTGTCGGAGACGGCGCGGGCCAGGACGCGGTCGGCCTGGGCGGCGGCGGTCAGCCGCCGGGTCCCCCGGGCGTCTAGCGCGCCTGAGCCAAGGATGGTCACGAACTCGCCGAGCACGTCCTCGATCGACTCGCCGCGCTGCTCGATCAGGCCGTCGGTGAACAACAGCAGCGTGTCACCGCGCTCGAGCGGCTCGCTGGCCTCTTCGTAGGCCGCGTCCGGGTCCAGGCCGAGCAGCATCCCGCCTGGCAGCGGTAGCTGCCTGGCCGTCCTCGGGTGCGCCTGCTTCCCGCCGCGGAGCAGCACCGGCGGCAGGTGACCGGCCCGGGCCCAGCGCAGCACGCGGGTGGTGGGGTTGTACCGACCGCAGACCACGGTCCCGACCACTCCGGCGGTAAGGTGGCACACCACGCCGTTGAGCATCCGGAGCAACTCGGCCGGCCCGGCCCCCGTGATCGCCAGTCCGCGCAGGGAGTTGCGGGCGGCGACCATCCCGGTGACCGCGTCGATGCCGTGCCCCGCCACGTCGCCGACCACCAGCAGGACATCGTTATCCGGCAGCAGCAGCACGTCGTACCAGTCGCCGCCGACCAGGTGACCCTCGCCCGCCGGCCGGTAGCGCACCGCGACGTCGATCCCGGCCGCCCGGACCGGCTGCTTGTCGGGCGGCATGATCGCCCGCTGCAGCCGCAGCGCGAGCCGATGCTCTTCCGCGGCTCGCTGCTCGGTATCCGCGAGCCGGTCACGCGTGGCGGCGAGGGCAACCTGGGTTTGGTAGTGCGCGGAGACATCCTGGAAGGCGCCGCGCAGGGCAACCACCGCGCCGGTCGCGTCCGCGACCGGTTCGGCGAAGACGCGGATCTGGCGGACACCCCGGCTGTCGGGATGAACGACGCGGAAGGTAGCGGTCGCGGCCTCCCGGCGCTGGGGCAGGTCCTGGCGGAAGCGCTGCACCGCGGGCTTGTCTGCCGCCATCACGTAGCTGTGCAGGTCGGCCAGCGGAATCTCCGCTCCGGGACGCGGTACCAGGCCGAACAGCTCGAAGGCTGAGTCGGTCCAGCGCACGGCGCCGGTGATCAGGTCTTCCTCCCAGCCGCCGAGACGGCCCAGCCGCTGCGCGTGGTCAAGGAGGGCGGCCAGCCTGCCTGCCGGGGCCTCGCGCCGCCAGGTGAAGATCACGCCGTCGAAAAATCTGGCCACGCGCAGGTCCGCGAGGGACTCGCCGATCGGCCCGGGAGCCTGCTGAGCCGCGAGGCACTCTGCGGTCGGCGCGGGAACGTACTGGGCCGCGAGGGACTCCCCGATCGGCCCGGGAACGTACTGGGCCGTGCCGTCCGCCAGGACCTGCGTGGCTCTGGTGAACAGCCCCTGGCCGGCCACGCTGGCCGGGTACGCCTCGAGCAGGGTGAGCCCGCTCAGCTCCGCCCCCGTCCGCCCCGCCGGATCACGGAAGCCGGGGCTGACGTGCTCGATGCTGAAGTCGATCACCTGCCCGCCGTCAGCTCTGATCGCCCGGACCGCCAGCACCGCCTCGGCCAGGCCGTCCAGCAGCGCGAAGACGGCCGGCTTCGGCTGCGCCACGGCTAGGTTGCCGTGCGTGAGACGGGCGCCGATGACTCGCGCGCTACCCGCGGCCAGAGCCGACAGCTGCCCGCGGATCTCGGTACCGAAGGCCGGGAGCGGATCGCGCCAGCAGACCTCGATGATGCCGAGCAGCTCGCCGTTCCGCTCCCGCAGCGCGAGGACCGCCCGAGCCCCGCCCGCCCGACCCGTCACCGGAGCGCTGTCCCCGGCCGGAAGACCCTCGTGCCACCAGATGTCGGCGGTGCCGTGCGCGACACGCTGGGCGGGGCAGTCCAATTGCGGCGGGATGTGCCACCACCGGCTGGCCTCTCCGAGGGGCAGGCCCGCCTCGCCCAGCAGCGTGAGCGCGCCGTCCGCTTCGAGCAGCCACAGCACCACCGTGCTCGCGCCCAGGGGCGCGAGCACCTGGGCGGCTAGGGTGCCGACCAGCTCGGCACCGTCGGCCGCCAGCTCGGCCGCAGCCTCGATCATCAGCGAGGGCGATCGTGACGCCTGGCCGCCCGCGTCGCGTGCGTCGGCTACGCCGCCCGCATCATCAGCTACCCCGGGGACGGGAGCGGACCCCGGGGGCGACAGGACCGCGGCGGCCATCTCGGCCAGCGGGATCCCGGTGGCCGCCGACAGCTCCGCGAGCTGGCTCGCGGCCTCGGCCGAGGACAGGCCGAGCCGCTCCATGAGCGCGCCTCGGGCCATGGAGACGACGGCTTCGCCCGCGGCTGCGGCTCGGACCCGATCGAGCTCGCGCCGCTGGCGGTCGATTATCGTGCTGAGACGCAGCACGTCATCGCTGTCCGTCACAATCATCGCTTTCCCCCACGGGATGACGTTATGCCTCAGAACCCATAAAAGGCCGTCAGATGACGTTATAGCCTTGGAAAAGACCATCTGCGCGTGGTGCGCGCGCGACCCGCCGCAGCCAGGCTTTTCTTGTTTTAGTGCTGTTATCGAAGTCCATTCGGCGCATGATTATTACATACGGTCTACCATCGGTAGGGATCGTACGACAGTGCCGGACGCACGTCGCGCTGCGTCGGCAGCAGCTGATGGGAGCGCTTGGTGACTGATACGGTCCAGTCGGGTCCGCGGCTTGACAAGTCCGGGCTTGAGCAATTGCTCGCGGGGCTGACGGCGGTACGGGGCGGTGACTTCAGCACCCGCCTGGCCAAGACCGGGGACCCGCTGATGGACGAGATCGCCACGGTCTTCAACGGGATGGCGGACCAGCTCGACTTGTTCACCTCCGAGGTGACCAGGGTGGCGCGCGAGGTGGGCACCGAGGGCAAGCTGGGCGGCCAAGCCTACGTCCCGGGCGTATCCGGCACCTGGAAGGACCTGACCGAGTCGGTCAACGCCATGGCGGGCAACCTTACCGGGCAGGTGCGCAACATCGCCCAGGTGGCGACCGCGGTGGCCAAGGGCGACCTGAGCCAGAAGATCGACGTGGACGCGCGCGGCGAGATCCTGGAGCTGAAGTCCACGCTGAACACGATGGTCGACCAGCTGTCCTCCTTCGCCGACGAGGTGACCAGGGTGGCGCGCGAGGTCGGCACCGAGGGGCGGCTGGGCGGCCAGGCCGACGTCAAGGGCGTCTCCGGCACCTGGAAGGCCCTGACCGAGTCGGTCAACGTCATGGCCGCCAACCTGACCGACCAGGTGCGCTCCATCGCCGAGGTGACCACGGCGGTGGCCAAGGGCGACCTGAGCCAGAAGATCCGGGTGGATGCCCGCGGCGAGATCCTGGAGCTGAAGGAGACCATCAACACGATGGTCGACCAGCTATCCGCCTTCGCGGACGAGGTGACCAGGGTGGCCCGCGAGGTGGGCACCCTGGGTAACCTCGGCGGCCAGGCCGTCGTCCGCGGCGTGTCGGGCACCTGGAAGGACCTGACCGACAACGTCAACGTGATGGCGTCCAACCTGACCGACCAGGTGCGGTCGATCGCCCAGGTCGCGACGGCGGTGGAGCGCGGCGACCTGAGCCGGCAGATCACTGTGGAGGCCATGGGCGAGGTCGCCGCGCTGGCCCAGACCATCAACCGGATGGTCGGCACGCTGTCCGCGTTCGCCGACGAGGTGACCAGGGTGGCCCGCGAGGTGGGCACCGAGGGGCGGCTGGGCGGCCAGGCCGACGTCAAGGGCGTCTCCGGCACCTGGAAGGACCTGACCGACAACGTCAACTCGATGGCGAACAACCTGACCAGCCAGGTCCGCAACATCGCCCAGGTCACCACCGCGGTCGCCCAGGGTGACCTGTCCAAGAAGATCGACGTCGACGCACGCGGCGAGATCCTCGAGCTCAAGACCACCATCAACACCATGGTCGACCAGCTTTCCTCGTTCGCGGCCGAGGTCACCCGGGTCGCCCGCGAGGTCGGCAGCCAGGGACGCCTGGGCGGCCAGGCCGAGGTCGAGGGCGTGTCAGGCACCTGGAAGCGGCTGACCGAGAACGTCAACGAGCTAGCCGGGAACCTGACCAGGCAGGTCCGCGCGATCGCCGAGGTGACCAGCGCGGTGGCCTCCGGTGACCTGACCCGGTCCATCTCCGTGGAAGCCCAGGGCGAGGTCGCGGAGCTCAAGGACAACATCAACGCGATGGTGCAGTCGCTGCGCGAGACCATCCAGGCCAACCAGCAGCAGGACTGGCTGAAGACCAACCTGGCCCGGCTCGCCGGCATGATGCAGGGCCACCGTGACCTGGCCATCGTGGCCGAGCTGATCATGGATGAGCTGGCGCCGCTGGTCGGCGCGCAGCACGGCACCTTCTTCCTGTCCGAACCGACCGAAGACGACGACACCAGGCTCCGCCTCATCGCCGGGTACGGGCTGCGCGCTGGCCGGGCCGAGCCCATCCAGTACCGGCTCGGGGAGTCCCTCATCGGGCAGACCGCGCGGAGCAAGCGGTCGATCGTCGTGGAGAACCTGCCCGAGGGCTACGTCAGCATCTCCTCGGGGCTCGGCGAGGCGCCGCCCGCGAACCTCGCGGTCCTGCCGATCCTGTTCGAAGATCAGGTCATCGGTGTCATCGAGCTCGCCTCGTTCAGCTCGTTCAGCCAGGTGCAGACCGACTTCCTCGAGCAGCTCACCGAGACCCTCGGGGTCAACTTCAACACGATCATCGCGAACGCGCGGACGGACACGCTGCTGACGGAGTCGCAGCGGCTCGCGTCCGAGCTGCAGGCGCGGTCGGAAGAGCTCCAGGCCCAGCAGGTGGAACTGCAGCGGTCCAACGCCGAGCTAGAAGACAAGGCGGCCCTGCTCGCCGCGCAGAACCGTGACATCGAGACCAAGAACGCCGAGATCGAGCGGGCCAGGCAGGAGATCGAGGAGCGCGCCAGGCAGCTGGCCCTGGCGTCCAAGTACAAGTCGCAGTTCCTGGCCAACATGTCGCACGAGCTGCGCACGCCGCTGAACAGCCTGCTGATCCTGGCCCGGCTCCTGGCGCAGAACCCGGGGCGGAACCTGACCGCCAAGCAGGTCGAGTACGCCAACGTGATCCACTCGGCCGGCTCGGACCTGCTGCAGCTGATCAACGACATCCTCGACCTTTCGAAGGTCGAGGCGGGGCGGATGGACCTCCACGCCGAACGGTTCGCGCTCAGCACGCTGCTCGAGGACATCCAGGCCACGTTCCAGCCACTCACCGCCGAGAAGGGGCTCGAGTTCGCCGTCGAGGCGGACGCCAGCGCCCCGCCCGAGCTGCTCACCGACCGGCAACGGCTCCGCCAGGTGCTCGGGAACCTGCTGTCCAACGCGGTCAAGTTCACGGAGACCGGCCACGTGCTGCTCCGCGTCGGCCTGGATCACCGGACCGGCGGGCGGGCGGCCAGGGCCGGTGACGCGCTGGCCTTCTCGGTGGCCGACACGGGCATCGGGATCTCGCCGGACAACCTCAGCACGATATTCGGCGCGTTCCAGCAGGGCGATGGCACGCTCAGCCGCAGGTACGGCGGCACCGGCCTCGGGCTGTCCATCGCTCGCGAGGTCGGCGCGCTGCTCGGCGGCGAGATCACCGCGGAAAGCGAACTGGGCCGCGGCAGCACGTTCACCCTGTACCTGCCCTGCGAGCTGCCGGGAGCGACGGGCGTCACCCCGGGCGCACGCGACGGCCTCGGCTTCACGGGCAACGGCGAGGGCGGAGCTCACGCCGACGCGACCATGGCCCTGCAGCTCCAGCCTGCGCTGCCGGATGACGCGGCGGGGGGCAGGCGGCTGCTGGTCTTGGAGGGCGCGCGCGGCGGCCTGCTGACCCTGCTCGCCTATAGCGCGGTCTCGGATCTGGTCGGCATGAACGGACCGGTCGACGTGGGCACGGCGGTCAGCCCGGAGCAGGGGATCGAGGCGCTCAGCGCCGCGCCGCATCAGTGCGTCGTGCTGGACCTCGGCCTGGAAGACGCGTCCGCTTTCGCCTTCCTTGAGCGGCTCCAGGAGCAACCCGAACTGCGGGAAGTTCCCGTGCTGGCTCACACCAGGGACACGCTCGACAGCGCTCAGGCGAGGCTCGCGCGGCTCCGGTTCGGTTCCCAGCCGCTTGAGCTGCTCGTATCCCTGGACGAACTGCGCGAGCGCATCACGTTGCACCTGTCCGCCGCCCAGCCCGAACACGTGCCTGCGCTGATCAGCGAGCCCGCCGATCCGGTGACGCGCGTCCCGACGCAGGCCGAGGGTCACGAGGCCCTGCGCGGCAGGAGGATCCTGGTGATCGACGACGACACGCGGAACGTCTTCGCGATCACGAGCACGCTCGAGCTCCACGGCATGTCGGTGACCCAGGCCGCCGACGGGCGCAAGGGGATCGAGGCGCTGCTAGCCGCCGACGGCACCGATCTCGTCCTGATGGACGTCATGATGCCGGAGATGGACGGCTACGCCACGATGAACGAGATCAGGCAGATGCCAGCCTTCGCCACCCTGCCCATCATCGCCGTGACGGCCCGGGCCATGCCCGGTGACCGGGAGAAGAGCATCGCGGCCGGGGCCAGCGACTACGTCACCAAGCCCGTCGACACCGACGATCTTCTCGCCTGCATGGAGCGTTGGCTCAGCCGCAGCTTACGACCCGGCCGACCGTAGCGGGGCGTCGATCGGGCCGAGGGTCTCTTCGATCTGCTGCGCGGCGGCCTCCACCTGGGCGTAATCCGCCCGATGCCGGCGCTGGCTGCGGTGATGACGACAGTCGCAGGCACAGGCGCTTCGTTACGCCGCGACGGTCCGCCTCGCCGCAACCGCCGCGCGCCGCTTGCGCCGCCGGTCTCGCCGCCGGTCGTCCGGGGTGGTGCCGCCCCAGATGCCGTACATCTGATCGTGGGCCAGCGCGAACTCCAGGCACTCCCGGCGCACCGCGCAGCCGGCACAGATCCTTTTGGCCCGCGCGATCTGCCTTTCGGCGGGGCCCGTGGTGGAGATGGGGAAGAAGAGGTCAGGGTCGGCGGACAGGCAGGCGGCCTCGGCCCGCCAGGTGGTGGTGTTCCCTGTGACGGTCATGTGGTGTCCTCGCGAGGGTCCGGGGTAGCGGCCCTTGGGCTTCCCACCGGCTATCCGCCTACACCTGCGCCCGGCGGTTATTTGCGGAAAAACGCGCGGTCTGAGCGTGGCTAACGGTAAGAGGCCGTGACTTGGATGTGACGAGCATCACGTTGCTTCATGTTTATCCTTCACGGGCCGGGCACACCCTACTCGTCCGAAATATCCCAGGTCCAGGGAGAAGACCGATGATCAAGGGAACCCTCAGGCAGCCGAGGCACACTGCCGTCGACAGGCCCCCGCCCGAGGTAGGCCTTGACCCCGGGCTCCGCGCCGACCTGCACGAGCTGTCCGACAACGCGCTGCTGGCCAGGGTCCGCACCCAGCCGAGGGACAGCGAGCTGCGCGCCGCGGCCTGCGAGATACTCGTGGACCGCTACACCAAGCTCGTCCGCTCCTGCGTCCGGCAGTACCGGGGCAGCCCCGAACCCACCGAGGACCTCATGCAGGTCGGCTACGTCGGCTTGCTCAAGGCGATCAACAACTATGACCCGGAGGTGGGCGACAGCCTGGCGGCCTACGCCCAGCCCTGTGTCTACGGCGAGATCAAGCGTCACTTCCGGGATAAGCGGTGGCAGATCCACGTGCGGCGGTCAGCCCAGGAACTCCTGCTCGAGCTGCGCAAGGCCAACGAGGAACTCACCCATCAGCTCGGCCGGGCACCTGAGGAAGCAGAACTCGCCGACCGGCTGGGGGTAAGCGATGATGACATGCAGGAGGCACGGCAGGCGGACCTGGTGTTCAGCACGTACTCCCTGGACGCCCCGCTGTCGGACCGTGACGACCCGGCCCTGCTCGCGGACCTGATGGGCGACGACGACCCAGGCGTCGCGCACGCGATCGACATGGAAGCCCTCAACACCCACTGGGGCGAGCTGCCGGAACGCGAGCAGCGCATCCTGATGCTGCGTTTCTACGGCAACCTCACCCAGACCGAGATCGGCGCCCGGCTCGGCATCTCGCAGATGCACGTCTCGAGGCTGATGGCACGGGCCCTGGCCCACCTGAGAAACAAGCTGCTTGATTCACCCGAAGCCCCAGACGTCCCGCCTGCCGCTCCATCACCTTGTACGGCGGCGACAGCCTGACGACCCGGGCCGCTTCAGCGGAAGGATTCTCATGAAAACCGGTATGGGACTCGTCTTGATCGGCATCGGGGCGATCTTCGCCTTCGCCGTGACGACGAATACCTCTGTCTTCAACCTGCACACGGCGGGCTGGGTGATCATGATCATCGGCGCGTGCGGGCTGGCCATCCCCCGGCGCGGCTACGGCTGGGTCGGCCGGCGCCTGTTCGTGCGCCAGGCCCGCTGGCGGCCCGGAGGCTACATAGAAGAGGTCACGTATCCGACCGGCGTGAACCGCAACCCGGCCAACACCCGGGTCAGGGCGGGCCTGCCGGCCCCGGGCGTCGTGGGCAGCCCGGAGGCCAGCACCCATCTCGACGCCACCCGTGACCTGGGTGCCACCCGTGACCTGTCCACGGAGCCCCGGCCCGGCGAGACCGAGATCATCGAAGACATCTACGAGAATTAGTCATCACGAGGAGAAAGTCATGGCCACCCTCACCGCGTCCGTTATCATCGTCTGGCTCCTGATCGGATTGGTGATCGGCGGGCTGGCGCGGTTGCTCGTTCCCGGCCGCCAGCACATCGGGCTGATCCTGACGATCCTGATCGGCATCGTGGCCGCGCTGCTCGGCGGGATCATCACCACGGCCATCCTGGGCGCCGGGCACACCGTGATCACGTTCCTCGTCGCGCTGGTCGCCGCGGCGCTGCTGGTCAGCGCCTTTACCACCCGCGGCTACGGGCGGTACCGCACGCGCCGGTCGAGCCGGCGCCGGTGGTGGTAGGGAACTAGCGCGCTTAGCCGCCGCGGGCGATGCCGCCCGCGGCGGCATCGCGTCGGCGGCGCTGATGGTGGGCCATTGGCGCGGCTGGCCGCACGTACTATTGAGTCGCGCCAGGGCGAGGCATTCCAGCGGTGACGATGGTCAGGAGACATGTCGCAGGGCAGCGGGCCGGGTGGGTCGTACGCCGATCTCGCCGACCTGTCGGGGCGGCTCGAGGCGCTGCGGCAGGCGGCGGCGATGCCAGGCGCCGAGCCCCGCTCCCTGCTTGACGCCGCGTTCGCCGAGCTCGACGCAGCGTTCGAGGTCCTGACGAAGCTGACGCAAGCCGGCCCGGGAGAGTCCGCGCCGGGTCAGCACGATTCGCTCAGTGCCGAACGGGCCCTGCTGCGGGGCGTGTTCCAGGGCGCACCTGCCCCCTTGTTCGTGCTGGAGCCGGACGGCACGGTACGGCGGGCCAACGGCAAGGCCGGTGACCTGATCGGCGCCCCGCCCGGGTACGCCACCGGCAGGCCGCTGACCGCGTTCGTCGACCTTCCCTCGCGGGCCGCGGTGCAGAGCCAGCTGGCCGCGGTCGCGCGGACGGGGACGGCGCGGCAGGTGGAGTGCAGGCTGCTCGGGCCGGACGGACCTACCGACGCGTCCCTGCTGGTCGACGCCGTGACGTTGCCGGAGGGTGCGCGGCTGCTCGTGGTCACGGCGGCCCCTGCGAAGCCGGCCCAGCCGGCGAAACGGGCGAGCGGGGCGACCCCGCGCGAACGCGGCAGCGGGAAGACGGCGGACGACGCGGTCCGGGCCATGACGCGGCGGATGGACCTGGTGATCGCCGTGACCAGGCTGCTGCTTGACAACCGGACCTTCAGCGAGGCCCTGACGATCCAGCGGTGCGCCCGGCTGCTCGCGGGCGACATCGCGAGCTGGGTGATTGTCGACATCGAACGGTCGGACCTGCTGCGCCGGCAGTTCGTGATCGGGCCGCCCAGCGAGCCGTCGCGGGTGCTGGCCAGGACGGTGCGCGGGGCCGACCCGCAGCCTGGCTCGACGCCTGAGCAGGTCTACTCCGCCGGAACGGCGGTCCTGATGCCGCACGTGGAGGACACCGGGATCCTCGGCCCGGCCCCGGACGGAACTCCGCTGCTGATCCTGCTCGGCGTGACCGGGTTGCTGAGCGTTCCGATCACCGACGGCACCACCGTGTACGGTGCCCTCACGCTGGCCCGTACTCCCGGCGAGGGGCGCTTCGACCTCGCCGACCTCGCGCTGGCGGAAGTCCTCGGGCAGCACCTGGGCGTAGCCATCCGGGTTGACCGCATGTTCCGGCAGCAATCGGTCGTGGCCGAGGCGCTGCAGGGCAGCCTGCTTCCGGCCCGGCTGCCTGACGTCCCCGGGCTCGACCTGTCCGCAGCGTACGTCCCGGCGAGCGAGGGACTCGAAGTCAGCGGTGACTTCTACGACGTCTTCCCCGTCCAGGACGACGCCTGGGCGATCACCATCGGGGACGTCTGCGGCAAGGGCCAGGAGGCCGCCGCGATGACGGCGGCCGCGCGGCACGCGATCCGCGTCCTGGCCCGCTGGAATCCGGATCCCGCCGACGTGCTGGCCAAGGTGAATGAGGTCATGCTGGCCGGCGATTACGAGGACCGCTTCGTCACCGCCAAGCTCGCGTACCTGCGGTGGGACGGCAGTCGCCTCCGCGTGGAGCTGGCCAGCGCCGGCCATCCCGGCCCGGCGGTGGTCCGGCCGGACGGGCGGGTCGACGTGCTGAGCGGCGGCGGCCTGCCCCTGGGCCTGTTTCCCGACGCAGAGCCGGCCGTCACCCAGCTTGAACTCACCCAGGGTGACCTGCTCTTCTTCTACTCCGACGGGGTGACAGATGCGCGGAGTGAGGACATGCGGTACTTCGAGGACAGCCTCGCCGACGAACTGGCCGGGCTGGCCGGGCGGTCCGCCTCCGAGACCACCAGGATGGTCCAGGGCCTGGTGGCGGCCTTCTCCCAGGAACAGCTGCGGGACGACATGACGATCCTGGTCGCGCGGGTCACTGGAGCCGCCCCGCTACCCCCGATGGCCGACTTACTCACCTACCGATGGCAGCCGGTCAGCGCCGACGCCCGGACGTCCCGTCGTCTCCGGCCTGGTAGGCGGCCACGACCTCGCCGGCCACCTCGGTGACCTTGACGTGGCGGCGCTGGGATTCGGCGCGTAGCCGTCGCAGCGCGCTGTCGGCGTCGCAGCCGAGCGCGTGCATCAGGATCCCCTTGGCCTGGTCGACGACCGAGCGAGCCACCACGGCGTCCTTGAGCTGGCGGGCGGTTCGCTGCGCCTGGTGGTAGGCGGTCGCGTTCTCCAGCATGGCGCCGCCGAAGGCGGCCAGCACGTCCGCCGTCGGGCTTGACCGCTCGTCGAGCACGCCGGGGCGGACGCTGAACAGCGACAGCACCAGGGCGCCGTGCGGAAGATCGCGCACCAGGTGGACCGAGCAGCGGACGCCGAGGCGCAGCGCCGCGTCCGCGTATTCGGGCCAGCGGCTCTCACCAAGCGTGTCCGGGCAGCTGACCGGAAGGCCCCCGTCCGCGGCGGCCACGATCGGGCCGTGCCCGGTGTCGAACTGCAGGTCGGCGAGTTCGGCGAGGTCGGGATGGGTCGCGGCGGCGCTGATCACCTCGCCATCGCGCCAGACGGCCGCGTGGGCTCCCGAGCAGGCCGGCACTTGCCAGGCCGCGAGCGCCGCGAGCCGGTTCAGCGACCTGGCCTCGCCGCGGCTGGTGAGGCTCAGTAGCTCTGCTGCCTCATGCCCGAGGTGCTCGATCGGCAACCGGCCCTCCGTCCTTGGCCTATTTGTAGCACACCCACCCACGGGCCGAACGACTGTGCTGAACCAGGGCGACGCAGGCCGGGTTCTCCGTAGCGTCCGGCGTCGTGACGGTCGCGGCCTTCACGGCGGTGGTGTCCGCGCTGAGCTGGCACGCGGAATGCGGCTGGGTCGCGCTGCCGCCCACAGGAAAGGCGCCCTCGCACGCCCTCGGGCTGAGACGGCCGCCAGCCAGCGCGCTGACGATGACCATGGCGATGAACATGACCGGGATGAGCACCACCGAGAACGCGGCTAGCTTCGGCCGCTGCCATCGGAGCCTGAGGCGGGCGACCAGGCGTTCCGTGGCGACCGGCTCGCCGACGTTGAGCCGGGTGAAGATCGCGAACATGGACGCCAGGTGGGGATCGGCAGCCCTCAGCCTGCCCTCGATGCTGCCCAGCGCCCGTTGCTGGCTGGCTGACAGGCTCATGCGCTCCTAACTCCCTAAACGATGGCCAACACGGAACCGTCGCCTACCCCTGCCGTCCGGATGCAAACGGCTCAGCGCGCGGCCCATACGTACCTGCCTCAGCTCCTGTCGAGGCGGCGGATCGCGATCTCGTGCAGGAGCAGCCGGACGGCCGCGGCGACGGGAATCGCTACCAGGGCCCCGACGATACCCAGCAGTACCCCGCCGATCAGCATCGCGACCAGGCTGACGATGGCGGGAACCTGAACCGTGCGGCCGATGATGCGGGGCACGATGAGGTAGTCCTCGGCCAGCCGGTAGCCGACGTAGAACGCGAGGGTCGCCAGCGCCACCGGCAGGGACACGGTGAGCGCGACGAGCGTCACCACGGCTCCGCCGACGGTCGACCCGATCACCGGGATCAGGTCGAGCAGGGCCACGAACATGCCCAGCAGGAGCGGATAGGGGATGCCGAACGCGAGCATCCAGAGGTAGGTGCCGAGGCCGGCGATCACCGAGGTGATGAAGTTACCCAGCACGTAGCCGCCTACCTTGGCCAGGATCTCGTCGCCGATCAGGATGACCCTGGGGCGCCGCGAGTGCGGCACCAACTGGTAGGCAAAGACCTTGATCCGCGGCAGGCCGGCCAGGAAGTAGATGCTGAGCACCAGCACGACCACGATGGAGGAGGCCGTGCTGAGCACGACCTTCCCCGCTCCCAGGACTCCGCCCAGCCAGGCGGTCCCGTTCCCGGTGACCAGCCGGGTCAGGCGCTGCTGGAGGTGGAACCTGGCGTTCAGCCTGCCCAGCTGCGAGTTGCGGTCCTGGAGGGTGTGCAGGTAGTGCGGGATCTGATGGGCGAGCGCCGTAGCCTCGGAGGCCAGCGGCGGGATCGCGGCCGCGAGAAACGCCGCAAGCACCCCGGCCGCGGAGCCAAGGACCAGGAGTACGGCGGCCGAGCGGGGCACGCGACGGCGCACCAGCCAGCCGACCACCGGATCCAGGCCGGCCGCGATGAACAGCGCCAGGCCGATGAGGATGAGGACCGAGCGGGCCCGGATGACCAGCTCGACCAGGCCGTAGGCTACCGCGACGCCGAGGGCGCCGGTCATCCCGATCATGAACGGGGAACGGCGGTTGACCGGGCGCCCTGGCGTCCCGAGGCCGCCCGTCTCCTCGGCCACGGCCGCCGCCGTCTCAAGGGCTTCCCTGATCCGGTCTTCCCCGCCGGGCGGGTCCGTCCGGTCCTGGTCATCGGCGGTCCGGACTTCCTCCTGCGCCCGGATCTCGGCCGCCTCGGCTCCGGCAACTGGCGAGCGGTTCATCTCCGTTCACTTGCCCGGCGTGGCCAGGACAAACGGCACCGGGCGCTTTTCTTGGTGTGAACCGCCCGCGCCTGGGTAGCGGGGCCCCCGGTTCAACTGAACGCCGACAAGAGAGGCATCAAGCACATGGCGCTCATACTGCTCGTTCTCCTCCTGGCCCTGCTGCTCGGCGGGCTCGGATTCGCCGTCCACATCCTGTGGTGGATCGCCCTGATCGTCCTGGTGGTCTGGGTGCTCGGGTTCCTCATCCGCGTGGGTGAAGGCGGATCGAGGCGCCGCTGGTATCGCTGGTAGCCCGGACCAGCCGTCTACCACCGGCTGGTCTTCCGGCGCTTCCCTTAACTGCGGAGCCGCCCGCCCGGGTTAACCGGGGGGCGGCTCCGCAGTTTCCTGCCCGGGCCGGGTCGTCAGGTGTTGGACTTGGCCTGGCTGACGCACCTCCTCCGTTTCGTGGGTTGCTTGCCCTTCACCGACGCGGTACCAGCGAAGGCCGGCCCTAAACCGCGTGCGCGCCGAGACGGAGAACTCGTGCCCTAGATCAGCACAGGCCGGAACTGCTTGCCCCGGACGGCCAGGACGCCTCCGCGTCGCGGGCCCAGACGGCGAAGTGGGCGGTCGTGGCCGTTCCGGTCGCCCCGCCGGGCCCGCTGCAGGCCGCTGCGCCCGCGGTAGACGAGGACCGCTGGCTCGTCCGGCCGGACACCCCGCACGCGGACTGGTTCTCCCGGGGCACCGTGCCGGCCGCAGGCATGCCGACGGCGCAGGTGCCCGCGTGCGACGGGGCGCCGAGGAGCACGCCGGTGAGGATCAGTGCGAACGTGACGGGCACCAGCACCAGCGCGGACAGGGCGGCGCCCGGCCGCAGCCACCACCGGCGCCGCCGCCGGGCGGCCAGCGATTCCCTGCCGACCGGCTCGCCCGCACTTAGCCTGGCGAAGATCGCGAACATCGCGGCCAGGTGAGGCTCGCTGGCCTTGAGCGTGCCCTCCATCCGGTCGAGCACTCGCTGCTGGACGGCGGGCAAGCCCATGCCGAAACTCCCATCCTCACCCGGGGATTCCCGATGACCATCCCCCCGCATTCGAGGATATGAAACGCCATCGGGGCGCGTATGAGGAATTATCACCTACGCGGAACTTCATGTCGTAAACGGGGCGGGACTAGGCGTCACAGCGGGCTCAGCCGCGGCCGAGCAGCCGGTCGAGAGCGCGCCCGACCTCGTCGGCCAGGGCGGAGTCGGCCCGGGGCCGTGCGCCCGCCTCGGACGCACCGATCGGGACGAGAGTGGCCTCAGGCTCCCGGACCAGACCGCAGTCGAGGCACTCGACCTGGCCGAGCCGCCGGATCAGGTGCAGGCTGCGGCACCTGCCGCAGCATTCCAGGTCGGCCGTCCAGTCCGTGGACTCCTGGCAGGCCGGGCATACGAGCACCAGCTGGTCGCGCGCCACCCCGCGGCGCCAGGGACTCTTACCGCGCTCCGGATCTGTCTGCCGCACACCGCAGCGGTAACAGGGCACTGTGCTCCCCCACGGGCACCAGGCCTCCCTACGAGCGGGCGCTAACCGAGCGCGGCGAGCGCCTTCGAGTACTCAGCCAGGTCGCGCGCCTGCGGGATCGGGTTGACCACCTTCCACCGCACGACGCCTTCCTTGTCGATGATGAACGTGCCCCGGGTCGCGATGCCGCGCTCGGAGTCGAACACACCGTACAGCTTCGCCACTTCCCCGTGCGGCCAGAAATCAGACAGCAGCTCGAACTCGTAATGCTCGGCGTCGGCCCAGGCGCGGTGGGTGAACGTGGAATCCACCGAAACCGTGAGCATCTCCACGTCGTCCCGGTTCACCTCGGGAAAGTCGTCACGGATGGCGCACAGCTCGCTGGTGCAGACCCCGCTGAACGCCAGCGGGTAGAAGACGAGCACGACGTTCTTGCCGCCGCGGAAGCCGGACAGTTGCACGGGGGTACCGTGCTGGTCGCGCAGCTCGAAATCGGGCGCCTGGTCGCCTACTTCTACCGCCATGCCGGTGTCCTCTCGCTGGATCGGGGCTGGATGCGGGACCGGCCCGCCACGAACCCAAGTCTGCCACTCGGGCGCGGGGGTGGAACCACCGCCGTTCGGGATAAAGATTACTGGCTGGCCGCCGGACGCCCCGCCTACCTGCGGGCCTTGGGTGCGACCAGGCGCGTGCCCGACCAGTCGCGGGCCGCGCTCACACTCGAGGTCTGCGAGAGGCCGGCGGTCGGCGCCGCCTCGCCGATGTCGCTCGGCTCCACGTGCCCCCTCCGGCCCGCCTTGGGCGTGAGCAGCCAGATGTACCCCCCGTCGGCAAGCGGCGTGAGGGCGTCCACCAGCGCGTCCACGAGGTCCCCATCCCCGTCCCGCCACCACAGCAAGACCACGTCGACCACGTCGTCGTAGTCCTCGTCGACCAGCTCCACGCCGTCTACCTGGGTGATCGCGCCGCGCAGCTGCTCGTCGCAATCATCGTCGTAGCCGATCTCCTGCACCACCTGGCCCGGCTTGATACCGAGCCGCTCGGCCTGGCCGCGCTCATCCTGCGCCTGGCCCGCGGTCGCGCTCACTGACGTCCTCCTTGGATCCCTCCCCGCGTCATCGCGCGCGCTAGGCCCAGGCTCGCCCGGGCGTCTGCATGACGGCGATGACCGCGTCAGCACTTCTTGTTGGGACAGTTCACACTGGGTCGGCCCGGCGCGCAAGTGGCAACCGGCCCGGTCAGGGAAACCGCCGCCATAAATTGACCTGTCCGCCCAGGCACGCGATTACGCAAAGCAGTCATAATCACTTAGAGTAACGGAGGAGTCCGCTCTGGGCGAAACTCCCCCGCGCCAGGGCTTCCCGGCCACCGCGGCGCACCGCCTGTCCCGCGGCCGGGTTACCGTCAAGTAGAGATGCGCTCAAGGCCAGTTCGTACGACGATTGGTCTGGACAACAACGAGCGCTCGGCCACACTCGCGGCCGACCAGCCGCCCGATCTGAAGTGGAAGGCGAGGCTACCCCGTGGCTTCCGGACGTCAGCGATTCTCCATCATCAACGACGGGCTGCCGAGCCAGCTGCCCGATATCGATCCGGACGAAACGCGCGAATGGGTCGAATCTTTCGACTCGGTCGTGCGGACCAGGGGCCGGGCCCGCGCCAGGTACGTGATGCTCCGCCTGCTCGAGCGGGCGCGCGAGCAGCAGGTCGGGGTGCCCGGCCTGCGCAGCACCGACTACATCAACACGATCCCGCCCGAGCGCGAGCCGTGGTTCCCCGGCGACGAGCACGTCGAGCGGCGGATCAGGGCCTATATCCGGTGGAACGCCGCGGTCATGGTCTCGCGCGCCAACCGCCCGGGGATGGGCGTGGGCGGGCACATCGCGACGTACGCCTCCGCGGCCTCGTTGTACGAGGTCGGGTTCAACCACTTCTTCCACGGCAAGGACCACGGCGAGTCCGGCGACCAGGTGTTCTTCCAGGGGCACGCGGCGCCGGGCATCTACGCGCGCGCGTTCCTCGAGGGCAGGCTGACCGAGGACCAGCTCAACGGGTTCCGGCAGGAGCTGTCCCACCCGGGCGGCGGGCTGCCGTCCTATCCGCACCCGCGGCTGATGCCGGACTTCTGGGAGTTCCCCACGGTGTCGATGGGGCTCGGCCCGCTCAACGCCATCTACCAGGCCAGGTTCAACCGGTACCTGCTCGCCCGCGAGATCCACGACACCTCGCGGTCGCACGTGTGGGCGTTCGCCGGCGACGGCGAGATGGACGAGCCCGAGGCGCTCGGCGCGATCGGCCTGGCCGCCCGCGAGGAACTGGACAACCTCACCTTCGTCATCAACTGCAACCTGCAGCGCCTGGACGGCCCGGTGCGCGGGAACGGCAAGATCATCCAGGAGCTCGAGTCGACCTTCCGCGGCGCGGGCTGGAACGTGATCAAGGTCATCTGGGGCCGCGACTGGGACCCGCTGCTGGCCCAGGACACCGACGGCGTGCTGGTCAACAAGATGAACACCACGCCGGACGGCCAGTTCCAGACCTACAGCGTCGAGTCCGGCGCGTACATCAGGGAAAACTTCTTCGGCAGCGACCCCCGGCTGCGCGCGATGGTGGCGCACATGTCGGATGACCAGCTGCGCTCGCTGTCGCGCGGGGGCCACGACTACCGCAAGGTGTACGCGGCGTTCAAGGCCGCGCGCGAGCACGTCGGCCAGCCCACGGTCATCCTCACGCACACGATCAAGGGCTGGACGCTCGGCAAGGACTTCGAGGCGCGCAACGCCACGCACCAGATGAAGAAGCTCACCGTGGCCGAGCTGAAGGAGTTCAGGGACCGGCTCTACCTGCCGATCCCTGACTCGGCGCTCGAGGCCGACCTCCCGCCGTACTACCACCCGGGCGAGGACTCCGACGAGATCAGGTACATGCGCGAGCGGCGGGCGGCCCTGGGCGGGGTGCTTCCCCGCCGGGTGGTCCGGGCCAAGTCGCTAAACCTGCCGGGTGACTCGATCTACGACGAGCTGCGCAAGGGCTCAGGCAAGCAGGCGGTCGCCACCACCATGGCGTTCGTCCGGCTGCTCAAGGAGCTGATGAAGGACCCCGAGATCGGCGAGCGGTTCGTGCCGATCATCCCGGACGAGGCGCGGACGTTCGGCATGGACTCGCTGTTCCCGACCGCGAAGATCTACTCCCCGCACGGCCAGACCTACGAGGCGGTGGACCGCAACCTGCTGCTGTCGTACAAGGAGTCCGAGAAGGGACAGATCCTGCACGAGGGGATCAGCGAGGCCGGGGCGATGGGTTCGGTCATCGCGGCGGGGTCTTCTTATGCCACCCATGGCACGCACATGATCCCCGTGTACGTGTTCTACTCGATGTTCGGGTGGCAGCGGACCGGCGACCAGATGTGGGCGTTCGGCGACCAGCTCGGGCGCGGATTCCTGCTCGGCGCTACCGCTGGGCGGACGACTTTGGCAGGCGAGGGGCTGCAGCACAACGACGGGCACTCGGTGCTGCTGGCCTCGGTGTCGGAGGCCTGCGTGTCGTACGACTGCGCCTGGGCGTTCGAGCTGGCCTACGTGGTGCGGGACGCGCTGCGCCGGATGTACGAGGCCACGCCGGAGCACCCGGACGGGGAGAACATCTTCTACTACCTCACCGTCTACAACGAGCCGTACCCGCAGCCCGCGGAGCCTTTGTCGTTCCCGGGCGGGCCGGCCGCGCTCGAACAGGGCATCCTGCGCGGGCTTTACCAGTACGCGGCCGCGCCCGGCTCCGGTGCCGAAGGGCCGACAGGGCCGACAGGGCCGCGGGCCCAGATCCTGGCCTCCGGGGTGGCGGTGCGGCAGGCGCTGACCGCCCAGGAGATGCTGGCCACCGAGTGGGGCGTGTCCGCCGACGTATGGTCGGCCACGTCCTGGACCGAACTGCGCCGTGAGGCGCTGGACTGCGAGTCGTGGAACATGCTGCACCCCGACTCCGGACGGCGGGTGCCGTACGTGACCTCGGTCCTGTCCGAAGCGGTAGGCCCGGTGGTCGCGGTGTCAGACTGGATCAAGGCCGTGCCTGACCAGATCGCGCGCTGGGTGCCCGGGGCGTTCACGTCGCTCGGCACGGATGGGTTCGGCTTCTCCGACACCCGCCCGGCGGCGCGGCGGTTCTTCCACGTCGACGCCGAGTCGATCACCGTCGCCGTGCTGTGGGAACTGGCCCGCAGCGGCGCGGTCGACGCCAGGTTCCCCGCCGAGGCGATCGCCAAGTACCGCCTGGACCTCCCGGTCAGCGAGGCGCTCTCGTAGTCGGGTTTCATGAAGGATCTGGTACTCGTAGCGGTACCAGATCCTTCGTGATCATGGAGATTTACGCTGGGGGGATGACGACGGAACAGCGGGGCCGGGGGGCCGGCGGGTCGGGACCCCGGGTCAACGCGGAGACCGTGCGGCGGATCGAGCGGGCGACCGGGTCGCTCGGCACGGCCGCGATCGCCGCCATGGACAAGCGGCTGCCGTGGTACCGCAACATGTCGGCGGAGAACCGGTCCTGGCTCGGCCTGGTGGCCCAGGCGGGCATCGCCGCGTTCCTCAACTGGATCAAGCACCCGGAACGGAACCGGCCCGCGGTGACCGAGGTGTTCGGCACCGCGCCGCGCGAGCTGGCCCGGGCCGTCAGCCTGCAGCACGCGGTCGAGATGGTCCGGGTCATCATCGACGCGGTCGAGGCCCAGGTCGACGAGCTGGCCGCGCCGGGCGACGAGGCGGAGCTGCGCGAGGCCGTGCTGACCTACGCCAGGGAGATCGCGTTCAGCGCGGCGCTGGTGTACGCGCGGACGGCCGAGGCGCGCGGTGCCTGGGACGCCCGGCTGGAAGCGCTCGTGGTGGACTCCCTGGTCCGCGGGGAAACCGAGGAGTCGCTGCACTCCTGGGCGTCGGCGCTGAACTGGTCCTCCTCCCCCGTTACCGTCGTCGTCGGGACCATCGGTGACGAGGACGGCAAAGACGACGACAAGGGCAACGCGGCCAGCGGGGTAGTGCCGCTGATCGAGGAGCTGCGGACCCAGGCCCGGCGGGCCAGGCTTGACCTGCTGGCCGGCGTGCACGGGAACCGGCTCATCCTGGTCGTGGGCGGCAGCGATGACCCGATCGCCGCCGCCGAGCGGTTCGCGGGGAGGTTCGGGCCCGGCCCGGTGATCGCCGGCCCGCTGGTCCGCGACCTGCGCACCGCGTCGGTCTCCGCGCGGGCGGCGCTGGCGGCGCTGCGGGCTGCGCCTGCCTGGCCCGACGCGCCCCGGCCGGCGGGCGCCGACGACCTGCTGCCCGAGCGGGCGCTTGACGGCGACTCCGACGCCCGCGCCACGCTGATCAGCGAGGTCTACGAGCCGCTGCTCACCGGCGGGCACGCGCTGCTCGACACGCTGACGACCTACCTGGAACAGGGCTCGTCGCTGGAGGGCACGGCGCGGCTGCTGTTCGTGCACCCGAACACCGTCCGCTACCGGCTGCGCCGGGTGGAGGAGCTCACCGACTACGCGCCTTCCGCCGGGCGGGACGGCTTCACCCTGTGGGTCGCGATCGCGCTGGGCCGCCTGGCCGCCAAGCACAGCTGACCGGGGCCCGTGACCCCTCCTGCGGCGCGGGGGGTGACGCGACGGTAACGCCCAGATGAACATCGTTTGTGGAAAAGCAACAAGATTGTGGCGCGTAACTTCGTATCGTCTGGCATGCAGATGGCGGACTCCTACAGGGCAGGCTATTAGGATGCTCATAATCACCGCTCCCGGGCAGGGCGCGCAGACGCCCGGTTTCCTGGCACCGTGGCTGGAACTGCCCGGGGTCGCCGACTTTCTCGGCGCCGCCTCCGAGCTGGCAGGCTGTGACCTGATCCGGTGCGGCACGACGGCCGACGCCGATGAGATCAGGGACACGGCGGTGGCGCAGCCGCTGCTCGTGGCGGCCGCGATCGCCGCGGCGGGCGCGCTGGCGGGCGGTGACCCGGGCGGCGTGCGGGCGGACGCGGCCGCCGGGCACAGCGTCGGGGAGCTGGCCGCGGGGGTGCTGGCCGGCGTGCTCGGCGCCGACGACGCCATGCGGCTGGTCCGGGTCCGGGGTGCGGCGATGGCGTCGGCGTCCGCGGCCGAACCGACCGGGATGACCGCGGTCCTCGGCGGCGACCAGGACGAGGTGCTGGCCGCCATCGCGCGGTGCGGCCTGACCCCGGCGAACGTCAACGGCGCGGGGCAGATCGTGGCCGCCGGGACCCTGGCCGGCCTCGAGGCGTTCGCGGCCGACCCGCCGGCCGGCGCGCGGCTGCGCCCGCTGCAGGTCGCCGGGGCGTTTCACACCAGGCACATGGCGCCCGCCGTCGCTGCGCTGCGCGATGCGGCCGCCGAGGTCAGCGTGAAGGACCCGGCGATGACGCTGCTGTCCGACGCGGACGGCGCGGCGGTCACCACGGGCCGGGACTGGCTCGGCCGCATCGTGGCCCAGGTCGCCGCGCCGGTCCGCTGGGACCTGTGCATGCGGACGATGGGCGATCTCGGCGTTACCGCGATCATCGAACTGCCGCCCGCCGGCACGCTGGTCGGCCTGGCCCGCCGCGCGCTGCCTGGTGTCGCCCAGCTCGCGCTCAAGACCCCCGATCAGCTCGACGCGGCGCGCGACCTGATCCACGAGCACCACGTCGAGCCCGATGGCCACGGCCACGAACACCTGACCGGGTGGCGGCTGATCGTGGCGCCCACGTCGGGGACGTTCCGCGCGCCGGCCGGGCGCGCCGACGCGGCCGCGACCGGGGCCATGGTCGCCCTGGCCGCGCAGCTCGGCACCGTCGAGGCGCGCGACGGCGGGCATACCGTCAGCGCACCGTGGCCCGACGGGTCCGCGGAGATCATCGAGTGGCTGGTGGAGGACGGTGACCCGGTCAGCCAGGGTCAGCCCCTGGTCCGCGTCCAGCCCGGGGACGGCGCGTGATCTCCCCGCGGCCCGCGGCGGGTGCGCGCGTCATGTCCTTCGGCGGCTACCAGCCGGCCAACGTGGTCACCAATGACGAGCTCGCGGCCCGGGTGGACACCAGCGACGAGTGGATCCGCAGCCGGGTCGGCATCGTCAGCCGACGTTACGCCGGGCCCGACGAAACCGTGGCGGACATGGCGGTCGTGGCCGGCGGCAAGGCGCTGGCCGCCAGCGGCCTGTCCCCCGCCGACATCAACCTGGTCATCGTGGCCAGCTGCAGCACCGAGTCGCCGATACCGAACGCGTCGGCGGAGGTCGCGCACCGGCTCGGCATCGTCGCCCCCGGCGCCTACGACCTCAACGCGGCGTGCGCCGGGTTCTGCTACGCGCTGTCGAACGCCTCCGACGCGGTGCGGGCGGGCACGGCGCGGCACGTGCTGGTCATCGGGTCGGAGAAGATGACGTCCTGGGTGGACCCTGACGACCGCTCCACCTGCATCATCTTCGCCGACGGGGCCGGCGCGGTGGTGGTCGGGCCGGTCGCGGACGGCGAGCCCCCGGGAATCGGCCCGGTCGCCTGGGGTAGTGCGGGAGACATGGCGTCCAAGATCACGATCCCCGACCGCGACTCCTTCATCTACCAGGAGGGCCAGGCGGTGTTCCGCTGGGCCACCACGGCCCTGCACCCGATCGCCGCGCAGGCGTGCGAGCGGGCCGGCATCGCGGTGAGCGACCTGTCGGCGTTCGTCCCCCATCAGGCGAACCTGCGGATCATCGAGGTCATCGCGCGCAGGCTCGGCATACCGCGGGAGCTGATGGCCGACGACATCGTGCACTCCGGCAATACGTCCTCGGCCTCGGTCCCGCTGGCGCTGGCCGCGATGGCCGAGCGCGGTGACCTCAAGCCGGGCTCCCACGCACTCCTGCTCGGATTCGGCGCGGGGCTGTGCTACGCGGCGCAGGTGATCACCGTACCTTAGCCGCGCCCTGCCGCGAGCCGACCGCCGTCGGCGAGGCAGGATGGACGAGTCGCAGCCCCGCCCCGGGGCCGCCAGACAATCTCACGACAAGGAGCAAGGATAATGACAGACCAGGAGATCCTCGCCGGGCTTGGCGAGATCATCGAGGAGATCGCCGGCGTACCCGCCGACGAGGTAACCCCGAGCAAGAGCTTCGCCGACGACCTCGACATCGATTCGCTGTCCATGGTGGAGATCGCCGTCGCCGCCCAGGACAAGTTCGGCGTCGAGATCCCGGACGACCAGCTAAAGGACCTAGTCACCGTCCAGGACGTGATCAACTTCGTGGCCAAGAACGCCGGGAGTACGGCGTGAGCTTGGACCGCGAGACGGTCGTCGTTACCGGGCTCGGCGCGACAACCCCGCTCGGCGGGGACGTCGCGTCGACCTGGGCGGCGATGCTGGCCGGGCAGAGCGGCGTGCGGCGCATCACCGAGCCGTGGGCCGAGCAGCTGCCGGTTCGCATCGCCGCGTTCGCGGCCGTCGATCCGGTCGAGGTCGTCGGGCGCGTGCAGGCCCGCCGGATGGACCGCTGCGAGCAGTTCGCGCTGGTCGCCGCCCGCGAGGCGTGGGCCGACGCCGGCGCGCCCGAGGTGGATCCTGAACGGCTCGGGGTGTCGGTCACCACCGGGATCGGCGGCATCGGCTCGACGCTGGCCGCGTACGACACGCTCAACGAGAAGGGCTGGCAGCGCATCTCGCCGTATACGGTGCCGATGCTGATGCCCAACGGGGCAGCCGGCTGGATCAGCATGGAGTTCGGCGCCCACGCGGGCGCCCACTGTCTGGTCAGCGCCTGCGCCTCAGGGGCGGAGGCGATCGGGTACGCCATCGACATGATCCGCTCGGGCCGGGCCGACGTGGTCCTGGCCGGCGGCACCGAGGCGGCCATCATGCCGCTGAACATCGGCGCGTTCGCCGTCATGCGCGCGATGTCGACCCGCAACGACGAGCCGGAGCGGGCGTCGCGCCCGTTCGACAAGGCCAGGGACGGGTTCGTGCTCGGCGAGGGGGCCGGGATGCTGGTCCTGGAGTCGCTGTCGCACGCGCGGGAGCGCGGCGCGACCGTGTACGCCATCGCGGCCGGGGCCGGCTACTCGTCGGACGCGTATCACATCGCGCACCCGGCGCCCGACGGGGCCGGGGTGGCCGCGGCGATCGGCCGCGCCCTGGCGGACGCAAGGGTCGACCCGGCGCAGGTGGCGCACGTCAACGCGCACGCGACGTCGACCCCGGAAGGGGACCCGCTCGAGGCGCAGGCCCTGGTCAGGGCCCTTGGCCCGGCCGCGGACGGCGTGATCGTCACGTCCACCAAGTCGATGACCGGGCACCTGCTCGGCGGCGCGGGCGCCATCGAGTCGGTGGCCGCCATCCTCTCGCTGCGCAACCAGGTGGCCCCGCCGACGATCAACCTCGAGGACCTCGACGACGACGCGCCCATCGAGGTGGCCACCGAGCCGAGGCCGCTGAGCAAGCGCGGCTCCGAGCCGATGGCGGTGCTGAACAACGCGTTCGGGTTCGGCGGCCACAACGTGTCGCTGGTGTTCGTCGCCGCCTGAGCTTGTTGTGCTTGTGCTTGTTGTGCTTGTCCGGCTTCGGCTTCGGCTGACCGGTAGAGGAGGCCCACGATGACCGCTCCGGATTCCAGTCCGGTGACGCCACCGCTGCCGCGCGATCCGCGGGAGCGGCTGGCCGCGCTGTTCGACCCCGGCACGCTTGAGCTGCTGCCCGCGGACGGCGATGAGCGGAGCGGGGTGGTCGCCGGCGTGGGGCTGGTGCACGGCTCGGGCGTGGTGGCGTTCGCGTCCGACCCGCGGGTGCAGGGCGGCGCCATGGGCAGCGGGGGATGCGCGGCGATCGTCTCGGCGTACGCCGAGGCGGTCACGCGCGGCGTTCCGATCGTAGGGCTGTGGCACTCGGGCGGGGCCCGGCTGGCCGAGGGTGTCGCCAGCCTGCACGCCGTGGGCACGGTCTTCGCGGCGATGACCGCGGCCTCCGGGCGGGTGCCGCAGATCTCCGTGGTGCTGGGCCCGGCGGCGGGCGGCGCCGCTTACGGCCCCGCCCTGACCGACATCGTCATCCTGTCCGGCCAGGGGCGCATCTTCGTGACCGGCCCGGACGTCGTGCGCTCCGTGACCGGTGAGGACGTGGACATGGAGCGGCTCGGCGGGCCCGAGCCGCACAGCCGGCGCTCCGGCGTGGTGCACGTGGTGGCGCAGACCGACGCGGAAGCGCTCGAGGCGGCTCGCCAGCTGGCGGCCATGCTCAGCGACCAGGGGAAGATCGCCGAGGACGCCGAGTACCGCGACCTGTCCGGCGTGCTGCCGGACTCCCCGCGCCGGGCGTACGACGTGCACGGGCTGACCAGCAAGCTGCTGGACACGCCCGGCGTCGAGCTCCACCCCCGGTGGGCGCCTAACATCGTGACGATCCTCGGCCGCCTGGCCGGGCGCACCGTCGGCGTGGTCGCCAGCAACCCGATGCGCCTCGGCGGCTGCCTGGACGCCGCGTCGGCCGAGAAGGGCGCTCGCTTCGTCCGGATGTGCGACGCGTTCGGGGTGCCGCTCGTGGTGCTCGTGGACGTCCCTGGCTACCTGCCGGGTGTCGGGCAGGAATGGGACGGCGTGGTCCGCCGCGGCGCCAAGCTCCTGCACGCCTTCGCCGAGGCCACGGTCCCCCGCGTGACGCTGGTGACCCGCAAGGCGATCGGCGGCGCCTACATCGCGATGAACTCCCGCTCGCTCGGTGCGACCAAGGTGTACGCCTGGCCCGGGGCGGAGATCGCCGTCATGGGCGCGGTCGCGGCCATCCGCATCCTGCACCGCCGCACGCTCGCCTCGGTGCCGGCCGACCGGCTCCACGAGGCCGAAGCCGAGCTGGCCGCCGAGCACGAGGCGACCATCGGGGGCCTGCAGCGGGCCATCGACCTCGGCGTCGTCGACGCGATCATCGAGCCGAGCCAGACCCGCCAGGAGATCGCCCGGGCCATCGCTGAGGCCCCTCAGCACCGTGGGGCGCACGCCAACATCCCGCTCTGAGCCCCGGATCGCGGGTCCTGCACGTCACTCAGGTCCCGGTAGCCTCTCGTAACGCTGGAGATGGGGTTACGGCCATCTGGATACGGGCGTTGGGTGCCACAAGGCCCGTCTATCGGTACATGGGTGCCACAAGGCCCATCGATCACCCATCGACCAGCACCTATTGGGGCTTGTGGGCCACACGGCCCATCTAGCGGGGCGGGGGAACCAGGTCCCATATACCAGGAGGTAATGCCACGGGACCCGCTCCGAAATGCTTGCGTGGCACGGTGCGAAAGGGAATCGTATGGCGTGCCGGAACACCAACCGTCGCCAGTGGGAGGACACGACATGCGGGGATTCAGAAACTTCCTCATGCGGGGAGACGTGATCGTCGTCGCGGTCGGGCTGGTTGTGGCCCTGGCGTTCAGCACGCTGATCAGCTCGTTCACGACCGACGTGATCAACCCGATCGTGACCAGGGCCGAGGGCAAGAACGCGCTCGGCCTGGGCTGGCAACTTGGCCAGGCTGGCAACACGAAGACCTTCGTGGACCTCGGGTCGTTCATCTCCGCGATCATCTACTTCGTGATCTTCGTGGGGGTGGTGTACTTCCTCATCGTGCAGCCGTACAAGCACGTGCAGGCCCGCCGCGGTCAGGTGGTGTTCGGCGACCCGCCGGCGGTCAAGACCTGCCCCGCGTGCCTGTCCGGCGACCTGCCTGCGGCCGCCTCGAAGTGCAAGTACTGTGGCACCGACCAGCCGGCCGATAAGCCGGCCGCCGCCTGACTAGACGGGACTAGACGGGGCGCTGCCGCTGCCGCTGTCGTCCAGTCCGCTGCCGCGGTCCGAGTCGGCGGCGTCGGGGCCGACCGAGGGTCCTGAGTCGGCCGGCTCGGGCTCGGCCGGGGTCTCGGCGGCCTTAGCCGCTTCGGCCGCTTCGGCCGCTTCGGCCGCCTCCGCCGCATTCTGGTCGGCCGCCTTCTGGTCGGCCGCGCGGAGCTCGCCGATCAGCTCCTCGAGCCTGGCCGCCCTGATGCGGCGGAACGTGCGGTGGTCGCGGGCCCGGTCCAGGACGGCCACCTCGAGCTGCGCGGCCACCGCGTCGGGGCGCTGCTCGCCGTTGGACGGCGCGGCCAGCGCCGCCAGCGCGGCGCCGAAGGCCTCGGCGAGGGACAGGCCCTCGCGGTACCGCTCCTTCAGCGCGGTGGACACCTGGTCCGCCTGCCCGCCGAAGGCGACGAAGCCGGGCTCGTCGGACACCGACCCGTCGAACGTGATCCGGTAGATCTGGTCGTCCGACGACTGGCGGCCGATCTCGGCGACGACGATCTCTACCTCGAACGGCTTGTTGCTCTCGGTGAAGATGGTGCCGAGGGCCTGGGCGTACCAGTTGGCGATGCCGCGCGCGGTGACGTCGGTCCGGTCATACTGGTAGCCGATGATGTCCGCGTAGGTGACCCCGGCCTTGCGCAGGTTCTCGTACTCGTTGTACCGGCCGACCGCGGCGAACGCGATCCTGTCGTAGATCTCACTGATCTTGTGCAGGGCTCTGCTCGGGTTGGGCGCCACCATGAGGATCCCGCCCGCGTACTTCAGCGCCACGCAGCTGCGGCCGCGCGCGATGCCCTTCCGCGCGTAGTCGGCCTTGTCCCGCATGGACTGCTCTGGCGACACGTAGAACGGCATGGACACCGCGGACGCTTCCTTTACTGGTGGGTGGTAGGCGGGGTCTTAGGGGTTGAGGTGGCGGGCCCGGGCTAGCCTGCGTTTCGCAGCGGAGCCTGCGGTCCGTCAGGCGCGCTCATCCGGCCCTGCACGACCTGCTCGGCGTAGTCCTCGGACTCGGCCTCGGACAGCCGCCGGTAGCCGTCGGCCGTCACCGTGGCGATGACCGGGAAGATGCGCCTGGTCAGGTCGGGTCCGCCGGTCGCCGAGTCGTCGTCCGCGGCGTCGTAGAGCGCCTGCACGCACGCCAGCACGGCGTCGCGCGCCGGCATGTCGTCGGAGAAGAGCTTCTTCAGCGAGCCCCTGGCGAAGACAGAGCCCGAGCCGATGGAGTAGAACCTGTGCTCCTCGTACGGGCCGCCGAGGGGGTCGTAGCTGAAGATCCGGCCGCGGTCGGCTTCATCGTCGTAGCCGACGAACAGCGGCACGACGATGAAGCCCTGCATGGCGGCGGCCAGGTTGCTCCTGACCATCCAGGCCAGCCGGTTGGCCTTGCCCTCCAGGGACAGCGAGCGGCCCTCCATCTTCTCGTAGTGCTCAAGCTCAACCTGGAACGCGCGGATGACGTCCATCCCCATGCTCCCGGTGCCCGAGTAACCGATGGCCGAGTACTCGTCGCTGCGGAAGACCTTATCCACGTCGCGCTTGGCGATCATGCTCCCGGAGGTGGCGCGGCGGTCGCCGGCCAGCACCACGCCGTGCTCGCAGGTCGCGGCCACGATCGTCGTGGCGTGCGGCAGGTCGCGGAGCGCCTGCCCGTCGCCCGCGGGGACGCCCGGTGCGGGCATCCGGCCCGGCAGCAGATCCGGGGAGTACGAGGCGAGGAAATCGGCAAACGATGAGCCCTGCCGGTCCATGAAGCCCACCGGCGGCCTGGACCCGGGTACCCCCGCGCCGCGCATCCGCCCGGAACCCCCGTCTCCCCCGCCGAACGGGCGAAACGGATCGGACTGGCTGCCGTCGAAGTAAGAGCCCAACGCGAACCTCCTCCCGAGGTGGTCATCAGCACTGCCCTGTTAGGACCCTACTGCCGCGCCGGAGCGGGGTGGCACGCCGAAGGCGCCGGTGCGTCCGCCTACGGCGAACCGGACCTACTGGCTACTGGCCGCCCTTTTGCACGTACGACCTGACGAACTCCTCGGCGTTCTCCTCGAGAACCTCGTCGATCTCGTCGAGTATCGCGTCGACGTCGTCGGAGAGCTTTTCGTGCCGCTCCCTGGCCTCCTCGTTGGTACCAGGCTCGGCCTGCTCGGTCTCCTCGGCGCGCTTCGTGGTCTGGCGCTGACCGCCTGAGTCCTTGGATGATGCCATGTCGCTACCTCCGTCAGTCCCAACGCTATCGTCACCCGTGGGAGTCCCGCGCAATCACGCCGGACCGAAATCGGTACGAACTCGCGACCCGGACCAGGGGTCTGCTAGTCCTGGCCGGTGAGCGCGGCGACCAGTTCGGCCGCGCTCCGGCAGCGGTCCAGCAGCTCGCCCACGTGCGCCCTGGTGCCCCGCAGGGGCTCGAGCGTCGGGACGCGCTGGAGTGACTCGCGGCCCGGGATGTCAAAGATGACGGAGTCCCAGGAGGCCGCCGCGACCGCCTCCGGGTACTGCCGCAGGCACCGGCCGCGGAAGTAGGCCCGGGTGTCCTCGGGCGGGTTATCTATCGCCCGGTTGATGGTCTCGTCGTCGGTCAGCCGCACCATCCGGCCCCTGGACGCCAGCCGGTTGTACAGGCCGCGCTCCGGGCGCACGTCGGAGTACTGCAGGTCGACGAGCTGGAGCCGCGGATGGTCCCAGCTCAGCCCGTCTCTGGACCGGTACCCCTCGAGCAGCTCCAGCTTGGCCACCCAGTCGAGCTCCCTGGACAGCTGCATGGGGTCATCGGTCAGGCGATTCAGCACCGACTCCCACCGGTCCAGGACGTCAGCGGTGATGTCGTCGAGGTCGTTCCCGTACTTGTCCTCGGTGTACTTGCGGGCGAGTTCCAGGTATTCCGCCTGCAGCTGAACGGCGGTCATCTTCCTGCCGTCCTTCAGCGTGATCAGGCGCCGGCAGGTCGGATCGTGCGAGACCGCGCGCAGCTCGGCCACCGGGGCGTCGACCGACAGGTCCGTGCCGAGGAACTTGTCCTCGATCATGGAGAGCACCAGCGACGTCGTGCCGACCTTGAGGTAGGTGCAGACCTCGCTCATGTTCGCGTCGCCGAGGATGACGTGGAGCCGCCGGTACTTCTCCGGGTCGGCGTGCGGTTCGTCCCTGGTGTTGATGATCGGCCGCTTCAGGGTGGTCTCCAGGCCGACCTCGACCTCGAAGTAGTCGGCCCGCTGGCTGATCTGGAACCCGGAGCCCCGGCCGTCGGCGCCGATGCCGACCCGGCCTGCCCCGCAGATCACCTGGCGGGAGACGAAGAACGGGACGAGGTACCTGACGATGTCGGCGAACGGCGTGGCGCGCCGCATCAGGTAGTTCTCATGCGAGCCGTAGGAGGCGCCCTTGTTGTCGGTGTTGTTCTTGTACAGCTGGATGGGTGCGCTGCCCGGCACGGTCGCGGCCTTGGTCGCGGCCTCGGCCATGACGCGCTCACCGGCCTTGTCCCAGATCACGACCGAGAGCGGGTTGGTGCACTCGGGCGATGAGTACTCGGGGTGGGCGTGGTCGACGTACAGCCGCCCGCCGTTGGTGAGGATGACGTTGGCCAGGCCGAGGTCCTCGTCGGTGAGCTGCGAGGAGTCCGCCGCCTCACGGGTCAGGTCGAACCCGCGGGCGTCCCGCAGCGGGTTCTCTTCCTCGAAGTCCCAGCGGGCCCGCCGTGCGCGGGCGGCGGTCGCCGCCTGGTAGGCGTTGACGATCTGGGATGAGGTCACCATCGCGTTGGCCCCCGGCTGGCCGGGCACGGAGATGCCGTACTCGGTCTCGGTGCCCATTACGCGAAGAACGCTCATGCCAAGCAGCCTAACGCCGTTACGAGCGAAGCCGACATGCTGACACGGTTTGCTCGGCGCGAATAGCCATCAGAGGTATTGCCCGGTGTTGGCCACGGTGTCGATCGAGCGGCCCGCCTCGGTGCCCGTCTTGCCGGAGATGAGGGTCCTGATGTACACGATGCGCTCGCCCTTCTTGCCGGAGATGCGCGCCCAGTCATCCGGGTTGGTGGTGTTCGGCAGGTCCTCGTTCTCGTTGAACTCGTCCACGCAGGCGGACAGCAGGTGGCTGACCCTGATGCCCTTCTGCCCGGTCTCCAGGAACTCCTTGATGGCCATCTTCTTGGCCCTGGACACGATGTTCTCGATCATGGCGCCGGAGTTGAAGTCCTTGAAGTACAGCACTTCCTTGTCACCGTTGGCGTAGGTGACCTCGAGGAACCTGTTCTCCTCGGACTCGGTGTACATGCGCTCGACCGTGCGCTGGATCATGGCCTCCACGGTGGCCCGCGTCGAGCCGTCGTTCTCGGCCAGGTCGTCGGGGTGCAGCGGCAGCTCGGCCAGCACGTACTTGGTGAAGATGTCCCTGGCCGCCTCCGCGTCGGGGCGCTCGATCTTGATCTTGACGTCGAGCCGGCCCGGCCGCAGGATCGCCGGGTCGATCATGTCCTCGCGGTTGGAGGCGCCGATGACGATGACGTTCTCCAGGCCCTCCACGCCGTCGATCTCGGAGAGCAGCTGCGGCACGATCGTGTTCTCCACGTCGGACGACACGCCGGAGCCGCGGGTGCGGAAGATCGAGTCCATCTCGTCGAAGAAGACGATGACCGGCTGGCCCTCGCTGGCCTTCTCGCGGGCCCGCTGGAAGACCAGCCTGATGTGCCGCTCGGTCTCGCCCACGTACTTGTTCAGCAGCTCGGGACCCTTGATGTTGAGGAAGAAGCTCTTGTGCTCGGCCGTGCCGTCCGGGCCGGCGGTCCTCGCCGCGACCTGCTTGGCCAGCGAGTTTGCCACCGCCTTGGCGATCAGCGTCTTCCCGCAGCCGGGCGGGCCGTACAGCAGGACGCCCTTCGGCGGCTTGAGCCGGTGCTCCTTGAACAGGTCGGCGTGCAGGTAGGGCAGCTCGATCGCGTCCCTGATCTGCTCGATCTGCGCGGAAAGGCCGCCGATGTCGGAGTAGGAGATATCCGGCACTTCCTCTAGGATGAGCTCTTCCACCTCGGCCTTCGGGATCCGCTCGTACACGTACCCGGACCGCGGCTCGAGCAGCAGCGAGTCGCCCGCGCGCAGCGGCGAGTTCATCAGCGGCTCGGCCAGGCGCACCACGCGCTCCTCGTCGGCCTGGGAGATGACCAGGGCGCGTTCGCCGTCAGCGAGGATCTCCTTGAGCATGACGACCTCGCCCACCTTCTCGTACCCCTGGGCGATGACGACGTTGAGGGCCTCGTTGAGCACGACCTCCTGGCCGGCGCGCAGCTCGCTGAACTCGACGTTCGGCGAGACGTTGACGCGCATCTTGCGGCCGCCGGTGAACACGTCGGCCGTGCCGTCCTCGCAGGGGTTCAGGAAGACGCCGAACCCGGACGGCGGCTGGGCCAGCCGGTCGACTTCTTCCTTCAATGCCACGATCTGGTCGCGCGCCTCGCGCAGCGTGGCCGCGAGGCGCTCGTTCTGGGCGGTGACCCCCGAGAGGCTGCCCTCGGTCTCGCGCAGCCGGTCCTCGAGCATCCGGACCTGGCGCGGAGAGTCCGCGAGCCTGCGCCGCAGCACCGCGATCTCCTCATCGAGGAACGAGATCTGAGCGGTAAGGCTCTTCACCTCATCCTCGTGCCGCGAGGAGCGCGCGCTCTCTTCTCTGGCAGCCATGGCCCTCACCTCCTCTTGACCCGCTAACTAGACATTACCTATACACGACCGTTCCCTAACCTCGGGAGGGCGTTTCGATGCCGTGTTGCCGCTCATTTAGGCGTCATTACGTCATAAATGCATGACTCAGAGTGACTATTTCGCGAGGGCGTAACACATCGTTCGTTCGGCTTAATGGTCTTCCTCTTGCGCGCCCTTGGCCGGCCGCCGTCTGCGGGGCGGGGGAACCACGCCGGGCGCCAGGCGCCGCGCAGTCACCAGGAAGCCGGTGTGGCCGACCATGCGGTGCTGTGGGCGGACCGCCAGGCCCTCCACGTGCCACCCGCGGACCAGGCTCTCCCAGGCGGCGGGCTCATCGAAGCCGCCGTGGGCGCGCAGCGTCTCGACGGTGCGTGACAGCTGGGTGGTGGTGGCCACGTAACAGCAGGCCAGGCCGCCGGGCGCCAGCGCCTCGGCGGTGGCGGGCACGCAATCCCACGGCGCGAGCATGTCCAGGATGACCCGGTCGAACCCAGCAGGCGGCAGATCGGCCCCGGTGCCGAACTCGGCGTTTACCAGCTCCCAGGCCGGGGGCGGACCGCCGAAGAACAGCTCGACGTTCGCCCGGGCGATCGCGGCGAAGTCGGCCCGGCGCTCGAAGGAGGTCACGCTGCCGTGCTCGCCGACGGCCCGCAGCAGCCAGCAGGTGAGCGCGCCCGAGCCGGCCCGGCCTCGAGCACGCGCGCCCCGGGGAAGACGTCGGCGAACGCCACGATCTGGGCGGCGTCCTTCGGGTACACCACGGCCGCGCCGCGCTTGGCGGCCAGCGTGAATTCGGCGAGGAGCGGGCGGAACGCCACGTACGGCGTGCCACCCGAGGACCGCACCACGTTCCCGTCGGGGCCGCCGATCAGGTCGTCATGGCACAGCGCGCCCTGGTGGGTATGGAAGGACGCGCCGGGCCGCAGGGTGATGAGATGGCTCCGGCCCTTCGGGTCGGTCAGCCGCACGGGCTCGCCTGCCGCCAGCGGTCCCCGCCGCGGTTGGGTCATGCCGCAAGGTATCAGACGCCGCCGGCGAAGGCCTGGTCGACGTCCCGGGCCGCGAGCACCCCGTAGACCTGACCGGAGGGTTCCACCAGCAGGTACTCCGAGGTCGGCGTGCGGCGGAGCGCGTCAAGGAGCGCCATCCCGGACAGGTCGGCCGACAGCACCATGTTCGGCTCGAGCATCCTGGCCAGCGAGCCCGCCTCGATCCAGGGGCGGCGCTGTTCCGGCGTGGCCATCACCGCGGTCTCGTTGAGGATCGCGATCGGCTTGTCCTCGTGATCGACGACCACGACCGCGCGCGCGTCGCTCTCCTTCGCGCGCCTGATCGCCTCGGCCAGCGGCGTGTTCGCGGTGACCGAGACCGCCCTGCGGGCCAGCCGGCGGGCCTGCAGCGCGGGCAGCCGCTCGCGGAACCTGGCCGCCTTGATGGCCTGCCCGGCCCCGGTCCACATGAAGGCGGCGATCAACGCCAGCCACAGCACGGTGGTAAAGTCCCCGCCGATCCTGTTCTCGACCGTCGGGTCAATCACCAGGACGAACAGGCTCAGCGCGAGCACGCGGCCCGCCCAGGCGGCGGCGATCGTGGCGGTCGCCGGGCGGCTGGTCACCTTCCAGATCGCCGCGCGCAGCATCATGCCGCCGTCGAGGGGCAGGCCGGGCAGCAGGTTGAAGACCCCGATCACCAGGTTGGCCCACATGAACTGGTAGACCAGCGTGGAGGCGACGACGTCCGCCCCGGGGACCGCGCGCGTCAGGGCGTAGCCGCCGACCGCCAGCACGAGCGAGGTCCCGGGCCCGGCCGCGGACACCGCGAACGCCCGCCACGGCGTCGGCGGCTCCCGCTCGAGCTCGGAGACCCCGCCCAGCGGGTACAGCACGATCCGGCGGACCGGAAGCCCGTACGCGCGGGCCACCAGCGAGTGGCTCAGCTCGTGGATGAGAACGGACGCGTAGAGCAGCACGACGAAGGCCACGGCCACCACAAACCGGGTGGAGCCGTGCAGCGTGGAGGCCAGATCCTGGGCGTACCTCACGACGATGAAGCCCGCGATGAGGAACCAGTACGGGGAGATGTGCACCGGGATGCCGAAGGGACGCGCGATGACGATCCCGGAACCGGGTATGCGGCGCTGGGGCGGCTTCTCCGGCGGCGTGCTTGCCACAGTACCGATGCTACGTGCAGTGCTGCCCCGGGGGGACGACCCGCGCGGTCGGAGATCCACCCGAATGTCGGTGCGGTGCTCTACGTTGGCCATGTGGAGGAAACCGCAGCAGTCCTTGACGTACTAGCCCCTGGGGGGGCGACCCCCCCGGTGACCCCCCTGCTCGCGGGGCCCCTTCCCCCCGAACCCCCCTTGGGGCCGGCGCTGTCGCCGTCGCGCGCGGCCGATTTCATGACGTGCCCGCTGCTGTACCGGTTCCGCGTGATCGACAGGCTGCCCGAGCCGCCGTCGACGGCGACGGCGCGCGGGACGCTCGTGCACGCGGTGCTTGAGCGGCTGTTCGACCTGCCCGCCGCCCAGCGGACGCCGGAGGCCGCGCGGGCGCTGGTGGACCCGGAGTGGGAGCGGCTGGCCGCCGCCGAGCCCGATCTCGCCGCGCTGTTCGGAGATGACGCCGAACTCGCGGCTTGGCGCGCGTCCGCCACCGCCATCCTCGACGCGTATTTCACCCTCGAGGACCCGCGCAGGCTGGAGCCTGCCGAGCGCGAGTCGTACGTGGAGACCACGCTCGATTCCGGGCTGCGGCTGCGCGGCTACATCGACCGGCTCGATGTCGCCCCGAGCGGCGACATCAGGATCGTGGACTATAAGACCGGCCGGGCGCCCAGGGAGGCGTACGAGGCCAGCGCGCTGTTCCAGATGAAGTTCTACGCGCTGGTGATCTGGCGGCTCCGCGGCCAGGTGCCCCGGCTGCTGCAGCTCATGTACCTGGCCGAGGGCGAGGTGCTGCGGTACGCCCCGGACGCGTCGGACCTGCTCGCCACCGAGCGCAAGGTCGCCGCCCTGTGGCAGGCCATCGAGCGGGCCAGAGTCTCGGGCGACTGGCGCCCGAGACCGAGCAGGCTCTGCGATTGGTGCAACCACAAGGCGCTCTGCCCGGAGTTCGGCGGCACCCCGCCGCCGCTCCCGCCGGAGGGCGGCGGCCCGGTGGCGTCAGGTCAGCACGGCGATGAGCAGGGCTAGCGCGGGGATCGCGACGGCGGCGAAGGGGAACCAGGCCCAGCGGGCGGTGACCGGGCCCGGGACGCGGTCGTCCTGAGCGGTGCTGGCCTGCCTGGCCCGGGCGCGTTCCTTCGTCGCCCGGGTGTCGAGGGTAGCGGCGATCGCCCGGGCGGGCGGCAGCGAGGCGAGGTACCTCGCCTCGGCCGGCATGCGCGACATCCCGTCAGACTCCTGCTGTCCTGGCGCGCGGATCCCGCCGAAAAGGCCTGATCGCGCCGCTGGCGGCCCGGGGCGCGCTTCTCTCCGCTTGGTCCGGGCCGAGAGGTAGAGCGCCCAGCATTCGATCGCCTTGCCCGGCACGTCAATGGCCGTCACCGGGGAACCGTCCCTGGTGTGGTGCACCTTGACCCAGTCACCGGTATCCACGCCCTGGATGACCGCCCAGGGCACGTGGTGGTCGCGGAACGGGTTCAGGATCGTGACGCCTGACTGGTCGGCGATGACGCGGGGCCGCAGCGCCAGCGCGTAGGCGAACCCGGTGACCAGGAGGACGATCGCGTCGATGACCAGCTCGGTATGCACCGGCGTCCGCTGCACGGCGAGGTCGACGATGTTCGCCACGGCGAACGCCGCCCAGACCCACCACAAGACCACGGGCGTGCCCAGGCGGTACACCTCGTGGCCGGTCGCCGGGACGCCGCGACCGGGTACCACGCGGGACTGGCTCGGCACGGTCAGCTGATCCGGACCCTCGGATCGAGCAGGGCGTAGGCGAGGTCGACCACGATGTTCGCGACCACGACGAACGCGGCCGCGACCAGGACGAACCCGATGATGACCGGGAGGTCCTCGGTCTGGATCGACGACACCGCGACCTGGCCGAGGCCGCCCAGGCCGAATACCACCTCCACTACGACCACGCCGCCGAGCAGCTGGCCCACGTCCACGCCGAGCTGGGAGATGACCGGGGTCAGCGCGGAGCGCACCCCGTGCCGGAAGATCACCCGGCGCTCGGAAAGCCCCTTGGCCCGCGCGGTGCGGATGTAGTCCTCGCCGAGGGTGGACAGCAGCTGCCCGCGCATCAGCCGGGTGTAGACGGCGGCCTGGACGGCGGCCAGCGTGATCCAGGGCAGGATCATGTGCCCCGCCCAGGTGACGATCCCCTGCGAGGGCCCCGCGTACTGGTCCTGGATCCAGTGGAACCCGTGCTGGTTCAGCGGCACGAATACGACCAGGAGCAGGAACTCCCCGATGACGAACGTCGGCATCGACAGACCGATCAGCACGCCGACCGTGGAGAGCCGGTCAAACCAGCTGCGGGCCTTCGTCGCGCTGAGGATACCGATACCCAGGCCCACGATCAGCCACAGGATCACGCCGCCGATCACCACGGAAGCGGTGGGCGGCAGGTCCTGCCTGATGATCGTGTTGACCGACTCCTGGGTGAAGTAGGAATGCCCGAGTTGAAGATGCGCGAGCCGGTCGAGGAAGTGCCAGTACTGCACGCCGATCGGCTGGTTCAGGCCCAGGTCCTTGATCACCTGGTTGATGACCGCCGGGGTGGCCTCACGCCCGGCCAGGTTGCGGGCGACGGTCGCCACGGGACGGGCGAAGAACAGGAAGAATGTACCCGAGGCCACCAGCCAGAGCACGACGAGGCCGGTCAGTATGCGCCGGATAAGGAAACGGACGATGGTCATGTCGGACGCCTCCTTCGGCTACTGGGCGGCGGGCGGCAGGGCCGCGCCGGGGATTTCGTCGGACAGGACCAGGGGCTCGGCCTCGCGCGGTTGCTTCCTGCGCTTGCGGGCCCTCAGCAGGCGTTCGGTGGTGGGGTCCATCGCGTCCCTGATCCCGTCGCCGAGCAGGTTAAACGCCAGCGTGGTGATCAGCAGCGCGAGCGCGGGGAACACCGTGTACCACCAGGCCACGGTGTAGAAGGGCTGAGCCGAGGCCAGGATGTTGCCCCAGCTGGCCGTGGGCGGCTGGATGCCGAGGCCGAGGAACGACAGCGTCGCCTCGAACACCACCGCGGCCGGGATGTACAAGGTGGCGAGCACCAGGACCGGGGCGAGCAGGTTCGGCAGGATATCGATGAACATGATCCGGAACGGCCCGGCGCCCAGCGATCTCGCCGCTTCGATGTACTCCTTCTCCTTCAGCGACAGCGTCTGGCCTCGGACGATACGGGCGATGCCGGCCCAGGCGAAGAAGGCGATGATCCCGATGATCACCGACAGGGACGGACCGAACACGACGGCCAGCGCCAGAGCGAGCACGACGTACGGGAAGGCGAGCACGGCGTCGGTGAACCTGGCCAGGACCGTGTCGATGATGCCGCCGAAGTACCCGGCGATCATCCCCACGGACACCCCGGCGACGGTGCCGATCACCGTCGTCACCACGCCCACGAACAGCGAGACCCGCGCGCCGTAGAAGATCCGGACCATCAGGTCACGGCCGGTGTCGTCGGTGCCGAGCCAGAAGCCGTGGGTGCCAGGACCGACCGGGTTCCCGACCGCGTTCTCCCCGGTGTTCGGGAAGGCCTGGTTCGGCCCGTGATGCACGAGCGCAGCGATCAGCGGGGCGCCGATGGCGAGCAAGACCATCACGAGGATGACGACCAGGGATGCGATCGCCACCTGGTCGCTGCGCAGCCGCCGCCAGGTGAGCTGCCACTGGCTGCGGCCCTCGACCGCCTGCACGGGGGCGCTCTCGACGGACGACGCCTGGAGCTGGATCTCGGTGATACTCATGGGACTACCTCCTGGCAGCAGCCTCGGCGGCGAGGTTCTCGCCGGCCTCGACCGGGAAATGGCAGGCGGTCAGGTGGGTCACCGCGTCGCCTGCCTTGACCTCTAGCGGCGGGTCCTGCTGGCTGCACAACTCCTGCGCCTTCGGGCACCGGGGATGGAACCGGCAGCCTGAGGGAGGGTCGATGGGTGAAGGAATATCGCCGGTGAGAATGATCCGCTGCCTGCCTGCCGCCGCGTCCGGATCGGCGGCCGGCGCTGCCGAGAGCAGCGCCGCGGTGTAGGGGTGCCTGGGTGTGTCGTACACGAGGTTCTTCGGCCCGACTTCGGCGACCCGGCCCAGGTACATGACCGTGACCGAGTCGCTGACGTGGCGCACGACCTCCAGGTCGTGCGCGATGAACAGGTACGTGAGCCCGAAGTCGCGCTGCAGGTCGGCGAGCAGGTTGAGCACCTGCGCCTGGATCGACACGTCAAGCGCCGAGACCGGCTCGTCACAGATGATCAGCTTGGGCCGCAGCGCGAGCGCCCGCGCCACGCCGATGCGCTGCCGCTGCCCGCCGGAGAACTCGGCGGGAAACCTGTTGTAGTGCTCGGGGTTGAGCCCGACCCGCTCCATCAGCTCCTGTACCTTGCGCTTGCGCTCGCCGGCGGGGACGGTCTTGTGGATGGCGAACGGGTCGCCGATGATCGCGCCGACCCGGCGGCGCGGGTTCAGCGAGCCGTAAGGATCCTGGAAGATCATCTGGATCTCGCGGCGGAACGGCTGCATCCGGCGCCGGGACAGGTTGGTGATGTCGTGCCCGTCGAAGAACACCTTCCCCGATGTGGCCGGCAGCAGCCCGGCCACGCAGCGCGCGAGGGTGGACTTGCCTGAGCCCGTCTCGCCCACCAGGCCGAGGGTCTGGCCGCGCGGAATCGCCAGCGACACGCCGTCCACAGCCTGGACGTTGCCGACCGTGCGGCGGAGGAACCCCGCGGTGCGCACCGGGAAGTACTTCACCAGGTTCTCGACCCGGACCAGGATGTCGTCCCCGCCGGGCACGGCGCCGGTCATGACCGGGGCCGGGAACTCATCGGTCATGACGGCACCTCGGGACCCGTGAATTCCTCGACCGCGTAGACCGCGGCCCCCATCCGCCCCTCCCGCACGGCCTCGGCGCGCAGGTGCTCCGCGTCGCTGCCGACCCCGACGGCCGCCGTCGGCAGCCAGCAGGCCGACAGGTGCGAGAAATCGTGGATCTGGCGCAGGTCGGGTTCCTCGATCGCGCACCTGTCCATCACATAGGCGCAACGGGGGTGGAACTTGCACCCGGTCGGCAGGTTGATGAGGCTGGGCGGCGTGCCGGGTATCGGCCGCAGCCGGTCGCCGGCCGCCGAGCTGTTCGGGATGGATTCCAGGAGCCCCTTGGTGTACGGGTGGTGCTGCTGGTAGAAGATATCCCGCTTGGTACCCTTTTCTGCGGCCCGGCCCGCGTACATGACCATGACGTTATCGGCGATATCCGCGACCACGCCGAGGTCGTGCGTGATCATGATGAGCGCGGTGTCCGACTCCCGCTGCAGCTTCAGCAGCAGGTCGAGGATCTGCGCCTGCACGGTGGCGTCCAGCGCAGTCGTGGGCTCGTCGGCGATGATCATCCGCGGTGAGAGGGACAGCGCCATCGCGATCATGGCCCGCTGGCGCATCCCGCCGGAGAACTGGTGCGGGTAGTCGTTCACCCGCTGCGCGGGGTGCGGGATCCCCACCCGGCCCAGCAGTTCCACGGACCGCTCCGCGGCCTGCTTCTTCGTGACGTTCTTCTCGTGGGCACGGATCATCTCGGAGATCTGCCAGCCCACCCGGTACAGCGGGTGCAGGCTGGTCAGCGGGTCCTGGAAGATCACCGCGATCCGGGCGCCGCGGACCTCGCGCAGCTGGCCCTGGCTCAGCTGCAGCAGGTCCGTCCCCTCGAAGACCGCCTTGCCGGTGATGACGGCGCCCGGGGTGAGCCCGAGCAGGGTCTGGGTCAGGACCGTCTTGCCGCTGCCGGACTCGCCGACGATGCCGAGGGTCTGCCCCGGTTCGACAGAGAACGACACGCCCCGCACCGCGCGCACCACGCCGTCGCCGGTCGGGAAGCTGACGGTCAGGTTCTCTACCTCAAGCAGGGCCAAGGCCTACCTCCGCTCGCCGCCTGCCGCTCGAGACAAGGCAAGCGTGACACAAGACTCGTGGTTGCCGCTATAGACGGATCTGGCTGGGCGTTTGCGTTCCTCCCAGCCAGATCCGCATCGTGCCGCTCTCTAGCTATCCGTTGGCGAGCCAGAGGTTGGTGATGTCGACCTCGCCGATGTTCGGCTGGAACACGAGGTTCCTGACCCGGGCGCTCGCGAAGTTCGGGAAGCCCTGGTCCAGCAGCGGGACGATCGCGGCCTGCTGCATGATGTCCACGTCCGCCTGGTGCCAGTCAGCCGAGGCGGCCGAGAGCGAGGACGCGGCCTCCGCCTGGGTGATCAGGGAGTTGACGGCCGGGTCGTTAAAGCAGCCGTAGTTGTTGGTGTTGACCGTGCACCTCGGCGCGAACAGCGCCTGGATCATGGTGCGGCCGTTGTTACCGAACCAGTCGGGGATCCAGGCCACCTGAGCCATGTCCCACTGGTTGGGCTTGTTGTTGACCGGGGAGTTGCCCGCGTCGACGAAGAAGCTCGACCCTGGCTCCGGCTTGCTGGTCAGCGTGATCCCGCAGCCGGCGAGCGAGGCCTGGATGGCCTCGAAGGCCCGCGTGTCGGTGGAGTCGTTCGGGTACATGTACAGCAGCGTCACGCCGTTCGGGTAACCCGCCTTGGCCAGATCGGACTTGCACATCGCGATGTTGCCCTGGCCGTTGTCGTCCGGGTAGAGGTTGTAGTTCTGGTACCCGGCGTTACCCGGCATGATCACCGTGTTGAGGATCGACGCGACGGGCGGGCCGCCGTAGGCCTTCTGCACGGCCACCTTGTCCAGCCCGTACTCCACGGCCTGACGCACCAGCAGCTTGCCCATCGCGCCGCCCGAGTCCGGGCTGCGCAGGTTGAACACGATGTACGGCTCCGTGGCCGACCACTTCCAGATCTTGAAGTTGGGGTTGCCCGAGGTCTCGAGCGCCGGCAGCGATGCCGGGTTCAGCGGGGTGTCGTTGGTGACGTCCTCGGTGCCTGCCTCCATGTCCGACAGCTGCGTCTGGGCCGACGTGACGCCGATGGTCAGCACGATCTTGTTCACATAGGCCTTGCGGAGCGGGTCGGTGGACGCCTTCCACGCGGGGTTCCTGACCAGCGTCATCGACTTGCCGGGGATGTACGAGCTGATCTGGTACGGGCCGTCCGAGATCGTGTGCTGGTCCAGCTGCAGGCTATTCGGCACGTAGGCGTCGTACTCGACCGGGCGGGCCGAGGTGAACGGCATGGCCATCATGTACTCGAAGTCGCTGGCCGGGGCCATCAGGTTGATCTGCAGCGTCAGCGGGTTCGGCGCGGACAGGCCGGTGATGTTGTTGGAGTTCTGGAAGGCCGTGATGTTCGCCGCGGTCCCCGGATGCGTCTTGGCGTTCGCGAAGTAGGCCTGCTCGGCGTTGCAGTACGAGTTCATCCCGACGATCGTGCTCGCGTAGTACGTGATGTTGCCGACGAACCCGCCGGGGGCCGGATTGCAGAACGCCTTGAACTCGCGGATGAAGTCGTCCGCGACGACCTGGCGGGGCGGGGTGGTATTCCAGTCCACGCCCGGCTTGATGTGGAACGTATAGGTCGTCCCGCCGTTGGTGATCCCGCCGTTGGCGACCGTCGGGACCTCGGTCGCGATGTCCGCGACCGGCGTGACGTCCGCGGTCCAGCCCATATCCGAGGTGCTGTTGTAGTTCTCGCTCGGGTACTGGAGGAGCTGCCTGGTGTAGGCGTGCTCGAACTCGTAGTCCGCGGTGTAGTAGGCGGCCACGGGGTCGATGTGGTCCGGGCCGGCGGCGGCGACGACGTTCAGCGTCCCTCCGTATACCGGCTTGTTGGAGCTGCTGGCCGCCGGCGTGCTGCTCGACGAGGATGAGCTGCACGCGGCGAGCCCGGCCGCGGCCAGCACGGCCACGCCCAGCGCGACGTACCGGTTTGGTGCACTGATCATGGGCATGTTTCCTTTGGTGACGAACTTCGGAATCAAGGCAGCCGTCGGCGCCCCGATGTGTGATCACTGCCTACCTGGAGAGACTGTGCGCTTCTGGCGCCGAAATCCAGACCAAAGCCGGCGTCGTAGCGCGATTGTGACTAAAAAAATCCTCAGCTGATGCCGTAGGAGCGAAAGATATCCCGGCGCAACCTCAGCTGATCCCGTGGCGGCGGAGGATGTCCTCGACGTCGCCCAGATCGTCGTCATCGTCGCCCGCGTTCTTGCCCTTGCGCGCCTTGACCGGCGCGGTGGCCGCGGTGGCCGAAGGCCGGGTGGCCAGCTGTCCGGCACCGGTCACGGCCGGCCGCTTGGCCGCCCCGCCGTCAGGCCCGACGGCCTGCTGGTCCTTGCTCGGCTTCACGCTCCGCCGGCGCAGCGGGCCTGAAACGACGAACAGCACCACGGCCACCCCGGCCACCGCGATCCCGGACCAGACCCGGGGCGAGAACGCGAAGCCCTTCGCGAAGTCGCCGATGGCCACGCCCATCTTCCAGAACATCTCGATCGAGCCGGTCAGGTAGGCGGCGATCGGCAGCAGCGACCAGGCCGCCCCGCGCAGGCCGGCTCCGAGACCGCGCCGCCGCATGACGAGGTAGCTGAGCACCAGGCCGAGCCCGGTCAGTCCCCCGCATAGCGGCAACCAGGCGATCTTGTCGTAGGTGGGCATGCGCACCTCCCCGCGGTTCTGCTTGAAGTCTATGGCGTTTGCGGGCGTGTCAGCATTGGGGCTAACCCCCCAAAGGGCTAATACCGGCCCGGACAGATATGCCGTTGGCGTCCGCGCGCAGGTCAAGCAGCGAGCGCATCACCGTACGGCCGGGAGCGGGCTCGATCGTGGCCAGGGACGGGACGGCGATGACCCGGCATCCGGCGGCTTCCGCGGACGCCACCCCGTTGGGCGAGTCCTCCAGGGCGAAGCAGTCGCCGGGGGGCACTCCGACCAGCTTGGCCGCCAGCAGGTACGGCTCCGGGTCGGGTTTGGTGACGCTGACGTCGTCGGCGCACACGAGCGCGTCGAAGCGCAGGCCGGTGCTGGCCAGCACCTGGTCCATGAACCGGCGCTCGGACGAGGTCACGAGCGCGTGCGGCAGGCCGGCCGCCGCCACCTCGGCGAGCAGCTCGCGCGCGCCCGGCTGGACCGGGACGCCGCTGCGGCGAACCAGCTCGGCGATGCCGGACATCAGCCACTCGCCGACCACTTCCGGCGGCTCCGGCCTGGTCGCCCGGCTGAGCATGTAACGCACCGAGCGGTCCAGGCTGCCGCCGATCAGCTGAGCCTGGTCCGCCTCGGTCCACTCCGCGCCAAGCCGCGCCATGACGACCGTCTCGACCGTGAGCCACAGCGGCTCGGAGTCGATGAGCAGCCCGTCCATATCGAATAGGACTGCTGTGCTGGCCCCTGGGGGGTTAGACACTAAAGTACTTCGCCTCGGGGTGGTGGACCACGATGGCGTCGGTGGACTGCTCGGGGTGGAGCTGCATCTCCTCCGACAGCTCCACGCCGATGCGGGACGGCTCGAGCAGGCGTACTACCTTGGCGCGGTCGGCCAGGTCCGGGCAGGCGGGATAGCCGAAGGAGTATCGCGCGCCCTGGTAGTCGACGCGGAAGAAGCCGGCGATGTCGGCCGGATCGGCGCCGGCGACGCCGAGCTCGCGCCGGATCCTGGTGTGCCAGTACTCGGCCAGTGCCTCGGCCAGCTGGACGGACAGACCGTGCAGCTCCAGGTACTCCCGGTAGGCATTCTTCGCGAACAGCTCGGCGGTCGCCTCGGAGATCCGCGGTCCCATGGTGGCGAGCTGGAACGCCACGACGTCCGTTTGGCCGGAGCCTTCCGGCTTGAAGAAATCGGCCAGGCACAGCCGCCGGTCACGCCGCTGCCGCGGGAAGCTGAACCGCTCCAGTTCGCCCGGGCCGTCCTTTCCGAGGACGATCAGGTCATTCCCCGAGCTCACGCACCGGAAGTACCCGTAGACCACCGCCGCCTCGAGCAGGCCCTCGGTCTGGATGCGCTCCAGCCACATGCGCAACCGGGGCCGGCCCTGGGTCTCCACCAGCTCCTCATAGCTCGCCCCGCCGCGCCCCCGCGACGGCTTGAGCCCCCACTGGCCCATGAACAGCGCCCGCTCGTCCAGGTAGGCGGCATACTCCGCCAGCGGTATGCCCTTAATGACCTCGGTGCCCAGGAACGGCGCTTCCGGCACCGGCACATCGGCTGCTACATCCGAACGAGTGGTGGTCTCTCCCCCGAGTCCATCATCGGGTCCGGCGGTGGCCGCCCTCGTGACCCGGCGCGTCCGCCGTTCGGGCAGCCTGGCCCCGGGTTCGCCGCGCTTGACTGCCATCGCGGCGTCCATCAGGCGCAGCCCCTCGAACGCGTCCCTGGCGTACCTGACCTCGCCGTCGAACAGCGCGGCCAGGTCCTGCTCCACGTAGGCACGGGTGAGCGCGGCGCCGCCGAGCAGCACCGGCCACCGCGTGGCCAGGCCGCGCGAGTTGAGCTCGGCGAGGTTGTCCCGCATCACCACGGTCGACTTGACCAGCAGCCCCGACATCCCGATGACGTCCGCGTCGTTCTCCTCCGCGGCCGCCACGATCGAGGAGATGGGCTGCTTGATCCCGATGTTGACCACGTCGTAGCCGTTGTTCGACAAGATGATGTCGACCAGGTTCTTGCCGATGTCGTGGACGTCGCCCTTGACCGTGGCGAGCACGATCTTGCCCTTGCCGACCTCGGCCGTCCGCTCCATGTACGGCTCGAGGTAGGCCACGGACGTCTTCATCACCTCGGCGGAGGTCAGCACGAACGGCAGCTGCATCTGCCCGGAGCCGAACAGCTCGCCGACCGTCTTCATCCCGTCGAGCAGCACGTCGTTGACGATCTCCAGGGCGGGCCGCTGCGCCAGCGCCGTGTCCAGGTCCGCCTCGAGCCCGACCCGCTCCCCGTCGATGATCCGCCGCTTGAGCCTGTCCCACAGCGGCAGCCCGGCCAGTTCCGCGGCCCGGCTCGCCTTCAGCGCTTCCGCGTCCACGCCCTCGAACAGCTCGAGTAGCCTGGCCAGCGGGTCGTAGCCCTCCCGGCGCCGGTCGTAGACCAGGTCCAGCGCCGCCTGCCGCTGGTCGTCTGGTATCCGCGCGATCGGCACGATCCGCGCCGCGTGCACGATCGCGGAGTCCAGGCCCGCCCGGACGCACTCGCCCAGGAAGACCGAGTTCAGCGCGGCGCGGGCGGCGGGCTTCAGGCCGAACGACACGTTGGACACGCCGAGCGTCGTCTGGACGGCCGGGTGGCGGCGCTTCAGCTCCGCGATCGCGCCGATGGTCTCGATCGCGTCCCGCCGGGTCTCCTCCTGCCCGGTGGCGATAGGGAAGGTCAGGCAGTCGACGATGATGTCCTGTTCCCGCATGCCCCAGTTCTGAGTCAGGTCGGCGATCAGCCGCTCGGCGACCGCGACCTTCCAGTCGGCGGTCCTGGCCTGGCCGCGCTCGTCGATAGTCAGCGCGATGACCGCGGCACCGTGCTCACGGACCACCGGCATGACCCGCGCGATGCGCGACTCCGGGCCGTCCCCGTCCTCGTAGTTGACCGAGTTGATGACCGAGCGCCCGCCGGTCAGCTCCAGGCCTGCCTCGATCACGGCAGGCTCGGTGGAGTCCAGGACCAGCGGCAGGGTGGCGGCGGTGGCGAGCCTGCTCACCACCGCGCGCATGTCGGCCGCGCCGTCCCTGCCCACGTAGTCGACGCATACGTCGAGCAGGTGGGCGCCGTCGCGGGTCTGCGCCCTGGCGATCTCGACGCAGTCCTCGTACTTCCCCGCCACCATGGCGTCGCGGAACGCCTTGGACCCGTTGGCGTTGGTCCGCTCGCCGATCGCGAGGAACGCGGTGTCCTGGCGGAACGGCACGTGCGCGTACAGCGACGCCACGCCCGGCTCGGGACGCGGCTTGCGCCGGGCGACCGGGCGCCCGGCCACCCGATCGGCCAGCGCCGCGATGTGCTCGGGGGTGGTGCCGCAGCACCCGCCCACCAGCGACAGCCCGAACTCCCTGGTGAACCTGTCGTGGGCGTCGGCGAGTCCGTCCGGGGTCAGCGGGTACCGGGCCCCGTCCGCCGTCAGCTCCGGCAGCCCGGCGTTCGGTTCGCAGGACACCGCTATCGGCGAGTGCGCGGCCAGGTAGCGCAGGTGCTCGCTCATCTCCCAGGGACCGGTCGCGCAGTTCAGGCCGATCATGTCGATGCCGAGGGGCTCCAGGGCCGTCAGGGCCGCGCCGATCTCGCTGCCGAGCAGCATGACACCCGTGGTCTCGATCGTCACCTGGGCGATGATCAGCGCGCCGGGGGCTATCTCCGCCGCGGCCCGCCTAGACCCGATGATCGCCGCCTTGGCCTGGAGCAGGTCGTAGCAGGTCTCGATGATCAGCGCATCGGCCCCTCCGCGCAGCAGCCCCTCCGCGTTGGCCTGGTAGGCGTCGCGCAGCTCGCGGAAGGTGATGTGGCCGAGCGTGGGCAGCTTCGTGCCGGGCCCCATCGAGCCGAGCACCCAACGAGGCCGTTCTGGCGTGGCCCAGCGGTCGGCCGCCGCCCGGGCCAGCCGGGCGGATGCCAGCGACAGTTCCCCGGTCCGGTCGGCGATCCCGTACTCACCGAGGTTGGACAGATTGGCCCCGAACGAGTTGGTGGTGACGCAGTCCGCGCCCGCCTGCAGGTACGCCTCGTGAATCCCGGTCACGATATCGGGCCTGGTCACGTTCAGGATCTCGTTGCAGCCTTCGTAGCCGGCGAAGTCGTCGATGGTGGCATCGCTCGCCTGGAGCATGGTGCCCATCGCCCCGTCGGCCACCACCACGCGCTCGGCCAGGGCGGATCGTAGTGTGCTCATCACCGACCATCCTAAGAGCTCCAGGCACAATTCCCCCAGCCAGGCGGGGACACGCAAGGCGATAACCCAACGAGCAAGGCTGACCACGTAGGCTGTAGGGACGGCCTGCGTCGTGCTTGGGGAGGTGACCAGTCATGGAGTTCAACGACGTCGGCGGCCTCACATCTCCGGTCGCCATCGCCGGGTTCGAGGGCTGGAACGACGCGGGCGAGGCGGCCAGCGGCGTGGTCAACCACCTGGGCATCGCCTGGCAGGCGACCCCGATCGGCGCCATCGATCCCGAGGACTACTACGACTTCCAGGTGAACCGGCCGGTCATCGAGATCGAGGGCGGTCACACCCAGCGCCTGATCTGGCCCACGACGCGGATCTCGGTCGCCCACGCGCAACCCGCCGACGAATCCGTGCCGCCCACGGGGCTGAACAGGGACGTTGTCCTGGTGCACGGCATCGAGCCGAACATGCGCTGGCGGGCGTTCAGCGAGGAACTGGTCGAGGGTCTGGAGACCCTGGGCGTGGAGCTCATCATCTTGCTCGGCGCGCTGCTGGCCGACGCGCCGCATACCCGCCCGGTGCCGGTTTCCATCGGCTCGTCCAACGCCAAGCTGGCCGCCGCGGCTGCTGCCGTCGGCGGCGGCAGCCGGGTGGACTACAAGGGCCCCACGGGAATCGTCGGGGTTCTCCAGCACACCTGCGCCGCGGCGGGCATCCCGACCGTATCGCTGTGGGCACAGGTGCCCCACTACGTGGCGCAGCCGCCCAGCCCGAAGGCCACGCTGGCGCTGCTGCGCGGCGTGGAGGACATCCTGGACGCCCCGCTGCCGCTGGCCGACCTGCCCGAGGAGGCCCGCGCCTGGGAGCGCGGCGTCGACGAGCTCGCCCAGCAGGATTCAGAGGTCGCCGACTACGTGCGGACCCTGGAAGAGGCCAAGGACGCGATGGATCTGCCCGAGGCCAGCGGCGACGCCATCGCCCGCGAGTTCGAGCGCTACTTCAGGCGCAATGGCGCCGCCGGGGAGTCACCGGAGCCGGGCGGCAGCTGAGGCGGCGGGCCGGCGAGATCGGGGGCCACGGGACCGCGGGCCAGTCCGCGGGCGGGTAAGGGTGGACGCGGTGCTCGAGCAGCGTCTCGATCCTGCCCCTGGTGGCGGTGATCTCGCTCGCGGTCAGCAGCGAGGCCAGTTCCGCGGCCAGGCTCCCCTCGGTGAGCTGGACGTTCAGGCGGCGCAGCGCTTCGACTGACCGCCGGGGCAAGGTTTTCCCGCGCCATTGCCACAGCACGGTCCGCAGCTTGTAGTCCTCGGCGAAGCAGACCCCGTGGTCACACCCGTACAGGTGCCCGTCGGCCACCGGCAGCAGATGACCTATCTTCCGGTCGGCGTTGTTCACCACCGCGTCGAACACGGCCATGTCGCGCAGGCCGACATGATCGGTGCGGCGGGACAGCGCGATCAGGTCCACTTCGGGATCGTGGTCGATCCAGAGCTGGCACATGCCGGGGCCGAATGGCCCGTCGCGCATGACCGTCGGCGGGACGACATCCCAGCCGGCCGCACGGGACACGGCATAGGCAGCGACTTCCCGGCCGGCCAGGCTGCCCACCGGGAAGTCCCAGAGGGGACGCTCGCCCGCTATCGGCTTGTAGACGCAGGCAACAATGTCCGGGGGGGCGACCGCCCTGGACCCCCCGAGCACGGGGGGGCTCCCCGCCCCCCCGTACCCCCCTGGCCCCCCGTACCCCCTGGACCCCCCTGGCCCCCTGGACCCCCCTGGCCCCCCTTGCCCCCTGGACGCCTTTGGGCCCTTGGCCTTCTTCGGTTCGCGACCGCCGACGTTGATCGTGCAGTACAGGGTGGCGTTGGACGCATCCACCAGCCGGCCCTTGACTTCGAGCTTCCCGGTGGCGAGCAAGTCAAGCGCGGCCTGCTCGCCATCCGGGAGGCCGGGGGGACTCTCAAGCACTGGCGCGGTGACCGTTCTGCCTGGGGCAGACGTGCCCGTCGGTGTCCAGGGGCAGACCGCACAGGGGGCAAGGCGGTCGGCCGGCGGCGACGATCTTGGCGGCGCGCTGGGCGAAGGCGCGCGCGGCACCCGGGGTGATGCGCACTCTCAGTACCCCGGGCCCGTCGGCGGGAACCTCCTCGGCCAGCGGCTCCACGGGCTCGTCTGATTCCTCCTGCGCCTCGATGATGACCATGCCGCCGTCGCCGTCCCAGGCCAGGGCGATCGGGCCGACGCGGAAGTCCTCGAGCAGCGGCAGGTCGAGCGGCCCGTCGTCCTGCAGCGCCGCGGGAGCGGCGGCTGGTACTTCGGGTGACCCGCCGGTGCGCCTGAGCACCTCGTCCAGGAGCTCGTCGATCCGTTCCGCGAGCAAGCTGACCTGGAACTTTTCCAGCACGACGCTGGTGACGCGACCGCCGGAGGTCGCCTGCAAATAGAAGATCCGCTCTCCTGGCTGCCCCACCGCTCCGGCTACGAACCTGTCCGGCGGGTCATAGAAGTAGACCGGCATAGTCCTATCCTTGCGCTTCCGCCGACTCTTGACGAGCCGGGTAGGCGGCGTCGGCCAAGGTGACCCCGGGCCCGGGCGTTCCGGTCACTGCCCCATCCCGCCCGTTATATACGGCTTCGCCGGAACCTCCGCCGACGGCCGCGTCACCTGCCGCGGCGTCGCGGGCCGCTGAGGACTCGGGCCCGTGTCGGTCGGGGCGGGGCATGAGGTCCTCCACCCCGCCTCCCCTGTCGTTCATGCGGATCAGGAATGGCCGCAGCGGCGTGTACCTGATGACCGTCAGCGAGCAGGGATCCGCCTGGATCCGCTGGCACTGATCGAGGTGCAGTCCCAGGCTATCGGCGACGATGGCCTTGATGACGTCGCCGTGGGAGCAGATGAGGTAGGTAGCGTCCTTGCCGAGCCTGGCGTTCCAGTCTCTGACCGCCGCCACCGCGCGATGCTGCATATCCGGCATGGATTCCCCCTCGGGACCGGGGAATCTCACCGCGCTCGGGTGAGCCTGCACGACGCGCCAGAGCTGTTCGGTCGCCAGCTTCTTCAGCGGCCGGCCCGTCCAGTCCCCGTAGCGGCACTCCCCCACCCGGTCCTCGGCAATCACCTGCTGGCCGTCCCGCCCCGCGGCGATCGCCGCCGCGGTCTGCATGCACCGCTCCAGCGGGCTACTGACGATCGCGGCGAGCGGGAGCGGGGCGAGCCTGGCCGCCAGCGCCGCCGCCTGCGCCTGGCCGCGGTCGTCCAGTGCGATGCCCGGCGTCCATCCGGTCAGCACGTGCCCGGTCGTCGCGGTCAGCCCGTGCCGCACGAGCAAAACGGTCGTCACGCCTTCCGACTGTAGCCGCAGCGCTAGACCGGGGGCGCCTGCCCGGGCTTTGTTGCCTGGACGACGAACAGCGCCGAGCCGAACTGCACCGTGTCGCCGGGGCGCAGCGGGACCGGCTCACGGACTAGCCAGCCGTTGATCCGGGTGCCATTGTGCGAACCCAGGTCAGACAGCAGCCACCCATCTTCGCCGCGCGTGAGCTCGGCGTGGTGCCGCGACACCGACATGTCGGAGATGCGCAGGTCACAGTCCTGGGTGCGCCCGATGGTAAAGGTGGTCCCGCTGCCACGCGGAAAGTCGAGCGGGGCCGGCGCGGGCGGGTCCGCGCGTCCGCCGGGCTGGCCGGACCAGGCCGCCGAGTACCCCACGGGCCCGTGAGCTCCCGGCGGAAGTCCTTGCCCCGCGTTGCGCAAGGGCGTGACGGAGGCGTCCGCCTGCTCGTCGCGGCGACCGCGACCCAGCAGGGCGGCCTTCACCCGGGCCAGCAGTCTGGTCCGGCGCGGCGGCAGGTCGGTGAACAGGCGGTCCAGCTGACCGTGGTCACGCGCACCGAGGGCGCTCTCCATGCGGAAGAGGAAGGTCTCGTGGGACAGCCTGCCGTCGACGTACTCCTTCCTGAGCTCGTCGACGACGTGGTCGCGCTCCGCGTCAGAAGCACGGAGAAATGCGGGCGTTGCGGGCCTGTCCGCCGACCCTCCCATGAATGGAGTATCTGCATCATCCGCGTCTAGGGCAAGCCAAAGCCACGGATAGGCGCCGCGCTCCGGGCGGGCGCCGGGTCTAGAGCGGGTCGCCGGTGCCCGTCATCGCGTGGACATCGGCGGCCGCACCGTTCGGCGTCTGCAGCGGGAAGTGGCAGGCGGCCACGTGACCCGGGCCGAAGCTCCGCAACTGCGGCTCTTCGACGGAGCAGATCTCCTGCGCGTACTTGCACCTGGTGCGGAACCGGCAGCCAGAAGGCGGGTTCACCGGGCTGGGCAGCTCGCCCTTGATGGCGATCTCCCGCTTCGCCCGTTCGGCCGTCGGCTTGGGCGCCGGGATGGTGGCGATCAGGCCGGCCGTGTACGGGTGCGCGGCCCGCTCGTAGATGTCCTGCGCGTTCCCGAGCTCGACCATCTTGCCCAGGTACATGACGCCGATCCGGTCGGACATGTACTTGACCACCGCGAGGTCGTGCGAGATCACGACGTAGGTCAGGCCGTGCGAGGTCTGCAGGCGCTTCATCAGGTTCAGCACCTGGGCCCTGATCGACACGTCGAGCGCGCTGACCGGCTCGTCCGCCACGATGAGCCTCGGGTTCAGGGTCAGCGCCCTGGCCAGCCCGATGCGCTGGCGCTGGCCGCCGGAGAACTCGTGCGGGTAGCGCTCGACCGCGTTCCGCGGCAGCCCGACCTCGCCGAGCAGCTCGAAGACACGATCCCGCTGGGCCCGCTTGCTGCCGAGGTGCTGCACGGCGAGCGGCTCCCCGATGATCGCGCCGACGCGCATCCGGGGGTCGAGCGAGGAGTGCGGGTCCTGGAACATGAGCTGCAGGTCGCGGCGCTTGCGCCGCAAATCGCCGCCGCGTAGCTTGGACACGTCCATGCCGGCGAGGGTGATCGAGCCGGAGTTCGGTTTCTCCAGCGCCACGATCAGCTTGCCGATCGTGGTCTTGCCGCACCCCGACTCGCCCACCAGGCCGAACGTGGTTCCGGCTGGCACGGAGAAGGAAACATCCGACACGGCGTGGACGGCCGCCACCTTGCGCTGCATGATCCCGGAGGTGACCGGGAACTCCTTCACCAGGTTGCGCAGCTCGAGCAGCGGGACAACACCGTTCCCGTCCGCCGCGACCGCCTCGACCGGGCGCTCCGTCACCTGAAGACGACCGTCGGCCGTCTGTGTCAGGCCCGCCGCCACGACCGTTGGCGCGGGTTCGGCGCCGTCTACGCCGGTATCAGGTTCCGCGTCCTCCCCGAACGCGTCCGCGTCGGCCAGCGGGGCGTCGGCGACCAGCGCGGGCTCGCCGGCCGCCGAGGCTTCCTCCACGCTCGTGGCGTCCGCCGCGAGTAGCCCCGTGCTCGCGGCGTCCGGCCCGCCCTGCCCGATCACGGTGAGGACGAGCGGCCCGTCGACCGGATGCCAGCAGGAGAACCTGTGCTCGTACGTCTTTCCTGACAGCGACGGCTCGTCGGTCCGGCACTTGTCCGTGGCCCGGGAGCACCTGGCGGCGAACCGGCAGCCCTGCGGCGGATTCGACAGGTCCGGCGGGAGGCCGGGAATGGCGTGCAGCGCCTTTTTCGCGTCCTGGTCGAGCTGGGGGATAGAAGCGAGCAGCGCCTGGGTGTAGGGGTGGTGCATCTCGCTGAACAGGTCCATCACCCCGGCGGTCTCCACCACCCGGCCCGCGTACATGACGTTGACCCGGTCGGCATTCCCGGCGATCACGCCCATGTCGTGCGTGATCAGCAGCATCGCCATGCCGAGCCGGTCCTTCAGGTCCTTGAGCAGGGCGAGAATCTGCGCCTGGATGGTGACGTCAAGGGCCGTGGTCGGCTCGTCGGCGATGAGCAGCCTGGGTTCGTTGGCCAGCGCCATCGCGATCATCACGCGCTGCCGCAGGCCACCGGACAGCTGGTGTGGATAGTCGTCCAGGCGCTCCTTGGGCCTGGGCAGGCCGACCAGGTTCAGCACCTCCACGGCCCGGTCGAGGGCGGCGGCCTTCGAGACCCCCTTGTGCAGCCGCACCGGCTCGGCGACCTGGTAGCCGATGGTCTTGGTCGGGTCCAGCGAGGTCAGCGGGTCCTGGAAGATCATCGCGATCTCGTTGCCCCGGACGTGCCGCAGTTCCTCACCCTTCAGGCCGACGAGTTCGCGGCCGTCCAGCTTGATCGAGCCGCCGACGATGGACCCGCCCGGCGGCAGCAGCCCCATGATCGACAAGCCCGTCATGGACTTGCCGCAGCCGGATTCCCCGACGATGCCGAGCGTCTCCCCGGCGTCGACTCGCAGGTCAATGTTGCCGACGGCCTGGACGACGGACCTGGTGAGCTTGATGTGCGTCGACAGGTTCTCGATCTCAAGGACTGGGGCCATCAGGCCGCTACCTCTCGTTGATGATGGCTGTGGTTGGTCGTCGCACCCGGGCGGTGGGCGGGCCGCTACCGGCGTCTCAGCCGCACGTCCAGCGCGTCACGGAGGGCGTCGCCCATGAAGTTCAGCGCCATCACGGTCAGCACGATGCAGGCGCCGACCGGGAAGATCAGCCACCAGTAGTTGTCTTGCAGGTAAGTGCTGCCGTCGGCGAGCTGGTCACCCCAGTCGACGCTGGGGTAATGCAGGCCGAAGCCGAGGAAGCCGACGTACGAGACGGTCAGGATCGCGTCCGCGACCTGGAACGTCACGTTGACGATGACCACGCCGAGGGCGTTCGGGATCAGGTGCCTGCTGATCAGCCTCCAGCTACCGGACCCCGCTGTTCGGGCGGCCAGGACGAAGTCGCGTTCTCGCAGGGTCAGCACCTCGCCGCGAACCAGCCGGGCCGGCACCAGCCAAGAGAAACCGCCGATGACCAGGCTCAGCGACAGGACCGTCGCCCCGTACTTGACGGCCAGGATCAGCACCACGAACAGGAAAGGAACCGAGAGGAACACGTCGACCACGCGCATCATGGCCGAGTCGACGATCCCGCCGGCCAGGCCCGAGACGGCCCCCCAGAGGGTGCCGATCACGATGGCGACGAACGCGGCGAAGAAGCCGATCTCCAGCGCGGCCTGGCCGCCCTTCATCATCCGGCCGAGCTCGTCAAAGCCGCTGGTATCGGTGCCGAACAGGTGCTGGGCCGAGGGCGGCTGGTAAGCGATGGCCAGGTTGGTGTCGAGCTGGTCGGTGTGGTAGATGAGCGGCCCGACGAACGAGAAGAGCACGAAGAAGATGAGTATGCCGAAGCCGAGCACGGCCAGCCGGTTGTTCATGAACTCGCGGAGCGCCAGCCGCCACCCGCTCTGGATGGCTCCGATTTCGCCGCCCTCGGGCGCGCGGGTGATGTCCAGCGGCGGCAGGGATGATGGAGTGGTTGCCATTTCTGCCTCCTTCCTCAGGCCAGCCGGATGCGCGGGTCGGCGACGGTGAGCGCGATATCCGCGACCAGGTTTCCGACGACCACTAGGACGGCGCCCGCCAGCGTGTAGGCGAGCAGCACCGGGTAGTCGATCTTCTGCAGGCTCTCGAAGAAGAGCAGTCCCAGGCCCTGGTAGTTGAACAGGGTCTCGGTGATCAAGTTGCCTGCCAGCAGGGCGGGCAGGGACAGCCCGATCAGGGTCACCATCGGGAGGCTGGCGTTGCGGACCAGGTGCCGCATCAGCACCAGCCGCTCCGGCAAGCCTTTAGCCCGGGCCACCTTGATGTAGTCCTGGGCCAGCACGTCGATCGATGACGATCGCATGTACCGGGAGAAGGCGGCCACCGTGATCAGGGCGAGCGTGAAGATCGGCAGCGTCATGGAGTACCAGTCGCCCATGACGTAGAACACGTTCGTGGACTGGCTGGCCTCGAAGTTGAAGATCGGGAGCGAGAGCGAGAAAACCTCGATGAGGATCAGCCCGAGGAAGAACGACGGCATCGAGTACAGGATGAACGCCGCGCTGGTGGCCACGTTGTCCCCGATGCTGTTGCGCTTGACCGCCTGGAAGATCCCCAGCGGCAGGGCGATGAGCACCGCGATCACGAGCGAGATCCCGGACAGGTAGGCGCTGCGCGCGACCCGCTCCTGGAACAGCGCGAACACCGACTGGTTCTCGACGTACGAATAGCCCAGGTGGCCCTTCAGCAGGTCCGGGCCGGTGCCGCCGTGGGGAATGATGCCGACGTAATGCAGGTACTGCACCCAGACCGGGTCATCGTAACCGTTTTGCTTGTTGAACGCGGCGATCTGAACCGGCCTGGCGAGCAGGCCCAGCGCGGCCCGGGCCGGTGACGGGTAGGCCTCGTGCAACAGCAGGAAGATGAAGATGGAGACGCCGATCAGCACGATGATCGAGGTGATGATTCGGCGTATCAGGTAGGTGATCATTTGTCCCTGCCTTCCCTGCGCGGCATATCACGCCGCGAGGAGCTTGCGTGGCGTTCCGCAGGCCGCGTCCGGCCGAATCGCTGCCCTGGTCTCCGGTGTATCACCGGAGACCAGGGCAGTCCAGCGTCGAGCGGAATGGTTACTACGAGTTGAAGTACCAGAACTCGGGTGTGGCGTAGTACTGGGTCAGGTTCTCCCAGCCCTGCGGGTTCTCAGCCGACAGCGTGTTCTTCCACGCCCAGACGTCATCCGGGTTGGGCTGGAATTCCACGGGCTGGTTCTCCGTCAGGAACGACGCCTCGTTCTTGACCGCCGCCGGGTCGCCGCCCGAGATCGAAGCGTTGATCAGGGAGTCGGCGGTCGGGTTGCTGTAGTCGCCGACCTGCGAGGGTCCGCCGGTGTTGAACAGGCCGAACGTGGTCGCGTACGGCACGTCGGTCTCACCGCCGAAGTCCTCCATGGCCCACTTGCTCTCGTTCGCCGGCGCGGACGGGTCCAGGTAGTTGGCGATCATGTAGTTGAAGTTGCTGCTGGACAGCGTGACGTTGATGCCGGCCTGCTTGGCCTTCGACACGAAGTCGGTGGCCTGGTAGCCGATCAGGGCCGGCGAGGAGCTGTAGATGTAGTTCCACGCCAGCTTGGTGCCGGCCGGGATGCCCGCGCCGCAGTCACCCGCGGCGGTGCCGGCCTTGGCGCACACGTCGGTCCCGCCCGGGTTAACGGTCCAGCCGTTGGCCTTCAGCAGGCTGACGGCGTCGGAGATGCTGAACGGGTACGGGTTGGTCGCGGCGTCGGTCGGCAGGAACGGGCTCTGCGGGTAGGCCGGGATCGGCCCGTACGCAGGCGCGCCCGCGCCGTGCATGAACGCCGTGATCCAGCCCTGCTGGTCCACCAGGTGCGCGAGCGCCTGCCGGATGTAGAGCTGGTTGATGATGTTGTTGAAGTCGCCGGTCGTGTCCTTGAAGTTGTACGCCGCGAACGTCAGGCCGAAGTCCGGCTCGCCGAAGTAGCTGTAGCCCTCCCGCAGGACCGCGGGCAGCTGCGGCACGTCGTCGAAGTCGACGTAGGCGACGTCGATGGCCTTGGACCTGATGGCGTTGAACTCAGCGGTGTTCGAGGTGAACGGGACGCCCTCGAAGCTGGACATCGGGGTCACGTGCGGGCCGCCGTAGGTGGTGTTCGGCACCATGGTGAAGCCGCCGGTGGTCGGGTTGTAGGCCGACAGCTTGTACGGCCCGTCCACGACCTGCCACAGCGGGTTGGTCGCGTAGGTGCTGAGCGACTTGGCCTGCGTGGTCAGGTAGTTGAAGATCTTCGTCATGGTGGCGGGAGTCCAGCCCGACGGCGGGATCACCGCCCCGCCCGCCGAGTCCACGGCCCAGACCTGGCTGGGCAGCGGGATGATCGGGCCCTGGCCGAGCACGTCCTCGGTGAACCAGGTCGGGTTGACCGCGGAGCTGAGGTTCATCACCAGGGTGGTCGCGTTCGGCTCCGAGGTGCTCACCAGGTTATCCGGGAAGTGGCCGGGCACGTAGCCCTCCCAGTCCGCCGGGGATACCTTGATCGCGGCCTTGACCAGGTCGATGAAGAACAGGATGTCGTTGGCCGTGATGGTCTGGCCGTTCGACCACTTGTAGCTGCTCTTCAGCGAGATCGTGACGGTCTTGTCGCCGTTGGAGTACGCCACCGGGTTGGCGACGCTCATCGGCGGGTAGAGCTCGGGGTCGGTTCCGTACACCGTCCAGTACAGCGGCCGCCACATCTCCCAGATGAACGTGAAGTTGTTGAAGACCGAGTTGGAGGCGCCCGGCACGACCGGGAGAATCCAGTTCGGGGTGGCGCCTGGCTGCATCGCCCAGGTGATAGTCCCCGCGTGCTTCGTGCCGCTTGATGACGCGAGCGGCACCGAGCCGATTCCGCCAGGGACCGTGACAGAGCCTGGGGTGGTGGTGGTCGTGGTGCCACTGCTGCTACTACTGCTGCTGCTGCAGGCGGCAAGCGCGGTGATGGTGGCTACCGCTACGAGCAGCCCTCCGGCAGCCTTGCTCCGGAATCTCATCATCGGCCCTCCCTCCCTGCGGTGCCGGCGCCGATGGTCCGTCCTGGGGTCATGAGCTTGTCGCCCTTCTCTCTCTCGAAGTTCGCCGGTGGTCCGCTCCGGCACCGTCGCGGGGCTCTGGGTCGCAGTCCCCTTACCGGTTACGGCCCGTATCCCCCGGCGCATCCGTGCCGGCCCATGGCGGGCCGACCGGTCAGCTACCGGTGTCATGAGTTAGCGGAAGCGTAAGATCCATATTGCATCGATCTCTCGCCAATAAAGTCACAACTTGCCATCAATCCCCTGGCTGCAGCTTCCAGCGAGGCGTTCGCTGGCATCCAGACATTTCTGGATCTATACCGTCTTGTAATCTTCGCCCCTTCAAACTCGCTGGCCGCAGCCGCGTGAAGGATTGCCGCGGAAGCGGCGTAACGCCGCAGAATCTCCGTCCCCGCCGACCGCCCTCGCCAAGATCGTCGGCGAGCTTTCCCGCGTGGCCCTCCGGTACCGCGAGCGATATACCCCCGAGTCGTGACTACTAAGCGTAACTTTTTGGCACTGGACGGCGCGTTGGCCGCCCAATGAAGTGCCCTGGTCTCCGGCATATCCGGAGACCAGGGCAGTCGAGTGGACGGTTACGAGGTGAAGTACCAGTATTCCGGCGTGGCGTAGTACTGGGTCAGGTTCTCCCAGGCCTGCGGCATCGTGGCGGACAGGGAGTTCTTCCAGGCCCAGATGTAGTCGATCACGGGCTGGAATTGCACGGGCTGGTTCTCGGTCAGGAACGACGCCTCGTTCTTGACTGCCGTCGGGTCGCCGCCGGTGATCGAGGCGTTGATCAGGGAGTCGGCGGTCGGGTTGCTGTAGTCGCCGACCTGGGCGGGTCCGCCGGTGTTGAACAGGCCGAACGTGGTCGCGTACGGCTCGTCCGTGGAACCGCCGAAGTCCTCCATGGCCCACTTGTTCTCGTTCGCCGGCGCGGACGGGTCCAGGTAGTTGGCGATCATGTAGTTGAAGTTGCTGCTGGACAGCGTGATCTGGATCCCGGCCTGCCTGGCCTTCGACACGAAGTCCGTGGCCTGCTCGCCGATCAGGTTCGGGGTGGAGCTGTAGATGTAGTTCCACGCCAGCTTGGTGCCGGCCGGGATGCCCGCGCCGCAGTCACCCGCGGCGGTACCGGCCTTGGCGCACACGTCGGTCCCGCCCGGGTTGACCGTCCAGCCGTTGGCCTTCAGGATGCTGACCGCGTCGGAGATGCTGAACGGGTACGGGTTGGTCGCGGCGTCGGCGGGCAGGTACGGGCTCTTCGGGTAGGCCGGGATCGGCCCGTACGCAGGTGCCCCCGCGCCGTGCATGAACGCGGTGATCCAGCCCTGCTGGTCCACCAGGTGCGCGAGCGCCTGGCGCATGTAGAGCTGGGCGATGATGTTGTTGAAGTCGCCTGTCGTGTCCTTGTAGTTGTAGGCCGCGTAGTACAGGCCGAAGGGCGGCTCGCCGAAGTAGCTGTAGCCGAGCCTCAGGACCGTAGGCAGCTGCGGCACGTCATCGAAGTCGACGTAGGCAACGTCGATCGCGCCTGCCCTGATGGCGTTGAACTCAGCGGTGTTCGAGGTGAACGGGACGCCCTGGAAGCTGGACATCGGGGTCACGTGCGGGCCGCCGTAGGTGGTGTTCGGCACCATGGTGAACCCGCCGGTGGTCGCGTTGTAGGCGGACAGCTTGTACGGCCCGTCCACGGTCTGCCACAGCGGGTTGGTCGCAAAGGTGCTGAGCGACTTGGCCTGGCTGTTCAGGTAGTTGAAGATCTTCGTCATGACGGCGGGGGTCCAGCCGGACGCCGGGATGACCGGGCCGTTGGCCGACTCCTTGGCCCAGACGGTGCTCGGGATCGGGGTCAGCGGGCCCTGGTTGCCCATGATGTCATCGGTGAACCAGGTCGGGTTGACCGCTCCGCTGAGGTTCAGCACCAGCGTGGACGCGTTCGGCTCCGAGGTGCTCACCAGGTTGTCCGGCAGGTGGCCGGGCACGTAACCTTCCCAGTTCGCCGGGGATTCCTTGATCGCGGCCTTGACCAGGTTGAGGAAGAAGAGCAGGTCGTTGGCCGTGATGGGCTGGCCGTTCGACCATTTGTACGTGCTCTTCAGCGTGACCGAGATGGTCTTGTCACCGTTGCTGTACACCGGGGGGTCGGCGATGCTCATCGGCGCGTACACCTCGGGCACGACCCCGTTGACCACCCAGTACAGCGGCCGCCACATCAGCTGGTTGAAGGTGAAGGTGTTGAAGACCGAGTTGGAGGCACCGGGCACGATCGGGAAGATCCAGGTCGGGGCGGTACCGGGCTGCAGCGCCCAGGTGACCGTCCCGGCCTTCTTCGGGCCGCTGGCCCCCGCGGCCGGCACCGAGCCGATCCCGCCCGGGATCGTCACGTGACCCGGGGTGGTAGTGGTCGTCGTCGAGGTACTGCTACTACTGCTGCAGGCGGCAAGCGAGGTCAGGCTCGCTAGCGCCACGACAACCCCGAAAATCTTGCGTCGGCGCTTCTCCCTCCTGGCATGGTTGGCACGGCTGGTCCGTCCTGTGGTCATGAGCGTGTCGCCCTTCTATCTCGAAGGTCGCCGGTGATCCGCTCCGCCACCATCTCGAGCCCTAGGTTGCAGTCCGCAACCGTTACGGCCCGTCTATCCGGCCCGCGCCGCCCATGGAAAGTAGCCGGTTACGACTCATCTCCCCGGCTCATCGGCCCATGGCAGGCCGTCCCGGTTACTGTCCGTGTCCCCCGGCGCAACCGGTACCAGGCCACCGTAGGTTCGCCATTGCATCGATCTCTCGGCGAAACAGTCACAACTTGTCATCAATCCCGGGCGAAGCATCCTCACCGGAAGATCACGGTGCGGCGGCCGTGCAGCAGGACACGGTGCTCGGCGTGCCAGCGGACCGCACGGGCGAGCGCGACCCGCTCGGCATCGCGGCCGATGGCCGCGAGGTCTTCCGGACCGCAGGTGTGGTCGACCCGGGCTACTTCCTGCTCGATGATCGGGCCCTCGTCAAGGTCCGCGGTCACGTAGTGTGCGGTCGCTCCGATCAGCTTCACGCCGTGGGCGTGCGCCTGGTGATACGGTCGCGCACCTTTGAAACTCGGGAGGAAGGAGTGGTGAATGTTAATGATGCGCCCGGGCATCTTGGCGCAGAGCTCGGGCGACAGGATCCGCATGTAGCGGGCCAGCACCACGAAGTCGATGTTCAGCTCGCCGATGAGATCGAGCAGGCGGCCCTCAGCCCGCTGGGCGGCCAGCGGATCATCCCGTCCGGACCCGGCCGGGACGTGCTCGAACGGGACCCCGTGCGCCGCGGCGAGCGGAGCCAGGTCGAGATGATTGCCGATCACGAGCGGGATGTCGATCCGCAGCGACTCCGCCGCCCGCCGGTACAGCAGGTCGTTCAGGCAGTGACCGGCCCTGGACACCATGACCAGCGCTCGCGGCTGGACCGAGGTGTCGTGCAGTTCCCACTCCATGGCGAACTCGGCCGCCACCGGGACGAAACCCTGGTACAGGTCCTGCTGCGTCTTGGGCGCGGGCGGCAGGGCCTCCACGTGGACCCGCATGAAGAACCGGCCGGACCCATCCGCCGTCCGGTCGCCGAACTGCTGGCTGTCGAGCACGTTGCAGCCCGCCTGGTGCAGGTACGCGGCCACCGCGTGAACGATCCCGACCCGGTCCGGGCAGGACAGCGTGAGGACGAACTCGCCCATCACGCGCCCACCGCGTGCACGCCGCCGTCCACGTGCACGATCTCCCCCGTGGTGGCGGGGAACCAGTCGGAAAGCAGGGCGACGCACGCCCGAGCGGTCGGCTCCGGGTCGGTGATGTTCCAGCCGAGCGGGGCACGCTCCCCCCAGACCCCCTCGAACTTGTCGAAGCCCGGTATGGACTTGGCCGCCATGGTGCGCAGCGGCCCCGCCGCCACCAGATTGACCCGCACGCCCTGCGCGCCGAGGTCGCGGGCGAGGTAGCGCGCGCACGACTCGAGCGCGGCCTTGGCCACCCCCATCCAGTCGTAGCCCGGCCAGGCCACGCTGGCGTCGAAGTCGAGGCCCACCACCGACCCGCCGCCGCCCATCAGCGGCAGCGCGGCCATGGTGATGGCCTGCAGGGAGTACGCGGAGACCTGCACGGCGGTCGCGACGTCGGGCCACCTGGTGTGCAGGAAGTTCCCGCCGAGCGCCTCGGCGGGGTTCGCGTACGCGATCGCGTGCAGGACGCCGTCCAGGCCGTCTACGTGCGCCGACACGCGTTCGGCGAGCGAGGCGAGGTGGTCATCGTTGGTCACGTCGAGCTCGAGGACGGGCGGCGGCGAGGGCAGCCGCTTGGCGATCCGCTCGACCAGGCTCAGCCGGCCGAACCCGGTCAGCACCACGGTCGCGCCCTCCTGCTGCGCCACGCGCGCTACGTGGAACGCGATCGAGGCGTCCGTGATGACCCCGGTGACCAGGATCCGCTTGCCTGCCAGGATTCCCATCACACCCTCACTCCCCTGCCAGATTCGCCCGTACCTTAAGCTCTCCACCCTGCCTCGTCAGGGCCGGAGCGCTAAATGGCCTGCGTCACGAAGCTACCGCGCACCCGATTGTGGGTTCCTGACAACAAGCCGCGGACCCGTGCGGGGCCCACGTCAGTGACCCATCCCCAGCCCGCCGTCGACCGGGATGACCGCGCCGGTGATGTAGGCCGCGTCCTGGCTGGCCAGGAAGGCTACGGCCGAGGCCACCTCGTCCGCCGAGGCGTACCGGCCGAGCGGGACCGCGGCCAGGATGGCGGCCTTCCTGTCCTCCGGCAGGCCGGCCGTCATGTCGCTATCGACGAAACCTGGGGCGACCACGTTCGAGGTAATGCCGCGGGAGCCCAGCTCGCGGGCCAGCGACCTGGCCAGGCCGACCAGCCCGGCCTTCGACGCCGCGTAGTTGGCCTGCCCGGCCGAGCCGTACAGACCGACCACGGAGGAGATGAAGATCAGCCGGCCGCGGCGCATCCGCACCATGGCGCGCACCGCTCGCCTGGCCACCCGGTACGCGCCGGCCAGATTCGTGTCGAGCACGGCCGCGAAGTCATCCTCGCTCATCAGCGCGAGCAGCTTGTCGCGGGTCACGCCCGCGTTCGCCACCAGCACCTCGACCGGCCCCTGTTCGGCTTCTGTGGCCGCGAACGCCGCCTCGACTGACGCCGCGTCCCGCACGTCGCAGCGGACCACCGCCAGCCCCTCCACCGGGTCACCGGAACGGGACGTCACTGTGACGCTGTCGCCGCCGACCGCGAGCCGCCTGGCGATCGCCAGCCCGATCCCCCGATTCCCCCCGGTCACCAGCACCGAACGCCCCACCGGCACCTCTCCTTCCGCTCTCAGACTAAGAGGATGGCCGCCCAGTGTACGGGCTGACCGGGGCCGACGGGACCGGGGAACAGGACAGGTTCCCCGGGGGCCGGAACGGGCTCCAGGGCCGAGGGGGTCTGGGGGGAAAGGCTTCCCCCCAGGCGGGGGGTCACCGGGGGGCCGGGCCCCCGGGGGCTAGCGCGGCTTCCCCCCAGACGGGGGTCCCCGGGGGTCGTCCCCCGGGGGCTAGCATGTGGGCCGTGGATGATCAGACCGGTCGGATCGACCCCGAGTTCACCGCCCTCCCGCTCCGGGAACTCGCGGATGCGGCGCTTGCGCAAGCCAGGGCGCTGGGCGCCCAGCACGCCGACTTCCGCGCGGAGCGCATCAGGGGTCAGCACATCGGCTTGTCGGACGGGAACCTGCAGGGCGCCATCGATGCCGACGATACCGGCCTGGCCGTCCGCGTCGTCGTGGACGGGACCTGGGGCTTTGCCTCGGCCGTGGACCTGGACGCGGACTGCGCCGCCCAGGCGGCGCGGGAGGCGGTCGAGGTAGCCAGGGTGGCCGCCGCGATGAACACCGAGCCCATCGAACTCGCCCCCGAGCCCGCCTACGGCGAGGTGACCTGGGTCTCGGCCTACGAGGTGGATCCCTTCACGGTCGGCGTGGCGGACAAGGTCGCCTTGCTGGCCGACTGGAGCAACGCCCTGCTCGCGCACGCCGCCGTCAGCCACGTCGATGCCTCGCTCCAGCAGGTCAGGGAGTGCAAGTTCTACTCCGACGGCGTGACCACGGCCACCCAGCAGCGGGTCCGCCTGTACCCGGCGGTCACGGCCATCGCGGTCACCGAGGACGGCCAGTTCGACACCATGCGGACGCTGGCCCCGCCCGTGGGGCGGGGCTATGAGTACCTGACTTCAGGGGCGTCGGCGGATTTCGCCGCCGAGCTGGCCGAATTGCCTGATCTGCTCGCGGCCAAGCTCCTCGCCCCCTCGGTCGAGCCGGGCCACTACGACCTGGTCATCGACCCGTCCAACCTGTGGCTCGCCATCCACGAGTCGATCGGGCATGCGACCGAACTGGACCGGGCCCTCGGCTATGAGGCCGCCTACGCCGGAACCTCGTTCGCCACCCTGGACAAGCTCGGCACCCTGCGGTACGGGTCGGAGGTCATGCACGTCACCGGCGACCGCACCGCCGAGCACGGCCTATCAACCATCGGCTACGACGATGAGGGGGTCGCGGGCCAGACCTGGGACCTGATCCGCGGCGGCATCTTGGTCGGCTACCAGCTTGACCGGCGGATGGCGCAGCGATGCGGGTTCGGCCGATCCAACGGGTGCGCGTTCTCTGACGGCCCCGGCCACGTACCGCTGCAGCGGATGGCGAACGTTTCGCTGCAGCCCGCCCCGGCGGGCGGCCCGTCGACCGAGGATCTCATCGCCGGGGTGGCGGACGGGATCTACGTCATCGGCGACAAGAGCTGGTCGATCGACATGCAGCGGTACAACTTCCAGTTCACCGGGCAGCGGTTCTTCAAGATCAAGAACGGGAGGCTGGCCGGACAGCTGCGCGATGTCGCCTACCAGGCCACCACCACCGACTTCTGGGGCGCCATGGAGGCGGTCGGCGGGCCGCAGACCTACGTACTCGGCGGCGCGTTCAACTGCGGGAAGGGCCAGCCCGGCCAGATCGCCCCGGTCAGCCACGGGTGCCCCGCAGCGCTGATGCGCGGCGTGCGGATACTCAACACCGCAGAAGAGGGGGCGGCATGACCACGACCGGACTATCCCCCCAAGAGACCGTGGAGCGCGCGCTGGCTGCGGCCCGGAGCGGCGACTGTGTGGTCATCGCCGAGGAGACCTCGGACGCCAACCTCCGCTGGGCGGGAAACACACTCACCACCAACGGCGTGACCCGCTCCCGCCAGCTCACCGTCATAGCCATCGACCGGCGCGCCGACGGCGCGGCCGCAGGTGTCGTCTCCCGGTCCGGGGTGCTGCCCGGCCAGATCGAGGAGGTGGTCCGCGAGGCGGAACAAGCCGCCACCGAGGCCACGCCCGCCGAGGACGAGGCTCAGCTGCCCGGACCTGATCAAGCCGCGGCTTACGGTTCGGCGGACGACGGGTGGTCCGCCCCGCCGCGGCGGACCGACATTGGCGTACTGCGCGACTTCGCTGCGGCGCTCGGCGAGACCCTGCGCGAGGCCGCGGGGGTGGGCCGCCAGCTGTACGGGTTCGCCGAGCACGAGATGGTCAGCACGTTCCTCGGGACCTCGGCCGGGCTGCGGCTGCGGCACGACCAGCCGGCCGGGCGGATCGAGCTGAACGCGAAGTCCGCCGACCTGACGCGCTCGGCCTGGACCGGCGCCGCGACACGCGACTTCACCGACGTCGACATCGTCGCCCTGGACGCCGGGCTCGCCGAGCGCCTCGGGTGGGCCGAGCGGTCGGTGTCGCTGGCCCCGGGCCGGTACGAGACGCTGCTGCCGCCCACCGCCGTATCCGACCTGCTCGTCTACTTGTACTGGCAGGCGGGCGCTAAGGACGCCGCGGACGGACGGACGGTGTTCAGCAAGGCGGGTGGCGGCACCCGGGTCGGCGAGCAGCTGTCCACGCTGCCGGTCACGCTGTCCAGCGACCCGCGGGCGGCCGGGCTCGGCTGCGCGCCCTTCGTGATCGCGCACGCGTCCGGCCGGGATTCCTCGGTGTTCGACAACGGGCTTCCGCTGGGCCACACGTCGTGGATCAAGGACGGCTCGCTGGCGGCCCTGCACTCCTCGCGGCACTCGGCCGGGCTGGCGGGCCTGCCTGTCACGCCCGCCATCGATAACCTGACCTTCGCCGCCGCGTCCGACGGGGGCGCACCGCTACCCACCCTGCCGGAGATGATCGCGTCGACCCGGCGCGCGCTCCTGCTGACCTGCCTGTGGTACATCCGCGAGGTGGACGCGCAGACTCTGCTGCTCACGGGCCTCACCAGGGACGGGGTTTACCTGGTAGAGAACGGCGAGGTGGTCGGCGCGGTGAACAACTTCAGGTTCAACGAGTCCCCGGTGGCGGTGCTCGGGCGACTGCTCGAGGTCGGCGCGACGGTGCCGACGCTGCCGCGCGAATGGGGCGACTGGTTCAACCGCGCTGCGATGCCGCCGGCGCGGGTCGAGGGATTCAACATGTCATCGGTGAGCCAGGCCAGCTGATCCTCTTTGGGGTGCCTCGCCTGGGCTTGCGCAGGGGCATACGGTGGAGGGATGAGGGTAGGGCACGCCAACCGCGGGCGGGCGTCGGTGCACGTGGTGACGCAGGCGCGGCGGTCGCTATCCGATGACATCGCCTACCGGCAGCGCAGGTACCTGCTGATGATGGGCATCCGCGCGGTCTGCTTCGGGATCGCCGTCATCATGTTCATCAATCATCTCGGCTGGCTGACCGCCATACCCGCCGTCGGCGCCATCGTCATTCCGTATTTCGCCGTGGTGTTCGCCAACGGCGGCCGGGAGCCCGACAACACCCGCGGCTTCATGGAGTACCAGCCGAACCTGCCGACCACCCGTGAGCCGCCCCAGCCGGGCTCAGATGGAAACGCCGGCGCAAACAACGGGCGCGCCGAGTAGCCACGCCCGGGCGACAACTGATTCCTCCTGCTCAGCCCCTGTCCGAGATCGGGTTGTAATTGGGTCTTGACACATAGGGGGGAGTTTCCGTGTAGCATTCATATCGGTGCTCTGGTCCCCCGTCGGGGCACCACTGCCGGCGTTCCGGGCCCCCGTCGGAACGCCGATGATCGCGACGCCGGGTGGTTTGCCCCCGTAGCCACCCGGCGTCGCCCTATACTCACCGCCCTTGGGCGGTTTCGCGTGGGCTCGCAGTGCTTTCCCGGGGGGACGACCCCCCGGAACCCCCCGCGTGGCTCCCTCGCTGCTCGGGTGCTCGCCGTTGGCCTGGTGCTCGCCGCTGCTCGGGTGCTCGCCGCTGGCCTGGTGCTCGCCGTTGGCCTGGTGCTCGCCGCTGCTCGGGTGCTCGCCGCTGGCCTGGTGCTCGCCGCTGGCCTGGTGCTCGCCGCTGGCCTGGTGCTCGCCGCTGGCCTGGTGCTCGCCGCTGGCCCGGTGCTCGCCGCTGGCCCGGGGCTTGGCGCTGGCCCGGGGCTTGGCGTTGGTATCCCTGGGGCATTAGGGGTACCAGCAGTAGTCTCAATGTGAGCACGGCTCGCAGGAGGCTCGTTCTTCTCCAACCCCTCCCGTCGGTCGGCCTGCCTCCGCAACCTGAGCGGCGCCAGGTAAGGGAGTGACTGACGCTACGGGAGTGGCGTCGCCTGGGCTGTTCGCTGGGACTTGCATAATGTATTCAGTCGAGGGCTCTGGGGGGGGGTTCTGCGGGGGCTCTGGATGGGGTGCGGGAATGGTAAGCGGGTGCTGATCACTTCTGCTTGGGTTTTCGCTATAGCCGCTGACAAAACATCCGATGATTGTTGTTCTGGGCGCGATCAAAGGGCGGGGGCCACATTGTGGGAGGGAATGGGTTATTCGGTCTTGCGGAACTCGGCTATGGCTATGCCTAGCATGGTGGCGCCCATTGCGGCGACCATGGCCAGGGATAGGCCGACGGGGACCAGCCAGCCGTCCCAGGTAATGCCGGGGCTCAGGAGAGCCGTCGCGAGGGGGCTGACCGACAGGTGGTTGAATACCGCGTGGCGCATCGGGGCGACGATGTAGGTCAGGGGGTCGATGCGGGTCAGCACGGTCAGCCAGGCAGGCAGGCCACCCAGCGGGTAGAGGGCGCCGGACAGGAAGAACAGCGGCATGACGACCATCTGCGTGAGCGCCATGAACGCCTGCATCTTCTTGATCCGGGCCGCCATCATCACCCCGAACGCGGTCAGCGTGAACGACAGCAGCAGCAGTTCGCCGAGTAGGGTCAGCAGCAGCACCGGATCGTATGGCACGTGCGCGACGCCGGCCAGGGCCAGGAAGATGATCCCCTGGAAGGTGGCCACGGTGGCGCCCCCGAGGCACTTGCCGACTACGATCGTCCACCGCCGCACCGGCGCGACCATCATCTCGGCCAGGAAGCCGAACTCCCTGTCCCACACGATCGAAGCGGCCGAGAAGATCGCGGTGAACAGCACCGACATCGCGAGCACGCCCGGGTAGATGAACGTCTTGAAGTCCACCCCCGCAGGCAGGCCGTGGGATGCGAGCCTGGACAGGCCGGTGCCGAGCACGAACAGGAACAGGATGGGCTGTACCAGGGCGGTGATCGCCCGCAGCCGGTCGCTGCGGAACCTGATCAGCTCGCGGCGCCACACGATGCTGACCGCGCGCAGGTCGTGGCGCAGGCTGCGCTCGGGAACCGCGACCCTGATCGTTTCTGTGAGGGCCCGCTCTTGTACCTCGAGGATGTCCGCAGGCGCCGTGTCTTGAGCTGCCATGGTGTGCTACCTCCTGCCGAACCTTGACGCGAGCATGCGGTTGCGGTCGAGGACCGAAGCCTCGGCATCACGGATCGTCTTACCCGTATACGACATGAAGACATCGTCCAGCGACGGCCGGGATACGCTCACCGACCTGATCGCCACCGGCAGGCTCACGAACAGCCGGGGCACGAAGAGCTCGCCCGACTCCACGGAGAACGTCACCAGACCCTCGTGCATCCCCGCCTCGAGGCCGAACTCCTCGGCCAGCCCGCGAATGGCCGCCGGGTCGTCCGCGGTGCTGATCTGCACCCGGTCCTTGCCCACGGAGGCCTTCAGCGCCTCCGGGGTGTCCAGGGCGACGATCTGGCCGTGGTCGATGATGGCGATCCTGTCGCAGTTCTCCGCCTCGTCCATGTAGTGCGTGGTGAGGAAGATCGTGATGTCCTCGCGCCCCTTCAGGTCGTTGATGTACTCCCAGATCGATATCCGGGTCTGGGGGTCGAGGCCCACCGTCGGCTCGTCCAGGAACAGCACGCGCGGTGCGTGCAGCAGGCCGCGGGCGATCTCCAGCCGACGCTTCATGCCGCCCGAGTAGGTCTCGACAACGCCGTCTCGCCGTTCCCACAGCCCGACCATCTCGAGCACCTGGCGCAGCCGCGGCGCGAACGCCGCCTTGGGCACCCCGTACAGCTCGGCGTGGAAGCGCAGATTCTGCTCCCCGGTCAGGTAGCTGTCCAGGGTGGTGTCCTGGAACACCAGGCCGATGTTCCGGCGCACGGTGTCCCGCTCCTTCACCACGTTATGCCCCGCCACCCTGGCGGTACCCGAGGTCGGGTCCGCCAGGGTGCACAGGATCTTGATCGTGGTGGACTTGCCGGCGCCGTTCGGCCCGAGGAAGCCGAACGTCTCGCCGGTGTCGACCTCGAAATCGATGCCGCGGACGGCTTCGATCTCGCCGTACTTCTTGGTCAGCTCGCTGACCTCGACCGCTCGGGTCACTAGTGCGTGGCCTCCCCCGTCTCCTCGTCGTCTGCCGCGAGGATACGGTACAGGGCCTTGCGGGTGTCGGCCAGGATCTTGCTGGCCTGCTGGACCTGGGCGGGCGTGCCCGCCTGGGCCACCTGCATGGTGGCCATCATGACCTGCCTGGACAGGTTGTGCAGCTGGAACGCAGCGTCGTCCACGCTGCCCGTCACGGCGTCCCAGGCTGCCCTGAGCTCGTCGGCGTGAGCCGCGACGTACGTCCGGCCCTCGTCGGTCAGCGTGTAGTTCCGCCGCCGGTCCTCGCCGGCCTCGGCCGAGATCAGGCCCTCGTCCTCCAGCTGCTGCAGCGCCGGGTAGACCGACCCTGCGCTCGGCCGCCACACGCCCTGCGTGCGCGCGCCGATCTCCTGGATGAGCTGGTAGCCGTTCCACGGTTGACCCTCGGCCAGCAGGTCGAGGATCGCGGCGCGGACGTCACCGCGCCGGACGCGCGGACCACGGCCCGCGAACCCGCGGCCCATGCCAGGGGGCCCGAACGGGCCGCCGCGCATCTTGAACTGGACCGGACCGCCGGGCATCGCCCACGGCCCGGGACCGCCCCAGGGCCCGGGGCCAGGACCGCCGCGCATCCGGACGCGCCCCCGTGCATGCCCTCGGTGGCCATGGCCTTCCCGGGGATCGTCCCACTCTTCGTCATGCATTGTTGACTCCTTCAAAGTCTCTAGATCGCTTCTCGATCTCTGTCGTTAGGTCAACGATATATCGATATCGACCGGATGGCAAGGGCTAAGTTCACGATCCTTCTCCCGATCGGTCGGAGGCGACACCTCCGGGCCGCCAGGATCCACCACAGATGTCCCACACACCCCACAGCACGCACCGCTAACTCAAATGGTCGGCCGGTATGGGGCATGGGGTCCCCCAGGCCCGATAGACGGGCCTTGGGGCCCCCAAGCCCCAAATGGGCGAGGGGAAGGCGAGGAGGAAGAGGCACATGGCCACTCCTGATAAACGGGAAGGTAAGGAGCCGCGATGGGATTAGTCGGCGACGGCTGAGTAGGCGACCACGCCGCGGCGCATGGCGTCGATCGCGGCGCGAGCGGTCGCGGACAGGCTGCGTGGCGCGGGAACGGCAGGCGGGACCAGGGAGCTGCCGTGGCGGGGGGCGGGGGTCGTGAGGGCCTCGGCAGGGCCGGAGGAGACAGGCTCGGAGGAGACGGACCCGGACGCGGCGGACCCCGAGAAGACGGGCTCGGAGGAGACAGGCTCGGAGGAGACGGACCCGGACGCGGCGGACCCCGAGAAGACGGGCTCGGAGGAGACAGGCTCGGAGGAGACGGACCCGGACGCGGCGGACCCCGAGAAGACGGGCTCGGAGGAGACAGGCTCGGAGGAGACGGACCCGGACGCGGCGGACCCCGAGAAGACGGGCTCGGAGGAGACGGACCCGGAGGGGGCGGGGTCGGAGGTGGGGGGGTCGGAGGGGGCGGGGGGCTGGGGGGCTAGGGGGCGGCTGGCCTTGGCTATCTGCTCTAGGAGGTCGATTAGTTGCTTGACGCTGCGGACGAAGTTGCCGGGGGTTAGGTCGGGCGAGGCGTCTAGGACGGTCTCCAGGGTGGCGCCGCGGGCCCAGCGGTAGGCGGCCCAGGCGAAGCCGAGATCAGGGGCGCGCAGGAACGACAGGTCGTTATCCTTCTCGAGCTGATCAAGCACGCCCCAGGTCCGGACCATGGCGGACAGCGCCTCGGGCACCCGGCCCTTGGGCAGCCGGGGCGGGTGAGCATCGTCCGGCTGCCGAGACTCGAACGACAGGGCGGACACGCACGCGGCCAGTTCCGCCGGGGACAGGCCGTCCCACAATCCCTGGCGCATGCACTCGGCGGCCAGCAGGTCAAGCTCGGTGTACAGGCCGGCTAGGCGCTGGCCGTCGGCGGTGACCTTGTCCCCGGCCAGGTAGCCGAGCCGCTCCAGGACGGCGCACACGCGGTCGAAGGTCCGCGCGATCACGTGCGAGCGCCCGGCCATCTTGCGCTCCAGGGCCTCGGCCTCCCGCCGCAGCCGCCGGTAGCGTTCGGCGTACCTGGCGTGTTCCTCCCGGTCCGGGCAGTCGTGGCACGGGTGCCTGCGCATCCGCCGCCGCAGCTCGGCCACCTCGCTGCCAGCCGCGTCGGCGTCGGTGTGGGCGCCGTCGTCGCCCCTGGGCGTACGCCCGCCGTGGCTGACGGCCGCGCTATCCAGCCGGTTCCGCATGGTAGCGGCGAGGTCCTTGCGGTGCTGCGGCGAGCGCGGGCTGAACGAGCCGGGAATCCTGATCTTGTCGATGACCTCGGCGGGCACCGAGAAGTCGGCCAGGGACAGGCGCCGCACCTGACGGCCCTCGGTCAGCACGAGCGGACCCGGGCCGCCGGGTACCGCCGGGTCGGGGTGCGGGGCGGAGTGCAGGCCGCGCTGGAGGACGACGGCCAGGCCGGCCCGCCTGCCGCCCGGGACGCGGATGATGTCTCCCGGGCGCAGGAGCGATAGCGACCTGGCTGCTTCGGCCCGGCGGGAACTCGCACGGGCGCGGGAGAGATCGCTCTCTCGTTCGGACAAAAGGGCTCTTTGATCTGCGTATTCGGCGAAGTCTCCTTTGTCGCAGGTCATCTTGGCGGCGAGTTCGGCCATGGCCTGGCGGTTCTTGCGGACCTGCCGGGCCAGGCCCGAGACGCCCCGATCGGCCTGGAACTGCGCGAACGAGGACTCGAGGAAGGCCGAGGCCCGGGCCCGCCCGGCCCAGCCGGTCAGGTTGACGGCCATGTTGTAGGAGGGCCGGAAGCTGGAGTTCAGCGGGTAGGTCCGGGCGCTGGCCAAGCCGGCCACCGCCCCTGGATCCATCCCCGGGTGCCACAGCACGACCGCGTGGCCCTCTACGTCGATGCCGCGCCGGCCGGCGCGCCCGGTCAGCTGGGTGTACTCCCCCGCCGTCAGGTTGGCGTGCGTCTCGCCGTTCCACTTGTCGAGCTTCTCGATCACCACCGTCCTGGCGGGCATGTTGATGCCGAGGGCCAGCGTCTCTGTCGCGAACACCGCGCGGACCAGCCCGGCGGCGAAGAGTTCCTCGACGACCTCCTTGAACGCCGGCAGCATCCCCGCGTGGTGCGCCGCGATCCCGCGCTTGAGCCCCTCGAGCCATTCGCCGTAGCCGAGGACGGCCAGGTCTTCGTCCGGGATGTCGGCGGTGCGGCGTTCGGCGGTCCGCTGGATCGCCTCGGCTTCCTCCGGCATGGTCAGCCGCAGCCCCGCGCTCAGGCACTGCTGCACCGCCGCGTCGCAGCCTGCGCGGCTGAAGATGAAGGTGATCGCGGGCAGCAGCCCGTCGTTGTCCAGGCGCGAGATCACGTCGGGGCGGTAGGGCAGCCGGAGGCGGCGCGGCCGATGGCCGCCGCGGCCGGGCCGGCCGGGGGCCTTGCGCTCGAGCCAGGTGTCGCGCTGGGCCACCCGCAGGAGTTCGGGGTTGACCCGGGTGTGCTCGTCGTCGATGAATAGGTCGTACAGCCGGTGCCCGGCCAGGACGTGCTGCCACAGCGGCACCGGGCGGTGCTCGTCCACGATGACCGTCGTGCCGCCGCGGACCTGGTCCAGCCATTCGCCGAACTCCTCGGCGTTGCTCACCGTCGCCGACAGCGCCGCCACCAGCACCGACTCGGGCAGGTGGATGATCACTTCCTCCCAGACCGCGCCGCGGGAGGAGTCCGCCAGGTAGTGCACCTCGTCGAGGACGACGTAGCCGAGGCCGGCCAGCGCCGCCGAACCCGTGTACAGCATGTTGCGCAGCACCTCGGTGGTCATCACCACCACGGGCGCGTCGCCGTTGATGCTGTTGTCCCCCGTGAGCAGCCCCACGGTCGTGGAGTCGTAGCGCCGGACCAGGTCGGTGTACTTCTGGTTGGACAGCGCCTTGATCGGCGTGGTGTAGAAGCACTTGCGCCCCTGGGCGAGCGCCAGGTGCACGGCGAACTCGCCGACCACCGTCTTGCCCGAGCCGGTGGGCGCGGCCACGAGCACGCCGCAACCCGCGCTCAGCGCACGGCAGGCGTCCACCTGGAAGGCGTCGAAGCCGAAGTCGTACAGCCCGCGGAAGGTGGCGAACTCGGGGTCTGACTGCCGTTCGCGGGACGCGGTGTACCGTTCCGCCGGAGTGGCCATGAGGTCCAGACTAATCGGCTGGGGCAGCCGGGCCGTCAGTTGAGGGTGTCGTGCGTCTGGTTGGTGTCGAGGTCGAGCGGGGACAGCTCGTCGTCGGCCAGGCCGGCGTAGGGGTCGGGGTGCCGCCTGGCCCGGCGCCGGTCGTTCTGCCACACGATGAACTCCGCCACCTCGACCAGGGCCACGCAGCACCCGCCGAGGATCAGCATGGTGGACGGGTCCGGGCTCGGGTTGGCGATGCCGGCGATCAGGAAGACGCAGAAGATCATCACCCGGCGCCACTTCTTGAACCGCTGGTGGCTCAGGATGCCGGCCAGGTTCAGCATGACGATGAGCAGCGGCAGCTCGAAGGCGATCCCGAAGGCAATCATCATCGTCGCGACGAAGCTCATGTACTGGTCGACCTCGACGATGTTCGCCACCCCGGTCGGGGCCAGGCCGAGCAGGTAGTGCATCGACCGGCCCAGCGACCAGTAGGCCAGCAGGTTACCGGCCAGGAACAGCGGGACGGCCGTGCCGATGAACAGGTAGCTCCACCGCTTCTCCCTGGCGTACAGGCCCGGCGCCACGAAGGCCCAGATCTGGTAGAGCCAGATCGGCGAGGACACGATGACCGCGACGATCACGGCAACCTTCACGTGCAGGTAGAACGGATCGATTGGCCCGTCCAGGGCAAGTTCGTTGACGCCGAGCTTGGTGCACCCGGTGTACCCGCGGATCGTAGCGTGGCAGAGCGGCCGCTCGATGATGTTCCAGACCGGGGTGAAGTAGATGAACCCGACGATCATGCCCGCAGCCAGGCCGAGCACCATCTTGACGACCCGGTTCCGCAGCTCACGGATGTGATCCATGAGCGGCATGCGGCCCTCGGGGTTCTGCTGCCGCTGCAAGCGCACGAAGCGCTCACCGACGATGCGGGCACCCTCGATGGCACCGGGGAGTTTCGCCATGACCGCTTCCGGCAGTAGGGCTGGGTTCCCTGCCTAGCCGGGCTGCTGGGTCCGGCTGGGCTCTGACGCCACCCCGGCCTGGACGGGCGAGGGTGAGGCGTCCATGGTCGCCGCGCGCTGCAGATCACGGATCTGCTGCTGCAGCGCGTCGATCTGGGTCTGCTGGTCGAGCTGCGGCGGGGCCGCGGCGAGCTGCACCTGGGGGAAGGCATCCGCCGGCTCGGGCTGCCCCTGGAACGGGCTGCCCGGGGCACGCTCGTCGTCGTGCAGGCTGCTGACCTCGGTCTTCAGGATGCGCATCGACTTGCCGAGGGAGCGCGCCGCGTCCGGCAGCTTCTTCGACCCGAACAGCACGATCAGCACAACGGCGACGATCAGCACCTTCCAGGGGCTGTCGAAAAGGTCACCAATCATGTCCGTCCTCTTCAGCAGGGAGACGTCCTTGGAGCCCGAGTCTACACGGCGGCCTGAAGGGAAGCAGTTGGTGCAGGCGGACGGGCTATAACTGCGAGTAATTCGGCGCGGTTCGCCACGCGGATGGGTTATAACTTGCCGGTAATTCAGCGTAGTTCGCCAGGGCCGCCGCGGCCGCGTCGCGGATCTCGGCGGCCAGGTCGGGCGGCGAGACGACCCGGCCGTCCTCGCCGAGCCGCAGCGCCAGCCGGCGGACCAAGCCGGTGTCCGGGGTGCGCAGCACCACCCGCAGCCTGCCGTCCTCCAGGTCGGATACCGACTCGCACGGGTAGTACTCGGCCACCCAGCGCCCGTGGGCGGACAGCTCGAGTTCGACGCGCACGTCGTCGTCCGAGGGCCGGAACAGGCCCTGGTCGACGTCGCGGTGTTCGGCCTCGGCCGGGGGTGATTTAGGCACGTCGAGGACCTCGAGCGCGAGCACCCGGTCCAGCCGGAACAGCCGGACGGCCTCGGCGCGGTAGCACCACCCCTCCAGGTACGGCCGCCCCTCCACCACCAGCAGGCGCATCGGGTCCACATCACGCTCGGTCGCCTCGTCCCGGTGCGGGACGTGGTGGCGCAGGTGCACCCGTCGCCCGGCGGCCAGCGCGGCGCCGATGCGGGCGGCCACCCCCTCGGCGCCGCCGCCGTCCGGCATGTCGACCTGCACGGCGACCTGGGCGCTGGCCGAGGCGGCCTCCCCGGCGGCCGCCTCGAGCTTGGCGATCAGCCTGGACATGGCCGACCGGTCCTGGTAACCCGGCACCTCGGCCAGCATCCGGAGCGCGACGAGCAGGGCGCTGGCCTCATCGACGGCCAGCCGCAGCGGCCGACCGATGGATTCGGCCTGGCTGACGACGATCTCGCCGCCCTCGTACGACAGGTCGATCGGGCAGTAGGGGTCGGGGGCGCGCAGTTCGACGCACCACAGCAGGTTCAGGTCGTCGACCAGCTCGCGCTCGCTGACCCCGAACGCCGCCGCCGTCTCGGCTAGCCCGACCACCTTCCTGCTCACGACGTACGGGACCAGGGCCAGCAGCCGCTGCAGCCGTTCGGTGGACGTAACCGAGGCGCTCACGCCAGCACTCCCTTCAGCCGGGCGATCACGGCCTCGCGCAGGTCGGGAGGGTCGAGGACGACCGCGTCCGGGCCGCTGGCGGCGGCGTAGTCGGCGAACCCCCCCACGTCGGCGAAGCGCGTAGTCACGAGGTCCCACCCCGGCTGGTCCTCATCGGGGCGTACCTCGACCGCGCCCCGGCGCAGGCCGAACCCCGTGCCGGACCGGAGGCGGAGCACCGCCGTGCGGTCCGGTGCGGGCGTCTCGTCCCGGCCGCGGACCAGCTCGCGGACATCCGTCCCTTCCGGCACGGTCACGCTGCCCGCCGGGCCGCAGAACTTAACCGGACCGGAGATCCGGCCGAGCCGGAACACCCGGACGGCCTGGCGCCCGCGGTCCCAGCCCGCCACGTACCAGCGGCCGTGCCGGTTCGACACACCCCACGGCTCGAGCTCGCGGCGCTGCGGCTCGCTCCGGCCCGCGGCGAGATAGCTGAACGTGACCGGCCTGCGGTCCCTGACCGCCTCCCAGAGCGGGCCGAAGGCAGGCTCGGGCGTCCCGAGCCTGGGCTCGATGTCGCTGCGGGCCTCGCCCGCCTCGAAGCTGGCCTCGTCGATCCCGGCCGCGCGCAGCTTCAGCAGCGCGCCCGCCGCCGCGCCTTCCAGCTGGGCCCGGCTCCACACCCGCGCGGCCAGGCCGAGGACCGCCGCCTCGTCCGCCTCGAGGTGCAGCTCAGGGAGCTCGTAGGCCTGGCGCCTGATCCGGTAGCCGGGATCGTCGTCGAACGGGTGGTTGACCCCGGTCTCCAGCGGGACACCGAGCTCGCGGAGGTCCTCCTTGTCCCGCTCGAACATCCGCTTGAACAGGTCATCCTGCTCCGGGTAGCCCGGCACCGCCGACCTGATCTGGTCCGCGGTCAGGTACCGCCCGGTGGACAGCAGGCATACGACAAGCCCGAGCAGGCGCTCGGTCTTGCGTCTCGACATTCCACCTCCCAGGCCCTCCCCGTGCCACCATGCTAGTCCGGGGGGGCGACCCCCCGGAGCCCCCCGGTCTTGGGGGGGACTGCCCGTCCCCCCAAACCCCTGGCCCCCTGGACGGCTACGCTGCCAACGTGATCACATGGCGGAACGGCGTGGTCAGCGGGACGCGGCGCGAGTGGCCAGGCGCGATCGAGCTCGACGTGTCGGTGGACGGGACTACGTTCCCGGCGCTCGCCTATCCGGCGCTCACCGGGTCCCCCCGGCCCGGCGACCGGGTCCTGCTCAACACCACCGCGCTCGACCTCGGCCTGGGCACCGGCGGTTACGCGCTCGTGGTGGCGGTGCCCGATCGACTGCCGCCCGATCCCGCCCTCGCCGGCCACCTGGTGAAGGGCCGGTACACGCCGCTGCAGGCCACCGTGCTCGGCGCGGACGAGCAGGGCTCGCCTTACCATGACGTGCTCCGCGACGCAGACGACCTCGGCGGGATGCCCGTGGTGGTGGCCGACCTGCACTCCGCTCTCCCGGCCGTCCTGGCGGGCGTCTTCGCTCCGCCCGAACGAGCTTTGGCCGGGAGCCCGGGTTCAGATCACGGCTCTCGCGAGGCGCCGCCCCGCGTGGTCTACGTCATGCAGGACGGCGGGGCGCTGCCCGCCTGGTTCTCCCGGACCTGCGCCGCGCTGCGCGAGGCGGGGTGGCTGACGGCGGTGATTACGACCGGGCAGTCGTTCGGCGGTGACCTGGAGACGGTGACCGTGCACACCGGCCTGCTCGCCGCCCGGCACGTACTCCGCGCCGACGTGGCGGTCGTCGCGCAGGGGCCGGGCAACCTAGGCACGGGAACCCGGTGGGGCTTTTCCGGTGTCGCGGCGGGCGAGGCGGTCAACGCGACGGCGGCGCTCGGCGGGCGCCCGGTGGCCTGCCTGCGGGTCAGCGACGCGGACCCGCGTGAGCGCCACCGCGGGATCTCGCACCACAGCCTGACCGCGTACGGACGGGTCGCGCTGGCCCGCGCCGACGTCGTCGTCCCGGGCCTGCCCGGGGAGTTCGGCCGCAGGATCGCCGCACAGGCGGGCCCGCTGGGCACGCGTCACGCGGTCGTCACCGTGGCGGTCGACGGGCTCGAGGCGGAGCTGCGGAAGTGCCCGGCCCCGCTGGCCACGATGGGCCGCGGCCTGGACGAGGACCTGGCGTACTTCCTGGCGGCGGCGGCAGCCGGGCGGTACGCCGCCCGGCTGCTCCACTAGGAGCCCTCGTCAGCCGGTTGAGCTCGCGGCGGCGCTCGGGGTTGACGCCGCAGCTGAGCTCGGGGTCGACACCGCAGCTGAGTTCTGGAACGCGTCGAGGATGTCGACGACGTACACCAGGACGTCGGTGCCCTTGATGCCCGCCTGGGACGCCCCGGCGCTGCCGTAGCCGTCCTTGGGCGGGATGACGAGCAGCACCCGGCTGCCCACCGTCTGGCCGGCCAGGCCGGTGTCCCATCCGGGGATCACCTGCGGGGTGGAATCCTGGAAGATGAAGCCGAACGGCATGCCGCTCGTCCAGGAGGAGCCGAAGGTCTTCTTCGTCCGCCAGATGTAGCCGACGTACTGGGCGATGACGTACTGCCCCTTGGCCAGGACCGGGCCGGTGCCCTTGATGAGCGTCTTCACTTCGAGCGCGGTCGGCGGGTTCCCGGCCGGGATCGTGGCGACGGGAGCCTTGCCTGGCGTGGCGCTGACCGTCGGGAGGCCGTTCCCGCCGCTGGACACCGCAGTGCCCGACGCGGACGCGTTGGACGTGTACGACTTAATCACGTCGATGATGAACACGAGCGTGGTCTTGCCGCTCACGCCGAGCTCGGAGTCACCGCTCGTGCCGTAGCCCAGGGCGGGCGGGATGATCGCCAGGACGCGGCTGCCGACCTTCTGGCCGACCAGGGCATCCTCGAGGCCGGGGATCATCTGGCCGCCGACGATCGCCGGGTTCGTCAAGAAGGTGTTGGCCTTCAGCGAGGCACTCTTCCCCGTCCAGAAATACAGCACGAAGTTCGCGACGAGGGAATCCGTCTTGGTCAGGACCGGGCCGGTGCCCGGAATGACCGTCTTGACGGTCAGCGTGTTGTTGGCCGCGAGCTTCGGGATATTGACGACGGGCGTCGCGCCGAACGCTCCGGTGACGGTCACCTTCGCGTTCGCGTTCACGGTGGGAGTCGGAGTGGTCACGGCGTTGGGCGACCCACCGCACCCTGCTAGGACCAGGCTGGCCAGGACCGGGATGACGATAAGGCCTAGAAAGCGTCGCATGGAGAAACCCTCAGGTGTATTGGACTTCGGCGCAGACAGCCTACTGGGGATTTCGACCGGCGGGGTTCACATGCCGGCGATGAGCTTCTCGACTCTCTCGTCTACCGAGCGGAAGGGGTCCTTGCACAGGACCGTCCGCTGCGCCTGATCGTTCAACTTGAGGTGGACCCAGTCGACGGTGAAGTCACGGCGCTTTTCCTGGGCCCGGCGGATGAACTCCCCGCGCAGCTTCGCCCGCGTGGTCTGCGGCGGGACCGACTTGGCCTCGAAGATCTCGATGTCACGGGCGGCCCGCTCCACGAACCCCGCCCGCTGGAGCAGGTAATACAGCCCGCGACCGCGGTGCACGTCGTGGTAGGCGAGGTCGAGCTGCGCGACCCGCGGCGAGGACAGCGGAAGGTCGTGCTTGGCCCGGTAGCGCTCGATCAGCTGGTACTTGGTGACCCAGTCGATCTCCCGAGCGATCAGGTCGAGGTTACCCGTCTCGATCGCGCCGAGCGCCCGTTCCCACATGTCGAGCACCCGCTTGCTGACCGGGTCGGCGCCGTTCTTGTCCGTGAAATCCTTCGCCCGGTTCAGGTACTCGTACTGGATGTCGAGGGCACCGAGCTCGCGCCCGTTCGCCAGCCGGACGCGGCTGCGCCCGGTCATGTCGTGGCTGACCTCGCGGATGGCCCGGATCGCGTTGTCCAGGGTCAGGTCCCGCATCATCGCCCCGGCCTCGATCATCCGCAGCACCAGGTCGGTCGACCCGACCTTGAGCAGGGTCGTGGTCTCGCTCATGTTGGAGTCGCCCACGATCACGTGCAGCCGGCGGAACCGCTCGGCGTCCGCGTGCGGCTCGTCGCGGGTGTTGATGATCGGCCTCGACCTGGTCGTCGCGGACGACACGCTCTCCCAGATGTGCTCGGCCCGCTGGCTGACGCAGTACACGGCGCCCCTGGGCGTCTGCAGCACCTTACCCGCGCCGCAGATGACCTGCCGGGTGACCAGGAACGGGATCAGGATGTCGGCCAGCCTGCCGAATTCGCCGTGCCTGCCGACCAGGTAGTTCTCGTGACAGCCGTAGGAGTTGCCCGCCGAGTCCGTGTTGTTCTTGAACAGGTAGATGTCGCCGGCGATGCCTTCCTCGCGGAGCCTGCGGTCGGCGTCGACCAGCAGGCCCTCCAGGATCCGCTCGCCCGCCTTGTCGTGCGCGACGAGATCGAGGACGTTGTCGCATTCGGGCGTCGCGTACTCCGGGTGGCTGCCGACGTCGAGGTAGAGCCGTGCCCCGTTCCGCAGGAACACGTTGCTGCTTCGGCCCCACGACACCACCCGCCGGAACAGGTAACGCGCCACCTCATCGGGCGACAGCCGCCGCTGACCGCGGAAGGTGCAGGTGACGCCGTACTCGTTCTCGAGCCCGAAGATTCGCCGGTCCACACGCCAAGGCTACGTCTCGCGGTCACCTGACGACAGCACCCGGTCGCCGGGGCAGGTGGTCGGGGCGGCGCTAGCCCCTGGGCTAACCCGGCCCGGCCAGCAGGTTCTTATCCCACACGAACACCGTGTACGTACCGACGTGGTAGGTGCGCGCGGGCGGGCCGTAGGCGGCCAGGGCGGCCGGGTTCGGCTTCCAGTAGTGGAAGAAGCCGGGCTGGCTGTCGGTGACCAGGAACGTCGGCCGGTACGAGGCCGGGTCGTACCAGGAGGGTTTCGACTCCCACAGGTCCGGCTGGAGGTTTCCGGGGAGCAGCGCCCTGACGGTGACCGAGCCGTCGCTCTCGACCGTCACGATGCTCGACAGCCAGTAGCCGCCCACCCCCTCGGTCAGGTGATGCTCGGCCAGGAACGTGGCCAGCTGCAGGTTGGCCGGCGGGGCGGACGGCTGGGCGGCGGCGTACCCGAGGCTGGCCGCGTAGCCCGCAAGCAGCGCCGCCGCCACCCCGGCGCGCCAGGGGGCGGCACGTCGCTGACCAGGCTGGGCGGCACGTTGCTGACGGGACTGGGCGGCGCGGTCGCCGAGCAGGCGGACCGCCAGCGTCCGGCCCGCCAGGACGGCGCCGAACGGCAGGACGATCGCGAACTCCCGCGCGTTCAGGTCGGTCGCGTCGGCCAGCGTGCTCGGGATGTAGACAACCACGTTGACGACCATCGCGACGAGCAGGATCTGGCTGACCAGATCGGGCCAGCTGAAGAAGTGCCTCGCCACGCGGCAGATGGCCCAGGCGACGAGTGCCACCCCGGCCAGGTGGACGATGGCGAACGCCGTCTCCACCGCCGGCCCCTGGGGCCTGGCGCCGAACAGGGCGAGCAGCCCCTGGCCGGTAACCCGCGCGTGGCCGAGCCAGGTGTGCAGTGGGGCGAGTTTGTACCCCACCGGATGCAAGATGAACCCGCCGCTGGCCCGGAGCAGTCGGTTAATCAGCGAGGCCGCGCCGTAGGCCAGGATCGCGGCGGCAGCCAGGTATACCTCGTACCGTCGCGCCCGCAGGCTCGCCCCGATCCGCCCGGGCGACCCGCGGTCGCTGCGACGGGCGGCGACGACGGCGCCGATGATACGGACGGCGCACACCGCCACGAGGGGCACGATCCCGATCACGAGCACCAGCGGGTCGGCGACCAGCACCCAGGTCAGCAGCACCCCCACCAAGACGGGGACCCACCGGCGCAGCCTGGCCGCTTCGTCCCTGGCACCGAAATCGATAACCAGCCAGGTGAGCATGAGCGGGACGGCGGTGCCAATGTGGCCCACGGACAGGAGCAGGATGAAGACCCCGACCCCGAGTTGGGGCGCGAACATGATGGCGACGGTCAGCAGGGTCCGCGGCCAGGCCCCCTGCCGGGTTGCGCCCCTGGCGAGCAGGGCGGCCATGAGCACGACGAGCGTGTAGGTCATCGCCGCGGCGACGTGCGCGGTGTCGGAGTGCAGGCCGATGAGGCGCTCGAGCAGCGCGTACTGCGGCAGTTCTGTGCTGTAGAACGAGACGTCCGACAGGTACCAGCCGTGCAGCAGGACGTTGCCGTGCAGCATGTCCGAGGCCATGAGCAGGATGTTCGCCTCGTCGGAGTTCTCCGGGTAGGTGCGGGACACCATGAGGTACGCGACGAAGAGCAGGACGGCGGTCAGCGCGATGGCCGCCCCGGCGAGGAGGCGGCGGGCGGCGGTACTGCGTGGCAGGCGGCTCGGTTCCCCGGCCGGCCTGGCGTGGCGGGCGGCGGGCCGCTCGGCGGCGGGCTGGCCACCGGGCGGCGCGGAAGCCTCCGGCGTCCCGGTTCTGCGCACCATGCTCGCTACTCACCTTCCCGCTGAACCCTCACAGGGTAGTCTGGCATCGCCCTGGTAGGCTGCGCGCCTGGTCCAGGATTGCCCTTCCCGCCTGACCGCCACGGTGGAGGCACGCGCTTGCAGCTCACTTCGACGTCGGAAGAGGACGAATCCCTCCGGCAGCGCCCGCCCTCGCCGTGGTCGAGGCTGGACCGGCCGATCGTGGCGGGCGTGATCGCCTTCGTGGCCTGGCTCGGATTCGTCCTGGCCCGCTGGCAGATCTGGGCCAACGGGAACCTGAGCAGGTTCATCATGCTGGGCTCGGGGCGGACCGGGTTCACGCAGCCGGCGCTGCTGCCGCGGGGCGTGGCGCTCGGCGACCCGAACCAAGCCGGGTACGACGGGCAGTTCTACTACCGGCTCGCGCTGGCCCCGTTCGACTGGGCTAAGACCGCGTTCGGCATCACGATGGATCAGTCGTACCGGTACACCCGGATCGGGTACCCGGTGCTGGTCTGGCTGGTCTCGTTCGGCCAGCACCAGCTGGTCCCCTACGTCCTCGTCCTGATCAACCTGGTCGGCGTGGCGGCCATGGCCGTCCTCGGCGGCATGTTCGCCCGCGCGTCCGGCCGCCACGCCCTGTTCGGGCTGGCCTTTGCCGCCTACTTCGGCCTGGTCATCAGCGTGGGCCGGGACACCGCCGAGCCGGTCGCCGAGGCGTGCATGCTGGGCGGCCTGCTGGCCTACCGGCGGAGCAGGTACCTGCTGGCCGCCGGGCTGTTCACGTTCGGCGCCATCACCAGAGAGACCATCTTGTTCGCCCCGGCGGGTATCGCCGTGGTCCGGCTGGTCGAGATGGCCCGCCGCCGCGCCCGGCCGGGCCTGGCCGACCTGACCTGGGTCGCGCCCGCCGTCGCCTACGGTGCGCTGGAGGTGGCCGTCCACTTCGTGGTCAAGGGGAAGTTCCCGCTCCTGGCGAACACCAGCCGTAACCTGACGACGCCGTTCACGGCGCTCTACGACGCGCTCAAGTACGACGTCGCGCACATCAACACCGCCCACCTGAGCCCGGTCGACATTGCCCTGCTTGAGTACGCCACGGTGGCGTTCTTCATCGTGGCCGGCCTGGCCGTGCTCAAGGTCACCACGGCGCCGGTCCACGAGCGGCTGGCGTTTGTCTTCTTCGTGCTCGAGCTGGGCCTGCTGTCCAAGCAGATCTGGACCAGCACCTTCGGTGACGGGCGCTCGCTCATCGAGGTCTACCTGCTGGCGCTGATCCTGCTGGTCGCGACGCCGCGGCGGTACCTCTCCTCGCGCAACCTGACCCTGATCGCCGCCGTCGTGCTGCCCGCCCTGGTGGTGGTGGCCAGGCGCCGCGCCTTGTACATGTGAGGGAGGCCGCCGCCCTGATCACGGGTGGGTGCGGAACCTGACCAGCTCGTTCAGCAGGTTGGTGTCCCAGACCATGACGATGTAGCCGTCGAACTGGTAGACCCGTTGCGGCGGGCCGAAGGTCAGTTCCGCGGAGGCCTTGGCCTCCTTGAGCGGAGTCGGGCCCCCCGCCACCAGGAAGTTCGCGTAGTGCAGCGACGGGTCGTAATCCAGGTCGTTGGTCTCCCACTGGTACGGAGTTACCTCGCCGTTGTCGGTCCGCGTCACCCCGACCACCTGAACGCGGTCACCGCTGGCCACCGTGGTGCTGTTGGCCTCCCAGTATCCGGCCAGCCCGTAGCGGAAGCCGTGCCCGACCAGCCACGTGACCAGCGGCTCGTTGGCGGGCGGAGCGGGGGTCTGAGCCGCACCGTACCCGAGCGCTCCTAGGGAAGCGGCTAGCACCACCACGAGCGCGGGCTTGAGCGCCCTCGGCCCCGCCCGCAGCGCGGCCAGGGTCCGCTCGCCGAGCATCCGCCCGGCCAGCGCGGCACCGAACGGCAGGACCTCGACCATCTCGCGCGCGCCCAGGACGTCATGGGTGTGCGTGCTGATCATGTAGGCGCCCAGGTTGACCAGGATGGCCACGGCGAGCACGGCGACGATGAACTCGCCCGGACGGAAGAGCCTGCGGAGGGCAAGGCCCAGGCCCCAGAGCACCAAGGCCGCCCCGGCCAGGTGGAACACCGCGAAGACCAGCGCAATCCCCGTCTTGGCGTCGAAGACGTTGGCCCCGAACAACTCGAGGAAGCCCTTGGCCATGACCACTGCCCCGTGAGGCCAGCGGCCGACTGGGGCCGACCTGGTCCCGATGCGCCACACGTGGAACCCGCCGAGGGCCTTGATCGCCCGGGGCGCCAGGGTGCCGAGTCCGGCTGCGATCAGCGCGGCTCCGCCCAGGGACGGCTCGTACCACCGCTCAGCCCGGTCGGCGCCGCCCCGGATCACGTCCGCAAATGATCGCAGGACGACCACCAGGACCAGCGGCGCGATGCAGGTGATGAGGATGACCGAGTCGGCCACCATCGTCCAGGCCAGGATGGCGCCCACCGCCGCAGGGACCAGCCAGCGGGGGCGCGCTTGCGGGTAACGGTCGATGAGCAGCCAGGCCACCAGCACCGGCACCGCGGTACCCGTATGGTCTGGCGACAGCAGGACGATCGAGGTGGCGCTGAGCTGGGGCGCCATCATGATGCCCGCGGCGAGCAGGGCGCGGGCCAGCCCGGCCCCGCCCTGGGCCCGCCCCTTGGCGAGCAGGGCGGCGAGCAGGACGAGCAGCGTATAGGTCATGGCCGCGCCCACGTGCACGACCCAGGCGCCGATCCCGAGCCAGTGCACCAGCAGGGCTTCTATCAGCGCGTACTGCGGGAGTTCCGTGGTGTAGAAGGACACGTCGGAGGAGTACCAGTGCCGCAGCAGCAGGTTCCCGTGCAGCATGTCCCAGGCCTGCAGGATGTTCCCCGAACCGTCGGACGATACCTGGATCGACGAGGACTGGCGCAGATAGCAGAAGAAAAAGACGGCGATCGCCAGCACGACCAGAACTGCAAGCTCTGCCCGCCGCCTGGCCGGTGCCGTCGCGGGCTCAGCAACGTCGGCTCCGCTTCCTCGGCCAGCCGGGGCTTCCCGCTGGCGTCCGCTGACGCTCATCCCGGGCCCCCCCAAGCCTGGGCGACGGAGAAGCCGGTGAAGCGCAGGATGACGTGCGTGCCCGGCGGTGCGGCCGGCGGGTAGAACCAGTAGCCAGCGCTACCGGCCACCTGCGACGGGGTGCAGATGAACTGCTTGGTCACCAGGAAGGTGTACCACGGATCGACCAGGCAGGCCCTGACTCCGGTACGCTCGGCCTGGTCGAGGAAGCCGATGGCCTGGGGCCAGACGATATGGTCGACCTCCAGCGCGATGGTCTGGCCCGGCGACCTCGCGGCGAGGGCCGCCACCGCCGCCGGCAGGGACTCGTTGATGTCACCCGTGCTCGTCCTGGTCCCGGGGAGCACCGCCAGCGTGATGAACGCGGCCGCGGCGGCCAGTGCGGCGACCGCCGGGGCGGCTGCGCGCAGGACCCGGCCGGACCGCAGGCGGAGCGCCTCGACCGCGCCCACGACGATGATCAGCACCATGATCAGCGGCGCCGACCAGTAGAAGTACCCGATGTAGTGCGAGGTCAGGTCGTCGATGCCGACCGCCGTGTACAGCACGAAGCCCAGCGTCGAGACCACGTTGAGGGCCAGCAGCGTGATCAGGAACCTGCGCAGCGGACCGCGGGTGAGCCCGATGATGACGCCGAGCGCGGCGATGAGGAGCAGCACCGGGGCCAGCCACGCGTTGGCGTGCGGCCACCAGAACCACAGCACGTAGTCCGTCACCTGGGCGGCGGTGTAGTGGCCGGCCAGACCCAACTGGCCGCCCGACCTGCCGTAGGAAAGGTAGTCACCGAAGTCGCCCGGCCAGTGCAGGATCAGGTTGAGCACGATCGGGAACGCGAAGACCACGCTGATGACCGCGGCCGGGATCCAGGCCTTCCGCTGCTCGGCGAAGAACGAACGGATCGACCGGCGGATGGCCCCTCGGTGCCCGACCGCCGCGGCAACCAGCACGGCCAGCGTGATCAAGGGTACGAAGAGCAAGAAGCACGCGTGCCCGTGGATGAGGAACCAGCCGGACAGCGCGAAGATCCAGAGGTCCGGGACCCGCCCCGCCGTCACCGAGCCGGCCGCGAGCAGGAAGACCACGTACGTCGGGACGTACACGTACGGCATCCAGTCGGAGTTGACGACCTGCGGGTAGACGACCGCCAGACCAATGAAGGCGGCGAAGGTCGCGGCGGCCCCCGCCAGCGAGCGCGTCCATCCGTAGACGATGAGGACGGCCAGCGCGAGGAACGCGCTGTCCAGCACGAATACCGAGAGCACGTGCGCGTTCCACGCGGTCGGGACCACATGCAGTGCGTTCATGAACAGGTACTCACCCAGGGCCTGGACGTACATGTAGGCGGGCCCGGGGTGGTTGAAGCCCTCGCGGGAGTAGCTGCCGATGAGCAGCGTGAAGTGCTTGGCCTGCGTGATCAGGATCGAGTTGGCGCCCGCGTCACCCTGCTCGTACAGGCGGGTGGTGAACAGGAACGAGTTGCGGGCGCAGAGCAGGGCGAGCAGCATCGCGAACGGGATGGCCCAGATCCACCAGGGCCGGCGGCCATCCGCCTGGTCAGCCGGCTCGGCTACGGCCGGGTCGACGGCTCCGGCGGCCCGGTTCTTCGCTCCGGCGGGCCTGTTACGAACCGACTCAGACCCTGTGGCCACCGCTACCCGCCTGCCGTCCGTACCGATCTCAGATGGTTCCGGCCTTGATCGCCGCGTCGATCCAGGGGATGACCTCGTCGAGCATTTCTTCCAGCGTCGTGCTCGCCTCGAAACCGAGGACGCGCTTGGCCTTCTCGGTATCGGGAACGCGGCGCTGGACGTCGTATTCGAACGGATCGTCGTGCACCAGCGTGAGCGGGACGTCATCGCCCTTGACCTTGCGCCAGATGACCTCGGCTAGCTGCCGCACGGTCGTGCTCTGCGCCGTCGACAGGTTGAAGTCCTCGTTGCGCGCGTCTGGGTGTTCCATCGCGGTCACCACGCCCTTGGCGAGGTCACCGCCGTAGGTGTAGTGCCGCACCTGATCGCCCGAGCCCAGGATATGCAGCGGGTCCTGGCCCTTGAGCACCTTCTGCACCAGGTCGGGAACCACGTGGCTCATCGCGAGCTGGACGTTCCCCGACAGGATCTCCGTGTCGCCGAGGGCCCGGCTCTCGCCGATGCCCACGCAGTTGAACGGACGCACCAGGGTGTACGGCAGGCCGTACTGGTCCCACGCGGCCTTCGCGAAGTACTCCACCGCCAGCTTCTGGAAACCGTAGGAGGACAGGGGCGGCGGTATCTGCCGCTCCTGCCCCTCGTATGAGGGCCACTCGTCGGCGTTCTCGAAGACCATCGAGGAGGACAGGTAGGTGACCTTGCGCAGCCGGCCTTCCTTGTGCGCGGCGATCGCCGCGTCGCAGCACGACGCGATGATCCGCTCGTTGGTCGCCAGCAGGTCGTAGGCGTAGGTGTGGAAGTAGGAGATCCCGCCGATCATGGCCGCGCCTGCGATGAAGTGGTCGCAGCCGGCCAGCAGCTCGGTCATGAGGGTCACATCCCTGGCGTCGCCCTCGACGAGCCGGTACCGCGGGTGCCCGTCGTAGGACTTCCTGACCTTCCCGTACTTGGAAAAGTTATCCAGGCCGACGACCGCGTAGCCGCGCCGCAGCAGCTCCTCTACGACATAGCCGCCGATAAAACCCGCAGACCCGCTGACCAGAACCTGCTCCATCAACTCTCCTGCCCGGTTTGCTGCGTGCGTTCTGTGCCCGCGCCGTGGGCCCTGACCTGCTCTGGGGTGAGCCGGGGCCCGAAGGCGAAACGATACCAGCGCAGGTAGCTGGGTACCCACTTCGCGACCTTGAAGTTGGACAACCCGGCCTGCCGGTCCAACCATATCGTCGGGATCTCCGCTACCGGCCGGCGCAGCCGCTTGGCCTTGGCGGTTAGCTCGATGCCGATCTCGAAGCCGTCGCGGGAGTCGATGCCGACCTCTCGGACGAAGTCGGTCGAGTAGGCCTTGAACGAGTTGGTCGCGTCCCTGGTGCCGACGTGAGCGAACGTGCGGAGCGACCGCCCGGCCAGGCGGGACAGGGTGCCCTTCAGCACGGGCCCGCCGACCTGCTGGCCGCCCGGCATGTAACGGGACGCGGCCGCGACGGCCACGCCCCGCTCGACGAGCCGGACGAGCTCGTCGATCTGCCTGGCGTCATCGCACCCGTCCGCCATGGTGACCACGACCACCGGAGCGGTCGCGGCGTCAATGCCGTACCTGATCGCGTTGGCCGGCCCCCGGCCGTAGGTGTTGATCAGGCATTTCAGCCGCGGCTCTTTCCGCCCGTACTCCTCCGCCACCGGGACCGTGGTGTCGTCGGCCGAATCCACCACGACCAGCACCTCGCACGGCAGCCGCACCGACTCGAACAGCCGGTCCAGCACGGTCACCACCTGGTGGCCCTCGTTGTACGCGGGCACCACGACGGAGACCCGCGGGTACTCGGTCATATCCGTACGCCCTGCCCGAGGGCGTCCCAGATGTCGGCCACCGGCTTGTCGGTCACCAGTCCCCGGTATTGCGGGTGCGGCGCCGCGATGACCAGGAGGTCGGACCTGTCCAGGACCTCGTCGAGCGGTAGCAGCGCGGCGTCGGTGGTCACGTACGGATCGGTGCACAGGACGGCATCGGCCTTGAACGCCAGGATCCGCTTGAGCTTGTACGACAGGCTGGACCTGGCATCGTCCGATCCGGCCTTGAACGCCATGCCCAGGATGCCGACGGTCATCGAGTCCAGGTCGAAGCGCTGCTCGAGCCGGTGCACGATATACAGCGGCAGGCCCTCGTTGACCGCCATGGCCGCGTGTCCGAGCGGGAAATTGTTGTGGTTGAAGGCCGCGAGCTGCATCGTGTCCTTGAACAGGCAGGGTCCGGCCGCGAAGCCGGCGGCCGGCATGTCCGCGGCGCGCGGGTAGTCCTCGGCCAGCCCCTGCCGGATCTTCTCGAAGTCCAGTCCCCGCTCGTTGGCCATCATGTACAGCTGGTTGGCGGTGGCGAACTTGATGTAGCGCCAGACGTTGGTGAACAGCTTGGCCAGTTCCGCCTCCTCCGGCGACATGACCACCAGCTTGCTGGTCAGCCTGCCGAACAGCTTCCGGGCCCGTTCGGTCCCCTCTGGGGTGCGGGACGAGATGATCTGCGGCAGCTCGTACAGCTCCGTCATCGCCTTGCCCTCGGCGATCCGCTCCGGGCAGAAGGTGACCTCGATCTGCAGCCCGAGCCCGGCGATCATCTTCTCCACCAGGGCGGTTACCCCAGGGAACACGGTGCTGCGCAGGATGAGGAGCTGTCCGTCGCGCAGGTAGTCCGCGCACCCGCCCAGCGCCTTCGGTATCGCGCTCTGGTCTGGGTTCAGGTGCTCATCGACCGGCGTGCCGATGACCACCACCACGTGCTCCGCCGAGCCGACCATGGCCGGATCGACCGACGCCTCCAGCCGCCCGGCGTCGAGCACCCGGCGAAGCACCTCCTCCGCGCCGGGCTCGGCGAACGGCATCCGGCCCGAGTTCACCGTGGCGACCGCGGTCTCGCTCACGTCGTAGATCCCCACCCTGGCGCCACGGTCGGCGAAGGCAAGCGCGAGCGGCAGGCCCACGTGCCCGCATCCGCCGATGACGACCACGTCTCGCTCGAGCACATCCGGCACGTTCGTCACCCATACCTCCGGCTATCATGGCAGGCCCACGAGGGCAGCCGGAGCCACGGGCTTAGGGCCTCCGGAGCCACCGTCTCATGTCTGGCGCTCTACCTTACCGCCCGGCTTGTCCCGCCCACCGGGGTTGCACGATCCATGCTGGCCGTCAGCCGACCAGATTCTTACCTTCCTGACAGCGCTTTGTTTGGGATCCGACATACTACGCTCATATTTCTTTACGACCGGCAAGCGTAGGCTGCCGCCGCGGCTTAGCGCGGCGTGCCCTGCCTGGCCCATTGAACTCCTTTTAGGAATGGATGATGCCTGGTCAGGACTACGCGCCGACTTGCGGTTGGATCGCGGAGTCGGTCATGCCGGACGGCCCGGACGCGGCGCTGACGGTCGGCACCGCTCGCGGGGAAGGCGGCGGGCCCGACGGAATGGCCCCGCGGCCGGCTGGGGGCCTAGCGGCCCGGCTGGACCGGCCCGCCGTACCGGGGCTGATTGCCCTGCTCGCCGCGCTGGCGTTCGTGCTGGCCCGCCTGCACGACTGGGCGAAGGGCCACATCAGCCGGTTCATCCTGATCGGGCGGCATTTCGTCACCCCGGCTCAGCTGCCGCACGGGATAGCGGTGTCGCCGACCTACGGCTACGACGGGCAGTTCTTTTACCGACTGGCCCTGGATCCGCTGAATCTGCGCCCGACGGCGTACGGCATCACCATGGACCATTCCTACCGGTACATGAGGATCGGCTACCCCGCGCTGACCTGGCTCGTCTCCCTCGGTCAGCATGTCCTGGTCCCGGTCATGCTCGTCGCGGTCAACGTCGCGGCGGTCAGCGCCCTGGGCTGGTTCGGCGGCGTCATCGCCCGGCAGGCCGGCCGGCACGCGCTGGCCGGGCTGCTCCTGCCGACCTACTTCGGGATCATCACCAGCGTGTCTCGTGACACCGCCGAACCGCTCGCCGCGGCCTGCCTGGTCGCCGGGCTGCTCGCGGTCCGCGCGCGGCGACCGGTACTGGCCGCCTTGCTACTGACCTACGGCGTGCTGACCAGGGAAACCGTGATGGTGGCGGTCGTCGCCATCGCCGGCGTGCGCGCGGTTGGCCTGCTCCGCAGGCAGCGCTCCGTCAGGCTTGGGCTCGATGACCTGCCGTGGCTGCTGCCGACCGTCGCCTTCTTCGCCTGGCAGGTCGTGGTGAAGGCCGCTACCGGAAGCTTCGCCCTGCTGGCGGACAGTGGCCGTAATGCGGGTGCGCCCTTCATCGCCCCGCTCCGGGCGCTGGAGCACAACCTGGCCCATCTCAACTCGCACCGGTTCGATCAGGTGGACCTGTGGCTCCTGCAGGTGGCCATCCTCGCTGCGTTCGCGCTCGCGGCGCTGGCCTGCCTGCGGTCCACGAACGCACCGCTCCACGAACGGCTGGCCTTCGTGCTGTTCCTGGTCGAGATCTGCGTCGTGACGCCGAGCACCTGGAACAGCCTCGACTCCGACCTTCGCTCCTTCATCGAGGTGTACCTGCTGGCGGTGATCATCCTGCTGGGCACGCCGCGGCGGACCTCAGGGACCTGGCTGCTCTCGTCCCTGGCGGCCTTTGCCCTGCCCGCCATCTTCGTGGTCGCGCAGCGTAGGCTAGTCGGGTCGTGACCGCTCGCAGATCTGGTAGTACATCGCCGCGGCGTGGTGTTCCCGCCGGGTGCCGCCCGGTTCTCAAAATTCTCACATCCTGCGTTAAGCCTGTTCACGGGCGTCAAAGAGTTGAATCCTGTACGATCCTGCACCGGCAAGCTCAAAAGTGTGGCGGTGTGTCCGGGTATGGCCCGCCTGTCGCGAAGGGCGGACGATGGCCATTCAGGAGCGCGGAACCGCTGCTGGCCCCGATGAGGTCCCGAGCAACGGCCTGGCCCCTGAACTCACGGCGGGCGCGGACCAGCCTGGGGCGCCCGATCCGGGGCAGCCGGGGGCTCCTGGCCTGGACCAGCCCGGGGTGGCCGTTGGCCTGGACCAGCCCGGGGTGGCCGTGCTAGACCCGCCGGCCACCGAACTGGACCCGCCAGGGGTTTCCGTGCGGGACCTGCCGGACGCGGCGGAGTTGGGCCTGCCGGACGCGGCAGAGCTGGATCTGGCGGGCGGAGCGACCCGCTGGGCGGTGCTGGCGACCTGGACGCGGCGGGCCCGACCGGTCATCGTCAGGACGAACCGGCCGATCGTAACCGGGCTGATCACGCTGCTGGCCGCCACCGGGTTCGTGCTGGCCCGGTGGGAGATGTGGTCCAGGCGGAGCTTCGGCAGGTTCATCCTGATCGGGCAGAACTTCGCGCACCCGGCCCAACTGCCGGCCAGCATGCCGCTGCGCGCCAAATACGGTTACGACGGCCAGTTCTATTACCGGCTGGCGATCAACCCGCTCAACTTCCACCAGACGGCTTATGGCGTCACCATCGACGCGGCCTACCGGTTCATGCGGATCGGCTACCCCGTATTGACGTGGTTCGTCTCGTTCGGGCACATCTCGCTGGTGCCCTACATGCTCGTCGCGGTGAACGTCGCGGCCATCGGCGCGCTGGGCTACATCGGCGGGCAGTTCGCCATCCAGGGCGGCCGGCACGCCGCCTGGGGCCTGCTGGTGCCCGGGTACTTCGGGCTCGTGACCAGTCTGTGCCGGGACACCGCGGAGCCGGTCGCCGCCGCGTGCATGCTGGCCGGGCTGCTCGCCATCCGCGCCCGCCGGCGCAGGCTGGCTGCCTCGCTCCTCGCCTTCGGCGCGCTGACCAGGGAAACCGTGATGGTCCTGGTCGCGGCCATCGCCATCGTCCGGATCGTCGGCTTCCTGCGCCGCCGGTACCGGCCCGGGCGAGACGACGTCGTCTGGGTCCTGCCCGCCGGCGTCTTCGTGGTCTGGGAGCTGCTGGTCTTCTGGTTCACCGGTAGCATGCCGATACTCGCCGACGGCGGCCGGAACGCGGGGACGCCCTTCGTCGCCCCGTTCGAGGCGCTGAAGGCCAACCTGCAGCACATCGACTGGCATAGTTACAACGCGATCGACGTGTGGCTCGCCGAGGTGGCCGTCCTGCTGATCTTCGCGGTCGCGGCGCTGTGCTCGCTGCGGATCTCGCGAGCGCTGGCCCACGAGAAGCTCGCCCTGGTCCTGTTCCTCGTCGAGATCTGCGTCCTCACCCCGTCCACCTGGAACAGCGTCAGCGCGGACCTGCGGTCCTTCGTCGAGGTCTACCTGCTGGCGGTGGTCGTCCTGCTCGGGCGTCCGCGCCTGCCGAGACCGCAGCTCGGAGCCTGGCTGCTGCCCGCCCTCGCGCTGGGCCTGCTGCCGGTGCTCGACGGGGTGATCAGGCTCAGGCTGCACTGGGCCTGACGGGTCCTGGCGGGCTCAGCCCTGGACGGTCGGGATGGTCGGGTTGCCCGGGATGCTCGACAGCAGGTTCCTGTTCCAGACCATAATCGTGTACGGGGTGTCGTGGTAGATCCGGGCCGGGGTGCCGAAATACTTCTTGATGAGCCCGAGCGGCTCCCAGTGCGAGAAGTAACCTGGCGCGTTGTCGAGGACGATGAAGTTGGCGTAGTGCGTCTGCGGGTCGTACCACGACTCCTTGGACATCCACAGGTCGGCCTGCATGGTGCGCTGCATGAGCGCCCTGACCTGGACCTGGTTGCCGCTGTCCAGGGTGACGCTGCTGGAGGTCCAGTAGCCGCTGAGCCCGTAGGTCAGGTGGTGGTCGGCCAGCCAGGTCGCCAGGGTCGTGTTGGCCGCAGGGACGGCGGGCTGGTTGACCTCCCACCCCAGCCCGGCGGCGTAGCCGATCAGGACCAGGATCCCGGCGACGGCACCAGCCAGCCGGATCTGGCGGGATCGTCCGACCCGCCGGGCCAGCCGGACCAAGTGAGGCAGCCAGAGCCAGCGGGCCACCCGGACGCCGCCGGCCACCACGATCCGGCGGATCACCCGGATCCAGCGGACTAGCCAGGACCAGCCGCGCGCCAGGACCCGGCCGGGCACGTGGACCCAGCCGGTCACCCGGACCCCACCCGCCACTACCACCCGGCCGGGCACCCGGACCCACCCGGTGAGTCGGAACCAGCCGACGGCCAGCGCTCGGCCGACCAGCTGAGCCTGGCGGACCGGGCGAACCCGGCGGGCCGACTGGAACCGGTGAGCTCCGCGGCCGGCCCAGCCCTGGTCCCGCACCGGGAACCGGTCCCTGGCCAGGACCACGCTCCCCGCCGATACGAGCACCCGGGCCGCCAGCGCCGCGCCGAACGGGACGATGATGGCGACCTCGTGCGCCGCTTCGTCTGAGGCGTTGGTGAGCAGGTACAGCACGATGTTCAGCACGATCCCCACGGCCAGGATCTCGTCCACCAGGCTCACGCCGAAGAACCGCCAGGCCACCCGGGCCAGCGCGCAGACCACCAGGGCGACGCTCGCCATGTGCAGGAAGGCCAGGACGAGCGGGATGCCGCTCAGGCCGGTGTAGTTGGCCCCGAAGACCTCGAGTACCTTCCACCCGGCCGGCCAGTTGTAGTGCAGGTCGGACCAGGGCGTCAGGTAGAACGGCAGCCTGTTCACGGTGTAGGCGCCGAGGGCGCTCAGGACGTTGTTCGCGATCCACGCCAGGCCCGCGGCGGCGACCGAGGCCGCGCCAAGCAGCAGGTACCACCACTGGGCGGTAAGCCGCCGCCACCAGCTTCCTTCGGCCTTGAGCCAGCCCCTGATGACCCGAAGCGCGCACGCTATCCCCAGCGGCCCGATCCCGACCACGTACACGATGGGGTCGGCGACCTGGACCCAGGCGAGCAGAACCGCGATGAGCACGGGCGCCGACCAGCGGGGGGCCCACCGCTCGGTCCTGTCGAGCAGCAGCCAGATCAGCAGCAGCGGGGCCGCGGTGCCGATGTGGCCGACCGACAGGTCCATGGCGAAGATGCCGAGCCCAAGCTGCGGAGCCAGCATGATGCCCGCCGCGATCAGCGTCCTGATCACCCTCCGCCGCCCGGTCGATCCGGCCCTGGCCAGCATCACGGCGAACAGCAACACCAGCGTGTAGGTCATCCCGGCGGCGATGTGCCCGGTCTCCGCGCGCAGCCCGAGGAAGCTCTCAAGCAGGGCGTACTGGGGCAGTTCGGTCGGGTAGAACGAGACATCGGACATGTACCAGCTGTGCAGCAGCAAGTTGCCGTGCAGCAGGTCCGACCCCATCAGCAAGATGTTGGCGCTGTCGGAGTTCAGCGTGTAGGTCTGCGACAGCCGTGCGTACGCGGCGAACAGGACCAGGCCGGCCAGCAGGTACGCGGCGACCACAGCCCAGCGCCCGCGGTGGCTGGGTCTGCGGTCACCCGCCCCTGCCGCGGCGATAGCCGGGCGGGGCGGTGACTGGATCTGCTCCCCGGTGCGCAGTCCGCCCATGAAAAAGGAAGCTTAGCCGGTCCGGCTTATGGTGGGCTTACCAGTTGGTTGCGATGTACTTCGTTTCTGTGAATTCGAGCAGTCCCTCGTGGGCGCCCTCGCGGCCGATGCCCGACTGCTTCACGCCCCCGAACGGGGCCGCCGGGTCGGAGACCAGGCCGCGGTTGAGGCCGACCATGCCGGCCTCGAGCGCCTCGCATACCCGCAGGCCGCGGGCCAGGTCACGGGTGTAGACGTAGGACACGAGCCCGAATTCGGTGTCGTTGGCCCAGTTGATGGCGTCGGCCTCGGAGGTGAACCTGACCACCGGCGCCACCGGGCCGAAGATCTCGGTGCCGAGGATGCCGGCCCCGACCGGGACCTGATCGATCACCGTCGGCTGGTAGTAGTAGCCGCGCCGGTCGGGCGCGTGCCCCCCGGTGACCACCTTGCCGCCGTCCGCCGTGGCCGACTCGACGAGTTCGGCCACCTTCGAACCGGGTCGGCTCGTTGACCAGCGGGCCGACGTCGGTGGCCTCGTCCAGGCCCGGCCCGACGACCATGCGCTCGAGCCGCGCGGCGAACGCCCGGCTGAACTCGTCGGCGACCGCCTCGTGCACGTAGAAGCGGTTGGCGGCGGTGCAGGCCTCGCCCCCGTTGCGCATCTTGGCGAGGAGCGCCCCCTCGACGGCGGCGTCGACGTCCGCGTCCTCGAAGATGATGAACGGCGCGTTGCCGCCGAGTTCCATCGAGCAGTTCACCACGGTGTCGGCGGCCTCGCGCAGCAGGACCCGGCCGACTTCGGTCGACCCGGTGAACGACAGCTTGCGTACGCGCGGGTCGTTCAGCATCGCCGACACCACCGCGCCGGACTTCCGCGAGGTCAGCACGTTCACGACGCCGTCGGGTAGCCCTGCGTCCGACAGCAGTTCGGCGATGTACAGCGCGGTGAGCGGGGTCTCCGAGGCCGGCTTGAGGACGACCGTGCAGCCCGCCGCGAGCGCAGGGCCGATCTTGCGGGTGGCCATCGCGGCGGGGAAGTTCCACGGGGTGACGAGCACCGAGACGCCGACCGGCTGCCGCATGACGAGGATCTTGTTCGCCCCGGACGGGGCCTGCATGAGCACGCCCTCCATCCGGACCGCCTCTTCGGCGTACCAGCGGAAGAACTCGGCCGAGTAGGCCGCCTCGGCCCTGGCGTCGCGCAGGGCCTTGCCATTCTCGACGGTCATGAGCCTGGCCAGCGCGTCCGCGTTCTTGGTCATCAGCTCGAAGGTCCGGCGGAGGCACTCGGCACGCTGCCTCGGCGGTGTCGCGGCCCATCCGGCCAGGGCGTCCTGGGCCGCCCCTACGGCGTCCAGCGCGTCCTGTTCGGTCCCGTTGGCCACCTCGGCCACCGCGTCCTCGGTAGACGGGTCGATCACCGGCAGCGTGTCACCGCCGCGCCCGCTGGTCCACTCCCCGCCGATCAGCAGGCCCGTAGGTACCTCGATGCCAGCCACTTCGGCCAGGTTGCCGCTCACTTGTCCTCCAACGCCTTGAGCACGGTCTCGGCAATCCTCATCACCGAGGGCAGCACGTGGTCTTCGAGCTTATCCGCGGCGGGCAGCGGGATATGAGGGGTGGTGATGCGGATCACGGGGCCGGTGAGCGCGCCGAACGCCTCCTCGGCCACGATCGACACCAACTCGGCACCCCATCCGCACAGGCGCGGGTTCTCCTCGACGGTGAACATCCGGCCGGTCTTGGCCACCTCGGCCAGGATCGTCCGCGTGTCCAGCGGCACCAGCGACCTGACGTCCACGACGGTGGTCTCGATGCCCTGCTCGGCGGACAGCCGCTCCGCCGCCGCCAGCGACCGCGGGACCATCGCGGCCAGCGCGAGGATCGTCGCGTCCCCGCCTTCCCGCAGCACCTTGGCCCGGCCGAGCTCGTCGACCAGCTCGCCGTCGGGCACCTCGCCTTTGCTCGCCATCAGGCCCTTGTGCTCGAAGAACACGACGGGATCGGGGTCGCGGACGGCCGCGGCCATGAGCCCCACCACGTCGCGCGGGCTCGACGGGGCCACGACCTTCAGCCCCGGCACGGCCATGGCCCAGTTCTCCACCGACTGCGAGTGCTGGGCGCCGAACCGCACCCCGGCCCCGTTGGCGCACCGGACGACCAGCGGCAGGGCCAGCTGACCGTCGGACATGTACCTGATCTTGGCCATCTCGTTGGCGATCAGGTCCCAGCAGACCGCGAAGAAGTCGCTGAACATGATCTCCGCGATCGGGCGCAGGCCGGTCATCGCCGCGCCGATCGCGGCGCCGAGGATGGCCTGCTCGCTGATCGGGGTGTCGCGGACCCGCTGCGGGCCGAACTCCTCAAGCAGGCCGACCGTGGTCTTGAACACCCCGCCGGCCGCCGCCACGTCCTCGCCGAGGAACACCACAGTCGGGTCCCTGCGCATCTCCTGGGCGATCCCCCAGGCGACTGCCTCGCGGTATGTGATAACTCCCACCACAACTCCGTTCGGTGAAAAAAGATGGTCAGGACATACGGCGGGTCACCTGATGACGGCGATGACCGTGGCGACAGGGACGGTCTCGCCCTGCTGGACCCGGATCTCGCTGAGCACGCCGGTGACGGGGGCGGGGATCTCGGTGTCCACCTTGTCGGTGCCGATCTCGAGCAGCGGCTCACCCTCGGTGACCTGGTCGCCGACCTGCTTGAACCACTCGTTCACGGTGCCCTCGTCGACCGTCTCGCCCATCCGGGGCATGACCACGTCGGTCATCAGTTCCTCCAGGCGTGGCCGCCGTCGGCCCACACGTTGGTCGCGGCCATCTCGACGCTGGGCTCGGCGCCCGCCTTGGCCTCCTCGGTGGCGCGGTCCACCGCGTCCTTGGCGTTCTTGTCGATCGCGTCCAACCTCGCCTCGTCGACGCCGCGGCCGATGAGGACCTTACGGTAGGCGGGCAGGGGATCCCGGGCCAGCCACTCCCTGACCTCCTCGTCGGGCCGGTACTTGCCCGGGTCGGCGCGGGAGTGACCGCCGTGCCGGTAGGTGATCGCCTCGATCAGGCTCGGCCCGCCGCCGTCGCGCGCACGCCCGATCGCGGCCTGGGCCATCTCGTAGACCGCTTCGACGTCGTTGCCGTCGACCACCAACGGTTCGAGCCCGTAGGCGGAGGCGCGGTCGGCGGCGGGCCGGGGTACCGCGGTCACCGTCCCGATCGCCGTGTACTCCATGTACTGGTTGTTCTCGCAGATGAAGACCACCGGCAGACGCCAGACCGCGGCCAGGTTGAGCGCCTCGTGGAAGGCGCCGATGTTGGTCGCACCGTCGCCCATGAAGCAGACCGTGACCTGCTTGGTGCCCCGGTACAGGGCCGACCAGGCCGAGCCGTTCGCGATGACGAGCTGGGCGCCAATGATCGCGTAGGCGCCGAGGATGCCGTGGGAGACGTCGAGCAGGTGCATCGAGCCGCCCTTGCCGTGCATGAGGCCGTTCTCGCGGCCGAGCAGTTCGGCCATCACCGGGGTCATCGGGGTGCCCCGGGCCAGCACGTGGTTGTGGCCCCGGTAGGTGGTGAACGTGTAGTCGTCGGCGTTCATCGCCTGCGAGACGCCGGCCGCGACCGCCTCCTGGCCGGTGCCGAGGTGCGTCGTCCCCTTGACCAGGTTCTGCAGGAACAGGTCGTGCGCGCGCTTCTCGAACAGCCGGAGTTCGATCATCTTCCGGTACATCTCGAGCGCGGTGGCTGTGGGTATTTCTTGCACGTGATCGCCCTTTGCCTCGGCTTCGTCAGTAGGGGTTCGTGACGTACAGGTCCTGGGCCGGGAACTTGGTCAGGATGTCGACCCCGCTCGGCCCGACCACCACCTCTTCCTCGATCCTGGCCGCCGAACGCCCGTCGGTGGCCGGGCAGTAGGTCTCCAGGGCGAAGACCATGCCTTCCTTGATCTCCAGCGGCGCGTCGAGCGAGGTGAGCCTGGAGATGATGGGGCGTTCGTGCAGGGCCAGCCCGAGCCCGTGCCCGAACTCCAGGCCGAAGGCGGTCTTCTCGTCGGCCAGCCCGATCTCCTGCGCCTGCGGCCACAGCCGCGCCACCTGGTCGGTGGACACACCGGGCTTGATGATGTCGATGGCGACGTCGATCCACTCGCGGGCCCGCTTGTACGCGTCCTTCTGCGACTCGGTGGCCCAGCCGACCGCGAAGCAGCGGTAATAGCAGGTCCTGTAGCCGTTGTAGGAGTGCATGATGTCGAAGAAGGCCTGCTCGCCGGGCCGGATCATGCGGTCGGAGAAGTTGTGCGGGTGCGGGTTGCACCGCTCGCCGGATACCGCGTTAATGCTTTCCACATCGTCGGAGCCCATTTCGTACAGGCGCTTGTTGGCTAGGGCGACGATCTCGTTCTCCCTTATGCCGGGCTTCAGGGCGGCGGCGATGTCCTGGTAGGTGCCGTCGACCATGCTCGCCGCGGTGGCCAGCAGCGTGACCTCGTCCCTGGACTTGATCTCCCGTGCGTCCAGCATGACCTGCTGGCCGTCCCTGACGTCTATGTGCTGTCGCTGCAGCTCGAAGAACGTGGGGACCTCGGCCCAGTCCAGGCCGACCGGTTCGCCCGCCACGCCGGCGTCGCGCAGCCGCTCGGAGATCTCGGCCACCTGCTTTGCGGTCAGGCCCGAGGCGGGCGGGGCGGCACCGCGCATCGTGGTGTAGGACGCGATGCAGTTCTCCGGCTTCAGCCAGGGGCAGTACATCCGGTGGTGCACCGCGGCCGAGCCGAAGTCCCACAGCACCAGCTCGCCGGTGCGCGTGTACAGCGCGTAGCGGCACAGCTTGTCTCTGGTCCACTCGCCGATCGCGACGCCGGTCAGGTACCTGATGTTGTTGTTGTCGAACACCAGCAGCGCGCCCAGGCCGGCCGCCTCCATGGCGGCCATAGCGCGTTCGAGGCGGTGGCGTCGCAGCCGGGCGAAGTCCACCCTCTCCTCGAAGTCCACGTTCATCCGCCCGGGCGCGGGGGCGATGGGAAGCGACGGTATGGCCATGGCAGCTCCTCTGTTCGTCCTCACCATCCAATGCCGTGTGCAGTGAGACTGTCAAGCTGGCCCGAGAGAACGTGCAGTGTACATTGACACCATGGTGCGACGGCATGCCGAGTGACTTCGATCCCGGCACCGGGCTCGGTCCCAGGCTGCGCCAGGCCCGCGAGGAACGCCGGCTGTCCGCGCGCGAGCTGGCCCGCAGGATCGGGTGTTCGGCCAGCCTCATCTCGCAGATAGAGCGGGGGGTCTCCGTCCCTTCCGTGGGCGTGCTGTACTCGCTGGCGACCGAGCTGGGCAGCTCGCTTGACCACCTGCTGTTCGGCTCGGACCAGGCCCAGCGCCCTGACCAGCACCCGTCGGCGGCGGCCTCTAGCGCGCCGGCCACAGACCCGTCGGGTATCGTGCAGCGCGCCGGAGGCCGGAAGATCATCGACCTGGCCAGCGGGGTGCGCTGGGAGCGGCTCACTCCCGGTACCGACGCCATGACCGACTTCCTCGCGGTGGTCTACTCCCCCGGCGGCCATTCCACCGACGAGCGCCGTCCGCTGCGGCACGACGGGCGCGAGTACGGCCTGATCATCAGCGGCACGCTGCAAGCCAACGTCGGTTTCGAGAGCTACGAGCTCGGCCCGGGCGACTCGATCGCCTTCGATTCCGCCACGCCGCACGAGTACCTGAACAAGACCGGCGAGCCCGTGCACGCCATCTGGGTCGTCGTCCACACCGAGCCAGGCCGCGCGTGAGGCGGGTTCACCGGATCTGGCCGCCAGGTTACGGGTAGCTCGTCAGGTCCACCGGCTCTACCGTGCCTGGGTTGGTCGAGGTGCACGGGCCGCCAGCACCGTTGATGAGCGACTTATCGCCTCCGGAGCCTCCGATCCATACGCAGAAGATGTTGTGGAACTGCACACCAGAGGTGTCGGGAGACTGGAAGGCCTCGTTGTCGAAAAGTGTGGCCGTGGTGTCGATGAAGCTGACGTAGCTGCCCATGCCGTAGCCCTGGAACGTGGTGACGTTGGGGGCGACCAGGAAGGCGGGGTAACCGTCCTGGGTCGGGCTGGCCATCCAGGCCGACTGGCTGGGCGGGTCGTAGGGCAGCTCGTTCTGGAAGAAGATGTCCGTGCCGCCCTGGCCGTTCCAGGTCACCTCGTCCTGCTGGTAGTGCTCCACGGCTAGGCCGTAGGCGGTTACGTCGTCTCCGGTCACGACCACGCCGGTGTCGGCCTTGTTGTCGGTCCAGCCCACGTCGTTGCCGTGGTCGGCGCGCCAGGCCCAGACGTCGTCGATGATCGAGTTCGAGGCGTTATCGAGGAGGCTCACGGTCGCGGAGACGGGCGTGGTCGCCGCGCCGCCGATGCGGAAGAAGACATCCTGGATCAGGTCCGGGTTGCCAGCGGAGCCGGACCCGAACCCGAACCCGGAGAAGGGAGACCCGACCGACAGCAGGACCCGGGAGTTGACCGGGCCGGCGTCGATGATGAGGCCAGACAGCTTTACTCCGGTGCTTGAGTCGACGACCATGGCGGCGTTGCCGTGCTGCGGGACCAGGGTGGCAAAGCCCAGGCCCAGCACGACGGTGTGGGCATAGGGGACCACGATGGGCTGGTCAAGGTCGTAGACGCCGGGGGTGAAGATGAGGTCCTGGCCGAAGGCCAGCGCCAGGTTGATGGCGAAGACCGATGTGCTCGGGGTGGCCACGAAAAACTCCGAGACGGGAATCGAGGTGCCGGCTTCGGTACCGCTGGCCCAGGACGGACCTGACGAATCGTGCTGGACGGCGGGAACGAACACCCGGTAATTGCCATGGGCGTCGGTGTAGAGGAACGGCTCCTCCTCGGTCACCGGGCTGGCCGACAGCACCGTGTTCTGCTCGCACTGCCCGGTGAAGACCGGTGACGGCGCGCCCTGGACGCCGGAGTAGACCATGTTCCACAGGCCGTTCGGGCAGCCGTTTGCCCCGCCTATCTCGGAGTTGCGGACCATGTACTGCTGGTTGCCGTCGAAGTCGAGGTTGCCGCTGACCTTGCTGTCGGCGATGAAGCCGCCGCTGGCGTAGTTGTCGGCCGCGCAGTAGTCCTGGAAGACGACGCTGCCGTTGATGATGGCCCGCCTGATCGGGTCGGCCTGGGATGCCGACCAGCTCTCCTCGCTGTTGGCGCAGCCGGCCCCGTAGGCATCTACGACCGGCGGCGCGTAGGCCGGCGCGGAACTCGGCAGGTCCACGTTGAGGGTCAGGTTGGACAGTGACCGCCAGAAATTATCGTCGGAGTTGCAGTCGGAGGTCCCGGCGGTGCACAGGTTGTTGAACACGTCGATGGCGCCGTCGATGACGGTGTCCTGCGGCATGGCGCCCAGGCCCGCAACCTCGGTGTAGTAGCCGACCTGGAACACCAGCGGATCACTGGCCGACCCGTAAGTGCCCGGCTGGAAGAAGATCGTGTACCGCTGGCTATCGAACTGGCTGGCCACCGGGACCTGCTGGATGGCGATGGCGTTGAGGTCGCCCTGGATGGTCGCCTGGCTCATGGTGGTGTTGAAGACGCAGACGTCAGGGCCGAAGGCGGCGACGTTCGCCCCGGGGCAGATCGACGCAGGATCCTGCGCGGTCACGACCCCGGCCGCCGCGCCGGACGGTACCGCGGCGAGCCAGGCGCCGGCGACCAGCGCCGCCGCGGCGAACGTGGCCACGCCGGGCCGCCAGCGGCGGACATGGCCCCTGGCGATCGTGTTCACGGCGCTCCCCGCCGGTGGACGCGGGCCGGATCCAGACGGACGAGCTTCACGCATGACGGCTCCCTCGTTATCCAGCCCTATGGGCCTGCTTGTCCGGTTTCCATGGCCTGAGCGTGACGGGAAGCAGCCTGGATGACCTTGCGGACCATCGAGGAGAATATCGCTGCGCAGCCCGCGATTTGGTGCTATTGCCAAGTTTTGGGCGAGATGGGCAGGAATTGCACGAGGTCATAACCCGGCGGGTGCGGTTGTCAATGCGCCACCGGCATCATCGGCGTCAAGAATCTGTAACGAATACGTCGACAATTGTTCACGGCCGACGTCTGCCCGCCGCCCAGGAAGCGCGATTGTTCGTCACATCGCCGGCCAGCCCCGTCAAGTTCACCTTGACTAGCCATTGCGTCAGGGTTACCCTGACGACATGACCGATTCGCGGGCTCTCGCGCCGGGTGCCGCCCGGCTGGACATCTTGTGCTGCTCGTTCTGCAGCAAGGACAAGGACGCCGTCGCCAAGCTCGTGGCCGGCCCAGGCGTCTACATCTGCAATGAATGCGTCGAACTATGCAACCTGGTCATCGCCGAGAAGTCCACGCCGCAGTTCGGCGCCTGGAACGAACGACCGGACGACGAGTTGCTCGTCGGCCTGGCCAAGGTTCAGGCCGTGGTGTCCCAGGCCGACGCGGCCGTCCACGACTACGTGGATGTCCTGCGCAGCCGGGGCATCAGCTGGACCCGGATCGGAGCGGCGCTCGGCGTGTCCAAGCAGGCAGCGTGGGAGCGGTTCTCCGGGGAAGACTGAACGCCCGGCGCGGGGTGCCCGTGACGGCTGGCCGGGCGCGGGTGCCTTGGGTAACGTGGTCGGCTCCCCGGCCCGGGAGCCGGGGAGCCGACCTTATTCGATCAGGGATAGGTAACCACGTCGCTGGGGCCGGGATTAGCGGAGTCCACGGCGGCGCCGGTGCCGTTGATGACCGAGTTGATGCCGCCCGAGCCGTTCAGGAACTGGGTGAACACGTCGTGGAATTGCACGTTCGGCGTGTCGGGAGCCTGGAAGGCCATCGCGGCGAAGATGGCCACGCCCTGGTTGAAGAACGAATAGCTGCCCAGGCCGTACCCCTGGAACGAGGTGACGTTGGGCGTGATGAGGAAGGCGGGGTAGCCGTCCTGGGTCGGGCTGGCCATCCAGGCCGACTGGCTGGGCGGGTCGTAGGGCATCTCGTTCTGGAAGAAGATGTCCGTGCCGCGCTGGCCGCTCCAGATCACCTCGTCCTTCTGGTAGTGCTCGACGGCCAGGCCGTAGGCGGTGACGTCGTTCCCGGTGACGACGACGCCGGTGTCGGCCGTGTTGAGGGTCCAGCCCACCGCGTTCCCGTGGTCGGCGCGCCAGGCCCAGACGTCATCGATGATCGAGTTCCCCGCGTTGTCCAGGAGGCTGACCGTCGCGCTCACGGGCGTGGTCTCGGCGCCCCCGATGCGGAAGAAGACGTCCTGGATCAGGTCGGGGTCGCGGGCCGAGCTCGGCCCGGGAGTACCGACCGAGAGCAGCACCGGCGAGTTGACCGGGCCGGCGTCGATGATGAGCCCGGACAGCTTCACCCCCTGGTTCCGCACGACGATCAGGGCGGCGTTGCCGTTCTGCGGGACCAGGGTGGCCAGGCCCAGGCCCAGCACGACGGTGTCGGGGTGGGGAACCACGATCGGCTGGTCAAGGTCGTAGACGCCGGGCGTGAGGATGAGGTTCTGGCCCCGGGCCATCGCCGCCGTCATGGCCGACGCGGGCATGCTCGGGTTGGCGATGAAGAAGCTCGACAGCGGCAGGGACGTGCCCGCTTCGCTACCGCTGGCCCAGGACGGGCCGGACGAGTTGTCTTGGACGGCCGGGACGAACACGTGGTAGTTGCCCTGCGCGTCGGTGTAGAGGAACGGCTCCTCTTCCGTCACCGGGCTCGCCGACAGGACCGTGTTCTGGTCGCACTGACCGCCGAAGACCGCCGCAGGCGCGCCCTCGACCCCGGAGAAGACCCAGTTCCACAGGCCCTGGCCGTCGGGGGCGCAACCATTCGTTCCGCCTATCTCGGAGTTGCGGACCAGGTACTGCTGGTTGCCGTAGAAGTTGAGGTCACCGCTGATTTGGCTGTCGGCGATGAAGCCGCCGCTGGCGAAGTTGTTCGTCGAGCAGTAGTCCTGGAAGACGACGCTGCCGTTGATGATGGCGCGCCTGATCGGGTCGGCCTGGGACACCGACCACATCTCGGCGGAGTTGTCACAGCCGGCGCCATAGGGGTCCACGGTCGGCGGCGCGTAGGCCGGCGCTGAGCTCGGGAGGTCCACGTTGAGGGTCAGGTTGGACAGCGAACGCCAGAAATTGTCGTCGGAGCTGCAGTTGGTCCCGCCGGTGCACAGGTTGTTGAACACGTCGATGGCGCCGTCGATGACCGTGTCCTGTGGCATGGCGCCCAGGCCCGCGACCTCGGTGTAGTAGCCGACCTGGAACACCAGGGGATCACCGGCCGAACCGTATGTGCCCGGCTGGAAGAAGATCGCGTACCGCTGGCTGTCGAACTGGCTGGTCACCGGGACCTGCTGGGTGGAGATGGCGTTGAGGTCGCTCTGGATTGGCTTCCTCCTAATCCGGCCCCCCATGGGTACATGCGGCTATAGCGGCCCTTTCATGATCACTTTGCGCTAGATTTCCTGGAATGGCGCGGCTCTTAACCTAGCTGCGCGGTTATTAATGCGCCATAAACATCATTGCGGCGCCGTCAAAAATCCGTTAACAGACATGTCGACAATTTTTCATGGCTTACATTGCGCTGGTAGGAGGCATACGCGCGGCATATACGGAAGACGCGGCATGATGCGCTAAGGAGTAATCCAATACCATTGCCAAAAGCGCCCGTGGGGCGTGTGACAACTCTAGGGGCGAGTGGTGATGACGGTCAGGCGGCGGCGTCGGGGGCGCTGGGGCTCGGGTCCGCGGGCTGTAGTTCGGCCGGGCTGGTGATCCCGTCGGCCGTGGTGACGGGCCGGGCCGTGGTGATGGGCCGGGCCGTGGTGACGGGCCGGGCCGTGGCCTGGTCGACCCAGTGGGCGATGCGGTCAACCAGGTCATCGCTGCACGCGGACTCGGCGTGGCCCATGCCGGGCAGGAGCCAAAGCTCCTTGGGCTCCCGCGCCGCCAGGTACAGCTGGCGGGCGTGCTCGGGCGGGAAGTACGGGTCCTGGTCGCCGTGCACGATCAGCAGCGGCACCGGCGAGATCAGCGCCGCCGCCTCGGCCGGAGGGACCGGAACCAGCTTCCAGCCCTCGGGGCTGACCCGGGTCTTCAGCCACCGCCTGGTCACGAGCCGGCCCAGCCGGTGCTCGATCGCCCAGTGCACCCGGCGCATCCGCCTGGTGCCCCGGTAGTACCAGCGGCCCGGGCCGCTCACCGACACGACCGCGTCGACCCCGCCGATCAGGCCGGCGTGCCGCAAGACGATGGACGCGCCCATCGAGAAGCCGACCGCGGCGATCCTGGCGTAGCCGAGCTCACGTGCGTAGGCCACCGCCACGTCCAGGTCCTTGATCTCGAGGTCGCCGAGCGTAGACAGCCCGCCGGAGCGACCGTGACCGCGGAAGTCGAAGGTGATGACGCCCGCCGCCAGGTTGAACCGGTTGGCGACGCGCCAGACGTGCGGGCGCTGCCACGACAGCGTGAACCCGTGCGCGACGATGATCGCCAGATCCTGCTGGCCGGGCAGGTGGATGGCATCGATCGGCACGCCGTCCTCCGTGACCAGCGTCGTTGCCGTGACAACCACCTTGGCCATCCAGTCAGAGTACAGGACTAGCGGATGAGGCCATCGATGCGGAAAGCTACCCCTAGCCGCCGAACGAAGGAGCATCATGTCCGTGCTGTCCGCCCTGACCGATGCGATCCGTGACGGCTCGGTGGAGGTGATCGACCTCACCGCACCGCTGTCCGCGAGCACGCCGATCATCCAGCTGCCACCGCCGTTCGGCAACACGACCAGGTTCGGGCTGACCGAGATCAGCCACTACGACGAGCGCGGACCCGCCTGGTACTGGAACGACATCACGACCGGCGAGCACACCGGCACCCACTTCGACGCTCCGGTGCACTGGGTCACAGGAAAGGACGGCGAGGACGTGGCCCAGGTCCCGGCGCCGCGGCTGATCGCCCCGGCGGTGGTGCTCGACTTCAGCGCCGAGGCGGCGGACAACCCCGACTTCCTGCTCGAGATCGACCACATCTCGGCCTGGGAGGCGGCCCACGGGCCGCTGCCTGAGGGCGGCTGGCTGCTGTACCGGACCGGGTGGGACGTGCACTCCCACGACCAGGCCGAGTTCCTTAACGCGAACGAGACCGGCCCGCACACCCCCGGGATCAGCATCTCGTGCGCGACCTGGCTGGCGAACGAGGCACCGATCATCGGGCTCGGGACCGAGACGGTCGGCACCGACGCCGGGACCGCGCACTCCTTCGACCCGCCGTTCCCGTGTCATTCGTTCCTGCTCGGGGCGGGCAAGTACGGCCTGACCCAGCTGCAGAACCTGTCCAGGTTGCCCGCCACCGGCGCGGTCGTGATCACCAGCCCGCTGCCCATCGTCGGCGGCTCCGGCTCGCCGTGCCGCGCGCTGGCCCTGGTGGAGCGCAACTGAGCATGCGGGTCGCGGACGCCGTCGGGCGAGAGCTGGCCAGGCTCGGCGCGGAGATGGTATTCGGCGTGGTCGGCAGCGGCAACTTCCACGTCACCAACGCGCTGATCGCGGGCGGGGCGCGCTTCGTCGCGACCAGGCACGAGGCCGGAGCGGCCGTCATGGCCGACGCGTGGGCCAGGACCGCGGGCCGGCCTGGTGTGGTGTCCGTACACCAGGGGCCCGGGCTGACCAACGCCATGACCGGGATCGCCGAGGCGGCCAAGAGCCGCACCCCGCTGCTGGTCCTGGCGCCGGAGGCCCCTGAGGTCAGGTCCAACTTCCACGTCGACGTGGCCGGGCTCGCTACCGCGGTCGGCGCGGTCGCCGAGCGCCTCTACTCCCCCGCCTCGGCGCTGGCCGACGCGCACCGCGCCTGGCAGACCGCGCTGGGCCGGCGGACCGTGGTCCTGGCCCTGCCATTGAACGTCCAGGCCGCGACCTGCGAGGCGGCCGCCGTGCAGGCCGCGCCGCGGACCTACCCGCCAGGGCCCTCGCCTGAGGCTGTGAATGCGCTCGCGGCCGTGCTGCGCGGCGCCGACCGGCCGGTGTTCATCGCTGGCCGCGGGGCGCGCGGCCGGGCGGGCCGGGCTTCGGCGCGCGCGGAGCTGGAACGGCTCGCGGACGCGTGCGGGGCGCTGCTGGCCACCTCCGCCGTCGCCAAGGGGCTGTTCCTGGGCAACCCCTGGAACCTGGACGTCAGCGGAGGGTTCGCCTCGCCGCTCACGGCCGAGCTGATCACCGGGGCCGACCTCATCGTCGGCTGGGGCTGCTCGCTGAACATGTGGACGATGCGGCACGGCAAGCTGATCGGGACCGGGGCCACGCTTATCCAGGTCGACGACGACCCCGACGCGCTCGGCGCGCACCGCCCGGTGCACCTCGGCGTGGTGGGCGACGTCGCCGAGACCGCTCGCGCCGTCGCCGATGCGCTCGGCGTTCGGAGCGAGGAAGGTGACGCGGGAGGGGAACCACAGGCCGTTCGGGCCAAGGGAGACGGCGGGTCACCTGGTGCGGTGGGTACGTCGGGTACGGCGGGGTACCGGTCGGCGGCGCTGCGCGAGCGGATCGCGCGCGAGGTGCGGTGGCGGGACGTGCCGTTCGCGGACGAGAGCGACGGGGAGCGGATCGATCCGCGCACGCTCTCGATCGCGCTGGATGACCTGCTGCCCGCCGAGCGGACGGTGGCGATCGACTCGGGGAACTTCATGGGGTACCCGAGCATGTACCTGTCCGTCCCCGACGAAGCGGGCTTCTGTTTCACTCAGGCGTTCCAGGCGGTCGGGCTGGGCCTGGCCTCGGCCATCGGGGCCGCGATCGCGCGGCCGGACCGGCTGACGGTGGCCGCGCTCGGCGACGGGGGCGCGCTGATGGGGGTCAGCGAGCTCGAGACCATCGTGCGACTCGGGATTGGAATGGTCGTGGTGGTGTACGACGACGAGGCGTACGGCGCGGAGGTGCACCACTTCGGGCCGCACGGGGATCCGCTCGATGCGGTGCGGTTCCCCGCGACTGACATCGCGGCGATCGCCAGGGGGTTCGGGTTCGAGGGCGTCACCGTGCGCGGGGTCGCCGACCTCGGCGCGGTCCGCGACTGGCTGGGCGGCCCCCGCCAGAGGCCGCTGCTCATCGACGCCAAGATCACCTCAGAGCACGGGTCCTGGTGGCTGGAGGAAGCCTTCCGCGGCCACTGACCGCGGTACCGTGAACCGCGGCCGAGGCCAGGCCGTTTCCAGGATGAAGGCACTTGACGGGCCACGCCCACCGGGCGGGGAAGAGGCAGCCATTATGTGGAGGGCCCTGCTCATCGGCGTGGGACTTCTCGTCGCGCTGGCCGGAGTCGTCTTCGCTCTCCAGGGCGCCGGCGTGATCGGCGGGAGCGTCATGTCCGGCTCCACCTTCTGGGCGGTGGCCGGGCCGGTGATCGCGCTGGCGGGCCTGGCCATGGCCGCCGCCGGGCTGCGCCGCCGCACCCGGAAGCCTGGCGTCTGACCTGGTTACGCATCCGGGCACCTCCCTCCGCGGGTGCCCGGATGCGCTCCCGGTTACGCTACGGCCGCACGCAGCGCAAGCTCGCCGCGCTAGGTATCGTCCTTCGAGGCGGTGACCGCCTTTTCCGGCACCTTCCCGTCCACTGACCGCGCCTCGTCGGCGATCGAGGTGGCGCTCACGCTGACCAGCTCGTCGCTCGGGTACGCCTCCTCGCCGTGCACCGCCACGTCGCCGATCTCCAGGACGTCATCGGGCAGCCGGAGATTCATCCTGAACACGTACTTGATGACCATCAGGATGACGAAGGTGACCGCCGCATCCCAGATGATGATCGTGAGCGCGGCGCCGGCCTGGATGGCCAGCTGCTTCGGGTGCCCATAGAACAGCCCGGCCCCCGAGACCGAGGGGTTCTTGCCCAGGCCGATGTACTCGATCATCTTCGGGTCCGCGAACAGGCCGACCATCAGGCCGCCGAACAGCCCGGCGATGCCGTGGGTGTACACCACGCCGAGCGCGTCGTCGACCTTGTTGAACGGCCAGACGTACTTCGGCAGGTAGTACCAGGCCACCCAGACGATCGCGGAGTCGAGCAGGCCGATCAGGATCGCGCCGAAGCCGTTCACGTCAGCCGGCCGCCGGGGTGATGCCGACCAGGCCGCAGATCATGCCGTTGACGCCGCCCAGGAAGGTCGGCTTCTTCTCGCTGCTGAACGCCATGTCCATGACGATCCAGGTCATCATGGCCACCGCCGTGGCCACGTTGGTGTTGACGACCGCCGCGGCCGCGTCGGCGCCGGCGAAGTAAGGATCACCGCCGTTGAAGCCGTTCCAGCCGAGCCACAGGATGCCGGCGCCGACCGCGACGAACAGCAGGTTGTTCGGGATGGCCCGCTCGCGGTCGCGCTTGAGCCTCGGCCCCACCACGGCGGCTGCGACGAAGCCGGAGACGCCCGCGGCCAGGTGGATGACGTAACCGCCGGAGAAGTCCAGGGCGCCCTTGCCCGCCCAGTAGCCGCCGCCCCACAGCAGGAAGGCGTTCACCGCGTAGGCGAAGGTGATCCACAGCGGCACGAAGATCAGCCAGACCTTGAAGCTGACCCGGCCGATCACGCTGCCGATGAACAGGATCGGGGTGATCGCCGCGAACACGAACTGGAAATACATCAGCGACGACTCGGGGAACCTGAAGTTCGGCATCAGCCCGTTCAGCAGCGGGATGCTCGCCTGACCCTCCTCTGCGGCGTGGCCGAGTACGGAACGGGGGTCGCCGAGGAAGGTGTGAACCAGGGGCGTGCCGAAGCCCATCTTGAAGGCCCACAGGACCCACACGATGAGCGTCAGGCAGAACGTGCAGAACACCATCAGCACGGTGTTTATGGCCCACTTCTTCTGCACCAGGCCGCCATAAAGGACGGCCAGGGCAGGGATGGACATCAGGCCGACAAGGGTGGCTGCTGTTAGCTGCCAGGAGTTATCCCCGGCACTCAGCCAGCTCGAATAGGGAACCACTACGCCTCCAGGGGCTATGGGCCTTCTGGGGGCCAACGTCAGTGGTGGCTCTACCCGGGCCGTTCCGAATTCCTGCAAGGCATATTTCCCATGGCCGGGTTTCGGCCGCGTTTCTCGATTGTTACGCAGCCGGTAACGCCCGCGGCAGACGTTACCTAGGTGTGTCGTGACCAGCCGGCTGGTCGGATAGACGCCCGTCTGCCGTCCCCGCTACCTTTTGCTCCTGAACGTCCGCTAAAGCCAGCGGACGACCACATGAGGAGGAGACCCATGGAGCGGGGCATGAAGAGACTCCTCGCTGGCCTGACGTGGCAGACCGTAAGCGGAGTCCTCTGACGGGACGGCGGGGATGCGCGTATTGGTTACCGGGGACCGCGGCAAGGTCGGCGTCCCGGTCACGGCGTACCTGCGCCGGTCCGGGTACGAGGTGACGGGTTTCGACCTCGCCGACGGCGCGGACGTGCTGGACCTGGCCGCCGTCTCGCGCGCGGCCCGCGGCTGCGCGGCGATCGTGCACCTGGCGGCGCTGGCCCACGACACGGCCGGCCGTCCCGAGCAGATCATGGCGGTGAACGTCCTGGGCACCTGGCACGTGCTGCTGGCGGCCGAGGCCGCCGGGGCGAGCCGGGTGATCTGCTTCTCCAGCGCGCAGGTGCTCGGGATCGCCGAGGGTGAGCGGCTGCCCGACTACTTCCCCGTCGATGACGACCATCCCCGCCGGGCGATGCGCCCGTACGGCCTGTCCAAGGTCCTGGCCGAGGACTTGTGCGAGGGTTTCACCGCGCGGACCGGGATCCCGACGGTCTGCCCGCGGCCGGTGGCGGTCTGGAACGAGGGGCGGTACGCCACGGTCGAGTCCCTGTGGCGCCGCGATCCGAGCGCGGAGTGGGAGCCGTTCTGGGAGTACGGCGCGTTCGTGGACGCGCGCGACGTTGCCGCGGCGGTGGACCTGGCGCTCACCGTGCCGCTGGCCGGGCACCACCGGGCGCTGCTGTGCGCCGCCGACATCGCAGGGACCGAGCCCAGCCTGGAACTCGCCGCCCGGCTCGCGCCCGGGGTACCGGTCACCGACCCCGGGCGCTACCTGGCCGATCCGTGCGCCGCCCTCATGGACTGCCGGACCGCCGAGACCATACTCGGCTGGGAGGCGGCCTACCGGTGGTCGGGCCGCGGGAAGGAGGAGGCCGGCGCCGTCAGTGCGGCGGATCCTCCCCGACCAGCCCGTCCACCGACTCCCTGATCAGGTCCGCGTGGCCGACGTGCCGCGCGTCGTCGCGGACCTTTCTACGGGCGCTCGAGGCTGGCGGTCAGTGGGAGGGACGCGGATGAGGGGCCCGCGGACAGCGTGAACGGGCCGGGCTCCGTAGCCCAGGCCCCGCCGGCCCAGTGCTGGAAGGCGCGCTCGGGGATCAGGATGCCGACCGTGACGGTCTCACCGGGATCCGCGTCGACCGCGGCGAACCCGGCTAGCCACTTGGCCGGGCGTTCGACCGCCGAGCCGGGCCGTGAGGCGTAGACCTGGACCACTTCACGGCCGCGGCGCGAGCCGGTGTTCCGTACGGCCACGCACACCGAGATGGCGCCGGGCCCGCGGGGACCGGGGACGTCGCAGTCCACGGTGATCGATTCGTACGACCAGGTCGTGTAGCCGGTACCGTGTCCGAAGGGGAACAGGGGCGCCCTGCTGTCACGGTCGTAGCCGCGGTACCCGATGAACAGGCCCTCGGTGTAGGTCAGCACGCCGTCGACAGGGCGGGGGGACGGCAGGCCTTCCTCGGTGGCGGGCCAGGTCATGGGCAGCCGCCCGCCGGGTTCGGCCTCCCCCATCAGCACGTCGGCGAGCGCGTTGCCGAACTCCTGGCCGGGGAACCAGGACAGCAGCACCGCCGGCACGTCCTGCGCCCAGGGCATCAGGACGGGGGCGCCTGAGTTGACTACGACCACGGTTCGCGGGTTGGCCGCCGCGACCCGGCGGACCAGTTCGTCCTGCTGGCCAGGCAGCGCCAGCGTCGCCCGGTCGAAACCCTCGCTCTCGACCTCGGCGGTGGTGCCGACCACGACCACGGCCACGTCGCTCGAGGCCGCGAGGGCGACCGCGGCCGCGATCTCCACCTCGTCGGTGCTGTGCGGCGGCTCGAGGTTGACCTGCAGGAACGTGCCGAACCCCACGAGCTGCGAGGACGTCACCTCGTGCTCGAGCACCGCGGTGACCGACTGGCCCTCGGCCAGCCGGACCGGGGCCAGTTCCTGCGGCGGCCTCATCAGGGACTGGGCGATGTCCGTGTCCTCCGGCATCGTGAGGGTCGTATCGAAGAGTTCGGCGCCGTCGACCACCAGGCGGTAACGGCCGAGACCTGAGACGCCGAGCCGGTAGGTGCCCGCCACGGTGGCGCGGACGACGCAGTGGATCTCCAGCCGGGCGACGGGCGCCGAGCCGACCGCGGTGCCGTACCCGCTCATCCACAGGAACGTCGCGCCGTCACGCAGTTCCGAACCGATCAGCTCACCGGATTCGTCGTAGAACCTGACCTCGGCCCCGGCGCCGGAGCGGTCGGGCCGCAGGACCCACGGCCCGCGAGCCGCCGGGACCCGCGCGTCCCCGTACACCCCAGCGGCGTGGGTGACGTGCAGCCCGGCCGCACGCAGACCTTCCAGCGGCGCGACGGTGTACGGCGGGAAGACGGTGGCGCTGCCGCCGCCCATGGTCCTGGCGACCTCGGCGTTCGGCCCGATCAGGGCGATCCGCACCGGCCGGGAGAGACCGGCCTGCGTGGGCACGGACCACGACAGCGGGAGGGTGCCGTCGTTGCGGGCGAGCACGAAGCCGGCCGCCGCGGCGGCCCGCAGTTCATCGGCGACCGCCAGCGAGTCCGGGGCGTCCGTGCCGTCCGGCCCGGCGGGCCCGGGAGGCGCGTCCCGCCTGGCGGGCCCGGGAGGCGCGCCCGGTGCGTTCGCGAGGGCGCCGACGCGGGCGGCGAGGCGGAGGATCCTGAGCACCTTGTCGTCGATCAGCGCCTCGTCGACCTTGCCGTTACTGACGGCCTCGGTCAGCAGGTCACCCCACGGGCCGAACCGGCTCGCGGGCCCGGGCATGGCCAGGTCCAGCGCGGCCGCGGCGGCGGCCTCCGTGGAGCGGGCGGCGGTCCAGTCGGACACGACCAGGCCGTCGTACCCCCACGCGCGGTGCAGGATGTCGCGCAGCAGCGGGCTCTCGGTCATCGTGGACCCGTTGACCCCGTTGTACGCGGCCATCACCGCCCAGGCGCCCGCCTCGCCGCAGATCGCCTCGAACGGCGCCAGGTACAGCTCGTGCAGCGTCCGCTCGTCGATGTGGACGTCGACCGTCATCCGCTGGGTCTCCGAGTCGTTGCCGACGAAGTGCTTGACGCAGGCCCCGACGCCGCGGCGCTGCAGGCCCCGCACGTAGGCGGCGCCGATCCGCGCGGTCAGCAACGGATCCTCGGAGAAGCACTCGAAACCCCGTCCGCCGTACGGCGTCCTGTGCAGGTTCACCGTGGGGGCGAGCAGCACGTCGACGCCCTTGCGGCGCGCCTCGCGGGCGAGCAGGGCGCCGATCGCCTCGACCCGCCCGGGGTCCCAGGTGGCGGCCAGGCTGGTCGCCGAGGGCACGTTCGCCGAGCTGTCCCGCTCGTCCCAGGACTGGCCGCGGACCCCGGCCGGGCCGTCGGAGAGCACCATCGGGCGCAGCCCCACATCGGGCTCGTCGAACAGGGTCCAGAATCCCGCTCCGGTCAGCAGCCTGACCTTCTGCTCAGCCGAGAGACGGCCGACCCTGCGCGCAAGCTCCTCCTCGCCGATCACGGGTGCTCACCGGTCACGGCGCGGGTAGGTTGACCAGCGACGCCAGCGCGGCGCGGTGCGCGTCCGCGGTCCCGAAGCCGAGCGAGTCCGCCTTGGCGCGCTTGAGGTACAGGTGCGCGGGGTGCTCCCAGGTGAACCCGATCCCGCCGTGCATCTGCACGCATTCCTCCGCGGCCCGCACCGCGACCTCCGAGCAGTACGCCTTGGCCACGGCCACCGCGACGTCGGCGTCTGGGTGCCCCGCGGCCAGGCAGGCCGCCGCGTACCTAGACGCCGCCCGGGCCTGGGTGAGCCCCACCCAGACGTCCGCGAGGCGGTGCTTGAGCGCCTGGAAGGAACCGACCGGCCGGGCGAACTGGTGGCGCTGCTTCACGTACGAGAGCGTCATGTCCAGGCAGCGCTGCGCCAGCCCGACCTGCTCGGCGGCCAGCATGGCCGCGCCCGCCGTGAGCGCCGCGCCGACCGCGCGCGTGGCCGCCCCGCCGGGCGCGAGCAGCGTTCCCGCAGCGTCGTCGAACGACAGGTCGCACAGCTGCCTGGTCATGTCCAGCGAGGTCACGGGCGTCTTGGTCACCCCGGCGGCCGACGCGTCGACCAGGTACAGGGCGGGCGGAACGCCGTCGGCCGGGACCAGCAGCACGCTGGCGGGCAGCGCGTCGGCGACCCCGCTGACCGTCCCGCGCAGCCGGACGACCCCGGCCTGGGCGTCGCCGGGGCGGGAACCCGCGACCCGGACCGAGGTCGGGAACCTGCCCCGCGGCGCGGTCGCGAACCCGGCCGCCAGCACCGCGGTCGTGCCGCCGTCCGCCATCCTGCGGAGCAGGTCGGTCGCGACCCGGGCCTGCGTCTCAGCGGCGCCCGAGGCCACGCTCAGCAGGGCGGCGGTGGCCACCACGGCGCTGCCGACGAAGGGCACGGGGGCGACGGCCGTACCCAGCGTCTCCGCGACCGAGGCCGCCTCGCGGTAGGAGGCGCCGGCCCCGCCGTCGTGTTCGGGGATGAGCAGCCCGGCACAGCCGAGCTCCCCCGCGACCGCGTGCCACAGGCCATCGTCGTAGGTCTGGTCCAACTCGGTCCTCGCCAGGGTCTTGTCGAGGTTGAATCGGTCGGAGAGCAGCGAATTCAGGCTCTCGGTCAATGCTCGTTCGGCATCAGAGTAAAGAAGGTCGGGCAGGTCCTCCGTGCTCACCGGGGCAGATCCTTCCATGGGACGTCCTTGTCGAGCCGGGGCTCCGGCGGCAGGCCGAGCACCCGCTCGGCGATGATGTTCCGCAGGATCTCCGAGGTGCCGCCCTCGATGGAGTTCCCCTTGGCGCGCAGGTAGCGGTAACCCGGGCCGCGGCCGAAGAAGGTCGCGTGTTCCGGGCGGCGCATGGTCCAGTCGTCGTAGCGCAGGCCCGCGACCCCGTTCAGCTCGACGTCCAGCCCGGATATCTCCTGGTTCAGCCGGGCGAAGACCAGCTTGGCGGCCGAGCCCTCGGGCCCCGGCTGGCCCGCGGCCAGCTGCTGGCGCATCCGCTCCGCCGCCAGCCTGGCCACCTCGGCCTCGGTCCACAGGCGCAGCAGCCGGTCGTGCAGCCCCGGGGTGCGCAACTCGGGGTGCGCGCGCCAGGTGGCGGCGGGCGGGCCGATCATCCCGGCCTCCCGGGCTGCCGCGCGGCCGCTGCCGATGCTCACCCGCTCGCTCATCAGCGTGGCCGTGGCTACCTTCCAGCCCTCGCCGACCGGGCCGATCCTGTCCCCGTCGGGAATCCTGACGTCGGTCAGGAACACCTCGTTGAACTCGGCCTCGCCGGTGATCTGCCGCAGCGGGCGGACCTCCACGCCCGGCGCCGTCATGTCCACGGCGAAGTAGGTCAGCCCGGCGTGCTTCGGGACGTCCGGGTCGCTTCGCGTGACCAGGAGCGCGCGGCGGGCCAGGTGCGCCTGCGAGGTCCACACCTTCTGCCCGTTGACGACCCAGCCGTCACCGTCGCCTTCCCGTACGGCCCGGGTCGCCAGCGCGGCCAGGTCGCTGCCCGCGCCCGGCTCGCTGAACAGCTGGCACCAGACCTCCCGGCCCGTCCACAGCTCACGCAGCCAGCGCTTTTGCTGCTCCTCGGTGCCGTAGGCGAGGATCGTCGGCGCGGCCATGCCCAGCCCGATCGCGTTGCGCCCCGAATTGTTGTCCGGGGCGCCCGCCGCGGCGAACTCGGCGTCGACGATGTGCTGCAGCGAGCGGGACAGGCCGAGCCCGCCGAGCCCCTCCGGGTAGTGCACCCAGGCCAGGCCCGCGTCGAACCGCGCGTTCAGCCAATCCTGCGCCGGCGTCTGCCTGAGGTCATGCTCCGCGAGGAACGCGCTAACCCGCGCGCGGAGTTCTTCGGGTGTCAGCACGGTGCCGTCCTCATTTCGCTTAGCCGCTTAGTCGAGGGGCCCGCCGGCCACGTAGATGACCTGGCCGGAGACGAAGCCCGCGCCCTCGCTGACCAGGAAGGAGATCACGTTCGCGACGTCGGCGGGCTGCCCCACGCGGCGGACAGGGATCCGGTCCGCGGCGAGCTTCTGGAAGTCCTCGAACCCCACGCCCACGCGCGCCGCGGTGGCCGCGGTCATGTCGGTGGCGATGAAGCCGGGCGCGACGGCGTTCGCGGTGACCCCGAACTGCCCGAGCTCGATGGCCAGCGCCTTGGTGAAGCCCTGCATGCCCGCCTTCGCGGCGGAGTAGTTGACCTGCCCGCGGTTGCCGAGCGCCGAGGAGGAGGACAGGTTGACGATCCGGCCCCACCGCTGCTCGACCATGTACTTCTGTACCGCCCGGCTCATCAGGAACGCACCGCGCAGGTGCACCCCGAGTACCGTGTCCCAGTCGTCGTCGGTCATCTTGAACAGCAGGTTGTCGCGGATCACGCCCGCGTTGTTGACCAGCACCGTCGGCCCGCCGAGTTCGGCGGCCACCCGGTCGACCGCGGCCGCGACCTGATCGGTCTTGCTCACGTCGGCGCCCACCGCGAGCGCCCGCCCGCCGGCGTCGGCGATCTCCTTGACGGTCCCGGCGCACGCGGCCTCGTCCAGGTCGAGGACCGCCACGGCCATCCCGTCCTCCGCCAGCCTGCGCGCCGTCGCGGCCCCGATGCCGCGGGCCGAGCCGGTCACGATCGCCACTCTGTCTGTCACTAGGGTTTCTCCTCTTTCCATTACGCCTTTTTTGCCGAACGTGCGGTGGTGCTCGGCCGGTCTACTTCCTCAGCTCCCGGTGTACTTCCTCAGCTCCCGGCGGGCCATGGACCGCTTGTGCACCTCGTCCGGGCCGTCGGCGAACCGCAGCGAGCGGGCACTCGCGAACATCTGGGCGAGCGGGAAGTCCTGGCTCACGCCACCACCGCCGTGCGCCTGGATCGCACGGTCGATGACCCACTCGGCCATGGCCGGGGTCACGATCTTGATCGCCTGGATCTCGCTGTGCGCGCCCTTGTTGCCCACGGTGTCCATCAGCCAGGCCGTCTTCAGCACCAGCAGCCGCGCCTGCTCGATCCTGACCCTGGACTCGGCGATCCAGTCCTGGACGACGCCCTGGTCGGCCAGGGGCTTGCCCCACGCCGTGCGGCCGACCACCCGGGTGCACATCAGCTGGAGCGCGCGCTCCGCGGCGCCGATCAGGCGCATGCAGTGGTGGATGCGGCCGGGGCCGAGCCGGGCCTGCGCGATCGCGAAGCCCTCGCCCTCACCCGCGACGAGGTTCTCCTTCGGCACCCTGACCTGGTCGAACACGATCTCGGCGTGACCGCCGTGCGTCCCGTCGGTGTACCCGAAGACGTGCACGCCCCGCTTGACGTTGACCCCGGGCGAATCGGGCGGCACGAGGATCATCGAGTGCCTGCCGTGCCCCTCGGTGGCCTCGCCGGTCACGCCCATCACGATAAAGATCTTGCAGTCCGAGCTCAGCGCGCCCGAGGACCACCACTTGCGCCCGTTGATCACGTAGCCGTCGCCGTCCCGCGTGATCGTGGTGGCGATGTTGGACGCGTCGCTCGAGGCGACGGCCGGTTCGGTCATGCAGAACGCCGACCTGATCTTGCCGTCAAGCAGCGGGCGGAGCCAGCGCTCCTGCTGCTCGGGCGAGCCGAACTCGGCCAGCACCTCCATGTTGCCCGTGTCGGGCGCCGCGCAGTTCAGCGCCTCGGGCGCGAGCGCGGGACTCCACCCGGTGATCTCGGCCAGGGGCGCGTACTGCAGGTTGGTCAGCGGCGGGTCGGGCAGGAGGGAGTGCGCCGCCCCGGTGGCCGCTTCCCACTTGCGGACCGCCTCGGCCGACTTACCGGTCAGGAACAGGTTCCACAGTCCGCGGCGGCGCGCCTCGGCCTTGAGTTCCGCGGTAACCGGCACGCGTTCCCACCCTCGGCCGGCGGCTGCGGCGGCCTCGGCCTGCTCCGCGAAGGTCGCCTCGGCCGGGTAGACGCGCTCGGCCATGAACGCCAGCACCCGCTCGCGGAGCTCATGCGTCCTATCGTCGAAAGCGAAGTCCATGGCGCATAACCTCCCGTTGAGTCGCGCACCAGCCTATCTACTCGCCGGTACGCCTCACCAGTAAGGCCCCGCAGGGGTCAGCGGGTCGGGCTGATTAGGCGGGTCAGGCGGAAGACGTAGACGGGGCCGGAGGAGAAGATCACGGTGTACGTGTTGGGCGGGTAGAAGCCGTCGACCCAGGCCGGGACGTCGCTGATCGGCGGGGAGTAGTCGGAGTCGTCGCCGTCGACGACGATGTACTCGGTCTCGGGGTTGCCTGAGTTGCCGATCCAGAACGTATCGGTCCGCGCGGCCAGCGGGGCCAGCAGGTCCAGGGTGGTCAGGACGGTCGCGCCGTTGGGGACCTGAGCCATGGCCTCCCAGGCCGAGTCGGCGCTCGGGCTGATGGTGTAGGTCCCCACGTTCCACAGGTCGCTCAGCGGGAACTGGAAGGCGAGCGGGACCGTGATCGCGAGCATCATCGCGGCGCCGTAGCGCCGGGCTCCGGCCAGGGCCGCGCGCCGCGGCCCTTTCCGCCCGCTCGCCCACTCCGCGAGGCCGGTCAGGCCGCCCTGGGCGCGCGCCGAGGCTTCGATCCGGCCCAGGCCGTCGATGGCCGCGATGAACAGGACCGGCATCAGGGTCGCGTTGTAGTGCCAGTAGGTCCCCCAGAAGGCGCTGTTCGTGGAGAAGAAGCGCAGCAACAGGCTCGGCACCGCGATCAGGGACAGCGGCGAGCGGAGCGCGATGAACGCGGTCGGCAGCAGGAGCATGACGACGGTCTGCAGCTTGTCCGGCCAGGCGTGCATGAACTGGCCAAACACGGCGGTCACGGACAGGTGTCCGCCCGGGGCGAAGGCCCCGCCGTCGCTCCAGTATTGGTAGTGATGGGCCGGGTTGAAGTGCGGGATGATCACGGCGATGGCCAGGAACGACCAGACGAAGCCCCAGACCAGCAGGATTTCCCCGGCTCCGGTCCGGCGTCCCCCGTCGGGGTCGTTGAATACGCCGGCGCCTCCGCGGGCGGGGTTCGTCAGGCGCTTCAGCCAGGCGGGACGCGGCACCGGGCCCGCGGCGCGCAGGCCGGAGATGATCAGGTACAGGCCGATGGCGGCCACGGTGAAGCCCTGGTCTTCCTTGACGAAGACCAGGGGCAGCGCCCACCACGTCGCCGCCTTGATCCGGCCGCGGGCCAGCGCCGACAGGGAGAAGGCCAGCAGCGGGATCGCGAGCGCGATCTCGTGGAAGTCGAAGTTGATCATCTGCTGCAGGCCCCAGGAGAACCCGTAGGCGACCGCGATCGCCCGGCCCTGGCCGACCCCCAGCCGCTCGCGCCCGGCCTGGCCGACCGCGAACACCGACGCCGCGACCAGCAGGGCCTGCGCCACGAGCAGCGTGGCCGGCGAGGGGAAGACGCGGAAGAACGGGGCCAGGACGGCGACCGCGGGTGAGAAGTGATCGCCGAGGAGGTTAAAGCCCGCCGCCCTGATGTCCACGATGGGCGCGTGGAGATCGGCGTACTGCTTCACGTACTCGGTGAAGATGCCCAGGTCCCATGACGTCGGGTGGAGCTGGAGCAGGCGGAACAGCGAGATGACTCCGTACGCGCCGAAGGTCGCGCCCGCGGTGGCCCAGGTGAACCGGTCGCGGTACACCGCGGGCAGGGCCCGCGCCCGGCGCAGCACTGTGAGCCACAGCGCAGAGAGCCAGGCCAGGGCGGGCTGGACGGGGGCCCGCGTGAGCTGGGTGGGGTTCTGGCGGAGCCGGGTAAGGGCTCGGCGGAGCTGACCGGGAGCCTGGCGGGGGGTCGCGGGCCCGGGCGTCTCTGGCCGTGCCGGGGTCTCCCGCGGCGCCGCGTCCGGCGAGGCCACGGACGGCGGCGCCTCGGCCTCCCGCAGGACCTGCTCGGCCCCGGCCCCTTCCTCCTCCAGCATCGCGCGCAGCCTACCCGGTCCTGCGGGCGCGGCAAATGGGTGCCGAGCAGGCATTTCCCTTGACCCTGCGGACTCCTCAGACGAGGAGCAGCTTGCCGATCCTGCGGCCCGACGCGTACAGGCCGACCAGCCCGAGGACGGCCAGGTAGGCGGCCCGCCAGAGCAGGTCGGGCCCGACTACGCCGACCGTGAGGTCACGCAGCAGAACGACGCCCTGGTAAAGCGGCGTGCACTCGATCACCACCTGGACCGCACGCGGGTAGATGCTGATCGGGTAGAACGTCGCAGAGAACAGGAAGATCGGCACGCTGATCAGCAGGACGTAGTCGAAGTCCTGCCAGCTCTTCATGTACGTGGTCCCGGTCATGCCGAGGGCGGCGAAGGCAAAGCCGATCAGCACCGCGACCGGGACGGCCAGCACCGCCCACCAGGAGTGCACCAGCCCCAGCGCCAGCATGACCAGGATGAAGGCGATGGCGTAGATGGTGCCGCGGAGCAGCGCCCAGCCGATCTCGCCCAGCGCGACCTGGGCCGGCCGCATCGGGGTCGACAGGACGGCGTCGTACAGCTTGGCGTACTTGAGCCGGAAGAAGATGTTGAACGTCGAGTCGAACATCGCGCCGTTCATCGAGGACACCGCCAGCAGGCCGGGCGCGACGAAGTCCCGGTACGGGATCAGGTGGCCGCCGGGGCCCGGCACCCTCCCGATCAGCACACCCAGCCCGATCCCCACCGACAGCAGGTAGAACAGCGGCTCGAGGACCCCGGACGCGAACACCAGCCAGGCGTGCCCGTAGGCGCGGGCGTGGCGCTCGATCAGGTGCAGGCTGCCCGCGTCGCGGCCGGCCTGCCGCAGCCGGGCCAGCCGCCCGGCGGGCGGGAGCATCCGCAGCGGCACGCTAGTCATGCAGCCCCTCCCTAGACATACAGGCGCCTGCGGTAGGTGCGCCCGCCGGCCCAGATCCCGATCGCCGCGAGGACGGCCAGGTAGGCGACGTGACCCAGCGCCCCGAGCGCGCCGAGGCCGGTACCCAGGCTGAGCGCGCGGCACAGCGCGACGCCGTGCCACAGGGGGGTGGCGTAGGCCACCGGGCGCAGCCACCCCGGCAGCTGGGACAGCGGGAAGAACGTGCCGGAGAAGAGCATCAGCGGCATCATGCCGAACCTGAAGATGTAGACAAACGACAGCTCGTTCTTCGCGAGCACCGCCCAGGCCGCGATCGGGGCGGCGAACGCGACCCCGGTCAGCACCGCCACCGGCCACGCCAGCACCACCCAGGCGGACCTGACCGCGCCGAACGCCCACATGAACGCGATCGTGACCGCGGCGTTCATCGCGAGCCGCATGGTCATGAACATCAGGTGCCCGCGGAAGATGTCCTCGGGCCGCAGCGGCGAGGCCTGCGCCCCGATATAGATCTTGTTCCACTTGAGCGAGCCGAACACCGGCCAGCTCGCCTCTTGCATCCCGGTGTTCATCGCGCCTGAGGCCAGGATGGCCGGGGCGACGAACGCGAGGTAACTGACCCCGCCGAGGCTCGCCGTACCGTGCTTGTCGACCAGCGAGCCCAGCCCGAAGCCCATCGCGCCCAGGTAGAACACCGGGCCGAGCACGCTGGACCACACGCTGGAGCGCCAGATCCGCCGGTACACCGTCAGCCAGCACTGGAACGCCGACCAAGTGAGTGCTGGCCCGGGCCAGGGGAGTATGGGGGGGCGGGCAGCCCTCCCATGCGCGGGGGGTTCCGGGAGGTCGCCCCCCCGGGCCAGCACCACCATAAGTCCTCCAGCCTCCGCCCGGTCAGCCGCAGGAAGACGTCCTCCAGCGTGCCGCGGCGGACCAGCGAGGTGAGCGGGTCCAGCCCGCTGGCCCGGATCGAGGCCAGGGCAGAGTCACCGTCGGTGACGTAGAGAAGTATTCGGTCAGCCAGCACTTCCGCTCGTTCGGCAGGAAAATCTTTGAGTTTGTCCGCGGCCGTCTCGTGCAGCTCGGGATCGAAGCGCAGCTCGAGGACCTCCGGTGAGCAGTACTTGGTGATCAGGTCGCGGGGCGAGCCCTCGGCCGCGAACGTACCGTGGTCCATCACGGCCAGGCGGTCGCAGAGTTGCTCGGCCTCGTCCATGTAGTGCGTGGTCAGGATCAGCGTGACGCCGCGCTGCTTGAGCCGGAACAGCCGATCCCACACCACGTGCCTGGCCTGCGGGTCCAGGCCGGTGGTGGGCTCGTCGAGGAGCAGGATCTCCGGCTCGTTGATCAGCGAGCGGGCGATCGTCAGCCGACGCTTCAGGCCGCCGGACAGCGGGTCCACCTTGTCCTTCGCCCGGTCGCTGAGCTGCACGAACTCCAGCAGCGCCGCGGACCGCTCCCGGATGACGCGGCGCGGCAGCCCGAAGTACCTGCCGTAGACGAGCAGGTTCTCCAGCACGGTCAGCTCGACGTCGAGGGTGTCCTCCTGCGGCACGACGCCGAGGCGGGCCCGGATCGCGGAACCTTGCCGGACCGGGTCGGCGCCCAGGATGGTCAGTTCCCCGCTGGTCGGCGGGGAGACGCAGCCGATCATCCGCATCGTGGAGGACTTGCCCGCGCCGTTCGGCCCGAGGAAACCGAACGCCTCCCCCCGGTACAGGTCGAAGTCGATCCCGTCCACTGCCGTGAAGCTGCCGAACTTCTTGGTCAGGCCCCGGGCTCGGACAAGTACCTCGGTTCCGGAAGCTCTCAGCACCTGATCCAGGTTACCGGCGGGTTATGACATTCCCCGAACGGTTTTACCACCCCACGCGCACCACACCAGGGGACGCGATAATGTCGGTCTATACCGGCATGGACCAGGTAAGGGACGAAGCCACGGTGAGGATCATCCGCAGCCTCTACGCGCGCTTCCGGGTGCTCATCCAAGAGGTCGCCAAGTTCGGGGTCGTCGGCGGCCTTGCGTTCGTGCTGACCGTCATCCTGTTCAACGCCTTCCGCTCTGGCGCCGGGCTAGGCTCGATCCCCTCCGCGACGCTCGCCAACCTCCTGGCCACCGTGTTCGCCTTCGTCGGCAACAAGTTCTGGGCGTTCCGGCACCGTAAGGGGAACCACCCGGCCCGCGAGACCCTCCTGTTCTTCTTCTTCAACGGCATCGGGATCCTCATCACCAACGGGGTCGTCGCGGCCGCGGAGTACGGGCTCGGGCTGAAGAGCACCTTCTCCGACAACGTGGCCAACGTCATCGGCATCGGCCTGGCCACGCTGTTCCGGCTGTACTGCTACCGCCGCTGGGTGTTCCTTTACGCCGACGGGGAAGCGCCCGCCGCGGAGCAGCTGGAGCCTGAGACTTCGGGGACCTGAGCCCAGGCCCGGCTGGACGGGTTACGGGCAGCCGCGGACGGCGGATAGGCCGAGCGGGGTCTTGAGCGCAACCGCCTCCTGCGCCCTGGTCAGGTAGCCCACTGCGGTCATCCGCCCGATCACGTGCACCAGGCGCGCCCTGGCCTGGGCCGGGTAGACTAGCGGGTCGTCGTAGGTCGGCGCGTTCACGATCCCGGCGAGCATGGCCGCCTGCACCAGCGTAAGCCGGTCGGGCGGCCGCCCGAAGTACCCGCAGCTGGCGGCGTCCAGGCCGTAGTAGCCGTGACCGTAGTACGCGATCTCGGCGTACAGGCGCAGGATCTCGGCCCGGCTGTACGTGTGGTTGAGCTTGAGCGCGACCACCACCTGCTCGATGATCTGCAGGAAACTGCTGTGACCCGAGGTGTACAGGTTCTTGGCCAGCTGCTGGTCGATGGTGCTGCCGCCGCCGTCGGTGTGGCCCGTAACCCAGGAGGCCGCCACCCGGATCAGCGCGAAGGGGTCAATGCCCGGGTCGCTGTAGAACCGGTGGTCCTCCGTCGCCACCAGGGCCTGCGCGAAGTACGGCGGGACCGGCGAGCCGGGGTAGGCAATGTGATGCTCCGCCGCCTGGGCACGGGCCAGCGCGGTCGCCTGGCTCGCCGAAGGGGTCAGGAGGTAGAGCAGGCCGAACCCGGCGGCGAACACGACGATCAGGATGAAGACCACCTTGACGATCCAGAAGGCCACCCTGACCCGCCTGCTCGGCCGCCGCCCTCCCCCGGCGGCGTCCCGGTCGCCGGAAGCTGAGCGGCGAGCGTTCAGTACTCTCAACTGCCCAGCCCCTCCGTACCTGAGATGCGGTCCTGCAAGTTACAACGAGCGCGACATCCGCGCCATGCCCGGCCTCGTCACAGCTTCCTCACCGACGTCTGATCGACGGCGCCGACGGGCGGAGCGCTGGCCGAAATGGTTCAAATCGTTATATGTCAGTAAAAGTACCTGACTCCCCCGATCGCGACCGTTGCCGTACGTTGCTGTTTAGTTATGCGCCAAGCGCGGATAGATTGCTACCCGCAGAACCGGAACGTATGAGCGGGGACGTCTGCGGGTATTCGGACCGGGGGGGCCGCTGAGATGCCTCCCGCAACGACCTGAGGAGGCAGCCTTGCTGCATCGATCGCTTCGGTATCTCCGGGCCGCCGGGGCGCTGGCCCTGGTCAGCGGATCCCTGTTCGCTGGCGGCGCCCCCGTCGTCGCAGCGGCCGACCTCGCGATCCAGCCGATGTTGATCACCAGGTTCGCATCGGCCACCCAGGTGCCCTCCAACCAAGATTGCGTGCTGCAGTTCACCGAACCCTGCTACCAGCCGGCCCAGCTCCAGACCGCGTACGACGTGCAGCCCCTGTTCAACCGCGGGATCACCGGCAAGGGCCAGACCATCGTGATCGTCGACTCGTTCGGGTCCCCGACGATCCGGTCGGATCTGCGGACCTTCGACAGCGCGTTCGGCCTGCCGGCCCCGCCGTCCTTCCGCATCATCCAGCCGACCGGGCGGGTGCCCCGGTATAACGGCAACAACGGCACCGAACGCGGCTGGGCCGGAGAGACCACCCTCGACGTGGACTGGGCACACACCATGGCCCCCGGCGCGAACATCCTGCTGGTCGAGACGCCGGTCCCGGAGAGTACGGGGCTGGACGGCATGCCGCAGATCGTCGAGGCCGAGAACTACGTCATCGACCATCACCTCGGCCAGGTGATCAGCCAGAGTTTCGGCGCGGCCGAGGCTACGTTCCCCAGCGCTGCGTCCATCGAGGGCCTGCGCAGCGCCTACGTCAATGCCCAGCAGAACGGCGTGACGGTCCTCGCCGCGGCCGGTGACGACGGGGCATCCGACCAATCCAACAACGCAGGGACGCTCCTGTTCACCCACCGGGCGGTCCTGTGGCCCGCCAGCGACCCGCTGGTCACCGCGGTGGGAGGCACGCAGCTGGCGCTCGACATCAACGGCAACCGGACCGCGCCGGACGCGGTGTGGAACGACGGCAACAACCCCGGCCTGCTCAACGCCTTCGAGGGCAGCCCCGACCCCACCGGCATCGCGACCGGCGGCGGCAAGTCGGGGGTCTTCGGCCGGCCGTCGTACCAGAACGGCGTGGCCCGCGTCGTCGGCGATCACCGGGGCATCCCGGACATCTCCATGAGCGCAGCCTGCTCCGGGCTGGTCCTGACCTACAACAGCTTCGGCGGCGAGCAGACCGGCTGGTACGCGGCCTGCGGCACCAGCGAGGCGACCCCCCTGTTCGCCGGGATCGTGGCCCTGGCCGACCAGGTGGCCGGGCATTCCCTCGGCCTGATCAACCCGGCGCTGTACAGCCTGTACGCCAAGCACGCGCACGGGCTGGTCGACATCACCCAGGGGACCAACACGGTGTCGTTCACCCAGAAGAACACCATGTACACGGTCAAGGGCTACAGCGCGGGCCCCGGCTACGACCTAGCCTCCGGGGTCGGGACCGTCAACGCCGACCTGTTCGTCCCCGAGCTGGCCCAGGCGGGCTGATACCGGCCGCGCGAGCCGGTCTCGGCAGGGACGGAACTTCGTTCCTGACGACGCCGGGCTTGCGCTAAGCTGACTGAGCCTGCCGAGCATGGCAGGTACGCGCCATCATTGGCGCGGCGGGACGTGGCCCAGCTTGGTTAAGGCGCCTGACTGGGGGTCAGGAGAGCAGGAGTTCAAATCTCCTCGTCCCGACAAAGGATAATTGCAATAGCTAAAATGTCAGTACCGGGCGCTACGGTACTACTATGGCTGCGGATTCACCCAAGAAACACAATTGGTCGGATGCCAACCTAACCAACGCAGTAGCGAAATCTAGGTCTTGGCGCGGCGTAATGCGCGAGCTTGGGCTATGCGTCACTTCATCTGGATCCATCCGGGTGGTCAAGCGCCGTGTTGCCGCCCTCGGGCTCGACACTTCACACTTCACCGGGCAACGCACATGGTCTGACGCCGCGCTTAAACGAGCCGCGGCTCATGTCTACTCCTGGGATGAACTACTCACCGCGATAGGAGTCAAATCCCGTTCCGGAGATGAGCGCATCCGGGTAAAGGCCCACGCGGTACGCCTCGGACTTGACTTGAGCCACCTCACCAACCCGCCTCAGGAGACCGCCGGCCAGGCAGATCTGCAGCCAGTTCCCAGCAACCTGCGGCTGGCCGCGACATCGCTCGCCGCATCGTGGTTTGCACTACACGGGTGCACCGTGGCCCTCCCCCTGGAGCCGACGGTATACGACCTACTGGTATCGACTCCGGGCGTAATCAAGCGGGTCCAAGTCAAGACGACTACATACAACGGCAAAACAGGCCGGCAGGTCGCGGTTGGTCGGAGGCGTTACTCGATCGGTAACAGGGAGCGGCAGATTCCGTACGACCCGGAATTGATCGACTGGTTTTTCATTGTCGACGGCGATCTCACCATGTACCTGATCCCGAGCCAGGTGATCGCTGGGAGGGTCGCAATCCTGCTACACACCTACGCCAGGTACATCGTGGGCAGCGCTGCTGGGTTCATTACCCCGCAGCCTCGGGCGGCATGACGAGGCCCGCCGCGGCCCGGTGCCGAAGCCTGTAGAACCAGGGACCTGGGATGCGACGCCGTCCGCGGCTGGTGTTGACTAGCGGTATGCCTGTTGAAGGAGAATACGAGCCGAGTCCGGCGGCCTGGGTGCGCGACCAGGTGGAACTGTACGAGGGGTCGGGCGGGACGCAGGGCCTGACGCTGCGGGAGACCGGGCTGCCTGTGGTGATCGTGACCAACCTCGGCGCCAAGAGCGGCAAGGTGCACAAGACGCCGGTGATGCGGGTGGAGCACGGCGGCCGGTACGCGATGGTGGCGTCGAAGGGCGGCGCGCCGACGCACCCGCTGTGGTACTACAACGTCCGCGCGAACCCGCTGGTGGAACTCCAGGACGGCCCGCACAAGCAGGACATGGTCGCCCGCGAGATCAGCGGTGCCGAACGCGCGGAATGGTGGGCACGCGCGGTCGCCGCGTATCCGCCGTACGCCGAGTACCAGCAGAAGACCACGCGCGAGATACCGGTGTTCGTGCTGGAGCCAGCGGCCGGGCAGTAACGCGGCGCCGCGTCCTGGCCTAGCGCGGGAACGCTAGCCGTTGACCGTGCCCACGCCCGGGATGATGGGCCCCACGATGCTCAGGTAGCGCACTCCCGCGCGCGAGCACGACTGGAAGTCGTAGGCGGCATACGTCCAGCTGTGCTGGCCCGGCGGGTAGACTTTCAGCAGCACGGCCGAGTTCACGGGGTCGCATCCCGGTTCGGTGGTCACCGCGGCGTCGTGGTAGGCCAGGATCGTGTGCGCCGTCGCGCCTGCCGCGAGGATCACGGTGTGCGGGGACGTCGTGCCCTCCCAGTTGGCGGGGCTGCCGAGCTGGTTACCGTGGATGCCGATGGCGGAGACGCCGGGGTAGCCGTACAGCGAGCAGGTGTGCCGGCTCAGGTTGGTGAACTCCAGCGGGTAGTAAATGGTCCCGGCCGCCCCGTTACCCTGCCCGACCGCCACCCAGACGCCCAGGCCGGAGGCGGTGCACGCGGGGGCGGAGTCCGCCGAGGTGCGCGCGCTGCCCGAGGAGGTCGTCGCGAAGGCGGCGGTGGTCACCAGGAGCCCTGTGGCGGCGACGCCGGCGGCGATCGCGGCTATCCGGCGGGCGGTGCTGGAAAAGTAATTCATAGTGTCATCCTGTAAGGTGCGGATCCGCGGGTGCGGAGTCCTTTGCGGTTAAGACGGAAATGACCGACGAACGGTTAAAGATCTCTTTTATACCGAACGACCGGTGGTGGCTGTTATCCGGCCGCCTTAATCCGTAGCAGGGGACGGGCAGCGGCCGTGGGGCCCGATTCGGGACACTGGTGCGGTGACAGGACGGGCAGAACTCGTGCGCCGGGCGCAGGCCTGCGGCGTAGCGGTCTCGTACCACGACTGGCGAGGCCGAACGGTGGAAGTGGCGGACGAGACGCTGGGGGCGGTGCTCGGTGCGCTTGGAGATGAGGGCCGCTTTGCCGCTCCGGGGGTCGCCCGTCCGGGGACCGATGGAGCGGTAGCTGTGTACCCCGCGCGCAGATCATGGGGATTCACGGTTCAGTTGTACTCGCTGCGCTCTCGCGCCTCCTGGGGTCACGGTGACCTGCGCGACCTGGCTGATCTCGCCACCTGGAGCGGGCGCGAGCTGGGCGCTGACTTCGTGCTCGTCAACCCGCTGCACGCGGCCGAACCGCTGCCGCCGGTCAGCCCGTCCCCGTACCTGCCGATGAGCCGGCGCCACCTCAGCCCACTGTACCTGCGGATCGAGGACATTCCCGAGTACGCCGGGCTCGGCCCGGCCGACCGCGCCAGGATCGAAGTCCTGGCCGCACCGCTGCGGGCCGTGAGCACCACGGCGAAGCTGGTCGACAGGGACGCGGTCTGGACCGCCAAGCGCGCGGCGCTCGAGATCATTCGCGCCGCCGTCCCGCTCAGCCCGGGCCGTCGCGCGGAGTTCGACGCGTTCCGGGCGCACGACCTCGACGCCGTCGACGACTGGGCCACCTGGTGCGCGATCGCGGAGGGGCACGGCCCGGACTGGCGGTCATGGCCGCGGCCGCTCGCCGATCCCCGCTCGGCCGAGGTGGCCGCGCTCCGCAGGCGACTGGCCGACCGGATGGAATTTCACGCCTGGCTGCAGTGGCTGGCGGCGGAGCAAGCCGCCGCGGCGCAGGCCGCCGCCCGGCGGGCCGGGATGAGCATCGGCGTCATCGCCGACCTCGCCGTGGGGGCGCACCCCGGCGGGGCGGACGCCTGGGCCTGGCAGGACGTGATCGTGCCCGGTATCAGCGTCGGCGCCCCGCCCGACGAGTTCAACCAGCGGGGCCAGGACTGGACGCTGCCGCCGTGGCACCCCGGATGGCTCGTCGCGCAGGCCGGCCGGCCGCTGGCCGAGCTGATCGCCGCCACCACCCGCCACGCGGGCGGCGTGCGCGTCGACCACGTCATGGGGCTGTCCCGCCTGTGGTGGATCCCCGCCGGGATGGCCCCGGGCCTGGGGACCTACGTGCGGTACGACCACGAGCTGATGGGGGGCGTGCTGGCCGCCGAGGCGGCACGCGCGGGAGCGGTGGCCATCGGCGAGGATCTCGGCACGGTGGAACCCTGGCTGCGTGAGTTCCTGGCCTCGCGCCGGGTGCTCGGCACGTCCATGCTGTGGTTCGAGCGCCGGGCGGACGGCACCCCGCGCCGACCCGGCGGGTGGCGCCGGGGCTGCCTGGCCACCGTGGGCACGCACGACATGCCGCCGGCCGCCGCGTTCCTCACCGGGGAGCAGGTCACGATCCGGGCGGGGCTCGGGTTGCTCACCCAGCCCGAGGCAGCGGAGCGAGCCGCCGCTCGCACCGAGGCGGTCAGGTGGCTCAGGACGCTGTCCCGGGCGGGCCTGCTGGCCGGGCCTGACGGCCTGGCCGGGACCACACCCGAGGAGTTCACCGTCGCGCTCTACGCCTACCTGACGCGCACCCCGGCGGTGCTGATCGGCGTCTCACTGGCCGAGGCCGCGGGCGAACGCCGCCCGCAGAACATGCCGGGGACCGTCGATGAGTACCCGAACTGGCGGGTCCCGCTCACCGGCGCGGACGGCGAGCCGGTCCTGCTCGAGGACCTCCCGGCGCACCAGGGCGTCCGTGCCGTCGCGCGGGCCGTGTCAAACGGCCTGCGCCACGTGCACCTCTGAGCGGCCCGGCCTGGCAAACGCGTGCCGGGGCGGCCCGAAACGGGCCGCCCCGGCACTGAACTGCTTTAGAACCTCCTGAGTACGGGTCAGCCGTACGACGCTCCGCTGCAGTTGCTAGTGAACTCCGGATTGGCCATTACCGTACCGACGTTCGTCCCGGCGTAGCGGCTGAGGTCAGGAGAACCGTACTCTTTGTCTCCGCCGAAGTTCTCTACCGTGGTCGGCAGGTTGCCACCGAAGTTCCACACGCACGAGGTCAGCTTCGACCCCAGCGCCGAGGACTGCGAGCCGAGCGACCAGTACGGGTAGAAGGGGGCGCTAATCGGCGGGACCACGCAGCCTGCGCCGTTGTTAGTGTCGCACTGGAACGCCGATCCGCTGATGTCGGTCTCGAACTGGATCTGCTGGTACGGCTGCCCGTTGGCCAGGAACGGCCCGACGTACTGGAACGATGTCGGACGGTTCGAGCTTCCGTTCGGCCACGCCCACGGCTTATACGACAAACCGTTAAAGGTGAGGTTGCCGTTCTGCCAGCGGTCGGAGAAGCACTGGTTATCATCCGACCACGCCGTACTGTTGACTCCGTTGATCTGAATGGGTCTGGAGCCCTCCGGGAAGCAGTAACCGTTGGCGAACTCGCAGTGCAACCCAGTGTCGGCGTATGTGGACGGGCAGCCGATCGGCGTGCCGTACGGCCCCTGGGTCAGCGCGTTCTGGCAGGCGATCATCCCAGACGCGGTGAAGGCACATGGGCCCATGCCCACCATATTGCCTTCCGACCCGCCCACGCAGGTGTCATACACATCGTTGTCGGTGTAGCTCGTGCCGTCCGGGAACACGGCCGAGTACGGGTCCTGGTTGGCCAGGGAGCTGCAGACCTCGGAGTGACCGATCTCCTGGACCTGGGTCGGTCCGCCGGCCAGGTCAGCGGCCCACGGCACCTGGTTGGTGGCCGACGCGGTGCTGAACTCGGCGTGGAAGGTGTGCGGGGTCCCGTTGCAGGTGGTGAGGTTGGTGTTCATGAAGCCGTTCCTGGCGCTGGCTGTCATCCACCCGGTCTGACCCGTCGTCAGGTCATGGATGGTTGCCGTGAACCCCTTGCTGGGGTCGGTGACCGAGACCTGGAGCTCGTCCCCGGGGTTGAACAGAAGCGTGTGGGCGTTCGGCAGGAAGGTGTTCACGTCCGCCAGCTGCGGGCTCGGCGGCCCGGCCGGAACGCCGTTAGTCTCCAGGAATGCGAAGTTGACCGGCTCCTCGCAGTTGTTGTTGCAGGTGAAGAAGTTGAAGTTGCACTCGAGGCTGTCGATCGTCAGCGCCGCGCACCACTTGGTCACGCTGCAGCTCTCGCTGTCGACGAACGGGGTAAAGCCCGGCGGGTACAGCTGCAGCTCCATGAACGCCGAGCCCGCGGCGTTCGGGCTGGTGGGCGAGCTGTTGTTGCTGTCACTGTCCGGCGTGCACGGGTTCTGCGGGTAAGACTGCGAGTCGCACATCGCCATCCCCCACCACGGCGCGACGGACAGCTCGCCGTAGTTGGTGACGCTTCCGGACGCGGTCGGGGCCGCGGCGGGGTCGACCGGGAGCTTGGTGTCGACCGTAAAGGTGTTGCCGGAGCCTGGCGTGCTGGAGATGAACCTGATGCCCGGCTCGTCGTGGCCCACGTACCAGCCGTTGTCGACGTAGGGATGGCCCTTGCCGTTAACGATCTTGGTCGGGTCCGTGCACAGGTCGCCGGCGAGCTTCCTGACCGTCTTGTACGCCTTGCTCCAGCCGTTGCAGTCGAGCTCGTTGACCGCGTTCGGTTTGACGCCAACCGAAGACGGAGCGGTGGTGGTTCTGGCTATGGACGCGCCGGCCAACCCCGTCAGGCTGAGCTGACAGATCACGGCGATTCCTATCGCGGGCACCAGCAGCAGCCGCCATCGTCGCGAGCTGGCCCGGGACTTCCGCCCGGACGGTGCTGAACTCCCTCGTGCTGACCAGGGAATGCGCATATGCAATCCTTATCGCTCGCGCGTGCCGCCGAGTCCCCCCAAGCCGGGGTCGAGGCCAACGGTCACGCCACTGTTACCGTCCCGGGTTACGAGACGCTTACCGACGGAATCTAACAATCGCATATACCCGCAGCTACCCAGCCGTGGAACATAGGCCGGCGCCTGAATTGTTATTAACTCGCTCCGGGGTTTGGGAGGCGAGATTCCGCTCCATCGAGACCGCTGGACGGACGGTCGTCAAGCAAATCGGTATTTCCGGACGATGAGGCACGAAAAGCTCACAAGTTTCAGCCCGGAATCCCGCTCGAATAAGTCTCCCAGGCCAAAACCGCGAGGGAAGCCTAGCAGCGCGAGCGGGCCTGCGCGGCATGTCACGCGTGACACGCCGCATACCGCGCGTGACGCCGCCCAGGCGGTAGAGTCCGACGCGTGACGACCCGCGATGAACTGGACGCGCTCTCCTCGCGCGAGCTGCACGACCTCGCCGTGCGGCGTGCGCTGCACCACGCCGACGTGGAATTTCTCTGGGAGTTGCTGCGCACCCTGCCCGCGGCCGAGGCCGTTGAGGGACATCCCGCCCACGCCGGGGAAGACATTTCCAAGGTCTCCGCGCTGATCGCGGACGCGATCGACTCGGGGAAGGGCGACCTGGCCGAGGCACTCCGGCCCCTTTACCTCGACTACCTGGTCAAGCACAGCACCGGGGGCTGAGACCAGGCCCGCGGCCTGGATCGGCAACTCAACGCGCGGCTGATGCCGCCGATTGGGATCACCTGGCGCCGGGTCAGCAGCGGGGACCGCGCCGCGAGCCTCGGTCACTGCCCCCTGGCGGCAGAGAAGCGGCGCAGACGCAGGCTGTTCCAGACGACGAAGACCGACGACAGGGTCATGGTGGCCGCGGCGACCAGGGGGTTCAGGAAGCCGAGGGCGGCCAGCGGGAGGGCCAGCAGGTTGTAGCAGAAGGCCCAGGCCAGGTTACGGCGGATGGTCCGGAACGTGGCGCGGGCCAGAGCGATGGCTTCGGGGACGACCCCCAAGTCGTCGCGGAGCAGGATCATGTCGGCGGCGCCTATGGCGACGTCGGTGCCGGAGCCGAGGGCCAGGCCAAGCTGGGCGACGGCCAGTGCGGGAGCGTCGTTGACGCCGTCGCCGACCATGGCGACCGGGTGGCCGGTCGCTTGCAGGTTCACGATGACCTCGGCCTTGGCGGCGGGCAGAGCGCCGCTGATGACCTCGGCGATCCCGGCGGCGGCCGCCACGGCCTGCGCGGTGGCCATATTGTCCCCGGTCAGCAGCACCGGACGCAGGCCGAGGCGGCGCAAGCCTGCTACGGCCGGGGCCGCGGAGGGCTTGACCGTGTCGGCCACCGCAATGGCGCCCAAGACGTCGCCATCCCGGGCGACCACGACCGTGGTGCGGCCGGTCTGCTCCTGCGCGCGGCACCAGGCGGCAAGGCCGGCGGGGACGGGCAGGGCGCGGTCGGCGAACAGCTTCTCCCGGCCGAGGGTGACCTCGTGACCGTCGACGATCCCGCGGGCGCCGAGGCCGGGGAGCGCAGCGAAGCCGTCGGCGGAGACCAGCGGCACCGCCTCGACTCGCGCTAGGGCGGTGACGGCAGCGGCCACGGCGTGCTCGGAGGCCTGCTCCACCGAGCCGGCGTACCGGAGCAGGTCGGTCCGGCTGATTCCGGGGACCGGTTCGACGGCCGTAACCGTCATCCGGCCGGTGGTAACCGTGCCGGTCTTGTCCAGGACGACCGTGTCGACGGCGCGGGACGACTCCAGGGCCTGATAGCCCTTGATGAAGATGCCGAGCTGGGCGCCGCGGCCGGACGCAACCACCAGGGCCGCGGGCGTGGCCAGGCCCAGGGCGCAAGGACAGGCAATGATCAGGACGGCCAGCGCGGCGCTGAAGGCGTGCTCGGCCGGGCTGCCCACCAGCAGCCAGCCGGCCAGGGTGAGCACGGCACAGGCCAGGACGGCCGGGACGAACACCGCACAGATCCGGTCGGCCAGGCGCTGGATGCCGGCCTTGTCGGCCTGGGCCTGCTCGACCATCGCGATCAGCCGGGCGAGCTGAGTGTCCCTGCCGACCTTCTGGGCGCGGACGACCAGGCGGCCGGTCAGGGCGATCGTGCCGCCGGTCACGGCGTCACCGGACACGGCGTCGACGGGCACCGACTCGCCGGTCATCATGCTGCGGTCGACGGCGGACTGGCCGGACAGGACCTCGCCGTCGGCGGCGATCCGCTCCCCTGGGCGGACGACGAAGCGTTGGCCGACCTGGAGCCGGGCGGCCGGGATCTGCTGCTCGGTGTCGTCGTCGGCCAGGACGCTGACGTCCCTGGCGCTGGCCGCGGCCAGATCGCGCATCGCCTCCCCGGCGGTGCGCCTGGCCCGTGCCTCGTAGAGCCGGCCGGCCAGCAGGAACGTGGTCACCGAGGCAGCCACCTCCAGGTAGATGCCGCCGCCGGAGGCGTGGATGACGGCCTGGAGGCCGGCCAGGCCGGTACGGCTGCGGTCCAGGACGAACATGGCGTAGACCGACCAGCCGCACGCGGCGAGGATACCCAGCGAGACCAGGGTGTCCATCGAGGAGGACAGGTGCCGCGCGTTCTTCAGCGCGGCCTGGTGGAACGGCCAGGCGGCCCAGGTGGCCACCGGGGCGGCCAGCGCGACAAGCACCCACTGCCAGCCGGGGAACCGCGACCAGGGGAACAGCGACTGGACGATGGACAAGTCGGTCAACGGGACGAAGAACACCAGGGCCAGGACCAGCCTGCGGCGCAAGCGGCGGACCGTGGCGTCGTGGACGGCTACCGCGTCTTGCTGGGCCGCCTCGTCGCCCGGGGCGGCCAACTCGGCGGTGTAGCCGACCGACTCGACGGCGGATATGAGCTGACCCTCGGTGACGCCGGGCGGAACGATGACGCGCGCGCGCTCGGTGGCGAGGTTCACGGCGGCGGTGACCCCGTCGAGCTTGTTCAGCTTGGCCTGTACCCGGGCCGCGCAGGCGGCGCACGTCATCCCGCCGATGACGAACTCGAACTCGGTGGCGCGCAGTGCAGTGTCGGATGACGGGATCGTCACGGCCACCGCCCATCACCTCCAGCCGGCTCAAGATGTTACGGTACTCCGCTGCCGGCGGACGGCCGCGTCGGCGGGCCGGGCTAGGATCACGGCTGTGGCAACTCGCTCCTTCACAGTCACCGGGATGAGCTGTGAGCATTGCGCTCGTGCCGTGCGGGCAGAGGTCGGCAAGCTTCCCGGCATCACCGATATCGACGTCGACGTCGCGGCGGGCGTGGTCCGGATCAGCGGCGAGCCGCTGCCTGACGACGCCGCGGTGCGAGATGCCATCCAAGAAGCCGGATACGAATTCGCAGGGTGAACGCAGGCCGGTCGTGGCCCCAGACAGTCTTGAGCGGTGGGGCCCGACTAGCTAAGGCCCCACCGCTCATGTTCAGCCTGCACGTGCCGGCAGCCGGGGGCCGCCGTCCGGGCCGGAATTACTGGCCCTGGCTGAGGATGCCCTCGATCTCGAGGTTGATCGTGACCTTGTCGCTCAGGACCATGCCGGTCCCGGCGCCCGGGATCGGGCCGTTGTAACTGACGTTCCAGTCGTTCCTGTTGATCTCGGTGGTGGCAGAGAAGCCCGCGCGCGTCCCGCCGTAGGGGTCGGGGCCGAAGCCGTTCACCTCGAGGCGGAACGTGACCGGCCGGGTGACGCCGCGCAGGGTGAGCTCACCGTCGAGCAGGAAGTCGTCGCCGTCCTGGCGGATCCCGGTGGAGTGGAACGTCATGGTCGGGTGCTTCTCGGTGTGGAAGAAGTCCTCGCTGCGGATGTGGCCGTCCCTGGTCTCGTTCCCGGTGTTCACCGAGCCGAGGTCGACGGTGGCGGTGACGCCGGACTGAAGCGGGTCAGGGGCGGTGGTGATCGTCCCCTCGAACTTGTCGAAGCGGCCGCGGACCTTGCTCACCATCATGTGCCTGACGGTGAAGGACACTTCCGAGTGAACGGGGTCTATCGTCCAGGTCCCTGCCACGTAGCCGGGAAGCTCAACGGCGGTGACGGTCATGGTTTCCTCCAGTTTGTTGATTCTTAGTGGTATGTAACTTCGCTTGCGTGTTGTTAATTCCTAACAGTAACCATAGATGGTTGAAGCGTCAAGCACTAGGCGACTGGGCCTTCGGCGAAGTAGCCTGGTGCTGGTACCGAGGAGGCGATCTGGTGGATTCCGGGCAGGTCGGCCCGGTTCTCGGGCCGTCGAAGTGGTCAGGGACGGCAGGTGAGCCGTGGCCGGATGGTCATCCGTCCGGCCTGGTCGAGCCGTGCTCCGAAGAGGGGCTCTCCGAGCTGGCCGACGAGCCCTGCCTGGCTGTGGCCTCGGCGGACGAGCCCTGCCTGGCCGTGGCCTCGGCGGATCAGCCATCGCCATGCCGAGCGCGCGAGGTGCTCGCGCGCGTCGGCGACAAGTGGTCGGTTTACGTGATCGATCTGCTGGGCCAGGACACCAAGCGGTTCACCGAGCTGCACCGCTCGATCGACGGCATTACTGCCAGGATGCTGACCGTCACCCTGCGCGGCCTGGAACGGGACGGCGTCGTCACGCGAACCATCCATCCCGTCATCCCGCCCCGCGTCGAGTACGCCCTGACCCCCATGGGGCAGACGCTGCTGACCACCATCGGCCAGCTCGTCGCCTGGGCGGACGGTCACGTGTCTGAGATCGAGGCCGCCCGGGCCGCCTACGACGCCAGGCATCAGCCCTCGCTAGGCTGACCCGGTGGATGACCCGAGGCAGGATGACAGGCAGCTACGCGGTTCGTCGTTCGGGGCCGCCGCGAACGCCTACGCGGAGCACCGACCCGGATACGCCGAGGCGGCCGTCCGCTGGGCCCTGGATCCGGTCTGGGCGCGCCGCCCGCTCCGGGTGATCGACCTGGGCGCGGGAACCGGGAAGCTGACCGCCACCCTGATCCGCCTGGGCGTCGACGTCACCGCCATAGAGCCCGACCCGGACATGCTCGCCGTGCTGCGCCGCGACATGGACTTGGTACAGGCCCTACCTGGCCGGGCGGAGGAGATTCCGTTGCCCGACGGCAGCGTGGACGCCGTCGTCGCCGGGCAGGCCCTGCACTGGTTCGACCTCGATCGTGCGTTGCCCGAGATCGCCCGGGTGCTCTCCCCCGGCGGCGTGCTGGCCGGGCTGTGGAACGTCGACGACGACCGGGTGGACTGGGTTGCCGATCTGGCCAAGATCAGCAAGCACAACTCCAGCGTCACGCTGCTCAGGTGGCGGGAAGGTAGACCTGACTCGCGGCAGGAGCGCCTGCTCACGGAGGGCTCTGAGTTCTTCGGTGAAGCCCAGATCGGCGAGTTCGAGCATGGGCATACGCGGACCGCCGACTCGCTCACGGCCATGATCGCGACGCACTCCCACTTCCTCGTCATGGATGAGACCGAACGAAATCGGCTGCTAGCTCGGGTACGCGATTTCCTCCACGGCCGGCCGGAGACGTCCGCGGGCGAGTTCGTCATGCCGATGGTCACGGTCGTGGTGCGGGCCCTGCGCAAGTAATGACGCGGCGTCGTCGTGTCGCTGCTCGCGCTGTTCGCGATCCGCCACTTCCACGCAACCGCTGCGCCCTACTCCCCCTCGGGCGGCGCCTCGGCCTGGGCCGCCGCGGCCGACCGGATCACGGGCTGACGGGCTCCCCGGCCAGCCAGGCCGCGCCCCGCTGGTACAGGCGCTCCACCTCGGGACCGCGCACGCCCGGCATGTCGGGCTTGACCGGGTAGCCGGCCTGGACCTGCAGGTACGCCAGGTAGCGGTAGCCCTCGGGGAACCGGGCGAGCAGCTCGGGGTCCAGGGTGAGCTCGACGCCCTGCTCGACCGGGTCGAGGCGGTCCTTCTCGTAGATGGGCTGGCGGAGCACGATCCCCCACCGGCCGTCGCGCTGCTCGAAGAAGTCGTAGAACCGGCCGGTACACGCCACGTCGCAGATCACGCCGTGGACCTCGCCGCGCTGCATGATCGTCATCCTGGTCTGCGCGATGGCCCGGGGGTGCGTCACGGTGGGCGGGCCCCCGGCGGGCCCGGCAGGCGCGGCCGGCGCGGCCGGCGCGAGCGTGATCCGGCAGCCGCCGGTGAAGTGCAGGATGTTGACCCCGCGGGCCACGCCCTCCTGGCTGACCCGGATGAAGTCCTCCTTCGGGCCCTGGAACCAGGTCGCCATCATGTAGCCGTCCTCGTGCCAGCAGGCCCTGAAGGCGGGCCAGTCCCCGGAGTCCCGGGCGTTGGCCCAGGTCTCGACCACATCCCGGATGGCTAGGCGGTCAGCAAGCGCAGCGTCCACCTGCGCAACGTAGTGCATGTCCGCGGGCTCGCACCACTGTTCGTTCGGGCAAAGGGTTTTACTGACGGTGGCGGGGCTTAGAATCGCGGCGTGCACGAGCCTGGCGGAGCGGCGTTTGAGGTCCTGCGCCGCGTGTTCGGCTACGACTCGTTCCGCGGCCAGCAGCAGGAGATCATCGAGCACGTCTGCGCGGGCGGGGACGCCGTCGCGCTGATGCCGACCGGCAGCGGCAAGTCGCTGTGCTACCAGATCCCCGCGCTGGTGCGGGAGGGCACCGCGGTGGTCGTCTCCCCGCTGATCGCGCTCATGCAGGACCAGGTCGACGCGCTGACCGTGCTCGGCGTGCGGGCCGGGTTCCTGAACTCGACCCAGGATCCCGACGAACGGCGCGGGGTCGAGTACGCGTTCATGGACGGCAAGCTCGACCTGCTGTACCTGGCCCCGGAACGGCTGCGGACCGAATCCGCGCTGCGGCTGCTCGACCGGGGCACGGTGGCGCTGTTCGCCATCGACGAGGCGCACTGCGTGGCCCAGTGGGGGCACGATTTCCGGCCCGACTACCTGGAGTTGTCGGTGCTGCACGAGCGCTGGCCCGCGGTGCCGCGGATCGCCCTGACCGCGACGGCGACCAAGCAGACGCTGTTCGAGATCGTGATGCGGCTGGGGCTCGGGCAGGCCCGGCACTTCGTGGCGAGCTTCGACCGGCCCAACATCACGTACCGGATCGAGCCGAAGAACGAGCCGCGGCGGCAGCTGCTGCGGCTGCTGCGGACCGAGCACCCGGGCGAGGCGGGCATCGTGTACTGCCTGTCGCGGGCTTCGGTGGAGAAGACCGCCGAGTTCCTGTGCTTGGAGGGGTTTACGGCGCTGCCGTATCACGCCGGGCTCGACGCGCGGACCCGGACGGAGAACCAGTCGCGGTTCCTGCGCGAGGACGGGCTGATCATGGTGGCCACGATCGCGTTCGGGATGGGCATCGACAAGCCGGATGTTCGGTTTGTCGCGCACCTCGATTTGCCACGTTCGGTGGAGGGGTACTACCAGGAGACCGGGCGGGCCGGGCGGGACGGCGCGGCGGCCACCGCGTGGCTCGCCTACGGGCTGACCGACGTCGTGCAGCAGCGGCGGATGATCGACGAGTCCGAGGGCGACTTCGCCCACCGCCGGCGGCTGGTGGCGCACCTGGATGCGATGCTCGCGCTGTGCGAGACGGCGGAGTGCCGGCGGGCGCAGATGCTGTCGTATTTCGGGGAGGCGGCTGACGGACCGTGCGGGAACTGCGACACGTGCCTTTCCCCGCCGTCGGTCTGGGACGGGACGGTGGCGGCGCAGAAGCTGCTCTCGACCCTGGTGCGGCTGTCGAGGCTCGGGGGGCCTTCGTTCGGCGCCGGGCAGCCGATCGACATCCTGCTGGGGAAGAAGACGGCCAAGGTGGCCTCGTACGGACACGATCGCTTGTCCGTCTTCGGCGTCGGCGGCGAGCTCAGCGAGGGTGAGTGGCGGGCCGTGGTCCGGCAGTTGCTGGCATCCGGGGTGCTCGCGGTCAAGGGCGACCACGGGACGCTGGCGCTGACCGATCTGAGCGCGGAGGTGCTGCGCGGGGAGCGGCAGGTCATGCTGCGGCGGGAGGCGCCTCGGCCGGCCGCTGCGCCGTCGGGGTCGTCGGGGTCTTCTGGCCGGGGGCGCGCGGGCCGGGCGGGCGGTTCGGCGGGCGCGGCCGGGGCGGGCGAAGCGGCGCGCGGGAAGTCCCGGCCCGGGCGGATGACGCGCGAGGACCTACCGCCGGAGGCCGAGCCGCTGTTCGAGCGGCTGCGCGCGTGGCGGACTGGGATCGCCAAGGAACTGGGCATGCCGCCGTATGTGATCTTCCACGACGCGACGCTGGCGGCGATCGCGGCCGCTCCGCCCTCGACGCTGGCCGAGCTGGCCCTGGTCAACGGGGTCGGCGAGACCAAGCTGAGCCGGTACGGCCAGCAGATCCTGGAGGTCCTCGCCTCGGAGGGCTAGGCCGGGCGGCCGGGCGGCCGGGCGGCTGGGCTTGGTGCCGAACCGATGGGTGCCGCTTACTACGGGCTCTTCCGTGTACGGTGCCGCACCCATGGACTGCGGGCAGATGCGAGCGGGACTGATGAGGGTGGTGAGAGCGGAGGGACGCGTTTGGTTGGGCCGGTGGCAGGTGGCAGGGGGCAGGTGGCAGGTGGCAGTGGCGGCTACCCGGATACGGGGACCTCGTACCAGTAGCCGCCGTTGAGGTCGAGTTTGTTGCCGGTGGCCTGACCCGGGCCGCTGTCGCCGATGTAGGTGTACAGGGGATGGCCGTCGTAGGTCGCCTGCAGGGAGCCGTCCGGCCTCCTGATCGTGCCGAGCCTGCCGGTCACGCCCGGCCCGGCATGGGGCTTACCGAACACCGGCGGCCAGTACGCCGTGCAGGATCCGGTGCACTTGGAGGACGTCGGGGTGTCGGGGACGAACAGGTACAGCGTCAGGCCCTGAGCGTTGGTGAGCACGGTGACGCCGCCGATGTCCGCCGTCTTCAGGACCACCTTGCTGGCGCCGACGGCGGCCGAGGCGGGCCCGCCCGCGTTGGCCAAGCCGATGCCGAGCAGGGCCAGGGCGAGGACCGAGACGACGCCGATCCCTCCGATCACCATCGACACGGCCGCCTGCACCCGCGCCAGCAGGCGGACCATCGAGCTGACCGACTCGTCGGCCTCCCTGATGGGATCCGCGGCGATCGAGGCCATGATCAGGACGCCGAACGCGGCGACCTCGATGAGCCCGGCGGCGATCCCGGCCCTGGTGCGGATCTCCCTGAACCCGAACAGCCCGCCCCAGATCGCCAGCAGGTAGGCGCTGATCGTGGACAGCGCGAACGCCGCGCTGGCGGCGGCGGCGATGCGGCTGTGGGTCACCAGGACCGCGACCGTGAGGATGTACCCCACGATGAACTGCATGAGGAACAGCCAGCCGATGGTGGGGATCGACCGGTATCCGGTCAGGTAGAGGTACAGGTGGATGCTCGCGGACGCGGCAAGCAGCAGCGCTCCCGCGGCCCGCAGCTTCAGCTCCGTCGGGCTGATCGGTCTGCGGCGGCGATGCCTGCCCACCACCCTCGTGCGCCTCGTGTGCCCACCGCCTTTGAGCTACCGTCCCATACGAGTAGACGTGGCCCGCCGGGTGCGGGTTCATCCTGCTTCCGCAATTGCGTAAGGGGCAATAAAGGCTATTCGGTCAGCTGCCGTCGGGATAGCCGCCGCGGTGCAAAACCATCGGGTAATACGGCAGGACGCCGGGCGGGCTGACCCTGGCCCGCCATCCGTCGGGGTAGGGCTCGAGCCCGCCGAACAGCGGCGGAAGGTGGCCTTGTGATCCGGTGGCGAGTGCCTCCAGCGGCTGCCTGAGGGCGGCGATGGAGTCCGCGCCGAAGCGGTCACGCCAGCGTTCCTCGGTCGTGCTGAGCAGGTCCTGATAGGCGCGCCGCGCGGCGGTCCCCCTGGGGGTCAGGAGCGCGACCTTTCCCCGGCTCGCGGCCGGGTCGGGCTCCTCGGCCGCCAGGCGCGCCCGGACCAGGATGCCCAGCGCCCAGCTGACGGCTTCCTTCGAGATGCCGGTCAGGCCGGGAAGGTCGCGGAGCCGGATGCCTTCCTCGCTGAGGACACGCAGTAGGTTCGCGCTGACCGCGAGCGAGAGCGCCGATTCGCGCTCGTAGTTGAGGGCGAACGAGAGCAGCACCCTGGACATGAGGGCCGATAGAGGCAGCGTCGACAGGTCGACGGGGGTGGGCCTCGGCGGGAGCGCCGGGTCCGGGGCGCGGCTGGCCAGGTTCGCGCCGAGGATCGGGAGGCAGTCAGGCAGGCCGGGGTCGAGCCGCGTGACCACCGCTAGCAGCGCGTCCTTGAGGCGGGCGACCGGCTCGGCGCCGAAGCGCTCGCGCCACCGTTGTTCGGTCAGGCCGGCGATCGGCGCCCATACCTCCCGTGCTTGCAGGCCTCGGGGGGTGGCGCGCAGGACGGCGCCCGGGCCCGGGCGGCTCTTGCGGATCTTCTTGGACGTGCCGTCGATGGTGATGTAGCTCCAGCGGCGCATGCCGTCCAGGTTGGTCCCCGTGCGGGCCAGGCGCTCAAGTTCGGCGACGGTGATCGGCTCCTCGCCGACGAACTTGAGGCAGTTCTCGTACATGGCCATCGACACCAGCCACGCGCCGTAGCCCAGGGCGGATATCCCGTAGTTCTGCGTGCGGTGCGGGATCCGGTGTTCGGCCTCGTTGTCGCATTCGATCGTGAACGCCACGAGGGCCTGGGACAGCACGGCCGACAGCGAGCGGGAGTCCTCGCTCGCCGGGACGGGGACAGGGCTCGCCGGGGTTTGGCGTCCGCGGGGGGTCTGCTGGGGTGTTTGGTTTTTCTGGGTCTGCGAGGGTGTCTGGTCTTTCTGGGTCTGCTGGGGTTCCTGACTCGCTGTGCCCGGCGGCGTCTTCGGGCCGGCGATGGCCGTGAGCAGGCCGACCGAGCGCAGCCGCTGGCGCCGGGCGGCCGCCACGGCGTCCTCGGGGCTCGTGGCGCCGTCCGTGACCAGCCATCCCGCGCGGGCGAGTATCCCCTCGGCCTCGTCGGCCGCGAAGCCGGACCTGGCCGGCTCCCCCATGGCGGCCACCGAAGCCCGGAAGCCAGCCCGGCCGCCGCGGTCAGACTCGCCGGACAGGGACACGCTGATGGCCAGGCGGCTGCCGGGGCCTGCGACCTGCCGGAACTGGTCAAGTACTGCGTCGATCACCGCCGGTTCCAGGTAGACGGCCACCCCTTCGAGCAGGAACAGGGCGGGCGCGTTCGCGTCGAGCCCGGCCGCGAGCAGCGGACCCGCCGCCGGGTCCGCGGCGAAGTCGGCCGCCACGAACCGAACGTGTGCGGCGTCGAGGCCCAGCCGGTCCAGCCGCTCCCGCTTGTCGGCCTGGGTCGCGGGGTGATCCACCTCGAACCAGCGGACGCCCGGCTTGGCGTACCGCAGGGCCCGGCCGTCGTACCCGGCGCCGCCGATCACGACCTGCCGCATGCCCCCGGCCAGGGCACCCACCACGATCCGGTCGAAGAACGCGGTACGGGCGGCCAGGTACTCGTGCATGCGGCCCTCGGTGATCCGCAGGTCGCCCGCCACGTCCCCGGCCAGCGCCTCGTCCGCCGCCGCATCGCCGTAGGGGGCTGGGAGCCTGGTGAAGTCGAGCCGGTGCGCCGCCACCCGGCGGGCCGTCCACGACGGGCCGCTCTCGTCCATCTCAGGTCATGTCCCCGTGCTAGCCCCGCCCCGGCCGGTCCCCGTTACCCGGCCATTGTGCCATGCGGCCGGCCGGGCGACCCGCGGCGTGTGGCAGGGTGGGCGCATGAGCACTGATTCCGCGCATCGCAGCGTGCGGCTCGAACGCGTCCAGACCGGCAGGTACGCGGCGATCAACACCCGCGGCGGCCAGATCAGCGTGAGCAGCGGGGGCGACACCGACCCCGACTTCACCCCGGTCGAGCTGCTGCTCGTCGCGATGGGCGGCTGCACCGCGGCCGACGTGGACTTCCTGACCTCACGCCGGGCCGAGCCCGAAGCGTTCGAGGTCCTCGTCGACGCGGAAAAGGTCCGCGACGCCAGCGGTAATCACCTCACCGACCTGCTGGTGACCTTCCGGATCTCGTTCCCGGAAGGCGAGGCGGGCGACCGGGCCAGGGCGCTGCTACCGGATGCGGTGCAGAAGTCCCATGACCGGCTGTGCACGGTGAGCCGGACCATCGAACTCGGTACGCCGATCGCGAACCGGATCGCGTGACGGCTCCTGGTCGGCATCCGCCCAACCCATAGGCTCACGATCGAGGCGACCAGGCGGCTACTGGCCGGTTCTTATGCGGCCGGGCCCGTCATGACGAGCTCCCGGCGGGGGTTGGGGTGAGGTCGCTGGCCGGGATGCCGAACACCTGAGAAGGCTGGCAGAACGGTCCCACGGTAGGCGCCGTCGGCGGATTGGGCTTGACGATGTGGGTCGTCGGCTTCTTGTTCTTGTGGGCTTGTGCCACCTCGGCAAGGTACCTGTTGTCACTGGTCACCCAGTCCCGCAGCGCGGTGTACTGCCGCTGGCACAGGTTGACCGCGGCCCGGATGTTCGCCACCGAGCTCTTGGCGTGGGCCAGGTTGCCCGGGGGGTACGAACTCACCGTCTGCTGATCGTTCGTGGGTACCTTGGAGAGCAGGATCCCGGTCTGCTCGTACACGTGGTACAGCTTGTACCAGAGGATCTGCTGGTTGACGCCCTGATAGATGACGATCTGGCCGTTCGTGGCCGTGAGGTAGTACTGACCCTGGGTCGACTGCACCGCTAGGTAACCGCCGACGACCACGACTGCCACGAGCGCCAGCAGGATGGCCGCCACGATCCGCCCTCGGCGGTGCCCGCCGGAGCCCGACGAGCGCGAGGATCGTCTTGGCTGCGCTCGATGGCTCGGCCCGGCTCTGGACAGGGTCGCGCGCTCCGGGTTGGCCGCGAGAGCGTTCTCCACGTCGGAGGACCAGTATGAGTTGGCTTTCGATCTGGCTGGTTCTGCGGTCAGCCTGCCTGGCTCGGCGGCCATTTCCGGCTTTCCCGTCAGCTGACCGGCGACATTGGCCGCGGCGTAAACACCGGGCAGGCGCTTTTTCGCCTCTCGGTGCGCGGATCCAGTCGTATTGACCGCCGCAGGTGGCACGGTCGCTGCGCCGGGCGGGCCGACCACGCACGCTAGCGCGTACTGGTCGGCCCGCCCGTCCACCGCCTGGCCCTTGATCTGCTCCGGCGCCGCGTAGTCCACCGTGCCGACCCACTGCCCGGCTGCGGTCGGCCCCATCGAGGACACGGCGCGCTTGCTGATCCCGAAGTCGGATAGGTAGACGTGATCAGGCCGATCTGGACGCGCATCGACCAGGATGTTCCCCGGCTTGACGTCACGGTGCACCAGCCGGGCGCGGTGCGCGGCGTCCAGCGCCGAGGCCACCGGGGAGATGAACGCGGCGGTCCGGGCTGGCGGCAGGGGACGCTCCCGCTCCAGCACCTGCCACAGATCGCCGCCCTGGATGAACCTCATGGCAATGAACAGCACCCCGTCGGCCTCGCCGGCCTCGTAGACCGGGATGATGTGCGGATCATCGACCGCCGCCGCCGCCCGTGACTCGGCGATGAACCTGTGCCGGAGTTCCCGGTCTGCCGCCTGCGCCGACGCGAGGATCTTCAGCGCCACCAGCCGGTCCAGCCTCTGGTCACGGGCGCGGAACACCACCGCCATCCCGCCCGCCCCGACCTGCGCCTCCAGCTGGTACCCGGCGAGCACCGGGCCGGGCCCGAATCCGGCAACCTAATTCGGCCGCGCCAACATCGTTCGGTGAGGCCTACGTGTGCCAGCGGAAACGCCAGGCGGTGAAGGCGGCGCCCGCGGCGGTCCACAGGGCGAGGTTCAGCAGGTCCCAGGCCGGGAAGGGGCGCACGGCGTAGGCGTTCTGGAGCACCTGGGCCAGGGCCTTGACGGGGAACGCGGCCACCGTGCGCGAAAGCCAGGCCGGCAGGCCGCTGAACGTCGGGTCGAACACCCCCGAGATGATCGCGATCGGCAGGAAGGTGGCGTACGCGACCGGCCCTGCGGATTCCGCGCTGGTGATGACCGAGCTGATGGCCAGGCCCAGGGTGGCGAAGCACACGATGCCCAGGGCCAGCCCGCCGGCCAGGGTCAGCAGCCCGCCCGCCCGGGGCCCGGCGCCGAAGGCGAGCCAGCCGATCACCCCGGTACACGCGGTGATGAGGATGGCGGTCACAACGGTGCTCGCTAGCAGGCCGCCGAGGTAGGCCGCGGACGGCAGCGGCGTCGTCCTGATCCGCTTGAGCACGCCGTCATGACGCAGCACCGCGACCTTGGACCCGAGGTTCACGTAGGCGGCGACGATCACCGCGAACGCCAGGATGCCGGGCACGAAGACCGTGGTGTTCTTGATATCCGTGCCCGGCAGGTGCGAGCCGACGTTCGCCGCCCCGATCAGGAGCAGGATCATCAGCGGGAAGACGAACGTGAACAGCGCGTACTCGGCGCTGCGCCAGAAGCTGCGCTGCTCGAGCAGCGCCTGCCGGGCGGCCAGGCGGACCGATCTGGTCAACTCTGATCCCCGTTGGGCATGGCCCCGGTGAGCTGCAGGTAGGTGTCTTCGAGGCTAGGCGCGGTCACGGTGAGCCCGTCCAGATCGCCGAGGCGATTCTCCTGGGCCCAGCCGAGCAACTGGCGGAGTGTCATCGTGGCGTTCGGCGTATGGCAGACCGACAGCGGCCCCCGCGCGGCCATGTCGATCCCGTCCGGCGGGGCCACCTGGCCGAGGCGCACGGCGGGCGGCGTGATGAACGAGATCCGGGTGGCCAGGCCGGCCCGCGCGGCCACCTCCTGCGTCGTCCCGCACAGCTCGATCCGTCCCGCCCGCAGGATCGCGATCCGGTCGGCCAGCCGCTCCGCCTCGTCCAGGTAATGGGTGGTGAGCAGGATCGTCTTGCCCAGCCCGCGGAGGTTCTCGATCGCCGCCCAGCAGCGCAGGCGGGCCTCGGGGTCGAACCCGGTGGTCGGCTCGTCGAGGAAGACGATGTCCGGGTCGCCGGCCAGCGCGAGCGCGAAGTCGAGCCGCCGGCGCTGGCCGCCGGACAGCCGGCGGACCTGGGTGTTCCGCGCCTCGGTGAGCTCCACGACCCCGAGCAGGTCGGCGAGCGGGCGCGGGTTCAGGTAGTACCTGCGCCAGATCTCGATCAGCTCGCCCACGCGGGCCTGGCGGGGGAAGCCGCATTCCTGGAGGACCATCCCGGCCCGCTCGCGGAGCCTGCCCGGCTGCGCGGCCGGGTCGAGCCCGAGGACGCGGACCGTGCCCGCGGTGGGCGGCCGGAAGCCCTCCAGGATCTCCAGGGTGGTGGTCTTGCCCGCCCCGTTCGGGCCGAGCAGGCAGAACACCTCGCCGTACCGGACATCGAAGTCGACGCCGTGCAAGACCTCCGTGGAGCCGAAACTCATCCGCAGGCCGCGAACCTGCACCGCGAAGCTGTCCGTCATTACCTGGGATTATAGGAATGAGTAGATGGTTCACCTACTTCACGAGAAGGAAGGGCGAGAAGTTCCCACCGTGCGGAACCAGGGACGATGAAGCCCCCCGATGTGACCTCGCTGCGGATGCTGCGCCGGGCCAGGGACCGGATCGACCGGGACTACGCCGAGCCGATCGGCATACCGGCGCTGGCCGCCGGGGCCGGCTACTCGCGCGAGCACTTCATCCGCGCGTTCCGGGCCGCCTACGGGGAGACCCCGGGCCGGTACCGGACCAGGCGCCGGGTGGAGCGCGCGTGCGAACTGCTCCGCTCGGCCAACCTGACCGTGACCGAGATCTGTTACCTGGTCGGGTTCACCAGCCTGGGCACGTTCAGCGCCCGCTTCACCGAGCTGGTCGGCATGTCGCCCACCGCGTACCGCCGGGAGGCCGCCAGCCGCGGCGGGCCCGCGCCCATCCCCGGCTGCTTCGTGCTCATGTGGCGCACCGGGCTCCCGGCGCCCGCCGAACGCATCACTTCCTGAGAAGCGGCCGCCACCCGGTACGCCCTACAGTCGCGGGCATGACACATATCAGCGGCACGCGGGCAGGTGAGACTCCGTGATCACCGGTATCTCCATCGTCTCGGTCTGGGTTCTCGACCAGGACTCGGCCAAGGAGTTCTACGCCGACAAGCTCGGCTTCACCGTCACCAACGACATCAAGCTGGAGGGCGGCATGCGCTGGCTGACCGTGCGCCCGCCCGGCAACGCGGGCCAGGAGCTGCTGCTCATGGACCCGCTGAACTCCATGCTCGACGAGGAGACCGGGCAGCAGGTCCGGGCGCTGGTCGCGAAGGGAGCGCTCTCGCCGGGGGTGATGGCCACGTCGGACTGCCAGGCCGATCACGACCTGCTCGCCGGGCGCGGCGTCGACTTCACCCAGCCGCCCGCCGAGCGTCCGTACGGCGTCGAGGCGATCATGCGCGACGACTCGGGCAACTGGTACAGCTTCACCCAGCGCACCGCCTGAAGCTCTAGCCCCTGGCGCGGGGCCGCGCGCTCAGCGCAGGCGGGCGGCAGCCGTGCGGCACAGTCGCGCGGGTCGGATGCGACAGCCACAATCCGAGCCCACCGCAGGCGACGGCCACCGTCAAGGACCCGGGCCGCCGGCGGGCTGGCGGCCTGTGGTGCGGGGCCGACCCCGGGCTTAAGGTTTTCCCATGACGGATTCCGAACCCGGCCACGAGGTGGCCCGGAGCGAGCTGCGCGCCTCGCATGATGACCGGGACCGGGTGGTCGAGTTGCTGCGGGTGTCCGCGGGGGACGGGCGGCTGACCGCAGAGGAACTCGACGAGCGGCTTGAGCTGGCCATGACGGCGCGGACCTACGGTGAGCTGACCAAGCTGGTCACCGACCTGCCCGCCGCCGGGTCCGTCGCCGGCCCGCCCGCGGTGCGCGCCAAGGACGTCGCGCGCATCGACTGCCGTAGCGGCCACGCCAAGCGGGAAGGCCGCTGGGTGGTGCCGCAGCGGCTGGACGTGAAGGTGACCAGCGGGCACGTGCTGCTGGACTTCAGGGAAGCGGTCATCGCGCAGCCCGCGCTGCGGATCGACGCCGAGGTGCGCAGCGGGCACCTCACCCTGGTCACCAGGCCGGGCATCGTGGTAGACACCGACGACGTGGTGGTACGCAGCGGCCACGTCAAGGTCCGCGCGCCCTGGGGTCCCGACGTACCGGAGCTGCTGCGGGTCGAGGTGTCCGGGAAGATGTGCAGCGGCCACTTCGTCGCGCGGCCACCGCACCGGACGTTCTGGCAGTGGCTGACCAGGCAGCCCCGGCCGTACGAGATCGCCGCCTCGCGCTACTCGTGACGCCGGCCGAATCCAGGCACCTGGCCGAGATCCGGGCCGATCTGAGCAGGCTCGTCCGCTACGACGACGAATCGATCGTGCACGAGCGGTGGATCAGGCAGCGGTACGACCTCGGCGCCGCGGCGAGCTTCGCGCCCGCCCGGACGGCGGCGGTGCAGACCGCCTGGCACGAAGCCGGGCACGCCGTGGCCGCGCTGGCGGTCGGCGCGCGGTTCAGCTCGGCCAGCATCCGCCACGGCGGCACCACGCAGGGCCGGGTCCACGGTATCCAGGGCGGGGGCGAGCAGGCCTTCGTCATCGACGCCGCGGGCCAGATCGCCGAACGCCTGCGGGACTGGTCCCTGGCCACCGCCGACGATCAGCTACGCACGTGGCTGGCCACCTGGCGCGGCGACGGCGGCGACGCGCTGCGGTTCCGGCGCGACATCCGAGCGCGGTTCGGCGACGACGAGCTCGGCGCCTGGCGGTACTGCGAGCAGGCGCTGACGCCGCTGCGGCTGCGGATCCGTCAGGTGGCCAGGGCCCTGCTGGTCTACCCGCGGCACCTGCCCTACCAGGTGGCGGCGGCGATCGCCGACGGCGCTGGCTAGGCGCCCTCGTACCAGTCGGGAAAGGCCGCCAGCGAGTCGAGCACCACGTCGGCGCCCGCGCCGGCCAGCTCATCACGGGTGAACGAGCCGGTGGTGACGCCGACCGCCCGCGCGCCGGCCTGCACGGCCGCAGCCATGTCCGGCGGGCTGTCGCCGACGTAGGCGGCGGCACCCAGGCTCCGCAGGACGGCCGCCTTCTCGGGCCCGTGCACGTGGGTGAACACCTCGTCCGCGGCCAGCCCGACGGCGCGCAGGCTCGGCTCAACCGAGACGGGATGCTTGGCGGTGATGATCACCACGCGCTCCCCCGCCGCCCGGACCGCCGCCACCGCCTCGTGCGCGCCGGGCATGATCGTCGTCAGCTCGGGCGCCAGGCGCACGTAGTGCCGGCGGTAGCGGGCGACCGCCTCGGCCTGCTGGCCGGGCGGGAACCAGTACGTCACCTCGTCCTCGAGCTTGATGCCCAGCCGGCCGTCCACCGCGGCCAGGTCGATGGCAGTGGAGGTTTCCCTGGCGAGTTCGGCGAACGCGGCCATGATCGCGGGCCGGGAGTCGATCAGCGTCATGTCGAGGTCGAAGCCGACCGGGCCGCGGTGTGTCACTGCAGCATTCTGCCAGCCCGGCCCCGGCCGCCAAAACCCGTAAAATTCACGACCCTTTTCCCGAACGGCGGTGGTATCACCGTCCGGGCGGTTCGGAGTCAGATCTGGTCAGCATTCTGTGCGATATTGTGTCCTATTAAATGACCGAGCCCTCGGCGTGAGCCATACCGGACGATGAGCTCGTCGAGGCCATCGATGGCTCTTACGCCGCCATCGTCAGCAAACTGCCGAAGAAAGACCGTCCGCCGCAAAGCTGAACACCACGCCGCTTTGCTGTAATATAGTGATTCGCAGGCCTATCTTGAATCATTCCGAATCGTGGATTTATTGACTTAGCGAGATGTCGATTCAGCAACTTAACGAGATGTCGATTCGTCAATTCGTCAATTCATTGATTAAGCGCCTTTCGCTGTCGGCGCCTATCCTGCTGGCCGGGGTGGTGCTGGCGGCTGGCTGCGCCACCGCGAACCTGGCCTCAGCCACGCACTGCCACGAAGATCATCTCCGGGCGGCCAGGACCGGGCGGGCGGCGGTCCCAGTCGCCGAACACGCGCTCCACCGTCAGCCCGGCGTCAGTCAGCGCCTGGGTGAGCTCGGTCCGGGTCCGGAACCTCAGCTCGTTGTCCGACACCAGTTCCTCACCGGTGGACAGGAACTTGTAGTGCACCTCGCAGCGAACGCGCGCGCCGTCGCCGACCACCTCGGTGACCTCGTACCACCATTCGAACTCCCCGCCCGCGCTGTCGTCGGCGGTCCGCAGGGAATCGCGCCGCGTCCAGGCCTCCCAGCCCCGGGCGCCGGGGTCGCGGGACTCGAACGCCACCCGGCCGCCCGGCCGGAGCGCCTCATGGGTCGCGTCGAGCGTCGCCTGCCAGCGCTCGTCGTCGGCGATCACCTGGGCGACGTGCCCCGACATGATGGCCAGGTCGGCGGTTCGGGGGCCTAGCGCGGACGCCTCGCCTTCGATCCAGCGCACGCGCTGGGCGCCTGGGCGGTGCCTGGCCACCTCCAGCATGGCGGCCACGGTAAGGGGGCCGGACCCGTGATGTCTACGTCGGGGTCGCTCGGCGGTAACGCGGCCGGTTCCGCCTCGTGAGCACCGCTATGCTTTCGGCCCCGAGCTTATGGCTGGAAGTAGAGCGTTACGGTTGACCCGGCTGGCTCACTGCTGCCAGCCGGAGGGCTCTCCTTCCATAGCTCGCCCGGGGGAGTACCCGCAGGCCCGGATACCGTCAGGACCGTCACCACGTGATAGCCAACCGGCGGGCAGGTATTCGCCACCTTGTTCTCGGCGGCTGCTGCGGTGATGTGCCCGTTGAGTCCCGCGCCTATTACGTCCGGCACGACGCAGCTGGCTGCCGGTGCGGAAGCAGCGGCCGAGGGCTGGTAGTAAACCACCACGGTCGACCCGCACGGCGCCCTAGACGTCTCCGGCGGGTTCGTTCCCCAGACAAACCCGGCAGGGAAGTTACCTGGCGACGTAGAGCTGTTCCCTGGGAAGATCTTCGCCGTGAGCACTACCGACTGGAAACCGGCGCTGTGCACGAGCGCGGCGGCATTAGCCGAAGTGGCATCAAGAAGATCCGGCACGAGGCAGCCGGTAGCCGAGGGCGCCGCCGGAGCAGACGGGGATGATGACAGTGCGCTCCCCACCCTGGTGAGGGTGACCGATTGCTGGCCCGGCACCAGCAGGATCATCGTGTTGCCGGAAATCGTGGCCGTGAGCCCGGCGGTGGCGGGTGACGTGGCAGGTGCGCAGGTACCCGGCTCGTAAAGATTCTCGGTTCCCGCGAACGTCCCGATACCGTTCCCTTCTGAAAATACGCCGATTCCCGTGGCAGCGGGCAGGGAACAGTTACCGTCCGGCACCTTCAGCGCGGTCTCCGTGGTCATGTAGTAGAAGCCGTCATTCTCGGTGATGGAGTACTGACCGAGGATCTGGGCGGGGGCGGTTGTGTAGGCGACGTTCCATGTCCCTGCCGGTGACGCTGCTGCGGCTAGTGCCGACGTAACGGCAGCAGGTGTGCTGCTTGGTGTCTTCTTCGCCGAAGCAGCTGCCGAGTGCGGCTGGACTCCCGGTTGCACGTGCGCTGCTGAGCAGCCTGCGATGGCGAGCCCCGCCGCGAGCGCGGCCAGCACGATGATGAACTTGCTCTTCCTCATGATGCCCCCCTGACCGAGCCGATCTGGCCGTCGGTCACCCGCAGCCTATCCTGCGGAATCGCGGGCCCCAGGAAAGTCATCAGGTCGGGCGGGCGGGCCGACGACGGACTCGGGTCGTGCGGGACGCCAGTGGTGAGGGGCGCGGGTGGTGAGGGGCGCGGGTCGGGACGGGGGCGGGTCGGGATGGGGGCGCGTGGTCAGGGGTGCTGGCGGGGGGCAGGGGGACGCCTCAGGTTGGGGTTGTGGCTAGGCGGGTGCGGCGGGATAGTTCGGAGTGGCCGGCCTCGCGCATCGCCGAGACGGGGGCGTTTCCCATGCCCGTCATGAGCTCGACCTGGCGGGCGGCCTGGTGCAGGAGCAGGTCGAATCCGCCGATTACGGCGGCGCCCGACTTGGCCCCGGCCTGGGCCAGGGCGGTTGGCCACGGGCTGTAGACCACGTCGAGCACGGCTGTGGGGCGGGGGCTCCCGGCCAAAGCTCGTTCGGCATAAAAGTCAGCGGCACCGGCGGGGACGGTGGAAATCAGCAGGTCACCGTCGCGGACCTGCGACCCGAACGGGCGGAGCTCCACGGTCACGCCCACGCGGCCGGCGGCGGCCAGCAGCTCGCCGGCCCTGGCCGGGTCACGCACGTGCACCACCGCGGCCGACAGGCCGGTCGCGCGGAGTGCGGCCAGCGCGGCGCAGGCCGTCGCGCCGGCGCCGAGGATCGTGGCGCGGGCCGGGGCGCTCACTCCGGCCTCGGCCAGCGCCGTCACCATGCCGGGCACGTCGGTGTTGTACCCGTGCCGCTCGCCGTCGGCGAAGACGACCGTGTTCGCGCCGCCGACCTCGGTGGCGAGCGGCTCGGTGCGATCCAGGAGCGGCAGGACCGCCCGCTTCAGCGGCATGGTGAGCGACAGGCCCGCCCACTGGGCGTCGCACGAGGCGATGAGGCCGGGCAGCCCCGCCTCGTCGCACTCGATCGCCGAGTAGGTCCAGCCGTCCAGGCCGAGCGCGGCGTAGGCGGCCAGGTGCAGCACCGGCGACAGCGAGTGGGCGATCGGCGAGCCGAGGACCGCCGCCCGCACGGTCAGCCCTGGCCCAGGTTGTGCTCGAGCTCGGCCCGGTACTGCGCGAACTGCGCCTCGCTCGCGGTGAACAGCGTCAGGCCGGTCTTCGGGTTCACGGTCACGAAGTACAGCCAGTCGCCCGACGCGGGGTGCAGGACCGCCTCGATCGCAGCGGCGCCCGGGCTATCGATCGGGCCTGGCGTCAGGCCCTTGTACTTGTAGGTGTTGTACGGCGAGGTGCTGGTCAGCTGCTGGTCGCTGGCGACGATGCCGTACGTGTTCAGGCCGTAAAGCACGGTGCTGTCCAGCTCGAGCGCGATCTGCTGGGCCAGCCGGTTGTAGATCACCCGGGCGATCTTCGGGTAGTCAGAGATCCGGCCGCCCTCGGCCTGGACCAGGCTGGCCATGATGATCACCTGGTCTTCGGTCAGGTGCACCTGCCTCGCCGCCGCCGCGAGGTTGAGCGTGGCCGCCTCCTGGTCGAACCGCTGCACCATGCCGGTCAGCACGCCGAGCGCCGTTTCGTGCGGCAGCACTTCGTACGTGGCGGGGAAGAGGTAGCCCTCGGGGTTGCCCTTCGCGTACGCGGGCAGGTGCAGCAGCGCGGGGTCCTTGAGGACCTGCTCGTACGCGCTGGCCGCGATGCCGGACTTCGTGCCGAGCCAGGCCACGATCTGGCTCAGCCGCCAGCCCTCCGGGATCGTGACCGTGATCTGGACCAGGTTCTTCGGGTTCAGCAGCAGCGCGTAGGCCAGCGAGGCCTTCATGTGCTCGTGCAGTTTGTAGAAGCCGGGCACCAGGCCGCTCGTGTCCGAGCTGTGCTCGGCCGCCAGGACAAACGCGCGGGAGCTGGCTACCACGCCGAGTTCGGCCAGCTTCGGGCCCAGGCTGGTCGCCGTGTCGCCGGAGGCGACCTGAACGACGACCTCGCCGGTGCCCGGACCCGAGTAGTCGGCCGGGTGGTACCGCTCCATGTAGAGGTGGAAGGCGTAGTAACCGCCTATCGCGACCGGGATGAGGATGACCGCCAGGGCGAACAAGGGCGCGAGCCAGCGGAACCTGCGGCGGCGCGGCGGCCGGGGCGGACGGCCCTTCGGGCGTTGGCGGCTGCGGGCCGACCGGCGGCCTGGCTCGTCCGCGTACTCCAAGTCGTCACGGTCATCCCGGTCGTCCCGGTCGTCCCGGTCGTCCCGGTCACCGAAGCCGGGGACGAAGCGGTGCCCGGTCTCGTAGTGGTCCTCGTCCTCGTTCTGGTCGTACGGGTCCGCGTCCTGGTACCGGCCCGCCGGGTAGGTCTCGTCGCCGCCTTGAGGCGAAGGATTTGGCTGGTAGCTCGCGCTGGCGGGCATGCCGGGCTGCCAGCCGGTGGCCTCCGGGCGGGAGGTCCGCTGAGTCCTGGTCCACGGGGAGTCCTGGCCGTACCGCGGATCCTGGAGCTGCGGATCCTGGAGCTGCGGATCCTGGCGCCGGGGATCTTGGCGCCGGGAATCCTGGCGCGACCGCGGGATCCTGGCGCCGGGGATCTTGGCGCCGCGGATCGGCGTTGCTTGGGTCGCGGTGCACCGTCTCGTACCCGGGGGGCGGCGGGGGCTCGGGTCTGGGTCCGCGGGGCGCGGCGGAACTGCGCGGGTCCCGGAATCTCCTCGGGTCCTGGGAGTCCCTGGGGTCCCGGTAGGCCCGCGGGTCCTGGGAGATCCCGGGGTCCTGGTAGGCCCGTGGATCCCGGAAGAGCCTCGGGTCGACAGGCCCGCGCGAGCCTGGGGGCCAGGTGCCGCCGTTCTCGCTCACCTGCCGGCCTCTCTGTTCGTGCCCACGAGCTCACCCGGGGGGTGCCCGGTGGCTCGCTCGGCGTCCAGGGCGGACTGTAGCAGCACGGCGGCTGCCGCAGCGTCGACTACCCGACGGCGGGCGCGGGAATCCCGGCCGCCACGGCGCAGCGCGTCGTGAGCCGCAGTCGTGGTGAATCGCTCATCGACCAGCCGCACCGGGATCGGGGCGACCCGGCCGGCCAGTTCGGCGGCGAAGCTCCGCGCGCCGTGGGCGGCCATCCCATCCCGGCCAGAAAGCGAGGTGGGCAGGCCGACGATGACCTCGATCGCGTCCTCGCTGGAGGCGAGGCCGGCCAGCTCGACCAGGCCGCCGTTGCCCGCCGCCAGCACGGTCAGCGGGCTGGCGAGGATGCCGCCGGGATCGCTGCGCGCGACGCCGACGCGGACCGAGCCCACGTCGACCGCGAGGCGCACGCCCTGTCTCACCGGACCAGCCCCGGCCTGGCTGGGGCGTAGCAGCATGGCAATACGTTACCTACCGGATCCTCGGGATATCCCGCAAAGCGCCGCGAACAGCCTCAAATGCATCATTGATCACAGCAGTATGGCGGTCCTCGGTGATGGGAGCCCCGCCGCCCTGGGCTACGTCCGGCTTACCGCCCCCGCCGCCGCCGAGCGCCCGTGCGGCGATGCCGACCAGGACCCCGGCCGACAGGCCCGCCTCCTGGCCGGGTTCGTTGACCGCGATGACCACGACGGGCCGGTCCGCCGGGATGCCGACGACCATCACCACCGCGGGGCGGTCCCTTGGTATCCGGCCGCGCACGTCGAGCGCCAGCGTGCGGATGTCGTCCGATTCAGTCCCCTCCGGGACGCGGTGCGTGACCAGTGCCGTCCCGTTGACGTCTTGCGCGCCTTCGGCGATGTCCCTGGCCGACTCGAGGAGCCGGGCTGCGCGGAGGCGCTGCAGCTCGCGTTCGGCGTCCCGCAGCCTGGTCACGACCGAGGAGATCCGCTCCGGCAGCTGCTCGCGGGGCGTCTTGAACTGCTCGCTGAGCTGGCTGACCAGCACGGATTCCCTGGCCAGGAAGCGGAACGCGTCCAGGCCCACCAGCGCCTCGATGCGGCGCACGCTCGAGCCGATCGACGCCTCGCTGAGGATCTTGACCAGGCCGAGCTGGCCGGACCTGGCCACGTGGGTGCCGCCGCACAGCTCCCGTGAGTAGTCACCGACCTCGACGATCCGGACCACGTCGCCGTACTTTTCCCCGAACAGGGCCAGCGCACCCAGCTCACGCGCCTCCTGCTGCGAGGTGTAGAAGGCGCGCACGTCCAGGTCGCCGATCAGGACCTCGTTGACCTCGTCCTCGGTGTCCCGCAGCACCGACACCGGAACCGCGCCGGAAGCGGTGAAGTCGAACCTGAGCCGGCCTGGCGAGTTCTCCGACCCCGCCTGTGCGGCCGACTCCCCCAGCGCGCCGCGCAGCGCGCGGTGCACCAGGTGGGTCGCGGTGTGCGACCGCGAAAGTGCCCGGCGCCGCTCGATGTCGATCTCGGCGAAGGCGGGCGCGCCCGCCATGACCTCGCCGGCCTTGACCCGGCCGCGGTGCACGATGAGACCCGGCAGCGGCGTCTGCACGTCGAAGACCTCGATCTCGCCGCCGGTCATGACGATGCGGCCGGCATCGGCCAGCTGCCCGCCGCCCTCGGCGTAGAACGGGGTGCGGTCGAGGACCACGTCCACGTCGGTGCCCTGGCCCGCCGAGGGCACCGGTGCGCCGTTGACGAGCAGGCCGAGGATCGTCGCTTCGGTGGCCACCTCGTCGTAGCCGGTGAAGGTGACGGCGCCGGACCGCTCGAGCAGTTCTGCCAGGACCGAGACGTCGGCGTTGCCTGTCTTCTTCTCGGCCGCGTCCTTCTTCGCGCGGTCCCGCTGCTCGCCCATCAGGCGGCGGAACCCTTCCTCGTCGACGGACAGGCCCTGCTCGGCCGCCATCTCCAGGGTCAGGTCGATCGGGAAGCCATAGGTGTCGTGCAGCTGGAAGGCCTGGGCGCCGGACAGCGTGCGCAGGTTCTTGCGCTTGTTCTCCTCGACCGCCGCCTCGAAGATCGCCGTGCCGGTGCGCAGCGTGCTGCTGAACGCCGACTCCTCCCCGTCGATGACGGTGTGGATGTTCGCCGCGTCGCGGCGCAGCTCTGGGTACAGCCCCTCCATGGCCTCGATCGCAACGGTGGTGAGCTCGTGCATGTACCGCTCGCCGGACGGACCGCCGCCGCGCTGGCCGCCGGCCAGCAGGCGCAGGTTCCTGATGCTGCGCCGCACGATGCGCCGCAGCACGTAGCCGCGGCCCTCGTTGCTGGGCAGCACGCCGTCGTCGATGAGCATGACCGCGCTGCGCACGTGATCGGCGATGACCCGCAGGGCCACGTCGGTCCGCTGGTCACGGCCGTAGGTCTGCTCGGTCAGCTCCGCCGCCCGGTCGAGAATCTTCCACGTGGTGTCGATCTCGTACAGGTTGTCGACGCCCTGCAGGATCGACGCCATCCGCTCCAGGCCCATGCCGGTGTCGACGTTCTTCGAGGGCAGGGGGCCCTCGATGTCGAAGTCGTCCTTGGCTCGGACCTTGCTCAGCTGGTCCTGCATGAAGACCAGGTTCCAGACCTCGAGGAACCGGTCCTCGTCGGCTTCGGGTCCGCCGTCACGGCCGTATTCGGGGCCGCGGTCGTAGTAGATCTCCGAGCACGGGCCGCCGGGGCCCGGTACGCCCATGCTCCAGTAGTTGTCCGCCAGGCCCCGGTGCTGGATCCGGTCCTCCGGCAGGCCGATCTCATCCCGCCAGATCGCGAACGCCTCGTCGTCGCCGTGCAGGACCGTCGCCCAGAGCTTGCTCTCGGGGAACGCGAAGCCGCCGTCGGCCTCGGATCTGGTCAGCAGCTCCCACGCGTAGTGAATCGCCCCCTGCTTGAAGTAATCGCCGAACGACCAGTTGCCGAGCATCTGGAAGAACGTCGCGTGCCGGGTGGTCTTGCCCACTTCCTCGATGTCCAGCGTCCGCACGCACTTCTGCACGTCCGCCACACGCCGGTGCGGCGGCGTCCGCTGGCCGAGCAGGTACGGCTTGAACGGCTGCATGCCCGCGATGACGAACAGCACGGTGGGATCGTCGGCGACCAGGGAGGCCGAGGGCACGATGGCGTGCCCTTGCTGCTTGAAGTACGCAAGGAAGCGGCGGGCGATCTCTGCCGACTCCATCAGTGGCCATCCTTGGGTCGAGGGTCGTGGTGGGTGAGGCGGCTCCGGCCCCGGGCGGGCGGGAGCTCTCGTGCTCCGAGGGTAGGTCCTTCGGGCGGGGAATGCCGAGCCATATACAGGTCCATGCCTTCCCGCACGTCGCGCGCGAACCGGATGGCCTGCGCGGCCAGCTTCGGCCCGTCGAGGCTGTGCCGCCCGTCGAGGCTGTGCCGCCCGTCGAGGCTGTGCCGCCCGTCGAGGCTGTGCCGCCCGTCGAGGCTGTGCCGCCCGTCGAGGCTGTGCCGCCCGTCGAGGCTGTGCCGCCCGTCGAGGCTGGGCCGCCCGTCGAGGCTGGGCCCGTGCCCGTCCAGGCTGGGCGCTCCCCCGCCGGTAAGCCTGCCCGACACACGCCGGCCGACGGCGGAGACACGCCGGTAACCGGCGATGCCGGCCACGGCCCCGACCGTCAGCCAGAACCCCCGGCGGATCACCGCGCGGCCTTCCCGCCGCGGGCCAGCTCACCGCGCTCTACTACCCGGCCGGGCAGCGTGCGCCTGGCCGCTCGGCGCAGGCCGACGGCGTGGCGCACCCCGTAGGCCAGGGCGGCGGTCCGGCCCACCGGACCGCCGGCGATCGTGCGGCCGAGGCCGGCGAGCGCGGTCACCTGGCCGGCGAGTTCGGCCATCCCGGCGCCGAGTTCGTCCATGCTGACCGTGACGGATTCGGTCTGGTCGAGCTGCCTGGAGGCCCGGTCCGCGGCGGCCTGCGCCCCGTCGACCGCCGCCTGCGCCCGCTGGAGAAGCACGTCACCGCGCTCGCGCAGATCGGCCACCAGCCTGGTGGACTCGGACAAGAGCCGGCCGAGCCGCATGAGCACGACCGCCCCGACGCACACCAGCAGCGCCCAGAAGACGGCCGCGATCAGTGCGGCCAGTTCCGCCATGTTCATGACGGGCCCGTCCGCCTCATCGCTACTCCTTTGTCGGTTGCTTCGCCTGTTGCGCGAGGATGGCCCGGATCCGCCTGGCGCGTTCCGCGACGCGCGCCTCCAGGCCATGCTCAGACGGCTCGTAGTAGGTGCGGTCCGCCACCGGGTCCGGGGCGTAGCGCTGGGCGACGATGCCGTCGTCGAAGTCGTGCGGGTACAGGTAGCCCTCACCGTGCCCGACCTTGCCCGCCCCAGGATAGTGCGCATCGCGCAGGTGCGCGGGCACAGCGCCAAGCAGGCCGGCCCTGACGTCGGCGTCGGCCGCGCCGATCGCCTTGATGACCGCGTTGGACTTGGGCGCCAGCGAGATATGGATGACCGCCTGCGCCAGGTTGATCCTGGCCTCGGGCAGCCCGACGAACTCCACCGCCTGCGCGGCGGCGACGGCGGTCTGCAGCGCGGTGGGGTCGGCCATCCCCACGTCCTCGCTGGCGTGCACGATGAGCCGCCTGGCGATGAACCGCGGGTCCTCCCCCGCCGCGATCATCCTGGCCAGGTAGTGCAGCGCCGCGTCCACGTCGCTGCCGCGCATGGACTTGATGAAGGCGCTGATCACGTCGTAGTGCTGGTCGCCGTCGCGGTCGTAGCGAACCGCGGCGCGGTCTACCGCGCGCTCGAGCGTCGCGACGTCGATGACGCCGCCCTCGGGCAGGCCCAGCGAAGCGGCCTCCAGGTACGTGAGCGCCCGCCGCGCGTCGCCGCCCGCCAGCCTGACCAGGTGGTCGGTGGCCCCGCCGTCCAGCGTGACGGCACCGCCCAGCCCGCGCGGATCGGCCAGCGCGCGCCCGATGACCTCGCGGATGTCGTCGTCCGACAGCGGCTGCAGCGTCAGCAGCAGCGACCGGGACAACAGCGGCGACACGACCGAGAAGAAGGGGTTCTCCGTGGTCGCGCCGATGAACGACACCCACCGGTTCTCCACCGCGGGCAGCAGCGCGTCCTGCTGGGTCTTGGAGAACCTGTGCACCTCGTCGATGAACAGCACGGTCTGCTTGCCGCTCATGCCGAGGGTCCGGCGGGCCGCGTCGACGGCCGCCCGCACGTCCTTGACCCCGGCGCTGACCGCCGACAGCTCCACGAACCTCCGCCTGGTCACCTGGCTCACCACGTAGGCCAGGGTCGTCTTGCCGGTGCCGGCCGGGCCCCACAGGAGCAGGGACATCGGCGCGTCGTTGTCGATCAGCTTGCGGAACGGCGTGCCCTCACCGGTCAGGTGCCGCTGCCCGATCACCTCGTCCAGGCGGCGCGGCCGCATCCGCACGGCCAGCGGCGCGGCCGCCTGCGCGGCCGCATCCTCCGCCTCGTCGAACAGGCTCGCGGCATCGCCTTCCATACTGCCCACGCTCCCGACCATACTCCCGGCTCCGGGTACTAATCCCCGGCAGCGGCGGCGGGCGTCAGCCCGCCGGGTCGGGGTCGGCGGCGGGCTTGGCGTCGATGCCGGCTTCGCGGCGCTGGGCGGGGGTGATCGTGGTGGGGGCGCCGGTCAGGGGGTCCAGGCCGGAGGCGGCCTTGGGGAACGCGATCACGTCGCGGATCGTGGGCGCGCCTGCCAGCAGCATGCACACCCGGTCCCAGCCGAACGCGATCCCGCCGTGCGGCGGCGGCCCGTACTTGAACGCGTCGAGCAGGAAGCCGAACTGCGACTGGGCCTCGGCGGGAGACAGCCCGATCACGTCGAAGACGGCCTGCTGGACCGAGGACTGGTGAATACGGATCGACCCGCCGCCGATCTCGTAGCCGTTGCACACGATGTCGTAGGCGTCGGCCAGCGCGCCGCCCGGCTCGGTGGTGAACTTGTCCGCCCATTCGGGCAGCGGAGCCGTGAAGGGGTGGTGGACCGACGTCCACCCGCCGGAGGAGTCCTCCTCGAACATCGGCGCGTCGACGACCCACAGGAACGACCACGCCGAGTCGTCGATCAGGCCGCACCGGCGCCCGATCTCCAGGCGGGCGGCGCCGAGTAGCTCGCGCGCCGCCGTGGCCGGGCCCGCCGCGAAGAACACGCAGTCACCCGCCTCGGCGCCGACCGCCCCGGCCAGCCCGGACCTTTCCGCGTCCGACAGGTTCTTGGCCACCGGGCCCGACACCTCGCCCGTCCCGCCGATCAGGGCGTACGCGAGCCCGCGCGCGCCGCGGGACCTGGCCCACTCCTGCCACCCGTCGAGCTGCTTGCGGGTTTGCTCGGCGCCGCCCGGCATGACCACGGCCCCGACGTACTGCGCCTGGAACACCCGGAACTCGGTCGCCGCGAAGTACTCGGTCAGGTCGGTGAGCTCGCAGGAGAACCGCAGGTCGGGCTTGTCCGAGCCGAACCTGGCCATCGCGTCCGCGTAGGTCATCCTGGGCAGCGGCGTGGGTACCTGGTAGCCGGCCAGCTCGCCCCACAGCCGCGTCACCACGTCCTCGGCGACGTTGATGACGTCCTGCCTGGTGACAAACGACATCTCGAGGTCGATCTGGGTGAACTCCGGCTGCCGGTCCTTGCGGAAGTCCTCGTCCCTGAAGCACCGGGCCAGCTGGTAGTAGCGCTCGAGCCCGCCGACCATGAGCAGCTGCTTGAACAGCTGCGGCGACTGCGGCAGCGCGTACCAGTTACCCGGTCGCAGCCGCGCGGGAACCAGGAAGTCGCGCGCGCCCTCCGGGGTGAACCTGGTCAGGTACGGCGTCTCCACGTTCACGAAGCGGTGCTCGCGCATCACGTCGGACAGCAGGTAGGCGGCGCGCGACCGGATTCGCAGCGCGCGGGCGGTGTCCTCCCGCCTGATGTCCAGGTAGCGGTACTTGAGCCGGACGTCCTCGCTGATCTCGGCGGACCCCTCGATGGGGAACGGGAGCGGCTCCGCCTCGCTGAGCACTTCGAGCGTGTCCGCGGCGACCTCGACCTGGCCAGTGGGCAGCTCCGGGTTCTCGTTCCCCGTGGGCCTGATCCGGACCGTGCCGGTCACCAGCACGCAGAATTCGGCCCTGACTTCGTGCGCGCCAGCCCCCTCTTCGCCTCGCCATACCACCTGCACGATCCCGCTCGCGTCCCGCAGGTCGATAAAGACCACGCCACCGTGGTCCCGGCGCCGGGCCACCCACCCGGCGAGCACCACGTCCTCCCCCGCGTGGTCCGCTCGTAGCGTCCCCGCCTCATGGGTGCGGATCATCGAACCGAAGCCCCTTTCATCCGGCGGCCCTTCCGTTTACCCGATGCCAGTCAATTACCTTAAATCCCGCGGACAGGCCCCGATTCGGGCGCCAGGCCGGCCAGGAAGGGATTCGCGTGGCGTTCCGCGCCGATGGTCGTGGCCGGACCGTGCCCGGACAGCACCAGCGTCTCGTCAGGCAGGGTCAGGCAGACCCTGGCCAGGCTGCGCAGGATCGTCTGGTAGTCCCCGCCGGGCAGGTCGGTCCGCCCGATCGACCCCGCGAACAGCAGGTCACCGGAAAACAGGACGCCGTCCGTGGTCGGGTCCCGGTCTGCTCGCCCGGCCCGGTCAGTTTCGCTTTTACCTGGCACCGTATTGGGTGCTTCAGGAAGCCGGAATGTGACCGAGCCTTCGGTATGCCCCGGTGCGTGATTCACGATTATCTCGAGCCCCACCAGGTTCAGGGTCATCCCATCGGTGAGTTCTTTCACGTCATCCGGCTCGGTGAATTTCAGCCCGCCGAACAGTTGCTGTCCCATCCCGAGCGGGAACCCCTTAGCCGGGTCGCTGAGCAATACGCGGTCGGCCGGGTGGATGTAGGCCGGGATGTCCCGGGCTCCGCAGACCGGGGCCACGGACCATACGTGGTCGAGGTGGCCGTGCGTGAGGAGCACGGCGGCGGGGCTGAGCCGGTGAGCGGCGAGGACTTCCTCGATCCCGCGTTCGGCGTCCTGGCCCGGGTCGATAATCACGCACTGCTCGCCCGCCGCGGGCGCAATGACATAACAGTTGGCCGCGAACGACCCGGCTGGGAACCCGGCGACGAGCACAGACGTCCTTCCTCACGATACGGTGTCTCAGGCTACCGAGGCTCCGGCACGGCCGCGAACCGATAACGAAGGGTGCCGATCCCATCATCTGGCAGGTACCATTCGCGAACGATCGCGAACTTTCGCTGTTTCGCCATCGCGGTATGCGCCGAGCGGCGGGCCTGCCCGAAGGTGACGGCCAACTGAGGAACAGCGGTAGCAACGACAATGCGTCAGGCTAAGGAGGATACGACCCGTGGCGGGTAGAAGCGAACGCCAGCGCAGGCAAGCCAGGGAGAAGCACCGCCGCCAGCAGGAGCTAAGAGCGGCCCGTCAGCGCCGGGTCCGCAAACGCGCGCTCGTCGTGGTCAGCGGGGTGGCTGTACTGGGACTGCTCGCCGCGCTGCTTGTGGTGTTCCTGCCCGGCGGCGGCAAGGGGAAGACGAACGCGTCGGCCACTAGCTCGCCCACCGCCACGGCGTCGGCGAGCGCATCGGCCTCCGCGTCGGCCACCGCCACGGCGGCGACCGTGGCCGAGCCTGCGCACCACTGCACCTACACGAAGACGTCGGGCAACACGCCTTCGAACGTCAAGGTGAGCCTACCGCCGGCCACGCCGGACTACACCGCCAGCTACACCGCCACGCTCAACACCAACCTGGGCCCGATCAAGGTCAACCTGCTCAACAGCAAGGCCACCTGCACGGTGAACTCCTTCGTCCACCTCGCGGAGGACGGCTACTTCAACAACACCCAGTGTCACCGGCTGGTGACCAGCGGCATCTACGTGCTGCAGTGCGGTGACCCCTACTCCACCGCCACCACCAAGCTGACCTGCAGTGACACCAGCAGCGTGGGCACCGGGACGCCGGGCTACGAGTACCTCAGCGAGAACCTCACGGGCGCCAAATACCCGGCAGGGACGATCGCGATGGCCAACGAAGGGACCGCCACCAGCAACGGCAGCCAGTTCTTCATTGTGTACAAGGACAGCACATCGCAGCTGACGGCCTCGTATACGCCGTTCGCCACGGTTTCTTCTGGACTGGATATCGTCCAGAATGTGGCCAAGGACGGATACTCGTGTCAATATGCCCAGGCGGGCGGCGGCGCTCCGAAGGAGAAGGTCATTATCAACAGCGTGACAATCACCAAGACCTGACGAGCACGACAACGCAGGAGGATCTCCGTGACTACCGCCTATCACGAATGGGGCCGGGTAGACGTCGACGGGACGGTCTATGTCCGTACCGCCGACGGCGAGCGGGTGATCGGCTCCTGGCAGGCGGGAAGCCCGGAGGAGGCGCTGGCCTTCTACCAGCGTAAGTACGAGGCGCTCGAGACCGAGGTGGTCCTGCTCGAGCAGCGCATCGCCGCCACCGACATGCCCCCCGCGCAGGCCGCCGCCACGGTCCAGCGCCTGGTCGTGAGCATCACCGGAGCCAACGCGCTCGGCGATCTGGACGGGCTGCGGGCCCGCCTGGAGCGGCTGACCGAGGACGTCGGGCAGCGCCGCGAAGAGGCCAGAGCAGCCCGGGAGAACGCGCGCGTTCAGGCCAGGGACATCAAGGAGCGGATCGTCGCCGAGGCCGAGCAGATCGCCGCCGAGGCGACGCACTGGAAGAGCAGCGGCGAGCGGATGCGCGAGCTGCTTGAGGAGTGGAAGGCGGCCCCGCACGCCGAGCGGGCCGCCGAGGCCGCCCTGTGGAAGCGCCTGTCCGCGGCCAGGAACGCGTTCACCAAGCGGCGCAAGGCCTACTTCGCCACCCTGGAGGCTGAGCGGGAGGACGTCAAGGCGCGTAAGGAGAAGCTGGTCGCCGACGCCGAGGCGCTGTCCTCCTCCACCGACTGGGGCCCGACCACCAGCGCGTTCCGCCAGCTGATGAGCCAGTGGAAGGCGGCCGGGCGGGCGGACAAGGACACCGAGGCCGAGCTGTGGAAGCGGTTCAGGGGAGCCCAGGACAAGTTCTTCAACGCCCGCTCGGAGGTGTTCTCGGCCAAGGACGCGGCGCTCCGCGACCACGCGGAGGCCAAGCAGCAGCTTCTGGACTCGGCTCAGGCGCTGCTGCCGGTCACCGACATCCGGGCCGCCAAGTCCGCGCTGCGCGGCATCCAGGAGCGCTGGGAGCAGATCGGCGCGGTGCCGCGGGACGCGCGCGAGCACCTGGAGTCGGGGCTGCGCCGGGTTGAGGAGGCAGTCCGCAAGGCCGAGGAGACCCAGTGGCGCAGGTCGAACCCGGAGGCGCTGGCCCGGGCCGAGGGGACGGTGGCCCAGCTCCGGTCGACCATCGGCCAGCTCGAGGCCCAGCTGGCCAGCGCGCAGGAGCGAGGCGACGCGAGCGCCGTGCGCAGCGCGGAGGAAGCGCTGACGGCCCGCCGCGCCTGGCTCGAAGAGGCCGAGCACACGCTGGCGGAGTTCAGCGGTTAGCTGGTGACGCGGTAGACGTCGTAGACGCCGTCGATCGCGCGGACGGCGCGGAGCACGTGACCTAGGTGCTTGGGGTCGCCCATCTCGAACGTGAAGCGGCTGACCGCCACCCGGTCCCGGCTCGTGGTGACGTTCGCGGCCAGGATGTTGACGTGGTGGTCCGATAGCACCCTGGTGACGTCGGAGAGCAGGTGCGTCCGGTCGAGCGCCTCCACCTGGATCCCTACCAGGAACACCGACCCCTCGCTGGGGGCCCAGTGCACGTCGACCATCCGCTCCCGCTGGGTGTCGTTCAGGTGGGCCAGGTTCGTGCAGTCCGCCCGGTGCACCGACACGCCGTGGCCGTGGGTGACGAACCCGGTGATCTGGTCCCCAGGCACCGGCGTGCAGCACCGCGACAGGCGGACCCAGACGTCGGGCGCGCCTGTGACCACGACACCGGAATCCGCGAGCGCCCGGGGCTGCGGCGCCTTGGACGGCAGCGTGGCCTCGGCGATGTCCTCCTGGGCGCCCGCCAGCCCGCCGATCGACCTGACCAGCTTCTCGACCACCGACTGGGCGCTGACCCGGCCCTCGCCGACCGCCGCGTACAGCCCTGACACGTCCGGGTAGTGCAGGTCACGGGCCAGGTTGAGCAGCGTGTCGGCGGTCGCGAGCCGCTGCAGGGGTAGCCCTTGCTTCCGCATGGCCTTCGCGATCTGGTCCTTGCCCGCCTCAACCGCGGCTTCCCTGCGCTCCTTGGAAAACCACTGCCGGATCTTGTTCCGCGCGCGGGGGCTCTGGACGAACTTGAGCCAGTCCCGGCTCGGCCCAGTCTCGGCGGTCTTGGCGGTGAGGATCTCCACGGTGTCGCCGTTGCCGAGCGCGGAGTCCAGCGGCACCAGGCGGCCGTTGACCTTCGCGCCGATCGTCCGGTGCCCGACATCGGTGTGGATGGCGTACGCGAAGTCCACCGGGGTCGCGCCCTGCGGCAGCGGGATCACGTCGCCGCGCGGGGTGAACACGTAGACCTCGGCGGCGGCCAGGTCGAAGCGGAGTGACTCGAGGAACTCGGCCGGGTCCTCGGTCTCCCGCTGCCAGTCGACCAGCTGCCGCAGCCACGCCATCTCCTCGGTGTCGTCCTTGGCGTCCTTGGCCCGGCCGCCGAAGGCGGCTTCCTCCTTGTACTTCCAGTGCGCCGCGACCCCGTATTCCGACCGCTGGTGCATGCGCCAGGTGCGGATCTGCAGCTCCACCGGCTTGCCGTCCGGGCCGATGACCGTGGTGTGCAGCGACTGGTACATGTTGAACTTCGGCATCGCGATGTAGTCCTTGAACCGCCCGGGGACGGGGTTCCACCGCGCGTGCAGGGTCCCCAGCGCCGCGTAGCAGTCGCGGACAGAATCGACCAGGACCCGGATGCCCATCAGGTCGTAGATCTCGTCGAAGCCGACGTCCCTGGCGATCATCTTCTGGTAGATCGAGTAATAGTGCTTCGGCCGGCCGGTGACCCTCGCCTTGATCTTGGCGTCGTCCAGGTCGCGGCGGACGTCCTCGATCACTTCCTGCAGGAAGGCCTCCCGCCGTGGTGCCCGGCTGGAGACCAGCCGGACGATCTCGTCGAAGCGCTTTGGGTACAGCGTCGCGAAGGCGAGGTCCTCCAGCTCCCATTTCACCGTGTTCATGCCGAGCCGGTGCGCGAGCGGGGCGTAGATCTCCAGGACCTCCCGGGACTTGCGCTCCTGCTTCTCGCGCGCCAGGTAGCGCAGCGTCCGCATGTTGTGCAGCCGGTCGGCGAGCTTGATCACCAGCACGCGGATATCGCGGGACATGGCGACCACCATCTTGCGGACGGTCTCTGCCTCGGTTGACTCGCCGTACTTGACCTTATCGAGCTTGGTAACGCCGTCCACGAGCGCGCAAACGTCTTCGCCGAAGTCGGCGCGCAGCTGGATCAGCGTGTAGGGGGTGTCCTCGATCGTGTCGTGCAGCAGCGCGGCGCAGATCGTCTGGCTGGGCATGCCGAGCTCGGCCAGGATCGTGGCCACCGCCAGCGGGTGGGTGATGTACGGGTCGCCGCTCAGCCGCTTCTGATCCTTGTGCCATTGGGCCGCGGTCTCGTAGGCCCGCTCGATCATGCGGACGTCGGTCTTGGGGTGCGTCGCGCGCACGGTCTTGATCAGCGGCTCGAGCACCGGGTTGATCGTCGTGCCGCGCTGCGCCCCGAGCCGGGCCAGCCGGCGGCGTACGCCAACGCCGGACGCCGCAACGTCCGCGGCCTGGCCCTGGACCGCCGCGACGGCCGCCCTGGCCCGGCCGGTGGCCCTGGTCTGGCTCCTGGAGGGTCGGGCGGGAGCCGCATCCTCGGCCGCGGGGCGGCCCGGCACGTCCGCCGGTGCTGCCTCGGCCTGTTCCGCATCAGCTACGGGGTCGGGACCCCGTGGCGCGTCCACCCGGGCAGCATCAGCAGCTTTCGTGCCGGTCGTGATGACATCACCGGCCACTCGCGCTCCTCACACCTGCCAAGCCACCAGTGTACTTGGAGCAATGCAACGCCAGATGGCAGGCGTGTGATTCCCGGCGGGATTTCACGCGACGAACTTGCGGCCCGACGGTGAGCGGGGCGCTGACCGGAGGTCGGCTAAACGGTGAGGAGGGCGCTGACCGGGAGGTCGGCGAGCCGGGCACGGCCGCCTAGGAAGGACAGCTCGAGCAGCACGGCGATGCCCGCCACGGTGGCGCCGGACCGCTGCACCAGATCGGCCGTGGCGCGCGCGGTGCCGCCGGTGGCGAGCACGTCGTCGATGACCAGGACCCGGTCCGAGGGGGTCAAGGCGTCGGTGTGGACCTCGATCGTCGCGGTGCCGTACTCAAGCTCATAGTCCTGCGCGTACGTCGGGCCGGGCAGCTTGCCCTTCTTCCTGATCGGGACGAAGCCCGCGCGCAGGCACATGGCCACCGGCGCGGCGAGGATGAAGCCGCGCGCCTCGATGCCCGCCACCTTGTCCACCGGCCCGTACACCCCGGCCAGCGCGTCGATGACCGCGGCGAACGCGGGACCGTCGGCCAGCAGCGGGGTGAAGTCCTTGAAGATCACGCCCGGCTGCGGATAGTCCGGGATGTCCCGGATCCGGGTCGTGATGAGCTGGGCCAGGTCCTCGCTCAGCGTCGCTTCCTCTTACCGGCCGGGCGGTGGCGCGTCGGGCTGCCGCCGCGGCGCGGCTGCTGCCGCGGGCCCGGGCGGGCCGTTCCCGGCGTGCCGCGCGCGGCCGTCACCCGGGACGGCGTGGTGGTCAGCTCGTCGGTGGCAGGCTCGGTGTCGTCGGCGTACTGCTCGATGTCGTCCGTCTCGTCGTCGGTCACTGGCGCCGACGGGGCCAGGGCGGCAGCCCGGCTAGCCGGCAGGGGCTTCGCGGTCGCGGTCGCGCGCTTGGCGGCGGCCCGGCCGCCGGCGGCACGGACGCTCACGCGCTTGGCCAGCTGCTGGTACTGCGGCTCCCGCTCCTTCAGGTCGGCCAGGACCGGCGTCGCGATGAAGATCGAGGAGTACGTGCCGGACAGCATGCCGACGAAGAGCACCAGGGCCAGGTCCTTCAGCTCGCCGGCGCCGAGCAGGCCGCCGCCGACGAACAAGATGGCGGCTACGGGCAGCAGCGCGATCACGGACGTGTTGATGGACCTGACCAGCGTCTGGTTCAGGGCCAGGTTCGCGGCCTGGCTGTACGTGCTCCTGGCCCCGCCGAGCAGGCCGGCGGTATTCTCACGGACCTTGTCGAAGACGACCACGGTGTCGTACAGCGAATAGCCGAGGATGGTCAGCAGGCCGATGACGGTCGCGGGGCTGACCTGGAACCCGGTCAGCGCGTACACGCCCGTGGCGATGACCAGGTCGTGGATCAGGGCCACGAAGGCCGCCACCGCCATCTTCCACTCGAAGGCGATCGACAGGTACAGCACGATCACGATCAGGAACGTGATCAGGGCCTGCACCGCCTTGGTGGTGATCGTGCTGCCCCAGCTCGGGCCGACGAACGTGGTGCTGATCTTGCTCCCGCTGACGCTGAGCTGGCTCTCCAGCGAGCTCTCGACCTGGAGGGTCTGGCTGCTGGTCAGCGACTTGGTCTGCACCTGCCATTCCTTGCCGTTCAGGCCGCTGAGTGACTGGACGACCGCGCCGCTCACGCCCGCGTGCGTGACCGCATCCTGGACCTCGGTGACCGTCTGCGAGGCCGACGCGGGGAACTGGAACAGCGCGCCGCCCTTGAAGTCGACGCTGAAGTCCAGGCCGTGGACGAACAGCGCCACGATGCTGATCAGCAGGATCGCCCCGGACATCGTGTACCATCGCCGCTTCCGGCCGACGAAGTCGTAGGACACCTCGCCGCGGTAGAGCTTGCCGGGGAGCTGGCTGATCCGTGACATCACGCCTCCCCGGAGTTTCGTGACGAGGTACCGCGCGGCCCGGCATCCGGCCGCCGCCTGACCGGTTCGCGGCGGACCGAGGATCGCCAGGGGGCGCGGGCGCCGAGCCGGGCCGGATCAAGGCCGGACATCGGGTGACCGTTGCCGTAGAAACTGGTCCGGGCGAGCAGGGTCACCATCGGCTTGGTGAACAAGAACACGACCACCACGTCGATGATCGTGGTCAGGCCGAGGGTGTAGGCGAAGCCCTTGACCTCGCCGATGGAGAAGTAGTACAGGAGTACCGCCGCCAGGAACGACACGGTGTCGGACACCAGGATGGTGCGCCTGGCGCGCTTCCAGCCGGCCTCCACGGCCGGGCGCAGCGCTTTGCCCTCGCGCACCTCATCGCGCAATCGTTCGAAGAACACGACGAAGGAATCGGCGGTGATACCGATCGCCACGATCAGGCCCGCGATGCCGGCCAGGTCCAGCGTAAAGCTCTGGTACCTGGTGAGCAGCATGACTGAGAGCATGGCCAGACACGCGGCGATGATCAGGCTGGAGACTGACACGATGCCGAGGCCGCGGTAGTACAGGAACGAGTAGATCACGACGAGCGCCAGCCCGATCGCGGCCGCGATCAGCCCGCCGTCAAGCTGGGCCCGGCCGAGCGCCGCCGACACCGAGTCCTCGGACAGGATCTTGAAGTTCAGCGGGAGCGACCCGTACTTCAGCACGTTCTGCAGCTGGGTCGCGCTGGCCTGGGTGAAGTTACCTTGGATCTGGGAGTTGCCGCCCGGGATGGGGCTGATGATCTCCGGCGCCGTGACGACGTTACCGTCGAGGACGATCGCGACGGTGTCCAGCCAGTAGTCATCGGTGGACGAGTTGTCGCCGCCTGCGGTGTAGTACTTGTTGTACAGGTCCGACGTCAGGGTGCCGTACGCGGCGGCGCCCCCGCTCTTGAGGTTCAGCTCGACGATCCACTCGTTGCTGGTCGTGGATAGCTCGGCGATGGCGTTGCTGACCTGGGTGCCCTGGATCTTGGCCACGTTCAGCGCGTACTTGTCGCCGCTGCTGTCACAGGCGACGATCTGGGCGTTCGGGTTGTCGTAGGCCTCGGCGTTGGTGTAGCCGACCTGGGTCTTCCACTGCGTCGTATCGTTGGGCTTGCAGACCAGCTTGTTGAACAGCGCGAGCACCTTGGGCTGCACCAGGCTCGCGTCGCCGAGCGCGGTGCTGCTGGTCGAGGACGTGGCGCTCGGGCTCGGGCTCGGGCTCGCCGAGGCCGAGGCGCTGGCCGTGGCCGTGGCGCTGGCCGAGGCCGAGGCCCGCGGCGAGGCGGTACCGCTCGCGGCGGGACTGGCGCTGGCCTGAACGATCTTGGCGGAAGTGCTCGCCGTCGCCGTGGCGCCGGGGGTGGCGGAGGGATGGGCCGACGGGCTCGCGGTGGCGGAGGAACTCGCGGAGGCCGAAGGAGTGGCGGTCGGCGACGCCGACGGTGACGCGCTCGCCGATGACGTGGTGCCTGTGTACTCCTGGAAGAGCAGCGTCTGCCTGAACATCAGCAGGGCGGTCTCGCTGACCAGGTTCGCCGTCTGCTGGACGGTCTTGCCCGGTACCGACACGTTCAGGATGTTGGCGCCCTCGGTCTGCACCTGGGCACCGGTGTTACCTGTGCCGTTCACCCGGGCCAGGATGATGGAGATGGCCTCCTGCATGTCACCGTTGGTCGGGAGGCCGCCGCTCAGGGTGGTCGCCTTCATGCTCAGCTCGGTGCCGCTGGACAGGTCGAGCCCAAGGCCGATCCTGAAGTCCTTGTGCCATTGGCCGGGGCTGAACAGGTTACTCCCCAAGAGGCTCACCAGCATGATCACGATGAGCGCGACGAGAACCGCGAGCGCCCGTCCCGGGTGCGGGACGGTCTTCGTTGGGGGTGCCACTTGTCCGCCTGTCCTTGATCAGTCGTTACCCGTCGTCCTCACGTCGGGCGAAGGCTCAGAACACGTTGTCCTTGTCCGGCGACGCCAGGCCGTCGTGCGAGCTGGCCAGGCCATCCTCGGCCGACGTGGTGCTGTCGGTGACCTCGTGGTCGTCCTCGGCTGATGCGTCGCCGTGGTACCCGGGCTCGTCGTCGTGGTAGCCGGCCTCGTCGTCGGAGACGGGGTCCTCGGCCTCGGGCTCCCCGGGCTCGAGGACCTCCGCGATGGCCTTCTTCATGTAGCGGATTTCAACGCCCGGCGCGACTTCGAGGACCACGTCGTCGCCGTCGTCCTCGACGACGGTGGCGTACATCCCGCCCACGGTGCGGACCCTGGCTCCGGGCGTGGCGCCGCTCTTCCTCTGCTGCTGGGCCTGCTGCTGGCGACGGCGCTGCGGCCTGATCATCAGGAAGTAGAAGCCAGCGAAGACGAGCACGATAAGGAGCAGGAGGGTGGTCGAGCTGCTGCCCTTCTTGGCGGCCGCGTCGGCGGCTGCGATAACAATCCCCATGAGCGGGGCTTCCTTCCGGTTGATTCTGCCTGCGCGGGTCGCGGCGGTGCCCAACGACCAACTGCCGAAGTTTAGCCGCGCTTTGACCGCGCACCAACAGGCTACGAGGTTTTGCTGGTGATCGTGACTCTATCGTTCCGGGGGACAACCCTCGAGGCTCCATACCACCTATCAATGCCATGGGCCAGCCGGAGGTTCCGTGAGCGGGCAGGATTCCCGCGCGATTAATCGAAGAGGGTGGGCAATTCGGCCAGGGACGGCGGGGGCGTCAGGCCGAGGTGTGCCCAGCCGGCCGCGGTCGCTACCCGGCCTCGCGGGGTCCTGGCCAGCAGCCCGCGCCGGACGAGGAACGGCTCCGCTACCACCTCAACGGTCTCCGCCTCCTCACCGAGCGCCACGGCGAGCGTCGACAGGCCGACCGGTCCGCCGCCGAACCTGCGGATCACCGCGTCGAGCACCCCGCGGTCGAGCCGGTCGAGGCCGTAGTCATCCACCTCGTAGATCTCGAGCGCGGTCCGGGCGATGTCCCTGGTGACCACGCCGTCGGCGCGGACTTCTGCGTAGTCGCGGACCCGTCGCAGCAGGCGGTTCGCGATCCGGGGCGTCCCCCGCGACCTAGTGGACAGCTCGGCCGCGCCCTCGTCGGTGAGCGTCACCCCGAGCAGGCCCGCGGACCTGCGGATGATCTGCTCAAGCTCGTCGGGCGCGTAGAAATCCAGGTGCGCGGTGAACCCGAACCTGTCCCGCAGCGGGGCGGGCAGCAGGCCGGCCCGGTGGTCGCGCCGACCAGCGTGAACGGGGCGATCTCCAGGGGGATCGCGGTCGCCCCCGGTCCCTTCCCGATCACCACGTCGACCCGGAAGTCCTCCATGGCCAGGTACAGCATTTCCTCCGCGGGCCTGGCCACGCGGTGGATCTCGTCGATGAAGACGACCTCGCCCTCGCTGAGCGTGGACAGGACCGCGGCCAGGTCACCGGACCGCTCGATCGCCGGGCCGCTGGTGATGCGGAGCGGAGCGCCGAGCTCGGCGGCCACGATCATCGCGATCGTCGTCTTGCCCAGGCCGGGCGGGCCGGCCAGGAGGACGTGATCCGGCGGCCGGCCGCGGCGCAGGGCGCTCTGCAGGATCAGGGAGAGCTGCTCGCGCACGCGGGCCTGGCCGGTGAACTCGGCGAGCCGCTTGGGCCGGAGTGCGCCCTCGATCTCGCGCTCGTCCGCGTCCGCCAGCGCGGACACCATCCCGGAGCCCCCCTCGCCGGGCGGGCCGCCGTCGTCGCGGTCCAGGTGAGCGCGGCGCGCGGCCAGCTCGGCTTGCTCGGCCCGGGCCAGGGCGTCGCCATCCCCGTTCACGGCCTGCTCACCCTGCGGCCCGCGGCCAGCTCGGCTGCTCCAGGTCGTCGCGGTCCGCTCTTCATGGCCTGCTCACCCTGCGGCCCGCGGCCAGCTCGGCTGCTCCAGGTCGTCGCGGTCCGCTCTTCATGGCCTGCTCAGCTTGCGCAGCGCGGCGCGCAGGACAGTGGCCACGTCGACCCCGGCGCCGGAATCGGCGTCGTCGATGACCCCCTCGTCCTGCAGGGCCGCGATCGCCTGCTCGGCCTCGCGGGCCGGCCAGCCCAGGTTCACCAGGCCGGACTGGACCTGGTCCCGCCACAGCGGGACCAGCGGGGCCGGCCTGGACGCGCGCTGGCCGATCCCCGTATCGCTCTGGCCGGGCGGCCCGAGCCTGTCCTTCATCTCCAGCACGATCCGCTGTGCGCCCTTCTTGCCGATCCCGGGGACCATGATCAGCGCGTTGAGGTCCTCGGTCCAGACCGCGCGGCGCAGCGCGTCCGGTGAGTGCACCGCCAGCATGGCCAGCGCCAGCCTCGGGCCGACGCCGCTGGCCGTCTGCAGCAGCTCGAAGACGTTGCGCTCGTCGTCGGAGTAGAAGCCGAACAGGGTCAGTGAGTCTTCCCTGACCACCAGGGAGGTGGCCACCTGCGCGTCCTCCCCCGGCTTCAGCGTGGCCAGGGTTCCTGGCGTGCACTGGACCCGGAGGCCTACGCCGCCGACCTCGATGACGGCGCTGTCGGGGCCGACCCCGGCGACCGTTCCCCGCACATGAGCGATCACGTCCTGCCTCCTGCCCTGGCCGCCGCCGGCCGAACTCCGTTGCTCAAGGGGGATCCGCCGCGCCACAGGTGACAGATGGCCAGCGCCAGAGCGTCGGCGGCGTCCGGGGGGCGCGGCGGGTCGGTGATCCGCAGCAGCTTGGTGACCATGGTGGTGACCTGTTCCTTGCCGGCCCGCCCGCTGCCGGTCACCGCGGCCTTGACCTCGCTGGGCGTGTGCAGGGCGACGGGCAGCCCGCGGCGGGCCGCGCAGGCGATCGCGATCGCACCCGCCTGGGCCGTCCCCATCACCGTGCGGACGTTGTGCTGGCTGAAGACGCGCTCCACGGCCACGGCGTCGGGCTGGCAGGCGTCCAGCCAGGACTCGAGCTCGGTCTCGATGGCCAGCAGCCGCGCCGCGATGTCCTCGTCGGCCGACGTCCTTATGACGCCGAACCTGACCAGCGTCAGCGCCCGGCCGGGCGCCCCGTCGACGACCCCGACGCCGCACCTGGTCAGCCCGGGATCGACCCCGAGCACGCGCATCGGGTGCCGCGCAAAGGTCAGGCCCACTGCGGTGCCTCCATCCGGGCCCTCCATCCGGGGTCCGGCCCTGTCGCCGGCGAACATCTGTTCGCCTACGAACCTACCGGCCTGGCGCGGTAGCGTCCCGCACCGGGCGCGGCGTGTCCCCCGAATGGCTCAGAACGAGTCGAGCATGTAGGCGCTCGCGCCGAACGCGGCGTCCAGGGCCGCGTCACCGTCGGCCGAGCCGCCCGAGGCCAGCCCGGCCTGGCGCAGCGTGGCGACCGGGGTCCCGGCGTACAGCGCGGCCAGGCCGCGCGGGCCCAGGGCGAGCGGCGGGCGCGCGGCGGGCACGGAGGTGAGCGGGTTCAGCGAGCCCTTCCCCTCGGCGACGGTCAGTTCCCAGCGGCCGGAGTTCGCCGGCAGGGTGCCGTCCCCGATGTCCAGCGGGACGCTGAGCGAGGTAGCGGCGGGGAAACCGCGAGCGGCGATGGCCGCGGGGGCGTCGACCACCCGGAGCATCCACAGCGACCGGTGGGTCACGTCGGCGTCGCGCTCGCGGGTCAGCCACCAGAACGCGTCGGCCGCGCCGACCCGGACGTACACCGTCTCGGCGATCGACGCGTGCGAGCCGACGTGCGACCAGAACGCGCGGGCGGTCGGCCCGGAGATCGCCTCGGCGCCCTCGACGAACAGGGCGTCGTTGCCGTTGTGCCAGCGGTAGATGAGGAAGCCGTCGTCGCTGAGGTAGGCGTACAGTTCCCGGTCGCCGAGCCACTGGCGCACCGAGGCCTCGTCCCAGGTGATCGGGCCGCAGTCGCGCGCCGCCTCGTGCACCCGGCCGATGACCGAGAGCACGGCGCCCGCGTCGCCGGGCTCTGCGCGCTTCAGAGCCACGGAGCCGGCGTCCGGGGCGAGGTCGGGTGGGGCCAACGGACGCAGCGAGCGGGCGGGAATCTCCGCGGTCTCCCTCGCTCCTGCGAGTTCCCAGCCCAGCGACCGGTACAGGGACATCGTGGCCGGGTAGAGCGCGGAAATCGGGTAACCGCGCCCGGCCACCTCCAGCAGCAGGGCCGTCATCAGCCGCCGGCCGAGGCCCCGGCCCCGTTCCTCGGGCGCCACCGCCACGCTGGCCACCCCGGCCATCGGCACCGCCCGGCCGCGCCACCACTGCCGCATGTCGTGGAACATGGCCGTGCCCACCGGCCGGTCACCGGCGAAGGCGCCCAGGCAGCGGCCCTGCGCGACGAGGCGGGCCAATGACTGCAGCCAATGGGCGCGCACGTCCGGGCCTTTGACCCCGAAGGACCGCTCGTTCAGCTCAAGCTGCGCGTCCAGGTCGTCGTCGGGGCCGAGGACCCGGATCTGGACGGCCGTCACCTACCCCAGCTTTTCCATGATGTCGTCGGCGACCGAGTAGTTGGCGTACACGTCCTGCACGTCGTCGGAGTCCTCGAGCGCGTCGATCAGCCGGAACACCCGCTTGGCCTGCTCCTCGTCGAGGTCGATCTCGACGCTGGGCAGGAACGCCAGGTCGGCGGAGTCGTAGTCGATCCCGGCCTGCTGCAGCGCCGTGCGCGCGGCGATCATGTCGCCGGGCTCGGACACGACCTCGAACGACTCGCCGAGGTCGTTGACCTCCTCGGCGCCCGAGTCCAGCACCGCCGCGAGCACGTCGTCCTCGGTGACCCCGTTCTTCTCCACGATGATGACGCCCTTGCGGTGGAACAGGTACGACACCGAGCCCGGGTCGGCCAGCGACCCGCCGTTGCGGGTGAACGCGACGCGCACGTCGGAGGCGGCCCGGTTCCTGTTGTCGGTCAGGCACTGCACAAGGACCGCGACCCCGCCCGGGCCGTACCCCTCGTAGGTGACGTTCTCGTACTGCGCGCCGCCGCCCTCCTGGCCGGCGCCGCGCCGGACGGCGCGGTCGATGTTGTCGTTCGGGACCGAGCTCTTCTTCGCCTTCTGGATGGCGTCGTACAGCGTCGGGTTCCCGGCCGGATCACCCCCGCCGGTCCTGGCCGCGACCTCGACGTTCTTGATCAGCTTGGCGAACAGCTTGCCGCGCTTGGCGTCGACCACCGCCTTCTTGTGCTTCGTGGTGGCCCACTTGGAGTGGCCGCTCATCAACTATCCCTTCACAATGTCAACGAAAAGCTCATGGATGCGCCGGTCCGGGGTTAGCTCGGGGTGGAAGGCCGTGGCCAGAAGGTGCCCCTGGCGCACCGCGACGATCCTACCGGTGCGCTGCTCGGTGCCGAGGATCTCGACGTTCTCCCCCACCTGCTCCACCCAGGGCGCCCGGATGAACACCGCGCGGAGCGGGGCGGCGTCCTGGCCCAGCCCGTACAGCGCGATGTCGTGCTCGAACGAGTCGACCTGCCGGCCGAACGCGTTCCTGCGCACCGTCATGTCGATGCCGCCGAACGTCTGCTGGCCCGCCACGCCATCGGCCAGCCGGTCCGCCAGCATGATCATCCCGGCGCAGGACCCGAACGCGGGCAGGCCGCCGGCGATCTGCTTGCGCAGCGGCTCGAGCATGTCGAAGGCCACGGAAAGACGCCACAGCGTGGTCGACTCACCGCCGGGGATGACCAGGCCATCGACCCGGTCGAGTTCGGCCGGGCGGCGCACGGTAATCGCGGTGGCCCCGGCACCTTCCAGCGCGCGCAGGTGCTCAGCGACGTCCCCCTGCAGAGCAAGAACGCCGACGACGGGCAGGTTCATTCCGCGGTTACCAGCCGCGCCCGGCGTAGTGCTGGTCCGCGGGCAGGGTGTCCAGGTTGATGCCGACCATGGCCTCGCCGAGGCCGCGGGAGACCTTGGCCACGACGTCGGGATCGTCGTGGAACGTGGTGGCCTTCACGATCGCGGCGGCGCGCTTGGCCGGGTCGCCGGACTTGAAGATCCCGGAGCCCACGAACACGCCCTCCGCGCCGAGCTGCATCATCAGCGCGGCGTCCGCGGGGGTCGCGATGCCGCCCGCGGTGAACAGCACGACCGGGAGGCGCCCGGCCTTCGCGACCTCGGCGACCAGCTCGTACGGAGCGGCGAGGTCCTTGGCCGCGCTGAACAGCTCCTCGGGTGGCAGGCCGGACAGCCGCGCGATCTGCGACCTGATGGACCGCATGTGCCTGGTCGCCTCCACGACGTTGCCGGTCCCGGCCTCGCCCTTGGACCGGATCATGGCCGCGCCCTCGCCGATCCGGCGCAGCGCCTCGCCCAGGTTGGTGGCGCCGCACACGAACGGCACGGTGAACTTCCATTTGTCGACGTGGTTCGCCTCGTCGGCCGGGGTGAGCACCTCGGACTCGTCGATGTAGTCGACCCCGATCGCCTGCAGGACCTGCGCCTCGGCGAAGTGCCCGATCCGGCACTTGGCCATGACCGGGATGGACACCGCGGCGATGATGCCGTCGATCATGTCGGGGTCGCTCATCCTGGCCACGCCGCCCTGGGCGCGGATGTCGGCGGGCACGCGCTCCAGCGCCATCACCGCGACCGCGCCGGCGTCCTCCGCGATCTTGGCCTGATCGGACGTGACGACGTCCATGATCACGCCGCCCTTGAGCATCTCCGCCATACCGCGCTTCACGCGCGCGGTCCCGGTGACCGCTTCAGAGTTGACAGTGGACACTGGAAAACCTCGCTTGAGTCAATGCGTCATTCGTGACTGGTTGTCACCATCGTATGGCCACCCGGCCCGAGGTCGCCCAGCAGCGAGTCGTCCATCTCGAAGAACACGGGGGCCTTGGCCCGGCCCGCCAGGCGTAGCGTGCGCGCCAGCGGGCGGCGCCTGGCGTCCCGGGTCGCCCCGACCAGGTCGTTGTAGAACTTGCGGGCCAGGAAGACCTGGTGCGAGGCCGTCTCGACCTCGGCGATGAGCTCGTCGGCGCCCTCGATTCCGCTGAGCGAGTCCCGGAACCCCGGCTGGCTGAACGCGGCGCGCAGCGCGCGGGTCAGGTCGCTCTCGGCCAGGTCCCGCGGGCCGTCACCGTTACGGGCCCCGTGCACCGCCGCGGCCAGCAGCAGGCTGGTCGCCGGGTCGAGCAGCCCGCTGGTGGCCAGCTCGAGGGCCACCGAGCCGCGCCGGAGCAGGGTAACGTCCAGCGCGACGCGGGCCATGTCGACCCGGGCGTGCAGGCGGTCGATGCGCCCGGCCCGCCAGGACATGTACACCCCTACGAACAGCGCGGCCGCGATGATCAGGATGATGTCCGCGATCACGCCAGCCAGCCCCTCGCGTCGGCGGCCACCGCCACCTGGGTGCTGCCGAGGACGACGGTCTCGTAGACCTGGAGCACGTCGCGGGCCACCACCGACCAGTCGTACCTGGCCACCTCGGCCAGCGCCGCGGCCGACAACTCGGCCCGGCGCGGCGCGTCGTCGAGTAGCCGGCCCGCCACCCGGGCCAGGTCGGCGGCGTCGCCCGTGGCGAACAACTCCCCCGCCTCGCCGCCGCGCAGCACCTGCCGGAACGCGTCGATGTCGCTGGCCACGATGGGCAGGCCCGCCGCCATCGCCTCGGCGGTGACGATGCCGAACGACTCGCCACCGGTGTTCGGCGAGCAGAACACGTCCACCGAGTGGAGCACGCGGACCTTGTCCTCCTCGGAGACCTGCCCGAGCAGCACCACCCGGTCACGCAGCCCGGCGGGCACGCGCTGCAGGACGTCGGCGGCGTCACCGGACGGCCCCGCGATGAGCAGGCGCAGGCCTGGCCGTCCCGGCCCGAGGATCTCGAACGCCTTGAGCAGCACGGTCAGGCCCTTGCGCGGCTCGTCCAGCCGCCCGAGGAAACCGATCGCCCCGCCGGGGCCCGGCCAGCCGGGCAGGGGTTCGGCCTTGCGGTACCTGTGCGTGGCCACGCCGTTCGGGATGACGACCGCATCCCCGCCGATGTGCTCGACCAGCGTGGTCCTGGCCGCCTCGGAGACCGCGATCCGGCCCATGATCTTCTCCATCCCGGTCCGCACCACCGGGTAGGTAACCAGGAGCACGCGGGAGCGGGGGATCGCGGTGTGCACGGTGGCGACGATCGGCCCGGTCGCCACCCAGCAGGCCAGCAGGGACAGGCTGGGGATCTCGGGCTCGTGCACGTGCAGCACGTCGAACCCGCCGTCCCTGACCCAGCGCCGCACCCGGCTCGCGGACAGGAAACCGAACGACAGCCGGGCCACCGACCCGTTGTAGGGCACGGGTACCGCCCGGCCCGCCCCGACGACGTAGGGCGGCAGCGGGGTGTCGTCGTCGGCCGCTGTGATCACCGAGACCTCGTGACCCTCGTCGATCAGCGCCTCGGCCAGGTCCCTGATGTGCTGCTGCACGCCGCCCGGCACGTCCCACGAGTACGGGCAGGTGATCCCGATCTTCACGGAGGGCCGCCCCGCGGGGGAGGCACCGGATTCAGGGGGTTCACCATACGCCGTTCGGCATCATGGTTTTCTGGTTTTTCGAGGTCGGCGGTGAAGACCCGCTGCAGCATGTGCCAGTCCTGGGGGTGCTCGGCGATCGCGGTCTCCCAGCAGTGCGCCATTTGCTGGCTCATGGCCTTGATCTTCTCGGCGCGGGTCCCTGACGCGGGGACGGGGATCTCGGGGTAGATGCGGGCTCCCCATTCTTCCTCGCCCTCGAACCAGGTCGCCGTCGGCAGCAGCGCGGCGCCGGTGTGCACCGCGAGCGCGGCGGTGGCGGCGATCCGCGCCCGCTCGCCGAACAGCTCGACCTCGATGCCGGTCTCCTTCAGGTCGCGGTCGCTGACCAGGCAGACCAGGCCGCCGGCCCGCAGCCGCTGGGCCAGGGTCCCGAACGGGGTCTGCCCTCCCGTCAGCGGGAGTACCTCCATCCCCAGGCTCTCGCGGAAGCGGACGAACGCCTCGTAGACCGACTCCGGCCGCAGCCGTTCCATGACGGTGGTGAACTTGCCCGCTCCCTCCTGGACCACCCACGCGCCCGCCTGCTCGAAGTTGCCCATGTGCGGCAGGGCGACGATCACGCCGCGGCCGGCCCGCAGGTTCGCGAATAGCTCCGCCTCGCCCTCGGGGTTGACGTGCATGCCGGCCATGATCTGCTCGATGGGGATGACCGGCAGGCGGAACGTCTCGAGCCAGTACCTGGCGTAGGACCGCAGCGCGGCCCGGGACAGGGCGCGCAGTTCCTGGCCGTCCACGTCCGGGCTGTCGTCGGAGTAGGCCAGCACCCGGCGCAGGTTGGCCTCGAGCACCTGCACCTTCGGGCCCTGCCGCCGCCACGCGACCTCGGCCACGGCCATGAAGACCGACCGGGCCCACGACAGCGGGACCCGGCAGATCAGCTTCCAGCCGAGCCGGTACGCGAACCCGGTCAGCCGCTCGGACACCGACACGGGCTGCGATGAACGCGCCACGCCCGACCTTCCCTCAGCCATCAGCGTCCGCCTTAGTCTTCCGGGCCTCCAGGTAGACCGCGCGAATCCGCTGCCAGAACGTGTAGGCGCTGCCCGCCGCGAGCGCCCAGAGCCCTACGTTGAGAATGTACGGCACGCCGAGGCCCGAAACGCCGACCGCGATCAGGGAGATGAGCATGCGCTCGGGCCGCTCGATCAGGCCCACGTCACAGCGCAGGCCCAGGCCCTCCGCCCGGGCCTTCGTGTACGACACCAGGAGCCCCGCGACCAGGCAGAATAGTGACACCCCGCCGAGCAGCGGGTTGTGCCCGCCGCGCATGAACCAGATCACGAGCCCGCTGAAGATCCCGGCGTCGGCGATCCGGTCCATGGTGGAGTCGAAGAACGCGCCCCAGCTCCCCGTCGTCCCCTTGATCCGGGCCAGCGTGCCGTCCAGCATGTCGAGGAGCACGAAGATCGTGCAGGTCAGCGCGCCGGGGAACATCTCGCCGATGGGGAACAGGCCGAGCGCCCCGCCGGCTACGCCGATCGTGCCGATCGTGGTGACGGCGTTCGCCGTGAGCGGGGTACGCGCGAGGATCGCGCCCACCGGGGTCCACAGGCGCGCCATCACGGGCCGCAGCGGGTTCAGCATGGCCGTCCGATCTTATGCGGTGCTCGTGCTCACCCTGCGGGACGACCCCTGCGGGCAAGCATCACTTCATCTTCCGGCAACCGGGGAGATTCTTTGCGTGGGGGTTGTGGACATGGCGCCCGTGGGTTAAGGCTGTTCGTGCGTACTAGCGATCGCAAGGAGGCGAACGGCAATTGTCTGCAACAGCGAGTGGGGCCGGGTCAGGAGGAGCCGCGGGCAGGGCACCGGCGGCCGACCAGGTACGGAACGTGGTGCTGGTCGGCCACTCGGGTTCCGGTAAGTCCAGCCTCATCGAGGCGCTGCTCGCCGCCACGGGCACCATCCAGCGGCAGGGCAGCATCGAAGAGGGCACCACGGTCAGCGACTTCGATGAAGCCGAAGTTCGGCAGCAGCGCTCGGTCAACCTGACCCTGGCGCCCCTGGTACACAACGGCATCAAGGTCAACCTCCTCGACGCGCCCGGGTACGCCGACTTCACGGGGGACCTTCGGGCCGGGCTGCGCGCCGCGGACTCCGCGCTCTTCGTCGTCTCCGCCTCCGACGGGATCGACGGCGTGACCAGGATGCTGTGGGACGAGTGCGCCGCGGTGGACATGCCCCGCGCGATCGTCATCACCAAGATCGACCACCAGCGCGCGGAATTCGACGCCACGCTGGGGGCCTGCCGCGGCGCCTTCGGCGAGGCCGTCGCGCCCCTATACCTGCCGGTCGGCGCCCCGGTGAGCGGGCTGATCGGGCTGCTGTCTGAGAAGCTGTACACCTACTCGGGCGGGACGCGTTCCGAGGGAGCGCCCGCGGACGCCGGTCTGGACCGCATGGAGTCGCTGCGCGGTGAGCTGATCGAGGGCATCATCACAGAAAGCGAAGACGAGAGCCTGATGGACAGGTACCTGTCCGGGGAGGACATCGACCCCAAGGTCCTCATCGAGGACCTGGAGAAGGCCGTCGCGCGCGGCAGCTTCTACCCCGTGCTCGTGACTTCCTCGGCGCCGCAGAACCGGATGGGCATGCTCGAGCTCCTCGAGGTGATGACCCAGGCCTTCCCCTCCCCCGGCGAGCACCCGCTGCCCGCGGTCACGACGCCCGACGGCAAGCCCGTCACCGGGCTGTCCGCCGACCCCAAGGGGCCGCTGCTCGCGGAGGTCATCAAGACCACCTCGGACCCGTACGTCGGGCGGATCAGCCTGGTCCGCGTGTTCTCCGGCACGCTGCGCCCCGACGCCTCCGTGCACGTGTCCGGGCACGGCCGCGCCGAGCGCGGACACGCGGACCACGACAACGACGAGCGGCTCGGCGCGCTGACCTCGCCGCTGGGCAAGCAGCAGCGCGCGGTGACGTCGTGTTCGGCCGGCGACATCTGCGCCGTGGCCAAGCTCAGCACCGCCGAGACCGGCGACACGCTCTCTGACAAGGACCGCCCGCTGCTGATGGAGGCGTGGTCCATGCCCGAGCCGCTGCTGCCCATCGCCATCGTGGCCAAGTCCAAGGCCGACGAGGACAAGCTGTCGCAGGCACTGGCCCGGCTGGTCGCCGAGGATCCGACGCTCCGCCTGGAGCTGAACCCCGAGACCAGGCAGCTCGTGCTGTGGACGATGGGCGAGGCCCACGCCGACGTGCTGCTCGACCGGCTCTCCAACCGGTACGGCGTCGCGGTGGAGACCGTCAACCTGCGGGTCCCGCTCCGGGAGACGATCGCGGGCAAGGCCCAGGGGCTGGGCCGCAACGTCAAGCAGACCGGCGGGCACGGCGAGTACGGCATCTGCCACATCGAGATCGAGCCGCTGAGCGACTCGGCCGGGTTCGAGTTCGTCGACAAGATCGTCGGCGGGGTGGTGCCTCGCCAGTTCATCCCCTCGGTGGAAAAGGGCGTCCGCTGGCAGATGGAACAGGGCGTCCTGGCCGGGTACCCGATGACCGGGGTCCGGGTCACCCTGTACGACGGCAAGGCCCACTCCGTCGACTCCTCCGACATGGCCTTCCAGAAGGCCGGCCGCCTGGCCCTGAAGGACGCGGTGGACAAGGCGACGCCCATGCTGCTCGAGCCCGTCGACGAGGTGAACGTGCTGGTACCCGACGACTACGTCGGCGCGGTGATGTCAGACCTGTCGTCACGGCGGGGCCGGGTGCTGGGCACCGAGCCCATCCCGGGCGGCCGGACCCTGGTGAAGGCGGAGATCCCGGAGCTCGAGATCGTCAGGTACTCCATCGACCTGCGTTCGGTATCGCACGGGACGGGGTCGTTCACCAGGTCGTACCTGCGTCACGAGCCCCTGCCGTCCCACCTGGCCGCCAAGGTCGCCGCCGACTCCAAGCCGTCCTGAGGGTCTTTTTGGGGCGGGTTCTTCGGGCGGGGGGTGCTGCTTCGGCTGGCACCCCCTTTACCTTTCGCGGTGCTCGCGGCGGGTGATCACTGAGTGATACGCGTTGCGCTGGTTAGCGCTTATCGCGTTCCGCCGGAAAAGATCATGGAAGATCCGGGTTCAGTGGAGCTTTTGGGGGACTATGGGCCCCCTAATCTTCCACTAAGCCCGGATCTTCCACCAAAAAGGACGGTCAAATCGAACAGATCAGCGAGGAACGCGCCACTGAGGTCAACGGGGCCGGTGAGGCTCCCGGAGGTCAGCGGGGTTAGGCCCCTTCAGGCGGATCGGGCTCGGTGCGGTCGCGGCGTGGCGCCCCAGTCGGCGATCGACCGCGCTCGCTGGCCCAGGCCTTCAACTTCGCCGAGCACCAAGGCTGTGGACGCCACTTCGGTGCCCTGGCACCCGCGCAGGCTGCCGAGCGCGACCTCCAGGTCGGCCAGGTCGCGGCACGCGAGCCTGAGTTCGTAGTCGACATCGCCGATGACGTGCGACGCGGAACGCACGGCGGGAATCGTGCGCAGGTGCGCCTCGAACACCTCGCGTGGCAGGTGGGGCGCGAGCTGGACCCAGGCGATCGCCTGAACCGAGCCCCGGGCAGGTCGCGCCTTCGCCGGGACCGGCCGGACGGCGCGATGCTGGGATACCCGCGTCGTCATCGAAGTGCCCACAGCACGACGGTCACGACCAGGACCGCCACAGTGAGCCGCAGCACTGCGGCGAGCCCAGGATCCGCGGGAAGCAGCTCGCGCCACCGGCTAGTCCGGCGCCCACGGGCCCGTGCCGTAACACGGGTTTCAAAATGATCACTCTCGATCACGCCGCTCAATTTAGCCGCGGCGCGAGTACAAGCAAGGCTTGCTAACAAGACCATAACGACGATTCTTCGAAAACATACGGGATGCATTCGGGCCTCGTGCACGGTCCTGATGCGCCGCGGGCGAGAGGTGAGTGCTGGCCTAGGCGGCGGGCCAGGCTTCGGCTAGGAGCTTGCGGGTGTCGGCCAGGAGCTGGGGCAGGACACGGGTCCGGCCGACGACCGGCATGAAGTTGGTGTCGCCGCCCCACCTGGGCACGATGTGCTGGTGCAGGTGGGCGGCGATGCCGGCGCCGGCGACCGAGCCGAGGTTCATCCCGATGTTGAAGCCCTGCGCGCCCGAGGCCTGGCGCAGGGCGGCGATCGCGCGCTTGGTGAACTCGGCGAACTCGGCGGTCTCCTCGACCGTCAGGTCCGTGTAGTCGCCCACGTGCCGGTACGGGCAGACCAGCAGGTGACCGCTGTTGTACGGGTACAGGTTGAGCACCGCGTAGACCAGCGCGCCGCGGGCGACGATCAGGCCGTCCTCATCGCTGAGCTTTGGCGCCTCGTCGAACGGGCAGCCATCGTCCTCGCCGGGGCCTGACGGCCTGCCCTCGCCCTTGATGTAAGCCATCCGGTGGGGCGTCCACAGCCGACCGAACGCGTCGGGCACGCCCGTGAAGGCCCGCTCCTCGCCTGGAGTTTCCGGGTCTGGAGTTTCCGGGGCTGGGGTTTCCGGGCCTGGGGTTTCCGGGTCGGGCACGGGGCTACACCTGGATGCGGTCACGCACGACGGCGAGGATCTCCTTGATCGCCTCGTCGACCGGGACGCCGTTCTTCTGCGACCCGTCCCGGTACCGGAACGAGACGGCCTCGGCGGCCATGTCATCGTCGCCCGCGATGAGCATGTACGGCACCTTCTGCCGCTGCGCGTTCCTGATCTTCTTCTGCATCCGGTCGTCGCTCGTGTCGACCTCGACCCGGATGCCCTGCTCGCGCAGGCTCGTCGCGATCTTCTCCAGGTAGGGCACGTGCGCGTCCGAAATCGGGATGCCCACGGCCTGGACCGGCGCGAGCCACGGCGGGAAGGCCCCCGCGTAGTGCTCGACCAGGATGCCGAAGAACCGCTCGATCGACCCGAACAGGGCCCGGTGGATCATGTACGGGCGCTTCCGCGAGCCGTCCGGGGCCTGGTACTCGATCCCGAACCGGCCAGGTTCCTGCAGGTCGACCTGGAGGGTGGACAGCTGCCAGCGCCGGCCGATCGCGTCCCTGACGTGCACGTCGATCTTGGGCGCGTAGAACGCACCGTCGCCCTCGGCGATCACGTACGGCAGGCCGGAACGGTCCAGGGCGTGCTTGAGCGCCGCCTCGGCGACCGCCCACTCCTCGAGCGCGCCGACGTACTTATCCGGGCGGGTGGACAGCTCCGCCTCGAACTCGGTCAGCCCGAAGTCGCGCAGCAGCCCGACCACGAAGTTCAGCAGGGAGGCCAGCTCGTCTTGCAGCTGCTCCGGGGCGCAGAAGATGTGCGAGTCGTCCTGGGTGAAGCCGCGGGCCCTGGTCAGGCCGTGCACCACGCCGGACTTCTCGTAGCGGTAGACGGTGCCGAACTCGAACAGGCGGAGCGGCAGCTCACGATAGGACCGCCCGCGCGATGCGTAGATCAGGATGTGCATCGGGCAGTTCATCGGCTTCGGGTAGTACGTGACCCCGTCCAGTTCCATGGGCGGGAACATGCCGTCCTTGTACCACTCCAGGTGGCCGGAGGTGATGAACAGGTCTTCCTTGGTCAGGTGCGGGGTGTTCACGAACTCGTACCCGGCCTCCTCGTGGCGGTGCCGCGAGTAGTCCTCCATGACGCGCCTGATGGTCCCGCCCTTGGGGTGGAAGACCGGCAGGCCGCTGCCGATCTCGACCGGGAACGAGAACAGGTCGAGCTCCGCGCCGAGCTTGCGGTGATCGCGCTTCTCGGCCTCCTCGAGCATCCTGAGATACTCGTCCTGCCTGTCCCGCGACTCCCAGGCGGTGCCGTAGATCCGCTGGAGCTGCGGGTTCTTCTCGCTGCCTCGCCAGTAGGCTCCGCCGCTGCGCTGGAGCTTGAACGCCGGGATCTGCGCGGTGGTCGGGATGTGCGGGCCGCGGCACAGGTCCTTCCAGCACAGCTCGCCGGTCGCCGGGTCCAGGTTGTCGTAGATGGTCAGCTCGACGCCGCCCACCTCGACCGCCTCCTCGGAGTCCGATGGGCCCTTCAGCCCGATCAGCTCGAGCTTGTACGGCTCGTCCCTCAGCTCGGCACGGGCCTCACTGTCGCTCACCACCCGCCGGGAGAACCGCTGGCCCTGCTTGACGATCTGGCGCATCCGCGCCTCAATCGCCTTCAGGTCGTCGGGGGCGAACGGCTTCGGGACGTCGAAGTCGTAGTAGAAGCCGTTCTCCACCGGAGGGCCGATGCCCAGCCTGGCGTGCGGGAACAGGTCCTGCACGGCCTGCGCCAGCACGTGCGCCGTGGAGTGGCGCATGATCTGCCGGCCGACGTCTGAGGCGATATAGATCGGCTCGACGACGTCGCCCTCGGCGAGGGTGCGGGCCAGGTCACGCGCCTCCCCGTTGACCCAGGCGGCGATGACGGTGCCAGCCGATCCGTGGCCAGCCGATCCGTGGCCAGCCGATCCGTGGCCAGCCGATCCGTGGCCAGCCGATCCGTGGCCAGCCGATCCGTGGCCAGCCGATCCGTGGCCAGCCGATCCGGTGCCACCGGATCCGGGGTCCAGGTCGGCCAGGGCCGCGCCCGCCGTCGTGCCAGCCTCGACCACGTGCTCGCTTCCGGCGAGGGTGATACGAAGCTGCTCGGTGGACACGGTGTACTCCTTCGGGCTGGATAGGGCTGGTGACCCGATGCTACCGGGGCGCGCACGCCCGGCGCGCACGAGTATCGCGGCTGCGACGGCCCGGGACTAGCTGTGGGTCCGCGCCGGGGTCACCAGCACGGCGACGCGGCGTTCCTCGGCCATGACCCGGTCGTAGGTCGGCCAGTCGTCGTGGGTCCCGCCCGCCGCGGTGAAGATCTCGCGCAGCAGGACCCGCAGGCGCTCGGCGTCCACCCCGGGCAGCGGGTCGTCGGGACCGGCCAGGTCGACCGGGCCTTCGACCGAGGCCCACTGCCATCCGGCCCGGACGACCACCGTGGCCCGCGGCCGCTCCCGCAGGTAGGCCAGCCGGCGGGAGTCGCCGCGGGCAACCAGGCCGACGACCTCGGCTCCGGTGACCGGGTGCGGCAGCACGCCCGCGTTCACCACCGACGATTGGATGGTCATGTCGGGCCGCAGCGTCGATACCACGACCAGGCCGTGATCGCCCTGAACCAGCCGGGCGAAGTCGTCAAGTCCGCTCACCGCGCCAGCCTAACGTCCCGCCGGCGCCGGGGACCCGGCGGTGGCAAAGGACAGCTGCGTGCGGTCCTCGACGGGGCGGAAGCCGAGCCGCTCGTACAGCGCGTTGCTCGTGGGGTTGACCAGGTCGGTGTCGAGCACCCGTGGTGGTGAACCAGCTCACGCGGCCATGCTGTCACGGCCTCGCTAGCGGACGTGGTGTCACGGCCTCGCTAGAGGCCGAAGACCTCCTCGGCGATGCCCTGGAAGAACGCCTTCTTGGCGGCGGCGTCGATGGGCAGCTCGTCCTGCATGGTTACTTCCTCGGGCACGTACTGGTACGGGTAGTCCATGGCGTACATCACCCGGTCGTCCCCGAGGACCTCGCGGCAGAACATGATGGCCGGCGCCCAGGGCATGCCGCTCGTCGTCACCCAGACGTTCGACCGAAGGTAGTCGCTGGGCCTGCGCTGGATCGGCTGCATGGACTCGTACCGCCCGGCCGCCACCGTCGCCGCGTGCATGAAGTCCAGCCGGTAAAGCCAGAACGGCAGCGCCTCCCCCAGGTGCCCGACGACCAGCCGGAGCCTGGGGAACCTGTCGAACACCCCGGCCGTGATGATCCGCAGCAGGTGCATCCCCGTCTCGACCGCGAACCCGTAGATCGCGCTGTCCAGCCCGGCCTCAAGCAGCGGGCCGATCATGGATTTGGGCGGGGTGTTCGGGTGCAGGTAGACGGGGGTGTCCAGGGCCTCGGCGGCCTCGAAGATCGGCCAGAACTTCGGGTTGTCCAGGTACTCGCCCTGGGTGTGCGAGTTGATGATGACGCCCTTGAAGCCGAGGTGCGCGCCGCGCGCGACTTCCGCCGCCGCGCCCTGCGGGTCTTGCGGCGCCACCGCGGTCAGGCCGCTGAACCGGTCCGGGTGACGCCGACACGCCTCGGCCAGCTGGTCGTTGGCCAGCCTCGCCATCGCCACGGCCCGGTCCCGGTCCAGGATCTGGGTGCCGGGGCAGGTCAGCGAGATGACCTGCCGGTCGATGCCCGCGGCGTCCATGTCGGCCAGCCGCCGTTCGCCCAGGTCCTGCAGGCGGGCCAGGATCGCGGCCGGGCGGGGAGCGGGGTTCAGCATGAAGAAGCCCTGCAGGCTGACGAAGCCCGGGTCGTCGACCGTCCCGTCGGTCAGCATCTTCTGCCACATCGAGACGAGCTCAGGCGGCGCGAAGGCCTCCTCGGTCGCGATCCGCAGGTAACCGACGCCAGAGTCCATGCGCCAAGCTTCCACCCGAAGAAGGGGCGGCCGCCAGTGCGCCGGCCGCCCCATCGTCATCGGACCGGGCTGACTTAGCCCGCCGGTGGCGTCATCACGGAGAAAACGGCGCCGTGGCCGTCGGCGACGGTGCCCATCCGGCCGTACGGCGAGTCCGAGGCGGGGCGCACGACGCTCCCGCCAAGCTCGACGACCTTGGCCAGCGCGGCGTCGGTGTCTTCGACCATGAAGTACGCGCCCCAGGCGGCGGGAACCTCGGTGGGCGTCCCCTCCGGGTACTCGCCGATGCCGCCGACCTCGTGCCCGTCGACCATGAGCATCGCGTAGGTGAAGCCCTCGCCGCTCATGTCCTGGTAGTCATAGCCGAACACGGACCGGTAGAAGGCCTCGCTCCCCGCGAAGTCCCGGCTCATGTGCTCGTTCCAGGTCAGCGAGCCTGGCTCGTTGGCCACGCCGATCCCGTTACCACTTCTGTACCTCCCCATGATTGTCCCTTTACCGCCGACGCAAACACAGCGTGATCCCTGCCGGGCCTCTTACACTGGGCGTTCATGTACGCCAGGACGAACCCGGGCGCCGGGCGGCTGACCGCCCGGCGCAAGCGGATCCTGGCCATCGTCGGTGCGGGCGTGATCCTGGTCCTCGGCGGCCTGGGGATCTGGGGCGCCGTGGCGCCCGACACGTACGCGGGCTCCGGCCACGGGTGCGTCAACGTCACGCTGGCCAGTTCCACCGGCGGGGCGACCCTGCACTACTGCGGGTCGCAGGCCCGGTCGTTCTGCCGGGCAGCGTTCAGGTCGCAGGACCAGATCTCGCTGCGCGCCCGCCCGCAGTGCGTGCTGGCCGGGCTCGAGCCCGCCGCTACAAGTCCATGACGATCGTGACCGGGCCGTCGTTAACCAGGGACACCTGCATCTGCGCGCCGAAGACGCCGGTTTCCACGCGGGCGCCCAAGTCACGCAGGGCATGGACCACGGCGTCCACGAGGGGCTCGGCCATCGGTCCCGGAGCGGCCCGCGACCAGGACGGGCGGCGGCCCTTGGTCAGGTCCGCGTACAGCGTGAACTGGCTGATGACCAGGAGCGGCGCCGCCACGTCGGAGCATGACTTCTCGCCGTCGAGGATCCGCAGGCCCCAGAGCTTGGCGGCGAGCCTCGCGGCGTGCTCGGTGGTGTCGTCGTACGTGACGCCGACCAGGACCAGCAGCCCCGGCTCGTCGATCGCCCCGACGACCTGACCGGCCACGGCCACGCTGGCCCGGCTCACCCGCTGCACGACCGCCCGCATAGCAATAGTGCTAGCCCGGGGGGACGACCCCCCGCAACCCCCCGCTCAGTGCTAGCCCCGGGGGCGACCCCCCGGGATCCCCCGATCAGTGCTAGCCCAGGGGGACGACCCCCCGCAACCCCCCCGCTCAGTGCTAGCCCCGGGGGGCGACCCCCCGGGATCCCCCGATCTTGGGGGGACGGTCCGTCCCCCCAAACCCCCCTGAGGCACACTGCCTGCATGACGATCTTCTCCGAACACGAGGGCACCAATCCGATCCTCGCCGAGGTCGTGCGGTCGGGGTTCGCAGAATCACGGCACCGCGGCGCGGTCGCGGCCCTGGCCGCCGACGGGGCGCAGGTTATCGGCGTGGGCGGCACTGCCGTCCCGGTCTTCCCCCGGTCGGCGAACAAGCCGCTGCAGGCGGCGGGCATGCTCCGCTGCCGGCTGGACCTGGAAGGTGAGCTGCTGGCGCTGGCCGCGGCCAGCCACTCGGGCGAGGACTTCCACGTGGACGGGGTGCGGAAGATCCTGTCGGGGGCCGGGCTGGCCGAGGACAGCCTGCGCTGCCCGCCCTCCTGGCCGCTCGACCTCGACGCCGCACGCCGCCTGATCGCCAGCGGCGGCGAGCCGTCCAGGATCCGGATGAACTGCTCGGGTAAGCACGCGGCGATGCTGGCCACCTGCGTGCAGAACGGCTGGCCGACGGAGAGCTACCTGGCCCAGAGCCATCCGCTCCAGCGGGAGATCCTGCGCACCGTGGAGGAGTTGGCCGGCGAGCGGGTGACCGCGACCGGCGTGGACGGTTGCGGTGCGCCGCTGTTCGCGCTGACGCTGGCCGGGCTGGCGCGCGCCTTCCGGGCCATGGTGCTCGCGGCCCCGGGCGCGCCAGAGCGCAGGGTGGCCGAGGCGATGCGCGCGTACCCGGAGTGGAGCAGCGGGACCAACCGCGACGAGCGCCTGCTGATGGGCGCGGTGCCCGGGCTGCTGGTCAAGGGCGGCGCCGAGGGCGTGGTCGCGTTCGCGTTCACGGACGGCCGGGCGGGCGCCGTCAAGATTGACGACGGGATGGCGCGGGGCCGGATTCCGGTCGTGGTGGCCACGCTTCGACTGCTCGGGGCCGTCGTCCCCGACGAATTCGCCACGGTCCCCGTCACCGGCGGTGACGCCGTGGTCGGTGAGGTCCGGGCCGTGGCGCCCTAGGAATGACGGGGCAGCGCCTTAGGATGGCGCCGTGAGCAAGAAGACTGGGCAGCGGCGCAGCGGGACCGCGAAGAAGGCGCCGGCGACCGCCAGGGCGGCGGGAGCGCGCAGCACCGCGGCGACTACGACGGCGCGCGGAGACGCGCCAGCCGGGCTCAGCCGACAGGCGGGCCTGGGCGGGCGGGTCAGCGCCGCACGTGACGAGGAGGCCGCGGTCGTCGAGCGGCTCCTCGGCCGACTGCTGACTGCGGTCGCCGCGGGCGACCCGCTCAAGGCTGAGCTCGAGACCGCGACCTTTATGTCCATTCCCCACGCAATGGGGAAGGCGACTCCCGAGGAGGTCGAGGCCTTCATCGCCAAGGTCATGGTGGACGGGGCGGTCAGCCTGCGGACGCCAGAGGGCGCGGCGCTGCTGCGGCTGCTGGCGTTGCTGGGCTCACCAGCCACCAAGCGCGCCGCCAGCCAGGGCCTGGGCCGGCTGACCCAGGCCGGTGTCTACCCGCCGGACTGGGTGACCGAGGCCGGGAAGCCGGTCCCCGCCCGGGCCTGGCGCCGGTACGACGTGTTCGGCGACCACGAGGTGGTCGCGGTGACGTTCAGCTACGCGGAAGCCGAGCACGCCATCGTGGCCCAGGTTGACCTGACCGGCCTGCCGACGGCGGTCATGGTCGGCGTGACCCCGAACCCGGCCGACGTCATCGAGGGGATGACCCGCGACGACGACGAATTCGAGCGGGTGGAGCCGATCAGCCTGGCCGAGGCCCGCTGGCGCCTGGAAGAGCCGCTGGACCGGTGCGAAGCCGATCCCATCCCAGGCAGCAGCCCCGACACCGCCGTCTTCCTGCCCGTCATGCGTTCCCGGGTCCGCCGGCTGCCCGCCGGCGACGGTTTGCCCGTGCCGTCCTTCAGCACGGACGACCGCAAGGCCGCCGTGGCTGAATTCCTAGCCAGCCCGCTGGCCGCCGAGGCCGTCGCCGCGGACGAGGCAGCGACGCGGTTCTGGGCCGAGGTGCTCACCGGCTACAGCAGCCATGTGCCCGGCGAGCCGCCCGGCCAGGTCGGCCCCCGAAAGCTGACGCACATACTCCTCGGCAACGTGCCGAGCATCTTCACCCTCACCCCCGCCCAGCGCCAGCACCTGGAGCCGGCGGTGACCGCTTGGATCCGATGGTCTGCCGCGCGCCGGAGCCTGGACGACCAGGCGACCGCGCGGCTGACCGAACGCCTGCCCGGGGTGTTCAGCCGGTTCGACCAGGCCTACGACGACGACGGCGCGGCCCTGGCCCGTACTTACATGGCCGACCTGACGGCCAGCGACGTCGACTTCTCCTGGCTCACCGACCGGGTGGGCCGCCGGATGTTCGCCCTGCCCATGCCGGAGCCCGATGAGGCCAGCGAGCTTAGGGACGCCGGCGACCCGCAGGCCCGTCGGGCCATGACGGAGGCCGAGTTCGCCGACTGTACCCCGCCTGGTGGCCTGACCCGTGAGCAGTTCATGGCGGCCGTCCACCGCGTCATCTCCGAACTGTGGGACGACGACCCGCCCGAGACCTTCGCCGCGGCCAGGGTCCTGTTTTCCGACGGCCGCAACCGGCACGACGTCATCCACGCGCTGGCCGAAAGGGCTGCCTCATCGGCCGACCGATGAGCCCGACGGTGCTCCGCCGTTCTATTCGCTAGTCGGCAAACGCGCGGTCATCCCGTTCCTTGGCGCGCCGTCGCTTGAGCCACCGCCGCCGTTCGGCCCGTGAGCGGCCCCCGTCACTGCCAGCCGTACGGGTCGTCAGGCACGTCGCCCCACAGCGGCGGCGGGCCGTAACCGGACGATCCCGTCCGGGCGGCCCGGTCGTGGCTCGTGTGGGCCGATGGCCGCGGGCCAGGAGAAGCGGCCGGTGGCCGCTGGGCCGAGGGCCGCAGGCTCAACGGAGCGGGCGGCCGCCGCTTGGGCATCGAACGGAAGCTCACGGGAGCGGCCGACGGCCGCGGGCCGGGGCGGTTGTGCCTGGTCCGGGCTCGGACCCGGTGGCCCGGGCGCGGTCGTATGCCGCGTCGTGACATCCCCAGCATCAGCAGGATCGCGGCCACGACAATGCCCGTGGCCGCCACCGCGAGGATCGCCATCCGAGGCACGGCCATCTCGACGGCAGGGCCCGCCGCGCGCACCATCCACATACCCTCATCCACGCGCGGCCGGTCGGCCCGGCTCGACCGCCGGTCCTCACGCAAGAATATGGTAAGGATTACGGATAGTGATGGGACGCGGCCCGCGCTTGCAGGCGGCCGGGCTCGAAGAGGCTGGCTATGACCGGCCGGGATGGGGCGCGGCCTGCGCTTGCAGGCGCGGGTCGCGCGCAGCGGCGGCGCCGACCGATCCGGCGAGTTGGCTGGTCAGGCCGGTCAGAAGCTGGCCGATGGTGAGGCTGCCCGGCACGGCGGCGGACGGGCTGCGGGACGGCCGCGGCGGCGCGAGCGTGGCGTGCAGCTCCGCGAGCCTGCGTGCGGCCTGCTGCCTGGCCCGGTGCGCGTCCGCCGTGGCCTGCGCGTAGGCCTCCTGGTAGGCCCGGGTCCAGTGCTGCTCGCTGGCCGTCCCCGAATCCGCCGGCGGCCCGGCGAAGGCCGGCGGCGGCCGCAGGTCGGTACCGATCCTGACCCCGTACCTGGACGCGGTGTGAGCCTGCTCGTCCAGCGCGCCATCGATCCTGGCCAGCTCCGTCGCGAGATCATCGACGACGTCAGCGGCCTGGTAGACGACGGCGGCCAGCGCGGCGGTGGGGCCCGGGTCCCTGGCCTGTCCCGCCTGCTTGTCCGGAGCGTGCGGGCCGGCGGCGATGACCGGCACGCAGCCGTACAGCGCTGCTGCGAGCGCGCGGGCGCCAGCGAGGCCACCGCCGCCCAGCCAGTCCGCGGCGGATGCCGCCAGCAAGGGCCCTGACCTGATCATGACCGCATCTTCGGCGGCCGCACCGGAGGTCAGCACCCGGACTCCGCGGCTCACCTCGCGCCGCCCGCCGACCGCGCGGCCGTCCCGTCCGGCTGGCGGCTACCAGACGGATGCGCTGGCCAGATCGCCAGTCGCTGCCCCTGCTCGTCCGGCATTCCGCTCACGCCCGTCCCCACCCCAGCCTCGAGAAGATGCTGCTGCCGCTCCTACTCACAAGTACGGCGGCCAGCCCGCTCCGGTTCGACGGCGGCGGATCACGTCTTCAGCGGTTTTCTGGCGGGTCGTCCTGGGACACGACCGCGCACAACCTGGCCAGCGCCGTGGTGTAGGCGTGCTCGGCCGGACGGCCGTAACCGATCACGAGACCGGCCCGGTCGCCGACCGCGGCGGGTCCCGCCCCGCCCGCGCGGTAGCTTTCCAGGCCGGTCAGGGCCAGGCTGTGCCCGGCGGCCCTGGAGATGACAAGCCGCTCGGTGTCCGTCTCCGGCAGCTCGAGTACGGCGTGCAGGCCGGCGGCGATCCCGGTGACGTGCCGGTGCTGGCGGCCCAGCGCGGCGACCAGACGGTCGCGGCGGCGCCGGTAGGCGATCCTGGCCCGGCGGACCTGCCGGTCGTAGCCGCCCGAGGCGATGAATTCGGCCAGCGTGAGCTGGTCGAGCGCGGAAGGTCCGGCGGCGAGCTGGGCCGCCACGGCGTCCACCAGGCGCGGCGGGACGACCAGCCAGCCGAGCCGCAGGCTCGGGGCCAGGCTCTTGCTCGCCGTGCCCGCGTAGACGACGCGATCGGGCGCGAGCGCCTGCAGGGCGCCCACCGGCTGCCGGTCGTAGCGGAACTCCCCGTCGTAGTCGTCCTCGATCACGACCCCGCCCCACCGCACGGCCTCCCGGCGGCGCCGCGGGTGCAGGGTCACGCCCAGCGGGAACTGGTGCGCCGGGGTGAGCAGGACCGCGTCCGCCCCGCTCGCCTCCCCGAGGTCGGCGCCGCTGCCGTCGACGGGCAGCGGCCGCAGGCGCAGGCCCTGCGCCAGGGCGATGTCGCGGTGGGCTTGGTGACCGTAGGCCTCGACGGCCAGCGTGCCCGCGCCGCGGGCGCGCAGCGCCCGGCAGGTGACGGCCAGGCCGTGGGCGAAACCCGCGCAGATCACGATGTGCCCCGGATCGGCGACGACGCCTCGCGCTCGCGCCAGGTAACCTGCCAGGACCTCACGCAGCTCCGGGAGTCCCCGCGGGTCCGGGTAGTCGAGCAGCCGATCGGGAGCCTCGGCCAGGACCCGGCGGGCGGTGGCCAGCCACGCCCGGCGCGGGAACGCCGACAGGTCCGGCACCCCGGCCCGCAGGTCGTACCGGAGTGCGGCGGTCTCGGGGTGCGCTACGCGGTCCAGGTCCGGGTCGGGGGCGGCGCGGCGTTCTGCGACGGAGGTCCCCGAGCCGGTCCTGGCGGTCAGCCATCCTTCGGCCACGAGCTGGCTGTAGACCTCGGCGACCGTGTTGCGGGCCACGCCGAGATCAGCGGCCAGCGCCCGCGACGACGGCAGCCTGGTCCCGGCACCGAGCCGACCGACCCGGATGGCGTCCCGCAGGGCGGTCTCCAGGCCCAGGCGGACGCGGTGGCCCGACAGGTCCAGGTGCAGGTCGAGGCCGCCGACCGTGGCCATCATCGCCGCCCCGGCGCCGACTTCAGCAGAGGTATTGGCCCATGTTTGCGACATAGAAGTGGACCTTACCTCGGGCCGCTTGCGCTCATAGGGTCGAAGACATGACAGTGACAAGCGAAACCACGCAGATACCGGTCCGGCTGGACTTCGACGCCTTCGTGGCAGGCTTCGCCCGCGCGATGGCACACCTGGACCAGGCCGCGACCAAGGAACTCGACAAGGCGGAGATCGACCCCAGGCTGCGCGAGCTGATCCGCATCCGAGCCTCGCAGCTCAACGGCTGCGCCTACTGCATCGACATGCACACCAAGGACGCGCGAGCGATCGGCGAGACCGAGCAGCGCATCTACGGGCTGGCCGCCTGGGCCGAGACACCGTACTTCACCGCCCGCGAGCGCGCCGCGCTGGCGTTCACCGAGGCGGTGACGCTGCTGGCCGACACGCACGTCCCCGACCAGGCCTACCAGGTCGTGGCCGCGGAGTTCAGCCAGCAGGAGATCGCCGCGCTGGTCAGCCTGATCGTCACCATCAACGCCTGGAACGCCATCGGTGTCAGCACCCGGGCCTGGACCCCGGGTTCGTACGAGCCCTGATCGGGGGCCTTCCGCGGGGGTCAGCTGCGGGGCGGGGCGGGGTGCGGGCGCCAGTGGGGCTGCGGGTGGCCGGACAGCTCGACGCGGCCGCCTGCCCACAGCAGTGACGTCCACGGGTCAACGTCGAGCGGGCCGCCCGGCGCCTGCGGGTAGAGCCGGGCGAACACGCGGCGGCACGCATCGCGCGGCGGATCCAGGCTCAGGCCGAAGCCCTGCGCGATGTCGTTGCCGTGCAGGAGCGCCTCGTTGCAGCCCAGCGCGGCGAACCCCTCCGGATCGGCCATCCCGGCCGGGTGAAAGGCGCGGACGTGCGGCGGCGACGTGCGCACCATCGAGGACAGGACCCGCCCGCCGGTAACCGCGAACTCCAGCACCTCGGCCGGGGACGCATCCTTTTCCGCCGAGGCCACGGCGCGCACGTACCTGGTGGTGGGCTGGACGGCGAGCTGCCACGCGTACGACAGCAGGCAGTCGCCGATGTGCTCGGCGGTGTGCCAGCAGTCCCACTCCAGGGTGCCCGCCCGCACCGACCAGTCCCGGTCGGTCACCGGCAACAGGCCGCTAACCACGCACGAGATCGCATGGTCAAGATCACTGGCGGTTACGCTCATGATGCTTCGAGCCTACGATCATCGACGCGCAGGCACGAGGGGTTCGCCAGTAGTGACGGCGATCGTTGCGATCCGGCCAGTTCTGTCCGGAATGCGGGAAACGGGACGGCCGGCGGCCATATTCGTCGTGGCGGCGGACCCGCCCGCGCCGACCGCGGCTTGGTTTGGCACGGGCGGTAACGTGAAGCCGAACGGCGAGAACGATCCGGCACCTGACACCGCGATCCGGTGAGGTCCTGGCGCCGCCGACCGAGTGAGCTGCCTGGTTCTTGCCGGTCCCGCGGCTGTCTTCGGTTACCTTTACCGCAATGACCAGCGCGGCCGTCGAGCCGGGCCCGGTGAGGATCCTGGTTGCCCTTCGCGGAGGTGGGCGGTGAGCGATGACACGCATCGCGAACTTGCCGACTGCTTCGCCGCCGAAGCCCGTGACCTGTTCGGGTACGCCTGCATCCTGGCCCGGGGGAAAGAGGCGCTGGGTGACGATCTCGTCGAGTGGGCGTTTGAGGCCGGATGCCGGGCCTGGCAGGTCGTGCGGGGCCTGGACGAGCAGCAGCGCTGCGCCTGGCTGCGCGGCACCCTGGTAACCATCGCGGTCAGCGGGTTCCGCCGCGAGGCCACGCTGCCCGACCGACTGCCCCACCTGCAGGACTGCCGCCGCAAGAATCAGGCCGAGCCCGTCGAGGAGGCGTTTTCCCCTAGCGTGCTTGAGCGGTGCTGGCGGACCATCCAGGACCTGCCGGAATGGCCCCATGCGATGGCGCTGCTGCGCTGGCACCTGGACATGAAAGAGGCCGAGATCGCCGCGGCGGTGGGCCGGGCCGAGCAGACGGTGAGCGGAGACCTGGATCAGGCGCGGCGCACTCTGATCGCGCAGCTTGGCCACCAGGACCCTGGCGATCCGGGTGACGATCCTGACCAGGACGTACTGCTCTCCCGCCTGTACCAGCAGGTCACCGCCCGGGAGGAAGCCCGGTTCAGCGAGGCCTACGACCTCGTGGCCGGCCTGGACCGGTACCAGACCTGGCTGCGGGCGGAACGCACTGCGGACCAGGCGGTCAAGGAACTGTACACCGAGCACTACAGGTCGCTGGTGCGGCTGGCCGCCATGCTCGTGCGGGACACGCCCACCGCCGAGGAAGTGGTGCAGGACGCGTTCGTGGCGATGCACGCAGGATGGCACCGGCTGGAAGACACCGAGAAGGCGCTCGCCTATCTGCGGCAGGCCGTGGTGAATAAGTCGCGTTCCGTCCTGCGGCACCGGGTCGTGGTCGAGAAGAACCTGCAGAGTGCGCTGCCGGATATGCCGAGCGCCGAGCACGGGGCCTTCGCGTTGCTCGAGCGGTCCGCGGTGATAAAGGCGCTCCGCAACCTGCCCGAACGGCAGCGCGAGGCGATCGTCCTGCGGTACTACGCGGACCTATCGGAGGCAGACATAGCCGCCACGATGGGGATCAGCCGCGGGGCGGTGAAGAGTCACACCGCGCGCGGCATGGCGTCCCTGCGCTCCGCCCTTGAGGAGGATGAGAAGGAGTAATCACGGTTAGCGAGAGCGCCGGTGTTGCCACGGGCTGGTGTCCCTGAGCCACGCGGGACGAGCGAGGTTACCGGGGGAAGCACCACCGCTCGTTCGGAATATTGGGTTCCTGGTTTGAATTTAGTATGGGCACTATGCCCGCCTCGGAAGAGACAATCCGTTCCGCGATCATCACCGTGGATGATGACCCGGGCGTGTCCCGTGCGGTAGCGCGCGACCTGCGGCGCCGGTACGGCGAGCGGCACAGGATCGTGCGGGCCGAGTCGGCGGCGGCGGGGCTGGACGCGCTGCGGCAGATGAAGCTGCGCGGCGAGCAGGTCGCGGTGATCCTGGCTGACTACCGGATGCCGGAGCTGAACGGGATCGAGTTCCTCGAGCAGGCGATGGACATCTATCCCGGCGCGCGGCGGGTGCTGCTCACCGCGTACGCCGACACGGGCGCGGCGATCGACGCGATCAACGTCGTCGACCTCGACCACTACCTGCTCAAGCCGTGGGACCCGCCGGAAGAAAAGCTCTACCCCGTGGTCGACGCGCTGCTTGATGCGTGGCTGACTTCGGATCACCGGCCGGTGCCGGAAACCAAGGTGGTCGGTCACCGCTGGTCGGCGCGGTCCTCGGAAGTCCGCGAGTTCCTGGCCCGCAACCAGGTGCCGTACCGGTGGTACAACTCGGACGAGCCCGAGGGGCAGCGGCTGCTCGACGCGGCCGGCGCGGACGGGCGCGCGCTGCCCGTCGTGATCACGCAAGACGGCGACCCGCTGATCGAGCCGACCGACGCCGAACTAGCCGCCCGGGTCGGGCTGGCGACCACGCCGTCCAAGGACTTCTACGACCTGATCGTCATCGGCGGCGGACCCGCGGGCCTGGGCGCGGCGGTGTACGGCGCTTCGGAGGGCCTGCGCACCGTGCTGGTGGAGCGGACCGCGACCGGCGGGCAGGCCGGGCAGAGCTCGCGGATCGAGAACTACCTGGGCTTCCCGGACGGGGTATCCGGGGCGCAGCTGACCGATCGGGCCCGGCGGCAGGCGACGAAGTTCGGTGCTGAGGTGCTCACCACCCGCGACGTGGTCGGCCTGGAGGTGCGCGGTTCGGCCCGCCGGGTCAGGTTCGCCGACGACACGTTCATCGACGCGCACACCGTCATCCTGGCCACCGGCGTGTCGTACCGGTTGCTGGACGTGCCGGGGCTGAGCGAGCTGACCGGGCGGGGGGTCTACTACGGTTCGGCGTTGACGGAGGCGACGGCGTGCCTGGGGCAGGACGTGTACGTCGTCGGCGGCGCGAACTCGGCCGGGCAGGCGGCGGTGTACCTGTCGCGGCACGCCAAGTCGGTGACGATCCTGGTCCGCGGGTCGTCGCTGGAGAAGTCGATGTCGTACTACCTGATCAGGCAGATCGCCGACATCGGCAACATCAGCGTCCGCACCTGCACCGAGGTCGTCGGGGCCGAGGGCGATGGGCACCTGGAGCGGCTGACGCTGCGGGACGCTGTCACTGGGGCGACCGAGACGGTCGAGGCGCAGCTCATGTTCCTGTTCATCGGGGGGGCGCCGCTGACCGACTGGCTGGGTGACGTCGTCGTCCGGGACTCGCGGGGTTTCGTCGTGGCGGGGCCCGACCTGTCCGTGGCGGGCGAGCGGCCTCCCGGCTGGGAGCTTGACCGGATGCCGTACCACCTGGAAACCAGTGTGCCCGGGGTATTCGTGGCCGGGGACGCGCGTGCCGAGTCCGCCAAGCGGGTGGCCTCGGCTGTCGGGGAGGGGGCGCTGGCCGTCATGCTCGTGCATAGGTATCTGGAGAAGAGATGAGCGAAGGGCCTGTCGAGCTTGAGTGCGGCATCGAGGAGCTGCGCACGCTGTTCCTGTTCGAGAAGCTGACCGACGAGCAGCTCACGTGGCTGTGCGAGCGGGGGCACGTCGAGGCCTACCCGCCCGGGCTGGTGTATGCGGAGGGCGACCCGGCCACCTGCTTCTACGTCCTGCTCGAGGGCGAGGTCGTGCTGTCACGGCGGGTCGGGGCCGACGACGTCGAGGTGGGCCGGACTTCGGCCCGGGGGTCGTACGCCGGGGCGTTCCAGGCCTACTTCGGCGACAAAGTGCCGCAGACCTACAACAGCTCGCTGCGGATGGCGGCATCGTCCCGGTTCTTCGTGCTGGACGCCGACGCGTTCGCCGAGCTGATGAACGAGTGGTTCCCGATGGCGGTGCACCTGCTGGAGGGTGCGTTCTTCGGCAGCAAGAACTGGGCGCAGGAGATCGGGCAGCGGGAGCGGCTGCTGGCGCTCGGCTCGCTGTCGGCCGGACTGACCCACGAGCTGAACAACCCGGCCGCGGCCGCGGTCCGGGCCACGGCGGCGCTGCGGGAGCGGGTCGCCGGGATGCGTCACAAGCTGGGCATGATCGCGGGCGGGAAGTGGGACCGGACCACGCTGGAGACGCTGATCCGCCTCCAGGAGGAGGCCGCCGAGCGGGTCCCGAAGGCCCTGGCGCTGTCGCCGCTGGAGGCGTCCGACCGGGAGGATGCCATCACGGACTGGCTTGACGATCACGGCGTGCGTGACGGCTGGGATATGGCCCCGACGTTCGTCGCGGCCGGCCTGGACGCCGCCTGGCTTGATCACGTCGAGGCGGCGGTGGACCCTGGGACGCTGGAAGCCGCGCTGCGCTGGCTGAACTACACCGTCGACACCGAGCTGCTGATGAACGAGATCGAGGACTCGACGACCCGGATCTCGACGCTGGTGGGCGCGGCCAAGCAGTACTCCCAGCTGGACCGGGCCCCATTCCAGGTGGTCGACGTGCACGAACTGCTGGACAGCACGCTGCTTATGCTGTCGGGCAAGTTCCCCCCGGGCATCCGCGTGGTGAAGGAGTACTACCCCGCGCTCCCCAGGATCTCCGCGTACGCGGGCGAGCTGAACCAGGTCTGGACCAACCTCATCGACAATGCGGTGTCGGCGATGGGCTCCACGGGGGTGCTGACCGTACGCACGGGGCTGGACCGGGATCAGGTGTTCGTGGAGTTCGAGGACACCGGGCCGGGGGTTCCTGAGGAGATACGGGAGCGGATCTTCGAGCCGTTCTTCACCACCAAGCCCGTCGGCGAGGGGACCGGCCTGGGACTCGACATCTCGTGGCGCATCGTGGTGAACAAGCACCACGGCTACATCCAGCTCGAATCATCACCGGGCGACACGCGCTTCCGTGTGCGCCTTCCCATTACCCAGCAGGACCCGCAGGAGGAGAGCTGAATGACGGAGATTCCGGGGATCGACCCTTCGGTGCCGCCGAGCGGGACCGGGTGCGTCGAGTGCGACGCCGCCGGGGGCTGGTGGGTCCACCTGCGCCGCTGCGCCCAGTGCGGGCACATCGGCTGCTGCGACACCTCGCCCTCGCAGCACGCCACTCACCACGCCGCGGCCACCGGGCACCCGTTCATCCGTAGTTTCGAGCCGGGCGAGGACTGGTTCTGGAACTACGAGACCAAGGAAGCCTACGACGGCCCGGAACTCGCCCCGCCGCAGCACCACCCGCTCGACCAGCCCGTTCCCGGACCCGAAGGCCGTGTCCCGCGGGACTGGCGCCGCCACGTGCACTAGCGGTCGGGCCGTCTCGTGCGGGGCCGCTTTCGTCGGGGCCGGTTCTTTGCGGGGCGCCTCGTCGGGGGGTGAAATCAGGGTCGCAATCAGGGTGTTCCCCGATGCCCTGGCCCGGTTCGCGGCGGCACGCTTGAGGTCATGACCAGGCCAACCCCGTCCAGTCAGCCGCGGTCGCATGGTCTTGTCCCGCGGTTCCGCTACGGCTACACCGACCAGCACATCCGGGTCTCCGACGCCGAGCGCTCCGAGGTGACCGACCGCTTGGCCGCGCACTTCGGCGAGGGCCGGCTCACCCAGGCCGAGTTCGACGAGCGCGCCGCCCAGGCGATGAACGCCAAGACCCGCGGGGACCTGCGCGGGCTATTCGCTGACCTGCCGGAACCCGGGCCTCCGGTGGACTCCGGGGTATCGGTGCGCGGCGAGCACGGCCCGGTGCATCCGATGCGTTCGTATGCCCACCCGTTCGTCCTCGTCCTGCTGGTCGTGGCCATCACCGCGGCGGGTACGGCCGGGGAGGCGGTCTTCGGGCACGTGGCCGGGCTGAAGACCTGGCTGATGGTCGGGATCATCACCGCAATCGTCGTGTACGCGGCCGGGATGCTGAACCGTTCCCGCGCCGCGCGCGACAAGTAGGTCACGGGGCCACGGCGTCGCCGGACCTGAGGTAACGTTTCATCGCCCTTACCGACCGAGGGAGGCGGCGATGGAGCCGGACGGGAACGCGCAGGTAGCAGTGTTCGTGGACTTCGAGAACCTTGTCCTCGGCGCGGTCAAGGAACTGCCCGGCCAGGCGAACCCTGCCCCCTACGAGGCGCTGACCAGGCTGTGCCGCGGATACGGCAACGCCTCGGTGCGCCGCGCCTACGCGGACTGGGCCGATCCGCGCTTCGGCGGCCACCAGGAGGACCTGGCCATGAACGGCGTGGACCTGATCCAGGTCGCGCGGGTCGGCATCCAGAACAAGAACGCCGCCGACATCAGGATGGCCGTCGACGCCATGGAGACCCTGATCGTCCACCCGGAGGTCAGCGTGTTCATCCTGGTCAGCGGGGACGGCGACTACTCGCCGCTGGTGCAGAGGCTGCGGGAGTTCGGCAAGTGGGTGGTGGGTGTCGGAACCGAGGCCAACGCCAGCCGCAAGCTGGTCTCGGTGTGCTCGGAGTACAAGTACTGGGGCACGCTGGTCGCCGAGGTCGAGCCTGCCGCGCGCCCGGCCGCCGCGTTCGACATCAGCGACGGCGAACTCCTGCTGGTCCGGGCCTTTGAGGAATCAGGCTCCGAGACGATGACCGCCGGCGGCTTGAAGAGCAAGATGCTCGCGCTGGATCCGTCGTTCGACGAGCACAACTACGGTGCCAGGAGCTTCCGCGCCTTCCTGACCCTGCTACCCAAGCGAGTCCAGATCGCCGAGCCGGGCGGGCCCGACATCACGGTCAAGCTGGTCGTGGTCGAACCCCCGGCCGCAAGACCCGCCCGGACCCGGACCCGCAAGTCATAGCGCGACCAGCGGGCACGGCGCACATCCCTGATCAGCCGAGATGATGCCAGCCGCTCATGGCGTGGCCGGGCTCGAGTTCCGAGGCGCGAATCACGTAATCAATCCGTTCGCCTTGTGCTGCACCTCGCAAGGTCTCGCTACGTAGGATGATGGATTGATCACATTAAGTCCCAGGTTGGAGTGTCTTGGGATCCCTGGACCTGCCGGACGAGCCAGACAAGCCAATGCAGGCGACGCAAGCCGACACGGGCGGCACGGACGGGGGCACCCACAGGTCCCGTGAGCTACCCGACCCGGACGAGCGCAGTCGCGCGTTCGAGGCGGCACGAGCGCACGTTTCCGCGGAAACGCCGACCGAGGCTTCGCCTGGCCGAGGACCTGACGCGGGCGACCGGCGAAGCTACTGGGATGAGGTCCCGGAATTCTTGGAGCGGCGCGAGAAACACTGGCCGGAAAGGCCGAGCGCTGCTATAGGTCGTTCGGGCGATGGCGCGGAGCTGCCCGCGGGAACGGCCGAGGTCGTGAGCCGGATTCGTGAGGTAGAGCCGCTACTGTCCGCGGACGCGCAAGCCATAGAGCAGGAGAATAAGCACGGCGGCTGGCTGGCGGGCTTCGAACGCCGACTCAAGGATGAAGACCGCCTCTACGAAAAGATCGCTGCGGCGCTAGAGGTGGAGCCGCAGACAACCGCGGCTGGAGCCCTGCGCGAGATTCCCGATGCGATCCGCTATACGTACTGCTTCGAGCCGAAAGACTACACGAGAGGCTACTACGACGTTAAGGAACGGTATGAGAGCCGCGGCTACGAGATGTACTACTCGGAGAACTACTGGACGAACCCCGAATACAAAGGGATCAACACCCGCTGGGTAACCGCAGAGGGGCAGCGATTCGAGGTGCAGTTTCACACCCCGGAGAGCTTCCACGCCAAACACCACGTGACCCACCTCACCTACGAGCGGATCCGCGACCTCGCGACGAGCGATGAGGACCGCACCGAACTCAAGGAGTTCCAGCGGGAGGTGTCCTCGTGGGTCCGCACGCCGGACGGCGCCGCGGACATCCCCAACTATCGGAAGGAAGGGTTCTAGGTGGCGGACAAGATAACTTTTTACGCGATCACCGGTGGCGATAACACCATCGACAACCCTCGTGGCTTGGTACGGCGGCTGGAGTTCCACGGGGACGGGTTCACTGACGAAGGCCTGCGAGTGGATTTCAGCTGGAGGTTCACGCCGGTGATCGTCGAGTGGGAGCGTGGTGACTTCGCTAATGAGCTGGTCGAGGTCAGCCATGAGCAGGCGAGCAGGATCATCGAGCAGTTTCGGCAAAAGTGGGGCCCGCATGGGCAGCCGGTGGACTGCTGAGGTGAGTGTGGGGAGCGACTCGTTATGCCGCTGCGGACGGGGGAACGCGTGGCTGCGGCTCGGTCGCTTGGCATGGGGAGCGTGCCGGCGGGCACGCCGGGCCGGGTCGTCAAGGTCGGGTTCTTCGGCGACTATGACGTGAATTTCGGGCGGGGGCGCGTCCTGCATGGCTTGAGCCGCGATGCGCTGAAGGTGCGCGGCGGATCGTGGTGGGCGCTCCGCCGACGGCGTTAGGGCGCGACCTAAGCAGATCTCTGGGACAGCCGGACGGTGCCAGGCTAGACTATGTATGACAATGGTCGACTTATAGGGTCAGGTAATCGATTCGTTCGTTTAGTGACGCCGACTGGGGATAGGGGTTCGACCGTCGGGTGAACCGAGGGCTGTAGCGCGATCGTTCGGTGAAGCGGAGGGCAGCGGCGCGACCGTAGGCCGATGAGTTCCTGACGACGGGAGGTAGCTTCGGGTGACAGGGCCGACGAGGTTCGGGGCGCGGGTGGGTGAGGCCGCGGCCAGCTTCAGGTGCGCGGTCTGCGGGGAGGTGGCCGCCGTCGTCAAGGCGGTACCGGCGGACGTTCCGGCGGACATGGGGCCACCGCTGGGACCGCTGTCCCACCAGCGAGACGGGATCGTCGTGGACTACTTCGGCGGCACCAAGTGGCAGGCCGCCGGACCCAGCACCTACGAGGCCGTGCGCACGATCCTCGACGTCGAAGAGCCGGACGCGGCGGCGCTGCGGCGGATCGACTGGGAGCTGGCGCCTTTTTACTGCCCCGAGTGCGAACTGGCCTACTGCCTCGCCGATTGGCACACGTATGTCGTGTTCGATGAGGGGTTCTACGACTGCACCATCGGCACCTGTCCGGCCGGGCACCGGCATACGGTCGACGACTGATTCCCGGCTCGGGCGGATCGGGGCGGGAACCAAAGGGTCGTTCGGCCAAATTTGAAAGCGTGGGCGGTGCGGCCGGTCAGGGAGGCACGGGGGTCATCGCGCGCTGGCGGTGCGGGTGGCCTTCGGCTAGGTCCGATAGCGGGATGGTGACGGGCTGGTCGTCCCGGGCGGCGATGACGGCCTCGCTGGCGGTCAGGTCGGCGATGAACGTGCACAGCGTGGTGGCCTGGCGGCCGGGCGCTGGATCGGCGCGGACACCTTCCGGCAGGGAGGCGCCGGCCAGGATGCGCAGGAACCAGGCTGGTTCCGGGTCCTCGGCGGGGACGGAGAGGGCGTCCAGGATCTCGCCGCGCACCACACTGTTCCCGCCTGCTGGCGCTTCACACCCTGGGATGTACCGTCCGTGGTTGGTGTGCCACAGGAGCGGACCCGAATCCGGGCCAACCTCTACGGCGGCGTGGCGGCCCGCGGCGGCCTCCACGCTGACGATACGGCCGGTCCGGTCGCCGATCGTGTAGGCGAACCCGCCGGCGGAGGGGTTCGTCCGCAGGCCGTCGACGACCTGGTCCACGGTGGTTGCCGTGCGCTGCAGGTCGCGACCCGTGAAATGACGGCCGACTCCGGCTCCGGGCTCGGCGACCGGGAGGTGATCGATGGTCCACACCAGCCCGTCGGCGGTCACGGTGAAGGCGTTGGTGGGCAGGAAGCCCGGGTACCAGAAGGCGGTGACGGTCGGCAGGCCGTCGAGGGCGAGGGTAAGCAGGGCGCACTGCCCGACGTTTTCCGGCGCGCCGTCCTCGTTGTGACCGATGACGGACCGCCCTCGCCGCCAGGCCAGGTCGCTGCACCCGATGCCGCCGGTCACGGTGCCGAGGTCACCGCGGAAGTTCATCAACGCCAGGTCGTCGAACGGCACTGCGGCGCCCTCGGCGAACGCGGCCAGTTCCGCCCACGCCTGGGGGAAGCGCAGCACGCTCGCCTGCCGCACCGACTGGAGGCGATCACGGCCTGGCGGGCCGGAGACGTGCTCACGGAGCCTGCTCAGCAGCGGCCACGTCCCGGTGACCGCGGCCATCTCGCCGCGCATGTGCTCCCCGAGCGTGCGAAACGCCTCGAGGTCAGGGCCGTGCAGCACGAGCCAGCGCAGGCCGCCCAATCGGTGCTCATCCAGCGAGACGCTCATGAGGTACGCATACCCGGCGTACGGGTCGCGGTACCTAGTTGGCGATGCCGACCGTCTGCCCGAAGGTCTCGGGCTCACCTAGCACGCGGAGCATGCAGTGGGCCACGTCGGCGCGCGAGATAAACAGGCCGTGCCGGACGTTCTGTCCGTAAGCCGTCCGGTACGTGCCGGTCAGCGGCTTGTTAGTCAGCCGCACCGGCCGGATGACGGTCCAGTCCAGGTCGCTCTCGCGCAGGACGTCCTCCATCTGCGCCAGATCGGCGTAGTTCTCGCGGAACGCCCACCTGAGGATCGGGAAGGCCAGGTTCTTATTACGAACCCGTCGCCCGGAGCGTTCCTGGGCGGTTCCGGGCGCCCCGGTGAGGGCACCGTCCCGGCCGGCGCCGCGCTCACCACCACGATGCGCCGCACGCCCGCCGCCTGCATGGCCTTGGTGATGGCCGCCGTCCCGCGCCAGGCGACTCCGACATCCGACTTCGAGCGGGCTCCCAGGCCCGACAGAACCGCGTCGGACCCGCTGACCGCGGAGTAAAGCGCCGCCGGGTCGGCATCCGACAGGTCGGCGGTGGCGACCCGCGCCTGGGTGCCGGGTAGCTTGTGCGGGTCCCTGACCACGGCCGTTACGTCGTGGCCTGCGGCGATGGCCTGCTCAAGCGCCTGCAGGCCAATGCCGCCCGTGGCCCCGAAGATCGTGAGCTTCATCGGCTGCCTTCTGTTTGGTCTGTCCCCCTGTAATCGATAGGACGGACCGCGACCTGGGATTGTGACAGCGGTAGAAGCTGGCGACGGCCGTCAGGGCCAGCCTGCCCCGGGGACGTCGGCTTCGGTGGCGAGAACCTGACCGCTGCCGGGTCCGACCATCTCGGAATCGGTCATGCCCCGCCACTCCGCAGCCACGATGAACAGCGTGGTCCTGGCGGGTCCGCCGAGGACGCAGGCGAAACCCCCGCGGTCCAGCTCAACGGTCTGCAGCACGGTGCCGCCCTCGGCGACGCGGACGCACCGCCGGTTGGGTACGTCGGCGTACCAGACGGCGTTGTGGGCGTCGGTGCAGATCCCGTCCGGAGTTCCGTCGTTCAGGTCGGCCCAGGTTCGCCGGTTCGACAGGCCGCCGTCCGTATCGATGTCGAAGGCCACGAGGTGGTGCCGGTAGGAGTCCGCCACGATCAGGGTCGAGTTGTCAGCCGTCACCGCCATTCCGTTGGGGAACGCGATGTCGTCGGCCACCTGGCGCACCGTGTCGTCCGGGGTTATTAGGAACACGGAACCCGGCTGGAACGGCTCTCCCGCCATTGGGTTGAAGCCGGCCCGGTTGACGTACACGTGGCCGCGCCCGTCCGCCACGATGTCGTTCCAGCCCGGCTGGCCTAGGTCTTTGTAGGTGACCAGCGACCCGTCGCCCTCCAGGCGCAGTAGCCGCCCGTCCGGGGACGAGACGATCACCAGGTGTCCGTCCGGCAGCCAGGCGGTGCACAGCGGCAGCGAATCGACGCGAGCGATCACCTCGCTCTGCCCAGCCAGATCGACGGCGATCACCTCGCCCGCCGACCAGTCCGAGAAATACAGCCGGTCGCCGTTCCAGCGGGGCGACTCGACCAGACCCCGGCCGGTCAGCAGCGTCCGTACCTCGTTCATCCCTTGTAGCCTCCTGCCCGATGGCAGCTCGTTAGCCAGTCTCGTCATCTAGACGAACGGCTGCGCCGCAGATCATCGGAGCTGGCGATAATCCGGGTCTTGGCGGCGGACAGATAGTTGGAAATTCGGCGTGTCAGCGGCGAAAATGTCAGGGGCAGCTGTTAGGGTTAGATTAGAAAACAAAACTGAAGATCAGTTAAGAAGCTCCAGACTAATCATACACATTGTCTGAAGAGTGCCTCGGGGGAGGTGAGACATCGGATGGGCGCCATGGCGGTCCCGGCGAGCATGAGTGACGCGCTGGACATGTATGAGTCCTCTGTCGGCTACCTGGCCGACCTGGACGCGGCGAGCCTGCCGGCTGAGGCTCTGGCCACGTGCGCGCGACGGATGGCGCGGGTCGACGCGGCCACGACCGTGGCGTGGGCCCGGGTGCTGGCCGCGGTAGACGCCAAGGACGGTCACCTAGCCGAGGGGCAGCGTTCGCTGCGGACCTGGCTGGTGCACATGGTCCGGGTGACCCGGGGCCAGGCCGCCCAGTACATGGCGATGCGGGCCCTGCCCCGCGACCACCAGCCGCTACTGGCCGGGCTGCGGACCGGAGCGGTCACCACGTCGGTGGCGCTGCAGCTGGCGAAGTGGACCCAGGCGATCCCGGCGGAGTTCCGCGGCCAAGCTGAGGAGATCCCTGCGCCGCGAGGCGCCCTGTTGTATTCCCGGTTCAGCCGGGAGGAATTCGGAGGATATTCCTGGGCCTGATGGCTTACTCAAGATCCGAAAGGTGAAGGGGACAATAGCATGCCAGTAAACCAGCGGCCGTGCCAAGGCGTATGGGCGGGGTGCTGGGAAGGCCCGCGCGATATGGTTAAAGCTGGATTGCCTGAACCCTAATCTCCAGAAGGTGAAACTCGGCTCCCGCCGGAAAGACGCATGAAACCGGTGCCGGCCCTGTGCCCGTGTGAGGATCTCGCGGGCGCACCTCCGGGGCGCAGGAGCGATGCCCAGCGAGGGCATTTAAGGAGATGAGTGGGGGACCTAAGTCGCGCTGTTACGTATGGCAGGGACGAACGCGGGATCGCCTAAGGGACGCGAGTCCTAAGGCGACACAGGCCCCGTATTAGTCGGTGCGCCATGAGGCGCACTGTTATATCGCCCGCTCAGCGGGCAGAGATGAGAGGAGATATCTCTGGATCTAATGGCTGACCGGAGTCCGAAAGGACAATTAAGGGAAAATAGCATGCCAGAAAACCGGCAGCACATGCCCAGGCGTATGGGGTGGCGTGCCGGGAGATCCGCACGATAAGGCGAAAGTCGGATTACCTGAAGCCCAGTCTCCAGAAGGCGTGATACGGCGCCTGCCGGAAAGACGCCTGAAACCGGTACCGGCCCCTGCGGCGGGTTGGCGACTAGCCCGCTGCAATCCTCTGGGGCGCAGGAGCGATGCCCTCTCAGGGCATTTAAGGAGACGGACGGGACGCCTAAGTCGTGCTAGCACGTATAGCAGTGTGAACATGGGATCGCCTAAGGGACGCGAGTCCTATGGCGACGGAGTGCCCGCAGTAATCGGCGGGGTAACGTCCGCCCAATCTGGAGACCGGGAGAACCGGACCACAGGGTGAAGGGGCACAGGCGATGAACGGTTGATGACCATGAGGGATGCGCAATGCAACCAGCCGAAGTGGTGCTGAACGTTCTCCGCGAGCGCGGCAGGAAAGGCCTGCCATGCACGCAGCTTTACAGGCAGTTGTTCAATAAGGAATTGTACCTGCTGTTTGTTGACCGGACTAGCGGGCGACACGCCGGGGCTGGTTGATGCGTTGACCGTGGGCTGGCCGGTAGAACTCACGCGACTCTTCCGAAGGGGGACGCGTGGTGCTGTCGGGTGGGTTCGTCGAGCGGGACATCGCCTCGATCCGGTTGCCGCAGTGGGGCCGGGTCGTTGAGGCTGAGGGCGTCGTGCCGTGGCTGGTCGTCGGCCCAGACGGCAGCCCGGTGGAGCCGGTTCAGCGGTTCCTGCGGGACTTCGTGGCCCGCGGCAACCGGGCCGGCAGCGTCCGCAGCTATGCCTATGGCCTGCTGCGGTGGTGGCGGTGGCTGGAGGCCGTGGGCGTGGACTGGGACAAAGCGACGTCGGCTGAGGTCAGGGACTTCGTCTTGTGGCTGGGGCAGGCACCCAAGCTCCGTAATTCGCCGAGAACCGCGTCGTCCGGCACGGCCGGAACCGTCAACGTGGTGACCCGCAAGCGTTATCTCGGTGATCAGTACGAGCCCCGGACGGTCCGCCACGGCAACGCGGTGCTGCGGAGCTTCTATGAGTACTGGATCGAGCTAGGCGGCGGGCCGCTGGTCAACCCGGTTGCGCTGGACCGGCGCGGCCGGCGGCCGAACGAGCATCACAACCCGCTGACTCCGTTCCGGCCAGAGGGAAAGATCCGCTATAACCCGCGGGTTCCCCGGCGGGCGCCGCGGGCGGTGCCCGACGAGCGGTGGAACGAGCTGTTCGCGAGGCTGCGGTCGGACCGGGACCGGGCGATCCTCGCGCTGGGGATCAGCACCGGTGCCCGCGCCAGCGAGCTGCTCGGCGTGCGGAGCTGGGACCTGGACTGGGGTGAGCAGCTCGTCCGGGTCTGCCGGAAGGGCTCGGGAGCGGAGCAGTGGCTCCCGGCCAGCCCGGAGGCGTTCGTGTGGATCCGGCTGTATCTGGCCGGGCTCGGTCCGCTGGAACCACACGAGCCCTTGTGGTGGACGCTGCGCCGACGCGACCACGGCGACGGGCTGCGCCGCCAGCCGGTGAACTACGAGGCACTGCGGGCGGTGTTCAAGCGGGTCAACGTGCTGCTGGGCACCAATTACTCGATGCACGACCTGCGCCATACCGCGGCGCTGCGGATGAGCCGGGATGAGTCGCTGACCATGCGGGACGTCCAGGTGATCCTCGGTCACGCGCACCTGTCCACTACCGCCGACGTGTACCTCGTTGAGGACGAAGCCGAGGTGATCCGCCGGGTCCGGCAGCACCTGGCCGCACGGGAACAGCGCGTTCAGCCGGCCGCACCGCTCCCGGCCGCGGCCGGATATGACGCCGGCGACCTGTCGGTCCTGTTCGGAGGGATCCCGCAGTGACCGCGAGGACTGCCACGCCCGGAACGCGCCGCACCCGCGGCCCGTTCGACACCGATGAGCGGCTGCTGCACCAGCACCGGACGGGGCCGGTGGACCGCCTGCCGGCCAGCGGCGTCCTCGCGCTGCTGCCCCAGCTGCCGGACTGGCCCTCCGCCACAGTCCACCGCACCAGGAGGCTCAGGGGAGCCGGCACGATCCTGGACTGGCTGAACGCCCACCCCGGCGAGGGCTGGCAGGACCGGTGGACGGTCTCCGGCGCCGACCGGGACACCGGCTGGATCGAGACGCTGGCCCCGGGCGATACCCGCCAGGCGGTCACCAGGAGGCAAGAGCACATCGCCGGGCTGGGCTGCCTGCTGACGTGCCGGGTCGTCTTGCCCAGTTACGACTTCCTGGCCGCCTACCGGGCCAAAGGACTGCTCAGCCAGGTCCGCGAGATCATGCGGCCCGATACGTTCGCCCGCCTTGAGAACGCCGCGGCCGAACGCGGGATGAGCGGCCGCGACAAGGGCGACGCGCTGTGCGTGATCAGCAAGATCGTGCTGCATACCGGTACCGACGTCGACGCGCTGACCCCCGGCGACGTCCTGGAGATGTTCGCCTGGAGCGTTCACGCCGACCCCCCTCGCCGGCAGGTCCCGGGACTGCACGCGGCCTGGGACCTCCTCGGCGCCATCGGGGTGACCCCGCCCGGCACGACCCTCCGGTCCGCGCAGCGGCGCGGCCAGCGGACAACCGCGGAACTGGTCGACGACTACGGCATCTCCTGCCGCCCGATCCGCGACGTGCTCGTCCGCTACCTCGACGAACGCCGCCCCGCACTGGACTACAACACCCTGGCCACCCTCGCCGGCGAGCTCGCGGGCACCTTCTGGGCCGACATCGAGCGGCACCACCCGGGCATCGACACCCTCCATCTGCCCGGCGAGACCGCCCAGGCATGGAAGGAACGCGCGCGGGTTATCACGGACGCCGACGGCACGATACGGGAGCGGAAGAACATCCACGCGCTCCTGATGCGGGTCCGCTCCTTCTACCTCGACATCCAGCAGTGGGCGCTGGAGGACCCCAGCTGGGTGCCGTGGGCGGTGCCCAGCCCGGTGCGCAGGAACGACACCCAGGGATATGAGAAGGCGCGCAGGAAAACCACAGCCGAAATGCACCAGCGCGTCCGAGAGCGGCTGCCGCACCTGCCCGCGCTGGCCGATGCCGCCGGACGGTGCCTCGCCGAAACGACCGCGCTGCTGGCCGCTGCGGCCGAGTGCGAACCAGGCGAGGTGTTCTACCACGCCGGCACCCGCTACCGCCGCAAGGCCCTCAAGAGCGACGGCCTGTCGGCCCGCCACCAGGGCAATCCCTCCGTCACCGCGGAAAACCTGGTCACCGGCAAAACGGTCAACCTGACCCGCCTCGAGGACGAGGCGTTCTGGGCCCGGGCGATCGTCGACACGCTGCGCCTGTCAGGGGTGCGCCTGGAGGAACTGCTGGAGATCACCCACCTGGCGCTGGTGTCATACAAGCTTCCCGGCAGCGGCGAAGTGGTGCCCCTGCTGCAGATCGTGCCGTCCAAGAGCAACGAGGAACGCCTGCTGCTGGTGGACCCGGAACTCGCCAGCGTCCTGGCCACCGTGATCACCCGGCTGCGTGCCGGCAACAACGGCGCCGTCTCGCTCGTCGCCCGCTACGACCACCACGAGCGGACCACCGGGCCGCTCCTGCCGCACCTGTTCCAGCGTGTCCTCGGCGCCCGGCGCGAGGTGATCAGTCCCGGCACGGTCTACAACCTGATCAACACCGCGCTTGCCGCCGCCGGCCTCAAGGACGCCACAGGCCAGCCGCTGGCCTACCGGCCCCACGATTTCCGCAGGTGCTTCACCACGGCAGCCGTCACCGGCGGGCTGCCCGTTCACATCGCAGCCCGGATTCTCGGCCACAAATCCCTGACCACCACGGAAACGTACACGGCCGTCTTCCAGGACGACCTCATCCGCTCTTACCGCGCGTTCCTCGGCAAACGACGCGCCGCCCGGCCCTCCGAAGAATACCGTGAGCCCACCGACCAGGAATGGCAAGAATTCCAGAAGCACTTCCAGCTGCGTAAGGTGGCGCTGGGAACGTGCGGACGTCCTTACGCGTCAGTTTGCCAGCATGAGCACGCGTGCCTGCGATGCGCGATGCTCCGTGTGTCGCCGCAGCAACGGCCCCGTCTCACCGAGATCATCAGCAACCTGCGCGAGCGCATCACCGAAGCACGAATGAACGGCTGGCTCGGCGAAGTCCAGGGCCTTGAGGTCAGCCTGGAAGCCGCTAAACGCAAACTCGCCAGCCTCGACCGGAGCATCGAGCGCAACCGCCGCAGCGGACCCACCGACCTCGGAATGCCAGCCATCAGCAACCCCCGGTGACAGCCGCTTTCGCCCACCATCAAATCATCAGAAAACAAATAAAGCGGACAAAAAATTAGTCCGGAAAATGGCTTACGGGCGGATTTACGCCAACGATGGCGCGATGACGCCCGGGCCGTGCGGGGAGACCGCGGACGGCATGTCACTGGCCAAGATCGGGCGGATCATTGATGCGCTGCGCCACGAGCGCTACCGGTTCCAGCCAGTAAAACGGGTTTACATCCCGAAGAAGAACGGCCGCAGATTGCGGCCGCTCGGGCTGCCGTCATGGTCGGACAAGATAGTCGGCGAAGTGGTGCGCATCTTGCTGGAAGCGTATTATGAGCCGCAGTTCTCCGGCCGGTCGCATGGTTTCCGTCCCGGCCGCGGATGCCACACCGCGCTGACGGAAGTGGCAGAAACGTGGAAAGGGACGACCTGGTTCATCGAGGGTGACATCGCCGATTGTTTCGGGAGCCTGGATCATTCCGTGCTTCTCGGGATAATCGGCGGGAAGATCCGCGATAACCGGTTCCTGCGGCTGCTCAGGGGCATGCTGGAAGCCGGGTACCTGGAGGACTGGGTATGGAACGCCACGCTCAGCGGCGCGCCGCAAGGCGGGGTGGCTTCACCCGTCCTGTCCAGTATTTACCTGGACCGGCTCGATAAGTTCGCCGAGACAGTCATCATCCCGGAATACACCCGAGGCAAGAGCAGGGCACCCAGCCCTGCTTATAAGAAGATGTCCGACGCGATCCGCTACGCACGCCAGCGCGGCTACCGTGCCACGGCACGGAAACTGCGCCAGCAGCGGCGCGGCCTGCCCAGCAAGGACCCCCGTGATCCCGGCTACCGCAGGCTCCGGTACATCCGGTACGCCGACGACCACCTCCTCGGGTTCACCGGGCCGAAGGCCGAAGCTGAGGAGATCAAGCGGCGGCTTGCTGACTTCCTGCGTGATGAACTCAAGCTGGAACTGTCCGCAGAAAAGACGCTGATCACCCACGCCCGCACCCGGGCAGCACGGTTCCTCGGCTACGAGATCACCGTCCAGCACTCCGCGACCCGGCCCGCCGTCAACGGCGAGGTCAGGCTGCGGGTGCCCCGGGACGTGATCACGGCCAGCCAAGCCCCCTACCTGGCGCGCGGCAAACCCGCACGCAGGCCCGCCCTGCTGAACCTGGATGACTACCAGATCATCAGCACCTACGGGGCGGAATACCGGGGACTTGTCCAGTACTACCTGCTCGCCGGGAACGTGTCCGCACTGAACCGGCTGCGGTGGGCGGCAGAGACATCCATGCTCAAGACGCTCGCCTGCAAGCACCGCTCCACGGTGACGAAGATGGCCCGTAAGTACAAGGCCATCACCGTCACCCGGCACGGGCCACGCGCGTGTTTCGAGGCCCGCATACAGCGGCCGGGCAGGAAACCACTGGTCGCACGGTTCGGCGGCATCCCGCTCAAACGGCAAAAACGCGCGGTCATCGACGACCGCCAGCCAGCGCCACCCATCCGCCCCAAAGAACTGGTTATCCGGCTCCTCAAAGGCGAATGTGAATGGTGCCATCAGCGGGCCACAGTGCAAACCCACGAGGTCCGCAAACTCGCCGACCTCGGGAAACCGGGGCCAGCACAACCCGCCTGGGCCGCTCTGATGGCGAAAATGCGGCGCAAGACGCTCATTGTCTGCCCGCCCTGCCATCAGGTCATCCACGACGGGAAGCCAGCCGCCCGCACGTCAATACCGCTGGAGAGCCGGATGCACTGAAAGGTGCCCGTCCGGTTCGGACCGGAGGTCGCCGGAAAAGGGCCTGCACCATAGGCACCTCGCCGGCGGCCTACCGGTGTTGGTCGCGGCGGCGCAGGCCGGGGCCAGCCTGCGGGCGCTGGCCGAGATCTGCGCGGAGATCCGGTCCCGGACCGCCCCGCCGGACCCGGACGGTAACGACCCGGCGCTGGACCGGGCGCTGTTCCTCGACACCACCCTGGACGGTGCCGGGGTCATCCGCGGCGACTTGACCCCCGAGTGCGCGGCGATGGTGCAGGCGGTGCTGGATGCCCTGTCGGCTCCGGCCGGGAGCGGGGATCTGCGGACCCGGCCGCAGCGCTACCACGATGCGCTGGCCGAGGCGATGAAGCGGCTCCTGGCCTCTAGCCTGCTGCCGCAGCGGGCCGGGCAGCCCGTCAAGGCCCTGGTCCACATGTCGTTCGCCGATCTGTGCGACCTGGACGTGGACTCCAAGCTGCAGGAGGCGTGGATCGGGGAGTACCGGGCCCGGTGGGCCGCGCAGCGGGCCGCGGCGTCGGTCAGCACCGGCGACGGCGGCGCCTGGCTGGAGGGCGACGCGGCCCGCCGGGTCGCCTGCGACGCCATGCTCATCCCCGTGGTCACCGCCGACCTGGACCCCGGTGCGGTCGAGGACCTGATTGGCCTGTGCGTGCAATACGACCACCTGCGCCGCCAGGCCCCGGCGGCCGCCCCCGGCGAAGACCCCGCCCAGGACCCCGAGCCCGCCGGGCAGGGCGACCGGGCCGGGCAGGTGCTGGCCATGCTGGAGCACCAGATCCTGGCCACCGTCCTGCAGATCGTCTCCGGCCCCGGCGGCGTCGCCTCCTTCCTGCGCCGGAACCTGCTCGGCAAGGGCCTGAACGGCCCCTCGCTCCCGCTGGACGTCGGGCAGCCCTAATTTGTATTTTGTACCTGTGATTCGGATCACAGCCCGGCCTGCGGCACAGGGCTGGCAGGACGAGTGGTGGACGCTGGCCCGGATCGGCACCTACCCGACCGGCACCGGGGCGTGTAGTCCTGCATGACGTGAAGGAAATGTCACTCCTGGGGGTTACTATCCAGGCCAGCCTGTGACGCCTACACGAAGGGAAGGATCTCGCGTGCCTGCCGATGTGACTGTAGGCGTACTAAATAAGGTGGTTCTCGCTGCCAACGGCTGGCCCGAGTTCGGAGGTGAGTTCGATCTCCTCGGGGATCACCTCCCGGACCTGCCTGAGCGGCCAGGGGTTTATGTGGTCTTGACTCACGATGGTCAGCCGCATCGATACCCGTTTGGCTGGTCCTGGGTGATCTATATCGGTTGCGCGTTTGGATTGCGTGGTCTCGGCAAGAGACTGAGCGACCATCATACTGAGGCGAGAAAGTGCCGTGTGGAGACGCAGGGACGGCTTTACCGTCCTCTATATGAGTGGATCAAGTCCGCGGGCGGTGTCGCCCTATTCTCGGTGGCCCCGGAGGATGATGCGAGTGCGGAACGCATGGAGACCCTTCTTCTCAATACGTTCACTTCAGTACATTATGCACTTCCTGTCGCTAACGGAAAGAACGGTGCGCAGTACATAGACCGGACTAATTGGGTTTTTGGGCTGGAGTAGGTCGACAGCAGCTCGGCGTCCTTTACTGTCGCGGTTGTCTCTCGTGGGAGACGCTGACGCTCCCCGTCTCGGTCTGGCTGTCTGCGAACTGCGAACCGTCCGCTACGCTGGTCGGGCATCGGACGGGAGGGTGGGGCCGGTGATGACAAAGCGAGGGGATCAGAGGACAGCAGCTTGCGACGGTCGCGTATTGGTTCGTGCGACGGACACCGACCGCGAGCAAGCTATCGACGCGCTTAAGGCTGCCTTCGTGCGGGGGGCGCTGGACAAAGACGAGCTTGACGGACGGGTAGGCCAGGCCCTGGTGGCACAAACCCGAGCGGAGGTATCTGCGCTCACGGCCGATCTCCCTGCCGAGCGGGACGGTCTGGACATAACCTCTTACGCTGGCAAAGATCGAGCCATCACGCGGCCGGGTGCGGACGGCATGGAACGCCTGGTAGAGGCGCTAGGCTTCGGATCGCTTGGGTCCGGCGACACCCACGAGCCAAGGAAAGCCGGTGCCTCGCTCGGCGGCTACACCCTGCCGCCCACCGCCCTGCTGCGGCCGGGCTCGGCGCCCAAGCAGCGGACCCACGCCAACGACATCGTAGTGGCCGCGCTATCCGAGGTACTCGAGCAGTTCCAGGTGGACGCGCAGGTCACCGGGTTCAGCCGGGGACCGACGGTGACCAGGTACGAGATCGAGCTCGGCCCGTCGGTCAAGGTGGAGCGCGTCACCGCGCTCCAGAAGAACATCGCGTACGCGGTCAAGAGCGCGGACGTACGGATCATCTCCCCGATCCCGGGCAAGTCCGCGATCGGCATCGAGATCCCGAACGCCGACAAGGAGATCGTCACCCTCGGCGACGTGCTCAAGTCGCAGGTCGCGATCGGCGACCACCACCCGATGGTGGTCGGCCTCGGCAAGGACGTCGAGGGCCGCGTCCTCGTCGCCAACCTCGCGAAGATGCCGCATCTGCTGATCGCTGGGTCTACCGGATCGGGCAAGAGCACAGCCGTCCACGGGCTTATCACCTCGATCCTGACCAGAGCCACGCCGGATGAGGTGCGGATGATCCTGATCGACCCGAAGCGGGTCGAGCTGTCCATCTACGACGGGATCCCGCACCTGATCACGCCGATCATCACCAGCCCGAAGAAGACGGCGCAGGCCCTGGACTGGGTGGTCGGCGAGATGGAGCGCCGGTACGACGACCTGGCCGCCAGCGGGTTCCGGCACGTCGACGACTTCAACAAGGCGGTGCGGGCGGGTCGGCTGACGCCGCCGCCGGGCAGCGAGCGGGTGTACTTGCCCTACCCGTACCTGCTGGTGCTTGTGGACGAGCTGGCAGAGGTCGTGTCGGTCTCGGCTCGGCAGGTGGAGATAGCTCTAGCATCTATCACCCGGCGCGGTCGCCTCGCCGGAGTGCATCTGGTCCTTGCGACCGACCAGCCCAGCATCTTCGGGATGATGAGCCTGGTTAAGGCCAACGTGCCGTCCCGGCTGGCGTTCTCCACCTCGTCCCTGGCCGACTCCCGGGTCATCCTGGACCATCCCGGCGCCGAGAAGCTGGCCGGGCAGGGTGACGCGCTGTTTCTGCCGATGGGCGCGTCCGGGCCGATCCGGCTGCAGAACGCGTTCGTGTCGGAGAAGGAAGTCCGGGACATCGTTGCGCACTGCAAGAAGCAGACCGAACCCGCCGACCGGAAGGACGTCGCCGCCGGGGCGGAGCGCTCGCGTGAGATCGACTCCAACATCGGCGACGGCCTCGAATTGCTCCTTCAGGCGGCAGAGCTGATCATCACCACCCAGTTCGGGTCAACGTCAATGCTGCAACGCAAGCTGCGGGTAGGCTTCGCGAAAGCCGCCCGGCTGATGGACCTGCTAGAAAGTAGGGGGATCGTCGGACCAAGCGAAGGCTCCAAGGCGCGTGACGTACTCGTGAGGCCCGACGATCTCGGCCAGGTGGTCGGCTCCTTGCGCAGACTCGCGAGTGACCGAGTAACCAGGGGAGGCGCTCGGTCCCCGGTGGACGTCAGGCGTCCCTGGCAGCTGCGAGCGCGTTGAACCTCACCACATCCCGCTGCGCGCTGCTGATCATGTTCGCGCCGTCGAGCTTGCGCTCATGCACCGTGCCGTCAGTGAACACCACGAAGGCAGTTGCCTTGCTCTTCTTGGTGAGCCCAATGAGCAATCCTGCCACCGGGACTAGCGCAACCCCAGCCACCGCCCCCGCCCCGATGCGATGGCGCCTCGTCCCGGCGGTTACCTCAGCGTGCGCGCCTTTCAGCGGGCCAAGTTGTCGGGACTTCATAAGCCCGGGCAGTGTGGAAACTTGGCCATCCTCTATCCGCACACCGAGACCGCGCAGGTCGGTCCGCGCGGAGATGCGGTTTAGCCATGACTTCATTGCACTTTGCTTCGCCGTGCCGTCCTCGTTCTCCACCGCCATCGCACGTCTACTGGCCGGGCGCGCCCCCTGGCCAGTGTGCCTGGCATGCTGGTGAACAGTACTACCCTGACCTGGCGCAGTTAGCACATCGTCAACCCACAACTGCCACCCCGGGGGAGGCGCGGGCCATTCCGGAGAAGGCTGCCAGCCCGGCGAAGGAACCCAGCCTGGTGGTGGCGCAGGCCAGTTCGGCGGCGGATTAAACCGGTATCCCATCCCCATCTCGCAGCCTGCCATTGCGATCCCGGACAGCTCCCCGCCATCCGGCCCGTAGACCGCGCGGCACCTGGCGATTATGCAACAGTTCCGCGGTGCGCCGCAGCACAACGCGCAACGCGATCACACTGATGCTTTTGCGGTTCCAACTTCGGAGCCCAATCCTCACCGAGGATCAGCCAACGTCCGTAGTGGCGGGGTATGGTGTTCTGATGTCGTTGACCTCATGGGCGGTAGCCAACTCAGAGAGGCTCCTATCTCCTTTGGGCGCTCGTTGGTCCCACGTGCAGGGGGTCGGGGAGCAGGCGCGCCGGATTGCGCATGTGGTCCCGGTGGCCGATCGTGACCTTTTGGTGGCGGCAGCTTATTTGCACGATGTCGGTTATGCGCCCGAGTTGGCAAAGACGGGTTTTCATCCATTGGATGGTGCCCTGTGGATCAGGGACCGGGGACCGTGTGGCCGGCTTGCGTGTCTGGTCGCTCATCATTCGTGCGCGGTCTATGAGGCGCAAGTCCGTGGGTTGCGTGAAATCCTGCTCAGCGAGTTTGTTGCTGAAGATTCCGCTACATACGACGCGCTGGTGTTCTGCGATATGACTACAGGGCCAGCGGGAGAGGGCCTTAGCCTTGATGAGCGTATAAGCGATATCTACGAACGATATGGGCCTGATCACGAGGTATCCCGCGCGCTTGATCTGTCTCGTCCCGCGCTGGAGTCGTGTCATGCCCGTACCGTCGCCCGTCTGGCGGACGCGGATCAGCCTATGTATGGTTCTGCGCGTTTTTCGAGATAATGCTGGATGCGCAGCCGGATCGAGGGGTGCATCCTAAGGCCGTGAATCGCATCGGGCGGCACGAATTGGACTTCGGCGGATTCGCTGCTGGTCGTGATTGTTCCGCCTGTCATGCGCGTGGTGAAGCAGATGGAAAATTCCTGCCTGACTTCGCCGTCATCGTAAGCCGCGACGTGGTGGGGGTTTGAGTAAATGCCGACCAGCCCGGTTACCTGGCAATCTATCCCGGTTTCCTCCCTTACTTCGCGTACGGTCGCGGCGGCTACGGATTCTCCCGGATTGAGCCCGCCACCGGGTATCGACCAGTAGCCGTTATCGGTGCGGAGGATGAGAAGTATCCTGTCTTGCGCGTCAGCGACAATGGCGCTCACAGCCGGAACGACGCTGTTTGCCATGGGGGCGTGAGGGTCGTTGAGGTAGTCGGTACGAGCCAACGGGGTTCAGCTCACCGTCTGGGAATCGAACGAACGGCTCACGCTCCAGACGCGCTCGAAGCATTCCGCATACGTCTGGAAAAGCGGGCCGCCTGGTATGCGCCGCAAGTGGATGATTGGTGCCCGGAAAGCTGGCATGCTGTAGATGTGCGGATTCACTAGCATCTGATCATCAAAACGCAGAATCGAATTGTAAAGCACGGTCGAGTGCAGGGCGATGCTCAGGTTCGGGCAATCGAAAACGGGCCTGTGCCAGGCGAGCGCGTAATTAATCCGCGCGGCCAGGCCGGCTCCGACGCCTTCTTCGTCTCCGCGTGCGCGGACATTAGCTGACTCCGGATCACCGAAGGCGATGCGGACCTTGACTGATTCCTCGCACTTCTTCCTGATCTCTTCCGGCCACGAGGGATTCGCTTCCGGCAGATGCAGCCCGGCATAAACGAGGATATCAATGCTGTCGGTTGCTGCCCGCAGCAGCGAAAGCCACAGCGAGTTCGGCACGCTGCTGCGTTCGGTATAAACCGTGATGACCTCGCCGTGGGTCTCGTCGCTCACTACCCGGCGGCCGAAATCGGGCCACAGGTAGGCGGGGTCTTCACTGAGCAGTCTCGCCGCCGCTATCACGGTCGTCCGGTGCGGCGTCCGGTCTTTGGTGATCCATCGTTCTACCGTCTTGTGGTCCACGCTGAGCGCGTCGGCAAAACCGGACACCGTCCATCGGTCGCGGGCCAGTGCCGCGCGGAGCCGCTCGTTCGCCATCGGGGAGCCCTCCCGCCTTCAAGGGGACGTTTCCATCGTAGAACGTCCCAAGTGTCCTGTCCCGGCGGTACCGAAGTCCCCGCCTTCAGCGCGAATCTTGACCTGGACGAACCAAGGTTCCCCAGCTAGAGGGGCCAAGGGCCACACGACAGGCGAAGGGAGGTGGTGTCCAGGTGGGATTGTCCTGGGGCGTCCCGGCCAACAGCAGGCCGGAGCTTGACCGGGCCGCCGCGTCGGCCGACGACGTGGCACGCGAGGCAGCGGAGCAAGCCGAGCGAGAGAATCCCGGATGGATCGTGCTGTTCGGGGTCTTCACGAAGGAATTCGTGTGCTTCCCGAGGTTTCCCGCGCCGACCGGAACGATCGTCACCGCACTGTATCCAGACGCCATCCTGCCGCGCATGCTCATGATCGAGCGGGCCCTGAGAACTGGGCCCTCGGAAGACGAGACGACATGATGACAGCGACCAGGGAATTGCTAAGCGGGACACCGGAGAAAGTGTCCGCCCGGCTCGAAGAACTCTCCCGAGACCTGACCAACCATGAATACCTGGCGGGCACCCGGCTGCGCATGCTGGCGGTCGAACTGGCGCAGCGGCCGAACCTGCGGGTATCGCTGGTGACGTACCGGAACGAGTCACGCGAGCTGGAGGAGAGCCAGGAACTGGAAGTGGTGTTCACTGATGACCCGCACTGCGAACCGGTGATGATCGATCGTGATCACACTGGCGAGCGCTGCCAGATCACGTGGGACCGGTGGCTCCCCATCCGTTATGACACCGACGTCGAGACGGCGGCGGACCTGGTCGCCAGCATCCTCAATACGTGCGCCCGCATAGGCGCGATAGTCCCCGGCCCGTGCGGGACTGGATACGGCACGGGCCGGCCTGAGCTGACATGAGGCGCCCCGGGTTCGGTGGAGGCTACGATGCTTTGGCTTCCGGAATGATTATAGTATGAGCCTGGCCTATTAGCCAGTCTTTCTCGTATTCTGCCGGGGGGACATTCCCACAGGCAGAATGAAGCCTCTCGTTGTTGTACCAGTACACCCATTCCGCCGTTGCAACCGTCACCTCACCCGTGTCTTGCCAGGGTCCCTCGCGGTTGATAAGCTCCTTCTTGTACAAGGAATTGACCGACTCCGCAGCAGCATTATCATAGGAATCTCCTTTGCTGCCGACCGAGCGGACCGCGCCGACATCCTCCAGCCGCTGCGTATAGCGAATCGACGTATATTGCACCCCCCGGTCGGAATGGTGGATAAGATCCTCGCCGATCTGGCCCTGCCGGGAGAAGATTGCCAGTTCCAGCGCATCAAGAGCCAGATCGGCACGCAGGTGATCGGCGACCTGCCAGCCGACGATCTTACGGGAAAACAAGTCGGTGATAAACGCGGTATACGCGAAACCGCGGGCCGTATCCGTATAGGTGATATCGGCCACCCAGCGGCGGTTCGGCGCGGGCGCGGTGAAATCGCGGCGCACCAGGTCAGCAGGCCGCTGCCCGGCCGGTGCCGGCACCGTGGTCCGCGGCTTGCGGCGCCTGCCCCTGGCGCCCTCGATGCCCAGCTCGCGCATCAGCCGCTCCACTGTGCACCGGGCCGCGGTGATGCCTTCGCGGCGCAACTGCAGCCACACCTTCCGCGCACCATAAAGACGGCGCCCCTTCTTCCGGTCGTTCCACACCCGCATGACCTGCTTTCTCAGCCACTCATCCCGCAGCGTGCGGCGCGACGGCTGCCGCTCCCGCTTCTTCGCCGCATAATACGTGGAGGCGGGGAATCCCAAGACCGCGCAGGCCGGCTCGATACCGAACCGGCCCTTGTGTGAATCGATGAACCCGACTAGCGCGGATACCTGGGGTCGAGTTCCCTCGCGAAATACGCACTCGCCGCCTTCAATATCTCATCAGTTGACTGAACTACGTGTGGCGTTTCCGCAGGTCACCGTGCTGATACCGTAATGTCGCCGGGCATGGGAGACGGACGGGACCTGGCCTCGCTCGCGGTGCCGGCGACAGGGGAACTGATAGCGGTAAATGACCGGTACGAGCCATTCAGGATGGCCGGGCCGGATGGCGCGACAGTCGAGCCGGTCACGGAGTTTTTCCGGGACCTGCTCGCGGCTGGCCGGTCCGAGGCGACCGTCCGGTCGTACGGGATGGACCTGCTGCGGTGGTTCCGGTTCACCTGGGCGGCTGGGATCGCGTGGGACCGCGCCGGCCAGCGCGATGCCCGTGACTTCAGCCGGTGGCTGCAGCTGTCCGGGCGGGGAGGGAGAGGTTACGCGCCCGCGGTCCGCGCTCACAGCGAGACGGTCCTGCGGGGCTTTTACGCTTATCACCTGGAGGCCGGGACTGGGCCGGTGATCAACCCGTTCCCGCTGGACCGGGCCCGGCGGCGCGGCGGTTCAGGCGCTCATCACAACCCGATGGAGAATTACCCGGAGCAGCGGAGCGGCCGTTACCGTCCGCGGCTAGCCTGGCGGGTCCCGAAGGCGGTCAGCGACGATGAGTTCAACGCGATCTTCGCGAAGCTGCCGTCGAACCGGGACCGGGCCCTGGTCGCGTTCTACGTGTCCACGGGAGCGCGGGCGTCAGAGCTTCTGTCGGCGACGGCCGGCGGGGCCGACCCGGGACGGCAGCTGATCACTGTCATCCGCAAGGGAACGCGGGAGCTGGCGCAGCTTCCGGCGTCGCCGGACGCGTTCGTGTGGCTGCGGCTTTACCAGGCGGAGATGGGCCCGCTGATCCCGGCAGGCCAGCGGCAGCCGCTGTGGTGGACGCTCCGCCGGCCGGTCCGGCCGCTGTCCTACCACGCGGTCCACCGCATGTTCGAGCGGGTGAACCAGCAGGCCGGCACGGCGGCGACGCTGCACGCGCTGCGGCACACGGCCGCATTCCGGATGGCCGATGACCCGTCGCTGCCTTTGACCGACGTGCAGGCCGTTCTTGGCCACGCGCACCTGACGACCACGCAGATCTATACGACGCCCCGGGCAGAGGACGTGATCCGCCGGGTGCTGGCGCACCACGGCGAGACCGAGCGGCAGGCAGCCGCGAGATCAGCACCCGTCCCGGGTGCCGGCTACCGGCCGGAGACGCTGGGCGTCTTGTTCGGGACAGGGGCATCATGACCGTCAGGCTGCACAAGGAACTGCAAGGCGAGGTGCCCGCGCCGGTGCGGCTGCGGCGCGAGGCACGGCAGGCGGCACGGGATGCCTCGCGCACCGGGTTCCCAGCCCGTCCGGATTGCGTCGACTGGCCAGCCGCTCATCTCGCGCATGAGCCGGCCCTGGAGCTAATCACCCGGCCTCCGTTCACCCTCCCGAACCCGGGCACCCGCAACATGCAGGCCCGCGGCGCGGGCCTGGCGCTTGACTGGCTTGCCGGGTTTCCCGGCGGCACCTGGCAGCAGCGGTGGCACGCCAGCGGCGCCGAGGACGCCGGGGCCGGGTGGAAGCAGGGCTGCGCCGGGTGGATGGACGCCCGCGGCATCCGCGCCGGTAACCGGATGGACGAGCTGTCCATCGGGCTGATCCTCGCGGTCTGCGCGGACATCGTGCGTCCCGGCCTGCCCTGGCTGGCAGCCTCAGGCGTCAGCCCCGGGGCGCTGGCCCGGAACCTTGAGCGGACCCGTGACCGCGCCGGGCTCTCCAGGCTGCGGAAGGCCATCGACGACGAGGCCGTCTCGGCCGGGGCGAGGCACGCGGCCATCAGGCGTGCCGCGGTCATCATGGCCGCCAAGGGCGGCACGCTCACCGAGATCGCCGCCGGCGACTTCCTGGAGCTGCTTGATGTCGAGCGCGAGGCCCGCAGCAGGACCCGTGACTACAGCGCGGTGTCGTGGCGGCTGCTGCGCCAGGCCGGCGCGTTCGGGCCGCGGTCGCCCGAACTGCTGGCCCCGCTGCTCACGGTCGGGCAGCGCAGCCCTGCCGAGCTCGTCGACCGCTACCAGCTCGCCTGCCGGCCTGTCCGCGACCTGATCGTCGATTACCTGCAAGAACGACAGCCCGCCCTCGACTACCGCAGCCTGGATACCCTCGCCCAGCAGCTGGCCCGGAACTTCTGGGCCGATCTGGAACGCCACCACCCCGGCAGCGCCGACCTGAACCTACCGCCGGCGACCGCCGCCGCCTGGAAACAGCGGATGCGCACCCGGACCGACGGCACCGGACAGGCCGGCGGGCAGCGGCTCGCCAGCCGCCACACCCTCATGTCAGTCCGCGCCTTCTACCTGGACCTGGCCTGCTGGGCCGCCGAGGACCCCGCCCGCTGGGGCCAGTGGGCGGTTCCCAGCCCGGTCTCCAAAACCGACGTCGAAACGCGCAAGGAAGAAAGGCGGCGCAAGTCCCGGATGGACAGCCGCACCCGCGAGCGGCTCCCCGTCTTGCCGGTCCTGGCCCGCTCGGCCGCCAGCCACCGTGACCGCACCACCGGGACGCTGAAAGCCGCGCTGGATGCGCCGCCCGGCGCGGCGTTCACCGCCGAGGGACGCTGCTTCACCAGGTCCGAGCCCCGCAAGGCCGCAATCAGGACATGGGCGCTCGACAGCGAGGGCACCCGGCACGACCTGACCTGGGAAGAAGACCACGCGTTCTGGACGTGGGCGGTCATCGAGGTGCTCCGAGCCACTGGCGTCCGGGTCGAGGAACTACTCGAGCTCACCCACCACAGCCTGGTCCAGTACCGGCTGCCGACAACCGGCGAACTGGTGCCGCTGCTGCAGATCGCCCCCTCCAAGACCGACACCGAACGGCTCCTGGTCGTCTCGCCCGACCTCGCCGACGTGCTCGCCGCGATCATCACCCGGCTCGCCGGCCCGGACGGGAAGATCCCGCTCACCGCCCGATACGACGAGCACGAGCACGTCTGGCAGCCCCCGGCCCCGCTGCTGTTCCAGCGCCGCACCGGAACCGAGCTCCGGCACGTCTCCTCCGGCACCATCCGGAACATGCTCAACACGGCGCTGGCCCGCACCGGGCTGGCCGACCCGGCCGGGCAGCCGCTGATCTTCACCCCGCACGATTTTCGCAGGATGTTCATCACCGACGCGATCATGACCGGGCTCCCGCCGCACATCGCCCAGGTCATCGCCGGGCACCGCAACATCAACGTCACCATGGGATACAAGAACTCTCGGGAATTGCATCAGCCGGGCGAGAAACCGCAGGTCACCAGGTCGTGGCGGTATCGGAATAGCCTTCCTGTCCTTCAGGCAGCGCCGTCTGACCAGGCATGCAACCAAGTCGATCCCTTCGGATGCAGAATCCGCCCGCCAGACGGTCGAGGCAGCCAGCGGGCTCTCTTACAAGCGCGTCGAGGAAGAGAAGGGGATCGGGGTGGCTGGACTCCGGCGCCAGGGCAGGCATTCAGACAGTTGTGATACCTGAGTCCGCCAGAGGCCACCTACCCCGAGGAAGTCATCACCCACCACCAGGCGTTCATCGCCCGCCGCCGCTCGCTCCGCCCGACCGACGAATACCGCACCCCCACCGACGAGGAATGGGAAGAATTCCTCGGCCACTTCGAACGGCGCAAGCTGTCAGTCGGGAACTGCGGCCGCGCTTTCTCGACTCCCTGCGTCCACGAGCACGCCTGCGTCCGCTGCCCTATGCTCTGGCCGGACCCGGCCCAGCGGCCCCGCCTCGCCGACATCCGCGACAACCTCACCGCCCGCATCGCCGAAGCCGAACGTGAAGGCTGGCTCGGCGAGATCGAAGGACTCCAGATCAGCCTCGCCGGCGCCAACGACAAACTCGCCCAGATAGACCGCCGCAGCGGCGGCCGTCAGCCCGTCCACCTCGGGTTCCCGACCCTGCCCCCGCAGCGACAGCCTGAAATCACGATGCCCGTTCCGTCCTAACAGCCCAGAAAGTCCAAGTTCAGAGAACATTCGCGCGGCGCAGCTCACGGACTTCCCGCTCCAGCTCCGCGATCCGCTGCTTATCATCAGTCGTGGTACCCGGCCGCGTCCCCGCCGTCAATTTCCGACTGCCGGATCCAGGTACGCAGTGCTTCCGGGTGAACACCTAGCTGCCGGGCTATGCGGGCGATTTCCCCGTGCCCCTTCCCGTCCCAACACCAGGGACTTACCTGCACCGTTCGGTTGCCGCAAGTGGTCGTTTTCCTTGTCTGGCGGTTGTGATGGCCTGGTCCGGGGCGTGATCCAGTCTGCTCCCTGTTCCCGATCGCTGCCGGTCCGTGTGAGCGGCCGGGCCGGGTCAAGGGGCGCGCAGCGCCCGCGCAGCGGCGCCGGAGGCGCCCTTGACGCGGCCGGACGTGAGCCGATAATGGACGGCCGGGGACGGGGAGCCGTTTGAGGGTGGGCTGGTGCCCCGGGGGATTGTGCGGCGTGACCTCCTTGGGCGGGGGTGATGGCCGTGGGCTGGCCGTGACCGGGAACGGCGGGAGGGGGGCAGCCAGACTTACCTAGGCCCGCGGGCGCGGCGTGCCGTGCCCGGCGACATGATGATGTATCGGGTGTCCTCCGTGGCGGGGGTTGCGGCCGCTCATTCTTTACAGGCCGTCCGCGCGGCCCGGTGCGGGCCGGCGGCCTGACAGTCCCTTGGCGGGAGCTGGCCGCGGTTGTTCCCCATCGGATGAGCGCGGCGCCGCCCCTTCCGGCTGTGCCCTGTGGTCACGGCGATGCCGGGCCGCGGGTCAGCAGGCGGTGAGGGCGTCGTCGCCGAGCTCGCCCAGGATGTGCACCGCCTGGCGGATGATCTTGCGGGCCTGGGAGATGGCGGCGCGCTTGCCGTCGATGCGTTCCTTGACCTGCGCGTAGTAGGCGTGGCCGGGGGCGCCGGCGCGGGCGTGGGCCTTGCCGGCCTCATAGACGCACCAGCGCAGCACCTCTGGTCCCTGCCGGGACAGGCGCCCGGGAGGGCCCTTGCCGTCGGAGGAGTGCACGGTGACGTCCAGCCCGGCGAACCGGACCGCCTTGCGGGAGGAGGAGAACCGGCCCGCCCCGCCCAGCCAGCAGGTCAGGGCGAGCCCGGTGACCGGCCCGACGCCGTACAGCCGGGCGGTCAGCTCGGCCGCGCCCCTGATGTGCCGTGCCCGGTCCAGCAGCTGGCGGCGCACCTGGTGCAGGCGCTCGTCATACACCGACAGCATCTGCGCCGCGATGGCCAGCTGCAGCTGCCCGGCTGGCGAGCACCACGCGGCCGCGGCCCGCAGCGCCGCGGCACCCTCGGCGGTCCCCAGCCGCTGTCCGGCGATATGCGGGGCGCCGTGGTGGAACAGCACCGCGTGGATCCGCTGGACCCACCCCGTCCGCTGTTCCCGCAGGTCCAGGTAGGTCTCCAGCAGCGCACGGCACTCCAGGATGTGCGACGGCGGGATCCAGCACTCCGGAAGCCGGCCCTGCTCCAGCAGCACCCGCTGGTGGCGGGCATCGGCCCGGTCGGTCTTGGCCCGCCGCTTCGGGCCGCGCAGGCGCGCGGCCTCGGCCGGGTCGGACAGGTGCGGCGTCAGCCCCGCCGCGATGATCTCCTGGGCCACATACCGCCATCCCGTGCAGCCTTCCAGCGCGAAATGGGCGTCCTGCCCGGCGAACCGGGCCAGCCACTTCGCCAGGTGCTCGCGGTCGGCCGGGCAGATCTGCCCGCGCCGCACCTCCCCGGTCTCGGTATCGACATAGTTGAAGGTGATCTGCCTCCGGTGGATATCCAGCCCGCCTACGATGGGCATCGGGACCTCCTCAAGCTCCGCGGGCGCCCCGGCAGCCGGTAGCGCCCGGCACGACGTGGATGCTCCCCGCATCCCATCTTCACGCGCCTGAGCTGAGGAGGTCTCCCGCCGGACGGCGGATGCCTTGCCCCCCTGCTCAGCCGCTAACGGCCGCAGCCGGTGCATGTCATCTTTAGGTGTTTGTGGCGTTCCGGGTTGTTGCCGTTATTGTGCTCCGTTTCGGTCTTTGAGTCTGGTTGCGTGGGGCCGCCGCGGGAGTGCGGGCATGATTTCAGCCCGCGTGTCGCGGCGGGGATGGCGCGCGGTTCCACGGTCCGCGGCCCGGCGGGCGGGGCGGTTTCTCCTTCCTGACCGGGGTTCCGGCTGCGGCCGCGGGTTATGAGAAGCCGGGCGCGAATACGGTGACCTGCGGTTTCCCGGTGACGGTCTGCTTGGTCGCGGTGGCGTGCCGGAATTTCGGGCGGGCTTTCTGAGCGCGTTCTGAGTGGCGCTGCCGCCCTGGGACATTCAGGGTGTGCAGGGCGGCGCGGGCGGCAGCCTCGGCTGCGGCGGCGAGCGCTTCCAGCGACGATGAGGCGGTGACCTGGGATGATGTCATGGAGCGAACCGCGTGGCGCCAGAGGGCGGTGAAGGATTCCTCGTCCGCGGTGGCCAGGGCATGGCTCTGGCGGCGCAGCGCGCGGGCGGCGGCCGTCTGGCTGCGCAGCGCGGCGGCGGCGCTGGCGCGGACCAGCTGGGTGGCGGTCAGCCAGGCCCAGGCTTCCTGGATGACCAGCCGCGGGGACCCCGACCGCAGCACCGGGCCGGCGGTGCGGTCCCCGGCGCCGGCGATGGTCGCCTTGTCCTCGCCGAAGGTGGTCTCCGATGCGCTCCACCTGGTCAGGTAGGTGTCCCGGACCTGGTCCGCGGGCGCGGCCTGGTGGCCGAGCAGGGTGGTGATCACGGTGCAGGTCTGCGAGACCTCTTCCGTCCCGTCGCCGCGGGCCAGGACCGCGTTGTGCTCGGCGGCGCGGACTGGCAGCCGGTCTTCTTTCTTCCCGGACGGGGCGTTCAGCCAGGTCAGGCGGGATCCGTCGGGCAGCCAGCCGCCGCCGGGCTCCAGCGGCAGCGCGACCGTGGCGCTCACCCGGGCGACGACGTGCCCGCCCGCGTCCAGGATCGCCGTGATCAGCTCATGGCCGGGGAAATTCCTGTCGAAGCAGACGACCCGGCCGGCGAACAGGTCCGGGCGGCGGCACGCCAGCCGCTTCAGCAGCGTCTGCTCCCCGGCCCGCGTGCTCCCGAGGATCGCGCCGAGCATGGCGCGGCCGGCGCGGGCGGTCAGCGCCACGATCCGCAGCTGCGGGAACGGCGCAGCGGCCTCGCCGTCCTGCTCCGCAGTGCCCGTGCAGCCGAACATCGCCCGGTTCGCCGGCGTATCCGCCAGGTTCACCAGCATCCCGTCGGCCGCGCACACCGTCATCCCGGCCAGCAGCACCGCCGACGGCTCGTCATCGCAGATCAGCGGCCCGGCCGCCTCCCAGAACACGGACTCCATCACGTCCGCCGGCACCAGCAGCCGCCAGTCCGTGACCACTTTCCCCGTCGGGACGTGCCATTCCAGGGCGAACGGGACGTCCGCCAGCAGCCCCGCCAGGCGGGCCAGCGCCTCGCAGTACGACCCGTCCGGCATCAGGGTCATCGCGATCATCAGCCGGACCACCAGCGGATACGACATGATCCGCCGCCGCTCCCGCGGCCGCAGCCGCCCTTTCCCCAGCTCCGCGTCCACGACGGCCTCGATCACGCCGTCGCCGAGGTGGCGCTCCAGCTCACCCAGCCGCACCAGGTCCGGGAGCCACGCGTCCGCCAGCATCCTGCCGTCCCGGCGCGCCAGCACCGGGACCGTCACCACCGGGCGGCAGAACACCGCCAGCTCCCCGGCCCGCACCACGACCACCCCCGCCGGCGTCCCGGCCACCGCGGACCACTCAGGACCAATTGCATCAACGACGGAAGGCAGGCAGGATCGCACGAGGGACTCCTGTGACAGACGTGGATTAGACACCCAAACGCCTACCAGGAGTCCCTCCCCGTCTCCAAACCAGCGCAAAAAATACCAGGTCACAGCATCACGCGAACTGGCACGGCTTAAGTCTCTGGTGTTGCCTTCCCGTCCCGCGCCCGGACCTCGAGCACCATCTTCACCGCGCGCTCGCGCAGCTCCTCGGGGTACTTCCGCTGTGCTGCCATGACTCTGCATCCTCCCAGGGATCAGAGCCTCCAAGATTCCCGGGGCGATCCAACAAGTCAATAAACGCATAAACCCGGGCCACCCCGCCCCTCACTGGAACGAGTCGGGGAGGCCCGGAAGGAAACGCGGCGTTTCCCGGAACCGATGGTATCCGGGGACGCCGCGTTTTTCGTGGCTTCGGGTGCAGCGGATCTTACGGAACGCTAACACGAAGTGACAGGAGGTGATGATCATGACGCGTGAGCTGAACGGGTGCCGCAGCGGACGCCAGTGCCCATGTGGCGCTCTTACCGCAGACGGAACCGACAAGTGCGAGAAGTGCCGGTTCCGGGCGCGCTGGCTGCGCCGCAAGATGCGCCGCAGCTACGTCGGCTAACCGGCTCGTACCAAAGCTACGGGTCAGCCGTGAAGGGAGGTGATGGGCTTTGACGGTAACGCTGTCGATGGCGCTGCTGATGGGCGCGGGAGTGGTCATCTTGTGCCGGTACGCGGGCCTGCGGATATGGCACGCCGCGGTGAGCGTCATATTCGGTTTCTACCTCGCGTCATCCAGTCTCGCACCGGATATCGCCAAGATCATGGGCAGCCTGTTCCGGCTGCACTAACACGGACCACGGAAAGAGCAGCAACGGCAATGTACGGAATCAGCGAACGCGCACAGGGACGTGTCCCGCGCATACACGGCGCGCGGGACACGAGAAAGGACGCCATGACCAAACCCCGATTTAAGGAGGTGGTGCCTCAATGCCAGACACTCACCCGATCGCCCCTATTGACCTTCACCAGATCAGCACCAGGAACACGCACGCACGCCACATCGTCGCCGGCTGCACGTCGGCGCTGCCGGCGCTCGCGGACATGTGGCAGGCACTCCACGACGCACTCAGCGACACAGCCGCGCTCGCCGCGCAGGTCGCGCGGCTCACAGCCGAACTAGAGCGCACGCGGCTCGACCGCGCCAACCTGCGCGCCGCGATGCGCGCCACGCTCGCCGCACACGCCGATCGCGAGCCCGACCCCTTGTGGTACCTCCGGGACGGGTTGAACGCGGCCGAGCGGCCCGTTGCCACGTCGCGGAACCCGGCGTGAGCACCTACCGCCGCATGCGCCGGCACGCCCGCCTGGCGCGGCGCAGCGGCCTTCAGCCGATGATGGTCATCAACACCGCAGACTCATTCCCCGAAACCATGGCCCTGCTGCTGCTGCGCGGGGCCTGGCGGTACCGCTCCGAACTCGCGCCGCTGGCCGTGACCGCTGGCCTGGCAGCAGCCGCCTGGTGGCTGCATCACACCCGGCCGCACTGGTGGTTCCCCGTTGCCGTGCTGGCTGGCTTGGCCGCGTGGGCGGTAGCCCTGTTCGGCGCTCGATGGCGATTGCCGACTCTGCCTGAGCGCGTTTACGGGGCTGTCACGATCTACGTGGCCGGAATATGGCTGTCCGTCGCGATCGCGATCGGGCCATTCTTCCGGCCGCTGTCGCAAGCCGGCATCATCGCCGCGCTGATCCTGTCGGTGCCCTGGTGGGCGCACCGGCGCCGGCGCGCGAAGGTGCGGCTTGAGCGCAAGCTGACCGCCTGGCCCGATATCGCCAAGGCGGTAGGACTGGCCGGCGCGGAAGTTATGTCCGCGACGGTGGATGTGTGGGGGTGGCGCGCGCGGTTCCGGCTGGCGCGCGGCCAGACCCTCAAGGACGTGACCGCGAAAATCCCGGCGATCGAATCCGGCCTGGGCACCGTCCGGAATGCCGTGCGGGTGTACCCGACGCCCGATGACCTGGCCGACCGGTGCGAAATCCGCGTGCTCGAAATGGACCCGCACGCGGGAGCCGTCCCGTGGCCCGGCCCGTCCGTGACCTCGATTACCCAGCCGGTCGACCTGGGGCCATTCGAGGACGCCTCGCCGTGCCGGGTGACATTGGCCCGGCTGCATGGCGTGTTCGGCGGCACCACCGGCTCCGGTAAGAGCGGCGGGCTGAACGTTCTCATGGGGAATCTGGTGGCCTGCCGTGATGCGGTGATCTGGGCGGTAGACCTGAAAAAGGGCATGGAACTGGGCCCGTGGGCGTCATGCATTGACCGGCTCGCCACCACTGCCGGGCACGCCACTACCCTGCTCCGCGACGCGGTCGCCGTGCTGGAGGCACGCGCGGCATTGCTCGCCGCAGCGGGCAAACGCGGCTGGCCGATATCACCGGGCATGCCCGCGCTGATCATCCTGATCGACGAATACGCCGAGCTGGCCGACGAGGCACCCGCCGCGATGAGCGACACCGATTCCATCGCCCGGCTTGGCCGCGCGGTCGCGGTAACCCTTATCGCGGCCACCCAGCGGCCGACGCAAAAGGCCATGGGCCAGGGCGCGGTACGCTCCCAGATGGACCTGCGGATATGTTTCCGCGTCCGCGAGCCACGCGACGTCGACCTGGTCCTCGGACAGGGAATGCTACGGGCTGGATGGGATGCCCATAACCTCAACGCCCCCGGCAAATTCCTCATCTCCGCACCCGGCCACGACAAACCCAGACGAGCACGCGCCTACCTGCTCACCGACCAGGCCGTCACCGATACTGCCGCGCGCTACGCCGCGAACCGGCCGCACCTGGACACGCAATCGCGGCGCGCGATTCTCGACGCGGCAAACGCCCGCCCCGGCCACGACGAAAACCCAGCCGACCCCGAAAGCGACTCGCCCGGCACAGATCAGCCGTCCGGCCGACCGCCCACCATAGCCGGGCAAACGCTATGGACGGCACTGCGCACAGCGCCGCAAGAGGGAATCGGAGTCGGTGACCTCATGCGCATTACCGGAATGACCCGGCCGACCATTTACCGGCATCTGCGCGAGTACGTCAGGACCGGACACGTCGTCCAGGTCAGCCGGGGCCGGTGGCGTGCCCGCCCCACCGGCGAGCCGTCACCGTGAGTGATCGTCTCACCGGTCGTCTCGTCTCACCGCCCCGCGCGCGCGTCTGCACGTCACGCGCGAACACAGCCGATGAGACAAACAAGTGAGACAAACGCGGAGCGTCACACACACCCAGCGTGGCATGCGCCCGGCGCGCACGCCGCTGAGCGAAGAAGAACGCGCGGCAATCCGCACGGCCGGCAGGGAAGACGCGCGCCGCTCGCGACTACGGCAAGGTCTGCCTGACCGGATAGAAGACCCGCTCGCAATCGCCATTCTCGCCGCACTGCTGCGCACCGCGCGCAGCACGCAAACCCCGGAAAGCACGAGCCATGAAGGAAACACAGCAGCCTAAGACGTTAAATGGAGAGCGGCGAGGAAAGCCCTCCGCCGCTCTCCCGGCTGCCCTGCCGACTGTCAGGAACCGCCAGTCGAATTCTGTCCGGTCCCGCAAGAATTGCAGGTAGTGACCTTTCACGCCCGTAGCTGCCTCGATCACGGTGATCCGGCCCGCCAGACCTTCATCGCGGCCGGGCGTATATTCATGTTAGAACCGCACTGCCCCTATGAAATTGAGGGCCGCCGTCTCCCAGCTCACCTTTATTTTTTGAACATCTTGGCTTGGCGCCGTATTCGCGTTCCACATATACCCGTTTCCGGCGTAGATGCCGACATGCGCGTAGCTGTTCCATGTTCCGCCGAACAAGATAACGTCACCGGGTTGAAGCTGGGAGATACTTTTCACCCTGGTACCGAAGTTCTGAATTGTCGTCCGGGTAATAGTGATATGAGTGGCTTGGTATACAGCGTAGATAGCTAGGCCGCCGCAGTCGAAGCCTTTGATACTCAAAGCTCCGCAGTCGGTCGCTTCGTCGCCGCCGTTACCTTGGCCGTGTGTGGGCCCGGACGTGTTGCCGCCGGCCCAGCAGTACGGCTTTCCGTTCATCGAGGCGGCAGCGTTCAGGATCGCGTTGCCTATCGAGATGTCCTGCCGGGCATGAAGCGTCTGCCCGGCCGAAAGCATGTTGCCGCCTGTCGCCGCGCTGGCCGGTGAGGCCTCCATCGACATGCCAGCAGCAAAGGCCAGAGCCATAAGGAACGCGGCCACCGCCCGTACTGTTCTCGCGGCAGTGCTGTCGACGTGTGCCTGAAACCTTCGGAACCGCAAGAGATGCATGCAAACCGCCTTTCTGATTTGGAGGTAAGGGGCAGCACGTCCGATATTCGCGAACCACGTCGGCACCCGTTGAAGCATCAGAGCTGCTACATGAAGGCCGCACGGATTTCCGCAGCTCCGTAAACCCGAATATGATCCGGCGACTCAGGGAATCCACACATCGTGACCATCGCCCGATCCGAGTGGCATGATCCGACAATACGGACAACCAGTATGCTTTGTCCCGCCTTCCCTTACCCTTCACAGATGAGACGCTCCGATGAACGATCCGGTGGACGGGAGGTAAGTAACGAATCGACATCTATCGTCGTGGAGAGCAATTTCTAACCCGCTCCAAGGTCCGCTCCCTTGGCTAGCTCGCACTATACGACTCGGCCGCCGGGTGGCGAGTAACCGACGCTGGCAACATAGGTCTGTACTTGGCTTCGGGACGAAGAGGCCAGCGTCAGTTGCCGTGGCGGCGCATTCGGCGCTTGACGCTATAGATGCCGGGCACGCCGACGGGCAACACCAGGGACTTACCTGCACCGTTCGGTTGCCGCAAGTGGTCGTTTTCCTTGTCTGGCGGTTGTGATGGCCTGGTCCGGGGCGTGATCCAGTCTGCTCCCTGTTCCCGATCGCTGCCGGTCCGTGTGAGCGGCCGGGCCGGGTCAAGGGGCGCGCAGCGCCCGCGCAGCGGCGCCGGAGGCGCCCTTGACGCGGCCGGACGTGAGCCGATAATGGACGGCCGGGGACGGGGAGCCGTTTGAGGGTGGGCTGGTGCCCCGGGGGATTGTGCGGCGTGACCTCCTTGGGCGGGGGTGATGGCCGTGGGCTGGCCGTGACCGGGAACGGCGGGAGGGGGGCAGCCAGACTTACCTAGGCCCGCGGGCGCGGCGTGCCGTGCCCGGCGACATGATGATGTATCGGGTGTCCTCCGTGGCGGGGGTTGCGGCCGCTCATTCTTTACAGGCCGTCCGCGCGGCCCGGTGCGGGCCGGCGGCCTGACAGTCCCTTGGCGGGAGCTGGCCGCGGTTGTTCCCCATCGGATGAGCGCGGCGCCGCCCCTTCCGGCTGTGCCCTGTGGTCACGGCGATGCCGGGCCGCGGGTCAGCAGGCGGTGAGGGCGTCGTCGCCGAGCTCGCCCAGGATGTGCACCGCCTGGCGGATGATCTTGCGGGCCTGGGAGATGGCGGCGCGCTTGCCGTCGATGCGTTCCTTGACCTGCGCGTAGTAGGCGTGGCCGGGGGCGCCGGCGCGGGCGTGGGCCTTGCCGGCCTCATAGACGCACCAGCGCAGCACCTCTGGTCCCTGCCGGGACAGGCGCCCGGGAGGGCCCTTGCCGTCGGAGGAGTGCACGGTGACGTCCAGCCCGGCGAACCGGACCGCCTTGCGGGAGGAGGAGAACCGGCCCGCCCCGCCCAGCCAGCAGGTCAGGGCGAGCCCGGTGACCGGCCCGACGCCGTACAGCCGGGCGGTCAGCTCGGCCGCGCCCCTGATGTGCCGTGCCCGGTCCAGCAGCTGGCGGCGCACCTGGTGCAGGCGCTCGTCATACACCGACAGCATCTGCGCCGCGATGGCCAGCTGCAGCTGCCCGGCTGGCGAGCACCACGCGGCCGCGGCCCGCAGCGCCGCGGCACCCTCGGCGGTCCCCAGCCGCTGTCCGGCGATATGCGGGGCGCCGTGGTGGAACAGCACCGCGTGGATCCGCTGGACCCACCCCGTCCGCTGTTCCCGCAGGTCCAGGTAGGTCTCCAGCAGCGCACGGCACTCCAGGATGTGCGACGGCGGGATCCAGCACTCCGGAAGCCGGCCCTGCTCCAGCAGCACCCGCTGGTGGCGGGCATCGGCCCGGTCGGTCTTGGCCCGCCGCTTCGGGCCGCGCAGGCGCGCGGCCTCGGCCGGGTCGGACAGGTGCGGCGTCAGCCCCGCCGCGATGATCTCCTGGGCCACATACCGCCATCCCGTGCAGCCTTCCAGCGCGAAATGGGCGTCCTGCCCGGCGAACCGGGCCAGCCACTTCGCCAGGTGCTCGCGGTCGGCCGGGCAGATCTGCCCGCGCCGCACCTCCCCGGTCTCGGTATCGACATAGTCGAAGGTGATCTGCCTCCGGTGGATATCCAGCCCGCCTACGATGGGCATCGGGACCTCCTCAAGCTCCGCGGGCGCCCCGGCAGCCGGTAGCGCCCGGCACGACGTGGATGCTCCCCGCATCCCATCTTCACGCGCCTGAGCTGAGGAGGTCTCCCGCCGGACGGCGGATGCCTTGCCCCCCTGCTCAGCCGCTAACGGCCGCAGCCGGTGCATGTCATCTTTAGGTGTTTGTGGCGTTCCGGGTTGTTGCCGTTATTGTGCTCCGTTTCGGTCTTTGAGTCTGGTTGCGTGGGGCCGCCGCGGGAGTGCGGGCATGATTTCAGCCCGCGTGTCGCGGCGGGGATGGCGCGCGGTTCCACGGTCCGCGGCCCGGCGGGCGGGGCGGTTTCTCCTTCCTGACCGGGGTTCCGGCTGCGGCCGCGGGTTATGAGAAGCCGGGCGCGAATACGGTGACCTGCGGTTTCCCGGTGACGGTCTGCTTGGTCGCGGTGGCGTGCCGGAATTTCGGGCGGGCTTTCTGAGCGCGTTCTGAGTGGCGCTGCCGCCCTGGGACATTCAGGGTGTGCAGGGCGGCGCGGGCGGCAGCCTCGGCTGCGGCGGCGAGCGCTTCCAGCGACGATGAGGCGGTGACCTGGGATGATGTCATGGAGCGAACCGCGTGGCGCCAGAGGGCGGTGAAGGATTCCTCGTCCGCGGTGGCCAGGGCATGGCTCTGGCGGCGCAGCGCGCGGGCGGCGGCCGTCTGGCTGCGCAGCGCGGCGGCGGCGCTGGCGCGGACCAGCTGGGTGGCGGTCAGCCAGGCCCAGGCTTCCTGGATGACCAGCCGCGGGGACCCCGACCGCAGCACCGGGCCGGCGGTGCGGTCCCCGGCGCCGGCGATGGTCGCCTTGTCCTCGCCGAAGGTGGTCTCCGATGCGCTCCACCTGGTCAGGTAGGTGTCCCGGACCTGGTCCGCGGGCGCGGCCTGGTGGCCGAGCAGGGTGGTGATCACGGTGCAGGTCTGCGAGACCTCTTCCGTCCCGTCGCCGCGGGCCAGGACCGCGTTGTGCTCGGCGGCGCGGACTGGCAGCCGGTCTTCTTTCTTCCCGGACGGGGCGTTCAGCCAGGTCAGGCGGGATCCGTCGGGCAGCCAGCCGCCGCCGGGCTCCAGCGGCAGCGCGACCGTGGCGCTCACCCGGGCGACGACGTGCCCGCCCGCGTCCAGGATCGCCGTGATCAGCTCATGGCCGGGGAAATTCCTGTCGAAGCAGACGACCCGGCCGGCGAACAGGTCCGGGCGGCGGCACGCCAGCCGCTTCAGCAGCGTCTGCTCCCCGGCCCGCGTGCTCCCGAGGATCGCGCCGAGCATGGCGCGGCCGGCGCGGGCGGTCAGCGCCACGATCCGCAGCTGCGGGAACGGCGCAGCGGCCTCGCCGTCCTGCTCCGCAGTGCCCGTGCAGCCGAACATCGCCCGGTTCGCCGGCGTATCCGCCAGGTTCACCAGCATCCCGTCGGCCGCGCACACCGTCATCCCGGCCAGCAGCACCGCCGACGGCTCGTCATCGCAGATCAGCGGCCCGGCCGCCTCCCAGAACACGGACTCCATCACGTCCGCCGGCACCAGCAGCCGCCAGTCCGTGACCACTTTCCCCGTCGGGACGTGCCATTCCAGGGCGAACGGGACGTCCGCCAGCAGCCCCGCCAGGCGGGCCAGCGCCTCGCAGTACGACCCGTCCGGCATCAGGGTCATCGCGATCATCAGCCGGACCACCAGCGGATACGACATGATCCGCCGCCGCTCCCGCGGCCGCAGCCGCCCTTTCCCCAGCTCCGCGTCCACGACGGCCTCGATCACGCCGTCGCCGAGGTGGCGCTCCAGCTCACCCAGCCGCACCAGGTCCGGGAGCCACGCGTCCGCCAGCATCCTGCCGTCCCGGCGCGCCAGCACCGGGACCGTCACCACCGGGCGGCAGAACACCGCCAGCTCCCCGGCCCGCGGCACCGCATCCCCCGCCGCCGTGACCGTCCCGCCGCGAACCCGCAGGCCAGCAGCCCGCACCACGACCACCCCCGCCGGCGTCCCGGCCACCGCGGACCACTCAGGACCAATTGCATCAACGACGGAAGGCAGGCAGGATCGCACGAGGGACTCCTGTGACAGACGTGGATTAGACACCCAAACGCCTACCAGGAGTCCCTCCCCGTCTCCAAACCAGCGCAAAAAATACCAGGTCACAGCATCACGCGAACTGGCACGGCTTAAGTCTCTGGTGTTGACGCCGACGGGTCTGTCAGTTTCCGCAGGTAAGGGCGTTGAGCGGCGGAGGAAAGTCCCCCGCCGCTCTTCCGTCTGCCCTGCCGACTGTCAGAACCGCCAGTCGAATTCCGTCCGGTCGCGCACGAATTGCAGCTTGCGTTCCGGTGTCAGGTTCGGCCCGCCCTTGCGGCCGGCATGCGGGTTAACGATGACCCGGTTCAAGACGGCCTTGACTGCCGCGCGGCGCCGGTCGGTATTCCAGCCTTCCCACGCATCCCGCACCATGTCCGACGCGGGGATATCACCGAACACGGCGGCCAACCCGGTCAGCTTGTCGTATTCCTTCCGCGCCTTCGCGACGCGGGCTTCGGTGCGCTGCTTGATGTCCAGCCAGTCAGCCTTGTCGATCGTGTCTTCGGCCCAGTCCCGCCGCGCCTCCGCCCGCTTGTCCTGCGCCTTGCGGATTTCCTCGAGCAGTTCCGCGCGGCGCGGCGCACTGGTGTCCTCGCCCGCGCGCACGGCTTCCTGAATACGGGGGGATTCCAGCGCGTCGAGCACCGCTCCGGTCACGTACTCGTCCAGGATTTCCGCCAGCACCGAAACCCCGCCGCATCCCTTGCCCGCAGGACCGGTCACGCACCGGTACGTCGCAGACTTCCCCGTGCTGGCCCCGTAGGGATACAGCGGCCCGTCGCATTTGCCGCACCGCGCGATCCCGGACAGCAAGTGGTGCTTGCGGCCGACCACGTGCGCGCGGCGCGACGGGTCAGAGAACAGCCTGACGAGCCGTTCGTGCGTGTCCTCGTCGAGAATGGCGGGCCATTGCGCCGGGTACGTCTGCCCCTGCCACTCCCGTAGCCCGGCCACATGCGGGGACCTGAGCGTTTTCACCAGGGACGATTCTTCCCATCTGGCCGCGCGGGACGGCTTGATGCCGCACCGCGTCCATTCCCGGATAATCGACCCGACGGTCTCGCCGTTCAGCACGCGTTCGGCGGCATCCCGCAACGCGTCGGCTTCGGTGTCGTTGATTTCGACCCGCAGGACCACGCGCTTGCGCTTGCTGGTCTCCTCCGGGTTGGCGTAGATGCGGGTGTACCCGAACCATCGCGGCCCGCCCCCGGACGACTTCCCCTGCCGCGCGATGCGGTCATGCGCCTCCCGGGACCGCACGCTCTTGACCGCGCTCTCCCGCTTGGCCCGCAGCGTCTCCATGCCGCCGTAATACGAGCCCTCCGGGGTGGACAGGTCCAGGTCCCCGCCCGCGTACGCGCTGAGCATCACCCGGTGCTCGATCGCGGCTTTCTCGAACCGGCTCCAGTCCGGCAGGTTCCGGGTTAGCCGGTCCACGTCGCGGACGATCACCACGTCGATCTCGTCCCGCTCGATCGCCTCGATCAGGTTGACGAAATCATCCCGCCTGATCTCCTTGAACGCGGAATAGCCGTCATCTTTGAACCGGGCCACCACCTGCCAGCCGCGCCGCTCCGCGTGCTTGTCGGCGTTGGCGAGCTGCGTGGGCACCGACTCGGCCGCGTCGTAGGTCTCGCTCAGCCGCGCGTACGTGGCCGCCCTGAGCTGTGGTTTCCTGGTGTCCTGAGGCGTACCATCCATGCCTCCCAGGATAGGTACAAAACGCGAACTACGGCCAGACCGACGACATCCCGGTGCACCTGCGCCGCCTGGTGGCGCTGCGGGATCAGACCTGCCAGTTCCCTGGCGGCTGCGACCAGCCGGCCGCCAGCTGTGAGCCACACCATGTGGTGCACCGCCAGGACGGCGGGCGCACGAGCCTGGCGGGCCTGAAAGATTACTGTCACTGGCACCATCACGTGGTGCTGCACCAGATGGGCTGGCAGCTCACCGTCTACCCGGACGGCACCAGCCAGGTCAAAAGCCCCGGCGGGAAGATCATCCGCAGCCACAGCCCCCCACCCCGACCCGGGTAGCCACCCCGGCAGGCTCACCGCCACCCGGGAGGAATAAGGCGGCAGGGCCCGCGGACTTGGCACTGCCTGGACCAGCCTCCACCTCGCCTACGAGCGGGAAGCGGCCGCCCTTATCGGCATCCCCTACGAGCAGGTGATGCAGGCAGCGCTCATTTCCGTCGCCCACACTATCGGCTCCGAATTCAAACCCGGCCCGAGAACACCCAGCGACCAGCGCGTCCACTGGGATATCTGGTAGTGGCAGGGAGCCCCTTTCCCTCCCTCACCGTCCAGGATCAGCACGTGGTGATGAATCGTTCCCTGTGTACCGTCACTTGTGCGGCGTGCTGGGCTGCACTGTGCAGATGCGCTGCCCTTGGCGCGACCGTTGAAAGGGTGATCCGGTTAGCCGCCGGTCCGGCTTGTGCTCGCCTCCTGAATGGCTACCTTCTCCTGCCTTTACTATTCGTCGATTAGGTCGACCTCCCAGTTGGTGCGCTGAATCTCGGTGTCCAGTTCCCGGATGCTCCGGGCTAGGTCGTCGGCCTGCATGCGCAAATCGGCGACCGGCAGGGCGGAAATGAACGTCAGCTCGGAGCGCAGCTGACGATTCCAACCGCGCTCGCGTCCGGCGGCGGCGTCCGCCGCGGCCGTGATAAGGCCGTGCCGCAGCTTGAGCACGTCTCGCCTGGCGAGCGCGTCGGTGATGGTCCCTGCGCCCAGTTGTGCCGCGGCGTTGGTGCGGTTGATCCGCCTGATCAACGACTCCAGCTCTTCACATACCTGGCTGCTCTGGGTCAGCAGGCTGGCGGCATCCTCGGTCGGTTCCTCGCCTTCCTGGTAGCGCGCGTTGGCGATGATCCGGACGCGCAGCTGCTCGATGCGGCGGGTCGCCTCGGCGCGCAGAGCTAGGGCTTCGGCCAGCTTCATTCGCGCCTCCCAATCTCTTTCCGGATAACCATCGTGACAAGCATGGCATTGGCAGGCGGGGAGGCACAATCGAATTAATGAATGGCAACGCGTTGCCATTCATTGCGATTATCGACAGGCGAAGGTCAACCGCCGAACTGGCAGGGCAGGCGCTTGATGCCGTTGATGAAGCTGGAGAGGAGGCGGTCTGGTTCGCCAGCGGTGATGTCGGGGACGCGGGTGAGCAGTTCGCGGAACATGACGGTCAGCTCGCGGCGGGCCAGGTGGGAGCCCAGGCAGAAGTGCGGGCCCGGGCCGCCGAAGCCGACGTGCGGGTTCGGGGAGCGGGTGATGTCGAAGCGTTCGGGGTCGGCGAACACCGATTCGTCGCGGTTGGCCGAATAGTAGAACAGGATCACCTTGTCACCCTCGCGGTAGTCCTGGCCGTTCATGGTGTAGTCGCCGGTCAGGGTCCGGCGCATGAAAATGACCGGTGAGGCGTACCGGACGATCTCCTCGACCGCCCCGCCGATCCGGTTCTCCAGGTCGGCGAGCAGCAGGGCGCGCTGTTCGGGGTATTCGGTAAGCAGCATCAGCCCGTGCGAGAGCGCGTTCCGGGTGGTCTCGTTGCCGGCCACCACGAGCAGGATAAAGAACGAGGCGAGTTCGGCGCTGGTCAGCTGCTCGCCGTCGATGTTCGCGGTCACCAGCGCGGAGACCAGGTCGTCCGCGGGCGCCTGGGCGCGGGCGGTGGCCAGGTTGGTGACCAGGTCGGCGAGCGCCGCGCCGGCGCCGAGTAGCTGAGTCACCGCCTCGTTGAGGTCCTCGCTCATGTATTCCGGGTCCGCGCCGGACAGGATGATGTTGGTGTTAGCCAGGACCATCTCGTACTGAGAGTCCGGGATGCCCATCATGTCGCAGATGATCTTCAGCGGCAGCCTGGCCGCGACGTTCGACACGAAGTCGCACGGCCCGGTCGCTAGCAGGTCGTCGACGACCTTGGCGGCCGCGGTCCGCACGTCGTCTTCGAACTTGGCGACCATGCGCGGGCTGAACGCGCGGGAGACGATCCGGCGCAGGCGGGCGTGCCTGGGGGCATCCATGTTGATCATCGAGCCGAAATACTCGTTGAACTCGACGGGCAGATCCGCGACGCTCGTCGCGCCCTTCCCGGAGCAGAACACGTCGGGGTGGCGGCTCGCCTCGATGATGTCCGCGTGCCGAACCAGGGCGTAGTAGCCCGGGCCTATCTCGGTGAACGGGGTCTCTGGCTCGGCGTAGAACTGGGGGCGGCCTTGGGCCCGCAGTACGGCGAAGGCGGCGGCCCGCTCGGCGAGCGGCAGGCCCCAGAACGTGTTGTCCGAGAGGTCTATGTCGGCCAGAGGCATGACGGGCGCCTTCCGAGATTGAGGTTTATTGGCGATACTTCCCGCGTGAGCGTGCCCTCAATGCCCATTGTGTCCCTTGGCGCCAGCGGCATCCAGGTAAGCCGGCTGGCGCTCGGCTCGTGGCGTACGTACGACCGGATCAGCGGCGAGCAGGGGATCCGCGTCATGCATGCCGCCCGTGACGTCGGCATCAACTTCCTCGACGACGCCCGCTACAACGACGAGACCGGGCACGCACCGATCGCGACCGGGTATTCCGAGGTGGAGTTCGGCGAGTTGTTTCGCGGCGCGGGGTGGCGCCGGGACGACACGATCGTGTCCAACAAGCTGTGGTGGGAGTTCTGGCCGGATGAATCGCCGGCGCAGGAGCTGGCCGGGTCGCTGGCGCGGATGCGGTTCGACTACGTCGACCTGATCTACTCCGAGGTGCCGCCGGACGGCGTGGGGCTCGAGGACGCGATCGAGATGATCACGGGGCTGATCCGGGCCGGGGTGGCCCGGGCGTGGGGGACGCTGAACTGGACGCCGGAGCAGATGGAGCGGGCCTGGGACATCGCCGACCGCGAGGGCGTGCCGGGGCCGGTGGCGACGCAGCCGCCGTACAGCCTGATCCGCCGGGAGATCGTCGAGGATCCAGCCATGCGGCGCCTCGCGGCGGCGGGTAACGTCGCGATCGTGGCGTCGTACACACTGGCGGGCGGGGTCCTGACCGGAAAGTACGACCAAGATCCGGGGGCCGGCCACAGGACGGGAACGCTCGGCCAGCCGCGCGTGGTGCCCGCGGTGGAGGCGGGTCGCGAGCTGGTCGCCTTGGCCAGGGACATCGGCCGGGACCCGGCCCACCTCGCGATGGCGTACACGCTGCTCAACCCGGCGGTGACCACCGTTCTGTTCGGTGCGACCCGGCCCGAGCAGGTCACGGCGAGTCTCGGCGCGCTTGAGGTGGCCGACCAGCTCACGCTCGATGAGCGCGACCGCCTCGCTGCCGTCGGCCTGCGGTCCTGATCCCGTGGGAGAGTCCCGGGAGGTGAGGCTGCGGCAGGCCGGGCGGGTGATCGTGCTCGACCCGGGCGACCGCGTCCTGCTGTTCCGGTACGACGAAGGGCCGCCCAACGGGCGGCACTGGGCCACGCCGGGCGGCGGACTGAACGACGGAGAGGACTACGCCGCCGGGGCGCGGCGCGAGTTGGCCGAGGAGACCGGATGGACCGACGTGGCCCTGGGCGCCGAAGTCTACGAGGGGACGCGCACGATGGCGCATGCGGATGCGATCGTCCAGCAGCACGAGCGGTTCTTCCTGGCCCGGGTCGAGACCGCTGGCCGGGCACTCGGCCAGGTGGCCGCGATGCACATCTCGGACGGGATTGCCGCGTGGCGCTGGTGGACGCTGGCCGAGATGGACTCCACTGACGAGGTGATCTGGCCGCCGGGACTCGCGGGCCTGATCAGGGGGCTGATCCGCGCCGGGCAGTGACGTCGTAGAGCAGCACGACGCCGGTCGCCTTCCGGTGCCGCATGGGCCGCTCCCCCACCCTGTTCGCCTTCCGGCCTGACAGTACCGGTGTGCGCGCCCTTGAGGGCGGGGGACGCGGGCCCATACGCTGCACTCGTGGGCGAATGCGACGCATGCCTCGTTGATCTCTACGAAACCCTTCTGAGCTGCGACTTCTCGCCCAGCAGACGTGAGTTGCCGAAGCTGGCAGGCGTGGCGGCGGACGCCTGGAACGAGGCGTACGCGCAGCTGTGGGCCGCGGTTCAGGTCGGCCGGGTGTCCAAGGCCGAGGCGTTCGGGCAGACGCTGCGGGCCTGCGGAGCACAGCCGAGCGCCGGCCTCGTCCGCGCGCTCGTGGACCGGGACCGGGAGCTGCAGTTCGCTTCGGCGCGGCTTTACGACGACGCCATCCCGTTCCTCGGCAGGCTCAGGTCCGGCGGCCTCAAGGTCGCGATCGTGAGCAACTGCAGCGAGCAAACGCGTCCGCTGCTGACCGAGCTCGGCGTGATCGCGCTGGCCGACGCCGTCATCCTGTCCTGCGAGGTGGGCGCGGCGAAGCCCTCGGCGGAGATCTACCAACGGGCGCTGGACCAGCTCGGGGTGGCCGCCACCGCCGCCCTGTTCGTGGACGATCAGGCGGCGTTCTGCGCGGGCGCGGCGGACCTGGGCATCGCGGCGGTGCAGATCGTCCGGGGCGAACCGGACGGGCACGTGCCGACGGCGGGCACCACCGTGGTCCGGTCGCTCACGGAAGTCGAGACCATGCTGTGGCCGTCGGAGGGTTTCAAGTCCCGGCTGGAGGGCGAAGACCGGCTGAGAGGCTTAGCGAAGGAAGTGTTGTCGTGCCTGGGACGATAACGTACTACGCGGTTATCGCCGATAACCGGACGATCGACAACCCTTACGGGCTGGTCAGGCGCCTTGAGCACGACGACGGCCCCGCCGACGAGAGCATGCGGAACGATTTCAGCTGGGCGGGCAGCCCGCTGATCGCCCAGTGGGAGCGCGGCGGCCTTGGGCACGATCTGGTTGAGGTCAGTCATGCGCAGGCGAGCAAGATAATCGAGTATTTCCGGATGCGGTGGGCCTACGCGGAGGCGCTTGATCCTTAGCGGGCCGGCTTGACGGCGCGGGTGGCGATGTATCCGGGCATGTAGCGGGACGTGGCGTCGCCGTGGTGGGGCGCTTCGACCAGGTGCGTCAGGCTGAAGCCGGCGGCCAGCTGACCGCCGATCTGGGTGGTCAGCGTGTGGCTGTATTACAGCAGCGAGATTAGACCTCCAGCTCCAGCGGCAGCCCGAAGGCCGGGAACAGGTCCGCGTTGAAGGTGGTGATCTCGGCGATCGTGCCCGCCTCCATCCGCATCACGTCGAGCTTGAACGCGCGGAACAGGCTGTCCCCCGGCCTGCGCAGGTAGCCCGCGGCGGCTGGCATCCGGTTGGCTGCGGTCGGGAGGACGCGCCACTCCCCCATCTCGGCCGCGTCGGCCATGAGCGGCCTGATCGAATCCGCCCCGTCGAAGACGAGCGGGAAAGGCGGCATCGTGATCCGGACGTCGCGGGCCGCGACCGCGATGGCGGCCTCGGTGTCGAGCCGTTCGTGCGCCTCGATGAACTGCTCGAGCAACTCGCGTTCGGCGGCGCTCGGCGTCCGGGCGGACCAGTCCGCCCGACGGGCGGGCAGTTGCGACTGCATGGTCGTCCGGGCGCGCTGGAGCGCGCTGTTGGCCGCGGCGACGCTGGTGCCGAGCGCTTCGGCGGTCTGTACGGCGGGCCAGCCGAGCACGTCGCGGGCGATCAGCGCCGCGCGCTGCCTGGGCGGCAGGGCCTGCAGGGCGGCGAGGAAGGCCAGCGAGATCGTCTCCCGCTCGATGGCGACCGCCTCGGGCTGCTCGTCGGTCGGGGCCGCCTGGTCCAGCAGCAGGTCCGGGTAGGGCTGGATCCACGGGACCTCGGCGAGCGAGCGCGTCCCGGCCCGGCGCGAGCCGCGGCGCAGCATGTCCAGGCAGACGTTGGTCGCGATCCGGTACAGCCAGGCGCGAAACTGCGCGCCCTGGAAGCCGGACCGGCCGCGCCACGCGTTCAGGAACGTCTCCTGCACCGCGTCCTCGGCCTCGTCGAACGACGCCAGCATCCGGTAGCAGTGCACGTGCAGCTCGCGCCGGTGCGGCTCGGCCAGGGCGGTGAAGGCTGCCTCATCCATCGTCACGCCCCACGGGTGTCGACGATCAGGCCGAAGCCCGACTCCTCGAGGTAGAACTTCTTCGCGCGGTCCACGTCCGAGACTGGGATGAGCACCAGTTCCAGCTTGTAGTCCAATGGCCTACCCTCCTGCGTTCGCACCGGCCGGGTGCCGATTCCTACCGTGAAACGGGGCCGCGCGGCAAAACTCATCGGTGCGGCGATGCGGGCCCCCGTCCCGGCGCGAGGGTAACAGACCGAAGTGCGGGCGACGGTCTGCCGGGACCAGGTCGGCGTACTCGGCGTGATCGGCGATCCAGCGGCGCACGAACGGGCAGTAGGGCAGCACGGCCAGCTGGCGCTCGCGAGCGGAGTCGAGGCTGAACTGGACGAGCTGGCCGGCGAAGCCGCGGTGGCGGAAGTGCGTGAGGGTCTCGGCGTGCAGCAGCGCGATCTCGCCGTCGTCCAGCCGGTAATCGACGAAACCGGCGAGCTCGCCGTCGGCGCGGATCTCGAACCTTTCCTGCTCAGGATGGTCGGCGACCTCCAGCTCCATGACCACCTCCGGGCCCCGCTGAGCCAGTAGTGCCCAGGATAGTGACGGGCGGCTAGCCGCCCGAACCGTGGGCGAGGCCGCCTATCGACAAGAGCTGGACCGATTTGGCGCAGGCCGTCGTGCCGTAGGCCAGCTTGACGAAGCCGATCGTGTTCGGCATGGCGATCACCAGGTACGACGCGTGGACGGGATCGCAGGCGCGCTTGGAGAAGTTGCTCGCGCTGGTGAGCTGCAGCAGGGCGTTGGCGACCTGTCCCGGGTTGAGCGTGATCCGCGGCCGCGATCCTGCGGCGGGCGGCACGGCCGCCAGGCCGATCTGGGCGAGCGGCGTCCCTCCGGCCAGGGAGGCTCCCGGTGAACCGCTGAGGGAGCACTGCTTGGGGCCGCGGTTGGTGAAGTCGATCACCTGGTACGTCAGACCCTTGGTGCCCTGCGACAGCCCCAGCGTGACCTGCACGGACGACGCGGGGCAGGCGTAGCCGGGGTTCGGTATGCCGTACGCGGGCGGAGCCGTCAGTGTCCGGGCGGGCGTCGGCGTCTGGGCCGCCGAGCCGGTGCTGGCCGGGGCAGAGGGGTCGGAAGAAGTGGCCGGCGACGCCGCGGGGGCGGAGGTGTTCGACGCAGTCGATGAGCTGGTCGCTGTACCGCAACCCCCGACGAGCATCGTCAGGCACACCAGCACCGTGCCCACTACCACTAGCCGGACCCCGGCGGCCCGCGCCATGAGTGTCATCAATGTTCCCTTCCGCCCTAGTCGGCCTTCCCGGATGGCGTCGACACTATGACGTTCGCGGCCGCGGCGTGGTTGACGGCGGAAATCGGGGGTGGTCGCCCCGGGCGGAACCAATGGTCGTTCGGGCATCATGGGATGTTACGCAGTGCGGCGGGAGAGCGAGGTCCGCGACCTCAGCCCACCTCCACGGCGTAGACGACGATATTGCTGAGGTAGTGCTTCGTGGCGTAGTCGAAGATGCCGCCGCAGGTGATCAGGCGCAATTCGGCGTCGGGGGTGGGGCCGTAGACGTCCTCCGTCGGGAAGTGGTCCTTCAGGTAGGTCTGGACCGAGGTGACGCGGAACTCGACCAGCGTCCCGTTCGCTCGCCTGACGTAGATCTTGTCCCCGCGGCGCAGCGTATTCAGCCGGAAGAAGATCCCGGGTCCCTGGTACGAGTCGATGTGGCCCACGATGATGGCCGAGCCGATGGCGCCGGGGCGGGGGCTGCCCGTGTACCAGCCCGCGACGTAGGGAGTGGACGGCACCTGCAGCGCGCCGCCGGAGGTCAGGCCGAGGTAAACAAGCTTGGTCTGGACGCCGATCAGCGGGATGGTCAGCGAGACCGGGCGGGAGACCGGCCGGGATTGCGCCGACGGCGACGCAGCCACGATCGGGCCGGTGGGGGCGGGCAGCGCGTCCACACCTAGCGCGGCGGGGCGCAGGGCCGGGGTCCCGTGCCGCGTCAGCAGCAGGCCGGCCGTTCCGGCCGCGACGACGAGCAGGCCGGCCGCAAGGAACACGGCCGGCCTGCTCGAGCGCATTGCTTAGAATCCGTGACGCGGCTGGGGGCGCTTGCGCCCGGTCAGCGCGCTGGTTACGGCCAGCGCGAGGCCGACCGCGATGAGCGCGAGCCACGGCAGTGCCGAGCCCGGCCCGTGTGCCGCGGCGCCGCCGAATCCCGTGTTGGCGCCGCCCAGGGGCGGTTCACCGCTGCCCACGGCGTCGGTGAGGTTGTCGATCTCCAGGCCGTTGACTCCGTCGAGGACGACCAGGGTGTGGACGGTCCCCGCGGCGACGGTGACGCTGGTGTTCGCGTCCACGCTGCCGGCGGTCACGGTCACGGTCACCGTGCCGGGCGTGACGGCGTGGTACGACGTCACGTTGGCGAACGCCAGGCTGCTGGCCAGGACGGTGGACCCGTAGGTCACCTTGACCACCTGGTCCTTGAGGGACGCCTGGATCACGCGGACCAGGGCTTGCCCGGATGGCGTGGTCAGGTCGTCATCCAGGACCTGGAGCCGCAGGCCCGATTCGGGGCCCATGCCGGCCACGGTGTAGGCGTGACCTGCTTCGACGGTTACGCCGGTGGACAGGACCGGCGCGGTCGACGGGGACGCGCCGGCGAGACGCATGGCGACGCTGTAGTCGCCAGCCGTCACCGACTCATACGGCGACACGTCGCCGTACGCGACGTGGTGGAGCACGATCTTCGCGTTCGAATTGCCGAATGAGTACAGGTAAACGTCGACGGCGGGGGTGTTCGGGGACAGGTGGGCCAGCCTGATCCAGCCCGTCCCGGTGGTGGCCGACGACGCGAACGCCGTCGCGGCGGCGGGAATGCCCAGCAGCAGGGCCGACGCGGCCAAGAGCATGAGCAAGCGCCTAGTTAGCCTCGATGATTTCATGTTGACCCCTCCCAATAACCCAGCTGATGAGCTGCTAGGTGCCGTTCAGCCCCAGGGGACCTGGGGCATCGAACTGTACGGCCACAGCGGACTGACCGTTCTGAAGGTGGACAGTTGTGTACTTTGCGGGCAGGTAGTCGGACCGCTGCGCAGCTAGGAACCCCATAATCGCCGACAGGCCGGAGGCCGACGCGGCACCGATTTCGGCACCGCGGAGCGGTACCTCCGCACTTGCACCTGGTGACGAGTCATCGAAGATTATCAGCTGTACTGGCATTTTGGCGGCAAGTGCTGAAAGCGTTACAAGGAGTCGGGGATCAACCTTGCCGTCCCGAAGGTCCGCTTGGGCCGACGGCGAGGCGTGGACGTTCTTGTTGGTCAGCAGCTGGTCACCCGCCTCGATGCGGGCGGACAGATCTGTCTTCAGCGAATTGTTAAAGGCCGCGGTTCCGCCCGGCCACACTCCGCGGACCTGAACCTGCTCGGGACCGGTACCGAAGGTTGCGATCAGCAGCGGCGCGTAGACCGTGGTGAGGCGGGCGCCGAAGAGGGCCCGCACGGCCGGCGTCGCGACGACCACGGTCGCGCTCAGCGGGTCGGAGGTGGTCGGCTGGAACTCGTACAGCCTGCCCGCCGGCACGCCGGCCGCGGTGAGCGAGCCGCACATCGCGGAGTCGCAGCCGATGATCGCGCTCGGCAGGATCTGCTGCGCGATCCACGCCGCCGCCTGGGCGCGGTTGGCCGCGGCGATCTGCAGCGTGGTCGCGGTCGTGTTGTGGGCCGCGTAGCTCGGCTGCGGAGCCGCGGCCTTCTGCCCGTCCAGAGTGAAGGCCAGGGTCACGAGCGCTCCGAGGGCCATGGCGGCGATCGCGCTCAGCGCGAACAGGAGGCGTCGGCTTCGCGCCGTTACTTCCTTGCCCTTGGCGATGCCGCGGTGGCGCTGGAACCACAGGCGCATCGTCGTGACCACGACCCGTGACCACGAGGGGTCCAGCCGACTGCCGCTGGCAGTCGGCGTCACAACGTGGTTCTCCTGGCCCATCTCGCCCCCCGCAACCCCGTGAGCAGCGGGGTTGTCCACCAAAGCGGTCTGATCCTAGTCCTGCGCACCTAGTCCTGTTGTGATTTCCTCCAATACAATCATTTTTCACGCTCTACCATGATTAACTTCGCGATCCTCACACAGTGCGCCTTTGTATCCCATATGCAGAGGAGCCGCAGATCACGGCGCAGTGACGCCGGTCATGAGCTGGCCAGGATGTGCGGCGTGGTGCCAGAGGTGCGTATGAGCTGACGATGCGCGGTGGGTGGTTCAGTCGCCGAGGCCGAGGAGCTTGACGGAGCGCTCGCGCATCTCGACCTTGCGCACCTTGCCGGTGACGGTCATGGGGAACTCGTCGACGATACGGACGTACCTGGGGATCTTGTAGTGCGCCAGCTGGCCGCTGCAGAACTCCCGCAACGACTCCGCCGTCAGGTCCTGCGCGCCGGGGCGCAGGCGGAGCCAGGCCATCAGCTCCTCGCCGTACTTGGCGTCGGGAACCCCGATGACCTGTGCGTCCAGGATGTCGGGGTGCGTGTAAAGGAACTCCTCGATCTCCCGCGGGTAGATGTTTTCCCCGCCGCGGATGACCATGTCCTTGATCCGGCCGGTGATGGCCAGGTAGCCGTCCTCGTCCATGACGGCCAGGTCACCCGTATGCATCCAGTGGGCGGCGTCGATGGCCTCGGCCGTCTTATCCGGCTGCTCCCAGTAGCCGAGCATCACGGAGTACCCCCGCGTGCACAGCTCACCGGGAGTGCCGCGGGGCGCGGTGGCGCCCGTGGCCGGGTCCACGACCTTCACCTCCAGGTGCGGCCCGACCCGGCCCACGGTGGACACCCGGCGGTCGAGGGAATCGTCGACCCGGGTCTGCGTGGACACCGGCGAGGTTTCCGTCATGCCGTAGCAGATCGACACCTCGCGCATCGACATCCGGGACATGACCTGCTTCATCACCTCGACCGGACACGGCGAGCCCGCCATGATGCCGGTGCGCAGGCTGGACAGGTCGTAATCGGCGAAGCCGGGCGCGGACAACTCGGCGATGAACATGGTCGGCACTCCGTACAGAGAGGTGCAGTGTTCGGCCTGCACGGCCTCGAGGGTGGCGACGGGGTCGAAGCTGGGCGCGGGGATGACCATGCACGCGCCGTGGCTGGTCGCGGCGAGATTCCCCATGACCATGCCGAAACAATGGTAGAAGGGCACCGGAATGCAGATCCGGTCCGCTTCGGTATACATGCATAGCTCGCCAACAAAAAACCCGTTGTTGAGGATGTTGTGGTGCGAAAGCGTCGCGCCTTTGGGGAAACCGGTCGTGCCCGAGGTGTATTGGATGTTGATCGGGTCGTCCGTATCCAGTTCGATGCGCTCCAGCGCGGATCGGTCGCTCTCGCGTCCGCGATCCAGTAGCGACTGCCAGTCCGGGCTGCCCATCATCACTACGTGCGAAAGGCCCGCACACCGCGGCCGCACTTCGGCGATCATCGCGGCGTAATCGGAGGTCTTCAGCCTCTCCGCCGCGATGAGCAGCTTGGTACCTGACTGGTTGAGGACGAACTCGAGTTCACGGGTGCGATAGGCCGGGTTGATGTTGACGAGGATCGCGCCGATCTTGGCCGTCGCGTACTGAGTCAGCGTCCACTCCGGGCAATTCGGCGCCCAGATGCCGACGCGGTCGGCCTGGCCGATGCCCAGCTCGAGCAGGCCCAGCGCGAGGGCATCGACGTCGGCCGCGAGCTCGGCGTAGGTCCACCGCCGCCCGGTCGTCCGGTCGACGAGCGCCTCGCGGTCCCCGAACCGCGCGACCGTGGCGTCGAAGTTGGCACCGATCGTGTCACCGAGCAGCGGCGTTGCGGATTCCCCTGATGAGTAACTCAGCGCTGCCGACATGACCCGCACACCTCCACGCTGGCTTTTACCTGGCATTGGCGCCACCAGTCCAGCATGGCATGGTTTGGCGGTAACTGTTTCGTGTCCGCGGCGTCATCTCGCCGGCTACCCAGCGGCTGATAATAAGTGAGAGATATGGCGGTTCTGGCTGAAACAGATCCGCTGGGGAGGGATTTATGAAACACCGGTTGATTGACGTCCCTGTTGAAGGCGGGGACCTTCGCTTGCTGGTGTGGGGCTCCGGCAAGCACGTCGCGGTCGCCCTGCACGGGATCACGGCCTCGGCCATGTCGTGGCAGGGGGTCGCGCGCCAGATGCCGACCGACTGGACGCTCGCCGCTCCTGACCTGCGCGGACGCGGACACAGCCGCGACCTGCCCGGCCCGTACGGCCTGGACAGGCACGTTGCCGACGTGACCGCCGTGCTCCGGCATTTCGGCGGCCGGCCCGTACTCGCCGGGCATTCGATGGGGGCGTACGCGGCGCTGCTCACCCGCTACGCGCACCCGTCGCTCGTACGGCGGCTCGTCCTGGTGGACGGCGGCCTGCCGAGGCCGGTCCCTGACGGCGTTGACCCGGAAGCGTCGCTCGAGGCTACCCTCGGCCCGGCGCTGACCCGGCTCCGTCAGACCTATCCCGACACCGACGCGTACCTGGACTTCTGGCGCGCGCATCCGGCGCTCGCCGATCACTGGACCGCCGACGTCGAGGCGTACGCGCGGTACGACGTCATCGGCGAGCCCGGCGACATCAGGGCGCGTGCGGTCGAGGACGCGATCCGCGCTGACACCCGCGACATTGTGACGGAAAAGCCGTTCGCTGACGCGCTCGTCCACCTGAACAAGCCCACGCCGCTGCTGACCGCGCCGCTGGGACTCCTGGGCCAGCCACCGGGATTCCAGCCGCCCGACCTGGTCGCCACGTGGCAGGAGCGCTCCCCGCAACTGCGGCCGCTCCTCGTGCCGGACGTGAATCACTACACGATCATGTACGAGGGGAAGGGCGCGGCCGTCGTGGCCCGGGCGATCACGACCAAGGCGGTCTAGCTTCCCCCGGTCCGCCGCCCGCGGACCTTCTTCGTCGTGTCGTAAGGCACCATGGAGTGGTGACGCAGCTAGCCGAGGCCACGGCCACCGACTCGTTCGGCATGCTCGCCGACGTGGTCGCGGCCGGCGGCGTGGCCTTGCTGAGCGGAGCCGGGTTGTCGACCGAGTCCGGCATCCCGGACTACCGCGGGCCGACCGGCCTGGCCCTGCGCGCCACGCCGATGACCTACCAGACCTTTGCCGGGAGTGCCGCCGCCAGGCGCAGGTACTGGGCCCGCAGCCACGTGGGCTGGCGGCGCATCGCCCGGGCCGTGCCGAACGACGGCCACCGCATCGTCGCCGAACTCGGCCGGCGCGGCCTGCTGGCCGGGATCATCACCCAGAATGTAGACGGCCTGCATCAGGCTGCGGGCTCGCCCGACGTGACCGAACTCCACGGCAGCCTGCACCGGGTCATCTGCCTGTCCTGCGGGCAGCGCACGCCGCGGACGGACCTGGAGCGCCGGCTTGAGGCGGCCAATCCCGGCTGGGGCTCGGTAGCGGTTTTGGGTTCGGCGACGATCAAACCCGACGGCGACGCGGCCCTGGCCGACGACGCGACGGAGTCCTTCCGGGTCGTCGACTGCTCCGCGTGCCTGGGCGTGCTCAAGCCGGACGTGGTGTTCTTCGGCGAGAACGTGCCGCCGGCGCGGGCCCAGGCCTGCTACGCGCTGGTCGAGAGCGCCCGCGCGCTGGTGGTTCTCGGGTCCTCGCTGACCGTGATGTCGGGCCTGCGCTACGTCCGGCGCGCGGCCAAGCTGGGGCGGCCCATCGTGATCGTCAACCAGGGTTCCACCCGGGGCGACGAGCACGCCACGGCGACCCTCGACGCCCCGCTCGGTGCGACCCTGACCGCGCTGATCACCAGGCTTGCCGACCGATGACGACCGCCGGCCCTGCGGGGGACTTCAACGTGGTCACCGGCGCGTTCAGCTACTCGGGCGCGGCCATCGCCAGCGAGCTGCAGGCGGCGGGGCGCCGCGTCCGCACGCTCACCGGCCATCCGGGCCGCGCTCCGGCGGGTACCGCCATCGAGGCCAGGCCGCTGGATTTCACCGATCCCGCGGGGCTGGCGGAGTCGCTGCGCGGCGCCCGGGCGCTGTTCAACACCTACTGGGTGCGTTTCGCCCACGGGCACACCAGCCACGAGACCGCGGTGGCGCAGTCGCGCGTGCTGTTCCAGGCGGCCGCCGAGGCGGGTGTGCGCCGGGTCGTGCACACCTCGATCACGCACCCCAGCGCCGACTCGCCCTATCCGTACTTCCGGGGCAAGGCGGCGGTCGAGCTGGCCTTGGCGGATCTCGGCCTGTCGCACGCGGTGCTGCGGCCATCGATCCTGTTCGGCGGTAACGGCGTCCTGATCAACAACATCGCGTGGCTGCTGCGCCGGATGCCGGTCTTCGCCGTGGGCGGCACCGGCGAGTACCGCGTCCGCCCCATCCACGTAGACGACCTGGCCCGGCTCGCCGTGCGGGCCGCGGCATCGGCGGAGGACGAGGTCATCGACGCCGTCGGGCCCGACCGGCCGACCTTCCTCGAGCTCGTCCACCACATCAGGGACTCGGTGGGCAGCCGATGTCGGCTGATCTGCGTGCCCGGATCGCTCATCCCGCCCGCCGCCCGCGTCCTGGGCCTGGCGCTGCGCGATACGCTGCTCACCGCCGACGAGTACGAGGCGATGGCCGAAGGCCTGGCCGACACCGACGGCCCCGCGACCGGCGAGATCTCGCTGCTGCAGTGGATCACCGACCACAAGGGCACCCTGGGCCTCAGTTACGCCAACGAGCTGGACCGCCACTTCCGGGCAGGCAAAGATCTTTGACCGAACGGCCTGTGGTGGCACCGCCCGTGATGGCACGGCCTCTGGTGACACGGCCGGACGCGCCTGGCGGGCGTGAGTCGAAGGGTGCCGTCCCAGTTCCTCAGGCGAGGGCGCGGGGGTGGGCGGAGGCGTAGACCTCGCGGAGCCGGTCCACGGTGATGAGGGTGTAGATCTGGGTGGTCGCGACCGAGGCGTGGCCGAGGAGTTCCTGGACGACCCGGATGTCGGCGCCGCCGTCCAGCAGGTGCGTGGCAAACGAGTGCCGGAGCGTGTGCGGGGAGACCTCGGGCAGGTGCGCCCGCCCGGCGGCGGCGTGCAGGACGCCCCAGGCGCCCTGGCGGGTCAGCCGGCCGCCGCGCGCGTTCAGGAAGACGGCCGGGCTAACCGAAAGGCGCCGCGACCCCGCGGCCAGGGCAGGCCGGGCCCGCACCAGGTACGCCTCGAGCGCCCGGACCGCATAACTGCCGACCGGCACCACCCGGTGCTTGCCGCCCTTCCCGGCGAGGCGCACCACCGGGTCGCCGTCCAGTTGCAGGTCGTCGACGTCGAGCTGGGTCGCCTCCGAGATCCGCGCCCCTGTCGCGTACAGGAACTCAAGCAGCGCCCTATCCCGCAGCAACCTCGGGTCTGCGGATACGTCATCGGGACCCGGCCCGGACGCGTCCAGCAGGCATTCTACCTCGGCGACCGTGATGGCCTTCGGCAGTCGCTTCGGCGGTGAAGGGGGCGTCACGTCCCGGGCCGGGTCCGCCTCGGCGAGGCCCTGTGCCATCGCGAACGCGTGCAATCCCCGGACGGCGATCACCGCCCGCGCCGCCGAGCTGACCGCGAGCGCTTCGTGCCCGTCGTCCCCTTCCCGCAGCGACGCCAGGAACTCGGCCACGTCGGCCGGGGTGACAGCGCCCAGCGTTGTTCTCCCGTGCGCGGCGAGTACCGACTCGTACCTGCGTAGATCCCGCCGGTACGACTCGACCGTGTTAGCCGCCAGCCCTCGCTCCACCACCAGGGACTGCAGGTATGCCTGGATGCCCTCCCCGAGGGTTAGCACGTCGCCGCCGGGTTAGTTGAGGACCTCCGAGATCGGCGTGTACGGCAGCCCATGGGCCTCTGCGACCGGCTCGCAGGTCACGAGCCCGGCGTAGGTGTTCAGGCCGGGGGCCAGCGACTTGTCGGCACGGAGGGCGTCGCGCCAGCCGCGGTTGGCGATCTCGATGGCGTAGGGCAGCGTGACGTTGGTCAGCGCGTAGGTGGAGGTATGGGGGACGGCGCCCGGCATGTTGGCCACGCAGTAGAACAGCGTGTCGTGCACCTGGTAGGTGGGGTTGGCATGCGTGGTGGGCCGGGAGCCCTCGAAGCAGCCGCCCTGGTCGATGGAGATGTCCACCAGGACCGCGCCTGACTTCATCCGCTTGATCAGGTCGTCGGTGATCAGGCGGGGCGCCTTGGCACCCGGCACGAGCACCGCGCCGATGACCAGGTCGGCGTCGATGACCGCGCGCTCGATCTCGTAGGTGTTGGACGCGACCGTCTGGAGGTGCCCCTGGTAGATGGCGTCCGCCTGGCGGAGCCTGGCAATGTTCTTGTCCACGAGCAGCACCTCGGCCTGCATGCCGAGGGCGATCGCGGCCGCGTTCATGCCGGAGACGCCGGCCCCGAGCACGACCACCTTGGCCGCGTACACGCCGGACACCCCGCCCATCAGGACGCCGCGGCCGCCACCGTCACGCTGCAGATGGTGCGCGCCGACCTGGGGGGCCATCCGGCCCGCGACTTCGGACATCGGGGCGAGCAGCGGCAGAGAGCCGTCGGGCAGCTGGACGGTCTCGTACGCAATGGCGGTGATGCCCGAGCTGAGCAGCGCGTCGGTGCACTGGATGGACGCGGCCAGGTGCAGGTAGGTGAAGAGCACCTGCCCGGACCGCATGCGGTGGTACTCCTCCGCGATGGGCTCCTTGACCTTGAGGATCAGATGACCCTCGGCCCACACGTCGTCCCCGGTGGGCAGGATCTCCGCGCCGGCCGCGACGAAGTCCTCGTCGGGAATGGACGAGCCCACCCCCGCCCCGGCCTCGATCACCACCTGATGGCCGCCGCGGACCAGCTCATGCACGCCGGCGGGCGTAATCGCCACCCGGTATTCGTTGTTCTTGAGTTCGGTGGGAATTCCGACCTTCATGGTGGTCCTTCCAGACTGTGGAGCGCCATTGCAAGCACAGTTCAAGACTGCGGTGAGTCCGGCGGGCGAAGCCGGGCAAACCCACCTGACCTGGCAGCATACCCTGCCAGTATGCCCAGGGCGGTGACCCCGTTATGCAGCTCACCGGCAAAGACCTTGGCGACCGCCGTCTCCAGCGGCAGCCAGCTGGTCACCAGGAACGCCTCCTCATCGTGGGGGACGAAATCGCGTTCGGCCTCGGGGACGAGCTCCAGGTCGCGGGCGAGATACACACGCAGGCGTTCGGTGCTGAAGCCGGGTGAGGAGAAGTAGTCAACGAGCACCCGCCAGTCGCGGGCCCGGTAACCGGCTTCCTCCAGCAGCTCGCGCTGTGCGGTGCGGAACGGGTCTTCCCCGGCGACGTCACGGAGGCCCGCTGGGATCTCCCACAGCAGGCGCCCCACCGGATGGCGGTATTGCCTGATCAGGAGGATCCGATCCGAGTCGTCCAGGGCGAGCACGCCGACCGCGCCCGGGTGAAGCACCACTTCTCGTTCGGCTATCTGATTGTCCGGCATACGGACCTTATCGGCCCGGACGGAGATCAGCCGGCCACGGAGCAGTTCTGCCGATGAGACCACGGGCCACTGCTCGGGGACATCGGCGATGTTCATGCGCTGGCCGCGGCGCGCGCGCCAGACGCCAGGCTGGCGGACTTGGACCGCGCGAGAGCGGCCGCGATCAGGCCGCTGAACAGCGGGTGCGGCCGGGTCGGGCGGGACAGGAACTCCGGGTGCGCTTGGGTCCCGACGAAGAACGGGTGCCCAGGCAGCTCGGCGAACTCCACCAGGTGACCGTCCGGCGAGAGCCCCGAGAAGACGAGGCCGGCCTGTTCGAGCGCCGTTCGGTAGGAGTTGTTGACCTCGTACCTGTGCCGATGCCGCTCCTCGACCGTCGTGCGGCCGTACATCTCCTCGACCCGGGTGCCGGGCTTCAGGACGGCGGGGTACAGGCCCAGGCGCATGGTCCCGCCCATGTCCCGCTCCCCCGCCACCACGTCCTCCTGGTCGGCCATCGTGGCGATCACCGGGTACGGGGTGGCCGGGTTGAACTCGGCGCTGTCCGCGCCGGCCAGGCCGGCCAGGTCCCTGGCCACCTCGATGACCATGCACTGCAGGCCGAGGCACAGACCCAGGATGGGGATGCCGTTCTCGCGCGCGTACCGGATCGCGCCGATCTTCCCCTCGATGCCGCGGACCCCGAATCCGCCCGGGATCAGGACCCCGTCGACGCCGTCGAGTTCCCTGGCGGCGTCTTCCGGGTCCTCGCAGGCGTCGCTGGTCACCCAGCGGATGTTCACCTGCGCGTCGTTGGCGAAGCCGCCGGCCTTGAGCGCCTCGGCCGGGGACAGGTACGCGTCGGGCAGGTCAACGTACTTGCCGACCAGGGCGATGGTGATGCTGTGGGCGGGGCGGTGCACCCGGCGCAGCAGGTCGTCCCACTCGCTCCAGTCCACGTCGCGGAACGGCAGGCCCAGCCGTCTTACCACGTAGGCGTCCAGGCCCTCGGCGTGCAGGACCTTCGGGATGTCGTAGATGGACGGCGCGTCCGGCGCGGAGACCACCGCCTCCTCGTCCACGTCGCACATCAGGCTGATCTTGCGCTTCAGCCCGGTGGTGATGGGCCGGTCGGACCGGGCCACGATCGCGTCCGGCTGGATACCGATGCTCCGGAGGGCGGCCACGCTGTGCTGGGTCGGCTTGGTCTTCAGCTCGCCGGAAGGGCCGATGTACGGCAGCAGGCTGACGTGCAGGAAAAAGCAGCGGTCCCGGCCTATCTCGTGCCTGATCTGGCGGATGGCCTCCAGGAACGGCAGCGACTCGATGTCACCGACCGTGCCGCCCACCTCGGTGATCACCACGTCGACGTTGTCGCCGCCCATCTGCAGGATGCGCGCCTTGATCTCGTTGGTGATGTGCGGGATCACCTGCACGGTGTCGCCCAGGTAGTCGCCACGCCGCTCCTTCGCGATCACCGTGGAGTAGATCTGCCCGGTCGTGACGTTCGCCTCGCCCCGCAGACGCGTGTCAAGGAACCGCTCGTAGTGCCCGACGTCCAGGTCGGTCTCCGTGCCGTCGTCGGTCACGAACACCTCGCCGTGCTGGAAGGGGTTCATCGTGCCCGGGTCGACGTTGAGGTAGGGATCGAGCTTCTGCATCGTGACCCGCAGCCCTCTGAGCTTGAGCAGGCGGCCCAGGCTGGACGCGGTCAGTCCTTTGCCTAGGCTGGATGCGACTCCCCCGGTGACGAAGAGGTGCCTGGTTTGCACCGGTCGAGGGTGAAGTGATGATGCGGCCACTATGAGGCTCCCGTGGTCTCCGGTGTAGCGGGGAAAAGCTGCAGGTCCACGGGCCACCAGGATAACAGTTCGTAGGCTGCTGGCCCGGCATTTGCCTGCCCGTGGGCCACCGCGTCGGCCAGGGCGACGTCCTCGCCGTGGTGCGCCTCGCCGAATCTGGCCAGCATGACGGCGGACGCGACGGCCAGGAAGAACCCTCCCCAGGCGACGGCGGCCAGCCCGTGGCGGGTCTGGTCGCCCAGGAAGATAACGCCGATGATGGCGGGCGGGATGGTCTCGCTGAGCACCACCGCCGCCGTGGCGACCGTCACGCTGCCGCCTTCCAGGGCGGTGGCGTAGAACATGAACGAGATGATGCCGGCGGAGATGATCGCGTAGGCTGCCGGGTCGCGGGCGAGCTGGAGCGGCTCAAAACCGTTGAGGACGCGGGCGGCGATGCTGATCACGCCGAAGCCGAAGCCCGCGGTGATGCCGAGCGCCGTGGTGCGGTAGGGGTCGTTGAGCTTGGCCGCGGCCAGGCCGACCACGGCCAGACCGGCGACCGCGACGATCAGGGCGAACTTGAAGATGTTGCTCACCTGCGCGGCGCCCTGCGCGCCTGCGGTCGAGCCGAGCAGGCCCACGCCGGCCACCACGCCGAGGACCGCGGCCCACTCGCGCCAGGACAGGGTCATGCCGATCACGCGGGAGGCGACCACCGCCGTCACGGCCAGGTTCGCGGCGACGAAGGCCTGCACCGCGAAGATGGGGAGCTTCTGCAGGGCCACCAGCTGCGCAAGAAAGCCGAGCGCATCGAGGCAGATGCTGACCACGAATCGCCACTGGTGCAGCATCCGGACCACCAGGCGCGGGTCGACGCCCGCGTTCGCCTCCTCCGGCGTGCGGTGGCTGGCCGCACGCACGGCGATGGCCTGGATCACCGAGGCCACACCGTAGAAGACCGCAGCGACAATCGCCGCGATCAGGCTGACTAGCAACTCCACACCTCCCCCGGCGTTTGCGCTAGTCGGCTGCCTTCGCTTTAGCCGCGCGTTTGGCGCGCTCCTGCTGTCGACCGCCCGTTACTGCGCCGGGACACTGTCCTGAGCTAACCATCAGGCGGCGTTCAGCATTCCGGCGTTGTCATCTATCATGCCTCGCCTTGGCGTGTTGGGTTAGCGCAGGGTCGATGCCGGGAGCGCGGCCCAGACCGACCAGAGCGGCCGGTAGCCCATCCGGTGCCAGAACGGCCCCGACAACGGGTTCACTTGCGCGTAGTGCAGCAGGGTCAGGTCGATCCCTTGCGCGTCGAGGGCGTCGTGGACGTGGGTGATGAGCCTTGCCCCGGTCCCGGTGCCCCTTTCGCCGGGGGTTATGAACATGGACGGCAGGTAGGCGGTCCGGCCGGGACGGGTCAGGCCCGCGATCCAGGCCGCCTCGCTTGGAGGCTCGACCACGGCCAGGCCGACCGGTCGGCCGCGCCTCGTGGCTAGCCAGGTCCAGCCGGGCCTTTGCTCCAGGGCTTTGCGGGTGGCCTCGTGGACGAGCTTTGGCGTGGCCGGGCGCGGGAACGCGGCGCCGAAGTTCGCGTCGTAACGGATCAAGCTCAGCTCAAGCCCGGTCACGGCGTCTAGGTCCGCGGGGGTCGCATTCCTTATCTGCAGGTCAGAGGTCTCGTCGTGGTTGGTTGCCGGGCGGCCGGCTCGTCGGACCGCGATCACGGTGATGGGCTGCAGTCCGTGCTTTATCAGGGCTAGCACCCCGGTGACGTCGCGGGAGGGCCAGATGACGACCGCCGACGTGTCGTCGGGGTTTGCCTCGGTTGGCAGGTCGGCTAGGTGATCGTGCCACTGCGTCAGGAGGTCGTCGACGGCTGCTCGAGTATCTGCCTCGCGCAGCCGCATCGTCAGCGAGAACTTGGTCGCGGCGTCCCAGGTCTGCTGGAGCGAGTCGGCGGGTACGTGCTGGTGGCGGCAGACGGCCAGCCCGGCTGGGCGGCCGTTGCGTGCTTGCGCTTCCAGCGGGGCTCCGCAGCCTTCTTTTGGTAGGTCGCCTGGCTCGGGCAGGAGCGGGTCGATGCTGCGCCAGCGCTGGCCGACCGCCTCGTTGATCCCGGTGATCTCGTTCTGGGCCATGGTGCTCATGGGTCACGTCTCCCGTCTTGGCTTGGGCACTCGTGGCGCGCTGTTTGCAGCGTCCCGGCTCCCGTCTCCGTGTCCGTTCCGTTACGCACCATACCGCTGTGATAAATAAGGATTAAAGGGGTTTTCGGGTCGCGTTTTCCTGGAAGATTCGGGCTTGGTGGAAGATCTGGGGGCCTATAGTCCCCCTAAATTTCCACGGAACCCGGATCTTCCAAGATCTTTTTTATGGCACGTGCAGGATTGGCCAGCCAGTGACATTTCGATCGGTCGACGGGGTATTTAAACGGCAGGCGACAAGTCCATCTGCCCAGTTCAGACGGATGTTGCTGGTGCGACTTAGCCCTAGCGATCGAGATGGGTCCAGGCCGATCGGGGCCAGCCTTTCAGATGCCGTGGGCAAGCAGCCGCTCGCATGGAGACGGGGGCCAACCTCCATTCCGGCCTGCTTGGTGGCGGTACGCCATGGAACTGGCCCGGGGTTGATTTCCCGACGGTCAGACGCCGGCTGACTGCATGCCGCGGAGTTCGTGCTTGAGGTCTCGGATTTCGTCACGGAGCCGGGCGGCGACTTCGAACTGCAGCTCGGCGGCGGCCGCGTGCATCTGCTCGGTGAGCTCGGTGATCAGGCCGACGAGCTCGCCGCGCGCGGCGGTGCTCTCGGCTCCGGTGGCCCCGGCGGCCTGGGCCGCGACGGCCCGGGCGCGGGACGACAGGCCGGGCACGGGGGCCTTGCCGCGCGACTGCTGCCGGCCGCCGCCGCCGATAAGCAGCTGCTCGGTGTCGGCGTCCTCGCGGACGATCTGGTCCAGGATGTCCGCGATCCGCTTGCGCAGCGGCTGCGGGTTGATGCCGTGCGCCTCGTTGTAGGCGACCTGCTTTTCCCGCCGCCGATTGGTCTCCTCGATGGCGCGCTGCATGGATGGCGTCACCGTGTCGGCGTACATGTGGACCTGGCCAGATACGTTACGCGCGGCGCGGCCGATGGTCTGGATGAGCGAGGTGCCTGAGCGCAGGAAGCCTTCCTTGTCCGCGTCCAGGATGGCGACCAGCGATACCTCGGGCAGGTCGAGCCCCTCGCGGAGCAGGTTGATGCCGACCAGCACGTCGTACTCGCCCATCCGGAGCTCGCGCAGGAGCTCCACCCGGCGCAGCGTGTCCACCTCGCTGTGCAGGTACCTGGCCCGGACCCCGTTCTCGAGCAGGTAGTCGGTCAGGTCCTCGGCCATCCGCTTGGTCAGCGTGGTGACCAGCACCCGCTCGTCCCGCTCGGCCCGCTGCCTGATCTCGTGCAGCAGGTCATCGATCTGCCCCTTGGTCGGCTTGATGACGACCTCGGGGTCGACCAGCCCGGTCGGCCGGATCACCTGCTCGACGACGTCACCGCCGACCCGCCGCAGCTCGTACGGGCCCGGGGTCGCCGACAGGTAAATGGTCTGCCCGATCCGGTCGAGGAATTCGTCCCAGGTCAGCGGTCGGTTGTCGATGGCGCTCGGCAGCCGGAACCCGTGCTCGACCAGCACCCGCTTACGGGACACGTCGCCCTCGTACATCGCGCCGATCTGCGGGACCGTCACGTGCGACTCGTCGATGACCAGGAGGAAGTCCTCGGGGAAGTAGTCGAGCAGCGTATTGGGCGGGCTGCCCGCCTCGCGACCGTCGATGTGCCGCGAGTAGTTCTCGATGCCGGAGCAGCTGCCGACCTGCCGCATCATCTCGACGTCGTAGGTGGTCCGCATGCGCAGCCGCTGCGCCTCGAGGAGCTTGCCGTCGCGCTCAAGCTCACCGAGCCGGGAGGCCAGCTCGGCCTCGATGCCCCGGATGGCGCGTTCCATGCGCTCGGGCCCGGCCACGTAGTGCGTCGCGGGGAAGATGTACATCTCCTCGTCCTCGCTCATCACCTCGCCGGTCAGCGGGTGCAGCGTCATCAGCCGCTCGATCTCGTCGCCGAACATCTCGATGCGGACGGCCAGTTCCTCGTACATCGGGATGATTTCGATGGTGTCACCGCGGACGCGGAAGGTCCCGCGGGTGAAGGCCAGGTCGTTGCGGGCGTACTGCATGCCCACCAGCCTGCGCAGTAGCTGATCCCGCTCGATGGTGTCGCCGAGCCGCACCTTGAGCATCCGGTCCACGTATTCCTGCGGCGTGCCGAGGCCGTAGATGCAGGACACGGACGAGACGACGATGGTATCCCGCCTGGTCAGCAGGGAGTTGGTGGCGGAGTGCCTGAGCCGCTCGACCTCGGAGTTGATCGAGGAGTCCTTCTCGATGTAGGTGTCGGTCTGCGGGACGTACGCTTCCGGCTGGTAGTAGTCGTAGTACGAGACGAAGTACTCGATGGCGTTGTCCGGGAGCATCTCGCGCAGCTCGTTGGCGAACTGCGCGGCGAGCGTCTTGTTCGGCAGCAGCACCAGCACCGGCCGCTGCACGCGCTCGGCGATCCACGCGACGGTGGCGGTCTTGCCGGTGCCGGTCGCACCGAGCAGCACCGTGTCGGTGTCCCCCTCCTGGAGGCGCCTTTCGATCTCGACGATCGCCTGCGGCTGATCGCCCGCCGGGATCATGTCCGTGACGACATGAATCGGCGCGACCTTACGCTGCAGATCAGTAACCGGACGCACGACCCACCTCCAGGGATTTAACTCTAAGCCGGGGGTCTGACATTCCGGGTGGCTGCGGCCGCGGTCCTGCGGGACGCGGCTGCGGCCGGGATCCAGATCCGGGCGGGCATCCACACCGGGGAGGTGGACCTGATCGGGGAGGGCATTGCCGGGCTGTCGGTGCAGATCGCCGACCGGGTCGCCGCGCTCGCGAGGCCCGCGGAGATCCTGGTCTCGCGGACCGTCGAGGACCTGGTGACCGGATCCGGGATCACCTTTGCCGAGCGCGCCGGCCATCGGCTGAACGGGGCGCCCGATCAATGGCCCGTGTTCGCGGTGACCGGGTTCGCGGGCCCTGATGCCATCGAGGCCGGGCTGGGCTGAGCAGTTCCAGACGGGCCCCGGCGTCAGCGGCCGGAGGCCCGGCGCCTGAGGTCGGCCCAGACCTCGGCGACGCGACGGTCCAGGTCCTCAAGCGAGCCCGAGTTGTCGATGACCAGGTCCGCGAGGGCGAGGCGCTGCTCACGACTGGCCTGCGCCGCCAGGCGGGCCCGCGCCTGGTCGGGGGTCATGCCGCGCTGGCTGACCAGCCGGTCGACCTGCACCTCGGGCGGCACGTCCACCACGACGACTAGGTCGTGGTCGGCCCACCGGCCCGACTCGGCGATCAGCGCCACGTCGTAGACGACGATCGGGTCACCCCCGGCCGCCTCCACTTCGGCCCGCTCGGCGGCTTGCATCCACTCCACTATCAGCGGGTGGGTGATCGCGTTCAGCTTCGCTAGCAGCGCAGGATCGGCGAAGACGATAGTGCCGAGCCGCTCCCGGTCCAGGGCGCCGTCCGGGCGGAGCACGCCCGGGCCGAACGTCTCTGCGATCCGCGCCAGCCCGGGGGTGCCCGGGGCCACGACCTGCCGGGCGGCCACGTCGGCGTCGATGATCACCGCCCCGCGGGCGGCCAGGCGCCGGGATACCTCGCTCTTGCCTGAGCCGATGCCTCCCGTCAGCCCGACCCGCAGCACCTCACCCCTCCGTCCCTTCCGAAGCGTCCGGTCAAGCAGCATACTGGCCGGAACGGATCCGCTCGTTGGCACTAGGCAGAGGCAGGATTGATGGCCGAACTTACGCTCAAACTCGATGAGCTGCGTAACCACGCCGGCGAGCGGCTGGGGGCCAGCGCCTGGCATGAGGTAACCCAGGAGCAGGTCAGCATGTTCGCCGACGCGACCGGCGACCATCAGTGGATCCACCTCGACCAGGAGCGGGCCGCGGCCGGCCCGTTCGGCGGCACGATCGCGCACGGCTTCCTCACGCTCTCGCTCGCGCCGATGCTGGTTAACGAGGTGTTCGAGGTGGCCGACGCTGGCATCACGATCAACTACGGCCTGAACCGGGTGCGCTTTCCCGCGCCGCTGCCGGTAGGCAGCCGGGTCCGGGCCGACGTCACGTGTGCCGCGGTCGAGGAGGTTCCCGGCGGGCTGCAGGCCACCTTCGCGGTGATCTTCGAGCGCGAGGGCGGCACCAAGCCGGTATGCGTGGCCGAGTTGCTGCTTCGTTACGGGGCGTAGGCCGGCGCCGGGAAATCCTGCCCTGATTGCCGCAAAGATTGTGGTTGTTTCGGGTTTCGTGGTTGATCGGGTGGATTCCAGAGCCGTATGCCAAGTGTGAAAACAGCCGCGTGACCACCGCGGCAACGATCCGGCTGTAGCCCGGATTTGGGTGGAAGTTCCGGGCTTGGTGGAAGATCCGGGGGACTATGATCCCCCAAAGTTTCCACCAAGCCCGGATCTTCCATGATCTTTTTGGTCCGCGGGAGGCCACGGAGCCAGCTGAAACCTAGCGGGACTTGACCCTTAGGCTCCGCGCGGGGTTTCGAGCAGTCAGACCGGCAGCTTGGACGCAGCGGCGCTGGGTGGTGGCTCCGGTTTCTGCGGTCGATCCGGGCTTCGTGGTTGATCGGGTGGATTCCAGTACCCCCAAACAACCGCAAGACCCGGATCAACCACGAAACTTACGCGCTAGCGCTTGAGAACGTACTGGGGTAGGGCACCGCACGATACGCCGCTGTATTGAGCTAGTTGCGGGTTCTGGGCGCCACGGATCGTGGTCTTACGTTGCGACACGAGGAGCAGGCTGGCGCCGGCCCAGCGGTATGTATCTCGCGTGGCGAGGAACGACTCGCGAGTTCCGCTCGTCGCCTGATAGGCGTAGGTGTACGTCACCAGGCTGGGGCCGGCGCAGCTGAAGCCGCCGTTGTCCGTGACGCTGCCGCCGACCGCGAGGCGTACCGGTGCGCCGGCTAGTCTCACCTGCACGACGTGCCCGTTGACCAGCCGGAAGATGGTCCAGAACTCGGTGCAGCAGCCCGCGTCGACCATCAGGAAGAGCTCGGTGTGTCCGTCCTTGGCCGCGTTGGCCGCGCCGACGACCACCGGGCCGAGCGGCGGCATGCTGGTCACCGAGGTCGCGGAGAACGGGACGGTCTGCGTGCCCTGCGCCGCCGCGCGGACCACGAGCAGGAAGCTGAAGGTGGTCCTGGCGTTGCCGACGGGCACGATCGAGACGGAGGCCGCGGGCTGCCCGGGTCCGTCGATGGCCCAGGTCGCCGAGCTAGCCGCGGACGGGAGTCCGGCCGCCGCGGGCCGGTTGGCCGAGGGCGGCGCTGACAGGGCCGCTGAGGGCGCCGTGGAGAGGGCAGCGGAGGGTGACGCAGACTGGGGGACCGAGGGGGCCGCAGACGGGGCGGTGGTGGGCAGCGCGGACTGGGCGGCCGAGGGGGCCGCGGAGAGGGCGGCGGTCGGCTGCGCGGACTGGGCGGCCGAGGGGGCTGAAGAGAGGGCGGCGGTCGGCTGCGCGGACTGGGCGGCGGAGGGGGCCGCGGAGAGGGCGGCGGTCGGCTGCGCGGCGGTGCGCGTCTGCCCGGCGGGCGGCGCGCCCGCCTCGGCCCGGGAGTTGGCCGAGGATCTGGCCTGGGTGTTGGCCGAGGATCTGGCCTGGGTGTTGGCCGAGGATCTGGCCTGGGAGTTGGCTGCGGAGGACGCGAGAGAGCCGACCCGGGCGGGGCCGCTACCCGGGGTTATGAGCAGGGCGGTGACGGTGCCGACCGCGAGCACGGCGGCGGTGAGCAGGACGACCCCGGCGCGGCGGGCCGTGCGGCGGCGGCGGGTGGTGCCCTGCCGGATGCGCTCGAGCGCGCCGGGCCGCGCGGTGACGGGCCGGACCGCGTCGTCCAGCAGGCGCGTGAGTCGCTCGGGACTCATCGGCGGCGTCATGACGATTCCTTAAGGAGAAGCCCGAGCCGGCTCATGGCTCGCGAGATGTAACCTTTCACCGCGCCGATGCTGACGCCCATCAATTCAGCTATTTCGGCCGCCGGCAGGTCAGCCCAGTAGCGCAGGACCACGGCCTCCCGCTGCCGGGCGGGAATCTTGCGTAGCGCGCGGATGACCTCCTGCCGGGAGATAGCGGCGTAGGCGCCCTCCTCAGCGCTGGCTGCGTCGGGCATCGGCCGCGGCGCGTGCCGCAGCCGGACCAGCCTGCGGCGCACCTCTGACCGGGCCAGGTTGATCACCGTCTGCCGCAGATACGCCAACGGGCTCCGCACCGACCCCCCGTCCACCGTGCGATGGACCCGGATGAACGCCTCCTGGACGACGTCCTCGGCCGCCTGCACGTCGCCGACCAGCAGCACGGCCAGCCGGAGCAACTGCTCGTAATGCCCGACGTACAAGGCGGTGAAGCCGTCTAGGCCCTTGTGATCAAAGTCCGGCTGATCCGGCGACTCGATCATCGTCAACAGCCCGCCCGGAGGGGTGTGCGGCGTGTAGAACGCCGGGGGGTGTGCGGCGTGTAGAACGCCGGGGGGGTGTGCGGCGTGTAGAACGCCGGGGGGGGTGTGCGGCGTTGCGGGACGCCACTGGTGTGTGGCGTGTACGACGCCGCAGGGGTGCGGCGTCTAGCACGCCAGGGGTACGCGGCGTGTAGAACAGTTCCGGCCTTTGAGACGCATGCGACGGCCCAAAGGTTGTTCTCCGCCGGAAGAGGCTGGTCCGGCTCTGGTGGCGGTGGAACTACCCCGGTCGCGGCCAGGAAAACGCCGACGGCGGCCGCACGAGGTGCAGCCGCCGCCGTGGTCTGGTGCCAGTGTCTCTTAGCTCTGGCCTCCGGACAGCTTCTCGCGGAGGGCGGCCAGCGCCTCGTCCGAGGCCAGCGTGCCGGTGGCCGCTGGACCCGGGGTCGAGCTCGACGTGACGGCGCCCGCAGGGGACGGGGAACCGCCCGCCCCGGACCGTGACCCGCCGCCGCGCCCGCCGCGGGCGCTGCGGGAGGTGCCGTTGCCGCCGGCCGGAGCCGCACCCGCCTCGTCGGAGTGGTCGGAATCCCCCGCCGCCCCCTCTTCCTCGTCGGCCTTGCGGGACTCCTCCACCTGCCGACGGTGCGCCTCGAACCTGGCGCGCGCCTCGGCGTACTGGTGCTCCCACTCCTCGCGCTGCTTCTCGTAGCCGGGCAGCCACTCGCCGGTCTCCGGGTCGAAGCCCTCCGGGTACTCGTAGTTGCCCTGCTCGTCGTAGGAGGCCGGCATGCCGTACAGGGTCGGGTCGAAGTCGTCGCCGACCGCCTCGCCGATGGTGCCCTCGTTCGCCTGCTTGAGCGACAGGCTGATCCGGCGCCGGTCCAGGTCGATGTCGATGATCTTGACGAAGATCTCGTCGCCGACCTGCACGACCTGCTCGGGGATCTCCACGTGGCGGTCGGCCAGCTCGGAGATGTGGACCAGGCCCTCGATGCCCTCCTCGACCCGGACGAACGCGCCGAACGGCACCAGCTTGGTCACCCGGCCCGGGACGACCTGCCCGATCTGGTGGGTCCGGGCGAACTGCTGCCACGGGTCTTCCTGGGTGGACTTCAGCGACAGCGAGACGCGCTCGCGGTCCATGTCCACGTCGAGGACCTCGACGGTGACCTCCTGGCCGACCTCGACGACCTCACCCGGGTGGTCGATGTGCTTCCAGGACAGCTCGGACACGTGCACCAGGCCGTCCACGCCGCCCAGGTCGACGAACGCGCCGAAGTTGACGATCGAGGAGACGGTGCCCCGGCGGATCTGGCCCTTCTGCAGGGTGTTCAGGAACGTGTGGCGGACCTCGGACTGGGTCTGCTCCAGCCACGCCCGGCGGGACAGGACCACGTTGTTGCGGTTCTTGTCTAGCTCGATGATCTTGGCCTCGATCTCGCGGCCCACGTACGGCTGCAGGTCACGGACGCGGCGCATCTCCACCAGGGAGGCAGGCAAGAAGCCGCGCAGCCCGATGTCCAGGATCAGGCCGCCCTTGACGACCTCGATCACCGTCCCGGTGACCACGCCGTCTTCTTCCTTGACCTTCTCGATCGTGCCCCAGGCGCGCTCGTACTGCGCGCGCTTCTTGGACAGGATCAGCCGGCCTTCCTTGTCCTCCTTCTGAAGGACCAGGGCTTCGATGTGCTCGCCAGTCTTGACCACGTCGTGCGGGTCGACGTCGTGCTTGATCGACAGTTCGCGGGAGGGGATGACCCCCTCCGTCTTGTAGCCGATATCGAGCAAAACCTCGTCCCGGTCGACCTTGACGACTGTTCCTTCGACGATGTCACCGTCGTTGAAATACTTAATGGTCTCGTCGATCGCGGCGAGGAATGCCTCCTCGGACCCGATGTCGTTGACCGCCACCTTGGGGGTCGAGTTGGCTTGCGTGCTGCTCGTCATGTGTAGGTTGGCTCCGGATGCGGACAGGGGAATTTCAGGACACGCCAGACGTCGTGCACCCCAAGATGACCAGGAGGACCTACCGGAACCAGCACGGGCCGACCACGGCACGCCCGGCGGCCGTCAGCCGGGTCACATGACTCGCAACCTGCGTGTCAAGCCACCACGACGGAACGCACGACGACACGGCGCAGCAGTCAGGATATGAGAGCCTGGTCGAAGGGTCAATCGAGACCGGCCACAATACGGCCACGGTGTGGCCTCTGGCCGGCTGAGGCATCAGTGCGCCGCCTCGGCCCAGCTACGGCCCGTGCCCACGGAGACGTCCAGGGGGACGCGCAGGGAGGCGGCGCCTCTCATGGCGGCGCACACCAGGTCGCGGGCCGCGTCGTACTCGCCGGGCGCCACCTCGATGAGGAGCTCGTCGTGGACCTGGAGCAGCATCCGGGAACGCAGCCCCGCGCCCGTCAGCGAGCTGTCCACGGCCAGCATGGCGACCTTGATCACGTCGGCCGCGGAGCCCTGGATCGGGGCGTTCAGCGCCATGCGTTCGGCCATCTCGCGGCGCTGGCGGTTATCCGAGGTCAGGTCGGGCAGGTACCTGCGCCGACCCATCATGGTCGCGGTGTAACCGTCCATCCTGGCGCGGGAGACCACCTCGTGCAGGTAGTCCCTGACCCCGCCGAACTCCTTGAAGTACTCCTCCATCAGCACGCGCGCCTCCTCGGTGGAGATGCGCAGTTGCTGGGAGAGCCCGAAGGCGGACAGGCCGTAGGCCAGTCCGTAGTTCATCGCCTTGATCTTGGCGCGCAGCTCCGGCCCCACTTCCTCGGGTGGCAGCCCGAACACCCGGGAAGCGGTGGCGGCGTGGAAGTCGTGCCCGGACTCGAACGCCGCGATCAGCGCCTCATCGCCGGACAGGTGGGCCATGATCCGCAGCTCGATCTGGCTGTAGTCCGCGGTCAGCAGGCATTCGTAGCCAGGGCCGACGACGAAGCCCTCCCGGATCCGCCGGCCGAGTTCGGTGCGGATGGGGATGTTCTGCAGGTTCGGGTCGGTCGACGACAGCCGGCCGGTGGCCGCGATCGTCTGGTTGAACGTGGTGTGGATCCGGCCGCCCTCATCGGGCATCGGGATCAGCGAGTCCACGATCGTCATCAGCTTGGACACGTCGCGGTGGCGCAGCAGGTGCTCGAGCACCGGGTGGCCGGTCTGCGCGAGCAGGCTGGTCATGGCCTCGGAGTCGGTGGTGTACCCGGTCTTGATCCGCTTGGTCTTCGGCAGTCCGAGCTCGGTGAACAGCACCTCCTGCAGCTGCTTCGGCGAGCCGAGGTTGAACTCGTGCCCGACCACGGCGAACGCGGCCTGCTCGGCCGCCTTCACCTCGCCGTGCAGCATGGCGGACATCGCGCCGAAGTGGTCGAGGTCGGCCGCGATCCCGGTGTGCTCCATCCGCGCCAGCACCGAGACCAGCGGCAGCTCCAGCTCGCGCAGCAGTGCGGCCGCCTCGCGGCGTTCCAGGTCGGCGTCGAGCGCCCCGGCGAGCTCGAGTGTGGCCTGCGCGCGCAGGACCAGGGCGGTCGCGGAGTCGCGCTCCGCCGATCCGTCCAGGGTCAGCTGGCCGCCCTCGGCCTCCTCGGGGAGCTCCTTGCCCAGGTAGCGCAGCGCCAGGTCGGCCAGGTCGAAGGTGCGCTGCCCGGGCAGCGCGAGGTAGGCGGCCAGCGCCGTGTCGCTGGCCAGGCCCTTGAGGGGCAGGCCGCGGGCCGCGAACGCGTGCATGGGGCCCTTGGCGTCGTGCAGGACCTTCGGGTGCGCCGGGTCGGCCAGCCAGGCCCCCAGGGCCCGCTCATCGGCCTCGGTCAGCGCGACGGGGTCGATGTGGGCGCCATTGCCGTCCGCTGCCGCGATCGCTACCGCGGTCAGGTTTCCCGTTCCGCGGCCCCAGGTGCCGGCCACAGCCACACCGGCTCGTTCGGCTGAAGAGTGAGACGTCAGCCAGGCGCTCACCTCATCCGGGCCGAGCAGGACGGCCACCACGTCGAAGGCTTGTTTTCCCTCCTCGCCGTGGGCGGCGGGCTGGTCGGTGGAGCCGAAGGCGCTGATCAGGCCGTGCGGGAGCGTCTGGTAGAGGCGGTCGCGGAGCACGCGGAACTGGAGCGTGTCGAACAGCTGGTGGATTGTCTCCCGGTCCCAGGCCACCGGCAGCAGGTCGCGCGGGACGGCGCCCACCGTCTCCGCGGGCATGTCGGTGAGCAGGGAGGTGAGCTGGCGGTTGCGCAGCACGCTGGCCAGGTGCTCGCGGAGCGCTTCGCCCGCCTTGCCCTTGACCTCATCGATCCGGTCGACCAGGCTCGCCAGCGAGCCGAACTCCGAGATCCACTTGCTCGCGGTCTTCTCCCCCACCCCGGGGATGCCGGGCAGGTTGTCGCTCGGGTCACCGCGCACCGCGGCGAAGTCGGGGTACTGCGCCGGGGTGAGCCCGTACTTCTCGACCACCGCCTCCGGGGTGAAGCGGGTCATCTCGGTGATGCCGCGCCGGGTCATCAGCACCGTGACCCGGTCGGAGACCAGCTGCAGGACGTCGCGGTCGCCGGTGACGACCAGGACGTCCATGTCCTCAGCGGCGGCCTCGGTGGCCAGGGTGGCGATGAGGTCGTCGGCCTCGTAGCCCGGCGCGGACAGCCGGCGGATGCCCAGCGCGTCGAGCACCTCGAAGATCAGGCTGAGCTGGCTGCGGAAGTCCTCGGGCGTCTCGCGCCTGTTGGCCTTGTACTCGACCCACTGCTCGTGCCGGAACGTCGGCTCGCCGCGGTCGAACGCGACCGCGATGTGCGTCGGCTGCTCGTCGCGCAGCACGTTGATGAGCATAGCGGTGAAGCCGTAGACCGCGTTGGTCGGCTGGCCCGTGGTAGTGGAGAAGTTCTCGATCGGCAGCGCGAAGAACGCCCGGTACGCCAGTGAATGGCCGTCGAGCAGCAGCAACCGGTCCCGGGTCCCCGTATCTTGTGTCGCCACGCACCGATCCTATGGCGCGCCAGTGACACTGGGTGGCGCAGCGCGGCGACAGGACCCATGACACCCTGGACGTGGACTGTGGGGTGGCGGCGGAGGCGCGGATGGATCAGGAATTGCTGGACCAGGTCATGGCGATGACCGTGGCCGAAGGCACGCTCGCAGGGCGGATGGGCATCAAGATCGCGTCCGCGTCCGCGTCGCGGGTCGTGGGGACGATGCCGGTGGACGGCAATACCCAGCCCTACGGCCTCCTGCACGGCGGCGCCTCCTGCGTGCTCGCGGAGACCATTGGGTCGCTCGGCGCGGCCCTGCACGCGGGCCCGGGCCGCGTCGTGGTCGGCATCGAGATCAGCGCGACGCATCATCGCGGCGCCCGCGCGGGCGAGGTCACGGCGGTGGCCGCCCTGGTGCACGGGGGGCAGACGCTGGCCACGTATGACATCGTCATAACGGATTCGGTCGGCCGGCGGGTGTGCACTTCGCGGCTTACCTGCCTGATTAGGGGCCAGGTACCGGGACATGACGGCAACGGGATCGCGTCATCTGGGTGAACAGAGGATTACGGCAGGTTATCCAGGGTGTGGCGAGGAGCTCGTTTCTTTTGCGGGATGCGCCGACGGGTCGCTAACGTGGGACCTCGGGCCCGGGGGGTTCAAGTAGACAACGTGTTAGCCGGGGAAGGCGGACACGGCACCAAAGGCCCCCCGGGTCCGGCCCGATAACCTGCGGGTTCCGGCTTGAGTGGGCGGGTTTCTGGCGGCTGGGCCTCGGTACTGGAGACGGGCTCAGGGGCGGGGCGTGTCGCCGGGAACTTCCATGCTGCCCTCGATGACCGCTTCGGCGACCTTCCGCATGGTCAGGCGGCGGTCCATGGAGGTCTTCTGGATCCAGCGGAACGCTTCGGGCTCGCTGAGCCCGTGCTCGGACTGGAGCAGGCCCTTGGCCCGGTCGAGCAGCTTGCGGACCTCCAGCCGCTCGCGCAGCGAGCCGATCTCGGAGTCGAGCGCGCGGATTTCGGCGTACCGGCTGACCGCCATCTCCACGGCGGGCACCAGGTCGGCCTTGGTGAACGGCTTGACTAGGTAGGCCATCGCGCCCGCGTCGCGGGCCCGCTCCACGAGGTCGCGCTGGGAGAATGCGGTGAGGATGACGACGGGGGCGAGTCGCTCCGCCGCGATCCGCTCCGCGGCGGAGATCCCGTCGAGGATCGGCATCTTGATGTCCAGGATGGCCAGGTCGGGGCGCAGCGCCGCCACCCGCTCGACGGCCGACTCCCCGTCCCCCGCCTCGGCCACCACCGCGTAGCCCTCTTCCTCCAGCATCTCCTTGAGGTCCATGCGGATCAGCGCCTCATCCTCGGCGATCACGACACGGAGTTGGTTCTCGCTCACCCCACGAGAGTACCGTGATCGGGTAGGTTCTCATCGGGCCGCTCTAACCAGGGTGACCTCCTACGCCCCGTTACCCCAATCGGCAGAGGGAGCGGATTCAAAACCCGTTTAGTGTGGGTTCGACTCCCACACGGGGCACCAAAGACGCGGGACATGTTGGGTGTGCGTCACTTATGTAGGTGTTCAAGATCGTTTCAGGGCTGGGGCTGGTCAGGAGGGTCGTGTCTGAGTGTGCGGGGTGTTGCAGATGGCGTCCCGCTGGCTGCTGGCCTCGCGGCAGCGCAGGGCGATGATGGCGTCGGCGCGGCCGGTGGTCCAGTGCATTCCTGCTTGGTTGAGCCGTTGGCCGACGACCGCTTTGCAGCCGGCTTCGACGACGCCGGAGCCGGTGAACAGGCCGCGTGAGCGGTACCAGTGGTAGCGCATGCGGGGCGCGTTGTGGAGGAAGTACCCGAGTTCCTTGCCGGCCTCGTCTTTCCTGACTCCTTCGAGGGGGAACTCGCGGACGGCGGCCTGGATGCCGTCGCTGTAGCCGTAGCCGAGATCTTCGAGGCGGGCTTGCAGCCATTGGCCGTAGCGGTCGCCGAGCATGAACTCCAGGCAGCGGGCCAGGCTGTGCAGGTGCTGGCGGGCGTGGTAGAGGTCCACGATGCAGGTGGCCTCGGGGAACGTGGCGGCGGCGAGGTTCCAGATCCAGGCGGCGCCGTCGCCGATGATGGTCAGCTGCCGGGCGTGCCCGGCGCCGCGGCGGATCCCTTCGGCCTTGACCAGGTCCGCGAAGGTGCTGGCGGGCTCGAAGGTGGCGATGTAGCTGCAGGAGGCCCGGTCGCGGACCGGGTAGCCGTCGGTGTCCAGGGTGTGCTGGGTGAAGAAGACGGCGAGCTTGACCTCGCGGGTGCGGGCGCGGCCGTCCTCGCCCTTGCCGTCGCGGCCGGCGGTCTCCCTGGCGGTCATCGGGACGCCGGTGCCGTCGATCACGCCGTAGAGCATGTCCGGGACGGGCCGCGGCGGCATCGGGACTAGGTTCCGGCCGGCGATCAGGGCCGACCGGTCGCGGACCTGCGCGGCGTGCGCGGCGCCGCTGGCCTCGGCGGCCCGCTCGGTGCGCTTGACGGTCAGCCGCACCCCGGCCAGGTCTTCCAGCATGGCGGCGGCACCGGCGAACGGCCCGGCCGCCGCGGCCTTGTCGGTCATCGCGGTCAGGCCCGGGGACAGGGACGTGCCCGCCACGCCGAGCTCGGCATCACGCGGGGCGAGCCCGTGCCTGCAGGCCGTGCGGTGATACCACGCGCGGTTCAGCGTGACCGGGCCCAGGACAGTGTCCAGGACCTTGTCGCGGTAGGAGACGAATGCGGCATCATGACCGTTCCCGCACGGCACGGCGGGGCCGCGGTGCCCCCGGTCGGCGGACAGCAGCTCCCCGAGCACGCCGGCCCCGAGCTTCAGCATCCCGGCCCGGATCACCGTCTCCGCGGCCTGCAGGCCGCCGTCCCCGCAGCCCAGCGACCGGGCGGCTGCCGCGGCCAGCCGCGTGATCTCGGCGGCTCGCTCGTCTGCGAGCGCTCTCAGGAGCCCCTTTTTTCCCCGCCCGTCCCGGAGGGGTCCTCATCGCCTGCGCTGCCCGGCGTCACCGGGCGCGCGTCGCAGATCGCCTCGTTCACCTCCGTGACCTGCCCGACCAGGTTCCGGAACCGCTGGTACTCCGCGGCCTCCCGCCGGGCCTTGTCCAGCTCCGGGCCCGGCCTCAGGTGCCGGGCCCGGGTGCGGCCGTCCACTTTCCGGGTCAGGTTGTACTGCGGGCCGTGACCCGGGTGGCCGGGGGCCGCGCACGCGCAGCCCGGCTTCCCGCACTTGCGGCGCACCTGGTTCAAGGACCCTGGCCGGAAGTCCCCGACCCGGCTCAGCTCCCGGTACAGCTCGGCCCGCCGGCGTTCCAGTTCCGGCAGCTCATCGGGTTCCTCCGGCACCACAGCCTCCAACCTGAGTGTCTCTTGACACTCAGGTTAAGCCCGTGGCCAGCCAGAACCCAGGACCACTACGAATGTGTCGCACACCCGGACATGTTTCGGCGGGGGGTTTTTGTCAGTGCCGCCTGCCAAAATTTAACTATGTACAACTCCGACGTGCGCCGCCATGCGGTAGTCCTGATGGCGCGCGGATGCAGTCTCCGCAGCATCAGCATGGCAACCGGAATTAACCGGGCAACGCTTCGTGATTGGCGCGAGCATCCGGAAAGAAGCGTTAACCCGCGCTCCGTGTGCCCTCGATGCGCCGCCAGTCCCGCGCTCCCCGAACCGTGTGCTGATTACGCTTACCTGCTCGGCCTGTACCTGGGAGACGGCTGCATAAGCCGTTCAGGAGCGACAGACAAGGCGGTATGGAAACTACGCATCATGTGCGCGGATGCCTGGCCGGGGCTTATCGGCGAGTGCGAGCGAGCCATGAGCGCGATACGGCCCGCCAGCAAGATCAGCACTCAGCAGCGAGTGGGCTGCACCGAGGTCATATGCCACTCACGCCACTGGCCGTGCCTGTTCCCGCAGCACGGGCCGGGGCGCAAGCACACCCGGAAAATCGAGCTTGCGCAATGGCAACTCGTCATCGTCAAGAGATTTCCCGGTGAATTCGCCAGAGGACTGTTCCATTCTGACGGGTGGCGGGGTGTCAATCGGGTCCGGAGAAGGCTCGCCGATGGCGACCGCTGGTATGAGTATCCGCGCTACATGTTTACCAACGAGTCAAGGGACATCCTCGGGCTGTGCGGTGAGGTCCTGGACGATCTCGGGGTGGCCTGGCGGTTCTCGCGGCGGAACACCATATCCGTGGCGCGGCGCGAGGCGGTGGCCCGGCTTGACGAGTTCGTCGGGCCGAAGTACTGACGCAGGTCAGGCCTCGCCTGGATTGGCGTATGGGACCAGGATCGCGGTGATGTTGTCGGCGCCGCCGGCCTCGACGGCGAAGTCGACCAGGTCCCTCGCGGCGGCGAGCGGGTCATTCATCGCCTTGGGCAGGGCGAGTTCCGCCAGGTCCCCGGCCTCGGGCAAGTAGTTCCACAGTCCGTCCGAGCACAGCAGCAGGATGCCGCCTCCGGGCGGGGAGTACTGCTCGACGTGCGGAGCGCGCTTGGGGTCTCCGTCGAGGTCGGCGGCGTCTCCGCCGAGCCAGCGGGTCAGGACGTGCGCGTGCGGCGAGGCCATGGCCACGGCCTCTGTGGCCAGGCCCGCCTCGACCATCCCCCCGGCGACCGAATCGTCTCTGGTGAGCTGGCGGGATTCCGACTCGGGCTGGGTCAGCCAGTACGCGCGGCTGTCGCCCAGCCAGCACAAGGTGACCAGGCCCGGGGCCGCCACGGCCGAGACGAAGGTCGTCGCCGAGGTGTCGTGCGAGGGCTCGTGCAGCTGGGCGACTGATTCACGGCCCGCCGCCACCGCGGCTTGTGAGGCCTTGACCAGGTCCCCGCCGTCCCGGACGGCCGCCATCAAGATCGGCAGCGCCGCCTGCGCGGCCACGCGTGACGCCTCGTCGGGCCGCGGGGAGGACGAGACGCCGTCGCACACCACGACCACCACTACAGGGCCGTCGGGTGTCACCTCGCAGTCGAGCGCCATCGCATCCTCGTTGCGGTGATGCCGCAAACCCCGGTCACTGACTCCGGCGGCATTGCCGAGATCGACCTCGCTGTGGTCGCGCGAGGGCGGCACGTTAATCATGTGCATACGTTAGTGCCTTGAGTCACTGCGAGCCCATAGGCCGGCCCCGGGCAATCTGCGCAGCTAACCGCGGTGCACCGTGATCGCGGTCCAGGCGCCGACGTTGATGCGATCGCCGTCGTGCAGGGCCACCCGGTTCCCGGTCGGTATCTCGGCGCCGTTGACGGACGTGCCGTTGGCCGAGCCGGGATCGAGGACCGACCAGCTTCCGTCCGGCTCGGCGATCAGGACGGCGTGCAGCCGGCTGAATACCGGGGTCGGCGGGCGGGCCGGTCAGGTCGATCTCCGGGTCCACGCCGCGTGACACGCTGCGGCGGCCGATCCGCATCTGGCCGCCCGACAGCCGGAACCGCCGCTCGGCGCAGTAGGCGGGGAACGGGATCGCTTCCCCCTCCGGCCCGCTCGCGGCCCGGACGCTTTCGTAGTAGTCGCGATCTGCTGACACGACGGCGGTCCAGTCGACCGGAGCGTAAACCGGCGGCGTGGCCGCCGTCGGTGGAGCAGACGACAGCGGCGGCGCGGGCGAGGCAGCGGGCGATGGGGCCGCGGGCGGGGGCGGGGCCGCAGGCGGGGGCGCCACGGGGACCGATATCTCGGTCGGGACCGGCGTTACCGGTGGAGCGGGCATCACCGGCGGATCCCAGGATACGGAGGGGAATGGGGTTGCTGAAGAGGCTGAGTTTGCTGCCGGGTCCTGAGGTGTAGATGGGGTCTGAGGTGTGAAAGAGGATTGAGGGGCCAATGGGGTGGGAGGTGGTGGTGGGGCCGAGGAGACGGGCGGCTGGGCAGCGGAGGCCGCGGGGGCGGATGGCTCGGCTGGGGCGGATGGCTCGGCTGGGGCAGACGGCTCGGCTGGCGCGGATGGCTCGGCTGGGGCAGACGGCTGGGATGGGGCAGACGGCTGGGCGGCGGCGAAATTGAAGCCGCAGGACTCGCAGAACTGGCCGATTCTCGCGGTGCCGCACACCGGGCACAACTGGTCGGGGCCCGCAGCCTGCGAGCCGTTGCCGGAGGAGGAACCGGCCGCGGGTCCCGCGGACGAGGGAGGTGACGAAGAGAGGGGCGGCGACGCGGGAGGCGACGATGCGGAAGCGGGGCTGAGGATGCGCATGCCGCATACGTCGCAGAAATCGTCGCTCGCCGAGTCGTGCCCGTTTGGACAAACCGCCATGCTCGTCTCCTCCTCGGTCGCGATCGCTACTTCCGCGCCCTGACCGTCTTGGTCGACCTGGTGTCGAGCGCCATTTCGTCGGCGTCCTGGACCCGCTTCTTGAGCCGCACCGTCCCGGTGTCCGCGTTGACCACGTCCACAACCTTGGCCAGCAGCTTGGCGGTGTCCTCGTTGCCCGACTGGTGCGCCAGCGCGACGGCCCGGCCCAGCTTGGCGGTCGCGGTCTCCTCATCGCCCTGCTTGCGGGCCTCCAGGCCCTCCTGGATCACCTCGGCGAGCTCGGCCTGCCCGGTGTAGTGGGCCACCCGTTGGTTGATCTTCGTGGACAGCGCCTCGTCGTCGGTCCAGATCGCGCGGACCAGTCCCTGGCCCAGGATCTCCTCGCCGACCGGCGAGCTGGCGACCAGGCTCACCCGGGCGGCGAGCATCTCCTGCCCGACCCCGGCCGGGGTGACCTCGACTCCGACGTGGTAGTCGCGGCTCTCGCCGGGGCCCCACGCGCCGGTCGGGTAGTCACCCGCCTGCGGGTTGCGGGCGGTGCGCCTGCCGGTCAGGTCATCCACCGCCGGCGCCACCTGCTTGACGAACGAGACCGTGGCGGACTGCGGGGTCCAGACCCGGAGGGCCACGTCGGCCACCTGCTTGCCCATGGCGGTCTGCATCATGGCGGCGAAGTCGGCGGCCAGCCCGGACGGGTCGGGCACGATGTCCACGGTCCCCAGCAGCGCGGTCGATACCCGGCGCAGCTCGCTGACCTCCCAGTCCGTCCCGACGCCGCGGCAGTCGCAGCTGAAGACGCCCTCGCACTGGCTGATCGCCGCCGCGAGCTGCTCCGGGGTCTCGTGCTGGTTCTTGCCGTCGGTGAGCAGGATGGCGTGCCGCAGGCTAGCCGGGCAGGCCGTGAAGATCTGCCTGGCCAGTCCCAGCCACTGCCCGATGGCCGTGCCGCCGCCGGCCCGCAGGCCCGCCACCGCCTGCCGGGCGGCGGCCCGAGAACCCGGGTCGGCGACCGCCATGCTCCCGTCGGTGGGGAACACCGGCCAGGCCAGGTTGGTGCCAGCGATGACCGCGAACCACGTCCCGCCGCGGATCACATCGATGGCGGCGGCCGTCGCCGCCCGCGCCTCGGCGATCTTGGTGGGCGGGTATTCCATCGATCCCGAGCAGTCGATGATGATGATCTCCGCGCTGCCCGTCTGGCCTCCTGCCGGACCTGCGCCGGAGAACCCGGTCGTGTCCGCGGCCGACGTGACGGTGACGATGGCGCTGACGTCGCGGCCGCCCTCGGGCAAGAACTGGTTCTGGTCGACGTCGATGGTGAAGCCGGACTCGGTCATGGCACGATTCTCCTGGGTTACGTCGCCGAACTGACGGGCGGGAAGGGGATCAGTACCACGGTGATGTTGTCCACACCCCCGGCGTCAAGCGCGAACTTCACAAGGCCGGCCGCGGTGCCGAGCGGGTCGCTTAGCGCCGCGGGAAGGGCGAGTTCGGCCAGGCCGGCCGCGTCGGGCCGGTAGTTCCACAGCCCGTCCGAGCACACCAGCACCACACCGCGCCCCACCGGCTCGAACCGCGACAGGTGCGGCTCGGGCTCGCTGAGGTCGGCGCCGAGCCAGCCCGTGATCACGTGGGCCTGCGGGGACGCCATGGCGTCGGCCTCGGCCATGGCACCCCGCGCGACCAGCTGTTCGGCCACGGAGTCGTCGATGGTCAGGCGGGCCGCGGTGCCGCCGGGCCCGGCGGGCAGCCAGTAGGCGCGGCTGTCACCCAGCCAGCACACGGTGACCGCATCGCCCGACACCACGGCCGAGACGTACGTGGCCGACGGCGCCTCCCCAGGCGAGCTCAGGGTGGTCAGGGCCTTGTGCGCCGAGTGCACCGCGGCGAGCGAGGATTCCGCCGGGTCGTCACCCCGCCGCGCCGAGGTCAGGAGCACGCGGACGGCGGCCTGCGCGGCGGCCAGGGAAGCTTCGTCCGGGCGGGGCGAGCTGGACACCCCGTCGCAGACGACGGCGATCGCGACCTGGCCGACGGGAGTCGCGGCGGTCGCCAGGGCCATGGCGTCCTCGTTGCGCGGGTGCCGCAGGCCCCGGTCGGTGACGCCGGCGAGCAGCCCGAGGTCGAGCTCGGCGTGGTCGCGACCGGAGGGCACCTTGCGCCCGCACGACTCGCAGTAGCCCTCGGGGCTGATCGCGCCGGGCGGGACCGAGGGGTCCACCGAGCACACCGGGCACTCCGGCGTGTACCCCGGGGACGCGGTGCTGACCACGGCCGGGGCCAGTTCGGTGCCGCAGGACTCGCAGAAGCTGTCGGTGGCGACGACGGGTTCGCCGCAGTTCGGGCAGGTGCCACCAACCTCGGCCGGCGCGCCCGTCACGTCAGGGTCCTCGGCCTGATCGCGTTGGCCATATCGACCAGCTCGATCCGGCGGGCCTCGTCTGGCGTCAGGCTCGCCAGCGCCCGGTAGGTGCGCTCCAACCCGAAGCGCACCGCGCGGGCGTTCGGCTCGCAGCCGAGGATGCGCCCGCCGCCGACCGGCTGCCCGGACGTGCGCCCGGCCGTCACCAGGTCCCCCGCGGCCTCGGCGGTGAAGGCCAACGCGAGCTTCGGTGCGAGCTCGCCAGGCAGCTCGTCGAACACGGCGCTGAACGCGCCCTGGGCCGCCTGCGGCTGACCAACCGCCAGCTGGCGGAGCCCGGTGTACCAGGCGATCCGCCAGTCGGCGGGATCCTCAGCGGCCAGGTCGGCCAGGACGCCTCCGGCCGCGTCGTAGTCGCCCGCGTCGATCCTGGCCCAGGCCAGCGCCAGGCGGGTTTCCGCCGACTCGGTGACCTCGTGCGGGATCGTCGGGTCGCCCGCCACGGCCAGGGTGAGCGCGACGACCCGCTGGGCCGGGTTGAGGCCGGCGAACGTGGCCAGGTAGCCGGCGGCCGGGTCGGTCCTGTCCACCTGCGGCAGCGGCAGTCCGGCCGCGACCTCCGCGGGCCCGGGCCCGGGCGCGGGCAGTGCCGCCGACGGGTCGTGCCGGTCGGCGACTCCAGTCCCGATGGCCTGGACCTCGGAGCTGAACAGGGTCGAGAAGGCCGGCCTCGGCACCCCGTCGGCGACCGCGAGCACCTCGCGGAGCACCCCGGTGAGCTGCTCGGCCATCTCGCTCGCGGAACCGAAGCGACGGTCGGGGTTCTGGTGGGTGGCCCGGCGCAGCAGCCTGGCGAACGACTCCTGCTCGGCCAGGACCGGCACCCCGTCCGGCAGGGTGTACTTGTACGCGCCCTGGTAGCCCCTGAAGTCGAAGGTGAGCACGGCCAGGGCCCGGCCCACCGTGAACAGGTCCGAACTCGGTGAGGGCCCGTCGGCCTCGATCTCGGGCGCCTGGTAACCGACGGTCCCGTAGATCGCCTCGTCGCTGTCGATCCGGCGCACGCCGCCCATATCGATGAGCTTGAGCTGCTCTTCGGTCTGGATGACGTTGTCGGGCTTGAAGTCGCAGTAGACCAGGCCCCGGTCGTGCAGGTAGCCGAGCGCGGGCAGCACCTCGATCGCGTAGGCCAGCGCATGCGAGACCGGGACCGAGCCGCCGGAGGCCCTGGCGTCCTGCAGGATCTGCTTGAGCGACTTGCCGCCGACGTACTCCATCACGATGTACCCGGCAGACTCCCCCGTCTTCCGGTCCGCGTGCTGGACGAAGTTGTAGATCCGGACGATGTTGGGGTGCTCGACCTCGGCCAGGAACCGCCGCTCGGCCAGGGCGGCCGCCATCGCGTCGGGGTCTGACGTGTTCAGCAGGCCCTTCAGTACGACCCATCGGTCGCTGACGTTACGGTCCTTGGCCAGGTAGATCCAGCCGAGCCCGCCGTGGGCGAGGCAGCCGAGTACCTCGTACTGGCCCGCCACGAGCTCGCCTCGTTCCAGCTTCGGGCTGAACGAGAACCGGGTGCCGCAGTTGCGGCAGAAACCGTCGGTCAGGCCGGGACGGCCGTCCCGCCCGCGGCCGACCGGCTGGTCGCAGTTGCCGCAGAAGCGCTTGCTCTCCGCGACCTGCGGATCCACCAGGACGGCGCTGGCCGGATCGCGGTAAGGAACGGGCGGTATGTCCACCAGGCCGACGCCGAGCCTGCCCCGGGCAGACCGCACGGTCCCCCGGCCCGAGGACCCCCTCCCCCGGGAGCGGGTGCTCTGCGTGGACGCGGAAGGCCCCGAGGGTCCGGAGGGTCCCGAAGGTCCGGACAGGCCGGATGGGGCCGCGGCCGGCGCCGGGCTGGCGGCGGCCAGGCCGCAGGTCGTGCAGTAACCGTCTTGGATGGTCCCGTCGCAGCCAGGCTGCGTGCACCTGACCATGGCCGTGGTCATCGCCGCTATCCTCCTAGCGCCAGGACGGCTCGCTGGTAGCCGGTCACGGCTTCGGCCGCGGCCTCAAGATCACACGGTGCCGTCCACAGCAGCCCGTGGGCGCGATCGTAGCGCTCGGTCAGTCGGGGGTCTTCCGCGGCACCAAGCCGCGCCGCCTTGGCCTGGTAGGCGCCGAGCAAACCGCGCAGCTCATCACGCCTGCCGATCAACGCCGTCGAGGTTCGCTCGGCATCCCGGAAGCCGGCGGTGGCCTCGGCCAGATCGCGCTCGAATTGGTCGAGCTCGGACGCCAGCCGGGTCCAGCGCCCGCCGTCAAGCAGCGCACCGAGGTTGGCCAGCCGCGCGGACAGGTCGGTGATCACCGGCGGCTGGGCGGGCAGCGACGCCGCGGTGACCTTGGCCGCGGCACGCTGCCACGCGGTGGTCGCGTCCTCGCTTGCGGCGCGCGCCGCGGCGGCGGCCGCGGTCACCTGGGCGATCCGCTGCCGGGCGTCGTCGCGCAGGCGGAGGAGCTCATCGACCCGCGTCACCGTCGCCGCGACCCGTTCGGCCAGCCGCTCGGCGCCCGAGGTATCCACTTTCCCCGGGGCGGGGCCGCCCAGCCACAGGGCGAGCGGATCGGTGTTCAGGGTGTCGCGCAGCTTGGCTAGCTTGCTCTCGGCCGCCGCCACGTTCCCCGTCAGGGCCTCGTCGCCGAACGAGGCCGCCAGCGGCTTCACCCGGGCCAGATCGCTGGCGATCGAGTCGAGCCTGCCCGCCATCTCGTTCCATACCTGCTCGGCGCCGGAGGTCACCTCGGTGATGTCGGCGAAGGCGCGCCGCATCCTCGTCACGGCCGCGACCAGGGTGAGGGTTTCGCGGCCCGAGTCGGCGAGATCACGCCCGCCCAGGGGGGCAGGTCCCGAGACCAGCTCGATGGACGGCCCGGTGAGCAGGGCGGTGATCGCGGCCAGCTCCTTGGCTCCGAGGTGCCTGGTCACCGCGTCGGCGGCCCGGTCGACGACGGCCGAGTAGGCCGAGAAGAGCTGCCACAGCCGGCTCAGTGCGAGAGAGGCCAGGTCCCAGCGGCGTTTGGTCTGGCCGGTGAGCGCGGCGCCCTCGAGCACCCGCTTGCCGAAGCTGCCGTCAAGCTCGAGCAGATTCGCCTGGATCGCGTCACGCTCGGAGACCGCGGCCTGCACGACGCCGGGGGCCCGCTCTCTGGTCAGGACCGGGGCGGCGCTCATCGATACTCCGCCAGCCGCCGGGACAGCCCCCAGGCGCAGCCGACCGCCATCAGCAGGGCCAGCACGATGATGCCCGCCTCCAGGCCGGTGAACGAGTCCGCGCCGGCCGCCACGTTGTCGGCGAACACGCCCTGATCGGTGTTGATCGCGGCCCCCAGGTCCGTCTCGAGCTGGCCGAATAGTGTCTCGGCCATGCCCGGGCCCGAGCCGATCTCCAGGCGGGTTTCTGCGCCGTAGTCGTAGACGGCGTCGAGCGCCTGGGCCTGCCGGTTAACCGCGAACCAGTCGGTCGCCGCGCTCCTGGCCGCGGCGATCTGGTTCGCGCCCGCTGCGGTGCTCTGCGCGGCGGCGCTCGGCAGCAGGGCGTCGAGCCTGCTCTGAGCGGCGCGGAAGTCCTGCTGGAAATTGGCGTCGCCGCTGCGGGAGATCAGGTTGAGGGTCTCGTCGCCGCGGGCCTGCAGAGCCTCGATGTCGGCCTGGGCCAGCGTCTCGGCCGGGGTGGAGCCGTGTCCGGTGGCCTGCAGCAGATCCGAGCGGCCTGAGGCGAACGCGACGACCAGCCAGATCAGTGCGGCGAGGATGGCGGCGGAGGCAAGGAACAGGCCGGCGTTGAACGTCCGGTGGGTGCGCGTGGACAGCCAGCGCTGCGTGCGGAACAGGAAGAAGGCCGTGACCAGGCCGGCCACGATGGCGATGACGGCCAGCGGGAGGCCGGTCGCCTGCGCGCTGGCCCGGGTCAGCTCCGCGTTCTCCTGCGTGTACACGCTGCGGGCGGCCGGCAGGAGCGTCAGGTGCATCTCCTCGGACGCCACTTCGATGAACGAGCCGCCCGCCGGGTAGCCCAGCGAGTTGTAGATCTCGCCGTCCTCGACGTACCCGGTGTAGATCGGCAGGGCCGCGGACAGCGTGGACAGGCTCCCGCCGATGCTCGAGGTCCCGCTCGCGGCCGTCACCGCCTTCAGGTCGGCCGCGGCGACGGCGATGTCGCGCTGGTATCGCTGCCGGTCCGCGAACGGCCCGGTCCGCCCGTAGAGATACGCCGTCGAGACCGTGACGTCGGCGTCGGCCAGCGACTGGTACATCTGCTGGGCGTCCAGGCTGATCGGTTCGCTATGGGCGGACACGTCCTCAGCGGCCGAAGCGTGCTGGCTGACCGTGAGCGCGGCCAGGGCGCCCCAGGCCAGGCATAGTACAACCAGCGCCGCCTGGATCAGCCGCAGCTTGCCTGGCGTCGTCGAGGCGCGCGGCAGCCCGATCCTGCTCCGCCGCCCGCGGGCACGCCCCGGCGGAGCGGCCAGCCCCCGAGGCGGGTTACCCGTGGCCGTGGCCGTCATCGCCAGCCCGCCATGTCCGCTCCCGTCATCGGAACCGACGCACCATGACGTTCTCTATTTTGCCCGCAATTCTTGGCTACTTCGGCGCAACGCTCCTAGCCGTACTGCACCGTGATTACGGTCCAGACACCGAGGTTGATGCGGTCGCCATCGCGCAACGGGACTAGCTCCCCGACGGTGATCTCACGGCCGTTGAGGAGCGTCCCGTTGGCCGAGCCCGGGTCGAGGAGTGACCAATTACCGTCCGGGCCCGGGATCAGGACCGCGTGCAGCCGACTTATGCCCGGGTCGGCCGGCGGGATGGCCATGTCGATCTCCGGCTCGAGGCCACGTGCCGCGCTGCGCCGGCCGATGCGCACCTGCCTGCCCTCGAGCTGGAGCCGCCGGGTGCTTGTGAACGCGGGGAACGCCACGGCGGGGGCCATCCGGGCCCCGTTGAGCTGCATCCTGTCGTAGTAGGCGCGGTCTGCGCCGATAACGACCGTCCAGGTGACGGGGGTGAGAGCCGGCGTCGGTTCAGTGGGCGGAGACGACGACGCCAGCGGGGCGTACGGGAGCGACGAGGCCTCGGGGTCTGGGTGGGTCTCCGGGTCTAGGTAGGCCTCGGAGTCTGGATAGGAAGGCGCGAACGGCGGGGCGGAGGGTGGTTCGGGCGCCATGGGAGGCGAGGATGGCAGCTGGGGCGACACCGGCTGCGAGGACCAGGAAAATGACCCGGGCGCAGCGGGCGGCACCGGCTCGTCCGGGGTCGGGGACAGGCCCTGAAGCGCGGGATGGCCCGGGGTCAGGGGCGAGTCCGCAAGCTCCGGACTCTCCGGGATCGGGGACAGGTCCGCAGACGCGGGCCGGTCAGGGGTCGGGGGAAGATCCGTAAGCGCCGACCGGTCCGGGATCGGGGGAAGGTTGGAAAACGCGGGCCGGTCCCGGATCGGGGGCGAGTCCGCGAGCGCGGGCTGAGCCTGGATCGGGGGCGAGTCCGCGAGCGCGGGCTGAGCCTGGATCGGGGGCGGGTCTGCGAGAGCGGACTGGTCCGGGATCGCGGGATCACCGGAGAACGGGGCCGCTTCGGTGACCGAGTCTGGCCGCGGCGAAGCGTACGGGTCCGAGGACTGCGAAGCAGACGGGTCGGCGGGCGGCGGCGCGTGCGGGGCCCGAGACGGCGGAGCAAATGGGTCCCGGGGCGGCGGAGCATACGGGTCCCGAGAGGGCGGAGCGTACCGGTTCCGGGACGGCGAAGCATACGGGTCGGCGGGCGTCGGAGCGTACGGGTGCGGGTGCGGGGGCGGGGGCGGGGGAGCATACGAGTCCGAGGCCGGCAGAGCATACGGGTCGGGGGGCGGCGGGAAGACGGGCTCCGGAGTGGGCGGGAAGAAGGACGCGGAAGCAAGCGGGGGCCGGGACGGCGTTTCGGGCGCTGAGGCCGACGCGGGTGGGGACGGCGGCTCGGGCCAGTCCCAGGAGGGCCGCTCGGACCAGGCGATGGGGGGGAATAGCGATTCCGGTGGACCGTTCGATCGCGGCGAGCCAGGCGGGGTGATGGGCGGGAACAGCGATTCCGGCGGACTGGAGCGGGAAGGCGGGCCCGCAGGAAAGGACGGCGCCGGGGAAAAGAACGGCCCCGAGGAGGACGGTCCTGGTGGCGGGGACGGGTCGGACTCCCAAGGTGGCCCTGAGGAGGGGGACGGCCCGGGAGAAGGGAAGGGCACGGAAGAGGAGGACGGCCCCGGGGAGGGGAACGACCCGGAAGAGGGAGATGACCCCGGGGAGGGGAACGGCCCTGGAGAGGAGGACGGCCCTGGAGAGGAGGACGGCCCTGGAGAGGAGGACGGCCCTGAAGAGGAGGACGGCCCTGAAGAGGAGGACGGCCCTGGAGAGGAGGGCAGCCCCTGGGGTGGGTCGGAGGGCCAGGGCGGCGAGGGGAAGGGCGCTGTCGAGGCGGACGGGAAGGGCGACGGCGGCTCGTCCAGGGGAGCAAACGGACGACGGCCCCAGAAACGGTAACCGCAGTCAGGGCAGAGCTGTCCGGAACTCGCCGCGCCGCATCTGGGGCAGGTCGCGGTCGGCCCCGCCGGCTGGCCCGTCCCGCCGACGTGGTGCTTGCCGACCGTGCGTGACGGGTCGGACGGAGACCGCCTGCCGATATGCTTGCCGCACACCTCGCAGAAGTCGTCGCTCGCCGAGTCGTGCCCGTTCGGACATACCGCCATCACCATGAGCTGGCCCGAGACCCCCTAAGCCGTAGATGGGTGGATCTCAGGATATGTTCACGAGCGCGTTTTTCCTGGCGATTTGTCAGGTCAGGCTAGCGGGCGGGCGGTCGGCGGGATGGGAGCGGGCAGCGCGGAGGTCCCGGTCAGAAAGCGATCGACGACGGCGGCGGCGCTGCGGCCCTCGGCTATGGCCCAGACGATCAGCGACTGGCCGCGGCCCATATCGCCCGCAGCGAACACGCCGGGCACCGACGTCGCGTAGGAGGCGTCCCGGCCGACGTTGCCGCGCTCGTCGAACCTCACGCCGAGGTCCGCGAGTAGCCCGGGCCGCTCGGCGCCGGTGAAGCCCATGGCGAGGAGTACCAGGTCGCAGGGCAGCGAGCGTTCTGTGCCTGGGACAGGGTCGAACCCGGCCGCGTCGGCCAGCCGCAGGGCGCGGACCCGGCCGTTGGCGTCGCCGAGGAACTCCAGCGTGGACACGGCGTAGGCCCGATCGCCGCCCTCCTCGTGCGCGCTTGAGATGCGGTAGATCATCGGGTACAGGGGCCAGGGCTGGTGGCCGGGGCGCGACGCGGGGGGCCGCGGCATGATCTCGAGTTGCGTCACCGACGCGGCGCGCTGCCGGTGCGCGGTGCCCAGGCAGTCCGCACCGGTGTCGCCGCCGCCGATGATGACCACCTGCCGCCCGCGCGCGCTGATCGAGGGGTCAGCCGATCCCCCGACCGCGCGGTTGGCCAGCGGCAGGTACTCCATGGCCTGGTGGATGCCGGCCAGGTCCCGCCCGGGCAGCGGCAGGTCGCGCGGCACCCGGGCGCCGCCGCACAGCACGAGGGCGTCGAACCTGGCGCGCAGTTCGGCGGCGCTGACGTCACGCCCGGCCTCGACCCCGCAGCGGAACCGCGTGCCCTCCGCCCGCATCTGGGCCAGCCTCCGGTCCAGGTGCCGCTTCTCCAGCTTGAACTCGGGGATGCCGTACCGCAGCAGGCCGCCGGGTGCGTCGTCACGCTCGAACACGGTCACCGCGTGCCCGGCCCTGGTTAGCTGCTGGGCCGCCGCCAGCCCCGCCGGGCCCGAGCCGATCACCGCCACCGTCCGGCCGGACAGGTCGGCAGGGGGCCGCGGGACCACCCACCCGGACGCGAACGCGTGGTCGATGATCTCCACCTCGACCTGCTTGATCGTGACGGGATCGGCGTTGATCCCGAGCACGCAGGCGGATTCGCACGGGGCCGGGCAGAGCCGCCCGGTGAACTCGGGGAAGTTGTTGGTGGCGTGCAGCCGGTCGGCGGCCTCGTGCCAGTCGCGCCGGCGGACCAGATCGTTCCACTCCGGGATCAGGTTCCCCAGCGGGCAGCCCGTGTGGCAGAACGGGATGCCGCAGTCCATGCAGCGGCCCGCCTGCCGTTCGAGCCGACCGGGCGGGAAAGGCTCGTAGACCTCGCGCCAGTCGAGGAGGCGCAGCTCGACGGGTCGCCGGGCCGGGGTCTCCCTCGGCGTGGTCAGGAAGCCCTTCGGGTCAGCCATGACCCCTCCTACCCGTGCGCCGCGGCCATGACGGCCTCGTTGACGTCGCGGCCCTCACGCTCGGCCTGCGAGGCGGCGGACAGTACCCGCTTGTAGTCCTGGGGCATGACCTTGGTGAACCGGCCGGGATCCCAGTCGGCCAGCAGCCGCGCCGCGACCGCGGAACCGGTCAGCGCGTAGTGGCGCTCCACGACGTCACGCACGAACCTGGCGTCGGACTCGTCCGGGGCGTCAAGGTCGACCATCTCCCGGTTGACCCGGCGCGCCGGAAGATCGAGCACATAGGCGACGCCGCCGGACATGCCGGCCGCGAAGTTCCGTCCGACCGGGCCGAGGATCACCACCCGGCCGCCGGTCATGTACTCGCAGCCGTGGTCGCCGGTGCCCTCGGCGACCGCGAGCGCGCCCGAGTTCCGCACGCAGAAGCGCTCCCCCACCAGGCCGGACAGGAAGATCTCGCCGCCCGTGGCGCCGTAGCCGATCACGTTGCCCGCGATGACCTGCTCGTGCGCGGCGAACGGCGCACGCGCGGGCGGCCGCACGACGAGCCGCCCGCCGGACAGCCCCTTGCCCAGGTAGTCGTTCGCGTCGCCCGCTAGGCGCAGCGTGATCCCGCGCGGCAGGAACGCGCCGAACGACTGACCCGCCGACCCGGTGAACGAGACGTCGATCGTGCCGTCGGGCAGGCCCTCGCCGCCCCAGCGCCTGGTTACCTCGTAGCCGAGCATGGTGCCGACGGTCCGGTTGACGTTCCTGATCGGCAGCTCGAGGCGGACCGGGCGGCCTTCCTCCAGCGCCCCCTCGGCGAGCTGGATGAGCGTGTGGTCCAGTGCCTTGTCAAGCCCGTGGTCCTGGGTCCTCACGCACCGGGTAGCGGCCCCGTCCGGCCGCGGCGGCGCGTACAGCACCGGGGACAGGTCGAGCCCGGAGGCCTTCCAGTGGTCTACCGCGAGCGCCGCGTCGAGCAGGTCGACCCGGCCGACGATCTCCGCCAGGGTCCGGAACCCGAGTGCGGCCAGGTACTCGCGGACCTGCTCGGCGATGAACTCGAAGAAGTTCACCACGAACTCGGGTTTCCCCGTGAAGCGGGCCCGTAGCTCGGGGTTCTGGGTGGCCACGCCGACCGGGCAGGTGTCCAGGTGGCAGACCCGCATCAGCACGCACCCCGCCACGACGAGCGGCGCGGTCGCGAAGCCGAACTCCTCCGCCCCGAGCAGCGCGGCGATGATCACGTCCCGGCCGGTCTTCAGCTGGCCGTCCGCCTGGACCACGATCCGGTCGCGCAGGTTGTTGCGCAGCAGGGTCTGCTGGGTCTCGGCCAGCCCGAGCTCCCACGGCGCGCCGGCGTGCTTGATGGAGGTCAGCGGCGCGGCACCGGTGCCGCCGTCGTGCCCGCTGATCAGCACCACGTCGGCGTGCGCCTTGGACACCCCGGCCGCCACGGTGCCGACCCCGACCTCGGCCACGAGCTTGACGTGCACCCGCGCCGCCGGGTTGGCGTTCTTCAGGTCGTGGATCAGCTGGGCCAGGTCCTCGATCGAGTAGATGTCGTGGTGCGGCGGCGGCGAGATCAGCCCCACCCCGGGCGTGGAGTACCGCGTCCTGGCGATCCAGGGGTAGACCTTCTGCCCGGGCAACTGGCCGCCCTCCCCCGGCTTGGCGCCCTGGGCCATCTTGATCTGCAGGTCGTCGGCGTTGACCAGGTACTCGCTGGTGACGCCGAACCGGCCGCTGGCCACCTGCTTGACGGCGGACCGGCGCAGGTCGCCGTTCGGTTCGGGGGTGAACCGGTCCGGGTCCTCGCCGCCCTCGCCGGTGTTGGACCGCGCGCCCAGCCGGTTCATCGCGATGGCCAGGGTCTCGTGCGCCTCGGCCGAGATCGACCCGTACGACATGGCCCCGGTCGCGAACCGGCGCACGAGGCTGGAAACAGATTCAACCTCATCTAGCCGAACGGCGGTTGGTTGCTCCCCCGCGCCCGCCGCCTCGGTCCCTGGGTCGACGCCCCGGATGCGCAGCAGCCCGCGCAGCGTCATCAGCCGCCTGGACTGGTCGTCGACGAGCGAAGTGTACTCCTTGAAGATCTCGTACCTGCGGCTGCGCGTCGCGTGCTGGAGCTTGAAGACCGCCTCCGGGCTGAACAGGTGCGGCTCGCCCTCCCGGCGCCACTGGTACTCCCCGCCGGTGGGCAGCCTGCGGTAGTCCTGCCCGGGTGCGGAGGCGGCCCGCTGGGCGACCTCGGCGGCCAGAGCGTCGAAGCCCACGCCGGACAGCCGCGAGGTGGTCCCCGCGAAGCAGGTCTCGATCACGTCGGCGCCCAAGCCGATGGCCTCGAAGATCTGCGCGCCGGTGTAGGAGGCGACCGTGGACACGCCCATCTTGGACATGATCTTCAGCAGGCCCTTGCCGAGCGCCTTGAGCAGGTTGGCCTCGGCCTTCTTCTCGCTGACGCCCTCGAGGTCGCCACGCCGGACCAGGTCCCTGACCGTCTCGATGGCCAGGTAGGGGTTGACGGCCGCGGCGCCGTACCCGACCAGCAGCGCCAGGTGGTGGCACTCGCGCACGTCCCCGGCCTCGACGACCAGCCCGGCCCGGGTTCGAGACTTCTCGCGTATCAGGTGGTGGTGCACGGCCCCGGTCAGCAGCAGCGACGGTACGGGAAGGAGGTGCAGGGGCGAAGGAATGGGGTGGGGGGACGACGGGATGGGGCCGATGTGCGGGCGGTCGGCCCTCGTCCGGTCGGACAGGATGATCAGGCGGGCGCCGTCGGCGATCGCGGCGGAGACCTCGGCGCAGATCTCGGCCAGGCGGGCGCGCAGGGCTTCGCCGCCGCCGCGGGGGTCGTACCGGCCGTCGACGATGTGGCTGGCCAGCCCGGGCAGGTTGCCCTCGTCGTTGATGTGAATGATCTTGGCCAGGTCCTGGTCGCTGATGACCGGGTAGGGCAGCCCGATCTGGCGGCAGGACGCGGGAATCGGTTCCAGCAGGTTCTGCTCGGGCCCGGTGATCGTGCCGAGCGAGGTGACCAGCTCCTCCCTGATCGCGTCCAGCGGCGGGTTGGTCACCTGGGCGAACAGCTGGGAGAAGTAGTCGAACACCAGCCGGGGCCGGTCGGACAGCACGGCCAGCGGCGTGTCGGTCCCCATCGACCCGAGGGCCTCCACCCCGGTCCGCGCCATCGGCGCCAGGATGACGCGCAGTTCCTCTTCGGTGTACCCGTGCCTGCGCTGCAAGGTGGTAAGGCACTCGGCCCGGCGGGCGGGCAGCGGACGGTCGGGGAGGTCGTCCAGGTGGACCAGGCCGGCGTGGAGCCAGGCCTCGTAGGGGTGTTCGGCGGACAGGGCCGCCTTGACCTCCTCGTCCTCGACGATGCGGCCGGCGGCGGTGTCGGCCAGGAAGATCCGGCCCGGCTGCAGGCGACCCTTCCTGATCACCGTGGCGGGGTCGAGGTCGAGCACGCCGACCTCGCTGGCCAGCACGACCAGGCCGTCGCTGGTCACCCAGTACCGGCCGGGCCGCAGCCCGTTGCGGTCCAGGACCGCGCCGATCACCGAGCCGTCGGTGAACGCGATCAGCGCCGGACCGTCCCACGGTTCCATCAGCGCCGCGTGGAACTGGTAGAACGCGCGCCGCTGCGGGGTCATCTCCTCGTGGTTCTCCCACGGTTCGGGGATCATCATGAGCACGGCGTGCGGCAGCGACCGGCCGCCCAGGTGCAGCAACTCGAGGCACTCGTCGAAGCTGGCCGAGTCGCTGGCCTCCTCGTCGAGGATCGGGAACAGCCGCTCGAGGCCCCGCCCGTCCGCCGAGGCGGGGATCAGGTCGCTGGCCAGCATCGCCTCCCTGGCCCGCATCCAGTTGCGGTTACCCCTGATCGTGTTGATCTCGCCGTTGTGCGCCACGTACCGGTACGGGTGGGCCAGCGGCCAGGACGGGAACGTGTTGGTCGAGAACCTGGAGTGGACCAGGGCCAGCGCGGAGGCGTACGCGGGGTCGGACAGGTCCGGGTAGAACGGCTCGAGCTGCGGTGCCGACAGCATCCCCTTGTACACGATGGTCCGGGCCGACAGGCTGGCAAAGTACGCTCGGGCCTCGTGCTCGGCCCGCTTACGCAGGCAGAACGCCATCCGCTCGAGCTCCAGGCCGCATTGGCCCTGTGCCCCGGCGACGAACAGCTGGACCAGTTCCGGCCGCACCGCCAGCGCGCCCTGGCCACAGGCGGCCGGGTCGTACGGGACCTCGCGCCAGCCGAGCACCGTCAGCCCCTCGGCGCGGGCGAGGCGTTCTATCGTGCGAGATACCACCGCTCGTTCGGCTGAAGGGAGAAAAGCCAAGCCGGCGGCGTAGTAGCCAGCGTCGGGCAGTGCGAAACCGCAGGCGGCGCGGAAGAAAGCATCGGGGATCTGGGTGAGGATTCCCGCCCCGTCGCCGGTACCGGGGTCGCCGCCCTTGGCGCCGCGGTGCTCCAGGTTGCACAGGACCCGCAGCGCCTTGGCTACCACGGCGTGGCCGGGGCGTCCGGACAGGTCCGCGACGAAGCCGACGCCGCACGCGTCGTGCTCGAACCGGGGGTCGTAAAGGCCAGCCGCCATGCGCGCTCCCGTCGAATACGCCCGTAGGGGTGTTCGGGACAGCGCTGGCCCGCTAGGAGGACATTACATCACCCGGAGAATCGTCTACGAAAGACACAGGGCCTGACCTGGGGTGCGGGCGGGGCGCCGGCCTGGGCTTGGGCCTGGTCAGGTACAGGGCCGTGACGGCCACGACGAACACCGCGGCGTACTCGAGCGCCCCGTACCTGATCCCGAGGAGGCGGGTGAGCGGTCCGATCCGCGCCACCTGGGCCCAGAAGCTGCCGGCCGCGACGGCGGCCGCGGTCAGCAGGAACGTGCGCTCGCCGGACAGCGTGAGCCGGCGGGCGGCCCACATCACGCCGAAGCCCACGGCCACGTCCCACAGGGCCTGGTACAAAAACAGGGGCTGGAAGGTGGCGTAGTTCTCGTATCCGGGGGCCCGCCGGGTGGGCGAGATCTGCACGGCCCACCACCAGCTCGAGGGCTGGCCGTAGAACTGCTGTGTCCACCAGTTGCCCAGGCTGGCCAGGGCGAGCCCGAACGCGACGGCGGGCGCGGCGGCGCCCGCGACCGGGCCGAGTCGCACGCCCTGCCCCTGCGGGGGGGTCTGGGGGGGTCGTCCCCCCGGGCTAGCACGGCGGCACGCGATCCACGCCCCGGCGGCGCCGAGAGCTATCGCGCCGGGTACGCCGAGGAGGGCGACCCCCACGGTGGCGGCGTGCCAGAGCCCGCCGATGGCGGTGAAGTCGTGCTTGCCGTCCAGGAGCACGGCGTGCACGACGGCGCCGGCCAGGCCGAAGGGGACCGCCCAGGCAGCCACGTCGAGGATGATCCCCTTGCGGCCGTCGTGGTGCCGGTACCTGCGGCCGGCCAGGACGAGGGCGACGATGATCCCGGCGATGACGCACAGCGCGTAGGCGTGGATCGGCACCGGCCCCAGGCGCCACGACGCGCGCGCGGGGCTGGGGATCGACGCGAGCGGCACACCCGGAATTTACCGCGTGTTTCTGTGGACGGCCTGCGCAAGCTCGGCGGCCAGGTTCGCGACCGCGGCGGTGCCCGCGGCGGGGTCGCCCGCGTCGGCGGCGTGGAGCAGCCTGCGGACGAAGGCGGAACCCACGATCACCCCGTCGGCGAAGCTCGCCACCTGGGCGGCCTGGGCGCCGTTGCTGATGCCGAGGCCGACGCCCACCGGGAGCTCGGTGCGCTGGCGGATCCGCTTGACCAGGGCGGGCGCGTCGCCGCTGACCGCATCCCTGGTGCCGGTGATGCCCATCAGCGAGGCGGCGTAGACGAATCCGCGGCAGGTCCCGGCGATCATGGCCACGCGTTCGTCGGTCGAACTCGGCGCGGCGAGGAACACCCGGTCGAGCCCGTACTCATCGGAAGCGTCGAGCCAGGGGCCGGCCTCCTCGGGCGTGAGATCCGGGGTGATCAGGCCGGAGCCGCCCGCCTGGGCTAGGTCGCGGGCGAAGGCGCGCACGCCGTACCGGTCGACGGGATTCCAGTAGGTCATGACCAGGGTCGGGATGTTTTCCGAGGCGAGCGCCTCGACCGTGCGGAGGACGTCGGCCACGCGTGTCCCGCTGGTCAGCGCGCGGTGGACCGCCTCGGCGATGACCGGGCCGTCGATCAGCGGGTCGGAGTAGGGCAGGCCCAGCTCGATGACGTCGGCTCCCGCATCGGCCATGGCCTTCGCCGCCTCGATGGCGCCGCTGACGGAGGGGAACCCGGCGGGCAGGTAGCCGACCAGGGCGGCCCGGTTATCGGTGTTTGCCCTGCTGAAGGCACTCGCCACTGGGCTGCTCACGATGATCGCGGCGTAAGAACCTCGGATATCAGGCCGGGGAAGACACGCCGCTTCGCCTCCCCCAAAATGTCGGTGCTTCTCGATAGAGTATTCGTAACGATGGCGTGGACACCGCTCTGAATTCCGCCACAGGGCATGCGGCGACTGCGCGGGGAGGCCTCCGGGATGCCGAGCCTGTGAACCGCGAACCTCAACCTGTCCTCCCTTCTGCAAAGGGTTGATGGGCTGGAATCCTCCGATAGCCATGGAGGAGGATGTCAAACGCCGAACCACTTGGACGCGGTGTCCACGTCCTTGTCGCCGCGGCCGGACAGACTCACTACAAGGAGCGCCTCGGGGCCGAGCTCGCGGCCCACGTCGAGCGCGCCGGCCAGCGCGTGCGCCGACTCGATGGCCGGGATGATGCCCTCGGTGCGGCACAGGACGGAGAACGCGTTCATCGCCTCGGCGTCGGTCACGGCGCGGTAGCTGGCGCGGTGAGTCTGCATCAGCCAGACGTGCTCGGGGCCCACGCCCGGGTAATCGAGCCCGGCCGAGATGGAATGCGTGCCCAGGGTCTGGCCCTCGTCGTCCTGCAGCACGAAGGTCCGCATCCCGTGCAGGACGCCCGGGGAGCCCCCCGTCAGCGTGGCCGCGTGCCGGCTGGTGTCCAGGCCGTCGCCGCCCGCCTCGCAGCCGATCAGGCGGACCTGCGCGTCCGGGACGAACGCGTGGAAGATGCCGATGGCGTTGGAGCCGCCGCCGACGCACGCGATCACCGCGTCCGGCAGCCTGCCCTCCTGCTTAAGGACCTGCTCCCGCGCCTCCAGGCCGATCACCCGCTGGAAGTCCCTGACCATCATCGGGAACGGGTGCGGCCCGCCGACCGAGCCGATGCAGTAGTGGGTATGCCCGACGGTGGTCACCCAGTCGCGGAAGGCCTCGTTCATGGCGTCCTTGAGCGTCCGGGTGCCGGCGGAGACCGCGATGACCTCGGCGCCGAGCATCCGCATGCGGGACACGTTCAGCGCCTGCCGGTGGGTGTCCTCCTCGCCCATGTAGACCGCGCAGTCCAGGCCGAGCAGGGCGGCCGCGGTGGCGGTGGCCACGCCGTGCTGGCCCGCGCCCGTCTCCGCGATGACCCGCGTCTTGCCCATCCGCCTGGCCAGCAGCACCTGGCCGAGCACATTGTTGATCTTGTGCGACCCGGTGTGGGCGAGGTCCTCGCGCTTGAGCAGGACCGTGCAGCCGCCGGCCTGCTCGCCGAACCGGTTTGCCCTGGTGAGCAGCGTCGGCCGGGCCGCGTAGCTGGTCAGCAGGGTGTTGAGCTCGGCCTGGAACGCCGGGTCGGTGCGGGCGCGGGCGTAGGCGGCGGCCAGTTCGTCCAGGGCCGCCATGAGCGCTTCGGGGGCGAACCGCCCGCCGTACGCGATGCCGTCCGCCGTGAAGTGCCCGAGCGTATCGGGGACGGGGGCGATGTCGGGTTCGGCGGGCTCGGGGGTGCTGCTGGTCATCCCCGCTCACCGCGGAGCGCGGGGTGCGAGCCCGCGGTCACCAGGTCGGCCACGGCCAGGCGCGGGTCCTTCTCGCTGACCAGGCTCTCGCCGACCAGCACCGCGTCGGCCCCGCACGAGGCGTAGGCCAGCAGGTCACGCGGCCCGCGGACGCCGGACTCGGCGATCTTGATGACCCCTTCCGGGATCTTTCCCGCGATGCGCCCGAAGATCCCGCGGTCCACCTTGAGCGTGCCCAGGTTGCGCGCGTTGACGCCGATGACGGTGGCTCCGGCGTCGAGCGCGCGGTCGAGTTCGGGCTCGGCGTGGACTTCGACCAGCGGCAGCAGGCCGATCGAGACGGCCCGCTCGACCAGCGAGACCAGCGCGCTCTGCTCCAGCGCCGCGACGATCAGCAGCACCACGTCGGCGCCGTGCGCGCGGGCCTCCCAGAGCTGGTAGGAGCTGATCACGAAGTCCTTGCGCAGCACGGGTACCTGCACCGTCCGGCGCACCGCGTCCAGGTCGTCCAGGGTCCCGCCGAACCATCGCGACTCGGTCAGCACGCTGATGATCTTCGCTCCGCCGGCTTCGTAGTCCGCGGCCAGCGCGGCCGGGTCGGGGATGGCGGCCATCTTGCCGCGGGACGGGCTGGCCCGCTTCACCTCGGCGATCACGGTGACGCCCTCGGACTTGAGCGCGGCCATCGCATCCCGCGGTGACGGCGCGCGCCGCGCCATCTCCTTCAGCTGGTCAAGAGAGATTTGCCGCTGCCGGTCGGCGAGATCGGCACGCACGCCGTCAAGGATCTCGTCGAGCACACTCACGCGGTTCGCTCGTCTCCTCACGTCGACACTGTTGCGCCACCGATGGTAGCCCGGCCGCCTCTGGGCACCGGCTACTGCCCCCCTGAAATCGGTTGCGGGACGCCGGCCGCGCGGCCGTGGGACGATAGGACGCGGCGCCTCCCGAGAGGAGCACGGCGGTGAAGGCAGTGGTGTACGAGGACACCAGGCGGGTCACGGTCCGGGACGTGGAGGACGCCGCCCTGGAGGAGCCGACCGACGCCGTCGTGCGGCTCACCTCGAGCGCGATCTGCGGCACGGACCTGCATTCCTACGACGGGCGGTCCAGGACGTAGCCCACGCTGCGGATCGTCCTGATCGGGCAGGTCTCCGGGTCCGGCCCGAGCTTGGCCCGGAGCTGGGCGATGAGCACGTCGGCGGCCCGGTCGCCCGTGCCGTGGCGGCCGGCGGCGGCCAGCAGCTGCCGGCGGGACAGCACCCGGCCCGGGTGGTCCGCAAGGGCCGCGAGCACCGCGTACTCGGTCGCGGTCAGCGGTACGTGGCGACCGTCGGCTACCGCGGACCTGGTCGGGTTATCGAGCCGCCAGCCGCCGGCGTTCCGGCTGACGGGTACGGGTACGCGCACGGGCACGGCGGACCGGAGGGGCGGGTGTGCGGGGTGGGCCTGCGCCTCAGCCTCCGCTCGGGTCTGGGCCTGCGCCTGGGCCAGGATGTCGCAGACCATCGTCACCAGCTGCCGGGGGCTGAACGGCCGGGCCAGCCACCGCCGCTGGCCGCGGACGGCCAGGCCGCGAGGCCGCGGGCCGCCTGAGCCTGCGACCAGGAAGATGACCGGGGTCCGTAGGGCGCGGCGGATCCGCCTGGGATCCAGGCCGGGCATGGTCAGGTCGATCACCGCGGCGGCGTCGGGGCCGCCGGTCAGTTCGGCCAGCGTCAGCTCGGGACCGGTGACCAGCCTGACGTTCAGCCCGTTCCTGCGCAGGTAGCGCGCCGACATCTCGGCGACCTCGGGCTCGTGTTCGGCCAGCAGGACCGAGACGCGCCCCGCGTCAGCCGGGGGTCCGGCCACCGGGCAGGTCCTGGCGGTCCGCTGCTCCCTCGACCGTGGGGTCCAGGTCCCGGCTCAGCGACTCCCACATGCTCGCGGAGTCTGCGCTGGCCCGGGCGGGCTGTGCTAGCCCCGGGGGGGCGACCCCCCGGGATCCCCCCGATCTTGGGGGGACTGCCCGTCCCCCCAACCCCCCCTGGCGGTCGAACCGGGCCGACATCACCGGCCAGCGCGGGCCTCGCCACGCGGTGGCCAGGCCCGTCAGGACGATCACGACCCCGCCGCAGATCGCGGCCGCCCGCCAGGGCGTGCCCGTCATGACCGCGTGCCCGGCCGCGCCCGCGATGATCAGCACGTGCGCGGTACCGCCCGAGGTGGTCCCGCTGGTGGTCGACCCGCCCGGCGAGCCGGACGCGGCCTGCGCCCGGGCCGCCGCGAGCACCGCCGAGGCACCGATGGGAACGACCGCGGCGATCGCCGCCCCCGCGCCTAGGGCCGCGAGCACGACCCCGGCGACGCGCCTGGGCCACGACCTGGTGGCGATGACCGCCGCCAGGCAGGCCAGGGCCGCCAGCGCGAGCGCGCTCGCGAGCGGGACAAGCTGCTGACCGGAGACGGGGATGTCCTGCGCGGGCAGCGGGTGCGGAGCGGTGAAGACCGCGTGCGCCCAGGCTGGCCGCAGCGCCAGGATGATGAGCCCGGCTCCGGCCACGCAGGCCACAAGGGTTAGGGCGAACTGACGCGCCGGGGTTCCTCCGCTCATCGGAGGGTGACCCGCTCCCCGGGACTCCCCTGGACGGCGTTCAGTACATCAGTGTCGAAGCAGGTGCGGTCGCCGGTGTGGCAGGCCGCGCCGACCTGGTCCACCTGGACCAGCAGGGCGTCGCCGTCGCAGTCGAGCGCGACCGATTTGACCCACTGCTGGTGTCCGGAGGTCTCGCCCTTGACCCAGTACTCCTGGCGGCTGCGCGACCAGTAGGTGCACCGGCCCGTGGTGAGGGTGCGGTGCAGCGCCTCGTCGTCCATCCAGCCGAGCATCAGCACCTCGCCGGTGTCGTACTGCTGGGCGATCGCCGCGATCAGGCCGGACGGATCCCGCTTCAGCCGCGCGGCGATGGCCGGATCGAGCATCGCTGCCTCATTTCGTCGTGACTTCAGTCAGGGTAGCAACGGCGCCTACCATCAGCAGGTGAGCTACTCCCGAGAAGAGCGCCTCGCGCTGTGCGCGCTGCTGGAAAAGACAGGCCCGGACGCGCCGACGCTGTGCGAGGGGTGGACCACCGGCGACCTCGCGGCCCACCTGGTGCTGCGCGAACGCCGGCCCGACGCCGCGGCCGGGGTCCTGGGCGGCCCGGTGGCCGCGTACACGGCCCGGGTCCAGCGAGGAATCCGGACCCGGATCCCGTTTGCCGACCTGGTGCGGATGATCCGGTCCGGGCCGCCGCCGTTCTCGTTCATGGCGATCCCCGGCATGGACGAGCGGACCAACCTGGTGGAGTTCTTCGTGCACCACGAGGACGTGCGGCGCGGCGCGCCCGGCTGGGAGCCCAGGGCGGTCAGCGACGGCGAATCGGATCTGCTGTGGCAGCGGCTGCGCCTGGCCAAGTTCATGCTCCGCCGGGCCCCGGTGGGGGTCGAGCTAGCCCGTGAGGACACGGGAGCGAACGGCCGCGCCTACCGGATCACGGCGAAGAACGCCACCCCCGTGGTCACGGTCATCGGCAGCCCGGCCGAACTCACCATGTGGGTAATGGGCCGCACCGGCGCGGCGGGGGTCCGGTTCGACGGGACGGACGCGGCGGTGCAAAAGCTCACCGGGGCCAGCGCGCGGTAGGCGCCCTCGCCCCGGCCCGCGGACCTAGCGGCTAGCGGCCCATCTCGCGCTTGAGCCTGGCCAGCTCGTCGTCCACGTCCTGCGAGCTCTGCCTGCCGGGCTGGGGGGTGACGGGCTCGATGTCGGCCCGCGGCAGCGGCCTGGCGTACTCCTCGTAATCGGGCTCGCGGACCTGCTTGTCCTCCCGCTTGCGCGAGACCTGCTTGCGGGAGCGCGCCATCTTGACGGCGACGACGATCGCGCCGACCACGGCCGCGGCGATCACCAGGTCGAGAACGGCGTGGATGACGAACCCGATGATCCAGCCGCCGACCAGGAACGCGATGAGTATGCCGACCCCGATGGCGGCGACCTTGAACCAGTTGTTCATCTTTGCCGCATCCTCCCTAGAGAACGCCCCCGAGCACCACCACCGAAGGGATGCCCTACTGGCGAGGTTACCCCGCCTCGCCGGGGACACGGAACGGGGCGGGGTGCATACTCTAGGGCCATGCACGCACTCGGCATTGACATCGGCGGCACCGGCATCAAGGCTGCTCCCGTCGACGTGGCCACCGGCCAGTTGCTCGCCGCCCGGCAGAAGATCGACACGCCGCAACCGTCCCTGCCGGACGCGGTGGCGGACGTGGTGAAGGAGCTCAGCACCTCATTCAACTGGTCCGGCCCGGTGGGCATCACCTTCCCCGGCGTGGTCACGAACGGCGTGACCAGGACCGCTCACAACCTGGACAAGTCCTGGATCGGCGCGCCCGCCGCATCGCTGTTCACCAAGGTCATCGGGAACCCCGCCGCGGTCCTGAACGACGCCGACGCGGCGGGCGTCGCGGAGATGACGTTCGGCGCCGGGGTCGGCGAGCGGGGCACCGTGCTGCTGCTGACCTTCGGCACCGGTATCGGCAGCGCGCTGTTCGCCGGGGGCGTGCTGGTGCCCAACACGGAGTTCGGGCACATCGAGATCCGCGGCCGTGACGCGGAGTCCCGCGCCTCCGAGCACGCCAAGGAGCTGCACGACCTGAGCTGGGGCAAGTGGGCGGGACACGTCGGGGAGTACCTCCAGCACATGGAGGCGCTGCTTGCGCCGGACCTGATCATCGTCGGCGGCGGCATCAGCAAGGACGCGGAGAAGTGGGTGCCGCGGCTGACCGGCATCCGGGCCCGCCTCGTGCCCGCGGCGATGCTCAACGACGCGGGCATCGTCGGCGCCGCGATGACCGCGGTCGACTCCGGGCTCCTCCGGGGAACCGTCACCCGGGGCTAACCCGGCATAGCGGACCGGGTGGCCCGCGGCGCGCAGGGCGTCCTTGACCTGGCTGATGCGCAGGGTGCCGAAGTGAAACACGCTGGCCGCCAGGACCGCGTCCGCCCCGGCGTCGACGGCGGGCGCGAAGTGGGCTAGGTCGCCCGCGCCGCCGCTGGCGATCACCGGGACGGTGACCACGGCGCGCACGGCCCGGATCAGCTCCAGGTCGAACCCCGTGGCGGTGCCGTCGGAGTCCATCGAGTTCAGCAGGATCTCGCCCGCGCCGAGCTCGGTCGCCCGGTCGGCCCACTCCACCGCATCCATCCCGGTGCCGACCCGCCCGCCGTGCGTGGTCACCTCGAATCCGCTCGGCGTAAGCCTCAGCTGGGCGCGGCGCGCGTCCACGGACAGCACCACGCACTGCGATCCGAAGCGCTCCGCGGCCTCCGCGAGCAACTCTGGCCGGGCGATCGCGGCGGTGTTGAGCGAGATCTTGTCGGCCCCGGCCCTGAGCAGCCGGTCCGCGTCCGCCACGCTGCGGATCCCCCCGCCCACCGTCAGCGGGATGAACACCTGCTCGGCCGTACGCCTGACCACCTCGTCCATGGTCTGGCGCCCGTCGCTGGACGCGGTGATGTCCAGGAAGGTCAGCTCGTCGGCACCCTCGGCGTCGTAGCAGGCGGCCAGCTCGACCGGGTCCCCCGCGTCCCGGAGCTCGCGGAAGTTCACCCCCTTGACCACCCGCCCGGCGTCCACGTCCAGGCACGGGATGACCCGCACCGCGACCGTCATGGCGCGGCCTCCGCCATGCCCAAGACCTCGGCCAGCGCCTGCTCCAGGGTGAACGCCCCCTCGTACAGGGCGGTGCCGATGATCGCACCCTCGACGCCGACCGGGACCAGCGAGGCCAGCGCGCGCAGGTCGGCCAGGCTGGACACTCCGCCGCTGGCCACCACCGGCGCTTGCGTGCGCGCGCACACGTCACGAAGCAGGGCCAGGTTCGGGCCGCGCAGCGTGCCGTCCTTGAGCACGTCGGTCACCACGTACCTGGCGCAGCCCTCGGCGTTCAGCCGGTCCAGCGTCTCGTACAGGTCCCCGCCCTCGGCGGTCCAGCCGCGGGCGGCGAGCCGGGTGCCCCGGACGTCCAGGCCGACGGCGACCCGGTCCCCGTAACGGGCGATGACCGAGCGCACCCACTCCGGGTTCTCCAGCGCCGCCGTGCCGATGTTGACGCGGGCACAGCCGGACCCGAGCGCGCGGGCCAGCGAGTCGTCGTCCCTGATGCCGCCCGACATCTCGACGGCCACGTCGACCCGGCTTACCACGTCCGCCAGCAGGCCGGCGTTCGACCCGCGCCCGAACGCCGCGTCCAGGTCGACGAGGTGGATCCACGACGCCCCGGCCCGCTGCCAGCCGAGCGCGGCCTCGATCGGGTCGCCGTACTCGCGCCCGCTGCCCGCCACGCCCTGGACCAGCCGTACCGCCTGCCCGTCTGTGACGTCCACGGCCGGCAGCAGCTCAAGCGCGGTCAAAGCGTCCCCAGCCAGTTGGCGAGCAGGACGGCGCCCGCGTCGCCGGACTTCTCCGGATGGAACTGGGTGGCGGAGATCACCCCCTGCTCGACGGCGGCGGCGAAGCGCTCACCGTGTTCGGCCCACGAGATGAGCGCGCCGGTGTCGGCCAGGTCGCCCGCCCCGGCCGAACGCAGCGCGTAGGAGTGCACGAAGTAGAACCGCGTGCCGTCGCCGATCCCGGCGAACAGCGCCGACGCCGCGGCCGCCGACACGGTATTCCACCCCATGTGCGGGAGCACACCGGCGTCCAGCCGCTCGACCGTACCAGGCCAGGCCGCGCAGCCCTCGGTCCAGGTCCCGTGCTCCACCCCGGCGGAGAACAGCACCTGCATGCCCACGCAGATGCCGAGCACCGGGCGCCCGAGCTCGGCGCGCCGCGCGATCAGCTTGTCGCCGCCTACCGCCCGCAACCCGGCCATGCAGGCCGCGAACGCGCCCACGCCGGGCACGGCCAGCCCGTCGCACTCCAGCGCGGCGTCGGCGTCGGCGGTCACCTGCACCTCGGCGCCGACCCGCTCGAGCGCGCGCTGCGCCGAGCGCAGGTTCCCCGACCCGTAGTCGAGCACGACCACGCGCGGCACGCTCACAGCACGCCCTTGGTGCTCGGGATGCCAACCGCCCGCGGGTCCTGCGCCGCGGCGGTACGCAGCGCCCGGGCCACCGCCTTGAACTGGGCCTCCACGATGTGGTGCGGGTTCCGGCCCTCGAAGACGTTTACGTGCAGGCAGATCCCCGCGGAGGAAGCCAGGGACTCGAAGAAGTGCCTGGTCAGCGTGGTGTCGTAGCTGCCGATCAGCGGCGCCATCCCGGACGGCTCGTGGTGCACCACGTATGGCCGCCCGGACAGGTCGACCGCAACCTGGACCAGCGTCTCGTCCAGCGGGACCAGCGCGTCGCCGAACCGCGTGATACCTGCCTTGTCGCCGAGCGCCTCGCGCAGCGCCTGGCCGAGCGCGATGGCCGTGTCCTCCACCGTGTGGTGCGCGTCGATCTCGGTGTCGCCCTCGGCGCGGACGGTCAGGTCCAGGCAGCCGTGCTTGCCGAGCTGGGCGAGCATGTGGTCGAAGAAGGGCACCCCGGTCCCGACCTCGACCTTCCCGGTGCCGTCGAGGTCGAGCTCGATGAGGATCCGCGTCTCGCGGGTGATCCGCTCCACCCGCGCCGTTCGGTTTGTCACGACCCTCCCCTGCCCAGCACCTCGTCAAGCGCCGACCGGAACGCCGCCATCTCCTCCGGCGTCCCGACCGACACGCGCAGCCAGCGCGGCGGGCCGACCTCGCGGATCAGCACGCCCCGGTCCACCAGCTCCTGCCAGAGGAGGTGCCGCGAGCCGAACTCGCCGAACAGGACGAAGTTCGCGTCGGAATCGGCCACCGTCAGCCCGCGCTGCCTGAGCCAGCCGACCAGCGCGTCCCGTTCGGCCCGCAGCGCGGCCACCGTGGCCAGCGGCTCGGCGGCGTGGGCGAGCGCGGCCCGGGCCACGGCCTGGGTGACGGCGGACAGGTGGTATGGGAGCCGGACGAGCAGGAGCTTCTCGATGACCTCGGGGGCACCGGCGAGGTAGCCGAGCCGGGTGCCGGCCATGGCGAACGCCTTGGACATCGTCCGGCAGACGACGAGGTGCGCGTACCGGGGCAGCAGGCCGAGCGCGCTCGGCGACCCCTCGCGGGCGAACTCCGCGTACGCCTCGTCCACCACCACCAAGCCGGGCGCGGCGTCGCAGATGGCCTCGATCACGCCTGGCGAGGCGGAGGTGCCCGTGGGGTTGTTCGGCGAGGTGAGGAACACGATGCCGGGCCGCGCGCCGGCGACCGCGCGCGCGGCCCGGTCCGGGTCCAGGCCGAAGTCCGGGTCGCGGTCCGCCGCCACCCATTCGGTGCACGTCACCGTGGCGATCAGCGGGTGCATGGAGTAGCTCGGCTCGAACCCGAGCGCCCGCCTTCCGGGGCCGCCGAAGGCCTGCAGGAGCTGCTGGATGATCTCGTTCGACCCGTTGGCCGCCCACACGTGGCGGGCGGTCAGCCCGTGCCCGAGGTAGTCGGCCAGATCCTTGCGCAGCTCCACCGCGTCCCGGTCCGGGTAGCGGTTCAGCGTAGCGGCCGCCTGCACCACGGCGTCCGCTATGGCCCGCTGCAGGCGCGGGCTCGGCGGGTAGGGGTTCTCGTTGGTGTTCAGCCGGATCGGTACGTCGATCTGCGGCGCGCCGTACGGATGCAGGTCGGTCAGGTCATCCCGAACGGGCGGTGGTGACTCCCCGTTCATGGCAGCTGCCCGGTGTCTCGCGGCACGCGGACCCGCACCGCCGCGACGTGCGCGGCCAGGTCTTCCGCGCCGCCGAGCGCGTCGATAAGCGGCGCCGTGTCGGCTAGCGCCTGGCGGTCGCACTCGATGACGTTGACCAGCCGCAGGAACGGGAAGACGGACAGGCCGCTGGTGTGCCGCGCGGTTCCCCCGGTCGGCAGCACGTGGTTGGAGCCGGCGAGGTAGTCCCCTAGGGATACCGGCGAGTACGGCCCGGCGAACACCGCGCCCGCGTTGGTGACCCGCGCCGCCAGCTTGGCCGCGTCCCTGGTCTGGATCTCCAGGTGCTCGGGCGCCCACGCATCGCTCACCGCGAGCGCCGCGTCGAGGTCATCGACCAGGACGCACGCGGACTGGCCGCGCAGCGCCTGTTCCACCCGCTCGCGGTGCCTGGTCACCGGGACCTGGCGGCCGAGTTCGGCCTCGGTGCGCCCGGCGAGATCGGCGTTCGGGGTAATGAGGAGACAGGCTGCGAGCTCGTCGTGTTCGGCCTGCGCGATCAGGTCGGCGGCCACGTGGACGGGATCCGCGCTGTCGTCGGCGATGATCGCCACCTCGGTGGGCCCGTTCTCGCCGTCGGTCCCCACTACGCCACGCAGCACCCGCTTGGCGGCGGCGACGTAGACGTTACCCGGTCCGGTGATGACGTCCACGGGCGCGCAGTCGGCGGTGCCGTAGGCGAACATGGCCAGCGCCTGCGCCCCGCCCGCCGCGTGTACCTCGCGCACCCCGAGCAGGGCGCACGCGGCCAGCACGGACCGGTGCGGCAGGCCGCCGGCGTCGGCTTGCGGCGGCGACGCCACGGCGATGGAACCGACGCCCGCCGCCTGGGCCGGGACGATGTTCATCACCACCGAGGACGGGTACGCCACCAGGCCGCCCGGCACGTACACCCCGGCCCGGCCGACAGGAACGTAGCGGCCGGTGACGGTCAGCCCGCCGGTGACCTGGGTGACGGTCTCGGCCGGGAGCTGCGCGCCGTGCACCCGCCTGGTGCGGCGGACCGCCTCCTCCAGGGCGCGCCTGACCGCCGGGTCGAGCCCGGCCAGGGCCGCCTGCAGCGCCTCGGGCGGTACCAGCGTGGTGGCGAGGTCGACCCCGTCGAAGCGGGTCGTGTACTCGCGCACGGCCTGCGCGCCACGATGCCTGACGTCATCGCAGACGGGTCGGATCTGGGCCACGGCGGCTTCGACGTCGGTCGCGGCCCGCGGCAGCTGGCCGGTTAGGGCGGTACGGCTGAGGTCACCCGGCGCGCGCCCGCGCAGGTCGATTCGGGAAATCACTCGCTTAGTCTACGGAGCCTGCCCGCCGGGCCAGTCGGGGTCGCCGGGGCGGACGACGCTGGCCAGTGGCTTGCCAGAGCCGCGGCCACCGGTCTCGGCCAGCAGGATGACGAGCGAGGTGAGGAGGGGCCAGAACACCAGCCCGCTCTTGGTCCCGAGCGCGAGCGAGGAGTTGAAGAAGGCCCCGACCGCGCTGGACGCGAGCAGGTGGTTGTACGTCCCCAGCCCCATGTTCTCCCCCACCCACAGCGCGATCAGGGAGGCGGCCAGCGCGCCGAGCACCAGCCCGGCGGTCGCGGCCCAGCCGGCGCGGCGGACCAGGAGGCGGTAGCCGAGCACGCCGGTGATCAGCCCGCCCACCGCGACGATCACGCAGAACCAGGCGTCCGCGGATATGAACGCGCGGGTTTCCGCGTTCACGAGCTGGGCTTCGCCGCGGGCCACTTCCTGCAGCAGCGCTCTTGGCGCGACCGCGGCCCAGATGAGCCCGGCCACGAGGCCGAGTACCGCACTGCCCGCGAGCGCCACCGTGAACGCCGCTAGTCGCCCCTTCGTCGGTCCTCCCTCAACGCCGGATACGCTCCGGCATGATCGTACCCGTCATTGGGGCGGGGGGCCGGTCGGCGGACCCGCCTGAGTAGGTGGCACGATGGCCGTGGGCTTGGTGTTCGGAGTCCCTTCGTCCCGTTTAGCCCGGCCTAACCGGGGGAGTCGGATGGGCGATTCGACCCTCACGGGAGGTAATCATGTCGAGCGGAGCGATCATCGCGATCGTCATCGTCATCGCGCTCATCGTCGTGGCGGCCGTTGCAGCGGTCGCCCTCGCCCAGATGCGGCGGGCGAGGATGCGCCGGCAGTTCGGTCCCGAATACGACCGCCTGGTCAAGGAACTGGGCAGCAAGAAGGCCGACGCCGAGCTTTCCGCGCGGCGGCGGCGGGCTGATGAACTCGGGATCCAACCACTGTCGAGCAAGCAGCGGTACGACTACATCGACGACTGGACCACGATCCAGGAGCGGTTCGTCGACACGCCAGCCGACGCCGTGACCGCGGCCGACACGCTGATCTGGGATGTCATGCGGACCCGCGGCTACCCGGCCGACAACCGCGAGGCCAGCCTGGAGGCGCTGTCCGTCTACCACGCCGGCAGCCTGTACGGGTACCGGCAGGCGGGCGAGGTCAAGCTGGAGTCCGCGAGCACCGAAGACCTCAGGAAGGCCCTGATCAGCTACCGTACGCTGTTCGAAGACCTGCTCGGTGCACCGGCCGACGGCCGGAACCGGCGGGAGCTTAGCGCACCCCAGAGCGCCCGTACCGCGGGTTCGGCCCGCTAAGACTCACCAGGAAAGGGGAATCCCATGACGCAGGACCCGTGGGGCCAGCCGCGGCCCGCCGGCTACGTGGTCCGCGGCGAGGTCGTGCCAGACTCCGAGTCCGACGCGCCCGGGGCCGACCAGGCCCCGCCGATAACCCACTTCCAGAAGGTGGCGTCTGCGCTACGCGGAGATCAGCCCGAACAGCCCACCGCCCAGCCCGAGCAGCCCGTCAGCCAGGAAGAGGATGAGGCGGGCACGGAAGATGCGGTGGCGGTGAGCAGTCCCGACGCCGGGCGCGATTACTGGGATGACGAGGACGGGTCGGCGGACGGGCCGGCTGAGGACCCCGCGGCCGACCCCGCCGTGGGTACGGTGGCCAGCGCCAGCGCTCCGGCGGCCGACCCGGAGACGGATCTCTCGGTCCCGTCCGGCCTGGCGGAGGAAGAACCGGGCGACGAGGCGGGTCTAGATACCCCCGCCGCCACGGATCCCTCGATGACCCAGCCGAACGTGTTCGGCACGCCGCAGCCGAGCGCGGGATCGATCCCGACGGTCCCGATCGCCCTGGCCGAGGAGCCGGACGGCGCCGCGGGCAGGCACGCCGCTCCGGCCGCTCCGGCTGCTCCGGTTACAGAGGCCGCTCCGGTGCCGGAGGCCGCTCCGGTGCCGGAGGCCGCTCCGGTGCCGGAGGCCGCTCCGGTGCCGGAGGCCGCTCCGGTGGCGGAGGCCGCTCCGGCCGCAGAAGCAGAGCTGCGACCTGGCGAGTCCGGGACGACGCTTGGCCCCGGCGAGAGCGGGTACGCGAGCCTGATCACGGACTCGGCGGACGTGCGGGCACAGTGGCACCGGATCCAGTACAAGTTCGTCGACGACCCGCGTGCCTCGGTGACCGAGGCCGCCGACGTCCTCGCGCAGGTGGCGACCAGGCTCGAGGCGGCGATCGCCGAACGGCAGCGCGGCCTGCGCGGCCGGTGGGATAACGCGGCGGCCGCCGACACCGAGACGCTGCGCGAGACGCTGCGGATGTACCGGACGTTCCTCGACCAGCTGATCGGCCCGGAGCCTAGCTGACGCAGGCCGGGCCGAGTAGCTGCTTGAGGTCGCCGATCAGGGCGGGCGAGGTCGCGACCCGGAGCCGGTCGTCAAGGCGCACGATCGTCGTGCGCTCGGACCCGCGGAGCCGCAGGTGCACTTCGGTCGGCCCCGGGTGGGTGACCAGTACCTCCTTGAGCCGCTCCACTACCGGCGGCACGCACCGGGCCACCGGCAGGGACACGACGAAAGGGGCGGAGTTGGCGGCCGACAGGTCGGGGACGGTCAGGTCCATGGCGATCAGCTTGGGCACGTCGTCCCTGCGGTCGACCCGGCCCTTCACCACCACGACCGCGTCCTCGGTGATCGACGCGGCGTACGAGGCGTAGGTCTGCGGGAAGAACATCACCTCGATCGCCCCGGCCAGGTCCTCCAGGGTGGCGGCCGCCCACTGATTCCCTTGCTTGGTCACCTTCCGCTGTACCCCGGACAGGATGCCGCCCACCTTGACGATCGGCGCGTCGGACCGGCCGCCGCTGGGTCGTTCGGTGTCATCGCCCATAAGGTCGGACAGTGAGCAGTCACTTTCCGCGGCGATGATGTGCTCGACGCCAAACAGCGGGTGATCAGAGACGTAGAGCCCGAGCATCTCGCGCTCGAAGTTCAGCTGCGTGGACTTCTCCCACTCCCCCGCCGGGACCGGCACGTCGAAGACCGCCTCCGCCTCGGCATCATCGCCGAATAGCGAGTCCTGCCCGATCGCCTCGTTGCGCTTGAGGTCGAGCACGGCGTCGACGGCCTGCTCGTGCACAAGCACCAGGCCCTTGCGCGCGTCCCCGAGCGAGTCGAACGCGCCCGCCTTGATCAGCGACTCGATTACCCGCTTGTTGCACACCACCAGGGGCACCTTGCGCAAGAAGTCGGCGAACGCGGTGAACCCGCCCTTCGACTTGCGCGCCGCGATGATCGCCTCTACCACGTTCGTGCCCACGTTGCGGATCGCCGCCAGGCCGAACCTGACGTCCCCCCCGACCGCGGCGAACGTCGCCACCGACTGGTTGACGTCGGGCGGCAGCACCTTGATGCCCATCTTGCGGCACTCGTTCAGGTACAGCGCTGATTTGTCCTTGTCGTCGCCGACGGAGGTGAGCAGCGCGGCCATGTACTCGGCCGGGTAGTTCGCCTTCAGGTAGGCGGTCCAGTACGCGATCAGGGCGTACGGGGCGGTGTGCGACTTGTTGAACGCGTATCCGGAGAAGGGGACGAGCACGTCCCAGATCGCCTGGATCGCCTTGTCGGAGTAGCCGCGTTCCCGGCAGCCCGCCTGGAACGGGACGAACTCCTTGTCCAGGATCTCCTTCTTCTTCTTGCCCATGGCGCGGCGCAGCAGATCGGCCTGGGCGAGCGAGTAGCCGGCCAGGATCTGCGCCGCCTTCTGCACCTGCTCCTGGTAGACGATCAGGCCGTAGGTGGGCTCGAGCACCTCCTTGAGCGGCTCCTCAAGCTCCGGGTGGATCGGGGTGATCGCCTGCCGGCCGGTCTTGCGCAGGGCATAGTTAATGTGCGAGTTGACGCCCATCGGACCGGGCCGGTACAGGGCGTTCACGGCGGAGATGTCCTCGAAGTTGTCCGGCCTCATCATCCGGAGCAGCGAGCGCATCGCCCCGCCGTCCAGCTGGAACACCCCGAGCGTGTCACCGCGCGCCAGCAGGTCATAGGTGGGCTTGTCGTCTAGGGGCAGGCTCAGCAGCTCGATGGAGACGCCCCGGTTCTTCCCGATCGCCGCGACGGCATCGGCCATGATCGTCAGGTTGCGCAGGCCGAGGAAGTCCATCTTCAACAGGCCGAGGTCTTCGCAGGTCGGGTAGTCGAACTGCGTGATGACCGCGCCGTCGGCGTGCCTGGTCCAGACCGGGATGTGGTCGGTCAGCGGCTCGGCGCACATGATCACCCCGGCCGCGTGCACGCCCGGCTGGCGGATCAGGCCCTCGATGCCGCGCGCGGTGTCAATGACCTGCTTGACCTCGGCCTCCGCCTCGTACATCGAGCGGAGCTCGGCGGTCTCGGCGTACCGCTCATGGCTTTCTTCGAAGATCGCCGACAGCGGGATGTCCTTGCCCAGGACCATCGGCGGGAACGCCTTGGTGATCCGGTCCCCCAGCGCATAGGGATGGCCAAGCACGCGGCAGGAGTCTTTGATCGCGGCCTTCGCCTTGATCGTGCCGAAGGTGACGATCTGCGCGACCCGGTCCGAACCCCACTTCTGGGTCACGTACCTGATCACGTCGCCGCGCCCGCGCTCGTCGAAGTCCACGTCGATGTCGGGCATGGACAGGCGCTCGGGGTTGAGGAACCGCTCGAACATCAGCCCGTGCACGATCGGGTCCAGGTCGGTGATGCCAAGCGCGTAGGAGACGATCGAGCCTGCCGCGGAGCCACGGCCGGGTCCGACCGCGATCCCGTTGTTCTTCGCCCACATGATGAAGTCCGAGACCACCAGGAAGTACCCCGGGAACCCCATCTGGCAGATGATGCCGATCTCGTACTCGGCCTGCCTCTTCCGCTGCTCGTCGTAGCCGCCTGGATAGCGGCGGTCCATGCCCTTCCACACCTCGGCGGCGAACAGCTCGGCCTCGGACTCGAAGCCCTCCGGGAGCGGGAACCGCGGCATGAGGTTGCGGTACTCGAACATGCCGCTGGCGTCGACCCGGTCGGCGACCAGCAGCTGGCTGTTACGGCAGCCCTCCTGCCACAGGTCGCTGCCGTCCTGCCGGTACATCTCGGCGGCGGACTTGATGAAATAGCTGCTGCCCTCGAACTTGAACCTGTCCTCATCGGCGAGGGTCTTGCCCGTCTGGATGCACAGCAGCATGTCCTGCGCCCGGGCGTCCGGCTCGCGCGTGTAGTGCGAGTCGTTCGTGACGACCGGCGGGATGCCCAGCTTCCGGCCGATCTCGACCAGCCCGTCCCGGACCCTGCGCTCGATGTCCAGGCCGTGGTCCATCAGCTCGAGGAAGTAGTTCTCCTTCCCGAAGATGTCCTGCCACTGCGCCGCCGCCGCCAGCGCCTCATCGAACTGGCCGAGGAGCAGCCTGGTCTGCACCTCACCGGACGGGCAGCCGGTGGAGGCCATCAGCCCCCCGGTGTGCGCCGCGATGAGCTCCTTATCCATCCGGGGCCACTTGACCAGCCAGCCCTCGGCGTAGGAGCGGGAGGACAGCCGGAACAGGTTGTGCAGGCCTTCGGCGTTCCTGGCCCAGATGGTCTTGTGCAGGTAGGCGCCGCCGGCGGAGACGTCGTCCTTCTTCTGGTGCGGCTGGCCCCACAGGATGCGCTGCTGGTTGCCTCGGGCCTCCGGGGCGACGTACGCCTCGATCCCGATGACAGGCGTGATGCCCGCCTGCTTGGCCTGCTTGTGGAACTCGGCGGCGCCGTGCAGGTTGCCGTGGTCGGTCATCGCCACGTGCGTCATGCCCTGGTTCTCGACCTCGGCCAGCAGTTCCTTGAGCCGGGCGGCCCCGTCCAGCATGGAGTACTCGGTGTGCACGTGCAGATGGGCGAACGGTTCACCGGATACCGCCACGACGAACCGCCTCCCTCAGCGCACGCCGCACCCCGCCACTCCCGGAAGGGCGGCGCACATGGTCATCAACCGGTGCTGCCTACCCTAGCGGAGCCCGGCCCGCCCCGCCGGGCTGCCGCGCCGGCGCGGCACCGTCCGGGGATGAGGCGCTGTCGAACATGTATTTGACGGTAGCACGCGGGTGTGACATTCCCGGCGAGTTGATGCCGTAGCGGATCCGTCTGCCCCCGTTGATTCAGGCACGGAGCCCGCACCTACCTGCCGGCTGGGGTAAACAGGGCCTTGTGCCGAACGACTATGACAGCTTCGCAGAGGTCTACTCGGCCGAGACCGAGGCCAACCTCATCAACGGGTACTACACGCGACCCGCGATCCTGGCCCTGGCCGGGGACGTGGACGGACGCCGGATCCTCGACGTCGGCTGCGGCTCTGGCCCCCTGTCCGCGGCGCTGCGCGACCGGGGGGCCACCGTGACCGGCTTCGATTCCAGCACCAAGATGGTGGAGCTGGCGCGCAGGCGGCTCGGCGCGGGTGCGGACCTGCAGGTGGCCGACCTGGGCCGCCCGCTGCCGTTCCCCGACGGCGCGTTCGACGACGTCATCGCGTCCCTGGTGCTGCACTACCTGGAGGACTGGACGGCGCCGCTAGCCGAGTTGCGGCGGGTGCTGGCGCCGGGCGGCCGGCTGATTGTGGCCGTCGACCATCCCTTTGCAATTAATCTCATGCACCGCGAGACCGGGCGCAAGGCCGACTATTTCGCGACCTGCAACTGGACCGAAGAATGGACCATGGGCGGCCACACGGCCCTGATGAGCTTCTGGCACCGGCCCCTGCACGCGATGACCGACGCCTTCACCGCGGCCGGCTTCCGGATAGCGGTCATCAGCGAGCCGCCGCCCGCGCCGGCCGCCTACGAGCTGTTCCCCGACGACCTGGTAGCTAAGCCGAAATTCCTGTGCTTCCTGTTCTTCGTCCTGCAGGCCGACTGACTGCAGTTCCTGGTCAGCCCCAGCGGACGCGGACGCTTGACTGCCAGGACTCGAGGAGACCGGGATTCCCTGTCACGGCGACACCGGCGCGGGCAGCGTCGGCGCGGTGCCACAGGAACAGGTAGACGCCGGATGCCGGGCCGCTCACCGTGCACGCCGCGGCGCCTGCGCCGTCGGCGGCCTGATCTGCGGCCTGATCTGCGGCCCGATCTTCTGCGCCGTTGTCGCGCCGCGGCTGCATGCGCCCCTCGTGCGCGTCGATGGACCAGGCTTCGCCGGTGTCCGCCGACACCACGCGCAGCCGGCCACCCTCGGCATCGGTGGCCGGCCGGTACTTGGCCCGGCGGCCGAACCCCATGATGAGCTCGTCGATCCCGTCGGCGGCGAAGTCGGCGGGGTACTCGGGCAGCACGCCCGTCGCGCTCTCCGCGTCGGCCCGGTGCACGGCGGTCTCGTGGGCCTGCCGGCGGGCCCAGAACGCGAGCGGGCAGGGAGCGGACATGAACGTCGCGCACTCCAGGGCCGGATCGGCGGCGCTCAGGACCTCGACCAGCGCGGCGTGTCCGGCGCAGAACCAGGCGACCAACTCCGGATCGGCGGGATCGGCCTTGAGGATCTCGTCCTCGGGCGGCCCGTCGAGGATGGTGGCCGGGCGTTCGGTGATGTGCCTGGCCGCCCACCGGTGGATGAACCCGGTATGCCGCAGCAGGTCCTTGACGAGCCAGGGTTCGCACGGCGGTACGGGCGCGTCGAGCCCGGCCCGCTCGGCCGCGTCCGCCAGCGCGGTGCCGTTCAGGCGAAGTGCGTCAATGTGTTCGGCAATCTCCACGCTGCCATTGTGCCTGGCCGCGCGAGCCAGCACTTGAACATTGGTGTGCGCTGGCCTTGAGCGCGGCCTGCGCCGGTAGCGTCGGATCGTGCTTGACGGGTCGCTGCTGGCCACGGGTGACGGGTTCAGCGTGGCCGAGGTGCACTGCCGTCAGGCGTGCTCCGGGTTCGCCGGACCGATGGCGCGCTCGCCGAGCAGGTGGTGCGCACGGTGGCGGTTCTGATCGCCCGCGGACGGCCCGAATTCGCCGCTGCAGCAGGTCCGCGACCGGCGCACGACCGGCTGGACCGGCGGGCTCGAGAGGTCATGCTATCCGAGCCGAGCCTGGGCTCTATCGAGCTCCGGCGGCGGGCCGGGTCTCGCCGCACCACCTCAGCCGGGTGTTCAGGCGGGTGACCGGGTCGGGCATTAGCGGGTACCGCAACCGGATCCGGGTCAGCCGGACCCCTGGATCGTATCGCGCAGGGCGAGACCAGCCTGGCCGCGCTTGCCTGCGACCTCGGGTTCTCCGACCATGCCTACCTGACCAGGACCATCAGGGCCTTCACCGGCCTTACCCACCGACGGCGGGGCCGCTCTGATCAATCCTTGGAGATCAGCTCTCGGCGTCCAGGGCGTGCGCTAGGTCAATGTGCCTGCCTGCCCGCCCCTTGACCACGCGCAGGCGACCGTGGTCGCCCGCGTCACGTGTGAGATTTGCTGACATGGACCGCCCGAGGAAGTATGAGAGCCACCTCAGCATCGGTGATCCTGATATCAACACTCTGACCCGAATGCTCACGCAACAGCCTGGCTATGCGAAGCACGCCCGTACCAGCCCGCGTCGCCAACTGAGCAGCCGCTACTCGGGAGTAGATGTGGGGGTTGCGTGGGACATGAACCCCTGCCCGCATCGCATCGGCGTCGACGCTGTTCGGTGGCCGACCAGGCGATCTGACTTCTACGCGATCTGCAAGTACGAAAACCCGGATGGGTGCCGGGATGGTGTAATCACGGTGTACGAGAGCGTTTACCACAGCCTCCCTGAGCGCCGCGAACGGTATTTCCTCCCTGCGCTCGGGCTCGAAACCGACTATCTCGTGTCCGGTGCGCAGATGAAGGCGCAAGAATGTACTTATCTGCTCAACGATGTCGAACAACCCTCCGAAGAGATCCTTGCGATCAACGAAATCATCGCCGAGATCAGTGCCGGAGAGTGCGCCGACAACGACTCTAGATGACTCGAGGGCTGCCTGCGGATTCCGGCCAAAAAGCACCACACCACCGACCGTCGGATGCTCACCGTCAAAGAGGCGCCATGCTCTCAAGAGCCGCGGCAAGTCCTCGCCGAGATCTTGCTCCTGGGCGTCGGCCAAGTGCCTTGCTACGGCGTCGAGGCTCAGGTCGCTAATGTCTAGCCGCGCAAGCCGCTGCTCATCGTAAAACAATGACTCGGTTGCCTGGAACATTCGGAGCATCTGATCGCGGCTGGCCTGGCGGCAGCGAACCCCCGCACGCACGTAGTACCGGCCGTCGGATGTCGCATAGGGACGCTGATCCCCCTTCGGGACGTTCACTACAACGACTGACATTCCGTCGAGTACAACAACCTCTAGGGCCACGGTCAGTGGCGGCGAACAGCGATTGAACGCCACCTGGTCTGCCAGGATCATGAGGGCATCGGGATTAGCCACGCCGACGACGTTGCGGCCCTCGTCCACGCCGAAGATAATCTGTCCGCCGTCGCCATTGGCGAAGCAGACGAGATCCTTGGCCAGATCATCACGATAGCCAACTTCGCGTTTGAAGTCGGTGTGGGAGTCTTCCCAGCGCAGAATCCGTTCGCGCAGCTCATTTGGTGTCATCGAGGCCACCGTATTTCTGCGCCCGGCGGCGGAACGCTTCCGCGCCGCCTTCGAGCACCGTCCGAATCTCCTCGCGAACGGATGGGTCGTCGATGGAGGCCCTAGTCCGGACCTGACACCGCCCCCCAACATCGGCCAGGCTGAGGACCAGCTCGGCATCTCCGTTGACCGGAATGTTCGCGTTGTGCGTCGCAGCGATAATTTGTCGACGTCGGGCTGGATCCGTTACTCCTTTATCCGCCCGCAACAATGACACCACATCTTCATATACGAACCTGTTGTCTAGATCGTCCTCCGGCTGATCCAGCACGAGCGGCCTACCACCTTGGGCAAAAAGGAGAAGCAACAGAGCTGTGGCTTTCTGACCGCTGGAGAGTTCCGCGAGGTCCCGGGGAGTGCCATCAATGATGAGGGCTATAGCGACCCGGTCGTCAGGCGCAAGTACTTCGATCTGACGCATTCGGTCCGGATCATCAGTCAGCCAGGTCACCAGGCGATGAGCCATCGCCTCCGTAAGGCGGAAGCGACCAGAGACCGCGGATACCCCTCGTCGTACCGAGTTAGCCAGCTCAACCCCGTCCATTCCGGCAGTGCTCGCGATGCTGCTCACCGCATCCGCAGTGAGCCGCGAGCCCCTCAGTACCGTCGACAACCGTTTCTCGAACTCCGCCATGTCGCCGAGGTAGGTCAGGTCCATGCGCAGCCTGCCGTCGAGGACAGCGTTCACCGACGTGGCAGCACGCTGGCGCAGAGTGAAGGCGTGGTGACGCTCGTCCTGCAGGCGCCGCAGCAGCACACCACGCGTTTGGAGCAGTCGCTTGCGATCATCCTCAACGCGCTCCATGCCATCGACGATGGGTTGGAGAGCAGTTCGCTCGCCGACGATATCTACGTACCGCTTTGCGTCGACCGGGCCTGCTTCCAATCCCTGTTGAATCCGCCGCAGATCATCCTCCAGGCCGGAGAGACGTTCTGGCCACTCAGAAAGGGACGAGGCAATACGGTCACGCAGTTCCGTCAGCTGAGCGTCAGCAGTGTCTAGAGTCTTCTTAGTACGGTCACTGGCGGCTTCGACATAAGCGGCCAGTTCCTTTAGGACGTCGGAGTACTCACTCTCGGCGGCGCCGAGTTCGCGTACCGCGGCCGAGAGGCCGTCTACAACGCTCGTGGTGCTGTCCCGGTGGGAGAGAAGCGCATCCTCGGTTCGCCGTGCCGCCGTTTCCAGCCGCGCCCCATCCGAGGCAAGTTTGGAGTGCCGGTCAAGCTTTTCCGCTACACCTTGCTGCTCGTAATACGCGATGTCGGCATTGAGCCGATTAAGCCGTTCAGCGTACTCATCTCGCTTTGAGACCTGACGCTCGAGTTCCTCGATGTCCCTGGCGTTACGCCGCAGTTCTTCCAGCGTACGGCGCACGACGACATCGGCCTGCCGCGCCTCGTCGCCGATGATCTCATCGAGCAGCCGCAACCTGAAGCTGTCATCGCGGGCCACTGCCTGGATCTCTCGCTGGAGCAAGATCACAGGCGATCCGCCCGGACCGAAAAGGTCAAGCGGCGGGACATCCATGGCGGTGCCGGTACGCAGGCAGGTCACCCTGGGCTGCTGGCCGAACACCCGGGTCACCTCGTAACGCTGCCGCTCAGTCCCCGGCCGGTCGAATACGAGGCGCACGCGACCGCCGCTGCCGAGAGCATGGCCAATAAGTGACATACGTTCCGACTGATCGGAATAAGGCTCCCCGCCCAGACCGTACCGCAGGGTCTCTAGAATGGCAGACTTGCCGGCGCCACGGCCCCCGATCAGAGTGGTTAGGTCGTCGCTAAACCGTAGAGCCAGACCGTCGAGGAAACCGCCTTCGACCTCCATGGATAGAACACGCGGATGCCGCACCGGCTCGGGCGGCCGCGTGAGGACCCTTGTTTGCGGATCGTGGAGAGCCAACCGCAGGGAGTCGGCACCGAAGGCGCTCAACTTGATCCATGTTAGGCTTCGCCCCCGGTCCGACTGCTTCGGGACACCGATATCGGCCAGGCTGTGCGGATCACTGCTGCTGGTGCAGGCGAGCGATGCAAGCTGCTCCTTCGAGAACTGCCCGGTTCCCTGGAGCTTTGTCAGTGTGGAGTCACATTGGTCCACCGCGTCGATCAGCCCGTCCCGGATCAACTCCGCCGCATTCTGGACCGTGAGGGCGTTGAACAGGCCCTTGGAGCTAGATGCGTGAGCAGCTATTACTACACACCCCAACCGCTCCCGCACATTTGCCACGGTGTCGCGGAGAGATTCGCGAAGTCTGAGTTCCTCGTGTCCGCCCCGCATCGAGTCGGGGTAGAGCGGGTCAGGGCTCCTGCCCTGATAACGAACTACATCTGCAATGCGCCGTGGATCCGTATCTGGACCGCACACCAGCAGCAGGTGCAGTCCCCTGCCTGCCCCCTCACCGATCGCCATCTCAGCACCGGGCAGAACAACGATGCCTAGGGCTTCCGCGCGTTCGCGTATGAGCGAGAACCAGGGCTGCCGTACACCCTGGTAGTCCGTAATGGCAGCTATCTGAATGCCGGCCTGCGTGAGCCTCCTCACGTACTCATCGGCGAGGTGCTCACGATCGCCGACTTTGTCGACGTCTACACCGGGCGGCAGCTCGAATGTCCGCACACCCGGGGTATGCAAGTGAAAATCGGCGCAGCGCCATATCGCGCCGACGGAGACGTCAGGCAGTTCCCTCACAACACCATCTTCTCGCTTACTGGGGCGCAGTGCGGGAAACCACTCCAGCCCGGGAAGCGGATCAGTCAACTCTCGGCGCGAAGGACGTCTAGGGCGTGCGCGAGGTCGGCGGGGTAGGTGCTGGCGAAAGAGACCGGCCGGCCGTCGGCGGGGTGGGCGAACGCGAGGCTGACCGCGTGCAGCCACTGGCGGGTCAGGCCGAGCCTGGCGGCGAGCACCGGGTCGGCGCCGTAGAGCAGGTCGCCGACGACCGGGTGCCTGATGGCGGCCATGTGCACCCTGATCTGATGGGTGCGGCCGGTCTCCAGGTGCACAGCCACCAGGCTGGCGGCGCGGAACGCCTCCAGCGTGTCGTAGTGGGTCACGCTCGGCCGCCCGTCGCTGACCACCGCGAACCGGCCGTCGCCTGACGGGTGCCTGCCGGTCGGCGCGTCCACCGTGCCGCGCAGCGGATCGGGATGCCCCTGCACGAGCGCGTGGTAGCGCTTGTCGACGGTGCGGTCGCGGAAGGCCCGCTTCAGCGCGCTGTAGGCGCGCTCACTCTTCGCCACCACCATTACGCCCGTGGTGTTCGCGTCGAGGCGGTGCACGATGCCCTGCCGTTCGGCTGCGCCGCTCGTGGCCACCGCGTGCCCGGCCGCGGCCAGCCCGCCGATGACGGTAGGGCCGGTCCAGCCGGGCGACGGATGGGCGGCCACGCCGCGCGGCTTGTCCACGACGATGATGTCGTCGTCCTCGTACAGCACGATCAGGCCCTTGACGGGTCGCGGCGGCTCGGCTGGCCGCGGCGGGGGCAGCGTGACCTGCAACGGCTCGCCGGCCAGCACGCGATCCGACTTGGCCGCCGGCCTGCCGTCGAGCAGCACTAGGCCGTCTCCGATCAGCTCCGCGGCCCGGGACCTGGACAGCCCGAACATCCTGGCCAGCGCGGCGTCCAGCCGTTCTCCATCCAGGCCGTCGGGGACGGCGAGCCGACGCTCGTCAGGTACCGTCATGCGACTTCGCGGCGGAAGACTGCGGTTCCGGATAATCCAGTTTCGGATAATCCGATTCGGGTGTATCGGGGGTTGGGGCCCGGGTTGGGGCGGGGCTCTGGGTCGGGGTCGGGGTCGGGGGCTCGGTCGGGAACCGGGTCGGGGGCTCGGTCGGGAACCGGGTCGGGGGCTCGGTCGGGAACCGGGTCGGGGGCTCGGTCGGGAACCGGGTCGGGGCCTCGGTCGGGAACCGGGTCGGGGCCTCGGTCGGGAACCGGGTCGGGGGCTCGGTCGGGAACCGGGTCGGGGGCTCGGTCGGGAACCGGGTCGGGGGCTCGGTCGGGGGGTTCGGGTTGTGGCCGAGCCTGGTGCCGTCCAGGCGGACTCCGCGCATCGACAGCAGGACGACCAGGATGCCGGCGCAGACGATGCACGAGTCGGCGACGTTGAACACCGGCCAGTGCGGGAGCTGGATCCAGTCGACGACGTCACCGCGCAGGAAGCCCGGGGCACGGAAGATCCGGTCGATCAGGTTGCCCGTGGCCCCGCCGAGGAGCAGGCCGAGCGTGATCGCCCAGCCCTTGCTGCCCAGGTTCCGCGCCGCGCGCAAGATGTAGGCCACCACGCTGGCGGCGATGGCGGTGAACACGATCGTCATGCCCGTGCCGCCGAGGTTGAACGCCGCCCCGCCGTTGCGCGTCAGGGTCAGCATGAGCAGGTTGCCGATCAGGTGGATCTGCGTGTATTCCCTGATGTGCGAGACCGCGATGGCCTTGGAGGTGGCGTCGGTCACGATCACGAGCGCGGCCACGCCCAGCAGGAGGCGGACCCGGCGCGGGGGGTCAGGGGTCTGGGCGCTCAGCGGCGTTCCTCCCGCTGCTTGCACTGGACGCACAGGGTCGCCCGGGGGAACGCGAGCAGGCGTGCCTTTCCTATGGCCCGGCCGCAGGATTCGCATACCCCATATGTTCCCGCATCGATCCGGGCGAGGGCACGCTCACCCTGCTCGAGCAGGTGCCTGGCGTTCTGGGTGAGGGCCAGCTCGAGGTCACGCTCGTAGGCCTTGGTCCCGGCGTCCGCCGTGTCGTCGCCGGCGTCCCTGACCGAATCGGTGAGGCGCTCGGCGACGTCGGAGTCGGCTCTCGCGATGTCCGCGCGCAGGCCGACGGACTCCGCCTCAAGCTCGGCGCGGACCTGCTTGAGTTCGGCGTCGGTCCAGGGTTCCTCACCCGGGCGCACCGGAAGATCAGCAGCGCCAGACCGCGGGTTAGCAGGCATCTGCGGCCTCCCGTTCACGATGAGGAATGCGGTCTGGTGAGAATAGTTCGCGCCGCTACCGGTGGCAAACCAAGTTCCGTGAGCGTGAGCTAACCTGTGGCGGTGCCTGGATTCGAGCCGCTCCCCGCCCAGGTCGACCTGCCCGCGCTCGAGCGCGAGGTGCTGGCCCGCTGGCAGGAGGCGGGGATCTTCGAGCGGTCGCTGAAGCAGACCGAAGGCGGGCCGGCCTGGATCTTCTACGAGGGGCCGCCGACCGCTAACGGGATGCCCGGCGTGCATCACGTGGAGGCCAGGACCTTCAAGGACCTGTTTCCCCGGTTCAAGACGATGCAGGGGTTCCACGTTCCGCGCCAGGCCGGCTGGGACTGCCACGGCCTGCCGGTCGAGGTCGCGGTCGAGAAGGAGCTCGGCTTCACCGGCAAGCGGGACATCGAGGCGTACGGGATCGCCGAGTTCAACGCGCGCTGCCGGGAGTCGGTGCTCAGGTACGTCGACGCCTGGCTGGAGATGTCGCGGCGGATGGGGTACTGGGCTGATACCGAGCACGCCTACCGGACCATGGACCCCAGCTACATCGAGTCGGTCTGGTGGTCGCTGAAGGTCATCTACGACGCCGGGCTGCTCGTGCACGACTTCCGGATCAGCCCGTACTGCCCGCGGTGCGGCACGCCGCTCTCCGACGCCGAGCTCGGCCAGCCCGACGTCTACCAGATCGTCTCCGACCCGGCCATCACGGTCAGGTTCCGGCTGCTCACGGTCCCCGAGGGCACCCCGCCCGAGCTGGCCGGTGCCGACCTGCTCGTCTGGACCACGACGCCGTGGACGTTGGTCTCCAACACCGCGGTGGCCGTCCACCCGGAGGCGACCTACGCGGTCGCGCGCCATCCCGAGGACGGGGACCGCGTTGTGGTCGCCGCCGACCTGGCCCGCACCGTGCTCGGTGACGGGTGGCGCGTCACCGCCACCTTCCCGGGCGCGGCACTGGTCGGGGCGGGTTACCAACCGCCGTTCGGGATAATAAAAATCCCCGATGCGCACATCGTCGTCCCGGGGTCCTTCGTGACCACGGATGATGGCACCGGTGTGGTGCATCTGGCGCCCGCGTTCGGCGCGGACGACATGGCCGCGTCGCGCGCGCACGGGCTGCCGGTGGTCAACCCGATCCGGCCCGACGGGCACTTCGAGGACGGCGTGCCGATGGTCGGCGGGCTGTTCTTCAAGGACGCCGACCGGCGCCTGATCGACGACCTCGACGACCGCGGCCTGCTGTTCCGGTCCGAGCGGCACGAGCACAGCTACCCGCACTGCTGGCGGTGCGGGACCGCGCTGATCTACTACGCGGTGCCCTCGTGGTTCGTGAAGACCACGGCGAGGAAGGACCAGCTGCTCGAGCAGAACGAGCGGACGAACTGGTACCCCGAGACGGTCAAGTACGGCCGGTACGGCGAGTGGCTGCGGAACAACGTCGACTGGGCGCTGTCGCGGACCAGGTACTGGGGCACCCCGCTGCCGCTCTGGGAGTGCGGTGAGTCGCACGTGACCGCCGTCGGGTCGCTGGCCGAGCTGTCGTCGCTGGCCGGGCGTGAGCTGACCGGGCTCGATCCGCACCGGCCCTTTGTGGACGCGGTCTCGTTCGACTGCCCCGTGTGCGGGGAGCTGGCGCGACGGGTGCCCGAGGTGATCGACGTTTGGTACGACTCGGGATCGATGCCGTTTGCCCAGCACGGCGCGCCGTGGCGCGGCCTGGCGGAGTTCGAGGCGGCCTATCCGGCGCAGTTCATCTGCGAGGCGCTCGACCAGACCCGGGGCTGGTTCTACTCGCTGATGGCCGTGGGGACGCTGGTGTTCGGGCGGTCGTCCTACGAGAACGTGCTGTGCCTCGGGCTGCTCGTCGACGAGACCGGGCGCAAGATGAGCAAGCACCTGGGCAACGTGCTCGAGCCGATTCCGCTGATGGACGCGCACGGCGCGGATGCGCTGCGGTGGTTCTTCGCGGCCTCGGGCTCGCCGTGGGGCGCCCGCCGGGTGGCGCACGAACTGCTCAGCGAGATCGTCCGAAAAGTGCTGCTCACCTACTGGAACACCGCCTCGTTCCTGGTCCTGTACGCGAACGCGGGCGGGTGGACCGCTTCGGGGCTGGCTGCTCCCGATGTGGCCTCGCGGCCGCTGATCGACCGGTGGATGCTGAGCGAGCTGCACTTGTTGGTGCGGGAGGTCACCGCTTCGCTCGAGTCGTTCGACACGGCGGGGGCCGGGCGCCGGCTGGTGGCGTTCATCGACGACCTGTCGAACTGGTACGTGCGCCGGTCGCGGCGGCGGTTCTGGGACGGGCCCTCTGGGTCGGGGGGCGCTGCGGCGTTCGCCACGCTGTATGAGTGCATGACCACGCTGACGCTGCTGATGGCGCCGTTCACGCCGTTCGTCACCGACTACGTGTGGGGCGTGCTGCGGCGTTCGGACATGCCGGAGTCCGTGCACCTGGCGTCCTGGCCAGCATTCGATCCCTCGCTCATTGATCCCGTGCTGTCAGCCCAGATGGCGCAGGTGCGTCGGCTGGTGGAGTTGGGGCGTTCGGCGCGGGCGGGGGCCTCGGTCCGGATGCGGCAGCCCCTGCGGCGGGCGCTGATCGGGGCTTTGGGGTTCGGGGAGCTGCCTGCCTCGCTGCGGGCGGAGGTCGCCGCCGAGCTCAACGTCGAGTCGCTTGAGGTGCTGGGTTCCGGCGTCGGCGAGCTTGTCGACTATGAGGTGAAGCCCAGCTTCCGGTCGCTCGGGCGGCGGTTCGGTTCGCGGACTCCGGCCGTGGCGGCCGCTATTGCTGCGACTCCGGCCGAGGAGATCGCGACCGCCGTGCTGGCGGGCGGGACGGTTATGGTGACGGTCGGTGAGGAGGCGGTCCTGGTCGGGGCGGACGACGTGATCGTGACCCAGACGCCTCGGGCCGGGTGGGCGGTGGCGACCGACGCCGGCGAGACCGTCGCCATCGACATCGCGATCAGCCCGGAATTGCGCCGGGAGGGGATCGCGCGCGAGGTGATCCGGCTGGTCCAGGACGCGCGCAAGAACGACGGCCTCGACGTGTCCGACCGGATCAGCCTGCGCTGGTTCTCGGCGGATCCGGAGGTGAGCGCAGCCCTGACCGAACACGCGGGGCTGATCGCCAGGGAGGTGCTCGCCGTGGACTACGGCCCGGGAACGGCTTTCCCGGGGTTTGGTGAGCACGTGGACGCCGACCTCGACCTGACGTTCTGGATCGCGCGCGTTTCCTGACGTCTTTGCTTAGCTCCTGCCTCAAATTAGCTCATACGTACCAGAGACTCACGATTATCGTGGAAGATCCGGGCTTAGTGGAAGATTTGGGGGCCTATAGTGCACTCAATCTTCCACTAAGCCCGAAACTTCCATGATCTTTCCGGTCCAGGCGCATCTCCGGCGCACCACATGACACGGCACGCTCGTGGGCCTCACGCAGACCACGCAGCGTGCGGGAGAGGCCGCTAGGAACCCTGGGTCTTGTGGCTTTATGGCTGGTCGGGCTGGCAGGCGCGGCACGGCGTGCAGCCGGCTTGCCGGGCCTCACCGAGCGTCATCCGGTTCAGGTCGTCCTCGGCCATGAAGCGGATGAGTATGCACTGCGCATTGTGATACCGCGGGACGCCTGGGGCGACGGTGACCTGGCGGAGCAGGTCGACTTCCACGTCCGCGGGAGGGGGTTGGTCGCCGCTGGCGGCGGCCGGTTCCTGGGAGTCGGGGGGCGGCGGTTCGGTTGCCGTGGCCTGTTCCCCCTGGGCCGACGCGTCCTGGGCCGACGCGTCCTGGGCCGACGCGTCCTGGGCCGACGCGTCCTGGGCCGACGCGCCCTGGGCCGACGCGTCCTGGGCCGACGCGCCCTGGGCCGACGCGTCCTGGGCCGGCCGGGGAGGCTCGAGTGCGGTGGCCTCGTCCGCGGCGGTTTGCTGGGCGGGCGCGGTCTGCTCGGCGGCCGGCTCGGCGGTGGCGGTCGGATCCGCTTCGGTTTGCCCGGCGGCGGCAATTGGATCGCCCGGCGTGGGCGGGGGTTCGCCCCACCTGTCGTCGGTGGCGGCCGGGTGATCTTGGCCGACAGGCTCTCCCTCGCTCGCTGGAGGTTCGTCCGCAGCCGGCTGCAGGTGCTCCGTCGGCAGGGGGGCCGGCTCGGTCTCGGTGGATGGCCGGGTCTCGGTCAGCAACTGGTCTGCCGCCGGGGGCTCGTCAATGAGGGGGGTGACGCTGGTCAGGGGCTCGGGCTCGGCGGGGACCGTGGGCATGATGGGCTCGGGCGGCACGGTAGGTGCGGGGGCAGCGGGAGGGGCAAAGGCTGCGAAGTCCACGGGGGGTATCGCAGCGGCGCCCTGCGGCTCGGTCAGCGGCGGGGTCGGCGGGGGCGGCACGGATGGTGCGGGCGGCACGGATGGTGCGGGCGGCGCCGGGGTTGGGGTGTCGCGCCAGTCCCAGGCGGCCGGGACCGGAGCTGGGGTGGTGTCTGCTGCGGGGCGGGGCGTGAACGCAGCGGGCGGGTACTCGTAGTCGCCCGGGCGGCCCGGAGATGGTGGCTGCGGACGGTCGCCGGCAGGAGGACCGACCGGGGTGGCGGCGACGGGCTGCGCGGGGAAGCTGGCCGGCGGAGGGAAGCTGGCCGGCGGAGGGAAGCTGGCCGGCGGAGGGAAGCTGGCCGGCGGAGGGAAGCTGGCCGGCGGAGGGAAGCTGGCCGGCGGAGGGAAGGTGGCCGGCGGAGGGAAGCTGGCCGCTGGAGGGAAGCCGACTGCAGGTGCGGGGGGCTGAGCCTCCGGGAGGGGTGCCGAGGGCCGGACCTCTGGGAAGGCGGCCGCCGGAGGGAAGCTGGCCGCGGGGGGAAGGCCGCTCCCCCAGGCTGGCGACGGTTGGGGGGCCGGGGGGCGGATCCTCGACGGAGGGTCGGACGGCAGGTAGCCCGCCCGGGGTGGTCCGGACTGGCCCGAGGCGGACCACCCGTATCCGGCGGGCGCCGCTGCTGGCTGCGGCAACGCCCCTAGATCGTCATAGGCAGACGGGACCTGGGCCGCCACGGGTTGCGGTGGGGCAGGCCGTGCTTCCTGCGTCTTGCCGAACAGTTCGCGGCGCCTGAGGATCGCGCCGAGACCGAGCGCGAGCAGGGAGACACCGCTCACGCCGATCGCCAGGTAAACCAGCCACAGCTTGCTGGTGACCACACCCGCGATGAGCACCACGACCGCGACCACGACAAGAAACGCACTGAACACGATCACAGGCGTTCTCCTGGCGGTGCGTGCAGCGTCCTAGTAGCAGCGCCTACCGGCGGTCGCGCGAGGGCGCACCCTCGGTCGTGCGGAAACCGCCGGAGTGCGGCACCACTTCGGGCATGCCGTACTGGCTCGGGCCCTGACCGCCGTTGCGGACTCCTACCGGGGCACCCAGCGCGGCCGGCATCGACGCCGGCTGGGTCGCCGGACCGCCCATGGTGGGGAAGGTGCCGCTGTCGGTGACACCGGCCTCCAGGTCGCGGAGCTGCCCTTCGAGGTAAGCCTTGAGCCTGCTGCGGTACTCGCGCTCGAACGCGCGCAGGTCGTCGACCCGGCGCTCGAGCTCTTCGCGGGTCTGGACCAGCGAACCCATGGCCTGGCGGTGCCGTTCCTGCGCGTCGCGCTCCAGGCTCTCGGCCCGGGCTCGCGCGTCGCCGGTGATCTGCTCGGCCTGGCGCCTGGCCTTCGTGAGCACCTCGTCCGCCTCGCGGCGGGCGCGGCCCAAGGTCTCGTCGGCTTCCCGGCGAGCATCGGCGATCGCCTGGTCAGCGGTCTGCTGCGCGAGGGAGAGCACGCGCGCGGCCGTGTCCATGTTGTCCTCGATGTGCGGCATCCCGCCCATCATTACCGGCTCTGGCCTGCGATCGGGCACGGGCTCGGGAACCATCATGTCTGGCTTCGGGTCAGACAGCGGGGAACTCAACGCAGGCACCGCGGACTTGCCACCGCGCATTACTTCCGCCAGCTTCGCCCGGAGCTCTTCGTTCTCCTGGATCAGCCGGTCCAGCTCGGCCTCGACCTCATCGAGGAAGGCGTCAACCTCTTCCTCGTCGTAGCCGGGCCTGAGCCTGGTCGTACTGAACTGCTTATTCCGAACATCCGCGGGCGTCAGCGGCATCTCGTCTCCTCGGCGCACTTGGACCGTGTAAGTCATGACGGTACCCGAATCAAAGGTGCGGCACAGCCAGATCCACCAGGATCAAGACCACGATGAACAGAACCATGAAGCTCAGGTCCATGGCCACCATACCGATCCGCAGCGGCGGAATGAAGCGGCGTAGGAATTTCAGCGGCGGATCTGTCAGCGTGAAGATCGCTTCGGCTAGCACCAGGACGAAGCCGGTGGGACGCCAGTCTCGCGCGAAGGCCTGCACCCAGCTGAAGATCATCCTGCCGATCAGGATGACGAGGTACAGGTACAGCACGTAGGTCAGGACTTCCTTCACATACTGCACGAGTCCACCCCGCCCCTGATGCCGTCCTCGACGGCGGTGCTGCTGATCAGCGTCACGTCACCACTTGCTTGCTGGCTAGCTCTGGTTGAAGAAGCCGCGCTCTGCTATGCGGGCCTTGTCCTCCGCGGTCACCTCGACGTTAGCCGGGGACAGCAGGAAGACCTTGTTTGTCACGCGCTCAATGCTCCCACGCAGGCCGAAGATCAGGCCAGCCGCGAAGTCGACGAGACGCTTGGCGTCGCTATCGACCATCTCGGTCAGGTTCATGATCACGGGCGTGCCTTCACGGAAGTGCTCCCCAATAGTACGCGCTTCATTGTAGGTGCGGGGATGCAGTGTCGTAATACGGGTGAGATCGGTGGCCGGCACGTGCTCGGCACGCCAGTCCGTGTGGTAGCCCTCTGCGTGGTAGCCGCCGTAGTCCTCCCGGCTGTGGTCGTCCCGGCTGGCCCGCACATCCGCCTCATCCGGGACCGGCATCCGGTCCGGCTCGTCATACTCTTCGTACTCCCCGTAAGAGTCGTACTTGTCCTGGTAGTGCTTATCGTCCTCAACCAGGCCGAGGTAGACCGCCATCTTACGCATGGCACTCATCCTTCAGTCCTCCCAGCCTGTACCGTCGTGGCCAGCCGTTCCGGCTCTAGCGTCGGACATTACCGGACACCAGGCGCCCGATCGCCGAGCAACGCCGTACCGATTCGCAGGTGTGTCGCGCCGGCCGCGACAGCGTCCTCGAGATCGCCACTCATGCCGGCCGAAATGACGGTCGCGGCGGGCCTGACGGCCCGCACGACGGCGGCGCTGTCACGCAGTAGGCCGAAGGCCTCCGCCGGCGCCATGCCGAGCGGGGCGATGGCCATCACGCCCGCCAGGACCAGCCCGGGCTCGGCCGTCAGCGCCTCGGCCAGGGCCGGAACCTCGCCGGCCACCGCCCCGCCGCGAGCCGGGTCGCCGTCCAGGCTGACCTCGACCAGGCACTGCACCACCCGCTCCGCGCGGCGCGCGGCCGTGCCGAGCGCGCGGATCAGCCGCATCCGGTCGATCGAGTGGACGAAGGTGGCGTAGCGAACCACGCTGGCGGCCTTGTTGGTCTGCAGCTGGCCGATGAAATGCCAGGTAAGATCCAGGTCGGCGCACTGCGCCGCCTTCGGCGCGGCCTCGGCGTCGCGGTTCTCGCCGACGTCGGTGACGCCGAGTTCGCTCAGCAGCCTGACGTCGGACGCGGGAAAGGTCTTCGTCACCGCGATGAGCGTTACGTCGGCGGGATCCCGGCCCGCGGCCTGACACGCGACGGCGATGCGCTGCCGCACGGCGGTGAGCCGGACGGCCAGTTCGTCCCGTCGGGAGGAACCCGTCACTTCAGGAAGTCGGGGACATCCAGGTCGTCGTCTTCCTCGAAGACCACGGGGCGACGGCGGCTCGTGGGGACATCGAAGGTCCTGCCCTCGGCGCGCGCCGACCGCGGGATAGGCGAGTAGGTCGCGTCCGATAGGCGTTCAGGGGTGTCGTACAGCGCCGCGTCGTCCTGGTCGTCTTCCTGATCGGCCAGGCCGTAGACGGGAACGTGACGGCCGGCCCCGTTCTCCGCACCCATGACCGGCGCGCTCAGCATGGCGGCCAGCCCGGCCGTCGCCATCTCGGCGGACTCGCTGTCGTAGGCCATCTCGGGGTCGGTGTCCCACGCGGGCGCCGCGTCGTCGGGGCTGACGTCCTCGACCGGAGCAACGTAGCGCGACACCGGCTCGGCCCGCCCGGGCCTGGGCGTAGCGCCCCCCGCCCTGGCGGTGGTCCCGCCCGCGCCACCGGATCCGCTGCTGCCGAGCGCGCTTGCGCCCGAGCTGGCCCGGCTAGCGCCGCTGCCTGCGGAGTGGCCGTTCCGGTTCTCATCCAGGCCGGCGGCGATGACCGTGACCCGGACCTCGTCGCCCAGAGCGTCATCGATGACCGCGCCGAAGATGATGTTGGCGTCCACCGCGGCAGAGTTGGCGACGAGCTGGGCCGCCTCGTTGATCTCGAAGAGCCCCAGGTCCGAGCCGCCCTGGATGGACAGCAGCACGCCGTGGGCGCCGTCGATGCTTGCCTCGAGCAGCGGGCTGGAGATAGCCATCTCGGCCGCCGCGACGGCGCGGTCATCGCCGCGCGAGGAGCCGGTGCCCATCAGCGCTGAGCCCGCGCCCGACATGACGGACTTGACGTCGGCGAAGTCGAGATTGATCAGGCCTGGCGTGGTGATGAGGTCGGTGATGCCCTGGACACCCGAGAGCAGCACCTGGTCGGCGGCCTTGAACGCATCAAGCACGCTCACGTGCCGGTCGGAGATCGACAGCAGGCGGTCGTTGGGGATGACGATGAGCGTGTCGACCTCGGCGCGCAGCTTCTCGATCCCGGCTTCGGCCTGCACGATGCGGCGCTTGCCCTCGAATCCGAACGGCCTGGTCACCACCCCGATGGTGAGCGCGCCGAGCGAGCGCGCCACGCTGGCCACGACTGGTGCGCCCCCGGTGCCGGTGCCGCCGCCCTCACCGGCGGTGACGAACACCATATCGGCGCCCTTGAGGACCTCCTCGATCTCCTCACGGTGATCCTCGGCGGCCCTGCAGCCCACGTCGGGGTTCGCGCCGGCGCCCAGTCCCCTGGTGAGCTCGCGCCCGACGTCGAGCTTGACGTCGGCATCGCTCATGAGCAGCGCCTGGGCGTCCGTGTTGATCGCGATGAACTCGACGCCCTTGAGTCCCTCTTCGATCATGCGATTGACGGCATTGACGCCGCCACCGCCGATTCCGACGACCTTGATAACCGCCAGATAGTTCTGCGGGGCTGCCACGAGGACGGTACCTTTCCGCTCGTTTTACCTTTGCCATGTCGGCGGGTATGCACTGCTTTTCGTTTGCGCGCTATGCCCCGCAGATTATGGCCCTGGGCTCGGGAAACCTCCGCCCTGTTGGTGCTGCGGAATTCACCGCCGGGGCATCGTCCGTCACCGTCAGGTTTAACCTTCAGGTTAAGATTTAGAGTTTTTGTCATCCGTTTGATTGATACGGACAGTAGGGTCGGACGGGACCCGGGTCAACTAACCACGCGAGAACACGCCAGCGTGTCGCGGATTTGCCGGTTCCGCCTGTCCGGCGGGCGCGTCAGTTGGTCATAACCGTGCCCGGCGCGCTCACGTCGTAATAGTGCGCGTGCGTCCGCATGAGCAGGGCAAGCTCTTTCGCTTTGTCCGAGGCATCGCCGACGCTTCCCCACAGAATCGTTATCCCGTTCGATAGATTGAGCGTCACCTGATCGGGGCTCGGCGCGGTTATCGATGCCACCGAATGCCGCAATCGGGCGGGGAGCTCGGCGAGCACGGCCGCGGCCGCCGCGATATCGGGGTCACCGCGCAGCGAGTCGATGGTGTCCGTGGCGAGGACGTAGAGCGGAAGCCGCGAGGGTCGATGGGCCGCCCAGAGCACGGTCACCCCGTCGGGGTCCACGAGGTCGAAGCCGCCGCCCGGCGCGTTGACCGCGAGGGCCGGCGTCCGCTCGCGGACGGCGATGAGAACCCGGTCCGGCCACGACGTCGTCACCTGGACGCTTTGCACCTGCCTGATCGTCACGACCCGCGCCGCGATCTGACCGGTGTTCACGCGGATCAGCGGCGTGCCGAGCCGGACGCCCGCGACCTTGAGGACTTCGGCCTTCGTGACCAGGTGGGTGCCCGTGACGATCACGGAGCGGACCGCGAACAGCCGCGAGCCGAGCAGGGCCCAGGCCGCGCCGCCGACCAGGCCGGTCAGGGCCAGGACCGCGACCACGACGGGCCAGCGGCGGCGGGGAACCTGCTTCCGGCGGGCGCGGCCCGCGGGGACAGCGGGGACAGCGGGATCCGGGACCGGGCCGTCGGGGGCCGCGGCGTGAGCGGATTCGCTAGCCCAGGGGGCGCCGCCTGGCCCGTTCACTCGTGCCGCTTCCCGAGGGCCTCGATCAGCTGCGGCCCGAGCGTGGTGATGTCCCCGGCCCCCATGGTCAGGATGAGGTCGCCCGGCCGGGCGATCCGCGAGATCAGCGGCGCGACCTGCGCCCGGTCGGGCACGAAATGCGCCCGCCCACCGGGGACCGCGTCCGTGATGAGAGCGCCGGTCACGCCGGGCTCCGGGTCCTCGCGGGCGGCGTACACGTCGAGCACGACGATCTTGTCCGCCAGGTCAAGCGCGGCGCCGAACTCCGCGGCGAAGATCCTGGTCCTGCTGTACAGGTGCGGCTGGAAGACGGCGATGACCTGCGCACCGGCCGCGATGTCCCGCGCGGTGCGCAGGTCGGCGGCGAGCTCGGTCGGGTGATGCGCGTAGCTGTCGAGGACCCGGACGCCCCCGGCCTCGCCCTTGAGTTCCATCCGGCGCCGGGCGCCGCGGTACCCCGCGAGGGCCGCCGCGACCCGGGGCGGCGCGAAGCCGAGCTCGACGGCCGCGGCGAAGGCGGCGGTCGCGTTCAGCGCGTTGTGGTGACCAGGCACGTGCACGGTCATCTTGGTAAAGATTTCACCGAACGGACTATGGTCGGCCGTGACCGTGAAGCTGACAGCCATCCCATCCGGACGGACGTCGCCGAGGCGGTAGTCGGCCGGGCAGGATTCGCCGTACCTGCGCACGCGCGCCGGGTCCAGGCGGGCCGCCACTTCCTCGGCGCCGGGGTCGTCTGCGCAGGTCAGGACCATACCGCTGGCGCTGCGGCCGAAGCTGGTGAACGCGTCCTTGATGTCCGCGAGGCTCGCGTAGTTGTCCAGGTGGTCCGCTTCCACGTTGGTGATGATCGCGACGTCGGGCGCCAGCAGCAGGAACGACCCGTCGCTCTCATCTGCCTCGGCCACGAAATCCATGCCCGCGCCGTCCTCCGCGCCGAGCCCGGTCTCGGTGAGCACGCCGCCGATGACGTAGCCGGGATCGGCGCCGCACTCGCGCAGCACGGTGGTGAGCATGGCCGTCGTCGTGGTCTTGCCGTGCGTGCCGGCGACCGCGATGACGCGGCGCCCGGCCATGACCGAGGCCAGGGCGGCCGCCCGGTGCAGCACCCGCATCCCGCGCCTAGTCGCCTCGGTCAGTTCCGGGTTGTCCGCGCGGATCGCGCTGGACACCACCAGCGTGTCTGCGGCACCGAGATCGCCCAGGTTGCCGCCGGCGTGCCCGACGTGCACGCGGGCCCCCTGGGCGTGCAGGTCGTCGAGCACCGCGGACGCCACGGCGTCGCTGCCGGACACCTCGATGCCGCGGGCGAGCATGATCCGGGCGATGCCTGACATGCCCGCGCCGCCGATCCCGGTGAAGTGCACCCGCCCGAGGCGGCCGGCGGGCACCGGTTCAGCCGGCGTGATCAGCCCTTTGACCACTGGGGTCCCCACCCGCGCCCTCCACTATCTCGATGACCGCCTCGGCGAGCAGGCGGTCGGCGTCACGGCGCCCCAGTGCCGCGGCCGCCTCTGACATGTCCGCGACCTGGTCGATGTTGACCAGCACGGGCAGCAGGGTGTCGCGGATCCACTCGGGGGTCAGATCGGAGTCGGAGACCAGCATGCCGCCGCCGTGCTGCACGATCGGCAGGGCGTTCAGCCGCTGCTCTCCATTGCCGATGGGAAGCGGTACGTAGGCGGCGGGCAGGCCGACCGCGGTGAGCTCGGCGCACGTCATGGCCCCGGCCCGGCACAGTGCGAAGTCCGCCGCCGCGTAGGCGAGGTCCATCCGGTCGATGAACGGGGTGGCCACGTAGGGCACGCCGGTGGCGCAGACGGGGGCCTCGGCGCCGTTACGGGGGCCGATGACGTGCAGCACCTGGACGCCCGCGGCCTTAAGCCACTCGGCCGCGCCGAACACCGCCGTATTGAGCGAACGCGCCCCCTGCGAGCCGCCGGTCACCAGCAGCACGGGCAGGTCGGGGCGGAGCCCGAAGTGCGCGCGGGCCTTGTCGCCGATAGCCAGCCGGTCCAGGTCGGCGATCTCGCGCCTGATCGGTATGCCGACGTACTTGCCGTTCCTGAGCTGGGTGTCCGGGTGGCCGGTGTAGACGTGCGTGGTGAACCTGGCGCCGATGCGGTTGGCCAGGCCGGCCCGCGGGTTCGCCTCGTGCACGACGATCGGGATCTTCCGCCGCTTGGCGGCCAGGTAAGCGGGCGTCGCCACGTACCCGCCGAACCCGACCAGGATCTCGGCCCTGGTCCGGTCGATCACGCTGGCGGCCGCGTTGACCGCGCCCGCCAGCCGGCCGGGCACCGTGAGCAGTACGGGCGTCATTGACCTGGGCATCGGCACCGCTGGGATGAGCTCCAGCGGGTACCCGCGCAGGGGGATGAGCCGGGTCTCCAGGCCGCGCTCCGTGCCCAGGCAGGTCACCTCGGCGTTCTTATCAAGACGCAGCACGGCATCGGCCACCGCCAGAGCTGGTTCGATGTGGCCGGCCGACCCGCCGCCCGCAAGCAGTACCCTCATGCCACGTCCTTGAACTGCCGCCGCTTATCGTCGGCGTTTGGCTAGACCGAGCCAGCTTAGAACGCGCAGCGGCCAGCCGGGGCCGCGTGCGGCCAAAGCCTCCTGCACACCCGGCTCGAGCCTCGCGAAAGACATCAGCATGCCGAGGGCGATCAGGGTCACAAGCAGTGACGACAACCCGGCCGACACCAGCGGCAGCGGCACGCCGACGACGGGCACGATGCCGATCACGACACCGATGTTCACCACTGCCTGGATCACGATCCAGACGGTGATGGCGGTCGCCGCGAGCCGGGCGAAGGTGTCGGGCACGCGCCTGGCTATCCGCAGGCCCGCGAAGGCCAGTCCGCCGTAGAGGAACGTCACGCAGAGCGTGCCGACCAGCCCGAGTTCCTCGCCGATGATGGCGAAGATGAAGTCGTTGGTCGATTCGGGCACCCAGCCCCATTTCTCCCGGCCGGCGCCCAGGCCCACGCCGAAGATGCCGCCCGATCCGACGGCGTACTGGCTCTGGATGCGCTGCATGTTGGGGCCGGTGGGGCTGCCCTGCGGGCCGAGGAAGCCGGTCAGCCGGCCCAAGCGGTACTGCTGCGTCACGATCATCAGCCCCATGGCCAGCAGCATCAGGATCAGCATGCCGGTGAATACGCGCCCGGGCACCCCGATGACCCACAGCAGCGCCAGGAAGATCATCAGCAGGATGAACGTCGTGCCCAGGTCGTCACCGGTCATGACGAGCAGGCACAGCACGGCGGCGCCAGGCATGAGCGGGACCAGCATGTGCCGCCAGTCGGTGAGCAGGCCCAGCTTGTCCTTGCGGGCCAGCAGGTCGGCCCCCCACACCGCCAGGGCGAGCTTGGCTATCTCGGACGGCTGGATCTGCTGCCCGCCGATGTCGATCCACCGGGCCGCGCCGTTCTCCGCGACGCCGACTCCCCGGATCAGCGTCAGGCTGAGCCCGACCACCGAGAGCGCCAGCAGCGGGTAGGCGAAGGCCCGGAACAGCCTGGGTGACGAGCGCGCGGCCACCCACATCAGCGGCACGCCGACCGCCGCGCCGAGCAGTTGCTTCTTGAAGTCGAAGTAGGGGGAAAGCCCCGCGGTCAGGTCGGTTACGGACGCGGTGGACTGCACCATCACCAGGCCGAGTCCGAGCAGCAGGACGGTGATGCCGAGGACCAGGTAGTAGGAGGTAAGCGGGCGGTCAAGCAGCGCGCGCCAGGAACCGATCCGGTCCCGCATGCCACTAAGGCCCGGCAGGCCCAGCCGGTTACGCCCCGGCGACTCCAGGCTCGGCAGACCGGGGTTGTCCTGGTAGAGCATGGTCCAAGTCTGTTGGCCGACCGACAGCAAAACAGGGACATCCGAGGCGTGTCGCCCGTGATTTCCGCGCGGGCCGCCGTTCGGAGACGGCTAGGCGGCTAGCTGCGGGTCCACGTGCGACCGCCGTCGTCGGTACGCCAGGTGGCGTTGCCGATGACGAGCCAGCCGTGGTTGGCGTCGCTGAAGCCGAGCAGTGGCCCGTTCGGCGAGTTGGCCGAAGTCTCGATCCGGACGCTGGAGCGCTGCCAGGTCCGCCCGCCGTCGGTCGTCCGGGCCAGGGACAGGACGTCCAGCGTCGAGGTCGAGTAGTTGAGGTCCCAGGCAAACCCGGTCCCCGGGCTGATCACCTGCACGTCGCCCGTCGGGGTCGCGGCGGCCAGCAGCCGCAGCGGCCCGCCGTCGGTCACCGCGACACGCTGGGCGAAACTGGCGGTCGCGATGTCCAGCCAGCCAGACCACCGGGCCGGGACGGTGGGCCCGGAACCCCCGTACGGCGCGAAGCTGACCTGGCCCCCCAGGCTGTCCTTGCCGAACGGCAGCAGGGCGCCGCGGGTCCAGTTCAGGCCGTAGTTGCTCGTGGTCCAGATCCGCACCGGGGGCTGACCGCCGTTACCTGGCTCCCACGGAGTGCCCCCGCTCACCGTCAGCAGGAGACCGTTTCCGCCGGCCGTCATCCACGGCCCGTCGATGGCGGTATTTCCGCCCGGCAGCGGGCCGTAGGGCTCCCAGATCGAGCCGCCGTCCGAGGTGGCGAAGAGCTGCCAGGGCGAGGCGGCGTTCGGTGAGTACGAGGCGGCGACGCCGTCGTCGGCCGACCAGAAGTCGAGCCTGGTCACCACTCCGGGCAGCTGGGAGATCTCGTTCCAGCTGCGCCCGCCGTTGTCCGAGCGCAAGATTGCGCCGGCGTCAGCCTGATCCTGGGCGGCCAGGGCCGTGGCCGGACTCAGCGCGTCGACCTGCCCCGCAGGCACGGGGGCGGGAAGTACCTGGGCCCAGTCCTGCCCCCCGTCATCGGTACGGGAAAGGACGCCCTGGTCGCTGAGCGCGTAGGCGACGTCCTGGCTGACCGCGTCCAGCGCGGTGATCTGCGTCAGCTGCCACGGCGGCAGCTGGACCCACCCGGACGGGCCGTACTGGTACGCCAGGCCGTACGGCGGGTAGCAGGCGGCACCATTCCGGCCGGTCGCAGCCAGGGCGGTGCCGTCCGGTGCGGCCGAGAACACGATGCTGTCGCCCGCGCACTCGTCCGGGTAGGCGTCGGCCAGGGCGGCCGGGCTCCAGGTCCGGCCGCCGTTGCCGCTGTGCAGCAGTTCGGCGGCGGTGCAGCCGTGCATAGCGCAGCTGAGCTGGTCGAACACGGTGGCCCAGGTCAGCCCGGAGGGGCTGGCGACCAGGGTGACCTGCACCTCAGGTGACAACGCGCCGAGGTTACGGAGCTGACCCAGCGGGTGCCAGGTGTGCCCGCCGTCGGTGCTCGTGACGAACGTGACGTCGGAAGGTCCCGGCCCGTTGTTACCGAAGGAACTCGGGGATACCTCGGCCGCCCAAAGCTGCCCGGCGGCGCTCGCGGTGGCGAAGTCCGGTCCGGCCCCGCTCAGCACAGGCTTCCAGTGCGCGCCGCCGTCGCGGCTGACCAGCACCTGGCCAGGGCAGTGCGTGAGGGAAAGGTCGGCCAGGCAGCTGTCCGACGTGGCCAGGCCGAGGGTGCGGGAGAAGAACTGGACCTGGTTCACGGCCTTCGGGAGCGTGGCGGCCACGCGCCAGTGCTGGCCGCCATCGGCGGTGGCCAGTAGTTCGCGCCCACACCCCTGACGGGCCGGGCAGGCGAGCAGCGCCCAGGCGTGCGCGGGGTCGGTGGCGGTGATGGCCAGCGGGCTTCCCGCACCCTGCCACTGCACCTGCCAGGTTGAGCCCGCGGTGCCGGTGTGCCAGATCTGCGCGAGGGCCGGACCGGCCGTCGTGGTGGCGAGCACCCAGCCTGCCGCGGCGGTGGGGAAGGCCAGCGCGCTGAACGAGGGCGCCGGGCTGGCCGAGATCGTACCGACTCCCGGTGCCGTGGCCGACTCGGCGGGCACGCGCGGCGCGGCCGAGGCGGCCGGCGTCGCGCAGGAGGTCAACAGCAGGGCGCAGGCCCCGGCCACCAGGGCGGGGACCAATCCAGCGCGTCGCGGCATCTGCCACCTCCAGGTCAGTTTGCGCGCAAACCGTACTGCGCCTACCTAGACGCCGACGGGTGCCCTGTCGTTGGCCCTTTTCTGCCGCGCGCCGGGGTTGGCTGGGACAGGACGGCTAATCTGGCATCATGTGTACCGATGAGTAGGTCAGATTCTTCGCGATTTCCCGTGACGGTAACTAGGCTTCCCGTCACGCGCTGCGATATATGCGGGCGTACCGTGGCCTACCGGCCCGGACAGGCGAGCGCCGTGCTGACGGAGCACTACAAGCGCAAGCACCCGGAGGCCATTATCAAGGCGGCAGAAAATAACCGTTGAGTGCGCCTGACCGGGTATCGCGGGGTTCGCAGGGGTTTTGGGGTATCGCCATAAACAGCCCGGCAGGTACGCTGCGGTTACCTGTTGCGGATGTGAACCATGACCACGGGTATCGCGGCGCTGATCGTCTGGTTGTTCACCGTGAGCATCGGCGCCTACATGCTGCGGACCTGGATCGCGCGAGGCGGCCTGCGCCGGCAGCGCACGACCGGCGTCGGGGCGCCGCCTGGCCTGGTGTTCAGTCATCCGTGCGCCGCCCTGTCCGGGCTGGCGATCTGGATCGCTTACCTGGCCAGCGGCGTCGACACGCTGGCCTGGCTCGGCGTCTTGCTGATCGCGGCCGCTATCACCCTGGGCATCAGCATGGTCACCCTGTGGACTCCCTACCCGATCAGGCCTGATGTTGCACGCTCCGCTGAGGAGGAGCGGAAGTCCGCGCCCGGGGAGGACCCCGACCCCTTCACGGTCACCGACGAGATGATCGCCAGCCTGCTCGCCAGGCCGTACGGAGTCAGGCGGCGGCGCAGGCTGGAACTGGTTCCGCTGGTTCCCGTCGTCCACGGCTTCGCCGCGCTGGCCACGTTCGTCCTGGCCGTGGTGACCGCGGTCAGCGCGAGGTTACCCCGATTGGGCGATCGGGCCGCCGGTCAGGCAGGCTGGAATCATGGCAGAGAAGCTGACGATGATGGCGGTTCACGCCCATCCCGACGACGAGGCGTCGAGTACCGGCGGGGTACTGGCCGCCTACTCCGCGCAAGGTATCCGGACGGTGGTCGTGACCTGCACCAACGGCGAATTCGGGGACGGCGCGGGCGGCGTCAAGCCGGGCCAGGACGGGCACGACGAGCAGGAGGTGGCCAAGCAGCGCCTGGCTGAGCTGCGCGAGTCCTGCGCCATCCTCGGGGTCACCGACCTGGAACTGCTCGGCTATCACGACTCCGGCATGCCGGAATGGGACTACAAGGACCGGCCCGACGCGTTCTGCAACATCCCGCGGGCCGAGGTGGTGGCCAGGCTAACCGCCCTGATCGAGAAGTACCGGCCGCAGGTCCTGATCACCTACGACGACCGAGGCTTGTACCAGCATCCCGATCACGTGCACGCGAGCGTGTGCGCCCAGGCGGCATTTGCCCAGTCCGGTATCCCGGCCAAGCTCTACCTCAGCGCCATCCGCGGCAGCGACTGGCGCAAGCTAAATGAGGCCCTGCGCGAGGCCGGGGTAGATCTGCCCGACTTCGAGGAAACTCCCGAGGCGCGACAGCAGGCGCTCGAGGCCGAGCAGCGCATCACCACAACCGTCGACATCCGTGCGGTGCTCGACCGCAAGCGCGACGCGCTGTTCGCGCACGGCAGCCAGATAGGTGAAGCCTCCTGGTTCAGCAAGATCCCGGCGGACGTCGCGCAAGACACCTTCGGGCGCGAGCACTTCATCCGGGCCGTGGATAGGACCGGCGCGCCGCTGCCCGAGGACGACCTGTTCGCCGGGCTGCGCCCCGCGCCTGGCCAGGCGGATCAGCCGGGCCGGGACGCCGAGGACGCCGGGCGATGAGCGCCGGGCCCTACGCCGACGCGGCGGGCCTGGTGGAGCGCTCCGCCGCCGCCTACGCCGCCGCGGTCCCTGACCGGCCCGGCGACGACGGGTACTTCGGGCCCGCGAGCGTGACCTGGCGGGTCAGCGGCGACCTGTCCGCACCGGTCGCGGGGCTGCGCTCGCTGCTGATGCAGGCCCTGCACCCACTCGCGATGGCCGGCGTCGACCAGCACAGCGCCTGGCGGCGCGACCCGGTCGGCAGGCTGGCCGCCACCTCGGCGTACACGGCCACCGTCACGTACGGCGACCGGGCCGGCGCCGACCGGGCCGCCCAGCGGGTGCGGGCGATCCACGAACGCGTCCGCGGCGTGGACGAGGTGACCGGCCTGCCGTACGCCGCCGGGGACCCCGCGCTGCTGCTGTGGGTACACGCGGCCTTGGTGGACTCGGCCCTGGCCGCCATCGACCTGTTCGGCACGCCGATCGGGGAGGCGGACGCCGACCGGTATGTCGCCGAGATGGCCGTGGCGGCCACGCTGCTCGGGGTCCCGGACGAGATGGTCCCGGCCACGACAGCCGCCCTCGGGCGGTACATCACGGACACGCGGCCGGAACTGCGCTGCACTCCGGCCGCGGCGGAATCGATGAGCTACCTGTTGGACCCGCCCGGCCTGGATGAGGAGATCGCCGAGCTGTGGCAGGACATCAGGGGCGCCGCGGTCGCCGCCCTGCCCGGGTGGGCGCGGGATATGTACGGCTACCCCGCGCCGGCGACCCTGACCCCGCCGACGCCAGCACGGCGGACGGAGATCCGCCAGACGCTCGGCGTGTTCGACGCCGTCTTCCTCGCCGAGCCGGGCGTGCTCGAGGCCCGGCAGCGGCTCACCGCGCGGATGCGAAGGTGAGTAAGGGGGACCAGCGGGTGAGCACCCGGGCCCGCAAGGTGGCCGTGGCCGGGGCGGTGGCCGGCACGGCCCTCGCGGCCGCGGTGGCCCTGGAAGCCCTGCGGCGGACGGACCGGCTGCGGGCCGGACCCGCCGTGGCTGCGCTGGGGCGGCGGACGAGGCGCCTGCGGGTGGAGCGGGGAATGGCGGCGCTGGGCCTGGCCGCGCGCGGGGGCGCGCGGTACGCGAGCAACGCGCCGCGGCTGTTCGCCGCCGCGGGCGAGCACCGCGAGCAGCTGCGGAACGACCTGGCGCTGCAGACCGCGGAGGACGTCGCGGCCACCCTCGGCACGATGAAGGGCGTGCTGATGAAGCTGGGGCAGATGGCCAGCTACGTCAACGACGGCCTGACGCCCGCGGCGCGCCGGACGCTCAGCAGGCTCCAGGACAGCGTCCCGCCGATGAGCCCGGCGCTGGCCGCGCAGGTGGTCACGGAAGAGCTGGGCCTGCCGCCGGAGCGGGCCTTCGCGACCTGGGATCCTGAGCCCATCGCCGCCGCCTCGATCGGGCAGGTGCACCGCGCGATCACGCACGACGGCCGCGCCGTCGCGGTCAAGGTGCAGTACCCGGGGATCGCCGAGACGATCGAGGCCGACCTCGGCAACGTCGCCCTGCTGCGCCGGATGCTGAAGATCACCGTGCCCAGCCAGGACGTCGACGCGCTCCTCGCGGAGCTGAGGGAACGCGTCACCGAGGAGCTCGACTACCGCAAGGAAGCCCGCAACCAGCAGATGTTCGCCGACTACTACCGCGGCCACCCCACGATCGTGGTGCCCGAGATCATCGGGGAGCTATCCACGCGCCGGGTCGTGACCAGCGAGCTGGCCGAGGGCGCCAGGTTCGCCGAGCTCGCCGGCTGGTCGCAGGCCGAGCGCGACCTGGCCGCGGAGACGATCTACCGCTTCGTGTTCCGCAGCCTGTACGAGGCGCACGCGTTCAACGGCGACCCCCATCCGGGCAACTACTTGTTCCACGGCGGCGGCCGGGTCACCTTCCTCGACTTCGGGCTGGTCAAGTACTTCACTGACGACGAGATGCGCCCGCTGGCCGCGATGGTCAAGCACCTGTGCCTCGACAACGACCCCGAGGCCTTCAGGCGGGCGATGGAGGAAGCGGGGTTCCTGGTCAAGGGTGCGCCCCTGCCCACCGACATGATCGTCGAGCACATGGCCGTGTTCTACGACACCGTCCGGGTCCGCGGGCCGGTGACCATGACCGGGGACTACGCGTCCGCGGTGACCCGGCGCTTCTTCGACTTCCGCAGCCCGCTGGCCGCGTACGCGGCGATCCCGCGCTCCTACGTGATCCTCCAGCGGATCAACCTGGGCCTGTTCGCCCTGCTCGGCGACCTGTCGGCGACCGCGGACTGGCGCCGCATCGCGGAGGAGATCTGGCCGTTCTACCAGGGCCCGCCCAGCACGCCGATGGGCGAGGCCGAGGCGGCCTGGAAGTCGGGGACGTTCGGTCGGAGCCTGCCCGCCCGCACCTGAGATCATGGTGACCGTGGCAGATCAGGATGACGTCCGCCGGATCGCCTTGTCGCTGCCCGAGACCGTCGAGGCGGAGGACCATTTCGGGTTCCGGGTCAGGAACAAGGCCGCGCGGAGCGGGACGAAACAGTTCGCCTGGGCCTGGAACGAGCGGGTGACCCCGGGCCAACCGCGCGTCCCCCGGCCTGACGTGCTCGTCGTCCGGGTGGGCGGGCAGGCCGAGAAGGAGATGCTGCTGGCCGCCGATGCGGGCAAGTTCTTCACCGAGCCGCACTACAACGGGTTTCCCGCGGTCCTGATCCGGCTGGCCGCCGTCGGCGAGGACGAGCTCAGGGAGCTCATCACCGACGCCTGGCGGTGCCAGGCCCCCGGCGACCTGATCCGTGATTCGGGCCGGTGAGATGCCCAGGCAGAACCGGGTCACCCCGTACGGTGCGCTGATCGCGGTCCCCGATCGCGGGATGTTCTGGGGCAACCGGGGCGGCCTGCACAACCCGGAGGGCAGGCTGGTCCGCTACTCGCGGGGCCGGGCCTGGGTAACGTGCGTGCTCGAGTTCAAGGGCAGGCGCCGTCAGCAGTGGGCGCCCGGCCGGCTGACCGAGCTGTTCTTCCTGGACGAGGCCACCGGGCTGGCCGCTGGGCACCGGCCGTGCGGCGAGTGCCGGTACCAGGACTACCAGGCCTTCAAGGACGCCTGGGCGGCGGCTCACGGCGGGGAACGGCCCGGCGTGCAGGCGATCGACGCGCGGCTGCACGCCGACCGGCTGACCGGACCCGGGATCCGGCGCACGTACCGGGCTCCGCTGGCCGAACTCCCCGACGGCACCATGGTCGACCTGGCGGACGCGCCGTTCCTCGTCCACGGCGGGAGGCTGCTGGGCTGGACGCCGGGCGGCTACCGGGACCGGCTGGCGCCGGCGCTGGCCGGGGAGGTGACCGTGATCACCCCGCGGGCCACCGTGGCCGTGCTGGCGGCGGGCTACCGCCCGGTCATCCACCCCTCCGCGGCGCCCTCCTAAGAGCCGAGCCAACCCGCTGCGCGCCTTCGCCTGGTTGGCGTAGGAGCCGGGAGTAGGCTGCGGGTGCCAGATCGCAGCGCATCCGGGAGGCGACGATGCCGATGTTTCCCAGCAAGTCAGACGGCACCACGGCGGGGTGGGAGCCGCCGGCGGCCGGCGGCCGACTGGCCAAGACGGCCGGCGCCGACCCGGCCGGCGTGTTCACCTCGGACCTGTCGGTATCGGAGTACGTGCTACTCGGAGAGGCCGGATTCGAGCCGCTGGGGTTCGTGATCGGCTCGTCGATCTACCACGTCGGGCTGCAGATCGGCCGCTGGAACCAGAACCAGGAACTGGTGGTCCTGACCCAGGCCATGTACAACGCCAGGGAGCTGGCCATGGCCCGGATGCAGGCCGAAGCCGACCACCTGGGCGCCGACGGGATCGTGGGGGTGGCGCTGCGGATGCAGATGTACTCCTGGGGCCAGAACTGCCTGGAGTTCGTCGCCACCGGCACCGCGGTCCGGCACCTGACCGGGCAGGGCGCGCACCGCGCTCCCGACGGCCGGGCGTTCACCTCCGACCTGTCGGCGCAGGACTTCTTCCGGCTGCTGGCCGCCGGGGCCGTGCCGGTCGCGTTCGTCCTGGGCACCTGCGTGTACCACATCGCCCACCAGAGCGTGATGCAGTCGCTGCGCCAGGCCGGGCAGAACCAGGAGATGATGCAGTTCACCCAGGGCGTCTACGAGGCCCGTGAGCTGGCCCTGACCCGGATGCAGGCCGAGGCCGCCGCGGCGCGGAGTTCCGGCATCGTCGGGGTCACCGTCGAGGTCAAGAACCACGTCTGGGGCGAGCACGCGACCGAGTTCCTGGCCACCGGCACCGCCGTACGCCGGCTCGCCGACGAGCACAAGCTCCCGGACACCTCCCCCAGGCCCACGTTCACGCTCGGCCTGGACAACTGACTGCGGCTCAGGCGGAGTCGGGCTTAACGGGCGTCAGCCGACGTAGAAGATGCCCAGGCCGAGGGCCACGCAGATGCCCGCGATGATCCAGAAGCGGACCACGATGGTCGTCTCGGCCCAGCCGGACAGCTCGAAATGGTGCTGTATCGGCGCCATCCGGAACACCCGCTTGCCGGTCAGCTTGAACGAGCCGACCTGGATCACCACCGACAGCGTGATGAGCACGAACAGCCCGCCCAGCAGGAACAGCAGCAGCTCGGTCTGGGTGGTGATGGCGAGCCCGGCGAGCGCGCCGCCCAGGGCCAGCGACCCGGTGTCGCCCATGAAGATCTTGGCGGGCGGCGCGTTCCACCACAAGAACCCGATGCAGGCGCCCATCACGGTGGCCGCCACGATGGCAAGGTCCTGCGGGTCACGCACGTCATAGCAGGCCTGGGCCAGGTAGACCGTGCAGTCGTTGCGCAGCTGCCAGATCCCGATGATCACGTACGCGGCCAGCGCGAGGATGGCCGCGCCGGTGGCCAGGCCGTCCAGCCCGTCGGTCAGGTTCACGGCGTTGGAGGTCCCGGCCACCATCAGGATGACCCAGACGACGAAGAACACGGCACCGATCGGCGGCCCGAAGGTCGCGATGAACGACAGGTGCGTGGACGCCGGGGTGATGTCATACCCGTCGGGGAACCTGATGGCCAGCAGCGCGAAGATCCCGCCGACGATGGCCTGGCCGGCCAGCTTGGCCCCGGCGCGCAGGCCCAGGCTGCGCTGCATGTAGAGCTTGATGAAGTCATCGGCGAAGCCGACCAGCCCGAGCCCGGTCATCAGGAACAGCACCAGCAGCCCGGACGGGGACATGGCGTCGCCGGTGGCCAGGTGACCGACCAGGTACCCAGCCAGCGAGGCCATGATGATCACCGTGCCGCCCATGGTGGGCGTGCCCCGCTTGGACATGTGGGCGGGCCCGTCCGACCTGATCTCCTGACCGAGGCCGCGCCTGGTGAAGACCTTGATGGCAAACGGCGTCCCGAACAGCGCCAGGAACAGCGAGACGGCCGCCGACAGCAGTACGGTCTTCACCGGTCCGCCTCCTCTAGCAGGTCGGCCGCGAGGCTTTCCAGGCCCACCTCGCGGGATGCCTTCACGAGGACCACGTCGCCGGGCTTCAGCCGGTCGGCGAGCACGGACAGCGCGGCCGGCCCGTCGGGCACGCCCAGCGCCTCACCGTGCCAGGACGAGACCTGCCGGGCGCCGTCGAGCAGCGGCGCGGCCTCGGGCCCGACGGCGATCAGCCCGGCCAGCGCGGGCCCGAGAACCCGCGCGGCGAATTCGCCGGCCTCGACGTGGCGGGCGGGCGAGGTGTCGCCGAGTTCGGCCATGTGGCCGAGGACCGCGAAGGCGCGCCCGTCGTGCGTGAGGTGGCCAAGGGCTTCTAGCGCCGCCCGGACGGACTCGGGGTTCGCGTTGTACGCGTCGTTGATGACCGTCACCCCATCCGCTCGCCGGTGGACTTCCATCCGCCACCGGCTGCGGGCGGCGGCGGCGGACAACCCGTCCGCGATATCGGCGAGGCCGAGGCCGAGCTCGCGCGCGAGCGCGGCCGCGGCCAGGGCATTCGGTACGTTATGCGCGCCGTGCAGACGCAGGGTGACCGGCGCTGAACCTTCGGGTGCCAGCAGGGTGAAGCTCGCCCGCCCTAGGTCATCAAGCCGCACGTCGCAGGCCCGGATGGTCACCTGGGGCGCAGCGGTGACGGGCGGGCCGGCGCTGAACGTGACGACGCGGGCGGCGGTGCGGGAGGCCATGGCCAGGACGAGCGGGTCGTCGGCGTTCAGGATGGCCGCCCCGTCGGCAGGCAGCGCCTCGGCGAGCTCGCCCTTGGCCCTGGCGATCTGGTCCACGCCGCCGAACTCGCCTTCGTGCGCGTGCCCGACGTTCAGTACCGCGCCGTAGCGGGGCGGGGCGATGCGGCACAGGCACGCGATGTGGCCCACCCGGCGCGCGGATAGCTCGAGGACGAGGTTCTGGGTCGCCGCGTCCGCGCGCAGGACGGTCAGCGGGTGACCGAGCTCGTTGTTGTACGAGCCGGCGGGCGCGACCGTCGGCCCGAGGCGCTCGGCCAGCTGGGCGGCGAGGTCCTTGGTCGAGGTCTTGCCCGAGGACCCGGTGATCCCCGCGATCCGCAGCGCGGGCAGCGCGTCCACCACGAAGGCGGCCAGCGCGGCCAGCGCGGCCGGGACGTCTGGCACCAGGACCGAGGGCGCCGGGACCGGGCGGGTGGCGAGCACCGCGACCGCGCCCGCGGCCACCGCGGCCGCCGCGAAGTCGTGCCCGTCGGACCGCTCCCCCGCGAGCGCCGCGAACAGCCCGCCTGGGCCGGCGCGGCGGGAGTCGATCACGACGTCGCCGGTGACGAGCGCGTCCGGCGGGCCGGCGAGGTGACCGCCGGTGATCTGCGCGACCTGCGCGAGCGAGAGCGGTATCACCGGTTCACCGCCCACGGGGCATCGTCTGAGACCGGCCGCGGCCGCTGGGCATCGGCCTGCTGGTGCAGGGCCAGCGCCGTGACCTGGCGGTCGTCGAACGGCAGCACCGCGTTCGCTACGTACTGCCCGGTCTCGTGGCCCTTGCCGGCCACCACGATCACGTCGCCCGCCGCGGCCAGCGAGACGGCCCGCCCGATCGCGGCAGCCCGGTCCGGCTCGATGATGACCCGCGCGCGCTCGTCCTGCGGCACGCTCAGCACCCCGTCCAGCATCGCCGCGAGGATCGCCAGCGGATCCTCCGAGCGCGGGTTGTCGCTGGTCAGGATGGCCACGTCGGCCAGGGAGGCAGCGGCGGCGCCCATCATGGGGCGCTTGCCGCGGTCCCGGTCGCCGCCGCAGCCGAGGACGATGATGAGGTTCCCCTGGGTGACCGGGCGCAGCGAGCGGAGCACCGCCTCCACCGCGCCTGGCTTGTGCGAGTAGTCGACGAAGGCGGTGACTCCGAGGCCGGGAGCCAGCACGCGCTCTAGCCGGCCCGGCACGCCCTCGCACGCCGCCACCCCCGCGACCGCGTCCTCCAGGGCGATGCCGGCCTCGACCAGCGCGACCACCGCGCCGAGCGCGTTGGCCACGTTGAACACCCCGGCCAGCCCGACCGACACGTCCGCCTCGACGCCGCCGGGCCCGATGACACGGAACGCGCTGCCGTCGGCGCCGGACCTGACGTCGGCGGCCCGCCAGTCGGCCTCCTGCTTGCCCGCGGCGGAGAACGTGGTGATGGGCACCGGGGCGGAGACGGCCAGCCTGCGCCCGTACTTGTCGTCGATGTTCACGACGCCAACTACGGGCGGGGCGAACAGCGAGGCCTTGGCCCGGAAGTACTCCTCCAGGTCGGCGTGGAAGTCCAGGTGGTCCTGCGACAAGTTGGTGAACACCGCCACGTCGAAGCTCGTGCCCGCCACCCGGCCGAGGGTAAGCGAGTGGCTCGACACCTCCATCGCGGCGGCGGTCACCCCCCGCTCGGCCATGACCGCGAACAGCGCCTGCAGGTCGGGAGCCTCGGGGGTGGTCAGCGAGCTGGCCAGGCGCTCCGCGCCGATCCGCGTCTCGACCCCGCCGATCAGGCCGGTCAGGTGGCCCGCCGCGCGCAGCCCGGACTCGAGCAGGTAGGTCGAGGTGGTCTTGCCGCTGGTCCCGGTCACGCCGATGAGCCGGAGCCGGCGCGACGGGTCCCCGTACATCCAGCAGGCGACCTCACCGAGCCTGGCCCGCGGGTCCGCGACCACGAAGACGGGGACCCCGCTGGCCGCGGCGCGGGCCCGGCCATCCGGGTCGGTCAGCACGGCCACGGCGCCCGAGGCCACCGCGGCGGCGCAGAACTCCGCCCCATGGACCTGGGTGCCGGGCAACGCCACGTACAGGTCCCCTGCTCGCACCACGCGGGAGTCGAGGGTGATTCCAGAGGTCCGGCCAAGGTCGTTCGGGGAAAATGACTTTCCTACGGGCGCGAGCCGGATCCCCAGCAGCGGGCCGAGTTCGGACAGCGGCCGCGGCGGTATGTGGGCCGGACGGATCGCCACGGGCTGAGGGTACCTCCAATCACTACGCGTTCAGGCGCACGTAAGGCGGCGTGGCCCCGTCCGGCGGGATCTGCAGCGTCGCCAGCGCGTCCTTCATCACCTGGTAGAAGACCGGGCCTGCGACTATGTCACCGAAATAGCCGCCCTTGCGCGGGTTCTGCACGTTCACTGCGACGACAAGCTGCGGGTCGTTGCCTGGCGCCATGCCAATGTAGCTCGCTCCGTAGACGCACAGGGGGCATGTTCCGTTGGCGTTAGCTTCCTGCGAAGTTCCCGTCTTGGCGGCGATCGCGTACCCGGGGATGATGCCCCAGGGCTGATCGCCTTCGGCGTCGATGGCCGGCACCTGCTGGAGGATCTGGAGCAGCTCGTGCGCGGTCTTCGCCTGGATGACGCGCCGGGAGGCGGACGGCCGGGCCGGGGTGTAGGTGCCCGCGGAGTTCGTGGTGCCCTCGATCAGCGTCGGGCTGACCCGGACGCCGCCGTTGGCGATCGTCGCGTAGACGTCGGCCATCTGGAGCGCGGTCACCGCCACGCCCTGGCCGAACGCCAGCGTGTACCTGGTGTCCGCGGACCACTTCGAGACCGGGGGCAGGATGCCCGCGCTCTCCCCCGGCAGTCCGATGCCGGTGGTCTGGCCGAGGCCGAACGCCCGCAGGTAGTCGTACTGGACCTGCGGGGGGACGTGGGCGGCGACCTGGGAGATGCCGACGTTGGAGGAGTGCGCGATGATGCCGGCGATGGTGTACCGCTCGCCGGGCCCCCACTCCGCGTCCTGGATCTCCTGGCCGCCCTCGTAGATCGAGTACGGGATGTTGTAGGCGCTCATCGGCGTCTGCCCGCCGCGCTCGAACGCGGCCGCGGCGGTCATCACCTTGGCGGTGGAGCCCGGCTGGAACACGTCCTGCACCGCGATGTCGGTGGTCTGGCTGACGTCCGTGACGTTCGTCGGGTCGTACGTCGGCCACTGCGCCATGGCCAGCACGTGCCCGGTTTTCGGCTGGATGATGACGACCGTGCAGTTGCTCGCGTCGCTCTTGGCGACCTGCGCGGCGCAGGCCTGCTCGGCCGCGTACTGCAGCTCGGGGACGATGGTCAGGCGCAGGTCACTGCCGTTCACCACCGGCGTGTCGTTGCTGCCCGCGAGCGGGATCGGCTGGCCGTTGTTGCTGATCTGCACGTGCTCGCTGCCCTCGTGCCCGGCCAGCAGGGCGTTGTCGGCCTGCTCGAGGCCGGCGCCACCGACCAGGAGCCCGTTGCTGGTGGTGCCGGTGAAGCCGATGATGTTGGAGGTGACGGAGCCGTCCGGGTAGGACCTGGCGTAGCTCGGGGTCAGGTAGATGCCCGGCAGGTGCAGGGCGGAGATCTGGTTGCCCGCCGACGCGGATACGCCCTTGGCCAGCACCACGTACTGCTGCGAGGTCGGGTGCTGGATCTCGCCGATGAGCAGGGCCGCGGGCGTGTTCAGATAGGCCGCGAGCTTGGTGGCGACCTCGGCCTGATCGGCGACGGGAATCTGCGGCGGGTCGGCGTAGACCAGGTAGGTCTCCACCGTCATCGCGAGCACCTGCCCGTTCGCGGCGGTGATGCTGCCGCGCAGCGCCGGCATGAAGATCGTCTTCTCCCGCTGTTGGCTGGCCAGCTGCTTGTACGTGCCGGACTCGATGCCCTGGAGCTGGACGAGCCGCCCGGCGGCCAGTGACAGCACGAAAACGACAGCCAGCAGCGTGATGCCGAGCCGTCGCCTCGGGTTACCGCGCGGGGTGCGCCGGCGCGGCCGGAGGGGAACGACCCGTTCGTACTCGGGGACCGGTCGCCCCTGGATAAACCCGTGTCCCTCCCGCAGGTCCGCGGGGCGCACACGAGACCGCTCGTACCTTTCCTCCGAACGAGCGGTGGTGGGAGCCCCGCGCCGCCCAGGCGGCGGCAGGTGCGGAAAGTCCTGCGCGCTCCGCCGACGCCCGGGCGGCGCGTTAGCAGCGTCCCGGGTCAGGGGGGTACGGGGGGGCGGAGAGCCCCCCCGTGCGCGGGGGGTTCCGGGGGGTCGTCCCCCCGGGCTAGCACTGCGCCCCCCCGGGCTAGCACTGCGCTCCCCCCGGGCTAGCACTGCGCCCCCCCGGGCCAGCACCGCTTCCGCCGGGACCAGCACCTCTCACGGGGTATACCCGGGAACGTTAATCTGGGCGTCGGCCGCGGAGACCTTACCGGCGACGATCTTTCCCGTCTTGAGGTTGATGAACCGGAGGCTCGGGTTCTGCTGCATGCCGAACTGCTCGGCCTCCTGCGCGATCTGGGTCGGCGACTCGGCCTGGGCGACCTGCTGGGTCAGGAGCTGTTCCTGCCGGGCCAGGTTGGTGTTCTGCTGCTGCAGGTTGCTGATCTTGAACGACCCCTCGGCGAGGGTGGTGCTGATCATGAGCAGCGAGATCAGGGCGCCGCCAAGTAGGCCGACGAGCAGGAGGATGAACGGGGCCTTCGGGTGGCGCGGCCGGGGCCGTGACGCGGCGGCGGCCCAGGCGGCGGTCTTGGACCGCAGCTTGAAGGAAGGCCTGGGCCGGGGTCCCGCGACGGGCCTGGTGTGGCGCGGCCCGCTGAGCCGGCGCGTCCTGGGGTCCTTGGTGCCGGGCCTTGGGTTCCTGGCGCGGTCCGGGGCGTCCGGCTTTGGGCGGCGGCGTTCGGCCCGGCTGGGGCGTTTGGTGCGGCTGGGGGCCTCGGCGCGGCGGGGCGGCTTGGTGCGGCCGGGCGGCGGTACGGTCCGGCCGGAGGGCGGTACAGTCCGGCCGGAGGGCGGTACAGTCCGGCCGGAGGGCTGCGCGGGGCGGCCGGACGGTGGCGGTACGGTCCGGCCGGAGGGCTGCGCGGGGCGGCCGGACGGTGGCGGTACGGTCCGGCCGGAGGGTGGCGTGGTCCGGCCAGGTGGCGGTACGGTCCGGCCCGAGGGCGGTGCGGGGCGGCCGGACGGCGGTGCGGTCCGGCCGGAGGGCGGCATGGTCCTGGCCTGTGGCGTGGTGCGGCCCGGAGGCACGGGGCTGCGATCGGAGGGGACGGGGGCGGGGGCGCGGCCGGGCGGCGCCGGGCGGCCGGGCACCTGCCGGAAGGTGCGCGGCATCGTGTCCGTGCCCAGGTCGGTTCCTCGGGTCATGCGGCCTCCCTGACGCGCTCCGCGGCCCGCAGCCGGGCGGATGCCGCGCGCGGATTGACGGCGACTTCTTCGCTATCCGGGCGCTCGGCGCCCCTGGTGAGCAGGCGGAACTGCGCGGTCGCCGCCTGGTTGGGTACGGGCAGGCCGGGCGGCGCCTGGTCGGTAGACAGCCGCACGAGCTCGCGCTTGACGATGCGGTCCTCGAGTGAGTGGTAGGCCAGCACCGCGACGCGGCCGCCGAGGCCCAGTACGCCGAGGGCGGCGGGCAGCGCCCGCCGGAGGGTCCCGAGCTCGTCGTTCACCTCGATCCGCAGCGCCTGGAAGGTACGCTTGGCCGGGTTCCCGCCGGTGCGCCGGGTGGCCGCGGGGATCGCATCCTTGACGATGGCGCTCAGCCGGGCGGTAGAGGTGATCGGCGCGCGGGCGCGCTCGCGGACCACCGCGTCGGCGATCCGCCGGGCGAAGCGCTCCTCGCCGAACTCGCGCAGCACGCGGGCCAGGTCCGCGGCCGGGTAGCCGTTGACGATATCGGCCGCGGTCCGGGCCGCGGTCAGGTCCATGCGCATGTCCAGCGGGGCGTCCCGGGCGTACGCGAAGCCGCGCGCCGGATCGTCGAGCTGGGGCGAGGACACGCCGAGGTCGAAGAGCAGGCCCATGACCGGTGCGGAAGTGGAGGCCACGATGGCGGGGATCTCGTCGTACCGTGCGTGCACCAGGGTGACCCGCCCCGCGTAGGGGGCGAGCAGCTCGCGGGCCGCCTCGATTGCGGCCGGGTCGGCGTCGATGCCGATCAGCAGCAGGTCGGGACAGGCGTCCAGGAGGGCGCGGGCGTGTCCGGCTCGGCCGAGGGTGGCGTCCACCAGCACGACGCCCGGGCGGGCCAGGGCAGGCGCGAGCAGGGCCGTGACCCGGCCGACTAGCACCGGCACGTGCGCAGGCCCGGCCATGCGTCCCCCTCTCCCAGTTCGGTCCCCGCGGTCCTTGCTTCCTGCGGTCCCCATCCGCTGCGCCACCGGCTGGCACCGGGGAAGTGATGCCAGCAGGGAACGGCGGATGGGGACCGTCCCGTCAATCCCCTCATCGCCCGCGATCGCTACAGAACTCCCGGGAGCACCTCCTCCGCGGCAGCCTCCTGCGCGGCCTCGTAGGTCTCCCAGGCCTGCGTGTCCCAGATCTCAAGTCGGGTGTTCGCGCCGACCACCACGCAGTCCCGCTGCAGCCCGGCGTAGGTGCGCAAGCTCAGCGGGACGGTGATCCGGCCCTGGCGGTCGGGAATCTCATCGGAGGCGCTGGCGAAGAAGACGCGGCTGCGATCCCTGACGGCCTGGGTGGTCTCGGGCTGGCTGCGCAGCGCCTCGGCGATGCGGGCGAATTCGTCCTTCGGGAACACGTACAGGCAGCGCTCCTGCCCCTGCCCCTTGGTGATCACGATTCCCCCAGCGAGCTCGTCCCGGTACTTGGCAGGCAGGAACAGCCGGCCTTTGTCGTCCAGCCGGGGCGTATGAGTGCCGAGAAACACCGGCACTCACCTCCTGCCACCATGAGCCTCCATTGCCCTCCACTGTACCCCACTTTCCCCCACCGTCAACGCCAGATGAGGCCAGATTTGGCTCTCACCCCCACTGAAGGGGCAGGTAGCGAGGGGTGGAGCGAAGTGGGGGACGAGGCGCGGACGCCAGGCGGCGCCGGGGGGCCAGACCGCCAGCCACCTGCGCCCATGAGGGAACGCCGCAGGTCAGGAGTTGACGACAGGTTTGGGGGGCGAGCCGACGAGAGAGATTAGCCTGGCCAGCATCGCGTTTTGACCAGAGAAAGACGTACTGTAGCGATACGGCGGCTCGGCCGGGAGCGCCACGTGACGGGAGACCAGGATTGCTGGCGCCCCTGCGCCAGCGACCCATAGGAGGCCATGTGGTTCTGGACACCGGGCGGCAGATGCGGGACGCCATCGATGATCTGGTTCCGGCTGCGCACAGGATCGGCACTGCCATCGAGTCGGTGATCGAGGGCAAGCCCGAGGCGATCAGGCTCACCCTGGCGGTCCTGCTCGCCGAGGGGCACCTCCTCATCGAGGACGTGCCTGGCGTCGGCAAGACGATGCTCGCCAAGGCCCTGGCCAGGGCGATCGACGGCACCGTGCAGCGCGTCCAGTTCACGCCGGACCTGCTGCCCAGCGACATCACCGGGGTGAGCGCCTTCAACCAGGAGCGGCGCGACTTCGAGTTCAAGCCGGGACCGGTGTTCGCCAACATCCTGCTCGGCGACGAGATCAACCGGGCCTCGCCCAAGACCCAGTCGGCGCTGCTTGAGTGCATGGAAGAACGCCAGGTCACCGTGGACGGCACGACCTACGTGCTCCAGGCACCCTTCATGGTCATCGCCACCCAGAACCCGGTTGAGATGGAAGGGACCTACCCGCTGCCCGAGGCACAGCGGGACAGGTTCACGGCGCGCATTTCGCTCGGCTACCCGTCCGCCACCGCCGAGCGGGCCATGCTCGAGAGCCACGGCGCCACGTCGCCCCTGGATCAGCTCGAGCCCGTCGCGCGGGCCAGCGACGTGCAGGACCTCGTGATCGCGGTGCGCAGCGTGCTGGTGTCTGACCAGGTCAAGGAGTACCTCATCAACCTGGCCAACGCCACCAGGACCTCGCCGGAGCTGCGCCTGGGCGCTTCACCGCGGGCTACCCTGCACCTGCTGCGGATCAGCCGCGCCTGGGCCGCGCTCGACGGGCGGGACTACGTCATCCCGGACGACGTGCAGGCCCTGGCCGCGCCCGTGCTCGCGCACCGGCTGCTGCCCACGGCGGAGGCGATCGTGGAACGGCACCTGCCCGAGCATGTGGTGAAGCGGATCGTCGCGCAGCTGCCCCTCCCGCGGCGATGACCTTGGCGGGGCCATGCCATCGTTTTTCGGCTCACTGACCACGCGGGGCAGGTCGTTCATGGCCGCGGGCGGCGCGGCCATGGTGTGCGGCCTGGCCGTGCCGGAACCTGACCTGGTGCGGGTCGGCGCCCTGCTGATCATCCTCCCGCTGGTGTCGGCGCTGATCGCGCGGCGGTCCCGCTACCGGCTGTCATGCACTCGCAGGCTCGACCCGCCGCGGGTCCCGGCCGGTCAGCCGACCACGGTCACCGCGCGGCTGGAGAACGTCTCGCGGCTCCGCACGGCCGTGCTGCTCGCCGAGGACGTGACCCCCTACTCCCTCGGCAGCAGGCCGCGGTTCGTGCTGGACGAGATCGAACCGGCCGGACACCGGGAGCTCACATACCAGATCCGTTCCGAGTCCCGCGGCCGGTTCACCATCGGCCCGCTGCGGATCCGCGTCGCGGACGCGTTCGGCCTGGTGGAGATCAGTAAGTCGTTCAGCAGCACCAGCACCCTGGTGGTCACGCCGAGGATCTACGACCTGCCGCGGGCGGCCGCGCCGAGCAGCTGGCTCGGCGAAGGCGACGGGGGCATGCGCACGATCTCCGCGATCGGCGAGGACGACGCGGCGCCGCGCGCCTACCAGGACGGGGACGGGCTGCGTCGGGTGCACTGGAGGTCGACCGCACGGTACGGCGAGCTGATGGTGCGCCGCGAGGAACACCAGTGGCGCAACAGCGCGTCGGTCTTCCTCGACACGCGCCGCATCGCGCATTCGGCGGGCGGCGCCTCTGCCACGTTCGAGTTCGCCGTGAGCGCGGCGGCCTCGATCGGCGCGCACCTGTCGGGCGAGGGGTTCCGGGCCAGGCTGATCACCGATGACGGGGAGGTCGCCCCGCGCGGCACGTTCCAGGACACGCTGCTCGACATGCTCGCCGTCATCAGCCCCTCGCAGGTCGTCGGGTTCGGGCCAGGTACCACCGCGCTGGCCGACGCCGGCGGGCAGATCATCGCCGTGCTGGGGCGCATGTCCGACGGCGACGCCAGGATGCTCGCCGCGAGCAGGCGCGGGAACGCGCCAGCGATGGCGCTGGTGCTGGCCGTTTCCAGCTGGGCGACGGACGTCGCAGCGGAGGACACGACCCGGACGGCGGAGATCCTGTCGGCCTCGGGCTGGCGGGTCGCCGTGGCGAACGCCTCCACGCCGCTGGCCGTCGCCTGGCAGCAGCTGCACAAGCCCGCCGACCGGCCGCTGCCCGTCGGCAGCCTCGAGGGTGAGCCGGGATGAGGCCCAACCGCCGGATGACGGTGACCTGCGCGGTCGCGGTCGTGCTTGTCTCCACCGCCATGTATCCGCTGTTCGACTTCTCCAATTGGTTCTACGCGGGAATCGGCGCGGCTGCCGTGGCCGCGGCGTGCGGGGCGCTCACCAGGCTGCGGGTGCTGCCCGTGCCCGTCTGCCTGGCCGTCAGCGTGCTCGGCCAGCTGTACTACCTCAACGTGCTGTTCGAGGCGCGCCATTGCCTGCTCAGGTTCATCCCGACGTCGGCCTCGATCCGCCTGCTGTGGGATCTGGCGAGCATAGGGATTTACGACGCGCACAAGTTCGCACCGCCGGCGGAATCGGCTACCGGCCTGGTGCTGCTGGCCGCGGCGGGGATCGGCATCACGGCGGTGCTGACCGACCTGATCGCCGTACGGCTGCGGTCGACGGCGCTGGCCGGCCTGCCTCTGCTCGTCCTGTTCACCGTGCCGGTCACCATGAACGCCCCGAGCGGTTGGGGCACGATCATCGTCTTCAGCCTGGGCACGGCCGGGTACCTGGCCATGCTGAGCGCGGACGGGCGGGAGCGGATCCGGGTCTGGGGCAGGCTGGTGTCACTGTGGCGCACCGGTCCGCTGAACGACATCCCGCTGGGTCCGGGCCGCCGCAGCCCCGGGCGCGAAGGCCGGTCCGCCGACCGCGGCCAGGGCGCAGGTCCCGACACCCGCGCGCTGGCCGCGGTGGGACGGCGGGTCGGGTTCGCGTCGGTGGTGCTGGCGCTGAGCATCCCGCTGATCGTGCCGGGCCTGCACCCGGGCAGGCCGTTCGCGACGGGCCCTGGCATCGGCGGCAACGCCCCGGGCCAGGGCGGCGCTGCCCTCCCCGACGCGCTGGCGCAGACCCTCGCGCAGCTACGCGAGAACCACCCGACCCAGGTGCTGACCTACACGACGTCGGCCTCGCCGGCCCTCCAGCGCGATGATGCGCAGTACCTGCACCAGTGGGTGCTCGACACGCTGGGCAACCCCGGGACGGGCTGGGAGGTCACCAGCTACTACACGGGGGCCACGCAGTCCACCGCCATCCCCTCGCCCCCCGGGCTGAGCGTATTCTCCGCCGCCCACCTGGTGACGACCACCGTGACGACGGTGACCAAGGGCGCGCTGACCTCAAGTTCGGCGCCGACCTTCCTGCCGGTGCCCTACCCGGCGACCAAGGTCCACCTCGTCGGGACGTGGCTGACCGACCCGGACTTCATGGTGTTCTCCGCCGCGAACGGCGCCGACGTCGGGACGTACCAGGTCACCAGCTACGCGGTGGATCCCACCCCGGCGGAGCTTGAGGCGGCCGCGCCGCCTCGCCTGTCCGCCCTGACCCAGGATCTGCAGCTCCCCTCGGCTTACCGGACCCCCGCGCTGCTGCACATCGCGGACTTGATGACGGTCGGCGACCACACCGAGTACGAGAAGGTACGGGCGCTGGCCGACTGGCTGTCGGGGAGCGAGTTCACCTACGACGAGGGGGCGAAGTCCTTCGACACCCCTGACGGCCTGCTGAACTTCCTGAACAAGACGCGGAAGGGCGTGTGCGTGCAGTCCGCGTATGCGATGACGGTGCTCACCCGCCTGCTTGGCATCCCGGCCCGGATGGTCCAGGGCTACACTGCGGGCACCCAGGCGGCGAAGAACTACTACGTGGTCAGGTCCTCCGACGCGCACGTCTGGACGGAGGTCTTCTTCACCGGCTACGGCTGGATCAGGTTCGAGCCCACGCCCAGCGGCCAGGGCACCGCAACGGCGCCTAACTACATGGGCTCGTCGACCGGGACAGGACAGCTAGTCAACTCCACCCCGCCTCCTACTGGCGGGACGCCCAGCGGGCACCAGGGCACCCCCACTGGTCCGTTCAAGCACGTGACGGTGCCGGGCGACGCGGGCCCGCTCGTCGGCTCGGCCAGCAAGCCGGCCGGGTCTGGTTGGGCCGCCATCCTCCTCGCGATCCTGGCGGCGATCGCGCTGGCCTGCGGGGTCATCGCGATCGTGGCGCCCCCGGCGCACCGCGCCCTGTCCGCCCACGCCGACGCGCCCCGGCGCAGGCCCGTGAGCCTCACCGCGGCGATCCTGGCCGCGGCCGCGGCCGCCGTCGTACTGCTCGCGCTATACCGGGTCCTGTATCACGCCGGGATCGACGTGCGGGCCGGCTGGGCGACGGTCGGCATCGCCTTCGGCGCGGCCTGCGCGGTCATGTTGGTCGCGCCCGCGACCTGCCGGTTCGTCCTGCGGCGTTGGCGCTGGGCGCTGGCCAAGGACGACGTGGGCCGGGCGCACGCCGCCTGGCGCGAGTTCCGTGACGACCTGGCCGACCTCGGCGTCAGCGCCCGGCCCAGCGAGCCGCCGCGGACGCTGGCCTCCCGGGTCACGGCGGGGCTACCCGAACAGGCCGGGGACGCCGTCCGCAGGCTCGCGCTGGCCGAGGAGCGGGCCAGTTACGCGGCGCGCCCGGTCGAGGGGGCCAGCCTGCGGCGGGACGGCGCCACGGCCAGGCGCGGACTCGCGGCCACGGCCAGGCGCGGCGCGCGCTGGCGGGCCCGGGTCTTCCCGGCTTCGGTGCTGACCGCGGCGGCCGACGGCGCGGCGGCGATCTCCGATCGCATGTCGGGGCTGATCTCGCGCCGGATGGCGGACCGCAGGCAGCTGGGCTGACGGTTCTGGACGGGACGGAGCGCAGGCGAGGGCGCTGCGGGTTCTGGATGCCGTGGGTTCTGGATCGGGGACGGTACGCGCCGGGATTACCTCCGGCGGTCACCCTCCTGGCGGCGGCGCCAGCGTTCTTCCATCCGTTCCATCATCCGGGCCTTCCAGCCCAGATCCGACCGGCGGCGCCCGGCGGACCGGCCCTGAGCCGAGATCTTGGCCCGCTCGTGCACGGCCCGCACCCGGGCCGCGTGCCGGCGCCAGGTGATCAGCGCCCACACCAGGGACAGCAGCATGACCGCGGCTCCGGCGGCCTCCAGGTACAGATGGCGAGTTACCACGCCCGCCGCGAGGAGGCCTGCACCGACCAGCATCCCGATCAAGCCCTGCGCCAGTTTGCGCTTGTAGTGCACGCGCGGATCGCTGGAGCGCACAAGACGCCCGAACTTCGGATCCTCCCTGTAGAGCGCTTGCTCGATCTGCTCCAGCTGGCGCTGCTCGTGTTCAGAGAGCGGCACGACGCCTCCCATAAAACATTGCGCCCGGAACGTGCGAGGTGACAACCACCTCACATACCCGGTTCAATTTCCAGAATACGAGCGTTGACACATCACGTGGAAGACCGCACCCCATAGCAGTAAGAAAGCGTTCGGTCCCGGGCGCTCCGGGTCGTCCACCAGGGAAGCCGGCCGGATCACGCCGGACCCGAACCGCCTCGCTATCTTGTCCACCGCCTGATCCGCTTCCCGCCAGCCGACCGGCCGGTCGTCGAACGTCAGCTGCGCGTTCGCGTCCGCCGCAGGCACCAGGCCGGACACCCGGACCCCGACGAGCCGCAGTCGGGCGCCGCCCGCCAGGCCCGACGACTCGTACAGTGAGCAGGCCGTGGCGTAGATCTGGTTGGTCACGTCGGTCGGGTACGCCAGCGTCCTGGAGCGCGTCATCGTCTTGAAGCTGGCTAGCCGCAGCTTGACCGAGACCGTACGGGCCAGGTACCCGCCGGCCCGCAGCCCGCGAGCCGTCCGGCCCGACAACCTGAGCAGCTCCCGCTTGATCCGGTCCGGATCGTCGATGTCGGTGGCGAACGTCTCCTCGGCGCCGATGCTCTTCTCGGGTACGTGCGGTGTCACCAGGCGCTCGTCGCGGCCCCAGGCCAGGGCAGCCAGGTGGGTCCCCGCCGCCGCCCCTAGCTCGCGCTGGAGGGTGGCCAACGGGGTCTGCGCGATGTCGCCCACCGTGCGCAGGCCCAGCCGGGCCAGGACCTCGCCGGTTCGCTCCCCCACACCCCACAGCGCGGAGACCGGCAGCGGGTGCAGGAAGTCGAGGACGCCTGCCGCCGGGACGACCAGCAGGCCGTCCGGCTTACAGCGGGCGGAGGCGATCTTGGCCACGAACTTGGACGGCGCGACCCCGATCGAGCAGGTGATGCCCTGCTGCTCGGCAACCTGGGCCCGGATGAGCGCGCCGATGCCGGCGGGCGGGCCGAGCCGACGCAGCGCGCCCCGCACGTCGAGGAACGCCTCGTCCAGGGCCAGTGGCTCCACCTGGGGCGTGACCGTGCCGAAGATGGCCATCACCTCCTTGGAGGTGGCGGCGTAGGCCTGGTGCCTGGGCGGGACGAACACGGCCTGCGGGCACAGGCGCCGGGCGCGCAGCACCGGCATCGCCGAGTGCACCCCGAAGGCGCGGGCCTCGTACGACGCGGACAGCACCACGCCGCGGCCGCTGGCTCCGCCCACGATGACCGGCTGGCCCGCGAGTTCGGGCCGGTCCCTGATCTCCACGCTCGCGTAGAACGCGTCCATGTCGACGTGCAGGATGTGACAGCCCGTGTCCTGCGGCGTACCGCCTTGGTGACCAGGGCCGGCCCGCATGACGTCAGCGGTGGCCGAGGACGTGCAGCTGGGCGGCGATGTCACGCAGGGGCGGGGTCGCGGCGGCGGCCGCCTCGAGCGCCCGCAGCGCCTCGGCGCTGCCCGGGTCGCCGTCCACCAGCACGGCGGGCACCAGGCCGCTGAAGATGCGCACCCCGTGCGCCTGCCCGGCGCGCAGCCCGGCCCCCTCGATCAGCGCGGTCAGCCCGGCCAGCGTGAACCGTCGTGGCGCGTCGGCCTGCGGGCCCGAGTCTGCGTCGACCAACAGGCGGGCCTCGGCGAAGCGGCCGGCCAGCGCGCGGTGCAGCACCGCGGCGACCGCGTTGGACGCCAGCACGCTGACGGTGGCGCGCGGCCGCAGGACCCGGGCGATGGCGGTCATCGCGTCGGCCGGGGAGTCCACGTACTCGAGCACGTTATGGCAGATGACGAGGTCCGCCGCGGCCTCGCCCGCGACGGTGTCCAGGCTGGCGGCCTCGCCCTGCACCGCGGTCAGTCGCGCGCCCGCCTCGGCGGCCCGGCGCTGCGCCGCCGCAAGCGCGTCAGGGCTCGGATCGACGACCGTGACGTTGTGCCCGAGCGACGCGAAGGGCACCGCCAGCCCGCCCGTTCCTCCACCCACGTCAACGATGTCCAGCGCCGTCCGGCCGGTTTCCGCCGTCCGGGCGGAGGCAACTTCGCGCAGCACGTCCCACAGCAGCGAAGAGCGGACGCCGTCACGCCTGGATTCAGCCGCCACCCGGGCCTCCTTCCCCGGCATCCAATCTAGTGGGATATCGCTTCCCGACGCGGGTAGCTGCGGGTGATGAGGGTAGCTGTGAGTACCGACGAACGGGACCTGGCGGCGGGCCGGGCGGGCTCGGCGCGAGCGTGAAGGACCCGCAGGCGACCAGGTTGGATGCCGTCTCGCACAGGCCGGAACCGCCGCCGAGCAAGATGCGATCGCTTCTGGTTACTTTCCGTCCTCAGATATTGAACTTCTGTAATCGGGCGTCCGTTATACAAGCCGTGCGGAACTCCCAGATTCTTCTTTATGACGCTTCAGGCCAACTCCAGCGCGGGTGCCTCCGGTCACCGTATCCTCATCGCCATGGCTGAGCACCTCGAGTTGCCCCGACCCTGGCGGCTAACGCTGACGGCAGGCTGGAACCTGGCCGAATCCCTCGGCATCCCCGTCGCCGGGTATTTTGTCGGCGCCGCGTTCGACGGCCGTGACGCGGGCATGATCGCCGCGACGGCGGTGGTCTGGCTGACGGTCATCGGCCGGAAGATCATCACCCGGAGCGTCCCCGGCCTGCTGATGATCTCGGCCCTGGTGCTCACCGTGCAGACGGCCGTGGTGCTCATTACCGGCAGCGTGCTGTTCTTCCTGCTGCAGTTCCCGCTGGCCAACCTGGGCCTGTGCGTGCTGTTCGCGCGGACCGCGCCCACGCGCAAGCCGCTGGTCGCGCAGCTAGCGGCCGAGGTGGTGGCGCTGCGCCACCCGTCCCATCACCCCGGGCTGCACCGGTTCTTCCAGGGCGCCACCTGGCTGTGGGCCGGGATCTTCGCCCTCTCCACCCTCGGCCTGGCGGCGGCGATGGCGCTGGAGCCGGTCAAGGCGTTCATGCTGCTGACCACCGTGGTCACGCTAGGCGGCATAGTCGCGGGGACCGGCGCGTCCGTGCTCTGGTTTGTCCGGGTGCTTCGCCGCGACGGCCTGCGGGTACGCTTCGCGGTCGGCTGAGCCGGCTCACTCCTCCAGCGACGGTTTGAGTTCGGCGAGCCTGGCCAGCAGGCCGTTGATGAACGCGGGCGAGGCGTCGGTGGACAGGTCATCGGCGAGCACTACGGCCTCGCTGATCGCCACGCCGTCGGGCACGCCAGGCGCCCAGAACAGCTCGTAGACCCCGATCCGCAGCACGTTCCTGTCCACCGCCGGCATCCGGTCCAGGGTCCAGCCCTCGGCGTACGCCGCGATCAGCTCGTCGATCCGCGCCGAGTGCGCGGCCACGCCGCGGACCAGGTCAGCGGCGTACGCGGACACCGGCGGGCTGGCCAGCGCCACGCGCTCGGCGAGCAGGTCAAGCACCGGCACGCCGCGCAGTTCAGCCTCGAAGAGGATGTCGAGCGCCCGCTTGCGCGCCTTGCTACGCGCAGGCATGACGGCAGCGGCACACCACGGGGCACATCGTGCTCATCAGGCGCGGCCGAGGTACTGGCCGGTCCTGGTGTCGACCTTGATCTTCTCCCCGGTAGAGATGAACAGCGGTACCTGGATCGTCGCGCCCGTCTCGAGCGTGGCCGCTTGGTCCCGCCGGTGGAGCGGTCGCCCTGGACGCCCGGGTCGGTCTGGCTGATGGTGAGCTCCACCGCCGCGGGCAGGTCCAGGTACAGCGGCACGCCTTCGTTGAACGCCACGGTGACGGTCTGCTCCCCGAGCAGATAGTCCGCCGCGTCGCCTACCACCGAGGCAGGGATCCGCGGCTGCTCGTAGTCCTGCGTGTCCATGAAGACGAAATCATCGCCCTCGCGGTACAGGTACTGCATCTCCCGCCGGTCCACGCTGGCCACGTCGACCCTGACGCCCGCGTTGAAGGTGCGCTCGACGACCTTGCCCGACAGGACGTTCTTCAGCTTGCTGCGTACGAAGGCGCCGCCCTTGCCCGGCTTGACGTGCTGGAACTCCACGACGGTCCAGAGCTGCCCGTCCAGGTTCAGCGTCATGCCGTTCTTCAGGTCGTTGGTGGTGGCCACGTTTACGTCTCCAGGTAACAGGACGAGAAGTTCTCTCGTCGTCGTCGTGAGCAGCCCCGTCCCGTTGGCGCCCACGATGAGGACGTCCTCGATCCGGACACCGCCCCGGCCGGGCAGGTAGACACCGGGTTCGACAGTGACTGGGACCCGGCTGGCTAGCTTACCCGTCCGTGAGTACCCGATCATCGGGGCCTCGTGTATCTCGAGGCCCACCCCGTGGCCCAGGCCGTGGCCGAAGTGCTCGCCGTGCCCGGCGTCCCGGATCATGTCGCGCGCCGCGGCGTCCACGTCCCCGACGTCGGCGCCCGGCCGCGCGGCGTCCATCCCGGACCGCTGCGCGGCCGCGACCAGCTCGTAGATCTCACGCTGCCAGCCGGCGGGCTCGCCTAGCGCGACGGTGCGGGTCATGTCGGCGTGGTAGCCGCCGTAACGGGCGCCGAAGTCCATCGTGACCAGGTCGCCGCGGCGCAGCGGCCGGTCGGTCGGCGAGTGGTGCGGGATCGCGCCGTTCGGCCCGCTGGCCACGATGGTGTCGAAGGCCGGGCCTTCCGCGCCAAGGTCGGTCATCCGCGATTCGAGCGCCGCCGCCAGTCTGCGTTCGGTCAGGCCCGGCCTGATCAGCGCGAACACGTCGGCGATGGCCTGGCAGCTGATCCGGCACGCGGTGGCGAGCAACTCGAGCTCGTGCGCATCCTTCGCCGTGCGGAGCTCCTCGATCTTCCGCCCGAACGGGACGATGGTGACGCCCTGGGCGGCGGCGCAGAGTTCCGCGTGGCGCTCGACGGTCATCTCGTGTGCCTCGAACGCGACGGTGCGCCAGCCCCGGCTGGTCATCTCCGCGGCGAGCCGCGGTTCGATGAAACGCTCGGCGAGGAGCTCGACGTCAGGGCAGTCCCGCCGGGCGGCCAGCGCGTACCTCGAGTCGGTGGCGAGCACCGCCTGCCCAGCAGCCGGCACCACCACCGCGGCGTTCGAGCTGGCCAGGCCGGTGAGGTAGCGGACGTTCGGTGCCGAGGTGACCAGGACCGCATCCGCGCCCGCCTCGGCGACCTGCTCCTGTACGCGCGCGCGGCGAACCGCGTGAATCTCTGGCATAGGCGGAACTTTACGCGGCCCACCACCCCTCGGGGCGGGCCCGGCGCGGGGCTAGGGCCTTCTTCAAGCCCATGGGTGCCGCTTACTACAGGATCTTCCCTGTACGGTGTCACACCCATCGACTGGCACCATGGTACCGGCGGGGTCAATGTCAGTGATGGGGCTCGAGGGACGGAAATGCGGTGGCGGCAGGGTCCCGGGCTAGTCCTCGGCTAGTCCGCGAGGGAGCGGATCTGCTCGATCAGGCGGACGCGGCCTTCGTGGGTGCGGGCGAGCGGGGTGACGTTGAGGGTGGTGACGCCGGCCTCGCGGTAGGCGGCGACCCGATCCTTGACGTAGCCGGCCGGGCCGATCATCGAGGTCCGCTCGACCAGTTCGGCCGGGACCAGGGCCTCGGCCTCGGCCTTGCGCCCGCCGAGGTAGGCGTCCTGGATCGCCTTGGCCTCGGCCTCGTAGCCAAGCCGGCAGGCCAGGTCGTTATAGAAGTTCCGTTCCCTGGCGCCCATCCCCCCGATGTACAGGGCCAGCTCCGGCCGGCCATGGTCGCGCAGGCCTGCCACGTCGTCGCCGATGGCCAGCGCCACGTGGGCGGTCACGTCCAGCGGGCCGAGCGAGGGGTCGCGCTTGGCCAGGCCCTCGGCCACCGCGCCGCCCCAGACCTCGGCGGCCTTCTCCGGCAGGTAGAAGATCGGCATCCAGGTCTCCGCCAGCTCGGCGGCGACCGCCACGTTCTTCGGCCCGATGGCGGCCAGGCCGACCGGGATGCGCTCGCGGACGGGGTGGTTGATCAGCTTGAGCGGCTTGCCGAGCCCGGTGCCCCCTTCGAGCGGCAGCTGGTAGTACCGGCCCTGGTAGGCCAGCCGGTCGCGGCGCCAGACCATCCGGCAGATCTCGATGATCTCGCGCGCCCGGCCGATCGGCGCGTCGTAGGGCACGCCGTGCCAGCCCTCGATTACCTGCGGGCCCGAGGCGCCCAGGCCTAGCATGAACCGGCCGCCCGAGACGAAGTCCAGTCCGGCGGCCGTCATGGCGAGCAGCGCGGGGGTGCGCGAGTACAGCGGCAAGATGCCCGACGCGATCTGCATCCGCTCGGTCTTGGCCGCGATGTAACCGAGCTGGCTGACGGCGTCGAAGCTGTACGCCTCGGGCACGAATACGATGTCGGCCCCGGCCCGCTCGTAGTCGGCCAGCTCCACCACGGTCTGGGCGAAGCCGCCCGCGTAATTCAGGAATATCCCCACTCGCATACAAGGAGGGTAGCGGTTGGCGCGGGCCAGCGGACTTTCGGCCTTCTCGCAGAATGGCCGCAGCATTCTCTGAGCGGTGCCGCTCATCCTTCAGGCATGGAGACGGGGGGCGCAGCGCGCGAGCTGCTCATCGAGGTCACGATCCCGGTCTATAACGAGGAGAAAGCCCTCGCGGCGAACGTCCGGCGGCTCCACTTGTACCTGACCGCTCACCTTCCCCATCATTTCGTCATCACCATCGCCGATAACGCGAGCACCGACGGGACGCTGGCGATCGCGCAGCGGCTGCGCGGGGAGCTGTCCCGGATCAGGGTCGTGCATCTGGACCGCAAGGGCCGCGGGCTCGCGCTCCGCCACGTCTGGTGCGGCAGCGACGCCGACATCGTGGCCTACATGGACGCCGACCTGTCCACCGGTCTTGACGCGTTTCTCCCGCTGATCGCCCCGCTGCTGGCTGGCGACGGCGACCTGGCGATCGGGAGCCGGCTGGCCCCGGGGGCCGCGGTGGTCCGCGGGCCCAAACGCGAGATCATCTCACGGGCCTACAATCTCCTACTGCGCACCGTGCTCGCGGCCCGGTTCTCCGACGCGCAATGCGGGTTCAAGGCGGGCCGGGCTGAGGTCATCAAGACGCTGCTGGCCGACGTCAAGGACAATGCGTGGTTCTTCGACACCGAACTGCTGATCCTGGCCCAGCGCAGGGGCTTGCGGATCTGCGAAGTTCCCGTTACCTGGGTCGATGACCGCGACAGTAGGGTGGAGATCGTGCGCACCGCACTGGCCGACCTGCGCGGCGTAGCGCGGCTGCGCCCGGCCCGGTCGCGTAGAGGCCTCTCGACGGCTGGCCAGGACCGACCGGCCGTGCCTGGCCTGTGGCAGCAGGCCAGAGCCGAACTCACCGGCCCGGAGCAGCACCGATGAGCACCCCGCTGACCGCGGGAGACCCCGCTGCCGAATCGGCGCGCCCGCCGCGTGGCCTGTTGGCGCGCCTCCTGCTCGGCCGCCCGTCCGATCCCTTCTGGGCCCGCCCGGCGCTGTGGGCCGTGCTGGCCCTGGCCGCGGTGCTGTACTCGTGGGACCTGTCCCACAACGGCGACGCGAACACCTTCTACGCGGCCGCAGTGCTGTCCGGCACGGAGAACTGGAAGGCGTTCTTCTTCGGCTCGCTGGACTCGGGGTCGTTCATCACCGTGGACAAGCCGCCGTTCGCGTTCTGGATCATGGAGATCTCCGCGCGCATCTTCGGATTCAACAGCTGGAGCCTGCTCCTGCCCCAGGCGGCCGAGGGCGTCGCCGCCGTCGCCGTCGTATACGCGGCGGTCCGGCGCAGCGTCGCGGGCCTGCTCGGCGAACGGGGCGCGTGCGCGGCGGGGCTGATCTCGGCGCTGGCCCTCACCTTGACCCCGATGGTGGTGGCCATCGACAGGGACGACAATCCCGACACCATGCTCACGCTGCTGCTGGCCGTGGGCGCGTGGGGGCTGCTTGAGTCGCTGCGGGCGGGCCGGGACGGCGGGGGCCATCCGCTGGCCTGGCTGATGGTGAGCGCGGCGGCGTTCGGGCTCGCGTTCAACACCAAGATGCTCGAGGGGTTCATCGCGCTGCCCGCGCTGCCGATCGTGTACCTGATCGCCGCCGAAGGCCGACTGTGGGCGCGGCTCGGGCGCCTGCTGGTCGCCGGTGCCGAGCTGGCCGTGATCGCGCTGTCCTGGATGACCATCGTCGACCTCATCCCCAAGGCCAGCCGTCCCTACGTGGGCAGCAGCGCGAACGACACCGTGTGGAACCTCGCGGTCGGCTACAACGGGTTCGGCCGGATCACCGGTGGCACCGGATTCGGCCCGGCTCGCACCCCGGCCGGCGGGGCCGGGGGCGGCGGCGCGGGCGACTTCGGCCATGCGGGCGAGTTCGCGCACCTGGCCGGGCCTGGCGGGGCTCCAGGAGGCTTCGGCGGAGGAGGAGGGTTCGGGGGGTTCGGTGGCCAGTCGGGCCTGGGCCGGATGTTCGCCTCGACGCTCGGCGGCCAGATCTCCTGGCTCATCCCGTTCGCCGTCATCGCGCTCGTCGGGACGCTCATCCTCATCGGGCGGCGGCCGAGGACGGATCTTGCGCGCGCCAGCGTGCTGCTGTGGGGCGGCTGGCTCGCGCTGGAGTTCTTCGTACTCAGTTACCAGCAGGGCACCCAGCACCCGTACTACACCAGCGCCATGGCGCCGCCGATAGCGGCGCTGACCGGCATCGGCGTGGTGGCGCTCTACCAGGCGCACCGGCGTTCGGGCTGGTGGAGCCTGGTCCTGGCGCTGGCGATCGCGGTCACCGGCGCCTGGGCCTTCGTGCTGCTGCGCCGCACCTCCGGCTGGAACCCGTGGCTGCCCTGGACGATCGCGGCCGCCAGCGCCGTGACCGTGCTGGCGCTGGCGGCGGGACGGGCGCGCGGCAGGCGCCTGCGGGCGGCGGCCGGGCGCATTCGTCTCCTGGCAGGCGCGCGCGGGCCTCTGCTGGCGGTGGCCGGCGTGACCGGCCTGGTCGCGGTCCTGGCCGGGCCGGCGGCGTATGCGCTCACGCCGCTCTCGCAGACGATCCAGGGCAGCAATCCGCTGGCCGGCCCGGCTGCGGGCGGCGGGTTCGCGGGCCGGGGCGGCGCTGGCGGATTCGCGGGCCGCGGCGCGTTCGGGGATGGCGGCAGGTTCCCCGAGCGCGGCGCGTTCGGGGATGGCGGCGGGTTCCCTGATCGCGGGTTGCCCGGGGACGGCGGATCCGGCTTCGGGCTGGGAAGCGGCGGCCGGCCGCCGGACGGGGGGCGGCCGAGCGAGATCTTCGGGCCGGGCGGGGCAGGCGGTGGGCTGGGCGGGTCAAGCGGCGCGGTGGGCGCGAGTGCCGGGATGATCGCCTACCTGGAGGCGCACCGCGACGGCGCGACCTGGCTCGTCGCGGTGCAGGGCTCCACCCAGGCCGCGTCGATCATCCTGGCCACGCGAGGCGTACCGGTGATGGCCATGGGCGGGTTCCGCGGCAGCGACCCGGCGCCGACCCTGGCTCAGTTCGAGCAGTACGTCAGGCAGGGCAAGGTGCACTACGTCCTGGCCGGCGGGCGGGGCGGCGGTTTCGGCGGGGGCGGCGTCGGCGGGGGCGGTTTCGGCGGCGGCGGCGGTGACGTCGGGTCGGTCATCTCGTGGGTCGAGCAGAACTGCAGCGCTGTTCCCGCGTCCGCGTACAGCGGCTCGGGGCCATCGGGCGCGGCCGGCCCGGGCGCCGGCGGCGCGGGCGGGCTGTACTACTGCAAGTAGGCACGGGCTCCGGCGAGCCGGGCCAGGATGTGGTCGCTGACGGTCCCGGGGGGTCGGCCGTCGGTGCGGACGGTCAGCGTTGCGACCGCGGCGTAGACCAGCTGCCGACGCTGGTAAAGCTCCGACAGATCCGGGCGGGCCAGCAGCGGCCTGCCTGCATCACCGCCGACACGCCGCAGCGCTTGGGCGTACCCGACGTGGAGGTAGACGACCTCGAGGAGGGTCTGGGGGGCGGAGGGGGTTCGGGGGGCGGAGGGGGTTTGGAGGGCGGAGGGGGTTTGGAGGGCGGAGGGGGTTTGGAGGGCGGAGGGGGTTTGGAGGGCGGAGGGGGTTTGGAGGGCGGAGGGGGTTTGGAGGGCGGAGGGGGTTTGGAGGGCGGAGGGGGTTTGGAGGGCCGAGGGGGTTTGGAGGGCCGAGGGGGTTTGGGGGAAAAGGTTCCCGGAAGGTCGTCTCCCGGGGGGCAGCAGCAGCTCCCGGGTCGGCGGGTGGCCGGGAGCGCCACCGCCTAGGGCCAGGACCATCGGCGGGCCCTCCAGCAGCCCGGCGATGACCTCGTACTCGAGGGCACGGAAGGCTGGCTCGCCGTCCTCGGCGAAGATCTGCCTGATCGGCCGGCCCGCGCGGTCCTCCAGGACGTGGTCGCTGTCGGCGAACGGCAGGCCTAGCCGGGCGGCGAGCAGGGTCCCGACCGTGGTCTTGCCCGCGCCCATGAACCCGACGAGGACGATCATGGGCGGCCGGAAGCTTCCCTGTCGGGCGTCGGGGCCTGCGCGATCAGCTCGGCGATGGCCTGAAGCGCGAGCTGGTAGGAGACGAGCCCGAAGCCGGCCACGGTCCCGTCTGCGACCGCGGCGACCACCGAGGTGTGCCGGAACTCCTCGCGCGCCGCCGGGTTGGAGATGTGCACCTCCACCAGCGGGGCGGTCCGCATGGCCAGGGCGTCCCGCAGCGCGTAGGAGTAGTGCGTGAACGCGGCGGGGTTGATCACCACGGGCATCCGGGCGTCGGCGGCCTCGTGCACCCAGCTGATCATCTCGGCCTCGTCGTCGGTCTGCCTGACGTCCACGTGCAGCCCGAGGGCCCGGCCGGTCGCGCGGCAGAGCTCGGCCAGGTCGTCGAACGACACCGAGCCGTAGATCTCGGGCTCCCTGGTGCCGAGCCGACCCAGGTTCGGGCCGTTGAGGACGAGCACCTGCGTGATCACGTGGATACCTCCCGGTAGGCCTGCCACAGGAGTTCCTCCGAGGGGCCGTCGAGGATGGACGGGCGGGCCAGGCCGTCGAGAACGACGAGGCGGAGCCGCGCGCCGCGCGCCTTCTTGTCCACGGCCATGGCCGCGCGCAGATCGGGCCACGCGCCCGGCCGGTACGCGGTGGGCAGGCCGACGCTGGCCAGTACCGTCCGGTGCAGCGCGGCGGTCTGGTCGTCGAGCCGCCCGGCCAGGCGGGCCAGCCCGGCGACGTAGACCATCCCGATGGCGACCGCGTCCCCGTGCCGGAACCGGTAGCCCTCCACGCGCTCGATGGCGTGGCCGAGGGTGTGCCCGTAGTTGAGGATCTCGCGGGGTCCCCGTTCGGTGAGGTCGGCCGACACCACCCCGGCCTTGACCCTGATCGCGCGCTCGATCAGCTCGCGTGAATGCGGGCCGTGCGGCACCGCGGCGCCCTCAGGGTCGGCGCGGACCAGGTCCAGGATGACCGGATCGGCGATGAAGCCGGCCTTGATCACCTCGGCCAGCCCGCTCACGTAGTCGGCCCGGGGCAAGGTCTCGAGCGTCGCCAGGTCGGCGAGAACTCCCGAGGGCGAGTGGAACGCGCCGACCAGGTTCTTGCCCTCGGGGATGTCGATCGCGGTCTTCCCGCCCACCGCCGCGTCGGCCATGCCGAGCAGCGTGGTCGGGACGAGGATCACCTGCACGCCGCGCAGCCAGGTGGCGGCGACGAACCCGGCCAGGTCGGTGGCCGCTCCCCCGCCGAGGCCGACGACGCAATCGGACCTGGTCACGCCGTGCCGGGCCAGTCTGGACCACAGCCGGGCGGCGACACGTGCGGTCTTGGCGGCCTCGCCGTCGGGTACCGGCTCGGGGTGCACGGTCAGGCCGGCCGCGGACAGCGCGCCGCAGACCGGGCGGGCGATCTCGCCGAGGCCTTCGGCGTGGATGACGACGACGGTCTGCGCGTCCTTGGGGACCAGGGCCGGCAGTTCGGAGAGGATCCCGACGCCGACCATGACGGGGTAGGGCGACCCATCCGACGGGCGGACGTCGATCCTGGTCGCGGTCACCGCGGGTGCTCGCCCTCTCCGGCGGTGATCCTGTCGGCGATCTGGTCGGCGAGTTCCTCCGGATCCAGGTCGTCGGTCGGCACCGTGATCACGGCGAACCGCTGGTAGAGGGGATCGCGCTCCGCCAGCATGGCGCGCAGCCGGCCGCGGGGGTTCCCCGGGACCACCACGCGGGGCCGGTCAAGCCCGATCCGCCGCGCGATCGTGCCGAAATCGGCGGACAGGTAGACCACGGGCAGGCCCTCGAGCAGGCGCAGGATCTGATCGTCGAGGATCGCGCCGCTGCCCAGCGCGAGCACCCCGCCGTGTTCGCGCAGCTCGCCGTGCTCGTCAAGGGCGCGGGCGGCCACCTCGCGCTCGAGCGCGCGGAAGGCTTCCTCGCCGTTCTCGATGAAGATGTCGCTGACCGGCTTGCCCGCGGCGACCCCAACCTCGGCGTCGGTGTCGCGGAACGGCACGCCCAGGCGAGCCGCGACAAGCGGGCCTACCGCGGTCTTGCCCGCACCGGGCGGGCCGATCAGTACGACCAGGGGCGCCGCTGACGCTTGGGGTGATTGGCGTGTTTGGGGCGCTTGGGGTCCACGGGGTTCTCCGGCCTGCGCCGCGGTCACGTGATCACCAGGGCCTTGAGGTAGCTCTCTACGTTGCGGCGCATCTCGTCCACCGAGTCGCCGCCGAACTTCTCGACCGCCGCCTCGGCCAGCACCAGGGCCACCATGGCCTCGGCCACCACGCCCGCGGCGGGCACTGCGGTCGCGTCGCTGCGCTGGTTGATCGCCTTGGCGGGCTCCCCGGTCTGCACGTCGATCGTGTCCAGGGCGCGCGGCACGGTCGAGATGGGCTTCATCGCGACGCGGAGCCTGATGACCTCGCCGGTGCTCATCCCGCCCTCGATGCCGCCGGCCCGGTTGGTGCGCCGGCTGATTCCGCCGCCGGCGGCCTCGATCTCGTCGTGCGCCACCGAACCACGGCGGGCAGCCGTGGTGAACCCGTCCCCCACCTCGACGCCCTTGATGGCCTGGATGGACATGAGCGCGCCGGCCAGCCTGCCGTCGAGCCGCCGGTCCCAGTGCGTGAAACTGCCGAGCCCGGGCGGCACCCCGAAGGCCAGCACCTCGACCACCCCGCCCAGGGTGTCGCCGTCCTTGCGGACCGCGTCGATCTCGGCGACCATGGCCTGACTCGCCGCCAGATCGAAGCAGCGCACCGGGTCGGCGTCCACCGCCGCCGCGTCGTCCGGGCCCGGGGCGACGTCCCGGGGGGCGCGGACCGAGCCGATCGCCACCACGTGGCTGAGGATCTGCACGCCGAGCACCTGGGTGAGCATCCGCCGGGCCACCTCGCCGAGCGCGACGCGCGCGGCGGTCTCCCTGGCGCTGGCCCGCTCAAGGATGGGGCGGGCGTCGACGTAGCCGTACTTCTGCATCCCGGCCAGGTCCGCGTGCCCGGGACGCGGTCTGGTCAGCGGCGCGTTCCTGGCCAGCCCGTCCAGGTCATCGGGGTCAACGGGGTCCGCGGACATGACCGTTTCCCACTTGGGCCATTCGGTGTTGGCGACCCTGACGGCGACCGGGCCGCCCAAGGTGCGGCCGTGCCTGACTCCCCCGGTCAGCTCGACCTCGTCCTGCTCGAACGTCATCCGCGCGCCGCGGCCGTAGCCGGCCCGCCGCCGGGCCAGTGCCGAGGCGATGTCGCCGGTGCTGACCAGGACCCCGGCGGGCACGCCGTCGCAGATCGCAACGAGCGCGCGCCCGTGCGATTCGCCCGCGGTCAGCCAGCGAAACATGGTCATGATCCTATGGCGCCGGCGCGGCGCTGAATTCGAGGCCGCGGCGCAGCCGCCCGGCCAGTCGCGCGGCGATGTCATTCGCCGTCCGGGTTAGCACGGGCCCGTGGTCCCCGGCGGCCAGTCGCAGCGTGACGGCCAGGTCCGTACCGTCCTGGCGGCCGGGGGCCAGGGTGAACCCGGTGATGCCTGGTTCGCCGGCCACGACCGCCTCGACCTCCGCGCGGATGTCTGGGTCCTCGTGCGGCGGCGGTACCGGTCGCCCGGCGGCCAGGGCCGCCAGCCTGGCCCCCTCGACCGCGAGCGGCACCGGCCCGGCCACGTCGATGACCACGGCGCAGCCCTCGGCGACGGCGGCGCGCCACACTCGGTCCGCCTCGGCGGGCACCGGGCGGGCGTCAGGACGCCACCGGGCCAGCGCGTCCAGGTCGGTGAAGGCCAGCAGGGCGGCCCTGCCGTCCCGGCCGATCAGCGTGGGCAACGCCATCTCGCCGTTCTTGTCACCCTGCGTGGCGTCCGCGGGCTCGGAGCCGTCGCCCAGGGTAGCGACGACGGGGACGAGCAGCCGGGCGGAGGCGAGCGCGCCGAGGGCCGCCTGTTCGCTGCCCTGCCCGGCCAGGTACGCGGCGAGCGCCGCGGCCACTCGGGGATCGGCGGCGCCGCGGTCGTGGCGGAACTGCTGCCCGCCAGGATTCAGGTGCCCGGACACAGTCGGACCTTACGTCACGCGCCCCGGTTCAGGCGGTCAGCGCGCGGGTATCACCTGCGTCACGGGGTAAGCGGGGCGATACTCAGAGTAATGAGTGCTCTGAATCATGCATTTCAAGCTAATGACAGTCACTCACTAGGCACAATCGGTTGAGTGGAGTAGTCCCGCGCTTACCGAAGGGAGTGTAGTGATCCAGTCGGAGCGGACGCCCGCGATCGCGCCGGGCACGCCGATGTGGAAGGCCGTACCGCCGCGCCTGGTCGGCCCCTACCTCAGCGGGCAACGTGGCGTACTGGCCGGATACGTCTACCGGGCCGAGGACGTCCGGTTCCATAACCCGGCCGAGGCCTACCTCGCCCTGAGCCTGGGCTGGGAGGATTCCGAGTTCACGCGGGACATGACCGAGCTGTACCTGCTGTGCTGGCTCGCCCGCACCGTCGACGGCTATCAGCGCACCGCGGGCCCCGGCGTCCCCGAGTTCTACCTTGAGCCCATTCCGATACCGGTCGGGGCGGGAATGTGCAGGCTCGGTGCCGACGGCGACGAACTCGTGGCCCGCTACGACGGCCTAGCGTGGCAGCAGACGGAGCCGTGAGCGATGCGATTCCGGATCATGGCTACCTACCTCGGCGTCCCCTATCAGGCTGGACTAGGTCCCGACGGGACGGACGTGACGCTGTTCTCCCCCGGTCCGCCGCCCGAGGAACTCGGCTTCACGGCGTCCGGCGGGTTCTGGCGCAAGCAGGTGGGCGTCCTGGACCTGGACGACCTGTGGCAGTCGCGACCGGTCGGTGAGTACCAGGGGGAACCGTGCCTGGTGCTCGACGATCTTGGCGCTCGCCTGCACATCGCCTACCTGGGCCGGGATACGACGCGGGCCATCCAGCTGGGTTACTGGGAGATCGACAGGGAGGTCTTCGAGGTCGTCGTGTCTCGGCAGGAGATCACCGGCCTGACCGAGGAACGGGTCGACTTCCCGCTGTCCGCGGCGATGTTCCCGCCGTCAGGCGACGCGCATGAGGTCACGCCCGATCCCTCCGTGACGCCTGAGGCGCCTGAGGCGGCGCAGGTGGCGCAGACCGCCACCCGGGTGGCCAGCTCCGCCGGGCTGGACGCCGACGCGCCGGGGCCGGTCTCCGCGGAGCACGCGTCCCGGACACCGGACCGCGTAGCGGCGTGGCACGGCTCCCCCTGGCCGGAACCGTGGCCAGAGCCCGAGCCATGGCCCGAGCCAGGATCGTCGAATGGGACCGAATCGCCGAATGGGAACGGATCCGGACAGCGGACCGAGCTCGGATCGTGGAATGGGTCCGGATCTGGGGACGAGCCACGATCGTGGAATGGGTCCGGACCGGGGAATGAGCCTGGAGCACGGAATGGGTCCGGACCCTGGGCTGAGCCGCAACTGGCCAGCGAGCCCGGCCACGGGGCGGAGCCGGAGACGGTGCCGCCGCCTGCGCGGCGCGGCGCCGGGAAGGATCGCGTTACGCCCCAGTCGGCCTTCGCCGAGCTCCTGGGCCTGGCGGCCATCTCGCAGGCCTCCTACGCGGTCAACGAGGAAGTTCCCGGCGCCATGTGCCTGGTCAAGGCGGACGGCGGCTTCGAGGTGTTCAGCTGCACCGACGAGGCGCGCCTTGAGGTTCGCTTCTTCGAGGACGAGGAGGCGGCTTACTTTTACCTGTTCGGGGTGCTAGCGGCGGAAGCGATCCGCAGCGGGCGCCTCGGACCGCGCGGACTCCGCGGACCCGGGCGAGCCAACGGCCGGGCCAACGGATCTGGCGGGATCAGCGCGCCCTCGGCGTCAACGCAAAACGTTTCGAAGTACTTACGCGGTAGAAAGTGACCCGAATCGAGACCGCGTCCGGCTAGGGTTAAATAGCCGGCGGGGCTGACGGTCCCCCGCTCCCCAAGCAGCCCCGTCGGCCTCCCAAGCTGATGTTCACAAAAGCCTCCCGCATATCACAAATCGGTAATTCTTTCATTACTAGTCCGAATTCGCACGAAACCGGCCTGAACCGTAAGAACAGGAATGGCGTACCGGCGTCCCAGTACTGTGACTTACGTGACCCGCGCACCAGGCCAGCGCCCCTCCCGGACCCGGGCTGAGCCGACCGGCGCGAGCACCGATCCGCCGACCGTGACCGTCGGCGTGGCCAGCCTGGCGGCCAGCGACCTGCTGCGCGGGGCTCGCCGTCACGGCAAGGTCCTCGCGGTCCTGCCCCACGCGATCTACCTGGAATTCACCGACCCCGTCCCGGAGCCTCGGGTGATCGCCATCTCGCCGCCGGACGCCATCAGGCTGCCGAACGCCATCATCGGCGGCCCGTGGGAGGCACGCCCCGCCGCGGAGTGCTGGGCGGGCGGGAGCCGGGTCATGGCCTGCGGACTCGACATCAGGATCGTGCGCTGGTGGGACCCGTCCCCGGTGTTCGGGCCGCTGTCCCGGGCCAGGCTGGATCACGGGTGCAGCGTGCTGGCCAGGCTGTGCTCTGCGGCCGAGCCGCCGCCCGGGCTGGCTGGGCAGGACGGGCCCTTCCGGCTGGCGGCCTGTTGCGCGAGCGGCGACCTGGCAGGCGCCGTCGAGGCGGTCGAGCACCTGGTGGGGTTGGGTCCGGGCCTGGTCCCGAGCGGCGACAGCGTGGTCAGCGGCGTCCTGCTGGCGCTCAGGCTGCTGGGCGGCGTCATCTCCGGCGGGACGCGGGCCGTGTGGCTGGCGAACTGGCTCAGCGCCGCGGCCACCTTCAACGCGGCGCAGCGGACGACCACGCTGGCGGCCTCGCTGCTGCACTGCGCCGCCAGAGGCCAGGCGGCGGCCGAGGTGTCGGCCGTCCTGCTCGGGATGGCGGGCCAGGAGCCGCTCGAACCCGCCGCTGCCAGGCTGCTCGCGGCGCCTGGCGGGGACGATCTGGCCTGGGGCCTGGTGGCCGGCTGCCGCGCCGCCCTGCTGCTGTCCGTATCCTGACGCAATGGTCGTTCCGATTACCGGACAGCAGTACGAGATCGCGGCCGGCGAGTACCGGGCCACGGTGACAGAACTCGGCGCGGGGCTGCGCGAACTGATGTTCCGCGGCCAGCCGCTGATCGCCGGGTACGGACCCGACGAACTGCCCCCGGCCGGCGCGGGTGCGCTGCTCACGCCCTGGCCGAACCGGATCGACGGGGGCCGGTACACGTTCGGCGGCACCGAGTTCCAGCTGGCCCTGACCGAGCCGGCGCGAGGGAACGCGATCCACGGCCTCACCCGGTGGACGGCGTGGACGCCGGTCACGCACGCGGACGGCGCGGTGGTGCTCCGCAGCGCCCCGCACGCCTACCAGGGCTATCCGTTCTGCGTCGAGATCGAGGCCGAGTACCGGCTCGAGGCGGACACCGGGCTGCACATCGCCATCACCGCGCGCAACCAGGGCACCCGGGCGGCTCCGTACGGCACCGGCTCGCACCCGTACCTGACCGTCCGGACCCCGTCGGTCGATGGGTGCCAGCTCAGCCTGCCCGCGGCCCGATGGCAGCCGATGGACGACCGCGGCATCCCGTCCGGGCCCGCGGTGCCGGTCGAGGGCACGGCGTATGACTTCCGCCAGCCGCGCGTGATCGGCACCACCCAGCTCGATGACGCGCTGACCGGGCTCGACCGCGACGGCGAGGGCCGGGTCTGGGCGGAACTGGCCGCCGACGGCGGCTCCGGCGCCCGCGTCGCCCTCTGGGCCGGAGAGGGCTACCACTGGCTGCAGGTCTTCACCGGCGACGCACTCGGGCCGGACCGCCGGAGGAAAGCGGTGGCGATCGAGCCGATGACCTGCCCCCCGAACGCCTTCGCGACCGGCAAGGACCTGCTGGTCCTGGATCCCGGCCAGGCCGTCACTCACGCCTGGGGCATCCAGGCCCGCTAGGCTTCGCGGGCGGGGGAGTCGGGGAGTAAGGCATCCAGGCCCGCTAGAGCTTCGCGGGCGGACGGAAGGTGAGGCACCCAGGCCCGCTAGGGCTTCGCGGGCGGAGAGCAGAGCATCCGGGCCGCTAGGCTCCGCGGGCGGATCTTGACGGGGCGCGGGCGAAGCGGGTCGAATGAGTTACAGAATTGCGTTCTAGTATCCGGTTACGGCGGTAGGGGGCTGGTATGGCCGAACGCAAGAGCCCGACGGCGGTCCTGCGGGAGGGCCCCCGGGCGCTCAGCGACGATCAGGTGCGGGAGATCGAGGAGTCCGCCCTCGCCGAGGTGCTCCAGGTCGACATCGACGACGTCATCGAGTACGTCCATAAGGACCTGAAGTCGCTGCCCGACTTCACCACGCTGTACCGCAAGTACCTCAAGCAGCGGTGGGACGTCTACGACCTCGACTTCAGCCAGGACAAGGTGGACTGGCAGGAGAAGATGACCGAGGCGGAACGGCAGTCGTTCATCGCCGTGGCCTCCGGCTTCCACCACGGCGAGCGGCAGGTGGAGATCGAGCTGCCGGTGTTCATGATCGGCGCCAGCGAAGAGGAGAAGCTCCACATCGCCGCGCAGATCGAGGACGAGGCCCGGCACACGGTGTTCTTCGACCGGTTCTACCGTGAGGTCGTCGGGCTGAAGGGCGACGACATCATGGCCGTGCTTGACGCGTCGTTTCCCTGGGTGTCCGAGACGTTCGTGGCGCCGTTCGGGTTGCTGGCCTACCAGGCGGACGAGCTGCGGCTCCATCCGTACGATGAGCGGGCGCGGGTACGCTACGGCACCACGTACTTCCTGTGGATCGAGGGCGTGCTGGCCCTGTCGGTGATGAAGGTGACGTTGTCCTACGCCCGCTGGCGCGGGTTCCTCCCCGCCTACTACACCGGATTCACCGCGACCTGCCGGGACGAGTCGCGGCACGTGCAGGGCGGCATGCGCTACCTGCAGGACGCGGTGCGCAAGGACCCGACGATGATCAACGAGATCCACGACACGCTGCGGACGATCCTGTCGGTGTCCGGCGTGGTCAGCCGGCGGGTCTACTACGAGCCGCTCGGCTGGACCGACGACGAGGTGCGGGCGCTGTTCTTCATTCAGCTCAGGCGCAAACTGAACGACGTCGGCATCGGGCTCTCGCCCGACCTCGAGGACCTGCTGCAGAAGGTGCAGCCGGTGCTGGCGGGGGGGTGAGGCGGTGTCTGACTTCTTCAGCCCATCGTGGGCCGAGTCCGTCCGGGAGGCCCTGACCGCGGGGCCCTCGGAACAGGCGCGGGCGGGCAAGCTCGAGGAGTACTGGGCCTTCTTCGAGTGGATCAAGAGCGTGTACCCGGCGTCCTGGGCGCTGGGCTGCCGGGAGCTGGCCTCGTACCTGTTCGTGCAGTGGGCCGGCGGGACGGCGACCGATTGCCGTGTCATCGGCCCGGACGAGCCGCTCAAGGCGACCTACGTGCTCGGCATGGACTACGTGGACTGGAAGGCGCTGCACGAGGGGTACGACGCGCAGCGCACGGTCATGTACCGCAAGATGGTGCTCGAGGAGGGTGACCTGCTCGAGTTCTTCAAAGGGATCTACTTCTTCGTGGAGTCCCTGGCCGTCATCGGCTCCGTGCCTGCCGCCTATCCGGAGACGGTCACCTGATCACGCCTCTGCACCCAGACCCGACGCTGGGAGTAGCGCCGCGGCACGCGCCACGTGTGGCCGCAGTCAGCGCAGGTTCGCTCGTACTGCCAGGCGGGCCAGGTTAGGTGCATGACGTGCTTCTGGCGATCCGGGCCAGGTCCGCCGGGGTGTCGATGTCGTCGGGGCGGCCCGTGTCGCCGCATTCGACCTGCGTGACCAGATCCGCCCTGGCGCGCAGGAAGGCCCGGGCTCCGGTGTCGCCGGTCGCCAGCGCGGCGACCTCGGGCCAGTGCTCGCGGGCCAGCAGCACGGGATTGCGCGGCTGCCCCTCGTAGGTGGCGACGGCCACGGTCGCGCCGTCCCGGTACGCGGCGATCAGCCTGGCCACCGCCTGCGGTCCGACGAGTGGCTGATCGGCGAGCGCGACTACCGCCGCGCCCGCATCGGTGCCGGTCAGGGCCTGCAGGGCGGTGCGGAGCGAGGAGCCCATGCCGGTCTGCCAGTCCGGGTTGTAGACCGCCTGCGTTCCGCCGACCTGGACCGGGGCGGCGCCAGTGACGACCAGGATCGGGTCGGCGCCCCCGGCGCGGAGCAGTTCCGCGCCGCGCTCGGCGAGCGTTTGACCGCCCAGCTCGACGAGGGCCTTGGGCTGGCCGAACCTGGACCCTTCCCCCGCGGCGAGCAGCACTCCCGCGACCGCAGCGTGCACGTCCCCCAGCGTACGCGCCCGGCCTGGCGGGCCTAGCCGGCGATCTGGTGGTGGATGCGGCCCTCGGTGTCGGTCAGCGGGGTGCCGCTGCCGCCCCAGCGGAGCTGGATCAGCTCGGCCGCGATCGACACCGCCGTCTCTTCTGGGGTCCTGGCCCCGAGGTCGAGGCCGATCGGCGAGCGCAGCCGGGCCAGCTCGTCGTCGGTCACGCCCACCTCGCGGAGCCTGTCCAGCCGGTCTTCGTGCGTCCGCCGGCTGCCCATCGCCCCGATGTACCCCGCCGGGGTGCGCAACGCCACCTCGAGCAGCGGCACGTCGAACTTGGGGTCGTGGGTGAGCACGCAGATGACCGTCCTGGCGTCCACGCTCGTCCCGGCCAGGAAACGGTGCGGCCACTCGACCACGACCTCGTCCGCATCCGGGAACCGCGCCGGCGTGGCGAACACCTTCCGCGCGTCGCAGACGGTGACGTGGTACCCGAGGAACTTCCCGACCCGGGCCACGGCGGCGGCGAAGTCGATGGCCCCGAAGACCAGCATCCGGGGCGGCGGGGCGAAGGAGTTGACGAACACGCTCAGCTCGTCGCCGCGCCGCTCGCCGTGCTCGCCGTACCTGCGGATGCCGGTCAGCCCCTGGGCCAGCATGCCCCGGGCGTCGTCGTCCACCGCCTGGTCCAGCCTGGCCCCGGAACCGAGGGTGCCGGACGAGCCGACGTGCCAGCCGTCGGCGGCGCTCTCGCCGTCCCCGGCCCAGACCACCCGCCTGGCGCCGATCTGGCCGGGGCCCCCGATGACCGTAGCGACCGCGACCGGCTCGCCGCGCTCCACCGCCGCGGCGATCTCGCCCAGTTCGGGGAAGCGGGCCTTGTCGATCGGCTCCACGAAGATGTCCAGGATCCCGCCGCAGGTCAGCCCGACCGCGAACGCATCGTTGTCGCTGACCCCGTAGGTTTGCAGGACCGGGTCACCGGTCTCGCAGACGTCAAGGGACAGCTCGTACACGGCGCCTTCCACGCATCCGCCGGACACGCTGCCGATGACCTCACCCTCGGCCGACACCGCCAGCGCCGCGCCCGGGTCACGGGGCGCGCTGCGGAAGGTGCGCACCACCGTGGCCAGGCCGACGGTCTCGCCCGCCTCCCACCACTTCGTGACCTTGCTCAGGATGTCACGCATGCTGCCGCCGTCCCTGCTCGCTCTGTCACCGGAACCCGATGCCGCCCCCTGGGTATTCCCGGCTAGCGGGGGCGGGCGCGGACGGCCGCGACGGCGGAGCGGACCAGGGCGGGGAGTTCGGGATCGGCGAGAGGCTCGCCGGCTTCCAGGTCCTCGGCGGACAGCCAGCCGTACTTGTCGGTGGTGGCCCGCTCCCAGGAGTCCAGGCCGTCCAGGCTGACCTCGGCCGACTCGACGAGGACGGCGTAGAAGACCTGGCCCTGGATGATCTCGTAACCGGCCCAGGAGAACTCGACGGTGTTCTGCGCGATCGGCTCGCCGAGCTGCTCCGGCTCGAGCCGGATGCCGGTTTCCTCGCGCAGCTCGCGGGCGGCCGCCTCGCGCATCGATTCCCCACCCACCTCCCCATCCCCCTTCTCTACCCCGCCGCCGATCGTGAACCAGTAGGGCTCGGCGGGGCGTTTCGGATCCCAGCCGTGCAGCAGCAGGACCCGCCCGGCCGGGTCGACCGGCAGCACCCGGGCGGTCTGCCTGCGCCACGGGACTCCCACCTGTCACTCCACGATCTTGGAGATGGGGATCTCGAGGATGTCCTGGCCGCCGGCGGCCTTGAGAGCGGGGATCAGCGTGTTGACGCCGCGCTTGGGGACCACGGTCTCCACCGCGTTCATGTTCCCGCGGGCCAGGGTGGTGATCGTCGGCGAGGACAGGGCGGGGAGCATCTCGGTGACCGCGGCCAGCCGCTCGGCGGGCACGTTGAGCTTGAGCAGGACGTTGCCGCGGGCCTGGATCGCGCCGCGCAGCAGCAGGCCGATGTCCTCCATGGCCGCTCGCTTACCCGGGTCGGCGAACGCCTGGGCGGAGGCGATCAGCTCGGTGTAGCTGGTCAGCAGGGTGTCGAGGATGCGCAGGCCGTTCTTCCTGAGCGAGGAGCCCGTCTCGGTGAGGTCGACGATCGCGTCCACGATATCGGGCACCTTGGCCTCGGTCGCGCCGTAGGACGGGATCACCATCGCCTTGACCCCGTGCGCTTCGAGGAACCGCCTGGTGAGCGACGGGAACTCGGTGGAGATCCGGACGCCCTCGGGCAGGTCGGCGGCGGTCCGCCAGGGCGCGACGTCGGGGACCGCCAGGACCACCCGCACCGGCTGCGACGTGGCCTTGGAGTACTGGAGTTCGCCGAGCGAGACCACGTCCGCCTCGGTCTCCTCGATCCAGTCGCGGCCGGTGATGCCGAGGTCGAAAAGACCGCGCTCCAGGTAAGACGGGATCTCCTGCGGGCGCAGGAACCGCACCTTGTCGATGCGCGGGTCGTCGATCGACGCGTGATAGTCCCGGTCCGAGGACCGCTGCACGGTCAGGTCGGCCGCGTCGAACAGGTCGAGGGTGGCACGCTCAAGCGAGCCTTTCGGCAGGACCAGCGAGAGCATGCGGGCTACGCCTCCACCGGGAGCGGCTCTTGGTGACTGCGGCGGATGGAGCGCAGCAGGACCGCCACCTCGAGCGCCGCCACGACGGCCTCCCATCCCTTGTCCTCATGGCTGCCCGGCAATCCGCACCGGTCGCGGGCCGACTCTACCGTGTCGCAGGTGAGCACGCCATTGCCGACCGGCGTCCGGGTATCGAGCGCGACCCTGGTCAGGCCGGCGGTCACCGAATCGCAGACGTACTCAAAGTGCGGGGTGCCGCCGCGGATGACCGCGCCGAGGCAGGCCACCGCGTCGTGGTGGCGGGCCAGCTCCGCGGCGACGACGGGCAGCTCGATGGCGCCCGGCACGCGGACCACCAGCGGGTCGGGGACGCCGCACGCGATGGCCGCGGCCGTCCCACGCGCGACCAGCGAGTCCGTGATCTCCTGGTGCCAGCGGGTCGCGACGATGGCCAGGCTCAGCCCGGACGCGTCGACCGCCGCCGCGCCCTGGCCATTCGGGGAGCCCACGCCGCTCATGCGGACTCCGCCGCGGCCGGGGCGGAGGGCGACAGGCGCGCGGGCGGGGAAGGGGCAGATTGGCGCGCGGCCGGGGCGGAGGGCGACAGGCGCGCGGGCGGGGAAGGGGCAGATTGGCGCGCGGCCGGGGCGGAGGGCGACAGGCGCGCGGGCGGGGAGGGGGGAGATTGGCGCGCGGGCTGCCTGCGACCCCCGCGGCGGCTCGGGGGAGTCACCAACGCTCGTTCGGATTCATGAAGATCTTGAATTTGATGACCGAGCTTGTCGCGCTTGGTGACCAGGTACCTGAGGTTGTACGGGGTGACCTCGGCCTTGAGCGGGATGCGGGCGGTGACGTCCACCCCGCAGTCGGTCAGGCCGCTGACCTTAGCCGGGTTGTTGGTGAGCAGGCGGACCGAGCGGACGCCCAGGTCGGCCAGCATCTGCGCGCCCGCGGAGTACTCGCGCGCGTCGGCAGGCAGGCCGAGTTCCAGGTTGGCGTCCACCGTGTCCGCGCCGGCGTCCTGGAGCTCGTAGGCCTGCAGCTTGCTGAGCAAGCCCACACCGCGGCCCTCGTGCCCGCGCAGGTACAAGACGACGCCGCGGCCCTCCTCCTTGATCGCCTCCATGGCCGCCTCGAGCTGGGCGCCGCAGTCGCAGCGCAGCGAGCCGAAGACGTCGCCGGTCAGGCACTCGGAGTGCAGCCTGGTCAGTACGTCCGTCCCGTCCTCGACCTCGCCGAGGACGAGCGCGAGGTACTCGGTGCCGTCGATCTCGTGCCGGTAGCCGTACGCGTGCCACAGACCGAAGGAGTTCGGCAGCTTGGTCTGCGCCTGGCGGGTGAGCTGGCGCTCGGTACGCCTGCGGTACGCGATGAGCTGCTCGATGGAGATCAGCGCCAGGCCGTGCGTGGTCGCGAACTCGCGCAGCTCAGGCAGCCTGGCCATGGTGCCGTCGTCGTTGACGACCTCGGCCAGCACCCCGGCGGGAGGCAGGCCGGCCAGCCGGGCCAGGTCGACCGCGGCCTCGGTGTGCCCGGGCCGGCGCAGCACGCCGCCTTCTGCGTACCGGAGCGGGAACACGTGGCCGGGACGGACCAGGTCCTGCGCGGTGGCGGCCGCGTCGACCAGGCGGGTGATGGTGGTGGCGCGGTCGGCCGCCGAGATGCCAGTGGTGACGCCGTCGCGGGCGTCGACGGACAGGGTGAAGGCGGTGCGCATGCGCTCGGTGTTCTGTGAGGTCATCAGCGGCAGCTGCAGCCGGTCGAGTTCGGGCCCCGGCAGCGGGACGCAGATCACGCCGCTGGTGTAGCGGATCATGAACGCGAGCAGCTCCGGGGTGGCCAGGCTGGCCGCGGCGATGATGTCGCCCTCGTTCTCCCGGTTCGCGTGGTCGACCACCACGACCGGGCGGCCCGCGGCGATATCCCTGATCGCCCGGTCGATGTCGTCGAGGACCTGGTTCACTGGTGTGCCTCCCTGTCCAGGAGCCTCTCCACGTACTTGGCGATGACGTCGACCTCCAGGTTCACGGTTTCGCCTGGCTGGCGGGTGCCCAGGGTGGTGCGCTTGAGCGTCTCGGGGATGAGGCTGACCTCGAACCAGGTGCCTGCTTCTGTGTCGTGGCTGTCGGGTCCAAGCGCGGAGACCGTGAGGCTCACGCCGTCCACGCAGATCGATCCCTTGTGCACCACGTACCTGTCGATGCCTGCGGGGAGGCTGATCCTGACCTGGTCCCAGTGGGTTTTGGGGGTCCTGGACATGAGGGTGCCTGTCGCGTCCACGTGGCCCTGGACGAGGTGGCCGCCCAGGCGGTCGGCGAGGCGGACCGAGCGCTCCAGGTTGACCGGCGCGCCTGGCGTGAGCGCACCCAGGCTCGTCCGGTCGAGGGTCTCCCCCATGACGTCCGCGGTGAACGTGCCGTCGAGTACGCCGGTGACGGTCAGGCACACGCCGTTGACCGCGATCGACTCCCCCGCTGTGACGCCCTCGGTGTCACCCCGGATGGTCAGCCGGGCCGCGTCGCCGCGGTGCTCGATTCCTGCGACCTCGCCGAGTTCTGCCACGATCCCGGTGAACATCCGCGCTTGCCTCCTCGGAGCCTGCCTGCCGTTCGGCTCCGGGGCTTTTAGCACGGCTACGCGTAGGGCGCGCGGCGCACGGCCGGCGTTTGGCCGACCGCGTGCGTGCTGCCTCCCATCCGGACTTTAACCGTCGGTCCCGGAATTTCACCGGGTCAGCCGCCCGCTGGCTGCGGACGGGTCGCGGACTTTCACCGCCGGTTCGGAGTTTCACCGACCCCGGAGCACGCTTGCTCGTATAGCCAGTGTGCCACACCGTGTATTCCGCGGCCTGACTGGCCTGTCAGGGTGCGTGCGTAGGATTGTGTGGTGGCGGTCCGGGCGGTGATCTTCGACTGGGGCGGGACGCTCACGCCGTGGCGCGGGATCGACCACGACGAACTGTGGCTCTCGGTGTGCTCGCGGCACTACCCGGCCGACGAGGCGGCCGCGGTGGCCGCCGCCGTGCGGGCGGCGGAGGCCGAGCACTGGCGGCTGGCCGAATCCTCGCACCGCAGTGCCACGCTGGACGCGGTGTTCGCGCGGGCCGGGGTAACGCCCTCGGCTGAGTTCCTGGCCAGCTACTTCTCGGCGTGGGACCCGCACACCCTCATTGACCCGGACGCGGTGCCGCTGCTGCGGGAACTGCGCAGGCGCGGGGTCCGGGTGGGCGTGTTGTCCAACACCATGTGGCCGCGCGCCGCCCACGAGCGGATCTTCGAGCGGGACGGGGTCCTGGAGTTGATCGACGGCGCCGTTTACACCAGCGAGATCCCGTGGGTGAAGCCGCACCCGGAGGCGTTCCGTTCGGCCATGCGCGCCGTCGGCGTTCTTGAGGCCGGTTCCTGCGTCTTCGTAGGCGACCGGCCTTACGACGACGTGTACGGGGCGAAGGGCGTGGGCATGCGCGCCGTCCTGGTCCCGAACTCCGACGTGCCGGCGTTCGGCGGCGCTGCGCCCGACGCGGTCATCGCCCGGCTGGCCGACCTCCTTGGGCATCTCGACGGCTGGTGAGCATTCGGGCCAGAAACCTCTCGGAAAAGCGTTGGCGGATCCGGGCTCCCCGACTCATACCGAGGAGAGTGCCCCTGGAGGATGCCGGGCCTGGCCGATGAGGGGCGGCGGGGTCCGGCATCCGGCGCGGTGAGACGTCGAGACGTCGACACGAGGCGCGAACGCCCGGCGGTGATGTTCATTTACGTAATCACGCGATTACATATCTGTATGCGTGACGGCGAGGTGGGCGCGGCCATAGTGGTAGGCGACCCCGGCGGGCTGGCCGAGGCGTACGACAGGTACGCCCCTGCGCTGTACACCTACTGCCGCTCCCTGGTGCCCGAACCGGGCGACGCCGCCGACGCCGTGCAGGACACCTTCGTCATCACGGCGGCTGAGCTGGCCGGACTGCACGACCCGCACCGGCTCCGGCCGTGGCTCTACGCCGTGGCCCGCAACGAATGCCTGCGGCGCGTGGGGGGCGCTGCCGCGGTTGCGGTCCCGGTCGATGAGGTCTCGGCCGATGAGTTCGCGTTCGATGCGGCGCCGGTCGATGCGCTGGCTGGCGATGCGCTGGCGGGCGGTGCGCTGGCGGGCGGTGCGCTGACGGTCGATGCGGTGGCCGGGGTGACCGGCGACGGGTTCGATGCGGCCGAGCGCGCGGAAGTGGGCGCGCTGCTGCGCGCCGCGACCTGCGGCCTGGGCGCCGGCGAACGGGACCTGATCCAGTTGCGATGGCAGCAGGGCCTCGACGTCGCCGAGATCGCCGCCATCCTCGGGGTGTCGCGTAACCGGGCGCATGTACTGCTTTCCCGCGCCCAGGACCAGCTGGAGATATCGCTCGGCGCGCTGCTCGTGGCCCGTACCGGGGGTTATGACTGTGACACGCTGAGCGCGCTGCTTGAGGACGGTGACGGGGAGCTGACCGTCCCGATGAGAAAGCGGATCGACCGCCACATCCGTCGATGCCGGGTGTGCGCCAGGCGGAGGCACCGCGAGGTGGGCCCGAGGCTGCTGCTCGGGCTCACGCCGCTGGCGGCGCCGTCGATCGTCGCGATGCCTGCGGCCCTGCGGGCGCGGGTGCTCAGGCTAGCCAACAGCAGCACGCCGGGAGCGGTGGCCTACCGGGCCAGCGTGACGGGGCGTACCGCGCCGTTCCGCCGGGCCGGCTTCCCCAAGCCCATCGATCCGCCCGGGCGGCAGTGGCGGCCGTCCCGGCAGAGGCAGGCCGCCGCGGCGGCTGGGGTGGCGATCGCCGGCGCGGTCGCCGCCGCGACGCTGCTGACCCTGGCGCTGGCAGGCGGAGGGTCGGGGCGGCACGCGGGGGCCGCGGGGGCCGCCGCGGCCGGGAGGACCAGTCCGGCGGGTCCGGCGGGTCCGGCGGCCGGCACCGGCGGCACCACCGGATCCGGCGCCGGCCAGAGAGTTCCGGGGACCGCCCGCCCGACCGGGTCCGGGCGCGCATCGCCGACCGTGACCGTGACCGTGGACCGCCTGCCGCCGGCAGCCGGCTCGGCTCCGGGTCGCTCGCGGCCTTCGGCCACCGGGTCGCCGTCCAGGCGGGCCTCGCCCTCCGCGTCAGCTAGATCCTCGACGGCCAGGGCGAGCAGCAGCGCCACGCCCCGGCCCGTGCCGGGGACGCTGACCGTGCTCCCCAAGTCGATCGCTCCCCTGCCCGGCCGCTCCGTCACTCTCATCCTGACGGCCTCGAACGGCCCCGTGAGCTGGTCCATCACGCTGTCACAGGCCCTGGCCGGCGAGCTGACCGTCGTACCGTCGGCTGGCACGCTGGCGGCCGGCGCGAGTGCGACCGTTACCGTCACGCCCACCGGCCTGCTCGTCGCGGGCGGGCAGCTCACCCTGGAACCCGGCGGGATCATCGTCACGGTCCTGCCGTACTGGTGAGGGTTCGGCAAGAAACTTCGCGAAAAAGCGTTGGTGGAACCCGGCGGCCCGACTCATACCGGTGGGAGCAGACAAGAGGGGAAAACGGCGGTCGCCGGGAACTTACCGCGGAGGGGGGGCAAGTTCCCGGCGTCCGGCCTTGAGCGGGCTGGTACAGGTGTGAAAGCCGTCCGGTACTGTCCATGTGAGCGGTCGCGCGGTTACATAGACATATGCGCGACAGCGAGGTGGTCGCGGCTATCGTGGCAGGCGACCCCGGCGGGCTGGCCGAGGCTTACGACCGGTATGCGGCCCCGCTCTACGCCTACTGCTGCTCCCTGCTGCGCGAGCCCGCCGATGCCGCCGACGTCGTGCAGGACACCTTCGTCATCGCGGCGTCCAGGTTGGCGGGACTACGTGATCAGAACCGGCTCCGGCCGTGGCTCTACGCCGTGGCGCGCAACGAGTGCTACCGGCGCATGCGCACGACCGCGGCGAACGCCGCGGCGCCCCTGGACACGATCCTGGACACGATGCCCGACGTGACCGATGCGACGGCGGACGTCGACGGCGAGGCGAGCCGCGCGGAACTGCGCGCGCTGCTGCGCTCCGCGGTCCGCGGGCTGAACGCCAGCGATCAGGACCTGATCGAGCTGCAGATGCGGCAGGGCCTCGACGTCGCGGAGATCGCGGCCATGCTCGGGGTATCGCGCAACCACGCGCACGCGCTGCTGTCCCGAGCCCGCGATCAGCTGGAGACCGCGCTCGGCGCCCTGCTGGTGGCCCGCACCGGGCGGGAGGACTGCGTCGCCCTGAGCGCGATGCTCGAGGGCTGGGACGGGCAGCTGACCATCCTGATGCGCAAGCGGCTCAACCGTCACATCGAGCGGTGCCCGGTCTGCGGCGAGCGGAAGCGGCGCGAGCTCGCTCCGGCGCTGCTGCTCGGCCTGGCGCCGCTGGCCGCGCTGCCGAGCGCGGCCATGCCCGCGGGGCTGCGCGCGCACGTGCTCAAGCTGGCCAGCAGCGACACCCCCGAGGCGGTCGCGCACCGGGCCATCGTGGCGCAGCGGGCGACGTTGTTCGGGCACACCGGGTTCCCGAAGCCGCTGGACCCGCCGAAGACACCCTGGTGGCGCACCCGGCAGGGGCAGGTCACGGCGGGCGGCGTGGCGGCGGCCGCGGTCGCCGCCACCGTGATCGGCGTGGCGCTGGCCAGCGGAGGCCCCGGGCACCACGCCGGGCAGGCGGCCTTCGCCCGGGGACCGGCGCCCAGCAGCACCGGCGCGGTGTCCGGCAGCGCGCCGGGCACGCCGAGCCAGCGGCCGCATCCAACCGTGTCGGTCGTGCCTAGTTCGTCTGGCTCTGTGGTCTCTGGCTCGCCGTCGCGCACGGCGGGCGCCGCGGTTGGTGCCGTCGCGCCGTCGGGAACGAGTTCGCCTAGCGCCTCGCGTTCGGCTGCGAGCAGTGCGCCCCCGTCGCCGGGGCGGACCCCGACTCCCGCCCTGTCGTCCGGCGCGACCATGGGCCCGAACTCGGCCGCCCCGTCGGCCAGCACCACTCCCCCGCCCTCGTCCTCGCCGTCGTCCTCGTCCTCGTCCTCGTCCCCGCCGTCGGCCGCGGGCACGCTGGGCGTGAGCCCCACGTCGGTCCTGTTGAGCGTCGGCAGCTCGGCCACGCTGACCCTGACGGCTTCGAATGGCCCGGTGGACTGGTCCATCTCTGAGTCATCGGGCCTGGTCGGAGGGCTGACCGTGGCACCGTCGTCCGGCACGCTTGCGGCCGGATCGAGCACGACGGTCACCGTTTCCGCGAGCGACCTGCTGACCGTGGGCGGGCAGCTCACCCTGCAGCCCGGCGGGATCACGGTCTCGGTCGTGCTGAGCCTGAATCTGGGCGCTCCCGCGCCGGGTCCTGGCGGTTCGGGCGGTTCGCCGGGCGTGGCGGGTCTACCGGCTCGTCGCGGCGCGTGGTGACCGTCCGGTCTCAGGTCGTCCGGCCCGAGCTCATCCGGCCCCGTCCGGGATTAGCGGCCGGAATGGGGCTTGTGGCCCACGAGCACCGATAGACGGTTTGTGGCTCACAAGCCCATACAAGGACACTACGGGTGGGACTGGTGAGGTTGGAGGGGCCGGATCGAACGGCTGAGGTCGGATGGCTGAGGTCGGACGGCCTCAGCCGGGGTGGCGCGGCTGAGGGTGCGCGGCCCAGCCGGGGTGGCGCGGCTGAAGGTGCGCGGCCCAGGCCGCGTGAGCCGTGGCTCGCTCGGCCTGGGTGCGCAGGGCCTGGACGGCGCGGGCCGGGTCTTCGGAGCCGTACACGGCCGAGCCGGCGACGAACACGTCGGCGCCGGCCTCCGCGCACCGTTCGATGGTCTCCTCGCTGACCCCGCCGTCGACCTGGAGCCATACGGCGGCACCGTACTGGGCGACCAGCCCGCGGGCGCGGCGCAGCTTGGGCAGCACGATGTCCAGGAAATGCTGTCCGCCGAAGCCCGGCTCTACCGTCATCAGCAGGAGCATGTCCACCTCGGACAGCAGGTCTTCGCAGGACTCCACGGGCGTGCCGGGGTTCACGGCGAGCCCGGAACGCGCGCCCGCGGCCCGGATGGCGCGCAGCGTCCGCACCGGGGACTGCGCCGCCTCGACGTGGATCGTCACGTTGCGCGCGCCGGCCTCGGCGTAGCCCGGTGCCCACCGGTCGGGCTCCTCGATCATCAGGTGACAGTCGAGGGGCAGCGTGGCGTGCTTGAGGAGCGACTCGACCACGGGCAGGCCGAGGGTGAGGTTCGGCACGAAGTGGTTGTCCATCACGTCCACGTGGAGCCAGTCCGCGACGGCGGCGACGGCGGCAGCCTCGTCGGCGAGGCGGGCAAAGTCCGCCGACAGGATGCTCGGCGAGATCTGAACGGCCATGATAAGGCCGAGTGTAGAGTGCGGGGATGGGGCCGGGGACCGGGGGATCAGGAATGTCGTACCTGGCGGGTATGGTTCGATACTGAGTTCGATCATGGACCTACCTGGAGGTTGCTTATGCCGTCAGATCCGCCCAGCGCGCTGCTCGACCGGGTGCGCAAGCTGCTGGCGAAGGCCGAGGCCGAGGGGGTTACTCCGCCGGAGGCCGAGGCGCTCACCGCGAAGGCCGCCGAGCTGATGGCTCGCTACGGCATCGACCGGGCCCGGCTGGCCGCGGCCCGCCCGGACACGGACCGGCCGGACAGCCGCGTCATCGACATCGACAACCCATGGGCCCAGGTCCGGGCTCACCTGCTCGCCGGGCTGGCGGGCGCGATGCGGTGCCAGTGCGTCATCCTGCACACCAGCCGGCCCGGGGCGCGCATTCACGTGTTCGGCTACGCCTCGGACCTGGAGCGGGCCGACATCCTCTACACCTCGCTGCTGCTCCAGATGGCCCGCGGCCTGACCGCCGCGGGCGTGCCCGCCGGGGTCCGCAGCCCGCGGGCCTGGCGGCGGAGCTGGCTGCTCGGCTTCGTCAGCGCCGTCATCGTGCGGGTCCGGTCGGCCGAGGAGCGCGCCGCCACCACCGCAGAGGGGGAAGCTCGCACAGGTCCGAGCACCGCGCTGGTCCTCGCGGACCGGGCGGTCGTCATCCGCAGGCAGCTAGAACAGGCCTACCCCGTCACGCGGAAGACCAGGATCACCTACAGCGGCCGGGGCTACAGCGCCGGCTTCGCTCAGGGCCAGCGGGCCGACATCGGGAACGCCCGGCTGGGGCAGGCCAGGGCGCTCACTCGCGCCTGAGCAGGGCCAGGAAGATCGCATCGGTCCTGTGCCGATGCGGCCAGAACTGGGCGAACCGGGCCCACCGGGGATCGGGCCCAAAGTTCGGGGCGACCTGCGAGGTCGCGGGGGCCTGCGGGGTCTTGGGTTCGGGGGCGCGCAGGCCGGGGACCTCGGCGAGAACGGCGGGGGCGTCAAGGATCATGACGTCACCGCGGCGGTCGGCGACGTCGGTGACGACCTCGCGGGTCTCGGCCACATGCGGGGAGCAGGTCACGTAGGCCACCACGCCGCCCGGGCGGACTGAATCCAGGGCCGCGTTCAGCAGCCCGCGCTGGAGGCGGGCCAGGTCGGTCACGGCCTCCGGGGTCTTGCGCCACCTGGCCTCGGGACGCCTACGCAACGATCCCAGGCCGGAACAGGGAACGTCGGCCAGCACGCGATCGAACGTGCCCGGCGGCCAGGGGACGCGGAGCCCATCGGTCACGACCACGGCACTGCCGTCCGCGTGGTCGGGTCGGGCGCGCCGGAGAGCGCGCAGGACCTTCCTGGCGCGGTGGGGGCGCAGGTCGGAGGCGACCAGGCGGGCCCCTTGCGCGGCGGCGAGCGCGGCCAGCAGGCGCGCCTTGCCACCCGGACCCGCGCACAGGTCGAGCCAGAGGCGATCCTGACTCGCGGCGCCGGCCGGCTCGACGCGGGACAACGCGAGCGCCGCCAGCTGGCTGGCCTCGTCCTGGACGGCGGCCTGGCCCGTGGCGACCAGCGGCGCCGGGTCACCGCCGGTCAAGCGCAGGCCGTACGGTGACCACTGCGTCCGCTCGGCGGCCTCGCCTGGCTCCGGGAGGCCGGACGGGCCTGGCGTCACCGCGAGCACCACACCCGGCCGGACGTTGCCGGCCGCGAGGGCATCCTCGAGCTCGGCGTCGGCGGCGTCGCCGAGGGCGTCGCGGAACGCGTCGACGATCCAGCGCGGGTAGCTGTGCCGGACGGCGAGGTACCCGGATGGGTCCTGAACGCGGTCCGGGGCGACGATCGCCATCCAGGCCTCGAGGTCGCGGGTAGCGACGCGCCGCAGCACGGCGTTGACGAAGCCGGAGGGACGCGGCCCGCACACGTCCTTGACCAGGTCAACCGAGGTGGCCACGGCCGCGTGGGGGCCGACCCTGGTGGCCAGGAGCTGGTGGGCGCCGAGCCGCAGGACGTCCTGGACCGGCGGGTCCAGCTGGTCGCGGTCGCTGCAGGCGGCCAGGATCGCGTCGTAGGTGCCGCGGCCCCGGAGCGTGCCGTAGGTCAGCTCGGTGGCGAAGGCCGCGTCGCGACCCGTCAGGCCCCGCTCGGCGAGCAGGGCCGGGAGCAGCAGGTTGGCGTAGGAGTCGCGGTCCGCTACCGCGCGCAGGACGTCGTAGGCGGCACGGCGAGCCGGATCGGTGCGGAACGCGGGTGCGCCTGAGCCACCCGTCCGGCTCGTCCGGGCGCGCCGCGGCTGTTGCCGGGCCATGTCAGCCGAGCCGGATTGGGCCGTCGGATCGAAGGCCGCGGGCCCAGTCGACGGCGGCCATCTGGCGCTTGCCTTCGGCCTGTACGTCGCCCAGGCGCACCGGGCGGGAGGCGGTCCCCGCGTACACGGCGTGCCGGTCGGCTCGCAGCTCGCCCGGGGCCAGGGCCGGGCCTGGCGTGGGGTCGGCGACCGTAACGGGCCCGAGCTTGAGGCGGGCACCCTCGTGATCGGTCCAGGCCCCCGGGTCGGGCGTGCACGCGCGAATCAGCCGGTCGATCGCGAGGGCGGGTAGCTTCCAGTCGACCCGCGCGTCCGCGACGGTGATCTTCGGCGCGAAGCTGATGCCTTCGCTGGGCTGCGGGATCGCGGTCAGCGTCCCGGCCTCGATCCCGTCCAGCGTCGCGACGAGCAATTCCGCGCCGGAGTGGGCCAGGCGTTCCAGCAGGTCGCCGCTCGTGTCACGGGGCCGGACCGGCTCGGTGAGCACGCCGTAGACCGGGCCTGCGTCCAGCTCGGCGACGACCTGGAACGTGCTGGCGCCGGTCACGTCGTCGCCGTGGATGATGGCGTGCTGCACCGGTGCGGCCCCCCGCCAGGCGGGCAGCACGGAGAAGTGCAGGTTGACCCAGCCGAACGCCGGGATGTCGAGCGCCGACTGCGGGATGAGCGCGCCATAGGCCACCATCGGGCAGCAGTCCGGGCCGATCTCGCGCAGCCGCTCCTGGAACGCGGGGTCGCGCGGCCGGGCGGGGGCGAGTATCTCCAGGCCCGCCCCGGCGGCCCGCCGGGCGACCGGACTCGACTCCACCTTCCGGCCGCGGCCCGCGCGCGCGTCGGGCCGGGTCAGCACGGCGACCACCTCGTGCCGTGAGGTCAGCAGCGCGTCAAGCGACGGTACCGAGGTCTGCGGGGTACCCGCGAAGACCAAGCGCATCGCTCGTCACGGCTCCGGGAGCGCGAGCATGTCAGAAGGCCCGGCCCAGCGTCTCGTGCGGGGACACCTTGACTCTGGGGGCGGGGTCGCCGAACCACTCCGCCTCGCGGATGGCCTTCATCGCCAGCTTGCGCTGGGCCTGGTCCATCCGGTCGATGAACAAGATGCCGTCCAGGTGGTCGGTCTCGTGCTGGATGCATCGGGCCAGCAGCTCGGTGCCCTCGATCGTGACCGGGTCCCCGTACATGTTGAAGCCCTTGGCGATGACCTGGTACGCACGCTTGACGGGGTACGTAAGCCCGGGGAAGGACAGGCAGCCCTCCTCGCCGTCGTCCTCGTCCTTAGACAGGTCGAGTGAGGGGTTGATCAGGTGCCCCGCCTCGTCGTCGTCCACGTGGTAGGTGAACACCCGCAGGCCGACCCCGATCTGCGGCGCGGCCAGGCCGAGGCCGGGGGCGTCGAGCATGGTGTCGGTGAGGTCCTTGACGAGCCTGCGGAGCTCGGCGTCGAAGTCGCGGACCGGCTCGGCCGGGGTGCGCAGCACCGGGTCACCGAACAGACGGATCGGCTTGACGCTCACGAAACCCTCCTGGACACCTAACTGCGAGCAGCCGGTCACGTGCCGCCGCACCCTCAGTCTATCCGTCACGCCACCTCGGCCGGGTCGAGCTGGACTCGGACCGTGCCGCCGTCCTTCCGGGCGCTGCGCTGCGCCTGCACGGCGTGCAGCGCACGCGCCAGGTCGAGGCCGGCAGACCGCGGCACCCTGATCAGCGCTCGCTCCTGCGGCTCGGCATCGAGGCTTGAATCCGCCCCTGCGCGGCCGGGGGCTATGGTCTCCGCGGGCACGGGTCCGAGCACCTCCGCCTGTCCGGGGAGCCCGGCTGAGGCGACGAAGTCGGCCACGGCGGAGGCAGGCCCGGTGACGGCGGCCATCCGCACCGCGGGCGGGAAACCGAGCTGGGCTCGTTCGGCCAGCTCGCGTTCGGAGAAGGTGACAGGGTCCCAGCGGATGAGGGCCTGGACCGCAGGCAGGGCCGCGTCGGCCAGGACGACTACCGGTGCGCCGGGCCTGGCGAGCGCGGCGGCGTTCAGCCACCTGCGCAGCGTCTCCTCGGCGGCACGCAGGCTGGGCCGGCCGAGCAGGGCCCAGCCGTCCAGGAGCAGGGCGGCGGCGTAGCCTCCTGCGGCCACGGGCTCGGCGCCAGGAGTGGCGATGACCAGGGCGGGCTCGTCGGATACCGCGGCCAGCACGTGCTCACCGCCCGAGGTGCGGACGGGTACCCCCGGGAAGGCGCGGCCGAGTTCTTCCGCGGTCCGCGCCGCGCCGGTGACGATCGCGCGCAGGCGATCCGACCCGCACCGCGGGCACGCCCAGTCGGTGGCCAGGGCGCCGCACCACCGGCAGCCCGGGATCTCGTTCGAGCCGCCGATCTGCAGCGGCCCGCCGCACACGGCGCACCTGGCCTGCGCGCGGCACCGGGCGCAGGCGATCGCGGCCAGGTAGCCGCGCCTCGGGACCTGCACGAGCACCGGCCCGCCCGCCAGGGCGCCTGCCGGAGCCCTGCGGGTGTCGGGTGTGGGGGGGTGGCGGGCATCGCCCGATACGGCGCTACGGGCGCTGCGCAGTGCGAGGCTCGGCAGGCGCGCGGTCATGGCCGCCGCGTCCCGGGCCAGCTCGGCCTCGTCGGGTGCGGCCCGGACCTGCGGCATCGCCTGCCTGAGGGCGTCCGCGCGGCCGGTCAGCGGCCGCGCCCACCCGGCCGCGACCAGCTGGGTCAGCTCCGCGGTGCGCGCGAAGCCGCCGATCAGGGCGGCCGCCCCCGACCGGTGCGCGCGCAGCGCGAGAACCTCACGGGCGTGCGGGTACGGGGCGCGGGGTTCGGCGTGCAGGTCGTCGCCGTCGTCCCAGAGGACCACCAGGCCGAGGTGGCAGACCGGGGCGAACATCGCGCCCCTGGTGCCCGCCACCACCCGGACGAGCCCGCGGCGCACGGCCAGCCAGCGGCGATAGCGCTCGGCCGGGCCGAGATCGGCGGTCAGGCAGACGTGGCCGCCGTGGCTGACGCCCTGGAGAGCCTCGTCGACGCGCGCCAGGTCCCTGGCGTCGGGTACGACGATGACGGTGCCGCGGCCCGCGGCCGCGGTGGTCGCGGCGGCGATGGCGATCTCGGTCGGCCAGTCGGGGCCGGGGAGGGCCGACCAGGCGGCCCTGACCGGACGGCGTTCGGCCAGCGCGGCCAGGAACGCCTGCCCGGCCGGGTAGCGGGTCCACGAGCCGGGCTCCGGGCGCTCTGGCTGGTCCAGGTGACCGGAATGCGCTGGGCGCGCTGAGCTGTCCGGCGGGCCGGAAGGCTCCGGACCGGGCGGGGGCGCCTGCGCCGCCTCGCGCTCGGCGGTCGCGTGACGGGGCGGGATGGCCAGCCGCAGGACGTCCGCCAGCGTGCCCGCGTACCGGTCGGCCACGGCCCGGGCCAGGCCGAAGATCTCGGGAGTGAGCACGGGCTCGGGCGAGGTCACCCGCTCCAGCCGGGCTAGCCTGCCCTGGTGCTCGCTCGAGTCGGCCCGGTCCAGCAGGTAGCCGTCGACGAGCTGCCCGGCGAACCTGACCCGGACCCGGCAGCCCGGCACCGCTGCCTCGTCCATGCTGGCCGGGACCAGGTAGTCGAAGGGGCGGTCGAGGTGCGCGAGGGAGATGTCCACCGCCACCCGGGCGACCGGCAGGCGCGCGCTGAGCGACTGGTCCTTGGGCCCCTTAGCCACGCTTCCGTCCTACCAGAACCTGGCCGTCGTCCGACCGGGACATGGATGGGGGACGGGGAGGGGAACCACCGCTCGTTCGGGATAAAGATTGGAAAAAGTTGCCGGGGGGTGTCACAGGCCCGCGGCGGCTCGGAGCTGGTCGGCGCGGTCGGTGCGCTCCCAGGAGAAGTCGGGCTCGCTGCGGCCGAAGTGCCCGTACGCCGCGGTCTGCGCGTAGATCGGGCGGAGCAGGTCGAGCGCGGCGATGATGGCGCGCGGCCTGAGGTCGAAGACCTGCAGGACCGCGTCCTGGATGCGCTCCACGGGCACCTTCTCGGTGCCGAAGCACTCCACGAAGAGCCCGACCGGCATCGCCTTGCCGATGGCGTAGGCGACCTGGGCCTCGCACCGGTCCGCCAGCCCGGCCGCGACCACGTTCTTGGCGACCCAGCGCATCGCGTAGGCGGCGCTCCGGTCGACCTTCGACGGGTCCTTGCCAGAGAACGCCCCTCCCCCGTGCCTGGCCATGCCGCCGTAGGTGTCGATGATGATCTTCCGCCCGGTCAGCCCGGCGTCGCCCATCGGGCCGCCGATCTCGAACCGGCCGGTCGGGTTGACCAGCAGGCGGTAGCCGCTGGTCTCGAGGCCAGCGTCGGCCAGGACGGGCTCGACGACGTAGTCCTTGATGTCGGGGGCCAGCAGCTCCTTGAGGTTGATGTCCGGCGCGTGCTGCGTCGAGACCACCACCGTGTCCAGCCGGACTGGCGTGTCGCCTGCGTACTCGATGGTCACCTGGGTCTTGCCGTCCGGGCGCAGGTAGGGGACCGTGCCCGCGCGGCGGACTTCGGCCAGCTGCCTGGCCAGCCGGTGCGCGAGCATGATCGGCAGCGGCATGAGCTCTTGTGTGTCACGGCACGCGTAGCCGAACATCAGCCCTTGGTCGCCCGCGCCCTGCCGGTCGAACTCGTCGGTACCCTCGCCCTCGCGGTACTCGAACGCGTCGTTGACGCCCTGGGCGATGTCCGGGGACTGGGAGCCGATCGAGACCGAGACGCCGCAGGACGCCCCGTCGTAGCCCTTGGCCGAGGAGTCGTAGCCGATCTCCAGGATCTTGTCCCTGATGATGCCGGGAATGTCGACATAGGTCTGGGTGGTGACCTCGCCCGCGACATGCACCTGGCCGGTCGTGATCAGCGTTTCCACCGCGACCCGGCTGCCTGGGTCGTCCTTGATCATCGCGTCAAGGATGACGTCACTGATCTGGTCGGCCATCTTGTCGGGATGGCCCTCCGTGACCGACTCGGAAGTGAACAGGCGACGCGCCACGTCGTTTCTCCTCGTAATTGGGGCTTCCGTGAGTTTACCGGGTAGCGGTTACGCCCGGTGGCCGGGTGAGCTTGCGCGTTTGCGCTACCTGAGACGCTGGGCGACCAGGTCCCAGACGACCTTGGCGAGCGCTTCCTTGGGCCCGCGCGGGATCTTGGTGACCGTCCCGTCCGCGCCGAAGACCACCGCTTCGTTGTCGGGGGTCCCGAAGCCCAGCCCGGGCCCGACCGGGTTGACGACGAGCAGGTCACACCCCTTCCTGGCCAGCTTGGCCTGGGCGGCCTCCGCCGAGGTGTCCGTCTCGGCGGCGAACCCCACCAGGACCTGATGGCTTGGCCCGGTCTGAGCGGTCTGGGCCCTGGTTTCGGCGCGGAGGGTTTCGGCGCGGAGGGCGGCCAGTCCGGCCAGGATGTCCGGGTTCTCGGTCAGCCGCAGCGGCTCGGGCGACCGGCCGTCCTTCTTGATCTTCGCGTCGCTGCGCGCCTCGGGGCGGTAATCCGCCACCGCGGCCGCCATGACGATCGCGTCGGCCCGGGGCGCCGCGGCGTTCACGGCGTCCTGCATCTCGCGCGCGGAGACGACCCGGGTGACCTTGACCCCCGCCGGGTCGGGCAGGGTGACGTTGGCGGCGACGACGGTGACGTCGGCGCCGCGGGCGACGGCCGTTCGGGCGAGGGCGTATCCCTGGGTGCCCGTCGACCAGTTGCCGATGAACCGGACCGGGTCGATCTCTTCCCTGGTGCCGCCCGCCGAGACGACCACGCGGCGCCCCTTCAGATCTTGCGGGGCGCCCGCCAGCAGGTGGACGGCGACGGCGAAGATCTCCTCGGGTTCGGGCAGCCGCCCGGGGCCGCTGTCCGCGCCGGTAAGCCGGCCGACGGCGGGGTCGAGCACGATCGCCCCGCGGCTGCGCAGCAGCGCCACGTTCGCCTGGGTCGCGGGGTGCTCCCACATCTCGGTGTGCATGGCCGGCGCGTACAGGACCGGGCACCTGGCGGTCAGCAGCGTGGCGGTCAGCAGGTCCCCGGCCATCCCGGCCGCGGCGCGGGCCATCAGGTCGGCGGTCGCGGGGGCAACCAGGACGAGGTCGGCGGACTGGCCCAGGCGGACGTGCGGCACCTCGGCGACGTCCGCCCAGGCATCGGTCGCGACCGGCTCACCGGACAGGGCGGACCACGTCGCCTCGCCGACGAAGCGGAGCGCGTCGGGGGTCGGGATGACCCGGACGCGGTGACCGGATTCGGTGAGCAGCCTCAGGAGCTCGCAGCACTTGTACGCCGCGATGCCTGCGCCGACGCCGAGGACGACGCGGGCCGACATGCCTGGGCCTGGCCTTCCGGGTTCCGGGCTATCCGGGGTTTCCGGTCAGGCTTCCGGCGTCTCGACGGTGAGCAGGTGTTCCTTGATCTCGCGCAGCGAGATGGACAACGGCTTCTCCTGGCTGCGGGTCTCGACCAGCGGGCCGACGTACTCCAGCAGCCCCTCGCCTAGCTGCGAGTAGTAGGCGTTGATCTGCCGTGCGCGCTTCGCGGCCATGATTACCAGCCGGTACTTGCTGTCCACGACGTCGAGAAGCTCGTCGATCGGCGGGTTGATGATCCCGTCTGGGGCCTGACTCCCTGCCACGTTCTGCCTTCCGTAGGTCACTGCTCCATCAAGGCTACCAGCTGGCGGCATACGTCCTGGACGGATGTGTTGACCAGCGTGATGTCGAACTCGTCGGCGGCCGCGAGTTCCTCCTTGGCCGCCGCGAGCCTGCGCTCGAGCACATCGGGCGGCTCCGTGCCGCGGCCGGTGAGCCTGCGCACGAGCTCGTCCCAGGACGGCGGGGCCAGGAACACCAGGCAGGCCTCCGGTGCCGCCTGCCTGACCTGCCGCGCGCCTGCCACGTCGATCTCGAGCAGGCAGGAGACCCCGGCCTCGAGTTTCGCTATGAGCGGCGCACGCGGCGTGCCGTACCGGTAGCCGGAGAACAGCGCCCATTCAAGGAGCGCCCCGTCGGCCACCAGCCGGTCGAACTCGGCGTCGTCGACGAAGTGATAGTGGCGCCCGTCCACTTCCCCGGGACGGGGCCGCCGCGTCGTGACCGACACGGATATCCAGATCTGGGGGCTCGTCCTGGCGAGTTCGGCGATGACCGTGCTCTTCCCGACCCCGGAGGGCCCGGAGAGCACGGTCAGCCGCGAATGCACCGTGGTCGCGACCGCGGTACCGCCAGGGCTCGCAGGGGCTTGCTCCCGCCTGCTATGCGGTTCAGATATCGGAGCCGAACTCTGCCTCAAGCGACGCCCGCTGGTTGGTACCCAACCCGCGGACGCGGCGCGATTCCGCGATGCCAAGCCTTTCCATGATCTGCTTGGCCCTGACCTTGCCCACGCCGGGCAGGGATTCAAGCAGAGCCGAGACCTTCATCTTGCCAATGACGTCATCGTGCGCGCCTTCCTTGATGACATCGGACAAGGTCGTGGCCCCGCGCTTGAGGCGGTTCTTCACCTCGGCGCGTTCTTTGCGTGCACGGGCTGCCTTCTCCAGGGCTGCCGCACGCTCTGCAGGAGTGAGGGGAGGAAGAGCCACTCGGGGTCACCTCGGGTTTCGTTGGGAAAATTGTTTGTCGGGAGGGGAAACTAGCCAATCACGTACCCTTTCGGCAACGCAAACCCCCGTTTACGTCGTCACAATTTTAAATATATTACTCTCGGTATGTGATTGATAACTCAGAGTTACATCTGCCCGGGTTACACGCTCCACGGCGGGTCTGTCCTTTCGATATTCCGCCGCTACGGTGCAGGACACCAGGGTATGCCATGGGCCCGCGGCCGGTTCATCGCCGGGTCCGGCGCGTCGTGGATTTGGCTGACATTTCGTCTCCTGGTGGCCATGCCGCCTCCGGGGTACCCGGCTATCTTTCCCATGGCGCTTATCTGGCTTCGCTGTGGCTTCGCTTGGGCTTCGCTGCTGTGGCTCGCTGCTCTGGCGCGGGGCCTGCTGCCGTCGGCCTCGCCGTTCGGCCCTATGGCTTCGATGTAATTCAGTGGTAATTGTGGCGCTCTGGGGCTTTTGTGGGTGACTCGGGAGGACGTAGGGGACTTAGGCGCACTTGGGGCCCGCTGAGCTTCCTGACAGCTTACTCGTTGCGTGAGCTGAGCGTCACCCGATGTCACATCACGGTCCTGTCCGGGGCGTTTGCCGGGTCCTGGGGGTCCTGTGGGTCCTGGTGGCCGTTAGGCCGTGTCGCGTTGGGAGGCGAGCCGGCGCAGCGAGGCGGCGATGGCCGCCGCGGCAGCCCCAGGATCGGGCGCTCTGGTGATCGGCCGGCCGATCACCAGCAGGTCCGCTCCGGCCAGAATGGCCTCCTCCGGCGTAGCCACCCGGGCCTGGTCGTGGGCCTCGGTCCCGGCCGGGCGCACGCCGGGCGTGATGAGCGTCACGTCCGGGCCGACCTCGGACCTGACCGCGGAGACCTCGCGCGGCGAGCAGACCAGGCCCTGCGCGCCCGCCGCCACCGAGAGCGCGGCCAGCCGCCGGACCGCGTCGGGGACCGGCCCCTCCAGGCCTATGCGGCCCAGATCGTCGTCGCTCAGCGAGGTCAGCACGGTGACGGCCGCGACCATCGTGCCAGGCGCGGCCTCGACGGCCGCGCGGATCACGTCGGGGCCGCCCACTGCGTGCACGGTGAGCACGTCGGGCCGGAGCCTGGCGACCGCCCGGGCGGCACCCGCCACCGTGGCCGGGATGTCGTGGAGCTTGAGGTCGAGGAACACCGCCACGCGGCTGGCACCGCGCACGGTGGCGACCACCTGCGGCCCGTACCGAAGGTACAGCTCAAGCCCGACCTTGACCGTGCTCACGTGCGGCGTCACCATGGCCGCCCACCGCGCGGCCGTCTCCAGGTCGGGCGCGTCGAGGGCCACCGCCACCGGCGCCGGATTACTCACGCCATTCCTCCGAACACGTCGCCCTCGCTCTCTCGCGCGGCGCCGCCGATTGACGATACCGCGCCCGCTACCCCCACCGGGTCACACCGCGGGTGAGCCGGCCGTGGGTCCCGTGGGCCCCGTAGGTCCCGTGGGTCCCGTGGGTCCCGTAGGCCGCATGGGCCGCGTGGGCCTGGCCGATGACGTCGGCCGCCCGGTCCGCGCCGATGACGGCCAGTTCCTCCTCCAGCTCCCGCAGGACGCGCGAGCAGGCCGACGGGTCGTGCACGATCGCGGTGCCCACCCCGATCGCCGAGGCGCCCGCGAGCATCAGCTCGAGCGCGTCCCGGCCGCTGCGCACGCCGCCCGTCCCGATGATCGGAACATCGGGGAAGGCCTCCCGTACCTGCCAGATACACCGCACCGCGACCGGCCTGATCGCCGGGCCGGACAGCCCGCCGTAGGTCCCGGCCAGCGCCGGGCGCACGGTGCCCGGATCGATGACCATGCCGAGCAGCACGTTGATCAGCGACAGCCCGTCCGCGCCGGCCGCGACGCAGGCCCCGGCCACGGCGACGATGTCGGTCACATCCGCCGACAGCTTGGCGAACACCGGGATGTCGGGCCTGAGGCCGCCACGCACGGCCGCGACGACCTGTCCGGCCGTCTCCCCGTCGTAAGCAAACGGGCGGCCGGTTTCCTCGGCGTTCGGGCAAGAAAGATTTACCTCGACGGCGGACACCCCGGCCGCGTCGGACAGCCGAGAAGCGAGGGTGCCGTACTCGCGGATGGTCTGGCCTGCGACGGACACGACCACCCGCGCCCCGTGCGACAGCAGCCACGGCAGGTCGCGCTGGAGGAACGCGTCGATGCCCGGGCCCTGCAGGCCGACGGAGTTCAGCAGCCCGCTTGGCGTCTCGGCCAGCCGCGGCGCGGGGTTACCCGTCCGCGGCTCGGTCATGATCGACTTGCTGATGATCGCCCCGACCCGGGCGACGTCCATGAAGTGGGCCAGCTCGCGCCCGGCGCCCGCGCAGCCCGCCGCGGCGACCACCGGGTTGGGCAGTTCCAGCTGGCCGAGCCGGACCCTCAGGTCAGCCGGCATGTAGGCGCTCCTCAACGGGCATGTGGGCGCTCCTCAGCCGGCATGGCGGGATTCCGCGCTCGTCGCGGACCGCTCCGGGACGGGCAGCGGTTTCCAGCCGGGCGCGCCCAGGGCGTCGAAGGGGATCGTGCCCATGTCATCCCAGCGGACCACATCGCCGCGGAACACCGGCCCGTCCACGCACGAGCGCACGATGCGCGTGATCCCGTCGGTGCCGGTCACCGGGAGCACGCACCCCATGCAGACGCCGGTCCCGCAGGCCATGGCGACGTCTACCGACGCCTGCACCGGGATGTCGTACCGGGCGGCGAGCGCCGTAACCGCGCGCAGGTCGGGCACGGGCGCGGACGCGTAGATCACCTCGGTGCGAGCCTCGCGGATGACCTGCTCCAGCATCTCGCTGACCGTGCCGCGCGCGCCCAGCGAGCCGTCGGAGGTGGCCACCGTGGCGCTGCGCCCGGTCCGCCTCGCGGTCAGCGCGCCGAACACGCGGTCCGCGCTCGCCCCGCCGATCAGGAAGTCCACGCTGCAGGCGCGCTCGCGCAACCGCGCAGCCAGCGCGAACAGCGGCGCACTGCCGTACCCGACGCCGACCAGCAGGCACCGGGACGGGTCCCTGGGCACCGGGAACGGCCGGCCGAGCGGCCCCACCACATCCAGCACGTCCCTGGCGTGCAGCGAGGCCAGCCACCTGGTCCCCGGCCCGCGCGCCTCGAACACGAACTCCACCGTGCCGCCGTGATCGGGGCGGACGTCGTGCACGGTGAACGCCCGCCGCCCCAGCATGGAGGTTTCCTGGCCGCCGACCGCCAGCGTGATGAACTGGCCGGGCCTGAACTTGGCCGCCACGGTCGGGGCGACCAGGGTGAGCGCGTGGTACGCGTCGATGCGCCGCACCGTCAGGACGGTGGCGCGGACCTGGGCGGGGGCCATTACGCGCCGGCCCGGGGGGGTTCCCCTTTGAGCAGCGCCGCGTGCTCCTGCAGCGACCGCACGCCCACCTCGCCGCGGATGATCGCCTCGATGCCCTGCACCGCGGCGGCGAGGCCGGCGGCGGTCGTGACACACGGGATGCCGCGGCGGACCGCGGCGGTGCGGATCTCGTAGCCGTCAAGCCGGGGACCCGACTGCCCCGGGCTGCCGAACGGCGTGTTCACGATCAGGTCCACCTCCCCGGCCAGGATCCGCGTCACCACGGTCGGCTCGCCGTCGGGACCCGGGCCGTCGCCGTGCTTTCGCACGATCTTGGCACGAACCCCGTTGCGCCGCAGCACCTCCGCGGTTCCCTCGGTGGCCCAGATCTCGAAACCCAGGTCGGCCAGCCGCTTGACCGGGAAGATCATCGACCGCTTGTCCCGGTTGGCCACCGATACGAACGCCCGGCCCTTCACGGGCAGCGAGCCGTATACCGCCGCCTGGGATTTGGCGTAGGCCGTGCCGAACATCGCGTCGATGCCCATCACCTCGCCGGTCGAGCGCATCTCGGGGCCGAGCACGGTGTCCACGCCGTTGCCGCTCGGGTCACGGAACCGCCCGAACGGCAGCACCGCTTCCTTGACCGCGACCGGCGCGTCCAGCGGGAGTTCGCCGCCGTCGCCCTGAGTTTGCAGCATGCCCTCGGCGCGGAGCCCGGCGATAGTGCTGCCGAGCATGATCCGCGCGGCGGCCTTGGCCAGCGGGACCGCGGTGGCCTTCGAGACGAACGGCACCGTCCGCGACGCCCGCGGGTTCGCCTCCAGCACGTACAGCACCCCGGCGGCCAGCGCGTACTGCACGTTCAGCAGACCGCGCACGCCCACGCCGTTGGCGATCGCCTCGGTCGCCTTCCGGATCTGCCCGATGTCGCTGCGCCCGATAGTGATCGGCGGCAGGGCGCAGGCGGAGTCGCCGGAGTGGATGCCGGCCTCCTCGATGTGCTCCATCACGCCACCGAGGTACAGCTCTTGCCCGTCGTAAAGGGCGTCCACGTCGATCTCGATGGCGTCGTCGAGGAACCTGTCGATCAGCACGGGATGCCCGGGGCTCACCTCGGTGGCCCTGGTCATGTACGACCGCAGCGTGGCGTCGTCGTAGACGATCTCCATGCCGCGCCCGCCGAGCACGTACGAGGGCCGCACCAGGACTGGGTACCCGATCTCGCGAGCGATCTGCACCGCCGCATCCTGGCTTGTGGCAGTCCCGTAGCGCGGCGCGGTCAGCCCCGCCTTTTCGAGGACACGGGCGAACGCGCCGCGGTCCTCGGCCAGGTGGATCGCCTCGGGCGAGGTGCCGACCACCGGGACGTTGGCTTTAGCTAGTGCGCGGGCCAGCCCGAGCGGGGTCTGCCCGCCGAGCTGGACGATCACCCCTTTGACCGGGCCGGTGGCCTGCTCTGCTTTGACGACCTCGAGGACGTCCTCGAGGGTCAGCGGCTCGAAGTACAGCCGGCCCGACGTGTCGTAGTCGGTCGAGACGGTCTCCGGGTTGCAGTTGACCATCACGGTCTCGTAGCCCGCTGCGGTCAGCGCGAACGACGCGTGCACGCAGGCGTAGTCGAACTCGATGCCCTGGCCGATGCGGTTCGGCCCGCTGCCGAGGATGATCACCTTGGGCGTGCTGCCCTCCGGCACCTCGGTCTCGTCGTCATAGGTCGAGTACAGGTAGGGGGTTCGGGCGGCGAACTCCGCGGCGCACGTGTCCACGGCGTGGTAGACCGGGCTCACCCCGAGCGCCCAGCGGATCTCGCGGATCACGGTCTCGGTGGTGCCGCGGAGTTCGGCGATCTGGGCGTCGGAGAACCCGGTGCCCTTGGCCGTGGTTAGCGTCTCTTTGTCCAGAGCCGGTGCGGCGTTGAGCCGCTTGGCCACGTGCTCGATGTGCTGGATCTGCTCGATGAACCACGGGTCGATGCCCGTCGCGTGGGTCACGTCGGCCACGGTGGCGCCCGCCCGCAGTGCCTGGTGGATCGTGGCCAGCCTGCCGTCGTGGGGGGTGCTGGCCGCCTTTAGCAGGCTCTCCGCGTCACCCTTCTCGTTCTTCCAGCCGAACGAGCCGTGGTTACTCTCCAGCGAACGCAGGGCCTTCTGGAGTGCTTCGGGGAAGTTCCTGCCGATGGCCATGGCCTCGCCGACGCTCTTCATGTGGGTGGTGAGCGCGGGATCGGCCCCGGGGAACTTCTCGAATGCGAACCGCGGCACCTTGACCACCACGTAGTCGAGGGCGGGCTCGAAGCAGGCCGGGGTCTGCCCGGTGATGTCGTTCCCGATCTCGTCGAGCGTGTAGCCGATGGCCAGCCGCGCGGCGATCTTGGCGATCGGGAACCCGGTGGCCTTGGACGCGAGCGCGCTGCTTCGCGAGACGCGCGGGTTCATCTCGATTACGACCATGCGACCGGTGCGCGGCTCGACCGCGAACTGGATGTTGCAGCCGCCGGTGTCCACGCCCACGGCGCGCATGATGGCGATCGCCGTGTCGCGCATCCGCTGGTACTCGCGGTCGGTTAGCGTCATGGCGGGCGCCACGGTCACCGAGTCGCCGGTGTGTACGCCCATCGGGTCGATGTTCTCGATCGAGCAGACGACGACCACGTTGTCCTTGGCGTCGCGCATGAGCTCGAGCTCGAACTCCTTCCAGCCCAGGACGCTCTCCTCGAGCAGGACCTCGTGCGTGGGGCTCGCGTCCAGGCCCGCCCCGGCGATGCGGTGCAGGTCCGCCTCGTCCCTGGCGATTCCTGAACCGGCCCCGCCCAGGGTGAACGAGGGCCGGATCACTACGGGGTAGCCGAGGCCTTGCTCGTCGCCCGCCGCAGCTAGGCACTCGTCCAGGTCACGGCAGATGCGGCTGGCCGGAACCTCGGCGCCCAGGCCCGTGACGATCTGCTTGAACCGTTCGCGGTCCTCCCCGGCCCTGATCGCGTCGATGTTCGCGCCGATGAGCTCGACGTCGTACCGCTGCAGGACGCCGGAGTCGTGCAGGGCGACCGCGGCGTTCAGCGCGGTCTGCCCGCCCAGCGTGGGGAGCAGCGCGTCGGGGCGCTGGATCGCGATGACCTTCTCCAGCGTGTCTTGCGTGATCGGCTCCACGTAGGTCGCGTCGGCGAACTCCGGGTCGGTCATGATCGTGGCCGGGTTGGAGTTTACCAGGCTGACCCTGATCCCCTCCTGCTTGAGCACCCGGCAGGCCTGGGTCCCCGAGTAGTCGAACTCGCACCCCTGCCCGATGACGATCGGCCCCGACCCGATCACCAGCACCGACTTCAGATCCTCACGCCGCGGCACGGCTCACCCCCCGGGTTCGCGAGTTAGCCGTCCTACGCGGCACCTTTTTCGAGCCGTGCGGCATCTTTGGTGGAAGATTCGCGCTTAGTGGAAGATTTGGGGGCCTATAGTCCCCCAAATCTTCCACGGAACCCGGATCTTCCATGATCTTTTGAGCCTGGCTGCACCAGGACGCGCTTGGGCACCACGGCACGCTTGCACACCATTTTCTGGAGAGGATCCGGGCTTGCGGGAGGATCCGGGGGACTATGGTGCACCAAATCCTCCCCGAAACCCCGATCCTCCCCGATCCTTCGGGGCTGGCTGCACCGGGACGCGCTTGCGTACCACTGCGCCCATACCCACCACCGGACGCCGGGCAGGAGCGCTTTGCCGGCCGGGCAACGGCTGACGACGACCGACGATGGTCCGGCCGCCTCATCGGGCGCGCTCTAGCAGGGTGCAGAAGTGGTCGAAGTGGTCGGCGGCGTCGTGGGGGCCGGGGGCGGCCTCCGGGTGGTACTGAACGCTGAAGACCGGACGCTCGAGCAGGCGCAGGCCCTCGACGACGCCGTCGTTGAGGTTGACGTGGCTGACCAGGGCCGGGCCATAGGGGGTATCGAAGGGTTGGCGAGACCGGGGCGGTACGTGGGTCCACGTAGTGACGTGGCGCGTTTCCGCGGAAACGTCTGGCGCAATTGCGTGGGGCGTCTCCGCGGAAACGCCGGGGAGCGCGGCGGGGTCCGACGGATCGCCGGGGAGCGCGGCGCGATCGGACGGATCGCCGGGGAGCGCGGCGCGATCGGACGGATCGCCGGGGAGCGCGGCGCGATCGGACGGATCGCCGGGGAGCGCGGCGCGATCGGACGGATCGCCGGGGAGCGCGGCGGCGAAGCCGTGGTTGTGGCTGGTGATGTAGACGCGGCCGGTGGCGAGGTCCATCACCGGCTGGTTCACGCCGCGGTGGCCGTAGCGGAGCTTGTAGGTGCTCAGGCCCAGGGCCAGGGCGAGGATCTGGCTGCCCAGGCAGATGCCGAACACGGGGGCGCCCGCGTCCAGGACTCCGCGCATCGCGGCCACGGCGTACGTGGCCGCGGCCGGGTCACCGGGGCCGTTGCTGAAGAACACCCCGTCGGGCGAGGAGGCCAGGATCTGTCCGGCGGTCGTGGTGGCCGGGACCACGAGCACCTCGCAGCCCCGGGCGGCGAGGTTGCGCGGCGTGGAGGCCTTGATGCCCAGGTCTACGGCGACGACCCGGTACCTGACCTGGCCTTCAGGCCGGACGGTGTACGGCTCGGGGGTGCTTACGACGCGGGCCAGGTCGGCCCCGGTCATCTGGGGGCTGGCCAGGACCCGGTCGAGCAGCCGGGCCGGGTCGGTCTCTACCGTGCTGATCGCGGCCCGCATGGCGCCTTGTTCGCGAACCCGCCTGGTCAGCGCTCGGGTGCCGCGGATGGCGATGCCGGGAACGCCCTCGGCGCGGAGGTAAGTGTCCAGGTCGCGGTTGGCCCGCCAGCTGGAAGGAACCCGGGCCGGCTCGCGCACTACGTAGCCGCTGACCCAGACCTGTCCGGACTCCGGATCTTCGTCGTTGACGCCCGTGTTACCGATGTGCGGCGCGGTCATCGCGACGATCTGGCGGCAGTACGACGGGTCGGTCAGGGTCTCCTGGTATCCGGTCATGCCGGTGTTGAAAACCATCTCGCCGAATGCCTCACCCTCGGCACCGAAGGCGGTGCCGCGCAGCGTGGTGCCGTCCTCCAGGACGAGCAGGGCGTTTTCTCCTGCCACGTCAGGTGAGCTTTCCTTCGAGCACGGTGGGAGTGCCGCGCAGGAAGGTGGCTACCACCCGGCCGGGCAGTTCCATCCCGGCAAACGGCGTGTTGCGGCTCTTGGACGCGCCGGGCCCGACGGCCTCGGCGGGCGCGGCCGCGTCGTACAGGGTGAGGTTGGCGGGACCGCCGACGGCGAGCAGGGAGCCCTGCCCGGCCAGCCGCCCGATCCGGGCCGGGCGGACGGACATCCGGTCGGCGACACCGGCCCAGTCGAGCAGCCCGGTGTCCACCATGGCCAGTTGCACGACGCGCAGCGCGGTCTCCAGTCCGGTCATCCCGAAGGCCGCCTCCGACCATTCGGTCTCCTTGGCCTCTACCGGATGCGGGGCGTGGTCGGTGGCCACGCAGTCGATGGTGCCGTCGGCCAGTGCGCGCCTGAGCTCGGCCACGTCGGCCGCGGTCCGCAGCGGCGGGTTGACCTTGAACACCGGGTCGTACTCCTCCGCGAGTTCGTCGGTCAGCAGCAGGTGGTGCGGCGTGACCTCCGCGGTCACCGGCCATCCCTTGGACTTCGCCCAGCGGATGATCTCCGCGGACCCGGCCGTGGAGACGTGGCAAACGTGCAGCGCGGAGCCCACGTAGGCGGCGAGCAGGCAGTCCCGCGCGATGATCGCCTCTTCGGCGACGGCAGGCCAGCCCGCCAGGCCGAGCCGAGCGGACATCTCGCCCTCGTTGAGCTGGGCGCCCTCGGTAAGCCTGGGATCCTGCGCGTGCTGGGCGATCACTCCGTCGAAGGCCTTCACGTATTCGAGGGCCCGGCGCATCAGCAGCGGGTCGGCGACGCACTTGCCGTCGTCGGAGAACACGCGGACCCGTGCGGCCGAGTCGGCCATGGTGCCAAGCTCAGCGAGCCTGCTGCCGGCCAGCCCGACCGTGACCGCGCCCACCGGCTGGACATCGCAGTGCCCAGCCGCCCGCCCGAGACGCCAGACTTGCTCGACCACCCCAGCGGTATCGGCGACCGGATCGGTGTTGGCCATGGCGTGCACGGCGGTGTAGCCGCCGAGGGCGGCCGCCCTGGTGCCGGTCTCGACAGTCTCCGCGTCCTCGCGGCCCGGCTCGCGCAGGTGCGTGTGCAGGTCGACCAGGCCGGGCAGGGCAATCAGGCCCTGCGCGTCGACCACCTGGGCGTCGGCGTCGCTGAGCCCGGCACCGACGGCTGCTACGACCCCGTCGCTGAGCAGGATGTCGGCGGTCTCGTCCAGGCCGCCGGGCCCGGCGATCACGACCCCCTTGACGAGCCACCGGGCGGTCACTGGGCCACCGCCGGGAACTCGGTGCCGCCAAGTAGCAGGTACAGGACGGCCATTCTGGTGGTGACCCCGTTGGCCACCTGCTCCACTATCGTCGAGCGGACCGAGTCCGCGACGTCGGCGGCGATCTCCACTCCCCTGTTCATGGGTCCCGGATGCATGACGATCGCGTGGTCCGGCAGCCGCCCCATGCGCGCGGCATCCAGCCCGTACCTGCGGCTGTACTCGCGCACGCTGGGGAAGTACGCGGCGGTCATTCGCTCCTGCTGGACCCTGAGCATCATGACGACATCGCTCTTGGGGAGCTCGCTGTCCAGGTCGTAGCTCACCGCGCAGGGCCAGTTCTCCACGGCCAGGGGCAGCAGCGTGGGCGGGGCGGCGAGGATCACCTCCGCGCCGAGCGTGCTCAGCAATAGCACATTGGACCGGGCGACCCTGCTGTGCAGTACGTCTCCGACGATCGTCACGCGAATGCCGTCAAGTCCGGCCCCGCGGGTGCCGCTCCCCTTGAGCCTGCGCCGGATGGTGAAGGCATCGAGCAGGGCCTGGGTGGGGTGCTCGTGGGTCCCGTCCCCCGCGTTCACCACGCTGCCCTGGACCCACCCCGCGAGCCGGTGCGCGGCGCCGGAGGCGCTGTGCCGGATGACCACCGCGTCCGAGCCCATGGCCTCCAGGGTCAGTGCGGTGTCCTTCAGGCTTTCGCCCTTGGCCACGCTCGACCCCTTGGCGGAGAAATTGATCACGTCGGCAGACAGGCGCTTTGCGGCGGCCTCGAAGGAGATCCTGGTCCTAGTCGAGTCCTCGAAGAACAGGTTGACCACGGTCCGGCCGCGCAGCGTGGGCAGCTTCTTGATCGGGCGGTCGGCGAGGATGGCCAGTTCCTCGGCGGTGTCGAGGATCAGCAGCGCGTCGGTGCGGCTCAGGTCGGCAGCCGAGATCAGGTGGCGCTTCATGGCTTCCGTCCTTCCTCGCCGATCAGTACGACGTCCTGCCCGTCGACCTCGGACAGCAGGACGCGCACCACCTCGCGCTGTGAGGTGGGCAGGTTCTTGCCCACGTAATCGGCCCTGATGGGGAGCTCACGGTGGCCGCGATCGACAAGCACGGCCAGCTGGACGGCCCTGGGCCTGCCGAGATCGGTCAGCGCGTCGAGCGCGGCGCGTACGGTGCGGCCTGAGTACAGCACATCATCGACCAGGATGATCGTCTTGCCGTCCACGCCGCCGACGGGCAGGTCGGTGCGGCCCAATGCGCGAGCCGGGCGAAGCCGCAGGTCATCCCGGTGCATGGTCACGTCAAGCGATCCGCAGGGGACTTCCAGCCCCTCGAACTCCCCGACGCGAGCGGCCAGCCGACGGGCCAGCGGCACCCCACGGGTCGGGATGCCGAGCAGCATGACCTCTTCGCCGCCATGCGTCCGCTCCAGGATCTCGTGGGCGATCCTGGTCAGCGCGCGCCTGATTTCCTCAGCATCGAGCACCGCGAGGCCATCACGCCCAGCGACCGAACTGGTGGCTGCGCACATAGAACGGACCTCCTTCCCCGCCTCTCCGGACGGTCCTTAAAGGATGTCTACGTCCATGATCATACGGGGAGTTACCGCCGGGACTGACCGCTTCGGGGCGGTCGACACGGTGTGTGATTTACCTCACACAAGACCGATACGACCCGAAGGTGGCGAGAGCCCTCCTTGACCCGGGATGTGCCTACAGCGACGGGAAACCTGAGCTCGGATGGGTTCTCGGTGGCCGGCGGAGGGTATGAATCCATCACGGAATGCAAGCCGGTTACCGCACGAGTTAAGCCAGTTTTTGCCATTCGGCTTGACCTTGTCGCGCTTGCCGCCTACCGTCACAGAGCGTAACCGTCACTGTAAGCGACGACTGGCCGAACCGAGGAACAATGCCATCTGAGTACGCCAAGACACTCGGCGCGCGGCTGCGCGCCATCCGCACGCAGCAGGGGCTCTCACTGCACGGGGTTGAGGAGAAGTCCCGCGGCCGGTGGAAGGCCGTCGTCGTAGGTTCCTACGAGCGCGGAGACCGGTCGGTAACTGTCCAGAAGCTCGCCGAACTGGCCGAGTTCTACGGGGTCCCGGTCTCCGAGCTGCTGCCCGGCGACGCCGCCCCGACCCCGCTCGTGCCCACCCCCAAGCTCGTCATCGATCTCGAGCGCATGGGCCAGCTGCCCAAGGACAAGGTCGGCCCGCTCGCCCGCTACGTCGCCACGATCCAGAGCCAGCGTGGCGACTACAACGGTCGGGTGCTGTCCGTCCGGCACGAAGACCTCCGCTCGCTTGCGGTTATCTACGACAAGTCCCCCGCCGACCTCACCGAGGAACTCATTAGCTGGGGCGTGCTCGACGCCGACGCGCGCGGCGCGATGGAAGCGTTCTAGCCCTAGCCCGCCGGCCTCAGCGGGAGCGGAGACTGCACATGTACGCCGAGTGCGGTCTCCGCTAGCGACAGGAAGGTCTCCGCATCCCGCAGCAGGTCATCTGCCTCGCGCGCGGACGCCGCACGCGGCAGGCCCGCTTCAGCCGCCGCACGCTTGCCGGCTCCGGCGGCGAAATAGGCCGCCCACTCGGTGAGGGCTGGCTCGACCTGAGGCAGCAACTCCCATACGCTGTGCGGCTTCCTGCGCCTGGTCCGAGGCTCGCCGCGAGCCGCCACCACCGCTGCCGCGGCGCGCAACGCCGCCAGATGCGCTGTCACGTAACGGGCTCCGGGCGCCGTCTCATCGGCCGCCTCGTCAAGCCCGCGGCGCGCGGACCGGAGCATGCTGAGCACCGTCGGCGCCGGCCCGGGGCCAATCGGATGCCGCGGGCCGGCCTCGGTGCCGCCCGGGCGCACCTCCGCTGCCTTCATCATCGGTCTTCATCTCCTCCTCTGGCCGGCCAGGTGAGACGCTTCCCCTCACCCCACCCGGCCGGTGCTGGTCCATCTATTCGAACCTAAATTCGGTCTGATGTCCAGCCCTTATTCGATGTCTGTTCGAATGTACAGGGAGGGTCTGACATTTTGGCTGGAGCCGCCGGCCGCGCCGCCGCGGGGCAGCGGCGGTAGAGAAGGGGTTATTTGGGCGCAACGCGCCTGTTCGTGCACAACGCAAGTTGGGCCCTGTATTTTTATCGCGTGCCATCCCGACCCGCCACCGATGACGGGAGCGCGAGACCACTCGCCGGGGAGCCGGGCCCGCGCCCTGGCAGCAACGAGGATCTCGACTGGGATGCTGGCGCGGTACCCGCTGCGCCCGGCCTGGCCGACGTGGTAACCGCCGCTACCGAGACCGACGCCGGGCCCAGCCTGACCGAGGCGGACCTAGCGCTGATCGCCACCTTGGCGGACACCCAGCCCATTCCCATCGTGGTCGACGTTGATCTCCAGGCTGCCAGCATCGTCTTGCCGACCGTACCTGGCAGCGCAGCAGGGGCAGGCACCGCACCAGCGGCCGATACGGCACGGCCCGCGGAAGAGAACGACACGCCGCACTCGCCGAACGGGGTACGCGCGGACGGCAGCGAGGCGACGACGCGGGAGCCGCCCTCCCCCGCCGGGAAGATTGCTTCCGCCCGAGCGTCCGGGACGGAAGCCCTGGGTAGCGCCGGTGAAGGGGCAGCGACTCCGCGCACGGGCCAAGGGGTAAGAGCGGGCGAGGACGGGGCGGTGTGGCAGGGGCCAGAAGATGGCCAGGTGCGGCCACCGGCGGGCCGGAGGGGCGGGCCGCGGTCGGCGGACAGGCCGCGGGCGATAACGCCCGCCGGCCGGGCAGGAGCCCCGCCCACCGGGAAGACGGCCACGTCAGTGCCCGCAGACCCAACTGGGGGCAAGAAAGTCACCGGACCGGCCTCGGGCCAGACGGTCACGGCACCGTCGGGAGGCAAGACAGGGAGGCCGCCGTCTCCGGGCAGGACAGCCACTGCGCCGACTCTGGGCAGGAAGGGCGCGGCACCCGCTCCCGGCCGCACAGATGCGGCACCGGCTGGAAGCCGAACGGGAACGACGCCGACTCAAGGCAGGACAGCAGCGCCGACTCAGGGCAGGAAGGGCGCGGCACCGACTCCGGGTCGGACAGCCTCGGCGCCGTCTGCAGGCCGGACGGGCACGCCAGCATCTCCCGGACGGACAGCCTCGGCGCCGTCTGCAGGCCGGACGGGCACGCCAGCATCTCCCGGACGGACAGCCTCGGCGCCGTCTGCAGGCCGGACGGGCACGCCAGCATCTCCCGGACGGACAGCCTCGGCGCCGTCTGCAGGCCGGACGGGCACGCCAGCATCTCCCGGACGGACAGCCTCGGCGCCGTCTGCAGGCCGGACGGGCACGACAGCGTCTCCCGGACGGACAGGCGCGGCGCCGCCTAGGGGGAGGACGGGCACGACTGCGGCTCCGGGAACGGGGGGCAGGCCAGCGGTCCCGGGGAGGATGAGCGGGCTGCAGCGGCCGGGCCGGGTGGACACGACGGACGCGCCGACGCGGCGGGGGCGTCCCGTCGCTGATGAGGATGGCGCGCAGGAAGAGCGAGAGCCAAGGCCTAAGCGGCGGATTTCACGGCGGAGGCTGATCCAGGCGGGGCTGATCGGCGGCGCAGGGGTGGCCGCCCTGCCGCTGATCGCGCTGATCGGGAGCAAGGTCCCGACTCAGGAGGAGGAGCAGCCGACCAACCTGACGTTCCCGCTCAACGCGAACTGGCTGTTCGGAGGTCAGTACTCGGCGGGCTCTGAGAGCGTGTTCTACAACGACAGCAACTTCTCGCCGGTCGCGCTGCCGCACACGGTCACCGGCCTGTCCTGGCGTAACTGGGATCCGAACGCGTGGCAGCAGATCTGGATTTACCGGCGCCACTTCAGTGGCGGGCCGCTGGTCAGCTCGGGGTCGCCAGGCAACCGGATCTTCGCCGACTTCGACGGGGTCATGGTCAACGCCATGGTGGTGATCAACGATCAGCCGGTCTACACGCATCAGGGCGGGTATCTCCCCTTTTCCGCCGAACTCACGAGTCAGGTCACCTCTGGCGACAACCTGCTGTCCGTGATCGTGGACGCACGCTCCCTGCCCGTACCGCCGCTCGGTCCGGGCGACGGCCCGGACAGCATCGACTTCTTCCAGCCCGGCGGGATCTACCGGGACGTTACCGTGCGGGTGGTGCCGCGGGCGTTCCTGTCCGACCTGTTCGCGCAGCCGACCAACGTGCTGACCTCGCAGCGCGGCGTAGACGTCGAAGTCACCATCGACTCAGCACTGACTACCGCCGCCTCGGGCACGCTGACGGTCGACCTGCTCGACGGGTCGCGGCGGATCACCACTCAGGCCGCGACGGTTACCTTTGCCTCAAATACCAGCAGCACCGCGAAGCTGAGCCTGACCGGGCTCGGGGCGATCAGCCTGTGGTCGACCACCAACCCGAAGCTCTACACGGTGCGGGCCACGCTGGCGGTCCCCGGGGTCGGCAGTCACGAGCTGACCCGGCGGATCGGGTTCCGTGAGCTTTCCTTTCAGCCCGACGGCTTCTACCTAAACGGAGAGCGGCTGCAGTTGTTCGGGCTGAACCGGCACCAGCTGTTCCCGTACGCGGGCATGGCCATGCCCGCGCGAGTCCAGCGCAGGGACGCCGAAATACTCAGGAACGAGCTCAACTGCAACATGGTGCGCTGCTCGCACTATCCCCAGTCCCCGGATTTCCTCGACGCCTGCGATGAGCTGGGGCTCCTAGTCTGGGAGGAGGCTCCTGGCTGGCACGACGTAAGCAGCAACCCGGCCTGGCAGGACCTCGTAATACAGAACGTGCGCGACATGGTGATCCGGGACAGGAGCCGGCCCTCGGTCGTCATCTGGGGTACCCGGCTCAACGAGACACCCAACGTGCCCGGTCTGTGGGAAACCACCAGGCAGGTCGCTGCCGAGCTCGACGGCTCGCGGCCGAGTTCCGGTGCGATGTCCCTCCATTCCGACGCCGGGTGGGACGAGGACGTCTTCGGCTACAACGATTACGGCATCGATTGGAAGACGGGCGACGCGACGCTGCGGCCCCCAATCCCCGGCATCCCCTACCTGATCACGGAGTCGGTCGGGGTAGAGGACACCAAGCCGGAGTACTTCACCTGGACCGGGGCGCCGGAACTGCTCGTCAGGCAGGCGGAGCTGCATGCCCAGGTGCAGAACCTGGCCCGCTCCGACCCCGGCTATGCGGGGCTGCTGGCCTGGGCCGGGTTCGACTACGCCTCATTGCTCAGTCTGGGTCCGGACGCCGTCAAGTGGGCCGGGGTGATGGATGCGTTCCGGGTGCCCAAGCCCGGCGCCGGCATGTACCAAGCCCAGGTTGACCCCGCCATCCGCCCGGTCATCGTGCCGCTGTTCTTCTGGGAGCTGGGCGGGGCGCTCCCCGTTCCCGCCCCTACCGCGATGATCGCCAGCAACTGCGACCTGCTGCAGGTGTTCATCGACGGCATCCGGGTGGCTTCCGCGACGCCTGCCGCCGATTCCCCGCTGTACTCGAACCTGCCCTATCCGCCCTTCTTCGTCCGCCTCCCGGCCCGCACGCGGACCGGGAGGCCGGAGCTGCTGATCCAGGGCTTGGTAGGCGGCCAGCAGGTGGCCGAGCTCCGCATGTCGTCCGATCCGTCCGGAGACCGGCTCGCCATGACCGCCGACGACGCCACGATCTCGGCCGACGGGACGGACGCCACCCGGGTTCTGTTCCGCGCGGTCGACGCGTACGGCAACCAGCGCAGGTACCTAGTCGGCGAGGTGGCCCTCGACCTGGCGGGCCCCGGGATCCTGGTGGGCGATAACCCGTTCGCATTCGGCGAGTATGGCGGGCTCGGCGCGGTCTGGGTTCGCTCACAGCCCGGGCAGCCCGGCACGATCACAGTGACCGCCACCCACCAGGACCTCGGCCAGGCCCAAGTCCAGGTGCAATCCCAGCCCGTGCACCAGGCTGGCCAGGTGATCTTACTGTTTCTCCTAAGCTGGCAAGGGTGCAGCGCGAGCTTACGGTCAGCGAGCTGGGCCCCGGCGAGTTCACCGCGCGGCTGGATCAGGTGATCTCGGTGTACGCGGCCGCGATGCGCCCGGCCGCCGAAACGCTGGCCGGGCGGCGATCGATCATGGCCGGGCACGCCGCCTATCCGGGGTTCCGCGCGCTCACTGTGGCCCAGGACGACGAGCCCGGCCAGGTAGTCGGGTTCGGCTACGGCTTCCGCGGGACACCCGGGCAGTGGTGGCACGATACGGTTGCCCGTGCGCTGGTCGCCACCCGCGGCCCGCAGGCTGCCTCGGCGTGGTTGGACAGTACGTTCGAGGTGGCCGAATTGCACGTGGCGCCCGGCTACCAGGGCTCGGGGATCGGCTCGGGCCTGCTGCTCAGGCTGACCTCGGGACGGCCGGAACGGACCGCCGTGCTGTCCACCAGGGACGCCGAGACCCGGGCGCGGCGCCTGTACCGCGGAGTGGGCTTCACCGACCTGCTGACCGGCTTCTCGTTCTACCCCGGCAGCGAGCCGCCCTACGCCGTGATGGGCGCCGAACTCCCGTTGCGGGCCCTGCCTCCCGGACCCGGATCGGCCAGGCTCCGCTGGCCCAGCCCGAGCCGCTGGTAGATCTCCCTGGTCGCGCGCGACCAGTTGAGCGTGTAGAAGTGCAGGCCGGGCACGCCCTCGGCGAGCAGGCGGGCGCACATTCCGGCCGCGTAGTCCACACCGATTTCCCGTACCGCCGCCCGGTCGTCGGCCACCGCCTGCAACCTGTCCCACAGCTCGGTGGGCACCCGGCAGCCGCCCAGTTCGACCGCGCGCTCGATGATCCGCAGGCTGGTCACGGGCATGATGCCGGGAATGATCGGCACGTCGCAGTGCTGCGCCGCGACCCGGTCCCGCAGGCGCAGGTAGTCCTCGGGGTAAAAAAACATGTTGGTGATCGCGAAGTCCGCGCCGGCCCGGCACTTGGCTACGAAGCGCCGCACGTCCTCTTCGGGATCGGGCGACCGCGGGTGCTTCTCCGGGAACGCGGCGACCCCGACGCAGAAATCGCCGACCGTCCTGATCAGGCGGACCAGTTCCGCCGCGTAGGTGAGGCCCTGCGGGTGGGGGAACCAGTCGGCGTTCGGGTCACCCGGAGGGTCACCGCGCAGCGCGAGCATGTTGTGCACCCCGACCGCCGCGTACGAGCCAATCACGTGCCTGAGCTCGGCCACCGAGTGGTTCACCGCGGTTAGGTGCCCGACCGGGGTGAGCGTGGTCTCCTCAGCGATCCGGCCCGTCACCCTGACCGTCCGGTCCCTGGTAGACCCGCCGGCGCCGTAGGTCACCGAGACGAACGTCGGCCGCAGCGGCTCCAGCTGCCTGATCGCCAGCCACAGCTGCTGTTCCTCGCCCTGCGTCTTGGGCGGCATGAACTCGAACGAGAACGACTGGCGCCCGGCCGCTAGCAGGTCGCGGATCAGCGGGGCGGCGGGACGCTGGCGCGGCTGGCTCGCGGCGCGGCTGGCTCGCGGCGCGCCCGCGGTTCGGCGCGGACGCGGAGGGCTCGGCGGCATGCAGCCAGCGTAGCCGCTGCTAGAGCGCCAGGGCCTGGGCCCGCCGGTTCACCTCGGTGCTCCGGTGCCTGGCGATCGCGTCGATCGGTGTCCCGGGCAGCGTGTCGTCCGCGGTAAACAGCCAGCGAAGCGCCTCCAGATCGTCGAACCCGCAGTCGAAGAGCAGGGTGAGGGTCCCGCACAGGCCCTTGACGACCTGGTGGCCGTCAAAGAAGGCGGCCGGGACCGACAGCGTCCCTTCGGGGCGGGTCACGGCGAGCAGCTTCCTGTCGCGCAGGAGCTGCTTTACGCGCCCAGCCGGGATGCCCAGCAGGGCGGCTACATCGGGGAGTGACAGCCAATCGCGGACCAGGCCATCGGTCGTGGGGTCAATCTGTGCCATGAGACCTTCCATTAGCCCAACAGGAAGACCGGGGAGTTTCCCCAGGTGGAACAGGCTCTCTCGCCCGTGATCGTCTCATACGGGCGGCGAGCGGAGAAGTGATGAACGGAGCGAACGTGTGCGTCACCAGCTTCTTGCCCGGCGGACCCTATGGCCCATCGTTTTCCCTACGGTTGCCTGGTCGAAACCAGGTTCTCGCTCGCTTCGGAGACAGGAGAGCCTCGTGAAGGGCACCGACCACGCCACACGCAGGGCCACCACCGGCATCGTGGCTGCCGTTGCTCTGTTCGCGGCCGGCGACTCGTACTCCCACATCTACGACCTGGCCCGGCAGCACCACGAGGGCATCGTGTCCGCGGCGCTGCTGCCGCTCGCGGGTGACGGGCTGATCGCCGCCGCGTCCTCCGCGATGCTGGCCGCCGCCCGGAACGGCAAGACGGTGCCGGCCCGTGCGAGGATCCTGCTGTTCGCCGGGATCGCCGCGACGATCGCCGCCAACGTGGCCTACGGGCTCCCAGACGGCCTGACCGGGGCGCTGCTGTCGGTGTGGCCGGTCGCCTGCTACGTCGGCTGCATGGAGCTGCTGACGTGGATGCGGGAGCATCTGGGCGCATCCGCCAGGCCCGCCGCTGCATCTGCCCGGACCCCAAAGCCGGATGCACCTGAAGTCCCCCGACCGGATGCACCCGAGGTGCCCAGGGCGGCCGACCTGATCACCATTGCCGTGGCCAGATTCCCCGAGGCCGCAAAAGGCGGCAGAATCCCGTCGCTGCGGGTGATCCAGGGTGAGCTTGGCGTCGGGCAGGGCAAGGCACAGCAGGTGCAGCGGCATTTCCTCAGCCTCCAGGCGGCTACCAGGTAACCGGACGCGAACAGAACCCCGCGGTCCAAGCGGAAAGAAAGAGGACCGCGGGGTTCTGCCTTTCTCAACCCGCATGCGCCAGCGGGAGGGGTACCGCGGGGAGCCAGGTCCGTTCCTCGTGGCCCGGATGCTCGAAAAGATGGTCCTCAAACCACCACGGGTCGTCGGTGAAGAACCCGCACGAGCACCTGTGGATGTTCACCGGCAATCCCGGCTTAGCCGCTGGCGTGAGTCTTGCTCGGCCAGCACGGCATCAAGCGCGGTGCGGAGATCAGCCTGGACGGGAGCATCCGCCGAGATGCCGCTGATGGCCTGTTCCAGCTCGCGGCGCCGGCCATTCAGCTCGTACGTGGTGAGCGCATGCAGTGGGTGCGGCGGGGCGGCCGGCGGTTCCATGCTGACAGCATCACCCGGCGGGGATACCGTGGAAAGGTAATCCGGTTGCCCCTGGCAGGACAGCCGGGCCCGTGTTCTGGACAGCCTTGGACAAGACGTGAATCAGTCCGCTGCCGACAGTCCCCTGCGTGTATTCGGGTCGATGCTCGCCTATTACCGGGGCAGGGCAGGACTGACCCCGGAGCAACTGGGCGCTCAGATCTTCATGTCCGGGTCGCTGGTCCGGAAAGTGGAAGCCGGGACCAGGACGCCGGCCGAGGATCTGGCGAAAGCCTGCGATGACGCCCTTGGGTGCGACGGCGCCCTCATCGAACTGCACGGCCAGCTCAGGCCCCTGTTCCGGGACCGGCCCTACCCCGGGTGGTTCGGGAAATGGCCTGAAGTGGAGGGCGCCGCTAAATCCCTGCGGTGGTTCGAGCCGCTTGTCGTCCCCGGGTTGCTCCAGACCGAGGAATACGCCCGCGCCATCCTGTCCACCCGGATCGGCGACACCGAAGACGAGATCGATGAGATGGTCGCCGCGCGGATGGAACGGCAGCACATCCTCGCCCGGGACAAGCCGCCCACGCTATGGGTGATCGTGGACGAGGGGGTTCTGCGCCGTGCTGTCGGAGGGCCTGCGGTGATGGCCCGGCAGATCGCGCACCTCGGGGAGATGGCCCGCCAGCCTGGTATCGTCATTCAGGTCATACCGCTAGCCACAGGGGCACATCAGGGGCTCAACGGCGGCGCGTTCATCCTCGCTGACATCCCCGGATCACCAGCCGTTGCCTACCAGGACACGGCGGCGCGCGGCCAGGTGATCGAAGACGGGGAAGACACCGAGGCGCTGGCCACTACGTGGGACACCCTGAAAGCCGAAGCCCTGCCGAGGGCAGCAAGCCTCACCCTGATAAAGGAAGTTGGAACATGGACCGCATGACCGTCACCAGGTGGCGGAAGTCAAGCTACAGCGGCAACGGCGGTGCATCCTGCATAGAGGTCGGGCAGACCGGCCCCAGTGTCGCCGTCCGTGACACCAAGCAGCACGGGCAAGGCCCGGTGCTCACCTTCGGCCCCCAAGCGTGGAAGACGTTCCTGCGGGCCGTGAAAACCCGCTTAGCAGCCCTCCGACACCAGGCAGCGCCCGGCTCCTTGCTCCGTCAGGGACCGGGCGCTGCCGCTGTTGCGGAACGGACCGGAAGGTCAGGCGGTCCTGCCCCGCAATGTGAATTCGCTTGGTTCGCGGGGTCAGTCGTCAGCGAACAGCGATGTCATCTGCCCAAGCGGGCCTGACGGCGAGGGCCAGGCCGGAGGCCAGGCCCTGGCCGATACGCGCGCGCGGCGAACCTCGAAGGCAAATGCTTAATCTGCCTCCAGCACCGCCGCAAGAGATGCGTGCGTCTTTCCGGCAACCTCTACAACAGACCGTGCAGTGGCTGGAGCCAAAAGTATTATTCGTTATCGACAAGAATGCGCCTGGCCGCATCAACCGCGTCAGGGCCGCCGTCCGCCTTAAACCGAGTCGTACTCTTGGATGTTACTAGCGCCCATTCGCCACTATCCAATGGACATAGCAGCGGGCTGCCCGTGATGAAAGTGTATTCTCGTGAATCCTCGAACGCTGGTTCTCGGTTCGCGACAGCCAACCTGATACGGTGATCTCCGGCCTGGAAGGTCGCGAATTGTAGGTTGTATTCCCTGCCAAAGCTGTTAATGTCGATTCCCATATTCTGTCTTCCTCGCTGTAGTCGCTGCACCGACTATACTGCCAGGCGGGTCTTTCGTGAGATCACCTCACCGTACCCGTGTCCTGCTAACCGAGCTAGCCGGATACTGGCCCATACCATGATGCCGAGCGACGGCCAACAGTGCGCACCGCTGACGGTCTCTCGGCAGGTCAACAGCGCTGTCGCTGATAACGATCCGGCCTGCGATTTTTATGGTTGGTGATGGCCGCCCCGTGCAGCAACGAGGTACAGCAACCCAGGCTTGCGACGGCCACCACGAGCAGACCACCGCACACGCACCGGGCCCGAAACACGCGCGGCGAACCTCTACCTAGCAGGGACGATGTCAGGAGGACCGGTCACTGTCCATCCTTATCCGATATAGGTAAGATAAGGAGCATGGCACAAGAGCCTCAGCGGATCACCCAGCCGCTCCTGGACGCAACACCAGGGACTTTGGGCGTTAGTGCTTGACTGGGGTATTCGTATCTTCGGGTTCTGTATCGGTTTTTGTGTCTGGTTTATGGCAGCGGGTGAGCTGTTCCGGGCATGGTGACGGCCCGATGACGCTCGGGTGGGCGTGCGGTTCCACGGGCCGCAGCCCCGCCCGCGGGGGCGGTTTCTCCTTCCGGGTCGCTGTTGCTGCTGGTCAGCGGCTATGTGACGCTGGCGGCCGGCTGGAACCGGGTGATCTTCACCGGCCCGCGGTGCGTGGTCTTGGTGGCCGTGGTGTGGCCGAAGGCCGGCCGGGACTTCTGCTTGCGTCCGGAGTACCGCTGCCGGCCGGTGCGATTCAGGGTGTGTACCGCGGTCTGGCCGGCGGCCTCGGCCAGGGCGGCGAGCGCGGCCAGGCTGGTGCTCGCGGTGACCAGCGACTGGCGCATGGACGCGGTGGCGGCGCGGCGCATCGTGGTGAAGGAGACCTGGTCCGTGCCGGGCGGGACGCCTGGGTGGCGGCGGGCGGTGATGGCGGCCGCCGCGTTGGTCATGGCGGCGGCGGCGGTGCTGGCGCGGACCAGCTGGGCGGCGGCCAGCCACGCCCAGAGTTCCTGGTAGACGAGTTCGGGTTCGCCAGAGCGCAGGCACGGGGTGGTGGCCGGGCCGGCCCGGTCACGGTGGTCTTGTTCTCCCCGATCGTGGTCTCCGAGGCGGACCAGCGCATCGGGTAGGCGGCCCGCAGCGCCTCGGCGTCAGCCGCCTGGTGGTCGAGCAGGGTGGTCGCGATCGTGTAGGTCTCGGACACCTCGCCGCCGTCGCTGCCGGGCAGCACCACGTTGTGCTCGGCGACCCGCAGCGGCAGCCGGTCGCTGGTCCGGTGACGGGCGGGCTCGTCCAGGTAAGTCAGCCGGGACCCGTCCGGCAGCCACCCGTCCCCGGTGACCGGGAGGTTGATCCCGGCCCGCACTCGCATGATCAGGTGCCCGCCCGCGTCCAGGATCGCGGTGATCAGGTGATAGCCCAGGAAGTTCCTGTCCATCAGGAATACCCGTCCGGCGAACAGCTCCGGGTGCCGTTCAACCAGGCGGGCCACCAGCGACTGCTCCCCGGCATCGGTGGCATCCGCGGCCGCGCCGAGCATCGCCCGCCCGGCCCGGGCGGTGATCAGCAGGCACCGCAGGTGCGGGAACGGCCCGTCCGGCCCGTCCCCGGCGGCCTGGCTCTTCCCGGCCTGGCCGGTCCACCGGGTGTCCTTGCTGACCCCGGTGCAGGAGAAGACCGCCAGGTTCCCCGGGGTGGCCGGCAGGTCGATCTCGAAACCGTCCATCGAGCACAGCGGCCGCCCGGCGATCATCACCGCCCCGGGCGCGCCATCGGGTACCAGGGGCCCGGCGACCCGCCAGAACAGCTGCTCCACCGGCCAGGTCCCCAGCCGGCGCCGCCATGCGGTGATCGTCTTATGCGTGGGGACCTGCCACCGCCTGGCCCACGGCAGCCGGGGCAGCAGCCCGGTCAGGGCCCGGATCACCTCCGGGTAGTCAGCATCAGGCAGCAGGGTCATCGCGACCACGATCCGCATGATGAACGGCAGCGACATCAGCCGCCGCCGCTCGCCCGGCGTCACCAGCCCGGCGGCGGCCGCCTGATCGCACAGTTCCTCGATCACCCCGTCGCCCAGCACGGCTTCCAGCATCCCCAGCCGCACCTGATCCGGCAGCCACCCGTCTGCCTGCACCGCTCCTGACCTGCGGACCCTCGCCGGGACCGTGATCACCGGGACGGCGAACGTCATCACCTGCCCCGACGACACCGGCCCCGGCCGCCCAGCCGCCACCAGTGCGCTGTCCTGACGGCCGCCCGAGGGATCGGCCAGCTCACCGGCCCCGGCCGCGATGACCCACGGCGGGCACGGCCCGCCCGGCGCCCCCGCCGCCAGCTCCCCGGCCTTCCATGCGCCAGCATCCGGCGCCAAGGTTGCACAAACACCGCACGGCAGGTAAGAAGACACCCAAGGCTCCTGTTCAGGGCAAGGATTCGAGACCCATACCCCTATCAGGAGCCTTCTTCATGATCAAATCGGAACCCAGGACACCCACCGAACCCCGAAACTCGCAGGTCCCGGCCCATAACGCCTTAAGTCCGTGGTGTTGGCTCCTGGACGTGCTCGAAACCCTACTCGAAGCGCTCGATGACCCTGACGTGCAGCTTCACGGGTACGCAATCATGCGACTGACCCGGCGAAGCGGTCCGACTGTATATGGGGTGCTTGATCGCCTCGAAGATCTCAAGTGGGTTATCGGGTGCTGGGAGGAACAGGAACCGGATTCCACCAAACCACGCCGCCGCCTGTACAGGCTTACTCCCTCAGGAGTCCTCAAGGCACGTGAGCTGCTCGCTGAACGTAGGCCAGCCCGAGTGCGCGGATGGGGCAACGTTCTCCGCCCTGGAGTAGTCGCACAACTGCGGCGTCTCGCGGGCGGTGTCGCATGAGCCCTGCAAGCATCGTGATGACTGTGGTCCTAGGTCTGACCATCAATGAGTGCTGCGAGATATCGCCATGGGCTGCCAGGGCGCTCGTGAAGTGGTCTGCCCGTTGCCGGTATGCGAACAATCCGGAGCGGGCTGGAATCCGGGCCATAGAGCTGGCCGCACTGATCGATGTACGCCCTGGGAAGATCTTCAAGTTGCTGACGGCTTGCGGTTTCGTCACGGCCGCGCTTTGTTCGCAGCTTATGGCTCGGCTGCGTCGGACGAGTGCGGTAGACGCTGGCGGTACCGCCACAGCGGCACCGGAACTGGACGGTGGCGTCTTGGAAATTGCAGAGCTGGTACAAGGCGCTGCTAACGGCAACCGGCAGGCATGGGAGCGGCTGGTTGAGCAGTATGCCCGGCTCGTATGGTCGATTACCGCTGACTACCACCTAGCGGAAAGCGTTTCCGCCGATGTTGCCGAGACAGCGTGGCTAAGGCTGCTTGAGCACATTGATCGAATTGAGTACCCGGATCGCGTGGGCGCCTGGCTGGCGGCCACTGTACGGAACGAGTGCTTGCGCCGCGTAACAGCGCGCAAGATCATGCCGGACGTGTCCGAGTGACTATCTGAGTGACAACACGCACGGTCTTACTTGTACGTCGGCGGACTACAACAAACAGGGATCAGCAGGTACGCGTGGTACTGCCGAGGTTATGTGTGTGTCGCTCTGCCTTCGGGACGAAGAGGTTGCCGGTTTAAATCCGGCCACACCGACCCAGGTCACGGGCCGTATCCGGTTCTCGGCTATGGCCTTTATAGAGGTGAGTGCCTAACCGAGCGACTACCGCGCAGGCCGAAGCACGCGCCACAACCTCCAGACCGTTCACTACCGTCACTAGGGATCCGGCTCCAAGGCTTTTGGGGCGAACGTCATGTTCGCATAACTTCCGCCGCGACCCTCGCGGAAACTCAGGATATTATCGGGAGCGGCTTCTTCCGGAAACTCTCGTTCGGCGGTGTCTATAATTCGTGCGGTATCGTCGGAGCGAGCCACGTTTTGCGCGATAGAGATAATCTCATAATAAGGTGCTGGGAAACGTCCAACTCTGATATGGGTCTCGTCCAGGAACCGCTGCTGTGCGCCAAGGGGATCTGACCATGAAGCACGGCCTGCATCGAGATGGACACCTCCGAGCTTATTGGCGACATATCGCACCAGTTCAAGACGGGAGACGCTGTTGTCGCCAGAAATAGCGCATGGAGATACACAAAACTGATCCAGAGGAAAGACCTTAGTGCTGCCGGGAGCAAGCTTCCCTTGAAGCTCCCTGACAAAGACCTCTGGCCCACCCCGGGCCTCATGCTCTGCTTTCGGAATGACGAAAAGCACATAACCGCAATGATTGGCGCCAGGAAGCTTGGCGCCACCTGCATACGCGTAATGTACGTACCGTCTTGGGACTTTTCCTAGGACGGCGATAAGATCGACTGCTTCGAGCGAGGGCTGCCCTGAGAAGCCAAGCGCGTTCCATGTGGCCATCAATACGCCATCGTAGAGCAAGCGCCGTAGTATCGAGCTGGCGATTCGGACTTCTGGTCGACGTGCAGTCGAAAAGTCGAGATCGCGCAAGTACATAAGATCTTCAACCGCTATTCTTACAAGCTCGTAGGGTTCTACCTTACGCTTGTTCCGTGACACTACCTCACATCCCAGACCATGAACATTACAGGATCACAGCTTAGCGTCTGGCTGCGCTCCGCCTCGCCCGGCACTATCGCGGCTCGGTGCAGATTGAGGCTTACGGGTACTTTTCGAGGCGATCCTCTTCCTCGTCAGTGAGCCCCGCCACCATTATCTCCTCGTCCCCGGTGCGATACCTCTCGGAGTTGAACAACATGAGGTAACCACAGGTCGTGCACTCGATCTGTACGGCGAAGGTCATCTGACGATCACGGTCGGCCTCTAGAGGCAGACCTCCAACTTTTGGTGGGAACTCCCCATCGACCAGCAGCACGGGACGGCGGCCAATACCCAGCTCGGCCGAGCCACACGTGGGACACGTCTTTAGCCCGAGCTTCTGAAGCGTCCCGACGACTTCCACCATGAACGGCTTACGCCACCGCATCCCCTGACGACCTCCAGACAACCTAGAAGCGTGCAACCTACGTGCAACTTCGCTCGGCAAAACATGGGCACGAGCGGGCAGCAAGGGCTAAGGGGGCGTTTCGATAACCATTGACCAGGGCTTGGATTGCCGCTGGTCAGAGGTTTACAGACTCAGCCGGTGCTGTGGTCAGGGACAGGACCGAACTGTCGACCTTCCGCCCTTCAGGAAGAAGGACGTTCCAGCGATCATGCCTCTAGCCAAAGTAAGCGTAGCCGTCGTGCTCGCCTTGTGGACCAGATGCTGACCAAGCCGCACAGCGTGTCGCCGTCTGCACAGTTAGGGCCACTGCGGCGGAACCTCCGGACGGTCACGAGACGATCACGGATTGATTATTCACTGCATGCCTGCTCTGTACTTGCTGCCTCCTTGAAGTGTGAGGGCACGGAATCCGGGCCGTGAGGGGGAGGGCATCGTGGGTGAGCAGCCGCCGTGGAATCCGTACGGCCAGCACGAGCCGAACCAGTGGCAAGGTCAGCCGCCTTTTCGGTCGCAGCAACCTTACGGGCAGCAGCAGCCATTTCCAGATCGGCCGCCCTACCAGGGGACGCCCTACGGGCAGCCCTACCAGCCGGGCCAGCTGCACAGCCAGCAGACCTGGCCGACTGCCGGGCATCGCAGGCGGTCGCCGCGGAAATCATGGCCTCGGCGCCACAAGGTCTTGACCGGACTCGGCGTCCTAGTCGCGTTGATCATCATCGGCGGGATCGCCACCGCGGCAGGCGGCAGAAACCAGGCGTCCCCATCCGCTCCGGCTGTGGCCGAGACATCCGCAGCAGCGTCCGCGACCTCCTCTCCCACAGCAAAGACGATCCGTTCCCCGGCGGTGTCCGCAGCCTCCTCTCACAAGCGAAAGACGATCCAGGCCGCAGCGGACGCCTGCGACAACCGGCCAGATGCATCAGGCGACGTTTATGTCCGTATGATCGTGCCCGGACTATCGCCACAGGCCCAAGAACTCGGAGGCGAGTGGCGCTGGGACTACTCGATCAACAAGTGCCTGACGTCCGTGCAGCTGACGATCGCCACCGCACCGCACAGTGCCGGAACCTGTACCCAGGTGGGCTACGTCGCCGACAACCCTGGCTATTACGTGAACGCTGCGTCAGCGCCACCACTAGAGAACGTGGTTGCCCAAACAGGTCCTTCTTGCTGATGCCGGGCACATGCAGGGCACATCAGCCCTGCGGGCCTGACGACGAGGGCCAGGGCAGAGTCCAGGCCCGATCAGTGCGCGGCGAACCTCCCGAACATCACGCCCTCGCAAGTCGTGTCGTGACTCGTGAATCGCTACGGTAAGTGCCTATGAGTGTGGACGGCTGGGGTGCTGGCGCTAGCTTCACTGCAGGTCTGGCGTTTGCCGCCACCGCAGGCATCTTCCTCCTTAAGCGCAAGCGCCATATAGCTTTTAACCTAGGTATTACGGCATACATTCTTCTGTGGCCCGTATATCTTTGGTTCCTTCAGTTTCAGCTTACAGAACGTAATGGCCTTAATGCCTGGTATCTAGCTAACCTTATCGTCATTCAGATAACCCTCACCGGTATAACTCCCCTAGTTATCCAGTGCTTCCTGCCCTTCAGGCCAGTGCTTACTACGATACAACTCCTATATGTCTTCAATCTGGTTCTGCAATTCTTCTCATATGCCTACTGGTCCTACGGGAGTACCCGTAATTTCAGTGCCGAGCTAACTCACCTTGACTCGTTTTACTTCGCTCTCGGTACTCTGACCACCGCTGGCACTGGAAACATATCTGCTATCAGCGAGACAGCCCGAAGGTTCCAAACTTTCCAAATGCTAATAGACTTCGTGCTCATCGGCTTTGTTGTTGCTCTAATTGTTGCCCGATACTCTAGTTTTTTCCGCCGCCCGGAGGAAGAACAAGACCGTCAATTCGGTCAGACTCTCAGCGATAGCGATGTTTTTCGGCGAATAGCTGAGTCCCGTCCTCCGAGAGCACGTAGTGCTAAACCTATCAATCGACCGGTACGTCGTCGTCCAAAACCATCCTGGCAACGGCGCCGCAGGAAACCGATCGGCCCCGGATAGCATCCAGACCCCCATGGCCCGGGGCTGGAACGAAGGGGCCGCCGGACTGTCAACTAGGCCAGTAGGTCGGTACAGCAGTGAGGTACAGCAACCCACACACCGTCTGACAGTCCTGGGCAGTCGACCGCAGCCATGCCAGGCTGCACTGTTGGACACCCGAGCAGGGTCGCGCCGGTAGTTTGCATCCAGATGCCCCGGCATGAATCGACGCTAGCCTGATGCCTCGCCTGTTCATGTCGAGTACGGTCCTTACATGGACCTGGCCATCGCCATAATTAGCGCGCTCGCAGCGGTTGGCGCCGCGGTAGCTGCTTTTGGCTCCTGGACCGCCGCCAAGGTGGCGAACAGGACGACTGCGGCCATGGCCGCTATCGAAGGAGGCCGGCGCCGCGACGAGCTGGCTCCAGATTTTGACATCACGTGCGTGGAGCGAGCCACAGCTCCAGACTCTGCGGACCTGCGAGTATCCCTTAAACCCGGTCGGCTGGAATCGATCGATGACGTAACCATTACCATTCTCGACGAGGCCGACCGGGATCACTGGGCCCGCGGTCTTCCAGATGGCGTGACCCAGGAGGAGGCTGAAGCGTTCGTCTGGGGACCATGGGAGTTCAATACAGGTGCTAGCGCGCAAGTCATCAGTAACAGGACCACCAGAGCGCGAAGCTACAACCTGATGACCGGCAAGAACTGGGATCTTTTGGGCCTGAGACGAACGCGAGCCGGTCACTGGATGAGTGCAACCAGCCAGGACGCCTGGCGCAAGCAACATATGGATCAACCGCTGCGGCTGTTGATCCGCTGCCGCCAAGCGGGACAGGAGCCCTGGCTGCTATTGCGCGAGGTCACGACCAAACCAGAAGGTCCCTTCCTCGCCACTTGAGCATGGCTATAGGTCTAGCCGTGCATGACGGTGTCGGTAGAAGTCATTTCGGGATGACGACACTCCATGCGGACTATGGAGTGAGCCCCATAGCGCTGCGGCGAACGCGTGAGAATCTACGTCGCCGCGATTGGGCGGGTCACGGCTATCGAGGGTGACATAGTGTACCAGCAGCCTAGAGTGTACTAGAGGATACGATAGTTTATCGTACGTTTCTCGCGGACTCGCCCGGCTGCTATCGTGCGCCGTGTGGCGGGAACAGATGACGATTGACCCGGACGGCGAGGTCGCGCCGTACCTTCAGCTCGCGGCCATCCTCAGGGCACAGATCGAATCCGGGGAGCTGGCCCAGGGTGCCAGGCTGCCGAGCATCATCACGCTCTCGGAGACCTACGGCATAGCGAGAGTCACCGCCCACAAGGCCCTGCGGTCCCTGGTTGACTCCGGCCTTGCCGTCGTCTCACCCGGTCGCGGCATGTACGTCCGCCGGACATAGGAGAAGAGGCCCGGTCCCCACGCAAGGCAGAGACCGGGCCGGGCCTGGTGGACTTACGCAATACTCACTACCGGACAGGCCCGCCTGTGGGACTTTGACGCCCGTCTATTCGTCCGGTGGCTTCACAGGAATTGCAGCGGCTGGGACCGGAACTCGATAGCCCGATCGAAGTGCCTCTAGTCCATGAAGCACCCGCAGCCGCCCCACTCGTACTCATCGAACAGCCCGGGTTCAGCCTGGAGGCGCTCCCGGAACTCCCGCAGCGTCATCGGGCGGGTCGTGCCCCCTCTGCGGTCCCGCAGGATGGCCACGTCCTTGCCGAGGTACTCGCGGAGTTCCTGTTCCTTGGCCTCGTGGTAGGCGTACCGCTCGGGGAAGGTTTCCAGCAGGTGCCGGAACTGTGCCTGGCCCGCCTTGACGCAGAACCCGCCGCAGTTGGCGTGCTGGAAGCCGAGTTCGTACAGGCGCGGCGGCTCGATCCCCCGGTCCCGGAGCATCTGCCGGATATCGGCCTTGTCCAGGTACGGCGGGTCGGCCATCGGCGCCTGGACGTGGTAGGGCTCGTACTTGCGGATTACCGTGTCCAGCCGGTGGATCTCCGACCAGTCGATCCCGACGTAGACGGTCGTGTCCGCCGGGTCGCACTCCCGGGTCAGCCACTCCCGGGCGGGGGCTTGCTTGAGCAGGTGTGAGCAGTTCGCCTGCCTCGTGTTGCCGAGGAACCGCTTGTCGTGGAACACCTGCCAGATGTCGCGGCCCTCGTTCAGCCAGATGAGTTTCCCGCCGATGTCGGCAGCGGCCTCGTGCAGGAATCGGTAATTGTCCTCATCCTCCCCGGCATGAGGTGACGGGTTGCTGCCTTTGACATCAGCGAAGACGAGGAACACGTCATCGGTGCCGTGCTTATCGGCCACTCTCCGGGCGGCAGCCCATGATCCAGCGCCGGAAGAAAACATGACGACATGCGGAACACAACCACGTCCTCATAGGGAGAATCAGCGAAGGCCGCGCTTCCAGACGCCCAGATAGGAACCACGGGACCACCCGGGATTCGACCCGGTGAACTTCTCCACCGTGGCAAAGAACTGATCCGGGGACTGGTAGCACCGAGGGCATTTCGGCAGGTGCCTCGGGTACAACTTCATGCACCTGTCGCATTTCCTCCCGTACGCCTCCGACCACCGGTTCTCAGCCGGCACGCTGGATATGGAGGATTCGCGCTCCGGTTCCGGGCTGCGCTTATAAAGGCAATGAGGGCACTGCTGCATGTCCTTCTTCAGCGTGGCCTGACAGTTCTCGCAATAGGCCAGGCCATATGCGGACAGGTAGCTGCCCTGGGTGAGCCCTCTCAGTTCGGTTATCGCCCACACGTAGGCGTCGGCCCGGTCATCGGCCTGGACGCTGCGGTCCCCGTCCTTGGTTACCCCGCAGAGCTGGTCTTCGAGTTCGGTGAATTCACCGGGAGGGCCCACGTGGTGGATGCGGCCCTGTTCCATCAGGATGGCAATAGGCTCGGCCCGGATGAACTTGCCCCGCATCGCGTGCACCTTGCGGATGGAAAGGCCCGGGTCAACCGCCTTGAGAGCGGAATCCAGGTAATCCCCGCCCTGGTTGGACTCGCAGACGATCGTGTCGGCGCCGAACTCGCGGTAGGCGGCCACCGCGGTCCGCATCACCTGTTCCGGGGTGCCCTTGACGCTGCGATCGGCCAGCAGGTACGCATGCCCGTTGCCGTCCTCGGCCGCGACCACGATCCCCGAGGCGTCCGACCGGGAGCCGGAGCGCATCGCCGGGTCGATGGCCACGACCACCCGGGCCAGGGATTCGGGGAGTTCTTCCTTACGCATCCTGGACCTGGCGATGATGTCCAGGGTGAAAAGCGCGCCCGCGGTGTCGTCAAGCAGCTCGCCCAGAAGCTCCTGCTTGTACAGCCTGGTCCCGCCGTACCGGACTTCGAGTTCCCTGAGCCGCATCTTGGAGAAGAAGGGGTTCTCCATCGTCGCCGAGCGGGTGACGTGAATGCGGAATTCCGGGTTTTCCGCGTTCCGGATCAGCTCCCGGATCAGTTTCGTCCGCCTGGGCGTCGTGGTGATCAGGAGTTTCGCGTCGCCCTGACGCAGGGAGGGCATCAGCCCGTCGTGGAAGAATTCTTCCTTCTCGATGGCGCACAGCTCATCGACCCACGCCCCGGAGAAGTTATGGCCTCGCGGGGAGTCTTCTTTCTCCGCGGAGCAGCCGATGATCATGCTGCCGTTGCGGAGCCTGATCTCCTGGTTGTTCCGGTTGTAATCCGCGATGTCCCCGGGCAGCGCGGCCTTCCGGATACCCGTGGAGCCTTCGATGCAGACCGACCTGATATCACCGTAGGTCGGGGCGCAGATAGCCCAGTAAGTCCCGTCGTGGGCAAGGGCCTGTTCCAGAATCCAGTTAGCGGCCTGCCAGGTCTTACCTGTCCCCCTCCCGGACATGACCAGGTGCGTGGACCATTCCCTGTCGATAACCCCGGCTTGGCATTTCGGGTCATCGCACTGGTAGGTGATCCCGGTATCCGGGTGCGTCCACGGCAGGTGATGACCCGGGTCATCAGGCGGGAGTTGCTTGGCCCTGGCTGTTTCCCGCCACGGCCGGACTTTCAGGCCCTTCTTGTATTCCAGTTGCTCCTGGAATTGACGGAGCTTGAGCAGGTCATCGTCAGAGAAGTCTTGCCATCCGGGGGGAAGTGCCACACACCTCGCTCAGGCGGCAGTCGAGAGGAACCACCCGACGCTGAGCGTGGCCGCGGTGGTGCCGTTGGTGGCGTAGAGCTGGCGCCCGGCCGAGTCGGTGAACGTGGGGACGCCGAACGGGACCGTCGTCACCGGGAACCCGGAGGTGGTGGTGACCGTGCTGCCCGGCCCGACGTAGGCGGTCCCGGAAACCGTGGCCAGCACCAGCCTGCCCGCGCCGGGCGGAACGAGGATCAGGGGAACGGTGCCGGAAACCTGTACCTGGCCAGTGAGAAGTGCCATACGGCCTTTCGTGGTTAGTCGAATAGCGACGGCTGGTCCACCTCGTCCAGCCACCGGAGTAGCTGCGGGAGATTCTTCCGGGGGCCGTACGCGAGGAACGTCCCGTCCGCCGTGTCGCACCCGATCGAAGCGGCGTACTTCAGCCGGATGAAACTGTTCACGCGGCCCATATGGACGCGCTTGCCGTGCTCGATCGCGGTTGCGGTCAGCTTCTCCGCGGCAGGCCCGAGCTTCCATTCCGTGCCGCCGCCGAGGAACAGGCAATCGAACTCATCCCACGGGACGGCCATGTCCTCCAGCCCGTTCTGCGCCACCAGGGCGGCAGGCAGCCCGAGAGCCCTGATCTTCGGGAAGACCGGCAGGGACAGGTCCAGGGTTCCAGCGGGATCGCAGAGGACATCGGGTGCGGTCGCGAACTCGCACAGCTCGGGGTTGTCCCGGCGAGCCAGCCATCCGAGGTAGAAGCCGTCGCCCTTGTAGTTCCCGGCGAACGACCCGTTGTCGGCGCACCACCGGACGCCCGGTTCGCGGTGGCCATCCCTCGGGGATGCGATCAGCCCTATCCGGCCGGCTCTCATCGCTGCCCGCGCGGGACCGGAACTTGCCGTGGCAAAATAGAACACTGGGTGACTTCGACTTTCCACGGGCCCGTCTGCCACCGGGTGATCACCCGCGAGCCGGGCGGGAGCAGGCCGGAGATGATCTTGGTGTAAACCTCATGGCTGACCGGGTGCGCGGACAGCCCGTCGATCTTCCGGGCCAGCTCGTGCAGCTCGGGCGCGTCACCGGGGATGATGACCGTCAGCGTGCCGTCGTCGGTTTCGTCCCGGTAAGGGCACTGCTTGGCGACCTGCCGGGTGAGCTTAACCGGCACACGGTTCCGGCGATGCGGGCACTGCCAGCGGCCCGGTGCGCCTCAGCGACCAGGCAGCAGGCGCGGCCACGAACTGGACCCAGATCTTGCCGAGGATCAGGCCGGCGACGGCGGCGAGCCCGGCGGGCAGGCCGGCCAGCTTCAGGAACAGCAGCGAGTCCGCCACTGCGGCGATGCATGCTGACGCGAACACCGCCTGGCCGAACCACCTGCGCTGCATGGGCGTGTACACCGCGAAGTCGCACGACTCGCTAACCAGGTAAGTGACCCCCGAGGCCACCGCGATGTGCGGCGAGGCGGTGAGCAGCGACACCAGGGCGCCGGCGATGATGGCCGCGATGCCCAGCCACCGGCCGCCGATCCGCTGGGTCACGTCCCGCGCCGGGAAGGACAAGCCTGCCGCCCACACCCCGGAGGGGGCCGTCAGCCCGAACCCGACCGGGGTCAGGTGGGTGCCCGGGGCGACCGGGATGCCCACGTGCGCGATCAGGAAGTTGGACAGGATGATGGCGCCCGCGTAGATGATGAACGCGGTGGCGGCCCAGGCGGCACGCGTCACGTGTCACCATCCGACAGCGGCCTGTCCAGTCCCCTGGTCGACGGACGCGACCAGCCGCCGTGAGCACTCCCGGGCGGGCCGAAGCCCAGGCTCCGAGGGTGAGGTGCCGCCGAGGGGGCCGGGGAATCCCCGGGGCCTAGGGGGAAGGCGTCCCGGTATGCCTTGCCCACAGGCCGGCACGGGTCCACCATCTCGAAAGGCCCGGGATTGAGCGGCTGGCTGGCCGGGAGGATCGTCACGTCCTCGTCAGGGCACGCAGCGAAGAGAGGGTTCAGCCTGTGCATCAGTTCCTCGTGCTGCTGCTCATGCCGGGCCATCCCGTCCCGGAACTCGGCAAGCAGCTTCTTGCTGCCCTTGCCCGCCACGTCGGAGGGCCGCTCGTCCTCGTCCTGGTCGTCGCGGTCCTCGTCATCGTCATCGTCACGACGATGGCGGCGCATGCCCTCCACGTAGCCTCTGGCGTGGGCGTGCCAGGGCTCCTCTTCCCTGCCGTCATCCTTGTGAAGGACTGCCTCAGCCGCGCGCTTGCGGTTGATCTCGGCAACCCTGGCGTCCATGCCAGCCCGACCGGTAAGCATTTCAGACCCTCCCGTAAATGCCAGGACCTATATTCAGCAGAGGGTCATGGTGCACGATCCCCTGGTCGCGTGCGGCACCGGACGGGAGCCACGTCTCGCGGGTACCGGAAAGGCGGTCATGCCGCTGCTTCTCCGCGCGCCTGAGCTGATCCGCCTTGTATGCCGCGTACCTGAGCTGATGGCACTCGGCCGCCAGCCCGGCAATCACGGTGTGAACGGAACCCGACGCCCGATCGGCTTGCAGGATTCCGGGAGCAGCCATCGCCCCTTCGGTATCGCTCTCCATCTTGGCGAGCGCGGCGTGGTGCGCCTTGACTGCCGTTTTTTCCGCCCTGGCCGACTTGAAGATGCCCATGGTCCTGGCCTGCTGGACGACAGCAGCCCTTTCCGATTTGGGCATTTTCCTGTCCGCGACGGATGCCGGGAGGATGTTCCGGCGCTTGAGTTCATCCCTTAGCGGCTTGGGCAGCTTCTTCTTCTTGGTCTTCCCGGCTTTGACCACACGGCCTCTCTGTATGGATAACCAGGCGCGGCTTGCGCGCCAGGAGTACGTATTCTCTGTACTGGGCACGGATGGGAACGATAAGTGACATGATGAATGACTGGGATAAATGTAGTCAGCGGAATGTCCGTAGGACTTCTGTGATTAGCGGACAGGGATATCGTCTCTGATGGCGTTCGCCAGCAGCCCGATGAGTTCCTTCACCTCGGCGCCGGAAAGGCGGACAGCAGCCACCCGCCTGCCGCCCTTCCTGATCTCCACGTCAGTGCAATCCCGGAAATGCCCCTCCCGGACACCCTGGAACTTGCCGATGAAGACCGTCTGGCCTATGTCACCGATAGGAAGATATGCATCCCGCACAAACTCAGCTCTCGTAGGCACTGATGACGATGATTCCGGGATCAGGCACCACCTGATCACCCGTGCGGATATTCTCCGCGACGTACTGCTCTACGTCCTCCGGACGTATTTTCTCTCGCTTCCCCACCAGCACCACCGGCAGGAAACCGTTCTTGATGAGCTGTTCCACCGACCAGACCGAAGTGTGAAGCTGCGCCGCAACTTCTTTTTTCGTCATGAGCGGCGAAATGCTCATCGCCTTACCTCACCATCCCCATGCGGGCCAGGCTGACCCGCTCGCTCTCCCCGGGGGACAAGGACTTGAGGATCTGCTCATCGGACTGGATGAGCGCCAGGAAGGTGCAGATAGTCACGTCGGACAGCGGGGCGCGGGTGGTCAGCCCTGCCGCCCTCCCCCACCTGGCCAGCTGTTCCTCCGCTTCCGATAGCTCGGCACGTTCCTCCGTCAGCGCCGCCTCCGCGTCCTCCAGCGCGATCCTGGCCGGCTCCGCCCCGGCACGGCGGGCAGCGGCAACCCTCTCCGCCTTCTCCATCCGGATCTCGGCCTCCACCACCTCATCAGGCGAGCTGCCGTCTTCCAGGCGGTCGTTCCGGATCAGCTCCCACGCCTGGCGCTGTTCCAGGGCATACTTCTCGGCGGCGGTCGCATGCTGGTCGGCAAGTGAGAACACCGAACGCTGCCTGGCTGCCTCAGCCTCAAGCTCGGTGATATCCATCTGGTAAAGGCGGATATTCTCCTGAAGCTCGCTGATCTCGGCGTCGATCTGCTGCTTGCGGCCGGCGTCGTGGAGTTCCTGATCCACCTTGCGGAATTCCCCGAAAGACTGCCGGTCGCGCTTCAGCTTCGCCTGAAGGACTGTGCTGTAAGCACCGGGGACCACCGGGGTTTGCGTCATGGAGACCTCACTGGAAAGAAAATGCCACCGTCCGGACAGAATGGTGGTCATGGTTTTATATTACCCCGGTTTCCGGAAATTCCGCAACCGAAAGGGCTGAAACGGGCCGGAAGGGAAAGAATTCCCGCCGCCTTTTTCGATACCATGAATATGTGGACCAGTTCGCGGAAAGCGCCGCCGCATTCGCCGATTCAGCCAGAGCGGCAATCGCCTTCATGCGCGCGACCCGTGACGGGCGGGACGAGGATGCCGAACTCATCGTGCGGGGCATCAACCCGTACCGGCTGGCGCTCCAGGTCGCGAATGTCGCGTGCCATCAGGATCTCACCGATGAATTCCTCGACCTGGAACTGGAACTGGTCAACAGGGCCGACGCCTGCGGCCAGCTTGAGCGGTTCGCGAGGGAGAACAACATCCTGCTGAACCCCGGGAAGGAAGAAAATCCCCCGGCGGAATGGGCGCACCTGTCCATTACCGGAATGATCGGGGAAACTCCCGCCGGGACCGCGGTCGGCACCATAGTCAACTGCGGGACCTGCAAGCAGCTTGAGTTGTGCTGCCAGGGCACCGGGACCTGCATCATCATCAGGCACCCGGAGAAAGCCATCGTCCAGCACATCACCGCGGAAGAGGCCCGGAATCTCATCATCCTGCTGCTGATCGCGGCAGGAAAAGCCAGCTAGGAGTTTGTGGATTCACCCTGGACCCGCGCCAGCATGACCGACCCGCAGAACACGTCCCTGTCTGAGGACTGGTACACCCACCCGGAGATCATCGCCCTGGTGCACGAGCTGCTCGGGGACATCGATCTGGACCCGATGTCGTGCTACGAGGCGAACAAGGTGGTCCGGGCGAAGGGGTACTACACGAAGGAAGACGACGGCCTGCTGTATCCGTGGGAAGGCCGGGTCCTGCTCAATCCGCCGTGGGGCGGCAGCTCGGCGTCGGCGGTCAAGGTGCGGGCGGTCCGGAAACTGCTCGCCGCGTACCAGTCCAGGGACGTGCCCGAGGCCATCGTCGTGCTGAACGCGAACGCGATGACCACCGGCTGGTTCTCGCCGCTGCTGAAGTTCCCCATCTGCATCCCATCCCGGAGAATCCCCCACTACGGCCCCGGAGGAAAAGGCGGAAGCCCGAACTCGGGAACGGTGATCATCTACCTCGGGCCTCATGTCGACCGGTTCAGCAGCATTTTCGCGGAGCTGGGAACAGTCATGAGCGCGATCACGCACGACACCCCATGTGCCGCCTGACACCCCGGATCAGCCGCCCTATCCTCCGCACCTCTGCCTGTCAGGTCGATAGGATGCGCCGCATGCTTCCTAGGGCTAGCCGCCGGATGGAGCGCGTACACAGCAGGACGTTCGACCGCATGCGCAGCGACCCCGGATTCCGCCGCAGTGCCCTCCTGGGCGGCACTGGCGCGGCGGTCGCCGTCATCATGCTGGCAGCGGTAATCGTCATAGTTGTCGCGCTGACCTCATCCGCGGGCCTCGCAGACCGACTAGCCGAAGCAGGCGTCGCCCTCGGCGGGGCCACACTGCTCCTGGCAGCCGTGGCGGCCGTGGTCGCACTGCTGGCCTATGCCGCATCGACCGGGCTCCCAGATATTCAGCTCAGCGTCCACTTTCCTTTCTCAACCGCGAACAATCCACAATTCGAAGCAGACACCGAGGAAGGCGGAAGGCTGAAGGCGAAAGACTTCAAGCAGATCCGTGCGACGATCTTGCTCCGCAATAACAGTGGCTACTCGGCCAGGAATCCCGCAGTCGCCATCCGGCTGGACGCCATGGCTTCCTGGCCGGTGTCGTCAGGCCAACCCCGGATAGCAAGATCACCCCCGTTCCCGGAAAGCTGTCCGCGGGCTGGGCCTCACTCGACTTCGCCAGCACGAACGGGATTACGGCAGTCCAGTGGGACGGAGGGCCAACTTACTCCATCCACGGGAACTCCTCCAGGAAGCTGCCTGACCTTGAGCTTAATAACCTGTGTGCCATCCCAAACTGGGGAGCACCCATTATGACCTTCGAGATCCTCGCCGAAGGCTACCGGAAGGTTGTTTCCCTCCCGGTCGATTTCACCGTTGACGGTAAATCGCAATGGCCACAAAAGGAACCCCAGCCGGAATGGCTCTGACCGGTCAGCGGACGTGCCACTGCTCATGTCCTGGGATAGATCTAGCCGCGAGACCGCACAGGATTACCTGAGGGTCGCCAAGGCGATGGCAAGCGAGACGATCGACGTCAGCCCGCCTATGGTCGCCAGGATCTCCTTCGGTGACGACATTAGGTCATGTATGGTCTTCCGCCATCTCCGGGAGACGAAAATGTCCCTGAGCCTCTGCCATTTATGCTCCCGGAGGTAACAGCCGAGGATGATGCCACGAGAGTTGTTCCGGCACCTGCCGCCCCCGCGTATCTCGGCACCGCACCACAGTGGTGCCTGCGCGAGGAAGTAGACCAGCGCGAGCACAGACAAGATGATGATGACCGTGTACCAGAACACGTGCGTAGCCAAGCCCAGGATTGCCACTGCGAGCGCGAGATATCCCCAGTAACGGCGGAGGAAACGCTTCATAACCGGACGGTAACTCCCCGTCAACCATGCGTCTAGGCAACAATTGCCTTACCGAACATGCCACTGGCTGGTGTCGTGCGGCGGCTTGAAGTACACGCAGTGCCTGCCCTCGTCCTCGCACTGGCGGCAGTGCAGCCGGTGATGGCCGAGACCGCGGCGTCTGGCTGCTACCTCCCTGGCCGGCTCGCACTGGCAGGGACTCCACCCGATCTGGACCTTCCCGGGCAGCAGCTCGTGCCCGAACGGGCAGGACTCGGGCTTGTTCTCGAACAGGGATACGGACATCCGTCCGCGCCTACCCTAGCAGGAACGGATGTAAACCGGGGACCACTGTTATGCGCACAGTTTGGGACAACGTTGTCGTAGACAGTTGAGCGCACAGCGCCTGTGCGCAGCAACAGCGACCTGGCCAGCACAAACACCGGTTCTCCCCATATCCACCGCACCTATGGCTATGACGCTCATGTAAATAAGACTGACCTAGAGCACGAGGACGAGACGGAAGGCAAACCGATGCGCCAATGTAAGCAGGGCTCCAGATCATGACCGCGCCGGATAACCGACAACGCGTGCCTGCGGAACGGGCTGATCACCCTCGGAGATCTGGCCAGCGAAGACGGGCCGACCGGGACGGCGACATCTTGTTCCTGGGTGAAACAAGGGTTAGCAGATCTAGGCGAACGAGCCCTGACCTGCGGATTCAGGGATTCATCACAGGCTACCGCCTGGAAGGCCCTGACTTTGTCATGCTCATCCGTAGTCTGTCGGTAGCGGCTCACAGCCGTCCCAGAGATAGGGGCGGCGACCCCCTGCTCGCGACAGGGAGCCGCCAGTACCTCAAGACCCCCTTGCCAGAAAAGGTCGTCTCATTTATGAGCGTACCCGCACCACGGGAGCCGCGTCATACCGGCCGGTGGGAAACGATCCGCTACGCGATCGACACAAACCAGCGCACATTCCGGCTTTGCCTGATCCTCGTGGCAGCAGCCATTCCCTCATGCCTGGTCGCAGTGACGGTTGAACTCCTGCGGCACCTGGCCTTACAGCCCCTAGGATCAGCCCTCATGAGGGAATGGCTGTCCCAGCTCCGCCAGCGTCCGTCGCTGGCCATCGCCACGTGCTCGCTCGGCATGATCACGATCTTTACCGGGGTCTTCGCTTTCTACTGGCTCGGGAACCGCTCCGATGACCGGGTGGCGGTGATCGGGAACTTCCTGTCCCTCGGGACGCTGCTGCTGGCTCTCGCCGCCGGGATCATCGCCCTGCTCGCCTACTCTGCCGCCACGGGACTTCCCGAATTGAGAGCGATGATCACCACACCCCTCGGCGGGCACAGGGAAATGCTCGTATTCGGGGACCGGACTGCTGAAGGCGCGATATTCGCCGCTACCAGCGAACTGAACATCGTTAATATCGTCGTGAAAAACACCAGCAAATACTCCGCGCGAACCCCGGCCGTCATCGTAGAATTCTGGTCAGGGATTACCGCGGACCGTTATAGTGCAACACCAGGCTGGACGCCCATTGAGATCTTCGATATACCGGGCGGTACGAAAATGGTACGCGCAGTCCAATGGGATGGCGGCCCTAACTACTCAATTCACGGCCAATCAACCCGTTTCCTGCCAGAACTGAACTTGCAGGGACTCTATCCTTCTTCTCTGTGGAATTCGCGATCCAGTGACCCCCCTTTCTGCGAAATAAGACTCAGGCTCCTCGCGGACGGATACACCCGCACAACCATAAAGCCGCTCATCGTAACATTCACGTTCGATCCGCATTCGTTCGTAATCCCCTATAAGGAACCCGAATGGCATTAACCCGCTGACGGGCAGAACACCGCCCACCTCTCAGCCTCACTACGCGCCTACGCCTCCCGGGCACCGGCCGTGCACCCCCCGGACAGCCCGGACAGGTCAAGGCAGTCCTCACGGTTCAGGTAGAACCCGGCCAGCATGCCGATGATCTCGGCTTCCGGACGGCCCAGGATCTCCGTCCACGGCACCGCAAGGTCCGCCATGGCCAGCACTACATACCCCGCCCGGGAGTCCCGGGGAACCAGCCGGCAGATGAGGTGCACCATCGCCTCAAGCCTGACGTTCACTGGGCAAGCGTCGCACGGGGTACTGACAAAACAGGCCCCGCACCAGGCCCCGCTGGAATAGGTTCTCCCTGATGAGCGAGAACGCCGCCGCATACAAGCTGCGTTCGATGCTGTCCCACCAGCAGAACACGGCGGAATGGCAGGCGGAAGCCGAGCGGCTGTTCCACGACATCTGGACCGAGGTCATAAGGAGCGAAAGCCCGCAACGGGCAGCCGCAATCTTCGCGAGCTTGCTGCCGGGCAACGCAACCCCCGCCACCCACCAGGCCACCGCCGCACTCCACCTCGACATCCGCTTCAACGCCATTGCCGTCAAAACCCCCTCTCTGCCCGAGACCACACCACCCGCGCCAGCCGACGCCCCCGCGAACCTGCCCGCACAAGGTCAAGACGCCTACAGCCAGCACGCCGGACAGGTATTCGCCATCGTCCTCATGTGGCTGATCGTCCTGATAGGTCCCGTCGCAATACAGCAGTCGAAACTCTCAGCGGAAACCCAGCAGACCCTAAACGACTACTACTCGGTAATCGTCGGCATCGCAATCGGCATCACGGGGGCCTACCTCGGCAAAACCTACGCCAAGCGTAAGTAGCGGGGCTCTGCCGTTCAACCGGAGTAGGTTCGGGCCTGTGAGCGAGGACGAGGAGCGGCGCCAGGACCCGCAGGCGGGCTACTGGACGCCGGAATTTGAGCGGCTGCCCGGCTCGGACGAGGAGGACCTGCGGCATATCGTGAGGCTTCTCAGGGAGGCAGCCCTGCCGTCCGCATTTGCAGGGAGGTACCTGAACGTCGTTAACGCGCTCGGCCTTCGGCTGCGACTTGAGAACGAGACCATCGTCCTCCAGATAGATCACGGATCTGCCGCCAATGTGGCCGACAGCTTCACCCTGGCGATGGCGCCGATGAGAGTGCAGGTAGCTGGAACCGCGAAAGCCGACAGCCCTGCCGGTGCAGGCAGTGATCCCGCGCCGACCGAAACGCAGACCATCGACTACCAGTACATGGCGCAAGTGCTTATGTGCGTCATTGCCTGGCTGATCATGTTCGCCATACCTGGCCTGGTGGCGCAGAGGAAGCTACCGCCGGAAATCCAGGGAATGGCCGGCGTCTACGACTCGCTCATTGCAGTCTTCGCCTATCCGATCACGGTTGCCGTTCTCGCCAAGCACAAGCGCAAGTAGCACCTGCCGCCCGATGTACTCCGTGTACGACGGGGGGATCGCCTGCGCCAGCTCGTCGCGGGTCATCCACGGCAGGCCCATCCTGATTCTCGCCTCCGCGGCCCCGGAGAAGTGACCGGTCACCTGCATGAACTCATCCGGCTCCGGCGGCCGGCCCATCTTCGTCGTCCTCGCCGTGTGCACCGGGTGCCCGGGGACCTCGACCGGCATGCTCACCTCGAACAGGCGATGCTCGTACAGCTTGCGGCCGAACATCGCCCCGCACAGCAGGACCGGGCCGATGAGCGGGGCGCCCTCCACGTTCTCGATCACGAACGACCTGGCGGACGCGGCCAGCCGCTCCCGGACCGGCCCGATCAGCCTCGGGTGCTCCCTCGTGGTGAGGACCGAGGTGGCGCTGTACGCCTGGCAGGGCGGCGAGGCATGAATGACATCGAACCCGTCAAGAGGGAAGTCCAGGGCGTCGGCGAGGATGAACCGGAACGGGTACCGGGGCTGATCAACGATGTCAACCCCGGTGATGTCGAAGCCGGCCAGGTGGTAACCCCATCCGGCTCCCCCTGCCCCGCAGAACAGGTCCAGGAGCTTCGGCTTGCTCACTTCTCAAGCGGGCCGAACAGCTCGCTGATCACTGCCCACAGCTCCCCCTCGCCCTCGGCGTCCTCCTGTGACGGGGTGGGCAGCAGGGGCATTTCCTGGTCGTCGCTGAAAAGATTTGTCACACAACCTCCGATTGGAATTCAGGGTTTACGTACGTCCCGGATGCGAAGCGGCTGAGCGCCGTAAGGGCACCCAGAACGAGCTGTAGTGAACGGTCCGGGGTTTTCCGGGAAGGGCTGGTGTGCTGATATCCCCTGGCCCTTAGGGGCTTACAAGGCCGTGGCCGGAATCCGGTTTTTCTCCTGGCGTTAGGTGACGCCTGTAACCGGAATTGAGAATCTTCTCCTGGCGAGTTGTAACGCCTGTCGGCGGCCTAGGCTCACTCGAACGTGTTAGCGAATCATCACCGTCGAACTATGCACCATCGGTTCTATGCGCGAAAAAAGGCCAGCACTCGCGACCTAGCGCCCGATGGTGCCGAAGGCCCAGCCGTTACCGGGTACCTCGGGACTGTGCGCACCCAAGAACAAAGCATGCGGTCAGATACGAGGTTTGCTGCGTATCCCAAGCAAGGCTGCATATGTCTGACCAGCGGAAACGCTGTCAATGTGGTCTGCGTCACATTCCGACCTGAAACCCGAGAACTACGGTAGCTTTGTTCTTGGGCGTGTCATGTCCGCCCACCGACGTAGCGGCGCGGCATCGATGATCGCGGACAAATACATAGCGGGCAACGGGAAACCCGGAGGCCACCGAAGCGTGTCGGTGCATGGCGATAAGCGGCAGACACGGAGGTGTAGCGGAGCGTAGGCATAGGGATATGCCAGCGTTGGAACGCTACCGGATGGCGAGGTACGGCCCGGCCTGGGTTAGCTTCCGGTAGGGAAGCATTGGGCCGGCAACCTGCACTCGTCCATACCGCCACCAATGGGCAACACGGGCGCCGACGCTGGGAAGCGTACGGCATCGCGGCGTATCCCCAACTACCTGCTACGTCAACGGACACAAACCGCGCGATGCGAGTAAGCGCAAGTGCGGAGCTATCGGGATAGCCGGACTGTCTACGCTCAAGACAAGCGGCTAGGAACTCCCGAGTGCTCCGCAATGCTTGCGCTCGGGTTACCGCGTAGGTGTGTCCGGTCAAGCGGGACATGCCAGCCTAGCGAGTCGTCAGTAAATCCACCTGGGTACAGCAGGGTATGACGCGAACGTGCTTTAACGGCGTTCACAGCAACGGCTGGCATGTCTCCCGCCATGCCCCTACGGCAAAGCGTCCCTAGGGGTTTGGTGGGAACGGAGCGAAACCTATGGAGCTAACAGCAGGTACTACGGTGCGAGTGCATTACAACTTGCACCGTGGCGGTTTCAGCGTGGTTAACCGGTCTACGGGCCGCGTAGTGGCCAACGTGCCAGACATCACGCTGGCGAACGTTGAGTTTCGTGTGCAGCCAGCCGGTCTGGCACGTATCCGGCGGGAGCATTGCCGCGCGGTATGCGCTTACGCAGTAGGTGACATCGTGGCGGTGAACGCTAGTCCGGATGTCTCGGCTATGCAGCGTGTCACGTTCAACCCCTACCGGGCCGATACGTTCACCTCCGATGGTGAACCTATCCTCACGGCCAAGCAGGTCACTTTCATGCACGCGGCCGGATGGATAGTCCGCGGATAAGGCCAGCACTAGCTGACTGTGACCCGTAGTGCGAGGCGTACCCCGTGACGTGTCGCGCTACGGATTCCGGTAAGCGAACGGGATAGCGGCTAACAGGTCGTCGGACACGACCTAGCCATCATGCCTATCTCACCTCCAAAGCGTCTGTACGTGGATCACAGACGCGTGCACAACCCATCTGGAACGGAGCGAACAACATGTGTGACCGGATTCTTACCCTCACCGAAGCCGGATGCCTTGCCGATGTCATACGGGCCACGGAAGGCAACCGTAGGGTCGGACGGCTGGTTAACGGCGACGTCGTTACCGGTACCGCGCGGTCTATCGGTGACGAAAACGGTAACTTCGATTTCAAGTCGGACGCACGGGATCAATTCCTGCGAGTCACTAGTGATGGTGGCTGGGAATTGTTCTGGCGAATCTCTGACCTGATGCCCGAGATAGCGTCGGGCGAATTCGTGGTCGGCTATCAAGGCTAGGCCCCGCCCATGGCGTAGGTACCCGCGACCTATGCCGTGGCGACTGCCTAGACACAGCAAACCGAACGGAGCGAACGATGAAATTCCAGCCTTTTACCCCACTGGAAAACTCCCGGGGCAACCTGGTCCACGCCCATTTGCGTGACGTGTTCAGGTTCGCCGATGCCGATGCATCCGCCATGGTGAACGATGCCATGCGCCAAGCCGGATTCCGTGGCGACCTGATGGGCCTTAACCGGCCGTGCATTCCGGTCGAGTTCACCACGCATCGCGGTAAGCGGCACTGGCAGGTACGGGCCAATCGCGTGGCCTTCTGTACCTACACGATCGTTGACCTAATTGAGGTCAAGCGCTAGCTAGTGAGCATGTCCGGCCCGGTATCCGCGGTATGGGTACCGGGCCGTTGTCCCGTTCTTTGCCTAGCGGGTACCGGTATCGGGCCGGTATCCGGCATGTGATGAACGGAGCGAACGATGAACTACGGCAGGAACGCGGCCACGCTGACACAGCGTGAGGTCACGGAAGATGACGTGTACGCCGACGCGTGGCGTATCGCCAACCCGGGCGCGGTTAACCCGGTAGCGGTAGCGGTCACGCTGGCGGAATCGGCCAAGGTGATCATGCACCTTACCGGCGACACGGCAAGTGTCCGGAACCATCCGGCGCTCAAGGCCATAGCCGGGCAACTGGCGATGCTGTTTGACGTGTCGAAATTCGGCGCCGAGATCTCCGATTACGACGCGGTACAGAAGCGGGCCGAGTCGCTTACCTAGCGGCTATTCAATCTCATGACCTAGCTCATTACCTAGGTTGTGGGGTTGTTTTACCGGTAGCAGCAACCAAACCGAACGGAGCGAAACAGTGGACAGATCAGAGGTAATCGCGGAATGCCGGGCAGCGCACGGCAATCGTGAGGTCTCGGACGAGTGCGCGCGGGCCATCCTGCGTATTCACGGCGGCCGGAATCTTACGGTGCTGGCCTATCTCACGCGTGGCGAGCTACCCGCGGATGACACGGACGCGGAAGGCCGGGTCATGCTTGCCGGCGAGACCAAGTTGTGGCGCATCGTGTTCGCGGCGTACTCGTCTCTCCCGGTAGACGACCGCCTTATGGGTGACATGCTCGGGACCTATTTCATCCAGCCAGCGACTAAGCGTATCGGCGACGGCTGGGCCTAGCGGCGGCGTTACCTCGTGACCCAGCTCATTACCTGGGTCACGGGGTTGTGTTTCCGGTAGCAGCAAACCAGATGAACGGAGCGAACAATGACAGATCACAGTGGCCTGCTGTCTGCGGTCACGGAAGATCACCCATGCTTGGAATCGTCGTGCGATATCGCGGCGATGATCGATCAGGGGTTCGGTCAGATAGCCGCTTGGATGCTGTGCAGCGCGACGAACGAGCATCACGCGGTCGACCTGGTGGTCGAGTCCGGCGCGGACACCATGCCGGATGACTTCCGGGAGTGTGACGATTGGCCGGCCTGGCTGGAATTCCACCAGTCGAACGGGGTCGAGTGCTCATCGTGCGAGGCGTTCAACTACCCGGTCAACGGCCATACCCCGTATTCGTGCGGTAACTGCCTGGCTGACCTGCCGGCCAGCACCGACGACCACGAGTGACAGTTCAGCAGTAGCCACGGGCGCCCGTTGTCCGCGGCTGCTCCCGAGCATTTCACCCGCCTAACCAGAACGGAGCGAAGCAGATGACGGACACAACCGCGCCGGTCGATTTCTCGGCGCATTACACGGTGGAACGTTTCCCCGGGGTCGCGTGGCGGTTGCTCGGGTACGTCACCGAGTGGACCGAGGAATCGTGGTCGCTGGCCTGCGACGACCCGGCGCACGTCTACGAGTACACGGAGGACTATTACGAGCCCGAGGACCAGGCCGACACGCACGGGCCGGAATGCTACCTCTACAACGAGCCGGAAGAGGTCGACGACACGACCAGGGTCCAGGCCGTGATGGTGGGCAATGACCGGGTCGCGTTCATCGACGTTGACGACCTGGTGTTGCTCCCGGAATCCGGTTTCTGCCGCGATTGCGGTCAGGTCGGGTGCACGTCGAACGTGTGCGAGTAACCCGCTCACTGAACGGACACGGCCGGATGCCTGCTTATGGGTGTCCGGCCGTGGCGTTGAGTACGGCGGTACTCAGGAAAAGAACGGAGCGAAACAATGTGGATTTCCCCTCCCCCGGAACTGGACAACCAGGACCGGGCGATCATCGCCACGCGGATGGACTCACTGAATCGCATGCCGGGTTTCCGGGTGGGTGATTTCGTCATTTTCGCGGGCGGGGTTACCCGGCACATCTCGTATATCTGGGAGGACGCGGTACCCGGGGTCCAGACGAGCGACGGCGGGTCATTCTTCCTGGGTGAAGGGTGGGTGAGTTTCTCCGGGTCGCTTTACGTCTGCGTGCCCGGCGACACGCTTACCGATACGGGCGAGACCCGTAAGGGTTCCGTCTGGATTGCCCACCACAACTACCTGTGCGCCGGCTCGTCGGTCACCTCGTATGAGGATTTCCGGGTGTTCCGGTGCTCGCGCGAAGCACCGAAGTACTAGCCCGTCCGGTCTCGGCATGGTGCCTATCTCGCATAGGCCCCGTGTAGTCCGCACGGACTGAACGGAGCGAAAGAACGGAGCGAAAACAATGGACGGCAAGGAACAGCATGTCAGGCTCGTTTCCGCGATAGCGGCGGAAATGGGCGACGGGTGGTCGCTGCGCGAGGACTACCCGGAGGACTGGCCCGGCGCGGAACTGGCCGGTCCTGCTGGCGCGCGGGTGCACGTCGTGCGCAACTGGCGGGACAAGTCCCGGCTGGTGATCAGCGGCAGTTACCCGCAAAGCGACTACCGCGCGAAGCGGCACGAGATCACCGTGAGCGCGGCCAGGGACCTGCGGGCCATCGCCGCGGAGATCACGCGTCGCCTGCTCGGGGACTACCTCCCGGAGCTGCGGGCGGTTCAGCAGTACGAGGCGCGCAAGGCCAGCGATGCCGAGGCCCGCGCCAAGGTGATGGCGGAAGTCTCCGGGATCATCGGCGGCCAGGTCCACGACGACGGGTACACCGCGGAGCTGCGCTACATGCCCGAGCTGGGCTACGGCACGGTCAAGACCAGCGGGGACGCTTCGGCGATCACGCTGGAACTGCGGTCGATCCCGAGGGACACCGCGATGGCGGTTCTCCGGAGCCTGGCGGGCACGCCGTGACGGCCCTGCTGCTGTGGCTCGCCGGGCGGATCTACTGGCGCCGACGACGGCAGCGGAGGAAGTAGGGAACCGGCGGTTGAACCCGGCGCGCTGGCTACGGCTGGTGCGCCGGATTGAGCCAGGCGGCTCTGAGGCGACCCCCGGGCGGAACGGAGCGAACCCTTACGCCCGGGGGTGCCGATCGGCACTACCCATAGATAGGAACCGACATGACAACGATAACGGAACAGGGGACCCGCGCCCCGACGTTCGCCGAGGTCGAGGAAGTGGACCAGGAGTGGTTGTGGCCGGGGATGATCCCCGCCGGGCTGCTGACCGTGATCTTCGGCCCGCCGAAGGCGAGCAAGACGACCCTGGTGTGCGAGTACGCCGCGCGGGTGTCCCGCGGGGACGTCAACCCGGACGGCACGTCGCTCGGCCCGGCCGCGCCCGTGCTCCTGGGCGCGCTGGAGGACATCAGCGAATCGTCCACGATCAAGAAGCTCCGCGCGGCGAAGGCCGATCTCGGCAACGTCGTGGACGTGAGCAAGGGCCCGGACGGCGACGGGCTGGAACTGGAACTTGATCACGTCGCCTGGCTGCACGAGGTCGCGGCCGAGCACGAGGGCGCCGCGCTCATCGTGATCGACACCCTGTCCAGCTCGGCTAACAGGCCGATCACCACCAGGCCAGGGCTCAAGGCGATGCTCAAACCCCTCGCCGCGCTGGCCGCGAACACCGGGGCGGCGGTGCTGCTGACCGCGCACTCCCTGAAGGGCAAAGATGACGTGCCCGAGGGCGGGCGGTCGCTGACCTCCATCCCCCGGCACGTCCTGACAATCCAGCGGTCGGGGGACGAGCCCGGCGTGCGGACGCTGAACGTCTACACGTCCAACGTCGCCGGCGACGAAACCGAGGGCTTCCGGTACAAGCTGGTCAGCGGCGATCCCGCACCGCATATCGAGTGGGGATGGGACACGGTTCGCCACGGCACCGGCCCGGAGGCGACCGGCCAGGCCCGCATCCTGCTGCTGCTGCTCAACTCCCCCGTGGCGCTGCCGGCGCAACTCATCGCCGCCAAGACCGGGATCAGCTACCCGGTGGTCCGGGTGCTGCTCACCCGGATGAGGAAGCGCGGCGAGGTGATCCCCGGGGACGTGCGGGGCTCGTGGACGGTGCCCGCGGAAGAGGCTGAGGCAGCGAGTTAACGACGCTGACCTGCGACAACCTGGCAACTGTTAACAACGGAGGTGAACGATGGCACAGAACGACGAGTGCGCCATCCTACGGAGAGTCTCCACCGTCCAGCAAGGAGGCGAAGGCCAGAACACACTGACCGACTGGGCAGACGCCCGGGGCCTGAGCACGTGGAAGGTGTTCAGCGTCCACGACTCGGCCTGGAAGCCGAGGTCCGGCAAGGGCAAGGAGTTCGACGCGGCCAGGGCGGCGATCCTGGAAGGCGCCCGGCTCGGGAAGTACAGGGTGCTGATCATCTACGCCCTGGACAGGCTGAGCCGCCGGGGCATCCGGGACACCCTGACCGTGCTGGAGAAGCTGCACGACTACGGCATCGCGGTCTGGTCCCTGAAGGAGCCCTGGCTGGACACGGTGGGCGAGCTGTGGGAGATGCAGGTCGCCATGTTCGCCTGGCAGGCCAAAGCCGAATCCGACCGCAAGTCGGAGCGCATGAAGGACTCGATTGCCGGCCGCCAGGCGGCAGGCAGGAGGGTCGGCCGCAAGCCGGGCAGCAAGGACAAGAAGCCGAGGCGGCGGTCCGGCTACCTGGAAGCCTGGGAGGAAGGCGGCGCCCGGCGCGAAGCCGGGGGCATGGAACGGGAGCGTGACGAGCACGGCCGGTTTCAGACGGCGAGCTGATTGAAGCCCGGGGGTTTGCACACTGAACCCTCGGGCTTTTTTCATGTGCGCATGCGGTTGTACGGGCTCAGGTTGCCGTGCAGGAACACGGTCGCGCGATTGCCCTAAGGCGTCCTCGCGGCCCGGAGAATCATTCAAGGCGTTTTCGGCGGGAGGATAATGTTCCGCTGCCAGAGGGCGCTGGCGAGCTGGTCCCTGTTCATTCCTGCCGCGCCCGGGATTCCTGCCCCTCCGGCTACGGCCAGCAGCTCGGACCTGGTGTACCGGCGGGCGTTCCTGCGGGCTTCCCGCTGCCGGGCGTGGGCCGGGTCTTTCGGTCCGGGATCATCACCGCGGCGTGATCCGCCTGGTTCCCACGCACCGAAGTAGCCTGCGGTGTCCCGTGGTGCCCTATCGGGGGCCGATCCCCTCCCCACCGGCCGACCTTCGGCCTTCCTGCGGGCGATCGATTCCCTCATCGAAGCCGATCGTCTCGCCGCCGGGGCCTGGCTAGCCGGTATATGGCCTGATCCGCCGCAGGTGGGGCACACCACCTCGGCATCGTCCTCGGGCATCGCGGAGGATCTTACCCGCCGTGCCTGCGTATCGCCGCCTTCAGGCTCGGCAGGAGATCATCGCTCCTCTACGATTTCCGCGTCATAGATGACCGGTTCCCTCCCGCTCAGCCGGGCATCGCTGGCCAATATCTCTGCTTCGAGGGCCTGGCGCTGCTCGATCGTGAACGTCGCCACCACCGACCGCTTTGGCGCCGCGGTGCCTTCTAGTTCCATCTTGGTCCTGGTGATCTTCAGCAGGGTGTTCCGCGCGGCGTCCTTGGCGGACTTGTCGGGCATCGGCTCCCCGGTGCGCGGGTCCTTCACGATCGCGCCCGTGGTGGACGAGATCTTGAACCCGGGGTCCGCCAGGTCTGCCCAGGCGTCGGCTTCCAGGGCGTCCAGGGTGGCCCGCTGCGCATCCCGCAGTTCTTCGGCGCCTTTCGCCCGGACAGCCAGCCGTGCCCGCTTGATCGCGTTGGCGACGGCGCCGGTCCCCGAGTAGCCGAAATGCGCGGCGATCTCCGAGTAGGAGATGCCCCGGGCGGCCATCCGGCTGATCTCGGCATCGCGCTCGGCAAGGGCGTAGCGGTCGGCCCGCTTCGGCCTTCCCAGCTTCACCGGCAGCATCCCCCCGGCTGTATTTGTCATTGCTCAACTTCCCGAGAATGTGTAATCGGGTGACTACTCTTGAGAACCGGAGGCCGCGTCATTGACAGGAAATCCGGCCCGGATCTTGACGCACCTGGATCTGTCTCCGGGTGGGCCGAAGCAGTGCGGTAGGTGGTGCGTCGTATATACGCACCGACGCACCAACGCACCGCCCTGCACAGGTGCGTTGACGCATCCTGACGCACCTGACGCACCAACGCACCTAAGCCCGGTCGGGCACGCTGTGAAGGGTCGCGCGATCTTTCCCGGACGGCCTGGTAACGAGCCTCCCGGCCGCGACCAGCCTTCCCCGCGCCTCGCGGACCGGCTTCTGCTGGTGGCCTTTCGCGGTCATCGCCTCTTCGATCTTCCGCCCGCTGCAATCCGGGCTGGCGGCGACGTAAGCCAGGATGTCCGCCGAGATCGCGTCGGCCTTCACCGCCTGGCGGTCGCCTTCCCCGAGGGTGAGCCGGCCAGTGGCCCGGTCGAAGTAGACCACCGTCTCGTCCAGGCCGGCGCCGCCACGGCCCTCGACGGTGAGCACCCGGGGATCGTCGCGCTTGGCACCCGACCGGACGTAGCGCCAGAGCTGGTCGGCCGAGTCTTCCAGCTCCCCGGCGCCCTTGCCGCGCTCCGTCCCGGCCTCCTGCGGAGTCTGTGTGGTGTGCATCGGGATGATCGTCAGCTCCACGCCCGCGGACGCGTGGATCTCCTGCACCCTGGTGGCCAGCAGGTTCACGCCGTCGTTGTCGTTCAGGCCGACCCCGGCCCAGGCCAGGAAGTTCTTCCAGGGGTCCAGGAACAGCCAGCGGCAGTCGTTCATGTGCAGCCACGCCACCAGCCGGTCCGCGGTCACATCGTCCAGCAGGTTCAGCCTGATCCCGTCGTCCCGGCAATTCAGCAGCATGATCCGGTTCGCGTTCGCGATCTTCAGCGGGCGGTACGGCTCCAGGTAGTCGTGCCTGCCCATCTCCGCGTTCACCACGGCCACCGTCCCGTCCAGGAACGTGCCGAAGCTCCCGAGGAACGGCTGCCCGTCCACCCCGCAGGCCGCCAGGTTCGCCAGGAACGTGGTCTTGCCGGTCTTCCTGGACGAGGGCAGGGTGACGACGCTGCCGGTGGTGGCCAGGGACTCGACCGCCCACCGGGCCACGGGTGGCGGCGCGGACAAGCCGGCAAGCAGGGTCGTCCCGAACGTCCCGAAGTCGGGGACGGCGGCCTCGGCCAGCTCGGTACGCAGTTCCCGGCGCGCGATCTCGGAAATGCGGAGCTGCTGCTTTACCCGCTCGATTTCCTGCCGGTCGGCACTAATGGCACGATGACCATTAAGGGAGACCACTTCAGCGTTTGCGCCGGTCAGCAGATGCTGTGTATGCTTGGAACCAGATTCCACAAAAAAGCCTCTTCATGGCCGGGCCTACGGTGGGCCAACACCGCCGGCGGGTGAAAAAGACAGGGCGCTGCCAGCTTGATTTTCATTTCAGGTCGGCAGCGCCCTAACGCTGTTTCGATGTTACCTGGAATTAAAGCGGGCGGCCACCACCTGACGCGCAATCAGGTCACGTTCCGCATCACGGGTAGCCGGGCCGCGAGAGCGCGAAGAATCCTTTTCTCGTACCGCGCTGCCTTGCTGCGGATCGCCTGCCTTGACCGCAGTTCCGCCAGGCGCTTTTCCTGCTCGGGAGTAATCTGGCTGACCGTCATCTTCCCGGCCATCCGCGCCCACCTGGATTCCTGGCGCTCACGGGCGCGATTCATCCGGATCAATGTCTCCGGGCTGTACTCCATGCCACCGGTCGCCGTGCCGACCGAGCCGCGCCTAGCTGTCACAGGCTGCTCTCCTGGCTGCTACCCTCGCCCGCTCGCAGTCCACGCAGGTGTGACTCTTGGTGTAGCGGACTCCGGTATGACCTCGCTTGCACGGCGGTCCCTGATACGTCTTGTCCGTCACGCCCGGCAATAGCACCGGGTCCGCCTTCAACTTGCGCTCGTTCCCTGAGAACTTGCAGACTTCGGCCTCGGCGAAAGATCTGATCGCGCGCAGCACCAGGTCGATCTCGCCCGGTTTCGCCCGCGGTGCGAGCCGCCACAACCGGAATTCGAGTTCTTCCAGGGTCACGCCGCCACCGGCCGCAGTTCGATCGCGTAGGCGCGCTGAGCGCTCCGGGACCAGCGGTGACAGTCGCGGCACCGGTAGCGCTGATAGGCCCCGGCCGGGCTGTAGGCGTAGCCCTTCCGGACCAGGCTCGTGCTGCCGCAGCTAGGGCAACCGTCGCCGGTGCCGTCGACCACTGCGGCGGGCGGCATAGCGGGCAGCCACGGCCTGAGCCTGGTGAACAGTTCCTCCGTCGAGATCACGTCGCCCTTGCAATACTTCGCCATCGCCGCCTGGGCGTCCGGGTCGCCGTTCATGACGTTGATGAACGCCTGCATGCCGCCGCTGTCCAGCTTCTTGCCGACGCCGAGTTCCGCGGTGATGTACGCGAGGGAGTTGCTCATGAACCGGAACCGGCGCCTGGCTGCACGATAGAGGTCGATCGACTTGTACGGGGACGGCGGGTTCAGGCCGAGGATGACGAACTCGGTAGCCAGCCACGGCTCATCGGCGGCCAGGCCGTTGAAGTGCACCACGGCGTCGGCCTCGTCCAGCAGGTTCCAGATGCCGCGGACCATGGCCTCGTGCCCGTCGTGCCATTCGCTGAAGAAATGCATCTCGTCCTCGCCGAAGAACTTGGCGGCCACGCACAGGAGTTTCTTCCTGCTGATGAGCATTTCCTTGTTCACGTATCCAGAGGGAACGCGGAGTTCCCAGAGGTAGGACGTGGCCGGGGCCATTTCGCAGTCGAAAACCAGCGTGCGCATAGATCACGTCCTGCTGGTTGCCGGGCTATCCCGGCGGAAGGTAAGATAGGAAAAGCCCACACACTCCAATTCGTGGGTAATGCGCTTGCTGTCGCGCTCTCGTCACAACGGCCCCGTTTTGCCCGGCGGGGTCGTTGTCATTTTATGCTGGTAGCAGGCTCTTGGCCGCCGCCAGCCTCGCCCTTGCTGCGGCGAGCTGGTCTTGCAGCACTGCCATTTCCTCAGGAGTCACCGGGTTGCGGTCGGACCACCTGCGGGCCATCGCCACCTTCCCGGCCGCGGACCTGACACTGCGATCTGCGAGGAAAACCAGGATACGGGGGTCGGTCAGGTTCTCGGGCATATTGGCCGCCTCCCTCGGGGCATAAAAAAGGACCACCGAATTTCGGGCATAGTGGTCCTAGAATCATTTTAAAGTGGGTAAGACGTTACGTCAAACACAAATCGCGTTATCCAGCCTCCTATTTTCTGGTCCACAAGACGACAGAGCAGGCGGTTGCCGGACCTCCTACGCCCGGCGATATGACCGGAGCAAGTTCATTCACCTAGCTTCCGCAGTTCACGATCCGCACTCGGTCGTGCTTCGCCGGATTCGAGAGCGATGTTCGCGGCCCTGGTGAGCCGGTTAGCAAGCAGAAGAGCTGCTTTGGGCTCAAGCGCCACCAAGGGAGTCCATCCCTCATCTATCGCCTGCTTGATGTATTCAGTGTCGCTATCCCCCTCGTAATGGACCGGAATCGAAGGAAATAGCTGCATCAGTACATGACCTGGGTCAAGCTCATCTTCCGTATCGGAGAAGCCGACCGTGACCTGCACGTCGCTGAGTTCACCCTGCACGCGACCGATAAGACGCTGGGAGATGTTAGGTTCCGGCATGATTACCTTTCCACTTCCTCCGGGGGCTCGGGGTAGTCGATCCACCCGAGCGCTTCCCGTATGAGCTGGCCATACTTGATCCAGTCGATAGTGTCGGCACTGGCGTCTTCCACGCTCTCCAGCACACCCGCCAGCCGGGGCGAGAGGCCGGTCTCGCTCAGGGGGATAGTGGCCTCGGCCATGATCGCGGCGAGGTCGAGGTCCCGTTCCTTCGCCGCGGTCTCTATCGGCGCCAGCCACGCGCTCGTGCTCACCTTCATGCTTCTTCGCCTTCCTCGCGTTCTTCCTGACAGAACATGCACCCGCAGGGCAGTTCGTGAAGGTGGGTGTCACCGGATCTGATCGGAGGGGGTTCCTCCCAGTGGTTCCCTGATCGTGACGAAAACGCGCTTGTGACCGGCGGGGTCCTCGCGCAATTCTGCCTTGGTGATCGTGCCACCGGGATCGATTTCCGCCCCCTGATCCGTCAGCAGGGCGATGATCGCGTGCTGAGTCAGCGAGTATTCGCCTTCTGGCATCTCCTCTTCCTTCCGCGGGCTCATGCTGGCCCCTTAACGGCAAGGGCCTTTTCGACTGTGGCCTGCGTCCTGGCCGCCAGTTCCCCGACAAGGGCAGCCAAGGCGTCATCATCCGGCGCCGCATCCCGGAGCAGATCCGCGAGCCGCTGGATACCCTGCTCGTCCCAGGCACGGACCTGGCGGAAGAAGTCCGTCAGCTCGTACCGGGCATCACGGATCTTGCGCTCGGCCGCGCTGTAGACAGTGATCTTGCTGTCGTGCTTCGCGTTGACGACCAGCGGCGTGCCGGCGGTGAACTTCGGCCCCGTCACCCACCCGTCCGGGGTCTCCGTGGCCAGGTTCGCCGCCTCCAGCTCGGCCAGCACGTCAAGGGCGAGGAACTTCCAGGCGTCCAGGTCGTCGGCCTTCCAGAACTTCCCGATGCGCTCGGTCCTGAGTACCAAAGTGCCCATGCCCGGGAGGGCCCTGGTCAAGGCGTCCACGGTGAGCGGCGGGTTGTCGGTCATCCTCTCCAGTGCGCCCTGGAACGCGTCCGCCATCCGGAACCCGTGGGCCTCGTACAGCCTTGCTCGGCGGGCCTCGCCGGGAGCGGGCTTCTGCGGGCTCCTAGAGGGCGGTGCGGTGTTCTTCCCGCGGGCCCGGTGCTGGCGGGCGGGTCTGGGTTCCGCATCGTCCTGGTGCGCCTGGTCGCCGTCACCGGCTGGCGGCCGGGGCAGGATCACGGGGCCGGACAGCGGCGGGCTCACCCCTGGAGCGCTGCCCATCTCACTGGCGGAGCGCCGCTCGGCCACGATCAGCCGAGCCTGCGCACTGGTGCTGATCTCGCCGCTCGCAATCAGCTCGGCCCGGTCGTCCTGGGCGGCGAGGGCAGCGTAGACCGACCAGGAAGTTACCGGCGTCGGGAAGTTCGGGATGTCCGGGTCCTCCGCGTAGGCCCGCCACACCGTCCGCAGGTTAAGCATCGTCTGGTAGGCGACCTGCTTCTCGGCCGCGAACTCCTGAAGCCGGCCCTCGCCGTAGCGCACATCCACCTGGTGGGCGAGGAAACCACGCATCCACCGGACCTGATCGTGCACCTGGCGCACACCATCGCTGAGGTTGTCCCACGCCGCCCCGCAGGCCGCGTAGGTCCACTCCGCGCCCTCGGTCAGGACCAGGGCCGGGCTGCGGACCAGCTCGGCACTCACCGAGCTTTCTTCACGGGTAGACATCATTCTGATTGCGATTCTTTCGTGGTTCGCGGCGATCTTGCGGTGGCCGCAGGCCAGGGGCAATCTCCGTCATCGGTGGTCATCGGACGGCCCGAGCATATCGCACTCCGGGGCCTGGAATGCCATGATCGGCGGCGGCGTTGGAGATCACCAGGAACACGTCCACCGACAGCATGATCTTGGCGTCGATCACGCCTATCGGAGAGCACGGGGAAAACGAGAGGGTGTTGACGGGAAGCGGCGGCAAGAACACGGTGACGATCGGCTGCGAGCGCGTGAACTAGGCGACGGACGCGCCCACCGTGATCAACTTTACCGCGTAGAAGTCGTTCGCGTTGCTCAGGTAGCAGACGGAGAATTACTTGTAGAACTTGCCGTTGAACAAGCCCGAGATCAGCATGTTGACCAAGGAACCGGAGATGTTCGCCGAGAGCGAAGGATTCGCTTTGACAAGGCCGAGCTTCCCGTATATACCTGGGCACCTAGCGGGGAGCAATCGGAGCGGCCTAATACGGGCGTGGAAGGTAAGAACATGGGCATCTACATCGTCACTGCGAAGGACGGCACGGAGCACGAGGTCGATTCCTACGTCTACCTCAATGCGTATAGCGCATGGGGCGTGACGGTGCCGGTGCTCAAGGAAGCATTCCCGGATGGCACGGACGCGGATACGGTGAAGGCGTTCCTCGATGACTTCGCGGTGGTGAAGGCGGAAGAGTACGAGATGCACGAGGGTGATCCCGGATTCGAGGCCGGATACTGCCACGATATGGCCCGCGCCGATGAGATTTTCTGGTATCTCACTGCGGTAGAGGACTTTACCGTGGAACAGTTGCTCAACTGGCCGGTAATGAGTGACGATGCCGTAATAGACCACCCAGGAGGGCGAGATAGGCAATGACGGATATCGTGCCTGAGGATCATCAGCGAGAAGACAAGATCCGGCTCTTGCTGCGACAGCATGATCTCGATTTCACCAGTAACGCCCAAGGCGGTTACATGATCGTGGATCACGGCACCGATCTCCCATACAACGAAAGCTGGTCCAATCTGACCCTTGAGGAACTTGAGGGATGGGCGGACGAACTCTCCCACTGGAGACGCAACAGGAGGGTAAACACAAAGATATGAGCGAGCATTTCTGGCTAAAGCGACTTTCGGGCGGCGAGATCACGCACAAGATCTGCCCCGAAAGGCACTCGCTTACGCAGTTCTACGAGGAGGACTGGCGGGAGATAGATAAGGGCGAAGAATGTGATGGCTTGCTCTTGGAAGCCGACCGGGCAGGCTTCGACCGCTGGGTTGAGACCTTTCTCGGCTCTGATGGTGACTGCACCGCCACCTACGGGGACATGATTCGAGCTTTCTGCGCCGAACTCCCGCCCGCATCGGAAGATGACGCCACGTATATCTACGAGAATGCCTTACGGCTTCTGCTCAGTGCACGGGAAGAAGTACACGGCGGGACCGTTCGGGCCGGTCAAGTCCGTAGAGCAGGTGTCCCCGTACGCGGCAATCCAGTCGAGTCCGGCGAGCCCGTCGGCGAGCGTGGTCACCTTCTTAGCCAGGCGTGTCACGACCTCGGTCCCGTTCCCCTGGCCCGCCTGGACGGTGGCGAGCTGGTTGCGGAGCTGGGTCACCTGGGCGTCTACGCTGCCATGCCACACCAGGAACAGGGCGAGCGACACGCAGACCAGCGCCAGGCCGGCCACCCCGGCGACGTACGCGCCGATCGCGGCCTTGCTCAACCGTGGCGGGGCGTGGCGGATGACGGCGGTGACTGGGTCGGGCTGGTAGTAGTTCTCAGTGTCTTCCGGGTACATCGAGCCCATCGATCTGGCCTTTCTGCTCAGGTTGGAAGGAGGACCAGGTGCGGCGTTCCCGGTCCCTCCGTGCCCTGTGGCCGTGGGAAGCGCAGACGGCCGCGGGGCAAGCTCAGTTGTGCCGCCGGCCGTCTACGGCCAGGGCGTGGGAGATGGTGCACCGGACGGTCGCCGGGCCGGTGTCGCGGCAAGAGAAAGCGAGCTCGCCGAGGTACAGCGTGGTCACGGCAGACGGGTCGACGGCAGCAGCGACGTGCGCTGTGTGCTGGTTCGACTTGATCAACTGCCCGATGTCCGGGGACGTGCGCCAGGCGACGATGCCGACCGCCAGGGCGAGGGTCGCGGCCAGTGACTTGTTCCAGAACCTCACGGGTGCCTCCGTTAGCATGGGGATGCTGAGCCGGACACCGGTCCTGCCTTTTGCGGAAGGGGAAGGGACCGGCGCCCGGCTTCGCCGCCTGACGGCTTCCCCACCGACAGGGGGCGGCAGTGTCCGTGCCGTATGAAGTTGTCTGTTCGCGCGGGAGGGTTCCTCCCGTCCCGCGTTGCTTTCGCAGGTTCCGGAGATATTGCAGGTTCCGGGGGAAGTGAATTTGTATCCGGAGAGAGCGAGTTTGCAGGGTCCGGAGATAGGCCCCTTTCGGGGTAGCCGCCCCACCTCAGGCGCGGCCGGATCGTCCTCCCTCCCAGTCAGTCACCGCGCCACCATCGGGGGCACATGCGGCTCTTCACCGGGAGCGTAGGACACTATAGTGCACCATACATGTACCAGGAATGATGCATACTGCACCATGGCGTGTCGCCCGCGTACAGTGGATCTCATGCCGGCGAACCTGGCCCTCGTGCAAGCGAGAAACCATGCTCGCCTGAGCCAGGGCGACCTGGCGAGGAGAGTCCGCGAAGCCGGCCGTAAGATCGGCGCCTCCAACTCGTGCAACCGGACCACGGTCGGCAGGTGGGAGGCCGGTCTCGTCACCCCGCAGCCCCGGATGATGGCCGCCCTGGAACACGCCCTCGGCCTGCCCGCGGACCGGCTGGGCTTCGGCGAGATCACCGTCACCGCCGAGCTGGTCACCCTGCCCGAACCCGGTGACGCAGCGGCAGCGGATGAGGCAGCGATGGCGGCGTGGCGGAAAGCAGACCTGCGGGTGGGCGGTGCTCACCTGTACGCCAGCGTCCTGGCCTACCTTACCGACCGGGTTGCCCCGCGCCTGGTGATGCCCGGCGCCGGCCGGGCTGCCTACACCAGCGGTGCCGCCGTCTCGGAGATGTGCGGGTGGATGGCCCACGATGCCGGGTACGACGACCTGGCCCGCCAGCATTTCGGCAGCGCCCTGAACCTGGCCCGGGTGTCCGGGGACCGGCAGGTGACCGCGCACATCCTTGCCAGCCTCGGCCACGTCGCCCATTTCACCGGGGATGCGGACGGGGCCCTGCGTGCTGCCTCCGCGGGCCTGGACCTGCTGGCCTCCGGTCCCCGTGACCCCGACCGCCTGGCGTACCTGTACGCAATCCAGGCCCGGGGGTATGCCGCACGGCACCAGCCCGATGGGGCCGTACGGTGCCTGCTGGCAGCGGAGCACGCCCTGGTCGTGCCGCGGAGCGAGCCGGCGTCGGAGTGGGTGAACCCTTTCGATGAGGGCGCGTACGCGAACGAGGCCGCCCGGGTGATGCGCCAGCTCGGCCATCACGGCGCCGCCGTCCGCCATGCCAGGCGGGTGATGGAGCTGCGTCCCCCGAGCGGGCCCGGTCCCGCGCGTTCGGCATGTTCGTCCAGGCTGACGTGCTGGCAGCGACGGGAGACCCTGAGCAGGCCGCCGCTCTCGGCGCGTCGATCCTGGCGGCGACGGACGGCCTGTCCTCCTACACGATCGTCCGCGGGTTCCTCGCCTTGCAGCGGGTCCTTGAGCCGTACCGGGCGAGCGCCGCCGTGGCCGGGTTCCTGTCCCTGCTCACCCCGGCCCTGCTGGAAAGGGCCTGGCTGCCGATCGGGCTGCCCGCGTGACCCAACCGCCGCTCTATGAACGTGACCCGGCCGCATGGACTGCGTATCTCGCCGAGGGCAACGCCACCCAGCCCCGCAAACGCGTCTGCGCCGATGCGCTCATTCTCGACGGCCAGGGCCGGGTCCTGCTGGTCGACCCGGATTACAAACCGGGCTGGGATCTGCCGGGCGGCATGGCTGAGGCGAACGAGTCACCCCCCGATTGCATCCGTCGTGAGCTATGGGAGGAACTCGGGCTCATCGCCAGCCCAGGGGCGGTGCTGGTGGTGGACTGGGTTCCGCCGCACGGGCCGTGGGATGACATGATCGCGTTCATCTTCGCCGGCGGCGTGCTCAAACCCGGATGCGTGCGGCTGGCGGACGCGGAACTGGTCGGCTTCGATTTCGTCAGCGAGACCGAGGCCGGACGGCGCCTCGACCCGCGCATGTGGCGGCGGATGCAGGCAGCATTGGCAGCCTTGCGCACCGGCACGACCGTTTACCTTCAGGACGGCTACCCGATATGAATATCACCTACTCCGCACCCCTGGGATGCCCCTCCTGCGGTCACGAGTACCAGGCTAGATGGGCAACCGCGCAGCAGGAGGAACCGCAGCAGTGCCCATCCTGCCAGCACCAGTTCACCGCGAAGTTCCCCGGATTCGAGTTCACGCCGGAGGTAATTATCAGCCAGGAATAGCAGGAAACACAGAGTAGGACCCTGGTTACCCGCCGGGGTCCATTTCTTTTGCCTCCGTCACTCGTCCCGCATAAGCTGGCAATCGATACGGATACGAAATGGGAATAGGCCGCACCAGCACGACTTACAGGAATTCCCGTTGTCCGTATCCGAGCAGGATGCTCGCCTCGCCTCCCCCGATGATGATCCCTGGGCGGGGGTGCGTCTTTCTAAGAGGTGCCTTATTTCTGGGTGTTTCGGTCATGCGGCGAGGTTGAGGCGCTCGATGGTGTCTTCGTCGTAGCGGGCGAGGTGGTGCTCGCTGCGGTAGCGTTCCTTGTAGTAGTTCATGTAGTCGTCGAGGTCGCCGTTGACGACGACGGCGCGGAGCTTGAGGACGACCTCGGCTCCGTCGGGTGACCATCTCGCGCCTGTAATTCCGAATCTGTCCTCGATGACGAATCTGCAGGCGCCTTCGATCATGCCGGTGGCGATGGGCCATCCCTTTGCGAGGGCCTTGTCGTACTTCATGTGCGCGTGGTTGTTATTCAGGTAGGTGACGGCCTTGTCCATGTCGGTGAGGTCGAGGTGGCGGGTCCGCGGGTCAGAGCGGGTTTTCGCGGCGACGGAGGCGAGGGTGGCGGCGACGGCCTTGGCGCGGCCGTGCAGGACGCGGAGCAGCTGGCCGTCGGCCCACTGGCCGGCAGCGGCCGGGTCGCCGGGGTGCAGGGCGGCGGCGGCCTTGCCGAGGTAGCCGCTGACATGGATGTAATCGATCAGGACCGGGACCTTCAGGCCGCGTCCGGCGGCCTGGGCCTCGATGGCGGTGATCTGCTGCTTGTTCCCGTCGACGAGGAAGACGCGCTGCCGGACCCGCTGCGGGTCGCGGCGGTCGGCCTCGTCGAACGCGGACGCGATCATGTCCTCGATGCTCTCGGTAACGGACGCCGACACCCACTTATCGCGGGCCTTCGGGCCGGGGTGCGCCCGGCGGCGGGCGGCCGGGGCGGCGATGTCCTCCGGCTCGCGGACGGCGGGGGTGAAGTCGGCGACCGCGACGATCTCGGCCATTTTCTTGATCCCGGGGCGCGTGCCGTCATCCTTCCCGGCGTTCCTGCGGTGCTCCGGGCGCATGGCGATGCCTTTGCCGTCGCCCTGCATCATGATCACGTCGGTGCCCGGCAGGTCCTGGTCCGCGTCCCGGGCCCGTTCCTCGTAGAAGCCGTCCGTCCAGGCCGCGAGATCCTCGGCCAGCCCGGTGAGCTGGGCGCGGCCGACCGTGACGCCGGTGCGGGCCTCGATGACCTCCTGGGCCTGCCCGAACCCGCCCGCGGCCAGGTGAAAGGCCGCCAGGGCCCGCATGCCCAGGGAGTACGGGTCGCCGGGGAGGATCCAGCGGGCGTCGGCGGGATAGAGGTTCGGCTCGCGGCGGTTGCGGTATGCCTTCCGGGTGACCCGGACCGGCCCGAACACGCTGGTCACGCCCCGGCCATGGTCTTCTTCCACGGTGCCGTGCCGGATCCCGGCGGCGCTGGTGACCCCGTCAGCCTGCTCCTCGCGGGCGCTGTCGATGTCGAACGTGGCCTGCAGCAGCCGCCGCTGCAGCTCGCGCCCCTCCTGGCCGATCACCTTCTCCCGCTCCCCGTGGTCGAGGTACCCGGCCTCGTCCGCGGCCCAGGCCGCCAGCCCGGCGAACTGCTCCGCCGGGCCGGCCAGCGCCGCCGCCAGCTCCCCGTCCAGCGGGGCCTCGCTCCCGTCCTCCCGGACCTGCCTCACCGTCACCGAGAACCTCACCGTCACCGCCGCGCCTCCAGGTGCCTGCCAGGAATGATTTCCGCTCATCATCCCGGAAACGGCCCCGGAACCCGCGGAACCGATGACGGGACGCCATCCCGGCCGCATTACGGGCGCACCGCCACCACTCCGCTGACCAGCATGAATCACTACCGGTAATGCCAGAGACGCACCGAAACACCCGGACTCTCCCGGTACAAGCCGGTTCAACCCGAAATTAAGAGATATTCATACTTGTCAAAAAGACGCACCCCCTGGGCGGACATGTTCCCGCTGCCTGAAGGCTACACCTTGGAACGCCAGCTGCTGACAGAAGAACAAATCGAGAAGCTGGCCATCCTGTTCCGCACGGGAAGGACCTTAACCTTTCCGCCACGCTATACGGACCAGCTTCTCCATATCCGGATTTCGGCACCCGCAGCCGGGCGGCTTCAATGTCACGTGAACCAGCGAATCAATAATCCGGCGCTGGATGGTGATATCGAGGTTGAACCAGATATCCGCCGGGTCCTCTGCGCTGAGCAGGAGAGCCGCCGCATCCATCTGTCCCGCCTCGGCAATCCGGGCATCGATTTCTTCGAGCCTGGCGGTAACTCGCTTGGCCGCGTCCAGGTAGATCGCCCGCGGGAGGATTCCAAGAGCCTCATCCCCTGCCATCCTGGCCAGACCGTCGCTGATCTCCTTACGCTCAGCCCTCAGCTTCGGAACATCCTCCGCGCCCTCACGGCGCTCGAAGAGACGGACCGCATCCGGCTTCCGCATCTCATCCAGGAGCTTCTCTGTGACATACAAGTCCACCGGAGCGGCCCTCATAGCGACATGCGGTCCAGGCCGACCCTCCCGCTTCTGGGTGTACTCCTGGCATTTGTACGTCTGATACGTGATGCGGGGAAGGTTTGCGAATTTGCCTCTACGCGCCTGGGAGCGCATGTCGCCCTGTACCTTGGCGCCGCACCGGCAGTAGAACAGGAAGCCTCCCAGGGACACATTCCCGCGCGGCGTGGCCCGCGTGGGATCGCGGAGCGCATCACGGACCGCAAAGAAAGTCTCTTCCGAGATAACGGGGACCCAGTTTCCCGTACCGATGATGTCGTCCGTACCCGGTGCCGTCATCAGCCCGGCGATGCTCGGGTTGGTAAGGATGTGGGTCACCGACGAGTTGGTCCACCTGCCCGTGAAAGGGACCTCTTTCCCGTCACGTCTACGGTAGGTCCGGCCCGCGAACCGCGGCTGGACCCCCCGGCTCGTCCAGTTCCGGGTAACCGCCGCAATGGAACCTCCAGACAGGACATGCGGGCAGGCCCACCGGATCGCCTCAGCTTCTTCCTCGAAAAGCGTCACGCGATCGTCGTTCCAGCCGAACGGACGTATCGTGTGCGGGCTGCGGTCGCCTTTCTGCGCGCGTTCCAAGTTGGCCCTCTTCTGTCTGCGGGCCTTCCGCATCACTTCCTGCCGGGCGAGCGCAACCGTGATCCGGGCGAATGTCTGCCCCGAATCCGTCCGGAGGTCCACATCGCCCTCGTACACGGTTGCGACCAGGATGCCGGCCTTCTCGATGACCGGGATGATCTGCTCTAGCTCGATCGGCTGGCGGTACAGCCGGTCCATGTATGTGATGACGAGTGCATCCGGGCCGTGGCCGGTCTTGATCAGATGCATCATCCGCGCGTATTCGGTGCCGGCCCGGCTCTTCGATGCAGATACGTCGTTGTCCGCGAACCTGCCCCCGGCGGGGATCGTCCAGCCACGGCGGTCGGCGTGCCTGTCGGTGTCGTCCTGCTGGCGTCCGATGCCGGCGTCGTGGTCCTTGGACTGGCGTGCGTAGGTCCAGGCAGTGAGCTGCTTACTGTCGTTCACGGCGTGTTACCTCCGTCATCGTGCACCCTATTGCACTATACGGTACTAGAGGCTACGCTCACCTGTGGGATTAAACCAAGGACTCGCACGAATCCAATGTCCCACGCCCAGGCGTGCTCCAAACACTCGGGCCATGCCTGGTTAACGGGACTGTTTTACCCGCGTCAGGCGTGGCGCACGCCTCCAGGTCCGGTCCCCGCCGGGCCTGCTCAAGCGCTAACCGCGTCCTTCACGGGGACGGCCGGGTCGGCGAGGCGGCCGGCGTCCACGGGGTCGGCGGAGGCGATGATCCGCCGGCCCTGCTGCAGGTCGCGGGGCCGGTTCACGGTCAGGATCGCGACCAGGCGGCCGGCCGCGAGCCAGCACGCGGCCCAGGTCGGCTCGGCTGGGTCACCGCGCCAGACGAGGCGCTCGGCGTCGCCGTGGTAGCCCTGGTACTGCACCATGCGGCCGAACTGCTCGGACCAGAAGTACGGCACCGGGTCGTACACCGCGTCCTCGCCGAGCACGTTGGCCGCGACCACCTCGGGCGCGTGCAGCGCCACGTCCCAGTGCTCGAATCGCAGCCGCCGCCCGAACCGCAAGGACTCGAACGCCGCGCAGTCGCCCACCCCGTACACGCCGGGCCGCGACGCCCGCAGCCCGGCGTCGACGGCCACGCCGTTCTCCAGCCGCACGTCGGAACCCTCCAGCCAGCGGGTGGCCGGCCGGACCCCGACCGCGGTGACGATCTCGTCCGCCGCGATCCAGCCACCGCCCGCCAGCGCCAGGCCGCCCGGCTCGACCGACTCCACGGCGACGCCGGTCAGCAGCGTGACGCCCGCTTGCGTATACCAGGGAGCGGTCCGCTCCCCCACTGGCGCGCCGATGGCCGCGGCGAGCGGTGCGGGGCCCGCCTCGACCACCGTGACCCGGCAGCCGCGGCTGGCTGCCGCGGTCGCCAGCTCCGCGCCTATCCAGCCCGCCCCCACGATGGCCAGTCGCAGCCCTGGCCTGAGCAGCTCGCGCAGCGCCAGCGCATCGTCGTAGGTGCGCAGGAACCGCTGCCGCCCGGTGCCGGGCAGCGCCACCGGGAGGGCGCCGGTGGCCAGCACCGCGTGATCGAACGGGTACGAGCTGCGCTCGGTCAACAGGGCCGCGTCCTTGAGGCCGGTGGCGACCTCGGCCGGGCGGAAGTCCACGTCCAGCGCACCGAAGTCGGCGCGCAGCGAGGGGTCCAGCGCGGGATCGGTCAGTACCTTCTTGGACAGCGGCGGCCGGTCGTATGGGGCCCGCGCCTCCGCTCCGACCAGGGTGATCGGCCCGGTGAAGCCTCGCGATCTGAGCTCGGTGACGGTCCGGAGGCCGGCCAGGCCCGCCCCCACCACCACGACCCGCCCGTGATCTGCCACAACCAGACAGGCTACGCGCATCCTTCCGGACTACTGGGACGTCATATTGCCAGGGAGACGCGATCATTCACGGCCCCGCAATCGGCAAACGACCGTAAACTCGACACGATGGACGGAACGCTGGCTGACCCGCTCGCCGGGCGCCTGCTTGACGGGCGCTACGCCGTGACGGCGCGCATCGCGCACGGCGGGATGGCCACTGTCTACCGGGCCACGGACACCCGGCTGGACCGCGAGGTCGCGCTCAAGGTCATGCACGTCGAGCTGGCCAGGGACGAGGATTTCGTCCGCCGGTTCATCGGCGAGGCCAAGTCGGTCGCCAGGCTGTCGCACCAGAACGTGGTCGCGGTGTTCGACCAGGGGGCCGACGGGCTCTTCCTGTACCTGGCCATGGAGTACATTCACGGCCAAACGTTGAGGCAGCTGCTCAGGGAGCGCGGGTGGTTCTCTCCGGCGGCGGCCCTGGACATCATGACCGGCGTCCTCGACGGCCTAGCCGCCGCGCACGCGTCCGGTATCGTGCACCGCGACGTCAAACCGGAGAATGTCCTGCTGACCGCGGACGGCCGGGTCAAGGTAGCGGACTTCGGCCTGGCCAGGGCGCAGGCGGCGGCCGCTCAGACCAGGGCCGGGCTGCTCATCGGGACGGTGGCATACGTGCCGCCCGAGCAGGTGGCCGGCGAGGTCACGGGCCCGCGAGGCGATGTGTATTCGGCCGGGGTGATGCTCTTCGAGCTGCTCACCGGCCGCCAGCCGTTCCGGGGCGACACGCCGCTCTCGGTCGCGTACCAGCACGTCAACCAGGACGTCCCGGCGCCCTCCTCGCTCATGCCAGGCATACCCACGGCCGTCGACCAGCTCGTGCTGGCCGCGACCAGCCGGGACCCGGCGCGGCGCCCCGCCGACGCCGCCGAGTTCGCGCGCGCCGCCCGCACGGTGAGGCAAGGCACGGGTGAGCCCAGCGGGCTCACCGGCGTGATGGGGGTCGGCGTCCAGGGCCTGGCGGAGGCGCCGTGGCTGGACCTCGACACCCCGGCCGCCACCAACGGGTGGTGGGCCCGCGGCACGGGCCCGGTGCCGGTGGCCGGGGCGGTCCCCGCGGGCGGGCCGAGCACGGGGCCGATCGGCCCGGATGAGTGGTGGAGCCCGGAGCCCGCGGCGGCGGGCCCGGGTGGTGGGCAGTCCGGTCCGGGGCAGTCCGGTCCGGGGCAGTCCGGTCCGGGGCAGTCCGGTCCGGGGCAGTCCGGTCCGGGGCAGTCCGGTCCGGGGCAGTCCGCCACCGGCCAGTTCGGTGCCAGTCAATTCGGCGCGGACCAGTTCAGCGCGAGGCAGCCCAGCACGGGGCAGCCCAGCACGGGGCAGTACGGCACGGGCCAGTTCGGCGCGGGGCAGTTCGGCGCAGGGCAGTTCGGTGCCAGCCAGTTCGCTGACGGCCAGTTCGGTGACGGCCAGTTCGGCGGGGGGCGGCACGAGGCTCCCGGTTCGCACACGCTCGTCGTCCACCGCGAGGACGGCGGCAGGTACTCGGGCGGCCGCGAGCCGTTCCTGCAGCGCTGGCTGTTCAGCGCGCGGCTCGGCGTGATCGCGCTGATCGTGGTGCTTGGCATCGGGCTGGGGATCGGCGCCTGGTGGCTGACCTCCGGACGGTACGCGTCGGTCCCCGTGGTGGCGGGCGATTCACAGGCCGTCGCGACCGCAGCGCTGACCGGCGACGGCTTTACCGTCGCCGGGCCCAGGCGGGTCCACAGCAACGACGTGCAAAAGGGCGTGGTGGTTGGGACGAGCCCAGCGGGCCGGGCGGCCCGGGGCTCGGCGATCACGATCCTGATCTCGGACGGGCCGTTCACCTCCACCGTGCCCGTGGTGACGCACGACACGCTCGCCCAGGCCGAGGCCGCCTTGGCGCGCGTGCACCTGATCTACAGGATCGAACAGGTCGGCTCCAGCTCCCCGGTCGGCACGGTGCTCGGCACGGACCCGGCCGCGGGAAAGACCTGGCCGCAGACCAAGCCCGTGGCCATCCTGCTGGCCGAGAGCCCGCCCCTGCCCAATTTCGTCGGAGAGAACATTCACACCGCCGAGCAGTGGGCGCAGCAGCATGACGTCACCCTGCAATCGCAGCAGGACCAGAACAGCCAGCAGCCGCAGGGCACGATCACCGCGCAGACCCCTGTGGCCGGGTCCGCGTACCGGCCGGGCCAGACCGTGATCGTTGAGGTTTCCAACGGTCCCGCAATGGTCAACGTTCCCGACGTGATCGGCCTGAACGTGAACTTGGCGACCCGGGAGCTTGAAGCCGCCGGATTCCAGGTCCAGGTGGAAACGTTCGGCGTGACCGGCAACAGGGTCTTCGACTACAGCCCGGTGGGCCAGGCGCCACAAGGCAGCACCATCACCCTCGCCGTGGGCCAGACGGGCGGCCTCGGCCTCGGCCTCTGAGTGGCCTCTCCCAGCGGGAGGGTCACGATAGGGCGAGAAGGCGCACGATCCGGGCGCGCGTGCGGTAGGCTCGCCGACATGCGCCAGCAGTTCTGGTTTTGGTTTGGCTACCGGCCCGGTTCCCGGCCGGTCGCCCGCCAGACCTTGCTCTGACGCAGGCGACTTACATGGAGCCCCGGGCCAAAGGCCCGGGGCTTTTCTTATGACTGCAGGAGGGTGACATGGTCGTGGTGATGACGGCGGAGGCCGGGGAAGCAGAAGTCGAAGGCATTGTCGACCTGGTGCGCGGAGCCGACGGCGACGCGTTCGTCAGCCGGGGCGTGTCCCGGACGATCGTCGGCCTGGTCGGCGACATCGACCGGCTGGACACGCTGAACTTGCGTGGCATGCCCGGGGTGAGCGACGTGGTGCGGATCACTGCGCCGTACAAGCTGGTGAGCCGGGAGCATCACCGCGAGCGTTCGGTGATCAGGGTGGGCGGGGTGCCGATCGGGCCCGACACGCTGACCGTCATCGCCGGGCCGTGCGCCGTCGAGACCGCCGAGCAGACGCTGGCGTCCGCGCTGATGGCCAGGGCCGCGGGTGCGTCGCTGCTGCGCGGCGGCGCCTACAAGCCGCGCAGTTCGCCGTACGCGTTCCAGGGTCTGGGCGAGGCTGGCCTGAAGATCCTCGCCGACGTCCGCGCGGAGACCGGCCTGCCGATCGTCACCGAGGTGGTCGACCCGGGGGACGTGGAACTGGTCGCCAGCTACGCCGACATGCTGCAGGTCGGCACCCGTAACATGCAGAATTTCCCGCTGCTCCAGGCCGTCGGCGGGGTGGGCAAGCCGGTCATGCTGAAGCGTGGCATGAACGCCACCATTGAGGAATGGCTGATGGCCGCCGAGTACATCGCCCAGCGCGGCAACCTGGACATCGTGCTGTGCGAGCGGGGCATCCGCACCTTCGAGAGCGCCACCAGGAACACCCTGGACATCAGTGCGGTCCCGGTCGCGCAGCGGCTGTCCCACCTCCCGGTGATCGTGGACCCGTCGCACTCGGGCGGGCGGCGCGATCTGGTCCTGCCGCTGTCCAGGGCCGCGATCGCGGTCGGGGCCGACGGCATCATCGTCGACGTCCACCCGCACCCGGAAAGCGCCCTGTGCGACGGCCCTCAGGCGCTAGTGGAATCCGACCTGCGCGAGTTGGCCAGCGTGGCCGCCCACCTGTCGCCGTTGGTCGGTCGGACCCTCACCCCGGCCCCGGCCAGGCCGAGCGAGTTCGCCGTGGCCTGAGAGCTCAGCCGGCCAGCAGGGCGCGCAGGCTGGCGGCCTGGCGGTGCAGGTCGGCCTCGGGCACGGGTTCGGGGGCGAAGATGTCCTGCCACGCGATCGGGCCGCCCGGAGCCGGGTCGTCCAGGTAGCGCGGCACGACGTGGGTGTGCAGGTGGGGGACGGTGTTGCCCAGGGTCATGTAGTTCAGCTTGACCGGGTCGAAGTGGGCCCGCACCGCGCGGCCCACGGCGAGCACCTCACGCCAGTACCCGCATGACTGCTCGTCGGTAAGGTCGGTCGGTTCGGCGACGTGCCCCAGCCGCCACATGACCACGCAGTAGCCGGGGAGGCGCGTCCGCCGCTCCAGGTAGACCTCGGCGAACTCGCCGGTACGGACGTACACCGAGTAGTCGCTGTCGCCCTGGCCGAGGGCCGCGCACAGCGGGCACGCGTGTCCGGCCATCCGCTCGTTCCAGTCGTCAGGCCACCCGCGATCAGCCATGACTCATTCAACCACCGGAAGGTGACGCAGGTGCGAGGCCCACAGCGTGGACAGGGCGGCGAGAGCGAGGCGCTTCTCGGCCGGTGGCGCTCCAGCCGCGGCATCGGGGACGAGATCGTCATGGCCACGAAGGTGCGGGCAGGTGAAGCGAACGAGCGGGGTACCAAACGCCGTTCGGGATAAAAATGGGTGTTACTGGTGATACTCCTGGGCGCTTAGAGCTAGTTCCTCGGCTAGGTCGTCGGCGTCGAGGCGGCCCTCGATTTTGCGCAGGTCGGCGATGCGGGCGCGGGTCTCTACCCGGCGCGGGGTGAGCAGCGTGCAGCAGTCCTGGTCGGGTAGCTCGGAGATGTCCAGGGTGCGGATGCGGCGGGCTTCGGCCATGATCTCGGCCTTGTCCCAGCCGATCAGCGGGCGCAGGATCGGCAGCTTGACGGCGTCGTCGAGCGCGGTGATGTTGGGCAGCGTCTGGCTGCTGACCTGCCCAAGGGAGTCGCCGGTGATCAGCGCGGTGCCGCCGAGGCGGCGGGCCAGGGCCTCGCCGGTCTTGAGCATCAGCCGGCGCTGCGCCACGATCAGCAGCCGGTCCGCGCCGGAGCTCGCCAGCGCCTGCTGGGCCTTGCCGAACGGGACCACGAACAGGCGCGAGCCGCCCTGGAACCGGTCCAGCCCGCGGACCAGCGCGTAGGCCTTGTAGATCGACTCCGGGCCGGTCAGCGGCATGCCGGAGAAGTGCAGGAAGAAGCAGCGCAGGCCGCGGCGCATCATCCGGTACGCGGCCACCGGTGAGTCGATGCCGCCCGACATGAGGGCCACGCCGCGGCCGCTCATCCCGACCGGGAGCCCACCCGTCCCGGACAGGCCCTCGGTGAAGACGAACACCTCGTCCTGGTCGACCTCGATGAAGACCCTGGTGTCCGGGCGCGACAGGTTGACCGCCAGACCGTGCGCGTCCTGGATCTCGCGGCCGACGAGCACGGCGAGTTCGGTTGAGGTCACGGGGAAGCGCTTGTCCCTGCGGCGGGCCCTGACCGCGAACGTGCCCGGCTTGTCCCTGGTCAGCGCCACCGCCGCGGACACGACCGCCTCGGGGGTCTTGGCCACCCGGAGCGGCTGGCAGACGGTCACGATGCCGGGGACGTCCCGCATCCGGGCGGCGATCGTGCCTGCGGCCTGCGCCCGGCCTGCCGCGCCGCGCTGGTCGTGGCCCGGCTCAGCGATGCGGAGCAGGACGACCCCTTCCCGCTGCCTGATCTCGACCGGGACGCCGGTGTCCCGCGCGGCGGCCCTGATGTTGCCGTGCAGGATGTGCTCGAACTGCTGCCTGTTCCGACCCTTGAGGACGATCTCGCCCAGCTTGAGCAGGACGCACGGCTCGCCAGGGGGTTCGGGGGCGGCTGACGGGCTCGGCGTGGGTTCCGTGGGTTCCGTGGATTCCGTGGGGTCCGCGGCGGGGATCTGCGGCACGCCCCTAGTCTGCCAGCCGAGCGGGCCCATCCTGAACCGGTGGCGAGCCTGTCCCTGGGGTCAGCAGGAAGCCCGACAGGGGTGCTAGCACCAATGCCTTTCGTGCCGCCCCTTTTGTAGCTTGACAGCGTGAGCATCAGGGATGAAGTTCGGGCGTCGGCGGCCGCACACCAAGATCTCGGGCCGGGCTACGACACGGCCGTGGCGGAGGGCCTTGTCGAGCGGATCGGGGAGGAGATCGACAGGCGGGTGGACGCCCGGCTGTTCGGGCATCTCCAGGGGCCGGCACCGGCGCCGGCGCCCCGGCCGCGCCGGGTCAGGGAACCTGGCCGGATCGGGGTGGCACCGGTGTTCCTGGCGCTGGTCTCGATGGGCGCGGGCATCGGCGCGACGGTGGCCGTAATCCAGCCGGCCTACCCCGGCCGGATGAACGGTGTGCAGGCAATTCTCGTCGCGCTGATCTGGATCGTCATCGGGGCGATCAACATCTCCTACGCCCGTCGCTCGTAACAACATTTGTGACGATCCCCCGCCGCGTTGTAGCGTGCGGACATGAGCAGCGACCACGAGGCTGAGATCCGCGCCTCCGTGGGGGCCCATTACGAGCTGGGATCCCGCTACGACGATGCGGTCGCGGAAGGCCTGGTCGAGCGGATCGGCGCGGAAATCGACAAGCGGATCGACGCGCGGCTCGGGCAGTCGGGGTCGTCGTCCGGGTCGGCCGTGACCCCAGGGGTGCCGGGCTCTCCGGTGGGGCCTGAGGTGCCACCGGGGCAGACCGTGCCGGTGTGGCCAGCCTCGCAGCCGGGGGTTTCACTGCCGCCTGGGTTCGCGCTGCCGCCGGGGGCTTCGCCGCCGCCGGGGGCTTGGGGGCCTGCGGGGGTGCCGTTGCCGCCGGGTGTTTCGGGGCCTGCGCCTGCGCCGCCTGGGTATTACCAGGTGCCTCCCGGTTACCAGGTGCCTCCGGGTTACCAGGCGCCTCCCGGGTATCAGGGGCATCCGGGCTACTACGGTTACCCTGGGTATCAGGGGTACCAGGGGCCTGTGCCTGTGCCTGTGCCGCCTGGCTACCCGGTCCCGGCTCCGGGGGCGCAGCCACCCTCTCCCTCGAACGCGCATCGCAGCGTGGCGTTCACGATCACGGCGCTCGGGTCGATGGCGTTCGGCGTCCTGGGCACGGCGATCGTGTCGTCCCGCATGCCCGGTCCCGGCGCCCAGGCGGTCATGGTCTTGCTGATCTGGACCGCCATCGTCATCATCAACATCGCCCACGCCCGGCGACGCTGACCCACCCGACGACCGTAATCTGCGGAGCGGACGATGTTCGAGCGATTTACTGACCGGGCGCGGCGGACCGTCGTCCTGGCGCAAGAAGAAGCCAGGATGCTGCAGCACAACTACATCGGTACCGAGCACCTCCTGCTGGGCCTCATCCACGAGGGCGAGGGGGTAGCGGCCAAGGCGCTTGAGTCGCTCGGGATCGGCCTGGATGCGGTACGGCAGCAGGTCGAGGAGATTATCGGCCGGGGCCAGCACTCGCCGTCTGGGCACATCCCGTTCACGCCGCGGGCCAAGAAGGTGCTCGAGCTGGGGCTGCGCGAGGCCATCCAGCTTGGGCACAACTACATCGGCACCGAGCACATCCTGCTCGGCCTGATCCGCGAGGGCGACGGGGTGGCCGCTCAGGTCCTCGTGCGGCTCGGCGCCGACCTGAACCGGACCCGGCAGCGGGTCATCGAGGTGCTGCACGGCCACTCCAGCGCGGGAGTGGGAGTGATACGGGTGGGGCCCGGCGGGGAGACCCTGGCCGACCGGCTCGCCTCAATTGCCACCCGGCTGAGCGCCATCGAGCGGCGGCTGCGGGAATCGCCGTCCCCGGGGGTCGGCGACGTGGGCGGGGTCGGCGGCTAACGAGGCCGGCTGCCCGGCGGGAGGACCCCGCACAGCAGGCGGCTGTCGCCGCGCTGCCACAGCGTGCCGATCTCCGTGAAGCCCGCCCCGGCGAGGGCGTCGACGTGGGTCGCGAGCAGCGATGAGCTGGTGGCGTGGTGATCCGCGTCGACGTGGCGGCGCTGGCGTTCCGCGACGTGTCCCGACAACACGGGGTCGGCGGCGGCCGCGTCCCACCAGGCATGCCAGCTCTCCGAGTGCCCGCCGGGAAAGCGCCGCAGCTCCTCGCGCTGCCGCAGGGCCTTGTCCAGATGAGCCAGGACCGGAGACAGTTCTTTGTCGAGTCCGAAATGGTCGCCGTTGAGGAGGAGGCCGCCGGGGCGGAGGATCCGCGCGAGTTCGGCGTACATGGAGCGCAGGTCCGGCTCGGGCAGCCAGTGCAGCGCGGTCGTGCTCACCGCGACGTCGGCGGGGCGGTCCAGGCCCAGCGGCCCGGACCAGCCGGGCGCGCGAAGGTCCGCGTCGACCAGGCGCAGCCCGGGCAGGTCGGGGTAGGCCGCCCGGGCCAGGGCCAGCGCGACCGGGTCGGCGTCGATGCCGATGACCGTGGCCCGCGGCAGCCGGCCGAGCAGCCGGACCGACAGCGAGCCCGGCCCGCAGCCTAGGTCGAGCACGAGCGGGTCCGGGCGGCCGGTTCCCTCTTCCACCGCGTCGATCAGTGCGGTGAACCTGTCCTCCCGGTCCGGCAGGCTTTCCTCCTGCTGGCGGTCCCAGCGCTCGATCCAGTCCCGTGCGGTGTCGCGGTCGAGCTCCGGCACGCCCTGCCTCCCTGGTCACTGGCTCAACTTTCCCGGACAGTGCCAATCTAGGTGATCGAAGCGGAATGGGTTCGGGCACGTGTTCCTAGTAATCCCAGAGGAAGCTCATTCGTAGTCGACTCATGACGATCCGCTTACGGAGCCCGGGCGAGCCCGCGACTGACACTTCTGCGATACCAGAATCGGTCACATTACGTGCGCTTCTCGGCACATAGGGCATCCGGGACTTGCGAGTGCTTGGGGACAACATGATGGGACAGGCGACTAATACCACCACCGCGCCCGGGCCGGCGCGCCGCGCCAGCGCCGACGCGGTCCGGCTATCCCAGCGCGACATCGACGGGCTGTTGTTGTGCGGGGAGCAGTACGGTGCCCCGGCCGACCTGCTGGCCGAGGCGCTGCGGGTCCGCCCGGACCGGCTGCCGATGATCACGGCACGGTGGCGGCGGGCCGGGTACGCGGCGACCGGGCTGCTGGGCCCGGGCCCCCGGTGGTGCTGGCTGACCCGGGACGGGATGACCGCGACCGGGCTGGGGTTCCCCGTGGTCCGGCCGGCGCTGGGCCGGCTGGCGCACATCCGGGCCGTCCTGGCCGTTCGGTTGTGGGTGCAGGCCAGCCCGGCCTGGGCGGCCGGGCACCCGTGGTGGCATTGCGAACGGCGGCTGCACGCCGACCGGCCCGCGCCCGTGCGGGGCGGGCACATCCCCGATGCGGAGATCCACTGGCCGAGCACTCAGCACGGCCCCTACGCCGGGCAGGTGTGGGCGATCGAGGTCGAGCTCACCCCCAAGGCGGCCGACCGGACGATGCGGATCATGGCCGGGCTGCTGGCTTCGACGCGGTACGCCCAGGTGATCTACCTGACCGCGCCGGCCGCCCGCCAGGTGGTCACCCGCGCCGCTGCGTCGCTCCCGCGTGGTGAGCAGTACCGGGTGACGGTCCGGGACCTGCCCGCGTACGCGCTCACCCCCGAGGGTCTGCCGCGATGAGCGTGTGGTCGTTACCTCTGGCCGACCGGATCGTCATCCTCGACTTCTGTGGGCGATGTCAGCGAGCGGGCGGGTGCACACTGGAGGGAGTCCGGGCTCCGCCGTCGAGCCGGCCTTATCGGGGAGTGCGCCATGTTCGAGCGGTTCACCAACCAGGCGCGACGAGTGGTGGTCCTCGCCCAGGAAGAGTCGAGGAGCCTCAACCACAACTACATCGGCACCGAGCACCTGTTGCTCGGCCTCCTGCGCGAGGGCCGGAGCACGGGTGCGAAGGCCCTGGAAACGCTGGACGTCACCCTGGAGGCGGTGCGGGGCGAGGTCGAGACCCGCATCGGCCGGGGCAACCAGGAGCAATTGGGGCACATCCCGTTTACGCCGCGCGCCAAGAAGACGCTAGAGCTGTCGCTGCGGGAGTCCCTGGTCCTGGGCCAGGACTACATCGGCACCGGGCACCTCCTGCTCGGGCTGATCCGCAAGGGCGACGGCGTAGGCATCGAGATCCTCGTCGGCCTCGGCGCTGACCTGAATGTGCTCCGCGCGCGGGTCGTCGAGCTCCTGCCGGATGACACCGAACAAGGGGCCGAACCGAGCATCCGCGTGCGCAGCGGCACGGCGCGCACGGAGCGGCTGTCGGGCCCGGTCCAGGGCCTCCTGGACAGCATCGATGCCCGGCTGACCACGATCGAGCGGCACCTGGGCATCACCCGTTCGGTTCCTGACGAGCTGCGCACCTACGACCGGCGGATCGCCAAGGTGGTCGGCGCGAAGGAAGAGGCCATCGAGAGGCAGGACTTCGAGCGGGCGGCAGCGCTGCGCGAGGAGGAGAAGCAACTGCGCTCGAAGCGAGCCCGGGCGGAGGTGAAGCTGGAGGAGGCCCGCCTGCGCGAGGCCGCTCAGGCCGAATCGGAGCCGGAGCCGGGAGACGGCCCGGCGACAGAAGACGGCCTCGACGAGGCATCGGCGGCGGGCACCGCCGATGAGGTGACCCGGTTGCAGGCCGAGGTCGCCCGGCTCCTGGCCTTGCTCCGGGAACACGGCATTGACCTGGGGGAACCGCAGGATCCGCCGGCCGCAGCAGGATAGTCGCGGTGGCTCGCTGAGAGCCCGGAAAATGTCATACCCCCCTCGTAGTGTGGGCGGCATGAACCCATCACGGAGACGCCGCGCCAACCTCCCGGCAGAGCGCTGCCGGTGCGCGGAGTGTGACGCACTGGCCGAGGGGATGAACCTCGATCCTGAGGCCTGCATGCGGGCCGTCGCCGACGACATCCATGCCGTCGGCTGGTCGGTATCGGCGGTGCTCGGCGACGAGATCGCGCCGCCCTGGGCGTACACCATCGGCCTGTGGCTCAGCCATCAGAGCCCGGAGCTGGCCATGTTCGGCCTGCCCGTCGAGCACCTGACGGTCATCCTGAACTCGGTCGGAGACCGGATCTCGGCCGGCGAGGTGTTCGAGGCCGGCGACGCCATCAACGGGATCTGCCCGTGCACGCTCGCCGTCCGGCCGGTCCACGCGAGCTGGCGGACGACCAGCCTGTTCGCTGTCTCGGACCGGTACTACGGCTACGTCAGGCCGCCTGCCCTCCAGGTGGTCTGGCCCGACCGCAGGGGGCGTTTTCCCGGGGATCTGGGCTTCCAGGCGAGGTACGAGGGCAGGCAGCCGATGCTGTGGCTGCCGCGCGAGGACAACCCGCCAGGAATTTGGACCAGGATCGATCAGTTGTCCTAAGGGAGCGATCGCTCTCCTAGCCCAGCGCCGTTAGCTGGGAAAACTAGTTGCCCCACGGCTGCCTGGCTGGTTACCGTCAGGGGGCTGGGGCGTGCCGACCAAGTGCTGGTCGGCACTGATGGGAAGGATTAAGCCGATGTCACGGGGTGGTGGCCTCGTCCGCCGGTTCCCCGTACTGGCGATCCGGGACTTCCGGATACTGCTGGCCGAACGGCTTATCGCGCCGGCGTCGGTCGGGTTCTCCATGGTCGGGGTTTCGTTCGCGGTGCTCAACGCCACCGGGTCGTCCTCGGACCTGTCATTCGTGCTCGCGGCGCAGATCGCGCCCGCGTTGGTGTTCGCGCTGATCGGCGGCGTCGCGGCCGACAGGTTCCCGGCGCAGCGGGTCATCCTCGCGGCCAACTTGATCATGGCGATCGGCGAGGGGACGTTCGGTCTGCTCGTGCTGACCGGCCATCCGCCGCTGTGGGCGATGATCTGTCTCGAGGCGCTGACCGGGATCGGGGTAGCGCTGTTCTACCCCGCTTCCCAGGGGCTGCTCCCCCGCCTTGTCCCCGCCGACATGCTGCAGGAAGCCAGCGCGATCAGCCGCATGGCGATGAACACCGGGCTGATGACCGGTGCCGCGGCGGCCGGCCTGCTGGTGGCGGCGGCGGGCCCGGGCTGGGCCCTGTCGCTGTGCGGTATCGGCATGGTGTCGACGGTACCCATGCTGCTGTCCATCAAGGGCGGGCGCCAGCGGGTCCGGCCCGGCGCAGGGCGGGCTGCCGACGGGGCAGCTGCCGACGGGGCAGAGGCTTCGGTACCGGCACCGAGCATGCTCGCCGAGTTGCGTGAGGGTTGGGCGGAATTCCGCTCGCACACCTGGCTCTGGGTCATCGTCTGCCAGTTCTGCGTCGTGATGATGGCCTGGTACGGGGCGTTCCAGGTTCTCGGCCCGGTCGTGGCCCGGGAGCACCTGGGCGGTCCGGCGGCCTGGGGAGCGATTACCGCGGCCGACTCGTTCGGCCTGATCGCCGGGGGCCTGATCTCGCTGCGGTTCACGCCGCGCCGACCCACCCGGTTCGTGGTGCTGATCGGCGGCGCGGTAGCCATCAGCCCGCTCTCGCTGGCGATGGTCTTGCCGTTGCCCGCCGTGTGCGTCGCGTCATTCAGCCTCGGCGTGTTCATCGAGATGATGATGGTGCAGTGGACGGTGACGATGGCGCGGAACATCTCGCCGGACAAGCTCGCGCGGGTGTCGGCGTACGACGTCCTCGGCTCCGTCATGGCGATGCCGGCCGGGGCGCTGATCGTCGGCCCGCTCGGCGCCGCGATCGGGATTTCGCACGCGCAGTACGCGGCCGCGGCCGTGATCATCGTCGCGTCGGCGCTCGCCCTCATCCCGCGCGACGTCCGGGCCATGCGCAGTAACGATTCCGCGCGACCGGAAGACGAACCGCTTGGGCACGCGCTGGAGGAGAGCGTCGCCCTCGGTGCCGTCGTGCCCGGGATCCCCCAGGCCGAGACCCTGGCGACCGAATTGGAAACCGCGCCCCGGTAAGCCCAGGTTCTGGCGCAAGCTCGGCCGGCGGCCTTGGCTGTCGGCCGAGATCACCTCGTTTACCTCATGGGGGGCCCCATCAGAATCGTAGGTTGAGGGGGTTGCGGGGAGGGCTCGGGGGCGTATACTCGTGTGCGAGTACTTGGGAGCGAGTCTTCTGAGACGAGAACTCGGTGACGAGGTGGTGGAGATGGCCGGGCGGCGGAAGGTCGGCAACCTCATGGCGTTGTCGCTGCTCACGTTGCTGTCGGAGCGGCCCATGTACCCGTACGAGATGGCGTCGGAGCTGCGCGGGCGGGGCAAGGACCAGGCCATCAAGATCAACTGGGGTTCGTTCTACACGGTGGTGCAGAACCTGGAGAAGTACGGCTTTATCGAGGCCGTGAACGTCGGCCGGGAGGGCAGGCAGCCCGAGCGGACCACGTACCAGATCACCGAGGCGGGGCTGGCCGAGCTGAAGGACTGGCTGCGGGAACTGCTCAGCGTCCCCGAGCGGGAGTACACCCGGTTCGAGGCCGCGCTCGGCGAGGCCGCGTTCCTGCCGCCCGACGAGGTGGCCGACCTGCTGCGGCAGCGGCTAGAGGCGCTGGACGCGACGATCGCCGAGTACCAGGCGGGAATGCAGACCTGGAGCGCCGGGCTGCCGCGGCTGTTCCTGATCGAATCGGAGTACCACCTGGCGCTGCGCCAGGCCGAGGCGCAGTGGGTCCGCGGGCTGCTGAAGGAGTTCACCGACGGCACGTTCCCCGGCCTGGACGTCTGGCGTCGCTTCCGCGAGACGGGCGAGTTCCCCGAGGACCTGCTGCCGCTCTTCGGGCAGGGGGCAGATGGGGCGGCGAAGGAAGGAGACGTGGCCACGGAGACCTAAGCGAACGACCCCGGCCTGGTGCGGCAACACCTGGAGCCGGGGCCGTCAACCTCAGACCGATCCCGCGAGCACGCGGAACCCGAGGTCCCAGATCAAGAGTAGCCGGGTTTCTCCTCGCGAGGCTGGAGCGTCACGACGCAATCACCGTAGGAGAAACGCGATGAGTTTTACCGACTGTGCCATCGAGGCACGTCAGCTAGTCAAGACCTACGCCGTGCGCGGCACCAAGGACGGTATCCGGGCGCTGGACGGGCTTGACCTGGCCGTCCCGCGCGGCATGATCTTCGGGCTGCTCGGGCCGAACGGCGCGGGCAAGACCACCACGGTCAAGATCCTCACCTCGCTGGCCAGGCCGGACGGGGGCACGGCTCGCGTCGAGGGCATCGACGTGCTCGCCCGGCCGGGGCAGGTGCGGCACGTGATCGGCGTCGTCGCGCAGCGTTCCGGCGCCGACCCGACCGCCACCGGCCGGGAGAACCTGATCCTGCAGGGGCGGCTGTACGGGATGCGCGGCGGCTCGGTCCGGGCCCGCGCGGACGAACTGCTCGAGCACTTCAAGCTGACCGAGGCGGCGGGGCGGCTGGTCAAGACGTACTCCGGCGGCATGCAGCGCCGGCTGGACGTGGCGCTCGGCCTGATGCACCGGCCCGCGGTGCTGTTCCTCGACGAGCCGACCACCGGCCTGGACCCGGAATCGCGGGCCGCCATGTGGCAGGAGATCGCTCGGCTGGCCTCGCGGGATGGGCTGACCCTGCTGCTGACCACGCACTACCTGGAGGAAGCCGACCGGCTGGCCGACCGGCTCGCGATCGTGGACCGCGGCCGGGTGGTCACCACCGGAGAGCCCGAGGAGCTCAAGGGCGAGCTACGCGGCGACGTGGTGCAGGTGGAACTGCCCGCGGACGCGGACGCGGGCCTGGTCCGCGGCGTGCTGGGCGCCCTGCGCGAGGTGCGCGACGTGGTCATCGCCGGGCGCAACGTGTCGGCGCGGAGCGACGACGGCGCGGCGGCGGTCCCCGTCGTGCTCGCGGCGTTGCAGCGGGCCGGGATCAACGCGGTTTCGGTGGCCGTGGCCAGGCCGTCGCTGGACGACGTGTACCTGCGGCACACGGGGCGGCGCTACAGCGAGTCCGGGACAGCGGACCATAACGGATCAGTGGACCAGCGCGAACTGGTGGAGGCGAGCAAGTAATGGCTACCGTGCAACTCGGATCAGCGCCTACAGGGGCGGCGCCGATCAATCCCGTGGCGCCGAACGCGACGGCGTTCGGCACGGCGATGGCGCACACCTGGTACCTGACCGGCCGGAAGCTGCACGCCCTGGTCCGGCAGCCGTGGGTGCTCGCGTTCAGCGTCGTGCAGCCGGTGATCTGGCTGTTCCTGTTCGGGCAGCTGTTTCGCAAGGTCATCGACATCCCCGGCTTCGCCTACCACGGCACCTACCTGGACTACCTGGTGCCCGGGCTGATCGCAATGAACGCCATGGCCAACAACATGTGGGCGGGCATGTCCATGATCGAGGAGATCGACCGGGGCACGCTGAACCGCTTCCTCGCCTCCCCGGCCAGCCGGATCGGGATCATGAACGCGTCCGTGGTCGAGCAGGCGGTCAGCACGACCGTGCAGTCCCTGATCATCGTGGGGCTCGGCCTGGCGGGCGGGGCGCGTTACCACGGCGGGGTCGCCGGGGTGGCCGTGATGGTCGCCGCCTCGATCCTGGTCGGCGTGGTGTTCGGCGCGCTGTCCAATGCCACCGGCATGCTCCTGCGCTCCCGCGAGGCGATCATCGGCGTGTACACGTTCTTCATGCTGCCGCTGATGTTCCTGTCCTCGGCGTTCATGCAGACCCGGCTGATGCCGGGCTGGATGCAGGCCATCGCGTCGCGCAACCCGCTCAACTGGGTGGTCCAGATCGGGCGTTCGGCGGTCAGCGCCCACCCGGACTGGGGCGCGATCGGCGTCCGCGCCTGCGGGCTGGCGGTGCTGGCGGTCGCGTGCGTGGCGGTGTCGGTGGCCACGTTCCGCTCCTACCAGAAAAACGTCTTACCGAACGCCGAAACAGCGGGCCCCTTCCCCTGCCGGGGGCGGGGGCCCGCTGTTGTCGCCTGGACCGGGGTCAGCGGGCTCCCTTCGGCGGGCGGATGGGCCGAGCGCGGCAGGGAGGAAGGTCGCGGGCGGGGAGGGGGGGCTAGGAGAGGTCGGTAGGTAGGATGGTAGGGGAGCGCGGCGAAGTGGGAGGAGGGACTGAGAGGGGGGGGGGAGGGTGATGGGTGTGAGGAGGGGGGGAGGTAGGGTGGGCGAGGTGCTGAGAAGCGGGTGCGGAGCGGCTGGCCGGGGGTGGGCAGCTGCAGGGCAGCGGGCGGGCGAGGGTGGGGGGGAGACGGTGAGCGGTTGGGACGGCTGGCTGCACGTGGCAGGAGAAGCGATATGGCGGGCGTGAGCGGGGAGATTGAGGCGCGGGAGGGCGGCGGGGGAGCGCGGTAGCAGTGGTAGCAGGTTGGGGTATGCTGGGGCGGCAGGAGGTGGGCAGCGCGGCAGCGGTAGGGTGCGGGGTGGTACGCAAAGGGGGGGAGCGCGCGGGAGGTAAGCGAGGGTAGTGGAGAGGGAGAGGGGGGGAGAGGAGAAAGAGAGGGGCATAAGCCAAGGTTATGACCTCATAGCCGATCGATCTCTACCGCGGCCGGGCGCGGGAGACGAGGCTTAAGCTATGGCTCAGCTCGTTGACGTTTCCGGCCAGGGCCTGGCTACGGCCGCCCCGCCGCGCCAGCTGCCGTTCGGCCTGCTCAAGGAGCTTGACCAGCCGGGGCACTTGTTCCGCGACCTCGGCCCGAACTGGTACGCCTCCATCATGGGCACCGGCATCGTCGCCGTCGCCGGGGCGCGCCTGCCGATGGCCGTCCGCGGGCTGCACGTGTTCGCCACCGCGGTGTGGGCTCTGGCGGCCGCCGCGCTGATCGCGCTGACCGTCGCGTGGGCGGTGCACTGGATCCGGTACCCGGACCGGGCGCGCGGGCACGCCGCCAACCCGGTGATGGCGCAGTTCTGGGGTGCCCCGCCGATGGCCCTGATGACCGTGGGCACCGGCGCCCTGCTCCTGGGCCCGGGCCTGATCGGGACCGGTGCGGCGGTGGCCGCGGACTGGGTGCTGTGGTCCGCCGGGACCGCGCTGGGCCTGGTGACCGCGTGCTGGATCCCGTACCTGATGATGACCAGCCATGACATCGGCCCGGACGCGGCGTTCGGCGGCTGGCTGATGCCGGTGGTCCCGCCGATGGTCTCGGCCGCCACCGGCGCACTGCTCATCCCGCACCTGCCGCCCGGTCAGGGCCGGGAGACGCTGCTGCTGGCCTGCTACGCCATGTTCGGCATCAGCCTGATCGCCTCGGTGATCATCATCTCCCAGATCTGGGGTCGGCTGGTCACCCACAAGACCTTGCCCGCGGTCTTGGTCCCCACACTGTGGATTGCGCTCGGCCCGCTGGGCCAGTCCGTCACCGCGGCCGGGAATATGGGCGCGGCGGCCACCGGGGTGCTGCGTGCCCCCTATGCCGCAGGCGCCGCCGTGTTCGGCCTGTTGTACGGGGTGCCGGTGTGGGGGTTCGCCATGCTGTGGCTGGCGCTGGCCGCCGCGATCACGCTGCGCACCGCCCGCCGGGGGCTGCCGTTCGCCCTGACCTGGTGGAGCTTCACCTTCCCCGTCGGCACCTGCGTCACCGGCACCATCGTCCTGGCCGCCCGCAGCGGCGACCTGGCCCTGCGCTGGGCCTCGGTCATCCTGTACGGCCTGCTGCTGGCCGCCTGGGTCATCGTCGCGGTCCGGACCGCCCGCGGCAGCGCCACCGGCCGCCTTTTCCGCACCGCGCCCGCCGCCACCTTGCCCGGGCCGGCCGACTCGCCGCCGGCCTGGCCCGTACCCGCCTGACCGGGCGAGCCTGGGCGTTGGGTGCCACAACACCCGTCTATCGGGTGCGGGGGCACCCATGCCCCATTCCGGGGTAGGTGCGGGAAGGCGGGTCAGCCGAAGAAGACTTCGGCTTCTGCGTAGCGGTGCGGGGGGACCAGCTTTAGCTGGCTGGTGGCCTCGGTAAGCGGCACCCGGACGATCTCGGTGCCGCGTAGCGCCACCATCACGCCGAACGCCTCGTCGTGCACCGCCTGTACGGCGTGGACGCCGAACCTGGTAGCCAGCACGCGGTCGAACGCGGTCGGCGTGCCGCCGCGCTGGATGTGGCCGAGCACCGTGCAGCGGGCTTCCTTGCCGGTCCGCTTCTCGATCTCGTCGGCCAGCAACTGCCCCACGCCGCCGAGCCGGACGTGGCCGAACGAGTCGAGCTGCCCCGAGCTGGTGGACAGATCCTCGCTGACCGGATGGGCGCCCTCGGCGACGACCACGATCGGCGCGAACCTGGTCTGGAACCGGTGCTGGACGTAGGCGCAGACGCGCTCGATATCGAACGGCCGCTCCGGGATGAGGATCACGTTCGCGCCGCCCGCCAGGCCCGCGTGCAGCGCGATCCACCCGGCGTGGCGGCCCATCACCTCGACGATCAGCGCCCGGTGGTGGCTCTCCGCCGTCGTGTGCAGCCGGTCGATCGCCTCCATGGCGATGTTCACGGCCGTGTCGAAGCCGAAGGTGTAGTCGGTGGCGCCCAGGTCGTTGTCGATGGTCTTCGGCACACCGACGACGGGAACGCCCTGCTCGACGAGCACGCTGGCAACGCCGAGGGTGTCCTCGCCGCCGATGACGACCAGCGCATCGACGCCCAGGCCGGCCAGGTTGTCCTTGATCCGCTCGATGCCGTTGCGGCTGCCGCCCGTGCTCTTCAGCGGGTTGGTCCGGGACGAGCCGAGGATCGTGCCGCCCAGCGGCAAGATGCCGCGGACCGCCTGAATGTCCAGGGGCATCGTGTCGCCTTCGAGCGGCCCGCGCCACCCGTCGCGGAACCCGACGAACTCAAGGCCGTATTCCTGCACGCCCCTGCGGACCACGGCGCGGATAACTGCGTTCAAACCGGGGCAGTCGCCGCCGCCGGTGAGTACTCCCACTCGCATGGCACCAACCTTAGTAGTCCGGAGGGCCGCGCGGATGGCTGCGAGAAGAGCCCGGAGAAACTAAGGCGCTCCCCCGTCCTCGCTGCCGTTGTCGCGGTCGGCGTCATGGCCTGCGGAGCGCCCCTCGGCGAGCTCGGCCTTGGCCCGGCGGGCGTCCATGTCGACGTATTCCTGGCCGGACAGCTTGGCGATCGCCTGCATGATCTCGTCGGTGATACTCCGCAGCAGCGCAGCGTCGGCCGGCTGGCCGCGGTAGCGGGAAAAGTCGAGCGGCTCGCCGAACTTCACGCCGGGCCGGATCCTGGGGTTCGGCCAGATGGTGCTGGGGGGCTGAAACTCGAAGGTGTCGATCATGGCCACGGGGACCACCGGGGCACCCGACTCAATGGCGAGCCTGGCGACGCCTGTCTTGCCGCGGTACAGCCGGCCGTCCGGGCTCCTGGTCCCCTCCGGGTAGATGCCAAGGACGTGCCCGGCCGCCAGGACGCGCAGGCCGGTGCGGATCGCCTTCTCGCTCGCCGATCCCCCGCCCCGGTCGATCGGGATCACGCCGACGCCGGCGAAGAACGCCTTGCTGATCAGCCCCATCAGCCCTGGCCTGGTGAAGTACTCCGCCTTGGCCAGGAAGATCACCTTCCGCGGCACGGGCAGGGGTCCGAAGAAGTGATCAGAGAACGAGAGGTGGTTGCTGGCGAGGATGACCGGGCCCCGCCGGGGAACGTTCTTGACCCCCGACGCGCGGGGCCGGAAGACAATCCGCAGGGTCAGCCCGAGCGTATATTTCGTCACCCAGTAGAACACGCTCCCATCGTCCCATGTCCCCGGGCGGTCCACATCGCCTGGCGAGCCCTGGCGTCGTACGGTCCTCGGCCAGGAGCCGGGCCTGGTGAGGATCAGGCCCGGCTCCTGCCCTGGCTCGTTACTGGGAGCAGATTACGTATGCGGTGGGGTAATAGCCGCCTGTCAGGTCACTCACGTAGTAGATAGTCCACGACGTGGCCGCCTGCCCGCTGGGGATCTTGCCGCCAGAGTAACTAGGGTAGGACGAGGCTAGGGCGGCCGTGCCGCTGCCGCTGGCTCCTCCGCCTATGGCCTGGTAGCCCGACGGGCAGTCCGCGGTGGCGGTTATGCCATTCAGGGTGCCCTTGGTAACGACCGTGACGGTGCTCGACGCCGCGCTCCACTTGATGCTGTAGCCGGCGTCGTTCCAGACGGTGGAGTCGCAGGAGTAGACCTCGCCGTTGGACAGGTCGATATCGGTATCACCGCTGTTGCACGAGTCCGAGGGCTCACCGGCAGAGGTCAGGACGCTGGCACCGTTCGTTCCGTCCGCGCCGTCGGTGCCGTTCGTACCGGCGGGGCCCTGGATGCTGTGCTCGGTATCGGTCTATTATATAGACACGCAGGAGTAGACCTCGCCGCTGGTCAGGTCGATATCAGTGTCGCCGCTGGTGCACGACCAGGTGGGCGCACCATCAGAGGTCAGCACGCTGGCACCGTTCGAGCCGTCACTGCCGTCGCGCCGGGCGAGCCCTCAGGGCCGTGGACGCTCTAGCCGGAATCGGTCCAGGCGGAGCCCTCGCAGGCGTAGCCCTCGCAGTTGGCCAGGTCGACATCGCTTTCAGGGCAGGTACACGACCCGGTGGGCGAGCCCTCAGAGGTCAGCACGCTGGCACCGGGCGAGCCGTCGCTGTCGGGCCGGGCGAGCCCTCAGGGCCCGGGACGCTCTGGCCGGAGGCGGGCCAGGCGGAATTCGCCGGACTAGCCCTCGCGGTTGGCCAGGTCGACATCGCTCTCACCGATGGTAAAAGAGCCGGTGAGCGCAATATAAGAAGTAAGTAAGTTATTAAAATTAGTAAAATTAATGAAAGTTAAAAAATGAATAATATGAAAGGAATAATTAAAAAAGTAAGATAAGAAATAATAAAAATAAAAATTAAAAAATTAAAAATAAATGTAAAAAATAATAAAAGAAAAAATAAAAAAATCAGGTAAGAGGAAAGAAAAAAAAAAAAAAAAATGACGGAAAACCCGGGCGAGCCAGCCGGACCAGGCGAGCCGGGCGCGCCAGACGGGCCGGGCGAGCCAGACGGGCCGGGACCGGCAGGTCCTGCCGGGCCGGCGGGCCAGCGTATTCCAGGTGATCGCCGTCATGCCGCGCGGGCAACTTCCGCCAGTCCGGACGATTATCAGCAGGCCTGTCCGGTTACTGACACAGCCATTAATGGTCGCCATTGCTCTGCCATGGCGCCGCCGATGCGACGGCAGCGCCGATAGCCACAAACAGGACTAGCGCACCTATAATGATTAGCCACTGGCGTGGCGACCTGCCCCAGCGTGGCCTGACTGCATGCCTAACACTGTCACTAGCGCTCATCAGCGTCTCCGTCGTCGGGCGGCCGTGGAATATTCGCCTCGCGGAATTATCTCCTGCGGGAACTTTAACATGCGTCACGACGGCCGTCGGGCATTCATTAGAATTAGCCGCGCGGGATAAACGGACTATACTAACATCTTGTCGGAATAAACCATCAAATATCGGCGATCCTGCATTCTCGGCTTTTCTAAGTTAATTTTAAAAGACCTCTAATTAGCGAGGTCCGCTTGGCGCTGACGCGGGCCGCTTCCGGCGGTGAGCCGGGATGCATGCGGTAGGCGCGAGGTGGCGGGCCGGGGCCAACGCGGCGCGAGCTGACCGCGATCACGCGAGACAGCTTCTGGGCGCTGGTGACACTGCTTGTTAAAGTGCTCTGAGCAGTAGGGATAGTTCAGGCTGTATCCGGAGGATGTTGCACCATGTCAGCAGAGCATCCAGGCGCGTTGCTGCCGGGCGCGGAGCCGTTCGAGCACGCGGGCGGGCCGGTCGGCGTGCTGCTGTGCCACGGCTTCACCGGCAGCCCCCAGACGGTCCGCTCCTGGGCGGATTACCTGGCCGGGCAGGGCCTGTCGGTCAGCCTGCCCAGGCTGCCGGGGCACGGCACCACCTGGCAGGATATGGCGCGGACGGGCTGGCAAGACTGGTACGGCGCGGTGGACGCCGCGTTCACGGCGCTGGCCGCACGGTGCGAGCAGACCTTCGTGTTCGGCATTTCCATGGGCGCGTGCCTGGCATTCCGGCTGGCCGAGGCGCACGGCAGCGCGGTGCGCGGGCTGGTGGTCGTCAACCCGTCGCTGGCCGCGGACAACAAGCTGCTCACGGTCGCACCGGTGCTCAAGTACGTGCTGAAGTCGGTGCCAGGCATCGCGAGCGACATCAAGAAGCCGGGCGTCAAGGAGGTCGGCTACGACAAGGTGCCCGTCGCGGCGGCCGCGTCGCTGCCCGGGCTATGGGGCATCACCACCAAGCACCTGAACGAGGTGACGCAGCCGGTCCTGGTCTACCGCAGCGCCGTCGATCACGTCGTCGGGCCCGCCAGCATGCGCGTGCTGCTAGCCGGGCTTCCCGAGGGCCTCGTCACGGTCCGCGAGCTGGCCGACAGCTATCACGTCGCGACGCTCGACAACGACGCCGAGGCCATCTTCGAGGGCAGCTTGAAGTTCGTCCATGATCACGCCGGATAGGGATCGTTTATCCCTCCCGGCACCGGTCCGCGGGCGGCTATCGTTGAGGGCAGGCTTCGATTTCTGGCGCGGTGGGGACGTGGCGGACCGGGATAACACGGACAGCGGCGAGAGCGACGAGGACGCTGTTCGGCGTGACCTCGTGGCCAGGTATGACGTCCCGCTGACCGCGGAGGAGCCAGTCCCCTGGCCAGAGCGCGAGGGTGACCCGGTGCTGGGGGACGCCGGGGTATCCGGGGTCGAGGTCGGCCGGGTGCCTGCGGCCGGATCCGACGCCGGGCCCGGGGCGCACGAACCGCAGGTGATGCCGGTCCCGCGGCTTGTGCGCGGAGCAAGGGATCCGGGGGGCAATACCGGTCGGAGCCTGCCCGCCGCCGACGATGACGACGATCACTACGTCCCGCCTCCCCCGCCGCCGCTGCCCAAGCTGGACCCCGTGGCCAAGGGCGCCTGGGTGGCGCTGTTCGGCGGGCCCGGCTACCTAGTCGTGGCGACGGGTGCGGGCTGGACGGTGCCGGGATTCGCGGCGTTCTGCGCTGTCGCGGCGTTCGTCGCCGGATTCGCCATCCTCGTGCTGCGGATGAACGAGCCGGGCCCAGGCGGCCCGGACGACGGGGACGACGGCGCGGTGGTCTGACAGGTCGCCGACCGCGGCCTGGGGGGCGGCATCCCTCTCGGGCGCGGCTTGCGTCCTGGGTAGGGCTTGGAGAGCCAGGCCCGCGGCGCCGACGATCCCCGCGTCCTCGCCGAGCTGTGCCGCCCTGACCTCGGCAAGCGGCCGGTGACCGCGCCCGGTCAGCGCCCGCTCGAACGCGGCGCGGGCGGGATCGAGCAGCAGGTCGCCCGCCTCGGACACGCCGCCGCCGATCACGAAGCAGGCCGGGTCCAAGATCGCGGCCAGGTCGGCCAGCCCTGGCCCAGCCAGCCGCCGACGGTCTGGAAGCAGCGCAGCGCGGCGGGGTCGCCCTCGGTCGCCGCCTGGGTGATCTCCGGGCCCAGATACCCTCGGGGGTCCCGCCGGCCAGCTGCAGCAGACGGCTGGCGCCCTCCGGGGTGCGCCTGGCGAATTCGCGTGCCTCCGCGACCAGCGCGTTGCCGCTCGCGTACTGCTCCCAGCAGCCCCGGTTCCCGCACCCGCACAGCCGCCCGTCGGGCACCACCCGGACGTGCCCTGGCTCTCCGGCGATGCCCCAGCGGCCGCGGTAGAGCTCACCGTCGATGATGATGGCGGCGCCGATGCCGGTCCCGACCGCGACGAACATCACGTCGCGGTACCCGCGCGCCGCCCCGTACCGCGCTTCGGCCCAGGCCGAGGCGTTCGCGTCGTTCTCGACCACCACGGTGCGGCCAAGGCGCTCTTCGACCCGCTGCTTGAGCGGCTCGTCGCGCCAGGCCAGGTTCGGGGCGAACAGCATGGTGGCCCGTTCGCTGTCGACGAACCCGGCGGGGCCGAGCCCGATGGCGGCCACCTCGTGGCTGGCGAGCAGTTCGGTCACCACGTCGGCGATCACCTGCTCGGTCCGCGGCGGGCTGGCCGCGGGCGTGGACCGCTTCAGCTTGGCGAGGATGTGGCCGCGGGAGTCAACGACCCCCGCCGCGACCTTCGTGCCACCGACATCGACGCCGATGGCCAGGCTCACTGGGCGGCGTCTCCGCGGTCAGGTGCAGGTGGCGGAGGAGTCACCACCGTTCGTTCGGCTGAAGGGGTTTGCTCTGGGGTTTTCATGAGCTGCTCGAACGCGGAGAACGCGTCCGCGGCCAGTCCGGCCAGGGCGCCGCCCGCGTCCGAGATCATGGCGCTGAGTCCGGGGCCCGACGTGCGGGCCGCGCGGGCCGCCTGGCAGACGGGGCACCACTGGCACTCGGGCGGCTCGTTGGGCGGCGGCTCGTTGGTGGCCGTGTCCCATACGTCGCCGCGGGCGGGCTTCTCGGCGCCCAGGGACCGCTTGACCTGGTCGGCTACCTGGTTCGCCATGCTGCGAGCGCCCGCTTTCATGAGCCAGCGCTGGAAATCGGCGACGGGGTCGTTGCCCCGGTTGGACCGGCTGCCGCTGGCCGGCCTACTGTCGTCGGCACGGCCGTTGGTTCGTGACTGGCCGCTGTTGCCGCCGTCATCTCGGGATTCGGACACCTGACGCCTCCTTCCTTCATCGTACCGCTACCACTGCAGGACAAAGGGCGTCCCGGTGGCGCGGAAGTGGCCCACGTTCAGGCACTCCGTGACGCCGATCCTGGTCCGGCGGACCAGCGGCTGGTGGACGTGCCCGAAGATCGAGAACCTGGGGCGGGTGGCCCTGATCGCGTCCAGCAGGGCCGTGCTGCCCTTCTCCAGGCGCCTGGCCACGGTGTCGTAGAGGAGTTCGGGGACGGCGGGCGGGATGTGCGTGCACAGGACGTCCACCGCGCCGACCGCCTCGATCTTCGCCCGGAACTCCTCCTCGCTCATCTCGTTCGGCGTCCGGTAGGCCGATTTCAGACCGCCGCCGACGAAGCCGAACGTCCATCCATCCAGCTCGATCGTGCCGCCGTCGATGACGTGGTGCCCGGGCTTGGTGAACCGCTCCCACATCTGGGGGATGTCGACGTTGCCGTAGGTCAGGTAGGCGGGTTCGGGGAGGGCGCCGAACATCGCCGCGTACTGCCTGGCCATGGCGTCATGGAACAGGACGGTGGGGCTCTCGGTCCTGGCCGCGAGCAGGCGGGTGGACAGCTCCCTGGCCTCGTCGAACTTCCGCGCGGTGCGCAGCTCGACGTAGGTGCGCGCGTGCTCGGCCCCGAACAGGTCAGCGAAGATGCCCTGCCCGTAGTCGGCGTAGTCCAGGAACAGCAGCAGGTCGCCGAGGCAGATCAGCGCGTCGGCCCCGTGCCCGGCGCCCGCCAGCGCGTCCGCGCGCCCGTGCACGTCGCTCACCACGTGAACTCGCATAGCACCACGGTACGGCCCTGGGGCATCGGTTCTACGGGTCCGGGCCGACGCGCGCCTCGTGGCTGGGACAACGGTCGGCAGGCACCTTGAGCTTGGTCCTGCCAAGGATCGCTCAACCTGTCTGGAGGACCCGTGCGCGAATTCAGCGTCCCGGCCCTAGTCGAGATCCCCGCGACCGCGAACCTCGCCAAGGCCGTGTTCCGCCGGGCCGCCGAGCAGCCGCAGGCGGTGATGCTGCGCCGGCCGGGACCCGCGGGCCTGTCCGGGGAGTGGACGGACGTGACCGCCGAGCAGTTCAGGGACCAGGTGGTGGCGATCGCCAAGGGGCTGATCGCGGCCGGGATCCAGACCGGCGACCGGGTGGCGCTGATGTCGCACACCCGGTACGAGTGGACGCTGATCGACTACGCGATCTGGAGCGCGGGCGCGGTGACCGTGCCCGTCTACGAGACCTCCTCGGCCGAGCAGGCCGAATGGATCCTGAGCGACTCCGGCGCGCGGGCCGCCTTCGTCGAGACGGCCGACTTCGAGCGCCTGATCGGCGAGTTCCGTGACCGGGTGCCCGCCCTGGAGCACGTGTGGGTGATCGAGCCGGGCCAGGGGGCGTCGGTGGACTCCCTCATCGAGTCCGGGGCCGAGGTCGGCAAGGAGGCCATCGGCGAGCGCGCCTCCGCGGTCAGCGCGTCCGACCTGGCCTCCATCATCTACACCTCGGGCACCACCGGGCGGCCCAAGGGCTGCGAGCTCACCCACGAGAACCTGCTCTCCAACGTCCGCAACGCGGTAGCCGGACCGCTGAGCTTCGTCCTTAGCGCGGAGAACCCCGGCACGCTGCTGTTCCTGCCGCTCGCCCACGTCTTCGCCAGGATCATCCAGGTGGCGTACATCGAGAGCGGTCTCACGCTCGGGCATTGCGGGGACCTGAACGCGCTGCTGCCTGCCCTGGCCTCGTTCCGGCCGACGTTCATCCTGGCGGTGCCCCGGGTGTTCGAGAAGGTGTACAACAGCGCCGAGCAGCGGGCCATCGGCGAGAAGAAGGGCGGCATCTTCGACCGCGCGGCCCGGACCGCGATCGCCTACAGCCAGGCGCTCGATTCGCCCGGCGGCCGTCCCGGCGCGGGCCTGCGGGCCCAGCACGCGCTGTTCGACCGGCTGGTGTACGGCAAGCTGCGGGCCGCGCTCGGCGGGCGGGTGGCGTACGCCGTCTCCGGCGGCGCCGCGCTCACCGAGCGGCTGTCCCACTTCTTCCGCGGCATCGGCATCACGGTCCTCGAGGGATACGGCCTGACCGAAACGACCGCGGCAGGAACCGTCAACCAGCCCGACCGGAACAAGATCGGCACCGTCGGCCAGCCGCTGCCCGGCGTCTCGATCAAGATCGCCGAGGACGGCGAGATCCTGATCAAGGGGCCGAACGTCTTCCCCGGCTACTGGCACAACGAGGCGGCGACCAAGGAGGTCTTCACCGAGGACGGCTGGTTCCGCAGCGGTGACATCGGCGAACTCGACGACGAGGGGTTCCTGCAGATCACCGGCCGGAAGAAGGAGCTGATCGTCACCTCGGGCGGCAAGAACGTCTCACCCGCGGTGCTCGAGGACAGGCTCCGCAGCCACGCGCTGATCAGCCAGTGCATGGTGGTCGGGGACGGGCGGGCGTACGTCGCGGCGCTGGTCACGCTGGACGCCGAGGTGCTCGGGCCGTGGAAGGAACGGCACGGCAAGCCCGCCGACGCGACGATCGCCTCGCTGCGCGACGACCCGGATCTGGTCGCGGAGATGCAGGCCGCCGTCGATGACGCCAACAAGGCGGTCTCCCGGGCCGAGTCCATCAGGAAGTTCCGGATCCTGGACGGTGATTTCACCCAGGAGGCCGGGCAGCTTACCGTCAAGATGGGCATCCGCCGCAGCGTGCTGGCCAAGGACTTCGCCTCCGACATCGAGGCCCTGTACTCCTAGTGGTCGGCCGTAGGGAAGGCCGGGCCAGATGCGACAGGCCACGGGCTTTGCGCGGATACCGACTGCAGGGCGGGTCGCCTTTGGTGCCGGGGGTGGCCGACCGCGCAATTCCCCGCCGCGCTGGCCGAGCTGCAGGGGTACTTCGCCGTCTGGAGGAACCTGCGACGGTTGAGCATCAGGCGACGCTAGGCCGCGAAGGCAGACGCTAGTTCTCCGGCACGCTGACGGGGGACAAAATCACGACGACATCTTGGTGGATTCTGTTTCAAAATGGAGCATATCCCCGCTGACCTGGGAGTATGGCTGTCGCGTCAGGCGGCCGGGCGGCCCTGGGCCCGGTCGGCGGCTGGTTCGTGGCGCAGGGAACCTGAACTCCGGAACAAAAACTCGGCGTAGTCGCCGGGTGCCTGGTCGCCGCTGCTGGTTAGGTACGAGTCGGGGGTGGTCATCACGGTCAGCCACCGGCGCTGGGCGTAGTCGCACTCGGCGAGGGCCTCGGCGACACGCCGGCCGATCCGGGCCAGCCCGGTGGCAGGCCGGGCCAGCGCCGTCATCCGCCGAGTCATCGTCATGCTCCCCGGACCAGCCGGTGGTTGCGCCGGGCGGCGTGGGCTGCCTTGCGACGCGAGATACGCACCGCGCTGGACCGCCGGGCCGCCGCGGCCTGCTGCCGTGACTCCCTGATGTGATCCCAGACCAGGGCCTGGGTCGTGAACGGGTACATCGTTCCTCCTCGATGTCCGGCCATCCCTATGGCCGGTCACTATTAAGTCTCGGCGTAAGACCCCTTGCGCCGCATCGGAGGAAATCCCTATTTTGCCTGCTCAGAGTGGCCTTAGAGGGCTCCGGACTCGGCCGTTAGCGGCCCTTCCATTCTTTTTCCAACTTCTGTCTGGTTTATTGGGGTAGGAGGATTAAGATTGGGTGGGCTTTTATGCCCTTCCCTTCTCTGCGTGCTCTGACAACCACCACCGAACGTCGATCAATATGGAGCGGGGGGCTCTCCATCATTCTAGTGCCAACCCATACAATAGCGCTTCTCCCTCTTCTCCCCCCACCTCCTACCCCCCATCATCCTCTTATTTTCTCTCACTACTCCCTACCCGAATTCGGTTCGTCACGTCTCTTGAGACGTGATGCGACGGATAGACTTGGTACCTATGCTGGCAGAACCAACCATCCCCAATCCCCCCACAACCACAATCTCTTACGACACACCTTTACCCTTCATCCTTACCCCCCACCTCTAGTTTCTTCTATCGTGTCCCCAACTCTCTCCCCTCCATAAATTCTGGGGACGATCAGCCGAGGATCGCGGCCAGGCGGGCGGCGGTGAGCTCCCAGCGCCACTCGCGGTCCACCCAGGCCAGGCCCTTCTCCCCCATCGCTTTGGCCTTATCGGGATCCTGCAGCAACTCGATGATGCGCGCGGCCACGGCCGGGCCATCCTGCACGACGTAGCCGGATTCGCCGTCGAGGATGGCGTCCGGGGCGCCGCCCGAGTCGCCGCCGATGACCGGCAGGCCGGTGGCGGACGCCTCCAGATACACGATGCCGAGGCCTTCCACGTCGAGCCCGGCCCGCCGCGTGCGGCAGGGCATCGCGAACACGTCCGCCGCATCGTAGTAGCTGGGGAGTTCGGGCCAGCGGACCGGCCCGGTGAACAGGACCGAGTCGCTGACGCCCACCTGCCGGGCCAGGCGCCGCAGGTCGGGCGCGTAAGGACCGTCGCCGACCAGGAGCAGGACCGCATCGCTCACCTCGGTGAGGACCTGCGGCCAGGCCAGGATCAGGGTGTCCTGGCCCTTGCGCGGAACCATCCGGGACACGCAGATCACCACCGGCCGACCCGTCAGGCCGAGCCGGTCCCTGACGGCCGCGCCGCCGGCGCCCGGCCGGAAGGTCGTCATGTCGACACCAGGCGACAGCCGGACCATCCGCTTGGCCGCCTCCGGGGACAGGGCCTGCGCCAGCCGCACCCTGAAGTACTCACCCAGGTACGTGAGCACGTCGACCTCGTCACCGATGCGGCGCAGCAGCGTGCGGGCGCCCGGCAGCGCCGCCCAGCCCGCCTCGTGCCCGTGGGTGCACGCCACCACCTTGGTCACGCCGGCCCGGCGCAACGCGGGCGTGATCAGGCCGAGCGGTGCCGCGGCGCCGAACAGGGCCGTGTCGCAGCCGTGCTCGCGGGCGATGGCCGCGGCCCGGCGCCAGACCGCGGGGACCGGCAGCATCAGCGACGTCGGATGGCGGACCACGGGGAAGGGCTGCGCGGCGTCGAACTCGGCGGCGCCAGCCCAGGCGGGGGCGTACACGGTCACCGTGTCCGCGGGCAGCCGGGTGGCCAGCGCATGGACGAACGACTGGATGCCGCCCTGGCGGGGCGGGAAGTCGTTGGTCACGATCAGCGTGCGGCGCACCGGACGAGTGTATAAGGGGGCGGAGGGCACCTCTTCACTCTTCGGCGAGGTAGCAGCCAAGCGTTCGGCCTTCCGCTTCTCGTGCTCGCCGTAGCCGAAGGTCCAGGCGGCCAGGGTCGCCGCGAACACGTACGGCAGCAGCTTGGAGCTGAGCAGGGCGATCCCGGTGGAGGTCGTCTCGATGATCACGACCCGTACCCCGACCTCGACCAGGTAACCGACCCCCCAGGCCACGGTGATGACCTGGAACGCGCGGCGGAACCTCGGGTACTTCCAGGCGTCGATCACATCGCGGCCCTTCGGGGTGCCCGGGCCGAGGATCTCCACCGCGAAGCGGTAGATCAGCGGTTTGGAGGCCCTCAGCGAAACGAGGCAGGCCAGCGCGAACACGAGGGAAGGCACCGACCCCTCCAGGAGGAACAGCCGGGGGTTGTGGCTGACCAGCCCCAGGATCGTGCCCACGGCGATGCCGCCCAGGACGACGACGCCGATGATGTCAAGCCGCCGGTCCACCAGCGCGCCGATGGTGATGCCGATGGCGGGCAGGACGCCGCTGATCACGAGCGCGCTCACCGCGCTCATCCCGGCGTGGTGCAGCAGGGCGTAGACAAGCAGCGGTCCGCCGAGGTCGAAAACGACGATCATCACGACCTGGCGCGGCCGGCTCGGCGGCCTGCGGGCCGACCCGTGCAGCCACCCTTTCAGGCGGGCGGGAACGGGGCCTTCCTCCACGCGATAAGGCTAGGCCACGCGGCCGGGCGTCAGCGTCCGGCCCGATAATGGGCGCGTGCCGACGATGCTCCGCGGAGAGGGCGCGCATGCCTGGACGAGTGAGTCCGGATCCGGCGCCTAGTAGTGGGCAAAGCCCCAGTTCAGGACCTTGGTGGCGGCGGGACCCGTGACGCTGATGTCGTCGCCGGGGGTGCCGAGCGTCACGCCGATCAGGGTCAGGCCATCGCGCGTCGCCTCGAACAGCAGGCAGTTCTTCGCGGCCTTGGTGTCGCCCGTCTTGATCCCGATCGCGCCGGCGTACGTGCTCGCGCCCGGCCACGTGCCGATCAGCGGGTTGGCGTTCTGCCAGAGGTAGGCGTGGTGTCCGTGACCGGCCGGGAGCCAGTAGCTGCTCTGGCCGACGATGGCCCGGAACACGGGGGACTGCATCGCGTCCAGGCCCATCATGATCAGGTTCGCCGGGGTCGACCATTCGGAGTGCTCGGTCGGCCACGGCATCCCGTCGAAGTTCGAGAAGTGCGTATCGGTCAGGTTCAGCTGCTGGGCGAGGGCGTTCATCTTGGCGATGAACGCGGTGATCCCGGGGCCGTAGGTCATGGCCAGGGTGTACGCCGCGTCGCAGCCAGACGGCAGCAGCAGCGCCTCGAGCAGTTCCTGCGCGGTCAGGCGGTCCCCGACCATGAGGCCGGCGACGCTCGGCTGATCCTGGCTCTTCAGGTAGGCGATCACCGACTTCGGGACCGTGATCACCTGGTTGAGGTTGCCCTCCTCGATCACCACCATCGCCGTCATGACCTTGACGATGCTGCCGATCGGCCGCTCGGTGTTCAGGTTGTCGCTCCACAAGATCCGGTCGGTCGTGGCGTTGACCAGCGCTCCGCCCGCGATCTTGATGCCGGAGGGACCAGGTGTCGGGGTCGGGGTGGGCGTGGCGGTGACCCGGCGCGACTCGGTCAGGATGTGCGCGGCGGCCCCCGGACTGAGGGCGCCCGCCCCGACGCGGGCCGCAACCGTTCCCGTGATCGCCAGGGCGATCACGGGAACGAGGAGGGCCCGGGCGGTAGGCCGGACCCAACGCGACTGCACAGGCATCTACTCTAGGCGCGGTCTGGCCCCGCCGTCCGGGAACTCGGCGGGGCGATCGGCTAAGGCCGGACCGCTCCGTCGAGGTCGTCGGCGTACCAGGGGGTGCTCATGGGAATCTTCTCCACGTCCATTCCCGTTTGCGGCGCGTCGATGATGTACCCGCCGCCCACGTAGATGGCGACGTGCCCCTCGCCGTTGTAAATCAGCAGGTCGCCAGGTTCGATGGCGGACAGGGCGATGTGCGGCAGCGCGGCCCACTGCTCGTAGCTGTCCCGCGGGATCGCCACGCCCGCGAACGCCCACGCGGCCTGCGCCAGCCCGGAGCAGTCGAAGCCGAGGTTGCACGGGCCGGTGCCGCCGTAGACGTACGGGCAGCCGAGCTGGTTATAGGCGAACTCGACGGCCTTCTCCGCCTCGGTCGAGGTCGGCCCGCTGTACGTCTGCGGCTTGGAGCTGCCGTTCGCGCCGATCGAGTTGTTCTCCACCTGCCGTTGCTGCGGCACGGTCAGGCCGGCCAGCGTGGCCTGCTCGGTGGCGATCAGCCTGCCCAGGGAGTTCTTGTGGTTGGAAAGCTGGGTCTTGAGCGACGCGATCCCGTCCTCCGTGCGCTGCTGTTCCTGCTCCACGCCGGACAGCGTGCTGGCGTCGATGAGCAACTGCTGCGTCTCGGCGTCCTGATTGCCGGACAGCTCGATGAGGAGCGAGCCCTGCTGCAGGACGACGGAGGGATCACCCGAGGTCAGCACGCCCGCGATCGACGTCGCGCCGGTGTCCTCGAACGTGGCGGCCGCGATCTGGGCCACTTCGGTCTGCGCCGCCCTGAACTCGGCGTCGGCGTGACGGACGTCCGCGCGCACCTGGGCCAGCCTGGTCTGGGCCGCGGAAAGCTGCTGGCTGACCTGGTCGAGCTGCTCGGTGACCTTGTCGAACTCCGTGGTGAGCTCGTTCACCTTGGCCTGGACCTGGGCCACGGTCGGCGTGGGAGTGGCGAGGGCGCGAACGGTGAAGACCGCGAGCCCGCAGACCGTCGCGAGAACGGTCACGATCGCGGCGGCGCGGAGCAGGCGGGACCGGCTGCCCGCTAGCCGCGTACGCACGTGGCTTCCACGCTCCTGTCTTCGCATACCCTGCGTGTTCGCACGGGTCGTTAGCGTTCGGTTACTGGCCAGGCAACTGCTCGGCAAGCGTAGTGAAGGCAATAGAGCGTTACAACCGATTCAGCTAATTCCAACTACTCCATTACGATGTCGTGATTCACCGGTGGGAACGACATCTTGGCGCTATCATCACGACGCTTTCGCGGCGGGAAAGGCCGTCCCGTCCCAGGTCCGGGGCATTTGGTTCCCGGCGGCGACCTGCTTGAGCCGTAGCGGCGGCACCAGGCCGGCGTCCGCGAGAACGCCGAGCGCCCGCACCTCGGCCTCCCCCAGGTAGCCTGTCACGTTTGGCGGCTCAAGGACGGTAATGACGCAATCTCGGCATCCGTTACCGCGCGTCTCGCAGCGACCGCAATCAATTATCATGACGCCTCCTAGCATTCCGTGAATGGACGGACACACGCTAACTGCCCCCTCTGACATTTCTGGTGGGTCGCCGTGCCCCGGCCGGTCATACCGGGGGCATGAAGCCGAGCCCCTGGCGCGGCGTGCCTGCGGCGGGAATGTCGGTGGGCGGAATTACGGTGGTGTCCGTGGTGAGGTCGGCCGTGATCACGCGGATATCCAGCGGCTACCCCGGTGTGCCGCGGGCGCGGCAGGAGCCTGCGGGGCTCGGGCCGGGCGGGCTCGCTGAGCTGGCGCTCGCTGAGCTGGAGTTCGCGGTGATCGACCTGGAGACCACCGGCTGGTCGCCCGAGGTCGCCGCGATCACCGAGATCGCGGCGGTCCGGGTGCGCGGTGGCGTCCGCCGCGGGGAGTTCGCCTCGCTGGTCAACCCGGGAGTGCCGGTCCCGCCCGGCATCGAGGACCTCACCGGGATCAGCGACTGGATGCTGGCTGCGGCGCCAAGGGTCGCCGCGGTCCTGCCGGGGCTGCTGGCCTTCGCCGAGGGCTGCGTCCTGGTCGCGCACAACGCCCCGTTCGACGTCGGGTTCCTGCTCGCCGCCTGCACGGCGTGCGGCCTGGCCTGGCCCGGCTTTACCGTGCTCGACACCGTCATGCTGGCCAGGCACGTGATGGACCCCGACGAGGTGCCCGACTGCAAGCTGGGCACGCTGGCCGGCTTCTTCCGCGCCGGGACGTCGCCCTGCCACCGCGCCCTGGCCGACGCGCGGGCGACCGCCGACGTGCTCGGCTGGCTGATCAGGCGCCTGAACCACCGGGGCGTGCGGACCCTGGGTCAGCTCGCGGGTTGGCCAGAAGTAGTAGCGTAAGCGCCAGCTGAGAACGGCCTGGCCAGCTCCGTCTGGCCGGCCACGATAATCCGGGAGGCATTCAGTGGTCACCGCGATCGTCCTGGTGCGGGCCGAGATCCAGCGCATCCCCGAGGTCGCCGAGATGATCTCCCAGATCCCCGAGGTCAGCGAGGTGTACTCGGTCACCGGCGAGTTCGACCTGGTGGCGATGGTCCGGGTCCGCGAACACGAGCAGCTCGACGACGTGATTCCCGGTCGGCTGAATAAGGTTCCCGGCGTCACGCACACCGAGACGCATATCGCGTTCCGCACCTACTCCAGGCACGACCTGGAGGCGGCCTTCTCCCTGGGCCTGGCCGACGGCTCCTGACAGTCAGCTGCCCTTCGGGTCTAGGCGGCGGCTTTCCTCGATCCAGCGGTCCAGGAGGGCGGCGGCGGCGCCCGAGTCGACCGCCTGTTCGGCACGCGCGTAGCCGTCGGCCAGCGCCGGGACGAGCGCGTCCGGGCCCGGGACGCCGGTGGCCGCGGCCAGCGCGGCGGCGGCGTTCAGCAGGACGATGTCGCGCACCGGCCCCTGCTCTCCGGCCAGCACGGCGCGGGCCACGGCGGCGTTGCGGGGCGCGTCACCGCCGCGGAGTTCGGCGAGGGAGGCCTGGGGCAGCCCGAGCGCGGCGGGCGAGAACTCCGTCTTCGCCACCTGGCCGGCGTGCACCACCCAGACCGAGGACGGGCCGGTCGTGGTCAGCTCGTCCAGGCCGTCGGAGCCGTGGAAGACCAGGGCCGAACAGCCGCGCCCGGCCAGCACACCGGCGATGACCCCGCCCATGGCCGGGTCGAAGACCCCGACCGCCTGCGCCGAGGGCCGAGCCGGGTTGGCCACCGGGCCGAGGAAGTTGAAGACGGTCGGCACGCCGAGCTCGCTGCGGGTCGGGCCCGCGTACCGCAGCGCCGGGTGGTAGAGCGGCGCGAACAGGAACGCCACGCCGACGGTGTCGGCCAGCTCGGCGGTCGCCGCGGGCGGCAGGTCGATCACCACGCCGAGCGCCTCGAGCACGTCGGCGGCCCCGCAGGCGGACGACGCGGCCCGGTTACCGTGCTTGACCATCCGCGCGCCCGCGGCGGCGGCCACGATCGTGCCCATGGTCGAGACGTTGACCGTGAGCGCCCCGTCGCCGCCCGTCCCGACCAGGTCGGTCACCTCGCCGGCCAGGTGGATCGGCGTGGCGTGCGCGAGCATCGCCCTGGCCAGCCCGGTCATCTCGGCCACCGAGGTGCCCTTGATCCGCAGGGCGACGCCGAAGGCCGCGATCCTGGCCGGCGACGCCGCGCCTTCCATGATCTCGTTCATGGCCCATTCGCTCTCCTGCTCGGTCAGCGAATCGCCACGGATCAGCGCGCCGAGCAGCGCGGGCCACGTCGTGCGGGCGGCACCCATGGGAGCTCCCGGGGATCGGAACGAGGAACCATCGTCGTTCGGGATAAGGAAAATGAGTAAGAGGCGCGGCGGGTCAGCCGGATACGGCGGCACGCTCGCGCATCAGGCCGGCCAGCGCGTGGGCCAGCGCGATCGGGTCGATGGGATGGCTGACCACGGCGTCGGCCCGCGACCAGGTGGCGAGCCAGCCGTCGTCGGGACGGCCCACGACGAGCAGGACCGGCGGGCACTTGTAGATCTCGTCCTTGGCCTGGCGGCAGACGCCCATCCCGCCCGCGGGCTGCGCCTCTCCGTCGAGCACCATCACGTCCGCGCCGCGCGCGTCGAGCAGCCGGAACAGGGCCGGCTGGGTGGCCACCTCGATGATCTCGGCTTCCGGCACGTCCATCGCGGGACGACGCCCGATGGCCAGCCGCATCTGCGCCCGCGTGTCCGCGTCGTGGCTGTACACAACGACCTTCATGACATCGAATGCTATCGGTACCGTCACCAAGCCGGGGGTCGCGTAGCGATCGCCTACAGGTTGTCGTAATAATGGCCTCGTGGCGACAGCAACCGCACAGACGACCCCCCGCTCGCCGGCCAGCAGACCCAACCTGGTCAGCGTGGGCACCATCGTCTGGCTCTCCTCCGAGCTGATGTTCTTCGCGGCGCTGTTCGCGATGTACTTCACGATCAGGTCGGTCGACAAGGGCCAGGGCCTGCCCTGGCCGGGCGCGCACCTCGACATCGCGCTCGGATCGGTGAACACCACCGTGCTGCTGCTTTCCAGCGTCACGTGCCAGATGGGCGTGTTCGCGGTCGAGCGCGGCCAGATCAGGCGCACCCGGTCGATCTTCCACCCGCTCAGCTGGGGCCTGCGCGAGTGGTACGTGCTTTCTCTCCTCATGGGCACCTACTTCATCTGCGGCCAGGGGTACGAGTACCTGGACCTGATCAGGCACCAGGGCCTCACGCTGTCGTCCAGCGCGTACGGGTCGGTGTTCTACCTGACGACGGGGTTCCACGGGCTGCACGTCACCGGCGGGCTTATCGCGTTCATCTTCTTGCTCGGCCGCACCTACGCCGCCAAGCGCTTCACCCATGAACAGCAGGTCAGCGCCATCGTCGTGTCGTACTACTGGCACTTCGTCGACGTCGTTCTGGATCGCCCTGTTCACCACCATCTACCTCATCCACTAGTCAGGGGACAGCGAGTGAGCTGGATCAAAGCCAGGCGCAGGCGCCCGGTCGCCGGCTACGCGGCACTGCTGCTCGGGCTGGTCATGGTCACGGTGCTCTACGGGGCCGTGGCCGGCACGGGCGGCGGCGGCGCCCAGGCCCAGCCGCCTTCCTCGCAATCAGACCTCAACGCTGGCGAGACCCTGTTCAATGAGACGTGCGCGACCTGCCATGGGTTTGGCGGGGTGGGCCACGCCGGCATCGCGCCGAGCCTGATCGGCGCGGGCGCGGCCGCGGTGGACTTCCAGATGTCCACCGGGCGCATGCCGGCCAAGGAGGTCGGCGCGGAGAACGAGCGCAAGCCGACGCTGTTTACCCAGCAGCAGATCTACGAGATCGCCGACTACGTCCAGTCGCTCGGCGGCGGGCCGACGATCCCCGACGCCCAGCAGGTGTCCACCGTGGGCGCGAACACCGCGCTCGGCGAGGAACTATTCAGCGCCAACTGCGCGCAGTGCCACAACGCGGGCCTGTCCGGCGGGGCGCTGACCTACGGCAAGGATGCGCCGCCGCTGACCCAGGCCACCGCGACGCAGATCTACGAGGCCATGCTGACCGGGCCCGAGGCGATGCCCGTCTTCGCCGACGGCGCGATCAGCCCGCAGGCCAAGCGCGACATCATCGCCTACGTCCTCGAAACGCGGACCGAACCCAATCCCGGCGGGCTCACGCTCGGCCGGATGGGGCCGGTGACCGAGGGCCTGGTGATCTTCCTGGGCGGGATGGGCTTCCTGGTGCTGATCGCGATGTGGATCACCGCCAAGCGGCGTGAGCCGTGGGACGCGGCGCAGGGCGCGGGGGCCGGTTCCGGCGCCGCCGGGGGCCCGGATGCGCCGGGAGATGCTTGGACGGAGCACTGATGAGCGAGATGGACGAGACTTCTGGGGTCTCTGAGGGCCATGAAGGTTTCGGGGGCCCTGAGGGTTCTGAGGGCTCTGAGATTCTTGAGGGTCCTGGCGGTCCGCCCGCGCCGCACCGGGTGATCGGGACTCCCCCGCCCACCCCGCGCCTGCTGGGCGGGGACGGCGGGTCCGCTGGCCACGGGGGACCTGGTTCCAGCCTGGTCCCGGCCCAGGGCAGTCCCGTCGAGGGCGGCGGGCACGGCGAGGAGCGGATGCCGAGCGAGGCGGACTACCCGTCGCACGCCAGGAACGCCGAACGGCTGGTCGTGTTCTTCTTCCTGCTCGCGTTCCTCGCGGGGTGCGGGTTCATCGCCGCCTACATCGGTCTCGGCGTCTACTCGGTCGAACAAGGTCTTCCGCTCCAACCTGGGCCTGGGCCTGTCGCTGTCGGTCGCGCTGTTCAGCCTCGGCATGGGCGCGCTGATCTGGGTTCGGCACCTGATGCCGGACTACGAGATGGTCGAGGAACGGCACGACATGCGCTCGACCGACGCCGAGCGCGCGGCCTTCCAGGACTACTTCAAGGAAGGCACGGCGGCCAGCCAGTTCGTTAAGCGGCCGATGGTCCGGCGAACGCTGATGCTGGCCACGCTGCCGCTGGCCCTCGCCCCGGTCGTGCTGCTCCGCGACTCGGGCCCGCTGCCGGGGACCAGCCTGCGGCACACCGTGTGGAGCCCAGGGCGGCGGCTGCTCGTCTACGGCACCAACCAGCCGATCTCCCCGGCCGAGTTCAGCGCGCCCGGCGGCATGATCACGATCGTGCCCGACGGCTACCAGGACGACCTGGACGCGCTGGCCAAGGCCGCCGTCATCATCATCAAGTTCCGCCCCGGCGAGCTGCACATCCCGACGCGGTACGCCGGCGGCACGCTGATCGGCACGCCCAACTGGACGGTCGACAACATCGTCGCCTACTCCAAGATCTGTACCCACGTAGGCTGCCCGGTGGCCCTGTACGAGCAGACCACGCACCACATCCTGTGCCCCTGCCACCAGTCCACGTTCGACGCGACGACCGGCGCGACCGTGATCTTCGGCCCGGCCCCGCGGCCGCTGCCGCAGCTTCCGCTGACCGTCGACTCCTCGGGTTACCTGGTGTCGGCCAGCGACTTCACCCAGCCCGTCGGCCCGAGTTTCTGGGAGCGCGGATGAGCGACGACATCAATTTCCCTAAGGCGCTGAGCGGGACGGGCTCGTGGCTGGATGACAGGTTCCACGGGGCGCGCGGTCTGCGCGTCTTCATGCGGAAGGTGTTTCCCGACCACTGGTCGTTCATGCTCGGCGAGATCGCGCTGTGGTCGTTCGTCATCCTGCTGCTGAGCGGGACCTTCCTCTCGCTGTTCTTCGTGCCGTCGATGAACGAGGTCGTCTACCACGGCTCGTATATCAAGCTCGACGGCATCCGGATGAGCGAGGCGTACCAGTCGACGCTGAACATCAGCTTCGACGTGCGCGGCGGGCTGCTGATGCGGCAGATCCACCACTGGGCCGCCGACCTCTTCATGGCCTCGCTGACCATCCACATGCTGCGGGTGTTCTTCACCGGCGCGTACCGCAAGCCGCGCGAGATCAACTGGCTGATCGGGGTCACGCTGTTCACCCTGGGCCTGCTCGAGGGGCTGTTCGGGTACTCGCTGCCCGACGACCAGTTGTCCGGCGCGGGCCTGCGGATCTTCGAGGGCGCGCTGCAGGGGATCCCGATCGTCGGCACGTACCTGGCGTTCTTCTTGTTCGGCGGGCCGTACCCCGGTAGTTCGATCGTGCCGAGGATGTACATCATCCACGTGCTGCTGATCCCGGGCCTGATCCTGGCGCTGATCACGGCCCACCTGTTCATCATGGTCCACCAGAAGCACACCCAGATGCCGGCCAAGGGGAACACCGAGCGGAACGTCACCGGCCAGCCGTTCTTCCCGTACTTCATGGCCAAGGGCGGCGCGTGGTTCTTCTTCATCTTCGGGGCGATCGCGTTCCTCTCCACGTTCGCCCAGATCAACCCGATCTGGCTGTACGGGCCGTACACGCCGGTGGCCATCTCGTCCGCCTCCCAGCCTGACTTCTATATGGGCATCCTGGAGGGCTCGCTGCGCATGATGCCCGCCTGGGAGTACAGCCGCCTCGGGCACACGCTCTCGCTGAGCGTGCTGATCCCGTTCGCGTTGCCGCTGACGATCGTCCTGGGCGGTGCGACGTTCTGGCCGTTCTTCGAGCAATGGGCGACCGGGGATAAGTCCTGGCACAACATCAACGACCGGCCCAGGAACGCCCCGGTGCGGACCGGCATCGGCATGGCGGCGGTCGTGTTCTACGGGGTGCTGTGGGCCGAGGGCGCCAACGACGTCATCGCCGACAAGCTGCAGATCCCGCTGTACACGGTCACCTGGATCGCGCGCATCCTGATCTTCGTAGGGCCCGCGGTCGCATTTATCGCTACTAGACGTATCTGCCTGGGTCTGCAGCGTAAGGATCGCGAACTGCTGGAGCACGGTCTCGAGACCGGCATCATCAGGCAGATGCCGAACGGCGAGTTCATCGAGGTGCACCGGCCGGTCTCGGAGGAATCCCGGGCCGTGCTCGAGGCCAAGAAGGCCCCCGCGCTCCTGCCTGCGCCCGGATCCGAGGACGAGAACGGCGTGCCGTCACCTGACTCGCGCGGCCCCATGGGCTGGGCGAAGGGAGTCGCCAACCGCGCCTTCGCGGAGACCATCGCGGAGGGGGACGGGCACGGGAATGGTCACGGGCCTGACGGGCACGGCGCGGATGGGCACGAGGTGGCTGCCGTCGCGGCCGGTGAGGGGCACGGTTCCGGGCACGAGATTGGTTCGGGTTCCTCCGAGGCTTCGGGTGGCGCGACTGCCCTGCCTCCTGGTGCTGAGGACGAGGACGAATCCTGAGTTTCTTTCTGCTTCTGCGGTTGTCTGCCGGTGAGTTCCGGCTGCATTGCCCCCTCCGGCTCCCGTAGGCGGCCCGTTCGACCGGTCGCCGGTCCGGCTGGGCGTCCCGTCAAGCGGGACATGGAACGTCGTGGTGATCCCGATGGGCTGTACCGTTACCGTTACATCCGTCAAGTGGTTCGCCGCGTCTTAGCCGAGCGCCGTTACGACTCAAGGCCATGCCGGTGCGCTGGCCTGGAACCCAGTGATCCGGGGCTACCCCGGAAAGAGGTCAGCGACAGTCGTAGGCACGTGCGGTGCGCCGGAGTCAGGCTCGGTGCACCGCTTGGTGCTGAGGTGCGTGCCGCGCCGGGTATATCTTTGGTAACAGGAGGTGAGGGACGCGATGTCAGATCCGGACGTTCATGCGCCAGCCTCTCGCGGAGCTACCTTGGAGCGGAGCAGGGAAGATGTGCTCGACGCGGCACGGCCGCTTCCGCCGGACGAAGATGTGGTCATCGAGGAACTGAGCGATGAGGAGGATCGCCTGTTCCTGGCCGCGATCCTTGACTTGTGAGCAACAGCTTGCGAGAGCCGGTGATCGTTGACACCGGCGTGTTCGGTGCGCGCCTGACACCCCGGGGAAGAGCGCTTGCCTCGGCATATCGGCCCGTTTTGGAAGGCCGTCCTGCGATCATCTCGTTCATCACCGTGGCCGAGCTCCGGTACGGCGCCAAGCTGGCAGGCTGGGGGGCGGGCAGGCTTGCCCGACTGGACAGCGAACTGGCCCGGGTGGACACGGTGTGGCCCGGGCCCAATCTCACCGAAACCTATGCCACCGTGCGCACCTGGTGCGTCAAGACCGGGCACGGGCTAGGCGGGAAGGACCATGAGGCCGACCGCTGGGTAGCTGCTTCGGCGATCTGGCTGGATGTTCCCCTGGTCGCGCACGACGCCATCTTCGCGAACGTGCAGGATCTCACCCTGCTCACGAAGCTCGACCTGTAGGTCAAGACCTGCATCGGCCTGCCGGTACGTACCGTAAGTGGTGGCGGCCGACGCGGCGGCGCGAGATGCAGTCACGGCTTGGTAATCTGCTTGACGCGCGGTGGCGTCAGGGTGGCGGTGATGGGATCGGCGTCGTGGACGATCCCGGCATGTAGCTGGCCCAGTTCGTCGCGGTAGGCGTCGGCTTAACGTTCGGCGCGCTCAGCGCGGGCCCGCGGATCGGCACGCAGCTCGTCACGGTCACGAGCGGCGTCGGCGTAGAAGTCGGCCAGCATCTTCTCGGCATCAGCGCGGACCCGGCTGGACGCACCATGGCTTGGCACGTCGCACCAATGACGCCGACCTGGGGCTGCAAGTCTTGGGCCAGGTGGCGGGAATGCGCCACGACGCCAGCTTCGCGGGAGGTGGGCGCGCGCCGCACTGCTGATGCCTATGCTGAGGTCAGAGGGCGAACGTAACTTCGATCTTGAGCCTACGAACCGGGTGCGCCTCTATAGCTCGTGTTTCCGAGTTTCGCGGTGAGTGAGCGATCCGTCTGGCGTGTGTGACGGCGCGGGTGGTTTGCCGGTAACGGCGTGATGCGGCAGCATCGGCGGTGCTTAAGTACACCGCCGATGACCGGGAGTGTCCGCCGATGCTGCCTGCTGAGAGCCTACCCATGCCGCGGGAGTGGCGTGAGCTGCTGGAAGAGCTGGCGCCGGTGTTCGCGCGCCGGTCGACGCACCGGCTGTTCATGGCGCTGGCGTGCGGGATGATCCTGGCTGACCGCTCCACGGTGACGGGGATGGCCGCGGCGGCGGGGCTGGCGGGGCAGTGGCGGCGGGCGTGCTGGCTCTTCGCCGGCGCGGCCTGGGACCTTGACGCCATGGGCCATCGAGCCGTCCAACGCCGCCGGGAAGCAGTTCCTCGGCGTCGGCGACGCCTGCAACCGCACGCAGAAGGCCGTCGAGCGGACCGTCCCGTTCGGGTTCCTCGTCCAGACCCTGCTGATCACCTGGTACGCCCGCTCCGCCTGCGATCCCGCCGACGTCAGCCGGCGCCGCCAGCTGTGCCCGTGGTACACCGCCAAGACCACGCCGTCGACCGGCGACATGCTCGCCCGGCTGCGCCGCGAGCTTCTCGCGGCCCGATTTTCGGTCACCCGCCCAGGTCAGGACCACCCCGGTCAAAGAGATGACTACACATTGACCTGCGGCACCGCCGCCGCTTAACTCGGAAACACGAGTCTATAGGGGACTTGATCAAATCCCTATGATCCCCCGGATCCTCCCGCAAGCCCGAATCCTCCCACAAAAATCCCGGACACTCCGTTCCCTAATCGGAGATGGGCGTGGGCGGCCGCGGGATCTGGGCGGCGGTGGCCGCTAGGGCGCTGTCGGTTTCGATGACCGCTCTCAGGACGAGGTCGGCCGTGGCGAGGTGGGCGGGGTCGACCCGTTGGCGGAACTCGAAGTTGAGGGTGTGGATCACCTCGATGACGGCCCGCGCGTAGGCGGCGCCGGACGGGGTGAGGATGACGTTGAGGACCCGGGAGTCCTGTGCGTCGCGTTCGGTCCGGACGAAGCCCCGCTGCTCGAGACCGTCGATTACCTTGCGGGCGGCCTGCCTGGTCACGCCGAGATGGGTGCCGAGCCTCCCCACCGAGACCGGCCCGCGGTAGAGCATTCGCAGCGCACCGGCGTCACTGCGGCGGTAGTCGGCGTAGCCGAGCCGGCCGAGCCGGTCCGCCATCTGCCGCACCCAGCTCAGGCGGGCCAGCGCGAGCAGGTCGCCGAACAGGTACGGAGGGCTTGACGTCTGTGCCACAACACACCATGCTAGCGATATGCAAATAGGTTGCATATCTCTTGGAGCCTGGGGATCTGAAGAGGGCTGCAGCCTGCGCACGGTGCGGCCGTTCCGGTCGGTTGGCCCGCGGGAGGGGAGGTGACGGCCGCCGCCGGGGTGATCGCCCTGCTGGCCTTGGCGGTGACCGTCGCCAGTCTCGGCTGGCTACACGTGGAGCCGACCGGGCTCTCGCCTGTGCGCAACGCCGTCAGCCAGTACGGCATCACGCCGTTCCGGGTCGGCTACCGGGTGGCCACGATCGCGTTCGGGGCGGCGGGGATCGCGCTGGCGTTCGGCATCAGCGCGGCCCTCGGCGGCCAGGGGCGGGCGGTGGTGATCCTGCTCGTCATCTTCGCCGTGGCCCGGGCCGCGATCAGCTGGTTCCCGATGGACGCGCCCGGCGCCGAGCGGACATCCACCGGTCAGACCCACGGGCTGCTGGCCATCGCCGCCTTCGGCGCCGCGACGCTGGCCGCCTTCAGGCTCGCGGACGTGCTGTCTCACGCCGGTCGGTGGCATGCGCTGGCTCCGGTCTCGGTCGGGCTGGGCTGCGCCATGGCGGTCTGCCTGCTCGGGCTGCCCTTGTCTCGCGGGCTTCCGGAGGTCCGGGCGCGATTCGGGGCGATCGAGCGCGGCTTCTACCTGTCGGCGATCGGCTGGTTCGCGCTGTTCGCGGTCGCCTGCGCCGCCGGCCTTCACTGATCCGGAACCTGTTGCTGCCCTCCGGGGCAACGCGGGATCGCCCGCGGAAAAATAGGGTCTGACTCCGGCCGACGTAGGCGGATACTGGCGTGGTGATCGCCGAGCAGGTGAGGCGGGAAGAGGTCGTCGCCTTCCTTGACGGTCAGCCGGGCAACCCACAGGACCTGGAAGCGCTGACCGGCGGGGCGTGGTCATCGGCGTGGGCCTACCGGGCGGGCGGCGAAGAGCTCGTCGTCCGCTTCGGGCGGGACGTGTCCTGGTACGAGGCCGACCGGATGGCGATGGCGTTCGGCGGCCCGGACCTGCCCGTGCCGGAAGTCAGGGACGTGGGTACCACCCCCTCCGGGCGGGCCTACGCCATCTCGGTGCGTCACCACGGGCGGTTCCTCGAGGACACCCCGGTGGAACAGGCCGGTGCCATCGCCCCCACCCTGACCCGCCTGCTCGTCGCCCTGTACCGCGTGCCGGCGGGCCCGGATGCCCCGGTCGTCTGGCACCAGGCGTACGCGTCGGCCGGGAGCTGGCGGGAGTTCCTCCTGGACGGGCTGGTCGACGACCCCGGGAAGCTGGTGCACGGATGGAGCGCCGCCCTGGCTGGCGACCGGGAGCTGGCCGCCCTATCGGCGGCGGCCACGGAGCGGGTGCGGAAGCTGGGGGACGCCTGCCCGGAGCGCCGGGACCTGGTACACGGCGATCTCCTGCACGGCAACGTGCTGGTGAGTCCGGACGCCCGCCGGGTCGAGGCGGTGCTCTCCTGGAAGTGTTCGGTGCGCGGCGACTTCCTCTACGATGCCGCCTGGTGCAGCTTCTGGTCGTCGTTCCATCCGGGGATCGCCGCCGCCGATCCGCTGTCCGGGTTGCTCCGGGACCCGAGCGTGCGGGCCGAGCCCGGCGCCCTGCTTGACGCCGCGGCCCGCCACCACTGCTACGAGCTGCACATCGGTTTCATCCATCTGGGGTGGAACGTGTGGATCGGGGACCAGGCCAATCTCGCCGCTACCGCCCGGCGTCTCGCCGAGGTCCTGGAGCGCGGCCCCTGCCTGTAACGCTCGTCATGGACACTCCGTCGAGGGCGAGGAGGACGGGGACGGCGACGAGGAACGCAGGATGAATACTGCCCAAACCCAGGGCTTACCAACCGGCCCGAGCGTGGGCTAGGCGCCTACGCCGGATGATCGGCGCGGCGGTATAGCTCGGTCAGCAGGGCGATGGCCGCGTGCGTGGACGGGTGGGGATCGTGGCGCCGCCAGATCATCTGCACATCGATGGGTGGGGCGTCTCGCAGCGGCCGGAAGACGACACCGTCGCGCCGGTACTGGGCGGTGGTGCCTTCGGCGGTGATTCCGATGCCTCCCCCGGCCGCGACGACCGCGAGCCAGTCATCGATGTCGCGTGTTTGGTGGAAGTTCGGCTGCGCGGCGGCCGGCCACAGGTCCGGGGTGGTGGTGCCGGTGCGCCGGTCGATCAGGACGGTGCGCTGCGCTACCTCATCCAATTTGACGGAACGCCGTCTGGCCCAGGGGTCATCGGCCGCGAGCGCGCAGTAGCGCCGCTCGCGGCCCACGATCGCGCTGGCGAACCGGTGGCCGTCGACGGCGGTGCGCAGGACCGCGAGGTCGCACAGGCCCTCGGCCAGGCCGCCGGTGGGCGAGTTGGTCCGGACCAGGTGCAACTCGACGTCCGGGTACCGGGCCGCCCAGCGGAGCTGGAACTCACGGGTGTGCCGGCCCATGGCCGACCACGCGTGGCCGATGCGGAGCCTGGTGTGGCCGGTGGTCGCCTCGGCGACCAGGTTGTCCGCCGCGGCGAGGACCTGCCTGGCCTGCGCCAGGGCGTGCACGCCGGCCGTGGTCGGGGTGATGCTCCGGCTGGTGCGGTGGAGTAGCCGGACGCCGAGAACCTGCTCCAGCGCCATGAGGTTCCGTGACACCGCGGCCTGCGAGATGCCGAGTTCGATGGCGGCGTCGGTAAAGGTTCCCGAGTCCACGATGGCGACCAGGCAGCGCAGGTGCCTCAGTTCGAGATCCATGACTAAAGCGTATAGCTGTCTCGATTCATGCATTTTGCGTATGCACCAATCGGGTCCATGCTCCTGTCATGGCGACCTCGACCACCTCGATCCACGAGCAGAACCTCGCCGCCGACCGGCTCACCGGCATCGCCCTGATGACGGGTAGCGCGGCGTCGGTCCAGCTTGGCGCGGCGACCGCCGCGCTGGCCTTCCCGGTCCTCGGGCCCGCCGGGGTGGTCGCGGTCCGCCAGTGGGTGGCCGGGATCGTCCTGCTCAGTGCCGTGCGCCCGAAGTTCGGCTCGTTCACCCGCCAGCAGTGGCGACTGATCCTTACGCTGGCGCTGATCTTCGCCATCATGAACCTGTCGCTTTATGCGGCCATCGACCGCATCGGGCTGGGCCTGGCGGTAACCCTGGAGTTTCTCGGGCCGCTGTCGGTGGCGCTGCTGGCCTCCCGCCGCGTCATCGACCTCGGGTGTGCGCTGATCGCCGGGGCCGCCGCCGTCGTTCTGGCCAGGCCCCAGCCGAGTACCGACTACGCCGGGATCTTCCTGGCCTTGCTGGCGGCCGCCTGCTGGGCCGCGTACATCCTGGTGAACCGCGTGGTAGGCGCCCGGGTACCCGGCGCCCAGGGACCAGCGGCCGCCGCCGGGCTGTCAGCCCTGGTCTACGTTCCTGTCGGCATCTGGACCCTGATCAGCCATCCCGTGACGCTAACCGCGCTGGGCCGCGCCGCTACGGCCGGGATCTTGTGCTCGGCGGTCCCGATGGTCGCCGACATGCAGGCGCTGCGGCGGGTCCCGGCCAGGTTCTTCGGCGTCTTCATGAGCGTCAACCCCGTGTTTGCGGCGCTGACCGGGCTGGTCGTCCTAGGCCAGTCGCTGGCGCTGGCCGACTGGCTGTGCGTGGCCGCCATCGTGGCCGCCAACGCGGTCAGCGTGAGTGCGGGCGGGCGCGTGGCCCTAGGCGGTGGCGCGCTCGCGCCGGGCGGCAGGCAGGGCGGCGAGGGTCAGCAGGCCGGTAAGGGCGAACGCGACCGGGTAGCCGGTGTGCCCGACGAACAGGCCGAAGACCACGGGACCTGCCCCGAACCCGGCGTCGTAGGCCAGGTTCCACAGCGTGCTGGCGGTGCCGCCCTTCATCGGGGATCGACGGCCTGGGGTGATGGGTGAGCACCAACACCGGGTGTGGAAGGGCGGCTCATCGCCCCACCAGCCCTTCCACTCCTCGTCGGTCCACGGGCCGCCTTTGGCACGCGTGAACCGGAGGGCGCTGTGTGTGCCTGCCTCCGGGGAAGCTATCGCAAGGTTGGACGGCCGGGGGTGGGTGAACTCATCGGCGCGTTGGCTGGGCGAACGGCTGGTATCTCGCGGCCTGCCGGGGGTGGCCAGCGGACTCCCCCGGTGTGACTGGGCAGGCGGGGTGAGTGAACAATGAAAGGTGTGGCCAAGCTGCTGATTGACCAGCGCAGGGTCACGGTCTGTCTGTCGGCCATGGAGAAACTCGAGGCGCTCCATCGCAATGTCACGGTCCCGCGGACCGCGGTGATCGCCGCGCGGGAAGTACCGGACGGGCTGGCGGAACTGCGCGGGACGATTGCCGGCATCGGCTGGCGCGGGGTGGGGGTCGGGACCGGCTTGCCGGGCGTGATGATGGTCGGCACCATCCGGGACGGTTACGGGCTGACCTTCGCGGTCTGCCGCGGGCACGGCCCCGCGGTCGTCCTGGACCTAGCCGGCCATACGTACAACCGGATCGTGATGACGGTCGCGGATCCCGGTGAGATAGTCAGGCGTCTTCCCTGAGTGGGCCGGCGTGACTGAGCAGGTCGATCTGTGGGCCGCGCTCGGTGAGTACGGCCGGGGCGGCATCAGTCCCAGCGGTGCGCATTGTCGTCGTTGAGCTCGCCGGCGGGTTCCGGGACGACGCAGAACAGCAGTCCGGCGGGATCTCGCATGATCCACCAGGCGTGCACGAACTCCACTCGCTCGGCACCAAGCGCTTCCAGCCGGGCAACTTCGGCATCGAGGTCATCGGTGTGGATGTCTAGGTGCACCCGGGCCGGGCCGTCGCCCAGCCGCTGGATAAGGAGCCCGAATTCCTGGCCGTGGAGCTCAACGCCGTGATACTCGGGGAAATGCTCGCCCTGCTTCAGCCCCTGACCGAGTGCTGCGCTCCAGAACGCCACCTCGCCGTCGTGCTCGGCGAGCGGGACATCAATCACGATCATGTTCAGCCTGCTGTAGTGAACCATGGCGTCAACCTACGCGGTCTGGCCACCACCGCTGGCGGCCACGTCTGGGTACCGTGTCCAGGCTAGGCTCTGCGGGTTGGACGTCCCGACCACCTTCGATGGTTGCCGTGAACTGATAGTCAATTAGCTGGACTGTCAAGCTTCTGGACGGTACGGTGCTGGGCATGCAGACCACCGTGACGGACCGCCCCCCGCCGTCTACCTGGCCGCAATTCTTTCGCGAGGTGGCCAGGCGTGCTGGCCTCCGGGTGCGGTCCCTGTGGTCGGCAGCTGATCAGCCGGGCTGGGCCAGGCCGCTGCTGCTGGTGATCGCGGCCGTATCGGCCTGGTCCTACGCGTGGCAGGCCAGCCGGCCGGTGAACATCGAGATCTACTACGCGGCCGCCGTCCGGAGCATGACCACGAGTCCGTCCAACTTCTTCTTCGGGGCGTTCGACCCGGCCGGGACGGTGACGACCGACAAGCTGCCTGGCGCGTTCTGGCTGCAGGCCATTTCGGTTGGGGTGTTCGGCCCGCACACCTGGGCGCTGGTCCTGCCGCAGGTCATCGAGGGCACGCTCACCGTGCTCGTGCTCTACCGAGCCGTGCGCCGAATGGCTGGCCCGCCCGCCGGCCTCATCGCGGCCGGCCTAGTGGCGATCGCGCCTGCGACCATTGCGCTCAACCGCGGCAACGTCTCCGACACGCTGATGATCCTGCTGGCCGTGCTGGCCGCCGACTCGATCAGCTCCGCCATCAGCACCGGAAGACTGCGGCCGCTGCTGCTGGCCGGCCTGTGGGTCGGCCTGGCCTTCCAGGCCAAGATGCTCGAGGCGTGGCTGGTGCTGCCGGCGCTGGCTGGCTGTTACCTGCTCGCGGCGCCTGGCGGCTGGCCGCAACGGGCCTGGCGGTGTGGCGCGATGGCGCTGCTCGCCGTCGTCGTCTCATTGAGCTGGATGAGCCTGGTCACGGTCTGGCCGGCTGGTTCACGGCCCTACATCGACGGGAGCACCGACAACTCGGCGTTCCAGCAGGTATTCGTCTACAACGGGTTCGGCAGGCTCGACCAGGCCACGCCCGACCAGCTCGTGAACCAGACCATCCGGCTCGGCATAGCCATCGCGCCGCCGCCGTCCTGGCACCGGCTGCTGTCCGGCGAACTGGGCCGCGACACCGCCTGGCTGCTGGCGGCGGCCGTGCTCGCGCTGGCCGCGGGCCTGCTCGCCCGGCGCCGCCAGCCGCGCACTGACCCGGTGCGGGCCGGGCTTGTGCTGTGGGGAACCTGGCTGGTCACGCTGTTCGCCGTGTTCTCGGCGGCCACGGACATCAACTCCTATTACACGGCGGCGCTGTCACCGGCGATCGCGGGACTGCTCAGCATCGGGCTCGTGCTGGCGTGGCAGCACCGCCAGCGTGCCTGGTCCTGGCTGGCGCTCGGCGCCGCGGTCCTGGCGACCGCCGGATACGCGACCTGGCTGCTGCCCGCCAGCGGAACCGGCCTGCCCGGCTGGCTGCGGCCTGCCGCCATCGGGGTCGCCGCAGCCGCGGTGTGCTGCATCGCCGCGGCCGCCTGGCGCCGGCGGGCCGCCGCACTGGCCGCCGTCGCCTTGACGCTGGCCACCGCGGCGACGGTGATCGTCCCGGCCGTCGCCTCGGCGGCCGTGGTGGACAGCGGGCTCGGCCCGTTCCAGACGCCGTTCGAGTCGGCCCGCGAGACAGCTGACATCACCGCGTTCCTGTCTACGGGCTTCCAGATCAACGGATCGCTCAAGACTCTGGAGCGGGTCAACGCGGCGTTCCCGTACCTCATGGCCACCCAGACGGCGGTGCTGGCCGCGCCGTTCATCTGGGCCAGCGGCCGGGAGGTGGTGCCGATCGGCGGCTTCACCGGCACCATTCCCGAGCCAACCCTGGCGACGCTGCAGAACCTGATCAGGACCGGCTTCGTCGCCACCTTCCTGCAGTCGCCGACGACGACCGATCCGCGGCTGGTCTGGATCACCCGGCACTGCCTGAACGCCACCCGGCGGGCCTCCGCCCAGCAGGGTGTCCTGCCGCTGGCGGTCTACTTCTGCCTGGCCGCTACTTAGGCGAGGGCGGCCAGCTTCTTGGCGGCCTGCGCCGCGGCTTCCGGGTGCCCGGAATCCACGGCCATCTGGTAGCTGGCCCGCGCGGGCCCCGGGTTCGCGTGGGTGCTGAGCAGGTTCCCGAGGTAGACCATCGCCCAGGGGGCCACGTCGGGATGACCGGAATCGATGGCTATCTGGTAGGCCGAGATCGCCTGCCGGTACCGGGCCTGCCGCTTGTACAGGTGCCCGAGGTTCCGCGCCGCCAAGGGCGAGTGCTCGCGATGGCCGGAGTTGACCGCCTGCCGGTAGGCCTCCTTGGCGCCCTCGATGTCGCCGTGCTGGCCGAGCAGCAGGCCCAGCCGGTACCCGGCCGCCGGGGCGTACTCGGGGTCCGCGGAATCTATCGCCTGCTGAAACGCCGACCGCGCTCCTTCGACGTCGCCCTGCTCGGCCAGCCGGGTGCCGAGGCTGAAGGCTCCCGCCGTGTCATGCACCAGGTACAGGCCCGCCTCAGGCGGGGCGCCCCGAGCCCGCCTGAACGCCTTCATCTCCGCTTCCCGGTCACGCTACCGGTGTACCACAGGCGCCCGGCGAGGGTCACGTTCACCTGACCACAACCCGCGCCAAGGCCAGAACGTCTACGGGGTTAGTGCCCCCGGATCCCTATCCGGCGGTGATCTGGATGGAGGCGTGCGGTGGTGCGACGGGGCCTCCGTTGGCCCAGACCAGGATGTTGTACGTCTGGCCGGGAGTCAGGGTGCTCAGCACCACAGAATTGGTCGTGGGCGTCTCGCGGACCGCAACCGACCCGTTCAGTTCGACCGCTTCCACGGTGTAGCTGGCGACGGCCTGGCTATTGACCTCTACCGCGTCCCACGAGACGGACAGGCTCACCGAGCTGACCGCGAGCTTGGCCGGCGCCGGGTACGGCTGCCCCGTGGTCGGCGGGTTAGCGAGGAGCGCCGCCCACGTCTGCGGGCCGACAACGCCGTCGACGGTCAGCTTCTCCTGGGTCTGGAAGGCCTTGACCGCGGCCAGCGTGGCCGCACCGAAGTCACCGTCAACGGTCAGCTTCGCACCCCAGACGTTCAGCCGGGTCTGCAGCGTCGTAACCGCCGAGCCGGTATCGCCCTCCACGAGGGTAGGTTCCGAACCGGAGGCGGCGCCGGTCGTGACCTGCGCCTGGAAGTTGGCCAGCGTGCCCTGGTACGCGTTCATGTCCACGTTAACGACTCCGTTGAGTGTTGCGGTCGATGTGTACTGCCAAACGATGGGTGTCATTCCGCCATATGCAGCCCAACCGGGGCCGGTGTCGCTATAACCGGTGTAATCGGACGAGACGAGGAGCATGCCGAGCTCGATTACCGAAGTCAGGGCAGGCTGGCCGAGGTTGCCCTGCCAGTACCAGTGCGGGAGGTACAACAGGTAAACGGTGCCGCCAAGCGAGCGGTATTCGTTGATGAAGGCCACGGCGTCGGAAATCTGCGGGGCCGAAGCAATCGTGCCGTTGGCGTTGTACGCAGGCTCGAAGTCGATCATCAGCGGCACACCGGCGCCTACGACGCTGAAGGCGTACTGCGCCTGGCCGGCTCCGTTGCCCGCGTGCAGGAAGTGGTAGGCACAGAAGTAAGCGCCTGCGCTGGCGGCCCGGGTTTTGGCGGCCGAGTAGTCGGGGTTGCGATAATTAGTGTTCTCCGTCGCCTTCACCATGGCGATGACGCAGCCAGCGAAACTGATGCCCGCCTGGTAACTGGAAACATCCGGGTAGAAGATCGTCATTCCTTGCCACTCCAATCATGACCTTCGCGGGCCCGCGGCTCCTCGCACTGACCCTACAGCCGGGCGCTGCCGCGCAAACAGGCATAGCTGGCGTGTGCGTGATCGTTATGCCGACCAGCTGAACGCTGAGCACGCGGCCGCGTGCCCTCGGCGATGGAGGACCCATGATCTACCGCAGCCCGTTTCCCGACGTCGAACTGCCGGATCTCCCGCTCACGACCTACGTGCTGGCCGGGGCCGGTCACGGGGACAAGCCGGCCCTGATCGACGGCGCCTCCGGGCGGGTGCTCACGTACGCGGGCCTGGCGAGCGCGATCCGATATCTACACGCTCGGTGAGGCCCCAGGGGTCAAGCCGCTCGCAACGCTGTTCGGCGCGCCGCTGGCCGAGCACGTCCCCGTCGCCCCTGGCGATGTGGTGGCGCTGCCCTACTCCTCCGGGACCACCGGGCTGTGCAAGGGCGTGATGCTCACCCACCGGAACCTGGTCGGCAACACCGCCCAGCTCCTGGCGCTGCTCCAGCTCCAGCCCGGCGACAGCGTCATAGCGGTGCTGCCGTTCTTCCACATCTACGGGATGCAGGTGATGATGAACGGCAGCCTGCGGGCCGGGTCGACGATCGTCACGATGCCCCGCTTCGACCTGGAGCAGTTCCTCCGGATCCACCAGGATTACCGGATCACGCGGTCGTTCGTGGCCCCGCCCATCGTGCTCGCGCTGGCCAAGCACCCGCTCGTGGACAAGTTCGACCTCGGCTCGGTGAAGCAGATCATGTGCGCGGCCGCGCCGCTGAAGGAGGAACTGGCCGTGGCCTGCGCCGAGCGGCTGAACTGCGAGGTGATCCAGGGTTACGGGATGACCGAGCTGTCGCCTGCCTCGCACCAAGGCTTGAGGTGGTCGAGACGATCCCGAAGTCCGCCTCGGGGAAGATCTTGCGCCGGGTGCTCCGCGACGCGGCGGCCGCGCAGGCCGGCTGAGCGTCAGTGGGGTTCGTCGAGCTCGCCATGACCACGAAGGTAGCGGCCAGGTGACCACGGCGCGGGAGAGAAACCACCGCTCGTTCGGCAAAATTCGTCTTTTATCCCGAACGGCGGTGGTGCTTCGGTCGCTAGGCGGGTTCGCCCTTGAGGGTGAAGCCGGACAGCAGGTTGATGGCCAGGGCGAGCGCGCCCACGGTGACGATGGCGCCCATGATGATCGCGGTCCCCGGGGCGATGCCGGCCATCAGCGAGCTATCGTGCGCGATCGCGTTGGCGATGCCGAGCGAGTAGTGGCTGACCGACAGCAGGCGGACCCCGCTGACGAAGTTGGACAGCAACGTCTCCCAGACCAGCACGTAGAGCAGGCCGACCGCGATCGCGCGGGTGGTCGCGGCCGAGACCATGACGAAGATCGCGTTGTAGATCACCGCGCCGACCACGGCCCCGACGAACAGGCCGATCGCGAACCCGCTGTTGCTGATGGCGGTGCCGGGGGTGAACGTGCCCGGGCCGCCCACCACGCTGCTGACGACGGGCTCGGTGTACCCGCCGCCGGAGATCAGGGCCGCGATGAGCTCGGGGATCGCGGCGAAGACGATGGTCAGGCCGGTCGCGACGATGAACTTCGTGATGATCACCGAGGAACGGCGCACGGGCGTGGCGAGCAGGTGGATGATGCTGCCGTCGTCGATCTCGGCACCGAGCACGCTGGACCCGATGATCAGCGCGGTCAGCGGCAGCAGTACGGAGAACCCGAACGTGCCCAGCACGTGCGAGGGCCACGGCCGGGCCGGCGGGCGCGAGATCTTGAGCGCGACGGTGACCACGATCAGGATCGCCGCCGGGATCAGGAACAGGAACGCTCGCCTACGGCCCATCGTGGCCCGGAACGTGATCCAGGCGACCGTCGGGTTGAACAGGCCAGACATGTGATTCGCGCTCCTTTAGTCAGCGACCAGGTAAGCGAAGACGCTTTCCAGGGATTCGTCGGTGGGCTGCACCTCGCGCAGGCGGATGCCATGGTCGCGGGCGAGCACGGCGATGTCACGGCAGAAGGCGCCGTAGTCGGACGTCCGCACCTGGAGGCCGTTCTGGCCCAGGTCGACGGCGGTAACGGCGGGCCGGCCGATGAGGGCGCCGGCTAGCGTGCGGTCGTCGGAAGACCGAACCGTGAACACGTGCGGCCTGCTCGTCATCAGCCGCCTGATCGCGCGGAAGTCGCCGGAGGCGGCGAGGCGGCCGGCCACCACCACCTGGATGGTCCCCGACAGCCGCTCCACCTCCTCCAGGATGTGCGAGCTGAACACGATGGTCCGGCCCTCGCTGCCCAGCTTTTCGAGCAGGTCCATCATGTGCAGCCGCTGGCGCGGGTCCATCCCGTTGAACGGCTCGTCGAGGATCAAGATCTCCGGATCGTGGACCAGCGCCGCGGCGACCTTGATCCGCTGCCGCATGCCCTTGGAGTAGGTCGCGACCTTGCGGTCCGCCGCGTCGGCCATGTCCAGCATGGCGATGGCCCGCGCCGCCGCCGCGGCCGGGTCCGCGAGCTGGTGCAGCTTAGCGGTGGACGTCACGAACTGGCTGCCGGTCAGGAACGCGTACACGGAATCCCGCTCGGGAACTAGGGCGACGTCGCGGTAGATGTCGGGGTCGCGCCAGCTCGGCCGGCCTTTCGGATTCCTCGAGGTGGCGACGGTGAGTTCGCCGCGGGACGGGGGGAGGAAGCCGGAGATCATGTGCATGATCGTGGATTTGCCGGCGCCGTTCGGCCCGAGCAGGCCTGTCACGCCCGGGCCGATGGACATCGTGACGTCGTTGACCGCCACCACGTTGCCGTACCAGCGGGATACGTTGCGCAGTTCGATCGTCATGAGCGGCTGACCTTCCGGTATCTCGCGGCCAGGCCCCCGAGGCAGGCCGCGAGCAAGATGACGAAGACGACACCGTAGAGCGGGCCGAAGTGGCCCAGGGTGGGGGGATCGAATCCCGGCGATTTGCCGCCGAGCCAGATCCGCACGCCGTCCAGGATGGTGAACGGGCTGAACAGCCCGGCGATCCGCGCGCCCGTGGCCGTGGTGTCGGGCCCGCCTTCGGCCCCGATCAGCAGGAGCGACACGGTGAAGGTGAGGACGCAGGCGATGGCGACGATCCCGGTCGCGTACGCGCGCCGGCCGGTGAGGGAGGCCAGGACCAGGCCTATCGCCGCCATCAGCACGGCCCACAGCAGCCCGACGCCGAGACCGGGAATGAGCGCCTTGGTCTCGGACCAGACGAAGTGGCCGTTCTTGGCGGAGACGATCGTGCCCACGTACAGGATGAGCAGCGGCACCTCGATCAGCACCAGGAGGGCCAGGGTGAGCGCGATGTACTTGGCCAGCGGGTAGTCGCCCCGGCGCAGCGGCCGGGAGAAGTACAGCGGCATCACGTGGCTGCGCAGGTCCCTGGAGACGAGCTCGGGCGCCTGGGCGGCGAGGAAGATGATCACCACGAAGACCCGCAGCTGGGGCGTATAGACGTCGTAGCCGAACAGCCGGGCGTTGCCCCGCGCGACCGCGAACGCGTTCACGAACGCCGGCAGGCACATGGCGACCATCGCGAGGATCGGGATGATCTTGGCCTTGATCCCCCGCCCGATGCCCCACGACGAGCGGAAGCTGTGCCAGATCAGTGCCCAGACGATCTGCGCCCGGCCCAGCCTGGGCCCGTCGTAGCTGCGGTAGCCGAGGTCGTGGATGACCCCGGCGGCCTGTTGGGTCTGGGCCAGCTGGGCTCCCTTGGTTTCAGGCATGGGACAACTCCGCTTCGTCGCGGAACAGCTCTTCGACCTGGTGCCGCCGCTGCTCAAGACGGCACAGCGGCAGGGCCAGGTCCGCCACGGCGTCGCGGACCACGTCGTAGGTGGCGTCACCTTCCAGCGGCACCAGCAGGATTCTTTGCTGGGCCGTGGCGGTCAGGCCACGGGCCTGCAGCTCTTGTTGCAGCTGCGCGAGGCCCTCCTCGACCTCGACCGCCAGGACCTGGCTGGCCATGGTGAAGCTGGTGATCGTGTCGGCGCGCAGCAGCCGCCCGGCGTCGATGGCGACCAGGTGATCGCAGATCCGCTCGATCTCGCCGAGCAGGTGCGAGGCGACCATGATCGAGATGCCGAACTCCGCCCCGATCCTCGCGATCAGCTCGAGCATCGCGGTGCGCCCGGCCGGGTCGAGCCCGTTGGTCGGCTCGTCAAGCAGCAGCAGCCGGGGGTCGCCGACCAGCGCCTGGGCCAGCTTGACCCGCTGCTTCATGCCGGTCGAATACGTGCCGATGAGGCGGTACCGCTCCTCGTGCAGGCCCACGTGCCGCAGCGACTCGGCCGCGCGTTCCTTCGCCACCGTGGGCGGCAGCCCAGACATCCGGCCCAGGTGCGTCACGAACTCGGTGGCGGTCACGTCGGGGGGCAGGCAATCGTGTTCTGGCATGTAGCCGAGCAGCATCCTGATCGTCTCGCCGCTGGTCTGGGTGTCGTGGCCGAGCACCGAGGCCTGGCCCTGCGACGGCGGGATGAGGCCGAGCAAGATCTTGATCAGGGTCGATTTTCCCGCGCCGTTGGCACCGATGAGTCCCGTGATGCCCGGCCCGACGCTGACGGTGAGCCCGTCCAGCGCGGTCACGTTCCCCGGGTACACCTTGGTCAGCGCCTTCGTCTCGATGACGGCGGCAGCTGGCCCGGACGGCCCGGGGCCTGGGTTTGATGGCATGGTGCATAGGCTGCCAGCGCGCGGGGGCGGGCGTCATCACCCCGCAGGGTGAAGTTGCTTTCGCCTTATGGCGCCGTGTCTCGTAGCTGCGGCTTACGCCTGCAGGATGACGCCGTTGCTGGTCGCGGCGGTTACCGTAGGTATGTGAAGAGTGCTGCCCGGAGGGGCCGTAGGTTCAGGCTGAGGCACTGGGTCGCGCTGGACTATCTGGCCGGCGTGGTCATGACGGTGATCCTGTTCGCGACCATCAGGAGCAATGTGAGGCGCGGCGAGGCGACGCCGTTCGGCCCGCCTGCCGTCGAGGCCCATTACTTCCTGTTGCCGCTGACCACCCTGCTCGCCTTGGTCCTCGCGGTGGGGGCGGGCGCCGCGGTGGCCCTGCGCCGCCGCCGCCCGGTGTTCACGCTCGGGGTGCTCCTGGTCGGTTCGCTTATCGCGACCCTTCTGACCGGGGCGGACTCCCACTCCTCGCTGGCCTTCTTCCTGCCTGTCGCCTACGTCCTCTACCTGGTTTCGGCCACCTACGAACGCTGGCAGGACGCGGTCCGCGTCCTGGCGGCGGTATTCGCCACCCTCCTCGCCGACGTCGCGCTCCTGGCCATCGGCTCGAACGACACGCTCAACCCGGGCGGCCCGATCATGATCGCGCTTTGCGTCATCGTGGTCTGGGCGACCGGGTACATCGTGCGCCAGCGCCGCAGGTACGCGGTCAGGCTGCAGGAGGAGGCGGCCAGCAAGGCGGTCACGCAGGAACGCCTGCGCATCGCCAGGGAACTGCACGACGTGGTGGCGCACAGCATGAGCGTCATCGCCGTCCAGGCCGGGTACGGCCAGTACGTCATCGACACCCAGCCGGGCGACGCCCGGGCTGCGCTCGGGGCCATCCAGGCCACCAGCCGCGAGGCGTTGGAGGAAATGCGCCGGATGCTCGGCGCGCTCAGGCAAGCCGACGAGGGCGACGCGCAGGACGAGGGTGCCGGTACCGGGGTTGGCGCGGGGGTTGGTGCCGGGGCCGGGGCCGGGGTCGACGCCGGGGCGCGTGAGGGCTCCCCCGCCACTCGGCCGGCCGCGCCGCTGTCTCCCGCGCCGGGGCTTTGCGACCTGGACCGGCTGCTGTCCCGCACCTCGGGAGCGGGCATCCAGGTGCAGGTGATCCGCCGGGGAAACGTGCGCGAGCTGCCCGCGAGTATCGACTTGTCGGCCTACCGGATCGTCCAGGAGGCGCTGACGAACGTGGTCAAGCACGCCCAGACGAGCAGCTGCCGGGTCCTGCTCGGCTACGGCGACGACGAGCTGGTCATCGAGGTGACCGACAACGGCGCGGGCCTGCAGGTTCCCGCGCTGGCGGCCGTCGGCGTGCAGGTCCCCGCGCTGGTGGGCGTCGGCGCCGGTTTGGCGGGCTCGGGGGCCGCTCACCACGGCCCGCTCGCCATCGACCGGCGGAGCCTGGCCCGGCACGTGTTCAGCGCCGACGGGGCCGCCGCCCCGGCTCGGGGCCTCGGCGGTATGGGCAGCGCCGTCCCGGGCGGCGGGCACGGCATCATCGGCATGCGCGAGCGGGTCAGTTTGCTCGGCGGCGAGTTCAGCGCCGGGCCGCTGCCGGGCTACGGGTTCCAGGTCAGCGCGCGGATCCCGCTGCCCACGGGCAGCGCATGACGGACCCGGGCGGCTCGGCGACGACGGCGGCCGACTCCGGCACCACCCCGGACACGATACGGGTGGTGGTCGCCGACGACCAGGCCCTGGTCCGGGTGGGCTTCTGCGGGATCATCGCCGCCACTCCTGGCTTCACCGTGGTCGGCGAGGCGGGCAACGGCGCGGAGGCCGTCGAGGTCGCCCAGCGGGCCAGGCCCGACGTCATCCTGATGGACGTGCGCATGCCCGTCATGGACGGCATCGAGGCCACCAGGCGGATCACGCAGAGCACCGACGTGCGCGCCCTGATCCTGACCACCTTCGACCTGGACGAGTACGTGTTCGCCGCGCTGCACGCCGGCGCCAGCGGGTTCCTGCTCAAGGACACCCTCCCCGCCGACCTGCTGACCGCCATCCGGGTCGTAGCCGGGGGCGACGCGCTGCTGGCGCCGAGCGTGACCCGCCGGCTCATCGGCGAGTTCACCCGCACCAGCCCGGCCGCGGCGGACCCGCTGGCGGCACCATCCGCCCAGGGCACGCGGGCCGCCGGGAGCCTTCGCCCAGGACCGACCTGCGACCTCGATCAGCTCACCCGGGTCCTCACCGAACGCGAGCTGGAGGTCCTTACCATGGTCGCCCGGGGGATGTCGAACGGGGAGATCGCCGAGCACCTGACGATCAGCCCGGCCACGGCCAAGACCCACGTGGCTCACCTGCTGACCAAGCTCGGTGCCCGCGACCGCATCCAGCTCGTCATCATCGCCTACCAGTCGGGCCTGGTGAGATACTAACGAGCGTCCTGGCCGCCTGAGCTCCGAGAGGACTACTGAGTGACGCGCACAGCCGATGCCATCGTGATCGGAACCGGCATCATCGGTGCCGCTGTCGCGTACGAGCTTGCGCTTACCGGACTGCGGGTCATCTCCGTCGACCGGCTGGGCGATGTCGGTTCGGGCTCTACGAGTTCCTCCTCAAGCGTCGTGCGCTTTCACTACTCGACTTTCGAGGGCGTGGCTGCTTCCTGGGAAGCGAAGTTCGGCTGGGAAACCTGGCGAGACTATCTGAGCGCTCCCGTCGATGAGACCCTGGCACGGCTGCTTGGGGTGGGTGGCCTGATCCTTGACGGCAGCACCGATCGTGAACGGGTTCTGTCGCTCTTTGATCGCATCGGTATCCCATACGAGTGCTGGGATGCCGAGACCATCCGGCAGGAAGTGCCCGGCTTGGACCCCGGACGGTACGGTCCGCCCAAGCCGGTCACCGACGACGCATTCTGGGCAGATCCTGACGGCGAGCTCGGTGCCTACTTCACGCCTGAGGGCGGATTCATCGACGACCCGCAGCTGGCGACGAGAAACCTCATGGCCGCGGCGATGCGGCACGGAGCAGAAGTCCTGCTCCACGAAGAGGTGGTGGCGATCCTCGAGCAGGGCGCGCGGGTCCGGGGCATACGTTTGCGCTCGGGAAGCGTCATTGAGTCCCCCATCGTCGTCAATGCGGCGGGGCCGAACTCAAATCAGGTCAACGCTCTCGCGGGTGTCACCGGGGAATTCCGGATCCGAACCCGTCCGCTCCGGCAGGAGGTCCACTCTGTGCCCGCGCCGGCTGGCTATGCCCGAGGTGAGCTGGGTCCGGTGGTCGCGGACGGGGACCTGGGCACCTACTTCCGGTCGCACCTCGGCGGGCAGCTGCACGTCGGAGGCGCAGAGCCGGCCTGCGACACCCTGCACTGGATAGATGATCCTGATACTTTCGATCCGCAACCCACTATGCCTGTGTGGGAAGCGCAGACACTCCGCCTGGCCCGAAGAATCCCGTCGCTGGGCATCCCGCCTCGTCCTGTTGGTTACGCCGCACTGTACGACGTCGCCGATGACTGGATCCCCATCTACGATCGCACCTCATTGGCTGGCTTCTACGTGGCCATGGGCACCAGCGGCAACCAGTTCAAGAATGCTCCTGTCGCTGGGCGCTTTATGACCACCCTGATACAGGCCTGCGAGAACGGGCACGATCACGACTCCGACCCGGTCGTGTTTCACGGGCCCTTCACCAAGAACGCCATCAACCTGGGGCACTACTCACGCCTGCGCCAAGCCCATCCGGAGAGCGTGTACGGCGTGATGGGCTGACAAACGAGATCTGACCTAGTGGGAGAAGTGGCCTCGGTAGTACTCGAAGACGAAGCCGATGGTGGCGGCCACGGTCCAGAGCATCCCGATCAGGAACATCCACCAGCCGATGGCCGCGCCGAGCGCCGCGAAGCCACAGCCGAGGCCGAGGAACAGCGGCCACCAGCTATGCGGGCTGAAGAACCCGATCTCCCCGGTCCCCTGCGCGATCTCGCCGGTCTCGTCGTCTTCCGGCCGCTTGGGCAGGCGGCGGCCGCTGAACAGCATGTAGAAGCCGGTGAGCACGGCCAGGCCGACGGCCAGCGCGAGCGCGGTAGTGCCCGTCGGGTCGTGCGAGGTGTACCAGTACACCACGTCCGTGCCGCCGAAGAAGATTCCGCAGCCGAGGAACAGCCAGCCTTCGACCTTCATACGCTAACCCCGTCTTTCTGGCTTTCGACGGAGGGGATCGTCTGCTCCAGGCCGTGCGATTCCAGGCCCCACTTGATGTCCGGGTAGTGGGCTTCGAACGCGGGACGCTCGGACCTGATCCGCGGGATCCGGTAGAAGTTGTGCCGCGGCGGCGGGCAGGACGTCGCCCACTCCAGGGAGCTGCAGAAGCCCCACGGGTCTTCCTCGGTCACCTTCACCCCGTGCCGCCAGGTGACGTACACGTTCCAGAAGAACATGAGCACCGACACGGCGAGAATCCACGACCCGACGGAGGAGATGACGTTGAGCGTGGTCACGTTCCCGGGCAGGTCGGGGTAGTTGGCGGTGCGCCGGACCTGGCCCTCGACGCCTGCCCAGTGCTGGACCAGGAACGTCATGTTGAAGCCGATGAACATGAACCAGAACTGGATCTTGCCGATCCGGCTGTTCAGCATCTTGCCGGTCATCTTCGGCCACCAGAAGTAAAAGCCGGCGAACATCTCGAACAGCACCGTGCCGGCCAGCACGTAGTGGAAGTGCGCGACCACGAAATAGGAGTCGGACACGGCGAAGTCGAGCGGCGGCGAGGCCAGGATGATGCCGGTAATACCGCCGAACAGGAATACGATGAGGAACCCGATCGTGAACAGCATCGGCGGCTCGAAGGTGAGCTGCCCCTTCCACATCGTGCCCGCCCAGTTGAAGAACTTCACCCCGGTCGGCACCGCGATCAGGAAGGTCATGAACGAGAAGAACGGCAGCAGCACCGCGCCCGTGGTGAACATGTGGTGCGCCCACACGGTCATGGACAGCCCGGCGATCGCGATCGTCGCGGCGATCAGCGTCTTGTAGCCGAACAGCGGCTTGCGGCTGAACACCGGGATGATCTCGGTCGCGATCCCGAAGAAGGGCAGCGCGAGGATGTAGACCTCGGGATGGCCGAAGAACCAGAACAGGTTCTGCCACAAGATCGCCCCGCCGCTGGCGGCGTCGAAGACGTGCGCGCCGAGCCGGCGGTCGATCTCGAGGACCAGCAGCGCGGCGGCGAGCACCGGGAACGCCATCAGGACCAGCATCGAGGTCAGCAGCGCGTTCCAGCAGAACATCGGCATCCGGAACATCGTCATGCCCGGGCACCGCATGCAGAAGATCGTGGTGATGAAGTTGACCCCGCCGAGGATCGTGCCGAACCCGGCCAGCACCAGGCCCATGATCCACATGTCGGCGCCGACCCCGGGCGAGTAGATCGCGCTGGTCAGCGGGGCGTACGCGTACCAGCCGAACGACGCGGAACCGCCCGGGGTAAGGAAGCTGGCCAGCAGGATCAGCCCGCCAAACGTGAACAGGTAGTAGCTCAGCAGGTTCAGCCGCGGGAACGCGACGTCGGGCGCGCCGATCTGCAGCGGGATCAGCTCGTTCGCGAACCCCACGAACAGCGGGGTGGCGAACAGCAGCAGCATGAGCGTGCCGTGCATGGTGAACAGCTCGTTGTACTGCTGGTCGGACACGAAGTGCTCGTCGGGCCCCAGCAACTGGATCCGCATGAGCAGGGCCATCACGCCGGCGCACAGGAAGAAGAAGAACGAGGTGATCAGGTACAGGTGCCCGATGATCTTATGGTCGGTCGAGGACAGCCAGTAGGCGAGGATGAAGCCCTTCCGCTCGGTGCGGGCGGCAGGTATCCCGGTGATGATCGGCCGTTCGATCGTGCTCATTGGGTGCTCCCGGATGACGACTGCTGCGCCTGTTCGGCGGTCATGTCCGCCTGGAATTGCTGCGGTGTCACCACCTTCACTGTAAACAGCATCCTGCTGTGGTAAAGGCCGCACAACTCGCTGCAGTGCCCGATGAAGGTACCCGTCGTTGTCGCGACGATCTGGAAGTGGTTCGGGTGGCCGGGGATGACGTCGCGCTTGAACAGGAACTCGGGCACCCAGAACGCGTGGTCCACGTCGGCCGACGTCAGGTTGAACTGGACCAGTTCCCCCGTCGGGATCTCCAGCACCGGCAGCGGTCCCTCGCCCCACATGTTCCCGACGTTGGTCACGTGGTACTGCGGGTAGTTGAACTGCCAGCTCCACTGGAAGCCCAGGACGTCCACGACCACCTGGGGGTTGGGCTTCAGCTGGTCGATGTAGTTCTCGTCCTTGGCGGTGAAGTAGAAGAGCACGGCGATCAGCACGAACGGGACCGTCGTGCACAAGATCTCGATCGGCATGTTGTACCGGACCTGCTGCGGCAGCCGGTCGCCCTTCTTGCGGTGGAAGATCACCGCCCACAAGATCATGCCCCAGACCACCGCGCCCACGGCCAGCCCGGCGATCCAGGATCCCTGCCAGAGCGTGAGGACGGTCTTGCCCTGCTCCGTGATCGGGTTGGGGAAGCCGAGCCTGGTGAACGAGTTGTTCGTGCAGCCGGTCAGCCCGAGGACCAGTACGCATGCTGCGATGGTCAGGCCCGCGACGCGTGCTAGCCGGCGCGGGCGGTGCTGGCCCCGGGGGGGCGACCCCCCGGGATCCCCCCGGTCCTGGGGGGCTTGCCCAGCCCCCCAGACCCCCTGGGCGGCGTGATCGGTTGTCAAGGCGAGGGCCTTCCTCGGTTCTGCTACAGCGTGTCGTGGACACAGTATCGCGCACCGACCCCGGGCCTTCGCGGACCCCCACATGTTTCGGGGGATCTTCCCGGACGCCGCGTTCACCGGGGCCGCCGCCGGGCATGATGGAGGGCGTGAGGGTGCGCGCATGACGGGACGTCGCGTCCGCCTATTCGGGCGCGGGCCGACCGGCGGCGCGGCCCGCCGTACGGATCCCCCGGCCCCCGCCGCCAGTTCCGTCCCTTTCCGTGGGGCCGAACGAGCGGTGGTTTCACCCCCCGGCGTGGCAGCCGTCCTGACTATCGACGCGCTGGGCCGCAAGTGCCCCATCCCGATCATCATGCTCGCCGAGCAGATCAGGGACGTCCCGCTGGGCGCGGTGGTCGCCGTCCTGGCCGACGACCCGGCGGCCTACACCGACATCCCCTCGTGGTGCGTGATGAAGTCCCAGGAGTTCGCCGGGTACACCGAACTCCCCCGCGGCTGGGCCCTGTTCATCCGCCGCGCGATCTGATCACTGGCTGGGCTTGAACCGGTCGGTGAACCGGGGGTCGTTCTCCCACCACAGCGGGGTGTCCTCGGCCGGGCGGTCCGCATCCGGCTCGGCCGACGTGACGTCGAGTTCGGCGTCGATCTTGGCCGCGTCGGACTCGTCCTCGCGCATGAGCTGCATCAGCTGAGCGGCGAGGAACGGCAGGCCGACCAGGTCGCCGAGGATCCACAGCGCTCCCCCGCCGACGACCTGGGAGGTGGACAGGCTGGGTCCCCAGGGCCTGGCCAGCGCGTGGTAGTAGGACGCGCCCAGCAGGTTCTGGTCGGCGAGGACGGCGAGGCCGAAGAACGCGTCGCCGACCACCTCCACGCCGGTGATCCACATGGAGACCACGTAGGGGTACTGCTTCGGCACCGGGTCGACGCGCAGCAGCGTCCAGAAGAACACGAACCCGAGCGCCATCAGCGCCAGGTAGGTGAGCTCGCGGACCGTCCCGCTGTGGAAGACCGCGGTGTACCAGGACGTGAAGTACATGACGAACGGCACGCCGACCAGGGCGAGCGACGTGATCGCGGGGAAGGTGAGGATCCGCAGCGGGAGCGAGCGGATGACCGCCTCCAGGCGGGCCCCCGCGCGGGGCAGGGCCGCGATGGCCAGCGTGATCGGGCGCCCCAGGGCGAGGAACAGCGGGACCACGAGGACCAGCAGGACCGTCTGCACGGCCCGCGCGTAGAACACGACCGCCTGGTAGGCACCCACGAAGGACATGGTGGCGATGACCAGGAAGCCGAGGCCGAGGCCGAGGAACCAGACCTGCCGCGCGGTCGGCCACGGGTGACCCGCGCGGCGGGCCCGCCGGACGCCGGCCAGGTAGCCGGCGCCGAGAAGGACGATGAGCGCCAGCATCCACGGATCGAACGTCCACTCGGTCAGCGCGCGGGTCAGCGTCAGCTCGGGGGGCCCGTGGTACCCGGACGCCAGCACGGTTCCCATGCCCGCCACGCTACCGCGAGTGTTCTGGTTAGGAGTTACCGCCCGAGCCGGCCTGGACGGGGCCGATGAACGTGGTCTGGACCGGCTCGGCGCAGGCCTCCGACTGATTGGGCAGGTAGACGGCGGCCGTCTGGCCTGGCGGGTAGACCTGCAGGTCCGTCGCCGCGGCGGGGCTGCACGTGGCGGTCGGGAAGTTCAGCGCGTCCACGATCTGCAGCGTCGCGTTCGCGACGTCACCGGGGGCCAGCGTGATCAGGGTGGCCGCCGTGGTGGTGCTGCGCTTGGCGGCCAGGCCCAGCTGCACGTAGGGCGGCCCGGACACCAGCGAGACGCCGGGGTAGCCGTACAGCGTGCACGTGGAGCCCGAGGTGTTGGTGAAGTCAATCACCTCGTACGTGCCTCCCGCGTACCCCTGCCCGAGCCCCTGGGTCACCTTCAGCGAGCCGTTCGGGCAGGCCTGGGCGCCGACCACGGCCGGGGAGTTGGGCGAGGACGTGGACGACACCGGGGCAGGCGCGCTCGTGCTGGCCGCCGGGGCTGGGCTCGAGGAGCTCGCCGAGGTAGGCGGCGCGCTTGACGAAGCTGACGACCCGCAGCCGGCCAACGCCAGGGTGGCGAAGCAGGCCAGCGCCGCGGCCGCCCATCTAGTCCGTGAACTCCCAAACCTACGAATCACTGCCGTGCCTTCCATGCGATCAGGGCTCATGCCCCTCTGCCATTATGACGATGGGGAGGGCGCGCCGGTTGCATGACGACAGGGGCGCGCCGGTGGGCGCTACGGCGCGGGGCGCCGCGCGTGCGCGGGAGGGGAACCATCGCTCGTTCGGGAAAAATGAGCCTGGATCAGGCGGGCAGGTGCGCGGCGACCTCGGCGGCCGCCGCCTCACCGTAGGCGACGGCGAAGCGTTCGGTCAGCGGGCCCGGCTTCAGCTCGTACTCCTGCGGGCCGGTGGTTTCCAGGGCGTGCACGGCCATCAGGTTGCCGAGCTGGGCGCATCGCTCGAGGGACAGACCCCAGGCGACGGCGGCGAGGAAACCCGAGCGGAACGCGTCGCCCGAGCCGGTCGGGTCCGCGGGGCGGGCGTCGGGCACCGGGGGGACCGTCGCCGGCGGCTGCCCGGTCTGCTCGACCCGGGCGCCGTCCTTGCCGAGCGTGGTGACCCTGACCCCGACCCGGGCCAGGATGTCCGCGCTGGTCCAGCCGGACTTCCGCTCGATCAGCGCCTCCTCGTACTCGTTGCCGAACAGGTACTGCGCGCCTTCGACCAGGCCACGGACCTGCTCATCGTCGAGGATGCGGGCTAGCTGCTGGGAGGGGTCGGCGGCGAACGCCATACCGGTCGCCCGGCACTCCTGGGTGTGCGCCAGCATGGCGTCTGGCGCGCTGGCCCCGATCAGGACCAGGTCGATCCCGCCGTGGGCGGCGGCCAGCGGCGCGAGCTCGATCTCGCCGTCCTCGCTCATCGCGCCCGAGTAGAACGAGCCGATCTGGTTCCCGTCCGCGTCGGTGGTGCAGATGAAGCGCGCCGTGTGGCGGAGCACGGACTCCCGCACCCCCGCGGTACTCACGCCGTGCTCCTCGAGCCACTGCCTGTACTCGCCGAAATCGGTGCCGACCGCGCCGACCAGCAGCGGGCGCAGCCCGAGGAGGCCGAGGCCGAAGGCGATGTTGGCGGCTACGCCGCCGCGCCTGATGGCCAGGTCGTCCACGAGGAAGGACAGTGAGACCCGGTCAAGCTTGTCGGCGATGAGCTGGTCGGTGAACTTGCCAGGGAACGTCATCAGGTGGTCGGTCGCGATGGACCCGGTGACAGCGATGCGCACGGACCGACCTTACCCGTCGGTGTCCGGCCTCAGTGGAAGGAGTCGCCGCAGGCGCAGGAGCCGGTCGCGTTCGGGTTGTCGATCGTGAAGCCCTGCTTCTCGATGGTGTCGACGAAGTCGATCGTCGCGCCCATCAGGTACGGCGCGCTCATCTTGTCGGTCACCACCTGGACGGCGCCGAACTCGCTGACGATGTCGCCGTCGATCTCCCGCTCGTCGAAGTAGAGCTGGTAGCGGAGCCCGGAGCAGCCGCCGGGCTGCACGGCGATGCGCAGCCGCAGGTCGTCCCGCCCCTCTTGCGCGAGCAGGGTGCTCACCTTGGTGGCCGCGGTATCGGTCAGGACGATCCCCTTGGTGGCCTCTTGCTGAACAGTCACAATAAGCTCCTGCTTTGCTCGGGTGCCGCGTGCGCGGCGCGGGCCTGCGCCCACGTGCAATCCCAACGATATGCGGTGCGCCGGCATTCCAGGAAGTGGGCCCTACAGGCCGGGGGCACCCCAGACGGGGAACCAGCGGCCCAGGTCCTGCTCCCACTTCAGGTCGGCACCGATCGCGCCCTTGACCTGGAGCTCGAGCGCGTTGTCCCGCTTCTCGCCCGGCAACGGGGCGAACGGGTAGAACGTGCCCCGCTTGAACAGGTAGATCAGGGCCAGGCGGCGTTCCTCGGCGTCGCGGAAGGCGACCAGGGTGCACAGCAGCTGCGGGCCGAAGCCGTTGTCCACCAGCGCGGAGTTGACCGCGTGCAGGTCGGTGACCAGCGCGTCGACCTCGCTGGACATGCGCGAGTCGACCACCCAGGTGAAGCCGTAGTCGTCCTTGGACACCTCGACCGGCAGCCCGCCGTCCTGGCCAGCGCTCATGTCGAGGAGTTCGGTCACGTCCTTCTGCACGTCGGCGAAGGACCGGCCCTCGACGGGGCGGAAGCAGACCGAGCCCGAACCCGTCGGGGTGAAACCCGCTCCCGCCTCCAGCGTTATCGCTGCAGACGGGAGCGCGAACAGGTCATCCAGCTTGGGCTGGACCGGCTTGGTCCGGCCCAGCAGGGTGTCGATGAACCCCAATCGCTTTCCTGCCCTTTCCTACCTTTTCCTGCCAGGCCTTACCTGGTCTGGCTGAGCTGCTGCTGGACCTTGTCGAGTTCGGCCAGCCTGCGCTCGAGCGACGGGTGGGTGGAGAAGATCGTGGACAGGCTCGTCCCGGCGTTCAGCCGCATCGCGGGGGCGAAGTAGAAGGCGTTCAGCGGCTCGGCGGCGCGCAGGTCCTTGGTCGGGATTCTGTTCATCCCTTCGCTGACCTTGATCAGCGCGCTCTTCAGCGCGCTCGGCTGGCCGGTGAGCAGCGCGCCGCTGCGATCCGCGGCGAGCTCACGGTACCTGGAGAGCAGGCGGATGAGCAGGAAGCTGATCGCGTAGACGACGATGCTGATGGCCATCATGGCGAGCATGACGATGAAGAAGTAGCCGTTGTTGCCGCCGCCGCGGCCGCCCCGGCCGCCGAACAGCTCGCCGTAGAAGGAAATCCTGATCAGCAGCGCGGCGATGATGGCCAGGAACGAGGCGATGGTCATGACCTGGACGTCCTTGTGGGCCACGTGCGACATCTCGTGCGCGATGACGCCCTCGAGCTCGTCCTTGTTCAGCCTGGCCAGCAGGCTGTCGGTCACGACGAGCACCGCCTTGTCGGCGTTGCGCCCGGTCGCGAAGGCGTTCGGGATCGGGCTCCTGGCGATCGCTACCCGCGGCTTGGGCATGTCCGCCAGCGCGCACAGGCGGTCGACCACGCCGTGTAGTTCAGGGGCCTGCTCCGGGGTGACTATGATCGCGCCCGCGGTCCGCAGCGCGATCTTGTCGGAGTAGAACAGCGACCCGATGGCCATGCCGCCGCCGAGGAGCACCGCGACGACCACGATCAATCCGGTCGACGCGCCGTAGTGGGTCATGAGCCCGACGATCAGCGCGACGAACGCCACGAAAACCAGCCCGAGCAGGAACATCGTCGCGGTCATCCGCGCCGTCAGCCCCCGGTCAGGCGCATACCTGGTCCGCGCCGCCATGGCGCCACCTCCGTTCGGCCCCCGGCGGGGTAACCGCCCTGGGGCCAGCAGCTTTACCTATCCTTTACTCTATCCGACGAAAGCTGATGCTTAGCTGAACACTGGCCGCGAGTCTGCTCTGGCCCGGGTTCTTGTTCGGGTGGTGGCGCGGAAGTCAGCCCGGAATGAGGCCTTCGTCCGTGAGCAGCCTGCGGACCTCATCCATGCTCGAGTCCTCGTGCGGAAGGATCAGATCCGACGGTTCCAGGATATCTGCGGGCAAAGGTGCGCCCTGGGCGCGAACCTGCGCGAGCAGGCTGGCCAGCGCGGCGGTGAACCTGTCCTCGTCGCTGTGCTCAACGGCGGACTCAAGCTCGGTGTCCAGCTGGTTCAGCTCGGCGGCGGCAGAGTCGTCGACGCGGAACTGCCCTTCCCCGAGGATTCTGACGATCATCATCCGTCACCGTCCTGCGGCTCGCCGCCCAGGCCGGGGAGGTCGGCTACCGGCAGCCCAGCGGGCTGGGTCTGCTGGTACTGCTCTGCCTGCTGAGCCTGCTGCGGCGGGGTGTACTGAGGCGCGGGCGGGGCGTACGGACCCTGCTGCGCCTGCTGCGCCTGCTGGGCCTGCTGGGCCTGCTGCGCCTGCTGGGCCTGCTGCGGCTGGGAGCCGCCGTTGGCGCCAGAACCCTCGATCTGCTTCGGCGCGCTGGCGGTCAGTTCGGCCTTGAGCCTGGCCATCTCCCGCTCCACATCGCTGCCGGCGCTGATCATGTCCAGCTCGGACTGGATGTCGTCGCGGTGGCCGCCCAGGTCGTCGAGCGCACCAGAGGCCATCAGTTCGTCGATCGCGCCCGCCCGGGCCTGCATCTGGGCGGTCTTGTCCTCGGCGCGCTGGATCGCCATGCCGACGTCGCCCATCTCTTCCGAGATGCCGGAGAACGCCTCGTTGATCCGGGTCTGCGCCTCGGCCGCGGTGTAGGTGGCCTTGATGGTCTCCTTCCGCGTGCGGAAGGCGTCCACCTTGGCCTGCAGCCGCTGCGACGCGACGGTCAGCTTCTCCTCTTCGGCCTGCAGCTGGGCATACTGCGCCTGCAGGTCGTTCAGCTGGCTCTGCGCCGACGACTTGCGGGCAAGAGCCTCCCTGGCGAGGTCCTCGCGGCCCATCGACAGTGCCTTGCGCGCCTGGTCCTCGAGCTTGTTCGCGGACTGCTGTAGCTGGTTCATCTGCAGCTCGACGCGCTTGCGCGACGTGGCGACGTCCGCGACCCCACGGCGGACCTTCGTCAGCAACTCGAGCTGCCGCTGGTAGGAGTAGTCCAGGGTCTCACGAGGGTCTTCCATCTTGTCCAGAGCCTTGTTGGCCTTGGCCTTGAAGACAAGTGAGACTCGCTTCATCACGCCCATACGCGCGGCCGTCCCCTTCATGTACATCGACGCCGCCGGCGTGGCCGGGAGTCCGGGCTTTCGGCGGCCCGGGCACCGGGCTAGACGGCGGACGAGCCCGTGCGACTAGTCGCATTCCACCCTACGCGGTCGCTGGCGCTGCCAGCTACCACTGTGCTGGCTAACCACTGTGCTGGCTAACCACTGTGCTGGCTAACCACTGTGCTGGCGCTGACCCTGCTGCGGCGGGATTAAGCTTATGCGCGTGTTCCGACGCCGTAGCGCCGGGGCGACGGACGGCACGGCCCAGGATGACCCGGGCGCGCAGAGCCCGGACGGCCCGGCCAATGTGAAGCAGGCCCGCCCCGCTGCCGAGGCGGGCAAGGGGCGGCCCACGCCCAAGCGCAGCGAAGCCGAGCGCAACAGGTACCAGCCGATCACCGGGTCCCGGCCTTCTTCTTCCCGGGGCACAGGATCCCGAGGTTCGGCCGCGCCGCGCACCCCCGAGGACAAGGAGCGAGCCCGCGCCGACCGTACCCGCCGCTACGCGGCGATGAAGGAAGGCCAGGAGTGGGCGCTGAACCCCAAGGACCGGGGTCCCGTGCGCGCGCTGGCCCGCGACTACGTGGACTCCAAGCGCCGGGTCAGCGAGTACTACATGTACATCCTGCTGGTGCTGGTCGTGGCCTTGTTCTTCCGTAGTAAGGCGGCCCAGGAGTTCATCTCGCCGCTGATCCTGGTGCTCGTCTTCATCATCGTCGTCGACGCCCAGCTGATCAGGCGGGCCCTGGCCAAGCTGATCGCCCAGCGGCTGCCCGGCCAGTCCACCAGGGGCCTGACGCTGTACGCGGTGATGCGCGCCCTGCAGATACGCAGGTTCCGGATCCCGGTCCCCCGAGTTCACCCGGGAGACGAGATCTAGGGTTAGGGGCCATGGAATACCGACACCTAGGTAAGAGTGGCCTGAAGGTCAGCGAGATCGCGTACGGGAACTGGATCACCCACGGGTCCCAGGTCGAGGAAGACGCCGCCGTCGCGTGCGTCCGCGCCGCGCTGGACGAGGGCATCACCACGTTCGACACCGCCGACGTCTACGCCGGCGGGCGGGCCGAGGAGGTGCTCGGGCGGGCACTGGACGGCGTTCGGCGTGAATCGATCGAGATCTGCACCAAGTTGTACTGGCCTACCGGCGACCGGCCCAACAACTCGGGACTGTCCCGTAAGCACATCTACGAGAGCGTGCACACGTCGCTGCGCAGGCTGCGGACCGACTACCTCGACCTGTACCAGGCGCACAGGTTCGACCACGAGACGCCGGTCGAGGAGACCATGCGCGCCTTCGACAACCTGGTCCGGGCGGGCAAGGTGCTGTACGTGGGAGTGTCGGAGTGGCGCGCGGAGGAGATCGCCGCCGCGCTGCGCGTCGCCGATGAGCTCGGCCTGGACCGGATCGTGTCGAACCAGCCGCAGTACAACATGCTGTGGCGGGTCATCGAGGCCGAGGTGGTCCCGCTGTGCGAGAAGGAGGGCATCGGCCAGATCGTGTGGTCCCCCGTCGCGCAGGGCGTGCTGACCGGCAAGTACACCCCGGGTGCCGCTCCGCCGACGCACTCGCGCGCTACCGACCCCAGGGGTTCGCGCTTCATGGAGGAGCTGCTTACCGATGAGGTGCTGACCGCGGTCCAGCGGCTCAGGCCGCTCGCGGAGGAGGCCGGGCTGTCCATGGCCCAGCTCGCGGTGGCCTGGGTGCTGCAGAACCCGAACGTGTCCGCGGCCATCATCGGCGCCACCCGGCCCGAGCAGGTGCGGGAGAACGTTGCCGCGGCCGGCGTTCGGCTGGATGCGGGCCTGATGCGCAGGATCGACGATGCGCTCGGCGGGCTGGTCGTGCGCGACCCGGCCGAAACCGGCAGTCCGCCCACCCGCTCGTAGGGTGCTAATGTGCCTGGGCTTACCAGTAAGTCTTCGGGGTGCAGGCTCATCGGGCCGTACTCGACCCTGGTTTCGTCAAAGAGCGTGACCTGGTCGACGCCGACCGCCAGCAGCGCACGCCAGTTCTCGCCGAGCCAGCTTTCCGCGTCACCCTGGCTGATGAAGATGGCCTCTTGCAGGTCATCGGCGGGGACCACGGTGCCGTCCGCCTTCTCGTATCGCCACGTCCAGGGCATACCGGCCGAGCCTCCTCATGGTGTGTGCTCGGGACCCAGGTTAACGTGACGGGCGGGAGGTCAGGCGCAGAACCAGTCAGGCGCAGAACCAGTCAGGCGCAGAACGAGTCAGGCGCAGAACCAGTCAGGCGCAGAACGAGTCAGGCGCAGAACCAGTCAGGCGCAGGACCAGTAGGCGCAGAACCAGTCAGGCACAGGACCAGTAGGCGCAGAACGAGTCAGGCACAGGACCAGTAGGCGCAGAACGAGTCAGGCGCAAAACAGGATGGCCCAGACGGCCTTGCCGCGGCCGGTGACCGGGCTCCAGCCCCAGACATCGCTCAGGTGGTCCACCATCTGCAGCCCGCGCCCGGCCTCTTCGCACTGCTCCGGGGCCCGCAGGACCGGGGCGCAGTCGGATGGGTCGAGCACCGCGCACATGACCTCGCCGGTCCTGCGCAGCAGTCGTAGGCCGATCGGCTGGCCTGAGCCCGCGTTCTGGCTGGCGTGCGAGACGGCGTTGGCGACGAATTCGCCGACGATCACCTCGGCGTCGTCCACGAGCGATACCAGGCCCCATTCCTTCAGGGTGTTCCTGGTGAAGCGCCGGGCGGTGCGGCCGGACTGGGCGTTGGTCCCGAGCGGGCACGCGGCCACGGCGGGAGAATCCCACCAGTCGGAAGGCATCCGGACTACGCGCGGGCGTCCCGGCGCGCATTGCAGCCTCGCGGTCAGGTCGAGGGGCCGACGCACGGCAGGGTCGATCTTCGTACGTATCGGCAAACCTACCTGGCTCAAGCCCATCGCGACCCCGCGAAGCGTAGAGCGCCCATCCCGGCTGATCGACGCAAGTGACATCCTGCCCGAGACTACGCCCTCAATGCAAGACCAAATGCACGTTCATTTTGGATGTGGTGCAAGTGCAGCCGCACTTGCGAGCGGCGGATTTGCGCGCATTACACCATCATCGTGTCATTTATGCCCGGCCTTGGATAGGGGTGAGACCAGTGGTGAAGGGCGGACACGGGCCCAGTTGGCCAGCACCGACGGCCACTCCCACTGGGATCAGCGGCCGGACTCATCGCCTCCGGCGGTGGCGGCGGTCGCCCTGGCCTGCGCGGCCGTGCGGATCATGTGGCGCTGCGAGCGCACCTGGAAGAACACGATCACGACCACCAGGGCGATCGTGATCCACAGGCCGTAGTGCGAGATCTTCTGCGCGACCACGACCGCGTGATGGCCGAGTTCCCACCCGAGGCCCGCCAGCATGCCCGCCCACGCCAGCGAACCGATGGCGTCCAGGATGAGGAACGTAACGAGCCGCATCCCGGCCCAGCCTGCGACGGCGTAGATGATCGCGGTGGGGATGGGCAGGAACTGGGAGACCAGCACGGCGGGCCAGGTGAACTTGCGGCCCCACCGCTGCACCCGGTCCATGTACTTGACCCCCCGGTTGCGCTTGCCGGACAGCAGCAGGATGAGGCGCTCACCCCAGAGTCGGCCCGCAAACCAGTAGATGACGTCGAACTTCATCAGGCCGGGAATGGCGGCGAGCAGGACCACGACCAGGGTTCCGTGCCCGATCCGGGCGAACGCCGCCGCCGCGATGATCGATTCGGTGCTCCCGTTGAGCAGTTCGCCGAGGACCGGGTGCGTGCCGACCAGTTCGGCGCGGAACGGCAGCATCGCCCAGTAGTAGATCCCGCTGAGCACGATGGCGGCCCAGAGCAGGATGTCGGCTCGCCCGGGCCGCCCGGTCCACGGCACCCGCGGGTCATCCCACACCGCCGACTGCGGTCGCGCCGATTCCCCGGCCGGCTCGGCCTCTTCTTCCACGTGGTCACGGTATATCGGATCGGGGGCATTTCCAGCATTGGCTCGGGGGCCCCATGCGCCATGATGGCCCTCGTGACCGACGACCCCTTCGCCGCCGCGGCGGCCAGCGCCGCCCGCCTGACCGCCCTGACCGGCCCGCACGACTGCGCGGTGGTCCTCGGCTCGGGCTGGAAGCCAGCCGCCGACGCGATCGGCGCCACCGAGGCGGAGGTCCCGCTGACCGAGCTGGGCGGGTTTCCCCAGCCCTCGGTGGCCGGTCACACGCCGACCGTGCGCTCGGTGACCGCGGGACCGGTGCGCGTGCTGGTCTTCCTCGGCCGGGTCCACCTGTACGAGGGCCTGTCACCGGCCACCGTGGTGCACGGCGTGCGCACCGCGGTCCTGGCGGGCTGCCGGGTGGTGGTGCTGACCAACGCGGCGGGCGGCATCCGTCCTGGGCTCAGCGTCGGGGAGCCGGTGCTCATCAGCGACCACCTGAACCTGACCGGCAAATCCCCGCTGACCGGGCCCCCGCCGCCGAGCGGCCAGCGGTTCGTCGACCTGACCGACCTGTACTCACCGCGGCTGCGGGCGCTGGCCCGCGACGCCGACCCGAGCCTGACCGAGGGCGTCTACGCGATGCTGCCCGGCCCGCACTACGAAACCCCGGCGGAGATCACGATGCTCGGCAGGCTCGGCGCCGACCTGGTCGGCATGTCGACAGGCCTGGAGGCGATCGCGGCCCGTCAGCTCGGCGCGGAGGTGCTCGGCATCTCGCTCGTCACCAACCTGGCGGCTGGCCTGGCCGGGCACGGCCTCAGCCACGCCGAGGTGGTCGAGGCCGGGCAGGCCTCCGCCAGCCGGATGGGCACGCTGCTGGCCGGGATCCTGCCCCGGGTGTAGGGGTTCCCGGCTGAGGACGCCGTTCGGGCTAAATAAGAACGTGATCGGCGAGCAGCGCGTGATGGTCGGTTCCGTCCAGCGGGTCGGCGTGCACCACGGCGGCGGCGAGCCGGGGGATCGCGTGGATCAGCGCGTGCTCGGCGCTGACCGCGACGGCGTGCGCCTGGACGACAGAAAGGCTCGGGTCGACCGAGATCACGCACTCGGCGCGCAGCGTCCGGCCGACCCAGCGCAACCGGACCGGACCGGCGTCCAGCACCCCTGGGGTGGCGCGCAGGGTGGCCTCGGCTAGTTCGGTCAGCGCCGGGTCCACGCTGTCCAGCAGCCGTCGGCCGACCTCGCGGGCCGCCTGCCACCCGACGGCCAGGATGGCCACCGTGATGAGCAGGCCCACGACCGGGTCGGCCCAGCGCCAGCCGATCGCCACCCCGCCCGCGCCGACGAGGACCGCCAGCGAGGTGAACCCGTCGGTGCGGGCGTGCAGGCCGTCGGCGACCAGCGCGGCGGAGGAGATCCGGCGCCCCGTCCTGATGCGGTAGACGGCCACCAGCTCGTTGCCTGCGAAGCCGAGCGCGGCCGCGATGGCTACGGCGAGCAGGTGCGTGACCGGGTGCGGGTGCAGCAGGCGCTCGACGGCGGCGAACGCGGCCGCCGCCGATGACAGCACGATGACCGCGACGATGATCACGCCGGCCAGGTCCTCGGCTCGGCCGTAACCGTACGTGTAACGACGGGTAGGACGCCGCCGGCCGAGCATGAACGCGATGCCGAGCGGGACGGCCGTCAGCGCGTCGGCCGAGTTGTGCAGCGCGTCACCCAGCAGCGCTACCGAGCCGGACAGCGCCACCACGACGGCCTGCGCGCACGCCGTCGCCGCGAGCGCGGCTAGCGAGATCCGCAGCGCCCGCATCCCGTCGGCCGAGGACTCCAGGGCTGTGTCGGTCCCGTGGTCGTGCGAATGCGGCCCGACGGCGTGCCGAATCCGCGCCCAGGTGCCGTGGCTCCCGTGGTCGTGCCGGCGGGGATGATCGTGGTGATGGTCGTGCTCGTGGCTCACGCTTCCAGGATGACCGGAAAATCCCGTTGCAGCACATCGACACCAGCCACCCTTGCGCTGCTGCGACCTCATCGCAGCAGGGGATAATCACGACCATGACAGGCCACGAGATGACCCACGAGGACCGACTGTCGGTGCCGGAGACGGCGGGGCGGATGGCCGGTGCCGCGTCCGCCTTCCTGGCCGGGCTCACCGAGGATCAGCGGAGCCTGGCGTGTTTCCCGTTCGGCGACGAACGGCGCGACTGGTCGTTCTACCCGATCCCCGACCGAAGCGGCCTGCCCATCGGCGCGCTCGATGACGGCCAGCGCAGGCTCGGGCACGAGCTCATCGTGACGGGCACCAGCCTGCCCGGGTACACGAAGGTCGTCTCGGTGATGGCCATGGAACACGTCAGGCGCGTGCTCGTCCCGGAGCTGGCCGGGCTCTTCAATCCCGAGCGCTACTGCTTCAAGGTGTTCGGCGTGCCGGGCGATGACGTGTGGGGCTGGCAGTTCGCCGGGCACCACGTGTCGCTCAACTTCGCCGTCGTCGATGGCCGGTACGTCTCCCCCACGCCGTGCATGTTCGGCTCATCGCCCGCCCGCTACGGACTGCTCGCGCCCCTGGCCGACGACGAGGAACTCGGCTACCGGTTCGTGAACTCCCTCGACGACGCGCAGCGGCGCGCCGCGATCATCAACCACCGGCCGCCGCCGGAGATCGCCACCCGGCTGGTCCCCAGGATCGGCGAGATCGAGCGGCCTGAGGCGGTGTTCTGGGCCGAGCCGGACTACGTGATCAGCGAGGACGAGTGCGACCTGCTCAGCTACGTCCGCTCCAGCCCTAAGGGCATCGCGGCTACCGACCTGAGCCAGCGGCAGTTCGACGAGCTGACCGAGCTCGTCGGGGCGTTCGCCCGGCGGCTGCCCGACGGGCTGGCCGGGGCGGCCTTGCATAACCTAGAACGCAATGGAATGGATAGCCTGGCTTTCGCCTGGGCGGGCAGCACCGAGCCCGGGCGGCGGCATTACTTCCGCGTCCAGGGGCCTGATCTGCTCATCGAGCACGACAACACCCAGGGCAACGGCAACCACATTCACTCCGTGTGGCGGAACCCGGCGGACGACTTCGGCGACGACGTGCTGGCCGAGCACTACCGCACGCACCACCAGGCTTAGGGGAGATCATGACCACACTCGAGAACCGGCCGAACACCGCACTGCTCGTCGTCGACGTGCAGAACGGCGTCGTGAAGGCGGCCCACCAGCGCAACGAGGTCGTCAGCAACGTCGGCCTCCTGGTCGAGAAGGCGCGGCAGGAACAGATTCCCGTGGTCTGGGTCCAGCACGACGACGAGGACCTGCCCAAGGGGAGCGAGGCCTGGCAGATCGTCCCCGAGCTGACTCCCGGTGACGCCGAACCGGTCGTCGAGAAGAACTACGGCGACTCCTTCGAGGACACCACGCTCGAGACCGTCCTGTCGGGGCTGGGAGTCGGCCGGCTCGTCGTGGTCGGGGCGCAGACCGATGCGTGCATCCGGTCCACGCTGCACGGCGCGATAACCCGGGGGTACGACGCGACGCTGGTCAAGGACGCGCACACCACGGAGGACATGACGGCCTGGGGCGCGCCGCCGCCCGACGCGGTCATCGCGCACACGAACCTGTACTGGACCTACCACTCGGCGCCGGGCCGAAAGGGCGGGACGGTCGAGACCAAGGACGTCGACTTCGGCGCGTCCTGAGGCGCGTCCTGAATTGAGCGGTCAGGCGGTGGCTTAGGGCGTGCTGCAGCCTGCGGTCAGCCAGTGGCGTAGCGAGCCAGTAGCGGGACGAGCACCTGCGCGTCGGGGCTGCCCCAGCCGGTGACCGGGTCCCATCCGGGACCCGCCTGGTACCCGGTGATCGTGGTGGGCGGGAACGCCACGGTGTTGTTCCCCGTGGTGACGTCGTGGAAGGCCCGGTGGTAGGAGGCGCCGCGGGCGATCTGGTAGATGGCCGGGTTGACGAAGCCCAGGTGGCGCCCCGCGTACTGGTCGGCCAGGGCGATCAGCGCGGCCCAGATCGGGGCGCTGGCGCTGGTGCCGCCGTGGCTCTGGACCGTGTCCTGGGTTCCGTTGCTGAATACGACCGCCACGCCCGTGCGGTCGCTGGCATCGGCGGACACATCGGGAACCCCTCGGCTAGCGCCGATCCCAGGGACGCCGGCCTGGTAGGCGGGCCGGGCGAACAACTGGCTGAACCCGCCGCCGGAGGCCTGGAAGGACCCGCCCTGGTTTCCGGGGTTTCCGGACGCCAGGCCCCACGCCGTTTCGCTGATCCAGGCGCCCGTGGCATGGCTGGCGGTCAGGCTAGTTCCCCCCGCGGACAGAACGAACGGATCGGAGGCCAGCAGGAGGACCCCCTTGACTGGGGCCACGGGCGCGGTGCCGGTCAGGGCCGAGTAGAGATCGCACTGATAGGCCGCCGCTCCTATATCGCCCGAGGCGGCGACTACCGTCATGCCACGGTCGACGGCCGCCTGAAGCGCCGCGTTCACGCTGCCGGCCTGCGCACGGCTCACGCAATGCTCGCCGCCGACCTGTCCCGCAGCGCTGATCGACATGACGCTCCCGAGGGTGGGGCCCAGCTGGAATTCGGCGAGGGCGGCGGCGACCGCGTCCCGAGTGTTGTCCAGGGATGTTGACGGGAGCAGGAGGATGACGAGCGTGGCGTCTGGGGCGAGTGCGTGCACCAGTTCCACGTCCAGCACTTCCTCCCCGAAGGCCAGCCAGGGAGAGCTGGCGCCGGCGAGAGTGGTCACGACCCGCATCCGCGCGACCGGAAGGTGGAACAGGTGGTCGAAGGCCGCCATGTCCTGGCGCAGGTCAGTGATCGCGGGCAGGTCCAGCCGCGCTTCGGCGAGCTCTGGCAGCACCACCGTCTCGCCACGGCCGTCGATCCCGCGGTCCAGGAGAGGCTTGACTCCGTAGGCCACCTGGAGCTGCTGGGGGCTATAGCAGGTCGTCCCGGAGCCGCAGTTCGCCGTGGAGACCAGGGGCAGGGCGCCCGGTTTCGCCCTGCCATCCGCTGGGCCGTTCGCTTGGCTGGCCGACAGCGGGGGGCTCGTGGTGCCGCTGACGTGGCCTGCAGCCGGAGCGGACCCGCAAGCTACCGTCAGCAGGCTAAGCGCCGCCGAGACGGCCACGATCCCCGCACGCCGGGCGATGCCCCGGTGGATGCTCATCGTGCCCTCCTAGCGTTTTCTGGCTCCCCGTATTGGGAGTCACGCTAGGTTTCGATCCCCCGGGACCGATATACGGCTGACCGCCGTCTTACCGGGTGTACCTACATACACCCGGACCGTCCCTGCTGCTAGATCGGGTATCGAGTGGGTTCTTTGGTGTACTGGCGGCCGGCCGGGGTGGTCCAGCGGACGGTCCCGTCGGGGAGCTGGTCGACCTGCCACCGGGGGTGTTGTTTGACCCGGTGATCATGACGACACTTAGGGTCGCCGTTGCACAGGCAGCTCCGGCCGCCCGCCTCGTAGGGGATGTTGTGCTCGAAGTCTGCTTGGGCGGCAGGTCGCCGGCAGGTGGGGCCGGTGCAGGTGGCGTACCGGATCTCGGCCAGGTGCCGGAGCATAACCCCGGGGTCGTGGCCGGAGGCCTCGCGCCGGTGATCACACGGGTCGGTATCGATCGGCTCGACGGTCACGATCAGGTCCCGCTGCCCCGGGACTGCGGTGGACAGCCGCCAGGTCCCGTACCCGCCCGGTGGCCCGTGCTCCCGGCTGATCGTGAAACCGGGCTGCGGGTCGGCGGGTTGCGGCGGATCAGGCCCGGCCCGGGCGCCCGGTTTAGCCTGTTTCGCGGGTTTGCCGACTGGGGCGGGCCGGGCGCAGCCGTGGCCGATGGGGCGGCCGTGCTGGTCGGTGACGGTCAGGCACCAGGTGGTCTTCGGGTTGCGGGCGGCCGCGGCGGCCAGGTCGCGGGCCAGCCACGGGTCGACCGGGCCGATGCCGGAGGCTTCGCCGGGCCGGTCGGCCAGGCCGACCGCGGTGGCCAGCGGGACCGTCAGGTTCACCCGGCCCGCGAACCCCGGCGGGATCACTCCCGCCGCGGGCCCGGCGGGCGCTGGACCCGCGGGCTCCCCCGGCCCAGGCCCCCAGTCGTCCGGGCCGGAGTCGTCCGGGCCGGAGTCGTCCGGGCCGGAGTCGTCCGGGCCGGAGTCGTCCGGGCCGGAGTCGTCCGGGCCGTTACCGTCCGGGTCGTCGCCGGTGCCGGAGCCTTCCTGGCCGGGGGCGCCGCCCGTACTGTCTGCCCCGGTGCCGCGGCCGCCGCGGCCCGGGCCTGGTGCCGTGCTGCCGTTCCCGGCGGGGCGGGAGTCCATCCCGAGGAGCAAGTCCAAGTAGGCCCGGGCGCGCAGTTCGTCCATGCTGCCGGCCAGACCCGCCTTGCGCAGCTGCCGGGCCCACCAGGTGACCCGCTGGTCGGCGGCCAGCACCTCCGCCGGGGGCAGCTCCCGGCCGACCAGCGCGGCGTTCCCGGAGTCTTCCGCCCACCGTTCCACCCGGGCGTCCTTGGCGGCTTCCTCGCGGCGCTTGCGGGCCTTGTCCGGCGCGACTTGCATCACGGCCCGGGCGATCGCGGCCCGCAGCCCGCCCGGGGTCAGAGTCCCGGCCCGGTCCAGGACCAGCGCCTCGGCCGCCCGGGCCTCGGCCGGATCGAGGAGCTGGGTGGCGGCGGCGATGATCCGGACCTTGTTCTCCTGCAGGACACCAGACCGGAACGCCGCCGCCGTGCTTGGCAGCTTGACCGCCAGATCCGCGGCCAGCTCCAGCACCGCCGCCGCCGCCCAGGCGGACTGGGCCAGTGCCGCAGCCAGCTCATCGCCGGTGAACTCCTCCCACCCGGCCGGCATCCGCGCCGGGCCCTCCGGCGCACAGCCCGGGGCCGGGCGGCGGCGGATCAGCTCCGCAGCCGCCGCATGCTTACGGGCGCCCGCGTGGGACTGCACCCGGTCCCACGCGCAGATCGCGCCGATCAGCTCATCGTCGGTGACACCGGGGTAGGTGTCATCCGCACCGGCCGCGTCATCGGCGAAGCTCATCAGGACCAGCCCGCCCGGCGCGGTGTCCAGGGCCAGCCCGGACGCGAACCCGCCCGCCGGGCCCGGGTACTCCCCCGGGAAGACCTCCGACCCGGGCATGCCCGGACCGCGGCGGCCCGCCGCCGTAGCGGCGCTCGCGGCCAGCGCCCCGGTCGTGCCCGCCGCCGCTGCCAGCGCGGCCGCCCGGGCCTCGGCCGCGGTGAACTCCCGGCACTCGGCGAGGATCGCGTCCAGGTCCACCTCGCCGGGTAGCGGCGGGTCCTCCGGGTCGGGGTAGCGGTCCGGATCCGGCGGCTCCTCCCCTACCGGGCGGGCCGCCCACTGCTCGGCGTCCATCCAGTCGGCCCCGGCGGGCAGCCGCCGCCAGCCCGCCGCCGCGTCCTGGAGGGGGTCGCGCGGCCCGCGGGTCCGCCGGGGGTCCTCCGGCCCAGCGGCACGCCGGGCGGGGTCCTCCGGCCCAGCGGCACGCCGGGCGGGGTCCTCGTCCCGTCCGGGGCTCGGGGCCGGTCCTGGGGTCATCGCCACCGCCGTTCGGGGAAATGGTCTTGACTTGATACGAACACAGTATCTAATCTGGAGCCTGAACGCAACTCAACACGCAGAAAAAGGGTTCCAATACGTAGCATGGGAGTGTGCGCATCGAGGCGTGCCTGGCGGAGGATCTGGAACGGCTGGATGAGGCGATTCCCGGCGTGAAGATGCGGCGTGGGCGGCGGGGCAAGGCTGCCACGGAGTCCATGCACGACGTGGCCGGGCTGCGGGCCGCATGCAAGGCTAGGTGCCCGCGGGGTGCCAGACGGTCTTGGTCTCCAGGTAGGCGAGCATGCGGTCCAGGCCAGGACTCTGGATCCAGTCCTGGTCGGGGTCCCGAGGGCGGAACACGCGCTTGAGGTTCTCGGCGGCGGCCACGGCTAGGTCGTCGGCCAGGGCGGGGGGCGCGCCGCACAGGTCGATGGCGTTGACGTCCATGTGCGAGGCCAGCCAGGGGGCAATCTCGGCGGTGCGCCCGGTCAGCACGTTGACCACGCCGCCCGGTACGTCCGAGGTGGCCAGCACTTCGGTCAGGGACACGGCAGGCAGCGGGTAGCGCTCGCTGGCCAGGGCCACGACCGTGTTGCCCGTAACGATCGCGGGCGCGACCACGGACACGAAGCCCAGCAGGCTCGCGGAGTCGGGCGCGATCACCGCCACCACGCCGGTCGGCTCGGGCAGCGAGAAGTTGAAGTACGGGCCGGCTACGGGGTTGGCCGCGCCGCGGACCTGGGCGATCTTGTCCGCCCAGCCCGCGTACCAGACCCAGCGGTCGATGGCAGTGTCCACGACCGCCTCGGCCTGCCGGGCCCCCAGCCCCTCGGCCGCGCGGACCTCGGCCGCGAACTGCGCGCGGCGGCCTTCGAGCAGTTCGGCGACCCGGTACAGGACCTGGCCCCGGTTGTAGGCGCTCGCGCCCGACCAGCCCGCGAACGCCTTCCGCGCCGCCGTGACCGCGTCCCTCGCGTCCTTGCGCGAGGCCAGCGCCGCGTTGGCCAGGAACCCGCCCTTGTGGTCGGTCACCTCGTAAGACCTGCCGCTCTCCGAGCGGGGGAAGGCCCCGCCGATGTACAGCTTGTACGTCTTCCGCACCGCGATGCGGCCAGGGGGGTCAAAGGGGGGACGGGCAGTCCCCCCTTTGCGGGGGGTCACCGGGGGGTCGTCCCCCGGGGAAAGCGGAGTATCAGACATCTAGGTAGGCCTCCAGCCCCTGCCTGCCGCCCTCCCGGCCGTAGCCGGATTCCTTGTAACCCCCGAACGGCGAGGTCGGGTCGAACTTGTTGAACGTGTTCGCCCACACCACGCCGGCGCGCAGCCGGGACGCCATCCACAAGATCCGCGACCCCTTGTCGGTCCAGACCCCAGCGGACAGCCCGTACGGGGTGTTGTTGGCCTTCTCCACCGCCTCGGCCGGGGTGCGGAACGTGAGCACGGACAGCACCGGCCCGAAGATCTCCTCGCGGGCGATGCGGTGCGCCTGCGAAACCCCGGTGAACACGGTCGGCGGGAACCAGAAGCCCTTCACGGGCAGCTCGCAAGGCGGCGACCACCGCTGCGCGCCCTCCGCCTCGCCGGCGTCGGACAGCTCGCGGATCTTGGCGAGCTGGGCGGCGGAGTTGATGGCGCCCACGTCGGTGTTCTTGTCCAGCGGATCGCCGAGCCGCAGCGTCCCCAGCCTGCGCTGCAGGGAGGCCAGGACCTCGGAGTACACCGACTCCTGAACGAGCAGCCTGGAGCCCGCGCAGCACACGTGCCCCTGGTTGAAGAAGATCCCGTTGACGATTCCCTCGACCGCCTGGTCGATGGGCGCGTCATCGAACACAACGTTGGCGGCCTTCCCGCCCAGCTCCAGCGTGACCTTCTTGCGCGGGCCGGTCGCGCAGGCCCGGGCGATCTGCTTGCCGACTTCGGTGGACCCGGTGAAGGCCACCTTGTCGATGCCGGGATGCTCGACCAGCGCGCGGCCGGTCTCCCCCGCGCCGGTGATGATGTTGACCACGCCCGGCGGCAGGTCGGCCTGCTGGCAGATCTCGGCGAAGGTGAGCGCGGTCAGCGGCGTCGTCTCGGCCGGCTTAAGCACCACGGTGTTGCCGCAGGCCAGCGCCGGGGCGATCTTCCAGGCCAACATGAGCAGCGGGAAGTTCCACGGGATGACCTGGCCGGCCACGCCGAGCGGGCGCGGGTCGGGACCGTACCCCGCGTACTCCAGCTTGTCGGCCCAGCCCGCGTGGTAAAAGAAGTGCGCCGCGACGAGCGGGATGTCCACGTCGCGCGATTCCCTGATCGGCTTGCCGTTGTCTAGGGACTCGAGCACGGCAAGTTCGCGCGCCCGCTCCTGGACGATGCGGGCGATGCGGAACAGGTACTTGCCGCGTTCCTTCGGCAGCATGCCCGACCAGGTGTCCTCGTAGGCCCGACGGGCGGCGGACACCGCGCGGTCCACGTCGGCGGGACCCGCCTCGGTCACCTCGGCCAGGACCTCCTCGGTGGCCGGCGAGATGGTCTTGAACGTGCGGCCGTCGATGGTGGAGACGAATTCCCCGCCGATGTACAGCCCGTAGGACTCGCGCAGCGAGACGATCGCGCGCGACTCCGGGGCGGGAGCGTAATCGAACTTAGGCATCTCAGTCCAGGGTGGAACGGCGTGTGACAATGTCAGCGTAGACGCGCGGCCGGCAGGCCGGGAAGGAGCCGTGCGATGTCCCAGACCCTGCCCCCACCCCTGTTTGACCCGTTCGCGCCTGGTTTTACCGACGACCCCTATCCGCAGTACGCGGCGCTGCGCGCCGGAGCGCCGGTCTACGCACATCCGTTCGGGTTCTGGCTGCTCACGTCCTATGAGGCTGTCTCCTGGCTGCTCCGGGCGAACATGTCGGTCGAGGAGCGCAACGTCGCCGTGAGCCCGTTCACGGAGCTGCGCGAGCAGATGTACGGCGAGGAAGCGGACCGCCCCCGCGGCGTATCTATGCTCGACCGTGACCCACCGGATCACACCCGGTTGCGGCGTTTGGTGTCGAAGGCCTTCACGGCGCGGGCGGTGCAGGCGCTGCGGCCTCGCATCACCGGCCTGGTGGACGGCATGCTCGACGGGGCGGAACTTCAGGGTCAGGTGGATCTGGTCGACGCCCTGGCCTTCCCGCTGCCGTTCGCCGTGATCGCCGAGATGCTGGGCACGCCGCCGGCGGACCACGAGCGGATCAGGCAGCTGAGCGGCACGGTGGTCCGCTCGCTGGAGCCCGTCGCCGATCCGGCGGTCGCCGCGGCCATCGCGGCCGCGGACGCCGAGCTCACCGAGATAGCGGCCGGCATGATCGCGTGGAAGCGCGCCAACCCCGCTGACGACCTGCTGACCGCCCTCATCAACGCCGAGGACGGCGGCGACGTGCTCGACGACGAGGAACTGATCGCGCAGACCCTGCTGCTGTACATCGCCGGGCACGAGACGACGGTCAACCTCATCGCGGGCGGGACCCTGGCGCTGCTGCGCCACCCGGCCCAGCTCGCGCTGCTGCGCGACGATCCCGCCCTGATCGAGAACGCCGTGGAGGAACTGCTCAGGTACGACAGCCCGGTGCAGGCGAGCAGGCGGATCACCCTGGAACCGGTCACCATGTCCGGCGTCACCCTCCCCGCGGGGGCCTTCGTCATGGCCAGCCTGGGCTCGGCCAACCGGGACGAGGGGTTCTGGGGGCCGGACGCGGCGGAGGTTCGGATCGACCGGGAGAACGCGCGGCAGCACGTCTCGTTCGGCGGCGGGCCGCACCACTGCCTGGGCGCGTCGCTGGCCAGGCTCGAGGCCTCGATCGCCATCGCCCGGCTGACCGAACGGTTTCCCGGGCTCGCCCTGGACGGCCCGGTCACCTGGAACGGCCGGATCAACCTGCGCGGACCCGCCCACCTGCCGGTGTCGCTTGGCGCCTAGGCCGGGTCGTCAGCGCGGGGTGAAGTAGGCGCCGAGGTTTCGCTGGGCGCGTAGCCCCGGGTTGTTAGTCCAGGGTGAAGTAGTCGGGGCCGGAGTAGCGGCCGGTGGCCAGCTTGGTGCGCTGCATGAGCAGGTCGTTTAGGAGGCTGGAGGCGCCCAGACGGAACCAGTGGGGATCCAGCCAGTCCTCCCCCGCCGTCTCGTTGACCAGGACCAGGTACCTGATGGCGTCTTTGGCGGTGCGGATGCCGCCGGCCGGCTTGACCCCGACCTGGCGCCCGTGCGCCTCGCGGAAGTCGCGGACGGCCTCCAGCATGACCAGGGTCACCGGGAGCGTCGCGGCGGGCGTGATCTTGCCGGTGGAGGTCTTGATGAAGTCGGCACCGGCCAGCATGGCCAGCCACGAGGCGCGGCGCACGTTGTCCAGCGTGACCAGTTCACCGGTCTCCAGGATCACCTTGAGATGCGCGGCGCCCTCGCACACCTCGCGGACCGCGGCGATTTCGTCGAAGACGAGCTGGTAGTCACCGGTCAGGAAGGCGCCGCGGTCGATCACCATGTCCACCTCGTCGGCGCCCGCCGCGATCGCGTACCTCGCGTCGGCGAGCTTGACGTCCATGCTGGTCCGGCCGCTGGGAAACGCGGTCGCCACGCTGGCGACGTGCACGCCGCTGCCGGTCAGTTCGGCCGCGGCGACGTGCGCCAGGTCCGGGTAGACACAGACGGCGGCGACCTGCGGCGCGGTGGGGTCGGCGGGATCGGGGCGCTTGGCCTTGGCGCACAGCGCCCGGACCTTGCCCGGCGTGTCCTGGCCCTCCAGCGTGGTCAGGTCGATCATCGAGATCGCCATATCCAGCGCCCACCGCTTGGCCGTGGTCTTGATCGACCGCCTGGCCAGCATGGCCGCGCGGGCCTCCGCCCCGACCTCATCTACTCCCGGCAGGCCGTGCAGGAACCCCCGCAGCGAGGTGCCCGAGAGAACCTGCGTGTCAGCGGGCGCGCTCATCGGCGACTCCTTCGGTCCGTTGATCACTATTGTGACCCAAGGGCGTCGGGCTCACAGCTTCGCGCGGTTCCTCGAGGCCAGGATGATCTGGGTGACGGTGTAAGGGCTCAGCTTGAGTTTCTGCGCGATTTCCTCCGGCCGCAGGCCTTGCTCGTTGTAAAGCAGAGCCAGTTTCTCCTGCGACCTGCTCCACGGACGGCGCACGGCCTGGGGCGAAGCCGGGCGAGCCTGGGAGCGCCGATCGCGCTGAGCACCGCCTGCCCGGTGGCCTGCCGTAACGGCGTTAGCGGACGGGGCCGGGGCGGCGGACGCCACCGGGGCGGCGGACGGGACCGGGGCGGCGGACGCCACCGAGGTGCCGAACGAACCGCGCCGCTGATCGTGATACTTTCCGCTGGCCAGTTCGTCCTGGGTGTTTTCGTCGAGGACCAGGTACTGCTCCGCCGCCTTGTTCACCCCGATGGCCACCATGGTCAGGCCCTTGAGATTTTTCTCCTGGCAGTCGGGCGCCATGCAGTAGTCGTACTTTTCTGCCCGCTCGGGATGCAACTCACTCCCGCACGTTACGCACTGCGCCATTGATCTTCTCTCGCTCTAAGCACGCGCCCCCAGCGCACAAAGTAGAACACCGGGCCGACTGGCGGTGTTCCCTCCACCGCAGGAACACACCTGCTCCTTCCTGCGTTGTTATAGACCGTTGGCCTGAAATACAGGCTACGTATCGATCGAGGTGATCAACATGGCTGCCCATGTTTCGCCGGTACGGCGGGCTCTGGGTCGGTCAGTCTCCGTCATCCGGAAGCTCTACGACAACCAAGTCCACGCTTTCGAGAGCTTGTTCCGAGCCGGCCTGCCACGGCGGTAACCAGAGGGCCGCGACCGCGGCCTCGATGACGCGCCCGAGGGCGATGAGCTGCTCTTCGCCTCCGGGCGGTCCTATTAGCTGAAGTGACGCGGGAACGCCGGCGGGGCCACCGGGAACCGGGAGGGCCAGGGCGGGCAGCCCGGTCAGGTTGGCCGGCATGGTGAGGATAGTGAGCGGCATGCCCCGGGTGCCGATCAGCGGCGGCGCGCCCACCAGCGTCGGCAGGGCGAGGAACGGGTGGCGGGCCAGTTGGCCCCTGAACCACTCCCGCCATGAGGCCCTGGCCTGTTTGGCCGCGCCCACCTGCTCGGCGGTGATCGCGGCCGCCTCGGTCAGGTTGCGCTGGATGTTCTGGCCGAGCCTGGCGATGTCGGGCATCAGGTAGGCGTTCACCTCGTACGCCTCGGAGTCGATCAGCGCGTCGGTCGCCTGGACCACGGCCGCGAAGTCCGGGGCCTCTGCCTCCGATACGAAGATGCCGGCCGCATCCAGCGCCGCGTCGATCGCGGCCTCGGTCTCCGCGTCCACGGCGGGCTCGATGTCCGGCCGGATCCGGCCGACCGCGAGCTCGCAACTACCAACCGTGAAGCCCGGCTCGATCAGGCGCATGCCTAGCTCGACCGCGGCCACGTCGGCGCCGAGTGGCCCCACGGTGTCCAACGACGGGGCCAGCGGGTACACGCCGCTGGTCGGGACCCGGCCCCAGGTGGTCTTCAGACCGACGACGCCACAGCAGGCGGCCGGGATCCTGACGGAGCCGCCCGTGTCGGTGCCGAGCGCCACGTCCGCCTCGCCGAGGGCGACGGCGACCGCCGAACCGCTGGACGAGCCGCCCGGCAGGCGGTGCGGATCGGCCGGGTTGACCGGCGTGCCGGACCAAGCGTTCATCCCGCCGGCCGACCAGCACAGCTCCGTCAGGTTGGTCTTGCCGACGATCCGCGCCCCGGACCGGCGCGCCGCGGCCACCACGGCCGCGTCCTGCTCGGCGGGGCGAGCCCGCTCGGCGATCACCGGGCAGCCGACCGTGGTGGGCAGGCCCTTGACGTCGATGCAGTCCTTGACGGCGAACCGCGCGCCGCCGCCGTCCGCCTCGAGCTGTACGATCCAGGTCGCTGTATCGGTCAGGGGCATGTCGTCATTGTCGCAAAATCCAAGAAGTCACAGATATTTCGCCTGGAAGTCATGGCGGCACTGGCGCCAAGATCCTCTGATGTCGCACCGTGTGAGCATGAGGGTCGCGATTATCACCGAATCCTTCCCGCCGGACCTCAACGGCGTCGCGCACAGTGTGCAGCGAGTCGCCGAGTTGCTCGTCGACCGCGGCCATGAGCCGCTCGTCGTCGCGCCGCGGCCGCCGCGCGACGCCAAGGATCCCGGCTCGTTCCCCTACCCGGTCGTACGCATACCCGCAGTACCCCTGCCCGGCTACCCGAGCTTCCGCCTCGGCCTGCCCAGCCGACGCGTCAGCGACGTGCTGATCAAGCACCGGACCGAGGTCGTCCACCTGGCCAGCCCGGTCTTCCTCGGCGCGCACGGCTCGGCGGTCGCCCGGCGGCTTGGCCTGCCGGTGGTCGCGGTGTTCCAGACCGACCTGCCGTCCTACGCCCGGGCTTACCGGCTCGGCCAGGCCGGGGAGGCCTTCGCCTGGCGGTGGCTGCGCGGCATCCACAACCACGCCGCGCTGACGCTGGCCCCGTCCACGGTCACCGCGACCGGGCTGCTCGGCCACGGGATCAACAACGTCTGGCTGTGGGGCCGTGGCGTGGACACGGAACGCTTCGACCCGACCCGCCGCAGCGACCAGATCCGCGCCCAGCTAGCCCCGGGCGGTGAGCTGATCGCCGGCTACGTGGGCCGGCTGGCCACAGAAAAGCGCGTGGAACTGCTGGCCGGGATCACCGCGCTGAACGGGGTGCGGCTGGTCATCGTCGGCGGCGGCCCCGCCGAGCCCTACCTGCGCCAGCACCTGCCCGGCGCGACCTTCCTCGGCGAGCGGCGTGGTGACGAGCTGGCCGCCATCTTCGCCAGCCTCGACATCTTCGTCCACAGCGGGCCCTACGAGACGTTCGGGCAGACGCTGCAGGAGGCGGCCGCCAGCGGGCTCCCCGTGATCGCGCCGGCCGCGGGCGGGCCCCTGGACCTGGTCGACGACGGGGTGACGGGGTACCTCGTGCCGCCGGGCGACGCGGACGCGTTCACCGCCGCGGTCGCGCGGCTGGCCGCGGACCCGGCGACGCGACAGGCGTTCGGCGCGGCGGGGCGGCGCAAGGTCCTCGGGCGCAGCTGGGGCGCGCTGACCGACGAGCTGATCGGCCACTACGCTGCCGCGACCGGCCGGACGCGCCCGGCTAAGGTCTCTATATGAGGATCGTCAGGCTCGCGAACTTCGTGGCCCCGCAGTCCGGGGGCCTGCGCACCTCGCTCCGCGAGCTCGGGGCCGGCTACCTGGCCGCGGGTCATGAGCCGGTCCTGATCATCCCCGGAGACAGGGACAGCGACGAGCAGACCGAGCAGGGCCGCGTGATCACCCTGCACGGGCCGCGCGTGCAGTTCCTGGGCGGGTACCGGGTGCTGACGCGCAAGCGGAAGGTGGCCGCGCTGCTCACCGAGCTGAAGCCGCACACCCTCGAGGTGTCGGACCGGGCCACGCTGCGCTGGACCGGACGCTGGGCGCGCGAGCACGGAGTGCCCGCCGCGATGGTCTCGCACGAGAGCCTTACCGCGCTGCTGACCATGATGCCGGTCGGGTCGGCCGGCCTGTGGCGGGCCGTCGCGGATGCGCTGAACCGGCGCACGGCCCGGTCGTACCCGCAGATCATCTGCACCACCGAGTGGGCCGCGGTCGAGTTTGACCAGATCGGGGCGGGCAACGTGGTCCGCGCGCCGCTCGGGGTCGACCTGGACACGTTCAGCCCGGTCCGGCGCAGCGAGCCGCTGCGGACCTGCTACGCCGCGCCCGGGGAGACGCTCCTGGTGCACTGCGGCCGGCTGTCCGCGGAGAAGAAGCCGCAGCGCTCACTGACCACGGTGGCCACCCTGCGGGCCGAGGGCCGGCCCGTCCGCCTCGTGGTGGCCGGCGACGGCCCGCTGCGCGAGTCCCTGGAGCGGACCGCCGCCCGCGACGGGCTGCCCGTCACCTTCGCGGGGTTCCTGCGCGGCCGTACCGACCTGGCCGCGCTGCTCGCCAGCGCCGACGTAGCCATCGCCCCCGGCCCGGCGGAGACCTTCGGGCTGGCCGCGCTCGAGGCGCTGGCCTGCGGGACGCCGGTGGTGGTGAGCGCGGAGTCGGCGCTGCCCGAGGTGGTGGGCGAGGCCGGCGCCAGCGTAGCGGGCGAGGACCTCGCCGCCGGAGTGGCCGACGTGCTGTCCCGCCCGGAGCCGGACCGCCGGGCCGCGGCCAGGGCCCGGGCCGAACGCTACGGCTGGCCCGCGGCCGTCCAGGCGTTCCTGGCCGTACACGAAGACCTCGCCGAGGCCGGTGCCAGCGGACTCCGGGCGGACACCGCAGCTGGCGTAGTCATCGCAGGCCGGAGGACGCCATGACAAGGTTCGCCGCGATGGGCGTAGTGACCGCAGGCGGGAGGACGCCATGACAACGTTCGTCGCGATGGGCGACTCCATCACGGTGGGCATGGGAGACCCGGCGCCCGAGGGGCGCGGCTGGCGGGGCTTCGCCGCCCTGCTGGCCGACACCTTGTCCCAGCCGGAATTGCACAATCTCGCCTCCCTCGGCGCCCTGGCGGCGGACGTGGAACGCACCCAGCTCCCGGCCGCCCTGGACCTGAAGCCGGACGTGGTCACCCTGGTGCTCGGGATCAACGACACGCTGCGCGGCGACTTCGACCCGGAGCGGTCGGGCGCATCGCTCGGCCGGACCGTGGCCGCGCTGCGGGAGTCGGGCGCCCAGGTGCTGACGATGACCCTGCCCGACCCCGGGCAGATGTTCGGCCTGCCGAAGGCGCTGGCCCGGCCGCTGGCCCGGCGAATGCACGCGGTGAACAGGGCCATCGCGGAGGTGTCGCGCCGGCATGGCGCGCTGCTCATGGACGCGGCGGCTGAGCAGGACACCTACGACCGGCGGTTCTGGAGCGTGGACCGGCTGCACCCGAACGAGCGCGGGCACCGCCTCATGGCGTGCCGCTTCCATCACCTGCTGGCCGAGGCCGGATACCCCGTCGGCCCCGGTCCTGACCCCGAGCCGTCCAGCCCGCCGCCGACCCGCCTCGCCGAGTTCGCGTGGATGGCCACCAAGGGCACCGCGTGGGTGATCCGGCGGTCCAAGGACCTGGTGCCGGCGCTGATTTACCTGGCCGTGCGCGAGGTGCTGAGGAAGGGCGACGAGCCGGACGGCGACGAGGCCGTGGAACTCGACCAGGCCGTCGAACTCGACCAGACCGGGGAGCTGGAACTGATCCCCGCCACCGGCACCGCGGCAACCTGAACGCCCTCAGGATACCTTCAGGAAACTTAGAGCATCGCGATTGGTTATCTTGGGCTGCCCTCCAGGTCCGCACCCGATTATCAGGGTGTACAGACGCGGACGAAGGGCCAGACATGAGCCAGAACTACCCCTACGGCGCCTACCCGAGCCTACCCGGTTACGGCAGCGCGCCACCACCGCCGCCGCGCCGCCGGAACCACGTCCGGGGCCTGATCGTCACCGGGGTCATAGCACTCGCGGCCGGGGTCGGCGCGGGCGGGCTGGTCGGCCACCTGAACTCCACCGCCGGGGGCACCGCCACCGCGACCTCCAAGACCATCCTGTCCACGAGCCAGATCGCGGCCCGGGTGGACCCAGGGCTGGTCGACGTGGTGGCCACGGACGGCTACCAGCAGGCCACCTCGGCCGGCACCGGGATCGTGCTGACCTCGAACGGCGAGATCCTGACCAACAATCACGTGATCGAGGGCGCCACCGCCATCAAGGTCACCGACGTCGGGAACGGGCGCACGTACACGGCGACCGTGGTGGGCTACGACGCCAGCCATGACGTGGCGGTGATCCAACTGCAGAACGCGTCCGGGCTCACCATCGCCAGCCTGGGCGACTCCAGCTCTGTCCGGGTCGGCGACAACGTGGTCGCGCTGGGCAACGCCGGGGGCAAGGGCGGCACGCCTTCGGTCGCGGCGGGCACGGTCACCGCGCTGAACCAGTCGATCACCGCGTCCGACGACCTGTCCGGGACCGACGAGCAGCTGACCGGGCTGATCGAGACCAACGCGGACATCCAGCCGGGCGACTCGGGCGGCTCGCTGGTCAACTCCTACGGCCAGGTGATCGCGATTGACACCGCAGCCTCCTCGAGTTACCAGTTCCAGTCCCAGACCTCCTCGGGCGAGCAGGCCTACGCGATCCCCATCGACGAGGCGCTCTCCATCGCCAAGCAGATCGAGGCGGGCACCACCTCCGCCGACGTGCACATCGGGGCGACCGCCTTCCTTGGGATCCAGATCCAGACCGCGAGCTCGGGGTACGGAGGCTCAGGCTTCGGGGGTTCCGGGTTCGGGGGTTCCGGGTTCGGGGGTTCCGGGTCCGGCACCAGCGGCAGCGGCGTCATGCTCGGCGGGACCGTCTCGGGCTCCCCGGCGGCCAAGGCCGGCCTGACCGCGGGGGACGAGATCACCTCGCTCGGCGGCCAGCAGGTGACCAGCGCCGAGGACGTGGCGCACGTCCTGGTCTCCTACCACCCAGGCGACTCCATCTCGGTGACCTGGCTGGACCAGTCCGGCCAGTCGCACACCGCGACGCTGACCCTCACCACAGGCCCTGCGGCCTAATCCCGGCCAGCACTGACCAGGCGGGCCCTGCACCGGTGATCCCCGGCCCTGCGGCGGGGATCACCGGTCCGCCGGTTTTTTGGCCCCGGTTTGCGGTGCGCGCGGCTGCTCGGGAGGGGCACCAAGCGCCGTTCGGGATAAAAAGAACAGTAGGGCCGACGGGAGGAGAACGGGTGCGCGCAGCCAGGCTTCACGCGGTCGGTGACATCCGGGTCGGCGAGGAGCCTGCGCCCGCGACCGGGCCGGGGATGAGCCTGGTGCGCGTCACGGCGGTCGGTATCTGCGGGTCCGACCTGCACTGGTGGGGCGAAGGCGCGATCGGCGACGCCGCGATCGGCCACCCGCTCGTGCTGGGTCACGAGGGGGCGGGGATGATCGCCGCGGGGCCGCGGCGCGGCGAGCGGGTCGCGATCGACCCGGCGATTCCGTGCGAGACATGCCGGGCGTGCCGGGACGGCTACCGGAATCTGTGCTACCGGATCCGGTTCGCCGGGCACGGCGAGACCGACGGGATGATGCGCGAGCTCATGGCTTGGCCTACCGCGCGGCTGTACCGGCTGCCCGATACCGTGTCCGATGCTTCCGGCGCCCTGCTCGAGCCGCTCGGGGTGGCGTTGCATTCTGTCGACCTGGGGCACCTGCCGTTCGGCGGTACGGCCTCGGTGATCGGCTGCGGGCCGATCGGGCTGCTGCTCGTCGGGGTGCTCAAGGCGGCGGGCGCGCGCACGGTGCTGGCCGTCGAGCCGCTCGCGCACCGGCGGGAAGCGGCCCGGCGGTTCGGCGCGGATTCGGTGGCTGAGCCCGGCTCGTCTACTGGCCTCGCCGACTGCGGTGTGGACGTGGCGTTCGAGGCGGCCGGGACCGACGAAGGGGTCGGGCTGGCGATGGAGTCGGTGCGGCCGGGCGGCCGGGTGGTGCTGGCCGGCATCCCCGGCGATGACACGATCAGATTCGGGGCCTCCGCCGCGCGGCGCAAGGGGCTGACGATCGCGATGGTGCGCCGGATGAACGAGGTGTATCCGCGGGCGATCAGCCTGGCGGCGCGCGGGGTTTTGGACCTCGGCTCGCTCGTGACCAGGCGGGCAGGGCTGGGCGAGGCGGGGGCGGCGTTCGGGGACGCGGCCGGGCGCACCGGCCTGAAGGTGATGGTCGAGCCGCAGCGCTAACCTGGGCCCATGCGGGCGACCCGGCTGGGGCTGGTGCTCGATTGTTGCTGCGTGCTGGCCTTTGTCATCATCGGCCGGGCCAGTCACGATCACGGCGAGAGCCTGGGCGGGATCGCGTCGACGGCGTGGCCGTTCCTGGCGGGCCTGGCGTGCGGGTGGCTGGCGGTCAGGGCCTGGCGGCGGCCGCTCGGGCTGTTCCCGGCGGGGGTCGGCGCGTGGCTCGGGACGGTGGCCGTGGGGATGGTCCTGCGCGTGGTGGCCGGGCAGGGCACGGCCGTGGCGTTCGTGCTCGTGGCGCTGGGGTTCCTGGGGTTGTTCCTGCTGGGGTGGCGGCTGGTGCCGCTTTGGGCGCCTGCGGTTAGGCTCCGATCGCGACTGGCGTGGCGCCGACGCCGAAGCCAGCCGTGATGCTGGCGATGTCGGCCAGCGCGTAGCTGGACAGCACCTCGAGGGACAGTTCGTGCAGGCGGCGGGTCTTGGCGGCGCAGCAGTCCGCCAGCAGGGTGACCGGGAAGTCGCGCATGAACGCCGAGCGCACCGTGCTTTCCACGCAGATGTTGGTGATGACGCCGCAGATGACGAGTTCGGCCACGCCGAGGCCGCGCAGCAGGGGCTCCAGCGACGTCCACTGGAACGCGTCGAAGCGCACCTTGTCGACGACCATGTCGTCTGGCCCGCAGCCGAGTTCGTCCATCACCTGGGCGTCCCAGGACGTGGCGGCCAGGCCCTCGAGGCTCGCGAGGGCGGGGCTGTTGCGCTTGAGCGACTGGCCCTCGTCGGCGCGGCCCGGCCGGTAGACGTGCCTGGTGAAGACCACGGGGATCCCGGCGCGGCGGGCCCGCCCGACCGCCACGGCGGCGTTGGCGACGGCCTCAAGCCCGCCCTCCAGGCCCATGTCCATCTGGGCGAACGAGCCGTCGGGATGGCAGAAGGCGTTCTGCATGTCGATGACGAGCAGCGCGCGGTGGTTCGCGGTCATCGGGTACCTCCGTGGGTTCGGTTACCCTCCCACGGTAACCGCGGCCTACCGGGTGGCTGGCGTGGCGGGCGGCCTCGTGGCCACCTCGGTGGAGGGCCTGGCGGCCGCCGAGCTTGGCGGTAGGACTGGCCGGGGAGGCGGGGACGGGTCGGGCGGCCCGGGAGGCTCCGGGGGGCGGAGCGGGTCCGGGGGCCGGAGCGGCTCGAAGGGCGGGACGGGATCCGGGGGTTCGGGCGTCTCGGCGGATTCGGGGAATGCGAAGGATTCGGGGGATGCGGGGGGTTCGGGGGGTTCGGGGGATGCGGGGGATGCGGGGGATGCGGGGGATGCGGGGGATGCGGGGGGTTCAGGGGGTTCAGGGCGGGGCGCCGAGGCGACCGCCCGGTCGTAGGCCTCGCGGAGCTTGGCGACCTCGGCGTCCGCGTCGCGGAACCAGTTGGTCGACCAGAGCCGGTGAACGTTCCAGCCGAGCCGCTCCAGGTGTTCCTTGCGTAGCCGGTCGCGGTCGCGGACGCTGCCGGAGTCGCGGTACGAGGCGCCGTCCGCCTCCACGGCGAGGATCATCCGGGCGGGGTCGTCCGGGTGCGCGGCTGCGAAGTCGACGCGGTAGCCGCCGACGCCGTACTGCGGGACGACGATGATGCCGTATTCGGCGAGGCGCTCGCGGACCGACGCCTCGAAGGCGTCGGCGGCCCCGGCGCCGGCCGCGGCCATCGGGGTCCCGCCGGCGCCGGCGTACTCCAGGTACTCGGCTAGCAGCCGCGCGCCGGCCTTGGTCAGCCGCTCGGGGTCGACGTCGTGGCTGGAGAACGAGCTGACCACGGTGAGCCGGTGCTTGGCCCGGGTGGCAGCGACGTTCAGCCTGCGCTCGCCGCCGTCACGCAGCAGCGGGCCCCACTGGTACCGCATCCGGCCGTCCGGGTGCTTGCCGTACCCGATGGACAGGATGATCGCGTCCCGCTCGTCGCCCTGGACCCGTTCGAGGTTCTTGACGAAGAACGGCTCGGGCACGTCGTCGGCGAAGAACGCCTCGGTCTGCGGTCCCGCCGTGGCCAGCGCCTCGCGCAGGGCCAGGTCGATCCGCTCGGCGTGCTTGATGCCGAGCGCGATCACGCCGAGGGACTCATCGGGCCTGGTGCGGGCGTGCTCGAGGACCAGCTCGACCACCCGGCTCACCTCGGCGGTCACCGAGGCGTCCTGGCCCGGCGAGGCGTCCTGGGCGACGACCACGTGCTGCAGGCAGTCGTCGCGCAGCACGCCGGGGAACGTGGTCAGCGTGCCGCCGTAGATGCGCTCGTTGGAGAAGGCCACCAGGCGCTCGTCGCGGCTGCGGTAGTGCCAGCTCAGGGCCGCGGTGGGCAGCAGCGGCCTGAGCGCGTCGAGGATCGACTCGAATCCGGCCTCGAACGAGAACGGTGTCCTCGTCGTCCTCGTCTTCGGCGCCCGCGTCCCCGAACTGGCGGAAGAAGCTGGTCGGCGGGAGCTGGTGGTCGTCCCCGGCCACCACGACCTGGTGCGCCCTGATGATCGACGGGATCGCGTCGGCCGGGACGATCTGGCTGGCCTCGTCGAAGATGACCACGTCGAAGAGCCGGGCGCCGGGCAGCACCTGGCTCACCATCAGCGGGGACATCGCCCAGCACGGCTTGACCGCGAAGAGCACGTCGCCGGCCTGGTCGAGCAGCCTGCGCAGCGGGAGGTGCCCGCGGCGCAGCGCGGCCTGCTTGCGGATGACCCTGGCCTGCAGCGGGTGGCGCTCCTCGGCGTCGCGCGTCATCACGGCCCAGGTCCGGCGGACCCTGGACCGGTTCGCGGCCAGGTGCTCGACGTCCCGGCGGCGGAAGTCGTCGGCGATCTCGTCGAGGGAACCGCCGGGTTCGGCGGCGTAGCGGGGGTCACGCACCCGGATCTGGTCCAGGATCGAGGAGTACCACGCGTGATCGAAGGTGGCCGCGGCCTGGTCGCCATCGGCCCGCTTACGGGCCAGCTCGTCGAGCAGCGGGCGCAGTCCCAGCCGGTCGAACCGCTTGGCCAGCTGGTACAGGCGGGGCAGCTGCCAGGGCGTCTTCTGGTCTTGGGCTAGGGCGCGGACATTGGGCTCGACCGGGCCCTGTGCCAGGGAGGGGACGAACGCCCGGAGGGCGTCCAGCTGGTGCTCGGCGTCGAGGAACATGCGCGCCACGGTGGCGTAGTCGGCCGGGACGTGGGGTGGGCGGCCTGTGGCATTGTCTTGGGGGGCGCTGAGCCGCTGCCATTCGGCTAGTTCGGTGGCGGCTTGGTCGAGGGCCTGGTGCAGGTCCTCCCATGAGGGCTTCTCGGCTGGGTCCTTGCTGCCGCGCCATAGGGACCTGGCCTGATTGCGCAGCCGCCTTCGCTCGAGCAGGCCTCCGCTTCCGCCGCCCTCTGAGGTGGCGGCGGCCAGGGCGGCCGGGGACGAGGTGTACACGGCGGCGTCGAAGGTCCGCAGGGTCTGCGCGACCGACGCGAACAGGTGCATGAGGGCGGCCTGCTCGGCGTAGCTGGTGCGGCGCTGCAGCCCGGTCTCGGTGGTGAGCTTGTCGATCCGGTGCGCCAGCATCGGGAGCGTCTCGGTGTCCAGCGTCCCGGCCAGCTCGATGGCCTGCTGCGCGTCGCCGGCGGTGCGGATCAGGGCGCCGTACCACGGGGTGCTTGACCGCCGCAGCGTGAACCCGCCGAGGTGGGCGAACTCGTGGAACTCGTCGCGGATCGTCTCGGCGGCCTCGGCGTCGAGGCGTTCGGGTGCGGGGAGCCGGAACGGCGTTCTGGCCGCCTCGGGGATACCGAGCAGCGCGGACTGGACCGCGAACGGCGTCAGGCCCCACGGCTCGTGCACCTCGTGCAGCGCGCTGACGTGCCGCGACAGGCGCTGGACCCGGTCGACAAGACGGCGGTGCAGGCGCCCGACCTCCGGCGCGGCGGCCTGGCCGGCCAGGTCGAGGGTGGCGCCGAGGTCGTTGGCGATCCGCTGCCGGTCCCTGGTGCCCTCGTGGATGTCCAGGACCATGTTGCCGAGGTCCACCCCCTTGAGCCGGGAAAGCACGGCGTCGATCGCGGCGCGCTTCTCCGCGACGAAGAGCACCTTGCGGCCGTGCGCGACCAGCGCGGCGATGAGGTTGGCGATCGTCTGGCTCTTCCCGGTCCCTGGCGGCCCGTGGATGACCAGGCTCTGCCCGGCCAGGACGGTGTCGATCGCATGGCGCTGGGAGGAGTCGGCGTCCAGGACGGAGTAGTCGTCCTCGGGGGAGTCGTCGTTTTCTTTGCCTTGTTTGCCGGCCGACAGGTCGGACGAGACGAGTTCCTGCGCCTCCGGATCGCCCGCGATCGCGGCCACCAGGTCGCTTTCGGCCAGCAGGTCGTCGGCTGCCTCCATGTCCCTGACCATGGGCAGCTTGGCGTAGGTGAAGGTGCCGATGACCTGGCGGTCGGTGATCTCGAAGCCGGGCACCTCCGCGGCGTCGGCCGCGAGCTGCAGTCGGTCGAACGCGTTCTCCGGGGTCAGCTTCGTCAGCTCAGCCCCGAACACGGTGGTGAGCTTGTGCACCAGGACGGGATTGACCTCGGGGTCGTCGTCCAGGATGAGCTCGAAGTCGTCATACCTGGCCCGGGTGGGGGTGATGGTGAGCCCACGGAGCAGCACGGGCGCGGCGGGCTCGAGGAACAGCTCACCCCAGCGGGCCATGCCGCTGGCCAGGTACCCGGCCCGGATACCGCGCTCTTCGAGCAGTTCGCGGGCCTTGCGGTGGATGGCCTGGACCCGCCTGATCGCGTCGGACCGCAGGTCCACGTCCTTGAATAGCCTGGTCAGCCGGATCGAACCCGTCTTGGTGAACCGGTCGAGCGCCTCGGGGTCGGCCTCGGCCAGGTCGAGCGTGGCCGCCCGGCGGTCCTTGTAGTACAGCAGCGTGTTCCGGCCGCCCAGATCCGTCAGCGCCGAGATCCACCGCTGCTGGGCAGCGCTGACCAGCGCCAGCCTCCTGGTGTCCAGAGTTTCGGTCATGCCCGGCCTCCCAGAGGCGAACGCAGAGATCCCGCGATCGTCTTCCCCGGGCGGACCGGTTTATCCTTCAGCCGCGGTGGGTTCGTGGCCGGCGACACCGATGGCTTTCACAGGCGCCGGACGCGGAGCACGCCGGTCAGCATCGGGAGGGTGAACTCGCCGCGAGCGGTCTCCGGCCTGCTCGCGAGGAAAGCGCGGATCCGGCCGAACGTGGCCGCTTGTTCCTGTTCTGGCATGACCAGCAACCCCGCTTTCGTCGCGAGTGTCGCGATGAGGGAGTCAGCGGTGCGGCGGTGCCGGTGCGGGAACTCGGCCTGCTCCGGCGAGCCGAACTGGGCGATCAGGCCGGTGCTCGGGAGGTGCGCGTCTGCCGTCTCGGCGCGCCAGCGGCTGAGCGTGTCACGCGGGCCAATGGCCGCGCTCCCGCTGACCCGCTCGAGTCCGGCCACCCAGTCGAGCCGGTTGTCGAAGACGTTCCACAGGCCGGCCAGGATGCCGCCGGAGACGAGGACCCGGGCTATCTCGGGTCCCGCGACGGCCATGTCGAACCAGTGCAGGGCCTGGCCGACCAGCACAGCATCGACGGACGCGTCCGGCAGCGGGATCGCCTCGGCGCGACCCGGCAGGGCGCGGACGGCCGGCAGGGCGCGGCGCAGTTCGGTCAGCATCGCCGGGTCGGGCTCCACCGCGATGACGTCCGCGCCCAGCGCGACCAGCGTGGCAGTCAGCTTGCCGGTTCCGGCGCCGAGGTCGAGCACCCGCGGGCCGGGCGCGTGCTCGAGCGCCCAGCGCACCGCGGCCCGCGCGTAGTCCGGGCGGTGCTCAGCGTATGCGGCCGCCGCTGCGCCGAACGACGACGCGTGAAGTTGTCGTTGGCCCTCTTCCACGCGGTTACCCTATCCGCGCCGCGAGTACCTCTACCGCAGGCCGCCTGCAGCAAGTGCCCCGAGACCCGACCGCATCGGCAAGCCCTGATCGCGGCGTTCGGCAAATAAATGGTTTAGGTTTTAACTACGGCTCCTGCCGCGCAGGTCATCCAGGAAACTCCTGGTGGCGGAGACCGCGTCACTCGTGCGGCGGACCACGTCGTAGGCGGTGCGTATCACGGTTCCGGCCGGGCCCATGAGCGCCGTCACGTCGGTGAACGGGTTACCCGTCTCTTCGACGACGCGGACGCCAGGCGGGATATCCAGGTGGAACTCCGCGGCCGGGACCGGCTCGGTGCCGATGCCGCTCAGCTCGTACCACGACTCTGGCTTGTCGCCTGCGAACGGGATCAGCCGGAGCAGGCAGCCGAGCTCGGCGTCCACGATCACGTCGGCGGGGAAGTACAGCACCGGTGCCGTCCACCAGCCATCGCCGCCCTTGGCCACGCGGAGCTGGTAAGCGCGACGGCCGCGGTAGCTGATCTCCGCGCCGCCCGACAGCCGGCAGCCGAGCAGCCAGGACGAGTCGACCACGGTGGCCAGGTGGCCACCCATCGGCTTGGCCGGCCCGACCATGGTCCGGTCCGCGAACACCTGCCAGCGATGCTCCCCATCGCAGGCGATCGTCTTCGGGTGGTTCCCGCCCGTCAGGTAGTCGATGCGGTACTTGTCCCGGCCGCTGGCGCGCAGGCGGGAAACCGTGTGGGCTACGGGCTTCCCGTGCGTCATCGCAGGAAGCGAATCGAAGAAGTAGCCCACGCCGCCGTGGCCCGCGGCACGCAGCGAATCCGGGACCTTCGCCGTCATGGCGGTCAGGTCTTGCCATTCGTCCAGGATGGCCGTGAGAGCCGGGATCTCGCCGCTGCGGTACAGCAGGTACAGCAGATCGTCGGAGGGTGGCGGGCCGCCTTCCGGCTCGAGTACGGCCGGCTCGGCGGGTGGCATCGCCTCTTGGAAGTCGGCCTCGGCAAAGTTGTGCCGACCCGGAAGGTGCGGCGCGAACCGGATGCTGGCACCGAGACCGCCCATGGCCAGCCCGAGGACAATCTTCGCCGCCTCCCGGCCCGGCCCGCTGAACGTCTCCCGCAGGCTGTCCTCTGGATCCTGGCTGATCCGGCTGCCCGCTGGCGGCGCGAACCGGGAAAGGTCCGCCGCTTCCGGCGGGTCTAGCACGATGGCCGTCAACTCCGTGAGGCTCAGCCGCTGGCCTTCGAACGTCGCCTCGTAGCGGAGGAGGATGCCGAGCTCGGCATCCACGATCACGTCGAGCTGGTCAGGAAGAGAAGTGCGCAGGCCGGGCCCGGTGTCGGCCCGCGGGGTGGCCTGGACCGCTATCGCGTCGCGGTCGCAGGCGGTCACCGGCGCCCGCACCTCCAGCGTGTACTCGGTGAGCAGCGCGGACGGGCAGACCAGTTGCGGCAACGGCGGCTTATGTGCGATATGCCCCGGCGGCCCCGGCGGCGCCGGATCCTGCGGACGCCATACCCAGCTGCGTTCACCGTCGCTGCCAATGGCCCGCCCGGAAGGCTCATCCTGGTACTCCTGGCGGTAGCGCCCGCCCGGCGCGATCAGCAGCCTCGTGTCCCAGGAGTGATAGCCCACCAGTTCTTCACCGGTCGCCTCTTCCCAGGTCAGCGGGGTGTTCTCCGGGTTTTCCCGGAATCTCCAAGCGCGACCCTCGGGGACCCAGTGCGGCCGTGTCGCGCGCACGCGACTCGTCCACAGGTCCTGGTCGGTTTCGGAGTGCACGTCGGCAGACAGGCTGAGCCGGGTCCAGTCGGCCCGGTGGAGCAGCCCGATCACGCCCTGCAGGTCTGTCATGTCGCTACCGCCGTCGTCACCCCTGGCCAGCCAGTCCCGGAACAGCAGCATATGCGAGAGTCGGGGCCGTCCTTAGCGTCAGCTTGTGGCGCGGTGCAGCAGCAGGTACTGCCTGATCCCGAGGACCCGGAACATGGCGCGTCGAGATCGCGGCCGGGCCGGCCTCGGTGGGTTTCTGCCGGAGGAGGTTCACCGAGTACCGCGAGGCCGAGTGTCCAGAGGGCCGTCAGCGCCGGGACGAGATCGTCCTGGATTGGGGTCGAACAGTCGCGGGCCCTGGCCGGCCAGGTAGGGGAAGAGCGAGATCCGGTACTCGTCGATGAGGTCGCGTCGGATGAGCGACCGCCAGAAGCCGATGCCGCCGTGGGCGACGATGTAGCCGTCGCCGTCCAGCTTGAGCTTCTCGATTTCCGTGCCTAGGTCGCCGCTGGCCACCGATGTGTTGGTCCAGTCGGCGGCGCTGATGGTGGGGCTGAAGATGACCTTGCGCGCGGCGTTCATGGCGGCGGCGTAGGGGTGATCATCGGCCTCGGGGAAGTACTGCGCCGCGCCCTGGTCGTGCTTGCGCCCCATGATGTGCACATCGGCGCCCTCATAGAAGGCGCGGGTGCGGTGTTCTAGCGCCTGGTCGTCCGGGAGGTCGCGGCAGAAGTCGAAGAAGGCGATGAAGGCGGTGTCCTCCCCCGGCGACGATGCCGTCGAGCGAGTAGTCGAAGATCCGCGCTATCACGGTGCGCATGGCGGTCAGGCCAGGTACTTGGCGAGGCCGTCAAGCATCTCGGCGGTGCCTCCCCGGCGGAGTTGCGGTGCCTCGTCCCCGTCGAAGCCGTCGAGGTAGGCACCCTGCTCGGTCCACGTCAGCGCCGTCCCTTCGGCGGTCGCGGCGAACTTGATGGTGGCGACGGAGACGGAGATGCGCGCGTCGTTGGCGTACATCTCGTAGCTGTAGATGATCCGCTGGTCCGGGACGATGTCGTAGTAGCGGGCGTCGTACCGGTAGGTGATGCCCTGGTAGCCCATGCCGAAGCGCTCGTGCCCGCCGATCCTGAAGTCGAACTCCGTGCCGCCGGAGTCCGCGCCTGGTTCGCTCAGGTCGCCCGTGTCGCCCCAGGTATCTTTGGCCTCCTTCGAGGCGAAGGCGGTGAACACGCGGGATACGGACGCGGGGAAGGTGCGCTCGATCTCGAACGTGTGGTGAATGACGGGACGCTCAGTCATGGGATCTCCTCGTGGTTCGGGGCGGTCTCCGCCAGGTACTGGCCGAGCCGGTCCAGCTGCCGCTCAACGAAGGTGCGCCGCTCGGAGATCCAGCGTTCGGCGGAGCGCAGGGTCGCCGCGTTAAGGCTGCACGTGCGGGTGCGGCCGAGCTTCTGCGTCCGCACGAGACCGCTGGCCTCGAGGATCTGCACGTGCTGCACGACCGCGGCAAGCGACATGGTCAGCGGCCTGCCGAGCTCGCTGACCGAGGCTGGCCCCCGGCTGAGCCGCTCCAGCATGAGCCTTCGCCCGGGATCGGCGAGCGCGTGGAAGACCCGGTCCAGGTCCGGCGCATCGTTAAGCACATGCTTGAGTATTCCCCATCACAAGGCCATAGTCAAGCGTCTGCTTTAGTGTGGGGAAGCTACATAGCGGCTACACGCACACGCGGCGTCTCGGCCATCGGCCTTGCCATGGTCGGCGCCGGGCTGCTGATTCCGGGTCCGGGAGACCTCGATCTGGTCCCGCTCCGGGGCGGCGTAGCCCTTGTCATGATCATTGCCTGGCTTATCGGGAATTCGATCCGGCAGGCACAGGCCGGGGCCGAGCTGCTGCGGGCTCAGACGGCCGCCGAGACCGTGATGGCGGAGCGGCTGCGGATCGCCCGCGAACTGCACGACATGGTGGCGCACAGCATCGGCATCATCGCGATCCAGGCGGGTGCGGGCCGCCGGGTGTTCGACGCGCGTCCCGATGAGGCGCGCGACGCCCTGGCCGCCATCGAGGCCACCAGCAGGGAGACCCTGTCCGGGCTGCGGCGGGTGGTAACCGGGCTGCGGCGTGCCGAGCCGGAACCCGCGCCGGGGCATGCGCCGCTGGGCCCGGCGCCCGGCCTGGCCGACATCGAGCGGCTGGCCGCCATGACCCTGGACGCGGGCGTGCAGGTCGAGGTGGACTGGCGCGGCAGACGGCAGCTGCTCCCGGCCGACATCGACCTGTCGGCGTTCCGCATCATCCAGGAGGCGGTCACCAACGTGGTCCGCCATGCCGGCACGGGCCAGTGCCGGGTCTCGATCGACCAGCAGGACGGGCAGCTGTCGATTGAGGTCACCGACAGCGGGCGCGGCGGCGGCTCGGCCGGGGCCGGCTACGGGATCACCGGCATGCGCGAGCGTGCAACGCTGCTGGGCGGGGACTTCTCGGCTGGACCGCGCCCAGGCGGGGGCTTCCGCGTCGCCGCCCGGCTGCCAGTGCCCGCGCCGGCACGATGACCATCCGGGTCATCCTGGCCGACGACCAGCCGCTGGTCCGCGCGGGCCTGCCCATGCTGTTTGAGCAGACTGCTGCCGCGGCGCCTACGAGGGCCGAGGCGGCGGCGGATCCGGCGACTAGCCAGCGGCCCGTTCGCGGTAGCTGGCGCCACGACGACAGGCTGGCGACCACGTCCAGGGCGTCGGAGACGGCGCCTGCGGCGACCCACGTGCTGGCCGAGCCTGGCTCGGCTTGGGTGCGGCGTAGGGCGGTGAGCGCGCCGAGCCCCAGGGCGACGTCACGCGCTCCCAGCGCGCGACCGAACACCCGTGCGGCCAGGTCGTCGGCCGCCGCACCGACCCAGGGCCGGGACGGTACCGACGGCCAGGCCAGTGCGATCAGGCCGATCGCCACGCGCCCGGCCGCCACGGCCGTGGCGCCGTATCGCGCCAGCGCCGCGATATCAATCTGCGAAGAGTCCACGGCATCAATCTCGGAAGAGTCCACGGCGCGGATCGTAGCTCAGGTGACGCACCGTGCGGACGGGGCCACCCGGTCGGCCAGGAACTCCTCCCAGGTGCGCCCGCCCGCGGCCCGGTCCGGGGCCAGGTTCGCGCCGGCCCGGACCGCCCGGGCGGCCCCGCCGGGGAGGCGGATCTGGACGATCGGCCGGTGCTTGCCGCTGGCGCGCAGGTAGCTGCGGAGCAACGCCGCCATCTCGTAGACCTTCGGCCCGGCGATGTCGGGCGCCAGCCCGGCGGGGGGGCCGAGGGCTAGCCCGGCGAGCCGGGCCGCCACCTCGCTGGCGTCGACCGGCTGGAACCGGAACCCGGCCGCGGCCGGCATCACCGGCAGCTTGGCCATGGCCCGCGCCGTCAGCAGGAGCAGGTCGTGGAACTGGGTCGCGCGCAGCGTGGTCCAGGGCAGGCCGGAGTCGGCCACGACCCGCTCGGCGGCCAGCTTGGACGCGAAGTAGCCGAACATCGCGCGGTCGACGCCGCTGACCACCGGGATCCGGTCGGCGCCGACGACCGAGACGTTCACCAGGTGGCGCGCCCCGGCACGTGACGCGGCCCGGACCAGGTTCCTGGCCTTGTCGTCGTCGCCCTTGCTGGTGCCCGCGCAGTTCACGATGATCTCGATCCCCTCCACAGCGGCTTCGACGCCGTCGCCGGTGGTCAGGTCGCCGGTCACGAACTCGATGCCGTCGGCGGCCTCGCGGGGCTTCCTGCTGAGCACCCGGACCTTGCCGCCGGCGTTGCACAGCAGCGGGACGACGAGGCGCCCGAGCGTGCCGGTTCCGCCGGTCACCAGGATGCTGGCCATGAGGACATTCCTTCCGTCGGATTCCCGTCGGACCCGGCCCTGTCACATTGGTTCGGGTCCATCCGTCAGGCCTATGACGGATGACGAGGGGACAATGTGACCGATGGACGAGAACGACTGGCTGGCCTCGCGGTTCGAGGCCAGCAGGCCCCGCCTGGAGTCGGTGGCCTACCGGATGCTCGGTTCGCTCGGCGAGGCCGAGGACGCCGTCCAGGAGGCGTGGATCCACGCCGGACGCGCCGGCGCGGGCGACGTGGCGAACCTGGAGGGATGGCTGACCACCATCGTCGCGCGGGTGTGCCTGGACATGCTGCGCACGCGTAAGTCGCGCCGCGAGGAGCCGCTGGCCCTGGACCAGGCCGTCGCGGCCGGCGGGCCCGAGCAGGAGGCCGTGCTGGCCGACTCGGTGGGGCTCGCCATGCTCGTGGTGCTCGACACGCTGGCGCCCGCCGAGCGGGTCGCGTTCGTGCTGCACGACATGTTCGGCCTGCCGTTCGGCGAGATCGGTGCGGTCACCGGGCGCTCGGCCGCGGCCGCGCGCCAGCTGGCCAGCCGGGCGCGGCGCCGGGTCCGGGGCACGACCGCGGTCCCCGGGACGCGCCTGGCTCGGCAGCGGGAGGTCGCCGCCGCGTACCTCACCGCCGCGCGGGGCGGTGACATGGGAGCGCTGCTGTCCCTCCTCGACCCCGACGTGGAACTGTACGCGGACGCCGCGGCGGCGCCGCCGGGCGTCGCCCTGCCGCTGCGCGGCTCGGCGGCCGTGGCCAGGACCGCGCTGGCCGGCGCCAGGCGATCCCGCTACGTGGCGCTCGCGCTGATCAACGGGAGCCCGGGGATCATACTGGCGCCGGCCGGGAAGCTGGTGCTCGCGCTCGCCTTCACCATCCCCGGCGACAGGATCACCCGGATCGAGGTCATCACCGACCCCGACCGCCTCAGCCAGCTCGACCTGGCGGTCCTCGGCTAAGCCGGGCAGGGGCTCGGCGCGATTACCGGCGACGGCGGTCGGTTGCGCTGGATGCGTTCGCGATGATCACGGCGAAGGGCGGGATCACCAGCGCGACCGCCGAGACGGCGACCGCCGCGGTCACTGAGTACCGGTCCAGGACCGCCCAGGACAGGACGAACAAGCCGATGCAGATGGACATGAGCACGAAGTACAGGCGCTTGTCGCCGCGGGACGGCTGCGGTCCCGCCGGTCCGTCCCGGTCTTCTCCGTTGCTGGTCACGAGCGTCCGCCGTCCAAGATAAAAATAACGTTTAGATAACATCCTACCAACAATTGGTTTCGGTCTCCTGGGCCGCGCGCGAGTACCTGTCCCTCGAGAACTTCAACCTCGGGGACTGACCGCGGACCGGGGCGGGAACCAACCGCCGTTCGGGATAAATCAGGAGGAACGTATGGGGGCGCGCGCCGACTGGGAACGCAGGATCGGACGGCGAGGGGTGCCCGGGCGGGCTGACGGTACGGGCGGGTTTGCGGCGCCGGGCGCGCTGCGCGCGGTGCCGGGCCGGGGGCACGTCACGCTGGACTGGGATCCGGTGCCCGGTGCGGCCGGGTACCTCGTCTACTACGCCGACCGGTCCGGCGGCCTGTTCGAGCCGCTGGACCACGGCGGCGGGGACGTGCTCGCGGTCCCGGCCGGGCCGTACGCCGATACGTCGGGCGCGGCGGGTCAGGTCAGGTACTACGCGGTGGCGGCGGTGGCCGACGGGGAGTCCGCCGGGCCGATGTCGGCGGCGGTCGCGGCGGAACCGGGCTCGGCACCGGCCGCGGCGGTGCGGATCGAGGTCGGCGGCTCGCCCGTGGGCTTGCTGGACCGGCCGTGGGAACCCATGATCGGTTCGGAGCACCTCAGTTATCTGCTGCGGCAGGACCGCACCGGCGGGCGGGTGATCGGCGCCGAACTGCGGGAGGCGCTGCGGATCGCCCGTGACGAGTTCGGCGTGCGGGCCGTCCGCGCGCACGGGATCCTGTGCGACGACCTCGGCGTGTACACCGAATCGCTGGGCCGTCCGGTCTATGACTTCGCCGGCGTGGACCGCGTCTACGACAGCCTGATGGAGGCCGGCCTGCGGCCCGTCGTCGAGCTGTCGTTCATGCCCGCGGCCCTGGCCCGCGACCCGAGCAAGACCGTGTTCAACTACGAGGGGATCATCTCCCCGCCGCGGAGCTGGCCCCGCTGGCGGGACCTGGTCCGGGCGCTCGCCGACCACCTCCTCCAGCGGTACGGCGAGGATGAGGTCACGGGCCACTGGGCGTTCGAGGTCTGGAACGAGCCGAACATCGGGGTGTTCTGGTCCGGCACGCCCGAGGAGTACTTCCGGCTCTACGACACCTCCGCCGGCGCGGTCAAGTCCGTTCACCCGGGACTGCGCGTCGGCGGGCCGTCCTCGGCGGCGGCGGGCTGGGTCCGGCAGCTCCTCGCCCACGTCGGTCGCTCCGGCGCGCCGCTGGATTTCCTGTCCACCCACGTGTACGGGAGCGTGCCCCTGGACCTGCGGCCGGCGCTCGGGGCGGCCGGCCGGGAGGGCACGCCGCTCTGGTGGACCGAGTGGGGGGCGACCCCGAACCACTTCAACCGCGTCGGCGACACCGTGTTCGCCGCGGCGTTCCTGCTGCGGGGCATGGCATCCGCGCTCGGCCGGGTCGGGGCGCTGTCGCACTGGGTCGCGTCCGACCACTTCGAGGAGCTCGGCCCGCCGCCGGAGCTGTTCCACGGGGGGTTCGGGCTGCTGTCGGTCGGGAACCTGCGCAAGCCCCGGTTCTGGGCGCTGGCGCTGCTGGCCCGGCTCGGGCCGCACCGCCTTCCTGTCGACGTGACCGGGGACGGCGCCGTTGCGCTGGTGGACGCGCTGGCGGCCCGCCATGATGACGGGCGGATCGGGATCCTGGCCTGGAACGGCACCCTGGACCAGGGCAAGGTCGGCGGGGATCCGTTGCTGTCTCGCGCGGTGCGGGTACGCGTGTCCGTCCCGGCCGGGGCCTCGTACACGGTCCGGCACTACCGGATCGACGCCGGGCACTCCAACATCGTCCCGGCGTGGGAGGAGATTCGCGGCGGCGCCGCGTGGCCGTCTGCGGAGCAGTGGCCGGCGCTGCGCGAGGCGAACCGGCTGGAGGAGCTGGTCCCGCCGGAACGGGTCGCGGCCGCGGGCGGGGTCGTGGAGCTGGCCTTCGAATTGCCGATGCCCGGGGTGTCCTACCTGGAGCTGGCTCCCTAACTCTTTGGGCTCAGGCCAGCAGTGGGCGCGGGTCGAAGGCGACCCGGATCCGGGTGATGAGCCCGGCTTCGACGTGACTCCAGTTGACGATTCGTTGACAAGGGCGGTTCAGCCATCTAGTGTCTTAGTTGACTAGTACTTTAGAGAGGTAATACATGATCACGTTCCGCGTTGACGCCCACTCGGTGGTGCCGCCCTACCTGCAGATCGTCCAGCAGGTCAGGCAGGCGTTGCGGATGGGACTGCTCGAGGTGGGCGACCAGCTCCCCCCGGTACGGGAAGTGGTCAGCGCGACGGCGATCAACCCCAACACCGTGCTCAAGGCCTACCGGGACCTGGAGCGCGAAGGCCTAGTTGAGGCGCGGGCGGGCCACGGCACGTTCGTCCGGCGCCGTCCGCCCGGTCCACCGCCCGGCACGCATTCGCGGCTGGGCCGGAGCCTGGGCCGGTGGGTCCGCGAAGCGCGTGAGGCCGGGCTCGACGACGAATCGATCGAATCGCTGCTGCACGTGACGCTGCGGGCAGCGGCAGAGGAGGAAACGGCATGACTCCGATGGAGAAAGTCCTGGGTCCGCTCGGCCCGGGGCCCGGGGGGCACTGGGGTTCCCCCGAGCCCATCGCCGTCCAGACCAGCGGGCTCACCAAGCGTTACGGCAAGGTGACCGCACTGAACGACTGCACGATCGCCGTCCCCGAGGGCCGGATCTCCGCGCTGATCGGGCCGAACGGCGCGGGCAAGACCACGTTGCTGCGCTTGCTCTCCGGGCTGGCCCGGCCGACCTCAGGCCAGGTCATCGTGAACGGGGTGACTCCGCACCAGGCTCCGTCCTTCCTGGCCGACATCGGCTACCTGGCCCAGGAGATCCCGTTGTACCGGCGGCTGACGGCCGAGGATCACATCCGCGCGGGCGCTCACCTGAACCCGCGCTGGGACGGCGAATCGGTCCGGGAGCGGCTGACCGGGCTGAAGATCCCGCTGAACCGGCCGGTGGGCAAGCTGTCCGGAGGTCAGCGCGCGCAGGTCGCGCTGGCCCTGATCCTGGCCAAACGGCCCAGGCTGCTGCTGCTCGACGAGCCTGTCGCCGCGCTCGACCCGCTGGCCAGGAAGAACTTCCTCGGCCTGCTGGCCGACGGGGTGGAGGCCGGCGGCCTCACCGTGATCCTGTCCTCGCACCTGGTCGCCGACCTGGAGCGGGTCAGCGACCACCTCATCATGCTGGCCGCGTCGCGGGTCCAGCTCTGCGGCGACATCGATGAGCTGCTGTCCGAGCACCGGGTCCTGGTCGGTCCGAGCAAGGACACCACGGCCCTGCAGCGCAGTCACCGGGTCGTGCAGGCCACCCGCACGCCGCGGCAGACCACGCTGCTGGTCCGGCTGAACGGCCCGGTCGTCGACCCGGCGTTCCAGGCCAGCGAGGTCAGCCTCGAAGAACTCGTGCTCGCCTACATGGGCGAGGACGCCCCGCCGACTCTCGCGAACCTCACCACGGTTGGAGAAGAACAATGACCTGGCTTGTCTGGCGCCAGCACCGCATCCAGTTCTACGTGGGCGCCGCGCTGCTGGCCGCGTTCGCCGTCATCATCGTGATCACCGGCTCGCAGGTGGCGGACCAGTTCCGCTCGGCGCAGCTGGCCTGCGCCATGCACGAGGGATGCCGTCACCTGGGCGGGCTGTTTATGGGCAGCCGCATCGTGGGCTTCATGGTCATCGCGACCCTAGGCGCACCGGTCCTGGTCGGGCTGTTCTGGGGCGCGCCGCTGGTGGCCGCCGAGGCCGAGGCCGGCACGACCCAGTTCGCCTGGATGCAGAGCGTCACCCGCAAGCACTGGCTGATGGTCAAGATCGGCTGGATGCTGGTGGCCGCGGCGATCTGGGGGGGCATCATCTCGGTCCTGGTGACCTGGTGGTCCAGCCCGAACAACGCCGAGCAGCTCAATCAGTTCAATCCCGGCCGGTTCGACATCATGGACCTGGTCCCGGTGGCCTACTCGCTGTTCGCGATGGCGCTCGGGATCGCGGCCGGGGCGCTGATACGCCGGGTCCTGCCGGCCATGGCCGTCACCCTGGCGGGGTTCATCGGGGTTCGCGTGGTCGTCGCGCTGTGGCTGCGCCCGCACTACCTGAGCCCGGTCACCGTGTTCTACAAGGTGACCAGCGGCTTCAACCCGCCGGGGGCCTTCTGGCAGATCGCGCAGGGCGTCGTCGGCCCGAACGGCCAGGCGCTCGCCCAGCCGAACAACACGCCCTTCATCGACGGCGTCCCGATAACCGCCCTCCCGGGTTCCTGCGAGCCGGTGGCCAACAGCGCGGGCCTGGGTAACCCCACGGGGTCCTGTTTGCAGGCGCTGTCCCACTTCCGCGCGTACCTCACCTACCAGCCCGCCGACCGCTTCTGGACGTTCCAGGGCATCGAGAGCGGCATCTTCCTCGCCCTGGCCTTCGCCCTCATCGCGGTCACCGCGGTGGTGCTCCTTCGCCGGGACGCGTAGGGGGGGGGGGGGGGGGGGGGGGGGGGGGGGGGGGGGGGGGGGGGGGGGGGGGGGGAGAGGGAGGGGGGGGGGGGGGGGGGGGGGGGGGGGAGCGGCGGCGGGACGGGAGCCGGCGCGGAGAGACGAGGCGCCCGGGCGCGAGTCGCGCGGAGGGCCGGCGACGTCAAGACGGGCGTGAAGACCCCGTGATCGTGCACCGTGAAGCCGGTGGCAGCTATGGGCCTCGTGCCACCCGCTGGCCGATCGGCGCAGGCCGACCAGATGACCACGGAGACGCGACGAGCGCCGACGGCCGGCGGACGGGGACGCGCGGGGGAGGGGGGCGACGGCGGGGGCGCGCCGAGGGGGCGGAGCCGAGGGCGCGCGCGCGGCGCGCCGGGCGGCGGCGCGAGGCGCCGCGGGCCCCGCGGCGGCGAGGCCGCGGCCCCCGCCCGGGGCGCGCGAGGCCGGCCGCGCCGGCCGGCCCGAGAGCCCGCCGCGGCCCCGCCCCGCGCAGCGCGCGAGCCGGCCGCCGGCCGCCGGCCGCCGCGCCGCCCCCGCCCGGCGCCGAGCCCAGCGCGAGCCCCCCGAGCCGCCCCGGCCGACGCGCGCGGGACGCCCGCGCGCCCGCGCGGCGCGCCGCGCGGCGCGCCGCCCGCGCGCCGCGCGCGCCGCCGGCCCGCGCCGCCGCGCGACCGCCGGCGCGGCCCCGGGGCGCGCGCCCCCCGCCGCGCCCCCCCCCCCCCGCCCGCCGCCCGGCGGGCGCCCGCCCCCCGCGCCCCGCCCCCCCCCCCCCCCGCCGCCCGCCAGGCGCCGACCACAGGTGGGCAGGGAGGGCCCCACCGGGCGCGCACGACACGACGCCGGCCGGCACGCCACCCGGACGGCGCGGGCGGACCGGCGACAGGTACAGCGGAGCGACACCGCGCAGCGCGCCGGGGCGGCGAAGCCCTCGACCGGTGCGCCAGCGGCTCCGGTAGGTCAGCGAGTCTCCCGGGGCCCGGTCGGCGGCGGACCGTCGGACAGGAGACTCGGCCCTGATCACCGACATGTACAGGCCCGGGTGAGCGGCCAGCGCGGCATGCAGGCCGTGGGCCTGCCTTCGGGGCGCCGATCACCAGGAAGTTGGGCATGGCCACGGGGCCTCCAGGACCTAAATCTATATTCCGACTGATAGTTAGTATAAACTCAACGTCTTCTACCCGGCGGGCCTTCCACCGCATCTGCGGATATAGGAGGTGAGCCAGGGTGTGGGTGGGGGGGTGGGGGGAACCCGGGAGGCGGACAACAGGAGCGGGAGCGCGGCCAGCAGGCTGAGGCCGCAGAGGACACCCGCGACGACGTAAGGGGCGCGCAGGCCGGCGGCGTGAGCGATGAAGCCGCCGGCCAGCGCGCCCACCGGCATCAGGCCCCAGCCGAGCATGCGGTAGACGCTGTTGACCCGGCCGAGCAGGTCCGAAGGCACGATCTGCTGGCGCAGGCTGACGGTCACGACGTTCCACAGGGAGACGCCGAAGCCCTGGCCAGCCAGCAGGACCGCGGCCACGGCCGCGTCCGGGGCCAGCCCGATGCCGACGAAGACGGCGGCGTCGATCGCGCCCCCGATCATCAGTGAGGCCACGAAGCCAAGCCGGCGGGCCAGCGCCGGGCACACGAGCCCGCCGATCACGCTGCCAACGGCGCACGCCGCCAGCAGGAATCCGTAGCCGCGGGTGCCGAGGTGCAGTGTCTGCGTGGCCAGCAGGACCAGGATGGCCTGGCCCATCTGGTTGGCGAAGTTGTAGACGCCCAGCAGGACGGCGACGACGCGCAGCAGGCGGTGCCTGATGAGCCAGCGCAGGCCTTCGGCGACCTGCGCGCGGATGGTCGGTCGGCTGGCGTCCTGGGGGCGGTCCTTGGATTTGGGCAGCCTGGCCACTAGCGCAGCGGAGGCGGCGAACGAGGCGGCGTCCAGGCCGAACGGCAGCGCCGCGGCTGCGGCGAACAGCAGGCTGCCGACCGGCGGCCCGATGAACGACTCCCCCACGGTCTGGCTGATCTGCTGGCTGCCGTTGGCCTTCGGCAGGAGTTCGGGCGGGACCAGGGCAGGAAGCACAGCTTGGGCGGCGTTGCTGAAGATGACCTCGGCGCAGCCGAGGCCGAATCCCGCCAGGCCGAGGATCGCGATGTTCGCCTCGTGGAAGACGATGCCGATCGTGATGGCGGCGACGATGACGGCCTGGACGGCCTGGGATCGCCACATCAGCCTGGCCCGGTCGTAGCGGTCGACGATGGCGCCGGCCGGGAGGGAGAAGAGCATCCAGGGCAGGTAGGTGGCGGCCGTGACGACCGAGACCAGCCGCGGGTCCCTGGTGATGGTCACGGCGAGCAGCGGGAGCGCCGCTACGAAGGCCCCGTCGCCGGTAGTGCTGATCGCGTTCGCCCACCACATGCGCCAGTAGGGCAGGCCCAGCTTGGGCCGTTGGCTCGTCTGTTCGCTGGCCCCAGTCGGTGCTACCTGCATCATGCTGGCCAGAGTGGGCGGTATCGGGTGGGCTGGGCTACGGTTTAGTCGTTGGCTAAATCCTGACGGCTTACGGAGTCGGCATACTCGTCACGCTGAACCTCGATGTGGCGGACCTCGCGGCGACCAGGTTCGCGATGTCTCCGCTGTTCGAGACGCTCAGGGCGGTCCCGTTGCTGGCCCGCCCCGGCCAGTCCCCGCTGAACCTGCCCTGGGTGCGCTGGGCCCGGGCGGAGTTGGAGCGCCGCCCGCTGCGGCTGCCCCTGGTGTGGCCGCTGATCGTGAACGAGGGGCCGTTCGTGCCGGAATTCCTGTTCCCGGCGCCGGTCGGCAAGTCCCCCGCTCTTGCGGAAGAGCTAGCCCGCGTGTGCGCGACGCCGGCGGAGGCCGTGCGCGCGAGCTTGCGGCGCGTGTTCGGCGATGACGGGTGGCCGGAGGCCGCGACGGATCTGTTCGAGCGGCCGCAGGAGACCCTGGCCGAGGTAGCAGACGAGGTGGCCGAGTGCCATGACCGCCTGATCGCCCCGCACTGGGAGCGGCTGCGTTCGGTGCTCGACGCCGACGTCGCGTACCGGGGCGGGATGCTCGCGGCCGGCGGCGCCCGGTCGCTGTTCTCCGACCTCCATCCCGACGTGCGCTGGTCCGCGGGCCAGCTGTTCCTTTCCGATTCGGAGATCTGGGAGTCGGACCGGGCCCAGGTCACACTGGGGCCAGACGGCCTGGTGCTGATGCCGAGCGTGTTCATCTGGCCGGACTGGGGGGTGAGCAGGGCCACTAGCACCCAGAGCACGCTGCTGTACCCGGCGCGGGGGGCCGCCACGGTGTGGCAAGCCGCCGGGGATTCGGGTTCGGATTCGGGTTCGGCTGCCCTCGGGGCGGTCGAGGCGTTGCTCGGCGCGCCGCGGGCCAGGCTGCTCGGCGCGCTGCGGTCACCGGCCACGACCAGCGCGCTGGCCCGCCGCTTCGGGGTCACCCCTTCGGCGGTTTCGCAGCACCTTGCGGTGCTGCACCGCGGCGGGCTGATCGACCGGCAGCGCAGCGGGCGGACGGTGCTATACCAGGCTTCTGAGCTGGGGGTCAGCCTGCTCGATCAGGCCCTGCTCCGGGCGGACGGCTCGTGAGGGCGGTCACGTACTCCGGGTACGGGGTCATGCCGGCGGTCGCGGAGGTGGCTGATCCGGTCTGTCCCGCGGACGGGGTGGTCATCGCGGTGGGCGCGAGCGGGGTGTGCCGGTCGGACTGGCACGCCTGGCGGGGGCACGATCCGGTGGCGCTGCCGCACATCGGGGGGCACGAGTTCGCCGGGGTGGTCGCGGCCGCCGGGCCCGAGGTGACCCGGTGGCGGGCCGGGGACCGGGTGACGGTGCCGTTCGTATGCGGGTGCGGGCGGTGTGAATTCTGCCTGGCCGGCGAGGCGCAGGTGTGCCCGCGGCAGACCCAGCCGGGGTTCACCGGGCCCGGATCGTTCGCGGAGCTGGTGGCGGTACACGCGGCCGACGCGAACCTGGTAGCGCTGCCGGCGTTGGTGGACTTCGTGACGGCGGCGTGCCTCGGCTGCCGGTTCGCCACGGCGTTCCGCGCTTTGACGGCCCATGGGCGGCTGCTTGGCGGCGAATGGCTGGCCGTGCACGGCTGTGGCGGGCTCGGGCTGTCGGCGGTGCTCATCGGGGCGGCGCTTGGGGCCCGGGTCGTGGCGGTGGACGTGGCCCCGGCGGCGCTGGATCGGGCGCGCGAGCTCGGGGCCGAGGTGGTGGTGGAGGCGTCCGAGGCTTTGGATCCTGCCGCGGCGGATCCCGTGGCGGTGATCGGCGAGGTCACCGGGGGCGGGGCGCACGTGTCGATCGACGCGCTCGGCTCGCCGGGTACGGCGGCCAACTCGGTCCGGTCGCTGCGCCGACGCGGGCGGCACGTCCAGGCCTGCTGCTTTCCGGGCCGACGCCGATGCCGATGGACGTGGTCATCGCGCGGGAGCTGGAGATCTACGGCTCGCACGGGATGGCCGCCCGCGACTACCCGCCCATGATGGCGATGGTCGCGAACGGCACGCTGCGCCCCGGGCTGCTGATTGGCGCCCTGATCGGACTAGAGGAAGTCGGCCGGGCGCTGGCCGCGATGGACGAGCTCAGCGCTACGGCCGGGATGACGGTGGTCGGGAGGATGACTACTCAGCGAAGGGGTCGAGAACCTGGACTCCGGCCAACTCAAAGTCCTTGACATTGCGGGTGACCACAGTCAAGCCATGCACTCGCGCCGTTGCTGCAATGAGTGCGTCGATCACCGGGAGGGGCTGCGCGTACTGCTGGCGACCCCAGGCAGTGGCGATCGGGAGGGTGACCGGGAGAACCCGGTCTTCGAACCCGGCCTGGACGTCCCCGAGCCAGCGTTCGAGGGCGAAAGCCTGGTCCCGGTCCCCGCGGCCGCGAACTCTCACGATTCCCTGCTCGATCTCGCCCAGAGTCAGCACCGACACGTGCAGGCGGTCTGGCGGCGTGGCCGCGATCCACTCGGCTACACGCGCCGTTGGCTGGCGTTTGCGCGTCTCAGACAGCACGTTAGTGTCAAGAAGGTAGGTCACGTGCCTACCTCGAGATCGACCGCACGCCCGAGATCGGCCTTGCGCTCGGCCTCGACCTCTGCGAAGACATCAGCCATGCCGTCATCGAGCTTCGGACCGCCAAGCAGAATGCCCGCAAGATCCACCGCAGGCCGAGTTAGCCTGCGGTACTCACTGATATCCACGACCACCGCGACATCTTCACCGTGCCTGGTGATGACCTGCGGCCCCTTGCTCGTAACCGCGCGGATCATCTCGCTGAAGCGCTGCTTGGCATCTTGGATTTGCCAGTGATCCGGAGTGGGTGACGACATGACCACATTCTCAATCCTGTCTAGTCCTGTCTAGACAGACTACAGCCAACTAGCGCCCGACGTCGTTGCCGTACGGCCAGGCTGCGAACTACTTAGCCCAAATGGGCGGCTAGCCAGTCGGCCATCGCGGACCTGGACTCGAAGGCGTGGTTGGTCAGGCCGTGGCTGCCGTCGGGGTCCAGCATCAGCTCGGCGCCCGGGGCCTCGCGGGCCAGGCGTTCGGCGTGGTAGGGCGGGATGAGGCGGTCCCGGCCGCCGTGCGCGACCAGCAGCGGGAGGGTGATCTGGGCGGCGGCGTGCTCGAGGGTCAGCGCGGCGGCCCGCTCGCGCGCCTCGGCCTCGGTGGCGGCGCCGGAGCGGTGCCGGAAGGTGGCGCGGGTCTGCGGCGGCAGCTCGTCCCAGTCCAGGTCGAAGCGGTACGGGCCGGCCAGCGCCACGGCGGCCCGCAGCCGCGGCTCGAACGCCGCGGACCTGGCCGCGTAGTAACCGCCGAGGCTCACCCCGAACCCGCCGATCCGGCCGGGGTCGATTTCGTCGCGGCCTTGCAGGTAGTCCACCACCGCCGCGGTCACGCGCTCGTAGGCGGGCTCGATGGGCAGCTCGTATTCGGCTTCGCCCTGGCCGGGTCCGTCGATCGCGATCACCGCGAGGCCGCGGTTCAACAGGTATTCGGCGGTCGCCTGCAGCTCTTCCTTGACCGAGTCGAGGCCGGGCATCATGATCACGACCGAGGGCCGACCATCGACGGAGGGAACGCGCAGGTACGCGGCCAGCGTCGTGTCCCGGTAGGGGATCCGGACGGGCTCGGCGGGCGGGTTCAGCGTCCCGGCGCCCTGGCGGAAATCGGCCACGGTGCGCTCGTGGGCCGCTCGCTGCTCGGCCGGGTGGTCGACGAAGACGAACTTGCCCCAGTGCCAGGCCAGGGCGGCCCGGCGCCAGGCCTCCCCCGCGGTCACCGTCTGACCTTTGGCTTCGGCGGTCTCGGCCAGCCGCTCATAACGCTGGGCGGTGCGGCCCCACTCCCGGCACCAGTCGTCCCAGCGCTCGATGCGCGCCATGGTCGCATGGAAGTCCGAATAGCTGGTGCCGTTCGCGACGAAGCGCGCCGCCCAGTGCGCGTTGGCCGCCTTGATCCGCTCGTCGGAGACATCCTGGACGGGGGTGTACAGGCCGGGGCGGCGGTCGGCGAACAGGTCGTTGTCGCCGGGCAGGGCCTTGTCCCTGGCGCGGGACAGGTCGCAGGCGGCAGTCAGGACCTGGGGGTGGTCGGCCAGGACGGGGCCATTCAGTAGATAGCCGTCGGGGCCCGCGATCAGCGAGCCGCTGATCCAGGAGACGCCGCGCTCGTCCTGGCAGCGGTCGGCCACCGCGACGAAGACCCCGTTGGTGGCGGCCGCGGCCTGCGCTTTGACCACCTCGGCGGGGCGCTCGCCGGGCGAGCCAGCGTTCGGCCAGTTCACCGGGGCGGCGATGACGTCTGCGCCGGCCAGCGCGGGCAGCCGGACCCACTCGGGGAACTCGAGGTCGTAGCAGATCATGACGCCCACCCGGCCGAACTTCGTTTCGACCACCGGAGGCTGGTCGTCGCCGGGGGTGAAGACCAGCTTCTCCTTATCCCACAGGTGGGCCTTGCGGTAGACCACGCGGGTGCCCGACGCGTCCACCACCGCCGCGCTGTTGTGCAGGCGGCCGCCTGCGCCACGCTCGCAGAAGCCGCCGACGATCACCAGGTCGTGCTCGGCGGCCAGGTCGCGCCACTGGCGCAGCGTGGCGTTGTCGTCGGCCGGGGAGGCGAGGCTCTCCGCTTCGGCGAAGGCCTTCTCGGCGTCGTCGCCGAAGACATAGCCGGAGTCGCACAGCTCGGGCAGCACCACCAGGCGCGCACCGGCGGCGGCCGCCCCGGCAACCGCGGTCGACGCCGCTTGCCGGTTGGCGTCGGGCTCGCCGATGGTAATGGCCAGCTGGGCGACCGCGATGACGACCGGGTCCTTCGGGTCCTGCGGGGTGTCCACCATGCGCTCCGTTCGCCGTCCTTCCAGGCCATGTAAACACCTGCGCCGGTGGGCCTACTCGCCGGGATCCCGTACCGTCGACGGAGAGGATCTTCGGAAGGAAGGCTGGCGGTGACGCAACACTCGGATGTCGTGGTGGTGGGTGGCGGGCACAACGGGCTGGTCGCGGCGGCCTACCTGGCCCGCGCGGGGCTGACCACAGTGGTGTGCGAGCGGCGCGACGTGGTGGGCGGCGCGGCCGTCAGCGAGCACCCGTTCGGGCCGGACTACACGGTGACTTCGCTGTCCTACGTGGTCTCGCTGATGCCGCCGGACCTGGTGCGCGACCTTCGGCTCGACCAGCAGGGGTACCACGTGTACCCGCAGGGACCCTACTTCGCGCCGCGGGCGGACGGGCGGTACCTGCGGCTGCCCGACGACCCGGGGCAGCGGCACGCCGAGATCGCCAAGTTCTCCGAGCGCGACGCTGACGCGTACCCCCGGTACGACCGGCACCTGGCCGAGCTCGGGCAGGTGCTCGGGCCGCTCCTGCACCAGATCCCGCCGCGCCTCGGGTCACGCCGGCCGCTGGAACTGGTGCGGCAGGCGCGGCTGCTGCTCCAGTTGCGGGGCGTCCGCGAACGCAGCGCGGTCGACGTGGTCCGGCTGCTCACGGGCAGCATCGCGGACCTGCTGGACGGGTACTTCGAGAGCGACGCGCTGCTGGGCCTGCTGTCCGTATCCGGGGTGATCGGCACGTGGGCCGGCCCGCGGTCGGCGGGGACCGCGTACGTGATGCTGCACCACCACATCGGCGAGACCGCCTGGGGGTTCCCGCGCGGCGGCATGGGCGCGGTCAGCGGCGCGCTGGCCGGGGCGGCCCGGACGTTCGGGGCCCAGATCAGGACCGGAGCGGAGGTCGCGCGCATCCGCACCAAAGACGGCCGGGTCACCGGGGTGGACCTGGCCAGCGGGGAATCGATCGACGCGCCGGTGGTCGTCACGACCGCGCACCCCCAGATCTCGTTCCTGCGCCTGCTGGACCCGGCGGAGCTGCCCGCCGGGTTCGTCGACGACATCCGCGGCTGGCGCACCCGCAGCGGGACGGTGAAGATCAACCTGGCGCTGGACCGGCTGCCGGTGTTTTCCGCGTACCCGGATCCCGACCCTTCGGTCTACGGCGGCACGATCGTCCTCGCCGAGTCGCTCGACGACATCGAGAACGCGTTCCAGCAGGCCGTCGCGGGCAAGCCGGCCGAGCTGCCGTTCGCCGACATCTGCATCCCGAGCGTGTTCGACGATTCGCTGGCGCCCGCCGGGCAGCACATCATGTCGATGTTCACCCAGTGGGTGCCGCACACCTACGCCGACTCCCCCGAAGAGGCCGAGCTGAAGGCGTACGCCGACCGGGTGCTCGCCCGGGTGGAGGCGGTCGCGCCCGGGTTCACCAGCTCGGTGCTGCACCGGCAGGTGATCGGGCCGCACGAGATGCAGGAGGAGTACGGGCTGGTCGGCGGGAACATCTTCCACGGCGAGCTGTCGCTGGGGCAGATGTTCCACGCCAGGCCCGCCGCGGGCTACGCCGACCTGCGCACCCCGGTCCGCGGCCTGTACCAGGCCGGGTCCGCCACGCACGGGGGCGGCGGGGTGACCGGCATCCCCGGGCGCAACGTGGTCAGGCAGGTCCTCGCCGACCGCCGGACCGAACGCTGGCGCCGGACCGGACGATCAGCGAAGGCGGCCGTCACCCGTGGTTGATCTCGATCTCGATCGTCGCGTACGCGGCGCTGGTCCCGAGGGTCGTCGCGATCGCGGTCGAGGACGCGGAGGAGCTGAACCATGAACCGTGCACCGTGGATCCGGAGGCATCGAGGGCCGCATACCCACTCGGCGTGCTCATGGTGGTCTTGGTAGCTAGCCCGACGAAGAATATCTCGCCATCGCTGGAGCTGGCGCCGGTGAGGGTGCTCCCGGTGGCGGCGCTGCCGGAGCCGACGCTGACCGCAGATTGCGTGACGGGACTGCCGGACTTATCGCCGGACAGTTGCACCACGTCGATCGTGGTGGCCACGTTGTTCCCGGCGGTGAACGCGACCGTGACGGTTCCGCCAGCGGTCCCGCTTCCGGTGGCGCGGTAGGCCCACAGTTCGTATTTCGCAGGGCTGCTGAACGCCTCGGAGTTGACCAGGGCGGGAGTGCCGCTGATCGCGGTTCCGGATACCGAGCTGACGCCGAGAGTGGTGCTCGATCCCTGGCGGTAGATGAGGATCAGCAGGTCGGCGCCGCTGGTGGTCGTCACGGACGTAACCGAGGAGGAGCTGCTTCCTGAGACGCTGTCTGTGGCGTCGGCGAGGAGCGTCGCGCTCACCACGGCGTACGTGGTCGCGCTCGCCGTGACCGATGAGCTCCGCCAGCTGTTGTAGGCGGTGGTCAGGGTCCAGGTGTAGGCGGTCTTGGCTGACAGGCCGGTGGCGGTGCAGGTGGTCGTGGCCGCCGACGGGGTGGCCGAGCAGCCGGCCAGCGTGCCCGGGGACTGGGACAGCGTATAACCGGTCAGCGTCGCGGGGGCCGTCCAGGACAGGGTGGCGGTCGTGGTTGACGCGGCGGTCGCGGTGAAGCCGGTCGGGGCCGCGATCGTGGCCGCGGTCACCGCCGCGGTCGGCGCCGTGGGGGTGGCGGAGAACAGGGCGAGGGCCTCACCGGGCACCGACAGCGCGATCGCCAGGCCGAGGATCAGGCTGACCGGGACAACCCAGCGGCGCAGCCGGGCGGCGGCGGGCGGACAACGGGCGGGTCTCACGTTAGCTCCAACTGAACGATCCGCTTGGCGTGCACGGCGAGCCCGCGGTCGTGGTCGCGCAGGACAGGGTGTTGTTGCCTGACTGGACTGCGTGCGTGGTCAGCAACACCTGGGCGGCTCCGCCCTGGTATCCGGTGGTTGACGTGGTCGGCAGCTTCACCGAGACGCTGAACGCGACGGTGGCGCTGGTGAGCGCGCTGGTGCTGATCAACTCGTTGTCGAGCTCGTAGCAAGACGACCCGGACGGCGCGCCGCCGGGGCAGGTCGTGGCGGCCGACGGCACGCTATAGGTGACCGAGGGGCTGGAGGACGTGATGGTGAGCTGCAGGTCATGGCTGGAGTCGGACGGGTTGAACAGCTTGGTGCCACCGGTGCCCGCCTGGGTCTCGACCAGGACGTTGACGGCCAGGTACGCGGACGCCGGTCCCGCGTAGGTAGTGGTGAAGGTGCAGGTCACCGCCGTGGCGTTGGGGAGCAGGTTGCTCACAGGGCAGTTGGTGACAGAGCTGTTGGAAAGCGTCACCGTAGTTGCGGTAAAGGAGTTGCCCGAGCTGGCCAGCGAGTTGCTAAGGCTTCCGAAGGCCACGCCGCTCGCGGTAAGCGTTAGCGCCACAGCGGACCCGGCCAGACCTATCCCGACCACCGGCCAGCGTCGCTTCAGCAGTACCGCGCCGTGGCGCGTACGCACCTTGTCACCTCCGGGCGATGCATTCCGGCCGGCCCAGGCGGGCCCCGGCGTGGACCGCCGGGAGGGGAGCGGCGTAGCAGCCGCTCCCCTCCCGGACGCCTGCAGGCTCAGCTCCAGGCGAATCCGGAGGCGGCGTTGCACTGCTGGCCGACCGCGCACGCGCCCGGCAGCGCGTTGTTGCCGGACTGCACGGCGTGGAACGTCAGCGTCACCGAGGCGCTGCCGCCCTGGTAGGTGTTCCCGCTCGCGATGGGGAGGGCGTAGTCGAGCGTGAAGCTTTCTGCGGTATTGGTGGTCGCCGCGGTGGTGTTTATGAGCAGGTTCGGCGTGGTGCTTCTGGCTGGCAGGGACGTTGAGGTGCCGCCCTGCGCCACGTAAGTGGTGCCGGCCGTGGGCGCGGTGCTGGTCAGGAAGGTGGTGGACCCGGCCTTCAGGTAGAGCTGGAGGCCGGTGGCGGTGCCGTCATAGAGCGGCGTCGAGCCGTTACTGACCGTCACGTCGACCGCGAGCCAGGCGTTAGCGCTGCCGGTGTACTTCACGTTGTAGGTGCACGTGGTGTCGGCCTTGCTGCCGATCGGGGCGCCAGCTGAGGAATCGCCCGGCACCATGTTCGTGATCGTGCAGGTGACGGACGTAGGAGTGCCTGGCTCCTGACGGTGACGGTCCCGGCGGTGAAGCTATTGGCGCTGCTGGTCCCGCTGCCACTGAACAGGCCGAACGATACGCCGCCGATCAGGGCCGCCACTGCCCCTAGCGTCACTACTACGCCCCCGGCGAGCGCCAGCCGTATTTTGACCGACCTTGTCATTCCATTCCCCCGTAAACCTATTTTTGCCGATTTCAGAATTACTTTTTCCGGCCCAGCAATTCTACGAATTTCTCAGGCGTTCTGGTAGTCCTGGCGCTTCCGGTCATTGGCGACGCGGAACAGAGAACCGGCCAGGAACCAGAGCACTGTCGAAGCGATAAGCATGCCGAGCGCTTTCCTGGGACCGATACTTCGCCCGCCAAGTGGCGAACCCGTTCCGCAAACGGTTGCAGGACGGGAGCACGCACCAGGTAAAGACCTATCAAACTATCTGGAATAAGCGCTCTTCCGCCCAGATGGAATCACGAAAATGACCATTCGGCCCGGGATACAAAGGGCGCCGCTGCCCACCAACAGCGGCGCCTGTGGCAGCTATCCCCGGTACGCCGTCAACTCGGCTGGCCGCGACAGACGGGCTGTGGTCCAGCGCTCAGTGCACGACCTCGCGTCCTTGCAGTACCAGCGGATGTCGGCGCATCCCAGGCCGCCATCAGGTACCAGCAGGCCAAGCGGAAGGGCGACGCCGCACAAGGAGCACTGGGCTACCTCCAGCGGCCGGAGCTGGTCGGGCTGCGCGGGTACCGGTGGTTCGGCCGCGCGGCGAGGACTGGCCGGAAGCTGCTCGGATCCCGTTTCCTGGGACATCGTGACCAGCCCGGCACCTGCCATACTTGACCATGTTGGGTTCCTCCTACAGTTGGTCCGACATAAAGGTCCCGGCCGCGTGCTGCGAACACCTGGCCGGGACCGTCCTTGGCTAGCAGGCGAAGCGCAGGGCGGTCATTTTCCGCCTCACCCGGTACGAGAGATAACGCGACGTCACTGGCTTCTCCCTCGGCTCACCCTTACCTGCTGCCCTTGACCAGCCAGGATAACGCCCTGTGCACAAGATTGTGGATAATTGGGGCAAAATAGCTGGTCAGCGTAGGCCTGGCTGTGGATTATCGGGGCTGTGGAAATGTGGATAATCGGGACAACGTACTGTCCGGCCAGGTCGCGAGGGCTCGCCGTCGTCCCATTGAAGGATCCCGCTTAGGCGCGGATCTCACGCTAAGTGACCAGCATCGTGGCTCGGGCTGGAGGACTTGCCGTCCGCAGTCGCCGATGTCGTCCCGGACGGCCTCGATGATGGCCGAGCACGTGAGCAGCTCTAGCTGCACGCCGACGGGCAACAGTCAGGCCGGGTCGGTCAGGTGATGCTCCTGGATCCAAGCCTTGGCGAGGAATCCTCGTCGGTCGGCCGTCGGCCGGGAACGAACGGCACCAACCGTACGGGCATCGCGGCATCCTCGCACAACACATCTCCGGCCAGAGCTGCCGCTGATGGTGGCGTGGGCGTTCGGACGATGAAGCACCGCGATGCTCGAACGCGGCCCCGAGCTCATCAGCTCGGGGCTGTGTTCGATGCGATACTGCCGTTGTCTCAGGCGTTCTGGTAGTCCTGGCGCTTCCGGCCATTGGCGGCGGAGAACAGGGAGCCGGCCAGGAAGAAGAGCACTATCGAAGCGATAAGCATGCCGAGGACCTTGGGCTGGCGCAGCGCGGCGAGGATATAGCCGCCACGGGGGATCGCGAAGCTGAATAGCCCGACGACATCGGAGGCAGGCCGCGGGGTGGCGTCCGGGGCATTGTTCGCGTCGCCCTTGGTGATGTAGTTCACGGCGCCGTCGATGGTCTTGACCGCGACGATGCGGTGGGTGATCAGGGTCGTGCTGCCGGGCTGCTCGCGGAAGGTGATGATCTGACCGGCGTGCAGGTCCTGGGCCTGCGCGGCGGTCAGCTGGTCATCAACGATGAAGTCGCCGCTGTTGATGGCCCCGGTCATCGACCCGGAAATCATCGACATCACCGGGTGCCCGAAGACCATGGCCTGGCCGCTGGGCGACATCCGGCTGGCCACCGACAAGACGATCGCCAGCGCGGCCACGATGGAGACGAGCACGGTCACCACGGTGGAGAACACCCGCAGGCCCCGGCGCCCGGCGCCCCGGGCGATCCTGGGCCGGCCGATGGACGGGCTGGTACCGGTCAGCGGTAGCGCGGTGGTCAGGCTCATCTCTAACTCCCCAGATTAGGCGGCGGTCTGCCGCTTGCTTTCCTGGGACCAATACTTCGCCCGCCAAGTGGCGAATCCGTTCCGCAAACGGTTGCAGGACGGGAGCACGCAACAGGAAAAGACCTATCAAACCATCTGGAATAAGCACTCTTCCGGACGACGAGGGCCACGACCTCACAGCAGGAGACATCACCGCGACATTCACCTTCACCCCCGCCGGCCATAACTACGCCAGCGCCGCTGCCGGGGTAGCGGCTGCCGACCTCGGGCTCCTAGCGGGAATCCGGCCGGGGAGCGCTCGGCCGGCGCATGACGGGGCGGGAGCCGTCCGGGACCGGCACGTCCTCGAAGCCGGCCGCGCGGTACAGCTCGCGGGTACCCATGTACCGGTACGAACGCCCGTCCGGGGACGGGTAGGCTTCCACCACTTCAGCTCCGGACTCGGCCGCGTACGTGCAGGCGGCCTCCAGCAGCCTGGTGCGCAGGCCGTGACGACGGGCCCGGGCCGCCACGAAGAAGCACACCACCGACCACACCCGCTCCGCCGGCACCTGCGGGATCACCCGTGACGCAAGTACGGCGGCGTAGCTCTCCCGTGGCGCGACCGAGCACCAGCCGACCACCTCGCCGTCGGCGTAGGCCAGCACCCCGACCGGCTCGGCTCGCCGGACCCGCTCGGCCAGCGCGGCCACCCGCCCGTCCTTCCCGGCGGCGCGGAACGGCGCCGAGCGCAATCGCCAGCGCATGCACGAGCACCACCGGAACGTCCCGGACGCCGCGGAGAATCGCTCCAGGTCACCGCTCGTGGCGGGGGTCACAGGCGCGAACGATTCTGCGGTCATCCGCGGCTATCGCCCCGGCCGGTCCGGTGCGCCGCGCGGCGGCAGCAGCGGGCGTCTCGCCTCACGGTGGGCAGCCTCCGCGTACCGCTCCCGCTCGCGCAGGAAGTCGCCGGGCATGATGTGCGCGTGCGCGCTGGCCGGATCAGGCGGAGCGCCTTGCGGCACGCCGCGTCCTGCCTCGGCCACCAGCGCCGCAGCCGTTCGGTTGGTCACGTCAGCTCAGATCTGCGGCGGGCAGCGGCAGCGGGCGGCGCATGACGATCCTGGCCCGGCCGGTGCCCCCGTAGTCAGGGACCTCTGTCTGATCCGTGAAGCCCATGCGGAGGTGGAACGCCTGCGAGCCGGTGTTCTCGGGGCTGGTCAGGGCCTTCAGCGCAGGTCGCCGTCGCGGGCGAGGTCGATCGTGACGTCGCTCATGAAGTCTGGCGCCCGTCGCGCGGGGCCATGATCGCGAGGGCTTCGGCGTCGCTGGCCCGGGCGTGCAGGAAGTAGTCGGCCCACTCGGCTACGTCCGGGAAGGACGACTGCTCGGCGACCAGCGCGCAGGCGGCCACGGGGTCGTAGGGCGTGCGGCGCATGCTGACGGCGCCGTCCGCGAGCAGGGCCCAGTGTGCGCCCCGGCGGCCGTACGGCATGCCGATGCTGCCCGGGTTGATGATCTGGCGCCGGTTGGCCAGCCTGGTGAACGGCATGTGCGTGTGCCCGCAGACCACCGTCATCACCTCGTCGGGGAGTTCGGCGAGGACCTCGGCCCACCGCTCAAGCCGGGAGTCGACGACCACCACCTCTTCGTCGTCGCGCGGCGTGGCGTGGCAGAAGACGACAGGCCCGAAACCGCCGACCTCGAGCGTGACCGGGTAGGGCAGCCGGGCCAGCCAGTCCACGTGGTCGGCGGAAAGCTGTCGCGCGGCCCACGTCGAAATGGGGTCGCCGACGTCGTCGACCGCGCCGCGGGCCAGGTTCACGAGTTCCCGGTCCGCGTTGCCGCGCACCCAGGTGACCTGGTCGCCAAGGCCGAGCAGCCGGTCGAGGGTCTCGGTCGGCTGCGGTCCGGCGGCGATGTCGCCGGTGAGGACGATGCGTTCGGCGTCGCGGACGTCCGGTTCGGCCAGCACCGCGTCCAGCGCCGGGAGGACGGCGTGGATGTCGGAAAGGACGGCGACGGAAGCGACCATTATGGCCTCCCGGCGTGGCGCGGCCGGATCTCGATAGCGACGGCTGCGGAAGCGGCCATCATGACCTCCGGCCGTAGCGCTGCTTAATTTTTATGTAGCCGAAGACCGGATCCCCGGTCACGGTCACGGTCGGGGCGCCGGGGTCGGGCGTGTCCGCGGCCTTGTTGCTGATGTGTCCGGTGTACGTCTTCAGCGGCCCGACCCGGGCCGCCCAGCCCTCGGGCAGGACCAGCTGAATCCACCCCGTCTTCGTGACCACTTCCACGGTGACCTCCTGGTGCCGGCAGTAGGCCCGGGTGAAGTCGATCGTGATCCACCCGGTGGTGGACTCCGCGGTGATCAGCTTGGGTACCACCCAGTGGCCGTCCTGCCTGATGTTGGCCGTCGTGGTGCGCAGGACGAGGGTGTCAGGATCGGTGTCCGCGCCCGACAGCGTGAGCGACGGGGGCGGCTGGGGCAGGTCCGCCACCAGGAGGTCGAGTTCCCCGTACGTCTTCGCGGCGTTGACCAGACCGAGCCGTTCCTCGAGTTCGGACAGGTCGATCCGGCCCTCGCCCGCGGCGACGCGCAGCATCGCCGCGACGGCGTCCCGGTCCGCATCCCCCGCCCGCTGTGCCGTCAGGTCCCTCGGCCTGGGTACCGGCGGGTCCGGGTCGGTCATGAAACCGACTGTAGGACATGCCGCCGTTAGTGGTGGACGGCGGCGAGCAGCGCCGCTAGGACCTGCGGCCAGCGGCGCAGGTAGTAGCCGACCCAGGCCCGGTACTCCAGGCGGGCGATGCGAACCGGATCGAACGACCTGAGCCGGTTCGGGTGGCCGATGCTGACGGTCCGGGAGTCCATGAGTGCCTCCTGGCGGCGCGGGGGTGATACCACCGCCGTTCGGGATAAAGAATTTCCTACTCGTCCAGGGCGCCGGCGTCGGCGGGGACGTCGACGGAGTACGGTCTGAGGATCTCGAGCGGGACGATGTCCACGGCGCGCTCGTGGGTGGACGCCAGGACCACCGGGGCCGCGGCGCCGTCGCGGTGCGCGCGCAGCCAGTTCGCCGCCGTCACGCACCACCGGTCCCCCGGCACCAGGCCGGGGAAGCGGAACTGCGGCACCGGCGTGGACAGGTCGTTGCCGATGCTGCGCTGGTGCGCGAGGAACTCGGCCGTCACCACCGCGCAGATCGTGTGGCTGCCCAGGTCCTCGGGTCCTGTCGTGCAGCACCCGTCCCGGTAGAAGCCGGTCAGCGGATCGGTCCCGCACGGCTCGAGTTCGCCGCCGAGTACATTTCGGTCGCCCATGCCAGCAGTATCGGCAGCGCGACGGCGGGTCGGCAAGCTCGGGCAATCCGGGCAGGCGGGCTTTGCGCGGCGGAACTCGACAAGAAACGCCGGGCGCGGTTACTGAGCGTAGCTCCCCTACCCGGGCACAATGGGTCGGGTGAGGCATTCAAGACTTCTGGCGGTGGTGGGCGGACTGGGCCTGCTGGCCGCGATGGCGGTGGCGACGACCGGGGCTGGGTCTGGGTCTGGGGCGGCCGGGGCTATCGGCGCTACGGCGCTGGCGGCCGACCGCGCGTCGACCCCGACCGTGCCGATCAAGCACGTCATCGAGATCATGATCGAGAACCACTCGTTCGACAACCTGTTCGGCCAATTCCCCGGCGCGGACGGCATCCCGGCGGGCACCACGTTCCTCAACCCGGACGCGTACTACGACTCCGCGCCGGACGTTCAGCCGGTCTGGGCGACCCCGAACGAGGGCGACGTCGACGGCACCATCAACAACAGCACGGTCGCCGAGCAGATGGCGATGGACTACCAGCCGGGCAAGGGCTACCAGATGGACCACTACACCGTCTTCCCGCAGGACGGGATGGCGGCGATCACGGAGTTCGGGCCGAAGTTCGACCCTAACGAGCAGTACCTGGCCTCGAGTTTTGAGTTGGCCGACCAGAACTTCCAGCCGGTCATCGCCCCGACCCAGCCGAACGTCCTGACGGCGCTGAACGGCACCGACCACGGCTGGGTCTACAACAACCTCCAGCCGGGGCCCACGTTGGCGTGGGACTCCATCTTCGACGAGCTGACCGCGCACGGGCGGACCTGGAAGATCTACTACGCGCTGCCGCCTTCGGCGCTGGCCGGCACGGTCTGGCAGCAGATCATCCCATCCGGGCACGCCGCGGACCTGACCACGGGGTCGGCGTTCTTCACCGACCTGGCCGACGGTTCCCTGCCCGACTTCTCGTTCGTGCGGCCCGGCGTCGGGTACAGCACCGAGCCGTCCGAGGACATCGGGGAGGGCGACGCCTGGGTGGGACAGCTCGTCAACGCGGTCGCGCACAGCTCGTACTGGAAGTCGACGGCCATCTTCATCACCTACGACGAGAGCGGCGGGTTCTGGGACCACGTCGCGCCGCTGGTGAGCACCGGTTATGGCGCCCGGACCCCGATGATCATCGTCAGCCCGTACGCGAAGCGCGGAGTGTTCGGCCAGACGACGACGAACGTGTCGATCCTGTCGTTCATGCAGACGCTGTGGGGCATGCCGTCGCTGACCCCGCTCAACTCTGCCCAGAACGACCTGTACTCCGCGTTCAACTTCAGTCAGACGCCGCTTTCAGCGCCCGTCGTGCCGGTGGCGCCTGCGGACACGATCGGGTTCCACGCGGCGGGCGGCATCCTGACCGACATCGGCCCGGCCAGCCCCGGCAAGACGGTCACGATCCACCTGGAGGCGGAGACCGGCGGGCTGGTCCTCGATCCGGCCCTGGGGGGTTCGGTGAACCTGACGCTGACGCCGCCGTCCGGGGTTGCTGTGCCTTCGTCGTTCCCGAAGACGGTCACTCTGGTTGGGGGGTTGGCGACGCTTACGGCGTCGTTCCCGAGTGCCGGGTACTACCGGATCTCCGCCAGCGGGCCTTCGGGGAGTGAGGGGTGGGTCACCGTCGATGTCGGGGTGACTCCGGACACGTTGCCGTAGGGGCTGGTCACGGGGCCTTTATGCGCATGACGGGCGGTGCTCGGCTGGACAAGATCGCTCCGCGCGGCGTATTCTTGACTGTATGGTCAGTCAGCTTTGGGAGCGGAAGGCCGCCCCGGCCCCGCTAAACCGTGCCGAATTGGACGAGGCGTTGCGGCCGTTCGGGGAGAGCGTGATGCTCCCCCGGGCCGCGTACGTGGACCCGGCGGTGTTCGCCTGGGAGCAGCGGAACTTCTTCGACGGCGGCTGGATCTGCGTCGGGTATAGCTCGCAGCTGCCCGCGGCTGGGGACCAGCGGGCGGAGGCCGTCGGCGAGGGCGGCGTGCTGCTGGTGCGGGGCGAGGACGGCGAGCTGCGGGCGTTCGCGAACACGTGCCGGCACCGCGGCCACGAGCTGCTGCCCTGCGGTGAGGGCAACCGGCACAAGATGATCATCTGCCCGTACCACGCCTGGACGTACACGCTGTCCGGCGACCTGTACGCAGCCGCGGGCTTCCGGAATCAGCCGGGCTTCGACTTCGGCCAGTGGAGCCTGACGCCGCTGCCCGTATCGGAGTGGCACGGCCTGATCTTCGTGGACGGGTCGGGCGGGGCGGTTCCCCCGCTGTCGGAGGCGCTGGGGAAGCTCGAGCCGCTGGTGGCGCCCTACGAGCCGGAGCGCCTGATGGTCGCGGCCTCGCACAGCTACGAAGCGGCGACGAACTGGAAGATCGCCACGGAGAACTACCACGAGTGCTACCACTGCTCTAACATCCACCCCGAGCTGTGCCGGGTGAGCCCGCCGAAGAGCGGCGAGAACTACGCCACCGACGGCCCCTGGGTCGGCGGCACGATGATGCTGCGGGACGGCATGGACACGATGTCCCTGGACGGCGCGAGCCACGGGGTACCGCTGCGCGGCCTGGACGAGCAGGGCCTGCGGACCGTGATCTACGTCAACATCTTCCCGAACATCCTGCTCAGCCTCCACCCGGACTACGTGATGACGCACCGGATGATCCCGCTGGCCGCCGACCGTACGCGGATCGAGTGCACGTGGGCGTTCGCGCCCGAGGCCGTGGCTCAGCCGGACTTCGACCCCGGGTACGCGGTGGAGTTCTGGGACATCACCAACCGGCAGGACTGGGCGGCCTGCGAGTCGGTGCAGCGAGGGCTCACCTCGCCGCACGCGCGGCCGGGGCCTTTGTCGCCCAGCGAGGACGCGGTGTACTACTTCGTGACCACCCTGGCCCGGGGCTACCTGGGGCAGTCGCCCTGGGTCCCGTCCAAGACGCCGTTCCGAGCTGCGGTGTGGCCTACGGAGAAGCGCGCCGCCCTGTAGCGGTTCGGGTTTGGGCTTGGGTTTTCGGGCTTGGGTTTTCGGGCTTGGGTTTTCGGGCTTGGGTTTTCGGGCTTGGGTTTTCGGGCTTGGGTGTTCGGTCTGGGTTTTCGGGTCTTGGGTTTCGGCCTTGGCCGGGTGGGCCGGTAGCGTAGCGGCGTGACCATCTTTGACATTCCGGTGAAGACCTTGGCCGGGCAGGACTCCTCACTCGGCGCGCGCGGCCTGGACGGCAAGGCGCTGCTCGTCGTGAACGTGGCCTCCAAGTGCGGGCTCACGCCCCAGTACACGGCCCTGGAGCGGCTGCAATCGGAGTACGCCGAGCGCGGCTTCTCCGTGGTGGGGTTCCCGTGCAATCAGTTCGGCGGGCAGGAGCCCGGCACTGCGGAGCAGATCGCCACGTTCTGTTCGGCCACGTACGGGGTCTCGTTTCCGATGTTCGAGAAGATTGAGGTGAACGGGCCCGGGCGGCACCCCATCTACGATTCCCTGACTGCCACGCCTGACGCCGACGGCGAGGCCGGGGACATCCAGTGGAACTTCGAGAAGTTCGTGGTGCGGCCCGACGGGACCGTTGCGGCCCGGTTCCGGCCGATGACCACCCCCGACTCCCCCGAGGTCCTGGCCGTCATCGAGGCTAGCTTGCCCGCTGGTCATTTCCTGGGCTAAACGCCAGTGGCGGGTAGGGCTTGTGGGGCGCGGCCCTTCACCTCGATCAGGCGGCCGGCTTGATGAGGGGGGCGTCGCGCGTGAACAGCCGGAAGCCGACTCCGTAGTACAGGCCACGCGCCGACGGATGGCCGGGGGCACCTAGGCAGGCAACGGTCATGTGGGTGGCTCCGGCGTGGCGAGCGAGATGCATGCCGTGGAGGAGCATCGCACGGCCAAGACCCAGACGCCGGAAGTCGGGATGGGTCCCGACCGGCTCGAATTCGGCGGTCTGGTTGGCCTCGTCCAGCCACATGATCGTCGATGCGGCCATGGTCCCGTCTGGTGCCTCCACCAGCACGTGGAGGTCGCTGCGGTACGTCGGCGTCTGCCGGACGCCCTCGTAACCCTCAGCGGTGTAGGTCGACGGAGCCCACGCGTCCACGTGGGCCCGGACCGCGGCCTCGGGCCCGGCCTCGACGGCGTTGCGGAACCGGAATCCATCCGGGAGCGTCGGCTGCTCGATATGGGTGAGATCCCGCTTATTGAGTTGAGTCCAGTGCCCGGTATCGCCGAGCGACGCCGGGTCGGTCTGATATCCGTGCGCCTCCCATCGCTTGAGCGCGAACTCGTCGGCCATATGCGGCATCACCGTGCGCTCGAGGTTCGCCGCGACTCGGTCGTACCAGTCGATCACGTCGTCAACCAGCTCCGCCTGGTCGGGATGGACCTGGTACCCCAGGTAGGCGTTGGTGACGTCCTGTACCGACCCGTCACTTCGCCGCACCTGGTGCGGCAGATAGGCCCAGCCCCACGCCACCAGCTCACCGCCGGCCAACCACAGGCGGGACGGCCAGGTCCCGCCGTCCGAGGCATGCCCTTTACCCCAGATCCAGGCCAGTTCCCCGAACGTCGCGTCGCTGTTCACCAGATCGGGGCGGACGGCGGTGACGCGCTGGGCCAGGCCCTGCATGAGCTGTACCTTCTCGGCGGTAACGAGATCGGAGTCAGGCATGCGGCCACTGTGTCAGGACTGCGGCAAGCCGTCGAACCTATTTCCTTGGCCAAACGGGTGCCTGATACGAATGGGGCATGGCTGCTCTGGTGCTGCTTGTTCATAGCCCGCTGGTGGGGTCCGCGAGCTGGGATCTGGTGGCGGCTGACCTGGCCGGGTCGGGCTACAAGGTAGGCGTCCCGGACCTTACCGGCACAGTCGGGGCGGGGCCGCCCTACTGCTCGCGCCAGGCCGAGGTTATAGCGCGCAGCGCATCCGGCCGGGCCGCGATCCTCATTGGGCATAGCGGCGCCGGGCCGCTGCTGGCTGCGGCGGGTGCCCTCATCGGTGAGGTGCGCGGCTACGTCTTCGTCGACGCGGGCCTGCCGATCCCGGGGCAGTCGTGGATGGAAACCGTGCCGCCCGACCTGGCGGCCCAGGTGCGGGACATGGCTGATGCCCGGGGCTGGCTTCCGCCCTGGCCGCAGTGGTGGGGCGATGAGGTCATGGCCGAACTCATCCCGGACCCGAAGGCGCGGCGGCGCTTCGCGGCCGACTGCCCCCGGCTGCCGCTGGCCATGTTCGAGGAAATCCACCCGCCGGCGCCGGCCTGGCCCGATGCTCCCGGTGCTTACCTGCTGCTGAGCGAGGCGTACCAGGACCAGGCGGCCAAGGCGCGGGAGCTTGGCTGGCCGGTGGCCGAGCAGATGACCCACCACCTGGCGCTCGTGACGGAGCCTGGCCGGATCGCCGGATCGTTGCGCGAGCTGATCGGCCTCGTTACGCGGGAAGACCGGTTATTCGGAAGCCTGGGCGCACGGAGCGGGAAGCGAAATCTCGGCGCCGCCTGAGCCGTGCAGGCGGGCTGTCCATTTCTCCTCGATGTGGCCGAATCGCCAGATGGCCATGGCCGCCGCCCAGACGACGATGAACATACCGACGATCACGAAGCCCGCCGTGTTGATGTTGAAGTGGTACATGAAGCCCCAGAAGCCGCCGGTCTGGCTGACCCCGTGGATCTCCAGCGGGACCAGGCTGAGGGTCTCGATCCCGCCGATGAAGAAGCAGATCGCCACCGACAGGCCGGTGATGGCCAGGTTGTAGTACACCTTGCGCACGGGGTTGAAGAACGCCCAGCCGTAGGCCAGGTTCATGAAGATGCCGTCGGTGGTGTCCATCAGGCACATCCCGGCGGTAAACAGGACCGGCAGGGCGACGATGGCCTGCCAGGGAATGTGCTCGGAGGCCAGCAGCGCGGTGGTCGTCAGCAGGGCGACCTCGGTGGCGGTGTCGAAACCCAGCCCGAACACCACCCCGACCGGGTACAGCTGCCACTCCTTGTTGATGACCCTCATCCAGCGGCCGAAGAACCGGTAGAAGAACCCCCGGTTGTCCAGTTGCCGGTTCAGCTCGGCCTCGTCGTACTCCCCACGCCGCATGGACCGGAAGACCCTGATGATTCCGGCCAGGATCACGAGGTTGAGCAGGCCGATCAGGAACAGGAACGCCGCGGACACCATCGTGCCGAAGGTGCCCCCGAACGCCTCCAGCGAGGACCTGCTGTGCGTCACCGCCGGCAGCACGGTCTTCTCGGCGATGATGATCCCGATTCCGATCACCACCACGATGGTGGAGTGGCCGAGGGAGAAGAAGTAGCCGAACGAGAACGGGCGCGGCTGGTCGGTGCCCTGGCGTTCGGCCATCACCTTGCGGGTGGTGTTGTCGATCGCGGCGATGTGGTCGGCGTCGAACGCGTGCCGCAGGCCCAGGGTGTACGCGGTGACGCTCAGGCCGACGCCGAACAGCTTGTAATGGGCCGGCAGCACGTAGACGATGAACACGAAGAACCCGAGCGCGTGGAGCATGATGATCGAGCCGTACATGCCGAGCACACGCAGCCGCTCGGTCCGGCTCATCGTGCGGAAGGACTGGCGGAAGATCTTGCGCATGGTCATGCCGCCCTGCGGCGCTGCGCTCGGAGCGGTCATGAACCCGACCCCCCTCCGCCACGCAGGCTGTCCGCGCCTGAGGGGAACGCTACCCCTAATTGCAAAGAAGTCGCAAGTACTGGATTGTTGCAGATACTTCGCGGGGCTGGGGCTAGACGAGGGTAGCGGGGTCGCGTTTGGCCAGCTGGCGGGCGATTATCATGCGCTGGATCTCGCTGGTGCCTTCCCAGATCCGCTCGACGCGCAGCTCGCGGTAGAAGCGTTCGGCCACGTTCTCGCGCATGTAGCCGCCGCCGAAGACCTAGCCATCCCGGCCGGCGGGGCCAGGCACCAGGTCGCGGTCACCGAGCGGCATCCTGACCTGGACCCGGCCCGGGTCCCGATGGTGTTCGACCTGCGCGCCGGGCTCTACTGGCGGCCCAAGGAGGGCGGCCTACTGTTCGTGTTCCCGCGCGGCTGGACCGGCTCCTGGCAGATCCACGAGCCGATCAGGAAGCTGTACGTGCTCTTCTAGAAGCTGTACGTGCTCTTCTAGGAGCAAGCCGCCCGGCACCGGGCGGCGCCATGGTAGGCAAATGTCCTCGACCGCCGTAGGCATAGGTCCATTGACCGCCCCACCGGCGCGAGCGACGCTGAGAGCCATGGTCTGGCGGATCCACTTCACGGCCGGGGATCTCCAGCGGATCCAGGTCAGCCCCACCCTCGGCCCGCTGGCCGAGACGGTCATGGCGATGTCCCTGCTCCGGTGCCCCGTGGCGCCCAGCGGGCTGTACAGCCGGTGGCGCAGCCAGGTCAAGGGCAGGGTCACCCCTCAGATGACGGCGCTGGCGAACCTGATGCCGGTCGGCTCCAAGGGAGTGGATCTGTGCACGCTCACGGGCCCGGCGTCCACGTTTGAGCAAGGCCTCCAGGCGCTGATGGCCATGCCCCCCGACCACTACCTGGTCGAGGTCGAGTACGTCGCCATGCACCACAAGCTGCCCCAGGCCGCCTGGGCGGTGGCGGAGGCAGCCGGTCAGGCCCGGTTCGAACTGGCACAGGCGGCGCGGGCGGCGCACCGGGCGCTGGTCGCACCGTACTGGAGGCGGATCCAGGCGTGCCTGCACGCCGAGCAGGTCGCCCGCAACCGAGTGCTGACTCTGGGCGGTCCCGAGCGGCTGCTGGCCTCGATCCAGGGTGAGCTGATCCGCTGGCGGCCGCCGGTCCTTGAGGTGTACATGTGCGGCGATATCGACGTACACCTGGAAGGCCGCGGCCTCACGCTGGTGCCTTCGGTGTTCGTCGGCGCCGTCCCCGCTTTGCACCAGAACCCGAACGACCAAACGGCGGCGCCCGTCCTGGTCCTGCCCGCGGCCGACGAACGGGTCCGCCACGGCCATCTGTGGGATGGCCCGAAGGACCGGACGATGGCGCTGGCCGCGCTGGTCGGGCGGAACCGGGCGGCGGTGCTGAGCGCCATCGGCGAGGGCGGCACTACCACGGAGGTGGCCAGCCGGGTAGGTATCTCGCTCGCGGCGGCTAGCCAGCACGCGTCCGTGCTCCGCAGCGCGGGCCTCATCATCACCCGCCGGCAGGGCAGCTCGGTCCTGCATGTGCTGACCCCGCTGGGCGCCGAACTGCTGCAAGCCGGCTAGGGCAAACCGGCCACGGGAAAGCCGCAGCTTGTCCGGGGTTGCGGGCTGCCCAGGTTTGCTTGGACCGGGTTCCCGGCCGTCGGCTGAAGAGCTGCCGACCGCGCTGCGGGGCGGACAGATCAAATGGGTGTCAGCATGCCTTAGCGGCGTTTCGTGAAGTCGTCGGCGCTTCAGGTGTCGGTGCCGACGCCATGGTGGACGAAGAACAGGCCGCCTGGATCGTATCGGTTCTTCACCTGCAAGAGGCGAGCGTAGTGCTCGCCCCAGAACGCAGTCTGCCAGTCGGCTTGAAAGTAGTCGGTTTCGTTGAAGTAGGAGGCGGGCTGCTCGCGGAGGGCTTTGACCGGCGCCATAGCGGCGGTCACGGCCTGCGCCTGCTGCCGTCCCTGCGCGGCATCCGGTTCGTGGCCGGGGATGCCGGGATAGACCGACTGCTGGCCGGCGGCGGCGATCACCAGCGCGAAGGCGTCCAGGACCGCTGGGTTCATCGCGGTGTCCGCGGTCCAGCCCACGGCGTCCGCGGCCCCCCCGGCGAGGCCCTTGTTGCAGTGCAGCGTTATCTGCGCGAACTGGCTGGCCCTCACGAGCGCATCGGCCAGGGCCGGCTGGTGTTTCGGGTCGAGAAGCTGCTGCGACAGCCACGTCGACTGGTAGGTGGACCAGAACGCAGCTACCTCACCGGCGTTGCCCGCATTGTAGTAATAGCCCTTCGGCGCCCCCGGCAGAGGGTCGCGCACGATGAATTCGGGGGCGTACTGCTCGAAGAAAGCCGCATTCCAGAAGTCCTGTGCCGGGATCGCTGCCACTAGCTGGCCGGTGAGCGTGTAGTCGGCCGGCCGGGCCTTGACCCAGTCGAAGAACGGAGCCCAGGTCTGTTCGGCCTGGGCCGTGGTGAGCCCCTGGAACGCCATGGCGACGGAGATCTTGGATCCGGCCCCGAAACTGATCTGCTCTCCCCAGTGCGGGTTGAACAGGCTCTGCCGGTAGAACGAGATCATCTGCTCGACCAGGGTCTGGTAGGCGGCGTCCGATGAGGCGCCGATCGTCGCGTCCGCCGCGCCGAGGTATTCCGGCAGTTCGTGGGTGCGCAGCGTGAACCGGGTGACGACGCCGAAGGTCCCGCCTCCGCCGCCCTTGAGCGCCCAGAACAGGTCCGGGTCCTGGAACGCGTTGACGACGCGCACGGTCCCGTCCGCGGTGACGACCTCGGCCTCCAGCAGGTTGGCCGCGGCGGTGCCGAACCCCTTGGAGAAGCTGCCGAAACCGCCGCCCTGCGTCAGGCCGGCGACACCGACGGTCGTGCAGCCTCCGCCCTGCACATAGCGGCCCGCGACGGTGGTGACGGCATTGTAGGCATCCATCCAGATCGCGCCGGCACCCACGCTCACCGCCGTCTCCGGCTCGACCTGGCCCGTGGCGCCCTGCGGCACGAAACTGTCGAGGACCTCGACGGTAGCCATGTTGGGCCTGGTCCAGATCAGTAGCGAATCCGGTGCGTTCGAGGTTCCGAGATAGCTGTGACCGCCGCCCTTCACCACAAGGCGGACATGATGCTCGCGGGCGAAGTTCACCGCGGCTGCGACATCGGCACTGCTCTGGGCCAGCACCGCATACGCGCTGGGCTCCGAGGTGAACGCATCCATCCAGCCCAGGGTCTGGGTCAGGTTGACACTTCTATCGATGTAGAACGGGTCCAGCAGGTTCATGAACAGATCGGTACACCCGGCACTGCCGGCATCGGGCTCGCACACGGTGAAGGCCGACTGCACCTGGACCAGGCGCCCGCCGACGCTCTCGCCGAGCGCCGCCCACTCCGCTGGGTTGGGCCAGCCCGGCTCGCCGGACCTGACACGAAGGACCGACCGCGCGGCGACGCCGCGCCCGGACGTCGTGCAACCAGAAATCAGCGGCGACCCAGCCAGCGGCAATACGGCCAGTGCCTTTAGTACCGTGCGTCGTTCCATGTCCCGGACCTCCGGATCTCGGTTCGGGGGTGTCTGCGATCCTCACCGAGCTATGCCGAACCGTCCAAAAATAGCTCGGCTGCTGGATGTTCAAACAACGGCCACGGAACAACCCGGCTGGGCGCCGAACTGCTGCCAGCCAACTGAGGGCAAGCGGCTCGGTCTGGGTGAAGCGGGCTGGCCACCATCGGCCGGACAATGGCCAGCCCGCCTCGGATCGGACCACCGGCGTGTGGTTCCGCGTTCAGCATCACAGCGCCCGCCAACCTGCGGCAAAGCCTTTCGGCTGTGGCCGAAAGGGGCGGGGGGATGGGCGATCGACAGCCTTCGGTAGTGGCCGAGATGTCACGAAACGGGCGATTGACAGCGGACACAGAAGTGCATCAAGATCGGTAAACAACGGTCATCCAGGAGCCGTATGCTGCCGACTCAGCGCCGTCAGGCCATCCTCGCGGAGGTCCGCCAGGCCAAGGCGGTCTCCGCCGACGAACTGGCCAGGCAGTTCGGCGTCTCGCTGGAGACGATCAGGCGCGACCTGCGCGGACTGCGGGACCAGGGCCTGCTCGAGCGCGTCTACGGCGGCGCGCTGTCCGTCCGGTCTACCGAGGGCACCTTCGCCACCCGGAGCGCCCTGCACGCCGAGCGGAAGCGGGCCATCGCCCGGCTCGCCGCGACGCTGATCGGACCCGACGACACCATCGTCATCGACATCGGCACGACCGCGCTCGAGGTGGCCAGGGCGCTGCCCGCCGGGTTCCGCGGCCGGGTCCTGACCAACTCCGTGCCCGCCGCGATGGAACTCGCCGGACGGGAGGACATTGAGCTACTCCTGTCGGGCGGGCAGGTGCGAACCGGCGACGCGGCCTGCTTCGGCGCGCACGCCGAGGCGTTCTTCGCCGAGTTCTACGCCGACCTGGCGTTCCTCGGCTCCGGCGGGATACACCCCCGGGCCGGGCTCACCGACTACCACCCGCACGAGGTCATCACCAGGCGGACGATCATCGAGCACTCGGCCGCCTCCTACGTCCTGGCCGATTCGAGCAAGCTCGGCACCATCGCCGTGCACCGGGTCTGCCCGCTGAGCCGCGTCACCGCGGTCCTTACCGATCACCAAGCCAGCCCCGAGGTCGTCGAAGCCCTCGCCGGGGCCGGCTGCACCGTCCTGCTTGGGGCCACAACTGAGGAGTGATTTACGTGGATCAGGTCACCACGGGCCCTGGCCCGGATGCCGAAGACGCGGTGCTTGAACATTTCGGCTACCGCCAGCAGTTCGTCCGCTCGCTGCGCCACTTCGAGTCGTTCGCCGTGGCGTTCTCGTTCATCTCCATCACCACCGGGATCTTCACCACCTACGCGTTCGCCCTGGCCACGGGCGGGACGCGGGCCATCTGGACCTGGCTCATCGTGGTGGCCGGGCAGTCGCTCGTGGCGCTGGTCTACGGCGCGCTCTCGGTCCGGGTCCCGCTGGCCGGGTACTCCTACCAGTGGGCTTCCCGGCTGGCCAACACCCAGGTCGGCTGGTGGTACGGCTGGATGACGTTCGCGTTCCTCACCATCGTGACGGTGTCGGTGGACTACGGCCTGGTCCAGGTGGCCTTCCAGCCGCTGATCGGCGAGACGTACACCCCGACCAGCGCGGCGCTTGAGACGCTCGTCGTGCTGGCCCTCCAGGCGGCGCTGATCATCTACTCGACCAGGGCCACCACCCGGGTGAACAACACCGCGGTGGCCACCGAGATCATCGGGATCGCCGGCCTGACCGTCCTGCTGCTGATCGTGGCCGCCGTCAGGTCCATGGGGCACTGGTCCAACCTGGGCGCCACCGGCCCGGTCCCGCACCTCGGCTACTACAAGTACCTCGGGCCGTTCATGCTGGCCACGCTGCTCGGCGCGTACACGATCGTGGGCTTCGAGGCGGCGAGCAACCTGGCCGAGGAAACCCACGAGCCGCAGAAGGTCATCCCGCGCGCGATGATCCGTGCGGTGCTGCTGTCCGGTGTGGTCGGGTTCTTGTTCCTGCTCGTGCTGGCCTACGCGACGAACAAGGCGGCGTACGCCAGCGCCGCGCCGGTCGCATCCATCGTGCACGACGTGCTCGGCGGCGTGGTCCAGAAGATCTTCCTCGTCTTCGTCTGCGTGTCGATCTTCGCCTGCGGCCTGATCATCATGGTGACCAACGGCCGGCTGATCTTCTCGATGGCGCGGGACCGTCGGCTGCCTGGGCACCAGTTCCTCAGCCGCGTGCCGCGGGCGACCGCCGGCCCGTCCTGGGCCACCGTCCTGGCCGCGGTGCTCGGCGGTGTCATCACGCTGGTGCTGATCAACCACACCTCCGCGCTGGCCACCCTGTTCACCGCCTCGACGATCATGCCCGCGCTGCTGTACGCGGGGACGGTCCTGCTCTACGTGTTCACCTCACCCCGGCGTGGCCAGGGCGAGCACCACCGCACGTTCGGCAAATGGGGTATACCGATTATCGCTGGGGCCCTGATCTGGCTGGCCTACGAGCTGATCATCCTGATCGGGCCGGCCGTGTTCCGCGATGCGCAGTACTACGTGCTCGGCGCACTCGGCGTGGGGCTGGTGGTCTACGTGGTGCAGCTGATCGTCGAGCCGCGGGCGATGCGCACCGAGCCTGGGCAGAGCCCGGACTAGGCGTGAACGTCCTGGCCATCGACCAGGGCACCTCCGCCACCAAGGCGCTGCTGGTCGGGCCGGGCGGCGAGGTGCTCGGGCGCGGCGAGGTACCCGTCCGTACGCGCAGCGTGGACGACGGCGGGGTGGAGGCCGACCCGGAGGAGCTGTTCGGGTCGGTGGTCGCGGCCGGCGAGGCGGCGCTGGCCGCGGCGGGCGCGCCTGCGCACGCGGTCGCGCTGGCCAACCAGGGCGAGACCGTGCTCGCCTGGGACCCGGCCACGGGCAGGCCGCTCACGCCGGCGATCGTCTGGCAGGACCGCCGAGCGTCGGTGGTCTGCGACCGGCTCGCGGACCGGGCCACCGAACTGGCTGAGATCACCGGCCTGCCGCTCGACCCGTACTTCGCCGCCCCGAAGATGACCTGGCTACGTGAGAACCTGACCGCGGACGGCGTGGTCACCACGACCGACACGTGGCTGCTGCGCCGGCTGGGCGCGGGGTACGTGACCGACGCCGCGACCGCCTCGCGGACGATGCTGCTCGACCTCAGGGCGGTGGAGTGGTCGGAGGCGGCGTGCGCGGCGTTCGGGATCGAGGCGGGGTCGCTGCCGCGGGTGGCGGACTGCGCAGGGGTCGTGGGCGAGACGTCGGCGTTCGGGCGGGCACTGCCGGTCGCCGGGATCGCGGTCGACCAGCAGGCCGCGCTGCTCGCCCAGCGCTGCCTGGTCGCGGGCGACGCGAAGTGCACGTACGGGACCGGCGCGTTCCTGCTGGTTACGACGGGGGCCGTGGCGGCACGGTCTGGCGCGGGGCTTTCCGCGTCGGTGGCCTGGCGGCTGGGGGGCGAGGCCACGTACTGCCTGGACGGGCAGGTGTACACGGCGGGATCGGCACTGCGGTGGCTGGCGGGTCTGGGCGTGCTCGGTTCGCCTGCCGAACTCGACGCGGTGGGTTCGGCTGTGCCTGACTCGGGCGGGGTGATCTTCGTGCCCGCGCTGGCCGGGCTCGGCGCGCCGTACTGGGCGCCGGGCGCGCGAGGGCTGCTGTCCGGGCTGACGCTCGGGACCTCGCGGGGGCACCTGGCCCGCGCGGTCGCCGAGGGCATCGCCGCGTCGGTGGCCGAGCTGGCCGCGGCGGCGTGCGCCGACCTGGGGCGGCCGCTCGCGTCGCTGCGCGTGGACGGCGGGCTGACCGGATCCCGGCTGCTCATGCAGGCGCAGGCCGACCTGCTGCAGCTGCCCGTGCTCCTGTCCAGGTCCGGGGCCGCGGACGCGACCGCGCTCGGCGTGGCGGCGCTGGCGCGGCTGGGCACCGGGGAGGCGGGTTCGGTGGGCGAGGCCCTCGGGCCGGCTGAGGTGGAAGAGGTGGTGGAGCCGTCGATCACCGCCGACGAGGCGGCCGAACGGCTGATGGTTTTCCGGGCCGCGGTCGAGGCGATCCTGGCCCTGGCCGAACGATGACGGATCCGGGGTCCTCCGTCGCCGACGTGGTCATCGTGGGCGCCGGGGTGGTCGGCACCGCGATCGCGCGCACGCTGGCGCGCTACCGCCTGGACTGCGTGCTGGCCGACGCGGCCTGCGACGTCGGCACGGGCACGTCGAAGGCGAACACCGCGATCCTGCACACCGGGTTCGACGCCAAGCCAGGCACGCTGGAAAGCCGGTTGCTGTCTCGCGGTAGCGCACTGCTGCGGGAGTACGCCGCGGCCACCGGCATCCCGGTGGAGTACACCGGCGCGCTGCTTGTGGCCTGGACGGAGGAGCAGTTTGCGGCCCTGCCGGACCTGGAGGAGAACGCGCGGCGGAACGGATACCTGGCTATTCGGCAGGTTGGGGCGGCCGAGCTGTACGCCCGGGAGCCTGCGCTGGGGCCCGGGGCGCTGGGGGCGCTGGAGATTCCGGACGAGGCGATCATCTGCCCGTGGACGACGCCGCTCGCGTTCGCGACCGAGGCGGTCGGCGCCGGCGTTCGGCTGCTGCTCGGGACCTGCGTGACCGGGGTTTCCGCGGTGGACGGGCGCTATGAGCTCGCGACGACGCGTGGGGTTTTGCGGGGCCGGTGGGTGGTCAACGCGGCCGGGCTGCGCAGTGACGCGGTCGACCGGATGTTCGGCGGGGACGGGTTCACGATCCGGCCGCGGCGGGGCGAGCTGATCGTGTTCGACAAGCTCGCGAGGTCGCTGCTGCGGTCGATCCTGCTGCCGGTGCCGACCGCGCGGAGCAAGGGGGTGCTCGTCGCGCCCACGGTATACGGGAACGTGCTGCTGGGGCCGACGGCCGAGGACGTCCCTGACCGCTCCGATACCGCAACGACGGCCGCCGGGCTGGAGTCGCTGATGGCGGCGGGTGGGCGCATCCTGCCCGGGCTGGAAGACGAGGAGGTCACCGCGACGTACGCCGGCCTGCGGGCGGCGACCGAGCACGCGGACTACCAGATCCGCGTCGACGGAGCACAGCGGTACGCGTGCGTGGCCGGGATCCGGTCCACCGGGCTTTCTGCATCGCTCGGCATCGCCGAGCACGTAGTCGGGTTGCTGGGTGAGGCGGGGTTGGCGCTGCGGCCTCGTGCTTCGGCTGTGCCCCTGCCGCGCATGCCGTATATCGGGGAGGCCGGGCGGCGGCCGTACCAGGACGCGTCGCTTATCGCGAGCGACGGGGCGTACGGGCAGATCGTGTGCCACTGCGAGCGGGTCAGCCTGGGTGAGGTGAGGGACGCGCTGGCCAGCCCGGTCCCGCCCGCCGACCTCGGCGGGCTGCGCCGCAGGACCCGCGCCATGAACGGGCGCTGCCAGGGGTTCTTCTGCGCGGCCACGGTGTCCCGGCTGTTCTCGGGGGCGGGACTTCCGTGAACGTCGACGTGCTGGTGGTCGGGGCGGGTCCTGCGGGGCTGTCCGCGGCGGCCGAACTGCGGCGGCTCGGGGTGGGTTCGGTGCTGGTGGCCGACCGGGAGGCGGCGGCGGGCGGGATCCCGCGGCACAGCTGGCACACCGGGTACGGGCTGCGTGACCTGCACCGGGTCATGACCGGTCCGGCGTACGCGCGGGCGCTGACCGCCGCGGCGGTGGCCGCTGGGGCCGAGGTTCGCCTGGGGACGACCGTGACGTGCTGCGCGCCCGGCGCGGCGGGCGGCTTCGGGGTGACGATGACCAGCGCGCGGGGCATCGAGACGGTGGGCGCGGGGGTCGTGCTGCTCGCCACCGGGTGCCGGGAGCGGCCGCGTCCCGCTCGGCTGGTCCCGGGTGATCGCCCGGCCGGGGTGATGACCACCGGCGAGCTGCAGCAGCGGGTGTACCTGGGGGGCGAACGCTTGTCCGGGCGGGCGCTGGTAGTGGGGGCCGAGCACGTGAGCTTCTCCGCGGTGGTGACGCTCGCGCACGCGGGCGCGCGCGTGGTGGCGCTGGTCACCGAGTACGAGCGGCAGCAGAGCTACGCGGCGTTCCGGGCCGGGGCGGCGCTGCGCTGGCGGGTCCCGGTCTGGACCTCGACCGCGGTGCGCCGGGTGGACGGGCGGGAGCGCCTTTCCGGCGTTGAGGTGGCGGACCTGCGCACCGGGGCGACGCGGTTCGTCCCGTGCGACACGCTGGTCTTCACCGCGGACTGGATTCCCGATCACGAGCTGGCGCGGCACGCCGGGCTCGACCTGGATCCCGGCACCCGCGGGCCGACGGTGGACACGCTGCTGCGGACTTCGGCCGCGGGCGTGTTCGCCGCGGGCGTGTTCGCCGCGGGCAACCTGGTGCACGCGGCCGAGACCGCGGACATCGCCGCGTTGTCGGGTCGGCACGCCGCGCGGCAGATCGCCGCGGCGCTGAGTGAGGTGGCGTCTCCCCCGGCCTCGGTGCCGGTGCGGGCCGAGCCGCCGCTGCGATGGATTTCACCGAACGCCGTCGCTGTCGCGGTGGGCGGCCGCGCCGCCCCTCCCCCGCTGGGCCGGTTCGTCCTGCGCAGCGCCGAGTTCCGCCGGCTGGCTCGGCTGGAGGTCCGGCAGGACGGCCGGCTCCTGGGCCGTTCCGGGCCGGTCCGGCTGATCCCGGGGCGGCCGGTGCACCTGGGCGCGGGCTGGCTGACCCGGGTCGACCCGGTGGGCGGCCCTGTGCACGTGGGACCGTAGCGGCGCTCGGGCGCCCACGCTGGCCTGGACTCGGTGCTGGTGGCCATCCAGGCGACCGCCGATGCGGCGCGCGTGACCGGCCGGTACGAGCTGCGCATCCGCGCCGACACGTTCGCGATCGACGGGACATCCGGCTCGGTCCGCATCCGGCGCGGGACCGCCGACCTGCCTGACGCGACCGCCACCATCGATCCCGACGCCTTCTTCTCCCTGGTCCTCGGCCAGCGTCCGATCGGCGACGCGATCGCCTCCGGTGAGCTGCGCCTAGACGGCAGCCCCGACGCCGCCGAGCGCCTTACCGACCTGCTGCTCGCGCTGGTCACGGCCATGCCGCAAACCGTGAACGCCTCGGGGTTATGAGGGGTAACACATAGTTCGTTCGGGATTATGGATTCGCCAGCCAGCCGCGAACCCGGTCGCCGTGTTCGTCGAGCTCAGGTCGGCGGGATGAGTCGAGTCGAAAGGGCCCGATTATGGCCCAAGCCAGGGCTTACGGACCTACGGATCCTGTGCTATGCACGCCGATGCCGAGAGCTGCCTTCCCGGGGGAACGGCGGAAATAGCAGGAGTGCTCGTGCTTGCGCTGGTGGTCGCGGTAGCTTGTACCTCGACGCTGTAACACTTCTGCGAGGTCGCGGTCGAGGCGAGAACCGCGGCCACGATGATGCTGGCCAGCAGGAGCCCTGGATAGAGGACCTGAAAGAATACCCTTGGCCGGAAGGCCTGCCAGCTAAGCTTTTTCCAGCTAAATTCATGAATGTTGCTGTAAACGCCGAAATAATGGTGGTTTAGGGCTACCCTAAGATCGATTTGCGAATCGGGATCGTCAGCTCCCCTGGCGAGAGTCTTGTGATATTGCTGAGATATCTCCTCAAGCTTTGTTGCTTGCCCAAGCGCCTGATTATAAAGCCAGGAATGGTATATGTCGAGCAGCCCCGATACCGCGACGATCACGAAACCGGCTACCGCGAGTGTCCATCGGCTGGTGTCGAAGGCCAAGGCGATGACCGCGCCCCATGCGGTAAGCAATAGGCCCCGTGTCGTCCCGGCTGTACCGATGACACCTTCGATGAATTTAGTTGTTCGCTCGTAGTCCAATTCTACAAGCCTGACGAGTTCCCTCGTCGCCGCAGACACCGGAAGATCATCATTGGGCATTCTTTTTCCTCAGGTAAGCTACCGCTGATTTGTAGTGATCAAGGGCCTGCCTAGCGTGATCGGCGATTTCCGGCAGGCTGGCGTATGTGGCCCAGGCCTGAATACTCCCTAGCAGCCTGGGGATGTTCTGCTCGTGAAACTGCCAGAAGTCGTGATCGTGCGTGAAATACAGCCCATCCTTGAGATCTGGCTGCAAGTCACAGAACTCCTCGTACCGGACGATCAGCTGGCGCTCGGCGGCGTGCTCGGGGCCGTCAAGCGATAGTCTTATCCGGTCTGCGCGATCTTGCTCTTGGCCATCGAACCCTGTTATGGGGTCATGCAAGACGTTTTGGAAGAACTGCAGGAAGAAATTGAAATAGAATACGACTATAGGCGTATTATCACCCAGAGTCGAATCGGGTTTCACAGCTCCCTTGAGAACGGAATCTGTATATTCCTCGACACGCTTAAATAGCGCCAGGCTGATGGGACTCCCATTGTCGTTCACGGCACGGCCAGCCGTTGGATGGCGGCTAGCGCCGCGCGGGCATGATCCTCAGCATCCCGATAGCCATACGGTATCTCGCAGCGGCGGCCCGAGATAAGAAGCGAGAAGGCCCGAAGCTCAGTCACGATATCCACATCCCTCGTGCGGTCTGGATAGAGATTGGCATAGGCGCTGAATATCGTACGATGATCGAATTCAGCGATACCTGATCGCAGCAAGGCCAGTATGACGACAGATTTGCCGATCACGTACAAGTGGGCGAGACACGCCAGGTGGTTCCCGTTATACTGGGCCCAATCCCCCACCGGTCGGAGTCGGTCAAGCAGCATGGAAATTTCGTCGTCTATGCTCATCGACCGTCGCGACCGGGAAGCCATGGTCTTGGCCAGACGGCCGTCCTGGTCATACAGAATGACGCCTTCACGGCGTAGATGCTCGGTAAATGCGGGTCCGGTATCGAATAGCCGACCCAGCTTATCCTCGGTCATATACAGCAGAGATAGATTCCGCTGCTTCAGTGCCGCGGGCAGTGCCGACCGCAGGCTCCGGCCGGTGATCTCCGGGTCAATCCCGACGACGAGAAGGTCGATGTCACTCTCGTCGTCGCTGAGGCCACGCGCGACCGACCCGAACAAGAGCACGCCGCGAATTGCGGTCAGCCCGGAAAGCCACTCAGCTGCCTGTTCGGCTGCTTGCCTAGAGAGGGTAGTCGTGCCCAAGGGAAACCCCCTCCCGCTACGGCAGCCCTAAGAGCCCTCCCATCGCATGACACGCTACACCGCAAAGGGAGGTTGCTGAATACTGCGGTCATGCGAAACTGCCGAATATTCCCGAGGCCGAGACCGCCCGGCCTGGTGATCTCCTTAATCGACCTAATCGGGGTGCTCCAGCCACGCGCGGACCTCGTCGCCGTGCTCGTCAAGCTTGGGCGGCGGGAGCGGGTAGCTGGGCGGGGTCACCGAGAAGGTCACCGGGTGGCGGATGCCGGGCCGCGCCGTTTCCCCCTCCCCTGCGGTCACGATCGGGTCCAAGCCGATCTGGCTGGCGAATTCGATGCCCGCGTCGACCGTGTTGATCGGGCCGCACGGCACGCCCGCGGCGATGAGGATGCCGAACCACTCGGCCGCCGGGCGGTCGGCCAGCAGGCCGATCAGCAGCGCGCGCAACTGCTCGCGGTTTGAAGTCCGGGCCGGATTGGTGGCGAAGAGGGGATCGTGACCGAGGTTCGGCGCGCCGAGGGCCTCGCACAGCTTGCGGAACTGGGCGTCGTTGCCGACCGCGATGACCAGGTCGCCGTCGCCGGTGGGGAACGGCTCGTAGGGGTAGACGCTGGGGTGGGCGTTGCCCATCCGGAACGGGACCACCCCGCCCGCGGCGTACGCGCTGGTCTGGTTCACCATCCCGGACAGGGCGCTCGCCATCAGGCTGGCCTCTACGAGCTGGCCCTGGCCGGTGGCAGCGCGGTGGTTGAGCGCGGCGAGGATCGCGATGGCGGTATGCAGGCCCGCGATCACGTCGAACACCGAGATGCCTGAGCGGTACGCCGGCCCGTCGGGCGACCCGGTCATGCTCATCAGCCCGGACATGGCCTGCACCATGAGGTCGTAGCCGGGCAGGTCCCTGCCCTCGCCGCTGCCGAACCCGCTGATCGAGGCGTAGACGATCCAGGGGTTGGCGGCGCTGACCGAGTCGTAGTCCAGGCCGAACCTGGCCAGCCCGCCCGGCTTGAAGTTCTCCACGAAGACGTCGGCCCGGCGGGCGAGCGTGCGGGCCAGTTTCTGGTCGCTTTCGTCGGTCAGGTCCAGCGCGACCGATCGCTTGTTCCTGTTGATCGCCAGGTAGTACGTGGACACGCCGTCCGGGGCGGCCGGGGGCGTCCAGCGGCGGGTGTCATCCCCCGCCGGGCTCTCGACCTTGATCACGTCGGCGCCCAGGTCGGCGAGGAGCATCGTGCAGTAGGGACCGGCCAGGACGCGGGAGAAATCGGCGACGAGCAGCCCAGCCAGGGGGCCGGGACGAGGCTGGGCCGACCCGTCTTGACTGGTCATGAGGTCCCTTCGGTCCGCGCTTACGGTCTCGGCCACGCGCCGCGTGGCCTGATCGCACTGTAACCCGGCGGGTCCTGAGGGTCTGTGCCGACGGCGGCATCGGGCGGCTCGATATTGATGCGCCCCACCATTGACACCGGCCTCAGAACTGGACAGGCTTCCGATCAGGCCGCGTTCAATGCGGTTAAACTCGCCCCCGCGGCCCCTAGCCTGACAGCGCCCCATAGTGGAGGTTTCCCATGACGACGGCAGCGGACCTGGTAGCGGGACGGCCGTTGGTATTCCGTAATGCGACCGTGCTCACGATGGATGACGCGCATCAGGTCCTGACCGGTGCGGATGTGCTGGTTAGCGGAGAGCGGATTGCCGCGATCGGCCACGGCCTGTCGGTACCGGACGGCACCGTGGAGATCGACGCGACCGGCGGCATCCTCATGCCCGGCATGATCGACACGCACCGGCACATGTGGCAGACCGCCATGCGGGCGTACGGGGCCGACTGGACCCTCACGCAGTACTTCGTCTGGTACTACCTGAACTGGGGCAAGAAGTTCCGCCCGCAGGACGTCTACGCGGGGAACCTGCTGTCGGCCATCGAGTCGATCGACGCCGGGGTGACGACCACGGTGGACTGGTCGCACGGGCTGCAGACGACCGAGCACGCCGAGGCTGCCACCGACGCCCTCGAGGAGGTGCCCGGCCGGTTCGTGCTCGCCTACGGGAACATCCAGCAGGGGTCGTGGGAATGGAGCACCGCACCGGAGTTCCGCGACTTCTACGTGCGCCGGTTCGACGGCAAGGGCGACATGCTCGGGTTCGCGATCGCCTTCGACATCCCCGGCGACGACCCGGCGTTCCCGGAGAAGGCCACGTTCGAGGTGGCGCGCGAGATGGGCGTGCCCGTGACCACCCATGCCGGGGTGTACGGGATCACCCTGGATGCCGGCGTTCGGCGGATGTACGAGAACGGCTTCTGCACTCCCGAGACGGTCTACGTGCATTCGGCGTCCCTGTCCCCCGACTCCTACCACATCATCGCCGCCACCGGCGGGTCCGTGTCGGTCTCGACCGAGAGCGAGTGCAGCGCGGGCCAGGGGTACCCGCCCACCTGGAAGCTCCGCAAGTACGGCATCCCGGTCTCGCTGTCCCAGGACACCAGCGTCTGGTGGAGCGGCGACATCTTCTCGGCCATGCGGGCCACCCTGTCCGCCGACCGGGTCATGGACCACTTCGAGAACCACAACGAGGGCAAGGCCGTCACCAACCACCACCTCCGGGCCGAGCAGGTCGTGGACTGGGCCACCCGCGGCGGTGCTGCGGCGCTCGGGCTGGACGCCGCGGTTGGCAGCGTGGAGGAGGGCAAGAAGGCCGACCTGGTGCTGATCAAGAACGACCACTCGCCGGTTTCGTTCCCGGTTTTGCACCCGTACGGGCACGTGGTCTACCAGGCCCAGCGCGGCGACGTGCACACCGTGGTGGTGAACGGGCGGGTCGTGAAGTTCGACCACCAGCTGGTCGGAGTGGACCTGGACCGGGCCAGGCGGGCGATCGACGAGACCGTCGGGTACCTGCGTGGCGAACTCGGCGAGGAGGCCTGGAACGAGGGGATGAACCCCGAGGTCCCCGAGCACGAGACGCTGTCCAACCCGTACACCTACACCGGCGCGGCCGCCTGGAAGGAAGACGAGAGCTAATACCGTGGAGCGGTAACGTTCCCGGAACGGTCCGGGCCTACCGTTGATGGCGTGGGCGGGGAACAGGTAGCACGGGTGCCCGTGGCGGCGAAGGCCGGCGGGCGCCGGGTTGCCCTTTGGGCGCTCAGCGCCGTTGCGGTGCTGTCTTTGGCGGGCGCGGTGCCGCTGACCGTGCTGTCCGGCCAGCTCGGCGACGGGCTGACGGCGTGGGCCATCGGCATTCCGAGCGCAGGCGTCGGGTTCCTGGTCGCTCGGCGCCAGCCTGGCAACCCGCTCGGCTGGCTGTTCCTGGTGTGCGCTGGCTGCCTGTTCACCAGCAACGACGCCGTGGACTACTCGTACTTCGTCTATCGCCTGGGGCACCATGTGCCCTTCGGTCCGCTGGCCCTGTGGCTAGCTGAGCTGTGGATCGTGGGCATCATCCTGTTGCTGATGGCGACGCTGCTCTTCCCTGACGGCAGGCCATCCTCCCGGTTCTGGTCCTGGGCCCTGCGGGCCTTTTGCGCACTGATCGTCATCACGCTCGCCGCCTATGCGGTGGCGACGGCCGGCGCGCTGGCCGCTCATCCGCTCCGCATCGATGCCTCCGGCGGGCTGTCGGCCATCGATAGCCCCCGCGGCTGGTTCTCGGCCGTCGAGGGGTCGTCGTTCCTCCTGGGCGTCGCGCTGGCGGTGGGATTCATCGTGCGCCAGGTGCTGAGCTGGCTGCGGGCCAGCGGCGTGTACCGCCAGCAGCTGAAGTGGCTGGCGACCGGCGCGGCGGTCACCATCGCGAGCGGGATCGCCTCGAGCGCCATCCCCACGTCGGGGACCGCCACTACGGTGCTGCTGAACAACCTGTTCACGTGCGGCCTGGCGGCGCTGCCGGTGTCGATGGGCGTGGCGATCTTGAGGTACCGGCTGTATGAGATCGACCGGATCATCTCCCGGACGCTGGCCTACGCGATCGTCACCGGCCTGCTGATCGGTCTTTACGCGGGCCTGGTGCTGCTGGCCACCCAGGTGCTCAAGCTCCACAGCACGGTGGCGGTCGCCGCCGCCACGCTGGCCGCGGCGGCGCTCTTCAATCCCCTGCGGCGGCGGGTCCAGCAGTTCGTGGACCGTCGGTTCAACCGGGCCAGGTACGACGCGGACCAGACCGTGGCCGCGTTTGCGGTGCGGCTGAAGGACGCGGTGGACCTGGACTCGGTCCGCGATGACCTGGCCGGTGTGGTGCAGCAGGCCCTGGAACCGGCCCACCTGTCTGTGTGGGTCAGCCGACGTACCTGAGGGTTGGTTTCGTGTTTTTAGGTCTGGCGCAGGCGGGACCAGGCGTCGGCGCCTACGGCAAGGAGCAGGATGCCGCCGAGGGCGATCTGCTCGTAGAGGGGGTTGAGGCCGAGCAGGTCGAAGCCGTTGCCGATCAGCGCGATGAACAGGACGCCGATCACCGTCCGCCACATCGCGCCCTCGCCGCCGAGGATGCTCGTCCCGCCCACCACGATGCCCGCGAGCACGGTGAAGGTGAGCGTGGTCTCCCCGTTGGACGCCTGGGCGCTCAGCACCCGCGAGGCGTCGATCACCCCGCCGAGCGCCGCCGCGCCGCCGCTGAGCACGAACGTGACCGTCTTGATGAGCTGGACCCGCACGCCGGACAGGCGCGCCGCCTCGGCGTTGCTGCCGCTCGCGTACATATAACGCCCGGCCGTAGTCCGGCCCAGCACGACGGCGAGGGCCACGACGACGGCGAGCATCGTCCAGGTCGAGGTATTGACGGTCAGGAACGACGTGCGGGCCAGGTCGGCGAAGCCGGGGCGGCTGTAGTCGATCACGAGGTTCCCGCCGGTAACCAGGCTGGCCAGGCCGCTGACGACGAAGGACATGGCGAGCGTCGCGATGAGGGCGTTGATCCTGAACGCCGTAACGATGACGCCGTTGACGAGCCCGACGCCCAGTCCCACGGCGATCCCGGCCACGATGGCGACCGTCGGCGAGGCGAACAGCGCGAGGTGCGCCGCGGTCACCCCGGCCAGCGCGTAGACGGCTCCGACGGACAGGTCGATCCCCCCGGCCACCAGGACCAGCGTGCCCGCCGCGGCGATGATCAGCGTCGAGGCCTGCTGGTCGAGGATGTCGAGCAGGTTGACCTTGGTGAAGAACGGCCCGCTCCACACCGACAGCACGATGAACAAGATGATGAACGGGTAGAGGATCCCGGCCCGGCTCAGCCTGTTGAGGAGCGCTTTCGGCGGCTGCCGCAGCCACTGGCTCGGGGGCGCTGGGGCCTGGGCGATGTCCTGCTGGTCCATCACGCACCTCTTCCGCTGCCTAGTTCCGGCGCGCCGAACGCCGCCGCGAGGATCGCCGCTTCGGTCATGGCGTCGCCGCTGAGTTCGGCGACGATCCGGCCGCCCCGCATCACCAGCACGCGATGCGCGAGGCCGAGGATCTCCTCGGTGTCCGAGGAAATGAACAGCACCCCGAGGCCCTCGGCGGCGAGCGAGGTCAGCAGGTCGTAGATGGCGCGCTTCGCGCCGACGTCCACGCCCCTGGTCGGCTCATCCGCGACCAGGACCCGCGGCCCGGCCAGCAGCATCCGGGCGAACAGTGCCTTCTGCTGGTTGCCGCCGGATAGCGTGTTGACCGGTGCATTTTGCGTCGGAATCCGCACGGCGACCTGGCCCAGGACGCCCGCTACGGCCTGGCGCTCTTTGCGGCGGCGGACCAGGCCGAGTTCGCTGAGGCGGCCCAGGCTGGCCAGGCTTACGTTCTCGCCGATCGGGCGGCCGAGCAGGAGGCCCTGCTCCTTGCGCGACTCGGGGATCATGGCCAGGCCTTTCCGCAGCGCCGCCCGCGGGGTGCCTCTGCCCGTTCTGGCCCTCGGCCCGAGGGGGCCGCCGCCGCGCCGGGCGGCGGCGAGTTGCTGGGTGGCCGTCGTCACCGTGCCCGCGGTGATCCGCTGCGCCTGGCACAGCGCGCGGGCGAGTTCGGTCCGGCCCGAGCCCACCAGGCCGGCTAGCCCGACGATCTCTCCGGCTTTTACCTCGAGCGACACGTCGTGCACGCCTGGCGCGGAGAGGTCGCGCGCTTCGAGGACCATTTTGGCCTGCGGCGTTATGGGGCGGCGGGCTGGGAACGCGGTGCCCAGGGACCGGCCGAGCATGGCGCTCAGCATCGTCTCCACGGTCTCCTGGGTGGCGGGGGCAGTGCGCACGAGGCGGCCGTCGCGCAGGATCGTGACCTTGTTGGCCAGTTCGGCCACCTCGCGGAGGAAGTGAGAGACCAGGACCACGGTGGTACCGCCGGCCGCGAGCCGCCTGATGACCTCGTGCAGCCGCTCCACGTCTGGTCTGCTGAGCGCGGCGGTCGGCTCGTCCATCACGATCAGCCCGGCGTTACGGCCCAGCGCGCGCAGGATCTCCACCTTCTGCTGATCCGCCGTCCGCAGGGCGCGGCCCCTGAGGTCGCCGGCGAGCTCGAATCCCGCCGTGGCGGCGAGTTCGGCGTACCTTCTGCGGAGGGCGCGGCGCGCGACGAAGCCCGCCCTTTGCGGCTCCGTGCCCAGGAAGACGTTCTCCGCGACCGACAGCGCGGGCACCACCGACAGTTCCTGGGCGATCAGGACGATCCCCTTGGTGATGGCCTCCCGCGGGGAGTGGAACGTGACCGGCTCGCCCTCGATCAGCAGCTGGCCCCGGTCCGGGGTAAGGGCGCCCGAGATGATCTTCCCGAGCGTCGACTTGCCCGCCCCGTTCTCGCCGACCAGCGCGTGGATCGACCCCCGGCTGATCTTAAGGCTGACCTCATCCAGGGCACGCACGCCGCCGAAGGACTTGCTGACGTCCACCAGTTCGACGTGCGTGCCCGGGGGTTGGGGCACGGGTCAGCCCGGCCACTCGGCGGTGAACTGGGACACGTTGGCCTTGGTCACGATGCCGTTGTCGGGGAGTTCGGCCACGGGGTCGATGCCCCCGCTGTCCTGGCCGGTGCGCAGGGCCTTGACGAGCGCCTGCACGGCGAGGCGTCCCTCGCTGGCCGGGGCCTGGGCGACGTCGCCGTACCACGCGCCGGACGCCACGCCCGCCAGGGCGGCGGCGCTCGCGCCGTAGCCGACCAGGATGACCTTGCCCGTCAGGTGCCTGGCCGCCACCGCCTGGACGCCGCCCTCGATGCCCTGGTCAGACCCGACGATCAGGTTCAGGTCCGGCTTGGCGGTCAGCATGTCCTGTACCGCGGTCAGCCCGTCGGTGGGGCTGAAGAAGCTCTGGCCCTGCGCGACGACCTTCACCCCCGGGTCCGCCGCGATCGCCTTGTCGAACGCGCCGGAGATCGCGACGTCCAGCGCGGACGCCTTGATGTCGTAGAGGTAACCGACGTTGCACGGGTTGAGGTTCTTCGACTGGCAGGCCTGCACCACCAGGTTGCCGAGCTTGGTGCCGATCTCGGTCGGCACGAACATCACGTTGGCCGCGAGGCCCGCGACCTGGGGGGCGTCGGTGGCGTAGTTCGGGCCGAGGACCTGGTCCATGTTCACGACCTTGATGCCCTTGGCGATCGCCTGCTTGACCAGCGTGATCAGCCCGGTGCCGAAGATCGGCTGCAGGATGATCCCGCTGTACTGGCCCGAGGCGATGACGTCCTGGAGCTGGGAGTACTGCGTCTGCGGGCTGTTGTTCGCGTCGAAGACCTTGAGCGTTGCGTTGTTGTCGTCGGCCACGGCCTCCGCCGCCGCGAGCATCGGTGCGTCGTAGCTGTTCTCTACGGCGAACGAGAGGTAGGCGATGTTCAGGTGCTTGGCGGAGGACGTGCTCGCGGAGCTTGATGAGCTTGCGGAGCTTGATGAGCTCGACGAACTGGAACTGCAGGCCGCGAGCATGAGCGCCGCGGTCGCCATGGCTACGCCGCGGCGCCAGTGTCGCGACAGGAATGGGATGGGTTGCACGGCCAGACTCCTTGTCCTTTTGTCCTTAGGACTGATCCGTGACGGCCCGCCGCGGGGGAAGTCGGTTCCGGCAGCCGTCGGGTGGTGAGCGGTGTCAGGTGCGGAGCCAGGGCCGGCCCGAGGTGCCGCGCGTCTGGGCTTCCAGGCGCTGCCACGGTCCGGTCCAGCGGTAGGAATGGCGGCCGGGCGGCTGCGGGGCCTGGGTTTCGATCCAGCGCACCCGCCCGCTACCGGTGTTGTAGAAGCCGTGCGTCGAGCCGACGCCGGCGAACAGGACATCGCCTGCGCCCAGCTTGTAGGCGATGCCGTCGAGTTCCGCGTCAATCTCCCCTTCGAGGAAGAAGTACGCCTCCTCGAAGGGGTGATCGTGAGCCTGCGCGGCCCCGCCCGGCTCGTAGTCGACCATGAACATCACGAGCAACTCGGCGCCTAGGCCGCGGTCGACCATCAGCTTGACCGAGATCCCGCTATAGGCGAGCAGGGCGGTGTCCATGCCGGCCGGTTCCCTGTCCCTGACCCGGTTATCCACCCGCAGCGCCTCCTGCTGCGGCGGCGTGCCCGCATAGTGACCGAGATACCGGCTGACCGGGCTCTTTACGGGCGGCGGCGTTTCGTGGCCGCTGGTTCCCTGAGTAACGGGGAGGAAGAAGGTATCGCCTGGGCGCTGCCCGGCCGGACGGCGCTGCGGCGTGCTGTGGACAAGCAGGCGGGCCTGCTCACCGGCGGGGTTCGCCCAGCCGTGCGGCATCCCGATAGGCAGCAGCGCGTAATCGCTGGCACGCAGCTGATGGTGGCGACCGTCGAGGTTCAGTACCGGAGTGCCGGCCAGGACGTAGACGGCTGATTCGAAGGAATGCAGGTGCAGGCCGGTCCAGCCGCCCGGCTCGAGCTTGCTGATGGACAGGTCGGTGTGCACCGCGCCGGTGTGGCTACCGACCAGGACAGAACTCGAGTAGCCCTCCGCGGACCCGGCGTAGCCCGCTGGCGGCTCCGTGAAGCCCCAGTCGACGCGCTCGACGTAGTGCATGCCGCATCTCCTCGCGTGATCGACCTGCACACCCAGCCGCCCGGACGATGACCCAGGTGAGGTTGGAGTTTTAGCCATATTAAATAAATAGGTCAAGATCACTACACATCTGCCGGGACACGGGTAAGTAACGTTTAACTTTCTGTGGTGCGGGGACAAGCGCCCGGGGTGGAGACCAGTGCGCGCGCCAAGGCTCGGCCCGGGGCTGACTCGGCCGCCGGGCGTGGCGGGCTTGGTGTGTGAGCGGCCTCGGTGTGGCGGGCTCAGCGCGCGGGGGCTCGGTGCGTGAGCCGGGTCGGTGCGACGGGCTCAGCGCGCGCGGTTGAGGATGACCCAGATCGCCCGGGCTGGTACGTCTCCCGCGTTCCAGAACCGGTGCGGGATCGTGGAATCGAACGTCAGCGAGTCGCCGACCTCGAGGACGTAGCGATCGAAGCCGATCTGCGTGGAAAGAGCACCCTCGATGACGACCGCGTACTCCTCACCGGTGTGCTGGATGGCGTGCTCGGCCTCGGGCACGCCCTCACCGACGCCGTAGCACACTTCGAGGAATTCCATGTCTTTCCCGGCGGTGGCGGTGAGCCTCTCCCAGACGACACCGCGCTCCAGCGTGATCCGCGGCCTGGCGTTCCGCCGCAGCACGGGTCGGCCGGGCTCGGGCTCCTCCGCGGCCGGCTCGTCCTCCCCGGCACCGGCCGGCCCGTACTGGGCCGGGTCGAACAGGCGGTCCATCGAGATCCGCAGCGCGGTGACCAGCGCCCAGAGGGTACTTACCGAGGGAACGGCCCGGCCCCGCTCCACCTGGGAGATCAGGCTGGGCGAGCAATCCACCCGGCGGGCAAGCTCGCGGGCCGTCATGCCGAGTTCCATCCTGCGGTGGCGCAACCTCGGGCCGATGAGCATGCCGCGATCGAGTGAGGGAGGGTCGGCGTTTGCTTCCGCAATCACTCGTGGGGCCACGCGTGCCATCCTACCGGCGCGGGATCCCGCCACCTGGCACGCGGCTGTCGTACGGGCAAAAAAGTTAAGCACTGCTTCACGAGCGGACGCGGTCCAACTGTCCGGCCAGCACGGATCAGCCACTCCGCCTGCCGGGAAACCGGCTGGCCAGGGAGGCAGGCACTCGCGGCTGATCGGCGATGATCTCGACCGCGCCGGAGGTCAGGTCATACCGGCCGCCGACGACCAGCAGGCCACGATCGGCGATCAGCCCGGCGATCAGGGGATCGGCCTTCAGTTCGGCCACGTCTAGCCGCACCTGCGCCCTGACCATGTTCTCCACCAGGTTGCCGGGCAGCCTGACCGCGACGTCGTAGGCCGGGCGGAGCGCGTCGACCACCGCCTGGATGTGGCCAGGCGCCGGCTCCCCGCTCTGGGATCGCGGCGATCGCGGCGATGACCGCGCCGCACCGCCGATGGCCGAGCACGAAGATCAGCCTGGCGGACTCATAGCCGTTCGGCCCTGACTCGACGCCGCCAAGTACCACCTGGTTGTCCATTGCCTCCGCGCCGGTCCTGAACACAAAGATCCCCCGACGCCACGGTCGAAGACAATCTCGGGCGGACGCGCGAATCGATGCAGGAAAAGACCAGGGCGAGAGGATCCTGGGGTGGCTGGTGAGTTCCGTGCCGACGCTCGACGGACTGGTGCGGATGCTCCAGTTGCCCATTCACCCAGCGCTGGTTTCCCTCCATCAGCAGCTCCAGTGCCTCCCGCGGGTCAGGCCGCTGCGCTCCCGGTCGTGTCACGAGGTCCTCCAGCCTGACGGCGGATCCCGTTCTCGTCGCCGGAATAGTTGCCCGGATGCTCCGCCAGTGTCCAGAACTCCACATCGCACCTCTCGATCCCGAGCCGACCCCCGGGACCGTTACTGCTGCGCTTGGTGCAGTCATATCGGATTGGACGTACATCCGCTACTTCTGGACCGAACGACCTGTTGTGCCACGCCCACCTCAGCAGAACTCGGCATAGCCGAGTCGCCAGATAGCAGCCGCCGCGTCCTCGCCGTCCTGGCCTTCCTGCAGGCCTGACCCCGGGAGACAGGACCTCCGTTACGCAGGTGGCAGCACTCGGGCGCGGGAACTGACCGCCTGGCGCGGAACTGTTGCGCGGGTGAAGGGTTGCTCCTTGCTGAGCCGCCGCGGTGTAATCAGGTCAGATCGTCGGCTTGGGGAGGCTGGCTGTGGGTGGCGACTCCGGTGGCCGACGGCTGCGCGCTTTCGGCTCGCTGGCGGGCAACCGGGCCCTGCTGCGCGTGCTGGCGGCGTACGTCGTTGTTCACTCTCACCGAGTACGCGGTGTGGATCGCCATGCTGGTGTTCGCCTACAGTCGCGGCGGCACCGCCATCGCCGGGCTGGTCGCGGTGGCCAGCTGGTGCCGGCGGCGGTGCGGCCCCGGTGGCCGCCGCCTCGCCGACCGGCGGTCACCGGTGGTCCTGCTCGCCGGAGGTTACCTGGCGGCAGGCCGCGGCGATGGCCGCGACCGC